>NZ_CP067129.1:292500-2779753 GCF_028553745.1 Paracoccus seriniphilus
AGACTTCCAAAACAACCAGGAGGTTGGCTTAGAAGCAGCCATCCTTTAAAGATAGCGTAACAGCTCACTGGTCTAATCAAGAGGTCTTGCGGCGAAGATGTAACGGGGCTCAAGCCACGAGCCGAAGCTTTGGATGCACACTTGTTGTGCGTGGTAGCGGAGCGTTCTGTGATATAGAACGCTGCCTCTTTAGCCCAGCAATGGGTTACGGAGGCAATGTTCTGACTGTGAAGCCGGGCCGTGAGGCAACCGGTGGAGTGATCAGAAGTGAGAATGTTGACATGAGTAGCGACAAACAGGGTGAGAGACCCTGTCGCCGAAAGTCCAAGGGTTCCTGCTTAAAGCTAATCTGAGCAGGGTAAGCCGGCCCCTAAGGCGAGGCCGAAAGGCGTAGTCGATGGGAACCAGGTTAATATTCCTGGGCCAGGAGATGGTGACGGATCCCGAGGGTAGTTCGATCTTAACGGATTGATCGGGCTGCTTAGGGGTTCCTGGAAATAGCCCTCCATGAGACCGTACCCTAAACCGACACAGGTGGACTGGTAGAGAATACCAAGGCGCTTGAGAGAACCACATTTAAGGAACTCGGCAAAATACCTCCGTAAGTTCGCGAGAAGGAGGCCCGATTGGCAGGCAACTGTTGGTCGGGGGCACAAACCAGGGGGTGGCGACTGTTTACTAAAAACACAGGGCTCTGCGAAGCCGCAAGGCGACGTATAGGGTCTGACGCCTGCCCGGTGCCGGAAGGTTAAAAGGAGAGGTGCAAGCCTTGAATTGAAGCCCCGGTAAACGGCGGCCGTAACTATAACGGTCCTAAGGTAGCGAAATTCCTTGTCGGGTAAGTTCCGACCTGCACGAATGGCGTAACGACTTCCCCGCTGTCTCAAATGTGGACTCAGCGAAATTGAATTGTCTGTGAAGATGCAGACTTCCCGCGGTTAGACGGAAAGACCCCATGCACCTTTACTACAGCTTCGCACTGGCATCAGGATTGCGATGTGCAGGATAGGCGGTAGGCTTTGAAGCGGGGACGCCAGTTCCCGTGGAGCCATCCTTGAGATACCGCCCTTCGCACTCTTGATGTCTAACCGCGGTCCGTTATCCGGATCCGGGACCCTGCGTGGCGGGTAGTTTGACTGGGGCGGTCGCCTCCCAAACTGTAACGGAGGCGCGCGAAGGTTGGCTCAGAGCGGTCGGAAATCGCTCGTTGAGTGCAATGGCAGAAGCCAGCCTGACTGCAAGACTGACAAGTCGAGCAGAGTCGAAAGACGGCCATAGTGATCCGGTGGTCCCGAGTGGAAGGGCCATCGCTCAACGGATAAAAGGTACGCTGGGGATAACAGGCTGATGATGCCCAAGAGTCCATATCGACGGCATCGTTTGGCACCTCGATGTCGGCTCATCTCATCCTGGGGCTGGAGCAGGTCCCAAGGGTACGGCTGTTCGCCGTTTAAAGAGGTACGTGAGCTGGGTTTAGAACGTCGTGAGACAGTTCGGTCCCTATCTGCCGTGGGTGTTGGAGACTTGAGAGGAGTTGCCCCTAGTACGAGAGGACCGGGGTGAACGTTCCACTGGTGGACCAGTTGTCGTGCCAACGGCAGTGCTGGGTAGCTATGAACGGACAGGATAACCGCTGAAGGCATCTAAGCGGGAAGCCCCCCTCAAAACAAGGTCTCCCTTGAGAGCCGTGGAAGACCACCACGTCGATAGGCCGGAGATGTAAGTGCAGCAATGCATTCAGTTGACCGGTACTAATGGCTCGATAGGCTTGATTTGATCCGGAAGAAGACAGACTGTCTTCTCCAAAAAGCATCCTTGGACAACTTAATCCCCATGAAACGGGATCAACGCTGATCGTTTCTTTCCTGGTCTGGTGGCCCTAGCGCGAGCAAAACACCCGATCCCATCCCGAACTCGGCCGTTAAGTGCCGCTGCGCCGATGGTACTGCGTCTCAAGACGTGGGAGAGTAGGTCACCGCCAGACCTGGAAAGAAACGAGTATCTCTCTAAACGATCAAAAAATACGCGCAAATCTGAACAAATACGCGCGGAAATGGCGCGGGGTAGAGCAGCCCGGTAGCTCGTCAGGCTCATAACCTGAAGGTCGCAGGTTCAAATCCTGCCCCCGCAACCAAAATTTCTGACAAGATGTCAAACACTTAAGCCGCCTCCGGGCGGCTTTTGCGTGTCGCGCCGCGTCGCAAACCCGTCCCGATCACTCCCCAAAGATTCCAAAGGCTTACGACCGGCCCCGATTCCTCCGTGCGACACGGATGCGACCCGGGCAACGGCGATGTTCGCAAGGCGTTCACTGCCGACGGAGCTTGCTCTTTGGGGCCGGCTGGGCTCGGCTCCGCTTGCGGAGAAACGCGTTGCAGCCGACAACGCGTTTTGTCGCGGATCATACGGCCACTGCCGCGATATCATGATCAGAGCCCTTTCGAGGATTGGATGCGGACGACCGAGATGCGCTCGGTCGCTCCAGCAATCTGCCGGTTGAGGTCCGCGAGCGCCGAGGCCATCTCGCCGTCGCTCGCGTAGGTGATGCGCTTGCCTTCGTATTCGACGGTACGGACGCCCCGGTAGCGCGCCGCCATCAGGGCGTCCCGCCAGGCGCTGAGTTGGGCGAGGTCGGCCATGCTTACGCGCCCGCATTCATGAACCAGCCGCGGTGGTCGATGAAGCCCGCGCCGAAATCGAGGATCACCCGGATCTCGACGCCATCCACGTCCCAGCCGGACCGGCTCTCGACCTGCGGGCCCTCGGCGCCCGAGAGATAGGCGAATTCAAGCCCGTCGATCTCGCCGGGCTCGGCGGTGACATACCAGCGCGTAGGCGAGGTCAGACGCGGCTCGACCACCAGCGAGAGCGACCCGGAAAACGGGTTCACATCCGCAGCAGTCGCAGGCGCGATGGAGGCCAGCCACTTCTCGGCCGTGGTCTCCAGCGCGGGCGGGACCAGCAGGTGCTTCGGCGTCACCCGGATCGTGCGGTCCTCGATGCCCTTCTGGGTGCGCAGCGCCAGCCGAGCGGCCGACAGCGTCGCGTCGGAAATCGCAGCCCCGGTGCCGGCCTTGTTGCCGTGATCGGCATGGAACAGGGTCTTGCCGTCCGACATCGTAGGTCCATTGCCGTTTCCCGCCTCCAGCAGGGTGACGAGGATCCGGGCTTCGGTCTCGGCGGCGGCCTGGCCCATCCGGCGGGCGAGGTCCGCGAAGGCGCCAAGGTCGTCGTTGACCAGCACCTGCCGGGTGATGCCGATTTTGCGTGCCCAGGTCTCGACCTTGTATGCCTCCCGCGCCTCGGCCATCGTCCCGGCCTTGATCTCGCCATGCTCGTCGAGCTTCTCCAGCAGCGGCGCCTCGCCCAGCATGATCTTGTTCACCGAGCGGAAATCCCGCGCCGTTGTCTGGCGACCGAGGCGGCGGATGCCCGAGGGGGCAGCCTGATAGGCGTCGCGCAGGACGCGGCCCACCGTGTCCCCGAGGATGATGGGGAAGTCCGAAGTGGTGTGCAGCGCACGGGTGACGAGACTCGCTGGCGACAGCGCCATGGTGGACTCGCCCCGCAGGGTCAGCAGCTCCTTCGCCATGTCCACGGGCGTCGCATAGGCGTAACGCCGGGCGGGTTCGCTCAGTTCGTGACGCGGATTGATGCGGGCATAGAGCGCCTCGCCCATCTGGCGGGCGCGGATTGCAGGGTCATCCTGGCTCTCGCCTATCTCGACGCGGACCTGTTCGGTGCGGATCGCCGGCGCGGATCGCTTGGCCAGAGCCTCGAAAGCCGCGCGGCGGGCGGTGTCGGGATCGGCCCCGGCGTCGATCTGGCCGTCGATCCAGGACTGGTCCAGCCCTGCGATGCGGGCGATGGATCGGATCTCGGCATTCGCCTCGGCGCGGGTCTCGGTGGTGGGCGCCTTGTCGGCACCCTCGCGGGTGGTCGTGTCGGTCATCTCTGTCTCCATGCGAATATGGGCACCGGGGTCGGCGGGCGTCGGCACCAGGGAAATCTCGTGGGGCGTCCAGCGCACGGCGGTCAGCACGCGCGCGCCGTTCTCGGTGGTCTCGGACCATTCCTCGACCGTGTAGCCGACCGAGACATGCCGCAGGATGCCTGCCAGCACGTCTTGCCAGACCGGCTCCACCTCGGGTCGGGCCGAGAACTGTATGAGCGCCGTGCCGCGTTTGCCATCGACGGTGGCGCTGCGGACCGTGCCAAGCACATCGCGCACCGCGGTCTGGCGGTGTGCGTCAAGGACGCTGGCCCCCTCAAGGCGCGACAGGTCCACGGCCTCAGGTGCGAGACTCAGCCGTTCGATGTATGGCCCCGCCATGTCGCGGCGGCGCACGGGCGCGCCGGTGGACCAGACGACTTCAACGTTGCGTTCTTCAACGTTGACCGTCTGTGGTCGGAGCGACGCCCGGCGGGTGTGCAGTTCCACGGTGTCAGCCATTTCCGGCCTCCTTCCGTTGCGACGCCACGGACTGGTCGAAACTCAGCCCCAGCTCCTCCGCACGCTCGAGGTCGGCGGCGATCTCGGCATCGACCTGTTCGGCGTCGTAGCCGCGTTCGGAAATCGCCTGGGACCGGCTCTTGAGCCCGGCATTGATCGCCAGGATCTCGGCCTGCACGTCCTTCATCGGATCGACGTAATCGAACTTCGGCGGCAGCCATTCGCAGCCCAGATAGGCGTCCGGGTTGCGGTCGAAGTCCCGCGCGGGAAGTTCGCCGGTCAGCGCCGCGAGCCGCACGAACCGTTCCCAGACCGGGCGGCAGAAAAGGTGAACCACTACGTTGTGCTGGAGCTGCTCGACACGGCGGCGGAACTCGATCAGCCCCGCCCGGATCGAGGAATAGGTGACGCCCTCCAGGTCGCCCGAGACCAGTTCATAGGGCAAGCCCAGCCCCGTCGCGACGGCGCGCAGGTGGTTCTTCACGAAGGGCGCGTAGGCGTCGTGCTCGGTCGGGTTCGAGAAGCGGATGTCGGCGCCGGGCGGCAGCGGGATCAGGCTGCCAGGCTCCATGCCCACGGTCAGCGCGCCGCCGGTGTTGGTGCCCGAGAGCCCGCCCGCCGTGCCGTCGGGATCGGTGATGAAGCCGGTGAACAGAGCCGCGACCTTCGCCTTCACGAGGGCGGCGTCCTCGAACTGGTCAAGCTCGTGCAGCCGCAGCAGCACCGGCGCGAGCCAGGTGATGCCGCGCAGCTGGCCCGCGGCGAGCGGCTTGAACAGGTGCAGGCAATCGGCGGCGGGGACGCGGAGCGGGTCCATGCGGAGAGTTCCCAGCGGATCGCCCGGGCGGGAGGACAGCACCCTATAGGCGACCCTCCGGCCGGCGGCATCGAACTCGATGCCCGCGCGAATCCGCGCCCCGCCGCCGATCTCGCGGTGCAGGTCCATTGGAACCTGCTCGCGATCCAGAAGCTCGAGGTGGAGGGGGATGCTGGCGGTGTCGCTGGCCACGCGCAGCCGGGCGAAGCTCTCGCCGCTCTCGACCATCGCGCGCACGGCCATGGCCTGTAGCCCGTAGAAATCCGCCAGCCCATCCGGGGCGGCGTGATCCGTCCAGCGCAGCCAGAGCGCCTGCAGCCGCTCCCGCACCGCGCGGTTGGGATGGGTGGATTGCGGTTTGATTCCGGCGCCGACGACATTGCCGACTAGACTGTCGATCGCCGCCGCGACCCATGGGTTGTTCCGCGCATACCACCCGGCCCGCCGCGCCGCCGTGGTCGCGCCCGCCAAGATTGCGGCGTTTAGCCCATCGACCGTCTTGGCGCTCTCCCAACGCCGGCCGCCGCTCGCAGCGTCAAAGCTACGAGCCCGCGCGAGGCGGAGAAGGCGATGGAGGAACGTGCGCATGGGCAAAAGAATCGCCCGAAACGGACCCTCAAGCTATTGGGAATGTTTGGGAAACCCAAGAGGCAGCCTCCCGCCCCCACGTGTACTCCCTTCCGGATTGTGCTTGAAGATTGCCGCCAGTAGAATGAGCGCTATGGCGAGACGCACGGCATACACCAAAGTCAAAAAGTTCGACCAAGTGCGGGCAGCCCATGTCAAAGACATGGGGGACGTCGTTTTCAAGGTATTTCAATGTTTCAACCCGGAGTGCCAAGAGATCATAGCAGTCCGAGAAGACACGCTGGGTGAAGATTTTGAGATTAAGTGCCCTGCGTGCGGGTATGTGCACCGGACGGGCGACGCCCAAAAGTTCTATGATTACGAGCTGTTGCATACGACCACGAACAAAAAAATTGAAGATGGGTCGTTCGAAATCCTGATTGACGACTATGTTGCTGAGGCGATGCAGTACAAATACTGCATCATCTGTAATGCGCTAAAGCCGTTAGAGGCATTCCATAAACATGCCTCACGGAGGTCAGGTAGGCAAGGCGAGTGCCGTCTCTGCAAAACAGTCTACAATGGGATCAAGAATCAAACACGGATAACCGATCAGCACCGAGAAGCTGCGCAAAAGAGGCGTCTATATCTTGACATCGCTGGACCAGGAAAGATTGATAGTGGGCAGGTCCGCAAAAGGTTCGACAACAAGTGCTTTAAGTGTGGATGCGATCTGAGCGACCCGAAGGAGGGCCATTTGGATCACACGCTTCCGGTTTCACTCCTGTGGCCGTTAACCACAGACAATGCTACGTTGCTATGTGGGCGCCACAACGGAGAAAAATCTGGTCGCTGGCCCAGCGAGTACTATTCCGACGCAGAGTTGAAGCGCTTGGCGATAAGTACGGGTGTACCTTATGAGACACTTCTGGGGCCTGCACATATCAATCCAGATGCTCTCAATGCACTGGAAAACAAGGTGTTCGTCGATCAGTTGCTGGCAAAGTACGCCGCCTACATCGATGAGATCATCAAGGTAAGAAACCGAATCCTCAAAATGACAGGATTCGATTTTTTCTCTGTATCGACTTCAATTTCTCAGAGCATCGTTGAGCAAGCAGACAAGCAACTCGGCAGCGCTGCCAGCTAGCTCTGAAGTACGAGATACTGGTGCGCTGTAACGGATCCCTTGTCTCGGAGGCCGTGCTTTTCACAATGCTCGACGCTTTCCGAAAATACGTCGAACGTTCTGAAGAACGGCTGTGCAATCTTCTCAATTTCTTCGGCCATGTCGCACTTTTTACTCTCTCCGAGATGAAACACCAAGAAGCCTCCAGGCTTCAGTCGTTCACGGGATTGTCGAATGATCGGCTCATAGACATCAAACCCGGTCTTCTGGCGTTCATCGATGTACTTCTGTGGTTGGATTCTGAAATCTTCAGCCTCCCATCCAGAAAACCACAGGCGCATCCAGTTTCCGAGATAGAAGCGCGTGCTGTCAAAAAACGGTGGGGAAGTGATTACTGCATCGATGTTGTTGATTTCACCGGGCCAAGGATCCGTCGCATCCATCTGCCAAACGTGACCCTCGCGAAACCTATCTCCAATATCCACGTCAAGGCTGCGTTCGATCTTGGCCCGAAGCCGTTCCATCAGGCTCCGATACTCGAACGGCCCTGTTGGAGCATATGGCGTCAATGGATGGGATCGCCGGCTAAGGGCATAAGGCCTGTTTCCGTGTAAGATATGCTGTAAAGCGGCATGGACGAATGATACAGCAGGGGATGAGCAATCGTTTAATGCCATGAACTTCCTGGCGCCGAGAATTTCATTGAGAGTTCTTGGGTGGAAATATTCGTCAAGCGTTTTGTTGAATCTGATCTGCAGTGCGCGCTCCATTTCGAAATCGCTAGCCCGGTAGTCGCTCAAAAAGGCTTCGAGCTTCTCGAGGACATCCTCAATGTCAGATCGGCTCTGACGGGAAAGTTTGGCGTGGGAGATTCGAAAAGCTGACGGGCTGATCTCAAGCGCGAAAGAGGCTGCGCCGCGCAGAGAAGCCTCAAACGCTATAGTGCCCACGCCAGAAAATGGATCCAGCATGGAACCGTCATCGCCGACGAAGATATCCACAAGGCTGGATGCAATCGCGGGCTTCAGCTTTCCTTGGTACGAGCAAAGTGAGTGGAGTTTGTTTCCCCAATTTCGAGCGGCCATTCCGGGTTTCCGATGTGGCAAGTTCGTTCTGAACGATTGCCACCTCGAGCGCGTGGATATGCGCTCCACACGACCTTTGGACGGCTTCTCAAGGACAATTAGGGATTGCCGAAGTTTTCGTCCATTTCGGGACATGCGTTCGCGAAGCGTCACATCGTCTTTCAACTTGAAGCCAAGGCGTTCGCCAATCTCAACGATCAGTTGATCAGTTGGCACATGGACGCCGCCATAGACGCTGTCTCCAATATCAATGCAGACACGGCCATGCTCCGTCAGCGCGGCGAAGGCGGGACGGAGCGCCTCATGCATGTCGTTAAAGTAGGTGCGCACCATTGCTGGTATGCGTTGATCGTAAGCGCATTCAGCAATTTCTCTAACGATCTCGTCGAGCTTCCTAGACTCAAACCTGCCATCGCGCCGATTAGACTTGCCTTTTGTCACATCGTTGATGCCTGCCGTAACCGCCTGCTCTCGAAATGCGCTCAGATCCGCTTTCGAATTGAGATACCCGAGAAACCACAGTTCGACTTTAGTGTTGCGGAAGTAGTTTGTTCCATTGAGATATGGTGGAGAGGTGATAATGGCATCTATGTTGTCGTCATATCGATTTTCGAGCGCGCTCATTCCCACCTGATGGATTGAGCCATCCGAGGGCGTCAATTCTTGGAGATCGTTTGCGATCAGTTCGAGAGAGGCGCTGAAAGCTTCAATGAAGTTCTCAGTTCCGCGTCGTTCCTCAGCCTCACGTTTGAAACGGAGGTCGCCTCTACGAATGAGGCGCGAAGCCGGAATAAGGCTGCGGATCGCCGCTACCTCAGCGAGTTGGCGAACACCGGAAATGCCAATTCGATCTAAGATGCTGCGAACGCGAAGAATGGCTTCGTACTGCTCTGGCGAAAAAAACTCGCTCTTTCCGAAGGTCGCGCGATAGCTTACATCCAGCTTTTCATGCCTCGGATGGTTCGCCGCTTTGTCCTTGGCAACCTTTACGAGCGTCAAAAGCTTCTCCGCGTATTCACTACGCTTCTCTTGACTGAGGGTTCGCGCTAGCGACTTTGCCTTGATCACATGGATACACAGTGGGTTCACATCCGAGAAAAGTCCTGTTTTCCCGAGGCCCATGATGGTCATTGGTGTCGTTCCAGATCCAGCAAATGGATCTAGGACACGCTCTGCGCCATCGCAGTATCGGCTATACACTTCCCATACGAAGTCTGGGGAGTAGCCTTCAAGATAAGGAAACCAGTTGTGCAGCGGATCGTGGCGGCCGCCTGCGAACGTTACCTGCAGTGGATCTTTGAATGCCCCTTCGTCGGTCAAGAGACCAGAAGCTACATGCTCGCTGAGTCGAATCTTGCAGAAATGGTTGATGTTTGTGCGCGCATCCCGTGCGGCGCGTTCGAGTTCACCGAAACTGTCGACACCGATGAGTTTTCGCAGCCTTGCACTGCTTAGATGCTCTACGCTCTTGAAAAGGTCGCCGTCGTCGGGTCCAAAGGCGACGGTAAGCCCGCGGCGGCCCCGGTGATTTCCCGCCAAGTCGGAAAAGTAGATCGTCTTGTGATGTTGCACTGCTTGCCCCACGTTTCCGAGTTGTTCATTTTGATTGTAGGTACCATTGGGTGTGCGGAGCGTCCACTGAGAAATCGCTTTGCAGGCTATTCCATCCAAGGCGATCGGATCACCCCCGCTGCCACAGTGCCGGGCCGAACCGGCGCCGACGCTACCCCCTCCACCTCCTCGTTCAGCCTGAGCCCCATGCTGATGAGGCCGTGCAGAGCGGCGGTGGCATAAACGAATGTGTCCAACGCCTCGTTGCGCTCGCCGTCGCGCTTCGGCTGCCAGGAGCGGATCGGGCGGCCACGCTCGAAGCGGGTGACGACGCGTTCGGCGGTCAGCTGGCGGAAATACTCTGCATCGAGGCGGCGGGGAAAGTGGATCGCCCCAGGGCCGGGTTCGGTGAGGCGCAGGCGGGCATAGACGGCGTCCTTCACGGCATCGACGCCGACGATGAACAGCGGGATCTTGCCCTTGTTCGAGCGGGTGGGGCGACGCGGCCACACCGGAATGCCGGGCCCGCCGCGGCCCTTGATCGCCCAGATGCGGCGGGCGAGGCGGGTGCGGCAGAACTCGTAGGCCATCTTGGTGTGGTGGCCGCCGGTGTCGATTGCGGCGGCGCGCACGGGCAGCTCCGCCCCCGACGGATGCGGGAACGTCGCGTGCAGCACCATGTCGAGATCGGACCATAGACGCGGCCCGGAGGGGTCGCCCCAGAGCACGCGGTAGTCGATGACCCATACCTCCTCGTCGCGGCCCCATCCGAGGATCTGCACCTCAATCCGGTCGCCCTGCACGTCGACGCCTGCGGTCAGCACGGCGACGCCAGCGGGCAGCGCCTCGCCCCAGTCCTCGCGGCGCGCCATGAGCGGGTCGGCCGGCACGGTGTCGCCCGCCTGGTCCTCCCAGGACTCGCCCAGCTTGGTATTGACCCAGACCTGGAGCCGGGCGGGATCCTTGCGGACGCGGCCGTGCTCGGCTGCGATCTCGGCCCATGTCTCCCACGGGGAGTAGAGCGCGGAGAGGTGGAAGCCCGCGGTGCGGCCGTCGCCCTCGGCCGTCGGGCGCCACTCGCCCGCGGCCAGCAGGCGGGGCTTGTCGTGCTCGTGGTGGATACCACCGCAGGCCTCGCAGACGAGATACGCCTCGTCGCGCCGCCCCTCGGGCCAGCGGATGCGCGCCCAGGTGATCGGGGCCATGTCGCCGCAATGCAGGCAGGGGACGTGGTAGTAGCGCCGGTCGCTCTGCTCGAAGGCCGCCTCGATGCGGGAATGACCCTTCAGAGTGGGCGTGGACACCATGTAGATCTTGCGCCGGCCCCGGAAGGTCGCGGTGCGCTGGATCGCCAGATCGACGGGATCGCCCTCGCCATCGGCATCGCCGGGATAGCCGTCCACCTCGTCGAGGAACAGGTAGCGCACCGGCGTGGAGCGAAGGCCCACCGCGCTGTTCGCGCCGGTCATCACCAACTGGCCGCCCGGAAAGGATTTGCGGAACAGGCTGTTGCCGGCGTCGCGGGATCGGGGCGCGGCGACCAGTTCGCGCAGGGCGGGCGTGGCCTCGATCAGCGGGTCGATACGGACGGTTGTGTTCCGGCGCACCATGTCCAGCGAAGGCATGACCAGCATGGCGATGCCGGGCGCGTTCTGGATGATGTAGCCCAGCCAGTTCAGCCCGGCTTCCGAGCCGCCGGTTTGCGCGCCCTTCATCAGCACGACACGCTCATAGGGGCTGGACGTGGACAGCGCATCCATCACTTCGCGTAGATAGGGCGTGCGGTCTGTGCGCCAGCGGCCGGGCTCGGCCGAGGTGGGCGGCAGGATGCGATGCCGGTCAGCCCATTCCGAGACCGGGATCGGCGGTTCGGGGCGGATGCCGCGCCGCCAGGCGAGATCGATATCAGGAACCATCACCGAAGCTCCCCAAGGGCATGTCGGCCAGATGTTCGAGATGCTCGCGCATCATCCGGTCGAGGGCGGTGAAGGTGGCGCGGGGGTCGGCGCCGAGCTCGGCGGCCAGAAGCGGCGCCGTGCGCTGGACCCAGGCGAGATGCGCGTCGCGTTCGGCACGGGCGCGCGCGAAGACCGTGCGCCGCGCCTCCTCGGCGTCGATCAGCTTGCCCTGCTCACGCTCATAGGCCAGCCGGGCGCGCTGGACCTTGACGATCTCGTGCAGCCGCTTCGCCTCGGCCAGCGTGGCGGTGCGGGTGGTCGCGGTGGGTGCGCCGCCCTTGTTGCGCCGGGCGGGGTCGAGATTGGTCTCGATCCAGGCCAGCCCCTCAGCGACGTCTATGCGCCCGTCTGCGCGGACCGGCAGCCCCTTGGCCACCAGTTGCGAGATGCGCCCCTTGGTCAGCCCGACGCGGGCGGCGAAGGCGGTCTTGGTCTCGGCATCGTTGAGTTTAGGCATATTCGGCCCTCACGCTGGCGGACCAATGCGCTGCGGGTCCCCACATACGAATGTGCGCAGGAGGAACCGCCCGGCGGTTCGCAATCCAATGATCCCTGCCATTCACGACGGTTCTGAAGTTTTCGCGAAGCGTGCCGGGCGTCGCCGTCCGTTGACGAGGCGCAGCCCGCCTACGATCCGGTTCTGGTGTGCCCCGATCCAGCGCCCAAGCCGCCTGCCGTTGATCGCGCCGCCTTCGCCCGCGACCCGCAGCAGGGCCTCGCGGAACTCGGGGTGCACGAATTCGGCGCGGCCATAAAGCTGCGGTCGCTGTTCGGTCGCACGCTCGATCACGTCGCGAACACTGGCCGGTTGCAGGCCGATCACCTCGCGCCAGCCTTCCAGGACAGCGGTCAGCGCCTCGAGCTTCGGATCGGCGCCGCGAAGTTCCTCCATCGTGTCGCAGGGGTCGGCCTCACCCAGCCAGATCAGCGCGTCGCGGATCCAGCGCGACCAATCGGTGAAGGAGCCGAGCGGCGCGCGCTGCTGCGGTCGGCCGGCGATGTGGAAGGCGCGCAGGATGGTCAGCCCGGCCGAGACGTAGTCACCGCGCCTCTCGCTCACCATGGCGAGGGGATTGCGGTCGAAGGCGCGGAGCTCTGGCCGCTCCACCCCGGCGTCGAGCGTGGCGCGGAGCGCGCGGCGGGTCATGTCGCCCTCGAAGGTGAGGTTGTTGCCGGTGGCGAAGATGGCCGCGTTGCTCGGCACCTCGGCGTTCACGGACTTGCCAAGGATTCGGACCTTGAGGCTCGTTTGCGTCATGGTCTGGCAGAGAAGCTCGCCTCCCAGGGGTTCCTCGCAGTTGTCGATGGCGATCAGCACATCGCCCGCGATCAGCGCCGCGCCCAGCCGCTTCTCCATTTCCTCCTCGGACTTGCCCTGCGCGATCACCGGCGCGGGACGGGCGGTGGCGATCAGGCTCGCGAGGTCCACGAGCATGGATTTGCCAGTGCCCGCGGTCGGCGCGTTGAAGCCGTGGAGAGGGGCCGTGGGCAGCGAGCGGCGCACCAGCGCGGTCAGGATGGCCGAGAGCGCCACGGCGCGATCTCCTTCCGTCACGAAGGGGAAGGTCGAGATCAGATCCTTGAGATAGGCCAGAGCGCGCAACGCCATGGCGCGGTCGGGTTCGCGCGGCAGCGCCGGGAAATGGGCGTCCTGCGGATCGAACAGCAGCCCGGTCTGCGCGTCGTAGCCAGGCAGGTCGAGGATCGAGCCGTCGGCGCGCAGGGTCGGGCAGTTGATGATCCCGGTCAGCACCGGCAATCGCCATTGGCCCTCGCGCGCCAGGAAGGTTTCCGCGATCCTGTGCGGGCAGTCGGTGCTGAACCACTCGCCCTCGCGCTTGTCGAACCTCTTCCAATTCGCCGCGCGGGTGAAGGTCTCGGCCATGTGGTGCGCCTTGACGCTCACCAAACGCGGCGCATCGACCGTGCGCCCGTCCGAGACTGCCACCGGCACCATCGCCGGACGCACCACCATGCTGCCGCGCTGATAGTAACCGAGCCCCGCCTGCATCAGCGCGCCCTCGGCCATGTCCACGGCCCGATGCAGGAAGCCCGCAAAGATGCGGATTACCGGGCGGCCGTCTCCGTCGTCATCGTCGGCATCCTGGCCGTCTGAAATGCGAGCGCGCGAGGTTCGCACCCGCTCCACCCGCGCGGCGCGCCATCCGTTCTGTCGTGCGAGCCAGAACAGCGTGCCGACGGTCACGCTGCGCACGGTCGAGAAGCTGTCCCATTTTTCGGCAGTGTATCCCGGATCGTTCTTGCCCGCCTGCGCCGACCAGCTCTCCCACAGGTCGCGCCCCTCAGGCCCGAGTGCGGCGTAGAGTGCGAGTCCGACCTTGATCCAGTCGTCGTAGGGCAGATCGTCGTTCGGAATGTGGGCGACGGCTTCCTCGACCAGTTCGCGCGACGGGGCCTGATTCCGCTTGAGCCCGGCGGCCTTGCGACCCTCGCGCTCGATCTCGCGGCGGTCAGCGGTGCTGCACCCGCCAACCTTGCGCAGATATTTTTCGGCCGCGGCGATGAACGCCGCGCACCGCTCCTTGGTGACTGTCGGCAACTCATGCAGAGGCACATCGAGCGGCGAGCATTCGGGCCAATAGTAGGGCGCCTTCGTGTCCGGGTGGATGCCGAAGGCCACGAATTGCTGCCCGGTCGCCAGGATCTCGACGCGCGCCACCGTGCCGCCAAGCATGTGGAACTCGGGCGTCTGGATCTTGTCGAAGGGCGCGTCCGTCCGGAAGGCCAGCAGGATCTTCGGCGCGCGCCCGATCCGGCATGCGGGCGTCGGGCCAAGCATCTCGGTGGCGATGCCGCTCAGCTGTCGGGCATGCTGGGGATCGAGCACGTCGATGTCGATGCCGACCAGTGTCCCGCAGAGCAGGCCGGTGTTGGTGCAATTGCGCTGCGCCTTCGTCCAGCGGGCGATCTCGGCTTCGTCGGCGTTGGCACAGACCGTCTCCCAGCCCTTCATCATCGGCCGCTTGCCCGCGGCCTTCATGGCGACATGTGCGCCCAGCACCGGCACCGGGCGATAGCCGTTGCGATGCAGTTGCAGGCGCAGTTCGGTCGGATCCTCGGGCGCCGCAGGGGCGAGCGCGTTGGCGGACGCATCCGCCGACGCATCGTTGTGGGTCGTGTCTTTTGTCGTGCGGATGGCGTCCTCCATGGCTTACTCTCCGTCCAGAACCCAAGCGGCGAAGTCATCCTGTGCATGATCTTCGGCCGCTTCGGGGCTGCCGATGAACTTGACGAGGCCGTAGTAGACCTTGCTGGTCAGACCACGTGGGTCGCGCTCCCAGGAGGTGGTCCCGCGCAGGTCGTGATCAAGCTCGGCGCGCAGCCGGTCCAACGCTGCGAGGGTCCGATCCGCCTCGCGATAGGTCGGGGTGCCGGGCACTGCCGAGGCCATCACGTGGATCAGAGCATCGCGGGTGTTGCGAAGGCAGTTGTCCACGAACACATGTTCGTCAGTCGAAAACGGGTTGCGAAAATCGCTCATCGCGCGGCTTCCTGCTGCTCTATCCATTCGAGAAGCCGCGATTTGCGCGCGCAGATCACGTTGCCCATGCGGAACGTGGGCATCCGCACCTTGGCCTCGCTGGCGTAGTAATAGACCTTCCGCCGCTCCTTCGCGTCGCCGAAGACGAAGAGCGCGATGGCGTCCGCGCCCCGCAGAAGATCCTCGGCCAGCGTCGGGCAAACCTCTCCCGTGGCGGGTCCAGCCCGCAAATGCTCCTGCATGTTGTCCTCCGAAGTTTCTGATTGGCCTCAGGCGACGCCGAGGGACGCCTTCACGCGGTGTTCGAGTTGCTCGAGGTTCACCACCGCAAAGGCGCGAACCTTTGGATCGGCGACGATGCTGGCGATCTCGGCGGTCGGGACAATGCTACCCGAGGTGATGTCGATTTCGCCCTCGATGTCCGGGTCAGCCTCCGTGGTGCTGACCTGCCGGCAGATCGTGCTGATCACGAACAGCGCTCCACGCTCTTCGCGGAACTGCAGCTGCGCCGTGTGCATCGAGACGACCGCAGGCGAGAGCCCAAGGCGGCTGAACTCGGCAACCGCGCCGAGAACGATGGCATCCTCGTAGGTGAACTTCCTCGCCTTGCCCGGCTCAACAGGATTCTCGGGCTTGAAGTGTCCGCGCGAGATCCATGCCTCGACCTGATAGCGGGTTAATTGCGCCGCGTCCGCGATCTGCTGGATCGTGAATTCCTGGTCCATGACGATAACCTTTGACAGTGTGTTTGAGCTATGGGTAGATGACCTCCGACGAACTGTCAATGGTATTATCTAGACTGCAAAATTATGGACTTGCCTTCCCGGCGAAGCAGAGCGTGATTGAGCGTTGGAGGACGCAAATGGCCACGATCCGGAAGCGAACATTGCCCTCGGGCCTGGTGCGCTGGCAGGTGGATTTCACTGACCAGGCCGGAAAACGCCGATCGAAGCTGTTCCCGCGCCGGAAGGATGCCGATGTCTACCTTGTGAAGGTCCGCTCGCTGGTCGCCAACAACACCTATCTGGCCGACAGCGAGAGCATCACCGTGGCCGATGCCGCGAAGGCGTGGCTCGACCATTGCGAGATGCGCTGCAAGACGGGGCGGCGGATGGAGCGCACCACGCTTCGCGGCTACAGCGACTATGTCCGACTGCACATCACGGATGCGAAGGTCGGGATCGGGGACAAGTTGATCGTCCAGCTGACCCGCCGCCATGTGAACGAGTTCCGCGACCGGCTGCTGCTGAACGGCCGGTCCGAACATCTCACGCGCCGCGCGTTGTCGGTCCTCAAGCTCATCCTCGACCATGCCATCGACAACGGCCAGCTCTTCACCAACGCCGCGCAAGGCGTGCGGGTGATCAAGTCGAGCCGAATCGACTACAAGGCGCCGGTGCCCTCGAAGGAGACGATCCGCGCGCTGATCGAGGCTGCCGACGAGGACTTCAAGCCGCATTTGATTGTCTCGGCCCTGACCGGCCTGCGCGCTTCGGAGTTGCGCGGGCTGCGCTGGCAGGACGTGGATTTCGAGAAGGGCTTCATCCACGTGCGCCAGCGCGCCGATGCCTACAACCAGATGGGCGAGCCGAAATCGCGCGCGGGTTATCGCGACATCCCCGCCGGGCCGATGGTACTGAACGCCCTGCGCCGCTGGAAGCTGCGCTGCCCGAAGAGCGACCTTGGGCTGGTGTTCCCGGCACCGCGGGGCGGCGTCCTCCAGCACACCAGGACGCAGGCCCGGTTCCGCAAGCTGCAGGCGAAGGTCGGTGTGAAGCTGCGCTGGCACGACCTGCGTCATTTCGCAGTGTCGCTCTGGATCGAGCAGGGCTTTTCCATCAAGGAGGTGATGACCTTCGCCGGTCATTCCTCGATTCAGATGACCATGGAGCGTTACGGCCACCTGTTCCCGTCGCCCGACCACCAGAAATCGATGGTTCTTGTGGAGCAGCGCGTGCTTGGATAGCTGTCAGAGAAAACGACAGGAATTCCAATGAGCTGCCTTCCCTCGCACGGTCGCGTGAATTGCGTGCGTTGCTTCGCGCCCGCGACGGCCTCCGATTTCGACAAGACTAGACGCGAGTCGCCAGACCGCACATGGCGGATTACTTCGAACCCGCTCGCGTGGGGCAGCGTGGAGCCCGAAATTGTCGTGCTGGGGTTCTCAAAGGGGCCGACGCAAGCCGGCGCATTGGCGAGTTCACCTCACGACGAGATTGCCTACAAAGGATCGCGCACGGCCGTGGGCAAGATCCTCTCGCACATCGGCGTCGTCCCGACGCCAACGAATGGTGACTACAGGGGAATGGTCGACCGCCTCATCTCCGACAGGAATGGCCGATTCCATTTCGGTTCGCTCGTTCGATGCACTGTCGAGCGCTACGACGAGAAGGCTCAAGCCTGGAAAGGCTCGGGTGGCGGCATGCTCGACAAGTTCATGGCCACGCCATTCGGGAACGAGGTGGCGACGAACTGTGCTTCGCAGTTCCTCGGCGCGTTGCCGTCACGGACCCGGCTTGTCGTCATGTTCGGTTTGGGCACGAAGCTCAACTATGTCCGGGCCGCGCGAAAGCTGGTTGAGGCAGCGCGCCCGGGAAAGTGGAGGACAGTGAACGAGGTCGCCTATTCCGATGGAGACATCACCTTCGTGCATGTCGAGCATTTTGCGTCGCAAGGAGCCCTGATCCCCAACTGGCTCGGCGTGAACGATCATGACCGTGCTGCACTGGGGCGAAAGGCGCGAGAAGCGGTTCAGGCGGCTCTGGCTTCGTAGTTCCCATTCGTTCCCAACGTGTTGCGTCTATTCCGTGCGACACGTGGATGACGTTGCGAGTTCAAAATTGCTCTAATTTTTTGATTTTGCGAAACTATTCAGACTTCCCCGGGTTGCCTCATAACCTGAAGGTCGCAGGTTCAAATCCTGCCCCCGCAACCAGAATAAGTAATAAAAATATTCCGAAATCCCGCCAAATGGCAGGGACATGACGCGTTCAAACTCGTGTCAATGACGGGAGAATGGCTCAGAACCCGCGCAAAGCCGACAGGTATCTGGAGCCGAAATTGTCGCTGATCATCGACATCAATGCCCGAACACGCGCAAGTTGATGGCGGAGTGGTGGGCAAACCAGCGAAAGCTGGGTCTCCTCTGACCAGTCAGGCAGTACTTCAACCAACGCCCCAGTAGCAAGATCGGCCTGGCAATAGATGTCTGCCAGACGCGCGACGCCAAGCCCCGATCGGGCAGCGCGCAGCATCACGCGGCCGCTGGCAATGTTCAGCCCCCTGTTGACCTGCACCACGTGGCGCTGGTGGCCGCGCTTCAGCAGCCATTGCTCCACGCTGCCATAAATCAATGGAACGGCCTCGAGGTCCGCCGGTCTCACTATGGGGCCATGTTTGGCGAGAAAGGCTGGGCTCGCGACATAGCGCGTGCGAATACGGTGAAGTCCTCGCACCATCAGCGATGAATCAGGCAGATCCCCCATCCGGACGACAAGATCGTAATGCTGTTCGATCAGATCGACGCGAGGGCTGGAGAAATCCAGCCGAACCGACACCTCGGGATGTTCTTCCTGAAATTCCATGATGAGCGGCGCGACCAGATCTTCACCGATCAACCCGCCGACAGAGTTCATCCGGATATCCCCCTTCAGCGTGCGTGTCGATTGCCTCGCCCAATCCGACGCAGCATCAAGTTGCAGCATCGCCTGCTTGCACTGACGGAAATATCCTTCGCCGACCTCGGTAAGTCGAAGCCGGCGTGTCGTGCGGACCAGAAGCTGAACGCCAAGAGACAGCTCAAGGTCACTGACCAGTTGTGAAAGATTGGCCTTGGAATAGCGTGAAACTCCGGCGGCGGCGGTGAAACTGCCATGTTCGGCCACGAGGATGAAGGCGCGGATACCACGCCATGAAATATTGTTCATGATAACCGAACGATGATTTCAGATTAACGCCATAGATCAGCTTAATATCTGCGCATAGGTCATGTCCGGACACAAGAGGCCGCGGCAACCACGACCGCTGTCGATACTCAGGAGAGCGACATGACCAAACCACTTATCGTCATCACCGGTGCAAGTTCGGGCATCGGTGCGGCCATTGCAAAACGCTTCTCCGAGGCAGGCCATCCCTTGTTGCTGGTCGCGCGGCGGGTCGAACGGCTTGCAGCTCTGAATCTGCCCAATACGATGTGCCGGGCGGTTGATGTCACCGATACGGCCAGTTTTCGTGCCGCGCTGAAAGAGGCCGAGGCCGAATATGGTCCGGTCGACTGCCTGGTGAACAATGCCGGGGTGATGTTGCTGGGCCAGATCGAAACCCAGGATCCCGAAGAATGGCAGCGGATGTTCAATGTGAATGTCCTGGCATTGCTGAACGGCATGCAGGCGGTCCTGGCGGACATGAAATTCCGTGGCCGTGGCACGATCCTGAACATCAGCTCGATTGCCGGACGAAAGTCATTTCCCAATCACGCGGCCTATGTGGGTACGAAATTTGCAGTATCCGCCATGAGCGAGAATGTCCGCGAAGAGGTCTCGGACAGCGGAGTTAGGGTCATGACGATCTGTCCGGGGGCCGTGGACACGGAATTGCTGTCCCATACCACCAGTCAGGAGATCAAGGACGGTTACGAGGCCTGGAAGGACGCGATGGGCGGTGTTCTTGTGGCAGATGACATCGCGCGGGCGGCAGCCTTCATGTATGATCAACCGCAGAATGTGAACATTCGCGAGTTGGTCGTCGCAGCGACGCGGCAACCAGCCTGAGTTCGGGATGCCCGCAGTGGCAATGGCTGCGACGGGCATCCTGCGCTTTTGCAGTTCCGCTCCGGGATCACCGTCGCTTTTCGGCCTTTCCGGGGCGGGCGGGCTTGACATTCTGGGGCCATGACCGCCTCTGGCCCTTGCACAGCGGCGCGTCATGGTTATAAACCCGGTCGATTTGCGCCGCCCCCAGAAAGCCTCGGAGTTTCCCATGCCCAAACGTACCGATATCAAATCTATCCTGATCATCGGGGCAGGGCCCATTGTGATCGGACAGGCCTGCGAGTTCGACTATTCGGGCGCCCAGGCCTGCAAGGCGCTGCGTGAAGAGGGATACCGGGTCATTCTGGTCAACTCGAACCCGGCGACGATCATGACCGATCCCGAGATGGCCGATGCCACCTATATCGAGCCGATCACCCCGGAAGTCGTCGAAAAGATCATCGCCAAGGAACGCCCCGACGCGCTGTTGCCGACCATGGGTGGGCAGACCGGCCTGAACACCGCGCTGGCGCTGGCTGATTCCGGCGCGCTCAACCGCTATGGCGTCGAACTGATCGGCGCGCAGCGGATGGCCATTGAAATGGCCGAAGACCGCAAGCTGTTCCGTGAGGCGATGGACCGCATCGGGCTGGAAAATCCGCGCGCCACGATCGTTGCCGCACCGAAGCTGGCCAACGGCAAATACGACATCTCGGCCGGTGTGGCACAGGCGATGGAAGCCCTGGAAGAAATCGGGCTGCCGGCGATTATCCGTCCGGCCTATACCCTTGGCGGAACCGGCGGCGGTGTTGCCTATAACCGGGACGATTACGAACGGATCGTTCGCTCGGGGCTGGATGCCTCGCCCATGGCACAGGTGCTGATCGACGAAAGCCTGCTGGGCTGGAAGGAATACGAAATGGAGGTCGTGCGTGATCGCGCCGACAATGCCATTATCGTCTGCTCGATCGAGAACGTGGACCCGATGGGGGTTCACACCGGCGACTCGATCACCGTGGCGCCGGCACTGACCCTGACGGACCGCGAATACCAGATCATGCGCAACGGCTCGATCGCAGTCCTGCGCGAAATCGGTGTCGAGACCGGCGGATCGAACGTGCAATGGGCGATCAACCCCGCCGATGGCCGCATGGTCGTGATCGAGATGAACCCGCGGGTCAGCCGCTCTTCCGCGCTGGCCTCCAAGGCCACCGGCTTCCCGATTGCCAAGATCGCCGCCAAGCTGGCGGTTGGCTATACTCTGGACGAGCTGGACAATGACATCACCAAGGTGACTCCGGCAAGCTTCGAACCTTCGATCGATTATGTCGTCACCAAGATCCCGCGCTTTGCCTTTGAAAAATTCCCGGGCAGCAAGCCCGAACTGACCACCGCGATGAAATCGGTGGGTGAGGTTATGGCCATCGGCCGCAGCTTCCATGAATCGCTGCAGAAGGCCCTCACCTCGATGGAGAACGGCCTGTCCGGTCTGGACGAGATCGCCATCGAAGGCATGGCCGAACAGGGCAAGCCCGCCGTCATCGCCGCGCTGTCCCAGCAGACGCCGGACCGTCTGCGCGTCATTGCCGAGGCCATGCGCTTTGGCATGAGCAATGACGAAATCCAGCGAGTCACCAGCTTTGACCCGTGGTTCCTTGCCCGCATTCGCGAGATCGTCGAAACGGAAAACGGCGTTCGTGAAAACGGGTTGCCCGAGAATGCAGATGACCTGCGCGCGCTGAAGATGATGGGCTTCACCGATCTGCGGCTGGCACATCTGACCGGGCGCGAAGAGGCCGACATCCGCCGTGCCCGTCTGGCCGCCGACATCCGCCCGGTCTTCAAGCGTATCGATACCTGCGCCGCCGAGTTCGAGGCCCAGACCCCCTACATGTATTCCACCTATGAAGCCCCGGCGATGGGCGATGTGGAATGTGAAGCGCGTCCGACGGATGCGAAGAAGGTCGTCATCCTTGGCGGCGGCCCCAACCGGATCGGCCAGGGGATCGAGTTTGACTATTGCTGCTGCCATGCCTGTTTCGCGCTGACCAAGGCCGGCTATGAAACCATCATGGTCAACTGCAACCCGGAAACCGTATCGACCGATTATGACACTTCGGACCGGTTGTATTTCGAACCGCTGACCCTTGAGCATGTTCTGGAAATCCTTCGGACCGAGCGGGACAATGGCACGCTTCATGGCGTCATCGTTCAGTTCGGCGGGCAGACTCCGCTGAAGCTGGCCAATGATCTTGAGGCCGAGGGTATTCCGATCCTGGGCACCACGCCTGACGCCATCGATCTGGCCGAGGACCGTGAAAGGTTCCAGGATCTGCTGAACCGGCTGGAGCTGAAACAGCCGATCAACGGTATCGCACATAGCGCTGCCGAAGCTGTTGCGATTGCTGAACGGATCGGCTTTCCGCTGGTCATCCGCCCCTCCTATGTGCTGGGCGGGCGAGCCATGGAAATCGTGCGCGATATGGACCATCTGAACCGCTATATCACCCAGGCGGTTGTCGTGTCGGGCAAGAACCCGGTGTTGCTGGACAGCTATCTGACCGGCGCCATCGAGGTGGATGTGGATGCACTTTGCGATGGCGAGAATGTCCATGTCGCAGGGATCATGGAGCATATCGAGGAAGCCGGCGTCCATTCGGGCGACAGTGCCTGCTCTCTGCCGCCCCATACGCTGGATTCCGACACGATTGCCGAACTCAAGCGTCAGACCGAACTGATGGCGCGCGGTCTGCGCGTCGTCGGCTTGATGAACGTGCAGTTCGCGCTGAAGGATGGCGAGATCTTCGTGCTCGAGGTGAACCCGCGGGCGTCGCGCACGGTGCCCTTTGTTGCCAAGGCCACCGACAGCGCCATTGCGTCGATTGCCGCGCGCCTGATGGCGGGAGAGCCGATGTCGAACTTCCCGGCGCGGGCGGCCTACCCCGAAGGCGTCGGCCCCGAGGACGATCTGCCCTTCGCCGATCCGATGACTCTGGCCGATCCGATCACGCCCTGGTTCTCGGTCAAGGAGGCCGTGCTGCCCTTTGCGCGTTTCCCTGGCGTGGACACCCTGCTTGGGCCGGAAATGCGCTCGACCGGCGAAGTCATGGGCTGGGATCGCAACTTCCCGCGCGCCTTCCTGAAGGCACAGCTGGGGGCCGGAACGGTTCTGCCGCATGAAGGGCGGATCTTCCTGTCGGTCAAGGATGCCGACAAGACCGATGCGCTGGCCCAGGCGGCTCGTGATCTGACTCAGATGGGCTTTGAGCTGATCGCAACCTCGGGCACGGCGGATTTCCTTGCCGCGCAGGGCGTCGAGGCCAGCCGTGTGAACAAGGTCTACGAGGGGCGCCCGAATATCGTTGACCGGTTGAAGAATCAGGATATCGCCATGGTGCTGAACACGACCGAGGGCGCGCAGGCGATTGCCGATTCCCGTGAAATCCGTGCCGTCGCGCTCTATGGCAAGATCCCCTATTTCACCACGGCGGCGGGCAGCATTGCGGCGGTTGCCGCGATCAAGTCGCGCGAAGAAGGCGAAGTCGGGGTGCGCTCGCTTCAGGCCTGAGAGGCCGGGCGGGGCCGGACTTTCCTTCGGATATGAAAAGGGGCGCGGCCAGAAATGGCCGCGCCCCGGTTTTTCCGACTGCAGGATCAGAGAATGAAATCTCCGGCCCAGTAGTCATTGGCGTCATCCGCGCCGTCCAGAATGCGGATCGTCATCTCGGGTGCGCTGTCGGCATCGGTGTTGACCCGCAGCCAGGTTTCTCCACCGACATTCTGCATCCAGATCGTGCCAGCACCGCCATTGGAGGTTCCATTGAAGGTGAAGGCCTGATCACCTGCCAATCCCGTATTGGCATCGATCGAGGACAGGTCGATCTTGTCTTCGGTCGCCGAAACAGGATTGATCCCCGCACCTTGGAAATCGGTGATCCGGTCATAGTTGCCGGAGCTGCCAAAGGGCGATTCCGAGGTGCTGAAGAAGCGGAACGTGTCCTCGCCGCTACCGCCGGTCAGCGTATCCGCGCCCTGACCGCCTGCCAGCGTGTCATCGCCCCGGTTGCCTTCCAGATCGTCATCGCCAGTGCCGCCATGGACATAGTCATGCCCACGACCGCCGGACATCTCGTCGTCGCCCGAATTGCCATACATCCGGTCATGGCCCGACTGGCCGTAGAGGTTGTCATCACCATTCTGGCCATAGAGATAATCGTTCCCGGCGCCGCCAAAGACGGTATCCTCACCGCCGCCACCATAGATCGCGTTGGCCGACGACGTGCCCGTCAGACGGTCGTCACCATTGCCCGAGCGAAGGTATTCAAAGCCGGTAAAGCTTTCGCCGGTATAGTTCGTGGCCCCGGTCGCCAGATTGATATTGTAGTCTCCATTGAACGACGTGGTGTTCAGCCAGTCGGTTCCCGAACCGCCGCGCAGGGTCTCGGCCGATCCCAGCCCGGCATAGACATAGTCATTGCCGCTGCCGCCGTCATAGATGCCGTTGCCACTGGAATGGATGGTGTCATTTCCGGATCCGCCATAGACGGTATCGCGTCCGCCGCCACCGGTCAGATTGTCATTTCCGGCGCCGCCGCTGATATAGTCGTTGCCGGCCAGGCCATCGATGCGGTCATTGCCATTGTTGCCATATATGCGGTTCGCGCCCGTTGTGCCGGTCAGCGTATCATTGCCCGACCCGGAATAGAGGTTCTCGAACTGGGTAAAGCTTTCGCCGGAGAAATTCGTGGCACCCGTCGTCATGTTGACATTGTAGTTTCCGGTGAAGCTGGCGGTGTTCAGCCAGTCGGTTCCCGAACCGCCGCGCAGGGTCTCGGCCGATCCCAGCCCGGCATAGACATAGTCATTGCCGCTGCCGCCGTCATAGATGCCGGTGCCACTGGAACGGATGGTGTCATTTCCGGATCCGCCATAGACGGTATCGCGTCCGCCGCCACCGGTCAGATTGTCATTTCCGGCGCCGCCGCTGATATAGTCGTTGCCGGCCAGGCCATCGATGCGGTCATTGCCATTGTTGCCATATATGCGGTTCGCGCCCGTTGTGCCGGTCAGCGTATCATTGCCCGACCCGGAATAGAGGTTCTCGAACTGGGTAAAGCTTTCGCCGGAGAAATTCGTGGCACCCGTCGTCATGTTGACATTGTAGTTTCCGGTGAAGCTGGCGGTGTTCAGCCAGTCGGTTCCCGAACCGCCACGCAGGGTCTCGGCCGATCCCAGCCCGGCATAGACATAGTCATTGCCGCTGCCGCCGTCATAGATGCCGGTGCCACTGGAACGGATGGTGTCATTTCCGGATCCGCCATAGACGGTATCGCGTCCGCCGCCACCGGTCAGATTGTCATTTCCGGCGCCGCCGCTGATATAGTCGTTGCCGGCCAGGCCATCGATGCGGTCATTGCCATTGTTGCCATATATGCGGTTCGCGCCCGTTGTGCCGGTCAGCGTATCATTGCCCGACCCGGAATAGAGGTTCTCGAACTGGGTAAAGCTTTCGCCGGAGAAATTCGTGGCACCCGTCGTCATGTTGACATTGTAGTTTCCGGTGAAGCTGGCGGTGTTCAGCCAGTCGGTTCCCGAACCGCCACGCAGGGTCTCGGCCGATCCCAGCCCGGCATAGACATAGTCATTGCCGCTGCCGCCGTCATAGATGCCGGTGCCACTGGAACGGATGGTGTCATTTCCGGATCCGCCATAGACGGTATCGCGTCCGCCGCCACCGGTCAGATTGTCATTTCCGGCGCCGCCGCTGATATAGTCGTTGCCGGCCAGGCCATCGATGCGGTCATTGCCATTGTTGCCATATATGCGGTTCGCGCCCGTTGTGCCGGTCAGCGTATCATTGCCCGACCCGGAATAGAGGTTCTCGAACTGGGTAAAGCTTTCGCCGGAGAAATTCGTGGCACCCGTCGTCATGTTGACATTGTAGTTTCCGGTGAAGCTGGCGGTGTTCAGCCAGTCGGTTCCCGAACCGCCACGCAGGGTCTCGGCCGATCCCAGCCCGGCATAGACATAGTCATTGCCGCTGCCGCCGTCATAGATACCCTGTCCGCTGGAACGGATGGTGTCATTGCCGGAACCGCCATAGATCGTGTCGCGCCCACCAGCGCCGCCAAGCCGGTCATTGCCGCCAAAGCCATAGATCAGGTCGGCACCCGAGGTGCCTGGAATGTTGTCATTTCCATTTGTACCGAAGATAGGCATGTCGTGCTCCTTTCAGTCCATTTGCAGGACCCGCAAATCGGATAATTCCCGAAGTCGAGTTGACCGAAGCGCCGTGAAACTGCTGTGAAATGCTTTTTGGCTTTGATTTTATTGGATTATTTTTCCGTAGTGTCGAATCCGCGGCGCGGCGGGATCTGCAGCTGCTCGGGCTGGTGTCGCAATTGGCAGTGATAGTTTATTATTTTCAATGGCTTGGTGTAATTTCTGGCGATTCCCCGTGCGTGATTCCCGTGTGAAACCGCATTGACCGGAGCGGTGCGTTCACTGACAGCGGGTGCCGGTTGCCGCGATCAACGCTGGATGTCATGGCGCAGCATCTTTCCATTTGTTCGAAATATCATTCCGCCAATAGGGGGCTAATCGCAAAGGCCGCCGCGGGCTATGTCATGGCAAGGCAGACAGGAGACGTTCACGATGAAAAGCACCGCCCGACTTTTGACCGCGCGCGCAAGCACCTATTTGCAGCAGCTGTGCAAGCATTTCGGTCACAAGGTGCCCGTCGAGTTCACGGCCCATGAGGGCCACATCACCCTGCCTTTCGGAACATGCGCCCTGCGCGCGGATGAGGCAGGGCTGACCCTGATAAACATCTGCGAGCCCGAGAACATCGAGAAAATGGAGAAGGTCATCGGGGATCATCTTGCCCGTTTTGCCTTCCGTGAGGAATTTTCACTGACCTGGCAGCGCGACGGCTGATGCCTCCGCATTCCCCCGCAAGTCATACAGGAGAACTGAGCATGAAAATCGCAGTTACGGCCGTTTCGGGCCAGTTGGGGCATGCCATTGCCAGCAATCTGGTCGCATCCGTCGGGGGTGAGAATGTCGTGGGCCTGGCCCGCACCCCAGGTCATGTGAAGGGGCTGGATATCGATCTGCGCCCGGGCGATTATGACTCCCCCGATCAGCTTCACGCCTCTTTGGCCGGTATCGACGCCGTGTTGCTGGTCTCGGGCATGGAGGCGCCCGACAAGCGTATCCGGCAGCATCGCAATGTGATCGAGGCGGCGCATGCAAATGGTGTTCGCAAGATCGTCTATACCAGCATTCAGGGCCCTGAAGAGGGCACGGCATTCTCACCCGTGGTGCAAAGCAACCGTCAGACCGAAGCAGATATCCGTGCCAGCGGGATGAACTGGGCGATCGGGCGCAATGGCATCTATATCGAACCGGATGTGGAATATATCGACAGCTACAAGACCGTTGGAGAGGTCGCGAACTGCGCCGGAAATGCCAAATGCGGCTATACCACCCGCGCTGAACTGGCGCAGGCCTATGCCAGCCTGCTGACGCGACCGGAACTGGATGGCGGCACCTACAATCTTCATGGCACGGCGATCACCCAGTCGCAATTGGTGGATTACCTGAACAAGAGCTTTGATGCCCGACTGACCTATCACGAGATTTCGGTCGCCGATTTCGCGGCGCAGCGCAGCGCCGAGTTGGGCGATTTCCTTGGGCAGATCATCGGCGGCATCTACGAAGGCATTCGTCTGGGCGCGTTTGACAACCCCAGTGATTATCAGGCGGTGACCGGACGGGCCCATCAAAGCTGGGACGATTATTTCGGCAGCCTGTAAGGCAGCGGTGCGGCAGGCACCGCCCGCGATGACTTCCGCGCCGGGCGAACTGTCGTTCGGGAAACGAAACGGATATGACCGCCCGGGATTTTCCGGGCGGCTTTTCCGGTCGCGCGGATCGTGTGTGATCAATGCGATCAGGCGCCATGCCGGCTGCGGACCTCGTGACCACAAGCTTTCGCAAACCCCGAGGGCGAATACCCTGCAACGGGTTTTCGGAACTGTTGTTCAGGATAGATGAAATCTGTCTTTCCAGCCGGCTTGCGCCGGACCGCCTTGGCGGCAATCACGGTCGAATAATCTTCGACGTGAAAGACAGTGGTGAGCCCGACAGGATTCGAACCTGTGACCCACTGATTAAAAGTCAGTTGCTCTACCAACTGAGCTACGGGCCCAACACGGCGCTTACTAGGGGGAGTGCTCGGGGGCGTCAAGCAGAAAAAACATCCCACTAGCGGAAAAGTTTCAGGCTCACTATATGCACCCCATGATGAACAATAATTCCGACGGCCTGCGCTTCATGAAAATGCATGGCCTGGGCAACGATTTCGTGGTTCTGGACTTGCGGGACGGGGGCGCGCCTCCCTCGCCGCAGGTCGTCGCGCGCATTGCCGACCGCCATTGCGGCGTTGGCTTCGATCAACTGGCCACCGTCGCATGGGACGATCAGGCCGATGTCCGGCTGGTCTTCTGGAACGCTGACGGCTCGTTCAGTTCCGCCTGTGGCAATGCCACGCGCTGTATCGCCCGTTTCGTCATGGACGAAACCGGCCGGGACCGGCTGAGCCTGCGCACGGATCACGGCATGCTGTATGCCGAGGACGCAGGACACGGGCTGACCCGCGTCAACATGGGGCAGCCGGTGCTGGACTGGCAGTCGATTCCCCTGGCGCAAGAGGTGGATATAGACCACCTGCCAATCGCGGGCGATCCGGTGGCGACCGGAATGGGCAATCCGCATATGACCTTTTTCGTCGAGGATGCCGATGCGGTGGATCTGCACAGCTTCGGTCCCGAACATGAACATCACCCGCTGTACCCTGAGCGCACAAATGTCGAGGTGGTGCAGGTGCTGGCGCGCGATGAGATCCGCCTGCGCATCTGGGAGCGGGGCACTGGTCCGACATTGGCGTCTGGCTCATGTTCCTGTGCGGCGGCCGTTGCGGCGGCGCGGCGCGGGCTGACGGACCGGCGGGTCAAGGTCAATGTTCCCGGAGGCGTGCTGATGATCGACTGGCGCGAGGGTGGCGTCTGGATGGAAGGCCCGACCGCCTATGTCTTTGACGGCGTGCTGACGCCACAATGGTTGGCATCATGAGCACGCCCGTCTTTTCGACTCTGGGATGTCGTCTGAACGCCTATGAAACCGAGGCCATGCGCGAAATGGCCGAGGATGCAGGGCTTTCGGGCGCGGTTGTGGTCAATACCTGCGCCGTGACCGCCGAGGCCGTGCGCAAGGCGCGGCAGGAAATCCGTCGGCTGGCGCGTGAGAATCCCGGCGCGCCGGTGATCGTGACCGGCTGCGCCGCCCAGACCGAGCCGGAAACCTTTGCCGCCATGCCCGAGGTAACCAAGGTCATCGGCAATCATGAGAAGATGCAGCCTGAAACATGGCAAAGCCTGCATGCCCCCGATCTGATCGGAGAGACCGAGAAGGTTCGGGTCGATGACATCATGTCGGTCAAGGAAACGGCGGGTCATCTGATTGACGGTTTCGGCCGTCATCGCGCCTATGTGCAGGTGCAGAACGGCTGTGACCATCGCTGCACCTTCTGCATCATCCCCTTTGGTCGTGGCAACTCGCGCAGCGTTCCCGCGGGCGTGGTGGTCGAACAGATCAAGCGGCTTGTCGGCCGCGGTTTCAACGAGGTGGTGCTGACCGGGGTCGATCTGACCTCATGGGGTGCCGATTTGCCGGGACAGCCGCGCCTGGGCGATCTGGTCATGCGGATTTTGCGCCTGATCCCCGATCTGCCGCGCCTGCGGATCAGCAGCATCGATTCCATCGAGGCCGATGAAAACCTGATGCTGGCGATCGGTTCGGAACCACGCCTGATGCCGCATCTGCATCTGTCGCTGCAGGCTGGCGATGACATGATTCTCAAGCGGATGAAGCGGCGGCATCTGCGCGATGATGCGATTCGCTTTTGCGAGGACGCCCGCAAGCTGCGCCCCGATCTGGTCTTCGGGGCTGATATCATTGCGGGATTCCCGACGGAAACCGAACAGATGTTCGAAAACAGCCTGAAGCTGGTCGAGGATTGCGGGCTGACCTTCCTGCATGTGTTTCCCTATTCCGCCCGCAAGGGCACACCGGCCGCCCGGATGCCTGCGGTCAAGGGGCCGGTCATTCGCGAACGCGCGGGCCGGCTGCGTCAGGCCGGCGCTGCGGCGCTGCGCCGTCATCTCGAGGCTCAGAAGGGGCAGGTCCACCGCGTCCTGACAGAAGGGCCGCGGCTGGGGCGCACCGAGCAGTTCACCGAGGTGGAATTCTCCACCGATCAGCCCGAAGGCAGCCTGATGGATGTAACCATCGCCGGGCATGACGGTCTTCGCCTGACGGTCTGAGATGGCATGTGATGCTGCTTGCGGCCTGCGGCACTGTGGGGCAATTTGCGGCCTGGCGACAGAATGCCCTGTCACGGTGGTATCCGGCCCGGAAGGTGGCTATGATCTGCCAGCTTTGGGGCGGTCTTTCCGCACCCATGTCGATATCCTGATGGAGGCCCGAAATTGAGCGAGATCGAAAAGCTGTCATTCGAGGAGGCCATGCGCGAATTGGAGGCGACCGTGGGCAAGCTGGAAACCGGCGAAGCGACGCTGGAGGAATCCATTTCCCTCTATGAACGCGGGGCCGCGCTGCGCGCCCATTGCGAAAAGCGCCTGCGCGAAGCAGAGGAGCGGGTCGAGAAGATCACCCTGTCGGCCAATGGGCAGCCCGAGGCCGTCAAGCCGGCCGAGGGATCGTGATGCAGGCCCGGCTGGAGGAGGTCAAGACGCAGGTTCAGGCCACGCTGGATGGCGCCATTGCGACCCTGCCCGAGAGCGAACTGCGTGATGCGATGGCCTATGCCACTGTCGGTGGCAAGCGCGTGCGGGCCTTTCTGGTAATGGAATCCTGTCGTCTTCACGGCATTGATGCCCGGGCCGCCTTGCCCGTTGCCGCCGCCGTCGAGGCCTTGCATGCCTATAGTCTGGTGCATGACGATCTTCCAGCCATGGATGATGATGACCTGCGGCGTGGCATGCCGACCTGTCACGTTCAATGGTCCGAAGCGACGGCCATTCTGGCTGGCGATGCCCTGCAGACCCTGGCCTTCCAGTTGCTGACAAGCGAGGTGATCGGCGATGCCGAGGCGCGTCTTCGGTTGCTGCGGGCCTTTGCCGAAGCGGTGGGCGCAAATGGCATGGTCTGGGGACAGGCACAGGATATCGCGGCAGAAACCGCCGACCGGCCGCTGGATCTTGCCGAGGTCAAGCGGTTGCAGCGCGCCAAGACCGGGGCGCTGTTCGGCTTTTCGGCGATGTCGGGGGCGCTGATTGCCGGAGGGGATTCCGCGCCTCTTGGACGCTATGCCAAGGCGCTGGGGCTGGCATTCCAGATTGCCGATGACATTCTTGACGTGACCGGTGACGAGGAATTGACCGGCAAGCGGGTCGGCAAGGATGATGCCGCAGGCAAGGCAACTTTCGTTTCCCTTCTGGGGCTTGAGGGCGCAAAGGCCGAGGCGAGACGCTATGTCGCCAAGGCAACGGATGCGCTGAACCCCTATGGCGAGGATGCGGAAAACTTGCGTGATCTGGCGCGTTTCGTTATCGAACGCGATACCTGATCGCCGCGCCGGAGGGCCAAGCCATGACAGATCGTCCCCAGACACCGGTTCTTGACAGGGTCAATCTGCCCTCGGACCTCAAATCCCTGACCGATACCGAACTGCGGCAATTGGCGGATGAGTTGCGCTCGGAAACCATCAGCGCGGTCAGCGTGACCGGCGGCCATCTGGGCGCGGGGCTGGGCGTGGTCGAATTGACGGTTGCGCTGCATGCGGTGTTCGATACGCCGCGTGACAAGGTGATCTGGGATGTCGGGCATCAATGCTATCCGCACAAGATCCTGACCGGACGGCGCGACCGTATCCGCACGTTGCGCACCGGTGGCGGTCTGGCCGGTTTCACCAAACGCGCGGAAAGCCCCTATGATCCTTTTGGCGCGGGCCATTCCAGCACCTCGATCTCGGCCGCCCTGGGCTTTGCCGCAGCGCGGGATCTGGGCGGAGATCCGGGCGATGCCATCGCAGTAATTGGCGATGGTGCCATGAGCGCGGGCATGGCCTATGAGGCCCTGAACAATGCCGGTCATCTGGGCAAGCGCCTGTTCGTGGTGCTGAACGACAATGAAATGTCCATTGCGCCGCCGGTGGGCGCAATGTCCTCTTATCTGACGCGTCTTTACACGGGCGGGCCTTTCCAGGAACTGAAGGCCGTGGCCAAGGGCGCGGTCGGGATGTTGCCCGATGCCGTTCAGGAGGGTGCAAGGCGCGCGAAAGAGATGCTCAAGGGCATCGCCGTCGGCGGCACGCTGTTCGAAGAACTGGGGTTTTCCTATATCGGGCCGGTCGATGGCCATGATCTGGAACAGCTCTTGCCGCTGCTGCGAACCGTCAAATCGCGCGCGAGCGGTCCGATTCTGATCCATGCCGTCACCCGTAAGGGCAAGGGCTATGCGCCGGCGGAAAACGCCGCCGATCGCGGTCATGCCACCGGCAAGTTCCATGTGGGCACGGGGGTTCAGGCCAAGACCAAATCGAATGCACCCAGCTATACTTCGGTCTTTGCCAGGGAGCTGATCACCCAGGCAACCGGCGATGACCGGATTGTCGGGATCACCGCCGCCATGCCGGATGGCACCGGATTGAAACAATTCGCCGATCGCTTTCCACGCCGCAGCTTTGACGTGGGCATTGCCGAACAGCATGCCGTGACCTTTGCCGCCGGTCTGGCGGCGGGGGGGATGAAGCCCTTTTGCGCGATCTATTCGACCTTCCTTCAACGCGGCTATGATCAGGTCGTGCATGATGTCGCCGTTCAGGGGTTGCCCGTGCGTTTTGCGATAGACCGCGCGGGGCTCGTCGGCCAGGACGGGCCGACCCATGCGGGCGCCTACGATATTGCATTCCTTGCCAATCTTCCCGGTTTCGTGGTGATGGCTGCCTCGGATGAGGCCGAACTGGCGCATATGGTCGCGACGGCGGCGGCCCATGACGAAGGGCCGATAGCCTTTCGTTTTCCCCGTGGCGAGGGAACCGGTGTCGATCTTCCCGAGCGCGGTGAGATCCTGCCCATCGGAAAGGGCCGGATCGTGCAGCCCGGCAGTGGCGTTGCGCTGTTGTGCCTCGGGACGCGCCTCGGCGCGGCCATCGAGGCGCGCGAGGCACTGGAGGCCCGTGGTATCCGGCCGACCATTGCGGATGCGCGCTTTGCCAAACCGCTTGATCGCGAGATGATCCTGGAACTGGCACGCGACCATGACGCGCTGATCACCATCGAGGAAGGCGCCATCGGCGGCTTTGGCAGTCATGTCGCGCAATTGCTGGCCGATGAAGGCGTCTTTGACCATGGGTTGAAGTTCCGCTCTATGGTGCTGCCCGACCGTTTTGTCGATCACGATGCCCCCTTTGCCATGTATGAGGATTCCGCGCTGAATGCGCGGCATATCGAGGCAAAGGTTCTGGATGTTCTGGGCGTCGATTCCATCGCGGATTGCCGCGCTTGAACCGACACGCCGGCCGGTTGCCTAGCTGTAGCTGCGGATCAGGGCGCCGGCGATCATGCTCCAACCATCGACAACGACGAAAAACGCCAGCTTGAAGGGCAGGGAGACCACCACCGGTGGCACCATCATCATGCCCATGGACATCAGGACTGCAGAGACCACCAGGTCAATGATCAGGAAGGGCAGCGCGATCAGAAAGCCGATTTCGAAGGCCCGCTGAATCTCTGACAGCATGAAGGCGGGTATCAGGACCGACAATCGGTCCGGCGGCCCTGACGCGGCGGGAGCCAGTTCCGCGAGTCCGGCCATGGTGTCCGGATCGGTACGCGCACTCATGAAATCGGCAAAGGGTTGAATGCCGAGACGAAGTGCTTCGGAGATCCCGATCGAGCCGTCACGCAGCGGCGCGCCGGCCACCTGCCATGCCTCGCGCAGGACCGGATCCATGATGAACCAGGTCAGAAACATGGCCAGGCTGACAATCAGCATATTGGGTGGCGATTGCTGCAGGCCAATGGCCTGACGCAGGATCGACAGCACCGTCACGATGAAGGGAAAGCAGGTGATCATAATCGCAATGCCCGGTGCCAGAGACAGCGCCGTCAGGACCAGAACCAGCAAGACAGCATTCTGTCCCAGACCGGCGGCAGCCTGATCCAGCCCACCCGGCACCTGCGCATGGAGAGTCGCCGGTATCGTGATGATGGGCAGCGCGATCAGGATGGTCCCTTTCACGCGACCTCCGTCGGCCCGGAGATACGCACGCATAACCGTTCCTCTGCGCTGCCATCGCCGGTCAGCTCGCCCCGCGCGATCACCTTGTCGCCGACGCAGATTTCGACGCCGTCATCGATTGTCTGGTCCAGAATCAGGATGTCACCTTCATGCAGGGCGGCCAGCTGCGCCACGGTTCGGCGCGTCCGCCCAAGCCGTATGGTGACCTCGACCTGGATATTGTCGGTATCGATCAGATGTTTCAGTCCGTCCATGGGTTAACTGCCGTCATTGAGTTCATGAATGATCGCGCGAATTTCCTGGGCGATCTGTTCGGCCGAGATCTCGATGCGCCCCCCCTGCAGGGTCAGGTTGATCCGGTTGTCTTCGGTTTCGGTCACTTCGATATTCTCAATCTCCAGCTGTCCCAGACATTTGCGGACCATTGCTGTCTGGCGCGCACCGCATGAAATTCTGGCACGCAGCGGTTGGGACGTTTCCGACAGGCGGACCAGTTCCTCCAGCAGGGCCTCTTCAAGGCGGCGTGATTCTGAGGCCGGAGCCAGATTGTCGATGATTGCGTCCAGAATCGGCGCCAGCGCAGAGACCGCTTCCTTGCGCATCTCGGCACGACGAAGGCTGTCGTCCGTCAAAGCCTTGCCCAGACGCGCAAGCCCGGCTTCAAGATTGCGCAGCTGGTCGTCGGTTGCCTTTGCGACACCTTCAGCCAGTCCGTCGGAAAATGCCTGGTCAAGATCCGCCTGAAGAAAGGTCGGAACCTGCTGCCGCCCCGGTTTTGCGGCTGAAAAGGATTCGAGTTGAAACGAAGCGAGGGTCAATGCGCGTTCTCCTTGTTGTCGATCCAGCCGCTGAGGATCTTGACGCTTTCGTCGTGCCGCTCGCGCATCATGCTGCGCAGGCGCGCCACCGGATCGCCCTGGGGCAGCGACAGTTGCGGGTGGGGCGTGACGGGCGGTGCCAGTAGCTGGCCGTCAGGTTCGGCGTCGGCAGCCACGGGTTCACTGGCGGCTGAAACTGTTTCGGTGCCAGCGGCGCTGTCATCCAGCAATGCGGTCGGCTGCAGCACCGGGCGGTTTTTCAGGATCGGGCGCAGGATCAGCAGCGCCACGGCAAGCGCAAAGAAACCGACCATGGCCAGACGCGCGAGAGTGTTCAGCTCCAGGCGGTCAAGAAATCCGGAATCGGCCTGCGTCCCTGTCGTCTCCAGCTGTGCGAAAGGCAGCGATTTCACGGTGATCATGTCGCCGCGGCTTTCATCATAGCCTACGGCGGAGGCCACCAGGTCACGCAGGACATCGAGCTCGGCGTCAGGGCGGGGCACCAGAACGGGCTCGTTCCGGTCATTGCGTGTCTCGATACCGTTCACCAGTACAGCGACGGTCAGGCGGCGGATCGCGCCGGGTTGGCGGGACACTTCGCGTCGCAGGCTGCTGACCTCGTAATTGGCTTGCTGGCGGTTTTCGGAACGCGAGGTCTGCTCGCTTTCTTCCTGTGCTCCATTGCCTTCGGGCAGGTTCGAGGCGGCGGTAACGGCCGCCGGACCAGAGGAATTGCTTTGGTTGCTGGTTTCCTCGGTGACCTGAGAGATCAGGGCGCGCTGGTCCGGGTCATAGCGCTGCTCGGTCACAAGCTCGGTTTCCGTGACCAGATCGAGGTTCAGTTCGACAATGGCATTTCCGACCCCGACATGGGGTTCCAGAATGCGTTCGACATTGCGCTTCATCTGGGCCGCGCGATCCTTGCCGGCATGCTCTTCCGATGCCGAAACAATCCCGCGTTGGCTATCGATGACGGTGACATCCTCGGGGCGCATGCCCGGCACCCCTGATGAGATCAGATATCGCAAGGCCGAGGCCTGTTCACCGGTGATGCCCTGACCGTTTGTCGTCAGGGTCACGGATGCGCTGCCGGTGATGTTGCGGCGGTATCCCCGGCCGGTTTCGACGGCCAGATGGACCCTTGCGGATTCGACATTGGGCAAGGCCAATGCGGTTCGCGCCAACTCGCCCTCTTTGGCGCGCCAATAGGCGGCATCAAACATCTGCGATGTGGTGCCGAACCCGGACATGCCGTCCAGAAGCTCATATCCCGCCGTGCCCGTGGCCGGCAGCCCCTGCGCGGCCAGTTCCATGCGCAGATGATCACGCTGGCTTTCATCAACCCAGATCGCATCGCCGCGGATCTCATAGGCGGTGCCGGATTTTTCTATTTCGGCAATCACCTCGCCCGACTGGGCCGCATCCAGGCCACCATACAGCAATGCCATCTTCGGATGATTGGCCAGCCAGGCAAAACCGGTGATCGCAAGAAATGATACCAGAAAGGCCGCCGCGAGAATGGCTTTCTGACCTGAGCTTCGCTCGTTCCAATAGTCTCGCAGTTTTTGCAAAACCGTCCCCTTCGAATCAGCATCCGTCTGTCGTCAGGGTCTTGATGCCATGGTGTCGATTAAGAATTGGTTAGTCGCCGGCTGCTAAGTCCGTCTTGTCACGACGGAGAATCACCATGACCCAGGCGACCGGGGCGTCACCCGAGACGGGTGCCGGCAAAAAGCGTTTACTGATGATGACTGGCGCGGTTGTTCTGTTTGCAGCCTGCGGATTTGCCTCGACCTATTTGGGGTTTTGGTCCCCGGCCGCACTGCTGGAACAGGCAAGGCGGGACAAGTCGCAGGATGCGCTCGGAGATGTCGTGTTTCTGGGGCTTCCCCGGATCGAACACAGCCTGCCCGGAAGCGGGGGGCGCAATGTGGTTCTGTCGGTTTCCATCGAGACCGGGGCGGAGCATGCCGCCGGGATCGAACAGCTGACGCCCCGGCTCTTGGATGCGTTCAACGCCTTCGTCGCCGGGATCGATCCCGCCGCCTATGACAAACGTGGTGTGCTTGAGATCGTGCGGGCCGAACTGATGACGCGGGCGCGCCAGATTCTGGGAGAAGAGGCGGTGAAAGGCCTTTTGATCACGGAGTTCTTGATCAGATGACAGTGGAGATGATGTTGCAGGCTGCCCTGGTGGCGGCGTCACTTGGTCTGGCATGTTTCTGCCTGGTTCTGGCGCGCAGGCTTCGGCGCCTGAATGACCTTGAAACCGGGTTGGGAGGGGCCATCGCAGTGATGGCCGCCGAGGTTGATCGGCTGGAACAGGCCATCCAGACAGCGCGTGCCGAAGCCACCGAAGCGGGTGAAAGCCTGTCGCAGGAGATTGCCCGCGCGCGCAAGGAACGTGCCCTTTGGGAACTGCGCCAGCGAATCGATGAGGCAGCGGGCCCCGATCAGCCCACGGTGCAGTCGATGCGTCGGCTGCGCAAACGCGTTGGAGGACAGGATGCGTAAGGTTCTGATGCCCTTGCTGATCTTGACATTTCTTGCGCCTGCCGCGCTGGCCCTTTGGCAGGCGCAGGGCCTTTCGCGCCTGTTTGCCGCCTTTGCGGAGTCCGGGGAGCTGCTGCAGGGCTGCACAGATGTGCCCGAAGCAGTGGCCTTGGCAGAGGAGCTGAGAGACCGCGCACTGCGCATCGAGCGCTACATGCGAAGCATCGAGGACCGCAAGACCGAACTGGCGAAAGCCGAGGAGAGCCTGACGGCGCGACTGCGCGAACTCAAGGCGCAAAAGAGCCGTATTCGCGCGCGCCAAGACTCTGCCTCAAGCGATGTGCGGTCAGATATCGACCGGCTTGTGGCCCTGTATGACCAGATGAAGCCGGACCAGGCGGCGGCGGTCCTCACCAATCTGCCAGCAGATTTTGCGGCCGAGATCCTGATCCGGGTCCGTCCCGAAGCGGGGGCCAGAATCATCGCAGCGGTCGAGCCGCGTCAGGCCGCCCTGCTGACGGCTCAGATGGGCGCGCGCAGCGTCCGGAAACAGTAGGAGGCTGAAATGTTCGGTTTTCTTGGCATCATCGTGACATTCGCCATGGTTTTCGGCGGCTATCTGCTGGCTGGTGGCAAGATGGCCGTGATCACCCATGCGCTGCCCTTCGAGATGATGATCATCATGGGGGCCGCGATCGGATCCTATCTTCTGTCAAATGACAGTCATGTGCTCAAGGCGACGCTGACAGGGTTCAAACGTGCATTCTCGGGACCGAAGTGGACGGCCCAGGACCATCAGGATGTCTTGTGCCTGATGTTCCAGCTGCTGAGGATCGCGCGCGAAAACCCGGTCGAACTGGAACAGCATATCGAAACGCCCGAAGAATCCGCGATCTTCATGGCCTATCCGAAGCTGGCCGCCGATCATCATGTGGTGTCGCTGATTTCGGATACGCTGCGTTCCAACAGCCTGACCTATGACGATCCCTATCAGGTCGAAGAGATGCTGAGCCGGCGCATTGCCATCATGCGCGAAGAGGAAATGCATGTCCCCCACGCGCTGCAAACCATGGCAGACGCCTTGCCTGCGCTCGGGATCGTGGCCGCGGTTCTGGGGGTGATCAAGACCATGAGTGCCATCGACCAGCCTCCCGAGGTTCTGGGGAAGATGATTGGTGGGGCGCTGGTGGGCACATTCCTGGGGGTCTTTCTGGCCTATGGATTCGTGGCACCTCTGGCCAACCGCCTTGGTGGCGTCGTGAAGCAGGATCTGGGCTTTTACGACGTGGTGAAATCCGTCCTTGTGGCCGGGTTGCATCAGCATGCGACGAACCTTTGTGTTGAGGTCGGGCGGCAGGCGGTGCCAGAGCATGTCCGTCCGAATTTCGACACTTTGGAAGCCGCCTTGCGCGAACTGAAAAAGGCGGCGTGATGCTGGTGGCGGCACTTTTTCTGGCAGGTGTCGGCGCGGCCGGACAGATGGTCGATGCCTCGCCGCGACCTGAAACCTTTGAGCAAGAGGCGACGCGTTGGCTGCTTGAAGGTCGGGACCTTCCCCCGGACTACAGGCCGCGCCTGCTGGAGATGACACCATCCCGGCGGTTGCAGGCCATCGTGTTCCTGCGCCGCTCCGGCCTGCTGACCGGCAAGAGCTGGCGCCTTGACGACATCCTCAAGCCGGCTGCCCAGGCTACCGAGGACGAAAAATGAAAGCTGTTGGCGCGATCGAGTCGAAGTCCGGAAAGTTTGTGGATGCACCCTTGCTGGTCACTGGCGCGCTGATCGTGATCGTGATCTCTCTGGTCATCCCCTTGCCGCCGGGCTTGCTGGATTTCGGAATTGCCTTGTCGATTGCAACGGCGACATTGGTTCTTGTCATGGCCTCGCTGGTGGACAAGCCGACCGATTTCCAGGCATTCCCGGTTCTGTTGCTGGTCAGCCTGATCATCCGGCTTTCGCTGAATGTTTCCTCGACGCGGCTCATTCTGACCCGGGGGCATATGGGAACGGATGCGGCGGGGCAGGTGATCAACGGCTTTGCCAGTTTCGTGGCCGGGGGATCGCTGTTGATCGGGCTGACGGTCTTTGCGGTGATCTCGGTGGTGAATTTCATGGTCATCACAAAGGGATCGGGCCGCATGGCCGAGGTTGCCGCGCGTTTCGCATTGGATTCGTTGCCGGGCAAGCAACTGGCGATCGACGGGGATCTGAATGCCGGCGCGATCGACCATCAAGAGGCCAAGCAGCGGCGCAGTCAGGAGCAACGCGAGATCAGCTTTTTCGGTTCGCTCGACGGGGCATCGAAATTCGTCAAGGGCGATGCTGTCGCCGGGATCGTCATTACCCTGATCAATCTTCTGATCGGGTTGACGGTCGGCATGATCGGGCATGACATGAGTTTGGGCGATGCCGTCACGACCTATTCGCATCTGACCATCGGGGACGGGCTGGTCAGCCAGATTCCGGCGCTGATCACCTCGATGGCGGCCGCGCTGCTGTTGTCGCGCGGGGGCGCCACTGACAAGACGTCTGACCTGTTGTCGCGCGAATTTACCAGAACATGGCAGCCCGCCGCGGTTGTTGCCGCGACCATGTTGCTGATGTCCTTCGTACCGGGAATGCCGCGGCTGCTGTTCATCACTCTGGCGGCGGCCATGGCCGGGGCGGCATGGTATCTTTCCGACCGACCCGAGAACAGCGATGACGCCGATCCAGAGGTCGATGTGCCAGAGGTCGCCGCACCACAGGGCAAGATCGGCGATCTTCTGGATACGGATGATATCAGCGTCGAGATCGGTGCGGGGCTGGTGACAATCGCGCTTGATCCGGCGCGGGGGCTGGGCGGCAGGATCGGCAATCTGCGCATTCATGTGGCGCGGCATTTCGGACTGATACTGCCGGAGGTCCGGATCACGGATAGCGATGACCTGCCGGCGGGCGATTATCTGATCCGGATCCAGAACGTCGTGCGCGGACGCGGCAGCCTGTGCCCGGGCGAGGTTCTTGCCCTGGCACCCGATCAACTGCTGGATCAGCTGCAGGGCAGCGAGGTGCGCGAACCCGTCTATTCCAGCCCCGCCAAATGGATATCGCGAGAGGATCAGGATGAGGCTGCAACGCGAGGGGCAACCGTCGTGACGCCGATGGAGGTGGTCTCTACCCATCTCATGGAGGTGGTAAAGGCCAATCTCTCCTCGCTGATGACTTTGGGCGCGCTGCAGCGTCAGCTTGAGGAACTGAAGTCGTTGTCCGATCCCGCTCGCAGCGAGCGCAACCGCCGCTATCTGGACAGCATGATCCCCGACAAGGTGTCGCCCGAGGTCTTGCTGGCCATCTTGAGGGCATTGCTCGACGAACAGATATCCATTCGCAACCTGCCACTGATCATTGATGCCCTGTCAGAGTTTCGTGCGGTTGAATCGGTTGAAGCGATCTATGAAATGGTTCGCAAACGCTTGCGCGGGCAGATCACGCAGCAGTTTTCGGACGCTCGTGGCAGGATCTGGGCAGTACAGCTGCATCCCGCATGGGAGGCCGAATTCGTGCGTGCGGATGCGGAAACCGGCCGCAATGGTGGCGGGGCACTGCCGCCCGCATTGACCCGCAAGCTGGTCGAGGCGGTGAACAAAGCACTTGCAGGCGGCGAACCCGGAATGACGACCGTGGTGGTCGTGCCTGATCACCGTCGGCGCATGATCAGAGCCGTTCTGGGATCCGCCGGGGTCTCTGCGCCGGTCCTGGGTCTGGAAGAGGTGGACCCGGCTGCCGATCTTCAGCTGGTTTCTGCCGTCGAGTTTGCCTGATGTGGAGCCAGGTCGCCAGCATGATCCCGTTTCAGGGCTGGGCGCTGCTGATCGTCTATCTGCGCGTGCAGGCCTGTGTGATCGCCTTGCCCGGGTTGGGGGAAAGCGTTCTGCCGCTGCGAGTTCGTGTGGCCGCGGCGATGGCCCTGACTCCGCTGCTTGCCGAAGGTATCCCTCCAGGTGCTTCACCAGAAGATCTTGCGGGTGGTCTGGCCCTGGCTGCGAGCGAACTGGTGATCGGCCTTGCTGCAGGCATGTTGATCCGTTTGCTGGCGCTTGCCCTGGATATGGCGACGACGGCAATCGCGGCAACCGCCTCACTGTCGCAGCTGGTGGGCGTTCAGAATGAGGCCGCGCCTCATCCGATTGGCAATCTGTTGCATCTGGGGGGCATCGCGATCCTGATGGCACTGGGGTTGCCGGTGATGCTGGCAAACCTTCTGGCCGACAGTTTCCTGCTTTGGCCCCCCGGGTCTCTGCCCGATATCGACCGGCTTGCCCCCGCCGCTGTCCAGGTGCTGGCCGACAGTTTTCTGCTGGCGATGATGATTGCGGCCCCCTTCACGCTGGGTGGTCTGCTGTTCCAGGCACTTTCCGGCGTGATCAGCCGGGTCATGCCGAGCTTGCCCGTCGTCTTCATCGGCTCCCCGGGGGCCATTCTTCTGGCTCTTGTGGCGCTGGCCGTCCTGGCACCGATGCTGATCGGAATCTGGGCAGATGCCGTTCTGCAATTCACCCTGCCGAGGCCCGGATGAGCGAGCACAAGGACGACAAGAGCTTCGAACCGACCGAGCAGAAGCTGCGCAAGGCAAGAGAGCAGGGTGATGTGCCGCGCTCGACCGAGTTCAATACGGCAATGATGTATCTTGGCGCCTGGCTGGCCTTTGCCGTCGCTGCGGGTCTTGCGGTAAAGCAATGGCTGGCCCTGGCCGGTCGCGCGCTGGGGGCAGGGGGGTGGCCTGTCGGATCGGTGTTTGCGCTGGCGGGATCGTTGTGGCGTCATGCGGCGCTTGCCTTGGTCCTGTTGATCCTGGTCCCTTGTGTGATGATCGTGATCGGTCTGATCTTGCAGCGGGCCTTGATCCTTTCGCCCGGGAAACTTGCGCCTGACATCAATCGCCTCAACCCGATCAAGACTGCGGGGCAGAAATTCGGTCCCTCGGGGCTGGTGACATTTGGCATCTCGGTTGCCAAGGCGGCTCTGGTCTGTGTCGGAGGGTGGTATCTCTTCGCAGGTCTGATTGATCGGCTGGGCGCAAGCGCCATGGCAGGAACGCGCTGGGTGACAGCTCTGGGCGAAATCCTGGGGCGGGTGCTGTTGCTGGCTGTGCTGGTCTCGGTCGGCTTCGCGGTGCTGGACATGGTGTGGAAACGGTTTGAACACCTGCGCAAGAACCGCATGAGCCGCAAGGAGATGGAGGATGAACACAAGGAGGCCGAGGGCGACCCGCATCTGAAGGCGGCAAGGCGTCAGCGCGCCGTCGACATTGCGATGAAGCAAATGCTGGCCGATGTGGAAAAGGCCGATGTGGTGATCGTCAATCCCACCCATTATGCCGTTGCGCTGCAGTGGCAACCGGGAAGCGGGCGCGCGCCGGTATGTGTGGCCAAGGGCACGGATGATGTCGCCGCGCGCATTCGTGAGCGGGCCAGAAAGGGTAATGTGCCGATCTGGTCCGATCCGCCCTGCGCGCGCGCCATCCATGCGACCGTCGACATCGGCAGCGAAATCCGGCGCGAACATTTCGCCGCGGTGGCCGCCGCGATACGTTTCGCCGAGAACATGCGTCAGAAGGTGCGTGCAGGATGGTAGATTCAGCATCTCGGCTTGGCCGGCTTCAGCGCATTGCCCGGATCAAGGCCGAGCAAGAGTTGAAGAAACTGGCCGCCCTTGCGCAGCATGTCGAGGCGGCAAGGCAGCGTGTGGATGCGGCACGCACGGCATTGGATCAAAGCTATCGCAGTGATGCCCCGCTTGCTTTGGGCGAGGCGCGCATGGCAAATGCGCAGGCCGCCCGTGCCGCGCGGGATATGACCCGTGCCGAGGACGAGTTGCAACGCATGCAGCCCGTCTATGAGGCCGCGCGTCAGGTCGCTGCCCGCGAATTCGGACGGGCCGAGGTGTTGGCCGAACTGGCCGCGCGCCAGGCCCGCAACCGGCAAGACGCAGGCTGACCGGCAGGCGAAAATCTTCCGGTGCTGCGCTGCGGCGTATTGGACAGGGCGTATCGGGAATGATACGCAATGCGTCAGCCATTCGAGGAGGAACCCGATGCTTGAAGCCAGCCCGCGCCCCGAAGTTGCGACATCTCGCAAGCTCTGGACGGCAGAGGAGGCAAGACGGCTTTTCGATCTGCCTTTCATGGAGTTGCTGTTTCAGGCCCAGACCGTTCATCGTCAGAATTTCGACCCCAATCGCGTCCAGATGAGCCGCCTGTTGTCGATCAAGACGGGCGGCTGCCCCGAAGATTGTTCCTATTGCAGCCAGTCCGCACGTTATGATTCCGGACTGTCCGCCTCGAAACTGATGGAGGTGCAGCGCGTCATCGCCGAGGCTCGCAAGGCGCGTGATGCCGGTGCGACGCGCTATTGCATGGGCGCGGCATGGCGCAGCCCGAAAGAGCGGGACATGGCCCAGATCGTCGCGATGATCGAAGGCGTCAAATCCCTGGGCATGGAAACCTGCATGACGCTGGGGATGCTGGATGGGGATCAGGCCAAGCGGCTGAAAGCCGCAGGACTGGATTACTACAACCACAATATCGATACCTCGGAAGCGCATTATTCCAACGTGATTTCGACGCGCAGCTTTGCCGATCGGCTGGAGACATTGCAGAATGTTCGCGACAGCGGAATCAAGGTCTGTTCGGGCGGTATTCTGGGGCTGGGTGAAGCCACGCAGGACCGCGTCGACATGCTGGTCACTCTGGCCAATCTGCCCGAACCCCCGGAAAGCGTGCCGGTGAACATGCTGATTCCGGTCGAGGGAACCCCGCTTGCGGATGCCGAGCCCGTCGACCCCATCGATTTCATTCGCGTGATCGCGACGGCGCGGATCATGATGCCGCAAAGCCATGTTCGTCTGTCCGCCGGGCGGACAGAGATGTCGGACGAGATGCAGGCCCTGTGCTTTTTCGCTGGTGCGAATTCGATCTTTGTCGGGGATACCTTGCTGACCAAGGACAATCCCGGTGAAGATGACGACATGCGCCTGTTCGCCAAGCTGGGGATTCAGCCGATGAAGGTTCACGAACATATGCCCTCGGCTGAAGACGCCCCAGAGGCACGACGGGCCGCGGCTCGCGCGGCCGATCCCGCAATTCCGGTGCTGCGCTGAACGGCGTGGCCCCCATCGGGACCGGTCCGGAACACGACCGGCTGGATTTCTACCGCAAGGATATGGCGCAATTGTCGCAACGCGGACGGCTGCGCAGCCTGTCGCCGCGGGCCGGTGTGGATTTCTCATCCAATGATTACATCGGACTGGCGGCCAGTGACCGGCTGAAGGATGCCATCCGCGCTGCATTGGACGATGGCGTCGCGGTCGGTGCCGCCGGGTCGCGTCTGCTGCGCGGGCATACCGAATGGCAGGCGGACTTCGAATTCGAGGCTGCGCGGTTTTTCGGAGCCGAGGCTGCGCTGGGGTTCGGCGGCGGCTACATGGCCAATTTCGCGCTGCTTGCAACCTTGCCACAGCGCGAAGACCTGCTGTTGATGGATGAGCTGTCTCATGCCAGCACGCATGAGGGGGCGCGTGCGGGGCGGGCCAGCGTGCAACGCTTTCGACATGGCGATGTCGCGCATGCCGAGGACGTCATCACGAACTGGCGCCGTGCTGGCAATACCGGCGCGGTCTGGATCGCGGTGGAAAGCCTCTACAGCATGGATGGCGATGTCGCGCCGCTGCGGGAACTGGCCGCGCTGGCGGATCGCCACGGTTTCCTGATCGTTGATGAAGCTCATGCAACCGGAGTCTTCGGTCCCGATGGTCGCGGTCTGACGCATCATCTGGAAGGACGCGAGAATGTTCTGACCCTGCACACATTGGGCAAGGCGCTGGGAGGCTCGGGCGCGCTGATCTGTGGCGCGAAATGCCTGCTGGATTTCATGGTCAACCGCAGCCGGCCCTTCATTTTTGCCACCGCGCCGTCGCCCTTGATGGCGGTTGCCGGACGTGCCGCGCTGCAGATCCTGCGCGACGAGCCCTGGCGACGTGACCTGCTGCAGGACCATATCGCCTGTTTCAACGACGAGATGGCCCGCCGCCTGCCGCGGATTCAGACCAGCGGCAGCCAGATCGTCCCCTTGATTGTCGGACCCGATGCAGAGACCATGGCACTTGCCGCGCAGATTCAGGCACGCGGCTTTGATGTGCGGGGCATTCGTCCCCCGACCGTCCCCGAGGGCAGCGCGCGGCTGCGTATTTCGCTGAACCTGAATGTGACCCGGCAGGATATCCGGCGCCTGACGGACACACTGGAGGAGTTGTGGCCAGATTTGTGATCACCGGCACCGGAACCGATATCGGCAAGACCGTCCTTGCGGCGGGTCTGTGCGGGTTGATCGGGGCGGACTATTGGAAACCGGTCCAGACCGGACTGGCGCATGATCTGCCCAATCCGATGGCGGGCGGGCGTAGGCAGGGCTTGTCTCCCATGGATGGCAGCCGCGCCTATCTGCCTGTCGCGGGCACCGATTCCGCCGAGGTCGAGCATCTCTCCGGCCAGCCGGTGCATCCCGAAGCCTATCTGCTGCGCGAGCCGCTGTCGCCCCATCGCGCCGCCGAACTGAATGGCGTGGAGATCGACCCGGCCGATCTGACACCCCCGGATGCGGATCGGCTGGTCGTCGAAGGCGCAGGTGGTGTTCTGGTGCCCGTCACCCGCGACATTCTCTTCGCGGATCTCTTCGCGCAATGGCAGATTCCGGTCATTCTGGTGGCCACGACGGGATTGGGCACGATCAGCCACAGCCTTTCGGCGCTGGAAAGTCTGCGTGCGCGTCAGGTGCCGGTCCATGGAATCGCCTTTGTCGGCGAGGACAATCCCGACAATCTGCGAACCATCTGCGAACTGGGCAGGGTCAGGCTGCTGGGACGGCTGCCCTTTCTGGAGCAGTTGGACCGCTTCAGTCTGGCGGCGGCCATGCACGAACAATTCGATCCGGAGGACTTCCGTTGAGCGCGGTCTGGCACCCCTTTACACAACATGCCACCGAACCCGACCCGCTGCGCATCGCCAGCAGTGAGGGTGCCTATCTGTTCACCGAGGACGGCAGGACCATATTGGACGGTATTTCCAGTTGGTGGGTGGTGACGCATGGCCATCGCCAACCGGAAATCGTCGAGGCGATACAGCAGACGGCCTCGCGACTGGATCAGGTGATCTTCGCTGGCCTGACCCATGAGCCGGCGGAAGAACTGGCCGAGGCTCTGGTCGAGGTGGCCCCTGCCGGATTGTCGCGGGTCTTTTACAGCGACAGCGGATCGACCGCCGTCGAGGTCGCCCTGAAGATGGCTTTGGGATACTGGCGCCATGCGGGCGATGGGCGTCACCGGATCGCGGTTATCGAGGACAGCTATCACGGCGATACCATCGGCACCATGAGCGTGGGTGAACGCAGCGTGTTCAACGCCGCCTATGATCCGTTGATGTTCGCCGTGGACAAGCTGCCATGCCCCGCGGATGACGGTCAGGCGACCTTGCAGGCCTTCGAGGCTCTGGCCGAAACCGGCGAGATGGCGGCGCTGATCCTTGAACCGCTGGTGCTGGGGGCGGGTGGAATGCGGATGTATCCGCCCGAGGTTCTGGCCGGGCTGCGGGCGATTTGTGATCGCCATGACGTTCTGATGATCGCGGATGAGGTGATGACGGGCTGGGGTCGCACGGGGCGGCTGTGGGCCTGTGACCATGCGGGAATCGCGCCCGATATCCTGTGCACATCAAAGGGGCTGACGGGTGGTGTCGTGCCGCTGGCCGTGACATTGGCCAGCGAGCGGATCTTTCAGGCGCATTATTCGACCGATCGCCGGCGCACCTTCTATCATTCCTCCAGCTATACGGCCAATCCCATCGCCTGTGCTGCGGCGCTGGCGCAGGTTCGCCTGTGGCGCGAACGGGACATGGCGGGCATTCTGGATAACCTGAGCCGCATGCAGGGCGATCATCTGGCCGATTTGCAGCGCGACGATCGCTTCGAAAATGCCCGGCAATGCGGCACCATTGCGGCGCTGGACCTGAAAGTGTCAGACGGTGGGTATCTGGCCGAGACTGGGCCACGCATGCGGGCGCATTTCCTGCGTCAGGGCGTGTTGCTGCGGCCCTTGGGAAATACGGTCTATGTCCTGCCGCCCTATTGCGTGACCTCTGGCGATCTTGACCTGGCCTGGTCGGCCATTGCCTCTTTCGAGGGCTGAAGTTCAAGATCGACCCAGACGAGACGATGGTTCGAAGCGGTTTCGACCGCATCGGCAAGCGGATGATCCGGCGCGGGCCACAGGATTCCGCTGTCGATCACGGTCAGATCGCGCGAGGGCAGCACGTAATCGACCCGCAGATTTCCCGGCCCTTGCGCGTCATGGACGGCGGTATCCAGTGCCGGGTCGCCCCGGTGGCTGGCATTGGCCCCCGTTTGCGCCGGTTGCCACATGCCACGGGGGGCTGGGTCCTGAACATGGGCCATCAGCCGGGGCAGGATATCGCGACGCCCTTCGCCATCATGCGGGTCCAGATTGATCTTGCCGATCAGAGCAAAGGGTGCCTGCGGCAGATGGGTCAGCCAGAAGGCGGCCTCATCGTGATTGCGCCTCCCGTTGCGATCCTCGGGGCCGTCGAAGGCCGGGGTCGTGGCAGACCATGCCAGCAGATGCAGCGGACCTTGCCGGGAGGTCACGGTCACATCCCAATGAGCGGTCGAGGACAGGCGCTGGATCGCCGCGATGCCGGCATCTGTATCGGGCATGATGTTGCCGGGCAGATCGCGCCACAGCAGATCGGAATGATCGGTCACGGCGACCAGCGGCAGGCGCGACAGGATCGCCATGCCGTTCTGGCCCGTGAAATGGCCCCAGCCCTGCGCGTCATCGGCTTCACCCAGCCTGCCGTCGCCGTCCAGATCAAGCCCCGTGGGCATGCCGCGATTGGGGCGGGCGGCAAAGCGGAAGGGCATGTCCTGTCCTTCATCCGTCAGAAGCTGTGCGAATTCCGCCAGCGCCTTGCCGCCGTAATCCCAGTCGAAACCGGTCAGCAGGATCACATCCGGTTTGGCCGCCGCAATGACCTGGGCAGCGGCCATGACCCGGGATTCGCGCTGGCGGATGTCGCGCAGCAAAAGTCCGGGGCCGTCCCGTGTCAGGCCCGGATCATAGGTCGCCAGGCGCAGCGGTTCGGCCGCGACCGGCGCGGTCAGGCAGAGAAGGAAGGCAAGCGCCTTCAGACCCAAGGGCGCGCCTGTGCCATTTGCTCTTCATAGCTGTCGATCGAGGGGGCCTTGGCCATCGTCAGCCCGATATCGTCCAGACCGTTCAGCAGACATTCCTTGCGGAAGGGATCGATGTCGAAATGGAACTCGGTCCCGTCCGAGGTGCTGACCGTCTGGTTTTCCAGATCCACGGTCATGCGGGCATTGGCGCCTTTGCTCGCATCATCCATCAGCACATCGATGGCCTCTTGCGGCAGGGTGATCGGCAGGATGCCGTTCTTGAAGCAGTTGTTGAAGAAGATATCTGCAAAGCTGGTCGAGATGACGCAACGGATACCGAAATCCAGCAACGCCCAGGGGGCGTGTTCACGCGACGATCCGCAGCCGAAGTTGTCGCCCGCGATCAGGATTTCGGCATTGCGATAGGCGGGTTGGTTCAGCACGAAGTCGGGAATCTCGTTTCCTTCCCGATCATAGCGCATCTCGTCGAACAGATTCACGCCCAGTCCCGAACGCTTGATCGTTTTCAGGAACTGTTTGGGAATGATCATGTCAGTGTCGATATTGACCAGCGGCATGGGGGCCGCGATACCGGTAAGCGTGGTGAACTTGTCCATGTTATCCTCGGATTGCTGTATCCTGGCGCAGTGATGGTGAAGGTCTTGCCCTGAACGGCCAGGAAGATGTGATGGTGTGGATATGTCTGGTTTGGCGAATTGCGTGGCCGCCGCATGGCAGCCCGGAATCGGGGATCCGAACGCAACGGGTTGGTTGACCGTATTGGCCTATCTGCTGTGCTTCGCCCTGTCGGCAAAGGTCTGGCTGAAGCTGCATGGACGAGGCGGCCGGGCCTTTTGGGGGCTTGTCGCCTTGCTGATGCTGGCCCTTGCGGTGAACAAGCAGCTTGACCTGCAAAGCGCGCTGACGGCCTCGGGCCGCTGCCTTGCGCAGGCACAGGGCTGGTATGATCATCGCAGGATCGTGCAGATGGCCTTTGTCCTGGGCGTGCTGGGCCTGATGTTCCTTGCGCTGTTGATGGGCTTGCGGGCCCTGCGCGGACAACTGTGGCGCAACGGAATTGCCCTGAGCGGACTGATGGTTCTGTGCAGCTTCGTGGCGGTCCGGGCGATCGGCTTTCACCATATGGATGCGCTGATCGGCAGCCACGGCTTCGGGGTCAGCACCAACTATCTGTTCGAAAACGTCGGTCTGCTGCTGATTGCCCTGAATGCACTGTGGATCCTGCGGCGCGGCTAGAACCGCCCCGCAGTGCCATCCGATCCTGCTGTCGATCCGCCCCGGCATCCCGGACCTAGACCGTCGCGGCCATCAGTTCCCGCACATCCGTCAGCCGTCCGGTCACGCCGGCGGCCGCAGCCATGGCGGGCGACATCAGATGGGTGCGGCCCTTGTAGCCCTGACGGCCCTCGAAATTGCGGTTCGAGGTCGCCGCGCAGCGTTCGCCCGGTTTCAGCTGGTCAGGATTCATGCCCAGACACATCGAGCAACCGGCCAGACGCCATTCAAAGCCTGCCTCGATGAATATCTGGTCCAGACCTTCCTCTTCGGCCTGTGCCCGGACAAGGCCCGAACCCGGAACCACCATGCCGCGGACCCCATCGGCCAGCTTGCGACCGCGCAGCACCTCGGCGGCGGCGCGCAGATCCTCGATCCGGCCATTGGTGCAACTGCCGATGAAGACCGCGTCGATGGAAATGTCGGTCAGTTTCTTGCCGGGCGTCAGATCCATGTATTCAAGACTGCGCCGCGCCGCATCGACCTTGCCGCCGGTGAAATCTTCGGGGGCGGGGACGCGGGCCGAGATCGGCAGCGCATCCTCGGGGCTGGTGCCCCATGTGACGGTGGGCTCGATGTCTTCGCCACGGATCGTCACGACCTTGTCCCAATGGGCATCTGCATCGCTGAACAATGTCTTCCACCATGCCACGGCGGCCTCCCACTGGGCCCCCTTGGGTGCATGGGCGCGCCCCTTGACATAGTTGAAGGTGGTTTCATCGGGGGCGATCAGGCCAGCGCGGGCACCGCCTTCGATGGCCATGTTGCAGATCGTCATGCGGCCTTCCATCGACAGGTTGCGGATCACCTCGCCGCAATATTCGATGACATGGCCGGTGCCGCCGGCGGTGCCGGTCTCGGCGATGATGCGCAGCACGACATCCTTGGCGGTCACGCCCGGCGCCAACCGGCCAGTGACCTCGACCTTCATGTTCCTAGATTTCGCCTGGATCAGGGTCTGGGTGGCCAGGACGTGTTCGACCTCGGAGGTGCCGATGCCATGGGCCAATGCGCCAAAGGCGCCATGCGTGGCTGTGTGGCTGTCGCCGCAGACGACCGTCATGCCGGGCAGGGTCCAGCCCTGTTCGGGGCCGACGATATGCACGATGCCCTGACGGATGTCATTGACGGGATAATAATTCACGCCGAATTCGCGGGCATTGCGGTCAAGCGCATCGACCTGGATCCGCGACTCCTCGTTGTCGATGCCCTTCTGGCGGTCCAGCGTCGTGGGCACATTATGGTCGGGCACCGCGATGGTGCGTTCGGGCGCACGAACCTTGCGACCGGTCATCCGCAGGCCTTCGAATGCCTGCGGGCTGGTCACCTCATGGACCAGATGGCGGTCGATATACAGCAGGCAGGTGCCGTCCTCGGCCTGGTCGACCACATGGGCGTCCCAGATCTTGTCGTAAAGAGTGCGTGGCTTGGCGGGATTCGTCATGGCTGTGACTTTCGGCTGTGATGCGAATTCTAGATATGGGCAGGCGGCACAGGGCGGTTCAACCGCCCGCAATCAGCCTTTCGCCGTGACGCGAAGCGTCTCGCCGAAAAAACGCGAAGGCAATCGCGCCCGATCATGGATATCAAAATAGATAAAGCCTGACATGGTTCTTGTCTTAGGCCCGTTGCGGGGTTTTCGCAATATCAGCTTGGGGCTTGCCGTATCGCCCGCCACAGGCTTTCATCGTGGCAGGAGGAATTCATGGAACAGCTGAATCCCGAGGTTCTGTCGGCGGCGCAGGGGCTGATGGATCGCATCTGGCTGTTTCTTGAAACCCTGCTGGTTCCTTCGCGCATGTATCAACTGCCCGCCATCGCGGGGCTGATGCTGTTGTCCTGGCTGATCGCCAGACTGTGTTCGCCGGCGCTGACCCATTGGCTGCGCAGCCGCGAGAACTGGCCGAAATGGCGGCTGCGGCTGGGCCTGCTGATCGACCGACGGCTGACATTGATCGTGTTCACCCTGATCAGCTGGGCCGTGGTGCTGGTCATGCGCGAGGTCACCTACAGTTTTCGCAGCCAGCTGATCGCGCTGGCGGCGACCATCGCGGCGGCATGGGTTGCCATCTATTTCATCGCACGGGTCATCGCGAACCGCTTTCTGCGGCGCATCGTCAGCTGGGCCGCCTGGATCTGGGTAACGCTGGATCTGCTGGGGCTGACCGAGCCGTTTTCCGAGTTTCTGGAAAGCGTTGCGCTGACCTTCGGGGATTTCCGGCTGTCGCTGCTGACGGTTCTTGAGGCCCTGATCATAAGCGGGCTGATGATCGCGGTGGCCCGATCCTTGTCGCGGATCGTCGCCACGCGGCTGTCGCGCAACGAGGATATCTCGCCGACGATGCAGGTGCTGACGGCCAAGCTGTTGCAGGTCGCGCTGTTTTCGTTGGCGGTGATCGCGGGGCTGAAGGCGCTTGGCTTTGATCTGACCGGGCTGGCGGTGTTTTCAGGCGCCGTGGGTGTCGGGCTTGGCTTCGGTCTGCAGAAGGTCGTCTCCAACCTCGTGTCCGGTGTGATCATCCTGCTGGACAAATCCATCAAGCCCGGTGACGTGATCAGCCTGGGCGAGACCTTTGGCTGGATCGAGGAACTGGGCGCGCGATATGTCAGCGTGGTGACGCGCGACGGCAAGGAATACCTTATTCCCAACGAGGATCTGGTGACCGGACAGGTCGTGAACTGGTCCCACAGCAACAATTTCGTGCGACTGGATCTGAAGTTCGGGGCCTCTTACGGCGATGACCCCCACAAGGTCAGCGATATCGCGATCAATGCCGCCATGGGCGTCAACCGGGTGCTGGCACATCGTCGCCCGGTCTGCTGGGTGACCGGTTTCGGCGACAGTTCGGTCGATTATGTGCTGCGCTTCTGGATCAGGGACGCCGAAAGCGGGCTGACCAATGTGCGCGGGCAGGTCTTTCTGGCGCTTTGGGACGCCTTTCAGGAGCATGAAATCAGCATTCCCTTCCCCCAGCGCGAAGTCAGGGTGTTGAACAAGGATATCGCGATGCGTAGTGAAGTTTTTTCGCCTGCCGATCCCGATTCTGTGACGGATGATTGAGATGGGCCGAAAAAGTGCTATCTTTAGGATACCCCTGCGCCGGGGGCGATCGGCGCGCTGACCGGAGGATACAACCCTGTCACAAGACGTCTCGTCGGCCGGTGGGCCGGCTGCGACCGCCGCGGGTGAGCAGCAACTTGCCCGCATTCTGTCTTCGCTTGATGATGACAAGGCCGAAGATGTTGTCACCATTGATTTGCGTGGCCGTTCGTCCATGGCCGATCACATGGTGATCGCCTCGGGCCGCAGTGCCCGGCAAGTAAGTGCGATTGCCGAGAAGCTGGCCGAGCGTGTGAAGGAGGCCACGGGCCGTTCACCGCGCATCGAGGGCAAGGAAACCGGCGATTGGGTGCTGATCGACACCGATGATGTGATCGTGCATGTCTTTCGCCCCGAAGTTCGCGAATTCTACCAGCTGGAAAAGATGTGGATGCCGGCAGACACGCTGAATCGTGTCCGGGATCCCGCTCAACCCACGCAGTAGACGATGCGAATAGAGATCGCCGCCGTGGGGCGGCTGAAGAAGGGTCCGGAATCGCAATTGGTTTCGGACTATCTGGAGCGCTTTGCCAAAACCGGACGCGGGCTGGGACTCCCCGCAGTTCATGTGAGTGAGGTCGAGGGCCGGCGCGGAGGCGGAATGCTGGCCGAAGCCGACCTGCTGTCACGCGTCATTCCCGAGGGTGCGGCGCTGGTGATGATGGACGAGCGCGGCGATCAGCCCACCTCGCCCGAATTCGCCCGCAAGCTGGCGCATTGGCGCGACAGCGCTCGTGATGTCTGTTTCGTGATCGGCGGCGCGGACGGGCTGGCCCCTGATCTGCGCGCCCGCGCGGATTGGCAGATCAGCCTTGGCCGCATGGTCTGGCCGCACATGCTGGTGCGGGTCATGCTGGCCGAACAGCTGTATCGCGCCGCGACGATTCTGGCCGGTTCCCCCTATCACCGGGCCTGAACGCGACTTTTGCCTTCCTTCACCTGCCCTTGAGGGCGGTTGTCGCAGCCCGCTGGCGGGAGTAACAAGACGCAAACCAAAGCGAGGCCGACATGACGAAACCCGTGATCCTGTGCATTCTTGACGGTTGGGGCCTTTCGGATCGTCCCGAACAGAGCGCTCCGGACCAGGCCGAGACCCCGAATTTCGACCGTCTGATGCGTGAATGTCCGAATGCGACCTTGACGACATTTGGTCCCGATGTCGGGCTGCCATCGGGCCAGATGGGAAATTCCGAAGTCGGCCATACGAATATCGGCGCTGGTCGCGTTGTCGCGATGGATCTGGGCCAGATCGATCTGGCCATCGAGGACGGCAGCTTTTACGACAATGCGGCGATCCGTGATTTCGCGACCGGACTGAAACAGACCGGTGGCAGCGCACATCTGATGGGTGTGATCTCTGACGGTGGTGTGCATGGGCATCTGCGCCATGTTCTGGCCGCTGCAAAGGCCATCACCGATGCCGGTGTGCCCGTGATCATTCATGCCATCACCGACGGGCGTGACGTGGCGCCGCAATCGGCCCTTGGCTTCATGACCGAATTGCAGGGGCAGATGCCTGAAGGCTGCCGGATCGGTACGGTGATCGGCCGCTATTTCGCCATGGACCGCGACAACCGCTGGGATCGCGTCGAACGGGCCTATCGCGCGATTGTCGCCGGCAAGGGCGATCCTGCCGTCAGTGCCGACAAGGCGGTGGCCGAGGCTCATGCCCGCGGCGAGACCGATGAATTCATCCAACCCTTCGTGATCGACGGCTATAACGGCGCATTGGATGGCGACGGTTTCTTCTGTCTGAATTTCCGTGCCGACCGCGCCCGCGAGATCCTGACAGCGCTGGCTGATCCCGAGTTCGGCGAATTCGATGTCAGCGACCGACCTGAATGGGCCGCCATGCTGGGCATGGTGGACTACAGCGTGCGTCACAACAACTTCATGACCACGGCCTATCCCAAGCAGCAGGTCTCCAATACGCTGGGGGCCTGGGTCGCCGCGCAGGGGCTGCGCCAGTTCCGTCTGGCCGAGACCGAGAAATACCCGCATGTGACGTTCTTCCTCAATGGCGGCAAGGAAGAGCCCGAAAAGGGCGAAGACCGGTTCATGCCGCAAAGCCCCAAGGTGGCGACCTATGACCTGGCACCGGAAATGGCATCCGAGGCCGTGGGCGATCGCCTGGTTCAGGCCATCGAGGAAGGCTACGATCTGATCGTCGTCAATTTCGCCAATCCCGATATGGTCGGGCATACCGGCAGCCTCGAGGCCGCCAAGCGCGCCTGTGCCGCCGTCGACCTGCAGGTCGGGCGAATGCTGGCCGCGCTGGACAAGGCGGGGGGTGCTGCGGTGATCTGTGCCGATCATGGCAATTGCGAAACCATGATCGACCCTGAAACCGGTGGACCCCATACGGCCCATACCATCAATCCGGTGCCGGTGATCGTCTATAACGGTCCGGCCGGGATCGCGCTTCGCAAAGGACGTCTGGCCGATTTGGCACCGACGGTCCTGGCCCTGATGGGGCTTGAGCAACCGGCTGAAATGACTGGCGAAAGCCTGATCGTAACCGCATGATCCGACGGCTTTTACTGGCTCTGCTGTGCAGCGGGATGGCGACCGGCGCGCCGGCACAATCCGCCACGCCAGCCAATCAGGCGGTGATCGAGGCCGAGGCCGCCGCCACGCAGCTGCGCAATTCGGTCAGCAAGCTGGCCGAAGCGGTTTCCGCAGATGATCAGGTGACGGCGCTGACGGATGTCATCCGTGGCTATGAACAGGGGCTGGCCGCCCTGCGCGAGGGGCTGCGTCAGGCCAGCGCGCGGGAGGCGGAACTGCACGGTCGCTTTGAAGCCGAACGGGCAAGGCTTGCCAGCGTGCTGGGCGCGATGACGGCCCTGCAGAAATCGCCTGAAACGACCCTGTTGCTGCATCCCGCCGGCGCTTTGGCCAACGCCAGATCCGGCATGATTCTGGCCGATGTGACACCGGGGCTGCAGGCCGAGGCCGAGCGTCTGCAGGATGATCTTGAAGAAATCTCGACGGTGCGCGCCTTGCAATCGGCCGCGGCCGAGATGCTGGGATCGGGGCTGGCCTCGGTGCAGGAGGCGCGTCGCCTGCTGGCCAGCGCCGTGACCGACCGTTCGACCGTTCCGGTTCGCTTTGCCGAGGCCCCCCAGGAGTTGCAGCGGCTGAAGGAAGCGGCACAAAGTCTGGATGATTTTGCCCGGGGCATCGAGGACATGGAAAGCGATGTCGGCCCGCCAAGGGAAGATTTTGCCGGTGCGCAGGGCAGCTTGCCACTGCCGGTGGTGGGCAGCGTCTTGCGGCCCTATCGCCAACCCGATGCGGCGGGGGTCAAGCGACCGGGCTGGATCATTGCGACCGCGCCTGCCGCGCTGGTCACCACGCCCTGGCCTGCGACCATCCGCTATCGCGGAACCCTGCTGGATTACGGCAATGTGATGATTGTCGAGCCCGCACAGGGATATCTTCTGATATTTGCTGGACTATCACAGGTGTTTGGTGAAGTGGGCGATGTGTTGAAAGCCGGTGATCCGATTGGCCTCATGGGTGGGTCAGAGGCACCGGCACAGGAATTCGGAGCGCAGTTCGTCGCCGATGCTGCGCGCGGGCTGGATGCGGGGCGGACCGAAACCCTGTATCTGGAACTGCGAAAGGGCGACGAAACGCTGGACCCGGCAGACTGGTTCGTGCTGAATCCAATAGTCGAGCCGCAAGAGAACTGAGGCAGGAAAGGCCGCCATGAAACATTATCTGATTGCAGGGCTTGGGGGCATTCTTGCCGGAGCCGTTGTCACGACCCAGCTTGCAGGGCCGCTGGTCGCGCAAGAGGCAGGCAAGAATACATCGGTCTATGAGCAGTTGGAACTGTTCGGAAATGTCTTCGAGCGGGTGCGTGCCGATTATGTCGAGGTGCCCGACGACAAGGAACTGATCGAAGCGGCCATCAATGGCATGCTGACTTCGCTTGATCCGCACAGTTCGTTCCTGTCTGCAGATGACTATGAAGAGATGCAGACCCAGACCCGCGGCAGCTTTGGCGGATTGGGGATCGAGGTCAGCCAGGAAGACGGGCTGGTCAAGGTCGTCTCGCCGATTGATGACACACCCGCGGCCGAAGCCGGGGTCAAGGCGGGTGACTATATCACCCATGTGAACGGCGAATCGCTGCTGGGCCTGACGCTGGACGAGGCCGTCGACATGATGCGCGGTCCGGTGGGATCCGAAATCACGGTCACGCTGCTGCGTGAGGGCGAAAACGAGCCCTTCGATCTGACCATGACGCGCGACACGATCAAGCTGACCGTCGTGAAGACCCGGATCGAAGGTCATGCGGTCGTGCTGCGGGTTTCGACCTTCAATGACGAAACCTATGATACCCTCAAGGTCGAACTGGAAAAGGCCGTCAATGAAATCGGCGGCATCGACAAGGTTACCGGCTTCGTGCTGGATCTGCGCAACAATCCGGGCGGGCTGCTGAACCAGGCGATCAGCGTTTCGGATGCCTTCCTCGATGCCGGGGAAATCGTCAGCACTCGTGGCCGCATGCCCGAGGAAAGCGAACGCTGGAACGCCGAGCCGGGCGATCTGGCACAGGGCAAGCCCATGGTCGTGCTGATCAATGGAGGTTCGGCCAGTGCCTCGGAGATCGTCACGGGGGCCCTGCAGGATCACCATCGCGCCATCGTCGTGGGCGAGAAATCCTTTGGCAAGGGCTCGGTCCAGACCGTCATGCCGGTCACATCCGACAGCGCGATCCGCCTGACCACGGCGCGCTATTACACGCCCTCGGGGCGCTCGATCCAGTCGCTTGGCATCCAGCCTGATATCCTGGTGGCCCAACCGCGACGCGCGGTGAACGAGGAAGAGGACGAACCGCGCAGCCAGTCGAATTTCGGCCGCAGCGAGGCAGATCTGCGCGGCGCGCTGAACAATGATTCCATCAGCGATGAAGAAAGAAAGCAGATGGAAGACGAGGCTGCCGAGGTCGAGGCGACCGCGAAGCTGCGCGAAGAGGATTACCAGCTGGCCTATGCCGTCGATATCCTCAAGGGGTTGGCGGCTGTCGATTACACGGCCGATGACGTTCCCGCCAAGGATGCGCCTGCCGTGACGGGGCAGGGCAAGGATTCGGATGCGGCCAATGACAAGGGCTGAGGGCATGGTTGCAGATCGGTCAGGGCCGGGCGGCTTGCCCTATCGGCCTTGCGCCGGCGTGATGCTGATGAACCGTCAGGGGCTGGTTTTTGCCGGGCAACGGCTGGACCGGCCCGGTGCCTGGCAGATGCCGCAGGGCGGGATCGATGCCGGAGAGACACCGCTTCAGGCGGCGTTGCGCGAATTGACCGAGGAAACCGGGATTCCGGAAGATAAGGTCGAGGTCGTCGCCGAGGCCCCGGGCTGGGTCTATTATGACCTGCCGCCGGAACTGCTGGGCAAGGTCTGGAAGGGCAGGTTCGGCGGACAGCGCCAGAAATGGGTGCTGATGCGCTTTCTGGGTCAGGACAGTGATATCTGCATCGAGACAGAACATCCCGAATTCGACCGTTGGTGCTGGATGTCCGGCGATGACCTGCTGGACAGTATCGTGCCCTTCAAGCGCGCGGTTTACGAAGAGGTTCTTGCCGCCTTCCGCGCGCATCTGGCAGCTTAGGCGTCGCGCCGCGTCCATATGGCCGCGGCGCCACCGTCTTTGATCAGCCCTTCAGTTGGCGCTGACCTTCTGCGATGCAGATCTGATCGGCAGCCTTGACGCTCATGCCATCGGGATGAGAGATCGAGCGATCCCAGTCACCGAGACCCCTGGTGTAAAGTTGGCAGACCACCGGGCCTTGTGGCGTATCGACCGTTACGGGATCCGATTCGAAATTCTTGGGCGAGCAACCCGCCACGATTGCGGTGGCGACGACGGCCAGGGCGATTTTGTTGAACATCATGAACTCCGATCACTGTGATGAATTGCGCTCTGACGAGCAATTGCACGTTTTGTCTAAAGTCAAATTAAACCATTTGGCAAGAAATCGAAACATATCCGCCAGCATATATGGCTGGCGGACATGAACGCGGCGACCCGGGTGGCTTTACTTGCGCAACTGCCCCAGCAGGATGGAGGTCGGATAGCCGTCAGGCGTCACGCCGATCGAACGCTGAAAGGCCGCCACGGCGGTCATCGTGCCCGAGCCGAACAGGCCGTCGATTTCGCCATCATAGAAGCCTTTGGCCCGCAATCTTTGCTGGATTTCCTTGCGTTCCGATGTCGAAAGAGGCCGGTCGTTGCGCGGCCAGGACCCCTGGATGCCCGAACGACCCGCGATCCGTTCCGCCAGAAAGGACACGCCAAGCGCATAGTTGTCCGAGTTGTTATAGCGCAACAGTGCGCGGAAATTGTCCATGACCAGGAAGGCCGGGCCACGGGCGCCTGCGGGCATGATGATCGATCCGCTGCCCGACGGCAGCGATCCGCCACCAAAGCGCGTGACTCCCTGCGCGGCCCATGCCGAGTTGGACTTGCGCGTGCCCTTGCCGATCTGCCCCATGTTGAAGCTGTCCGGCAGACGCACTTCGGTCCCCCATGGCTGACCGCGTTTCCAGCCATTGCGCGCCAGATAGGCCGCCGTCGAGGCCAGGGCGTCGGTGGGATCGTCAGACCAGATGTCGCGACGACCGTCGCCGGTGAAATCCACCGCATATTCCAGATAGGAGGTCGGCATGAACTGGGTATGGCCCATCGCGCCAGCCCAGCTGCCCAGCATGTGCTCGGCATCCGTATCTCCGGCCTGCAGGATCTTCAGCGCCGCGATCAGCTGGTTCTGGAACATCTCGCCGCGGCGGCCATCATAGGCCAGCGTTGCCAGCGAGGGGATGATCTGCATCTTGCCGCGGTTGGCGCCGAAATTGGACTCCATGCCCCATACGGCCAGGACGATTTCACGGGGAACGCCATAACGCGCCTCGATCGAGGCCAGCGTGCCGGACAGTTGCGCCCGTTTCTCGCGTCCGGTCGCAATGCGCGCATCCGAAACCGCGCTGTCCAGATACAACCAGACTGGCCGCGAGAACTCTGCCTGCTTCCGGTCAAGGCGAATGACATCGGGATTGTAGCGGGCGATCCGCATTGCACGGTCATAGGTGCTGGCAGAGACGCCCGAAGACAGCGCCCGCGCGCGGAAGGACTGGACGAAGCGCTGCAGACCTGCCTCGTCGCTTGCCGAAGCGGCGGGAATCGGTGATGGCGTCACCGGCGTGCTGCCGCTGTAACTGCCGGGGGTGCGGCTTGTGGGTCCGGCGCATGCGGCAAGGGCCCCGACAAGGGTCGTGGTCACTAGAAATCTGCTGAAACTCATATCAATCGCCCGTTCGTGACTGCTGCTGTTATTATTGTGATTCAGTGTAGCAGTCAGGATTTGCCTTGGGTAGGGGCGGCCGCGGGCGTCACGGGCGCACTGGCCGGGCCGGGTCCGGCTTTCAGGCCTGTCCGTCGGCCGGTTTGTCCATGCCATCATAGAAAGGCTGGAACTGCGCGATGATCACCGAATTCTCGTCGGCGGCCCGCTGCATCAACGCCCGCTCTTCGTCGCTGATCTCATGCCCTTCGGCCAGCCGTTCTTCCAGGGTGCCATAGGCGGTCACATCCAGCGGTGCCATGTCAGCCTGTTTGAGGATGGCAACGGTTTCCCGCACGGCTTCGCCCTCATCCTTGCCGGAAGCAAAGCACATCAGCGCCGCGCCCGTGGCTTTCCTGGGCAGGCCGTCGCCGGCCTTGCGGCCGACTTCGACCAGCAGGGTATAGACATCCATCGGGCTTGCCCCCTTGTTCATCTCTTTCGTTTGCGTAACCCTGCCGGCACAGGGCCGCAACCCCCGTGGTGCTGCTCCCTTGCCCGACCTGCCGCGGTGAAATCAACTTTTCGCGGTGGCTTTCCCCCGCTAGCTTCGCGGCGCCAGACAGGAGATGGGCTTATGAGCAAGAGTTTGAAGCGCGTTCGCGCGGCACTGGAGGCTTCGGGCGAGGCGGTCGAAATCCTCGAGATGCCGGGCTCGACCCGCACCGCCGCCGAAGCCGCCGAGGCGGCGGGATGCCTGGTGGATCAGATCGCCAAGTCGATCATCTTTCGAGGCATTCAGAGTGACGAGATCTTCCTGTTCTTGACCGCCGGTGGCAACCGTGTGGACCCGGAAAGGGCCGCAGGCGTCGCGGGACAGTCATTGGGCAAGGCGGATGCGGCGTTGATCCGTGCCGAAACCGGCTTTGCCATTGGCGGTGTAGCGCCAGTCGGCCATTTGAAACCGGTGCAATGCTATTTCGATCCGCGCCTGTCGGATTTCGATCAGATATGGGCGGCGGCAGGCACGCCGCGCCACATCTTTGCCATTGCCCCGCAAGACCTGCTGAGGGTGACCGGGGCCGAGATCGCGGATTTTACCGGCTAGGCCTGACGCCCCCTTGCAGGGCGCAGCAGGCGGCGCACCAACGGGCTGTTCCTGTCGCGCATGGCCTCGATGACATCGAAATGATGGCGACCCGGATCGATGACCAGTTCCGTTTCCGCGCCCAGACCGGCCCAGATATCCGCCAGGATGCGCGACTGGCGAATGAACTCGGGCCGCTCGGCGCCGCCAACCCATGGCGTCACCGGAATATCCATGCGCGGGCACAGAAGGGCGGGGCTTTCGCGCTGCGCCTCTTCGGCGTCGATATTCAGGGTATCGTTCATGCCGGTGCGCATCAACGGGCGCAGATCCGTCAGAGCCGAGATCGGAACACAGGACGAGACGCGCGCGGCAATCTCATCTGGCAGGGTGCCGTCATTGCAGATCATGCGTGCTGCCAGGTGCCCGCCCGCCGAATGGCCGGTCAACGCGATGGGACCGTCGACGATTTCCGCAGCCCTGACGATATCGGCGGCGATCTCGACCGTCATTTCGGTGATCCGCGCCCTGGGAGCCAGCGTATAGGCGGGAAACAGCACGGCCCAGCCTGCGGCAAGGGGACCGGCCGCGAAATGTGACCAGAAGGAGGGGTCGAACTTCATCCAGTAGCCGCCATGAATGAAGACGGCGAGTCCGGCCACATCCCCGTCGGGCAGGAACAGGTCACTGCGGTCCATTTGACGCGGGGGATGCGCGGAACGAAATGCGGCGGCCTGTTCCTGCCAGCGCGGCGGATATTGGGCGGCATCGGGAATATGCGCGCCATTGGCATAGGCATCGTCCCAATCGGTGACTTTGTAGAACATGAACTTCTCCTCTTTCGCGCAGCAGAACCCGCAGCTAGCTTTCGGTCAAGGGAGATGGAATGATGACCGATTTCAGCAAGACACGGCAGGCTTTCGACCTGCCTGATGGGGTTACCTATCTGGACGGCAATTCGCTGGGACCGATGCCTGTCGGAGCGGCGCAGCGGGTGGCGCGCATGATGACCGAGGAATGGTCTCAGATGCTGATCACGGGCTGGAACAAGGCCGGTTGGTATACGCAGCCCCGGCGGGTCGCGGACCGGATTGCCCGGCTTGTCGGGGCCGGACCCGGGCAGGTGGTGATGGGCGACACCCTGTCGATCAAGGTGTTTCAGGCTGTCAGCGCCGCGCGCGCCCTGCGCCCCGACCGGCGGGTGATCCTGTCGGATCGCGGGAATTTCCCTTCGGATCTTTACGTGGCGCAGGGGCTTGCGCGGGCGGTCGATGCGGAATTGCGCGTGGTCGAACCCGAAGAGGTCGAGGCCGCGATCACCAAGGATATCGCCGTGCTGATGATCACCGAGGTGGATTACCGCACCGGCCGTCGCCACGACATGAAGGCCCTGACCCGAAAAGCCCATGAGATGGGCGCCCTGACGGTCTGGGATCTGGCGCATTCGGCGGGGGCAGTGGATGTCGCCTTGCTGGATGCGGATGCGGATTTCGCGGTGGGCTGCACTTATAAATATCTGAATGGCGGCCCCGGTTCACCGGCCTTTATCTGGACCCATCCCCGCCATGCCGATGCGGCACAACCGATTCTTCAGGGCTGGATGGGGCATCGCGCGCCATTTGACTTCGATCTGGCATATCAGCCTGCCGCGGGCATCGAGCGGATGCGCGTCGGCACACCGCCGGTCATCGCGCTGACGGCGCTGGATGCCGCGCTGGATGTCTGGGACGATGTGTCCCTGACGGATCTGCGCGCGCGCTCGATCGAACTGACACAGGCCTTCATTGCCGGGGTCGAGGCCAACTGTCCCGAGGTGGTTCTGCATTCACCGCGCGACCCGCAGCAGCGCGGGTCCCAGGTCGGGTTCCGTCATCCCCAAGCCTATGCGGTGATGCAGGCATTGATCGACCAGAAGATCATCGGTGACTTTCGCGCTCCGGATGTGCTGCGATTTGGCTTTGCGCCGCTTTACAATGGCTTGGACGATGTTGCGCGCGCCGTGGATGGCCTGACACGAATCTTGCGCGATCGCCTGTGGGATCGTGAAGATTATATGCAACGCGCTGATGTGACGTAGGGTCACAAGGCTTTCATATCGATACTTTCTGGCTCAGAAGTCTTTTACCGGGGAGTATTCGACATGATGGCATTTCGTATTGTTGCAACAGGTCTGGCTCTGCTCTGTGCTAGCCCGCTTCATGCAGACGACGAGGCGATCCGGGTAGAGATTGCCAAGGCGTCGCTGGAGCCGTTGCGCCTGCAGCTTGAACTCTCGGGCACCATCGAGGCGCTGGATACGATCGAGCTGAGCTTTCGTCAAAGCGGGCGCGTCACCGATGTGCTGGTCGAAGAAGGAGACCGGATCACCGCCGGACAGGTTCTGGCACGGCTTGATTCCGTGCAGCAGGATCAGGCGCTGAAAGTGGCCCAGGCCAGCCTGGAAGCCGCGCTGGCATCTCAGGCGCAGACGCAGCAGGCCTATGACCGGGCAATTGCCATGCTGGCACGCGGCGTCGGGACGCGCGCCGCCCGTGACAGCGCCGAAGAGGCCTATTCGGAGGCAACCGGTGCCGTTCAGCGCGCCGAAAGTGCCGTTGATCAGGCCCGGCGTGCGGTCGAGGACACCGTGCTGGTCGCACCGGAAGACGCCGTCGTGACCATGCGCGACATCGCCCCCGGCCAGATCGTCGCGGCTGCGCAGACTGCGTTGACACTGGCGACCCTGGACGGGCTGGAGGCGGTGTTCATGGCCCCCGATCAGCCCGAATTGCGCAATGCCATGGGGCAGGAGGTCATGCTCAGGACCATTGATATCGACCGCGCCGAGATGGTCGGTCATGTCACCGAAATCGCCCCGCTGGTGGACCCGGATACCGGGACCGTCACCGTCAAGGCTCGGATCGCGGGCCTGTTCCAGAATACGAATTTGCTGGGCTCGGCAGTGCGTGGTCGCATGTATGTCACCCGAGAGGAGGGGATTGCGATTCCCTGGACCGCCCTGATGCGCAGCGGGGACCATCCCGCCGTCTGGGTGGTGGATGGGCAGAACCGGGTTCATCTGACGCCGGTGACCATCCAGCATTTTTCGAATGGAACGGTGTTCCTGTCTGATGGCCTGAGCGAAGGGCAGAGCGTTGTCGCCGGCGGGTCACAGCTCATGTATCCCGGCCGAAGGGTCCAGAGCATGGAGGATGACCGTTGAAGCTGCGCGAACTGCTTTGCATTGTGGTGGCTGGTCTTGGGCTGGCCGCGCCCGCCTCGGCGCTGTCCCTGCCATCCTGGCTGACTGGACATGAAGAGGCCGTCGCCGAGATGAAACCGCGTCCGGTGGTGACGGAAATCCTGCAGGATACCGATGAGGATACCCGCTGGGTGCCCGGCATCATCGCGTCGAAGACCCAGGTGGACATGGCCTTCCAGACGCTTGGCCGCATGGTCGAGCGCAAGGTTGATCTGGGGGCGCGCGTGACCAAGGGGCAGGTGCTGGCCGAGCTAGCGATCGAGGATCTTCAGGCCAATACCCGTGCAGCCCAGGCGGCGCTGGATTCGGCGAAGGTGCAGTTGAGCACCGCGCGCAGCACGCTGGAACGGACCGAGGCGCTGGTTGCTCGCAACGTGGCCTCGGATGCGCAGTTGGAGCAGGCGCAACGTGCCGCCGCCTCTGCCGCCGCCGCCGTCGCGCAGGCGGAATCGGAACTGATACAGGCCAAGGATGCGGAAGGATTTGCCACCATGACGGCCCCGTTTTCCGGTGTCGTCAGCGCAGTTTACGAGGCAGCAGGCGCCGTGGTCGGGGCAGGGGCGCCGGTGTTGCAATTGTCGGCCGAGGATCAGCGCGAGGTGGTCATAGACCTGCCCGAGACAGCCTTGGCCGGACTTCCGGACGATGTGGCCTTCACCGTATGGCAGCGCAATGATCCCGACCACCGGGTGCCTGCCGTTCTGGACCGGATTGACCCGATGGCCGATACCGCCACCCGGACGCGGCGCCTGTATCTGTCCCTGCCTGCGGATACGACATTCCGCCTGGGGGCCCTGGTCCGCGCACGGCTGGGCACTGAAACGGCACCGGTACTGACCGTGGCCTCCGAGGCGGTCGTGCATCACGATGACCGCAGCTTCGTCTGGTGTGTGCTGCGCGAGGGCGACAGCGCCTATGTCACGGCGGTTGATGTCACTCCTGGTCCGGAAATACAGGGGCGCGTCGTGGTCACATCGGGACTGAAGGCTGGCGACGAGGTTGTGATCAGGGGCGTCAATTCCTTGCATGAAGGTCAGCCTGTCGGGCGGAGGGTCAAACCGTGAAGAAATTCAATCTGTCTGACTGGGCCCTGAAACATCGCAGTTTCGTCTGGTTCCTGCTGATCGTCTCGATGATCGCAGGGGCGATCAGCTATGCCAATCTGGGACGCGAAGAAGACCCGAATTTCACCATCAAGGTCATGGTCATCGGCGCGGCCTTGCCGGGGGCGACGGTTGAAGAGACGCTCAAGCAGGTCACGACCCGCATCGAGACCAAGCTGGAGGAACTGGACGAGCTGGATTTCACCCGCTCGGTGACTTCGGCAGGGCAATCGATCGTCTATGTCGAATTGCTGCCGACCACGCGCAGCGCCGATGTGCCGGAAATCTGGAAGCGCGTGCGGCACATGATGTCGGATATTGAGCCCGATTTTCCTCAGGAGTTTGCCGGTTTTCAGTTTAACGACGATTTCGGTGATGTCTTCGGAAACATCTATGCCTTTACCGCGGATGGTTTCACCCCGCGCGAATTGCGCGACCGTGTCGATGCGATTCGCAAACGGGTCGCCGCACTGGATGCGGCGGGGAAAACCGTCCTGCTTGGTGAGCAGGAAGAGGAAATCCATCTGGAGTTTTCGGCCGAACGGCTTGCGGCCCTTGGTCTCAGCCAGCAGCAGGTCATGGCGACATTGGCCACCCAGAACGCCATCTCGCCATCCGGGGTCATCCAGTCCGGCCCCGAGCGGGTGCTGATCCGCGTCGGCGGGCAGTTCAGCGATGCCTCGGCCCTTGAGGCCGTCAATCTGCGCGTGGGCGAACGGTTCTTCAATCTGACCGATGTGGCCTCGGTCCGGCGCGGCTACAAGGATCCGCCGGATTCGCTGTTTCGCTATAATGGCAAGCCGGCCATCGGCCTGCAGATCGGCATGCGGGAGGGCGAGAACATCCTGCAGTTCGGCGCGGAACTGGATGCGCTGATGGAGGAGGTCGCCGCCGATCTGCCGGTGGGGATCGAAATGGCCAAGATCGCCGATCAGCCACATGTGGTGGATCACGCCGTGGGCCATTTCGTGCAGGCCCTGGCCGAGGCCGTCATCATCGTCCTGCTTGTCAGCTTCATCAGCCTTGGGGTGCGCGCGGGCTTTGTCGTGACCCTGACCATTCCGCTGGTTCTTGCGATCACATTTGTGATTCTGGACGTCTATGGCATTACGCTGCAGCGGATTTCGCTGGGGGCGCTGATCATCGCATTGGGATTGCTGGTGGATGATGCCATGATCGCGATCGAAACGATGATCTCGCGGCTGGAGCTTGGCGAGACGCTGGAAAATGCCGCAAGCTACGCCTGGACCTCGATTGCATTTCCGATGCTGACCGGGACATTGGTGACTGTGGCGGGCTTCATTCCCATCGGGCTGAACAGCTCCGCCGCGGGCGAATTCACCTTTTCGCTGTTCGTCGTCATCGCCGTGTCGCTGTTGATCTCGTGGATCGTGGCGGTGCTGTTCGCACCTTTGCTGGGTGTGACCTTCCTGTCGTCCAGAATGGCCCATCACGAGCACAAGGCCGGTTGGCTGCGGCGGCGCTTTCACGGGCTTCTGCTTTGGGCGATGGACTTCAAATGGACGACAATCGGCGTCACATTGCTGCTGTTCGCGATTGCGGTTTTCGGCATGCGTTTCGTCGAACAGCAGTTCTTTCCGACCTCGGACCGGACCGAGGTCATCATTGACGTCAACGAACGTCAGAACGCCTCCATTGCCAAGACCCGCGCGGATATGGATCGGCTTGAGGCCTATCTTGCGAATGACGACGATGTGCTCTTCTGGTCCTCATATGTCGGCAGCGGCGCGCCGCGCTTCGTGCTGTCGATGGATGTCCCGACACCGGGGGTGCATATGGGGCAAATCATCATTCAGACCCCGGATCTGGCCGCACGTGACCGGATCAAGGCGCGTTTGAACGAGCTGGCCGATACGGAATTCGCCGGAGTCGATCTGTATGTGAAGAATCTCGAGATCGGCCCCCCCGTCGGCAAGCCGGTTCAGTATCGAGTCAGCGCCCCCGATGCCGATGCGGCACGCGATGCGGCATCCGGATTGGCGGCGGTTCTGGCGACCGAGCCGCGGCTGAGCGACATATCCCTGGATTGGAATGAACCGGCGCGGGTTGTCCGGCTGGATGTCGATCAGGATCAGGCCCGGCAGTTGGGGGTATCAAGCGCGGATATCGCCGACTCGCTCTCGGTGCTGTTCTCGGGCAAGACGGTCACGCAGCTGCGCGATGACATCTATCTGATCGATGTCATCGCGCGTGGTGCGGATACCGACAGGGAATCTCTGGACTCGATCCGCAATCTGCAATTGCCCATGGGCGACGGGCAGAGCATCCCGCTGACAGCGCTGGTTGGTTTGCATTACGACACCGAACAGCCCCTTATCCTGCAACGCGACGGCCTGCCGACGGTGACCGTCAAGGCCGCCATAGCCGGCAAGGATCAGCCCGCGACGCTGGTCAGCGCGCTGGCCGATCGGGTCGCCGAATATGCCGCGTCCCTGCCTCCTTCTGTGCATGTCGAGGTCGGCGGAACCGTGGAAAGCTCGGCTGACAGTCAGGCGCCTATCGCGGCAGTGGTCCCCGTCATGCTGCTGATCATGGCGGTTCTGGTGATGGCACAGATGCAAAGCTTCCGCCTGTCGCTGATCGTCTTTGCCGCCGCACCTCTTGGACTGATCGGCGTGGTGGCGGTGCTGGTCCCCTTCGGCGTTCCGATGGGCTTTGTCGCGATCCTCGGGATCCTGGCGCTGATCGGGATACTGATCCGCAATTCGGTCATTCTGGTTCATGAAATCGAGGTATTGCTGGAAAAAGGCCGCAGCAAATGGGATGCGGTGTTCGAGGCCTCGGACAGTCGTGCTCGTCCGATTCTGCTGACGGCAGCGGCCGCGTCACTGGCGCTGATCCCGATTTCGCGGCAGGTGTTCTGGGGGCCAATGGCATTCGCCATGATGGGGGGGATCATCGCCGGGACGCTGATCACGCTTGTCTTCGTGCCTGCGCTCTATTGTGCGGTGTTCAACGTGCACCGCCCTTCGAAAGATAGGCGGCCGCAGCGTGCGGTCACATAACGGTCAGGGTCCGGGCCATCCGTAGCTCTGGTCTGCGGCGCCGCCCGTGTGCAACCGTTCCGGTGGTGACAGGCTTGGCGGCACCGCCATCGCGGGACGCAATCTCCCACGCAAAGCCAGCTTTGCGCGGGAACCCGGATGAAACAGCCGGGGGCTGTTAAGACATTTGGGGCGCGCGCCTAGCCGGTCGCGCTTCGTTGAGGCAGCACCCAATCCGGACGGGGGAAATGGCATGTATAGCCATTGGGCAGGCGCTGCAGGTAGTCCTGATGTTCCGGTTCGGCTTCCCAGAAGTCGCCAACGGGTTCGACCTCGGTGACCACACGGCCCGGCCAGCGGCCCGAGGCTTCGACATCCGCGATGGTGTCCAGCGCGATCCGATGCTGGGTTTCATCCGTGTAATAGATGGCCGAGCGATAGCTTTTCCCGACATCATTGCCCTGCCGATCGCGTGTCGTCGGGTCATGGATCTGGAAAAAGAACTCCAGAAGTCGCCGGTAGCTGATCCTGTCCGGGTCAAAGCTGATTTCGATGCCTTCGGCATGGGTGCCGTGATTGCGATAGGTGGCATGGGGCACATCGCCACCTGTATAGCCGACACGCGTCGAGATCACGCCGGGAAGACGGCGGATCAGGTCCTGCATGCCCCAGAAACATCCGCCGGCAAGAACTGCCCGTTCCGTCATGTCAGGACTCCTCGACCTGGTTCAGATAGGCTCCATAGCCTTCGGCTTCCATGCGATCCCTGGGCACAAAGCGTAGTGAAGCCGAGTTGATGCAATAACGCAGGCCACCTGCCTCTGGCGGACCATCGGGAAACACATGCCCAAGGTGGCTGTCGCCATGTTTCGAGCGCACCTCGACACGCGTCATGCCATGCGACCGATCTTGATGCTCGGTGATCATGTCGTCGATCGGTTTGGTAAAGGCGGGCCAGCCGCAGCCGGAATTGTATTTCGCCGACGAGGCAAAGAGCGGCTCTCCAGAGACGACATCAACATAGATTCCGGGCTCGAAATGATGGTCGTATTCGCCCGTGAAGGCGCGCTCCGTGCCGTTTTCCTGCGTGACGCGATATTGTTCCGGGGTCAGGCGGGCGATGGCCTCCTGAGATTTCCGATAGGGCATGTCTGCCTCCGCAAGTCAGTTCCTGTTCGCATCCTTATATGGGGATGCGGCAGGAACAACCAAAGGTCAGGCCAGCAATGACTCTCTGGCCTGTTGATACTCTTGTGCCAGACGGTCGATTCTTGCGCTGACGGGCAGGATCTCGTGGATGGCACCAATTCCCTGTCCGGCGCCGTAAATCTGGCTCCAGGCCTTGGGCTTCCCCGAGGCGTCACTGAAATTCATCGAGGACGCCTCGGCGCTGTCCAGATTGTCGGGGTCCAGCCCGGCATTGCGGATCGAGGGGGCGAGATAATTTCCGGAAACCCCGGTGAACTGCGAGGATGTGACGATATCCATCGCGCCACTGTCGCAGATCATCTGCTTGTAGGCCGGGTCGGCATTGGCCTCTTCTGTGGCGATGAAGGGGCTGCCGATATAGGCCAGATCGGCGCCCATGGCCTGGGCGGCCAGAACCGCGCGACCGGTTGCAATGGCTCCCGACAGCAGAAGCGGGCCATCGAACCAGTCGCGGATTTCCTGGATCAGCGCAAAGGGCGATTGCGCGCCGGCGTGGCCGCCCGCGCCTGCAGCCACCGCAATCAGCCCATCCGCGCCCTTGTCGATGGCCTTGCGGGCAAATTTGTTGTTGATGACATCATGCAGGGCGATGCCGCCACAATCATGTGCGGCCTCATTGACCTCGGGGCGGGCTCCAAGCGAGGTGATCCAGATCGGCACCCTGTGGCGGTGGCAGATCTCGATATCGCGCTGCAGGCGCGCATTGCTGCGATGCACGATCTGGTTGACCGCGAAGGGGGCGGCGGGCTGATCGGGATTGGCCTGATTGTGCCGGTCCAGTTCTTCCGAGATGCGCGTCAGCCAGATGTCCAGCAGCGGCGTATCGCCCCTGTCCTCGCGGGCATTGAGTGCGGGAAAGCTGCCGACGATCCCGGCCTTGCATTGGGCGATGACCAGTTCCGGGCCCGAGACAATGAACATCGGTGCGGCAACGACCGGGATCCGCAGCCTTTGCAGGACAGGTGGCAACATGAGTTTCTCCCCTCTGGTTCGAGGCGAGGATGGCGCGAGATCCGGTCATGGACAATGGGTAACGCGGCGACAGATGCGCGCTCACGCATGTGGGCGGGCATGGGGCAGGGAAAAACCCCGGCCACAAGGGCCGGGGTCCGTCATGTCAGTGCAGCGGAACGTCAGGCTTGGGGCCTTCGCCGACCGCGCCCAGCTTGGGCCCGGCGGTGCCGACATGGTTGCCGACCACCAGACCGGCATCCGACGCCGTCACATGCACGGTTTGACCGTCCAGCACCTCGCCGCCCAGCAGCATTTCTGCCAGCGGATCTTGCAAGGCGCGCTGGATGACGCGTTTCAGCGGGCGGGCACCGAAGACCGGATCATAGCCCTGATCGGCCAGCCATTTGCGTGCATCCGCATCCAACTCCAGCGAGATCTTGCGGCTTGCCAGTCGCTGTTCCAGCTGCAGAAGCTGGATATCGACAATGCCGTCCATATTCGCACGCGTCAGGCGGCGGAAAATGATGATCTCATCCAGCCGGTTCAGGAATTCGGGCCGGAAATGGGCCCGGACCGCCTCCATCACCTGATGGCGTGCTTCGCTTGAATCGGCCTCTTCCGGCAGCGTCGACAGCGCCTGCGAGCCCAGATTCGAGGTCAGGATGATCAACGTCTGCTTGAAGTCGACCGTCCGGCCCTGTCCATCTGTCAACTGCCCGTCATCCAGAACCTGCAACAACACGTTGAAGACATCGGGATGGGCCTTTTCGACCTCGTCAAAGAGGATCACCTGATAGGGCCGGCGCCGCACGGCTTCGGTCAGTACGCCGCCTTCGTCATAGCCGACATATCCCGGAGGGGCACCGATCAGCCGGGCGACCGAGTGCTTCTCCATGAATTCGGACATGTCGATGCGGACCATGGCCTGATCGTCGTCGAACATGTATTCGGCCAGCGATTTGGTCAGCTCGGTCTTGCCGACGCCGGTCGGGCCAAGGAACAGGAAACTGCCAAGCGGGCGTTTTTCGTCGTTCAGCCCTGCGCGAGCACGGCGCACGGCATTGCTGACCGCAGTGACGGCCTCTTGCTGGCCGATGACGCGCTTGCCGATTTCCTGCTCCATCTTCAGCAGCTTGTCACGCTCGCCCTCCAGCATCTTGCTGGTTGGAATGCCGGTCCAGCGCTCGACGACCTCGGCGATCTGTTCGGGGCGGACCGCCTCTTCGACCATCAGCCCGTCGCTGTCGACCTCGTCAGTCTGTGCCAGTTTCTTTTCCAGGTCGGGGATGATGCCATAGGACAGTTCCCCGGCGCGGGTCAGATTGCCCTCGCGCTTGGCCTGATCCAGTTCGGCGCGGGCACGATCAAGCTGTTCCTTGAGGTTGCGTGAACCTTCCAGCTTGTCGCGTTCGGCCTGCCAGCGGGCGGTCATCTCGGCGCTGCGTTCCTGCAGTTCCGACAGATCCTTTTCCAGTTGCTCGAGCCGGTCCTTGCTGGCGGCGTCATCCTCTTTCTTCAGGGCTTCGGCCTCGATCTGCATTTGCAGGATTTGACGGTCCAGCTGATCCAGTTCCTCGGGTTTGCTGTCGACCTCCATGCGCAGGCGGCTGGCGGCCTCGTCAACCAGGTCGATCGCCTTGTCGGGCAGGAAGCGGTCCGTGATGTAGCGGTGGGACAGTTGCGCAGCCGCGACAAGCGCTGCATCGCTGATACGAACGCCGTGATGCAATTCGTATTTTTCCTTGATGCCGCGCAGAATGCTGATCGTGTCCTCGACGGTCGGTTCCGCGATCATGACCGGCTGGAAACGACGGGCCAGAGCCGCATCCTTTTCGATATACTTGCGGTATTCATCCAGCGTGGTGGCGCCGATGCAGTGCAACTCGCCCCGCGCAAGGGCGGGTTTGATCAGGTTGGCCGCATCCATGGCGCCATCGGTCTTGCCCGCACCGACAAGGGTGTGCAACTCGTCGATGAACAGGATGATCTCGCCTGCCGCATCCTCGATTTCCTTGAGGATTGCCTTCAGCCGTTCCTCGAATTCGCCGCGATATTTCGATCCGGCAATCAGTGCGCCCATATCCAGCGCCATCAGCTTCTTGTCGCGCAGGCTTTCGGGAACGTCGCCGTCGATGATCCGCAGCGCCAGACCTTCGGCAATGGCGGTTTTCCCCACGCCGGGTTCACCGATCAGCACCGGGTTGTTCTTGGTGCGGCGCGACAGCACCTGCATGGCGCGGCGGATTTCCTCGTCGCGGCCAATGATCGGGTCGATCTTGCCCTGCTCGGCGGCCTCGGTCAGGTCGCGGGCGTATTTGGACAGGGCCTCATAGCTGTCTTCGGCACTGGCGGAATCGGCGGTGCGACCCTTGCGCAGGTCGTTGATGGCGCTGTTCAGGTTCTGGGCGGTGACCGCTCCGGCTTCCAGGGCATCCTTGGCATTGGTCTTGACCATCGCCAACGCCATCAGCACGCGCTCGGCGGGAACAAAGCTGTCACCGGCCTTGGTCGCGATCTTCGTGGCTTCGTCCAGAACCCGCACCATCGAGGTGTCGACATAGACCTGACCATCCCCACCTGAAACCTTGGGCAGCTTGGCCACGGCCAGATCGACCGCCTGCTTGACGCGCGCGGCATCCCCGCCCGAACGGTTGATCAGATTGGATGCAAGCCCCTGCTCGTCATCCATCATTGCTTTCAGAAGGTGCTCGGGAACGACTCGCTGGTTTTCTTCGCGAATCGCGATCGTTTGTGCAGCCTGCAGAAACCCGCGCGACCGCTCCGTGAACTTTTCCATGTCCATCGGCAAATCTCCTTTTCACTAGCCCCCGCATCGCGAACGCCCTGTTGCGGCACGTTCCCTTCCGGGTCTTTATATACGAAATGGGGCAGTTCAGGGGTGTTTCAAGGCCATATGCGGCGATCTGCCGCTGTTTCCGGGCATGCAGCCCTTGATCCTGACCGGGCCTTTTTTTGCTTCGCGCGGCATGCAATACAGCCGCCGGAACATGACCTCGGAGGCAAGCATGGACGACAGACTGATCGTGGCACTGGATGTGCCCAACGCATTGGCCGGGCTGGAGCTTGCGCGCAAGCTGGGCGACGAGGTCGGTTTCTACAAGATCGGGCTGGGCATGCTGACCGGGGGCGGTCTGGCGCTTGCGAACGAGCTGAAGCAGGAGCATGGCAAGCGCATCTTTCTGGACATGAAGCTGTTCGATATCGGCGCCACGGTCGAGGCTGCAGTGCGCGGACTGGCGCAATATGATCTCGATTTCCTGACCGTGCATGGCGATCCCCACGTCGTGCGCGCCGCGAAACAGGGTGCGGCGGGCAGCAATCTGAAGATTCTCGGGGTGACGATCCTGACATCGCTGGAACGCGCAGATCTGGATGACGGGCTGATGCAGGCAGGTGATCTGCATGAACTGACCGTTGAACGGGCCTCGCGGGCCTTCGAGGCCGGAGCCGACGGAATCATCTGTTCACCTCGCGAAGCCGCTGCGATTCGCGCCTTGCCCAATGCCGGGCTTATCGTGACGCCCGGCGTGCGTCCGGCAGGGGCGGCTCTGGGCGATCAGAAGCGGGTGGAAACACCGGCCAGCGCGATTCGCGCAGGTGCCGATCATATCGTGGTGGGCCGTCCGGTCTGGCAGGCAGAGGATCCGCAGGGCGCGGCGCGCGCCATTCTGTCAGAGTTGCCCTGAATTCTTCAAGGGCCGGCGAGGGGGCGGGACTCTGCAGCGGGATTTTCTATTCCGCTGCGATTCCAGTCGCATGGCCGGCATCGTCAATGCCCAATGAGGCCAGCCCGCTCACGACGCGCGACATGCGCATGGCGAACTGGTCGAAATCCGGGCGCGGCGCGATATCGACCTCGTCCATGTAGAGCGAGCGGTCGATTTCCAGCTGCACCACGTGGATGTTCTTTCCCGGTCGTCCGTATGCGGTGCAGATATAGGCGCCCGAGAAGGGCGAATTGCGTCGAATCGTCCAGCCTTCGGCCGCGATCGCATCACAGACCGCATTCGAAATGCGCGCCGAGGCTGACAGCCCGTGACGGTTGCCCAGAACCATGTCGGGGCGGCGTCCCTGCAAATGTGTCAGCGCATCATGGGGCATGGAATGCATGTCAATCAGGATCGCCTGACCGAAACGGGCGCGGGCTTCACCGATCAGCGCCGTCAGCGCCTGATGATAGGGACGCCAATAGGCATTGATTCGGCGTTCGGCCTCTTCCCGTGACATCGGGCTGTCGTGAATCGCGCGGCCCTTCGAGACGACTCGGGGAATCACGCCCAGACCGGCCAGCGTTCTTTGATTCAGCGGATGACGCGGCACGTCGCGCACCAGCACCGGATCGATTTCGTCGCTGCCACGGTTCAGGTCGACGATGCAGCGCGGCACCCGGGTGGTCAGGGAAACCGCCCCTGCGACCGGTGCATCCTTGATCAGATGATCCACGAAAGCGTCTTCGGATGAGCGCAGAATCTTCATCGGAAGCCGCGTTTCCCTTTGAAACCATTCGGGATAATCGCGTCCCGAATGCGGAGACGCGAAGATGACGCCGCTTTTCCAGCGGTCGGGGCGGATGATCTGAATTGGCAAGTCAGGCGAAGTCAAAAGCGGGACCCAGGCGAGCTCAGGATAATCTTTTATAGTCATAAAGATTGTTGTGCGGATAGGTCTTGAAACCTCTGAATGACGTCTGTATAGACACGCGGACCGACGGGGTTTCACCGTTGCTTTCCCTACGGAAGGCGCAGCGAAACACCAAAGGCAAGGGCGGTTAGCTCAGCGGTAGAGCACTACGTTGACATCGTAGTGGCCACTGGTTCGATCCCAGTACCGCCCACCATTTATTTCGCCGCCCCCGGCTTCGGCGTCGGGGGTATTCGTTTTCCAGGCGGCTGCGATGCGCCGCGACGATGGAGAAGACCGATGAAGGTTCGCAACTCGCTCCGCTCGCTCAAGAGCCGGCACCGCGACTGCCAAGTCGTGCGCCGCAAGGGCCGCATTTATGTGATCAACAAGACCAACCGTCGTTTCAAGGCTCGTCAGGGCTGATGTGACGTCGCGATCACTGCGAAAACGAAACGACCCGCCTTCTTGGCGGGTTTTTTCATGGATGATAGCCCGATGATCACCCGCAGACATGAGGACGGCGATCAGAGATCCTCGGCGGTCTTTTCGGACTGTCTGACCTATCGCTATGCGCTGACGCGCGAATGGGGCAGTGGCAGGCGCATTGCCTTCGTGATGCTGAATCCCTCGACTGCGGATGAACAGCGCAATGACCCGACCATCGAGCGTTGCGAGCGCCGCGCCCGACGGCTTGGCTTTGGCGCCATGCGAATCGTCAATCTCTTCGCCTATCGGGCCACCGATCCGCGCGATCTCAAGCGGGCTGCGGCGCCGGTCGGCGCGCTGAACGACCGGATGCTGGTCGAGGCCGCGCAATGGGCCGACCAGGTCCTTTGCGCCTGGGGTGTGCATGGAAACCACATGGCGCGGGATCGTGCGGTCCTGCCGCTGTTGCGAGAGAATACGACCGAGCTGTTCCACCTGGGGCTGACGCAGGCGGGCCTGCCGCGACACCCGCTTTATGTCAGCTATGCCACCGTCCTGATCCCGTGGCGTTAACCTTTTATTAAGAAACGGTTTAGCTGGCGGCCTTTGACGCAGCTATACTTGCCCGAGAACGAATGTCTTGGTCACGTTACGGGTTGTGAAATGTTTCTGCTTGCCAGTTTGATGGGGCTGCTGATGGCAGGGATGACCATTGATGTGGCCTCTGACACCGGAAAATCCGAAGATCCCGAGGATGATCCGGATGATCTGAAAGGTGACCCGGCCGGTGACGATGCGCTTCTGCCACCCTATATGCCCGATCCTGACGAATTTGAAACTGATGCGACCGACCCGATTGCCGGGAACGCGCCGGAAGAATCCACGTCCTCGCGAGTCCCCGGCAATACAGGCGCGACGCTGGACGGCGGGCATCAGGACGATCTTCTCATGGGCGCCGAGGGCGACGACCTGATCCGTGGCTTCGAGGGGGCGGATGATCTGCGCGGCGGGCAGGGCGACGATACGATCCGCGCCGGGGCCGGTGATGACTGGGTGCAGGGCGACGGCAATTATGGCGCGGGCGGCAACGACCGGCTCCTTGGCGGATCGGGAGATGATTCGCTGGCCGGCCAGGGCGGCGACGACCTGCTGAAAGGCGGCAGAGGGCATGACACCCTGCTGGGAGGCCAAGGGGATGATTCGCTTCATGGCGGGGCGGGCAATGACTGGCTGTCCGGCCATGACGGGAATGATCTGCTGGTCTCGGGCGGAGGTGCGGATGATCTGGACGGCGGGAATGGCGATGACATCCTGATCGGCGCGGATGATCGGGAAACGGTCTGGATGCATGGCGGCGATGGCGACGATAGGTTGCTGCCCGGTGCGGGCGATTTCGCCGAGGGTCTGGCCGGTGCGGATACATTCCTGCTGCAGCCGGATGAGGCGGATGAGGCGGATCTGCCCGTCATCGCCGATTATGACGCGACCCGGGACGTGATCCACCTGCATTTGCCCAGGGGCATGTCAGAGGATGTTCTGGTCGCGCTGCGGCAGGATCGGGATGGCAGCACCCTGATCCGGCTGAATGGCCGGCCGATCGCCCGACTGTTGCAGGCCGAGGATCTGAACGTCGAGGATATCGTCATCCTTCCCTACCGGGGATGACAGGCATCCTGTCAGGCATGGTTGCGCAAAAGGGCTTTCAATCCTGCGCGATCTCGGCTAAACGCCCGCATCCACCCTGCACGTCTGCGGGGGGCTGATTTGGGCCGGTTCTGGACGACATCCCGGGCTTGGCTTTCACAATTTTTCCGATAGGAGACATTGATGTCGATCACTGTTGAAGAAAAGAACCGGATCATCAAGGAATTCGGTACCAAGGAAGGCGATACCGGCTCGCCCGAAGTGCAGGTTGCGATCCTGTCCTCGCGCATCGCGACGCTGACCGAGCACTTCAAGACGCACAAGAAAGACAACCACTCGCGTCGTGGTCTGTTGATGATGGTTGCTCAGCGCCGCAAGCTGCTGGACTACCTGAAGAAAAAAGAAGAAGCGCGTTACACCGCGCTGATCGCCAAGCTGGGCCTGCGCCGCTAAGCCTTGTCGATTGTCTGATTGGAACGCCCGTGGCCCAGGCCGCGGGCGTTTTCATATGTGTTGCAGGATCTGGTGCAGGGCTTCCCCTGGCGGGTTTTGCTGTGGGACTGTGGTTTTGCTGCACTTCCCAACTGTCATGTTTTCCTGTATTCGCCCACAATCTGAGACGTGACGCCCGGCCCCGGGGCTACGCAAAGGATCGGGGCGGCGGCAATGGGGCCGCCATTGGACATGGGTACCACCGAAAGGGTCGGTGTGATGCCCGAGAGGAAATCAGATGTTTGATGAAGTGAAGAAATCAATCCAGTGGGGTCAGGAAACCCTGACACTGGAAACGGGCAAAGTTGCCCGTCAGGCCGATGGCACGGTGATTGCCACGCTGGGGGAAACCAGTGTCATGGCCAACGTGACCTTCGCCAAGGAACCGAAGCCGGGGCAGGATTTTTTCCCGCTGACGGTTCACTATCAGGAAAAATACTATGCTGCCGGCAAAGTGCCGGGCGGCTTCTTCAAGCGCGAAGCGCGCCCGACCGAAAAAGAAACGCTGACGGCCCGTCTGATCGACCGCCCGATCCGCCCGCTGTTCGCCCCCGGCTTCAAGCATGAAGTCCTGGTAATGTGCACGGTGCTGAGCCACGATCTGGTCAATGATCCCGACATGGTTGCGATGATCGCCGCTTCGGCGGCGCTGACCATTTCCGGCGTGCCCTTCATGGGGCCGATCGCCGCGGCTCGCGTGGGCTATGCCAATGGCGAATATGTGCTGAACCCCGAAGTTCAGGACATGGACCAGCTGCGCAACAACCCCGAACAGCGTCTGGACCTGGTTGTCGCCGGCACCAAGGACGCCGTGATGATGGTCGAATCGGAAGCCTATGAGCTGTCCGAGGAAGAAATGCTGGGCGCGGTCAAGTTCGGCCACGAGCAGATCCAGCCGGTCATCGACCTGATCATTGATCTGGCCGAAGTTGCCGCCAAAGAGCCGTTCGACTTCCAGTCGCCCGACTACAGCGCACTTTATGCACGTGTGAAGGAACTGGGCGAGGCCGATATGCGCGCCGCCTATGGTATCCGCAACAAGAGCGAACGTCAGGACGCTGTTGCTGCCGCCAAGGACAAGGTGAAAGCCGCCCTTTCCGAAGAGGAACTGGCCGATCCGAATCTGGGTGCAGCGCTGAAAAAGCTGGAATCCGGCATTCTGCGTGGTGACATCATCAACGGTGGTGCGCGCATCGACGGTCGCGACACCAAGACGGTTCGTCCGATCGACAGCGAAGTCGGCTTCCTGCCGCGCACCCATGGTTCGGCGCTGTTCACGCGCGGTGAAACGCAGGCGCTGGTCGTGACCACGCTTGGCACCGGTGATGACGAACAGATCATCGACGCGCTGCATGGCAACTTCCGTTCGAACTTCCTGCTGCATTACAACTTCCCGCCCTATTCGGTTGGTGAAGTTGGCCGCGTCGGTTCGCCCGGTCGTCGCGAAATCGGCCACGGCAAGCTGGCTTGGCGCGCCCTGCAGGCGGTTTTGCCGGCTGCGACCGATTTCCCCTATACCATCCGCGTTGTCTCCGAGATCACCGAATCCAACGGTTCCTCCTCGATGGCCTCGGTCTGCGGTGGTTCGCTGTCGATGATGGATGCGGGTGTTCCGCTGAAAGCACCGGTTGCCGGTGTCGCCATGGGTCTGATCCTGGAAGAAGACGGCAAATACGCCGTTCTGACCGATATCCTGGGTGACGAAGACCACCTGGGCGACATGGACTTCAAGGTTGCGGGTACCGAAAACGGCATCACCAGCCTGCAGATGGACATCAAGGTTGCCGGCATCACGCCCGAAATCATGCAGCAGGCATTGGCCCAGGCCAAGGACGGCCGGATGCATATCCTGGGTGAGATGAGCAAGGCCCTGACCGAAGGTCGCCGCGAATTCAGCGCCCATGCCCCGCGCATCGAGACGATGCAGATTCCGACCGACAAGATCCGTGAAGTGATCGGTTCGGGCGGCAAGGTCATCCGCGAAATCGTGGAAACCTCGGGTGCCAAGGTCGACATCAATGACGACGGCATCATCAAGATCGCTTCGGCAAATGGCGATTCGATCCAGAAGGCTTATGACATGATCTATTCGATCGTGGCCGAGCCTGAAGAAGGCCATATCTACACCGGCAAGGTCGTGAAACTGGTCGATTTCGGTGCCTTCGTGAACTTCTTCGGCAAGCGCGATGGTCTGGTTCACGTCAGCCAGATCGCAAATCGCCGTCTGGGGCATCCGTCCGAGGTGCTGCAGGAAGGTCAGGAAGTTAAGGTCAAACTGCTGGGCTTTGACGATCGCGGCAAGGTTCGCCTTGGCATGAAGATGGTCGATCAGGAAACCGGTGAAGAAATCACCGAGAAGAAAGAAGAATCCAACGACGCGTGATCGCGCTTCGTCGAATTCGGAAACTCCTGTAAGATATGGACAGCCCCGGAAATTCCGGGGCTGTCATCATGTCGGGGGTTCATTGTTGTCGCGTCTGGGGTCTGAAGTTCTGCTGTCGGTCTTTGACCGGATCTACATTATCAATCTGGCACATCGCGAAGATCGACGTGCCGAGATGCAAGAGCAGTTGAGCCGCATCGGTCTGGGTCTTGATCATCCGGCCGTGGTGCTGTTCCCGGCCAGCTTTCCCCCAGATGAGGGCAAGTTTCCGACCCGCGGAGCAAGGGGCTGTTTCGAAAGCCAGCTGGGTGTCCATCGGGCCATCGTGAAAGATGGAGCCCGCCGCGCCCTGATGCTGGAGGATGATGCCGATTTCGCGCCGGATTTCCACGCCTTGCTGTCCGCAATGGCCGATGACCTGCGCAAGATCGACTGGGACATGTTCTATTCGGTCTCGCCACTGGAACCAGGCCCCGGCGACAGGGAAATTGGCGACCATTTGCTGCAGCTTTCGCCCGAACATACCTTTCCCCTGGCACATTTTGTCGGCTTCAGTGCAGCTTTTTCCCGGCGCGCGGTGCCCTACCTTGAAGAAATGCAGGCCCGACCAAATGGAGACCCCAAGGGTGGGCCCATGCATGTCGATGGCGCCTATTGCTGGATGCGCGCCGCCTTTCCCGATCTGGTGGTTCTGGGCAGCCGCGCGCCGCTGGCGGTGCAAAGGTCCTCGCGCAGCGATATCGCCGAACTGAGGTTCTGGGACCGGCTTCCGGTCCTGCGGCAGCTGACGGCGGCGGCGCGGCGCTCTCCGGGCGTGCTGAGGTTTTTGCACTGGCTTCGCCGGCGCTAGAGGCTCCGGGCCAGATTCTGATGACGTTCGTGCCGTTCCAGCAAGGTCTCGACGGTGAACTTCCCGGCTTGCAGATCCCCTTCGGTGACGAAGAAATCGTTGAACAGAAAGCTCATCAGATCATCCCGCGCCCTCTGGTCAAAGCCCAAACTGTCAGGATGTGACACCAGGGTGCCAAGCTCTTCGTCCGAACGGGCGATGGCGCTGCGTCCGGCCCCGCTGTAATAGCTGTCGCCCAGAACGATCACGGGTTTGTCGAAAAAGAAGGCTTCCAGCCCCATGGCCGAATTCACCGTGATCACGCCCTGTGACGCGGCCAGCTGGTCCAGCGAATTGGTGTCGCGGTCCAGCCGCAGTTTGGGGCTCAGATGCGGGGCGAGCAAATGGGCCAGATCGCCCGGCGCGTTGGGATGTGGCTTGATCCGCAGATGCCACCCATCGGGCAGCCTGGCGCTGGCCCGCGCCAGGGCAAGCACCAGCCGCGCCGGATCTGCGACCCAGCCGCCATCGGGCAGCATGTCGCGCGCGGCGTTCAGCTGAAAGGGGCAGAACAGGAAGGGGCCTTCGTCGCTCCATTCCTTGCGGGCATGTTGCGCCACCCGGTCCCGGCGTGGTGTGCGGGCAGCCAGGCTTTCCTTGAGATTGCGCCAATCGCGAAGGGGGCCGGCAGCCGCCCGCCAGCGCGCAAAGAATTCCGGATCGCGTGGGATCGAACTGCGCGCGTTGACGCCCATCCGGTCGATCTGGATCCAACCGGGCAGCGGGCCGCGTTCGAAATAGATGCAGGGCAGACCGGCGCTCTGCGCGGCAAGCGAGGCCAGCCCGGCCCGTCCCAGCAGGCCGCGCCAGAGGAAAAGAATGTCGATCTGCTCGTCGCGCAGTTTGCGTGCAAAGCGCGCGTGTCGGGCCGCCATCGACAGGCGCTTGACCTGCGACCATCCGGGCCGAAATTCATGCAGCGCGCACAGTCGCCCAGAGTCGCGCCATGATCTGCGCGAAAATGCACCGATGCGCGATTCCATCCTGATCGGCTGCGGCGCTGCACCATTCAGCAACAGCGATTGCATGATGCCATCGCAGAAGCTGTCCCTGGAAACCATATAGGCCGAGCGGTGGAGGCTGCGCTGCATCACATCAATGACCGATCCAGAGGAATACCAAGCGGCAACAGCGCCGAAACGGGCGACGCGCAGGCCAGCTTGCAGTCGCGTCGGTCGGCAATCTGATGGGCCAGGGCAAATCCGGCAAGAATGCGATCAAGCCCCGTTGTCAGCCCCGAGGGCGCGCGCTCCTCGCCTTCGTAGAAGCGCGGCAGCTGGTCGTTTGACAGGTCGATTCCGGCCAGCAGTATTCGTTCGGGTTGTGCGGCCAATGCAAATTGCAGCGCCGAAAATGCCACGGTGCCGGTGATCACTACGCCCTCATCGGGGCGCAACGACAGCGCCGATTGCGGGCTGCGGATCACGATGTCACGCAAGGCCGGATCGGAAATCTTGCGGCGGGGCTGACCCAGAGGCTTGAGCAGATTGTCGATCAGTGCGACCCGGCGTCCTGAAAGTGAAGCGCTGTCGCCTTCGGCCCAGGCGCGCAGCGCGGCGGGGGACAGCAGCAGGGGAACGTCGCGGGGCAGATTGCCCAGCATCGACAGATGGCGAAAGACAAAGCGTTCATCCTCGACCGCGACGGCCAGGGGGCGAAGCCGGTCGGCAAGGCTGGCGGCGCCATTGCACAGGATGGCGTTGTCGTCGCCAATGGCCTCGACCTTCTGACTGCCAAGCGAAGGCCCTGAACCGACCACCGCGATCTGGGGCCGTTGCGCGGGAATAAAGCTGTTCGCGCGACACAGGGTCAGAAGATGGCGGCCGCGCCATCGGGTGCGGCCGCTGTCCTTGTCGATCTTCAGACCCGGCCAGACATCCTGTCGATGCGCCCTGTCACGCCCCAGCAGTTGAAAGCCAAGACGCACCAGTTTTCGCGACAGCGGACGGTCGGACCGGGTCATGCGCGCAATCAGGCCGGATCCTTGGCGTAGCGCAGGTAGGGCAGGCGGATATCCAGCGCACCATAACGTTCTTCTGCGGCGGCATCGTCCAGTGACAGCGCAACGATCACATCCTGACCCGGCACCCAGTTGGCAGGCGTCGCCAGCGGGGCGCCATCAGTCTTCTGCACTGCATCCAGAGCACGCAGGATTTCCGCGAAATTGCGGCCCACCGACATCGGATAGGTCATGGTCAGGCGGACTTTCTTGTCCGGCCCGATGATGAAGACTGTCCGCACCGTCGCGGAATCGGCCGGGCTGCGGCCTTCCTGCGGCAGATAGAACTCTGCGGGCAGCATGTCATAGGCCTTGGCGACTGCCAGCGAGGTGTCATCGATGATCGCGAAATTCGCAGGCGTTCCGGCAACCTTCTGAATGTCGTTCTTCCATTTCACGTGGTCTTCAACGGAATCGACCGACACACCCAGCACCTTGGTGTTGCGCTTTTCGAACTCGGGGGCCAGTTGCGCCACAGCGCCGAATTCGGTCGTGCAGACCGGGGTGAAATCGCGCGGATGGCTGAAGACGATGGCATAGCTGTCGCCCAGCCATTCGTGGAAATGGATCTTGCCTTCGGTTGAATCGGCGGTGAAGTCGGGGGCAATGTCATTGATACGCAGGGACATGGCGGGTCCTTTCGGTTGGTTGCGCTGTGGGTAACATAGGCCTGCGGGAAAGAATTGCCATAGGCACATGTCGTCGCGGCCTGTGATGGCGGAATCATTGCATGGCCGACCCTTGCAGTGGCAAGGGGCAGATGCCACCTTCATGTCGACAAGTCACTGGAGGACGCGATGAGCACGCTATTGGACAAGCGCAAATTCTACATCGACGGGGTTTGGGTCGATCCGGCGCAGGCCCGCGATCTGGAGGTGATCGATCCCTCGACCGAGGAAGCGGTCGCTGTCATCAGCCTTGGCGATCAGAGCGATACCGATGCCGCCGTCGCCGCCGCCAAGCGCGCCCTGCCGGCATGGTCGCGTGTTCCCCCGGCAGAGCGTCTGGCCCATGTCGAGAAGATTCTTGAGGTTTACAAGCGCCGCGCCAAGGACATGGCATGGGCAATCAGCCATGAAATGGGCGCCCCCCAGGACATGTCGCTGAACAGCCAGGTGGCCTCGGGCAGCTATCACATCCAGAACTTCATCGATGCCTTCCGCGATTTCCAGTTCATCCGTCCGCTTGGCGATCACGCCCCCACGACCATGGTGGCATGGGAACCTGTCGGGGTCGTCGGTCTGATCACGCCGTGGAACTGGCCGATGAATCAGGTGACGCTCAAGGTGATCCCGGCGCTTCTGGCAGGCGATACCTGCGTGCTGAAACCATCCGAGATTGCGCCGCTCAGCTCGATGCTGTTTGCGGAAATCCTTGACGAGGCCGGGCTGCCCAAGGGCGTCTTCAACCTTGTGAATGGCGATGGGCTGGGCGTGGGAACGCAACTGTCCACGCATCCCGATGTGGCCATGATCAGCTTTACCGGCTCGACACGGGCGGGCATCGCGATCACCAAGGCCGCCGCCGACAGCCTGAAAAAGGTCGTGCTGGAACTGGGAGGCAAGGGCGCCAATATCGTCTTTGCAGATGCCGACGACAAGGCCGTGCGGCGTGGCGTGCAGCATTGCTTCAACAATACCGGCCAGTCCTGCAACGCTCCGACCCGCATGCTGGTCGAGCGCAGCATCTATGAATCGGCGGTCGAGACTGCAGTTCAGGTCGCCGAGGAAACCAGAGTCGGTTCCGCCCATCAGCCCGGGCGGCATATCGGCCCGGTGGTGAGCAAGGCCCAGTGGGAAAAGATCCAGGGTCTGATCCAGGCCGGAATCGACGAAGGGGCGCGGCTTGTGGCCGGGGGTACCGGCTTGCCCGAAGGCGTCAATCGCGGCTACTTCGTGCGCCCGACGGTCTTTGCTGATGTCAGCAACGACATGACCATCGCCCAGCAGGAAATCTTTGGCCCGGTCCTGAGCATGATCCCCTTCGATTCCGAGGAAGAGGCCATCGAGATCGCCAATGACACCCCCTATGGGCTGACAAATTACGTGCAGTCCTCGGATGGTGCCCGTCGCAATCGTGTCGCCCGGCAGCTGCAGTCCGGCATGGTCGAGATGAACGGTGAATCGCGCGGGGCCGGTGCCGCCTTTGGTGGCGTCAAGATGTCGGGTCGTGCCCGCGAGGGCGGCATCATGGGGCTGGAGGAATTCATGGATTCCAAGTCGATCAGCGGCTGGGACCGCGACGCCTGATGTTTTTCCGGCCGGCGGGGCAGTCCCGCCGGTCAGAGCCTAATCGATCTCGGCAAGAAAGATGTAACCCGCGCCATAGATCGTCTTGATCAGGCGCGGGTTTTTCGGATCCTCGCCCAGTTTGGTGCGCAGGCGCGAAATCCGCACGTCCATGGCCCGGTCAAAGCTGTCCCCGGCGGTGCCGCCCAGGGTTTCCAGCATCTGGGCACGGGTGATCAGCCGGCGAGGGTTGTCGGTGAACATGCGCAGAACCTCGGCTTCGGCATGGCTGAGCGGCGCGTCCACACCCTCGGGCGAGGTCAGCGTGTAGCGGTCGAAATCCGCCGTCCATCCGGCAAATCCGACCTTTTGGCCGTTGCGCCCCTGTGGCTGTGCGGGGCGGCGCAGCCTTGCGCGGATGCGGGCGACGACCTCGGCCGGCTCAAAGGGTTTGATGATGTAATCATCTGCCCCCAGTTCCAGCCCGGTGACACGATCCTGAACCTGTGACCGACCAGATATGATGATGATCGCCGCGCCGGATTCGGTGGCCAGGCGATGCACCAGCGCCAGGCCATCGCGGTCGGGCAGGCCCAGGTCGATCAGACAGGCATCGGGCATGATGCGGCGCAGCGCGGCCTCGAACTCGGTGGCGCGGCCATAGCTTTGGGTGCGAAAGCCTGCATCTTGCAGCGCGGCGGACAGCAGGCGCCGGATTTCCGGTTCATCGTCGAGGATTGCGATCAGGGGGGCTTCGGTCATGGGCAGTCCTGAATGGCCTGTGCCAGCGCTGCGGCAAGGCGGGCAGAGGTGAAGGGTTTGGTCAGCACCGGCCCCGATGCGCGGTCGCGCAGGGCATCCCCCGGCGGCAGCGAGGTCATCAGCACGGTGGGCAGCGCGGTGTTCAGATCCAGTCCCAGCCCGTCGCCCAGCTGGATATCCGAGAGGATCAGGCTGAGACCGGGCAGATCGGTCATCGCCCGCGCTTCGGCCAGGCTTTCGGCCTCGATGACGGCATGGCCCAGCCCGGTCAGTTGGCCCCGGACCTGTGCGCGGATGGTGTCATCGTCTTCCACCAGCAGCACCAGCTGACGCGCAACGCTGCGGCGGGGCAGGCGCAGGGTGACGCGCGCCCCGGTGCCGGTATTGTCCAGCCGCATGGTTCCGCCCATCAGCTTGGTCTGGTCATAGACCATCGACAGCCCCAGCCCCGATCCATGCCCCTTCTTCGTCGAAAAGAACGGATCGGCCCCACGTTTCAGCGCCTCTTCCGAAAAGCCCGGACCGGTGTCGCTGACCATGACCTCGACCCATTCGGATCTTGTCGATGCGGCAATCACGATTCGGCCTGCGCCATTGATTGCCGTATTGGCATTCAGAATCAGGTTGAGGAGGGAATCCTGCAGGGCACCCGGGTCCAGCAGCAATTTCTCTTGTGGCAGATCGATCTGCAGTTCAAGCACCGTGCCCTCGTTCATCGAAGGGCGCGCAAGCGTCGCGGTTTCATGGATCAGCCCGGCCAGGTCGACAGGCTGCAACGAGACCTCGCGCGGGCCGCTGATCTTGGCAAGTCGCTCCAGCAGGGTCGCGCCACGGCGGGCGGCCGCCAGCGTCGCCTGCACGTCCTCGCTGGCTGCTTCCGGCAGCTTCTGCGCGGCAAGGCGGGTTTGCAGGCCCAGAATGATGGTCAGAAGATTGCCGAAATCATGCGCCATGCCCGATGTGAGCTGCGCGGCAAGGCTGCGTTTGCTGGCATGGGTCAGGGCCTCGCGGGCCTGCACCTCGGCGCTGACATCGGTGGACAGGATATAGACCCCGCCACGGGTCTGATCGGGCGTCAGGGCAATGCGGATCCGGCGCCCTGACTGCGGATGGGTGATCTCGAAGACCTGAGCCTCGCCGGCCAGCGCCTCGTCGAGATAGGGTTTCAGCAGCAGGAAGGTCGGCGTTCCCAACGCCTCTTCGACGCTCAGCCCCACCACATCGCTGGCCGCGCCCGGAAAGATCAATGGCTGGCGCCTGTTTGAAAAACTGTAGCGGTATTCGCGATCGACATGGGCGATATGGGCGGGCACCATCTCGGTGACCTGGCGGGTATGTGCCTCGGTCCGGGTCAGGATGCGCTGTGCCTCGTGCAGGGCGGCATTGGTTGCTTCAAGCTGTCGGTTGGTGGCGGCCAGACGTTCGGCGTTTTCCAGCACCTGTTCGGACAGTTCGGCCGATCTGGCACGCAGCATGGCCTCTTGCCGCTTGATGTCGGTCATGTCGGTGTAGACCGTCACCCAGCCCCCCTGGCTGAGCGGAGCGCCCTCGACAGCAATCCAGCGACCATTGGCGCGCTGGCGTTCGAAGTAATGGGGCTGAAAGGTTCGCGCCTGTTCGACACGCAGCGCCACGGCGGCCTCGGTATCGGGCTGCGGGCCGTATTCGCCGCGCAGGACCAGATAGCGGATCGTGTCCTCGAAGCTGGCATTGGGGCGGATCAGTTCGTCCGGCAGGTCGAACATCATCTGATACTTGCGATTCGCCACTGCCAGCCGCAGGTCCGCGTCAAAGATCGACAGCGCCTGTCCGATCAGATTCAGCCCGGAACGGGTCAGATCGGCGCGGAGCTTGTCCGAGGTCATGGCTGTGCCACCGGGGTGCGCCGGGTCTCGATCGGCCAGCAGGCAGTGGCTGAACGGCATGTCATGGGCGTCTTTCCTCCTGTTCATCAGCGATAGCATTCGCATCCTAGCTGCAAAAGCGCTGAAACAATTCGTTGGATTTGTGAAAAACTGCGGCAATGATTGGCGGTGACAGTCAGTCAATCCAGGGCGGAGGAGGCTTTGGACGACGCGGCATCAAAAGCCGCGCGACAGGGGAGGTAAGATGACGGACCCGCAAACGCCGGCAGGCGAATTGCTTTCTGTTCCTGCGTTGCTGGCGCGCAATGTGGCCCGCTACGGCGACAGGCCTGCCTATCGCGAAAAGGAATTCGGGATCTGGCAGAGCTGGACCTGGGCAGAGGCCGCCGAGGAAATCCGGGCGCTGGCGCTGGGGTTTCTGGCCCTGGGCCTGAAACAGGGGGATTATGTGGCCATCATCGGCCGCAACCGGCCTGCCCATTACTGGGGCATGATCGCCGCACAGATGTGTGGAGCCATTCCGGTGCCGCTGTATCAGGACGCCGTTGCCGAAGAGATGGCCTATGTGCTGGAACATTGCGGCGCGCGTTTCGTGATTTGCGGTGATCAGGAGCAGGTCGACAAGGTTCTGGAGGTCGAGGAAACGGTCAAGGCCGTCGATCAGATCATCTATACCGACCGGCGCGGCATGCGGAAATACGATCATTCCCGCATGAACGCCCTGGTTGATGTGCAGACCGAAGGCCGCGCCGCCGCGCAACGTCTGGGTGGCGAACTGGACGCCCGCATCGCGGCACTGGATTACGACAGCACCTGCGTGATGCTGTATACCAGCGGCACGACGGGCAAGCCCAAGGGCGTGATCCTGTCCAATCGCAATATCATCGAGACCGCCAGGAATTCGGCCCAATTCGACCATCTTCGCCAAAGCGAGGAAATCGTTGCCTATCTGCCCATGGCATGGGTGGGCGATTTCATCTTTTCGCTGGGTCAGGCGATGTGGGCCGGCTTCACCGTCAATTGCCCCGAGGGCGCGCATACGATGATGACCGACATGCGCGAGATCGGCCCGACCTATTTCTTTGCACCGCCGCGGGTCTTTGAAGGCCAGTTGACCACGGTGATGATCCGCATGGAGGATGCAGGTCGCTTCAAGCGCTGGCTGTTCAAGCATTTCATGGCGGTTGCGCAGCGTGTCGGCCCGGCATTGCTGGATGGAGAATCCGTCGGCCTGATGGACCGGCTGTCCTATGGGCTGGGCAAGATGTTCATCTATGGCCCGCTGAAGAACACGCTGGGGCTGTCACGTGTGCGGGTGGGTTATACCGCCGGCGAGGCGATCGGCCCGGAGATCTTTGATTTCTATCGCTCTCTGGGGATCAATCTGAAACAGCTTTACGGCCAGACCGAGGCCTCGGTCTTCATCACCCAGCAGCCCGATGGTCAGGTGCGTTCCGATACGGTCGGCGTTCCCTCACCGGGGGTCGAGGTCAGGATCGCAGAAAATGGCGAGGTTTTCTATCGCAGCCCCGGGACCTTTGTCGCCTATTACAAGAACCCGGAAAGCACGGCCTCGACCAAGGATCCCGAAGGATGGGTCGCGACGGGAGATGCCGGTTTCTTCGAGGAATCGACCGGGCATCTGCGCATCATCGACCGCGCCAAGGATGTCGGAAAGATGGCCGATGGCGGCATGTTCGCGCCGAAATTCGTAGAGAACAAACTGAAATTCTATCCCAATATCCTTGAGGCCGTGGTGCTGGGGAATGGGCGTGATTTCTGCACGGCGATGATCAATATCGATCTGGGCGCGGTCGGGAACTGGGCCGAGCGCAACAATATCGCCTATGCCTCCTATCAGGAACTGGCCGGGCATCCGCAGGTCTATGCCACCATCAAGGAACATGTCGAGGCGGTGAACAGATCGGTCGCCGAGGATGAAATGCTGGCGGGCTGCCAGGTGCATCGCTTTCTTGTCCTGCACAAGGAACTGGACCCGGATGACGGCGAGATGACCCGCACCCGCAAGGTCCGCCGCGCGGTTGTCGGCGAGAAATTCTCGGATCTGGTCGATGCGCTCTATGACGGGTCGGACAGCGTCTATACCGAAACCGAGGTCACCTATGAGGACGGCCGCAGGGGCAAGATCACCGCGACACTGAAGATCGAGGATGTGCAGGTCTTCGGGGCGGCACAGCGACAGAGGGTGGCGGCGCAATGACACAGGAACAGGCGCAGGAAGGCTTCACCACGGCGGATGGCCGGAAAATCGGCGGCGTGCTGATGGATATGCGCGACATCACGCTGCGCTTTGGCGGGGTCGAGGCGATCAAGAAGATCAGCTTTGACATCCGGCAGGGCGAGATCAGGGCCATCATCGGCCCCAATGGCGCGGGCAAATCAAGCATGCTCAACGTCATTTCGGGCTTTTACAACCCGCAAGAGGGCGAAGTGTGGTTCAAGGGCTATCGTCGCGGCCCGATGAAACCCTATGAGGTCGCCCGCCTCGGCATTGCGCGCACCTTTCAGAACATCGCGCTGTTTGATGGCATGACCGTGCTGGACAACATCATGACCGGACGGTTGAACAAGATGTCCTCGGGCATTGTGAAACAGGCGATCTGGTGGGGTGCGGCCGAGCGCGAAGAAAACGAAAACCGCGAGCAGGTCGAGAAGATCATCGACTTCCTCGAAATCCAGAACATCCGAAAGACGCCGGTCGGGCGTCTGCCCTATGGCCTGAAGAAACGTGTCGAGTTGGCGCGCGCCCTGGCGGCCGAGCCTCAGCTTCTGCTGCTGGATGAGCCGATGGCCGGCATGAACGTCGAGGAAAAAGAGGACATGAGCCGTTTCATTCTGGATGTGAATGACGAATTCGGCACCACCATCGCGCTGATCGAACACGACATGGGCGTGGTGATGGATATCTCGGATCGCGTGGTGGTGATGGATTATGGCCGCAAGATCGGCGACGGCACCCCTCATGAGGTGCGCAACAACAAAGAGGTCATCGATGCCTATCTGGGGGTCGCCCATGACTGATCGCACAAGGAGGGCTGTCTGATGGATCAGCTGATCTACGCCATCGAAGTGGTCCTGAACGGGCTGATGACGGGTGTCATGTATGCGCTTGTGGCCTTGGGATTCGTATTGATCTTCAAGGCTTCAGGCGTGTTCAACTATGCGCAGGGCGTGCTGGCCCTCTTTGCGGCGATGACGCTGGTGGGCATACAGCAGGGGCAGGTGCCCTTTGCCCATATGATCAATGCCACCTTCGGTACCCATCTGGAAACCTTCGGCTGGAGCGTGCCGTCCTTTCTGGCGATCCTGCTGACCGCAGTGGTGATGGTCTTGCTGGCCTTCCTGATCGAGAAGCTGGTCCTGCAGCATCTGGTCGGGCAGGAACCCATCATCCTGTTCATGGCGACGATCGGTCTGGCCTATTTCCTGGAAGGTCTGGGCGATGTCATGTGGGGCGCGGATATCAAGCGTCTGGATGTCGGTCTGCCGCAGGGGATTTCGGATAGTATCGAGATCGCGACCGACAAGTGGTTCGGCTATGGTTTCTTTATCGACCGCCTGGATATCTGGGCGACGGCGATTGCAGCGCTGCTGGTCGCCGCCCTGGTCGCATTTGCGCAATATACCAAGCAGGGGCGCGCCATGCGGGCCGTGGCCGATGACCATCAGGCCGCCTTGTCGGTGGGGATTTCCCTGCGCTTCATCTGGGTGATGGTCTGGTCGATCGCGGGTTTTGTCGCGCTGGTCGCCGGGATCATGTGGGGCACGAAATCGGGCGTGCAGTTCAGCCTGTCGCTGATCGCGCTCAAGGCGCTGCCGGTGCTGATGCTGGGAGGCTTTACCTCGATCCCGGGGGCAATCGTGGGCGGGCTGATCATCGGCGTCGGCGAAAAGCTGTTCGAATTCCTGATCGGGCCGATGATCGGCGGCGCGACCGAGAACTGGTTTGCCTATGTGCTGGCGCTGATCTTCCTGGTGTTCCGTCCACAGGGTCTGTTCGGCGAGCGGATCATCGAGAGGGTCTGAGGATGATGACGCATTTCACAGATCCCGAAACAGCAATCTCAGCGTGGCATGTGCAGGGCGGCTTTCCCCTGAACCATGGACGCATGACCGGACAGGCAGGAGCGTGCAATGTTCTATCGTGAGGCGGGCGACTTCAAGACCAGCTATCGCAGTGACGGCCAGACCTTTCCGATCAAGCTGGACCGTTGGGGCTATTACGCGGTGCTGGTGGTGGCCTTCGGGATCATTCCCTTCATCATCAATGACTACTGGGCCAGTGCGGTTCTGGTACCCTTTCTGATCTATGCCATTGCGGCGCTGGGGCTGAACATCCTGACCGGTTATGCCGGGCAGGTCAGTCTGGGCACCGGTGGCTTCATGGCGGTGGGGGCCTATGCCGTCTACAAGCTGATGACCGCATTTCCCGATGTCAGCATCGTCATCCACATCGTGCTGGCGGGTGGCGTGACGGCCATTGTCGGCATGCTGTTCGGTCTGCCCAGCCTGCGCATCAAGGGCTTTTACCTGGCGGTGGCGACGCTGGCGGCGCAGTTCTTTCTGGTCTGGCTGTTCAACAAGGTGCCGTGGTTTTACAACTATTCGGCTTCGGGGCAGATCAACTCGCCCGAGCGTACGGTGCTGGGCTGGGCGGTCACGGGGCCTGCGACCAGCGCCCCCGCCAAATACCTGATATGCCTGTGCTTCGCCTTCGTTCTGGCCTGGGTCGCGCGCAATCTGACGCGCGGCATGCTGGGACGCAAATGGATGGCGATCAGGGACATGGACATTGCGGCCGAGATCATCGGGGTCAATCCGCTGACCGCCAAGCTGTCGGCCTTTGCAATCAGCAGCTTCTTCATCGGCATCGCCGGGGCACTGTTGTTCTCGGTCTACCTGGGCGCGGCAGAGGTGGGCGAGGCATTCGGCATCAACAAGAGCTTTCTGGTGCTGTTCATGATCATCATCGGCGGGCTGGGCAGTATCTTCGGCAGCTTTGCCGGGGCGGCCTTCATGGTGCTGTTGCCGGTGATGCTGAAGAACCTGCTGGTCGGCTCGCTGGGATGGCCGACCGATCTGTCGGCGCATTTCGAATTGATGATCGTGGGCGCGCTGATCGTGTTCTTTCTGATCGTCGAGCCGCATGGGCTGGCGCGCCTTTGGGCTCTGACCAAGGAGAAGCTGCGCCTTTGGCCATTCCCGCACTGAACCCGAAAAGACCGGAGAACCGGCACATTTGAACTTGGGGAGGAGACCCGAATGAAAACCAGACTTATCGCTTTGACCGTCGCCGGACTGATGGGTGCGGCACCCGCCATGGCCGATCTTGTCGTGCCCAATCTCAGCTATCGCACCGGGGCCTATGGCGCCAATGGCACGCAATATGCCGATGGCTTCAACGACTATTTCGCCCTGTTGAACGAACGTGACGGAGGTATCGGGGGCGAGATCATTCAGGTCCCTGAATGCGAAACGGCCTATAACACCGAAAAAGGCATCGAATGTTATGAAGAGACCAAGGATACCGGCGCGCTGGTCTATAACCCGCTGTCCACCGGCATCACCTATCAGCTGATCCCCAAGGTCTCGGTCGACAAGAAGGTTCTCTATACACCGGGCTACGGGCGGACCTCGGCCAAGAACGGCAAGGTCTTCGAATGGGTCTTCAATGCGCCTGCCAATTACTGGGACGGCGCCTCGGTCGCGATCAAATACCTGCTGGATGAAAACGGCGGCGATCTGTCCGGCAAGAAGATCGCGCTGGTCTATCACAACTCGGCCTATGGCAAGGAACCCATCCGCACGCTGGAGGGACTGGCCGAAAAGCACGGCTACGAGCTGAGCCTGGTCCCTGTTGACGCGCCGGGTCAGGAGCAAAAGTCGCAATGGCTGCAAATCCGCCGCGACAAGCCCGATTATGTCATCATGTATGGCTGGGGCGTGATGAACCAGGCGGCGATTCAGGAAGCGTCCAATATCCGTTTCCCGATGGAGAATTTCATCGGCATCTGGTGGTCCGGTTCCGAGGTGGACGTGCTGCCGGTCGGTGACAAGGCCAATGGTTACAAGGCGCTGACCTTCAACGGTGTCGGCATGGACTATCCGATCTATGACGATATCAAGACCTATCTTCTGGATGCCGACAAGGCGTCCCAGGGGGGCGAGCATGTCGGCTCGGCGCTGTATTCGCGGGGCATGTATGCGGCCGTGGTGATCTCCGAGGCGATCCGCACGGCGCAGGAACTGTCGGGCGTGTCCGCAATCACCGCCGAACAACTGCGCGACGGCTTCGAGAATCTTGAAATCACCCCCGAACGCCTGTCTGAAATCGGGCTGCCGGACTTTGGTCCCGAGATCAAGATGAGCTGCGACAACCATGGCGGCAGCGGCATGGCCCGTCTGCAGCAATGGGATGCAACTGCCAAGCAGTGGAACCTGATCACCGAATTCACCGAACCTGATCAGGATATTCTCGCGCCGCTGGTCGAGGAAGACAGCGCCGCCTATGCCAAGGAATCGGGCATCACGCCGCGCGATTGCTGACCTTCTCCCGGCGGCGCGGGTCGCCGCCGGGGATACCCTTTGGGAGACGCGCCATGCTGGATAGTCCAGACCAAGAAAACCTGTTGGAAGTCAACAATATCGAGGTGATCTACAATCACGTCATTCTGGTGCTGAAAGGGGTAAGCCTTTCCGTGCCCAAGGGCGGCATCACCGCATTGCTGGGGGGCAATGGCGCTGGCAAGACGACCACCCTGAAGGCGATTTCCAACCTGCTTGCCAGTGAACGTGGAGAGGTCACCAAGGGCAGTATCCTCTACCACGGCAAGCCGATTTCGGACGCCAATCCCGCCGCCCTGGTCAAGACCGGCGTGATACAGGTGATGGAAGGCCGCCATTGCTTCGAGCATCTGACCGTCGAGGAAAATCTGCTGACCGGTGCCTATACGCGCAGCGATGGAAGTGCCGCCATCAAGCGCGATCTGGAGATGGTCTACGACTATTTCCCGCGTCTGCGCGAAAGGCGGAAATCCCAGGCCGGATATACCTCGGGCGGGGAACAGCAGATGGTGGCGATGGGCCGCGCGTTGATGTCGCGTCCCGAAACGATCCTGCTGGACGAGCCGTCGATGGGACTGGCTCCGCAACTGGTCGAGCAGATCTTCGAAATCGTCAAGGCGGTGAACGAGGGCGAGGGCGTCACCTTCCTGCTGGCGGAACAGAACACCAATGTCGCGCTGCGCTATGCGCATTACGGCTATATTCTGGAGAACGGTCGCGTCGTGATGGATGGCCCGGCGGCCTCCCTGCGCGAAAATCCCGACGTCAAGGAATTCTATCTGGGCATGTCGGACGAGGGGCGCAAGTCCTTTCGCGATGTGCGCAGCTATCGCCGCCGCAAGCGCTGGCTGGCCTGAGGAGCGAAAATGATCGGACATTATGACGAACTGGAAACGCGCAGTCAGGACGCGCGTGAGGCGGCGCTTGCCCGCGAGTTGTCCGCGACACTTGCACGGGCCAAGACGGCTCCGGCGCTGGCGCGGCTGCTGCGCGAGGTTGATCCTGCCAGGGTGGTCGATCGCGCGGCCCTGGCGCGGCTGCCGGTGATCCGCAAGGCGGAACTGTCGCAGGCCCAGAAAAAGAACCCGCCCTTTGGCGGTTACACGACGCGACCGGTCGCCGAATTTGATCATGTCTTTCAAAGCCCGGGCCCGATCTATGAGCCGGGGCGGCGCGAGGGCGACTGGTGGCGACTGGGCCGCTTTCTGCATGCCTCGGGCGTGGGGCGCGGCGATATCGTGCAGAATTGTTTCGGCTATCATCTGACGCCTGCGGGGATGATGTTCGAATCCGGCGCCCGTGCCGTGGATGCCGCAGTTCTGCCTGCAGGCACGGGGCAGACCGAACTGCAGGTTCGCGCCGCCGTCGATATCGGGTCGACCTGCTATGCCGGCACGCCGGATTTTCTGAAGGTTATCCTGGATCGCGCCGATGCCATGGGCGAGACTTTGTTGATTTCGCGGGCGGTGGTGGGCGGGGGCGCTTTGTTCCCGTCACTGCGTCAGGAATATGCGGATCGGGGAATCACCACGCGGCAATGCTATGCGACGGCGGATCTTGGCAATATCGCCTATGAAAGCGATGCGCTGGAGGGAATGATCGTGGATGAGGGGGTGATCGTCGAGATCGTGCGTCCCGGCACCGGTGATCCCCTGCCCGAGGGTGAGGTCGGCGAGGTGGTCGTGACCACGCTGAATCCCGACTATCCGTTGATCCGCTTTGCAACGGGCGATCTGTCGGCGGTTCTGCCGGGCATCTCCCCCTGCGGGCGCACGAACATGCGCATCAAGGGCTGGATGGGGCGTGCCGATCAGACCACCAAGATCAAGGGGATGTTCGTGCGTCCGGAACAGGTTGCGGCCCTGGTGGCGCGCCACCCCGAGATCAGCCGTGCCCGCGTGGTGGCAGATCGTGACGGGGAAATGGACGTGATGACCGTCAAGGTGGAAGCCCCTGCCGGAGATGGCGAGGCCTATGCCGCATCGGTGGTCGATACGCTGAAGATGAAGGCGCGGATCCAGATCGTGCCGCCGGGCAGCCTGCCCAATGATGGCAAGGTCATCGAGGACCTGCGCAAATATGACTGAATAGGCAGCATTTGATGCGTTAACTTGTTTGCCACCAGCATTGCGACGACATTCATCGCGGATGTCAGAATGCAGGTGGTGACATGGCAGCGCAGCGCGGCTCGAACGGACCCGATATCATCATCAAGCGCCTGGCCCCCGTGACTGAACAGGGGCACCATGGTGGCGCATGGAAGGTCGCCTATGCCGATTTCGTGACGGCGATGATGGCCTTCTTCCTGCTGATGTGGCTGTTGAGCGCGACGACCGAAAAGCAGCGCGTCGGTCTGGCGGAATATTTCAGCCCGACCATTGTGCAGAGACCCGGAGCAAGCGGCGACGGGGTGCAGGACGGCGTGCGGCATGGGGTCGATCAAACTCTTCCTGACAGCAAGGCGGCCGAATTCGAGGAACTGGCCCGGCAGATCCAGCAGCAATTGACTGGCACCGGGGCCGAGTCGATGCAACTCACCAACCTTTTGCGGCATGTGGTGACGCGCATGACGGATGAGGGGCTGGTGATCGAACTGGGCGATCTGGTCGATGAACCGCTTTTCGTCGATGGCACGGCCCAGCCCCGGCCGGCGCTGAAGGAATTGAGCGCAATTGTTGCCCGGGTTCTGGGGCATGTGCGGAATCACCTGGCGATTTCGGGCCATGTGCGGGCCTATCCCGAGATGTTGGTCTCATCGCCGGTCTGGGCGCTTTCGGACGCAAGGGCACATACGGTCCGAAACCTGCTTGAGCAGAGCGGTTTTGACGCACAGCGAATTCATCGGGTGACGGGCTATGCCGACCGCAAGAACCGCGTCGCCAACCCCATGGATGCCAAGAACAACCGAATAGAGGTGATTTTACTCAGATGACAGGCCTCGCCTGCGCGCCGTTAGGCGAATCTTAAGCAGTCCCGCCGAGACTGCCTCCAGCCCCTGGTTAGAAAGGATGTTTCTATGTCCATGTCTTCAGCCCTGAATGCCGGAGTGGTCGGGCTTTCCGCGAATTCCACGCGGCTTGCCACGATCTCGGACAATATCGCGAATTCCGGCACCTACGGATACAAACGCATGGAAACCGAATTTGACGCTTTCGTGCTCAACCAGAACCATGCGGCGGGCGCCTATTCCGCCGGAGGGGTGCGTGCCACGGCCTTTCGTGAAATCGACGAGGACGGGGCGCTGGTCCCGACCTCCCACCCGTTGGACATTGCCATCAGTGGGCGCGGCATGTTGCCGGTGACATCGGCGGTCGATCTGGACAATGGTTTCGAGGACTTGCCCATGATGATGACCCGGACAGGATCCTTTCGGACCGATTCCGAAGGTGTGCTGAGAACAGATTCCGGGCTGGTTCTGTTGGGGTGGCCCGCACAGTCCGATGGAACGGTTCCCCTGATGCCGCGCGACACGATGGGCGCATTGGAACCAATACGCATTTCCGCCAATCAGACGGCGGGCGATCCGACAACGCGGATAGGCCTGGGCGTCAACCTTCCTGCGGCCGAGACACGACCGGATGCTTCGGGTGATCCATTGGCGCTGAAGGTGGAGTATTTCGGCAATCTGGGAACATCTGAATCCCTTGATCTGACCTTCCTGCCGGATACCTCGGACACCACCGGGATGTCCAACACCTGGTTGGTCGAGATACGCGACTCAGCTTCGGATCCCGCCGACAATCTGGTGGGCTCTTATCGCATCGTCTTTGACGAGACGCAGGCCAATGGCGGCAGCATCGAATCCGTCACGGTGCTTTCCGGTGGCACCTATGACGATACGACCGGCACCCTTGATATCGATGTGGCCGGCGGGCCGATGGAGTTGTTCATCGGCACTCCCGGCGGCGTGACCGGTTTGCGCCAGCTGTCGGACAGTTTCTCGCCTACCAATATTTCCAAGAACGGTTCGCCGGTGGGCAACCTGACAACTGTCGAGGTCGATCCCGACGGGTTCCTGAAGGCGACCTATGATACGGGCTTCGTCAAGACGCTGTACCAGATTCCGCTGGCCGATGTTCCCAATCCCAACGGTCTGATTTCTGTTGATGCACAGGCCTTCAAGGTATCGCCGACATCGGGGAATTTCTTCCTTTGGGACGCCGGGGACGGGCCGACCGGTTCGGTGCAGGGCTTTGCGCGCGAGGCGTCGACCACGGACGTTGCCGAAGAGCTGACCCATCTTATCGAGACACAGCGCGCATATTCGTCGAACGCCAAGATCATCCAGACCGTCGACGAGATGCTTCAGGAGACCACGAATATCAAACGATAGTGGGTTCCTGCGGGGGGGCGCATAAACAGATGAGGAGGTGGCAATGAGCATTGCAACTGCGTTGAACAATGCACTGTCGGGTCTGACCGCGACAGCCAAGGGGACCGAGACGGTCGCGTCAAATCTCGCCAATGTCATGACGCCTGGCTATGCGCGCCGAGAGGTTGCGCTGTCCTCACAAGCTCCGGGCGGGGGGATGGGCGGCGTTCGCATCGACGGTGTGGCGCGGCTGGTCGATGCCAATCTGGTTTCAGGAACCCGACTCGCCAGTGCAGCCAAGGCCGAAACATCCGTCCTTGCAGACTTCTTTGCCGAGATGGGTGCTGTCATTGGGATGCCCGGTGAAGAATCCTCGCTGGGAACAGCGCTGAGCGAATTCCAGTCTTCCCTGCAGTCGGCAGCCTCACGTCCGGACGACGACCTTCGGCTCGAGCAGGTGGTGGACGCTGCCATGCGACTTGCACGGGCATTGAACGATTCGTCGCGGGCTGTGCAGGACTTGCGGACAATGGCTGACGCGGCCATTGCGGCGGATGTTGCGGCTCTGAATGAGGGGCTTGAAACTGTCGCCATGCTGAACCGGCAGATCGCGCGCTCCCTTGCCAAGCAAGACGATGTGTCCGGGCTGGAGGATCAGAGGCAGGCCACCATTGACCGCATCTCGGAAATCGTTCCGATTCAGGAAGTCGGACGGGATCACGGGGCGGTTGCCCTTTTTACCGCCGAAGGCGCGCCCTTGCTGGACGGCAGCCGTCCCGCGCAGATCAGCTATACATCGGTCGGCCAGATGACCCCGGGAATGGTCGTCGAAACAGCACCGGTCGGGCGTCTTGTCCTGAATGGCGAGGAGTTGTCTGAGGGCAGGATGCAGCTCTTTGCGGGAGGGACACTGTCTGCGAATTTTGATATTCGTGATGAGCACGCCCCCCGGATCCAGGAAGAACTGGATGCTTTGGCCTTCGATCTCCACGAACGGATTCTATCTGCGGATCTATCGTTGTCTTCCGTGGATACTGGTCTCTTCACTGATGCTGGGAGCCGGGCCTCTGCAGGAGGAATGACAGGCCTGGCGGTGCGTATTGACGTCAATCTTGCGGTCAAGCCGGACAGTGGTGGTGTCTGGCGTGTCCGCAGTGGTCTTGCCGCGCCTGTCGCAGGAGCGGTCGGTGACAGCAGTTTCCTGACCGCCATGTGCGATGCGATGAACAGCATACGGTCAGCGGACGCCTTCAGCCCGTTCATCGGAAATGCCTCTCTTCAAGGACGTTTTGCCGATCTGGAAGCTCGCGTCGCGACACGTCGCGTCAATGCGGAAAGCGATGCAACAATGCGCAGCAGCCAATGGGAAGTCGTGTCAGGCGCATTGATGGCGGATGGCGTCGACAGTGATGCCGAGATGCAGCGCTTGCTGCAATACGAACAAGCATATGCCGCGAATGCACGGGTCGTTCAGGCGATTGAAGAAATGATGGATCAAATTCTGAGGATATGAAGATGGCCTTGTATTCAATTGGCGATCAGGCAAGGGCCTTTGCAGTGCAGGTCGCTTCGAACCGTCTGAAAACATCCTTGGGGACCCTGAGCGACGAATTGGCCAGCGGCGAGGTTTCGGATATTGGTCAACGGCTGCAAGGGAACACTCAGGTCTTGCGCCGGATCGAGACCCAGCTTGCAGCGGCACAGCAATATGGGACCAATTCCGAAGAAGCCAGCCTGTGGTTGAACGGCATGCAGGAGATCCTGGGGCAGGTGCAATCGCAAACCTCCGAACTGGGGCTTTCGCTCTTGGCCTCACCCTTTGCCGAAACCGAGGGGCTGCTAAGAATGCGCTCGGGAGAGGCCGGCGACATGCTGGCCTCGGTCGTATCGCATCTCAATAGCAACCTGGGTGGAGCGTATTTGTTTTCCGGGCAGAATGTCGACCAACCGGCCTTGCGGTCAGGAGCGGAAATTCTGTCTGAACTGGAGACCCTGACGGCTGGCCTGACGACTGCGACGGATGTGGCAGCTGCAGTAGAGGATTGGTTCGATGGACCTGAAGGTGCAGGCGGGTTTCTGGATGTCGCATATGAAGGTAGCCTTGATGCGCCGTTGGTTTTCCCGGTGTCGGAAGGACAATCGATCAGCGTGACAACCACTGCGGCATCTTCGTCTGTTCGAAAGGTACTGACAGGCCTGGCGACTGCCGCCTTGGTTGATCGAGGTATCTTGACCGGTGAGCATCATGAACAGAGAGAACTTTTGCGGCGCGGCGGGCAGATCCTCGCCGACAATGACGCCGATCTGCTGGCCGAGATGGCCCGGATCGGCCAGAAACAACAGTTCGCGCAGCGGTCCCAGGCGGAAAATTCTTCGGCAATCGCGATGTTGCAAACTGCTCGCAATGATATGCGTGTCGCCGATCCGTTTGAAACAGCGGGTGCGCTGACACAGGTCGAAACGCAGTTGCAAACGCTTTACACAGTGACGGCCCGCCTGTCTCAGCTACGTTTGTCGGAGTTCCTGAGATGAGATGGCTGTTGACCGCTTTGCTTGTCATCTGGTGTTCGGCAGCGAACGCGATACCTGTACGGATCAAGGACCTGGTTGATTTTGACGGGGTTCGTGGCAACGACCTTGTGGGCTATGGTCTGGTCGTAGGACTGGATGGAACCGGCGACGGGCTGCGCAATGCGCCTTTTACCGAGGAGATGCTTGCGGGCCTGTTGGAACGGCTGGGGACCAATGTCAGCGATGATGCGATGCGGTCAAAGAATGTTGCCGCAGTCATCGTCACGGCGACGCTGCCTCCTTTTGCCCGCTCGGGCAGCCGAATAGATGTGAATGTATCGACAATTGGGGATGCCAAAAGCCTGCTGGGCGGGACGCTGGTCATGACGCCATTGAAAGCTGCGGATGGCAATATCTATGCTGTCGCCCAGGGCTCGATCATTGCAGGCGGTGTGTCGGTATCCGGCGAGGCTGCGCGTGTGGTGGAGGGTGTGCCGACCGGCGGCACGATCCCTGTCGGCGCCAGGGTCGAGAGAGAAGTCGAGTTCGATTTCGGAGAGGTTCGGAATATTCGCCTTGCCCTGCGGAATGCCGACTTCACTACGGCGATGAGAGTCGAGGACGCCATCAATCGCGAATTTTCGAAACCTATCGCCGTTGCGCAAGATAGCGGAACGGTGCTTGTCGAATTCCGAAACCTGGGGGAGGTCAATCCGGCCCGCGTCGTCGGGCGTATCGAAAATCTGCTGATAGAACCCGAGGATCGTGCCAAGGTCGTCATTGATCACAAGGCTGGGACAATCGTCATGGGCGAACGGGTGCGGATCTCTCGCGTTGCCGTTTCGCAAGGAAACCTGACATTGAAGGTCAGCGAAGCGCCATTGGTATCGCAGCCCAATCCCTTCGCGCATGGCGAAACCGTAACGGTCCCACGTAGCTCTGCCAACGTGACCGAGGAGCCGGGCATCGGCTTTGCCGAGGTGGCGGGCAATACGTCTCTGAGTCAGTTGGTCGAGGGTTTGAACGCGCTGGGGGTTCGACCTCGCGACATGATTGATATCCTGAAGTCGATACATGCCGCCGGGGCGCTGCATGCGGATCTGGTTGTGCAATAAATGTCGTTCCCTGGGACGCCCGATCCTTCGCCCCCGGCTTCCCGCTATCCGGTTGCAGGCCGGAAAACTCTGGATATCAGGTCACTACGACATGTTTGACGCGCTGTCATGATCACGCCCGGTGATATTCCGTCACCGAGCAACGAGGGTCGGCTTCGCGCAGGATTTGTGTCTGCACCGGGCGCCATTCCGATGCGGAAAATTCCGGGAAGAAGGCATCTGCATCCGGAATATCCGTCTCGACCGTTGACAGCAGGATACGGTCAGCAAGGGGCAACATCTGCCGATAGATCTGCTCTCCACCGATGCAGAAGATATGATCGTGACCGGCAGATTTCGCTTGGAGAATCGCCTGCTCGAAATCGAGAAATAATGTGTTCGGAGCCGGGTCTTGCATCTGACGGGTGACGACAATGTTCAAACGGTTCGGAAGGGGTTTCTTGGGAAGGCTGTCCCAAGTCTTGCGACCCATGATGATCGCGCAACCAGAAGTTTCACGCTTGAAGAACGCGAAGTCCTCGGGGACATGCCATGGGATGGTGTTGTTGCGGCCTATCGCGCCCTTGCGGTCCCGTGCGGCAATCAGTGTCAGCATTGCCATCAGACCGCCACCGGGGCCTTGATCGAGGGATGCGGATCATACCCCTCGAAGATGAAATCATCATAGCGGAAATCAGTCAGCTGAGAAACGTCGCGCGTGATCTTCAGGGTCGGCAGCACCCTGGGCTGACGACTCAGCTGCTCTTTGACCTGAGACATGTGATTGGAATAGATGTGCGCATCACCGATCGTATGCACGAAATCGCCCGGCGTATAGCCGCTGACATGTGCAATCATATGCGTCAGCAGCGCATAGCTGGCGATATTGAAGGGGACGCCCAGAAACATGTCGGCCGAGCGCTGATACAACTGCAGATGCAGCTTTCCGCCCAGAATGCGCACCTGCCACAGGGTATGACAGGGTGGCAGGGCCATGGCCTTCACCTGGAGCGGATTCCAACCCGAGACGATCAGGCGGCGGCTGTCGGGGGTGTCGCGAATGGCATCCATCAACGTGCGGATCTGGTCGGCCTCTGGCAGGGGATCGGTTTCACCCTCTGCCCCGAAGCGGCGCCACTGGTGGCCATAGACCGGACCAAGCTCGCCATTCTCGTCGGCCCATTCATTCCAGATTGAGACGCCGTTCTGCTGCAGATAGGCGATATTGGTATCACCCGACAGAAACCAGAGCAGTTCATGTATGATCGATCGCAGGTGCAGCTTCTTGGTGGTGACAAGCGGAAAGCCCTGGCTCAGATCATAGCGCATCTGCATGCCGAAACAGGATCGCGTACCGGTGCCGGTCCGGTCGGTGGTCTCAACCCCCTGGTCGAGGATCGTTTGCAGGGCATCCAGATAGGGTTTCATGGCGTGCTCCTCGGCCTGTTGGATGGATCTCTGGGACGTATCTTACGTCTGGTTTCGTAAGTCAGCAGAACGGAATGTTAAACCCGCCTGTGATCGATGCCATCCGACATGACAAGAAACCGCTTTGCAATGCCGGCTTCCTCGGTCCAGGTTTCGCGCGGGTCAGCCCGTTGGGGCTACGTGTCGCGTGACATGACGCCTGGGTGCGCATATATGTTTGATGTACCTGTAGTAAGTGATTGTTGATATGCAGATTGAGAATACGGCCCTGCCGGGTGTTCTGATCATTACGCCCAAGCGCCATGGCGATCATCGAGGCTTTTTTTCCGAAAGCTGGAACAAACGCAGACTTGAGGACGCGGGTCTTCATCTGCCGGAATTCGTACAGGACAATCATTCCATGTCGCGCGAGGTCGGGACATTGCGCGGCCTGCACTATCAAGCGCCCCCTCATGCGCAGGGCAAGTTGGTGCGATGTGGCCGTGGTCGGCTGTATGATGTGGCTGTCGATGCGCGCCGCGGCAGCCCTGATTACGGGCGTTGGGTCGGGGTGGAACTGTCCTATGAAAATGGTCGGCAGCTGTGGATTCCACCGGGCTTCCTGCATGGGTTCGTTACGCGCGAAGCGGAGACCGAAATCATCTATAAGTGCACGGCGTATTACGACAGCACCAGCGATGGCTGCGTCCGCTGGGACAGCCTGGACATCGACTGGGGCCTTGCGCGGCCGGTCCTCTCTGACAAGGATCGAAACGGCACGGCATTTGCCGAATGGACGACACCCTTCAATTTCAACGGTGAGACATGAAGATTCTGGTAACGGGCGGGGCCGGGTTCATTGGTTCGGCAGTGGTGCGGCTTGCCGTTCGGCGCGGTCACGAGGTGGTCAACCTGGATGCGTTGACCTATGCCGCGAATCTGGAAAATGTCGCTTCGGTCAAGGACAGCGGGCTTTACTGGTTCGAGCAGGCCGATATTCGCGATCGCGCTGCATTGGACCGTATCTTTGACAAACACGCCCCCGATGCGGTGATGCATCTGGCGGCCGAAAGCCATGTTGACCGGTCCATCGACGGACCTGCGGCCTTTATCGAGACGAATGTGATCGGCACATTCAACATGTTGGAGGCGGCGCGGGCTTATTGGGTTTCACAGGGGCGCCCTGATTCATTCCGTTTCCACCATATCTCGACCGATGAGGTATTCGGCAGCCTCGGCGAGACCGGCCAGTTCACCGAAACGACCCCCTATGATCCTCGCAGTCCCTATTCCGCCAGCAAGGCAGGCTCTGACCATCTGGTCCGGGCCTGGCATGAAACCTATGGGTTGCCCGTCGTGCTGACCAATTGTTCGAACAATTACGGTCCCTATCATTTCCCCGAAAAACTGGTGCCCGTAGTTATCCTGCGTGCCCTGGCGGGTGAAACGATCCCGGTCTATGGCGATGGTGGGAATGTGCGCGACTGGCTGTATGTCGAAGACCATGCCGATGCGTTGCTGCTTGCGCTGGAAAAGGGCGAAAACGGGCGCAGCTACAATATCGGCGGCGAGAACGAGGCCCGCAATATTGATCTGGTCAGAATGATCTGTGACCATATGGATCGCCTGAATCCGCAGGGTGCTCCTCATGACCGGCTGATCGAATTCGTCCCCGATCGTCCCGGTCATGACCGTCGCTATGCCATTGATCCTCAGCGCATCCGCACCGAGCTGAACTGGCGGCCTTCCGTCACGGTGCAGGAAGGGCTGCGCCTGACGGTCGAGTGGTATCTGAACAATCGCGACTGGTGGGAACCACTGTATCAGCGTGATGGTGTTGGCAAGAGGCTGGGTACCGGATGAGCGAGGGGATTCTTGTTTTCGGCAAGACGGGGCAGGTCGCGCGTGAGCTGGCAGGGCTTCTCCCCGAGGCTCGTTTTCTGGGGCGTGCCGAGGCCGATCTGGCCGATCCAGGGCATTGCGCCCAGGTGATTCTGGCCGAGAGGCCGCGTGCCGTCCTGAATGTAGCGGCCTATACGGCGGTGGACCGCGCTGAAACCGAGGCAGAACTGGCGCGGACCGTCAATGCCGATGCACCTGCGGCCATGGCTCAGGCGGCGGCAGAGCTGTCTGTTCCCTTTCTGCATGTCTCGACCGATTATGTGTTCGACGGCTCGGGCGACCGGCCGCGCGCCGAAGGATCTCCGACCGCGCCTTTGGGTGTTTACGGGCGGACGAAACGAAAGGGCGAAGAGCGTATCGCGGAAAACGGTGGCCAATGGGCGGTGTTGCGAACCTCTTGGGTGTTTTCAAGCTTCGGTGCGAATTTCGTCAAGACCATGCTGAAGCTGGGGGCCGAGCGTGATCAACTGAACATTGTCTGTGATCAGATCGGTGGCCCGACACCGGCGGGCGATATCGCCGCCGCCTTGGTCAAAATGACCGAGCAGATGCTTTCGGATCCGGGCAAGGGCGGGCTGTATCACTTTGCAGGTGCACCCGATGCAAGCTGGGCGGATTTCGCCGCCGAGATATTCCGTCAGGCCGGGCTGACCTGCAAGATCACGCCCATTCCGACATCGCAATATCCGACTCCGGCATCGCGGCCCTTGAATTCGCGGCTGGATTGCGGCGCAATCAAGGCGGATTTTGGCGTTGATCGTCCAGATTGGCGCAAGGGGCTGGCCGATGTGCTGGCAAGACTGGAGCAAACGGCATGACGCAGCGCAAAGGTATCATTCTGGCGGGCGGCTCGGGAACCCGGCTTTATCCCATCACGATGGGGGTCTCGAAGCAGTTGCTGCCGCTATATGACAAGCCGATGATCTATTATCCGATCACGGTTCTCATGCTGGCCGGCATCCGCGATATCGCGATCATCACCACGCCCGAGGATCAGGCCCAGTTTCAGCGGTTGCTTGGCGATGGCGCGCAATGGGGGGTGAGCTTCACCTGGATCGTTCAGCCGTCCCCCGACGGTCTTGCGCAGGCCTATCTGCTGGCGCGCGACTTCCTGCAAGGTGCGCCCTCGGCGATGGTCTTGGGCGACAACATATTCTTTGGCCACGGGTTGCCGATCCTGCTGCAGGCTGCCGACCAGCGAAGCGAGGGCGGCACGGTCTTTGGCTATCAGGTCAGTGATCCCGAACGCTATGGTGTCGTTGATTTCGACAAGACGGGGCGGGCGCGCGCGATCATTGAAAAACCGGCCGATCCGCCGTCGCATTTCGCTGTGACCGGCCTTTACTTTCTGGACGGGACGGCATCTGATCGAGCAGCCGAGGTTCGCCCATCCGCGCGCGGAGAGCTGGAAATCACCACCCTGCTGGAAAGCTATCTGTCTGACGGAATTCTGACGGTCGAGAAGATGGGGCGCGGCTTTGCCTGGCTTGATACCGGAACCCACGCCAGCTTGCTGGACGCCGGGAATTTCGTGCGCACGCTGGAAAACCGGCAGGGGCTTCAGACCGGTTGTCCGGAAGAAATCGCCTTTGAGGCCGGGTGGATCACAGCGGATGAACTGCGTGACAGGGCCGCAAGATTCGCCAAGAATGAATATGGGACCTATCTGCTGCGGTTGTTGGACGACAGGGGCTGACGCAGCCGCCCCATTGTGGTCGCAGCTAGCAGCGCGACCGTCCCTGCGGTGGTCTGGCGATAAAGGCCAAGCCTGCGCAATCTCTGTGCGGCAAACGGGCCGCGACACTGCAGGGCTGCGACAACGCCATCCAGAACCTGTCGGTTTTCGGTGGTAAGCAGGGCACGGCATTGCGACAAGGCGGCCAGATTCGCGCCGACCCAGCTGCCGTAATCCCCCGCGAACAGTTTCCCCAGCCGTTTGGCCATTGCGGATATCGTATCGTTGCGGCCCATTTCGGCTTGGCTGTGCTGACGATACATCAGCATCGGACGGGGATCGTGAATGATGGCCGCGCCAGCGCCAGAGGTCAGCTGATAGGCCCACCAGTCATGGGATTCGATCTTTGCAAGGCGGGCGGCCTCGACGCCTGATTTCAGCAATGCGGCGGCGTCCGGGTTGAACACCGAGGTATTCCCCGCCATGCAGGCCTGCACCAGGGCATTGCGAAACGTCAGCGGTCTGTTGAAGCGGCGCGATTGCGCGACCGGGGCAAGCTTCTCGTCAGTGATGATCGTGCGCGCGGCATAATGGGCCGGCCCCTTGATCTCGCCAAGGCTTTCAACTGCAAAAGCAAGCTTGTCCGGGTGCCAGACATCGTCCTGATCGCAAAAGGCAAGCATCCGGTTATCCGGCGCCTGTTGGATCAGATGCAGAAAGTTCTGCGTTGCGCCCTGACGCGGCCCTTCGATCAGATGCACCCGACCGTGCCCGACCTGCGCGGCAAAGCTGGCGACCAGATCGCGGGTATTGTCCCACGAGCCGTCATCTGACACGAACAGCTGCCAGTTCGTATAGCGCTGTGCGCCAATGCTGTGCAGCTGCTCCTGAAGAAAGCGCCCTCCCTGGTAGGTCGCCATCAGGATCTGCACCTCTGGGGCGGTGCCGCCGTTTGCTGGCTTGCCGGGGGGCGTGGGATGAATTTCGGTCATGGCCAGTGATCGCGATCCTTCGATGCTCGCCCTTCTTTTGCCTTGTGACAAGGCGTGGTGCAATGCGGCGACCACGCGCGAACCGGCATGTTATCCGTCCTGACGGGCTATATCTTCGATCAGGACTGCGTGGACGGGCAGGGTCGTGGCGTGCCTTGCCGCTTTCAGAAGACTTTCGCGCAAGACACGCAAACTGACTTCGGTGGTGAAATTGCCGTCGAATCCGCCCGTATTGGCGTGAATCAGCAATTGCCGCAGCAAGGCATCGCGCAAGCGGTGTTCCTGTTGTTTCATGGCTTCCAGTTGATCTTTGGCGGTTTCCACGCTGAGGGTCAGGATCATCATCGCCCCCATGTCGCCGTTGCGCATCAGCGGAACGAAGAACTGCGAAGGAAAGCTGAAGGTGGCAGTCCTTACATCTGTCCCGGTATTCGCAGGGGGATCCTGGCGCGTATCTGCATCGTTCTTCGCCTCGATCAGTGGGGACAAACTCGCGTTGTCCTCGGCTTCGCTGCCGGGTGATGCCGGACGCAGGTAGTCCCCGGCGGCGATGCCTGCGACAAGCGCGATCACCGGTGCTGACAGGAAGAGGATCTTGGTCATGGCTGGTCCTCAATATGGCAGAAGGATGTCGGCGATCTGCTGCCCGTAGCGCGGCTGCTGGACATCGGTGATCTGTCCGCGTCCGCCATAGGAAATCCGTGCGCCAGCAATGCGGTCGTATTCGATTTCATTGTTGAGATCGATGTCATCGGGTCGGACAAATCCCTCGACGGTCAGTTCGCGCAGTTCGTAATTTACGCGGACCTCCTGGGTGCCCTGAATTTGAAGCGTTCCATTGGGAAGTCGGTCGATCACGGTGGCCGCGATGCGCAGGGTCAGCTTGTCCCGGCGAGAGATATTGCCGCTGCCCTTGTAGGTGGAGCTTGAGGATGCATCAATCAGTTCGTCGAAGCTGGCACCCTCGGGCAGCTTGTCGTTCAGCCGCTGGGGAATGCCGGCCAGTTGCGGGATTTCCAGGTTGTCGCCCGCGCTGCGTGACCGGTCGGAGCTGTTGGAAATTTCCGCGCTGTCGTCGATTTCGATGACCACCGTCAGCAGGTCTCCGCGTGTCGAGGCGCGCCGGTCAGAGATCAGGGATGATGAATTGCCTGCCCAGAGCGAGGCTGCGGCCTCGGGTCGGCCGGAATTCACGGGGAGATCCAGTGGCGGATTGGTGATTGCCAGAAATTCCTCGGTATTTCGCGGCGATGTCAGATCGGGGGCCTGCCCCAGATTGGCGACCCGCGAGCAGGCGCCCAATACCAGCGCGAGGCAGATGAGCTTGAGATATGTCATGAGGTGTTCCTGGGCTAATGTGGGCCTAGAATCCGGCAAGCAGGCTGCCATCGGGTTGAACGAGGGCCGAGATGACCTTGCGAGAATCGGTGTTCATGACCCGGATGACGTCTCCTTCGCCGCCATCGGACAGGGCGCGTGCCTGTGCCCTGACCTGCAATGCACCGCGCTGAAAGATCACCTGCACTGTTTGATTTCGCCTGACGATGCGCGGTGATTGAAGCAGGTTGGCGTGGATCGGGCGGCCTTCATAGATTGTCACGCGGGCTTGCTTGCCAATGGCGCTCGCCGGATCGCTGAGACCGGCCGATTTTCCATCAATGGCGCGCAAATCCGATGCGGTGATGATTGTGCCGGCCTGCAATGTGCGGGCGGCGGCAAGCACGGCGGCCTGTCCGGTCAGGGGCAGGAGGGCAAACAGGGCGGCGATGGCATGGCGCGTCATCAGCGCACCTGCGTGGTGGCGCCAAGCATCTGATCGGCGGCGGTGATGACCTTGGCGTTCAACTCGTAGCCGCGCTGTGCCTTGATCAGCTCGGTAATTTCACGGACCGCATCGACTGAGCTTTCCTCGAGATACCCTTGGCGCAGGGTGCCGGTGCCCTCTTGCCCCGGATCGACGACCTGCGGATTGCCCGAGGCCGCAGTTTCCAGGAACAGGTTCGAGCCAATCGCCTCCAGCCCTTTCTGATTGGCAAAGCTGGCCAGGGTGATCTGGCCCAGAAGCTCGGGTTCGACCTGGTCGTTGAAATAGGCGTAAACCTCGCCACCCGCGTTGATGGCAATGCTGCGCGCGTCATCCGGGATGGTGATTTCCGGTACCAGCGGGAAGCCGTCCGATGTCACGATCAGCCCGTCGGCCGAACGCTTGAGGCTGCCGTCGCGCGTATAGGCAGACAGCCCGGACGGCAGCATGACCTCAAGATAGCCGTCACCATCAATGGCAAGATCCAGGTCGCTTCCCGTCTGGTTCAGCGAGCCTTGCTGCAGGTTCACGGTGACTGCGGTTGGGCGCACCCCCAGCCCCATCTGGACACCGGCGGGAATGATCGTGCCATCGGCCGCCGTGACAGTGCCGGGACGTGTGGCCTGCTGGTAATGCAGGTCGGCAAATTCGGCGCGGCGGGCGTTATATCCGGTGGTCGACATGTTGGCGAGGTTGTTGGAGATGACCTCGACGCGTGTTTGCTGTGCGCTCATGCCGGTTGCGGCAATCTGTAATGCTCGCATGGTGAATCCTCTCAGCTGCTCATGGCAGAGATTGCGTTGCGAATGCGCTGATCTTCGCGGTCCAGAAATGACTGGCCCAGTTCATAGGCCCGCTGGACCTCGATCATGCGGGTGATCTCGAAAACCGGATCGACATTGGATTCCTCGAGGAAGCCTTGCCGGATCTGCGGGTTCTCGATCACTTCAGGCGGAAGCTCCGTGGCGAAGATGGTTCCGCCGTGATGGGTGATCTGCGCGTCACCGGCGGGCGCAAAAACTCCGATACGACCGAATTCCAGACCATTGGCCGAGAGCGTGCCATCCTGGCCGACCTTGACGCTGCTTGCCCCCGCAGGAATGACGATGGGAGCCTGTCCTTCGTCAAGCAGGCGGAAGCCATCGGCCGTCATCAACTCGCCTTCCGGCGAGGGCATGAAGGCACCGTTGCGCGTCAGCCGGTTGCCTTCAGGAGTTTCCACCAAAAAGAAACCCTGTCCTTCGATGGCCAGGTCGAAATTGCCATTGGTCTGCGTCAGCACCCCCTGGCGCAGATCGATCAGCCGTCCCCGGGCATGGGCCATCGACAGTGTCTTTCCGCGGTCTCCGACCGAGGAAAGATACTCGGCAAAGATCACACCTTCGCGACGAAAACCGGTCGTGTTCACATTGGCGATGTTGTTCGCCACGACGCGCATTTCATTCATCAGGCCGGATTGCCGCGTCAGTGTGGCATAGATCGCATTGTCCATTCCTAGCCTCCTGCAATCAGGGGAATGATCTGCCCCAGATAGAAATCGGAAAGGGCGGTGGTCATGAAGCTCATGGTGACCCAGAAAACGACCAGCATCAGACCGACCTTGGGAACGAAGGTCAGGGTCATCTCCTGAACCGAGGTCAAGGCCTGAAAAAGACCGATGACGACACCTGTGACCAGCGCCACACCCAGAAGCGGCGCCGAAATGCGCACGGCGATCAGCAAGGCCTGGCGCAGCATGTCGAAGAGCAGGGTTTCACTCATGCTGCCTCCTCAGACCTGCATCCGCAGGATGTCCTGGTAGGCCTCGACAACCTTGTCGCGAATGGCGACGACCGTCTCCATCGCCAGTTCGGCTTCGGCAATCGTCTGTACCAGTTGATGTGTCTCGATCTGGCCCGTCATCGCACCGGTCGAAACCGCATCGACCTGCGCCATCTGCGCAGCGAATTCCTCGGCGGCAGAGCCCAGCCGTTCGACTGTCGGCGAGCTTGCTGCATGTGATGGCGCAACAGCCTGTCGCGCGACGGTATAGGCATTTGCGGCGTTCAGATTGAAAATCATGAGATGACCTTTCAGCGTCTCAGCAGTTCCAGCAGAGAGGACCCCATCTGTCGGGTCTGTTCGAACATTTTCAGGTTGGCCTCATAGCTGCGGCCGGCTTCTCGGGAATCTGCGATTTCGATCAACAGGTTCACGTTGGATCCGAGGTAATATCCCTCTGCATCCGCCAGCGGATGCGCAGGGTCGTGAATTCGCTGCAATTCACGGCGATCAAGCATGGTGTCCGAGGCTTTGACCTCGCCGGTATGGCGCCCGAAGGACGTTGCCTCCTGGAATGTCACCAGCTTGCGGCGATAACCCGGTGTATCGGCATTGGCGATATTTTCCGCCGTGCGGCGCAGGCGTTCGCTTTGGGCCTGCATGCCCGATGCCGAGAGCCTGAGGGGAGATAGAAGATCCGTCATCCTTTCGCCCCCCATTTAGCGGCCGATGCTGCTGCGCATCAGGGTCAGCGCGGATTGATAGATACCAAGCGACAGCTCGTGGGCACGTTTCACCTCGGCCGCTTTCAGCATCTCTTTCTCCAGCGAAACGGAATTGCCGTTGGGAGAGCTTTCCCCTTCTGTGGTTTCGGCGCGCGGCATTGCCGTGGACCATTGCGGCGTGGAAAAATGACGTATGGATGTTGTTTTCAGCTCAGCCATGCCGACGCTGCGGTGATAGCTTTCCTCGAACCCGGGCAGGTCCTGGGCCTTGAAACCCGGCGTGTCGGCATTTGCGATATTGCGTGCGACCACGGTCTGGCGTTGGGCGACATGCTGCCCCATGGCACGGGCCATCCGCATCATCTCGATCTTCTCAAACATGAGGCTTCTCCGCATTGGCGATAACCCGGTCTTAACGGCAATTGGTTTAGAAACCGTTTCGTGAGGAATGATTGTCCTGAGCGAAAGGGATGCAGCCATGGATCAATTGAAGGCCATCGCCGAACGGATATCCGCCTTGCGGGTGGCGCGACATTTCGGGCGGGTGCAGGCGATCCGTGCAGGGCTGATCAGCCTGCAGGGGCTCAACCGCTGCGCTTCGGTCGGGGATCGGGTGATGATCCGGATGCCCGATCGCCGGATCGGCGGTGAAATTGTCGGGCTGACGCCGCACGCGGCCGAGGTCCTGGCGGAAGGCAATCATGAAGGTCTGTCCATCGGTGCCGAGGCTGAACTGCTCTTTTCGCCGGAAATCGCGCCATGTGATGCATGGATCGGACGAATCATTGATCCGTTGGGGGAGCCTCTGGATGACCGGCCATTGCCACGTGGAGCGGTGCCGCGTCCGTTTCGTTGCGAAGCGCCACCTGCCGTGCAACGCAAGCGGCTGGGCGAACGATTGCCCACCGGAATGGCGGTGTTCGATACGCTGCTGCCACTGGTTGCGGGGCAAAGGCTGGGGCTTTTTGCCGGTTCGGGCGTGGGGAAATCGACCCTGCTGTCGAAGCTGGCGCGCGGGGTCAGGGCGGATGTCGTCGTGATCGCCATGATCGGAGAACGTGGGCGAGAGTTGCGGGAGTTCGTCGAGAACACGTTGGGGGCGCAGGGAATGGCGCGTTCCGTCATCGTCGCTGCGACCTCGGACCGTTCTCCGCTGATTCGCCGTCGCTGCGCCTGGGCCGCGATGGCCGTGGCCGAGTATTTCCGTGATCAGGGCAAGCATGTCCTGTTGCTGGCTGATTCCATCACCCGTTTTGCCGAGGCGCATCGTGAAATTGCCCTTGCCGCAGGGGAACCGCCCAGCTTTCGCGGTTTTCCCCCTTCGGTGTCGAACATGGTCATGGCCCTGGCCGAGCGCGCAGGCCCCGGGATCGAAGGCTCGGGTGATATTACCGCAATATTCAGCGTGCTGGTCGCGGCATCGGATATGGAGGAACCGATCGCCGACATCCTGCGCGGAACGCTGGACGGTCATGTGGTGCTGGACCGCGCGATTGCCGAACGCGGGCGTTTCCCGGCCGTAGATGTGGTGAAATCCGTGTCCCGCTCCCTGCCGGATGCGGCCTTGCCCGAGGAGAACCGGATGATCGCTCGTGCCCGCGCGGCTTTGGGGGCCTATGCCGAGTCAGAGTTGATGATTCGCGCGGGGCTTTATTCCCGCGGCGCCGATCCAAAACTGGATGAGGCGGTCAGCCTCTATCCGCAACTGGATGACTTCGTGACGCTGGGCAGCAAGGATATCGCGCAGAGCTTCAAGTTGCTTGACCAAGCTCTGCGCCTGCCCGCCTCGCGGGTGAGCAGCTAGGGCAAATCCGGTCCCCGTCATATTGGCGCGATGGGCGGCAGAACCGCACGGAAGCCCCGATGGTGCTGTTTGTCAAAGGATCGGGGCAATCGGCAAGGTTGGGGTCAGTTTTCAGAAGAGCCGGGCGGGACGAACCCGTCGGGCAGGGCGTCTGACAGGGCCGTGCTGAGCGGATCGGCGGGCGTTTCATCGGTGGCCGGTGCTGGCGCGGCATCGGGCACGGCTGTCTGGTCGGGGAATTCCAGTCTCTCGCTGGGTTCCGGGGTTGCCGCGATGGCCGCTGGCGTGGCGGTGGCCTTCAAGGGTTTGGAGGTGCGGGCCAGAGGCGGGGCGGTGATTCCGGTTGCATCAGCGATGGTGACGCCGGGCTGAAGGAATTCGACTGTGGTCACGCCGCCGCGCACCATGCCGGCCAGCTCCTGCGCATCCCAGTTGGTCAGGCGCACGCAACCATGAGACTGGCTGTGGAACAGGCGCGATGGCGAGGGTGTGCCGTGAATCCCGTAGCTGGGCTTGGACAGGTCGATCCAGACCGATCCTACCGGGCCATTGGGGCCGGGCGGGATGATCAGCGGCTTGTCGTTCTTGCCCTGCGTGAAGTTGCGCTGCGGGTTATAGGTATAATTCGGGTTCAGCGCGACGGTCACGACGTGATGGTTGCCCGAGGGCGAGGGCGTTGCATCCGAGCCGATGGTCGCGGGATAATCCACGATCATGCGGCCCTTGGCATTATAGGCGGCGACGCGGCGATTGGCCTTGTCGACGATGATGCGGGTCACCGTGGCTCGGATGGGCGAAGAGGGTGCGGCGACGCTGATGGTTGCACCGGGAATGATCGGGATGCCGGGGTTGAGAAATGCGATGAATTTCTCATCCATGTGAAAACGCTCGCCCAGGCGTTCGGCGATGCTGGTATAGGCCATCGCGGACATCTGCGCCTTTTCTGCATAATCGGCGGGAATCGCCTCGACCAGCCCCTCGCCGTCCTCGGGGGTGATCGTATAGCGCATGGTCACCGGCTCATGGGCGAAACTTTGCAGCAGGTTCCACACATGCGGATCCATGACGCCATCCATCGGCAGCCCAGAACGGCGCTCGAAGGCCATGATCGCGCTTTTGCTCATCCCGCCCTTGAATCCGTCGATGACCCCGGGCGAGGTGCCCGAGCGATCCAGAAGCACCTGGACCTTGGCCGTCAGTGCCGAACGCCCCGCAGGCAGGTCGCCGCCGGTATAGGCCGCGGCCTCGATATCCTCGGCGGTAAAGGGAAGGTCGCTTTGTGCATGAGCCGCTGTATGCGCGGAGACGACGGCCACAAGCGCAAGCAGAGGGCCGAAAAGGAGGCGGGGCATGGAAGAGGACTCCGATAATGTTCCCTGTAGCATCGGGGGTTGAACAGCAGTGCGCCAGATAGCCTGTCAGTCACATTATGGTCAATTTGCTATTGTATTCCGCATAGTGGAATGGAAGGCTGCAAAGTGAAACGGTGGAAGGAGCAAGGACCATGCAATCACGCGTTCATCACACGCCGTGGCAGGGCTGAGCATGCATATCGCGACAGCGGAGCGGACGGTTTCATCTGGCGAAGGCCGTCACACGCAGGAGACGGTCTAGAATGTTGCCGGCGAATATCGGGTTTCTCGGCGCGCTTCTGGCGTTGGGGTTGCTGTGGCTGCGCCTTCCGGTGGCGCTGGTCGTCGGGGGCGTTTCGGTTACGGGCAGTCTGCTGCTGTTTGCGCTGGGTGTGCCGGGGGCAACCGAGGGTGCGACGCTGATTCAATCCGTCCTTGCCATGACCTCGGGGCTGGTCGATCTGATCCATTCCGGCGATCTTCTGATGCTTCCCCTGTTCATCGCGCTTGGCAATATCGCCTTTTATGCAGGGGTGACGACGCGTATCCATGATGCCGCGGCCGTCTGGTTGCGTCGTTTGCCCGGTGGGCTGGCCATGGCGGCCGTGATGGGCTGTGGTGGCTTTTCGGCGATCTCGGGGTCTTCGGTCGCCTGCGCCTCGACCATGGGGCGTATCTGCGTGCCGGAAATGCTGCGCCAGGGCTATGATCCGAAACTGGCAACCTCATCGGTCGCGGTGGGCGGGACGCTGGGGTCGCTGATTCCGCCCTCCATCCTGTTCATCCTTTACGGTTTCTTTACCGAAACCCCGATTGCGCAACTGTTCATGGCGGGCATCCTGCCGGGACTGCTGTCCCTGGCGGGCATGCTGCTGGTCATCGTCTGGTGGGTCAGCAGCGAACCCGACTGTGCCCCGCCATGTGAGGGCCCTGCCGTCAGCCGCACCGAGGCCGCCCTTGCGGCTTGGCCGGCACTGTTGCTGTTCGTGGTGATCCTGGGGGGACTCCATAGCGCCATCCTGACCGCGACCCAGGCTGCGCTGACATGCGTGGTGCTGACGCTGATCATCGGATTCGTGCAGCAGCGCCTGACGCTGGACGTGCTGTGGCATGGCATTCGGGAAAGCCTGATTCAGACCGGTGCGATCCTGCTGATCGTTGTTGCCGCCAAATTGTTCCTTGGTTTTGTCGAACTGTCCGGCGCGGCCGAGGCAATCGTGACATGGGCGCAGCGAAACGGCATGACCTATTTCACCATGCTGTGCCTTGTGGTGATGGTTTTCCTTGTGCTGGGCATGTTCGTGGATTCCATCGGAATTCTGGTGCTGTCGCTGCCTTTCCTGGTGCCGTTGGTGCATGGATTCGGCATGGACCCGATCTGGTTCGGGGTCATCGTGGTCAAGCTGCTGGAGATCGGGTTGATCACACCGCCTGTCGGGCTGAATGTCTTTGTGATCGGCAATGTCACCCGCGAGGTTCCGATTGAAGGAATCTTTGCCGGCGTCGCGCGGTTCCTGATGGTCGATGTGCTGGTCTTGCTGGTGTTGCTGCTGTTCCCGGTCATCGCGACCTTCATTCCGGCTTCGATGTGATCGAGATGAGAGAACCAATCCGACCCGATTATGAACAGGACCGCAATTTCGCGACGACTCTGGCGCGCGGGCTTTCCGTGCTGCGTGCCTTTCGGGCAGGCGATGACGGTCTGAGCAATGCCGAGATCGCCGAACGCACGCGGTTGCCGAAATCGACGGTGTCGCGGCTGACCTTCACGCTGGGATGTCTGGGCTATCTGACCCAACCGCAGCGCAATGGCCTCTATCGTCCGGGGCCGACTCTGCTGGCCATGGGGCATGTCGCGGCGGCGTCATTGTCATTTCTGGACCCGGCTGAAGAGATGATGCAGGCCCTTGCCGATGAAACCGGCACATTGGTTCTGTTCGCGGTGCGCGATCGCGACAAGCTGGCACTGGTGCGAACATGGCGGCCTGCCAATGTCGCCTCGATCTGGCTGGAGGTGGGGCACCGGCTTCCGATCGGGGCCTCGTCCTCGGGGCTGGCGGTTCTGGGGGCCACGACCATGGCCGAATTTTCCGGCCTGATGGCGGATCATCCCGAACCTTGCCCGGATGGACGGCCGTTGTCGGATCTGCGCCGCGAGGGGCATGGTCAGCTGATTGCGCAGGGCTATGCGGTGATCGGTCACGAGTTGCGCCATTCCGCGAATATCTCGGCAGTGTCGGTGCCCTTCAGATCCAGCCGGATGGCTGGTCCGGCCGCTTTTACCTGCGGTGCGCAGGATGAGGCGCTGCCAGACAGGACGATCCATCAGACCGTGGGGCCAAGGCTGCAACAGGCCGTTCGACAATTGCAACGCATGATGGGCCAGCCCGAGACCCCGGCCTGGGCGGCATCCCCGAGTGAATAGTGAGTAGTGAGGTTTTCCGATGACAGCGACCTATGCCCGCGACGGCGCTATCGCGATCATTGAAATCAACAATCCGCCCGTGAATGCGGCATCGGCTGCATTGCGCGCGGGGTTGGCCGACGCAATCGGGCGTTTCGCCGGAGACGATCTGGCTCGGGTGGCGATCCTGCAATGCGCGGGTCGCACCTGGATCGCGGGCGCGGATATTTCGGAGTTCGGCAAGCCGCCGCAACCACCCTTGCTGCCCGATGTGATCGCCCAGATCGAGGCAATGCCCAAGCCCGTCATCGCGGCAATGCATGGCACGGCGCTGGGTGGCGGGCTGGAGGTGGCGCTTGGTGCGCATTACCGGATTGCCGCGGCCGGAGCCGAAATGGGACTGCCCGAGGTCACGCTTGGCATTCTGCCGGGGGCAGGGGGAACACAACGTCTGCCCCGTCTTGTCGGGCTTGCTCCCGCAGTTGATCTTATCACTTCGGCGCGCCGGATCGGGGCGGAAGAGGCGTTGAAGATCGGTCTGATCGACCGCATTGCCGAAGGCGATCTGAATGAGGCGGCCCGCGAATATGCGCAATCGCTTGTGGACGCGCAGGCCGGTCCGCGGCCCTGTGCGGCAATGGCTCCGCCGCAAATCGATGAGGATCTGGTGGCCGGATTGCGGGCAAGGCTGGCCAAAAGGTATCCGGGGCAGATCGCTCAACTGCGCGCCGTGGATTCAGTGGTCGAGGGGGGCTTGCTGCCATTGCCGGAAGGACTGGCGCAAGAGCGCGAGAAGTTCACGGAATTGATGGACAGCCCGCAGCGTTCGGCCCTGATCCATGCTTTCCTTTCCGAACGCGCCGTGGCGCATCTGCCAGAGCTGGAAGGCGTTTTGCCCCGCGATCTGACGCAGCTGGGCGTGATTGGCGGCGGAACGATGGGGGCGGGGATCGCGGCCTCGGCCCTGCTGTCCGGTCTGGCCGTGACGCTGACAGAACGTGACCGGCCCGCCGCCGATAGGGCCGCCGGAACCGTGGCCGGTATCCTGCGCGGGGCGGTCAAGCGCGGCAAGATCACGCAATCCAGATGCGATGCCATTCTGGCCGAGAAATTTACCAGCGCCGATAGTTATGACGCTCTGACCGATGCCGATCTGATCATCGAAGCGGTGTTTGAGAAGATCGAAGTCAAGCAGCAGGTCTTCTCGGCGTTGGACCGGGTGGCCAAAGCGGGTGCGGTGCTGGCCACCAATACCTCGTATCTTGATGTGGATCGCATCGCGGAAATGACCTCGCGCCCGCAGGACGTGATCGGGCTGCATTTCTTTTCTCCGGCCCATGTCATGCGCCTGCTGGAGGTGGTGGCCGCTGGAAAGACCGCGCCGGATGTCGTCGCCACCGGCTTTCTGCTGGCCCGACGTCTGGGCAAGATCGGGGTCAGGGCAGGAAATTGCGACGGCTTCATCGGCAACCGGATCCTGACCCACTATCGTGCGGCGGCGGATGCCATGGTGCTGGATGGTGCCTCGCCCTATCAGATCGACCGGGCCGTGACCGCCTTCGGTTTTGCCATGGGGCCCTATGCGGTCTCTGACCTGGCGGGGCTGGATATCGGCTATTTCACGCGTCAGCGCAGGGCGCCGGACCGCCATTCCCGCGACCGCATTCCCGTCTTTGCCGACCGGCTGTATGAGCTGGGTCGTTTGGGACGCAAGACCGGGCGTGGCTATTACATCCATGATGAAGACAGTCCGGGGGGGCGCGAAGACCCCGAACTGGCCGATCTGCTGACGCAGGTAAGGGGCGAGCTGGGGCTGGTCGAGAAAAGCTTCACCGATGACGAGATCGTCGCCCGATATATGGCCGCAATGGTGAACGAGGGCGCGCGCGTGGTCGCGGATGGCACCGCGCTGCGCCCGCTGGATGTCGATGTGGTCATGCTGAACGGCTATGGATTCCCGCGTTGGCGCGGCGGGCCGATGCATTGGGCCGATCAATATGGTCTGGCGAGCATTCTCAAGGATATCGAAGGCTATTCCCGCGAGGATGATCATTTCTGGCAGGCGGCACCACTGCTGCGCCAGCTTGTCGAAAGCGGACGGGATTTCGCCGATCTGAACAGGGGGAAGACAGCATGAAAGAGCCGGTGATCGTCTCGACCGCCCGCACGCCGATCGGCAAGGCGGGGCGAGGTGCCTTCAACATGACCCATGGCGCGGTCATGGCCTCGGAAGTGGCGCGGGCCGTGGTCGACCGGGCCGGAATTGATCCCGCGCTGATCGAGGACAGCATCTGGGGCTGTGGCTATCCGGAATATGTCACCGGCGGCAATATCGCCCGACAGGCCACGGTCCGGGCCGGTCTGCCCGACAGTATCGCCGGAACGACGGTGAACCGCTTTTGTGCCTCGGGGCTGCAGGCCTTGGCCATGGGCGCGCATATGGTGGCGCAAGAGGGCGCCCGCGCGGTGCTGGTGGGCGGGGTGGAGAGCATCTCGATGGTGCAGCCGACACCCCGGAATTCGCGCGAGGCATGGATCGAACAGCATCGCCCCGATCTCTATGTCACGATGATCGAGACCGCCGACAATGTCGCGCGCCGCTATGGCATCAGCCGCGAGGCACAGGACGAATATGCGGTGCAGTCGCAGGCCCGTACCGCCAGCGCACAGAAGCGGGGCCTGTTCGATGATGAAATCCTTCCCATGCGTGTCACCAAACTGGTGACCGACAAGGAAAGCGGCGAAACCCGGCAGGAAGAGATCACCATCAGCGCGGATGAGGGGAATCGCCCGGGCACGACATTCGAGGCCCTGGCCAAGCTGAAGCCGGTTCGGGGCGAGGGGCAGTTCATTACCGCCGGAAATGCATCGCAATTGTCGGATGGGGCCGCTGCCCTGCTGGTGATGGAGGCCGAACTGGCGGCATCGCAGGGCCTGCAGCCTCTGGGGGCATTTCGCGGCTTTGCGGTTTCGGGCTGCGCACCGGATGAAATGGGGATCGGTCCGGTGCTCGCGGTGCCACGTTTGCTGGAACGCGCGGGATTGACGGTCGCGGATATCGACCTGTGGGAACTGAACGAGGCCTTTGCCAGCCAGTGCCTCTATTGCCGTGATGAATTGGGGATCGACCCCGCACGTTTCAACGTGAATGGCGGCGCGATCTCGATCGGCCATCCGTTCGGGATGACCGGCGCGCGCACCGCAGGGCATATCCTGCGGGAAGGGCGCCGGCGTGGGGCAAGATGGGGTGTCGTGACCATGTGCATCGGCGGCGGGCAGGGCGCGGCCGGCCTGTTCGAATTCTGCTGACGCGGGTCGCCGCCTGGTTCAATCTTCGGAAATCAGGCGGTGTTTCGGGGGGTAGAACTGTCGTGCAAAGGAAACCGGGGTGGCATCACTCCAGTTGATGCGCTCGATGGTCAGCACCGGGGTTCCGGCGGCAACCCCCAGGTTGGTCGCGCAATCGCCCGTGGCCCCTTCGGCCAGGATGCAGAAGCGGCCCTGGGTCAGCGGCACATTGCGGGCCAGCCAGTCATGGGCCGGCTGATCTTCCAGTTCTTCGCGTGTCAGCGGGGGCAATGTGCGCGGGTTCAGCCAGACGGCCTCGCAGCAATGCGGTTCCCCGTCGGCCGTGTAATTGGCCTTGATGATCAGCAATTCGTCGGTCGAACTGACCTGCAGCGCGCGCATGGCCTCCTCGGTCGGATATGAGCGACTGAAGGAGGTCAGCCTATAGCCGTATTCGGCGCCCATCGCCTCGATCTCGTCGCGGATGACCGACATTTCCAATGTCGTGCGCCGGGATGGCGTGGCCGTGACGCGGGTGCCGACCTTGCGGCGGCGTTCGATGATGCCATTGTCGGCCAGTTCGCGCAGCGCGCGGTTCACCGTCGCCCGCGCACAGCCCAGTTGAACCGCCAGTTGCTGTTCGGTCGGAATCAATTCGCCCGGAGGCCATTCCCGTGATCGGATACGCCGCAACACTTCGGCCCGCACGGACTGCCATGTATTCATACGCTTCACACCATTTCCCGAAACGACCGGCCGGAGTGATCTGGCAACCTTGCCCGGAATCTTGGTCATCACAAATGAACTCGCTACTTGCTCGAATATTGTTTCTAAACTGATGGATATCCTTTTGAACCTGTCTAAACAGACAAAAAGATGAATTTCGCTGCCGACCTGAACGAAAAGACAATCTGATAAACGTTATGGTTGTGCTTGCTTATTATTTTCAATTTGTTTTCGAACTGATAATTGCGCATCAGGCAATTATTGATATCGGATAGGGCCATGTCAGCGACAGAAAGTGCAGTACAACCGGAAAGTGCCGGTATTGCGGATTCCGCGAAATCGCCCGGTTCGGGTGGTCCCGCGGCGGGAACGGTCTGGCCGATTCTGATCGGCATCAGCATGTGCCATCTGATCAATGACGTCATGCAGTCGATGCTTTCGGCGATCTATCCGCTTTTGCGTGCCGAGTTCTCGCTGAGTTACGCCCAGGTCGGGATCATGACCTTTGCCTTTCAGGTGACCGCTTCGCTGTTGCAGCCCGTGGTCGGGATCGTGACAGACCGGCATCCCCAGCCGAGGTCCCTTTCTGTCGGAATGGCCTCGACATTCTGCGGCGTTCTCTTGCTGGCGCTGGCACATCGATACGAAATGCTGCTGGCCGGGGCGATGCTGATTGGCATGGGATCGGCGGTCTTCCATCCCGAAAGCTCGCGCGTGGCGCGGCTGGCCTCGGGCGGACGCTATGGCACGGCGCAATCATTGTTCCAGCTGGGCGGGAATTTCGGGCAATCGATCGGACCGCTGCTGGCCGCATTCATCGTGGTGCCCCTGGGGCGGCCTGCCGTGGCCTGGTTCGCCGTGGCCGCCGCTGCCGGGGTCGCCGTCTTGTGGCGGATCGGAGGCTGGGCCGAGGGTCGGCGACGCAGTGCCGTTTCCCGGCCCGATACGGCATTGCGGTTGCCGCGCAACGTGGTGATCCGATCCATCGTGGTTCTGGCAATCCTGACCTTCACCAAGAATATTTATACCGCCTCGATGAACAGCTATTTCACCTTTTTCACCATCGAGAAATTCGGCATCGGACCGCAGGGCGCGCAGATATTCCTGTTCCTCTTCTTTGCGGGCATGGCCGCGGGCGTTATGCTGGGCGGCATTCTGGGTGACCGGGTCGGCCCCCTGCGCATTATCTGGTTTTCCATTCTGGGTGTTCTGCCCTTTTCCCTGGCGCTTCCCCATGTCGGTTTGGTGGCGACGGGGGCGCTGGTGGTGATCATCGGGCTGATCCTGTCTTCGGCCTTCCCCGCGATCGTGGTCTATGCGCAGGAACTGGTTCCGGGGCGTGTGGGCATGATTGCCGGACTGTTCTTCGGGTTCTCTTTCGGGATGGGCGGAATCGCGGCCGCCGCACTGGGGGTTCTGGCCGATTTGCAGGGTATCGAGAGGGTCTTCCTGTTGTGTTCGGTCCTGCCGGTGCTGGGCGTGCTGACGATCTTTCTGCCGCGACAACCTGCGGCGGCGGGGTTTCACTGAGGCGGGATGGCAGGGGGCAGACCATGACCGGGATAGGGATCACACCACTGACCGCAGAGGCATTTGCCCCTTTTGGCGATGTGATCAGCCAACGCGACAGCGCGGATCTTCTGATCAATGGCGGGCGCTGTGAACGCCATCACGCGCTGGCGAGGGTGGAATGCGCGGGCGGTGATGCGATCATTTCGATCTTTCGGTCGCAGCCAGTCAGCCTGCCCTATTCCTGTGATCTGCTGGAGCGTCATCCTCTGGGGTCGCAGGCCTTCATGCCGCTGGGGCCGGATCCCTGGATGTCTATCGTCGCGCCGGATATCGACGGTCGGCCGGGGCTGCCACTGGCCTTTCGCGTTCCTGCGAAAGTCGGCTTGAACTTGCGGCCCGGTATCTGGCATGGCGTGCTGACACCCCTGGATCGCGCCGCCGATTTTCTGGTCGTGGATCGCGAGGGGCCCGGCAACAACCTTGAGGAACGGCGGATCGCCCCCGTTATGATCACCGAATGACCCAGCCCGATTTCAGTTTCGAGATGGCCGCTATGGCACGGGGCAGCCGGATTGTCGCCGGTGTTGATGAGGTCGGACGTGGCCCGCTGGCCGGTCCGGTCACGGCGGCCGCCGTGGTGCTGGACCGCGACAATATCCCCGAGGGCCTGAATGATTCCAAGAAGCTCTCCGCTGCCCGGCGCGAAGCCTTGGCGCGCGAGATCATGGCAAGTTGCGACTGGGCCGTGGCCCATGTGGATGTGGCCGAGATCGACCGGTTGAACATCTATCACGCCTCGCATCTTGCGATGTGCCGTGCGGTTGCGGGCTTGAAGACCACGCCCTGTCATGTGTTGGTTGACGGCAACAAGGTGCCGCGCGATCTGGGCATTTCCGGCGAGGCCGTGGTCAAGGGGGATGCGCGCAGCCTGACGATTGCGGCCGCGTCGATCCTTGCCAAGGTGTTGCGCGATTGCATCATGGTGGATTTGGCGCAACAGTATCCCGGATATGGATGGGAAGCGAATGCGGGCTATCCGACTCCGGCCCATAAACGCGCACTTCTAGATTTGGGGGTCACCCCTCATCATAGACGTTCGTTCAAGCCGGTCCACAATATCTTGTGTAAAGCCGCTTCATCAACCTCTTGATTCAAAAAAGAAATTGACGGCGATTCGCCGGTGACTCATCTTTAGGGACTTACAGATCGGCAAAAGTCGGCAGTTCAAGAGGCAGAGAAGATGAAGATCAAGCACAGACGTGCGGCGTCCGCACAGCCCTTACCGCTGAACCAGATCCTGGCAGGCGACTGCATCGAGCTGATGAATTCGTTGCCCGAAGAGAGCGTGGATCTTATTTTTGCAGATCCGCCCTACAACCTGCAACTGCGGGGGGATCTTCTCCGGCCTGACAATTCCAAGGTCGATGCCGTCGATGACGAATGGGACCAGTTTTCCGGCTTTGCCGCCTATGACAAGTTTACCCGCGAATGGCTGGCCGCCGCACGGCGGGTTCTGAAGCCTGATGGCGCGATGTGGGTCATCGGCAGCTATCACAATATCTTCCGCGTCGGGGCAGAGTTGCAGAACCAGGGTTTCTGGATCATGAACGACGTGATCTGGCGCAAATCCAACCCGATGCCGAATTTCCGCGGCAAGCGGCTGACCAATGCGCATGAGACCATGATCTGGGTCGCGAAATCCGAGCGTTCGAAATACACCTTCAATTACGAGGCGCTGAAATCGCTGAACGAAGGCATCCAGATGCGCAGCGACTGGGTGCTGCCGATCTGCAATGGCGGTGAGCGTCTGAAGGACGGCAAGGGCGACAAGGCGCATCCGACGCAAAAGCCCGAAGCCCTGCTGCATCGCGTTCTGGTCGGCACCACCAATCCGGGCGACGTCGTTCTGGACCCGTTCTTTGGCACCGGCACCACCGGGGCGGTCGCCAAGATGCTGGGCCGTGATTTCATCGGCATCGAGCGCGAGGCCGCCTATCGTGAGGTGGCGCAGAAACGCATCGATCGCGTGCGTCGGCTGGACGCCGATTCCATTGCCACGGTCAAGGCCAAGCGGGCCGAACCGCGCGTTCCCTTTGGACAGGTCATCGAACGCGGCATGTTGCGCCCGGGCGAGGAACTCTATTCGATCGGCAATCGACACAAGGCCAAGGTGCGTGCCGATGGCAGTCTGGTCGGCAATGATGTCAAGGGCAGCATCCATCAGGTCGGTGCTGCACTGGAAGGTTCGTCGTCCTGCAATGGCTGGACCTACTGGCATTATCGCCGGGAAGGAAAGATGATTCCCATCGATCTGTTGCGGCAGCAGATCCGCGCCGAGATGGCCGATGAGGTCAGCCGCCCCAACTGATAGTTCAGCAGTTTCGCCGCTGTTCCCTCATATGTGATGTGGGTGGAGCCGCCTTGCCCCGCCATATCTTATGGCGGGGCCTTTTCTTTCGCGGTCGGAAAGGCATATGTCTGCAATCATGGTGCATCCCTATTCCAGTCTTCCCCCTTCGGCCTTCTGGCGCCATGGCGTCGCGACACAGGCTGCCGATGCGGTCAGCGATATCCATCATCCGGCCTTTTCCCTGACCGCCAGCGATGCCATTGCGACGGCGGGCAGTTGCTTTGCCCAGCATCTGGGGCGTGCGCTGCGCGATGCCGGGTTGACCGTCCTGGATGCCGAGCCAGCCCCGAAAGGCATCGCCCCGGAGTTTTCGCGGCGATATGGCTTCGGGCTCTATTCAGGGCGCTACGGCAATATCTATACCGCCCGGCAGATGATCCAGTTGCTGGACGAAATCGACTCGGGTCAGCCTGATCCGTTGCATGTCTGGTCGCGCGAGGGGCGTTTTCATGATGCCTTCCGGCCCGGTCTGGACCCCGAGGGGCTGGACAGCGTCGAAGAGGTCATGGCCATCCGGCAGCGGCATCTGTCACGCGTGGGGGCGATGCTGGCGCAGGCAGATGTCTTTGTCTTCACTCTGGGCCTGACCGAGGCATGGCGCTGCCGCAACACGGGGCGCGTCTATCCGACCTGTCCGGGGGTGGTCGCGGGCAGTTTCGATCCCGCGCAGCATGAGTTCGTGAACTTCAGCTATCCGCAGGTTCATGAAGATCTCGAGGGGCTGTACCGCCGTCTGCAAGGGTTCAACTCGGGGATGAAGCTGTTGCTGACCGTTTCTCCGGTGCCGCTCACGGCCACGGCGTCGGGGCAGCATGTTCTGCCCGCGACGCAATATTCCAAGGCCACCCTGCGGGCTGCCGCGGGGGATATGGCTGCTGGCAACCTGGATGTGGATTACTTTCCTTCATATGAAATCGTCACCAATCCGGCCGCGGCCGGGAAATTCTATGCCGAGGATCTGCGGCAGGTCACCGAGGCAGGCGTGGAGACGGTGATGCGGTCATTCCTTGCTGCCCATGGCCTGCACCTGCAGGAGAAACCCGCCAGGGAGGGTGCCGCGCCAGATGACCTGATCTGCGAAGACGCCATGCTGGAGGCATTCGGCCGATGACCGATCTGCCCCGGCTGCTGATCATCGGCAATTCGCATATTGCCGGCCCCCGCCTGGCCTATGTGTCCGATCCCGAAAACTGGCCTGCATGGGATATGGATTTCATGGGGCTGCTTGCGGGCAATATGGCGCGTCTGAACCTGCGCGACGGCATTCTTGTGCCTGACAGTCCCGAAATCGCCGCCGAGATGAAATTCTACAATCTGGTGCGCGAACTGGATGTCACCGGATATGACGCCTTTGTCATTGTAGGGGGCTTTGGCTGGGTAAGCGTGGCGGCGATCTGTGCCGAACATCGCAGCCTTGATTTTCCCTCGGTAAAGGGTGGTGATGTCGATTGCCAGCTTGTCAGCCGCAGGTTCCTGCAAGAGGCTCTGCGCCGGCGGGTGCGCAATTCCGTGGCGGCAAGACTGGCGGCGCGACTGGCGGATCTGGGCAAGCCGATGCTGATGCTGCCCGAACCGATGCCATCGGCTGATTGTGTCGCCGCGCCGGGGCGGTTCGCGGCTTATCTTGATCTGGTCGGGCGCGGCGATGCCCTGCACTGGCGTAATTGCTTTCAGGACGCGGCCCATGCGGTGCTGGATGCGCGGGCGCGGCTTGTCTTCTGGCCTGAAGAGGCGCTGGAGCATGATGTCTTTACGCGTGCGGATCTGATGCGGGGAGCCTTGCGTCTGTCGCCCCATTCCGAAGACCCCCAGCCCGAGACCGATTTCGCCCACGGCAATCTGGATTACGGCAGGCTGGTTCTGGATCAGATCATGGAGGCTCTGCCCGCCGTCTAGGGGCCTACAGCGCCGAACGAGGCATGGGCAGATTGCCCTGATTGTAAGCGCTCCAGTCTTCGATGTCGGGATAGAACTTGCGCCGCCATGCCCGCACGCGCGGGTTCATGCGCCTGCGCCACCAGGGCGGGACCATCGCCACGAAGGTCATTGCCGGATAGCCAAGGGGCAGTTGCGGCGCCTCGTCCTCGTCATAGGTCTGCAGCAGCGGAAAGCGGCGGTCGGGTTTGTAGTGATGGTCCGAATGGCGCTGAAGGTTGATCAGCAGCCAGTTCGACGCCGTATGCGCGGCATTCCAGCTGTGGCGCGGCATGATATGTTCATAGCGCCCGTCACCCAGATGGCGGCGGGTCAGGCCGTAATGTTCGACATAATTCGTCAGTTCCAGCTGCCAGATGGCGACAAAGGCCTGAAAGACGAACAGCATCAGGCCGGTCACCCCGCCCAGCACCAAGGCCAGCGCCAGCATGCCCAGTTGCAGCGCAGCATAGCGCCAGAAGGGATTGCGCCGGTCCCAGATGCTGCGTTTCGCGCGCGCCAGCATGCGGGTTTCCGCGCGCCATGCGCTGACCGGGCTTTCACGCAGAACCCGCCAGAAAAAACGATAGAATCCTTCATTGTAGCGCGCGGATACCGCATCGCGCGGGGTGGCGACCCAGGAATGATGCACCAGCAGGTGTTCGGTCCGGAAGTGGGAATAGAGAACCGTGGCCAGCAGCAGATCGCCGCACCAGCGCTCCAGTCTGGTTTTCTGATGCAGCAGCTCATGGGCATAGACGATGCCGATCGTGCCCGACAGGACGCCGATGCCAAAGAACAGGCCAAGCTGTTCCAGTCCCGACAGATGGCCGCCATGGGTGGCGTGATAGATCGAACCGAAGATCGCCAGGAATTGCAGCGGAAACCAGATCAGCGTGACGGCGCGGTGCCAGAACAATTGCGACAGTTCTGCTTCGGGGTCGGGGTTGTTTTCGTTCAGACCCAGCACCCCATCCATGGCCGTGGTCAGATACCAGGCATAGCCGGGCAGCAAAAGCCACCAGAACCCGCCGCGGGTGGCCGCCAGAATCACCAGCGGGATCATGACGACCGACATCCAGAAGGGCGCGGCGGCGGGCAGGGATTTGGGGTCGGGCTTGCTCATGGGCGCAATATTACGCCGCGATCTCGCCCTGCGCCATATCCCAGACCTTGCGCATCAGGCCGGGCAGGGCGTTCCGGTCGATTTGCGCAATGGGAACAAGCTGGCCGCGTTCCGGATTGCCGGTCAGATCGCCCAGCATGACGGTCATGGTCAGGCTGAAATGGGTAAAGACATGGCGCACCTGCCCCATTTCGCGCCAACTTGCCGCCCCGGGGGGCGGCTGGTCGCTGCCGTCCCAGCCAGCCGATGGAAACGCCAGCGTGCCGCCCAGCAGCCCCTTGGCGGGTCGTTCCTCCAGCAGGATCGACTGACCCGAACGGGCGATCCAGGCGATGCCCTGACGTTCGGGCTTGGGGGGCTTGGGTGTCTTGCGCGGCAGCGCGGCGGCAATGCCCTGTTCGCGGGCATCGCAATCCTGTTGCAACGGGCAGATCACGCAGGCCGGATTGCGCGGGGTGCAGATGGTCGCGCCCAGATCCATCATCGCCTGCGCATAATCTCCGGGCCGGTTGCTCGGGGTCAGCGTTTCCGCCAGACGCGTCAGTTCCGGCTTGGAGCCGGGCAGCGGTGTCTGGACGGCAAACAGCCGAGAGACGACGCGCTCGACATTGCCGTCCACGACGGTTTCGGGCTGATCATAGGCAATCGCGGCAATAGCGGCCGAGGTATAGGGGCCGATTCCGGGCAGCTCACGCAATCCCGCCCGCGTCCGGGGAAAGCCACCCCGGGCGGTCACCGCGCGTGCGCAGGCCATCAGGTTGCGTGCCCGGGCATAATATCCAAGCCCGGCCCATTCGGCCATGACCTCGGCATCATCGGCGGCGGCCAGATCGCTGACAGCGGGCCAGCGCGTGGTGAAACGCTGGAAATAGGCCCTGACCGCAGCCACGGTGGTTTGTTGCAGCATCACCTCGGACAGCCAGACCCGATAGGGATCGGGGGTGCCGGTTCCCGGCCGCATCCGCCAGGGCAGATCGCGGGCGTGCCGGTCATACCAGTGCAGAAGCTGGTCAGAGATCACCTTGATGTCACGCAAATATCAGCCCTCGTGCCTTGCTGTGTGCTTTCCTCCCAGCACCCTGCTGATTAAGGATATAGCTGGGATAACCGATCAGGCGAAGATGGCACAGAGGTTCGACAAGACCAAATACCCCGGTCGGCGCAGGCGTCGCGGCTTCGAAGCTGCCGCGACGCTGCTGGGCGACAGGGTTCAGAAGGTCGCGGAAGGTCGCGGCTTTGCAGTGGCGCGTCTGCTGACCCATTGGCCCGAGATCGCCGGCGAACAGCTGGCACGCACGACCAGACCCGTCCGCATCAGCTATAGTCGGGGCGGGTTCGGCGCGACGCTGACCCTGCTGACAACCGGCCCGGCGGCACCGATGGTGGAAATGCAGCTGCCGCAGCTGCGCGAGAAGGTGAATGCCTGCTATGGCTATAATGCCATCCAGAGGATTACGCTGACCCAGACCGCAGCCAGCGGATTTTCCGAGGGTCAGGCCCAGTTCGCGCCTGCGCCGCGACCGGAGCCCCGGCCTGATCCACAAGACCAGAAACGGGCGGCCGAGGTGGCGGCCCAGTTTGAAGACGACCAGCTGGCCCAGGCAATGGCCCGGCTGGCGCTGAATCTCTCTTCCAGAAGAAAACCGAAAGGATAACTCATGCTGATCCGCTCTGCCGCGACGGCTCTGACTCTCGCGCTGGCGCTGCCGGCCTTTGCCCCGACCGCCTTTGCGCAAGACGCCGCGACGGAAACGACGGATGTGCAGGTTCTGCCTGACATCGCGCTGGGGGCCGAAGACGCGCCTGTCACCATCATTGAATATGCCAGCTTCACCTGCGGGCATTGTGCCAATTTCCACAGCGAGAACTGGCCCAAGCTCAAGGCGGAATATGTCGACACCGGCAAGGTCCGCTTCATCCAGCGTGACGTCTATTTCGATCAGGTCGGACTCTGGGCGGGAATGCTGGCGCGCTGTGGCGGCGACGACAAATATTACGCTGTCTCGGACATGCTGTTTGACGAGCAGAAGAAATGGCTTGCCGGTGGTTCGGGTGACGAAATCGCCACGAACCTGCGCAAGATCGGCCTGAAGGCCGGCATGACTGAAGACCAGATGACGGCCTGCTGGGATGACGGCGCCAAGGCCGAGCAGCTGATCGCGACCTTTCAGAAGAACGCCACGGCGGATGAAATCGATGCCACGCCGACCTTCATCATCGCCGGTGAAACGGTCAGCAACCGGCCTTGGGATGACATGAAAGAGATCATCGAGGCCAAGCTGGACGAGGCCGGCGAATAAACCCCTTCCAAGGGGACGCCTCTTCCAAAAAGGGGCGTCCCGCTTGCCGGAAGCGGGACAAATGAACTGTCCCGATCGTATTGACCCAACGGGACAGTTGGCCTGTGGCCGATTTCGACCTACAGTCGTCAGTGTTGCGCATTTCGCACTTGTAAAATGGACGGCTGAAAAGATGCTTAAAGAGTTTCGGGAATTTATCGCCCGCGGGAATGTCATGGACATGGCCGTGGGTATCATCATCGGCGCCGCATTCACGGCGATTGTCACCTCGCTGGTGGATGACCTGATCAACCCCATTATCGGTCTGGTGACCGGTGGCGTTGACTTCACGAACAAATATATCGTTCTTTCAGGCGAGGTTGCAGCCGGAACCGGCCTTGAGACCGCGCGCGAATCCGGTGCGGCAATCTTTGCCTATGGCTCCTTCCTGATGGCGGTCCTGAACTTCCTGATCGTGGCATGGGTCGTGTTCATGCTGGTCAAGGCGGTCAACCGTGCCAAGTCGATGGCGATCGAAGAGGAAAAGGTCGAAGAGGCCCCCGCAGGCCCCACGCAGGAAGAGCTTCTGGCGCAGATTCGCGACCTTCTGGCGACTCGGGCTGCCTGATTTCGGCAGTTCTGTGGGTTTTTTGCGGCGCAACCATAAGGCTGCGCCGTTTTTCTTGGTAAACTGACGTTGCTAGCCAGCCAGAATCTGATCGGCAGGGATCGCGTCGATCCCCAGCGCCTCGCCCACGGGCAGTGAGGTCAGCTTGCCCTGATGCGTCGACAGCCCCGCGCGCAGATGCGGGTCGTCGCTGATGGCCTGACGCCAGCCCTTGTCCGCCAGTGCCAGCAGGAATGGTTGCGTTGCATTGCCAAGTGCCTGCGTCGAGGTGCGCGCCACCGCGCCGGGCATGTTGGCTACGCAGTAATGCACCACCCCCTCCACTTCGTAGATCGGATCCTGATGGGTGGTCGCGCGTGAGGTTTCGAAACATCCGCCCTGGTCAATGGCAACATCGACCAGCACGGCACCGGGATGCATCGTGGACAACTGTTCGCGCGTGATCAGTTTCGGGGCTGCCGCGCCGGGCACCAGCACGGCGCCGATGACCATATCGGCGGTCTGGATCAGTTCCGCAGTGGTCGCCGCATTGGCATATTGCGTGGTCAGCTTGCCCATGAAGACATCGTCCAGATAGGACAGGCGCGGCACCGAGCGATCCATCACCGTGACATTGGCTCCCATGCCCACCGCAACGCGCGCGGCCGCCGCACCGACGACACCACCGCCGATGATCACGACATTGGCCGGCCTGACGCCGGGAACGCCGCCCATCAGAACGCCGCGCCCGCCATTGGCCTTTTGCAGCGCCCAGGATCCGACCTGCGGCGCAAGTCGTCCTGCGACCTCGGACATCGGCGCCAGCAGCGGCAGGCCACCACGCGAATCGGTTACCGTTTCATAGGCAATCGATGTCACGCCCGAGGCCAGAAGATCCTCGGTCTGGGCGCGGTCCGGGGCAAGATGCAGATAGGTGAACAGCAGCTGCCCCTCGCGCAGCATCTTGCGTTCGATAGGCTGCGGTTCCTTGACCTTGACGATCATCTCGGCTTGCTCGAACACATCCTTGGCGGTTCCGGCGATCCTTGCTCCGACGGCGATGTAATCCTCATCGGTGAAGCCCGAACCTGTCCCGGCCTCGGTTTCGATGATCACCTCATGGCCCCGCAGCACGGCCTCTGCCGTTGCGGCAGGGGTCAGCCCGACCCGGAATTCCTGTGGCTTGATCTCTTTGGGGCAGCCGATTTTCATGATGTTACCTCTCCCTTCGCATACGGTTGTGGCGATGCGTTTGTAACCTCATTGTGGCAGGAATCCTCTGGCAGGTGCTGCGAACTTTGGGGGCGTCACATGGGATCATGGTCAAGAACCTGCTGGATTGTCCCGGCAAATTCGAAGAAACTGCGACAATGTCCGAGATAGACGCAATCGATCGCCGCATATTGGCCCTGTTGCAAAAACAGGGGCGAATCAGCAATGCCGAATTGGCCGCGCGGGTTCACCTGTCCCCCAGCGCCTGCCACCGCCGGGTGCAGCGCCTGGAAGAAACCGGGGTGATCTCGGATTATGTCGCGCTGCTCGATGCCCGCGCCCTGCGTCGCCAGACGACGGTTTTTGTCGAAATCACCCTGTCCGGGCAAAGCGACGAGGTGCTGGACGGGTTCGAACGTTCGGTCCGGGCAATCCCGGACGTGCTGGAATGTCACCTGATGGCGGGCACGGCGGATTATCTGCTGAAGATCGTGGTCGAGGATACCGATGATTTCGCCCGTATCCACCGCCAGCATCTGTCCCGGCTGCCCGGCGTCGCGCAAATGCATTCGTCCTTTGCGCTGCGCACGGTGTTTCGCACCACGGCGATTCCCGTTCAGCCATAGGCAGAAAATAGCAAACCCCCGCAGCCAGGCTACGGGGGTCGCTGATTACGCGTGATCGCGTCGTCTTACAGCGCGCCTTCGCGCTGTGCCTTTTTACGGGCCAGCTTGCGGGCGCGGCGGACGGCCTCGGCCTTTTCACGGGCTTTCTTGACCGACGGTTTCTCGAAATGTTGCCGAAGCTTCATTTCACGGAACACACCTTCGCGCTGAAGTTTCTTCTTCAGGGCACGAAGCGCCTGTTCGACGTTGTTGTCGCGAACGTTGACCTGCATGTGGTTGTCACCACCTTCCTAGGTTAGAGTTGCAAAGATTGCAGGAAGCGTTCCATTAACAGTGACAGACAGCTTTGTCCAGATGAGGCGGATATGACCGATACAGATCGCGACCGATTGTTGCAGGCTGCACTCAACCACGTGCCATTCGACGGAATGAACGAGCGTGCCCTGCTGGCGGGCGCACGCGACATCGGACTGTCCCCGGCGCTGGCACGGGTGCATTTCCCGCAGGGTGGGGCAGGTCTGGCGGCGGCTTACCATCGCCGCGCCGATGCCGCGCTGCGCGAATGGCTGGAACAGACCCCGCCCGAAGGACGGTTTCGTGACCGGGTGGCCGAGGCCGTCTGGCACCGGCTGACCCTGGTCGATCCCGAACTGGTGCGGGCCGGGGCGGCGGTGCTGGCGCTGCCACAGAATGCCGTGCTGGCGGCCCGGCTGGTCTGGGAAACCGCCGATACCATCTGGGTCGGGCTGGGCGATACTTCCGAGGATGCCAATTGGTATTCGAAACGTGCGACCCTGTCGGCGGTCATCAGTGCGACCGTGCTGTTCTGGCTGGGCGACAGTTCCGAAAACCATCAGGAAACGCGCGATTTCATTGATCGCCGGATTGACGGGGTCATGCGCTTCGAGACGATCAAGTCGCGTCTGTCGAAACTGCCCGGGGCGGAAAGCCTGGGGCGCGCGGCCTTTGGCTGGATGCGTGCGCCCCGTGATCGGAACCTGCCCGGAAAAACAAGACTATAGCTAAGGATTTGCGATGTTCCCCGATGCGATGAACGCGGTCGAGATTACCGCCCCCGGCGACGCCGATGTGCTGCAGATGGTGCGCCGTCCGGTGCCGGTGCCGCGCCATGACGAGATTCTGATCAAGATCGCCTATGCCGGCGTCAATCGCCCGGATGTTCTGCAGCGCAAGGGCAGCTACGCTCCGCCGCCCGATGCCTCGGATCTGCCGGGGCTCGAGGCTTCGGGCGAAATCGTCGGTCTGGGGGCTGGCGTCACCCGCTGGCGCAAGGGAGAGCAGGTCTGCGCCCTGCTGCCTGGTGGCGGCTATGCCGAATATGCGGTCTGTCACGCTGACCACGCCCTGCGCATTCCGCGCGGGTTGTCGCTGAAAGAGGGCGCCTGCCTGCCCGAAACCAGCTTCACCGTCTGGTCCAATGTCGTTCAGCGCGGCGGGCTGAAAGGCGGAGAGCGGTTTCTGGTGCATGGCGGCACCTCGGGCATCGGCATGATGGCCATTCAGATCGGTCAGGCCCTTGGCGCGCGGGTCTTCGCGACGGCTGGCAGCGACAAGAAATGTCAGGTGATCAGCGATCTTGGTGCGACCGCGATCAATTACCGCAATGAAGATTTCGTCAAGCGCGTCGCGGCAGCAGGTGGTGCGGACCTGATTCTGGACATGGTCGGCGGCAGCTATATCCCGCGCAATATCCGCTGTTTGTCGCTGGATGGCCGTCTGGTGATGATCGCCTTCCTCGAGGGCCCCAAGGTCGAGCTGAACTTTGCCCATATCATGACCAAGCGTCTCACGGTGACGGGCTCTACCCTGCGCCCACAATCGGATACGGCCAAGGCGGAAATCGCCGATGCCGTGCGCAAGCAACTGTGGCCGCTGATCTCCAGCGGCGCGGTCAAGGTTGTCATGGACAGCGAATTCGCGCTGAAGGACGTGGCCGAGGCCCATCGCCGCATGGAAAGCAGCGAGCATATCGGCAAGATCGTCCTGAACGTCGCGGGCGACTGATCTGACGCGCGATTGTCCCTGTCAGCGCACCTGTTCCATCAGGATGCGGGGCAGGGCGCAGTCGCTGCGGATGTCCGGCCCGCATTTGCGCGGTTCCAGATCGCGGGTCAGGCAGATGCGCACCTCTTGCAGGGCCGCACTGCGGCAGGTGATGGTGACGCCGTCGCGTTCCAGCAGGGGATTGGCTTCGATGAAGGCTTCCTCGACCACCGCTGGCGGCAGGCGGATATCGCGATCCAGATCATCGAATACCGGGGGAATCACGATCTTCTCGGCGGCATCGCGGGTGGCCTGATAATAGTCGGCTGCCGTCAGTCCGGTGCAGCGCCCGTGTTTTTTCCACTGATACCAGGCCAGCCCGCCCGAGCCCATCAGATCGGCCATGGCATTGCTCTGCCTGCGCGAAGGATCACGTTCCACGCTGTTGCAATCCTGCGGCCAGCCTCGTTCGTATTGGGGCCACAGGCCATGCACGATGAAATCCGTCTTGCGGCCGATATCGCATTGATCCGCATCACGATCATCGCCGGTTTCGCTGCACCATGTCGGTGACCAACTGAGCGAGAGGACATAATAATCGAAGTCACCGGCCTGATCACCTGCGTATGCAGCCAGCGACATCAGAACAAGAAGAACAAGGGAAAGAAACTGGGTCATGGTTGCGTCAGATTAGCGGGATACTGCCTCAGGTCCATATGGGAATGTGCGAATCCTCTTTTCTAATCGCCGCCGAATCGTTATATCCCGCACGAATTCCCCCAGAAAACGAGGAATGGCATCCGCCGAAAGCCGTTTTCCCGGCCCGAGGGGGTCGTGAGCGGGGCAGAGATGCGAAGGAGACTGACATGAACAAGCCATTGATGGCCAAGGCCACCGCCGTCTGGCTGGTCGATAACACCACGCTCAGCTTCAAGCAGATCGGTGATTTCTGCGGTCTGCACGAGCTGGAAGTGCAGGGCATTGCCGATGGTGATGTGGCCGCCGGGGTGAAGGGATATGATCCCGTGGCCTCGAACCAGCTGGACCCGCAGGAAATCAAGCGGGGCGAGGAAAATGCAGCCTACCGGCTGCGCCTGAAACACAATCCCGCCGCCGAAGGCGAGGAAAAGCGTCGTGGTCCGCGCTATACGCCGCTGTCCAAACGTCAGGACCGTCCCGCCGCGATCCTGTGGCTGGTCAAGTTCCACCCCGAACTGGCCGATTCCCAGATTGCAAAGCTTGTCGGCACCACCAAGCCGACCATCAATGCGATCCGCGAGCGCACGCATTGGAACATCCAGAACATTCAGCCGATCGATCCGGTCGCGCTGGGGTTGTGCCGCCAGACCGAGCTGGACGCCGCCGTGCAGAAAGCCGCCAAGAAACGCGGTGCCTCGGGCGAGGTCATGAGCGATGATGAGCGGCGCAAGCTGGTCAGCACCGAAACCTCGCTGTCGATGCCGGAAGAGCCGCGCCTGCCGACCGCGATTGCCGGGCTTGAGAACTTCTCGCTCAGCCAGGACGAGGACAACGACAAGCCCGAGCCCAAACTGGACGCCGACAGCTTCTTCAATCTGCCCGAAAGTGATGGCGACGAGGAAGACGACGACCGCTGATCGCCACGATCCAGCCAGAATGAAGGCCGGTGCAGTTTCCCTGCGCCGGCCTTTTTCATTGTCCTGTCAGCCGCGATTCCTGATCAACCTGCCCAGCCAGATCAGGATGCAGGCACCGATCACGGCCACGACCAGCTGGCCTATGACACCGCCCGCCGTGCCGCCAATGATCAGGCCGAACAGCCAGTTGCCCAGCATCGCGCCGACGATCCCAAGTATGACGTTCATGATCAGCCCGTGTTCGCTCTTCATGATCTGCTCGGCGATCCAGCCGGCAATTGCGCCCAGGATGATTGACAGAAACCAACCGAAACCTTCCATGCCCTGTTCCTTTCATTTCCTTCGCGCCATCGAGATGACGCCCCTGCAAATGAAATGCGCGGCGGGAACAATCCGTTCCCGCCGCGCTGTCGAAACATTCAGTCCCGGCGATCAGATCGACAGGCAGATATATTTCATTTCCAGATAGTCATCGATGCCGTGATGGCTGCCCTCGCGGCCAAGGCCCGACTGTTTTACCCCGCCGAAAGGTGCGACTTCGGTCGAGATGATGCCGGTATTGACCCCGACAATGCCATATTCCAGCCCTTCCTGAACACGCGTGATCCGGCCGATGTCACGGGCATAGAAATATGAGGCCAGACCGAAGATCGTGGCATTGGCCTTTTCGACAACCTCTTCCTCGGTGTCGAACTTGAACAGCGGGGCAAGCGGGCCAAAGGTTTCTTCGGTGGCGACCTTCATGTTGTCGTTCACGCCGGTCAGGACCGTCGGTTTGAAGAACAATCCGTCCAGACGCTCGCCGCCGGTGACGACATTGCCGCCGCCGTCCAGAACGTCCTTGATATGTTCCTCGACCTTGTCGACCGCCTTGGCGTTGATCAGAGGTCCGGTGGTGATACCGTCTTCCAGCCCGTCGCCAACATTGAGCTTGTCCACAGCCGCGGCAAGGCGCCTGGCGAATTCATCATAGACGCCGGCCTGCACATAGATGCGGTTGGCGCAGACGCAGGTCTGGCCGTTGTTGCGGAATTTCGAGGCCATCGCGCCTTCGACCGCAGCATCCAGATCGGCATCGTCAAACACGATGAAGGGCGCGTTGCCGCCCAGTTCCATGCTGCATTTCAGAACCTGATCGGCGGCCTGGCGCAGCAGGATGCGGCCGACCTCGGTCGAGCCGGTAAAGGTCAGCTTGCGCACCTTGGGGTTGCTGCAGAACTCCTTGCCGATCTCGCTGCTGCGCGACGAGGTGACAACCGACAGGATTCCCTTGGGCAGACCGGCACGTTCGGCCAGCACTGCCATCGCCAGCGCCGACAGCGGCGTTTCGGCGGCGGGACGGGCAACGAAACCACAGCCGACAGCCAGCGCCGGCGCAGCCTTGCGCGCGATCATGGCATTGGGGAAGTTCCAGGGCGTGATCGAGCCGACGACGCCGATCGGCTGGCGGATCACGGTCAGGCGCTTGTCGGCCTGATGGCCGGGAATGGTTTCGCCATAGACGCGCTTGGCCTCTTCGCCGAACCATTCGATGAAGCTGGCGCCATAGGCGATTTCTCCCTTGGCCTCGGCCAGGGGTTTGCCCATCTCGGCGGTCAGGATGCGGGCCAGGTCGTCCTGATTCTCCATCATCAGGTCGTACCATTTGCGCATCAACTGCGCGCGTTCCTTGGCAGTGCGCGCGGCCCAGTCCTTCATGGCCTCGGCTGCGGCATCGATCGCGGTGGCAACTTCCTGACGCGACAGGTCGGCGACCTTGGCGATGACATCGCCCCGCGCGGGGTTGACGACATCAAATGTTGCGCCATCGGCGGCATCGACCCATTCTCCGGCGACAAAGGCGCGGGTTTCAAGCAGCGACGGATCGCGCAGAAGAGTTTCAAGATCAGTGGAATGTTTGGTCACAACGGCGTCTCCGGCTTCTGTGTGGTCAATATATTAAACGGTTTGATTAGTGATTGTCAAAGCGGCCAATCACATTCGCTGGCCGCCCTGAAGGCAGTCGGGGTGGCCAGATCTCTGGGGTGGCCTTCATCGCATCTGCGACCAGCAGGGCTGCAGGTCACCGGGGGCGGGCCGGGCGGCGTGAACGCCCCGCGCCACGGCTCGCGCCAGCACCGTTGCTGCCGCATGGCCCAGCACGAAGGGATCCGCCACCGGATCGCGCAACGGTTTTTCGCCGGTCGCGGCAGCAAAGATCAGGTCGCCGTCAAACGGGGTGTGACTGGGCACCAGCGCCCGGGCGAATCCGTCATGCGCGGCCGTGGCCAGGCGCTGCAGCGCGGCTTTGTCCAGATCGGCATCGGTGGCAACGATGGCGATGGTGGTGGCCTCGCCCAGCCGTTTTGACGGCGCGGGCTCTTGCGCGGCGGGGAATTGCGGGGGCAGGCCCAGCCCGCCGAACTCTTGCTCCAGTTCCCATGGCGCGGCCCAGAAATGCCGGCCTTCCCCGACCGTGGCCTGGCCCAGGGCATTGACGACGACCAGCGCGCCCACGGTCAGGCCATTGTCCAGCACTGCCGAGGCCGAGCCAAGCCCGCCTTTCAGACGACCGGTCATGGCGCCGGTGCCGGCACCGGCGGATCCGATGTCGAAATCCCGCCGGGCCGCGGCATAGGCGCGCTGGCCAAGCGCAGGATAGGGATTGTCCTGCCAGTCCTTGTCGCCGCCATTCAGCAGGTCAAAGACGATGGCGCCGGGAACGATGGGCACCCGTGCCTCGCCCACGGCAAAGCCGCGCCCGTCCATGCGCAGCCCCTGCATCACGCCATCACAGGCGGCCAGTCCAAAGGCCGAGCCACCCGAAAGCACCAGCGCATCGATCTGTGACACCAGCTTGTCCGGGGCCAGAAGCTCGGTGTCGCGGGTGCCCGGGGCGCCGCCCATGACATGAACCGATGCCGAAAACGGTTTTGCGGCGGTCAGGACGGTGACACCGGAGTTCAGCGCGTCATCCTTGGCATTGCCGACCACAAGCCCCGCGACATCGGTGATCAGGTTTTTCTCTCCGGGTTTCATGGTCCCCCCAATTCCGGCGCATGAACCTGTTTCGCAACAGAACCACGGCGCCTCTGATCCGCTATGTGGGCGCATTCTGAACGCAAGACAGCGGCAAATGCCAGCCCCGTGACATGAGGCATCGCTTTGCGTTCTTTACAGCGGGCATCGCCATGCCTATCTAACCCCGTCATGAACAAGAAAAGCGACGATACGAATTACAAGGTCATTGCCGAGAACCGGCGGGCGCGTTTCGACTATTTCATCGAGAGCGATCTCGAGGTGGGCATCGTGCTGACCGGGTCCGAGGTAAAGTCGCTGCGCAGCGGACAGTCCAACATTGCCGAAAGCTATGCCAGCATCGAGGATGGCGAATTGTGGCTGATCAACAGCTATATCGCCTCGCTGCTGAATGCCGGTGTGTTCGGCCATGACGAAAGGCGCAAACGCAAGCTGCTGGTCAGCCGCCGCGAGTTGTCGCGCCTGTGGCAGGCGGTCGGGCGCGAGGGCATGACGCTGGTGCCGCTGGTGATGTATTTCAATCACAAGGGGCTGGTGAAGCTGAAAATCGGTGTCGCCAAGGGCAAGAAGGCCGCAGACAAGCGTGAAACAAGCGCAAAACGCGACTGGAACCGGCAAAAGCAGCGGCTGTTGAAGCAAGGCTGACGCCCGCGCCATTGCAGCCTGTCCGATTGGTCTGTAAATCAGGCGCGTGCCAAGGATTTTTTCAGGCAATGGGGGACGGGATGCAGGACGATCCGAAAACTCTGGTTTCGACCGAATGGTTGGCAGCCCATCTTTCCGATCCTGACTTGCGAATTATCGACGCCAGCTGGCACATGCCGGCGACGGGGCGTGACGCCAGGGTGGAATATGATGCCTGCCACATCCCGAATGCCCGCTTTTTCGATATTGATGCGATTTCGGACAAGCGCAGCACCCTGCCGCATATGGCCCCGCCGGTCGAACTGTTCATCAGCCGGATGCGGGCGATGGGAATCGGCGACGGACATCAGGTCGTCGTCTATGACAATTCCGACGTGCACAGCGCAGCGCGGGTCTGGTGGACATTTCGACTGATGGGCAAGACCGATGTCGCTGTTCTGGACGGCGGTCTGGGCAAATGGCAGGCCGAGGGCCGCGCGGTCGAGGACATGCCGCCGATGTTGCGCGACCGCCATATCACCGTTCAGCGTCAGGCCGGGCTGGTCCGCGATGTCACGCAGGTGGCGGCGGCGTCGAAACTGCGTGACCATGAAATCATCGATGCCCGCTCTCCCGAGCGGTTCCGCGGCGAGGTGGAAGAGCCGCGCCCGGGCCTGCGTTCCGGCCATATCCCGGGATCGCGCAATCTGCCCTATGGCCGGTTGCTCAATGCCGATGGCACGATGAAATCCCCCGAGGAATTGCGCGCTGCCTTCGAGGCTGCCGGTGTCGATCCCGACCGTCCCGCCATCACGACATGCGGAAGCGGCGTGACCGCGGCGATCCTGTCGCTGGCGCTGGAGCGCATCGGCAACCGCAACCATTCGCTCTACGACGGAAGCTGGACCGAATGGGGCAGCTTTCCCGACCTGAATATCGCAACCGGAGACGCCTGAGATGCTGTCGAACCTAAAACCGCAAGCCGCTGACAAGATCCTGATGCTGATCGAGGAATTCAAGGCGGATACCCGTCAGGGCAAGATCGACCTGGGCGTCGGGGTCTACAAGGATCCGCAGGGCGTTACCCCGGTCATGCGCGCGGTCAAGGCCGCCGAACAGCGCATCTGGGAGGCCCAGACCACCAAGGCCTACACCAGTCTGGCCGGAGAGGCCGAATACCGCAATGCCATGGCCAACATGGTGCTGGGCGAGGTGCCGGGCGACCGTCTGGCCTCGGTCGCCTCGGTCGGGGGCACCGGTGCCATCCGGCAGGCGCTGGAACTCGCGCGCATGGCCAACCCGGACCTGACGGTGCATGTGTCCAACCCGACCTGGCCCAACCACCTGTCGATCATGAAGTTCATGGGGTTGCCGGTTCAGCAGTACCGCTATTTCGACAGCGAAACCCGTGGCGTCGATTTCGACGGGATGAAGGCCGATATCGCCAAGGCAGGCAAGGGTGACATCGTCCTGCTGCATGGCTGCTGTCACAACCCGACGGGTGCGAACCTGTCGATGGAGCAATGGCAGGAAGTCGTCGCGATTCTGGAAAAGACCGGGGCCGTGCCGATGATCGACATTGCCTATCAGGGGTTCGGTGACGGGCTGGACGCCGACGCCGCGCCGACGCGTCTGGTCGCCAGCAGCCTGCCCGAAGTGCTGATCGCGGCATCCTGCAGCAAGAATTTCGGCATCTATCGCGAACGCACGGGCATTCTGATGGCGCTGGCCGAGAACACCGCCGCGCGCGATCTGTCGCAGGGCGCGATGGCCTTTCTGAACCGCCAGACCTTCTCTTTCCCGCCCGATCACGGTGCGCGCATCGTCTCGACCATCCTGACGGATGCGGAATTGCGCGCCGATTGGGCCGCCGAGTTGGAAGATGTCCGCAATAGCATGCTGGGGCTGCGCTCGCAGCTGGCATCCGAACTGCGCGAACTGTCGGGCAGCGACCGCTTCGATTTCATCGCTCATCACCGCGGCATGTTCTCGCGCCTTGGGGCGACGCCGGAGCAGGTGGAAAAGCTGAAGACCGATTCGGCCATCTATATGGTCGGGGACTCGCGGCTGAACATCGCGGGTCTGAACCGCGACACGGTGCCGGTTCTGGCGCGTGCGATCATTGACGCCGGGATCTGATCACGAACCGGAAGAAAAAGGAAAACGGGGGCCGTCGTGCCCCCGTTATTCGTTCTGTTGGTGAATCAGCGGCGCGCCAGCTTCTGTTCGATATAGTCGCGCAATTCCTTGACCTCTGCCCGGCTTTCACGCAGGCCATCCATGGCTGCCTGCAGCTCAAGTTCGGCCCCGGCCAGCTTGCTGGCAAGATCGGCCTCGCGTTCCTCCAACCGGGCCACGGCCTGATCGCGCGCCTCTTCGGCCTCGTGCAGTTGCTGCGCCATCAGGTCCAGCTCACTCATGCTGGCTCTGGTCGGTCGGGTGATGCGATGGACCAGCCAGCTGGCAAACCACCCCAGGACAAAGGCCGCGAACAGGATGATTGCCGTGACGGTGATGAATTCGGTGCGGTTCATTCTGTGCCGTCCTGTTCTTCTTCTGCATTTTCTTCGGCATTGGCTTGTTCAGCCTCTTCCGGTCGCGGAGAGGGGCGGGGTGTGGTCTCATCGGGCGTCTGGACGGGGATTCGCATGTTTTCTTCGCGTTCCTTCATCGTCTGGAACTCTTCGCTGACCCCGACCGTGGCGGGAACCATGCCGCTGGCGACCGGGGCGATGGTGATCTGCGGAAGCTGCGGACCTTCGAATTCGATGCCCTCGTCGGTATCTCCTGTCTCGGGGACGAATTTCACGTTGCCCGATGGATTGCGCGGTGTCGCAGTCGTGATGCCGTTCAGTTCGATCGGCGAAGACAACGGTTCATTGCGGACCGGATAGGGCGACATCAGGCGGAATTCGATGCGCCGGTTCTCCTCGCGCCCTTCCTCGGTGTCATTGCTGGCAATGGGCTGGCTTTCGCCATAGCCCCTTGCCGTGATGTTGCTGACGTCGATTCCCGCCTCTTTCATCGCAGCGACAAGGGTCTGGGCGCGGGCGCGGGACAGATCGGCGTTGAATCCTTCCGAGCCTTGGGAATCGGTATGGCCACCGGCTTCCATCTGGAACTCGCCACAATCGACCATGGCATCGCTCATCCGCGCCAGTGTCGGCCCGGGATCGCCGGCAATGGTCGATTTGCTGGGTTCAAAGCCGATTTCGGATTCGGACAGGATGATGTTCAGGCGATCGACGCATTCCTCGCCATCGGGCAGGTCCAGCGCCGGATCCAGCCATCTGTCGTAACGGATCGACAGGTTGTAGCGCGCCCCTGCACCCAGCCGCGCCCCCAGGCCGGCGGCGATCTGCTCGGCGGCATCGGGGTGGCCCGAGGTGCCCGAGAGGGTGATCAGCTCGGGGGTGACTTCGACTGTTCCGCTGGCCAGTTCATCCAGTGCTTCCAGCCCGGCGATGATGCGCAGGGTCCAGCCTTCGGGAACTTCTCCGTCGCTGCGCAATGTGCTGTTCACGCTGCTGAAGCGCGATCTTGAAAAGCTGTCTACCGCCTCGCCCATGCGTTCGTCGGTGATACGGCCGTGCATGGACAGGATGTCATCTTCGCTGAGCATGGCGATGAAATCTGCCGGCCCCTCGGGGGCGTCGCTGGCACGGTTGTGCGTGGCATGCAGCGAAAATACCGGCGGCAGTTTCTGTTCAAGCCCGCCCGCGATCCGGGTGAATTGCTCCTCGGGTACCGATGCGGGGACGGTCAGGGCAATATCGGCATCCGAGATCGTGACAGCGCCCAGCCCCAGTTCTGCGACCGCGCCAATGGATTGCACCACTGCTTCGGCCCAGTTCGGAGAGGGCGATCCCAGTCCCAGGGTGCAGCCGGGCTTGCCTTGCAGCCCGGCCTTGACCGCCGCGTCCAGGATTCTGGCCTGGCCTTCGGGATTGTCGGCAGCGCAGGCATTCATATGTGCGCCGTCCTCATCAATGAGGAACTGCATGGTAAAGGGTGCGATGACCGGGCGCGGAGCGGAGATCTCGGTGATCAGTTCGACCCTTTCAGGGCGAGAGCGTTTCAATGCGGTTTCCAGCCGACCCTTTTCAGCGCGGCTGTCGGTAATGGCCGAGACCCTGACCTGTCCGGGTTTGATCGAGATCTTGGCGCGTGTCGCCATCTGCGCGGCGCGGATCCCGAAGGTCATGGCGTCATTCCAGCCATCGGGCACATCATAATCCGCGCTTTCCAGAAGATCCGCGATCCTGGGGGCCGCAGTCTCATGTTGCAGCAGGCTGACCAGTTCGGGCCGGTCGGTCGAGGCAGGCACAAGACCGATCAGTGAAATCCCATCGTCATCGCGCAGCAATTCGATCTTGAACTCAGGAGGAGTCAGGACTTCGGTCGGTGCGACGGTCATCGCGTCGACAATGCGTGCGGCGTCGACCGCAGTGGTGGCCTGGGTCATGGCGCGAAATCGCTCGACCTCGGAGGGGGCAGTGCCTTCCAGGCGGACCTGCAGGCCATCGGTGCTGACCTGAACCCAATCCTGCCCGGATGTGGACAAGGCCAGTGTTACATCGTCATGCGAGCGTTTCTCGATATAGTCACTGGCTTCTCTTGCCCCCCACCAGCACAGCCCGCCCACGCCTGCCAGAACGAAGATCGTGGTCAGCGGGGCTGAGAGGCGGCGCGATTGTGACATATGCGGGATACCATGGGCTGTGGCTGGTCGGGACGGTTTAGCCCTCCGCCCCTCATGGCGCAATCATGCCAGCCCGGCGATGGCGAGAAACAGCCCAAGAATCAACCCCGCATCGCGATTGGAGCGGAACAGGCGCAGGCATGTATCGCCTTGATCTGGCTTGAATAGTCTTAGCTGCCACATCAGATGTGCGGCAAATCCGGCCAGCCCGGCAAAGGCGATCAAGAGATTGCGACCCGAAAGTGATATCGCGACGGCCAGCAGCACGACCGTCAGCACCGCAAAGCCGGCCAGGATGCGTGGACTGTTGTCGCCGAAGAGCCGTGCAGTGGACTTCACGCCGATCAGGGCGTCATCCTCGGCATCCTGATGGGCATAGATCGTGTCGTAGAAGATCGTCCATGAAATCCCACCCAGCCATGCAATGAAGGCAGCCATGTCGACGCGGTCGGCATGGGCGGCATAGGCCAGCATGACGCCCCAGTTGAAGGCCAGCCCCAGGAATATCTGGGGCCACCACGTAAAGCGTTTCGCAAAGGGATAGATCGCCACCAGCGCCAGTGACAGAACCCCCATCCAGATGGCGGTTGTTCCCAGCGTCAGCAGGATCACCAGACCCAGCAGCCCCTGCGCGATCAGCCACAGATAGGCCCCGCGCAGCGAAATCTGCCCCGAGGGCAGGGGGCGCGACCTCGTGCGGGCGACCTGCGCATCGATCTTGCGGTCGGTGATGTCGTTCCAGGTGCAGCCAGCCCCTCGCATGACAAAGGCGCCGATGGCGCAGGCCAGCGCGATCCACAGATCGAACAGGCGCGGCCCATGGGCCATCATCGCCAGTCCGATGCCCCACCAGCAGGGCAACAGCAAGAGCCAGGTGCCGATGGGCCGGTCGGCCCGCGACAGGCGCAGCCAGGGCCGCCAGGCGGCGGGCGCATGGCGGTCCACCCAGTTTCCCCGTGGCGCATCAAAGACCGCATCTGGTCTTTCCGTCTGGTTTTGCATAGCGTCCGCCCTGTTATGGCAAAGATCAGACTGTACATAGATCACCCTTTGGCGGCGGGACAACCCGTGCAGTTGGAAGCAGCGCAGGCACATTACCTGTCCGGCGTCATGCGGCTGCGCGCGGGCGAGCGGATTGCCGTGTTCAACGGGCAGCAGGGCGAATGGTCCGCAATCATCGGCGAAATCGGCAAGCGCGGCGGCGTGCTGGAGCCGGTCGCGCAAACCGCCCCGCAACGTGACCCGCCCGATCTCTGGCTGATCTTCGCACCCATCAAGAAGGCGCGCACCGATTTCATCGTCGAGAAGGCAGCCGAGATGGGCGCTGCGCGGATCGTGCCGACACAGACCGATTTCACCAATTCCGAGCGCATCCGCCAGGATCGGCTGCAGGCCCATGCCGTCGAAGCGGCCGAACAATGCGGCGGGACCTATGTGCCCCCGGTTGACGGACTGGTGCCGCTGGCGCGCCTTTTGGACAACTGGGATGAGTCGCGCCGGATCCTGTGGTGTGACGAGGCCCTGGCCGGTCCGGCGGAAACGCTTGCGACCCTGCCGCGTGGTCCCTGGGCCATCCTGATCGGCCCCGAGGGCGGCTTTTCCGAGGCCGAACGAAAGCGGCTGATCGGCCTGTCATTCGTGACTCGAATCAGCCTTGGGCCGCGAATCCTGCGAGCTGATACGGCTGCCGTTGCGTCACTTGCCCTGTGGCAGGCGGCGCTGGGGGACTGGGCCTAGCGCCGAACGGCATCAATACAGGCAAAGTGAGGGTTGGGCTCGCTGCGTCGCAGCAACGGGCGCGAATCGTGTCTGTGCTGCGCAAAATGCATATCAGGATTGCCGATTCCGCCTCTACAATTCTGCAGTTGCACAATCTATTTGCTTCTTATCCGAAACACGCCCGACAATCGGGCATTATGAGAATAGGTGATAAGATGTCCGCCATTGAGATGAACCGCAACGTGGCAGTTGGTGGTTTTGGTAACGCGGTCGCACGCTTTTTCTCGATGATCGCGACGTGGAATGATGCCCGCGTCACCCGCCGCGAGCTGAATCGCCTGACCGATCGCGAACTGGACGATATCGGTCTGACCCGCGGCGATATCGAGCGGATTGCGCGCGCCCACTAAGGCCGCAAGATCAAGACGAACGAACCCCCATTGCGGTCGCAGCGGGGGTTTTTTCGTGTCTGGATGTCCTGACTGGCCGGTGCCGGTTTTTCCGCCAGCTCTTTCGGTCAGGAATTGCGGGTCATGGTCAGGGTCGTCCATTCGCCCAGGTCGTCACGACGATCCAGGGTGAAACCGACGGCCTGATAGGCTTCGACCACCTCTTGCGCCTGGGTGGTCAGGATGCCCGAAAGCACGATCTTCCCGTTCGGTGCAACATGGCGCGCCATATCCGCTGACAGATCGATCAGCGGCTGCTTGAGAATATTGGCCAGAACCAGATCGAAAGGCGCGGCATTGTCCAGCGTCGGATGATCGAATCCGGCAGCCTCGATGCAGATCACGCGCCCATCCAGCCCGTTCGCGATCACGTTCGCCTCGGCGGTATCAACGGCAACTTCGTCGATATCGCTGGCCAGAACGGTGACGGGCCAGATGCGCGCCGCGCCCATCGCCAGAACCGCCGTGCCGCAGCCGATATCGGCGATGCGATGCGGCTGGAAGCCGTCATTGGCAAGGCGGTCGATGGCCTCCAGACAGCCCTTGGTCGTGCCGTGATGGCCGGTGCCAAAGGCCATGGCGGCCTCGATGCACAGGGCTTCGGCCCCCTCGGGGATGCTGTCGGTGTCATGGCTGCCGTGAACAAAGAACCGCCCGGCGGCGACTGGCGTCAACTCGCGCCTGACATGGGCGACCCAATCCACCTCGGGCAGTTCCGAGACGGCAAAAGGCTCGGCCCCAAAGGCCGCCGCCAGCAGCGACAGGGCGACGTCATCGGGCTTTTCCGTGAAATAGGCACCGACTTCCCAGCGCCCGGAACCGTCCTCGATCTCGAAGACACCGGTGCCCACAGGCTCGGGGGTCAGGTCTTCGCAGGCCTCGGACAGGCTTTCGGCGGCGTCGCGCCCGGCGACATGGGTCAGGGCAGAGAATGTTGTCATAGGTTTTGATCCGCGTTGGGCATGGATGCCTCTACCCCCGTGCCCTTCAGCCCGCAATATCCGTCCGGGTTCTTTTCCAGATACTGCTGATGCGATTCGGGGCCGGGCCAGAAGGGGGATTCGTCGATGATCTGGGTGGTGATCTTGCCCAGGCCTTCCACGGCGAGGCGGTTTCCGTAGTCGATCCGCGAGGCCTCGGCCGCGGCACGCTGGCTGGCATTGAAGACCATGATCAGGCTGCGATATTGGCTGCCACGATCATTGCCCTGCCTGTCACCCTGGGTGGGGTCGTGGTTTTCCCAGAACAGCCGCAGCAGATGTTCATAGCTGATCAACGAACTGTCAAAGATGACCCGCACCACCTCGGCATGGCCGGTCTGGCCGGTGCAGACATCCTCATAGGTCGGGCTCGTCGTGTTGCCGCCGGCAAATCCGACCTCGGTCAGCCAGACGCCTCTTTGCGTCCAGAACAACCGTTCGACACCCCAATAGCATCCCATGCCGAAGACGGCCTGGTCAAAGCCATGTGGCGCCTGAACACCAAGGGGACGATTGAAAATCGCATGTGTTGTCATCGTTTCATCCTTCCGGTTCATCATCGCGAACGCATGAGTGGGCGCAAGGGTTCGCTTGCGGTCGGTGTGACAAGAGGTCATGTTCTGCCGGCCCTGCAATCAAGACCACCCCGGAGCTACGACATGGATCTGCTGACCCCCATGACCGAAATATCGGAGCGCTTTGGCGATCTGACAACCGCCTTGCTGGTCGGCGGGGTGACAGGCGCCATCTTCGGCTTTGCTGCGCAAAGATCGGCCTTCTGCCTGCGCTCGGCTGCTGTCGAGCTGTCACGCGGTCGCCTCGGGCCGCGGCTGGCGATCTGGCTGCTGGCGGTGGCTGCGGCGATTCTTTCGGCGCAGGCGGCGCGGCTGACCGGGCTGTTCGATGCCGATACCGCGCAGTTGATGAATTTCGCGGGCAGTTGGTCGGGCGCGGTTCTGGGCGGGCTTGTCTTTGGCGTCGGCATGGTGCTGGCGCGGGGCTGTTCGGGACGGCTGCTGGTTCTGGCGGGGACGGGCAACCTGCGCTGCCTGCTGGCAGGCCTGGTGCTGGCCCTGACGGCGCAATTCACGATTGGCGGTTTCCTGGCACCCGTCAGACGATGGGTCAACGGGCTGTCGATGACGCCGGGCGGGCGCAATGTCGAGCTGCTTGGCTCCGTCGGCGCAGGGCCCTGGCTGGGGCTGGCGATCGGGGCGGTGCTGATGGTCGCGGCATTGCTGCTGGTGCAACGCGCGCAGGCGGGCTGGGGAAAATCGCTGTTCGCTCTGCTGGCCGGGTTGGCGATCAGCCTCGGCTGGGTGTTGACCTATACGCAATCGCTGGTTTCATTCGAACCTCTGGGTGTCGTGTCGGCCACTTTTGCCGCGCCATCGGCAAATATCATGCTGTCACTGATGACCGGCAGCTTTGCGCTCAGCTTCAGCCTGGGGCTGATTCCCGGTGTCTTTGCCGGTTCTTTCCTGGGCGGCCTGGTCGGGCGGGAACTGCGCCTGGAGGGATATCACAGCGTGCCGCAGATGCTTCGTTCACTGATTGGCGGGGCGCTGATGGGCTTTGGCGGGGTGCTGGCCGGGGGCTGTGCCATCGGGGCGGGCGTGACCGGCGTGTCGATCTTTGTCGGGCCGCTGTGTCTGGCCACGGTCTTCTTCTTTCTGGGGGCATGGATCGCCGATCGGTTGGTGGATCGCGCTGCCGCATCCGCCCATGCCCCGGTTCAGGTTCAGCACTAGCTGCGCGGATGGGCCGCGCGATAGACGGACATGAGTTGCGCGTCATCGACGCCGGTATAGACCTGCGTGGTCGACAGGCTGGCATGACCCAGCAATTCCTGGATCGTGCGCAGATCGCCCCCGGCGGCCAGAAGATGGGTCGCAAATGAATGGCGCAGCGCATGTGGCGTTGCCGTCGGCGGCAGCCCCAGCGCCGCACGGGCCTTGCGCAAGGCCGCCGAGATCAGCCCGCTGTCCAGCCGGCCACCCCTGACGCCACGAAACAGGGCCTCATCTGCAACAAGGGGCCAGGGGCACAGTTGCAGATATTGCGCCACCGCATCGCGCGCCACCGGCAGCACCGGCACCTGGCGCTGCCGCCCGCCCTTTCCCGTGATGGTCAGCGCCTCGCGAAAGGGCCAGTCACTGCCATTCAGTTTGAGGGCTTCGGAGATTCGCAATCCGCACCCCCAAAGCAGGGTCATCACGGCCACGTCCCGGGCTGAAACCCATGGCGTGTCATGTCCGGTGGATACGATATCCAGCGCGCCCCTTGCCTGTTCGGGGGTCAGCGGGCGCGGCAGTGATCTGGCGTATTTGGGGCTGCGCGCGGACAGGGCGGCGGAAAGATCAAATCCTTCGCGGTCCGAGATCCAGCGCAGAAAGCTGCGGATCGCGGATTGCCGGCGTGCCAGAGAGCGGGCGCCAAAGCCGCGCGCGCGTTCCGATGCGGCAAAGGCACGCATCTCTGATTGCGTCAGGCTGGCCAGCGATTTCGGCGTTGCGGCCTCGCCCAGATAGCCGCCCAGAAAGGACAGGAACGCCAGCAAGTCGCCGCGATATGCCGTGATCGTATGGTCTGAACGGTCGCGGGTTGCCGCCTCGGTCTCCAGCCAGCGGGCAAGCGCATCCGACATGGCCGGAGAGAGTGCCAGCGGACCGGACTCTGTCATGTCGTCAGCCGCCCCAGCAGGACCAGCCGGAAGACCTGCGCAAAGAACCGCAGCAGATCGGTGCCATGGGTCGGCTGAAAGCGCTGCGCATCGGCGCTGCCCAGCAGCAGCATGGCCCGGGGACGTGTCGCCCCCAGATTCAACGGCAGCAGGGCCTCGGAGGCGACGGTGCGCCCGTGAATTGGCCGGGTGACCGGCGGGGCGGGGCGCAGGATGATGTCATCGCCGCGCGGGGCGCGCCGTCCGGCCTCGATGATGCGGGCAATGGACCCCTCGGGCACGGTCACCACGTCTTCGGGAAGATCGGCCAGCAACGGGTCGGATTCGATGATCAGCCTCAGCGTTTCAATGCGCAACTGCGGGGCGATCTCGGCCTGAAGGCTGTCGACGAATTCGCCCAGATCGGAGGTCTCCAGCAGGCCGATCACCGCGCGGTGGATGATCGCCATGCCGGACTGGTTGTCATAGGCCGCGGCAATGACGTTCTCATGTTGCGCTTCCAGCCGTTCCAGCCGGCTTTCCAGCGCTTCCATCGCGCGGCCGCGAATGTCGATGACATTGTCGCCCAGCTCTGCTTCGCGCGCCGCGACCAATGCACGCATCACGTCGCGATCTGCAAGAAGGGCAGCGGGATCGGCCAGCAACCTGTCACGTGTTTCCTGATCCAGTCCTACTGCCATTCCCGCCTCTTTTCATCGCTGCCGTGCAGCTGTTCAGCCGATCTTCTGACCGGTCTTTGCCCAATCGGCATTGAACTGTGCCAGACCCTTGTCGGTCAAGACATGGTTGGCCATGGACTTGATGACGGCGGGCGGCGCGGTGATGACATCGGTGCCGATCTTGCCGGCTTCGACGATGTGATTCACCGAGCGGATCGAGGCTGCAAGGATCTGCGTTTCATAGCCATAGTTGTCATAGATTTCACGGATGTCCGCGATCAGATCCATGCCGTCCAGATGGATGTCGTCCAGGCGACCGATGAAGGGGCTGATGAAGGTCGCGCCGGCCTTGGCGGCCAGGATTGCCTGCGCGGCCGAGAAGCACAGCGTCACATTGACCATATGGCCCTCATCCGAGAGCACGCGGCAGGCTTTCAGGCCGTCCCAGGTCAACGGCACCTTGATGGTGATATTGTCGGCGATCTTGGCCAGGGTCTTGCCTTCGCGGATCATGTCATCGGCCTTTTCGGCGACGACTTCGGCCGATACGGGACCATCGACCATTTCGCAGATTTCGCGCGTGACTTCGGTGATGTCGCGGCCTGCTTTCAGGATCAGCGAGGGGTTGGTGGTGACGCCATCCACCATGCCCAGATCGTTCAGTTCCTTGATGGCGGCAACATCGGCGGTATCGACGAAGAATTTCATGGCCCGGCTCCTCTTTGCGGTTCGTTTCGGGTCATACTCCACATGGGCGCGCACGGAAAGAGGCGCAACCCTTTTGCACGGGCTTGCAACCCGAGGCCGCTCGCGGCTTTATCGCCGGGATGAATGACAAGCAGCCCGCCTATTTCCCCCATCGCGCCCGGATCGCCGTTCTGACCTGCGAGCCGGTCGGCGTGCTGGACTATCTGGCCCCCGAGGGCGGTGTGCGGCAAGGGCAGCTGGTTCTGGTGCCTCTGGGGCCACGCCGCGTTCTGGGAATGGTCTGGGGTGAGGGAACCGGCGATTTCGATCTGGCCAAGCTGCGCACCGTGGCACGGGTTCTGGATGCCCAGCCCTTTTCCCCTGAATTTCGCGATTTCCTGACCCGCGCTGCCGACTATACGCTGACGCCGCCGCCGCTGATGCTGCGCATGGCCACCCGCGCGCCGGATCTGGCCCAGCCGCCGGCCGCGCGTCGGGTCATCGTGCCGGGCAATCAGGAGCCGCAGCGCCTGACCGAGGCCCGCAAGCGTGTTCTGGATGTCATTGCCGAACATGGCGGGGCCAGTTTCGCGCCGTCGGAACTGGCGCAGCTTGCCGGGGTCGGGACATCCGTGGTCAAGGGGCTGGTGACGCAGGGTGCCCTGGCCGAAATTGAAGCACCGCGCGATCTGCCCTATCCGCGTCTCGATCCGACGCTGCCCGGCAAACCTTTGTCCACCGATCAGCAGGTGGCGGCGGATGCGCTGCGCGGCGCGATTGCCAGGGGCACCTATGGCACCACCTTGCTGCGCGGCGTGACCGGCTCGGGCAAGACCGAGGTCTATCTGGAGGCTGTGGCGGAATGTCTGGCGCAGGGGCGGCAGGCGCTGGTCCTGTTGCCGGAAATCGCCCTGTCGGCGGAATTCCTGGACCGGGTCGAGGCGCGTTTCGGGGCGCGTGCGGGCGAATGGCACAGCGGTATCACGCGCGGTGAGCGCCGTCGCCTGTGGCATATGGCCGGGCGCGGCGAGGTCGGTCTGGTCGTCGGTGCGCGCTCGGCCCTCTTCCTGCCGTTTCGCGATCTGGGGCTGATCGTCGTCGATGAAGAACATGACAGCAGCTACAAGCAGGAAGACGTGGTTTTCTACAGCGCCCGCGACATGGCGGTGCTGCGGGCCTCGATCGCCGGGGCGCATGTGGTTCTGGCCTCCGCAACGCCCAGTCTGGAAAGCTGGGTCAACGCGGCCAACGGGAAATATGCGCGGCTGGACCTGAAATCGCGTTTTGGCGAGGCGGAACTGCCCGAGATGGCGGCAATCGACCTGCGCTCGGAAGAGATGCCCTCGGGGCGCTGGATTTCTCCGTCATTGGCCTCTGCTGTCGAGGCGCGTCTGGCGCGGGGCGAACAGGCGTTGTTGTTCCTGAACCGTCGTGGCTTTGCGCCCGTCACCGTCTGTCGCGCCTGCGGAGAGCAGATTGCCTGCCATCAATGCGATGCGCGCATGGTCGAACATCGCTTTCAGAACCGGCTGGTTTGCCATCAATGCGGAGAGTCCCGCCCGATCCCGACCGTATGCCCGTCATGCAAGGTCGAGGGCAAGCTTGCCCCCGTGGGGCCGGGGGTCGAACGTATCGCCGATGAGGTCGCGACGCGTTTCCCTGACGCCAAGGCCACGGTCCTGTCCTCGGATCTGTTCCATTCGGCTCGTGCGCTGAAGGAAACCATTGCCGAGATCTCGGAAGGCGACACCGATATCATCATCGGCACGCAGATCGTCGCCAAGGGACATAACTTTTCCCGGCTGACGCTGGTCGGTGTCATCGACGCCGATCTGGGCCTGCAGGGCGCCGACATGCGCGCGGCAGAGCGCAGTTTCCAGCTGATGCGACAGGTGGCCGGTCGCGCCGGGCGGCAATCGGGCAAGGCGCCGGGGATGGCACTGCTTCAGACGCATCAACCCGATCATCCCGTGATTCGTGCGATTCTGTCAGGGCAGGATGAGGCCTTCTGGGATGCCGAGGCCGAGGCGCGACGGGCGGCAGGGATGCCGCCCTTCGGGCGATTGGCGGGGATCATTCTGTCCCACCCCGATCTGGAGGTGGTCGCGCAGTTCGCGCGTTTGCTGGCCTCGAATGCCAGGCCGCTGCTGGATGTCGGAGCCCAGCTTTGGGGGCCTGCCCCTGCGCCCATCGCGCGTGTCCGGGGGCGTCACAGGATGCGGATGCTGATCCATGCGCCCCGTCAGGCTCCTGTCCAATCGGCCATAGCGGACTGGCTGGCACCGCATCGTCCGCCTGCCAATCTGCGCCTGTCGGTGGATATCGACCCGCAGAGCTTTCTCTAGTTCTTCAGCACGATGCAGCGTCCGCCCAGCCGTTTCAGCTTGAGACAAAAGGAATTGGCCGCAGATTTGCTGTCATAGCCGATCTGCGCGGTATAGACCGCGCGCGGCAGGCCGCTCAGCTTCTTGCGGACATATCCGACTCGTTTGCCCCCCAGAATCGGGCGCAGGGTGCGGTTCAGCCGTGCGACCTGCTTTGCCGCACCCGAGCGTTCGGGATGGCTGGCCACGATCACCCCCCAGGGATAGACACGGGGCTGCGTGGTAAATTCGCGCAGATTGCGATTGCCGGCCAGCTTGACGCAGGCAGGGCGGAATTCGGTCTCGCCATTCAACTCCAGGTGCAGTTCCTCACGGGCTGGCGGATTGTCGCGCCAGCGCCAGGCATTGTGGCCGGTAATCGATTCCACGTAGTCCAGCGTTTCATAAGGCAGGGTCGACTGCCTGGCGATAAAGCGCGCGGCGCGGGCCTCGCCGCCGTTATAGGCTATGGCAGCCAGTCCGATATTGCCGAAAGTATCCGCGAGGTAGCGCAGGTACCAGGCCGCGGTGGAGATCGCCAGGGCCGGGTTGAATGGATCATGCAGATCATAGAGATCGGCCGTGCCCGGCATGAATTGGGCAATGCCCTGCGCACCGGCGGGGCTGATCGCGCCGGGTTCGAACCGGCTTTCCTTCCACAGCAGGCGGGCAAGAAAGTTCGGATCAAGCCCGCGTTCGGCGGCATTGCGTTCGATCAGCTTGCAGATATCCTCGACATAATGCGTCAGGCGAACGCAGTCACGCCCGTCATCGGTGCAGCGCAGCTTGTCGCTTTGCCTGGCGGGCGCGCGGCCGGCGATGGCATCCACGGCCGGGTGCGCCATGGCAGAATGAGAGGCCAGCCCAAGCGTCAGAAGAATTGTTGCAAGAAAGCGTCGCACCGGATGTCCTTTCGGATCCAAAACTGTCGCGGCGGTCATCGAGATCAGTCCGCCGGGTTTACTTCTTGGATTTCGATTTCCTTTTCGAGGCCGCGCGGGCGATCTGGGCCATGGCCTTCTCGACCTCTTTCGTGGCCTTGCGGGCGGCCTTGCGTGCTGCCTTCGCAGCCTTTTCGTCCATTTTCCTGACCGCCTTGCGCGCCTGTTTTTCGGCCTTTTTCAGCGCCTTTTCCATCTTCTTCGTGGCCTTGGCATCTTTTGGTGCCGGCCTGACGGATTTCGGCGCGGTCTTCTGCACGGCCTTGGGCGCGGGTTCGGTGACGACATGGGTGAGGGCCGGTTTTGCCGGCGCGGGCTCAGCCTTGGGCGTCTTGGTCGTCGCGGGTTTCGGCGCGCGGCGCTGGCTGGTGCGCAGATCTGCCTTGCGGGTCTTGGATGTCTTCTTGCGCCCCGCCGGAACGCGGCGTGTCCCGGTTGCGCCGCTGCGTGCTGCCTTGATGGTCGCGGGCGTCTTGACCGGGTTCGGGGGCGTCGCGGCAAGGCCGCGCTTGCGCCGTTCGCCTCTGGCGCGGTGCAGGGCATTTTTCAGCAGCCCCGCCGCCGACAGCCCGTCGGTTTCTGTTTCGGTCGAGGCAGTGGCCAGCGCCGCCTCGAGATCGGAAATCAGGCGCAGCAAGGCGGTATCATCCAGCTTGGTGATGGCGGGCCAGCGGCTGCCGGAGGCCAGATCGTATTCGCGCGGTCCCAGCAGGTCCCGTTCACGTCGCACATAGTTCGGCATGTTCTTTCTCTTTCCGGTGTTCCGCAGCCGTTCGGGGGCCAGAGTGCGAAAGATTGCAGCGATTTGCAATTGGAAAGCCCCCGGTGTCTGCACCGGGGGCCATGATCCTGATCTGTCACCCCAAGACCGGAGGACAAGCGTATCAGCGGGCCGGAACCGCGCTTTCCACGGGTGAGGTCGCGGCAACGACCGCCGAGCTTCCCGCGGGCGCGGCTGCGGTGGCTGCAGCCATCTCACTGGCCGGGATGACATAGCCTTCCGGCGTTTCGACCATCTCGCCTTCGAGCTGGATGCTTTCGGCCTGCGAGCGGACCTTGACGCGGTTGCCAAGTTCGGTTTCGTCAAACAGGTCGATGATGTCCTGGTTGAACAGGCGGATGCAGCCGGCCGAGGTCGCCTTTCCGATCGAAGAGGGATCCATCGTGCCGTGAATCCGATAGTAGGTGTCGCGACCATTGCGGTACAGATAGAGCGCACGCGATCCCAAGGGGTTGTCCAACCCGCCCGGCAGGCCGCCCGCGAATTGTGCATAAAGCTCGGGTTCAGAGCGGATCATGTTCTGCGTCGGGGTCCAGCTGGGCCATTTCTTCTTGACCGAAATGACGCCATTGCCGTTGAAGCCCTTGCCGGCGCGTCCCACCGCGATGCCAAAGCGCATGGCCTCGCCGTTTTCCAGCACGTCATACAACACCCGCGCATAGGGATCGACGACGATCGTGCCGGGCGCTTCCGGCCCGTTATAGGCCACGCGCTGACGGCGGTTGCGTTCGGTCAGATAGGCGGCGCGCACCTCGGGAATTGTCACGGGCTCTCCATCGGGTCCAATATCGATCCGGGCCTTGTAGATTGCCGGGACGGCGTCGGCGCTGTCCACGTTCGCCGTGGGGGTGCCTTGTGTCGTCGGGGCGCAGGCAGCAAGCCCAAGGGCCAGCGCTGCGTAAAGGGGAGCGAGGCGCATCGTGTCTATTCCTTTTTGACATACGGACACACCGGCAGAAGCACATCCGTGGCAACAATCACTGTTCAAATAGCATACATGCATGCGGAATCGCGCATGATTCGAGCAGTTTCCCTTGAGCCTGCTCTCGCGGATGCGGTCAACCCCGCGGGCGGAAACGGTCCTTGTTTGGCGCGATTCTGTGGCCCGAGAACCCCAGTTTTCACGTGAAAGTAATCAATGCAGCTGCGCATTTCACAACATTGCATGGCCGGTTGGGGTTGCAGCCCGGGTGATGCCTTTCAGGCCGTCCCTGTCCTGCAGGGGCAAGCGATTGCCCATCCCGACGGGGCATTCTACTGTGGCCCGACATAGCGCGGGCGACGATGACACGATGACCAGCCAGACCTCCAGTTCAGCATTTTCGCCGTTCCGTCACCGGGATTTCCGGGTGTTGTGGAGCGTGACCCTGGTCTCGAATTTCGGCGGGCTTGTCCAGGCGGTCGGCGCGGCATGGATGATGACCCAGCTGACCGACAGCGCGACGCTCATCGCGCTGGTACAGGCTTCGAACACATTGCCGATCATGCTGCTGGCCATCATGTCCGGCGCGCTGGCCGATATCTTTGATCGCAAGACCTTGCTGCTGGCGGCGCAGTTGATCATGGCGGTGACATCGGCCTGCCTGGCCGTGGTGGCCTGGCAGGGCTGGCTGACGCCATGGACGCTGTTGATCTTCACCTTTCTGATCGGTTCGGGGCAGGCACTCTATAATCCACCGTGGCAGGCCAGCATGGGTGACCTGGTGCCGCGCTCGGATCTGCCTGCGGCGGTGACGCTGAATTCGGTGGGATTCAACCTGATGCGCAGCATCGGCCCTGCGGCGGGCGGACTGATCGTGGCCGCTTTCGGCGCTGCGGCAGCCTTTACCGTCAATGCTGTCAGCTATGTGCCGCTGCTGGGGGCGTTGCTGCGCTGGAAACCCGATATTGCCCCGCGCAACGCCCCGCCAGAGGCATTCCTGCCGGCGATGGCCGCCGGGCTGCGATATGTGGCCCTGTCGCCCAACCTGATGCGGGTGATCCTGCGCGCGGCGCTGTTCGGCTTTGCGGCGGTGGCGGCGCTGGCGCTGTTGCCGCTGGTGGCGAAAAGCCATCCCGAGGGCGGGTCGATGCTGTTCGGGATGATGCTGGGCTGCTTTGGTCTGGGCGCGATCATGGGGGCGGTGCTGAACCCGCGTGTGCGGGCGCGCTACAACAATGAGATCATCGTGCGCATCGCCTTTGCAGGCTTTGCCGGAGCGCTGATCACCCTGGGGCAGACCGATCTGGTCTGGCTGCAAGGGCTGGCCCTGCTGCCCGCCGGGGCGTCATGGGTGATGGCATTGTCGCTGTTCAATGTGACGGTGCAGCTTTCGACGCCGCGCTGGGTCGTGGCGCGGGCGCTGGCAATGTATCAGACCGCCACATTCGGCGGCATGGCGGCAGGTTCATGGATCTGGGGCAGTGTCGCCGGGGCACATGGTCTGCCCATGGCACTGACGCTGGCGGGGCTGGTGCTGGGCTTCGGTGCGCTGATCGGGCTGTGGCTGCGCGCACCGGAATTCGGCGCGTTGGACCTGGACCCGGTGAACCGTTTTCGCGAGCCGGCTCTGCAACTGGACCTGCGTGGACGATCAGGTCCGATCATGATCATGGTCGATTACAGGATTGCGCAGAAGGACGTTGCCGAGTTCCTGCGGCTGATGAAGCTGCGGCGCAATATCCGCCGCCGCGACGGGGCGCGCAACTGGGCGCTGCTGCGTGATCTGGAACACCCTGAAATCTGGTCGGAAAGCTATCATATCGCGACCTGGGACGAATATGTCCGTCACAATATGCGCCGCACGAAATCGGATGCCGAGGTGACCATCGCGCTGCGCGAACTGCATAGCGGCGACGCGGATCCGGTCGTGCATCGGATGATCGAACGCCACAGCATCACCCCCAGTGATGACGTGCCGCTGATCGGCAAGATCGAGGTTCCCTAGACGCTCAATTCGCCTGCAATCCGGCGGGAATGCGTGGCATCGCCGCGACGAGCTGCCGTGTATAGGCGGATTTCGGTGTCTCCATGACCTGTTGCGCCGGGCCATCCTCGACGATCCTGCCCTGCTGCATCACGAGGATCCGTTCGCAAAGGCCGCGCACCACCGACAGGTCATGGCTGATGAACAGAAAGGCAAGGCCATGTTCGCGGCGCAATCGCGACAGCAGATCCAGAACCCGCGCCCGTACCCGGACATCCAGCGCGCTGACGGCCTCATCCAGAATGATCAACTGCGGGCGGGTCACAAGGGCGCGTGCAATGGCGATCCGCTGACGCTGGCCACCGGAAAATTCATGGATATGTTTGCGCGCATCCGACGGGGACAGTCCGACCTGTTCCAACGCCTCGGCCACCTGATTGCGCCAGTCGCGAGGCCGTCCTGTCAGATGGAACGGTTCGGCGATCAGTCGCTCGACCCGCCAGCGCGGATCAAAGCTGCCGAAGGGGTCCTGAAACACCACCTGCATCTTGGCGCGAAGCTCGCGTCTGGGGGCGTGCTGCAGGGCGACATCCTGCCCGTCCAGCGTGATGCGTCCGCCTTGCAAAGGGTCCAGTCCCAGAATGGCCCGCGTCAGCGTGGATTTGCCACAGCCGGATTCCCCGACCAATCCAAGGCTTTCACCGCGATGCAGGGTCAGATCGACGCCATCCACGGCCCGCAATACCTGGGGCCTGCCGGAAATGCGGTATTCCCGCACCACTTGACGCAGTTTCAGGAATGGCGCGCCCAGGGTAACCCGCGCCGGGGACGGCGCATATTGCGAGGCTGTCAGAAGTTGCCGCGTATAGGGGTGGCGCGGATGCCGAAACAGATCCTGCATCTGTCCCTGCTCGACGATCCTGCCGGTTTTCATCACCGCAACCTGATCGGCAATCCCGGCGACCACGGCCAGATCATGGGTGATCAACAGCAGCGACATGCCCTCTTGTCGCACCAGATCGGCCAGAAGCTGCAGGATCTGCGCCTGAGTGGTGACATCCAGCGCGGTTGTGGGCTCATCTGCGATCAGCAGGTCGGGGCGCTCGGCAATCGCCATGGCGATCGCGACGCGCTGTCTCTGCCCGCCCGAGAGTTCATGCGGATAGAGCGTCAGCGCGAAGCGCGGCGCGGGCAGTCCAACCCGGTCCAGCCTGTCGCGGGCCTGGCGCAGCGCGCTGGCCCGGTCGAGGCCCTGATGCAGGCGCAGGGATTCCGCGACCTGATCGCCGATGGTCATCAGCGGGTTCAGGGCGGTCATCGGTTCCTGAAAGATCATGCCGATGCGCCGGCCACGGATCGTGCAGAGAGCGGAATCGGGCAGGGCCAGCAGGTCGTGCCCGTCCAGCAGCACCCGGCCCGTCTTGCGGGCGCCACGGGGCAGAAGTCCAAGGATTGCCAGCGCCGTCATGGATTTGCCGCTGCCGGATTCTCCTACCAGTCCGGTGATCCTGCCGGGCTCCAACGCCAGATTGACATCATCCAGAACCGGCTTTCCATGGATCGTTACTGACAGGTTCTGCAGATGGATCATGCCTGCCCCTTCAGTCTTGGATCCAGCCGGTCGCGCAATCCGTCGCCCAGCAGGTTCAGCCCCAGAACGGTCAGCACGATGCACAGGCCGGGAATGATGGCGACATGAGGTGCCAGCGCGACCATGGTTTGCGCCTCGGCCAGCATCCTGCCCCAGCTTGGTGTCGGCGGCTGGGCCCCCAGCCCGACGTAGGACAGCCCGGCCTCGGCCAGAATGCCCATCGAGAACTGGATCGTGCCCTGAACGATCAGCAGATTGGCGATATTGGGCAGGATATGTTGCAGGCTGATCAGCAGTGCGCCCTTGCCCGAAACCTGTGCGGCGCGGATGTAATCCAGCGTCCAGATCGGCATGGCACCGCCCCGCGTGACCCGCGCGAAGACGGGAATGTTGAAGATTCCGATGGCGATGATCGCATTGACCGCCGAAGGCCCGAAGACCGCCGTGATCAGGATGGCAATCACCAGCGAGGGAAAGGCAAAGACAAGGTCATTGCCACGCATGACCAGATCGTCCACCCAACTGCCCCGACGCGCCGCCGCCAGCAGTCCCAGCGGCACGCCCAGCCCCATGCCGATCCCGACGGCGACCAGCGCCACCGCCAGGGATACTCGCGCGCCCAGCATGACCATCGACAGGATGTCCCGGCCGAAATGATCGGTGCCCAGCCAGTAATCTGCCGAGGGCGGTTGCAGCCGCGCGGCAATGGACAGTTGCGCCACGTCTCCGGGCGTCCAGAAAAAGGACAGCCCCGCCGCAGCTATCACGGTCAGCGTCAGGCCCGCGCCCAGCATCAGCCCCAGCTTCATCGTCTCAGCCTCGGGTCCACGGCGGCATAGGCCAGATCGACCAGAAAGGTGACGGCGATGACCGCGGCCACCAGCACCAGAACCGAGGACTGCACCACGATCAGGTCGCGCTGGTTGATGGCCTGAAAGATCAGCCGGCCCAGCCCAGGCAGGAAAAAGACGTTCTCGATGATGATCGCACCGGCAAGCAGAAAGGAAAACTGCAGCCCCATGATCGTCAGCACCGAGACCATGGCATTGCGCAGCGCGTGCCGGCGCAAGACCTGCCCCGCGCTAAGGCCCTTGGCGCGGGCCGTGCGGATATAATCCTGCTGCTGGGTCTCGATCAGGGCCGAACGCAGCACCCGCGCCAGAATGGCGGCCTGCGGCAGCGCCAGTGCCAGCGCCGGCAGCAGCAGTGATTTCAGTGACGCAAGAGGTTGGGACCAGCCGGGGAAACCTCCGGCGGGAAACCAGCGCAGCTTGATGGCAAAGACCAGCACCAACAGCATGGCGAACCAGAAATTCGGCAGGGCAATGCCCAGTTGCGTGGCACCCATGACCGCGACATCGCCCGGCCTGCCCCGGCGTGAGGCTGCGAAGAGTCCGGCCGGAAAGGCAATGGCGGCGGCCAGCGTCAGCGCCATGACGGCCAATGGCAGCGACACCTGCATCCGATCCAGAATCATCTGTGCGACCGGCGTCTTGTAGGTCAGGCTTTGCCCGAAATCGCCCTGAAGCAGTGCCAGCAGCCACTGCGCGTAGCGCAGCGGCAGGGGCTGATCCAGACCCATTTGCTGACGGAGCGCGGCCAGCGTCTCGGGCTGGGCACCGGTGCCCAGCATGAATGAGGCCGGATCGCCGGGCACCAGCTCGACAATCAGAAAGATGATCACCGACGCCGCCAGAAGGCTGAGCGCCAGTGTCAGGACCCGGCGGAAGCAATAGCGCAGCATGCAGGAACGCTAATGCGCGATCAGAGCGGGGTAAAGCGGCGCGTGGCGGGGCAAGCGGACAGGCAGCGCGCGCATCTAGAGCTTGTCGCGCCAGCGGTTCACCAGCGGATAGCGGCGATCCAGCCAGAAGGCGCGGGTCGAGATGCGCGGGCCGGGGGCGGCCTGATAGCGTTTCCACTCGCTGATGTAGAGCAGCCTTTCCACCTTGCGCACGGTCTCGGCGTCGAAGCCCTGAGCGACCAGATCACCCAGCGCCAGATCCTTTTCGACCAACCCTTCAAGGATGGCATCCAGAACCTCGTATGGGGGCAGGGAATCCTGATCCTTCTGGTCGGGGCGCAGCTCGGCGGTGGGGGGCTTGCTGATGATCTGGGGCGGAATGACCTCGCCCTCCGGTCCCATCATCCAGTCGCGGTGGTTGGCATTGCGCCAGCGACAGGTTTCGAAGACGCGCGTCTTGTAGAGATCCTTGATGGGATTGTAGCCGCCCGCCATGTCGCCATAGATCGTGGCATAGCCCACCGCCACCTCGGACTTGTTTCCGGTGGTCAGCAGCATCTCGTTGAACTTGTTGGACAGGGACATCAGCATCAACCCGCGCAGGCGGGACTGGATGTTCTCTTCGGTGACATCGGGCTGGGTGCCCTCCATCAGATGCGCCAAAGCATCGGCCACCGCATCGCGCGCGCCGTCGATATGCACCGTGTCGAGCCGCGTGCCCAGGCGGGTGGCGCAATCGGCTGCGTCATCAAGGCTGGCCTGGGATGTATATTCCGAGGGCAGCATGACGCAGCGCACGTTTTCCGGCCCGATGGCATCGGCGGCAATGGTCGCGACCAGCGCGGAATCCACCCCGCCGGACAGGCCCAGAACCACCTTCCTGAAGCCCGATTTGCCCAGATATTCCCGCAGCCCCAGCATCATCGCATGATAATCCTGTTCCCAAGCATCGGGCTGCGGTGCCATCAGGCCGGGTTCGGCCTGCCAGCCCTCGGCGGTGCGGATGAAATCGACCTCGGTCAGCGACTCGATGAAGGGCGGCAGTTGCACGACCTTCTTGCCGCCGGGATTGAGCACGAAACTGGCGCCGTCATAAAGCTGGTCGTCCTGTCCGCCAACCATGTTCACATAGACCAGGGGCAGGCCGGTTTCGACCACGCGGGCGACCATATGGCCCATGCGCAGGTCCAGCTTTTCGCGGTGATAGGGGCTGCCATTGGGCACGACCAGAATCTCGGCCCCGGTTTCCTCGAGCGTTTCGGCCACATCGGAATACCAGCTGTCTTCGCAGATCGGGCTGCCGATCCTTGCGCCCGCGACCGGATAGGGGCCGCTGATCGGGCCGCTGTCGAAAAGGCGCATTTCGTCAAACAGCTGCTTGTGGGGCAGGTGGTGCTTCAGCACCCGTGCGACCAGCTTGCCGCCCTTGAACACGAAATAGGCGTTGAACAGCTTGTCGCCATCGCGCCAGGGGGCACCGATGCCCATGGCCGGACCGTCCGCACAGGATTCGCCAAGAGCCATCACCGCCGCGATGGCCTGTTCGGTAAAGGCCGGTTTCAGCACCAGATCCTGGGTCTGATATCCGGTGATGAACATCTCTGGCAGCGCCAGCATGTCTGATCCTGCCTCGCGTGCATGCTCCCATGCGGCGCGCGCCTTCGCGGCGTTCCCGCTCAGGTCGCCTACAGTCGCGTTCAGCTGTCCGATGGTCAGGCGAAAGCGGTCGGTCATGGCGTTGCCTCCAGTTTTTTCGAGACTGTGATAGGGGAACATGCGGGAAAGGAAAAGTCGGGCTTTGCGCGTCGTCCCCGGCTGCGGTAGACCTTGGGGCAAAAGATGAGGTGAACGGGCAATGGCAACGACGAGACAGGCGGCAATCCGGGCAGGCGCGGCGGCGCTGGTGCTGATTTCGGCGGTGGCGTCGGGACATGCCCAGATCATCACCAAGCAATATGATGATGGAGGGGTCTACGAGGGAACCTTCCGGAACGGTCGCCAGCATGGGCAGGGGCTGTATACGCTGCCCAATGGCTACAAATACGAAGGTGACTGGGTCGAGGGTGAAATTCTGGGCCAGGGCACGGCAACATTTCCCAATGGATCGGTCTATGTCGGCCATTTCGCCAAGGGCAAACCCGACGGCAAGGGCAAGATCACCTATGCCGATGGCGGCACCTATGAGGGCGACTGGATCGCCGGGGAAATCACCGGTCAGGGCGAGGCCCATTATGCCAATGGATCCGTCTACAAGGGTGATTTCGTCAAGGGGCTGCATCAGGGCAAGGGGGTGCTGACCCAGCCCAATGGCTATCGTTACGAAGGCGAATGGAATGCCGGCGTCAAAGAGGGGCGTGGCAAGATCACCTATCCCGATGGCGCAATCTATGAAGGCAGCATGCTGGCGGGGCAGCGCGCCGGCAAGGGCAAGCTGACCATGGCCGACGGGCTGGTCTATGACGGCGTGTGGTCGGCCGGGCAGATGTCGGGGACGGGCGTTCTGGTCCAGCCGTCAGGCGACCGCTACGAAGGCCAGATGCTCAATGGCAAGCGCGAGGGCAATGGCGTGGCCATCTATGCCAATGGCGATGTCTATGACGGCCAGTTCAAGGCCGACCGCCGGCATGGGCAGGGCACATTCACCGGCACCGATGGTTACGTCTATGTCGGGCAATGGGTCGAAGGCCGGATGGAGGGACGCGGGCGGATCACCTATCCCGATGGTTCGGTCTATGAGGGGCAGATGAAGGACGATCGCCCGGATGGTACCGGCAAGATCACCTATCCCGATGGTTCGACCTATGAAGGGCAATGGGCCGCGGGTGTCATTCAGGGAGAAGGCAAGGCCAGCTATGCCAATGGCATGGTCTATGAGGGCAGTTTCCGCAATGCCCGCAATGACGGGCAGGGACGCATGTCCTATCCCGACGGCTATGTCTATACCGGCGCATGGAAGGACGGGCAGCGCCACGGCGAGGGCCAGGCCACCTATCCCGATGGCACTGTTTACACCGGGCAGTTCGTGAATGGGCTGCGCGAAGGTCAGGGCAAGCTGACGACGCCGGACGGGTTCATCTATGAAGGTGGCTGGAAGGCCGGCGAGATCGATGGCGATGGCGTGGCAACCTATGCCAATGGCGACCGCTACGAGGGGCATTTCGAATCCGGCAAGCGGCAGGGGCAGGGCATGATGCGCTATGCCACCGGGCAGATCGCCGCCGGGAAATGGGAGGACAACCGCCTGATCGAGGCTGGTGTTCCTGTCGATGGCGATGCGACGACGCAGGCGCCCGAAATGCCCGATGATGCGCCTTCTGGCGAATAGACCTTGCCGCCACCGGCGGTGCCGGTCAGAACAGGAAGATCTTGATGACAAGTTTGTCGCCCCCCGCCGACACCCGCAATCTGGTGGGCAGCCTCTGGATGGTGCTGGCCATGCTGGCCTTTGCGCTGGAGGACAGTCTGGTCAAGACCAGCGCCTCGACCCTGCCGCTGGGGCAGATCCTGATCCTGTTCGGCTGCGGTGGGTCGATCATCTTCGGCAGCCTTGCGCTGCTCAACGGAGAAAAGCTGTTCGCGCCCGAGGTGCTGAACCGGACAATGCGCATCCGCTTTGCCTTCGAGGCGACGGGCCGGCTGTTTTACGGGCTGGCGATCACATTGACGCCCCTGTCCTCGGCCACGGTGATCCTGCAGGCGACGCCGCTGGTCGTCGTGGCCGGTGCCGCGCTGGTGTTTTCGGAAAAGGTGGGCTGGCGGCGCTGGTCCGCGATCGTCATCGGGCTGATCGGCGTGCTGGTCATCATCCAGCCCGGAGGCGACAGCTTTTCGGTGCTGTCGCTGCTGGCCGTGATCGGCATGCTGGGTCTTGCCGGTCGCGATCTGGCCAGCCGCGCCGCGCCTGTCGGGATGGGGGCCGCGACATTGGGCTTTTACGGCTTTCTGGCGGTGATCTTTTCCGGTGCGGCCTTTGCAATCTGGCAGGGTGCGGCATTCGTCTGGCCTGATGCCGCGACCGCCTTCTGCCTTGCCGGGGCAATGATCGCGGGGGTCGCGGCCTATTTCTCGCTGATGAAGGCAATGCGCACGGGCGAGGTCTCGGCGGTGACGCCGTTTCGCTATACGCGGCTGCTTTTTGGCATCGCTTTCGGCATACTTCTGTTCGGTGAAAGCCTGACCCTGCCGATGGTGGTGGGATCGGCGCTGATCCTGCTGTCGGGGTTGTTCACGCTGTCGCGCAGCAAGAAGGTCGCCGCGCCCCGGCCCTAATCCTGCCTTGGCGGGGATTTTCCGGCCTCGTCCGGGCTTTCCCCGAACAGGCCCCGAAGCCCGCGCGTCACCAGATTCCCGACCCGCGGGCGGGGCTGCGCCATGAATGGCAGCGGGCGGCAGACCTCCATGGCGGCAATGCCGACCCGTGCGGTCAGGGCGCCATTCACCACACCTTCGCCGAATCTGCGCGAGAGCTTGGCAAGGACGCCGCCCCCCGCAACGGTATGAATCAGGTCATCACCGGCGGCCACGGCACCTGTGGCGACCAGATGGGTCATCACCGTGCGCGCCAGACGCCATCCGCCGACCGCTCCGGCGCGTCCGCCATAGATTTCGGCCATGCGGCGGATCATCCGCAGATTGGCGGCCAGCGCCGCAGCGACATCGGCCAGCGCCAGCGGGATCAGCGCCGTTGCGGCGGCCACGGTGCGGGCGGCGGCCTCGATTTCCCGTCTGGCCTGCTGGTCCAGCGGTGCCATCAATTCGGTTTCCGCCATGGTCAGCAGGCTGTTGGCATCGAAGATATCGGCCTTCTGATCGGCCAGGCGCTGGCGCTGCCATTGCAACTCGGGGCGGTCGCGATAGAGCAGCTGCAGCTGGTTGCAGACCTTGCGGGCCTGTTCGATGCTGTCTTCGGCCAGCGCGGCACCGGCCTGCCGTTGAATCGCGTCGATCTTGGCAAAGCGTGCCCAGGCGCGATATTCGCGCCATGCCATGCCCAATGCGGCAAGAGTGAACAGGGCAAACAGCGCGATCCCGATCCAACCCAGAACGGGATAGCTGTTCAACAGGTTGTTGATGAAATCCAGCGCCGCAATGGACAGCAGAAAGGTGAACAGCGCCACGCCCGAATTGATGAAGAAGCGGGTCAGCTTCGAGGGCGGACGCCCGACCAGACGGGTGACCATCTCCATCGTGCGCGGTCGCGGCAGCACCGGATCGGCATTGTCGATCGGCGGGGCGTCGGCGGGATTGGGGCCGGGATCCTCATGCAGATGTGTGCGCGGAGGAATGTCACGTTCCGGCTGCGGGCTGTCCTCGATCTCGACCAGAACCGGTCTGCGGCGGGTGGGTTTCTTGTCTTCGGTCACAGCCGGTCTCCGATCAGGAACTCGGCGGCACGATCCAGCCGGATATGGGGCGGGCCGTCGCCGGGGCGGGCGGTCATCGGGGCGGGGGCGAAATTCATCACCGCGTAATCCCCGTCCAGCCATTCGGTCGCGCCCGAGCGTGCCGGTTGCAGCAGGGCCACCGGATCGGCGGGCAATTCGCCGGGATAAAGCGCTGCCTGGCGTCCATCCAGCAGTCGCCCGCGCACGGCGGGGAGTTCTTCGCCGTCCTGACGGATGATGTCTTCGGTGGTGGTTCGCAGGGCCGCCAGAGACATCGCCTCGCTGCGGGCCCCGGAGAAATCGGCGCGGTCACGGGCTTCGCGCAGCATGGCCGAAAGGATTGCGGTCAGGCGGTTGTGCTGGACATGATGCAGATGGTCGGCCTTGGTGGCGGCGAAGAGGATCCTTTCGACCCGCCGCGTGCCCAGAAGTTGCGCCAGCCAACCGGCCCGACCGGGCTGAAAGGCCGAAAGGATCTCGGCCATGGCGCGGCGAATGTCCTCGATGGCCGCGGGTCCCTGATGGATCGCGCCCAGCACATCGACAAGCACCACTTGCCGGTCGATCCTGGCGAAATGGTCGCGAAAGAAGGGTTTGACGACCCGGGATTTATAGGCCTCGTACCGACGCCGGAATTCCTTGTGCATGCGGCTGCCCGCAAACCGTTCCGGCAAGGGGGCAAAGGTCAGCGCGGGAGAACCTTCCAGTTCGCCGGGAATCAGGAAACGTCCGGGCGTGCAATCGGACCATCCGGCATCGCGCGAGGCGAGCAGATGCGCGGTATAGCTGCGCGCCAGTTTCTGGGCGGTCGGTTCGTCCAGCCGGTCGCCATCGGGCAACTCGGACAAGCTCTGTTGGTAATCTTCGGCTCCGGGGCGGCCCTGCATTCGGCCCAGAACTTCGGCGGACCATTCGTTGAAATCCTTTTCCATCAGGCGCAGATCCAGCAGCCATTCGCCCGGGTAATCGACGATATCCAGATGGATGGTCTGGGGCCCGCGCAGCCCCGACAGGAACCCGCTGCGTTCGGTCCGCAGGGACAGGCGCAACTGGCTGACGTGGCGTGTGCCTTCGGGCCAATGCGGCTGGGGGCCGGTCAGTGCCGCCAGATATCGTTCATAGTCGAAGCGGGGCACGGTGTCGTCGGGCTGTGGTTGCAGCCATGCGGCCTTGAGGCTGCCATCGGCGGCGGCGCGCAGCGCATGCATGCGGCCGCGATCCATCAGATTGGCCACCAGAGACGTGATGAAGACGGTCTTGCCGGCCCGCGACAGCCCGGTCACGCCCAGCCGGATCACGGGATCGCCCAGTCCCAGCCCCCGCATCAATTCGCTGCCGATTCCCATTCTGCCCGCCGCATTGCCCTGGTTCTTTTCCGCAAGATAAGCAGCCCGGCAGGCTTTTCATAGGGCGGGCACGGGGTTCCTCTTGTCAGGCCCATGCGACATAAGACGGTCATGCAGAACAAATTGCCCATTGATGACGTTCTTGATCCGCTGTGTGATGCGCTGATGGCGCAGGGGCGGGCGGTTCTGGTGGCACCGCCGGGGGCGGGCAAGACCACGCGGGTTCCGCTGGCGCTGCTGGATCGCATCAAGGGTCGGATCCTGATGCTGGAGCCGCGCCGCCTTGCCGCCCGTGCCGCCGCCGAACGTCTTGCCGAGCAACTCGGCGAAACGGTCGGCCAGCAGGTTGGATATCGGATGCGGGGTGACTCGGTCGCGGGCAGCCGCATCGAGGTCGTCACCGAAGGCATCCTGACGCGCATGGTGCAATCCGACCCTGAATTGAGCGGCATCGGCTGCGTCATTTTTGACGAATTCCACGAACGCAGTCTGAACGCGGATCTGGGGCTGGCCCTTGTCTGGGAGGCGCGCAACGCGCTGCGCGATGATCTGGCGGTGGTGGTCATGTCCGCCACGCTCGAGGCCGAGCCGGTGGCCGCGCTGCTGGATGATGCGCCGGTGATTCGCTCCGAAGGACGGGCCTTTCCGGTCGAGACCCGCTGGCTGGATCGGCCCCTGCCTGCGGCATCACGGTTGATCGACGAGGCCGCGCGGTTGATCCGGCGGGCCGAGCACGAAACCCGGGAGACCGGCGGCACGATCCTGGCCTTTCTGCCCGGAGAGGGTGAAATTCGCCGGGTCATGGGGGTGCTGAATGACTGCGATTGCGAGGTGCTGCCGCTGTTCGGGGCGCTGGAGGCCAGGGATCAGCGCAAGGCGCTGTCTGAACCGGGCAGCCGGCGGCGGATCGTTCTGGCGACCTCGATTGCCGAGACATCGCTGACCATTCCGCAGGTGAGGGTTGTGGTGGACGCCGGTCGCGCAAGACGGGCGCGCTTTGATCCGGGCAGCGGCATGTCCCGGCTTGTGACCGAGCGTGTCAGCCGCGCCGAGGCCGATCAGCGCCGCGGTCGCGCCGGGCGGGTGGCGCCGGGGATCTGCTATCGCATGTGGGCCAGGGCCGAGGAGGGCGCATTTCCCGCCTTTGCTCCGCCCGAAATCATGGTCGCCGATCTGTCCGGTCTGGCGCTGGAGCTTGCCGCATGGGGCGCGCAACCGGGGGATCTGGCCTTTCTGACGCCGCCACCCGAGGGCACGCTGGCCGAGGCGCGACAGCTGTTGCAGCAATTGGGTGCTCTGGATGGGGCAGGGCGGATCACGCCCCATGGCAAGGCGCTGGCGGCGCTGCCGTTGCATCCGCGTCTGGGCCATATGCTGTCACTGGCCGGAGAAGGCGCTGCCGAGCTGGCGGCGCTGCTGTCCGACCGCGATCCCCTGCGCGGCGCGCCAAGCGATATCGGTCTGCGTCTTGCCCTGTTGCGCGACGCGCGGGCCTTTGCGCGTGAGCGGCCCTATCAATTTCATCAACCCGCGCTGAAACGCCTTCGGGATGAGGCCAGTCGTCTGCGGCGGCGCGCCAGAGAGCGCGGCAGGGATCAGCCCATGCGCGGGCTGTCGTCGGGTGCGATGGTGGCGCTGGCCTATCCCGATCGGATCGGGATGCGGCGCAAGGGCGATCAGCCCCGCTATGTGCTGTCGGGCGGCAAGGGCGCGGTTCTGCCCGCCGAAGACCCGCTGGCGGGGCAGCGTCTGCTCGTGGCGCTTGACCTGGCGGGGGATCAGCGCGAGGCCCGCATCCGGCTGGCTGCGCCGATCGACGAGGCCGTGCTGCGCGAGTTGTTCGCCGACCGGATCGAGGAGGTCGCGCTATGTGAATGGTCGCGCCGCGAAGGGCGGGTGATGGCGCGGCGGCAGGAACGCCTCGGCGCGCTGGTCCTGACCGATCGCGCATGGACAGAGGCCCCGCAATCGGCGGTGGCCGGGGCGGCGCTGGAGGGGCTGCGTCAGGTTGGCCTGCCATGGACACCTGCGGCGGCGCGACTGCGGGCACGGATGGCGCTGGTTGACGGCGAAGAAGCTGTGTCGGACGAGGCCCTGCTCGCGGATGGCGAATGGCTGCTGCCATGGCTGGGGCAATGCCGGACCCTGGCTGATCTGCGTGCGTTGGACCTGGTCGAACCCTTGATGCAGCGGCTGGGCTGGGAGGGGCAGCAACGGCTGGCGGCGCAGGTCCCCGCGCATTTCCAGACACCGCTGGGGCGCAAGGTGCCAATCGACTATGGGCATGAAACGCCCTCGATCCAGTTGCGCCTGCAGGAATTGTTCGGCGTGACCCGACATCCGGTCGTGGCCGGGCGTCCCCTGCGCATCAGCCTGCTGTCACCCGGCGGCAAACCGGTGCAGGTGACGACCGATCTGCCGGGGTTCTGGGCCAGTTCCTATGCTGAGGTGCGCAAGGAGATGCGTGGGCGCTATCCCCGCCACCCGTGGCCCGAAGACCCGACCAGTGCCGATCCGACGACGCGTGCCAAACCACGCGGGACATGAGCCACCCGGGCAGGTCAGCCGATGGGTCGGATCAGCTTCTTGTCCAGCACCCGCAGGACCATGGCCAGATCATGACCGCGTTTCAGGATTCTCCCGTCCATGCCGATGACCGCATAGGCCCCCTGAGCGTTGCGCAGTTTGGGCCGTTTCTCGATACGATACAGCGGGTGTTCGGTGGCACGACGAAAGACACTGAAGATCGCGGCGTCGCGCAGGAAGGACATCCCATAATCGCGCCATTCCCCGGCAGCGACAAATCGCCCGTACAGGGACAGGATCACGGCCAGCTCCTGCCGGTTGAAAACCACGCGATCGGGATCAGCCGGAAACGGCGGAGCGGCATTCATCATGAACAAATGGTGACACCGGCTGCGGCGCAAATCAATGCGAAAAGAGGGAAAGACAGTTCAGGGGGCGCAACCGTTTCCGGCACCGCCCGCCGCTTGCCTAATAGCAGCTGACGCTGTCGATTCGTCCGTTGCTGCCATATTCGATGTTGAGCCGATCGGGTCTGAAATCAGAGGTGACGGCATCCTCGGGGCCGATCTGACGCGTGCCGATCGGGAATGACATCTTGTCCAGAATGTCGCGGGGCTGACCGATCAGCCCCTTGTATCCCGCGGCACCGCATTGATCGGCGGGTTCGTCCGGGGTGATCTCGCGCGGGGTGGGGGGGGCGCAGGCTGCCACCGTGAAGATTGCCAGGACGCCCAAAAGGGAAAACGACAGGCGCATCCGATCAACCGCAGTCGATGTTGTAGATATTGCCCGAGGCATCCAGACGGAACACGAGCCGGAGCGGGTCATATTCCTGGGGCTCGATGCCGCGGTATTCGACAACGCGATAGTTGCGCGTGATGCCCAGGGTCTGGATCACGGTGCCGGGCTGGCCCAGATAGGCGACGTAATCCTTGGCCTTGCACAGATCGGGCTGGCGTTCCTCAAGGCCGGCGATGCCTTCGGTCGGCACCGGGGGAAGGGTGACCACCGGCTCGGGCGCCGGCGTCGGCACAGGTGCCGGTGCGCAGCCTGCAAGCGTGGCCATGACAGCGGCAAATGGCAGAAACAAGGTCATCTTCATGATGTCGGCGTCCCTCTGATGGGCCCGATTGCGGGCGGCTTGTGATTGTTGGCCGTTATACGGGCTGTCAGTCTGGTTGAGAACCCGGCCGTCGGGTCACGTTTTCATCATGGCCCCGGCCCTTGTCATGCCTGCGTCAGCAGGCTTTGGCGGCATGTCTTTGCCGACCGTCAACGGGCTGATAGCTTGCCAGGAAGATGCGGGCCGCCTCGGCGCTGACATCGCGGATATGGGCGGCATGCGCCTCGGGCGGCATGGCCGTGACCAGCAGGCGTTCCTGCAGGGTCGCGCCCGTCAGGCTGACCAGTTGATGCGCGGCGAGCAGGCTGTTCTGGATGACCAGTTCTTCCTGCGTCACCCAACGGTCCAGATGCTGGCGGATGACATCGTAGAGAATGTCGTCAAGAACCTTCTGGTATTTCCCGGCGATATCGGGAAAGCGGTTCGCCTCGGCAATATTGACGCGAAGCAGGCAAAGCGGCAGGTCCGAATATTGCCACTGCGCGATCTGCCGGGCCATTTCAGGCAGGGCAGCCTGCGCGGGCATCGCGCTGTCGATCTGGACAGGAGACTGCTGCGCCACTTCCTCCAGCTCATGCAGCATGACCTCGCGGAACATGACCGATTTTTCAGGGAAATAGCTGTAAAGCGTCGCCTTGGAGACGCGGGCCGCGCGGGCGATGTCGTCGACACTTGCACCGGCATATCCATCCCGCAGGAATATCTGCCTTGCTCCTACATGAACCTGTGCAAGTTTGCGCCCCTTGCGGGGGTGTTGAACTGTCAAAATCGGAACCTCACAATACTGAAGTGCAAATGTGTAACTCGCCAAATGCTCGGGCGGTTCGGTCGATAAAATGAAAAATGCTGAATTGCAGCCCTTAGGGAAAAGCAAAGTATGCTCTTTACGTCAAGGGCAGGAATGCGCCGTGGAACATCGGACAGACTTGTCCTAGCTTCCGCGATGAAGGCCTCGAATCGCCTTTGCACTGACCGGAGGAAACACTGATGTGCGCCGCAACCAACTCGTTCCGCGATTCTGTCGATCGGATGTTCGCCCATGCTGCCGGATTGATGGAGTTGCCCCCCGGTCTGGAAGAAAAGATCCGGGTCTGCAATTCGACCTATACCGTACGTTTCGGAGTGCGGTTGCGCGGCGAATTGCACACTTTCACCGGTTACCGTTCGGTCCATTCCGAGCATATGGAGCCGGTCAAGGGCGGCATCCGTTATTCGCTGGACGTCAACCAGAACGAGGTTGAAGCCCTGGCTGCGCTGATGAGCTATAAATGTGCGCTGGTCGATCTGCCCTTCGGGGGGTCGAAAGGCGGGCTGCGCATTGATCCGCGTGCCTGGAACGAGGATGAGCTGGAAAAGATCACGCGCCGCTTTACCTATGAATTGTCGCGCCGCAATCTGATCTCGCCCAGCCAGAACGTGCCGGCCCCGGACATGGGCACCGGGGAGCGCGAAATGGCCTGGATGGCCGATGCCTACAAGCGCCTGCATCCCGATGACATCAACGCCAAGGCCTGTGTGACCGGCAAACCCCATAGTGCAGGCGGAATCGACGGTCGGGTCGAAGCCACCGGACGGGGTGTTCAATATGCCTTGCAGGAGTTCTTCCGTCACGAAGATGTGATGAAGCGCGCCGGGCTGGAGGGGACTCTGGCAGGCAAGCGGATCATCGTGCAGGGTCTGGGGAATGTGGGCTATCACGCCGCGCAGTTCCTCTCGACGGAAGACAAGGCGCTGATCACCACGGTCATCGAACGCGATGGGGCGATCACCAATCCCCAGGGCATCAATATCGATGCGTTGCGCGGCTATATTCAGTCGACAGGCGGCGTTCGTGGCTTTACCGGCGGCGAGTATCGCGAGGAAGGGCTGCTGGCGCTGGAGGATGAATGCGACATCCTGATCCCGGCTGCCGTCGAAAGCGTCATTCACGCCGAGAATGCCGAGCGGATCAAATGCAAGGTGATCATCGAGGCTGCCAACGGTCCCGTGACTGCGGATGCCGATGCAATCCTCAAGCGCAAGGGCGTGGTGATCATCCCCGACATGTATGCCAATGCCGGCGGTGTGACCGTGTCCTATTTCGAATGGGTCAAGAACCTGTCGCAGATCAGCCTTGGCCGATTGGAGCGCCGTCACGAAGAGGCGCGCGCACGCATGCTGGTTGAGGAACTGGAGCGGCTTTCAGCCGATACCGGGCTGAACTGGACCCTGTCACGCGGTTTCAAGCAGGCCTTCCTGACCGGGGCGGACGAACTGGAACTGGTGCGTTCGGGCCTGGAGGACACGATGCGCGAGGCATTCGGCAAGATGAGGGAGGTTTGGCTGGCCAACCCCCGCGTCGATGACCTGCGCACAGCCGCCTATGTCGTGTCGATTCGGCAGATTTCCAATGTTTACGGTTCGCTTGGGCTGTAACTGACCAAAGGGCGCGATCGGATGTTCCGGTCGCGCCGTATCACGCGTGGCTTTCGTGGCTGCGGCGGGATTGGGTATTTGCGCGAAGAAGAAACCGTCAGGGGCGCGGGGCGGCGGCGCGCCGCAGTCGGTCGTTGATGGCCGCGCCGAGTCCGGTTTCGGGAATGGGGGCGACCGCGATGGGCCGGCCTTGCCGGTCGGCCTGACGCAGCACGTCAAAGAGATTTGCCGCCGCTTCGTTCAGATCGCCCGTGGCCGACAGGGTGAATGTGCCCGGCGCGCCGAATGCAAGATAGGTTTCACCGGGTTCCGCGCTGGCCGCGTTCAGCCGCACGGGGGCCTGGGGAGCATAATGGCTGAGCAACTGGCCCGGCGAGCTGGGTTTGTCGGGATTGGCGGCGGGCTGAGCCAGCCTCTGGCCAAGAGAGGCTTCAAGGGCTTCCAGCGGCACGCCACCATGGCGCAGCAGTGTCGGGCGTCCATCGATCCATGACACGATGGTCGATTCAACGCCTATCGGGCAAGTACCGGCATCGAGAACGGCCCCGATACGCCCATCGAGGCCGCCGTCCGGGTCCAGAACATGAGCCGCGCTGGTGGGGCTGACACGTCCGGAGGCATTTGCCGAGGGCGCGGCGAGCGGGCCATTGAATCGGCGCAGGACCTCACGGGCCGTGGTATTGGATGGCATGCGCAGGCCGATCGTCTGCAAACCTGCCGTGACCAGCGGTGAAATGCCCGCCGATGCGCGCAGGGGCAGGACAAGGGTCAGGGCTCCGGGCCAGAAATCCGTTGCCAGCCTTTCGGCCTGTGCGTTGAATTCGGCCAGTTCCCTGGCGGCGTCCAGATCGTGGATATGGGCGATCAGCGGGTTGAATGTCGGCCGGTCCTTGGCGGCGAAAATCCCTGCCACCGCCTGACCATTGCGCGCATCGGCGGCGAGGCCATAGACCGTCTCGGTCGGGATGGCCACGGTTTTTCCCGCGGACAGCAACGCGATTGCGCGGTCCAGCCCGTCATTGTCGGCGGTCAGTCTTTCGGTTTTCATTCGTGACGCTGTGTTCCGGTTGAGGCTTGTTCCCATCATCCTAAGATGCGAACTGAACTGTGTGATAATCGCGCCAGCGGGCAATGCCAAGGCGCCGAGGGAGGGGAATCCGATGACCTATGCGGCACCGGTTGAACAGATCGAATTCATTTTGAGCCGCGTGATCGCCTATTCCGAGGTTCAGGAGACCGATCGCTTTGCCGAGGCGACGCAGGACACGACCCGGGCGATCCTGGCCGAGGCGGGCAAGCTGGCGGGGCAGGTGCTGGCCCCGCTGAACCGCAGTGGCGACCAGGTGCCGGCACGGCTGGAGAACGGCAGGGTTCGCGCCTCTCCGGGCTATGCGGAAGGTTTTGCGGCCATTGCCGAAGGGGGCTGGATCGGTTTGGCGGCAGATCCGGAGTATGGCGGCATGGGCCTGCCGATGACCCTGAACATGGCCGTGGCCGAGATGATGTCCGGCGCATGTCTGGCGCTGCAACTGAACCCGCTGCTGACCCAGGGGCAGATCGAGGCACTGGAGCATCACGCCAGCGAAGAATTGAAGGCGCTGTATCTGCCCAAGCTGAACAGCGGGGAATGGTCGGGAACGATGAATCTGACCGAGCCGGGCGCGGGCAGCGATGTCGGTGCCCTGACCACCCGTGCCGAGCGGCATGAGGACGGCACCTATCGCATTACCGGACAGAAGATCTTCATCACCTGGGGTGATAGCGATGTGACCTCGAACGTCTGCCACGCGGTGCTGGCGCGGCTGCCCGATGGGGCCAGGGGCACGCGGGGGATCAGCCTGTTCATGGTGCCGAAGTTCCTGCCCGACGATCAGGGAAATCCGGGTGTGGCCAACTCTATCAAGGTGGTCAGCCTCGAGGAAAAGATGGGCATCCACGGCAGTCCGACCTGTGTCATGAGCTATGAGGGCGCGACCGGCTGGCTGATCGGGGAAGAGCACAAGGGCATGGCCTCGATGTTCACCATGATGAACTGCGCGCGTCTGGGCGTGGGGGTTCAGGGTGTCGGCGTGGCCGAAGCGGCACTGCAGCAGGCAGTGGCCTATGCGGGCGAACGCAATCAGATGGGTCTGATCATCAATCACCCCGATGTCCGTCGGATGCTGGCCACCGCGCGGGCCGAGGTTTTTGCGGCGCGGTCGATCTGTCTTGCCTGCGCAAGCGCGATCGACATGCAGCGTGCGACAGGCGCTGCGGAACATGCCGCCCGGGCTGCCTTCCTGACGCCGATTGCCAAGGCCTATGGCACCGATGTCGGTTGCCGCGTGGCTGATACCGGCGTGCAGGTGCATGGCGGGATGGGCTATATCGAGGAAACCGGCGCCGCCCAATATCTGCGGGATGCGCGGATCACCCCGATCTATGAGGGGACCAACGGCATTCAGGCAATGGATCTGGTCGGGCGCAAGCTGGCCGACGGTGGCGATGCGGCCATGCGGCTGCTGGACGAGATACTGGACAATGCGAAGGCCGCGAATGGTGCTCATCACGATCTGTCCGAAAGAGTCTGGCAGGCAGGGGAAACGATGCGCGAAGCGACGCTGGCCATGATGGAACGCGACCTGCCGGAACGTTTCGGCGGTGCGGTGCCCTTCCTGATGGCCTTTGCGCGGGTTCTGGGCGCGCATTATCATCTGCGCGCGGCCATGGCCGGATCGGCTGCGCATGTCGCATTGGCCCGGGTGTATATTTCACGGGTTCTGCCGCGCTATGCCTCGGATCTGGCCGAGGCGCGGGCCGGGTTGGAGGAACTGACCGCGATCAGTGATGCCGCGCTGGCTGGAGATTTTTCGGCGTGATTTCATATCCTTTCGAGAGCATTCCCGCCGAGGGCGAGGCAATCGAGGTTGCGGATGGCGTGCTGTGGATGCGTTTGCCGCTGCCCATGGCGCTGGACCATGTGAATGTCTATGCCCTGCGGGATGACACCGGCTGGACCATTGTGGACACCGGCTTTGACACGGCAGCCGCACGGGCGATCTGGGCCCGATTGCGTGCCGGTCCATTGCAGGGATTGCCGATCAATCGGGTGATCGGCACGCATCATCATCCCGACCATATCGGGTTGGCGGGCTGGTTCATGGAAAGTGACGGCGCCGAACTGATGATGAGCCGCACCGCATGGCTGATGGCGCGGATGTTGCAACTGGATACTCAGGATCGTCCGCCCCGCCAGTCGGTCGATTTCTGGCGACGCGCCGGTATGCCTGCGGAAATTCTGGCAAAACGCATGGCGGAACGACCCTATAATTCCGCTGATGTCGTGCATCCGCTGCCGCTTGGCTTTACCCGCATGAGCGAGGGCCAGATCGTCAGCTTTGGTCGGCGCCGTTGGCGGGTGGCCATGGGGGATGGTCATGCGCCGCGTCATCTGACCTTCTGGTCGCAGGATGACCATCTGGTCATCGGGGGCGATCAGCTTCTGCCGTCGATTTCGCCCAACCTGGGGGTCTATCCGACAGAGCCCGACGCCGACCCGGTGGGCGAATGGCTGGACAGCTGCAATCGCATGGCGGCGCTGGCCCAGCCTGATCATCTGGTCCTGCCGGGGCACAAGCTGCCCTTCACCGGGTTGCCGACGCGCCTGCAGCAGCTGATCGACAATCATCACGGCGCATTGGGTCGCATTGTCGATGCGTTGAAAAAGGAACCGCGCAGTGCGGTCGGCTGCTTTGACATTCTGTTCAAGCGCAAGATCGCGGCGATGGAATTCGGGCTGGCCCTTGTCGAGGCTGTCGCCCATATCAATCACCTGCGTCTGAATGGCGCTATTCGTGCTGTTGACGAAAGAGACGGTGCGGTATTTTGGGGGGCGTGACAGTGGCTGAAGTTTCAGCTATCGCATGACAAACATCATCCGGAGGGCAGTCATGGCCACGCATCATGAGATATCCGAGCACAAGCTGGGCGAAATGGACATCACCGCGCAACGCAAGACATTTGCCGGTTTTATCCGCATGACGACCTGGGTCAGTGGGATCGCGATCGTCGTGTTGATCTTCCTGGCGCTGTCCAACGCCTGATTCGCACGAAGATTTCATGAAAAGACGCGTGTTTCTGGCGGCCTCGCTGCCGCTTGTGTTGGCTGCCTGCGGGGCAGACAATATCTGGGCGAGTGACGAGGCTGTCAGGCAGGCGCGTTTTGTCGCCGAGGGGCCGCCCTCGATCACCCTGTTCACGGTGATCGGCATTCCCCGCGGCGAGGGCGGACATTCCGCCCTGATGATCAATGGCAGTCAGCGGGTGATCTATGATCCGGCCGGGACGTGGAATCACCCGAGAATTCCCGAAAGGCATGATGTCCTTTACGGGATCACGGACAATTTCCGCCGCTTCTATATCGATTACCACGCCCGCAGCACCTATTGGGTCGCCGAGGACAGCGTTCCCGTCAGTCGCGAGGTGGCCGATCTGGCCATCGCGCGGGCCGAGGCAAATGGCGCCGCGAACAAGAGCTTCTGCGCGGTCGAGACATCGACAGTGCTGCGCGGCCTGCCGGGCTTCGAGGGCGCGCCTTCGGGCTTTTCGCCGATCAAGCTGCGCAACTGGTTCCTGACCCTGCCCGGCGTGACCTCGAAACGCCATATGGATGGCGATCCGGCGAATAATCACGATGTGCTTCTGAAACAGAAGGACGGGGTGATCACCAATCGCCCCGCGCGGCCGGTCTAGCCCAGCAGGTACAGCAGGCCGAACAGGGTGATGGCCCCGGCGGCGATCGCCAGGATCACGTTCTTGGTCAGCAGGCCGACCATCACGGTTGCCGTGGCCGCGGCCATTCGGGCCGGTTCGGGCTGGCCGTCATTCGCGGCTGGCCACAGCACCAGCGGGGCGACCAGCGCGGGAAGCACGGCCACCGGCGTATAGCGCAGCATCCGCAGAACCCAGCCCGGCAATTCCCGATCGCCCAATGCGCCCAGGAATGACCAGCGGATCAGGAAGGTACCGATCCCCAGGGCGATGATGATGATCCAGATGTCCAGATCCGACATTTCCCCGTTCACGCCGTGCCCCGCTTCTTTTCGATCCAGTATTCGACCAGGGCTCCTGTCGCCATTCCCAGGGGCGCGGCGATCAGCAGGCCAAGCCCCGAGGGCATCCACGCCAGGGCCAGCGCACCCGCCACGGCCACGAAACAGGCTGCCAGATGGGCCGGGGTGCGCAGCATGGGGGCGATCATTGCCAGAAAGGTGATCGGCATGGCGAAATCCAGCGCGACCTCTTCGGGAATCGCCTGACCGACGGTCGCGCCGACCCAGGTCGCGATCACCCATGGCACGCAAAGCGTCGTTGCCGTGCCCGCAAAATAGGCAAGCCTCTGGCGCAGTGACAGCCCCGGATGGCGTTCGTAATGCTGGATCGACAGGGCATAGCTCTGGTCGATCAGCACATAGGCCAGCCAAGCCTTCTGCGTTCCCGAAGCTCCGCGCAGCCATGGCACCAGCGAGGCGGAATACATCGCCATGCGCAGATTGACGGCCAGCCCGGACAGGATCACGATGATCGCCGGAGCATTGTCCGAGATCAGCTGGATCGCCGTGAACTGCGAGGCTCCGGCAAGAACCAGCACGGTAAAGCCCATGACTTTCGCCAGGTCCATCCCTGCCTCGGTGGCAACCACGCCGAACAGGATCGAGAAGGGAATGATGACCAGCAGAAAAGGCATCGCCTGAAGCATGCCATGGCGATATGCTGCGCCAGCCGTGCGCGTCAGGGCGCGTTTGCTTGCCGGATCGTCGAGCGCCGGGGGCTGCTGCGGTTCGGGTCTGGGTTCGGGCGAGGGAGCCATGAAACTTTCAATGCTGTATCCTGTGCACCGCTTGCTTGCATGACGGGCAATCAGTGGCAAGCCTGTCGGATCGATATTCATCATCCGGTGCCCGATTGTGTCATGGCGGATGCCGCGGCCTTGTGGTGGCGCGGCTTCGGGATCTGGACCGGCGGACAGGCGGCGATTCCGGCAATGGATGCAGCCCACGGGATGGTGGCCATGCAGGGTGATCAGCTTGTCGGAGTAGCCGGTATCCGCGATGGTGACGGAGGCTTCCTCAAGAAAATTCCGCGTTTTGCGGCGCTGGCCTATCGCGCTGCTCCGGCGACGTCGGATATGGTCATTGACGGAATCATCGCACGCGAGATGCGGCAGGGAACCGGGCGGGCCTTGATCGGGGCTCTGGTGGAACTGGCGCGCCAGCGCGGCATGGGCGGCCTGCGCGCCGAGGTGCAAAAGAGCAATCGCGGCGCGCGGCAGTTCTATGCCAGCCTGGGTTTCGTCGAGGTCGGGCGCGGGCGCTATGGCTGGCCCTGGACGGGGCAGGTGCTGCTCCTGCGCCACGATCTGAACCGGCGGGGTTAGCCGAAGATGCCGGTGACCCGTCCCAGCAGCATGAAGGCCCGCGCCGACCGCGTTTGTGACAGGGTGGCGATCCGATCATCGTCCAGCTGCGGAATCAGCCGTGACAGCAAGGCGTCGAAATGGCGCAGGAAATGATGCGCCGCGTCACGGAAAATCTCATCCTGTTGCAACATCGAGGCCACCACATCCTCGGTGGCCTCTTCCCTGATCGCGCCAAGGGCCGAAACGGTCTCTCCGCGCGCGCCTTGGGCAAGGTCGCGCCAGACTTCCGCCGGGGCGTGGACGGGTGACAGGTCATCCATATAGATGTCATGGCTGGCCAGCAGGGTGATGACATCCTGTGATGCCCGCAGCACGCGCGAATTGCTCTGGTCCTTCAATGCGCTGCGCAGGGCCGAAATGGCATCGGCGTCATCTGGACCGTCGGGAAAATTCAGCGCGCGAATCAATGTCTCGGGTGCGACAGTGACTTTTTCGTCGGCATCCGCAGCCGGGGGCGTCGGGCGCGGCTCGACCGGCCGCATCCGCGTCGTGGCCGCTGCGGGGGGCACCGGTGATGAAGTCGCGGTTGTACGCCCTTCCAGGGGGCGCGCCGCCGGCGCGGTTCTGGCGGGACCCTCCGGATGGGCGGGAGGCGGTGCCCCCCGCGTTGCCGCGAACTCACGCAGCAGTGTCAGGCTGCGGCGCATGTCCTCGGCCTCGGCGCGCAGCGTCGCAATCGAGCGTGCCAGCGCCACGGCAGTCCAGATCAGCACCAGCGGCAACAGGATTCCGACAACGGCCACAAGCCTGCCGATGCCGCCGATTTCAGTTTGCGCGGCCGGCGTCACCAGCCAGAAGATCAGCACCAGCGCAAGCCAGGCGGCGCTGAGGCCCAGTCCGATCGCAGACATGGAGTCCCGTTGCGCCAGCGAAGTGATCCGGGCGACCAGCGACATCAGCGCTACTCGTACCGGATGGCCAGGATTTCATAGCTGCGCACGCCGCCCGGAGTCTTGACGTCGACGCTGTCGCCTTCATCCTTGCCGATCAGCGCGCGCGCCAGCGGCGAACGCATGTTCAGCAGGCCGCGTTCGATATTGGCCTCGGCCTCTCCGACGATCTGATAGGTGCGCTCTTCTTCCGTGTCCTCGTCCAGCAGGTCGACCGTGGCACCGAATTTGATCGAGCCGGACAGTTTCGCAGGGTCGAACACTTCGGCACGCGAGAGGATCGCTTCCAGTTCCTTGATGCGGCCTTCGATGAAACCCTGTTTCTCGCGCGCGGCGTGATATTCGGCATTCTCCGAGAGATCGCCATGTTCGCGCGCTTCGGCGATCTGCCGGATGATGGCAGGGCGGTCCTTGCCTTTCAGTTCGGTCAATTCGCGTTCCAACGCCACAAAGCCGCTGCGGGTCATCGGTATCTTTTCCATCGCTGCCCATTTCCTTCCGGGTTGCGGTTGCCGTCCCGACGCTAATCGAACGCCCCCACCATTTGCCATGGCAGGGGCGCGAAATTCCGTCGCATGCATCGTGAACCCAAATTCCAGAGCTTTGCAAGCCCACCAGACAGGCAGTCGGCGAAATTAGGCTGTCCAGATAACAGTGTTATGATTGCCCCATCGAAAAAGCCGCGTTAGTCCTGTGCCAGCTAGACAAGAGAGGGGAGAGTTTCCAGCCATGACCGACGAGACGCAGATCGAACGCGAGTCGATGGAATACGATGTTGTGATCGTCGGTGGAGGCCCCTCGGGGCTGTCAGCAGCGATCCGGCTGAAGCAGATTGATCCCGAGATCCAGGTCGTGGTTCTGGAAAAAGGTTCTGAAATCGGCGCCCATATCCTGTCGGGTGCGGTGCTGGACCCATCCGGGCTGAACCGGCTGATCCCCGACTGGAAGGAAAAGGGCGCGCCACTGAACACCGAAGTCGTGGATGACAACTTCTTCGTGCTTGGCGAGGGTGGGCAGATGCGCGTGCCCAACTGGCCGATGCCGCCGCTGATGAACAATCACGGCAACTATGTCGTCAGCATGGGCAACGTCTGTCGCTGGCTGGCCGAACAGGCCGAGGAACTGGGGGTCGAAATCTTCCCCGGCATGGCCGCCAGCAAGATCGTCTGGGATGGCAATCGCGTCAAGGGCGTCGTCGCCGGTGAGATGGGCCTGAATTCGGATGGCACCCCCGGCAACATGTATGAACCGGGGATGGAACTGCACGGCAAATATGTCTTCATCGCCGAAGGCGTGCGCGGCAGCCTGGCCAAGGAGATCATCGGCAAGCTGAATCTCTCCGAGGGTCACGAGCCGCAGAAATTCGGCCTTGGCATGAAGGAAATCTGGGAGGTCAAGCCCGAGAAGTTCAAGAAGGGCCGGGTGGTCCACACCATGGGCTGGCCCCTCGGCAAGAATGCCGGTGGCGGCAGCTTCATCTATCATTTCGAGGACAATCAGGTGCTGGTCGGCTTTGTCGTCCACCTGAACTACGAGAACCCCTATCTTTACCCTTACGCGGAATTCCAGCGCTTCAAGCATCACCCGATGGTGGCCGAGCTTCTGGAAGGCGGCAAACGCGTTGCCTATGGCGCGCGGGCGATCAGCGAGGGCGGGCTGCAGTCCATCCCCGAGCTGTCCTTTGATGGCGGTGTTCTGCTGGGCTGCTCGGCGGGAATGGTCAACGTTCCCCGCATCAAGGGCAATCACAATGCGATGATTTCCGGCATCGAGGCCGCCGAAGCCGCGGCTGCGGCGCTGAAGGAGGGCCGCGAGGGTGATCGTCTGACCGCCTATGACGCGGCAGTTCGTGGCGGGGATATTGCCAAGGATCTGAAAAAGGTCCGCAACGTCAAGCCGATCTGGTCACGTCTGGGCCTGTGGCCCTCGCTGGTGCTTGGCGGTTTCGACATGTGGGTGTCGAACCTGACCGGCTGGAACCCTCTTGGCACCTGGAAGCATGGCAAGAGCGATGCGCAGGCGACCGGCAAGGCCAAGGACTTCCAGCCGATCGACTATCCCAAGCCGGACGGCAAGCTGTCCTTTGACCGGCTGACCAATGTGGCTTTCGCCTTCACCAATCACGAGGAAAGCCAGCCCTGCCATCTGAAGCTGAAGGATCCTTCGGTGCCGATCCGGGTGAACCTGCCCGAATTCGCCGAGCCGGCGCAGCGCTATTGCCCGGCCGGCGTCTATGAGGTGATCGAAGAGGGCGGCGAACCGCGCTTCCAGATCAACTTCCAGAACTGCGTTCACTGCAAGACCTGCGACATCAAGGATCCGTCGCAGAACATCAACTGGACCACGCCGCAGGGCGGTGACGGGCCGAATTACCCGAACATGTGATCGCATTTGCCGCAGCTGGCCCGTTGCGAGGGGGTGGCTGCGGCGATAGGGTCGCGCTAGAAAACTCTGTTATCCGGGATGGAAACCTTGAACCTGACCCGCCCGAATCTGGCGCTGACCCTTGCCCTGCTGTTGTCCCTCGGGGCACCGGCTGCTCTTCATGCTCAGGACCGGCCTTCGCCGCGCCCGGAGGACGAGGCGAAGGAAAGCGCACCGGTCTTCGGGCTTGCCGGGCCGTATCTGGCCGCGCGTATGGCCGCCGTCGAAAGCGATTATCGCGCCGCAGCCCGATATTTCGCTCAGGCCGTGGCGCATGATCCGGGCGATGCCTATCTGGCAGACAGCGCACTGGTTGCATTCTGTTCCGCGGGCGAGATCGAGCGCGGGGTCAAATTTGCCGCCCGGATGGAAGAGCGCGGGGACAGCACCGAACTGTCCCGTCTGGTTCGCAGCGCGGATCTTGTGCATCAGGGCGATTGGGATGCCTTGCTTGAACGCACGGATCCCGAGAAGAGCACCAGGCCGCATCGCAAGGATCGCGATCTGATGGTCGGCATGATCCGTGCCTGGGCACTGATGGGCGCGGGCCGCGCCTCGGATGCCATGGTGCTGCTGGAGGAAATGGCGAAGACCCCCGATGTGGCGCCGATGGTCAATTATCATCTGGCGCTGGCACGGGCGCTGGTGGGCGATTATGAGCGCGCCGCGAAGCTGCTGGAAGGTCGCGTGACCGGCGCGCATGTTCTGGGCTTCATGGCGCGCGCGGAAATTCTGGCCCAGCTTGAGCGGCGCGACGAGGCGATTGCCTTGCTGGACAATTTGCCGGGGCTTGAGGCCGAACCGCAACTGCTGGCATTGCGCGATGCCTTGAAGGCCGGAGAGCCGGTCGCATTCGACGTGGTGCGCACACCCGCCGACGGGGTCGCGCAGGTGTTTCTGACCTTTGCGACTGCTCTGGCCTCGAATCCGAATCCCGAGCCTCTGTCACTGATTCATGCCCGGCTGGCGTCATGGCTGTCGCCCGAGATGACCGAGGCGCGTCTGATGACGGCGCAATTGCTGCAGGAACATCAGCAGTTCGATCTGGCCGAAGAGGAATATGAGACCCTGCGCCGCAAGGGGCAGATGCGTCCGGTCGCCGAACTGGCGCGGATAGATGCCCTGTCGCAGGCCGACCGCCATGACGAGGCTGAAAAGGCCGCCCTGTCCCTGACCGCGGCCTATCCGGAATTGCCGCAGGCCTGGATTGCATTGGGGGATCTGTTGCGCCAGCAGCAGAAATTCTCGCAGGCTGTGCCTGCCTATGACAAGGCGCTGACCCTGCTGACGGATGCGCCCGATCAGGCACGGTGGTTCCCGCTGTATGCGCGTGGCATCGCGCTGGAACGCGCGGGACAGTTCGAACGCGCCGAGAAGGATCTGCTGGCGGCGATCGAGATCCGTCCCGATCAGGCCAGTCTGCTGAACTATCTGGGCTATAGCTGGATTGACCGCGGCGAGAATCTGGACCGGGCGCTGGAACTGATCCGGCGTGCTGTCGAGCTGTCGCCCGATGACGGCTATATCCTGGATTCGCTTGCATGGGCCTATTTCCGTCTGGGTCGCTATGACGAGGCGGTCGCGCCGATGGAGAAAGCCATCGGCACCATGGCCGCCGATCCTTTGGTCAATGACCATCTGGGGGATATCTACTGGATGAACGGCCGCAAGCGCGAAGCGGAAACCCAGTGGAAACGCGCGCTTTCGCTGAACCCCGACAGCAATGATGATGTCGATCCTGAACGGATCCGGGCCAAGCTGGAGCGCGGTCTGGATGCTGTCCTGGCCGAAGAGGGCGACGAGGCCTCCTTGGTGGTCAGGCAGGCCGGGGCGGGCGACAATCCACGGGCATTGGACTGAACCGGCACGATGACTGCAGCTGTCGTCGAAACGGCCATGGCCAAGGTGAATCTTGCGCTTCATGTCACGGGGCGCCGGGAGGATGGCTATCACCTGCTGGATTCGCTGGTTGCCTTTGCCGCGACAGGGGATCGGGTGAGCCTGCGTGCGGGCCCGATGTCACTGCAGATCGATGGACCCTTTGCGCGGGGGCTGGAGGCCGATTCCGGCAATCTTTGCTGGCGGGCGGCAGAACTGGCCGGCGCAAGCGTCGCGATTTCCCTGGAAAAGAATCTGCCGGTCGCCTCGGGGATCGGTGGCGGCTCGGCCGATGCTGCCGCAGTGTTGCGCGGGCTGGAGCGCATGGGTCATTCCCGTCCCGAAGGCATCGACCGGTTGGGAGCGGACATCCCGGTCTGCATGTTGTCGCAACCGGCGCGCATGCAGGGAATCGGCGAAATCGTGACGCCGCTTTCCGGCCTTCCCAGGGTGTCGGCGGTTCTGGTCAATCCCGGACATGAGATCTCGACCCCGGCGGTGTTTCGCGCCCTGACATCGCGAGACAATGCGCCTCTTGGCGCAATCCCGTCGTGGTCGGACCTTGCGGCTCTGATCGGCTGGCTGCGGCAGACGCGCAATGATCTGGAACCGGCGGCGCGGGATATCCTGCCATTGATTTCGCAGGTGCTTGCGGCGCTTGAGCAGAATGGCGCAGGTCTTGCGCGCATGTCCGGTTCGGGGGCGACATGTTTCGGGCTGTTTGAAAGCGATGCTCAGGCCCGCAAGGCTGCGGCGGCGCTGTCCCGGCACGGTTGGTGGGCGGAGGCGACGGAACTGGTGCCCTCGCAGAGGGGTCGTTAGACTGCCCAAAACAAGCGGAGAAATGTCATGCTGCGCCTCGGCGTCAATATCGATCACGTTGCCACCATTCGCAACGCACGCGGAACGCCCTGGCCGGACCCGCTGCGCGCGGCACATCTGGCCCAAGAGGCCGGTGCGGATGGAATCACCGCCCATCTGCGCGAGGATCGTCGCCACATGCGCGACGCCGATATCGACGCTTTGACCGAACATTCCCGCCTGCCGCTGAATCTGGAAATGGCGGCAACGGCGGAAATGCAGGCGATTGCGCTGCGCCACCGGCCCCATGCAATCTGCCTGGTGCCTGAAAAGCGCGAAGAGCGCACGACCGAGGGCGGGCTGGATGTGGCCGGAAATGAGGCCTATCTGGCCGATTTCATCGCGCCACTGCGCGAGGCGGGCAGCCGCGTGTCGCTGTTCATCGGCCATGAACCGGCCCAGATCGAGGCTGCGGCCCGGATCGGTGCCGCCGTGGTCGAACTGCACACCGGTGCCTATTGCGATTTCGATACCGAAGGTGACATTGCCGCGCGCGATGCGGAACTGGCGGGGCTGACGCGCGGGGCGGCTCTGGCTGCGGAACTGGGGCTGGAGGTTCATGCCGGTCACGGGCTGACCTTTGATACGGTTGGCCCGATCGCGGCGCTGCCCCAGATTGCCGAGTTGAACATCGGTCATTTCCTGATTGCCGAATCCGTCTTCCTGGGGCTTGGACCGGCGATTCAGAAAATGCGCCGCTGCATGGATGATGCGCGCAAATGAAGTGCCGAATGCGGGGCAGGATGCGGGGCGGACGATGATCTTGGGGATCGGAACCGATCTGGCGAATATCGAGCGTATCGAAAATACGCTGGCCCGCTTTGGCGACCGGTTCCGCAAGCGCGTCTTTACCGAGATCGAACTGGCCAAGGCGGCGCGCCGCAGGGATGAGGCCGGGACCCTGGCGAAACGTTGGGCGGCCAAGGAGGCTTGCTCGAAGGCTCTGGGGACGGGGCTGGCCATGGGCATCAGCTGGCGGGACATGGCGGTCGCCAATATGGAATCAGGGCAGCCGGTGATGGAACTGACCGGCTGGGCTGCCGACCGGCTGGCACAGATGACTCCGGTCGGGCATGAGGCCATCGTCCATGTGACATTGACCGATGATCACCCCTGGGCGCAGGCCTTTGTCGTGATCGAGGCCCGGCCACGACAGCCTGCCTTGGCTTGACTTTGCCCCCTGTGGGGGACCATGAACGCGGAATTAGCGGCCAGAGCGCCACAAACCGGAAGGACTGACAGAATGGCCGACAGCACGCTGCGCAAGAAAGGTGGCGAAAAGAAGGAAGGCATCTGGGAAACCGTCAAGACGATTTTCTGGGCCTTGCTGATCGCCGGGGTGTTCCGGACGCTTTTCTTCCAGCCTTTCTGGATTCCTTCGGGCAGCATGAAGGACACGCTGCTGATCGGAGACTTCCTCTTCGTCAACAAGATGGCCTATGGCTATTCGGCAGTGTCCTGTCCCTTTTCGCTGTGCCCGATCTCGGAACGCATCATGGGACGCGACCCCGAGCGTGGCGATGTAGTCGTCTTCCGTCACCCCACACGCAATGTCGATTTCATCAAGCGGGTGATCGGCCTGCCGGGTGACACGATCCAGATGCGCGGCGGCAAGCTGTGGCTGAACGGGGAAGAGGTGCAGACCGATCCGGCTGGCGATTTCGTCGAGATCAAGGAACAACAGGGCCCGCAAGGCCTGGTTCCGCGTTGTTCCAATGATCCGGTTGCCGAAGGGGGCGAATGCGTCAAGCCGCGTTCGACCGAAACCCTGCCCAATGGCGTTAGCCATGACGTGCTGAACATCGTCGATGGCTGGGTTGCCGATGACACGCCGACCTTCACCGTTCCCGAAGGTCAGTATTTCTTCATGGGCGACAACCGCGACAATTCCGAAGATTCGCGCTTCCCGCAGGAGGTGGGCGGTCTGGGCTTCGTGCCGGCCAAATATCTGATCGGCCGCGCGGACCGGATCATGTTCTCCTCGGCGGGACGCTCTTTGTTGTATTTCTGGACCTGGCGTCCTGATCGTTTCTTCAAGGCAGTCGAGTGACACCATCTGCTGATATTCGCGCCTTCATGACCCGTCTGGGCCATGAATTCGCGCGCCCCGAACTCCTGATCCGCGCCTTGACCCATGGCTCGATCGCCTCGGCGACGCGGCCGGACAATCAGCGGCTGGAGTTTCTTGGCGACCGGGTGCTGGGGCTGGTCATGGCCGAAGCGCTGTTTCATGCTGATCTGAAGGCCAGCGAAGGCCAGCTTGCGCCCCGCTATAACGCCTTGGTCAGGGGCGAGACCTGTGCCGCCCTGGCGCGCGAGATCGGGCTGGGCAATGTGCTGAAGCTGGGCCGCTCCGAGATGCTGTCGGGTGGGCGGCGCAAGGATGCCCTGCTGGCAGATGGGATGGAGGCGGTGATCGCCGCCGTCTATCTGGATGCCGGCTTTGACACGGCGCGCCGGGTCGTGCTGAACCTGTGGCGGGACCGGCTGAATTCCATCGACGAGGATCCGCGCGACCCCAAGACCGCCTTGCAGGAATGGGCGCAGGCCAGTGGCATGCCGCCCCCCGTCTATGAACAGACCTCGCGCAGCGGTCCGGATCACGCACCGGTGTTTCATATCACCGTCCGGCTGGCCAATGGCCAGACCGCCGAGGCGCAGGGCGCCGGAACCAAACGCAGCATTGAACAGGCCGCCGCTCGGCAATTGCTGGAGCGGCTGGAGGGCCGAAAATGACCGATACCCCGACACGTGCCGGATTCATCGCCCTGATCGGCGAACCCAATGCGGGAAAATCGACCTTGCTGAACCAGATGGTCGGCGCAAAGGTCAGCATTGTCACGCATAAGGTGCAGACCACCCGTGCCCGCATACGCGGCATTGCCATCGAGGACCAAAGCCAGCTGGTTTTCGTGGATACGCCCGGCATCTTTCGCCCGCGTCGCCGGCTGGACCGCTCGATGGTCGCGGCGGCATGGGGTGGGGCTGCGGATGCCGACATCATCCTGCTGCTGATCGAGGCGCATCGCGGGCTGACAGATGGTGTGCGCGCGATTCTGGAATCGCTCGAGTCACTGGACCACAAGACCTCGGTTGCCCTGATCATCAACAAGATCGACCGCACCCGTTCAGAGGCGCTTCTGGCCCTGTCACGGCAAATGAACGAGGCCTATCCCTTTGCACAGACCTTCATGGTCTCGGCGGAAAAGGGGTATGGTTGCGCTGATCTGCGCAAATGGCTTGCCGACAGCCTGCCTGAAGGGCCCTGGCTTTACCCCGAGGACCAGATCGCCGATTTGCCGATGCGGATGATCGCCGCCGAGGTCACGCGCGAAAAGCTGACGCTGCGGCTGCATGAAGAGATCCCCTATCAGCTGACGGTCGAGACCGAAGCCTGGGAAGAGCGCAAGGACGGCTCGGCGCGGGTCGAACAGGTCGTCTATGTGTCCCGTCCCGGTCACAAGGGCATCGTGCTGGGCAAGGGCGGCGAGACCATCAAGGCCGTCGGCCAGGCCGCGCGTGTCGATCTCGAGGAATTCATGGGCCGTCGCGTTCATCTGTTCCTGCAGGTCCGCGTACGCGAGAACTGGCAGAATGAAGCCGAACGCTATGGCGAGATCGGGCTGAACTTCCGCGACGGCGACAACTGAGCAGGCCCATGCCCGAAGCAAGACTTGCCGCGGGGATCTGGGTGTCGGCCTATCTGGCACGGCTGGGGCTGGCCAATATTCCCGCCTATGTCGTGGCTCGCGGCGATGCGACCGCAGGAGCGGTTCTGGTCAAATGCGCGCTTCTGGACGGAAGCGCGCAGCTTTATTCCCGTGAATGGGACTTCGAAACCGGGGCGCGTCCCTGGAAGATGATCCAGCAGGGCCCCGAAGCCGAGATCGATCAGGCGGTTCAGCGCCAGCGCGGCTTTGACCCAGATCTGTGGGTCATCGAGATCGAGAGTCGCGACGGTCAGACCCTGTTGGACAGCGACGGGTTGGCGTGATCGCGCCATCTGGCGCAGCGTCACTTTGCAGCCTATGCAATAGGCATGAACAAGCCGGTTTCTCCCCAATCTGATTCGCCGCGTGGTCTGGCCTTTGCGCTGGCCGCATATAGCATTTGGGGGCTGCTCCCGCTTTACATGAACGCATTGGCGGATATTCGGCCTCCCGAGGTGATCGCCCATCGGGTGATCTGGTCCTTGCCGATAGCCGCGGCCGTCCTGCTTTGGCAGCGTCGTTCGGATGATGTTGTGGCGGCCCTGCGCAATCCGCGTTTGCTGGCCATGGCGGCGCTGACGGCGGCGCTGATTTCCGTCAACTGGCTGACCTATGTCTGGGCGGTGGGACATGATCACACATTGGATGCCGCCCTTGGCTATTACATCAACCCGCTGTTCAGTGTGACACTGGGGGCCATGCTGCTGGGGGAACGGTTGTCGCGCTTGCAGATGTTGGCGATTCTTCTGGCTTTTGTGGCGGTCGTGGTGCTGACGGTTCAGGCCGGTCGGCTGCCCTTGGTGGCGGTGACGCTGACATTGAGCTGGGGCTTTTACGCCTATTGCAAGAAAAGCCTGCCGCTGGGACCGAACCAGGGCTTCACGCTGGAGGTTCTGCTGCTGACCCCCTTCGCGGCTGGCTATTTGATCTGGCTTGGCGTGACCGGACAGGGCGGTTTCGGCGATGGCAGCGCACGCGATATCCTGATGCTGGTGGGCTGCGGACCGGTCACCGCTATTCCGCTGCTGTTCTATGCCAATGGTGCCAAACTGTTGCGACTGTCCACAATCGGTTTTCTGCAATATCTGGCGCCAACCATGATCCTGCTTTGCGCGGTATTCATACTTGGCGAGCCCTTTGGCACCGAGCGCATGATTGCCTTCCCGCTGATCTGGATCGCCCTGGTGATCTATTCCGTTTCCCTGCTGCGCACGGCAAATGTGAACCGTCGCGCGCGCCGGGCTCCGACAAGTCACCGAATCCAATAACCAATAGTCTCTAAATTTGTCCTTTTGGATAGCTTTGCGCCATTCTCGTTGATTGTTATTCAATGAGGGTGGGTCAGATATTTTATGCTCTGGCCGTTTTGTTTTTACCCGTTTTGGCGGGTTGTTTTCGCGTGTTCGCTGTTGAGAGAGTATTGTTATGCCCACAACCTGGGATGGAATTTATCTGGGAAATATCTCCCAATCTATTGACCCGCAAGAAGGCAATAATCTAGCTGAAAATGCCGACAGCGCGCAATTCGTGGGTCAGACATTCGGCAGTGCCTCAGATCCGCTGTACAATCATATCATCACGGTCGAGGCGCAGGATTATTTTGAAACCAATTCAATCAATGATACTCCTGTTCTAAATCAAAACAACTTTAACGGGACAGATCAATTTGTAACGGACCTCGATGGCGATGGCGTCAACGAAACCTATGATTTCGACGGCGCTGCCGCCTATGCCGTCACGGTCACCTTTTTTGACGGATCGACCCAGACGGCTGCAATTCCCGTATTTCAATCGACCACCGGAGAATTGATTCTGGCGCCGTCCCTTGGTGCGGCCGGCAATGCCGTGCTGGAATCGGCGGCCATCGTTTCCGTCCGCCTGGATTCGGTGCTGGGCGACACCTATGCGGGGCTTAATGTCAATCGTCCAGAACTCGAATTCGCCTGCTTTACCAAGGGGACAATGATCGCGACCCCTTCGGGCGAGTTGGCTATTGAAATGCTGAGCAGGGGCGACATGGTTCTGACCGCCGATCATGGCGCGCAGGAAATTCAATGGATCGGCCATGCCGAGGTCGATTTGAACAAGGCTCCGAACATGCGACCGGTGATCATTCGCGCTGGCGCATTGGGCGATGGGCTGCCCGTGCAGGATCTGACCGTATCGCCACAGCATCGCGTGCTGGTGCGCTCGAAGATCGCGCAACGCATGTTCGGCACCGATGAAGTCCTTGTTGCCGCCAAACAGCTTCTGGCGCTGGATGGGATCGAACTGGCGCAGGACATTGATCGTGTGATCTATTACCACTTCCTTTTCGATGGCCATCAGGTGGTCTGGTCGAATGGCGCGCTGACGGAGTCGCTGTTCACCGGTCCGCAGGCGCTGAAATCGGTCGGCGCGGCGGCGCGCGAGGAAATCCTGTCGCTGTTTCCCGAACTGCGCGACATGCCGGCCGCAGATCCGATCCGTCCGATCATTCCGGGTCGCAAGGCGCGCCAGATGGCCATGCGTCACGCCCAGAACGGGCGGGCCATCGTCAACTGATCTGACGACATTCCCGATGTGAAAAGGGGCAGGGCGCCGCGCTCTTGCCCCTTTTTGCGCAGCGTGGCAGCCTGCAAGGATCAGGGCCGGAGGTGTGCCATGTCGCTTTCCCGTCAGCGGGTCACATTGATCACGCTTGGCGTGGCCTATCTGGCCCGCGCTGAGGAGTTCTATGCCGCCTGGGGTTGGCGGCGGCATGTCTCATCGCAGGCTGGCATTGTCTTCTACCAGATGAACGGGGCCGTTCTGGCGCTGTTCGGGCGCGAAGATCTGGCCCGCGATCAGGGCCGGCCCGGTGCAGATCTGGGAACGGGGGCGATGACGTTGGCGCAGAACTATCCGGACAAGGCCCAGACGGATGCAGCCTTCCAGGCGGCGCTGGATGCAGGAGCCACCTGCCTGAAAACGCCCCAGCCGGTGTTCTGGGGGGGATACTCCGGCTATTTCTCCGATCCCGACGGCCATGTCTGGGAGATCGCGACCAATCCCTTCTGGCCGCTGGACGGTGACGGCGGCTTGACGCTGCCTGACGGACGGGATTGATCCGGACAGATGGAATGGCAGGCAGAAGGAACCGTTCTCGCGCAGCGACCGCATGGCGAGAATGCCGTCATCATCGACGTTCTGACCATGGAATATGGTCGCCGCGCGGGGCTGGTGCCGGGTGGAGCCTCGCGCAAGCGGTCGGCGATGCTGCAACCGGGAACGCGGTTGGCTCTGCGCTGGCGCGCGCGCAATGACGACCAGCTAGGGCATTTCGCGGTCGAACCCTGTGGCAGCCGGTCGTCCCTGTTGCTGGATCCGTTGGGGCTGGCCGGGCTGAATGCGGTTTGCGCGCTGATGATCTTTGCTCTGCCTGAGCGAGATCCTCATCCGGTTCTGACCGGCCTGACCGAAATCCTGCTGGATCGGATGAATGCGGGCGGCGACTGGGGCGAAGTCTATCTGACCTGGGAGATGCGGTTGCTGGAGGATATGGGGTTCGGTCTGGATCTGGAGCGCTGTGCCGTCACGGGCGCCAGCGAGGGCCTGGCCTATGTCAGCCCGCGTTCGGGGCGTGCGGTCAGCCGGGCCGGGGCGGGCGAATGGGCGGATCGCTTGTTGCCCTTGCCGGCGATACTGGGTGGCGTTGGTGACAACCGGGGCAATGGCCTTGCCGAAGGGCTGGCCATCACCGGTCATTTTCTGGAGAAGCGACTTGCCACAGAACTGGTGGGACGGCCCTTGCCCGCTGCCCGCAACCGTCTGATCCGGCGTCTGCTGGTGCAATAGGGCTTATTGGGTGCCGCGCGCGGCCTCCACAGCGCTGACCTGAACTTCATCTGCACGATGGCCACGTTCCAGAATCAGCCATGTCTCGGGTGATTTGACCTTCAGGACGCCGCCCGAGTATTCCATCGAGGTGGCGGATTGCAGGACCGAGAAGAACCGGCCCTCCAAAGGCGCATCCTTGCAATACATTCTGGTCGAGGCAATCGGCGACAGCTGCAGTGCCGGCAGCGTGGCGCTGTTCTGGGTGCTGAAGCTGTTGCAGGGGCCGCGGCCCGTGATCTGTGTGCCGGCAAGGCTGAGCGTCACATTGCGCAGCGGGACGGTGCCGCCATCCATGCCCACCAGCACATATTCGCCCTGCGGAATGCCGCCAGTCTCGATCGGGGCCGGACCGCAGGAAGCAAGAGCAAGCGTTGCGGCGGTGGCAGCGACAGCGACGCCAAGGCCGGCAGGGGTCAGGCGGGGCATGGGACATTCTCCTTCAAACAGGTAATTCACATCATAGTGAACCCGCTTTTGCAGGGATAGTCTATCCCCCGGATGGACGGATCAGCCCAGCAGGCGTCGCGCAATGACCTGTGCCTGGATTTCGGCCGCACCTTCGAAAATGTTCAGGATGCGGGCATCGCACAGGACCCGGCTGATCTGGTATTCCAGCGCAAAGCCATTGCCGCCATGGATCTGCAATGCATTGTCGGCGCAGGCCCATGCGACCCTTGCGCCCAGCAGCTTGGCCATGCCGGCCTCCAGGTCACAGCGATGGCCGTGATCCTTTTCCCATGCGCTGAAATAGGTCAGCTGGCGTGCGATCATGATTTCCACGGCCATCATTGCCAGCTTGTCGGCCACGCGCGGGAATTCGACCAGAGGCTTGCCGAACTGCTTGCGGTCCAGAGCATATTGCAGCCCCAGTTCCAGCGCGTTCTGGGCCACGCCAATGGCGCGGGCCGCAGTCTGGATGCGGGCGGATTCAAAGGTCTGCATCAGTTGCTTGAAGCCCTGGCCGGTCACGCCACCCAGAAGGTTCTCGCCCTTGACCTCGAATCCATCGAAGCCAAGTTCGTATTCCTTCATGCCGCGATAGCCCAGAACCTCGATCTCGCCGCCGGTCATTCCCGGTGTGGGGAAGGGATCCTCCATGGTGCCCGGCGTCTTTTCAGCGATGAACATCGACAGGCCACGATAATCCGTCGTGTCGGGGTCGGTTCGTGCCAGAAGTGTCATGACATGGGTGCGCGCCGCATGAGTGATCCAGGTCTTGTTGCCCGTGATCTTCCAGTTGTCGCCATCCCTGACCGCGCGGGTGCGCAGGCTGCCAAGATCGCTGCCCGTATTGGGTTCGGTAAAGACGGCCGTGGGCAGGATTTCTCCGCTGGCGAGTTTCGGCAGCCAATGTGCCTTTTGATCCTCGGTGCCGCCGCCGATGATCAGTTCGGCGGCGATCTCGCTGCGGGTGCCCAGACTGCCGACACCGATATAGCCGCGCGACAATTCCTCGCTGACAACCACCATCGCCGCCTTGGACATGCCCAGACCGCCCTGTTCCTCGGGGATGGTCAGGCCAAAGACGCCCAATTCGGCAAGTTCATCAATGATCTCGATGGGGATCAGCTCGTCCTTGAGATGCCAGTCATGAGCATGGGGCACGACCTTGTCGTCGGCCCAACGGCGGAACTGGTCGCGGATCATTTCCAGATCTTCGTCCAGACCCGATTTTCCGAAGGTCGCGCTGCCCTGCGATCCGACGATCATCCCGGCCAGCTTCGCGCGGGTGTCGGGGTTGTTCCCCGCCATCAGTGCCCGGGCGGCCTCGGAGGGTTGCCATTCGACCTCCAGATCGGACGGGCGCGCGAATTCATTCTGGCTCATCATGATGCCGCCGGAAATCTGCGTCAGATATTCGCCAAAACCGATGCGCAGGATCAGGGATTCCATCTCGCCGCTGACCCTTTCGGACCAGCGCGACAGCTGCTTGAGCGCTTCGACATAGGTGGCAAGCCAGGACAGTGCGTGCACCGCATGCTGATGTGTTTCCATCAGGGCGGCATCAGGTTTCCCCTGCGGGGCAACCTTCTTGCGCAGGTTCTCGATCGCGCGGGCTTGCAGCGCCTCAATTTCCGACAGAACGGCCTGACCCAAATGCTGCATGTCTTTCATCGATTCGTCCTTTCGCGGCGTTGCAGCATTGGTAGCCACTTCGCAACTGCAGCGCAACTATAATGCGCAAAGGCGCGACGTTTCGTTCAATAATGTCGCATGGAATTTGGTGTTCACGGGCCGCGCGGTGCAGGCCCCCGGATGCCGCCCGCCTGCCTTGCAGCCGGGACGGTGCTGGTGCAGGTTCGGCCTTGAAAAGATTGCAGTGCACACCGATGACGGCTGCGCCAACAGAGCAACGATTTTGGACCCATTATGACCGATGCAGCCGACCTGACCGCCCGACTGATCCGATGCCCCTCTGTCACGCCGGAAGAGGGCGGCGCGCTGGCGCTGCTTGAGGGCGTGCTGGCCGATGCAGGCTTCGAAGTGCATCGCGTTGATCGCAATGGCACACCGAATCTGTTCGCGCGATGGGGCGCAAAAGGCGCACGGACCTTTGGCTTCAACGGGCATACGGATGTCGTCCCCGCCGGCGATCCCGCCGCCTGGACCCATCCGCCCTTCAGCGGGCTGGTTGAAGAGGGTGTCATCTGGGGGCGCGGCGCGACCGACATGAAGTCCGGCGTGGCCGCCTTTGCCGCTGCAGCTGTCGATTTCGTCACCGCGACGCCCCCCGATGGTGCGATCATCCTGGCCATCACCGGGGATGAGGAAGGACCGGCGCAGGACGGCACGCGGGCGCTGCTGGACTGGATGGCCGAACATGACGAGCGGATGGATGTCTGCATTGTCGGAGAGCCATCAAACCCCGATTTCATGGGCGAGATGATGAAGATCGGCCGACGTGGCTCTGTAACCTTCCGCATCAAGGCCACCGGGCTGCAGGGGCATGCCGCCTATCCGCATCGCGCCCGCAATCCCCTGCATGCGCTGACCCGTTTTCTGGATGATCTGATCGCCAGCCCGCTGGATGAAGGGACCGAACATTTCGATCCCTCGGGCCTGCAGATCACCAGCATTGATTGCGGCAATCCGGCCTCGAATGTCATTCCTGCCACGGCGACGGCGGTGGTCAATATCCGATTCAATGATCTGCACAGCGGGGCATCGCTGACCGCCGACCTTGAAAAACGCGCGGCCGCGATCGAGGCCGAAACCGGGGTCAGCCTGTCGATCTCGGCGAATATCTCGGGGGAATCCTTCCTGACCAAACCCGGCGCATTCGTCGATCTGGTGCGCGATGTGGTCACCCAGGAGACCGGCCATCAGCCCGAGCTTTCGACCTCGGGCGGGACATCGGATGCGCGCTTCGTCAAGGATCACTGCCCCGTGGTCGAATTCGGTCTGGTCGGGCATTTCATGCATCAGGTCGATGAACGCGTGCCCGTCGCCCAGGTCCAGCAACTGCAATCGATCTATCGCCGCATTCTGGAAAGATTTTTTGCATGAGAATTGAAGAAACCACAGATCTGCAGATTTGCCGTGACCTGCGTCGCCAGGTCTTCATCATCGAACAGAAGGTTCCCGAGGCCGAGGAATGGGACGGGCTGGATGGTGAAGCGATTCACCTGCTTGCATGGCAGGATGACCGGGCCGTTGGCACCGCGCGGATTCTGGAAAAGGGCGATACCGGCAAGATCGGACGGGTCTGTGTGCTGCAGGAGGCCCGCGGAACCGGGGTGGGCGCGGCCCTGATCCGAGCCGCGATGGATGTGTTGCGCGCCCGTCCGGGGATGCGCCGGGCCTTGCTGGGGGCGCAGACCCATGCGATTGGCTTCTATGAAAAGCTGGGTTTTGTCGCGCATGGCCCCATCTATGATGATGCGGGGATTCCGCATCGCGACATGACGCGCGACCTTTGATGTATCCGGCCGGGCGTGACGGCCATCCTTGTTAGGTATGAACCGATGACCCAGATTCCCAGCAAACAGCAGATCATGGAATGGGTCGAGGCGCATCCGGATGCCAATTCCAAGCGCGACATTGCCAAGGCGTTTGGGATCAAGGGTGCGCAGCGGATCGAACTGAAGCGCCTGCTGAAGGAACTGGAGGCCGACGGCCTGCTGGAGCGGCGCCGCCGCCACTATCTGGATGCCGAGAAACTGCCGCCCGTGACGGTGGTGGAATTGCTGGCCCCTGACGGATCGGGCGACCTGTTCGTCAAACCGCTGGAATGGCGGGGCGAGGGGCCGATGCCGCGCATCCTGTACATGCCGCGCGGCACCGACCCTGCACTTGGACGCGGCGAGCGCTTTCTGGCGCGGCTGGCCGAAGTCTCGGGCGAGGATCACCATTATCAGGCCCGGTTGATACGCCGCATTACCGCCTCGACCCAGAAGATCACCGGAATATTCCGCGCCGAAAGCGAAGGCGGGCGGATCATGCCCATCGACAAGGGGCAGGACCGCGAATGGAAAGTGCGTGCCGATGCGACCATGGGTGCCCAGAATGGTGAACTGGTGCAGGCCGAGCAGATCGGCCCGAAGGGGCGGATGGGCCTGCCGGTTGCCCGCATCACTGAAAGACTGGGCGATCCCTCGGCCCCGCGTTCGGTCAGCCTGATTGCCATTCACCAGCATGGCATTCCCGATGAATTTCCCGCCAAGGTCATCGAAGAGGCCGAAGCCCGCGAAGCGGCCACGATGAAAGGCCGCGAGGATCTGCGTGATCTGCCGCTGGTCACGATCGACCCTTCCGATGCACGCGACCACGATGACGCTGTCGCGGCCTTTGTTGAAGAGGATGGCGGCGCGACCATCTGGGTGGCGATTGCCGATGTCGCCTATTACGTGCGCCCCGGCAGTGCTCTGGACCGCGAGGCCTGGACCCGTGGCAATTCCAGCTATTTCCCCGACCGCGTCGTGCCCATGTTGCCCGAGGCCCTGTCGGCGGATTTGTGCTCGCTGCACGAGGCGGTCGACCGCCCGGTCATCGCCGTGCGGATGCGTCTTGGCCCCGATGGTCAGAAGATCAGCCATGATTTTCACCGTGGCATGATGAACAGCCGGGCCAGCCTGTCCTATGAACAGGCGCAGGCCGGGGCAGATGGCGCGCCAGACAATCAGACCGCGCCATTGATGGGTGACGTCATCAAACCGCTCTGGCATGCCTATGACTTGCTGAAATCCGCGCGCGAACGCCGTCAGCCGCTGGATCTGGATCTGCCCGAGCGCCGGATCGAGCTGACCCGTGACGGGCGGGTCAAATCGGTGAACTTCCGTGAACGCTTTGACGCCCACCGGCTGATCGAGGAGTTCATGGTGCTGGCCAATGTCGCCGCGGCCGAGGAACTGGCCCGTCGTCAGCGACCGCTGCTGTTCCGGGTCCATGAAGAGCCAAGCCAGGACAAGATGGAGGCCCTGCGTGAGGTGGCGCAGGCCTCGGGCTTTGCGCTGGCCAAGGGGCAGGTGCTGCATACCAGCCAGTTGAACCGACTGCTGGCCCAGGCCGAGGGCACCGATTTCGACGAACTGATCAACATCTCGACCCTGCGGTCGATGACGCAGGCCTATTATCACCCGGAAAACTTCGGCCATTTCGGGCTGGCGTTGAAATCCTATGCGCATTTCACCTCGCCGATCCGCAGATATTCCGACCTGATCGTGCATCGCGCGCTGATCTCGGCCCATGGCTGGGGCAAGGATGGCCTGTCCGAAGGTGATATCGAGCGGATGGCTGAAACCGCGACTCATATCAGCGAAACCGAACGGCGCAGCATGGCGGCTGAACGGGATACCACCGACCGTTACCTGGCCGCCTATCTGTCAGACCGCGTCGGCAGCGAAATGACCGGACGTATCAGCGGTATTCAGCGCTTTGGCGCTTTCATCAAACTGGATGAGACCGGTGCCGACGGCCTGTTGCCGATCCGCGATATCGGTCGCGAGTATTTCCATTTCGACGCTGATGCCCAGACGCTGGTCGGAGCGGATACCGGCATCCAGATCGGGGTCGGTCAGCGGGTGACCGTGCGGCTGGCCGAGGCGATCCCGGTGACCGGTGGGCTGACGCTGGAACTGCTGGAACTGGAAGGCAGCGCGATGCCGCGAGGCGGCCGCAAGGGCAAGCGCGGCATGTCGCCGCGCCGCCATGCGACCAAGGCGCGTCTGGCCGAGGTCAAGCGCGCGGCTAAGCGGCGTCGCAAGAAATAGGCCAGAAGAAAAGGGGGGCAGTGATCCTGCCCCATTGATCCGTGCCGCGTCGACCGATCAGAGCAGATACAGCAATCCGCCGATCAGCACGCCGGTAACCAGCAACAGGACCACGCAGAAGCCCATGATGTCGCGTGGCTTCAGCCCGGCGATGCCCAGCATCGGCAGCGCCCAGAAGGGTTGCAGCAGGTTCGTCCAGGCATCGCCCCATGCGATCCCCATCACGACGCGCGGAATATCGGCCCCCAGAGCTTCGGCTGCGGGCAGCATGACCGGGGCCTGCACGGCCCATTGACCGCCGCCCGAGGGCACGAAGATATTGACGATGCCGGCGCTGATGAAACTCCAGAACGGCAGGCTGTTGGCGGTCGAGATCGACACGAACCATTCGGACATGCTGGCGGCCAGCCCACTGCCGGTCATGATGGCCATGATTCCTGCATAGAAGGGGAACTGGATGACGATGCCTGCCCCGCCGCGCACTGCCTGATCCAGTGCCGTCAGCAGACTGCGGGCCGTGCCGTGGCAGATGATCCCCAGAAACAGGAACATGAAGTTCACGACATTCAGGTTCAACCCGCCGCCTGCGGCGAAATAGGTTGCCAGCCAGACAAGTCCGGGAACGCCGATCAACCACATCAGGATCGGGCTGTTTTCAAGCCATTCCGCCGGAGTTGCATGTTCAGGCCGCGCCTTTGGGGCGGTGGCTTCGTTGAGCAGGCTCGGATCCACCAGCACCTGTTCTGATTCCAGCGGCAGCATCATGCGGTTGGCAATGGGCAGAACGATAACGATCAGCGCGACAATGATCAGGTTCCAGTAGGAAAAGATGGTCTCGGATGTCGGAATGACCCCGATCTGATCGGCCGTGAAATGCCCCTCTGTCGCAATGGTCAACGGGATGGAACCCGACAATCCGCCGTGCCAGATGACAAAGCCCGAATAGGCCGCGGCTACCAGCAAGCGATAGTCGACGCGAATCTTGCGGGCCAGTTCCTTGGCGAAGATGGCGCCGACGACAAGGCCAAAGCCCCAGTTCAGCCAGCTTGCGGCCAGGGACACCACGCTGACCAGGATGATCGCCGATCCCCGCGTCGTGGCAAAACCGGCCACCCATTCCAGAAGGCGGCGCACAGGTGGCGAACTGGCCAGAATGAAGCCCGTGACCAGAACCAGCAGCATCTGCATGGAAAACTGCAGAAGCGACCAGAAGCCGTCACCCCACATGCCGATCAGCGCCGCGGGCGTGACATCCTGGGATGAAACCGCCGCGACAGCGGCAACCAGTGTCAGGATGATGACGAAAATGAATGCATCCGGCAGCCAGCGCTCCATTAGCCGCGTGGCAGGCCGGGACAATGCTCTGAGCATGGCGCTCCCTCCCTCATGTTGCCCGCCGAGGCTGCGACAACTGCGGTCCGGTTGCAAGCTTTGACTGGTTGCCGATTCAGGCTGGGATATCAATCCACTGAACCCCGCCCCGAAGCGGGCAGGGCTCAGTTTTCCCGGAAGGCGCGGTTGAAGTAATCAGCCAGAGGTTTGAGCAGATAGGCCAGCGGGCTGCGTTCACCGGTCTGGATATAGACCTCGACCGGCATCCCCGGAATCAGGATCAGGTCGCCCAGTTTTTCCAGCTGGTCGGGCGGTATCGTGACCTCGGCGCGGTAATAGGGGGTTCCGGTGGCCTCATCGGTCAGGGCATCTGCCGAGACCCGTGCCAGAGCGCCGTCGATCTCGGGCGTGGTACGCGATGAGAACGAGGAAAAGCGCAGCACCACGGGCTGCCCGATCCTGACCTCATCGACATTGATGGTGGCAAGGCGCGCGCCGATGACCAAAGGTCGATCCTGGGGAACAAGATACATCAGCGGATCCGCCGAACGGATAACCGAACGGGGGGTTGTGACCTGCAGGTCATAGACGATTCCCGAGACCGGAGCGCGAATGTCCAGCCGGTTTGTCTGCTCGATAAGGCTGCGACGGCGTTCGGCCAGTTCCAGCTCGCGATAGCCCAGATCGCGCAGCTCGGTTTCGGCTTGTTCGCGCCGTTGCGATCCCAGTTGCAGTCTCTGGATGTCCAGTTCGATCTGACGTGTTTCGGCGGCGGCCCGGCTGGCCTGCAATTCGCCCAACTGGCCGTCCAGCCGCACCGCTTCGCGTTGCAGCGCCAGAACGCGTGATGCCTGCGCCAACCCGCGTTCAAGCAGGGTTTCCTGATCCTCCAGTTCCTCGCCGATCAGCTCTCGCTGACGATGCAGCGCGTCGATCTGTGCATCGATCCCGTCCACCTGCGAGCTGACCTGTTCGGACTGCTTCTGCAGCTGTTCCAGTGACTGGCGCAATGTGTCGCGTCGCGTCTGAAACAGGCTGAGCTGACCGTCGATCAGGGCCTGCAGATCGGGGTTGTCGGCTGCGGATTTCTGCAGTTCTTCGGGGAACTTCACTTCGGCCGAATCGCTGCGCTCGGCCTCGAGCCTACCGCGCCGGGCGAGTATTTCGAAATACTGACCTTCGACGATGGCCAGTTCCGTCGACAGCAGGGTTCCGTCCAGCCTGATCAGCAGATCGCCGGCCTCGACGGATTCGCCCTCGGTCACGGCGATTTCCTCGACCACGCCACCATCGGGATGCTGAACCACCTGCCGGCGCTGCTCGACCTCGACCTGTCCCTGGGCGATGACCGCGCCGGAGATACGGCTTTGCGAGGCCCATAGTCCGAATCCGCCCAGCAGGACCAACACCGCGACCAGACCCAGCATCACCGAACCGCGCACCGGCCAGCGGTCGGCATCGGGCGGTGTGATGGGCTGGGGTGGCGGGGGCGGCGCAGGCGGGGCAACCCGGGTGCCACGACTCTGGGCGCGTCGCTGCAGGACCGATTGCGCGGCCTTGTCGGGATCGGTCGCGGCATCTGCTGCCTTGCCCGGACTGGCCGGCGTGGGTGACGGGGTGACCGGGTGTTGAGTATCGCGGGGCTGGCCGTCTTTGATGGGGTCCTGGGTCATGCTACGCCTCCGCTGCGGCCGGCCTCTTGCGCTTTCTTGATCTGGGCCGAGTTCTGCACCATTTCCTGCAGAACCTGATCGCGGGGTCCGAATGCGCGGCGCACACCCTGTTCCATGACCAGCAGCAATTCGCATTCGTTGATGGCGGCGGGGCGGTGGGCCATGATGATGACTGCACCGCGCTGCGCCTTCACGCGGCGAATGGCGGCGTTCAGCGCCTCGGAACCCTGGTTGTCCAGATTCGAGTTGGGCTCATCCAGAACCAGCAGGAGCGGGTCTGGATAAAGCGCCCGTGCCAGCCCGATCCGCTGGATCTGTCCGCCGGACAACCTGCCGGATGTCTGGCTGATCAGCGTGTCATAGCCCTTTGGAAGATCCAGAATCATCTGATGCGCGGCGGCCGCCCTTGCGGCGCGCACGACACGCTCGGGGTCGGGGTCAGGGGCGAGGCGGGCAATATTTTCGGCAATCGTGCCGTCAAACAGGGTGACCTGCTGAGGCAGATAGCCAATCAGTGAGCCCAGAACATCCGGATCATATTGATCCAGCGTCGCGCCGCCCAGTCGGATTGACCCGGCTCCGACGGGCCATGCCCCGATCAATGCCCTGGCAAGAGTGGATTTCCCGGCACCAGAAGGTCCGATCACGCCCATGGCCTGACCGGGGGCAACCGAAAAGCTGACGCCGCGCAGGGTGGCGATTCCCTGTCCCGGCGGGGCGACCGACAATTGCCGGACATCCAGACGGGCCTCGGGGCGCGGCAGCGGGGTCTTGGCCGCCGGCGGCGGCTGTCGGGTCAGCAGGCGGGACAAACGTTCCCAGCCGTCCTGCGCTGCCTGCGCCAGCGCCCAGCCGCCGACCAGTTGCTCGACCGGAGCAAGAGCACGGCCCATCATGATCGAACTGGCAATCATCGCACCGGGCGTGACCTCCTGACGTAGAACCAGCAGCGCACCGGTGGCCAGCATCGCGCTTTGAAGAAACAGGCGGAAGCTGCGCGAAAAGACTGTGAAGCTGGCCGAGGTATCGGCACCGCGCACGGCGTTTTCCTGGGCTTCGCCGCGCGCGCGCCTCCAGCGCGCAAAGGTCGCGCTGCGCATGCCCAGGGCTCCGATCACTTCGCCTTCGTCGCGATAGAGATCCGCCATTCGCTGCGCCTGGGCCGAGGCGAGGGCCGAATTCTGCAAGGGGCGTCGCGTCAGCAGGCGGTTGGCGATGGTCGAGACGACTAGAACAAGGCCGCCAGCCGTTGCCACGGCTCCCAGCAATGGGTGGAACATGAAGACGGCAGCAAGGAACAGCGGAGCCCATGGCAGGTCGAACATGGCCAGCAGCACCGGAGAGCCGATAAAGCGCTGGACCGAATCCAGATCCCGCATGCCGCTGGCGGTCGCTGCGGATTCATCGCCGCTGATCGCCCCTTCGCGCAGGGCCGCGGTAAAGACGCGCCCCTCCATCCGGTCCTGAAAGCGTGCCGCGATGCGTTGTGTCACCCGGTTGCGCGCCAGATCGACCACGCCCATCATCAGGAACAGGAAGACCACCAGGACGAACAGGGCGGTCAGGGTTTCCACCGACCGCGATCCCAGTACCCGGTCATAGACCTGCAGCATGAACAGCGGTCCGGTCAGCATCAGCAGGTTCACGATTGCCGAAAACAGCCCGACGGCGATGAACAGATGCAGGCCCGCCGCACGGGCCCGCCGCAATTCCTTGTCGCCATCATTTGGAAGAGGCGCCTTGTTCATGACAGTGCTGCTTTCATTCTGAATCCCGTTCCTGCGCTATGCGGCCACTGGGCTTGCCGCATCATCTTCGGACCATTATTCCCATGTTACGTGCCAACTGTCAGCACTTGCGAGGCTCATCTTCGAAATACTCCGAAAAGGTTAGGAATTTCCTTGCGCCATATTTCTCTGTTTGCGGTACCTGTGTTCCTGTCATGCGCGTTGTGGATGAGTGGCTGCGCGAAACAGCCCCGGATGCAGGATGGAATCCTGATCAACGACCCCTATGAGGCGGAAAACCGGCGGACCCATGACTTCAACAAATCGCTGGCCGCAAGGCTGAGCGGATCGGACAAGCACGCAAATTCGGATGCGGAAACTGCGCCGAAGGGCGGGCAGATGCAGCCAGCGGATCTGGTGATCAACATGGGTGCCAATCTGTCCTTGCCCGGCAAGGTCGTGAACAACCTGCTGCAAGGTCGTCCCGCCCCGGCCGCCAGAAACCTGTCCCGCTTCATCGTGAACACTACCATCGGGATCGCGGGGATGTTCGATCCGGCGGGGCGCAAGCTGGGCCTGAATGAGACAGACACCGATTTCGGGGAAACCCTGGCGGTCTGGGGCGTTCCCGAAGGCGCCTATCTGGAACTGCCCGTGCTGGGGCCATCCACCCAGCGTGACAGCGCGGGCAAGGTGATCGACCTTGTGCTGGATCCTCTGGTCCATATTCTGACGGGACCGCAGATCGCGGCTGAATATGCCTTGCGGATCGGTGCGAAAGTCGGGGATCGGGCACGTTTCAGCGATTCAATGGATAGCGTCCTGCAGCAGAGTGCGGATAGCTATGCCCAGACGCGGCTGATCTATCTGATGCACCGCCGTCACGATGTCGGAGAAAAGGGAGCCGAGTTTGACCCATATGACGACCTCTATGCCGAGCCGGAGCAAGACGCCGGATTCATTGATCCCTATGCGGATTGACCGGCGTCACATGCTGCTCCTGACCGGGGCGGCCGTGGCCCTGGGCGCACGGCCTGCAGCGGCAATGACCGCGGATTCGGCGCGCAGCCTGATTCAGAATGCCGTTGATGACGTCTTTGCGATCATCAATTCGGGCCAGCCTCCGGCGCAGATGTATCAGCATTTCGAAAGGGTCTTTGCCCGCTATGCGGATGTGAACATCATAGCCCGCAGCGTTCTGGGCCCGGCTGCCCGTCAGGTCAGCGCCGCGCAGTTCGCGTCGTATAAGGCCGCCTTTCAGGGGTATATCGGGCGAAAATACGGCAAGCGCTTCCGTGAATTCATTGGCTCGCAGATCAAGGTCGAAGGCGCGCGCCCGTTGAAAAGCTATTACGCCGTGGACGCCGTGGCCTATCTGAACGGGCGCGCGCCGATGGCGATCGAATGGCATGTCTCGGACAAATCGGGACAGGTGCTGTTCTTCAACCTGATCATCGAGGGCGTGAACATGCTGGCCAGCGAGCGCGCGGAAATGGCTGCGATGCTGGCCCGGCGCAAGGGGGATGTCGCAGCCCTGACCGAAGAACTGAAAAGGGCCGGCTAGGCCGGCCCCTGTCATTTCTGTCGATGTGGCGGGCGGCGTTTCAGTTGCCGCCCAGAATTCCGTTCAATGCCCGGCTCAGGGCATCATCCGAACTGGCGCCATTGCTGTTGCCCGGTGTCTGCGGGGCCTGACCCTGGATCTCGGTCGGTGCGGTGATGACGCGCCCGCCCTGTTGCTGATTCTGCACGCCATTCATCACTCCGGCCAGTGCGGCGGCAAGCGGATCGTCGGCCGATCCGGAGGTTACCACCTGCGGCGTGCCATCGCCGCTGGACAGGATGATGCCGCTGCCATCGGGTGACACCGTGGACAATGGCAGGACCGGCAATCCTTCGTGAATTTCGGTCATGACTGCCTTCCAGATCTCGGCAGGCAGACCCCCGCCGGTCACGCCGGTCAGCGGGGTGTTGTCATCATAGCCCATCCAGACGCCGACAACATATTGTTCGGTGAAGCCCACGAACCATGCGTCGCGATAGCTGCTGGTCGTGCCGGTCTTGCCCGCGGCCGGACGGTCGCTCAACTGTGCGCGGCGCCCGGTCCCGCTGCTGATGACCTGCTGCATCATGTAGATCAGCTGGCCTGCGGCCCGCTGGCTGATGACGCGCTCGCCCAGGCCGCCCATCTGCCCCATGAGAGGCTGATCGTCGCCCTTGATCTTCAATTCGACAAGGCCATAGGGCGCGACCGATGTGCCGCCATTGCGGATCCCGGCATAGGCGCCGGTCAGCTCCAGCAGGGTGGCCTCGGAGGCACCCAGCCCCAGCGACGGGCTGGTGGTCAGATTGCTGACGATCCCGAAATCATGGGCAATGCGGCGAACCGCATCGCGGCCCACGGCCTCTTGCAGGCGGATCGTGGCGGTGTTCAGCGAACGCTTCAGGGCTTCCGTCAGCGTGACGGGACCATAGAAGCGGCGGCTGTAGTTCTGCGGTGACCAGGGCTTGCTGCCGGGAATGCGGATCGTCAGCGGTCCGTCCTGCACGATGTCATTGGGCTGATATCCGGCTTCCAGCGCGGCGGCATAGACGAATGGCTTGAAGCTGGACCCGGTTTGCCGTTTGGCCTGCACCGCGCGGTTGAAGGCACCATTCACCGTCGTGTCCCGTCCGCCGATCATGGCGCGCACGGCACCATCGGCGGACATGACGACGACGGCGGCCTGCGCCTTGCTGCCTTCCTTCACCTTTTCGGCAAAGATGTTCTTCATGGCGCGTTCGGCCGCGCGCTGGATGCGTTGATCGAAGGTGGTCTTGATCGTCACATCCTCGGTGGTTTCGCTGGTCAGGAAGCCGGGGCCGGTTTCCATGACCCAATCCGCGAAATACCCCCCCGCGCGGGCCGAGGCTGCCTTGGACAGAACCGCGGGATGCGCCTTGGCCGTCTGATATTCCTCATCGTCCAGATAATGCTGTTCATGCATCAGATCCAGAATGACACTGGCCCGGTTCTGGCTGCGCTGCAGATTCGCCGTCGGTGCGAAATAGCTTGGCGCTTTCAGCAAACCAGCCAGCATCGCGGCCTCGGCCGGGGTCACATCGGTGGCAGGCTTGTTGAAATAGCGCTGGCTGGCGGCCTCGAAGCCACGGGCACCGGCCCCCAGATAGGACCGGTTCATGTAGATGTTGAGAATATCGTCCTTGGAATATTTGGCCTCCAGCGCGAAGGCGAAGGGAACCTCTTTCACCTTGCGCCAGATGCTGCCGACCCGGCAATCGGCCTCGAACTCGGCCTCATTCTTCCAGCGGATCGGGTCAAAGGTGTCACCCAGGCACAGCAGCTTGGCAACCTGCTGGGTGATGGTCGAACCGCCATTGCCTTCCAGCGGGCCACGACCTTCGGCGAGGTTGATCTTGATGGCCCCGGCAATGCCGCGCGGGCTGACGCCGAAATGGCGATAGAAGCGGCGGTCCTCGGTGGCGATCACCGCTTCGCGCAAGACCGGCGCGATCTTGTCGCTGGTGACGGTCCCAAAGGTTTCCCCCCGCCATGCGAAAACGCGCCCGTCGCGATCCAGCATCGTGACCGAGCCGCGTGCGCGTGCGTCAAACAGCTCTTCGGGTTCTGGCAGGCCGCTGTAATAATAGGCCGTGGCTGCCGCGATGATCAGGGTGAAGACCATGCCCAGCCGCCAGAACGATCCCCAGATCACCCGCCAGATCAGCGAGACCGTGCCGGTGATCGTGCGTATGACGACATTCCCGCGCCGTGCCTTGCGTGTCTTGTGCCGTTTGACCCCGGGCTTCGGGTTCGGTTTGGGTTTGTTGCGTTTTTCGGCAACGGGGCTGCGGCCCGTGCGCTTCGGGGTGCCGGTGGGTCGTTTCATTCCAAGGATGCCTGCGTCTCTGCCGGGCCGGTTTTACTGGCCAATTTGGCGGTCACCATACAGGAAGAATCAGGTCGTGGGAATTGGGCTGACCAATCCGTGATCCGCCATAGGCGGTGTTACGTATATGGCTGGCGCGGTCGAGTGATTGCCCAAGCGACGGGCGACATGCCTTGAAATGAGTCTGTGACCGATGCGACTCTGCCTTCCATCTTCGCATATCGGCCCGATTCAGGTCAAAAAACAGGCAAAATCGGTTTCCGCAGTGCGGCGCGGCACCCCCGACTTGTGCAGATAAGGTCGAACTGTGGATCAAGGCCTTAGTTGCGGCCCAGCTCGCGGTCGCCTTTAGCAGAAGACAGGCGAGGACTGATGAAACAGATTTTTCCCGGATTGATCGCGGCACTGGCGCTTGGTGCGCTGCCGGTCGCCGCGCAGGAGGCCGCCGCAACGCCCGAAACCGCCATGGCGGCGGTCGAGGCCGTCAGCGCGGATGTGGTCTATATCTTTAATACGCTGCTGTTCCTGATCGGCGGCTTTCTGGTCATGTGGATGGCTGCCGGCTTTGCGATGCTGGAAGCAGGGCTGGTGCGGTCCAAGAATGTGACCACGCAGTTGTTCAAGAACATTTCACTCTTTGCGATTGCCGGCATCATGTATTGGCTGATCGGCTACAACCTGATGTATCCCGGCGAATGGACGATGCCCGGAATCCTGGGCGAGCTGTTCAGCCCCAAGGGCATTGACCCGGTGGGTGCGGGAGTCGCGGATGACGGCTATTCTTCCGGTTCGGATTTCTTCTTCCAGCTGATGTTCTGTGCGACCACGGCCTCGATCGTCTCGGGCACCCTGGCCGAGCGCATCAAGCTGTGGCCCTTCATGATCTTTACCGTTGTCCTGACCGGCGTGATCTATCCGATCGAAGCCAGCTGGCAGTGGGGCGGCGGCTTCCTCAGCGAAATGGGCTTCTCTGACTTTGCGGGATCGACCCTGGTTCACGCCGCTGGCGGCTTTGCTGCGCTGGCCGGTGCCATCGTTCTGGGTGCGCGTTACGGCAAATACCGTCCCGATGGCCGGATGCAGCCGATGCCGGGTTCGAACCTTGCGCTTGCCACTCTGGGGACTTTCATCCTGTGGCTGGGCTGGTTCGGCTTCAACGGCGCATCGCAGCTGGCTCTGGGGTCGGTCAATGATGCGGCGGATGTCAGCCGGATCTTCGTCAACACCAATATGGCCGCCTCGGCCGGTGCGATTGCCGCGGTCATCACGACGCAGCTGGTCTATGGCAAGATCGATCTGACCATGGTTCTGAACGGTGCGCTGGCAGGGCTGGTGTCGATCACCGCCGAACCTCTGACGCCGTCCATCTTTGCCTCGGTCCTGATCGGTGGCGTCGGTGGTGCCATTGCGGTGATCGTCGTTCCGATGCTGGACAAGCTGAAAATCGACGACGTCGTCGGCGCCATTCCGGTTCACCTGGTGGCAGGCATCTGGGGTACGCTGATCGTTCCGGCGACCAATCCCGATACCAGCTATGTCACGCAGGCGATCGGTGTCATCGCAATCGGAGCCTTCGTGTTCATCGTCAGCTTTGCCATCTGGACGATCCTGAAAGTGACCATGGGCATTCGTGTGGATCGCGAATCCGAGATCACCGGCCTGGATATTTCCGAAATGGGCATGGAAGCATATCCGGATTTCGTTCAGGCGAAATAACCGGATCACGGGTCTCTTCCCGGAGAGGGCGGGCCGCGCAAGCGGCCCGCTTTTCGTTGCAAGGGTCGTCGTGCCTGTCAGGCCCAGTTGGTCCCGACAGAAAACCCAAAGGCCGCCTGCGTTCTCGCGACAGGCGGCCTTCGGATTCGATGGTGGATTGTTTTATCTACGCGACGCGGCTGACGACGAAATCGGCCAGATCCATCAACATGGCGCGGATCGGGTGATCGGGCAGGGCAGTCAACGCGGTTTTCGCGCGCCCGGCCCAGTCCAGCGCATCGCGTCGCGCGGCCTCCATGGCGCCATGGTCTGCCATCAGCCTCAGGGCTTGCTCCAGGTCGCCATCGCGCTGATCGCCGTGTTCAATGGTGCGTACCCAGAATGCGCGCTCTTCGGCATCGGCGGCGGCAATCGCCTTGATGACCGGCAGGGTCAGCTTGCGTTCGCGGAAGTCGTCGCCGACATTCTTGCCAATGGTCTGGGTCACGCCGCCATAGTCCAGCAGGTCGTCCACGATCTGGAAGGCAATTCCCAGCGCATCGCCATAATCGAACAAGGCCTTGACCTGTTCGGGCGATCCCGCTGCCACAACACCACCGACCTCGGTCGCTGCCGAGAACAGTGCCGCTGTCTTGCCGCGTACGATCTGCAGGTAGACATCCTCATCGGTCTGCAGATCCTGCGCCGCTGTCAGCTGCAACACTTCGCCTTCGGCAATTGTCGCGCTGGCATTGGCCAGGATTTCCAATGCCCGCATATTGTCGGGCTCGACCATCAGCTGGAAGCTGCGGGCAAAGAGATAATCCCCGACCAGGACCGAGGATTTGTTGTCCCAGAGCAGATTGGCCGTGGGCCGCCCGCGTCGCTGGCTGCTTTCATCCACGACATCGTCATGCAGCAGCGTGGCGGTGTGGATGAATTCCACCGAGGCGGCGAAATGGATGTGATAGGGGCCGTCATAGCCAAGCAGCTTGGCCGCCGCCAGAGTCAGCATGGGACGCAGGCGCTTGCCGCCCGCCTCGATCAGATGGGCCGTCACCTCGGGGATCCGCGGCGCATGCCGACTGGACATGCGTTCGCGGATCAGCCTGTTCACCGCCTCCATTTCAGGAGCCAGTGCCGCCGACAGATGATCAAGCGGCTTCTGGACGTTTTCGTTCACACCCATGTCCACACCTTGCGTTTGCGACAAACCCTTGCCACGCCATCGACAATTTCGCAACCGCCCCTTACGTTTTTGACGATGAAAGAGCTATTGCGCAGCACCGATCCCGTCCGGCTTTCCCGCGTTCTTGACCTGTTGCAGGCCGAGGGGATCGTCGCATTTGAAATGGACCAGCATATGAGCGTTCTGGAAGGTTCGATCGGCATATTGCCTCGCAGGGTGATGGTGGCCGATCGCGACGAGTTCATGGCACGCGCGGTGCTGCGGGATGCCGGGCTGGATGACTGAGACTCGCGAGGATGGCTTTCTGGGGGGGCGGCTGCAGATTACCCAGCCTGCGCGGGGCTATCGCTCGGGCGCGGATGCGGTGATGCTGGCCGCAGCCTGCCCTGCGCAGGCCGGGCAAAGGGTGCTGGAACTGGGCTGCGGGGCAGGGGTGGCCAGCCTGTGCCTTGGCTGGCGCGTGCCGGGGCTGCATCTGGTCGGGCTGGAACAGCAAGAGGATTTTGCCGAACTGGCCCGCGGAAACGGCGCCAGAAACGGGATTGCCCTGCGGGTAATGACCGGGGATCTGTCACGGCCGCCTGCCGAACTGAAGGCGCTCAGCTTTGATCACGTGATCGCGAATCCGCCCTATTTCCTGTCTGGCACGCCGGCTCCCTTGGCAGGCCGCGCGGCTGCACGGCAGGAGGTGACCCCGTTGTCGGTCTGGCTGGATGCCGGATTGCGCAGGTTGCGGCCCGGCGGGATATTGACATTGATCCAGAGGGCGGATCGGCTGGATGATCTGTTGGTCGGATTGAGGGGGCGCGCCGGTGCGATTGCGGTGCTGCCCATCGCCGCGCGCGCCGGACGTCAGGCAGGCCGCGTGCTGCTGACGGCACAAAAGGGTGCCCGCAGTCCCCTGCGCTTGCTGGCACCCTTCGTCATGCATGCGGGTGCCGCCCATGAACGCGACGGAGAGGATCTGACAGAGGTTGCGCGAGCGGTCCTGCGCGACGGACAGCCAATCACGAGGCTGTTTGCGAAAGTATCGTGACAGAATCGAAATCCTGTGGTGCAATGATGATGTTCGACACAACCCCAGAGGAGGACGCGATGTCGGTTACTTCCCATGTTGAGGAGCTGCGCAGAAAGCATCAGACACTCTCTGATGCTGTTGAGAGGGCACAAAGAAGTCCAAGTACGAGTAATCTCGAAATCACTCAACTGAAACGCGAGAAGCTTCGCATCAAGGAAGAAATATCGCGATTGTCCAACTGATCCTGGTTGAACCGTGACAGGATAAAGAAAAAGGCCCGCGTCTGATCGCGGGCCTTGATCATTTCTGCCGGTCGGAATTCTACGAGAAGAACTGACCGCCATTCGCGCTGATGGTCGAGCCGGTGATGAAACCTGCGTCATCGGCGGCAAGGAAAACCACCGTGCGGGCGATTTCTTCAGGCTCGCCCAGACGACCCACCGGAATTTGCGGAATGATACGCTCTTTCAGGACCTTTTCATCAATGGCGCGGACCATTTCGGTGCCGATATATCCCGGCGCGATGGCATTGACCGTGATGCCGGCCCGGGCACCTTCCTGCGCCAGTGCGCGGGTGAAGCCGATGTCACCGGCCTTGGCGGCCGAATAGTTTGCCTGCCCGGCCTGACCCTTTTGTCCGTTGACCGAACTGATATTGACCACCCGTCCGAACTTGCGTTCCCGCATGCCCGGCCAGACCGAATGCGTCATGTTGAACAGGCCGGTCAGATTGGTGTCGATGACCTCTTTCCATTGTTGAGGGGTCATCTTGTGGAACATCGCGTCCCGTGTGATCCCGGCATTGTTGACCAGAACCGCGATTGGCCCCAGATCATCCTCGACCTGTTTGATCCCTGCCGCGCAGGCGTCATAATCGGCAACCGACCATTTGAAGGTCTTGATTCCCGTTTCTTCTGTAAAGGCCTTGGCGGCGTCGTCATTGCCGGCATAGTTTGCAGCAACGGTGTAGCCAGCTTCTTTCAGTGCCTTTGAAATTGCAGCGCCGATTCCGCGCGTGCCTCCGGTGACCAGTGCGACTTTGGACATCGGTAAACCTCCCTCTTCTGAAACCAGGTTGAAATCTTGCTATCGAACAGAGGTAAGGTGCGCAACATAATTGCGCACCCAATTTTCGCTGTTACCGCTCCAGGCACATGGCGACACCCATGCCGCCGCCGATGCACAGGGTCGCCAGGCCTTTCTTGGCATCGCGACGCTGCATTTCGAACAGCAGGGTGTTCAGGATACGCGCACCCGAAGCACCAATCGGGTGGCCGATGGCAATCGCGCCGCCATTGACGTTCACGATAGAGGGATCCCAGCCCATGTCCTTGTTCACGGCGCAGGCCTGCGCCGCGAATGCCTCGTTGGCTTCGACCAGGTCCAGATCGCCGACCTTCCAGCCGGCTTTTTCCAGCGCCTTGCGGCTGGCGGGAATCGGGCCGGTGCCCATGATTGCAGGGTCCAGACCGGCGGTTGCATGCGAGGCAATCCGTGCCAGCGGGGTCAGACCGCGACGGGCTGCTTCTTCTTCGGTCATGACCATCACGGCGGCGGCGCCGTCGTTCAGACCCGAGGCGTTGCCAGCGGTCACCGAACCGTCCTTGGTAAAGGCGGGGCGCAGCTTCTGCATCGCCTCTACGGTCGATCCGGCACGGATATATTCATCCTTGTCGACGACCGTGTCGCCCTTGCGGCCCTTGACCGTGTAGGCAACGATCTCGTCATCGAAACGGCCCTCTTTCTGCGCCGCTTCCGCCTTGTTTTGCGAGGCAGCGGCGAATTCGTCCTGCTGTTCGCGGCTGATCTGCCACTGCTCGGCAACGTTTTCGGCCGTCTGGCCCATATGGTAATTGTTGAAGGCGTCCCACAGACCGTCACGGATCATCGTGTCGATCATTTTCACGTCGCCCATCTTCTGACCGGCCCGCAGATAGGCCGCATGGGGCGACATGGACATGCTTTCCTGTCCGCCCGCCAGAACGATCTGCGCGTCACCCAGCATTACCTGCTGTGCAGCCAACGCGACGGCGCGCAGCCCAGAGCCGCAAACCTGGTTCAGCAGCCATGCAGCGGATTCCTGTGGCAGGCCAGCATTGATATGGGCCTGACGTGCGGGGTTCTGGCCCTGGGCGGCGATCAGAACCTGACCAAGGATCGTTTCGCTGATTTCAGCGGGGTCGACGCCGGCGCGGGCGACAACTTCTTTCAGAACGGCTGCGCCCAGATCGTGGGCGGGCACGTTAGCGAAGGATCCGAGGAAACTTCCGACCGGTGTACGAGCAGCGGAAACAATTACGGCATTTGTCATGGAGGGGCTCCTTCCCATCTGCGCCGGATGTCCGGCGAATCGAGGTTAGGATGCGGTTTCATGTCGTAAGGTCAAGCCAAGCTTCACCGCATAAGGTGTGGAACGGACAGAATGCCGCATGAATTGACATCAGGTGGGTCCACCCGCAGACAGCGGATCGGGAGGGATTCTGGCAAGACGGGCGGCGCAGCCTTGAAAGCTGAAGGGTCCTCGGGGGGGGCGAGGCACGGGAGTCATCTCAGGGCAACAGAGGGCGGTGATTTCCATGGCGGCGCAATGGTTGGCGCGCCGAAGTAGAAGCCCTGAAGGCAGTCGATGCCGTTGTCGATCAGAAAGCTGGCATCCTCGGCGGTTTCCACCGATTCGGCGACGGTGAACATGTCGAAATGATGCGCAATGGACATCAGCGCGCGGGTCAGCACCTGATTGTCGGGATGTTCGGCGATCTCGCGGATGAACTGGCCGTCGATCTTGATCATGTCAAAGCAGAAATCACGCAGATACCGAAACGAGGTATAGCCTGCGCCGAAGTCATCCAGGGCAAGGGCGATACCGAAATCCTGGATTTCGCGCATGAAATTGCGCACCTGATCGGGCATTCCCATGGCCGAGCTTTCGGTAATTTCAAGAATCAACCTTTCACCGATGCAGGGATCTTCGCAAATTCCGCGGCGCAGGGTTCTGCTCCATTCCGGATAGCCGATCGAGCGAGCCGACATGTTGATCGACAGGCGCAGCGCGCGATCCTCGGCCAGTGCCCGCAATCCCAGCGACAGGGACAGACAATCGATCTGGCGGCCAAGTTCGGTGCTTTCGGCAGCCGGCAGGAAATCCTTGAGTGGCACGATCCGCCCCGAATCGTCGATGATTCGGATCAACCCTTCGTAGAATGCGGCCTGATGGGTGCGCTGCGCCTGGACGATGGGCTGAAAGGCCAGAACTCCGTGACCTTGCTCGACCGCGGCGCGCACGGCAGGCATGGTGATCCGGCTTTGCTGATCGATTGCGAAATCCAGCGGTGAGCTTATGGTCGGGATGCCGTCGTTCACGTCAGGCCTCATCTTCGATACAGGTGTTGGTGCACTCTGGCGAAGATTGCCTAATTTCCGGTGAACGCGCAGGAAAATCTGGACATAAGGTTAACGTGACATGACTCGATGCGTTTGGTGCGGCAACGATCCGCTTTATGTGGAGTATCACGACCGCGAATGGGGCGTGCCGGAACATGATTCGCGCGCCTTGTGGGAAAAGCTGGTGCTGGACGGCTTTCAGGCCGGCTTGAGCTGGATCACGATCCTTCGCAAGCGCGATGCCTTTCGCGCGGAATTCGAAGGTTTCGACCCCGAGAAAATCGCCGCCTGGGATGATCGCAGGATCGAGATGGCGCTGAAGAACCCGGGGATCATCCGCCATCGGGGCAAGATCGCCGCCACCGTGAAAGGTGCGCGCCATTTCATCGAGGTCGAAGAGCAGGAAGGTTTCGCGCCCTGGCTGTGGTCATTCGTTGGCGGCGCGCCGAAGCAGAACAATTTCGCGACGGCAGCCGATGTCCCCACCGATACGGCCGAGTCGGCGGCCATGTCCAGGGCTTTGAAAAAACGTGGTTTCAGTTTTTGCGGGCCGGTGATCACCTATGCCTTCATGCAGGCGACCGGGATGGTCAACGACCATGTCACCACCTGCCCGCGTCACGGCGAGGTCAGTCGGCTGTCAACTGGCGGATGACCTCTTTGGCGGGCTCTCCGGCCCAATCTGCATCGCCCAGCAATCTGGCGACCTCATGGCCTTCGCGGTCGATCAGAATCGTGACCGGCAGGCCCAGCACGCCCATTTCGCGTGCAAGCTGCTGTTTCGGGTCCAGAAGAACCGGCAGATTCTGCACGCCCGTTTCATCAAAGAACTTGGTTATCTTGTCAGGGGCATTGCGACCGGTGGCGACCGGCACGACAGCGAAATCATCGCCGCCCATCTCGGCCTGCAGTTTTTCCAGCGAGGGCATTTCCTCGCGGCAGGGGGCGCACCATGTCGCCCAGAAGTTCAGCAAGACGACTTTTCCACGGTAATCGGCAAGGAAATGCTCGCCACCATCGGGGTCGGTGAAGCCCAGTTCGGACACGGCCGGGGCGTCCTCGGAGGGCACGAGTTTCACCAATCCCGCCGATTGGGCGGCCTGCCAATCGACCTCGCCAGCCAAGGCGGTGTTTGCACCGATAACCAGCGCCGTATAAAGCAGGGCAGAACGCAGCATTTGACCTCCGAAGGACCTTAGAATGACTGACCGGCCCCAAACCAAGGATGCCGCCAACACGATGTGGGGCGGCCGCTTTGCCGCCGGACCCGATGCGATCATGGAGGCCATCAACGCCTCGATCGGGTTTGACCGGCGACTCTATGCCCAGGATATCCGGGGGAGCCGGGCCCACGCCGCCATGTTGGCCGCGCAAGGCATCATCAGCGATAACGATGCCAAGGCCATCGGGGAAGGCCTGCTCACGGTCTTGTCAGAGATCGAAGCCGGCGATTTCCCCTTCCGCACAGAGCTGGAAGACATTCACATGAATGTCGAAGCGCGGCTGAAAGAGATCATCGGCGAACCTGCGGGACGCCTGCATACCGGGCGGTCGCGCAACGATCAGGTGGCCACGGACTTCCGTCTGTGGGTGCGCGATCAATGTGACGCGGTGATCGACGGGCTGACCACGCTGATTCGCGCGGCCCTGTCGCAGGCCGAAAGCGGGGCCGGCTGGGTCATGCCCGGGTTCACCCATCTGCAGACCGCGCAGCCGGTGACCTGGGGCCATCACATGATGGCCTATGTCGAGATGTTCGGACGCGATCTGTCGCGTTTTCAGGACGCGCGCCGGCGGATGAACGAATCGCCCCTTGGAGCTGCGGCTCTGGCCGGAACCGGCTATCCCATCGACCGCGAGGCCACCGCCAGGGCACTGGATTTCGATCGCCCCATGGCCAACAGCCTCGATGCGGTCAGCGACCGTGATTTCGCGCTGGAATTCCTGTCGGCAGCCTCGATCTGCGCGGTGCATATGTCGCGCCTTGCCGAGGAACTGGTGATCTGGTCATCTGCGCAGTTCCGCTTTGTCTCGATGTCGGACAAATGGTCCACGGGCAGCAGCATCATGCCCCAGAAGCGCAACCCCGATGCCGCCGAACTGATTCGCGCCAAGATCGGGCGGATTCTGGGGGCGACCGTGGCGCTGTTCACGGTGATGAAGGGCCTGCCGCTGGCCTATTCCAAGGACATGCAGGAAGACAAGGAACAGGTCTTCGACGCGGCGGACAACCTGCAGCTGGCATTGGCTGCCATGGCGGGCATGCTGTCGGATCTGACGGCCAACAAGGACAAGCTCGAGGCGGCGGCATCGGCGGGCTTCTCGACCGCGACGGATCTGGCCGACTGGCTGGTGCGCGAGGCCGGGCTGCCCTTCCGCGACGCTCACCATGTGACCGGTTCTCTGGTGGCGATGGCTGAACAGCGCGGCGTCGATCTGCCCGATCTGTCGCTGGAAGACATGCAGTCGGTCAATGCCGCGATCACCGAGGATGTCTTTGGCGTTCTGGGCGTGCATAACTCGGTCGCCTCGCGCCAGAGCTATGGTGGAACGGCCCCGGATCAGGTGCGGGCGCAAATCGCGCGCTGGAAAGAGAAACTGGCATGATGCGTCTGGCATTGATTGCAGTTCTGGCGCTGGCCGCATGTGGCGTCGATGGTCCGCCGGTGCGGCCCAGCCCGAAGGCTGATCAGGAAAGCGGCATCACCATTTCAGGTGATGCCTATATTGGCGTCCGGACGGAACTCTAGATGGATCATTTCACCTATCGCGATGGCACGCTATGTGCCGAAGACGTGCCTTTGACGCAGATCGCGGCCGAGGTCGGCACCCCGGTCTATGTCTATTCCGCAGCCACGCTGACGCGGCATTTCAATCTGTTCCGGCAGGCGCTGGACTGGACCGATCACCTTGTCTGCTTTGCCGTCAAGGCGAACTCGAATCTTGCCGTCCTGAAGCTGATGGCCGATCTGGGCGCGGGCATGGATGTGGTTTCGGGCGGTGAATATCTGCGCGCCAAGGCGGCCGGAGTGCCGGGAAACAGGATCGTGTTTTCCGGTGTCGGCAAGACCGCGCAGGAAATGCGTCAGGCCATCGAAGGCGGAATCCGCCAGTTCAATATCGAATCCGAACCGGAAATGCTTGTCCTTTCAAGCGTCGCGGCATCCATGGGGGCCGAGGTTCCCATCGCGATTCGGGTCAATCCCGATGTCGATGCCAAGACCCACGAAAAGATCGCCACCGGCAAATCCGACAACAAGTTCGGCATTCCCATTTCCAAGGCGCGCCAGGTCTATGCCGAGGCCGCCGCGCTGCCCGGGCTGAAGGTCGTCGGGATCGATGTGCATATCGGCAGCCAGCTGACCGATCTGGAGCCCTTTCGCCTTGCCTACACCAAGGTTGCAGAGCTGACGCGGGCGCTGCGCGCCGGTGGGCATGAGATTTCACGGCTTGATCTGGGTGGCGGGTTGGGGATTCCCTATCGTCGCGACAATACCGCGCCACCCCTGCCGATCGAATACGGACAGGTCATCCGCGAAACCGTCGGGGATCTGGGCTGCGAGATCGAGATCGAACCGGGGCGCAACATTGTCGGCAATGCCGGCATCCTGCTGGCGCAGGTGATCTATCTGAAGGAAGGCGAGGGCCGTGATTTCCTGATCGTGGATGCGGCGATGAACGATCTGCTGCGTCCGGCGATGTACAATGCCCATCACGATATCGTGCCGGTGGCACAGGCGGAACTTGGCGCATCGCTGCGCGAGATGGATGTCGTCGGTCCGATCTGCGAATCGGGTGACACCTTTGAAAAAGGCGCACAGCTTCCGCAGTTGCAGTCCGGCGATCTGGTCGCCTTTCGTTCAGCCGGGGCCTATGGCGCGGTGATGGCGTCGGAATACAACTCGCGACCGCTGGTGCCCGAAGTGCTGGTCAGCGGCGATCACTTCGCCGTCATCCGGGCCAGACCTTCATTTGAGGAAATGCTGGCGCGCGATACCATCCCCGAATGGCTCTAAGGCGGCGCAAAGCGATTGGCATACACGAAAAGGGGGGCATGTCCCCCCGGCAGGTCGAAACTGGCCTGACCGATATCCCCAATGCGTCACGGGCCGTCAGGCTGACGCGTTGGGCGATGATATGGGAACGTGCGGCTGCCGCTTTCTGGCCTCTGGCCACGCTGCTTTGCGTCGTGATTGCCGCGTTTTCTCTTGGTGCCGTGGCGGTGATTCCGCCCGTCGTGCTGCCCTGGCTGGCCGCAGGAATGCTGCTTGCCGTTGTCGGAGCGGCAATCTGGGGCGGGCTGCGCTATCGCCCGGCAAGCTGGCAGGAGGCCCTGGAGCGCGTGGACTGCGGGCTTGGCGGGCGTCCGTTGAGCGCCCTGTCCGACCATGCCGTGCTTGGCGGAGAGGGTGCCCTGTGGCAGGCCCATCTGGCCCAGATGCGCGAACGTGCCGCACAGGCGCGCGTCGTATCCCCCGATGCCGGACTGGCTCGTCGCGACCCCTTCGCTCTGCGTCTGGCGGCGGCTGTCGCCTTGACGATGTCACTGATCTTCGGTGGCGCGGCGCAGGTCGGTCAGGGTTTGCAGGCGGTGGCCGCGACCATGTCCAGATCCGGCACGGGCGAGGCCCGCATTGTCCAAGGCCCGAACTGGGAAGGCTGGGCCGAGCCTCCGGCCTATACAAGGCGCCCGACGATCTATCTCAACGCCCTGCCTCAGGATGAAGTGCTGAAACTGCCCAAGGGCAGCGAGGTCTCGTTCCGTCTGTACGGTGAGGATGCGGCGATCCAGCAGGATATCGGACCGCAGACATCGGAGGATGCAAAGGCCCCGGTGATCCGTGCGGAATATTCCGGTGTGATCGAACTGCCCGGCCGAAGCCTGCAGGTTGAGGTTCAGCCCGATATGGCCCCGGTGGTCCTGAGCACGGCTGCCCCTTCGCGCCGTGCGGATGGTCGTCTTGTTCAGCCCTTTCGGATGACGGACGATCACGGGGTGGCCGCTGGACGGGCGCGAATTGCACTGGATCTTGCCTCGGTTGAGCGTCGCTATGGCCTGAAGGTCGATCCCGAACCGCGCCAGGCCTTCAGTCTGGACCTGCCCTTGCCGCGCAGGGGAGACCGGCGCGAATTTTCCGGCCAGTTGGTCGAGGATCTGTCGCGCCACCCCTGGGCGAATCTGCCCGTGGAGATCACCTTGCAGGGTGAGGATGGCATCGGGCAGATCGGGCGTGCGCCAGCGATCAGCACCGAATTGCCGGGCCGCCGTTTTTTCGAACCACGCGCCGCGGCGCTGATCGAGATGCGGCGAGATCTGCTGTGGTCGCGCCAGAATGCGGGGCGTAGCGCCGAAATCCTGCGGGCGATCACCTGGCGTCCGGAAGGTTTCATCGAACAGCCACTTTATCTGGAATTGCGCGCTGCGGTCGCCATGCTGGAGGGCGAAAGGCTTTCGGACAAAAAGAGGGATGCCCTGGCCGAAGCCCTGTGGCAGGCGGCCATCCAGCTTGAGGATGGTGGGCTGGCGGATGCCCTGGCGCAGATGAAACAGGCGCAGGAAAAGCTGTCCGAGGCCATCCGCAACGGTGCCAACCCCGATGAGATCCAGCGCCTGATGGATGAATTGCGCGAAGCCACCGATGCTTATACCCGCATGCTGGCCGAACAGGGCAAGCAGGATCCGGCGGATCGCTTTGCCAAGAACCAGCAACGCCAACAGGTTTCGGGCGATCAGATCCAGCAGATGATGGATGAAATCCAGCGGCTGATGAACGAAGGCCGGATGGCCGAGGCCCAGCAATTGCTGGAACAGTTCAACCGCCTGATGGAAAACCTGCAGATCACGCAGGGCGGCAGTGGTGAAGGGCAGGAGGGTGGCGAGGGCAACCAGTCGATGAACCAGCTTGCCGATACGCTGCGCGAACAACAGCGCCTCTCGGATGAGGCCTTCCGCGACATGCAGCGCCAGTTCGGGCAGGGCCAGTTCCAGGAGCGATCCGAAAATGCCGATGAGCTGGCCGGTCGGCAACGCGAACTGCGCGAGGAACTGGGGCGGCAGCGGGGGCTGTTGCCCGGTCAGGGATCTCAGCAGGGCGACAGCGCGGGGCAGAGGCTGGACGAGGCCGGTCGCGCCATGGAGGAGGCTGAGCAGGCCCTGCGCGAAGGGGACACCAGTGCGGCCCTGCAACGGCAGGCCGATGCGATTCAGGCGATGCGCGAAGGGATGCGGTCGTTGGCAGACATGCTGGGTTCAGGCGGTGGCACTGAAGGTGATGACCAGCGCAACGCGGACGAGTCGCAGCAAGGTCAGGGCGCAGAGGTCCAGCAGCCCGGACAAGAGGGCGCAACGCGCCAGTCCCGTGCCCTGCTGGACCCTCTGGGCCGGCAGACCGGCGGCAATGGCAGCCAGATCACCACCGGAGATCCCCTTGCCGAAGGCCAGGACCCGGCCCGCCGCGCGCGTGATCTGCTGGAAGAAATCCGCCGGCGCAGCGGTGAACGCGACCGGCCGCGGCAAGAGCGCGACTATCTGGGACGGCTGCTGGACCGGTTCTGACGGGGCGGCCCTGACAGAGAGTCTTCAGGCGCCGCGCACCGTGACATGCAGCCATTGCCGACCCTGATCCACCCAGTCGCGAAAGCCCGTCAGTGCCTCGCCAAGCGATCCGGCATCGGCCAGGCCGGGTGCCAGAAGATACAGCGCAAGCCCGCCAAAAGCGATCATCGCGGCCAGACCAAAGCCCATCGAATAACTGCTGATGGCATGCCCTGCCGCTGGCTGGGCATAGGCACCGGGCAGTTCTGCCGTGCTTTGCTGGGCCATCACCTCGGCTTGCGCAGCCGGTGCGGGATTGGCTGGTGATGCGGCCGCGACGACGGTTGCGGATGTGGCGCTGGGCCGAGGACGCTCGGCCTCTGGCGACATATCCCTTGGCGCGGGCGGCGGCGCCGGAACCGGGCGCGGAGGCGACTTGGGCTTTTGAACCGCTGCATCTGCCGGGCGCAGTGGTTTCGGGTTTTGCGAGGGGGTGATGATCGTTGTCGCGGGCCAATCGTATTCGGCCGGTTTGACCGGCGTGGGCGAGACGCCTGAAGACTTGTGCTCGGGCTTTCCGAACAACTCGTCCTCGGCCATGCGGGCGCGGCGCTCATGTTCCACTTCGTCACGCAGAATGCTCAGCACCGATTCGGGCAATCTTTGCCGTGCCGGAGGCGGAAGCGGCGCTTCATCCGGTGCCAGGGCCTCGTCATCCTCATTCTCGGCGGGCGCGGGGACGGCATTCCCCGCCGGTGCAGCCGTTTGGGACTCCGGTTGCTGATAGGGGCCGGGCACGAACCAGATGCGATTGCAGGCCGTGCATTCGACATCGCGGCCACCTTCGGGGATGGCATCAGGCGGAATTCTGTATTCCGCCGCGCAGCCCGGACAGATCAAACTTATTTCACCCATGCCGACCCTCGCATTCACCTTGAGCCTGTTCTATCAAGCGCGGACACGGCTTCCAAGCGGCCGTTGAAAAACCCGAAAAGAAGGGGGTGTGGCTTGATCGAAATGCAGGATGTCGGCTTTGGCTATCACGGCGGAGCCGAGCTTTTGTCGAATATGACGCTCAGCCTGCAACCGGGAATGTTCCATTTCCTGACCGGACCATCCGGTTCGGGCAAAACCACGCTGCTGCGTCTGCTTTATGCCGATCTGCTGCCCACATCGGGACAGATCCATGCCTTTGGCCATGATCTTGTCGGCATGGGGCGCGACGATATCGCGGCATTGCGTCGCCGCGTCGGTGTCGTGCATCAGGATACCCAGTTTCTGGACCACCTGCCGGTTGCCGAGAATATCGCCCTGCCGCTGAATGTGGCGGGACGCGAGGTGGATATGCCGGCGCTGCGCGACCTGCTGGGCTGGGTGCAATTGTCGCAGTTGGCCCGCGCCCTGCCGCCCGAACTGTCGGGGGGCGAACGTCAGCGTGCCGCGCTGGCGCGTGCGGTCATCTTGTCGCCGGACCTGATTCTGGCCGATGAGCCGACCGGAAATCTGGATTGGGACATGTCCATGCGCTTGATGCAATTGCTGATCGAACTGAACAAATCGGGCAAATCGGTCGTGGTCGCGACCCACGATCTGAATCTGATCCGGGCCACCAAGGCACAGGTCGCGGCGCGGGTGCTGCGGATTGCCGGGGGCAGCCTGCAACTGGCCGGAGCGGATCTGTGAGACGGGCTGACTTTCGTGGATTGAACCTGCGGGCGCTGTGGCGTGGATTGCTGTGGGGAGATGGCGGCGTCGGCGATCGAATCGTGCCGCCAACCGGCTTTACGGCCCATCTGACCCTGTTCTCGGCCGGAGCCATGGCCTTTCTGGCGGTCTTTGCGCTGGCCCTGGCGCTGGCCACCGGACGGCTGGCCGACCGCTGGTCGAACCAATTGGCGCAATCGGTGACGGTCCGCGTCAGCGCCCCGGCTGGCGAGCAAGAGGCGCGCACGCAGTCCGTGCTGCAGATCCTGCGAACGACACCGGGTGTCGGGCAGCCCCAACTTCTGCCCGATGACGAGGTGGCCAAGCTGCTGGCGCCATGGTTCGGGCCGGATATGCCGGTGGATGCCCTGCCGGTGCCTGCGCTGATCGACCTGCCGATTGCCGGGGACGAGTTTGACGCCGAAGGCCTGCGCCTGCGTCTTGAGGCCGAAGCGCCGGGGGCCGTGCTGGACGATCACACGCAATGGCGCCGTCCGCTGGTGTCCGCGGCCAAACGTCTGAGGGTTCTGGGCATCCTGTCCTTGCTGTTGATCGCAGCGACCTCGGGGGCGATGATCGTGCTGGCGGCCAAGGCAGCCCTGGCGGCCAACGGGCAGGTCATCCGTGTTCTGCGTCTGATCGGGGCGCGCGATCTGACCATCGCGACGGCCTTCGTGCGCCGTTTCACGAATCGTGCGGCCCTTGGGGCGGGCGCCGGAACCGTACTGGGCATGGGCGCGGTGGCCTTGCTGCCTGACATGCAGGCCGCCGGCGGATTTCTGACCGGGCTTGGCTTTCAGGGTTGGGACTGGCTGTTGCCATTGCTTATACCTGTCATTGCGGCTGCGGTCGGTTTCTTTGCGACGCGTTGGGCTGCGCTGAAAATGCTGGGGTCAATCAGATGAAGGCAAAATTGTCATCGGCCACTCCGGGTCCGCTGGGGCCGTGGCAATACCTGCAGAACATCCTGTATTACCTGCATGGCGGTCTGGCGACGGTGGTGATCGGACTGATCGGCCTGCCCTGGGTCGCCCTGCGTGGAACCAGGGCGGCCAATGGCGTCGCGACCTTCTGGATCGGCTATATGCTCTGGGCCGCCCGACTGCATATGGGCGTCACCTGCGAACTGCGCGGCCCCCTGCCTGAAGGCGACTGCATCATCGCCGCGAAACATCAGTGTTTCCTGGATATTCTGGCCATCGCCCAGGCGATGCCGCGTCGGGCCTTCATCATGAAGAAAGAGGTCATGCGGGTGCCGGTCATGGGCTGGTATGCCCGCAAGGTGGGCTGTATCCCGATCGACCGTGCACGTGGCCGCGATGCCATGCGTGCCATTTCAACCGAGGTGCAGCACAGACGCGCCACGCCCGAAGGGCTGGGCCAGCTGATCATCTATCCCGAGGGCACCCGATCGCGTCCCGGTGAAAGGCTGCCCTACAAGAACGGTGTGGCCATGCTGAGGTCGATGACGCATCTGCCGGTTGTGCCGGTGGCGGTGAACACCGGGCTGTTCTGGCCGCGCAAGGGCTGGGGCGTCAGATCGGGCCGGGCCGTGGTGGAATTTCTGCCTGCGATTTCTGGAGATGGCCGCGCCAGCGCGTTCATGGCCGAACTGCAGGACCAGATCGAGGACAATTCCGACCGGCTGATGGCCGAGGCAGGGTTTTCGGGCAAGGAGTAAGAGCCGCCGAAACCGGTTCGGCAGCCCTTTCGCAACATGGCATCAAGCCAGTGATTTCGATCCCATGGACAGAAATTTCTGACGACGGTCCTTGATCAGATCCGCGGGCTTCATGCCCTTCAGCTCTTCCAGCATCGCCACGATTTCTTCGCCGACGGCCTTGATCGCCTGTTGCGGGGCGCGCTGTGCCCCCCCGAGGGGCTCGGGGATGATCCGGTCGATCACCTCAAGTTTCTTCAGATCCTGCGCCGTCAGCTTCAGGGCGTCGGCCGCATCGCGCATCTTCTCGGAATCGCGCCAGAGGATCGAGGCACAGCCTTCGGGCGAAATCACCGAATAGATCGAATGCTCCAGCATGGCGATCCGGTTCGCGGTGGCAAAGGCCACCGCGCCGCCCGAGCCGCCCTCACCGATGATGACGGTGACCAGGGGAACGCCGATTTCCAGACATTTCTGCGTGCAGCGGGCAATGGCCTCGGACTGGCCGCGTTCTTCCGCGCCCTTGCCGGGATAGGCGCCCTGCGTATCGACAAGCATGATGACCGGCAGGCCGAAACGATGGGCCAGATCCATCAGGCGGATGGCCTTGCGATAGCCCTCGGGGCGGGCCATGCCGAAATTATGCAGGATGCGCGATTTGGTGTCATGACCCTTTTCATGGCCGATCACCATGCAGGGCATGTCGTTCAGTCGCGCCAGACCGCCCATCACGGCGTGGTCGTCGCCAAAGGCGCGGTCGCCTGCCAGCGGCGTGTATTCGGTGAACAGCGCGCTGATATATTCGCGGCAATGGGGCCGGTCGGGATGGCGGGCCACCTGGGTCTTTCGCCAGGGGTTGAGGTTCTTGTACAGCTCTTGCAGCAGGTCGCTGGCTTTCTTGTCCAGGGCTGCCGCCTCTTTCTCGACATCGACCGCATCCTCGGACTTGCGGGCCATGGCGCGCAGTTCCTCGGCTTTGCCTTCAATGTCGGCAAGCGGTTTCTCGAAATCCAAATAGACCATGCGCGGGATGCTCCGGGGCTGTTCGCGTTGCGCTTCTATATGATGTGCTGTGCGCCGGAATGCAACGCGAGCTGACATTCCCGCGCATCAGGTCACTGCAGATCGGCAAAGGCCGCCTGCAGCCGCGTGACGGCCTCGACCACATTGCTGCGCGGTGTGGCGATGTTGAACCGCAGGAAATCATTGCCGCCCTGACCGAAAGTCGGGCCGTGATTTGCGGCGATGCGCGCGCCTTGCTCGACACGGGCGGTGAATTCGGCGCGCGACATGCCGGTGCCCGAGAAATCGACCCATGACAGATAGGTGGCCTGCAGCGGCATCGAGCGCAGCCCCGGAATGGCGTTGATGCCGTCATCGAACAGGCGGCGGTTTTCATCCAGATAGGCCATCAGGGCATCGACCCATTCGGCGCCTTCAGGCGAATAGGCGGCGGTGACCATATCCATGCCGAACAGTCCGGGCGAGATTGCCGCTGCCATCAGCGCGCCCTTGAAACGCTGGCGCAGGTCGTCATTGGCGATGATCACATTGCCGATATGGGCGCCGGCGATATTGAAGGTCTTTGTGGCGGCGGTCAGCGTTACAAGGCGGTCGCTGATGTCGGGGACCAGATCCGCGATCATGTGATGCTTGTGCCCCGGATAGACCAGATCGCAATGGATGTCGTCAGAGACAAGGATCAGATCGTGGCGGGTGCAGAAATCCGCAACCTGACGCAATTCTTCCTCGGTCCAGACCCTGCCACCGGGATTATGGGGCGAACACAGGATCATCAGCCGTTCATTTCCGGTCAGCATCATTTCCCAGCGCGACCAGTCCATGACGTAGCCATCATCCTGTTGCGCCAGCGGCAGTTCGACCAGTTCCCGCCCGCCCGCGCGGATCACCCGTCCGAAGGCGTGATAGACGGGGCTCATGACGATCACGCCGTCGCCCTGTTTCGTATAGGCGTTCAGCGCCATGGCCACGGCATTGACCAGACCGGCAGTCGTCAGGATCCAGCCGGTCTCGATATCCCAGCCATGGCGGTTCTTCATCCACCACTGGATGGCGTCCAGATAGGGCTGATGCGCCCCAGGGTAGCCATAGATCCCATGCGCCGCCGTGGCCTCGACCGCGCGCTGAACCGCGGCGGGGGGCCGGAAATCCATATCCGCAATCCACATGGCCAAACCGCCATCGGCGCCGGATACGCCATAGGCTGCTTCCATATCGTCCCATTTCGCGCAGCGCGTGCCGACGCGGTCGATCTTTTGGTCGAAATCGGGATTGCTCATGGCCCCTCGCATGTTTTCAGCATCGATTCTTGCATACGCTGCTTGTTGCGTAAGGTGAAGGCATCGCCTAAATCGCTGTCATGAGCCTGCGTCCCATCCTGATCCATCCTGATCCCCGCCTGAAAAAGGTGGCCGAGCCCGTTGCACGCGTCACGCCCGAAATCGAGGCGCTGGCCGACGACATGCTGGCCACCATGTATGAAGCCCCCGGCGTCGGTCTGGCCGCGCCGCAGATCGGAATCCTCAAACGGATTTTCGTCATGGATGCCAATCGCGACCCCGAGGCCGAGCGGCAGCCCATGGTGCTGATCAACCCCGAGATCAGCTGGTCCTCGGAAGAGCAGAATTCATATGACGAAGGCTGCCTGTCGATTCCCGATCAATATGCCGAGGTCACGCGCCCTGCGCAGGTGACCATGCGCTGGCTGGGCCTGGACGGCAAATTGCACGAGCAGGATTTCGACGAGCTATGGGCCACCTGTGCCCAGCATGAGCTGGACCATCTGAACGGCATCCTGTTCATCGACCATATCTCGGCGATCAAGCGTCAGATGATCACCCGCAAGATGGTCAAATACAAACGCGAACGCGCCCGCGGCTGATCGCTGGCCGCCCCGTTTCCATGCATGTGGCGGGCCTGTTGGTGCAAGATGAAACCGGCTGTCGTTGCGACCGCCCCAGACTGGATTGCAGATGACCATTCGCGCCTTCCTGCCCTATGCCGATCCCAGGCTGCATCGTCCGGCCGCCGCGGTCGAAACGGTCAATGAAACCGTCCGGATGATCTGGGATGACATGATCGACACGATGGAGGCCATGCCCGGCGTCGGGCTGGCCGCGCCGCAGATCGGGATCATGATGCGCCTTGCGGTGGTCGATGCCTCGGAAAAGCGCGGGCAGGCGGTCCGCATGGCCAATCCGGAAATCCTGCATCGCAGCGTCAAGCTGCGCAGCCACGAGGAAGCCAGCCCGAATCTTCCCGGCGTCTCGGCGCCCATCGAACGTCCGCGCGCGGTGACGGTGCGTTTCCTCAATGCCGATGGCGAGCTTGAGGAACGCGATTTCGTCGGGCTTTGGGCGACCAGCGTTCAGCATCAATGCGATCACCTGGACGGCCGTCTTTACGTCGACCACCTCTCGCCGCTGCGCCGCAAGATGCTGGTTCAGAAATCTGCCAAACTCGCACGCCGCGGCTGATCCCTTCGGGCCACGGCACAGGAAAGAGGACAGCATGCGCATCATTTTCATGGGCACCCCGGATTTTTCTGTGCCCGCACTGCAGGCTCTGGCCGAAAAACATGAAATCGTTGCTGTATATTCCCAACCTCCGCGCGCTGCAGGGCGTGGTCAGAAGCCGCGTCCCTCGGCTGTTCACGCGGCGGCGGAAAAGCTGGGCCTGCCGGTGCGCACACCGACGGGGCTGCGTTCGGTCGAAGCTCAGGCGGAATTTGCCGCGCTGAATGCCGATCTGGCCGTGGTGGTCGCCTATGGGCTGATCCTGCCGCAAGCGGTTCTGGATGCCCCGCGACTAGGCTGCCTGAATATCCATGCCTCCTTGTTGCCGCGCTGGCGCGGGGCGGCTCCGATCCATCGCGCCATCCTGTCGGGGGATCGCGAAACCGGCGTGGCCATCATGCAGATGGATGCCGGACTGGACACCGGTGGCGTGCTTGCGCAGTGCAGCACCCCCATCGGTGCCGAGGAGACCACCGCCGATCTGCATGATCGTCTGGCTGCAATGGGTGCGGAACTGATCGTGAAGGTGGTCGCGGATCTGCCGATGCAGGCGGTTCCCCAGGTCAGCGAAGGCGTCACCTATGCGCAGAAAATCGACAAGGCCGAGGCCCGGATCGACTGGTCGCGGTCCGCAGTCGAGATCGACCGCCAGATTCGTGGTCTGTCGCCCTTTCCCGGTGCCTGGTGTGAAGTTGCGGGCGAGCGCGTGAAACTGCTGCGCAGCCGTCTTGTCGACGGGAATGGTGCGCCCGGAGAATTGCTTTCGGGATTCCGCGTCGCCTGTGGGCAGGGGGCGGTAGAAATTCTCGAAGCGCAGCGCGCGGGAAAACGTCCGATGATGGCCGAAGATCTGCTGCGTGGATGGGAACTGCCACAGCGGCTGGGCTAGGGGCGGCGCAGGTCGCCCTCCGGCCCGCGCAGTGCCGGGGCTTTCCCCGGCCAGCGCGGCCGGACCACGTCGCGGGACGCAATCAGGACAGCTTGCCGGTCATTCCACGGGCGATATCAGATCGCGCCGTGGCAATGCTTGAACTTCTTGCCCGACCCGCAGGGGCAGGGATCGTTGCGTGAAGGATTGCCCCAGGTCGAAGGATCGTTCTCGTCGAATCCTTCGATCAGCGGCGTGGGGGCATCGGCATCATCGCTGGATTGCTTGTCCGCGCCATGCTCCATGGTCAGATGCTCTTGCGCCGATTTCTGCTGTTCTGCCATCTGGCGCAGCATTTCCTCTCGCTCGGCCTCTGTCAGCGGGCGGATTTGGGCAAGACGCTGGGTGACATCGCCGCGCAGGCTGTCCAGCAGCATTTCGAACAGCTGGAAGGCTTCGGTCTTGTATTCCGACAGCGGGTCGCGCTGCGCATAGCCACGGAAGCCCACGACCGAGCGCAGATGTTCCAGCGTAACCAGATGTTCGCGCCATTTCTGGTCGATCATCTGCAGCAGCACCTGCTTCTCGATGGTGCGCATGTTCTCGGCGCCGAAGGCCTCGGCTTTCTCGGCCATGTATTTGTCGGTGGCTTCCTCGATCCGCTCGCGCATGATCTCCTGGTCGACGCCTTCCTCATCTGCCCATTCCCGCAACGGCAGGTTCATGTTCAGCTTGTCGCGGACTCCGGCTTTCAGTCCTTCGATATCCCATTGATCAGCATAGGATTTGGGCGGCATGAACTCATCGACCAGATCGTCGATGACCTGATGGCGCATGTCATCCGCGATATCGCCGACCTCGTCGCTGTCCATGATCTCGCGGCGCTGGCTGAAGATGGCCTTGCGCTGGTCGTTCATGACGTCATCGAATTTCAGCAATTGCTTGCGGATGTCGAAGTTGCGTCCCTCGACCTTGGCCTGGGCACGTTCCAGCGACTTGTTCACCCAGGGGTGCACGATGGCCTCGCCTTCCTTCATTCCCAGCGAGGACAGGACCTTGTCCAGACGCTCGGACCCGAAGATGCGCATCAGGTCGTCGTCCAGCGACAGGAAGAACAGCGAACGGCCCGGGTCGCCCTGGCGACCGGAACGACCGCGCAGCTGATTGTCGATCCGCCGGCTTTCGTGGCGCTCGGTTCCCAGAACGAACAGCCCGCCGGCCTCAAGCACCTTTTGCTTGTCGGCGGCATGTTCGGCCTCGATGCGGGCGCGCAGTTCGTCGGGATTGGCCTCGGGGTTGGCCTTCAGGGCCTCCATGACCTTGATCTCGACATTTCCGCCCAGCTGGATGTCGGTGCCGCGCCCTGCCATGTTGGTGGCGATCGTGACGGCGCCGGGCTTGCCGGCATCGGCAACGATCTGGGCCTCGGCCTCGTGCTGACGGGCGTTCAGGACGTTATGGGGAACGCCATCCTTGGTCAGCAGGGCAGACAGCATCTCGGATTTCTCGATGCTGGTGGTGCCGACCAGCGTCGGTTGCCCCTTGGCGTGGGCTTCCTTGATGGCCTCGATGACGGCGGCATATTTCTCGCCAGCGGTGCGATAGACGCGGTCATGTTCATCAATCCGCTGGATGGGGCGGTTGGTGGGAACCTCGACCACGCCCAGCTTGTAGATTTCCGCGAATTCCTCGGCCTCGGTCGATGCCGTGCCGGTCATGCCTGACAGTTTTTCGTAAAGGCGGAAATAGTTCTGGAAGGTGACGCTGGCCAGCGTCACGTTCTCAGGCTGGATATCGACGCCTTCCTTGGCCTCGATGGCCTGATGCAACCCGTCAGAGAGACGACGCCCCTTCATCATCCGGCCGGTGAATTCGTCGATCAGCGCCACTTCGCCGTCGCGGATCATATAGTGCTGATCCTTCTGGAACAGCTTGTGTGCACGCAGCGCCTGATTGGCGTGATGCACGATGGTGGTGGACTCGGGATCATACAGGGTCTGGCCTTCGGGCAGGATGCCGTCGGCGGCCAGTTTCTGTTCCAGGAACTCGTTGCCCTCTTCGGTAAAGGTCGCGTTGCGGGCCTTTTCGTCCAGCTTGTAATGTTCTTCGGTCAGCTGCGGGATATACTTGTCCAGCGTCAGATAGAGTTCCGAACGGTCCTGTGATGGCCCGGAAATGATCAGCGGCGTGCGGGCCTCGTCGATCAGGATGCTGTCGACCTCATCCACGATGGCGTAATGATGGCCGCGCTGCAGCATCTCTTCGACGCTGCCCTTCATGTTGTCGCGCAGATAGTCAAAGCCCAGTTCGTTGTTGGTCGAATAGGTCACATCGGCCTGATAGGCGACGCGCTTTTCGGATTCGGGCTGAAACGGATAGACGGCACCGCTGGTCATGCCCAGTTGTGTAAAGACCTTGCCCATCCATTCCGCGTCACGCCGGGCCAGGTAATCATTCACCGTGACGACATGCACGCCCTTGCCGGTCAGGGCGTTCAGATAGGCGGGGAAGGTCGCGACCAGCGTCTTGCCCTCACCAGTCTTCATCTCGGCGATATTGCCCTGATGCAGGAAGATGCCGCCCATCAGCTGCGTGTCGAAGGCCCGCAGGCCAAGGGCACGGCGCGCGCCTTCGCGACAGTTGGCGAAAGCCTCGGGCAGAAGCGAGTCGAGATCCTCTCCTCCGGCGACGCGCTTCTGGAATTCGCGGGTCTTTTCGATCAATGCCTCGTCGGACAGGGCCTGGAACTCTTCCTCCAGGGCGTTGATCCGCGCAATCAGACCGCGTGTTGATTTCACCTTGCGGTCGTTCGGCGTGCCGAAGACCTTTTTCGCCAGATTTCCAATGCCGAGCATAATACCTTCGCAATCACGTTGTTGGGAAAGCTTGTCAAAGCAGGGCCACTTGCCCGGACCAGCCGCATTGCCGTATCAGGGGCCTGAACGAAAGCGGCGGCGGCGCCTTCCACGGTTGATTTGGATGTATGCGTCGCCTGCTTCACTGTCAACGCTGGCGGGGTTCCCGATCGGGGCTGCGTCGTGATTTGCAAAGGAATTTCCATGCTGAAACCGTCTATTCTGGCCGCTTTCACCCTGATGGCACCGCTGCTGTCGCCCGCAATGGCTGCAGCACAGGACAAGGGCGCGGATACCGTGGTGGCCACCGTGAACGGTCAGGCGATCACTTTGGGGCAAATGATCGTGATGAAGCAGTCGGTTCAGGATCCGCAGATGGCGGGGTTGCCGGATCAGGCGCTGTGGGACATGATGCTGGACCAGCTGATCCGTCAGACCGCCGTGGCCGGCACCGGCAAGGAAAACGCCGGCGTACGTGCCCAGATGGAGCTTCAGCGTCGCAATACCCTTGCAACTGCGGCGGTGACGCAGATTGCCGAGATCGAGCCGACCGAGGACGAAATTCAGTCCACCTATGAAAAGATGTTCGGCAGTGTCGAGCCAAGCACCGAGTATTCGGCAGCGCATATCCTGGTCGAGACCGAAGAAGAGGCCAAGGAAATCAAGTCCGAACTGGACGGTGGTGCCGATTTCGGAACTCTGGCCGAAGAACGTTCGACCGGCCCCAGCGGGCCCAACAAGGGCGATCTGGGCTGGTTCACGGCCGAGCAGATGGTTCCGCCCTTCGCCGAGGCGGTCAAGGCGCTGGACAAGGGAGAGGTGTCGGACCCGGTGAAAACCGATTTCGGCTGGCATGTCATCAAGCTGAACGACACGCGGCTGCGCGAAGCACCGACGCTGGACGAGGTGCGTGAGCAGGTCATACAGATGGTCCGCCGCGGCAAGGTCGAAGCTGCCATCGAAAGCATCGTTGCCGAAGCCAAGATCGAAAAGGTCGAAGGCATCGAACCCGCGATGATGAACGACACCGATCTGCTGGAGGCCGAATGATGGGCAAGGCCGGGCTCGCTGTTTCTCCGCTTGCACCTGCCGCCTTTCCCGACCTGCCGGTGATCGACGGAGTTGAATTTTCCAGCGCGGCGGCAGGGGTCAAATACCAGGATCGCACAGATGTGACCCTGATCCGCATCGCGGCAGGTTCGGCGGTCGCGGGGGCCTTCACGCGGTCGTCCACGCGGGCGGCCTGCGTTCTGGACAATCAGGCCAAACTGGCCGCCGGCGGTGCAGCGCCCGAGGGTGCGGCCATCATCGTGAATTCGGGCAATGCCAATGCATTCACGGGTGCGCGCGGTCAGGAATCGGTGGATGCCGTTACGCAGGCAGTCGCGCAGGCGCTGGGGATTGACGCCAATCGGGTGTTTTCTTCGTCGACCGGCGTGATCGGAGAGCCGCTGCCGCATGAGCGGATCGTGGCTGCGGTTGACGGTCTGGCGCGTGATCTTCGCAAGGATGGTGCTGCCGATGCCGCCCGGGCCATCATGACGACCGACACCTTTCCCAAGGGCGCTTCGGCCAGCCTTTCGGTCGGTGGCGGCGAAATCCATATCGCGGGGATCGCCAAGGGCTCGGGCATGATCGCACCTGACATGGCGACCATGCTGGTCTATATCTTCACCGATGCGCGGATCGAGGCCGGTCTGTTGCAGCAGGCCCTGTCGGGCGGGCTGGACAGCAGCTTCAACGCCATCACTGTCGACAGCGATACCTCGACCTCGGATGCGCTGATCCTGGCGGCGACCGGGCGCAGTGCAACACCGGAAATCGCCGATCTGGACAGTCCCGCAGGGCAAGCCTTTGTTGAGGCCCTGCATGGCGTCATGCGGGAATTGGCACATCTGGTTGTGCGTGACGGCGAGGGCGCCACGAAATTCGTCGAGGTTCAGGTCACCGGTGCAGACAGCACGGAAGATGCCAGGAAAGTGGCTTTCGCCATTGCGAATTCTCCGCTGGTCAAAACCGCCATCGCCGGTGAGGACGCAAATTGGGGCCGGATCGTCATGGCCGTCGGGAAATCCGGTGCCAGGGCGGACAGGGATCTCTTGACCATCCGCTTTGGCGATATGGTTCTGGCCGAGAAGGGCTGGCGTTCCCCGGACTATGATGAAGAGGCGGCCAGCGCCTACATGAAACAGCAGGAACTGCTGATCGCTGTCGATCTTGGTCTGGGGCAGGGAGCGCAGACCGTCTGGACCTGCGATCTGACGCATGGATATGTGGATATCAATGCGGATTACCGGTCATGAAATCGGTGCTGGTTTCGGCTGTGGCCCTGATTGATGCCGACGGGCGCGTGCTTCTTGCACAGCGCCCGGAAGGCAAATCCATGGCCGGCATGTGGGAGTTTCCGGGCGGCAAGGTCGAGGTTGGTGAAACGCCGGAAGCGGCCCTGATCCGCGAACTGCAGGAAGAGCTGGGAATCGAAACCTGGGATTCCTGTCTGGCACCGCTGACCTTTGCCAGCCATCAGTATGACAGTTTTCATCTTCTGATGCCGGTCTTTGCCTGCCGCAGGTGGAAGGGAATCGTGCGCCCGATGGAGGGACAGACCCTGGCCTGGGTCCATGCCCGGGATTTGCGCAATTACACCATGCCTCCGGCGGATATTCCGCTGATCCCGGCCTTGCAGATGTGGCTTTAGGGTCGCAGTCAGTTCAGAAACTGCGTTTTTTTGGGGCAACTGGCCCGATTGGCGACGTGATTTTTAATCATTTCATGGAAACTTCATGAACGGAGGGGGACATGAACATGATTCGCACTATCACGATTGGTCGCTATATCTCGGTTCAGGGATTGTTCGAGGCAGTTGGGCGCAACGGCAATATCGTCATTCGCGTCGGTGCCCATACATATGAGGGCAAGCCCGTGGCCGGTTAGCGCATCCCGGGCCTGGGCTTCAGTTCAGGCCTCATGCTGGCCAAGCGCCATGTTGGCAGGGAAGGCATCACATTCGGGATGCCTGCTGATCACAAAAGAAAAGGGCGGCCGATTGGCCGCCCTTTTTGTTGTCTGTCATTTGCATTGACGGATCAAAGGGTCCGTTCGACCTCTTCGCGTTCGAAGATCTCGATCACGTCATTGGGACGGATGTCTTCATAGTTCTCGAAGGCCATGCCGCATTCCTGACCCGACTGCACTTCTTTGACTTCGTCCTTGAAGCGTTTCAGGGTTTTCAGCGTGCCTTCATGGATCACCACGTTGTCACGCAGCAGGCGCACACCGGCGCTGCGACGCGCGACACCTTCGGTTACCAGACAGCCTGCAACCTTGCCGACGCCAGTGACCTTGAAGACTTCGCGGATCTGCGCATAGCCGATGAAGTTCTCGCGAACTTCGGCCGAAAGCAGGCCCGAGGCCGCTGCCTTGATGTCATCCACCAGGTCATAGATGACCGAGTAATAGCGGATCTCGACACCCTTCTGGTTGGCCGAGTTGCGTGCAGGTGCATTGGCACGGACGTTGAAGCCCATGACCGGGGCATTGGAGGCCTCGGCCAATCCGATGTCGGATTCGGTGATCGCGCCGACGCCATAGTGCAGAACGCGCACACGGACCTCATCATTGCCGACCTTTTCCAGCGCCTGAACGATTGCCTCGGCAGAGCCCTGCACATCGGCTTTCAGAACCACGGGCAGTTCGGCCACGGTCTGGTCGGCCTTGGCCTTGGCCATCAGCTGTTCCAGCGTCGTTGCCGCACCGGCCGCGGCACGTTTGTCCTTGGCCTGCTGCATGCGATAATCGGCGATTTCACGGGCCTGCGCCTCGGTCTCGACAACGTTCAGGACATCGCCAGCCTCGGGCGTGCCGTTCAGACCCAGAACCTCGACAGGAACCGAGGGGCCGGCCTCTTCGACGCGGTCGCCCTGATCGTTGATCAATGCACGCACCTTGCCCCATTGTTCGCCGACGACAAAGATGTCGCCGCGACGCAGGGTGCCGTTCTGAACCAGAACGGTCGCGACCGGACCACGTCCGACATCCAGCTGAGCCTCGATCACGGCGCCCTGGGCGGCGCGGTCGGGATTGGCCTTCAGCTCCAGAATCTCGGCCTGAAGCGCGATGGCTTCCAGCAGCTCATCCAGACCCTTGCCGGTCTTGGCCGAAACTTCGACATCCTGAACATCGCCGGACAGTTTCTCGACGATGACTTCCTGATGCAGCAGCGCGGTACGAACCTTGTCGGGATCGGCGTCGGGTTTGTCGACCTTGTTGATGGCCACGATCATCGGCACCTTGGCCGCCTTGGCGTGGTTGATGGCCTCGATGGTCTGCGGCATCACGGCGTCATCCGCAGCGACGACCAGAACCACGATATCCGTCACATTGGCACCACGTGCCCGCATCGAGGTAAAGGCCGCGTGCCCCGGCGTGTCGAGGAAGGACAGCACCGCACCCGATTCGGTCGTCACCTGATAGGCCCCGATATGCTGGGTGATCCCGCCGGCTTCGCCCGACACGACATTGGCCTTGCGGATCGCATCCAGCAAGGAGGTCTTGCCATGGTCGACATGGCCCATGATCGTGATGATCGGCGGGCGCGGCTTCAGATCTTCAAGCTTGTCCTGAACCTGATCGATGACCTGTTCGACATCGGCGTCGCTGACGCGCACCGCCTTGTGACCGAATTCCTCGATCACCACCTCGGCGGTATCGGCGTCGATGGACTGGTTCATGGAGACCATCATGCCCATCTTCATCAGCGATTTCACCACATCAGCGGCGCGTTCGGCCATGCGGTTGGCCAGTTCCGACACCACGATGGTCTCGGGAAGCTGAACTTCGCGAACCTGCTTTTCGACGCGCTGATTGCCGCCCATCGCCTTTTGGCGCGCACGCTCTTGCTTGCGCTTCATGGCTGCCATGCTGCGCTGACGGCCACCTTCGCCATTCAGTGCCTGGTTCAGCGACAGTTTGCCGGAACGGCGATTGTCGTCGCGTGCGCCCTTGCCGCGGCTGTCGCGGTCATTGGCACGGTCAGGACGGTCACGATCGGATTTGCGCGGACCACCGGCGGCAACGCCCTTGGTTTCGGCACGTGCAGCGGCAGCTTCGATGGCAGCCTGATCGGGTGCCGCAGCCTTGCCGCGTTCGTCCTTCTTGGGCGCTTCCTTCTTCGGAGCATCCTTCTTGCGCGCGGCCTCTTCGGCTTCGCGGGCGCGGCGGGCCTCTTCTTCGGCCTTGGCCTTCATGGCCTCTTCGCGTTCGCGCTCTTCGCGTGCCTTGGCTTCGATTTCGGCGCGACGGCGCTGGCGCTCTTCCTCGCGGGCCTTTTCCTGGGCTTCGCGGGCTGCAGCCTCTTCGGCTTCACGGGCCTTGGCCGCCGCAAGTGCCTTCAGGCGGCGCTCCATCTCGGCTTCGCTAATACCTGCAGGCCGCTTGGAGGGATCGCTGGCATGTTTCGAGACCAGAGGCGATTTTGCTTTGTCGACAGCCCCACCCGCCGCAGTGCCCGCCTTGGGGACGACCACCCGCTTGCGCTTGGTCTCCACGACCACACTCTTGGTGCGTCCGTGGCTGAAACTCTGTTTGACCTGACCCGAGCGGCCGCTGCCGCCGAGGCCCAGGGTCTTCTTTCCGTCTTTGTCGCTCATCTGCGTCTTCATTCCTTCCCGATGGCCGTATTACCACCGTCATGCCCGCGCAGACCCGTCAGTCTGCCGGCTTCCAAGATCACCTTGTCCGTCAGGCCACTCGCCGCAAGCGCGCCGTGTATGACATGATCACGCCCGAAGGACAAACCCAATTCTGATGCGGTCAGGCAGCCGAACCAGCGTCCGCCCGTGGGCGTCCACAGTTTGCCCTTTCCGCGTTCCGAGCCGTCGCTGGCCTGAAACAGTACCTTTGCACGGCCTTCTGCCAGCCAGCCTTTGACTTTCTCGAAGCCGGCCACCGCCCGGCCCGATTTCCGGGTGAGCGAGATCAGTTCCACGACACGTCTGGCAACGCCTGCCTCGACAAGATCCACCAGATCGGCCGGGACCTTCACCTGTGTCTTCGCCGCGCGCGAGAAAAGCCCCTTCGCGCTGGCCTTTTCAAGGGCCGCACGATCGGCGGCCACCCAGATTCCGCGGCCCGGCAGCTTATGGGCCAGATCGGGCACGATTTCGCCATCGGGCCCGACAACAAAGCGGATCAGCCCAGCCTTGTGCTGGACCTCTCCGGTCGCGATGCAGCGCCTTTCGGGCTCATCATTGAACTTTCTGCGACCACCTCGGCTCAAGCCGGTCAGATCCGGGGCGGTCAGGCCCCGGCCTCCGTGTTGTCTTCGCCCATTTCGACGGCCTCGGCCGCATCACCCGCTTCGGTTTCCTCCTCGGCGGTCTCGAGTTCGGCGGGATCAACCCAACCCAACAGGATGCGCGCGGTCATCACCATGGTTTGTGCCTCTTCGAGACTGATATCGAACGGTTCAAGCAGGCCGTCGTCCTTGACGCGCTGTCCGTTGACGGTCGTCCAGCCACCGGCCAGTTCCCAGTCAGCGCAGGTCGCGAAATCTTCCAGCGTCTTGATGCCGTCCTTGGCCAGTGCCTCTACCATCTGGGGTGTGAGCCCCTCGAATTCAATAAGGCTGTCCTCGGCACCCAGGGCGCGGGCGTTGTCCAGAGCCGCCTTGTTGCGCGCCTCGAGAACGTCGCGGGCACGGGCCTGAAGCTCCTGGGCGGTGCCTTCATCCACGCCGTCGATCGAAAGCAGCTCGTCCTGTTCGATATAGGCAACCTCTTCCAGATTGGTAAAGCCTTCGGCGACCAGAAGCTGGGCGAAGAACTCGTCTAGGTCCAGCGCGTCCATGAACAGCGCGGTGCGGGCGTTGAATTCGGCCTGACGACGTTTGGATTCTTCTTCCTCGGTGAGGATGTCGATGTCCAGACCGGTCAACTGGCTGGCCAGGCGGACGTTCTGCCCACGGCGGCCGATGGCAAGACTCAGCTGTTCGTCGGGGACGACAACCTCGATCTTTCCGGCCTCTTCGTCGAAGACGACCTTGGCAACCTCGGCGGGCTGCAGCGCGTTCACCAAGAAGGTGGCGTGATCTTCATTCCACGGAATGATGTCGATCTTTTCGCCCTGCAGTTCGCCGACAACGGCCTGCACGCGGCTGCCGCGCATCCCGACGCAGGCACCGACAGGATCGATGCTGTTGTCATGAGAGATCACCGCAATCTTGGCGCGGCTGCCCGGATCGCGGGCCACGGCCTTGATCTCGATGATGCCGTCATAGATTTCCGGCACTTCCATCTTGAACAGTTCCGCCATGAACTGCGGATCGGTGCGCGACAGGAAGATCTGCGGCCCACGGGTCTCGCGGCGCACATCCTTGACATAGGCGCGGATGCGATCGTTGGGGCGATAGCTTTCGCGACCGATCTTTTCGTTGCGGCGCAGGATGGCCTCGCCACGGCCGACATCGACGATGATGTTGCCGTATTCCTCGCGCTTGACGATGCCATTGATGATCGTGCCGGCGCGATCCTTGAATTCTTCGTATTGACGGTCACGTTCGGCTTCGCGCACGCGCTGCAGGATGACCTGCTTGGCCGATTGCGCCGCGATGCGGCCCAGTTCGACCGGCGGCACCTCGTCCACGATCTCGTCGCCGACCTTGGGGTCGGCCAGATAGGGGCGCGCCTGTTCTACCGTCAGCTCGGCCTGATAGTTTTCGACCGCGTCATCCTCGACCACGGTGCGGATCCGGGTGAAGGTCGCATTCCCGGTCCGGCGGTCGATCTTGACCCGAATGTCCATTTCGGCGCCGTAGCGCGACTTGGCGGCACGGGCGAGGCTGTCTTCCATTGCTTCGATGACCAGTTCGGGGTCGATCATCTTCTCGCGTGCAACGGCTTCGGCCGTTTGCAGCAGTTCCAGCTGGTTGGCAGAGGTGATTGCCATCACTTACTCCTTGGCATCGGCGTCATCTGCGCCTTCGTTTTCTTCGGTTTCGATCGCGTCGAATGCGCTTTCGTCCAGATTGTCTATGGCGATGCCGGCCTCTTTCTTCTGGCGCAGCATTTCGCGAATCAGGTCCTCGGTCAGAACCAGCTTGGCATCAGAGAGCCAGTCGAAATTCAGACCGATGGTCTGCGTCTCGCCGCCCTCGTCAATATTGAGAAGGACTTCCTCGCCCTCGACGCCGGTCAGCACGCCTTTCCAGCGCTTGCGACCGTCGATGGCCTGGTTGGTTTCCAGTTTGACCTCGTACCCCTCAAAGGTCTCGAAATCCTTCAGCCGCGTCAGCGGGCGGTCGATTCCGGGGCTGCTGACCTCAAGATGATAAGCATCTTCAATGGGGTCTTCGACATCCAGGGTGGCGCTGACCGCGACAGAGATCTGGCCGCAATCATCGACATTGATGCCGCCTTCGGGCCGATCGGCCATGATTTGCAGCGTGGCTGTCTTGCCGCCCTGCAAGCGCACACGGACCAATTCGAACCCCAGGTCCTCGATCACGGGGGTGATAATCTCGGCCAGGCGCCGGTCAATGGCGGTCTTGGCGATCAGATCGTTTGACATGGGATCCTTCCGGATATGAAAAAGGGCCCTCAGCGGGGCCCATGCGTAAACCTTCGGTGGGCAGGGGGTGGAAGCCTGCTCCGCTGTTGATCTGCATATAGACCTGCATGGCGATAAATGCAAGCATGCTGCATGTCGCGCCGCCGAAACAGGCGATCGCGGCATTTCACAGCAAAGCCGAATGACAAAGTTCAGATAGTTGATGACCCGTATTGATGTTGCCATTCCGCCCGGCGCCGCGACCGGCTGGGCTCCGATTTTCCGACTGGGCCATCTGGCCGCAGATGTTTTCGGCGGAAAGATCGTTCATTACCCCACCGATTATCCCGGCAAGCTTCAGAAGGCCTGGGGCCTGCGCCCGCGCAGAAGCGGGGGCGAGGACGCCGGTCTGCTGGCCCTGCTGTTCGGTCCCTCGGATATTTCCAAGTTGCGCCAGAGCATGGCGTTCCGCCAGGGCTATCGCTTCGTGATCGGCTGGATCATCGATTCCTTCTGGGAAGACCGGAACGTGCGTGGAATCGATTTCAACGGCATCGACCTGCTGTGCATCATCCGTCGCGACGAAGAGGATTATTACCGCCGTCAGGTCGGAGACCGGGTTCTGTCGCTGAACTGGGGCAGCGATGTTCTGGGCCTGGGCAACGGGCAGGGGGATCGGCCGGTCGACCTGCTGCGTCTGGGTCGGCAGCCCGAAGACTGGGATGACGATGCCCGCAGCGCCGAAATGGCCGATAAATTCGGGCTGAGCTTTGCCGGTCGGCCGCCGCAACTGCCTGATCCGGTCGAGAATCAGCGTGGCATCATGCAGGCCTATGGCAGCGCGAAATATCTGGTCGCGCATTCGAATCTGACCTCGGTCGAGCCCAATACCCACAAGACCAAGGAATATATCACCGGGCGCTGGACCGATGCGCTGGCCGCGGGATGTTCGGTCGCCGGGGTGCAGCCGCGCAATGACAGCAGCTACCGCGATCTGCTCTGGCCGGGCGCGACGCTGGAATTCGACCGTGTGGATCTGCGCCACAACATGGCGGCGGTGGCCGAGGCCGTTGCTGCATGGTCACCCCGACAGGCCGAACTGAATTACCGCATGTCGCTGCAACGACTGGACTGGCGCCACAGTCTCAAGCGTATCGCCGACCGGATGTCCGTCTCTTCGCCGCGGCTTGAGGCCGAATTGCAGGAAATCGCGGATCGCAGCGCGACTTAACCGGCGCGCTGGTGGTCATTGTCGCGGATCATGTCCATCACCCGCACCAGTTCTGCGGCAATGCGGGGTTCCGACAAGGCATGGCCCGAGGCGGGCACGAAGTTCAGCTCGCATCGGGTCCATCCATCGGCAAGCTCATAGGCCGAGACCGGCGGGCAGACCATGTCATAGCGTCCTTGCACGATCACGGCGGGCAGATGTTCGATCCTGTGCCGGTCGCGCAACAGCTGGCTTTCCTCCAGGAAACAGCCGTTCGTGAAATAGTGATTCTCCAGCCGCGCAAAGGCACGGGCGTATTCGCTGGGGGCGCTGCTGCTGGGCGATGACTGAAGCCCGGCCAATGCGTTTTCCCACATCAACCAGGGCAGGGCAAAGCGCGCCTGCCGTCCGGTATCCTCGCTGAACAGCCGGCGGTGATAGGCGGCGATCAGATCATCGTGTTCCGATTCTGGAATCGGATCCAGAAACTGCGCCCAGAGATCGGGAAAGAACCGCCCTGCGCCGCCGCCATAGAACCAGTCCAGTTCGGACTGGCGCGCCAGGAATACGCCGCGCAACACCAGCCCCGAGGCATGCTCGGGGTGGGCCTGTGCATAGGCCAGCGCCAGTGTCGCCCCCCAACTGCCGCCAAACAGGATCCATTTGTCGATTTCCAGCTTCTGCCGGATCAGGCAGATGTCGGCGATCAGATGCTGCGTTGTATTGGCCTCGACCGAGGCCGCGGGGCGCGACCGGCCGCAGCCGCGCTGGTCGAACAGGATGACACGGTAATAGGCGGGGTCGAAAAACCGTCTCATATAGGGACTGCAACCTCCGCCCGGGCCGCCGTGCAGCACCAGAACGGGGCGGCCCTTGGGGTTGCCATATTGCTCGACGTAAAGGCGATGCCCATCACCGACATCAAGCAGGCGACTGTCAAAGGGATCGCCTGCCGGATGCAGACGTTGTTGCGATGTCGAGATTTGCCCTGCCATTCTATCCATTGGGCGATTATAGAACGAAGCCGAACCGGCCGCCAGAAGGACCGACGCATGACAAGCATAGACCCCGCAGAAATCGCGAAATTCGAAGCCATGGCTGCCGAATGGTGGGACCCGGCGGGCAAGTTCAAGCCGTTGCACATGATGAACCCGGTGCGGCTGGACTATATCATCACCCAGATCTGTGCCGAATTTGATCGTGATCGCAATGGGCTGCGCGCCTTGAAGGGCTTGCGGATACTGGATATCGGCTGCGGCGGGGGGCTGGTGTCCGAGCCCATGGCGCGGCTGGGGGCTGATGTGGTTGGCGCAGATGCTGCCGAGGGCAATATCGCCGTGGCGCAGGTTCATGCGGACCAGCAGGAGCTTGCCATCGACTATCGCGCCACCACTGCCGAGAGCCTGCGTGACGATGGCGAGACCTTCGACGTGGTTCTGGCGCTGGAAATCGTTGAACATGTCGCCGACCCTGCGGCCTTCATCGCGACCTGCCGTGATCTGGTGCGCCCCGGCGGGCTGGTAATTCTGTCGACGATCAACAGAACGGCCAAAAGCTTTGGTGCGGCGATCATTGGCGCGGAATGGATCATGCGCTGGTTGCCCAGGGGCACGCATGACTGGCAACGTTTCATCACGCCCGACGAACTGGCGCAGATGTCGTCCGGGGCGGGACTTGCCGTCGCCGATGCGCGGGGGATGGTTTTCAACCCGATTACCTTCGGATGGAAACTGTCTGACCGCGATCTGTCGGTGAATTACATCCTGACCGGACGGCGCGAGACCTAGTCAGCCTCGCCCTCCAGCCGGACGCGCAACTCGCGCAGCACCGGCAGCGCCCCGCGCACCCTGTCTGCGCCGATATCGCGCACGACCTCGGCGATCAGCGGCATGAAGGCCGCGATTGCCGTGTCCCGCGCGGCCCGACCCGCAGGGCTGATCGAGACGAACTTGCGCCGCGCGTCATCCCAATCGGGTCGAATATGAATGTGACCGGCCCATTCCAGCCGTGACAGCGTGTTGGTCATGGCTCCGCGTGTGACATGGAAGGCCTGTGCCAATTGGGCGGGCGTGCGCTCTTCATTGACATGGGCCAGAAGATTCAGCACCGAAAAATGCGAAATCTGCATCCCGCGCGGCAAGGCCTTGCTGATCAGGTTTCGTGACAGCTGATCGGCAATCAGGACTTCGGCAAACAGGCTCGCGGCGAGCCTGTCGGTCGAGGGCTGTTTGTCATTGCGGGTTGCAGGTTGTGTCATCGGGTCTTCGGGCCGGTGAAGGCGCGGTCATGTGTCAGGGACGGAATGCGAGACCGTGCCCTGTCAACTGCCCCAAGGTCAAGATGAACCATTGAAACTCCCGGTGAAATTCCCGCATCCAGCAGGACCTTCCCCCAGGGATCGACGACCAGGGAATGTCCGTGGCTCTGGCGCGGCTGGCGATTCGGGCTGTGCGGTGCGGCATGGGTGCCGCATTGGGCGGGTGCCAGGACGAAACAGCCGTTCTCGATCGCCCGCGCGCGCAGCAAGGGCTCCCAATGGGCCTGTCCGGTTGTCGGGCTGAAGGCCGATGGAACGGTCAGGATTTGCGCACCGGACTGGGCCAGAGTCCGATACAGATAGGGGAAGCGCAGATCATAGCAGATCGTCATGCCGACCGGCACATGCGCCACCCGCGCAAGAACCGCCCGATCACCGGGACGATAGGCGGCGCTTTCGCGATATTGCTCGGTATCGGAAATCGTGACGTCGAACATATGCAGCTTGTCATAGCTGGCAATGATGCCGCCGTCGGGTCCGATCAGGAAACTGCGGTTGACGAAGCGGTCTCCCCCGTCATCCGCCTTGAGCGCAAGCGAGCCGATCAGCAGCCAGATTCCGGCAGTGCGCGCCTCGACCCGCAGGGCGGCAAGAGTGGGGTCGCTGTCCTGAGTGTGCAGAACCTTCGCCTGCCATTTGCGGTCAGGGGACAGGATATTTGTCGCCTCGGGCGTCAGGACGAAGCGCGCGCCTTTGCCGGCTGCCTGACGGATCAGAGGGATCGTCTGACCCAGATTGGCCAGAGGATCATCCCCGACATTCAATTGCAGCAGACCGACGGTCAGCGCTTCGCCATCGGTCATGCAGCCTGATCCTGCAGCAGCGGATCCAGCTTGCCAGCACGTTCGAGCGCGAACAATTCGTCACAGCCGCCCACATGCGTCTCGCCGACAAAGATCTGCGGCACGGTGCGGCCACCATTGGCGCGCTGGGTCATCTCGGCACGCAGATGCGGTTGAGCACCGACATCCACCTCGTCAAAGGTGACGCCCTTTTCGCGCAGCAATGCCTTGGCGCGAATGCAGAAGGGGCAGGTTCGGGTGGTATAGATCTGAACGGGGTTCGATTGTGTCATGATGTCATCCGTGTTGGTATCGACCCCTATCTAGTCATCCTTGACCGCGCGTGCCAGAACCGCGACCGAAATCGGTCCGGAACCTGCATCCAGCAATGCCTTGGCACAGGCGGACAGCGTCGCGCCCGAGGCCATGACATCATCCACCAGCAGCACGGCCCGGCCCTGCAACAGCTCGCGCAGGCGTGGGTTTACCGCCACCGCATCCTGCAGGTTGGCAAAGCGGTCGCTGGCGCTGCGGCGATCTTGCGGGGGGGTGTGGCGCGTGCGGCGAAGCAGATTGGGAAGATGCTGCGCCCCATGCGAAATGGCCAGGCCACGTGAAATCAGCCCGGCCTGATTGTAACGGCGTTTCAGCAGGCGGCGCATATGCAGCGGGACGGGCGCGACGATCATGCCCTTTCGGATCAGGGGGCGGGAGACCTGTGCCAGCCAGTTGGCCAGCGGCGGGCCCAGGTCGGGGCGGTCGCCATGCTTCAGCGCAAGCACCAGCTTGCGACCTGTTCCCTTGTAAACGAAGGCCGCGCGGCCCTGTCGCCATGGGCGGTCCACGCGCAGACAGTCGTCACAAAGCAGTGATTCATCGCGCAGCCCCGTGCCATCATCTGGCAGTGGCGCACCACAGCGCCCGCAAAAGCATCCGGTGATGAAGTGCATGTCGCGCCAGCATTGCGGGCATAAATCGCCGCCATTGCTGCTGGCCGTTGCGACCGGATCGCCACAACCAGGGCATTGCGGCGGATAAAGCAGGTTCAGCGCGCCTTTCAACGCCCCGCGAAGCACCTTATGTTCCACGCCCATGAGCAGTTCCTCCGACGACAACCGCCCCGCCCTGACCGACCGTTCCGCGCTGTTGCGACAGCGCCGCCGCGCCCTGCGTGATGGATGGGCGGACATCCTGCACCAGATGGCGGCGGATGAGGTCGAGGATAGACTCTCCGAGATTAACAGGACGTTTACGGATATTGCCGTTGTCACCGGCTTCCCCGATTTCTGGGCAAAGCGTTTCCCGGGCGCGCGAATCCTGTCTGACGATTCGATCCTGACCCTGGAGCCGCAGACCTGTGATCTGATCATACATGCGATGGCCCTGCATTGGGCCGATGATCCCGTGGGGCAGATCGTTCAGTGCCGTCATGCGCTGCGCGAAGACGGTTTGTTTCTGGCGGCCTGTTTCGGCGGTCAGACCCTGCATGAATTGCGCGCGGCGCTGGCACAGGCGGAGGCGGCAGTGACGGGCGGCCTGTCTCCGCGCGTGCTGCCCATGGGGGAAATACGCGACATGGGCGGGCTGCTGCATCGCGCCGGGCTGGCCCTGCCGGTGGCGGATCTGCTGTCTCAACGGGCCAGCTATCGCAGCCTGATCCATCTGGCCCATGATCTGCGAGCCATGGGCGAGACGAACGCCATGCAGTCACGGATTCGCCATGCAACCCGACGCGAGATCTTCATGCGCGCCGCGGCCTATATGGCCGAGCATTTCCCGGACCGCGACGATCCGTCCCGTATCGCGGCGACCTTTGATCTGGTCTTTCTGACCGGCTGGGCCCCGTCCGAGACGCAACCAAAACCGCTGCGTCCGGGTTCTGCCAGAATAAGTCTTGCCGACGCGCTGAACGAAATCAGGAAATAATCATGAAGCCAGCCTTTGCGCCCGCCGACCATCCCGCGATCACTCCGGCCAGGACCGGCATCCTGATCGCCAATCTTGGCACGCCCGATGGCTATGATTACTGGTCGATGCGGCGTTACCTGAACGAGTTCCTGTCAGACCGCCGGGTGATCGACCTGCCGCGCTGGAAATGGCAGCCGCTGTTGCAGGGGATCATCCTGACCAAGCGGCCCTTCAGTTCGGGTGCGAATTACAAGCTGATCTGGAACGAGGAAAAGGGCGAAAGCCCGTTGATGACCATCACCCGCGACCAGACCGAGGCCCTGAGACAGCGCGCCCATGAGGAATGGGGCGATCAGGTCATGGTCGAATTCTGCATGCGCTACGGCAATCCTTCAACCAATGAGGTGCTGGAGCGCATGGTTCAGGCCGGATGCCGGCGCATCGTCTTCCTGCCGCTCTATCCGCAATATGCGGGCGCGACCTCGGCCACGGCGAACGACCAGCTGTTCCGGGCCCTGATGGAACAGACCTGGCAGCCTTCGGTCAGGACCTGCGATCCCTATTTCGACCGCCCCGACTATATCGCGGCCCTGGCGGATTCGGTGCGTCGCACGCTTGGGGATCGCAAGCCCGGCAAGCTGGTGGCCTCTTATCACGGCATGCCCAAGCGCTATCTGACGCAGGGTGATCCCTATCATTGCCAATGCCAGAAGACCTCGCGCCTGCTGAAAGAGGCTTTGGGCTGGGAGGACGGCATCATCGACACCTCGTTCCAGTCTGTTTTTGGCCGTGAGGAATGGCTGCGCCCCTATACGGTCCAGCATGTGGCCGAACTGGCGCGACAGGGACATACCGATATCGCGGTGATTTCCCCGGCCTTCGCCTCGGATTGCATCGAAACGCTGGAAGAGATCAACGGCGAAATCCGCGAGAGCTTTGAAGAGGCTGGCGGCAAGGAGTTCACCTATATTCCCTGCCTCAATGACGATCCCGCCCATATCGACGTCATGATGAATGTCATCCGCGAGAATATCGGCGGCTGGGTCTGACAGAGGGCACCGCAAGACAGGGCGCAGAAACGGAAACAGCCGCCCGTGGGCGGCTGCTTTCGGTTGTTGCTCTGGCCGGGCCTAGATCAACAGCACCTGCGTGCCGATCTTGGTCAGTCCGAAGAGTTCCTTGATGTGTTCGTTATACAGGCCGATGCAGCCATTGGACGATTTGCGCCCGATCTTGCGCGTGTCATGCGTGCCGTGGATCCGGTAATATTGCCAGCTCAGCCACAGTGCATGGGTGCCAAGCGGATTGTCCGGGCCGGGGCCGACGAAATCGGGCCAGTCGGGATTGCGCTTCTTCATGTCGGGCGTGGGTGCCCAACTGGGGCCTTCGACCTTCTTGATGATCTCGGTCCGGCCGGTTCGGGTCAGATCTTCGCTGACGGGAATGGATGAGGGATACACACGGTAGACGGTTTCATCCTCGGACCAGAAATGCACCGCGCGCGAGGTCAGGTCGCACAGGATCGCACCATTGGTCAGATTGTCGAAATAGGGGCGCCAGTCCTGCGCCCGGAAGCTGGAGATATTGTGGCGCTGGCTGGCCTGGGTGTCATATTGGACCGCACCGGCATCAGGGGTCGCACCCCCGGTTGCCCCGATGATCGGCTGGCCGGTGTAGGGGTCGATCTGCTGTGCGAAAGCCGGCAGCGCCACCGAAGCGGCCCCCAGCGCAGCGGCCGAACCCAGAAAGGCACGGCGATTGAAAGCAGGCGTTTTGCTCATAGACATTCGTCCCTTGTTCGCGTGACCGTTCTTGACGGACGGTCTTGGCTGCCCCGCCTCATGCGGATCGTGCGGATTATATCTGCGGCGACGTGGTGCATCAAATCAAACCGATGTCAGCGGCAGATTGCGGCGCGCCATCCGACGATCACGGATTCGTGCGTTTGAAGGAGGGCGCCGGATTCGATATTGCTGCTGCTATTACAGTCGAGGGATGCCTTATAATGATGAATTTCAAGGTGCTGGCCATGCTGTCGCTGATTGCGCTGGCCGCCTGTCAGCCCCGGACGGCGCCGCAACTGGGCCCGGATGGTCAGCCGCTGCCGGTCGCCTATCGGATCGACCAGGAAGAGGCCGAGGCGATCCCGACGCGCGTGTTGCAGCAAATCAACATGTTGCGTGGCAATATCGGTCAGACGCCATTGACGCTGAACCCGCAGCTCAGCGCCGCCGCGCTGGCGCATTCAAGGGACATGGCCGCGCAAAACCGTGCATGGCACTGGGGATCGGATGGTTCGTCGCCATTGGATCGGGTTCGTCGGCAGGGCTATACCGGCCACTTGATTGGCGAGAATATTTCGGAAACCTATGAAAACGACATCCAGACGCTGAACGCCTGGATGTCGACGCGGGATACACGCGATGTGATCATGGATCCGCAGGCGACCGCCCTGGGCTTTGCCTGGTATCAGGAGCCATCGGGCAAGCTGTGGTGGACTTTGCTTACCGGAAGCTGAGGTCGCTCTGCTTCGCGCTTTTTCAATATGGTGAAGCCCCGGCAGATGCCGGGGCTTTGTCTTGTGTGTCAGTCTGAAAAGTGCAGTTCAGGGATTGATGACGATGGGAACTCCGCCACGGACCATGGCGTAGATTTCCTCGATCTCTTCATCCTTGACGGCGATGCAACCCGCAGTCCAGTCCTGCTTTTTCGGGGCCAGCGCGTTGCCCAGGGGGCCGCGGCCATGGATGAAGATGTCGCCACCGGGGGACAGGCCAAGTTTCTCGGCATATTCCTTGTCCTGTTCGTTCGGATAGGACACGCCGACAGACAGGTGATACTCGCTGCGCGGGTTGAAGCGGTCGATGAAATAGATGCCCTCGGGCGTCTTGCCGTCGCCTTCGAAATGCTTGTGACCGATCGGCTCGTTGCCAAGGCTGATATCATAGGACTTCAGCACGGTCGTATCGTGCAACAGATACATCCGGCGCGCGCCCTTGTTCACGACGATCTGCGTGACGGGGGGGCCATTGTAGGTCTTGAACCGGGATTTCGGAGAGCCGCATGCGGCCAGAGCGGCCAATAGTGACAGGGTTACGGTCCGGCGCGTCGCTCGATACATCACTGCCTCAAAATTCTGAAATTTTTTTATATGGATTCTGATTACCACGAAACGCCGGGTCGGGCTAGTTTCGCAGGAACTCGGTCACGGTTTCGACATGGGGGGACCAGCGGAACTGATCGACGATCCAAAGCCGGTTCAGCCGGTAGCCGCCATCGGCCAGGATACGCGCATCTCTGGCAAAACTGACCGGATCACAGGCAACAAAGGCGATATGTTCCACTGACGATTGGGCAATCTGGCGGCATTGTGCCTCGGCCCCGCTGCGGGGCGGGTCGATCACGATTGCGTCAAAGCGCGCCAGTTCGTCGGGCAAGAGCGGATTGCGGGCCAGATCGCGAATCTCGGTGGTGATGCGGCGCAACCCGGTGCTGCCGCGCCATGCACGATCCAGCGCCTCGAGTGGCGCAGCCAGCCCCTCGACGGCATGGATGTCCGCCCCGGCGGCCAGCGGCAGGGTAAACGTGCCACAGCCCGAAAACAGATCGGCAATGCGCTTGGCAGGGGCGGTGATCTTGGCGACGGCCTGCTGCAGTGCAGCCTCGCCATCAATCGTGGCCTGAAGGAAGGCCCCGGCCGGATAGGGCACACGCGCCGCGCCCATCTGCAGATAGGGAGTGCGCCGGGTGACCGGTTGCCCGTCCCAGTCCAGCCGAGCAAGGTCGCCGCGCTCTGCCAGTGCCGCAAGATCCTGAAACAGCATGCTGTCCATGGTCTTGCCGCCCCTGACCGCGACATCCAGTCCGGCGGGGCCGGCTATCACCGTCAGGGACAGTTCGGCCGAACGCGAGGCCCCGATCCGGACGATCTCGCGCAGCAGGGGCAGGGCTGTCTGGATGCGCGGGTCCAGAACATGGCAATCCGTCAGATCGACGATGACGTTCGAGGCCTTCATGTGAAAGCCGATCTGCGCGCCCTTCTTGGTGCGTCGCCCCGACAGGACCGCGCGTCTGCGCGAGCGGGGCGGAGAGACATGCGTGGCGCAGATCGACGCAGACAACCCCTGAGCGGCCAGCGCGGTGGTGACGACCTGTTCCTTCCATGCAGTGACGAAGCCATCCGCGCCATGCATCAGTGAACAGCCCCCGCAGGACCGATAGTGTCGGCAGGCCGGTCTGACCCTTTCCGGCGAAGGGGTCAGGATACGCGCTGCGGCAATCACGCCATCGCTGGCCGTGCCCTCGATCTCTTCTCCCGGCAGCGTCAGCGGTGCCAATGCCTTGCCGGCATCCCCCAGGGCAACCCCGTCACCGCGCCGACCCAGTCTTTCGATCTGCCAAAGGCTCACTCGGCGGCCTCTTCCGTTCCCAGGAAGCCGCCGGACTGGCGGTTCCAATAGCGTGCATAAAGGCCGTTGCGGGCCAGCAATTCGTCATGGGTTCCCTGCTCGACGATCCGACCGGCGTCAATGACAATGATGCGGTCCAGTTCGGCAATGGTGGACAGGCGGTGCGCGATGGCCAGCACGGTCTTGCCCTCCATCGCGCGGGTCAGGGCCTCCTGGACCTGGGCCTCGACCTCGCTGTCCAGGGCGCTGGTGGCTTCGTCCAGAACCAGAATGGGTGCGTCCTTCAGGAAGGCACGGGCCAGGGCAATGCGCTGGCGCTGGCCGCCGGACAGCTTGACTCCGCGTTCGCCCAGATGGGCATCATAACCCTTGCGTCCGGCGTGATCCTGCAGGTCGGGGATGAAATCCTGCGCTTCGGCAGCCGTGGCGGCGGCGATGATGTCTTCCTGAGTGGCATCGGGTTTCCCGTAAAGGATATTGTCGCGTGCCGAGCGGTTGAACATCGCCGTTTCCTGCGTGACCATCGCGATCTGGCGGCGCAGGCTTTCCTGGGTGACATCGCGCAGATCATGACCGTCAATTCGGATCGCGCCCTTCTCGACATCATAGAGGCGCAGCAGCAGCCCCACCAATGTCGATTTCCCGGCACCCGAAGCACCGACGATGCCGACCTTTTCGCCCGCGGAGATCGTCAGTGTCAGGTCTTCGATACCGCCTTGCTTGCGGCCATAGGCAAAGGTGACGTGATCGAATTCGATCTGCCCGGCAACGCGCTCCAGCACGATTGCGTCGGGGGAATCGGTTAGCGCATGGGGTGGGGACAGGGTCTTCATCCCGTCCTCGACCTCGCCAATGCTTCCCCAGATCCCCATCAGGGCCATGCTGACCCATCCCGTCATCTGCGACAGCCGCATCGAAATCGCCCCCGAGGCGGCGATATCTCCCGGCGTCGCCATGCCGTTGCGCCACAGCAGGATGGCACCGCCGACAAGGACGACTGGCAGGATGCCAGCCACCACCATCAGCGACATGCGAAACCAGGTCGAGACGATCCCGAAATCCAGGGCGCGTTCGCGGAATCCGGCCATGGCACCCAGGGCTGCCCGGTCTTCATGCTTGTCATGGGCGAACAGCTTGACGGTCTTGATATTGGTGATCGTGTCGACGACCTGACCGGTGACCATGGCGCGCGCCGAGGCGCGTTCGCCTGCCTTGGAGCGGATGCGCGGCAGAAAGAACCGGATCAGCGCGAAATAGCTGCACAGCCAGACCAGCAGCGCCACCGCCCCCCAGCCATCCACGGTCAGCAGCAAGGCGGCCGAACCGATCACCGAGGCCAGGGCAAAGGCCACGACATTCACAAACTCGGAGGCGACATCGGTGACCGCGCGGGCCGTCTGCATCTGTTTCTGGGCCAGCCGCCCGGCGAAATCATTGTCGAAGAAGGTGATCGCATGACCCATCGTCCAGCGGTGCAGCCGCGACAGCACCAGCGGCAGGATATTGGGGCCGATGATCACATTCGAACTGGCGGTCGAAAGGCCAAAGATCGCCGGGCGCAGGATCAGGAAGAACCCCGCGAAGGTGGCGATCAGCAACCCGTTCTGTGCCCAGAATCCGTCAGCCGATCCAAGGGCGACCGCGTCGACGACCTTGCCCAGCAGCAGCGCCGAGATCACATCCGCCATGCCGCCCAGTGCCGACGCCATGGCGGCAAAGCCCAGGCCGGGCCCGGCCCCCGTCAGGCACCAGCGGAAAAAGGCCAGAAGGCTGGAAGGTGGCGGTCCCTCGGCGGGGCGAAAGGCGTCGACCATGCGGCCGAACATGTGGTGCAGGTTCACGTCATCTCCTTTCCCGCCAGACGGGCGATATCCAACAGCGCCGCTGCGGGCAGCGCAAAGCCCGATTCGATCCATGCGTCTTCGGCGGCACGCAGACCGCGGCCCAGTGCAGGCCCCTGCAGATCGGCGGCCAGATCAGCGGCGCGGATCGGAAAGCGCGCCCTTGCCGCCGCCTGCAGGTCGTCTTGCCACGAGTCGTGCAGTGTCATCCCTCCATTGGCGGCGCGCAGCAGGGCGATGTCACATCCGGCATCAAGTCCCAGCTTGTATCCGGCACGCTGCAACGACCATTCCCCGCGCGATCCGGCAAGCAGGCCTTGCAACTGCCGGGCTTCGGCGCGCGACAGGCGCAGATCCCAGCAATCCCTGTCGGGCGGTGTCAGCGCGGCCATCCGGCGCAGCCATGACGGTGCGACACCGGTCCTTTCCTCGATGGCAAAGAGGGCCTGCAGCGCGTCGCCATCGGCGTCCGGCAGGATCGTCTGCAGTACACCGCTTGTCTGCATCAGTTGCATTGCTGCGGATGGCCGGGGGGCGGACAACAGTTTCCTGAACTCTATCCCGATCCGCTCGCGTGCGATGCGGGAAAGCCCTTGGCGCAACTGTGCGCAGGCATCGACGGCATCGGGATCGGCCTCGCGTCCATACCACGCCAGAAAGCGGAAGAAGCGCAAGATGCGCAGGTAATCCTCGCGGATCCGTTGCGCCGGTGCGCCGACAAAGCGCAACCTGCGCGCCCTCAGATCCTCCAGCCCGCCGACCGGGTCGATGACCAGACCGGCGCGGTCGGCATAGAGCGCGTTCATGGTGAAATCGCGACGGCGGGCATCCTCGGCGAGATCGCTCGAAAAGGCCACCACGGCATGCCTGCCATCGGTCTCGACATCACGACGGAAGGTGGTCACTTCGAAACCGCGACCATCGGTCACCAGGGTAATGGTGCCGTGATCAATGCCGGTCGGCACGACCTTCAACCCCGCCTCTCGCGCCAGAGCCGTGACCTGCTCGGGGTGGGCGTCGGTCGCAAGGTCCATGTCATCGACCGCCTGGCCCAGCAGGGCATTGCGCACCGCGCCGCCCACCAGATAGGCGTGATGCCCCCCGGCCTCGATGGCCTCCATGACACGCTGCAACGCGCTGTCCTGCATCAGATCATCGGGCAGGCGGGTCATGGCTGCATCCTTCGGGCCAGACCCAGCAGGATCCGCGCCGTCGCTCCCCACAGGTAATAGGGACCGTAGGGCGCGACGTGAAAGCTGCGCCAGGTGCCGCGCCAGCGTCGCCGGGCGACCTGATATTTTTCGGGGTCGCTGACATGGGCGAAGGGCAGGGAAAACACCTCGTCCACCTCATCGGGTTCGGGAATCGGAATGAATTCGCCGCGGATGATTCCCAGAACCGGGGTAACGGAAAAGCCGGTCACCGTCTGATGCGCGGGCAGCGTGCCGATCAGATCGACCTGGGCCGCATTCAGGCCGATTTCCTCATGGGCCTCGCGCAGGGCGGCGGCGATCTCATCCGCATCACTCGGGTCGACCTTGCCGCCGGGCAGGGCGATCTGCCCCGGATGATGGCGCAGACCCGAGGCGCGCTTGGTCAGGATCAGCCGCCCGTCATCCTCGTGAAAGGCCGCCAGCACACCCGCCGGGCGCAGCGACACATCCGGTGGTGTCGAAAGATCCAGATCGAAATCGGAACTGGGCCCCGTCTTCACCGACAGGGCCGCACGCAGAAGGTCTTCCGACCAGGCGGGGCTCACTCTGCCGCCTTGTCCGAGGCATCGTCGCTGTCGGGCAGCGGCTCTCCGTCGGTATCCACGGTGGCCTCGAACCCCAGGCTGTTGGGGTCGAATTCGTAATGCGCCCCACAGAACTGGCAATCGGCAGTCACGATTCCTGCATCGGTGGTCATGTGACCGATATCCTTGGCGGAGTAGATCGACAGCGTATCGCGCACCCGGTCCGAGTTGCACGAACAGCCGAATTCGACCCGCTGAGCGTCAAAGACACGCGGAGTTTCCTCGTGGAACAGCCGCAGCAGCAAATCGGTCGGCCCCACCGTCGGGCCGATCAGTTCCAGCGTTTCGACCGTATCCAGCAGCAGGTTGGCGCGGCTCCAATCTTCGGATTCTCCGCCTTGCAGGATATCGGCGGCCTCCATCAGCCCGTCCTCACCGCTGCCGCCCTCCGAATTGGTCACCGGCTGGGCAGGCAGGGTCTGCAGCATCATGCCGCCGGCGCGCCAGTATTCGTCCTCGCCCGAGATCTGCGAGCGGCCGCTGGCCAGTTCAAAGCGCGTGGGCAACTGTTCGGATTGCGCGAAATAGGTCTGCGCGCAGGCCGACAGCGAGCCGCCCGACAGCGGGGTGATGCCCTGATAGGGCTGCATGTCCGTGCCCTGATGAATCAGGATCGCGAAATACCCCTCGCCGATCTGTTCGAAGGGCGGGCGGTCATCCAGCCGGTCCTCGTCGAAGCTGGCCCATGCCCGGATCCGGGCGGGGCTGCCTTCGCCTTCGGGGGCGTAATAATCGGCAGCGATGGTGCGCACGGCTCCGTTGCCGCGCACCTGCAGGCTGAGTTTCCAGCGCAGCTTGATGGTTGGCCCGATCAGTGCGGTCAGCAGCGCCAGTTCCGCAACCAGAGCCGCGACAGGCGCCGGATAGTCGTGGCGCGACAGGATATGATCCAGCACACCATCAAGGCGGGCAACGCGGCCGCGAATGGACGAACGGTCCAGTTGAAAGGGCAGAACCGTGTCGTCCCAGGCGATCTGGTTGATCTTGCTCATGGTGAATCCTTGAAGTCTTGGGCGTCCGGCACGTGGACCGGCGATGTCGCGCCCAATATAAGGCATTCCTGTCCGATCCCAAGGGGGCGGGGGTTTCTGCGCGCCCCCGCTATGTTTAGGGAGACTTGCAGCCATGCAGGAGCGATGATGATACCTCGATTCGGAGAGATGCCCCGCGCGGGCCGGCGCTATCGCCTGCGGCCCGGAGCCTATGCGATCCTGTTGCGTGATGACCGCATTCTGCTGACGCATCAGACCTGTCCCGTGCCCGATTATCAATTGCCGGGTGGAGGTGTCGAGGCCGGGGAAAGCCTGACGGCGGCCCTGCATCGCGAGGTCTTCGAGGAAACCGGCTGGACGATTGGCGGACTGCAGGGCTTCGGGGTGTATCGCCGCTATTGCGATATGCCCGAATATGACATGCAGGCGGAAAAGCTGTGCCATGTCTGGGTGGGGCGACCGATCCTGCGGCGGGGGGCGCCGACCGAGCCGGGTCACAGTGCCTGCTGGTTCACGCCTGCCGAGGCCTTGCAGCGAATCACCGATCCGGGGGCGCGTCATTTTCTGCGGCGGTTCCTGCGCGGTTGATCAGGTCTGACGGAGGGGGACGGGTCGGCTGCCGGCGGCATGTTCAATCAGGATCGCCGACATGTCATCGGGCCTTTCGCCACGACAATATTCGGACACCGACCAGGCCATCGATTCCAGGAAGGCATGGCCGCCAAGAAAGGCATTCGTGCGCATGATCGCCTCCAGCCCTTCCTCGCCCAGCAACCGACCGCCGGGCGGACAGGCTTCGGTGATGCCATCAGAGGCAATCAGCAGGCGCGCTCCGGGTTTCAGGGTAAATTCGATCTCATCGAAGATCGGGTTCTCGAGAACGCCGATGGGCATGCCGCCCCTGCCGATTCGCCTTACCTGACCATCGGACTGCTGCAGCATCGGGTGGGGATGACCAGCCTGCACCATTCGGACCGCGCCTGTGCTGTGGTTCAACTCGGCATAGATCATCGTGAAATAGGTGTCAGTGCTCATCTCTTCCAGCATCATGTTGTTGAAGAAATGGGCAAGCGCGGCGGGGGGCACGGCGTCGCAGCCGGTTTGCGCCGCGCGCAGCGCGACATTCTGATCCGAGGCGCCCGAGAGATGCACCGATAGCTGCGCGGTCAGCAGGGCGGCGGTAACGCCGTGCCCCGAGACGTCCAGTGCGTAGAAGCCGACGCGATCCTTGCCAATGGGAAAGAAGCCAACCAGATCGCCACCAATATGGCCGGCGGGGCGCAGCAGCAGCGATATCTGAATCGGTCCGAATTTTCCCGAACGTTCGCGCACCAGTCCCTGCTGCAGCTTGCGGGCCTCGCGCAGGTCGCGGTCGATCGCGCTCTGCGCCTCTTTCAGCTTGTCCAGTGCCGCTTGCAGGCGGACATTGCTGGCGCGCAGCTCTTTCTCGATGCGCAGGATACGCTCTCCGGCGCTGATACGCGCCAGCAGTTCGCGTCCGGAAACCGGACGATCCAGAAAATCGTCGGCCCCGGCCTCAAGGCCCCGGCGGATGTCCTGTTCATCCTGATCGGATGTCAGCAGAACGAAATAGCCATAGACCTTCCGTGGGCTGGTTCGGAAGATGCGACAGAATTCCGGCCCCTTGCGGTCGGGCAGTTCCCATGCCGAGAAGATGAGATCGGGATCATGCCTGCGGCATGCCTCCAGCGCCTGCGCCGCAGAATCCGCCTCGGCCAGCTGATAGCCCGCCGAACGCAGATAATGGGCGATACGGGTGCGATCCTCGCCCCGCTGATCGACCAGCAAGGCCCGTCGCAAAGCAAAGGCGCGCGGGGCATTGGCTGGATTCGAAATGGCGGTGCTTGCGGTCTTCATGGCAGCGGTTCTAGCCCCGCTGCCGTAAAAGACGTGTAAATCCGGAGGCCGAACCTGCGCCAATTTAGCGCAAGTTTTCGGCAATCACCCGGCTCAGACCAGAAGTTCGGCCAGAACCTCGTCGTTGGTTATGTCGCGGAAGGCAAAGCCACCCGCTTCGAGGCGCAGCTTCAGGCTGTCCAGATGCTCGGGCGCGGAGGTCTCGATCCCGAGCAGGACCGAACCGAAATTGCGTGCCGACTTCTTGAGATATTCGAAACGGGCAATATCGTCATCCGGTCCCAGCAACTGCAGGAAATCGCGCAGCGCGCCGGGGCGCTGTGGCAACCGCAGGACGAAATATTTCTTCACGCCGGTATAGCGCAGGGCACGTTCCTTGACCTCGGGCAGACGTTCGAAATCGAAATTCCCCCCGGAACATACGCAGACGACGGTCTTGCCGGTCAGATCGCCCAGATCATCCAGCACATCCAGTGCCAGGGCGCCCGCGGGCTCCAGCACCACGCCTTCGGTGTTCAGCATTTCAAGCATCGTGCGGCAAATGCGATCCTCGGGTGCCAGATAGACATCGGTGCTGTCGAAATGCTTCAGGGTCTCAAAGGGCAATGCGCCGATTCTGGCCACGGCGGCCCCGTCCACGAAACTGTCGATGGCAGGCAGCGCCACCGGCGCGCCATGTTCCAGTGCGGCCTTCAGGCTGGCCCCGCCAAGCGGCTCGGCAAAGACGAACCGGGCTTCCGGCGCGGTTTCCAGCATCAGCTTGGTCACGCCCGAGGCCAGCCCGCCGCCGCCGACCGGCAGCACGACAAGATCCGGGGTCCGGCCCAGCTGTCGCAGCATCTCGAATGCGACGGTCGCCTGACCTTCGATGATGTCCGGCGCGTCAAAAGGTGACAGGAACTGCGCGCCGTTTTCTGCGGAAAAACTTTGCGCGGCGGCCAGGGTCTGGTCAAAATAATCCCCGGTCAGGACGATTTCCACGGCATCGCCGCCAAAGATCTTGGTCTTGTTGATCTTCTGCTTGGGCGTGGTGACCGGCATGAAGATCGTGCCTTTCGCGCCGAAATGCCGGCAGGCGAAAGCCACGCCCTGGGCGTGGTTTCCGGCGCTGGCACAGACGAAATGCGCAATGCTGCCGGTATCGGTGCCGACCAGTTTGCGCATGGCGTTGAAGGCCCCCCGCAGCTTGTAGCTGCGCACCGGGGTCAGATCTTCGCGCTTCAGCCAAATGTCGGCGCCATATTTCGCAGACAGATGATCGTTGCGCTGCAACGGGGTAGGCTCGAACAGGTCGCGAAGCGCGGCCTCGGCCTGGCGGACGGAGGCGACAAAATTTTCCATCCCATGCCCATGGCGCGAAAGGCCGTGTTTGACAAGGGGGCGTGCGGGATATTGCGTCTCATGCCCTTGTGACAACGCAAGAATAGCCGTATTCCCCCATAAAATTCGAGGAAGGGTTAACCGCATGACCGACGCGCCGAAAAAAGTCGTCCTTGCCTATTCGGGCGGATTGGACACTTCGATCATCCTGAAATGGCTGCAAACCGAATATGGCTGCGAGGTCGTGACCTTCACGGCCGATCTGGGCCAGGGCGAAGAACTGGAGCCCGCGCGCCAGAAGGCCGAAATGCTGGGTATCAAGTCCGAAAATATCCATATCGAGGATCTGCGCGAGGAATTCGTCCGCGATTTCGTCTTTCCGATGTTCCGCGCCAACGCCGTCTATGAGGGGCTCTATCTGCTGGGCACCTCGATCGCGCGGCCGCTGATTTCCAAGCGACTGGTCGAACTGGCGCATCAGCATGGTGCCGATGCCGTGGCACATGGCGCGACGGGCAAGGGCAATGACCAGGTGCGTTTCGAACTGTCGGCCTATGCGCTGGATCCCGCGATTAAGGTCATCGCGCCCTGGCGGGAATGGGATCTGAGCAGCCGCACCAAGTTGCTGGAATTTGCCGAGCAGAACCAGATTCCGATCGCCAAGGACAAGCGCGGCGAAGCCCCCTTCAGCGTTGATGCGAACCTGCTGCACACCAGCAGCGAGGGCAAGGCTCTGGAAGATCCGGCCGTCGAGGCAGGCGATTACGTGTTCCAGCGCACGGTCAGCCCCGAAGAGGCCCCCGATCAGCCCGAATATATCGAAGTGACCTTCGAGCGTGGTGATGCCGTGGCGATCAACGGCAAGGCCCTGTCGCCCGCCACGATCCTGACGGATCTGAACGAATTGGGCCGCAAGCATGGCATCGGTCGCCTGGATTTCGTCGAGAACCGTTTTGTCGGCATGAAATCGCGTGGCATCTATGAAACGCCGGGCGGCACGATCCTACTGGAGGCCCATCGCGGCATCGAACAGATCACCCTCGACAGCGGAGCAGGCCATCTGAAGGACAGCCTGATGCCGCGCTATGCCGAACTGATCTACAATGGTTTCTGGTTCAGCCCCGAGCGCGAGATGCTGCAGGCCGCCATCGACAAGTCGCAGGAACATGTCACCGGCACCGTCCGGCTGAAGCTGTACAAGGGCAGCGCAACCTGCGTTGGCCGCTGGTCGGATCATTCGCTCTACAGTGAAGCGCATGTGACCTTTGAAGATGATGCGGGCGCCTATGATCAGAAAGATGCTGCGGGCTTCATCAAGCTGAACGCCCTGCGTCTGAAGCTGGTCGCCAACCGGAACGCACGGGTGAAGTAATGGAACAGCGCAGGACCGCTCGCATTGCCATCGTGACCGTCAGCGATCGTGCTGCTGCCGGAATCTATGAGGACAAGGGCGGTCCTGGCGCCGAAGCGTGGCTGCGCGAAACGATCACTTCGGATATCGAGATCGCGCGCCATATCATTCCCGACGGTCGCGAAGGCGTGGCTGCCAAGCTGCGCGAGCTGTGCGAGGCGGGCAGCGATCTGATCCTCGTGACCGGCGGCACCGGCCCGGCGCCGCGCGATCTGACGCCCGAGGCGGTGGCGGATGTCGCGCACAAGGAACTGCCTGGTTTCGGCGAGGAAATGCGCCGCGCTTCACTTGCCGAAGTGCCGACCGCGATCCTGTCACGCCAGACGGCGGTGATCCGTGACGCGACCCTGATCATCACCATTCCGGGCAAGCCATCGGCCATCGCCACCTGCATGAACGCGGTCTTTGCGGCGGTGCCCTATTGCCTTGATCTGATCGGTGCAGCGCGGATCGAAACCGATTCCGCCAGGATCAAGGCATTCCGCCCGAAAGCCAAATGATCTGCGCCCTCCGCCCCGCGCTAGCGGAAGTGGTCTGGCTTTAGGGGAATCTCGGCCATCTTGTGATGAATGGGCGCAATACGTCCAGATATAGTGGTTTAGGTTGACTTGCAGGGGTTAGGCGCTGACAATCGGCAGCCAGGAACAACAGGACGGGCAGCATTTTGCGTTTCGACCGGCTTCGACTGAACGGCTTCAAAAGCTTCGTTGATCCCACCGATCTGGTGATTCGCGAGGGTCTGACCGGCGTCGTCGGGCCGAATGGCTGCGGCAAGTCCAACCTGCTTGAAGCCCTGCGCTGGGTGATGGGCGAGAACCGCCCGACCGCGATGCGCGGCGAGGGCATGGAGGATGTGATCTTCGCGGGCACCTCGCGCCGTTCGGCCCGAGGTCATGCCGAAGTCACTCTGACCATCGACAATCACGACCGGTTGGCTCCGGCGGGGTTCAATGATGAAGACCGTTTCGACATCGTACGCCGGATCACCCGGGATGCGGGCTCTGCCTACAAGATCGGTGGCAAGGATGTGCGCGCGCGCGATGTGCAGATGCTCTTCGCGGATGCCTCGACCGGTGCCCATAGCCCGGCATTGGTGCGTCAGGGGCAGATCAGTGAGCTGATCAACGCCAAACCCAAGAGCCGTCGTCGCATTCTGGAAGAGGCCGCCGGGATTTCCGGTCTGTATCAGCGCCGGCATGAGGCCGAACTGAAACTGAACGGGGCCGAGAACAATCTGACCCGCGTGGATGACACGCTGGACCAACTGTCCACGCAGGCGGCCAGCCTGGCGCGGCAGGCTCGCGCCGCCGCGAAATATCGCGAGATCGGGGCGACGCTGCGTCTGGCCGAAGGATTGCTGCTGTATCGGCGCTGGTCCGAGGCCGAGGCCGCGAGGCTGGTGGCAGCACAGGCGCTGGCCGAAGCGCTCCGCAGTGCGCAGGCCGCCGAGGCCGCCTCGCGTGAAGCCAGCGAGCGCCGCGAGGCTGCCGATGAGGCCTTGCCGCCCCTGCGCGAAGAGGATCAGGTGGCCGCAGCGATCCTGTCGCGGCTGACGGCCGAAAAGGAAGCGCTGGATGATGCCGAGAAACGCGCAGTGGAACAGGTGCGGGCACTGGCGGCGCGGATTTCGCAACTGGACCGCGATATCGAACGGGAAGAGGCGCTGAACCGGGATGCTGGTGAGGTGGTGGAACGTCTGGCCTGGGAAAAGGCCGAACTTGAAAAGGCCGGTCTGGGCCATGACGACCAGTTGGAACGCACCCGGATGCAGGCGGATGAGGCTGCCGAGGCCCTGCGAGAGGTCGAGACCCGCCTGGCTGAACTGACCGATGAAGCGGCTCGGCTGGCCGCGCGTCACCACTCGGCCGAAAGGTTGGTGTCGGATCTGCGCACCATGATGGCGCGAGCCGAACGGGCGGCCACCGAGGCCGAACAGAACGCTGCGCGTGCTGCCGAAGCGGGGGCTGCTGCCGAGGAAGCCCTTGCCACGGCAGAGCAGGCCCAGGAGGCCGCCGCCGATCGTGCCGAGGCCGCCGAAGAAGCACTGGCCGGTGCCGAGATTGTCAGGGCCGAAGCCGAGGCCGCCGAGGCTGCCAGCCGTGTTGCCCGTTCCGAGGCCGAGGGAGAGGCCAGCGCACTGGCGGCCGAAATGGCCGCCCTGCGTCGTCTGGTCGAACGCGGGCAGTCGGACGGGGCCGCGATCCTTGACCAGGTGCAGGTCGAAAAGGGCTATGAAATCGCCTTCGGCGCGGCGCTGGGGGATGATCTGCGCGCCGGACTGGCCGAGGACGGTCAATCGGGCTGGCGGGATCTGCCCGGATGGGATGATCCGCAGCCTATGCCGTCGGGCGTCATGCCCCTGTCGCGCCATGTCAACGCGCCCGAGGCGCTGAACCGGCGGCTGTCGCAATGTGGCATTGCCGAGGATGTCGCGGCGGCGCGGGCCCTGCAGTCGGAGTTGCTGCCGGGGCAGCGGCTGGTGACGCGCGAGGGCGATCTGTTCCGCTGGGACGGAATGTGTGTTCTGGCGGGGGAAACCTCGTCCACGGCGGCGCTGCATCTGCAGAATGTCAACCAGCTGACCGAAATCACGCAGCAGGCCGATGAAGCGCAGGCTCGCGCGGCGGATGCGGCGCAGATTCATGATGAGGCGCGTGCGCGGCTGGCCGATGCGGCGGCCACCGAGAAATCGGCACGTGATGCCCGGCGCGAGGCCGAAAGGCTGTTGTCGGATGCGGCGCGGGCCGCCACGCGGGCAGAATCGGATCTGGCATTGGCCAACAGTCGGCTCGAGGCCGCCCAGGCGGAACTGGCGCGTCACCGTGCAGATGCCTCGGATGCCTCGGCACGTCTGGGGCAGGCGGAACGTGCCTTGGCCCATCTGCCCTCGCGCGATGATGCGGCAGCGGCGGTGGAACATGCCCGCACCGGGGTCGAGGCCGCACGGATCGCCACCATGACCCGCCGTGCCGCGCTGGACGAGTTGCGACGCGATGGCACGGCCCGCGTGAAGCGTCTGCAGGAAATCGCCAAGGAGGAATCGGGCTGGAAGCTGCGGCTGCAACAGGCCGGGACGCGGGGCGCGGAACTGGTCGCACGGCGCGAGGCTGCCGCCGCTGAACTCGAGGATGCCGAGGCGCAACCCGCCCTGCTGGCCGAGCGGCGCGAGGAATTGACCAATCGCGAGATAGAAGCCATTTCGCGGTTGGAGCGGGCGCGTGCGGCGCTGACGGCGGCCGATGAGATTGCCCGCAACTGCGCACATGCGGAACGCGATGCGGAACGCCTTGCCTCGGAAGCCCGCGAAACCCGCGCAGCATGCCAGGCCAGGGCCGAGGCTGCCCGAGACAGCGAGATTGCCGCCCGCGAGCGCATTCTTGAAGAGACCGAATCCACCCCCCAGGACCTGCTGGCCTCCTTGGGAGAGGTTGATACCGATACGCCATCCGAAATGTTGGAAGACCGGATTTCCCGCTTGCGCGCCCAACGCGACAGCCTTGGTGCGGTCAATCTGCGTGCCGAGGAAGACAAGCGCGAAATCGAGGAAGAGCGTGACAATCTGCAACGCGAAAAGACCGATCTGGAAGAGGCGATCCGCAAGCTGCGGGCCGGAATTGGCGGCCTGAATCGCGAAGGTCGCGAACGGTTGCTGGCCGCCTTTGATACGGTGAATGCCAATTTCTCGACGTTGTTCACCAGCCTGTTCGGCGGAGGCGAAGCAAGGTTGGTGCTGGTGGAATCCGATGATCCGCTGGAAGCCGGACTTGAGATCATGTGCCAGCCGCCGGGCAAGAAGCTGTCGACCCTGTCGCTGCTGTCGGGCGGGGAGCAGACGCTGACGGCCATGGCATTGATTTTCGCTGTCTTTCTGGCCAATCCGGCGCCGATTTGCGTGCTGGACGAGGTTGACGCGCCGCTGGATGATGCGAACGTCAGCCGCTTCTGCGATCTGCTGGATGAAATGACCGGGCGCACGGACACGCGCTTTCTGATCATCACCCACCATGCGGTGACCATGGCGCGGATGGACCGGCTGTTCGGCGTGACGATGGTTGAACAGGGTGTCAGCCAATTGGTCAGCGTCGATCTCAAACGCGCCGAAGCTCTGGTCGCCTGACAGTCCTCGCGCTAGGGTGCCCCCGAATCACGACGCGCCGCCGGTTGTCCCAACCATGCGGCCCAAGCCTGACGAGGACATCATGAGCATCGAAGCCCGACTGACCGAAAAGGGAATCACCCTGCCGGACGCCCCTGCGCCCGCCGCGAATTACGTGCCCTATGTGCAAAGCGGCAATCTGATCTATGTCTCGGGGCAGATCAGCTCTGACGAAAACGGTCTGATCACCGGAAAGCTGGGTGACTCGATGGAGGTCGAGGCCGGTGCCGCTGCGGCGCGCCGCTGTGGTCTGGCGCTGATCGCGCAACTGCGTGCTGCGACCGGCTCGCTGGACAAGGTGAAACGGGTGGTCAAGCTGACGGGTTTCGTCAATTCCACGCCTGACTTCACCGATCAGCCCAAGGTCATCAATGGCTGCTCGGACCTGATGGTCGAAGTCTTTGGCGAGGCCGGGGCACATGCCCGCGCCGCAGTTTCCGCTCCGTCGCTGCCGATGGGTGTCGCGGTCGAGATCGAAGCGATCTTCGAGGTCGAGTGATGGCCACGCTGCCCAGGGCGTTTCTGACCGCCCCCATCACCCATCGCGGGCTGCATGGCGATGGCGTGCCGGAAAACAGTCTGGCGGCCGCCCGTGCCGCCATCGACGCGGGATATGGCATCGAAATGGACATTCAGCCCGCCAGTGATGGCGAGGCCATGGTGTTTCATGACTATGATCTGAAGCGTCTGGCGAATGATCCGCGTCCGATCACGGAGATCAGTGTCGACGAGCTGACAGGCACCGAACTGTCGGGCAGCCGCGAGGTCATTCCGACCCTGGCAGAGATGCTGCAACTGGTGGCTGGCCGCGTGCCACTGCTGATCGAAATCAAGGATCAGGATCGGGGTCTGGGTGGCCATATCGGGGATCTGCACCAAAGGGTTGCCAGTCTGTTGAGCAGCTATGACGGGCCGGTTGCGGTGATGTCCTTCAACCCCCGTATCGTCGGCGCATTTCACAAGATCGCGCCGGATGTGCCGGTCGGTCTGACGACCTGCGGCTATGGCGAACAGGACTGGACCATGCTGGACGAGGAAACCCGTCGTCATCTGCGCGATATCGCGGATTTCGATGATGTCGGGGCCTGTTTCATCTCGCATGATCACAATGATCTGGACAATCCGCGTGTTGCGGCGCTGAAGGCGCAGGGCGTGCCGATCCTTTGCTGGACGATCCGTTCCGCCGCGCACGAGGCGAAGGCGCGCAGGATTGCGGACAATATCACCTTTGAAGGTTACCGACCGGCTTCCTGAAACGGCGGGCGCGCAGGTCTCTTGCCTGTGCGCCCGGCATGCGTGGCCGGAAGCTGCGAATGTGATCGGCAAGATCTGGCATTTTCCGGGCGGACGACTAGTTTGATCGCATGAACGCGCCCCTGACCCTGTCCACCCATTCTGCAATTGCCGAGATTCCTTCCGATGTCTGGGACCGGCTCGGGGATGGCAATCCCTTCACCACCCATCGCTTTCTGGATGCGCTGGAGAAATCCGGTTCGGTCGGGCCGGGAACAGGCTGGCAACCCCTGCATCTGACCATAGAGCGCGACGGGCTGATTCTTGGGGCCGCGCCTCTCTATGCCAAGTCGCACAGTCAGGGCGAATACATCTTCGATCATGCCTGGGCGCAGGCCTATATGCGAGCCGGCGGGGCCTATTATCCCAAGCTGCAATGCGCCGTGCCCTTCACGCCTGCGACGGGCAACCGGTTGCTGTCGCCCGACCCCGAGGTGCGGCGGGCCTTGCTGAGCGGCATGACTCAGCTGGCCGAAAGGGGCGGAGCCTCGGGCGTGCATGTTACCTTCTGCACCGAGGAAGAGGCCGAACTGGGGGCCGAAGCGGGGTTCCTGCCGCGCGTGACCCAGCAGTTCCACTGGTATAATCGCGGTTATGCCGGCTATGACGAGTTTCTGGCTGCGCTCTCATCGCGAAAGCGCAAGGCTTTGCGCAAGGAGCGCCAGCGTGCGCAGGCATTTGGCGGCAGCATCCGGCGCCTGCAGGGCGATGATCTGCGGCCTGAACATTGGGATGCCTTCTGGGTCTTTTATCAGGACACCGGCAGTCGCAAATGGGGGCAGCCCTATCTGACGCGGGAATTCTTTGATCTGGTTCATCAGACCATGCGTGACGATGTCCTGCTGGTCCTGGCCGAGCGGGATGGCAGACCCATTGCCGGGGCGCTGAATTTCCTGGGCGAAAGCGCGGTCTATGGGCGCTATTGGGGCTGTGTCGAGGATCACGCCTTCCTGCATTTCGAACTGTGCTATCATCAGGCCATCGACTACGCGATCGAGCATGGCATCGAACGCGTCGAGGCCGGCGCGCAGGGCGAGCACAAGCTGGCGCGGGGCTATCTGCCTGCGCCGGTCCATTCATTGCATTGGGTCAGCGATCCGGGGTTCATGGGGGCTTTGGCGCAATATCTGGATCAAGAGCGCAGCGCCGTGGATGACGAAATCGAAATCCTCACCGATTGGGGGCCGTTCCGCAAATCGGACAGCTGACCCGGCGCGCTGTCCGCGCCGGATCGTGGTGTTGAGCCGCAAGCGGGGCGGCTGCCTGATCAGGCTTTTTCCAGCAATGCCTCGCCGGCGCTGACGCTGCAGGTGCCGGGGGAATCCTCGACATCAATGACCTCGACCTTGCCGTCGCGCAGCAGCGCGGCAAAGCGCTGGCAGCGTCCGAACAGGCCTGCGGGCGGGGCGTCGAAATCCAGTCCCAGCGCCTTGGTCACGCTGCCATCCGCATCGGCCAGAACCTCGATGCCCGCTTCGGGCGCCCCGGTCGATTTCGCCCAGGCGTCGCAGACGAAGGGGTCATTGACGGTCAGGCAGACAATGCGCGAGATGCCCTTGTCGCGAAATTGCTGTGCCGTGCGGATGAAGCTGGGCATATGGGCGTTGGTGCAGGTGCCGGTATAGGCGCCGGGCAGACCAAAAATGACCGTACGGCCTTTCCCCAGTTCTGCAGTGTCGACAGCTTCGGGGCCGTTTTCGCCGACGCGCAGCAATGTGCCGCCGGGAAAGGTGTCGCCAACCTGAATGGTCATCGTGATCTCCATGAATTGCAACGGATTCGCGGCGACTATAGGATGTGCAGGTGAAACTGGCCAGAACACAGGCGGGCGGAAAACCATGCGTATCGTGATCATAGGGGCGGGGCAGGCGGCGGCCTCGATGGCGGCGCGCCTGCGCGCAGGCGGACATGAGGGGCCGCTGACGATCGTCGGGGCCGAACCGGTCGCCCCTTATCAGCGTCCGCCCCTGTCCAAGGCCTATCTGCTGGGGGATATGGGGCTGGACCGCCTGTTGCTGCGCAGCGACGACTGGTGGAAGGATCAGGGGATCGAACTGCGGCTGAACGAAAGAGCCACGGCCATCGACCGGGCCGCGCGGCTGATTGCCACCGACCACGGCAGTCTTCCTTATGATGCGCTGGCGCTGGCTACCGGGGCCACCCCCAAACGCCTGCCTGCCGGGATGGGTGGTGAGTTGCCGGGCGTTCACGTCATTCGCAGCCTGTCCGATGTGGATGCGCTGGCGCCTCAATTGCAGGCGGGTCGGCGGCTGGTCGTGATCGGCGGCGGGTATATCGGGCTGGAGGCGGCCGCCGTGGCGCGCAAGCTGGGTCTGGACGTCACGCTGGTCGAGGCCGCTCCGCGCATTCTGGGTCGCGTCGCAGCGGCGGAAACGGCGGATATGGTGCGCGAGATGCATCGCAGCCACGGGGTGCGGATCCTCGAAGCAGCGGGAATCGAGCGCATCACCGGAACCGATCATGTGACCGGCGTCGCCCTGCAGGACGGTCGCAACCTGCCTGCGGATGTCGTGATCACCGGGATCGGCGTGCTGCCCGATGTGGCGATTGCCCATGAGGCCGGGATTCATATCGACAATGGCATTGCCACCGATGATCGCGGGCGAAGTTCGGATCCGGCGATCTGGGCGGCTGGCGATTGCGCCAGCTTTCCGTGGCGTGGCCAGCGCATCCGGCTGGAAAGCGTCGGCGGCGCCATCGATATGGGTGAAACCGTCGCAGACAACATTCTGGGTGCCGATCGCGCTTATGAGCCAAAGCCATGGTTCTGGTCGGATCAGTTTGACGCCAAACTGCAGATTGCCGGGCTGGGCACCGGCCATGACCGGATCGTGCAGCGCAAGGGCGATGGCATGCATGGCGGGTCGGTCTGGTATTACCACATGGATCAGCTGATCGCCGTGGATGCGCTGAACGATGCCCGGGCCTATATGATCGGCAAGAGACTGATCGAGGCCGGGAAGTCACCGGACCCCGAGCTTGTCGTGAATGCCCCCGATCTGAAAGCCCTGCTATGACCATTGCAACAGTCCGGCGCGGGGTGACGGCATGAGGATTGTCGGCGGGAATTTCCGCGGCCTCAAACTGGCCGACGTGGGTGAAGGTGATGCCCGTGCCCATCTGCGGCCCACCACGGACCGCGTGCGCGAATCGATCTTCAACCTGTTGATCAACGGAAGCTTCGGCAACCCGATCCCCGGTGCCCGCGTGCTGGACCTGTTTGCCGGGACCGGTGCCCTGGGTCTGGAGGCCCTGTCGCGCGGCGCGGCCAGACTGAGCCTCGTCGATGACGGGACGGCGGCACGGGCACTGATTCGCGCCAATGTCGAGCGGGCGCGGGCCTTGGGCGTCAGCGACATCTGGCGTCGAGACGCGACGCGGCTGGGGCCCAATCGCGGCCCCACCTATGATCTGCTGTTTCTGGACCCGCCCTATGGCAAGGGGCTGGGCGAACGTGCCGTGGCTTCGGCCATCGAAGGTGGCTGGCTGTCGGATGGTGCCGTGGTGGTCTGGGAGGAATCGCGCCCGCCGCTGTTGCCCGCCGGGCTGGTTCAACTGGACCAGCGCCGCTATGGCGATACGGTCGTGACGATTGCCCGGATGGTCGCCGGGGGTTGAAGCCGACGGCCCTCAGGCCGGTTCGGCAATGACCGTGGCCGCGGCATGCAGGGCACCCTGACCATGGGGGATCTCCAGCGCGATCAACCCCGCCTGCATCGAGGCCAGCGCACCAAGAATCATGCCGGCATTGGCGTGGCCCATATGGGCGATGCGAAGGGCATTGGCCGGATCCTGTGCCCCCAGCCCGATGCCCAGGGTGACACCGCATTGCTCGGTCACCCAGGCGCGCAGGGCATCGGCAAAGGGCATGTGCACCGCGGTCACGGATGCAGCGCGGGCGCTGGGATCGGCGATGGCCAGGCGGATGTCGGGATTTCTTGCACCCCAGGCCTCGACGGCGGCCCAGACCGCGCGGGCCAGTGCCGCGTGGCGTGCCCAGGCAGTCGGCAGTCCCTCTTCGTCCAGCAGCATGGTCAGCGCCTCGTTCAGGGCGAACAATTGTTGCACCGGTGCCGTGCCGCCCCAGAACTGCCACAGGCTTTCACGCCCGGCGCTGGCCCTGATATGCCAGTCCCAGAAGGGCGTCTTGCGCTCACCGGCCGGCTGGCTTGCGGCATGATCCGAGAACCAGACAAAGGCGGTGCCCGGCGGGCACATCAGCCCTTTCTGGCTGGAGGACAGCAGGACATCCACGCCCCAGTCATCCATCATCATCGGCGCACATCCCAGCGAGGCGATGGCGTCGACGATCAGCAGCGCCGGATGCTGCCCCATCGCCTGGCGGATTGCCGGAATATCTGCCATGCAGCCCGTTGCCGTGTCGACCTGGCAGACCAGTACTGCGCGAATCTGGCCATCGGTATCCTCGGCAAGACGCAGCGCCAGCCGTTCTGGATCGACGGGATTGTTGCCGAAATCAAGTTTCTCGACATAGGCGCCATGGGTCGCCATCTGTTCCGCCCAGGCGCGACCGAAAAAGCCGCTGGTCAGCACAAGGATCTGGTCGCCGGGCGAAACGAGATTGGCGGCAACGGCTTCCCATGCGGTATGACCATTGCCGATATAGGGGGCCAGATGCGCATTGGTGCCGGCCAGCCGTTTCAACTGTGCCATGACCTGCATGTTCAACTCGGCCAGTTCTTCGCCGTAGAGGTCGGGAGAGGCGCGATGGGCGGCGCGCAGGACCCGTTCGGGCGCAGGTGAGGGGCCGGGAATGGATATGATGGCGTGACCTGCGGCAAGGCTCATGCGGCTGTTCCTTCAGAATTTGCATTAGCGGTATGCCCGACGCGTGAAGAGGTCAACGGGTCCGGGACAGATGCGCCGCCTTGCCCCGCCTTGGCCCGACGCGCTATGGCTGGACGGATACTGCCCCAAGGAGCCGGCCCGACCGTGACCCAATCCTCCCCCTCGACTTCGCTGTTCCGCAGGCTGTGGTCCGACTACCTCCATGCCCATCGCGGCAAGATGTTGCTCGCCTTTGCGCTGATGACCGTGGAAGGTTCGACCCTTGCGCTGATCTCCTGGATGCTGAAACCGCTGTTCGACCTTGTTTTCGTCGGAAAGCAGGCCGGGGCTCTGTGGTGGGTCGGCAGCGCGATCTTTGGCATTTTTCTGCTGCGGGCCGTCACGCTGGTTGCCAGCCGCGCCATGCTGACGCGGATATCACTGTCGATTTCGACGCAGATGCAGACCGACCTGCTGTCCCATATCATGACACTGGATGGGCGCTATTTCCGTGACAACCCTCCGGGCGCGGTGATCGAGCGAGTCCAGGGTGATACCATCGCGGTGCAGGGCGTCTGGGCGTCGCTGCTGACCGGGGCGACGCGGGACGTGATCGCGCTGATCATGCTGTTCGCGGTGACGCTGACGGTTGATCCGCTGTGGACCCTTGCGGCGGTGATCGGTGCCCCACTGCTGATTGCACCGGCGGCGCTGGTGCAGCGCTATGTGCGGCGCAAGATGCGACAGAACCGCGTCAATGCCAGCGAGCGTGCGACCCGGCTGGACGAGGTCCTGCATGGCATCGCCTCGATCCGGCTGAACCGGGCCGAAGACAGCCAGACCCGGCGCTTCGAAAAGATCGTCGCGCGGATTCGCGATGCGCAGGTCAAGGTGGCGGCGATCAGTTCTCTGGTTCCGGCGCTGACGGATATTGTCACCGGAATCGGCTTCGTCGCGGTGCTGGCCCTGGGCGGAAACGAGGTCATGGAGGGCGAACGCAGCGTCGGCGATTTCATGTCCTTCTTCACGGCGCTGGCCTTGGCCTTTCAGCCCTTGCGTCGGTTGGGCGGGCTGGCCGGGACATGGCAGACCGCTGCTGCCAGCCTGGAACGCATCTATGATGTCTTTGATACCAAGTCGACGATCCGCTCGGGGCCGCGCAAGCAGGCCCCCGACAAGATGTCGATCGAATTGCGCGATGTGCGCCTGTCCTATGATGATCAGCCGGTTCTGCATGGACTCAGCTTCCGGGCCGAGGCAGGGCAGACCACCGCGCTGGTCGGTCCTTCGGGTGCGGGAAAATCCACCGTCTTCAACCTGTTGACGCGGATGGTCGATCCGCTTGATGGGCAGGTCTTGCTGGGGGATGTGCCCGTGTCCGAGTATGATCTGGCGGTGCTGCGGGACCAGTTTTCGACCGTCGCGCAGGAATCTGCGCTGTTCGATGAAACCCTGCGCGAAAATATCCTGATGGGGCGGCCCGATGCCGGTGAGGCCGAACTGGACCGCGCCCTGCAGGCCGCTCATGTGGCCGAATTCGTCGGGGGCATGGCGCAAGGGCTGGACAGTCGCGCCGGGCCGCGTGGTTCGGCCCTGTCAGGTGGTCAGCGTCAGCGCGTGGCCATTGCGCGGGCGGTCCTGCGCGATGCGCCGGTGCTGTTGCTGGACGAGGCGACCAGTGCGCTGGACACCGCCAGCGAACGTCTGGTCCAGCAGGCACTGGACGATCTGTCCCGCGACCGGACGACACTGGTGATCGCGCATCGTCTCTCGACCATCCGAAGCGCCGACAAGATCGTGGTGATCGAGGCCGGACGGGTTGTCGAAGAGGGTGATCATGATCAATTGATGCAAAAGGGTGGTGCCTACGCCCGCCTTGTCGCATTGCAATTCGGAGAAGCCCCATGAATCGCAGGATCATTCGCTTGAATGGCGAGGACCGCGTGACCTTTCTGCAAGGTCTGGTCACCAATGATGTCACCCGCGCGCCCTGCTGGGCGGCCTTGCTGACGCCGCAGGGGAAATATCTGGTCGATTTCCTGATCGTGCCGCAGGACGAGGCGCTGTTGCTGGATGTTCACGCCGATCTGGCCGATGATCTGATGCGACGGCTGACGATGTACAAGCTGCGCTCCAAGGTCGGGCTGGAGTTTCTGGACATGTCCGTGGGGCGCGGCACCGGGCAGATGCCGGAAGGGGCCATTGCCGATCCGCGTCACGATGCGCTTGGCTGGCGACTTTATGGCGGCAGTGGCGATGATGGCAGCGACTGGGATGCGATCCGCGTGGCGCATTGCATCCCTGAAAGCCTGATCGAGTTGATCCCCAATGAGACCTTCATCCTGGAAGCCGGGTTCGAGCGTCTGCACGGCGTCGATTTCCGCAAGGGTTGCTTTGTCGGGCAAGAGGTCACCGCCCGGATGAAGCACAAGACCGAATTGCGCAAGGGCCTGACCACCCTGCGGATCGAGGGACATGCCGAGGTCGGCACACCGATCATGCGCGAGGATCGGGCGGTGGGCACAGTGTTCACGCAGGCAAATGGGCAGGCCATCGCGCATGTCCGCTTTGACCGCGTCGGCGAGGGCATGATCGCCGGTGAGGCGCGGTTGTCGCCGCAATGACCCAAGGGGCCGACATGGCCCCGGATGCGGCTCCGCCTCTGCGCAAGATCATCCATATCGACATGGATGCCTTTTTTGCCTCGGTCGAACAGCGCGACCATCCGGAGTTGCGGGGCAAACCCGTGGCGGTCGGTGGCTCATCGCTGCGCGGGGTGGTCGCCGCGGCCAGCTATGAGGCGCGGGTCTTCGGGGTGCGCTCGGCCATGCCATCGGTGCGGGCGGCGCGGCTTTGTCCCGATCTGATCTTCGTGAAGCACCGCTTCGAGGTCTATCGCGCCGTCAGTGCACAGATCCGTGACATTTTTGCCGATTACACGCCCCAGATCGAACCGCTGTCGCTGGATGAGGCATATCTGGATGTCACCGATCACCTGTGGGAGGGGCAGACGGCCACGCAGGTTGCGCGGGAGATCCGCCAGAGGATACGCGAGACGACCCAACTGACCGCCAGCGCGGGGGTCAGCTACAACAAGTTTCTGGCCAAGCTGGCTTCGGATCAGAACAAGCCGGATGGTCTTTGCGTCATCACGCCAGAACGCGGCCCGGATTTCGTCCTGAACCTGCCGGTGGGAAAGTTCCACGGCATCGGCCCGCAGACCGCCAGAAAGATGAACGCCATGGGAATCCGCACCGGCGCGGATCTGCGTGCGCAGGATCTGGAGTTTCTGATCCGCCGCTTTGGCAAATCGGGCAGATACTATTGGAACATCTCGCGAGGAATTGATCATCGGGAAGTCCGGCCCGATCGCATCCGAAAATCGGTGGGGGCCGAAAACACCTACTTCACCGACCTGATGACTGTGGCGGAAATTGACGAGGCGCTGGCTCCGCTGGCCAACAAGGTCTGGCGTCATGTCTCCAGGCATGAATTGCAGGGGCGTACCGTCACAGTGAAAGTGAAATTCGCAGATTTCCAGCAGGTCACCCGTGCCCGCAGCTTGCCGCGAGCCGTCGCGTCAGAGGCTGAAATGCTGTCGCTGGCGCGGGAACTGGCGCGCCTGGTGCTTCCCGATCCGCGCGGGGCGCGGCTTCTGGGGATCACATTGTCGGGATTTGATCACGAGGAAGGCAGCGATCCCGACCAGTTGGACCTGTTCGACGATCTATAGTCCTGCGGATCCAAACCCTTGTGCAAAAACAAAAATGCGCCCCGCAGCGATGCCGGGGGCGCATGGCGTGAAAATGCGGTCGCCCGCGATCAGGCGCGTTCGCTGTATTCGAACAACTCGGTATTCACGACGATGCTTTCACCTTCTCCGACGAAGGGCGGGATCATGATCCGCACACCATTGTCCAGGATTGCCGGCTTGTAGCTGTTGGCTGCGGTCTGACCCTTCACCACCGGCTCGGTCTCGACGACCTTGCAGGTGACTTTCTGGGGCAGGGACACCGACAGGGCCTCGTCGCCGTAATATTCGATGGTCGCGGTCATGCCGTCTTGCAGGAAGGGGCGGCGTTCGCCCAGCAGCTCGGCATCCAGCTCGGTCTGTTCGAAGGTCTCGCTGTCCATGAAGACAAGGCGACCATCGGTTTCATACAGGAATTGCTGGTCTTTCTGGTCCAGACGGACGCGCTCGACCTTGTCTTCGCTGCGGAAGCGCTCGTTCAGTTTGCGACCGTCGCGCAGGTTCTTCATTTCGACCTGGGCGAAAGCGCCGCCCTTGCCGGGTTTGACGTGATTGACTTTCACGGCGGCCCAAAGGCCTCCGTCATGCTCCAGCACGTTGCCGGGGCGAATTTCATTGCCGTTTATCTTGGGCATGGCGCGAACTCTTGCGATGAAGTGGGGATTCCTGCCGTCCAGACGTTGAACGGCGCTGCCTCTGCCCTATATCGGGGGCTGGGGTCAGTGGCAACCGGAACGCTTTTGACCCGTTGTCAAGGTATGACCGAACGCAGGCGAAATGCCAATTTGTCGCAATCAGGCAGATTTTTCATGATTTTTACATGTGATGCGCGATATGCATGGCAGCCATGCGGGTGAGGGAATACCGAATCGGGGTCGAACTGTTCTAAGGCAGGCGGCACCGTCGAAGAAACGGAATGAAATCACGCGGGGATGGCTGTCGTTATTCCCGCCGGGCCTGTGCCGACTCCAGTGCCAAGATAGATGGACGAATAAAATGCGCGATTTTGTTGATGGTTCTGCCTTTAATTTCGAACAAGGCCAGCGTGCCCGCAAGCTTTTTGCGGCGGTTGTGCTTGCAGCTTTGGACGATGCCATCGCAGATGATAAAAAATACGGCAATGGTCCTGAACAAATAGCACGTTGGGCACGCTCGCGCGATGGCCGCGAAGTCTTGAGCTGCGCTGGCATCGATCCGAACGAGCGAGTCGTGAAGGGTCTGATGGAATTCGTGTCCAAAGGCGTGCGGACTTCGGTCGCGCTGTCGCGTGAAGAGAGCGAGCGCCGCATGGCCGCCGAAGCCGAAGAGGCCGAAGCCGCCTGACGACCGTCCGATCGCGTTTTCTTGAAGCCGCTCTTGGTGAAGGGCGGCTTCTTTGTTTTCGCGGATTTGGCGTTGCGGCATGTTTGCGCTGCGGTGGCGGCGCGGCATTGGCAAACAGGGCCAGCGCAGTATAAGACAATCAGCAGATCAACTTAGCGGACGGCGGCAATGGCCAACCAGAATGACAGCTTTATCGATGAAGTGACCGAAGACCTTCGGCGCGATCGCCTGTTCGGTTTGTTCCGGCGCTATGGCTGGATTGCGATTCTTTTCGTGCTGTTGCTGGTTGGCGGCGTTACCTTCCGCGAAATTTCCCAATCTCGCGCACAGGCCGAGGCCGAAGCCTGGGGCGATGCTGTCCTGATGGCCGAGGAATCCGGCGATCCGGCGGCCATTCTGAAAGTCGATTCCGCAGGTCGCGAAGGCCGCGAGGCTCTGGCTGGTCTGCTTGCAGCCGCCGGATGGGTGGAAAACGGCAGCACGGATGCCGCTGCCGAGGCGCTGCAATCCATCGCGAGTGATGAAAATACGGATTCCCTGTTGCATGATCTGGCCGAACTCAAGCTGGTCATGCTGAACGGCGCAAAGATGGACCCCTCGCGTCGTGACGCGGTTTTGACGCGCCTGTCGCAGACCGGCGCACCCTTCGAATTGCTGGCTCTTGAACAAAAGGCCGTGGCCTTGATCGAGGCGGGTCGGGATGAGGATGCGATCACCCTGATCCGCCAGATCCAGCAGAAAGACGGGCTGAGCGAAGCCTTGCGGATGCGGCTGTCCGAAATGATGATCGCCTTGGGAGTCGAACCCGAGGCGCTCCCCTCGCATTCGGCTGGTTGAGGCAGGATCGCGGGACCATGATGCAGATCAGGAAAGCACAAGGATGACCGGCATGTTGCGAATGACGATTGCTTTTGCGGCCGCGCTTGGCCTGTCGGCATGTGGCGAACGGGAAGTTATCCTGCCCGGAGAGCGGCTGGATCCGCTGGCCGTGACCTCTCCGGATGGTCCGGCGGTCGTGGGGCCCGCCGGGGTCAGCTCGACGGCGCTGAACCTGGCGGCACCGCGGGTCAATGGCGAATGGACACATCGGGGTGGCAACGCCGCCCATCAGCCCGGCCATGTGGCACTGGGTGCCGGAACGAACCGCGTCTGGTCGAATGCGATCGGGCAGGGCAATGACCGGCGTTTTCGTATTTCCGCCGATCCCGTCGTGGCCGCAGGCCGGGTGTTCACGCTGGACAGCCATGCCCGCGTGACGGCCACGGCACTGTCGGGGGGGACCGCATGGTCCACCGATGTCACGCCGGTCCTGGAAAGCACGGAAAGCGCCTCGGGCGGCGGATTGGCCTATGAGGGCGGGCGGGTCTTCGTCTCGACCGGATTCGGCGAATTGGTCGCATTGGATGCCACCAGCGGTGCCATCATCTGGCGGCAACGCGTGGATGCGCCCGTGGCAGGCGGTCCCGCCGTGTCGAACGGCGTCGTCTATGTCGTCGCGCGCAACAATATCGGCTGGGCGGTTCGCGCCAGCGACGGCAAGGTTCTGTGGCAAAGCTCGGGCACGCCTTCGACTGCGGGTGTGATGGGCGTGGCGGTTCCGGCCGTTCAGGGCGATACCGTGGTCTTCCCCTTCTCTTCGGGGCAGTTGCTGGCTGTTGATGCGGAAGACGGCCTGACCCGCTGGACGGCGCAGGTGGCCGGCAAACGCACCGGTCGCGCGATCACCGTCATTCGCGACATGACCGGAGATCCGGTGATTTCCTCGGGCGTGGTCTATGGCGGCACCTCGTCCGGGCGCATCAATGCTGTCGAACTGGCCAGTGGGACTGAAATATGGTCGTCGCGCGACGGGGCCAGCAGCCCGGTCGTCGTGGCCGGTGGTTCGGTCTTTGCCGTCAATGATCAGGCTCAGCTGATCCGGCTGGACGCCGCCACGGGTGGTGTGATCTGGCGGATCGATCTGCCCTACTACACGGACGAGAAAACCAAGAAACAAGACCGGATTTATGCGCATTTCGGCCCGGTTCTGGCCGGAGGCCGGTTGTTCGTTGCATCGTCTGACGGTGTATTGCGTGTCTTCGATCCCGCGTCGGGGCGGTTGATCGGGCAAACTGCCATTCCGGGCGGGGCGGCCTCTGCGCCGGTCGTTGCCGGTCAAACCCTTTATGTCGTCTCCCGTGACGGCCAGTTGCACGCATTCAGATGACATTTACACTTGCCATTGTTGGCCGCCCCAATGTGGGAAAATCGACCTTGTTCAACCGTCTGGTGGGCAAGAAGCTGGCGTTGGTCGATGACCAGCCCGGCGTGACGCGCGATCTGCGCGAAGGTGCGGGACGTCTTGGCGACCTGCGCTTCATCGTGATCGACAGCGCCGGTCTGGAAATCGCCGATGACGACAGCCTTCAGGGTCGCATGCGGCGTCTGACCGAACGGGCCGTGGATGAGGCCGATATCTGCCTGTTCGTGATTGACGCGCGGGTTGGTGTCACGGCTGCTGACGAATATTTCGCGGATATCCTGCGCCGCCGGGCCAGACATGTGATCGTGGCCGCCAATAAGTCCGAGGGCCGTGCGGGCGAAAGCGGCGCGATGGAGGCCTATGCGCTGGGGCTGGGTGATCCGCTGCGGATTTCGGCCGAACATGGCGAAGGTTTCGATGATCTCTATGCGGTTCTTGCCCCCTTGGCCGATCAGGTCGAGGTGGAACGCCCCGCACCCATTGCCCCCGAGGTCGATGTCGAACTGTCCGAGGCCGATGCCGAAAGTGGCGAAGGTGCCGAGGCCTGGCGGCCTTCGGCAGAACGTCCCCTGCAGCTTGCGGTCATCGGTCGCCCCAATGCGGGCAAATCGACATTGATCAACAAGATCATTGGTGAAGACAGGCTTCTGACCGGCCCCGAGGCGGGAATCACGCGCGATTCCATCAGCGTGACCACCGAGTTCATGTCTACGCCGATGCGGATCTTCGATACCGCCGGGATGCGCAAACGCGCCAAGGTGACCGACAAGGTTGAAAAACTGTCCGTCGCGGACGGCCTGCGCGCCGTGCGTTTTGCCGAAGTGGTCGTCGTGCTGCTGGACGTGGCGATTCCCTTCGAACAACAGGATCTGCGGATCGCCGATTTCGCCGAAAGCGAAGGTCGGGCGGTCGTGGTTGCGGCGAACAAATGGGATCTTGAAGACGACAAGCCTCACAAGCTGAACGAGTTGCGCCAGAGCTTCGAAAAGCTGCTGCCGCAGCTGAAGGGGGCACCGCTGGTGACGGTCTCGGCCCGCACGGGCAAGGGGCTGGATCGCCTGCACAATGCCATCATCAAGGCGCATGAGGTCTGGAACCGGCGCGTTTCGACGGCGCGTCTGAACCGTTGGCTGGGTGACATGACCGAAAGCCATCCGCCCCCCGCGCCCGGTGGCCGGCGCATCCGGCTGCGCTACATGACGCAGGTCAAGACGCGTCCGCCAGCCTTCATCGTGAAGGCGACGCATACCGACAAGCTGCCGGAAAGCTATCAGCGCTATCTGGTGAATGGTCTGCGGCAGGATTTCGACATGCCCGGGACGCCGATTCGGCTGTTCTTCCGTGATCAGGGCGTCTCGAACCCCTATCGGGCCAAGGCAAACAAGATCAACCAGTCGGGCGCGCTGTCCAAGCACAAGAAGCGCCAGCGCCCCAAGGGCAGCTAGGCCCAGCCTAGCTGGCGGCGCGGATCAGCACGGCTGTCATGGCCGTGATACCCAGAATGCAGGCGATTGCGGTGACCGGGTCATGGATCATGGTTGTCACCGCAATTGCGCAGAACCCCGAGATCACGGCGATGGAAAAGGCCACCTGCCGTCCCAGTTGAAGCTGGGCGGTCATGCCTGCGCCCGAGGCGACCAGGATGCCCAGAATCGAGGCTTGCGCGGGTGCCATTTCCAGGCTTCCGGCAAGGGCCGAGGCCAGCAGGGCTGTGGCAATCACCAGCGACCAGCCGGCGACAAAGCCGATGGCCGGCCGGTTCTGATCGGTTGCGCAGCGTGTCGCGTGATAGGCCAGGGCTGCCGCGACAAGACCTGTCAGGGCCGCCAGCCAGGGGGCCGGCTGTGCAAGCCAAGGCCACAATGCATGCAAAACCAGCGCCGCCGAGAATCCGGGCCAGACGAGTTGCCGGAGATCTTGTGATCGGCCTTCCGGTTCGGACGGATCCTGCCACTGCCCGATCGTGTCCAGAACCAGCAAGGCCCACAGGATCAGAAGCAGCGCCCAAAGCATGATACTGGCCGGATGCAAGTATAGCTGCACCATCTGAACCGCCCCGGAAGCGTCGGGTTGCTGCACGCCTTGGTTGTCGGGGTGCGCGAGATAGGCAAGATTGCTGCCGACAAAGACGGTCACGGACAAGAACTGAGTGAAAAATACCGCGCGTTTCATGTCAGGTGAACGCCGCCAGGGGCCGTTGGGTTGCTCTGTCTCGGCAGTGAAACGGCAATATTGTCGGCAATGCTTTCAGCTGTGGCGGATTTGCCCGGATGGTGCCGGACGCATCGTCGGATCACGGGGTGGGAATCCGCTCCGTGATCCGGAAATTCCTGCAAGGTTCAGGCCAATTGCCCGGAAGCGGTCAGCCGTGTCGCGCCTGCCAGATAGGGATGCAGCGCTGCAGGCAGCTGCACCGAACCGTCCTGCTGCTGGCCGTTTTCCAGCACGGCGATCAGGGCACGCCCCACGGCCAGCCCCGAGCCATTCAGGCTGTGGACGAAGACGGGCTTGCCGCCGCCTTCGGGCCGATAGCGCGCATTCATCCGCCGCCCCTGGAAATCGCCGCAATAGCTGACGCTGCTGATCTCGCGGAACTTGTCCTGTCCGGGCAGCCAGACCTCGATGTCATGGGTGATCCGGGCACCGAACCCCATGTCGCCGGTGCACAGCACGACGGTGCGATAGGGCAGCTCCAGCGCCTCGAGCACGGCCTCGGCACAGCGGGTCATGCGCGCATGTTCGGGCAGGCCGTTTTCGGCGTCGGTGATCGAGACCATCTCGACCTTTTCGAACTGATGCTGGCGCAGAATGCCGGTGGTGTCGCGGCCCGCGCTGCCCGCTTCGGAGCGGAAGCACTGGCTGTGGGCGACCATGCGGCGGGGCAGGGTGGATTGATCGATCAGATCGCCATTCACCGTATTTGTCAGCGGCACCTCGGAGGTCGGCACAAGCCAGAATCCCTCGCGCGTCTGATAGCTGTCTTCACCGAATTTCGGCAGTTGCCCGGTGCCCAGCATCATGTCTTCCAGCACCAGAACCGGTGCCCAGGTTTCTTCCAGACCATGTTTGGTGATGTGCAGGTCCAGCATGAACTGGCCCAGGGCGCGGTGAATGCGCGCGACGCTGCCTTTCAGCATCATGAAGCGGCTGCCCGACAGTTTCGCGGCGGTTTCGAAATCCATGCCCGGTTTCACGCCGGCAATCTCGAAATGCTCGACCGGCGCAAAATCGAATTCGCGCGGCGTGCCCCAGCGGCGGATCTCGACATTGTCATTTTCGTCCTTGCCTACAGGCACGTCGTCCAGCGGCAGGTTGGGGATGCCCAGCAGCATCTGGCGCAGACGGTCGTCCAGCATGGCGGCTTCGGCCTGCATGCGGGCGACCTCGGCCTTTTTCTCGGCCACGAGGCCGCGCAGCCGTTCGAATTCCGCGTCATCGCCGCGTGCTTTGGCCGCGCCGACCTCTTTGCTGGCACGGTTCTGCTCGGCCTGGGCGGTTTCGGCCTCGGCGATCTTGTTGCGCCGCTCGGCATCCAGCTGCAGCAATTGCGAGGACATGGCGTCGCTGCCGCGCTTCTGCAATGCGGCGTCGAATGCCTGCGGATTTTCACGGATGGCGCGAATGTCATGCATCTCTGTCACCGGGCTGAGTTCAGGTTGAAGGTCTGACTAGCGCAAGCTTGGCCGCGACAAAAGGGCGGCGGCGGACGAGGGCGCAAAAATCTTGCCCGATCGTGACACGGAGATCGGACAGAGAGGAAGGCGCAGGCGTCAACCGGTCGGGATTCCCGCCCTGGTCATCATCAGCGCAATGGCCGGATAGAAGAACTGATCGCCCGGATAGCCCTCCAGCCGGGTCAGCTCCACGCCCTGGCGCAAGAGAATGAATGTCGGAGTGATGGTGGGTCGCCGCTCCAGCGCCAGGCCATCGGGCCAGGGGCCGTCGATATCGATGGGCAACAGGGGCGCGGCGCGTCCCTCGGACGATAGGGGATAGCCGGGGCCGATTTCGCGCCGCCATGCCTCGCAATAGATGCAGCCCTTCGATTCAACCATCATCAGCCGCACCGGGGTTGCATCCCAGTCGATGCGCGGCGGGTTGGCCACAGCCGCCTGCGCGCCGTGATGCAGCAAGGCCGGTGCCGTCAGGGTCAGCGCCGCAGCCTGAACAAGAAAGGATCGTCTGGTCCGGGTGGGTGACATGGGCGGGGCCTTGGTGAATGCTGTTGACCTGCATCTAGTCGCGCCGCAGGCATCGAACAAGTTTTGCATGGCTGTCACCTTTCGTTTGCCGAACGTCTGAGGTAAAAACCGCGTTATCGCTCTGGCTTCCGGCTGATGTCGGGGGCGGTCGAGCCGGGCCCCGTCCATTGACGGCGCATGAAAGAGGGAGACTGACATGCCACGCCACGCCGCTTCTTCGGCAATCGCGATGCTTGCGGCGATTGTCCTGACGGGACCAGCCGCCGCCGAGACTGCTTCGCAGGATGTGATCTTTGCCGAGGACGGATCTGTTGCGGCCCCGCTTTCGGATCGCCCCGGTGATGCTGCCGAAGGTGCCCGGATCTATTCCGACAAGGGCAGCGGAAACTGTGTGGCCTGTCATGTGATCAGCACGCGTACCGACGCGGAATTTCAGGGCACCATCGGGCCCGCGCTGGATGGGGCGGGGGATCGCTGGACCGAGGCGCAGCTGCGCGGAATCGTCGCGGATGCCAAGCGGACCTTCCCGGATTCGATGATGCCCAGCCTTTACAAGACCTCGGGCTATATCCGGCCTGGCGACGGCTTTTCGGGCAAGGCCGGAACCGAGCCGCTGCCGACCTTGCTGTCGGCACAGCAGATTGAAGATGTCGTCGCCTATCTGGTGACGCTGAAAGAGTGAGAATGGATATGAACCTCGACAGACGCGAAGTTCTGGTTGCCGCCGTCGCGGGTGCAGCCACGGTGGCCCTGCCCTTTTCGCTGGCGGCGCAAGAGACCGCCGCGCCGAAAACGGCCGAAGAACTGATCGCTGAATTTACCGGCGGCGCCGACGTCGTCGAAGGCGATGGCGTGACCCTGACCGCACCCGAGATCGCGGAAAACGGCAATACCGTTCCGATCAGCGTCGATGCCCCCGGGGCAAGCGAGATACTGGTGCTGGCACCGGGAAATCCGACCCCGCCGGTGGCGCGCTTTACCTTTGGCGAACTGGCCGGCAGCCAGTCGGCTTCGACCCGGATTCGACTGGCGCAAACGCAGGATGTCGTGGCCATCGCCAAATTCCCGGACGGCACATTCATGCGCAGCTCGTCGAATGTCAAAGTTACCATCGGCGGCTGCGGCGGCTGAGCGGACAGAAGGAAGACCCAGATGGCAGATAACGTCAAACCCCGCGTCCGTGTGCCGAAAACCGCGGCGAAGGACGAAGTGGTCACGATCAAGACACTGATTTCGCATCAGATGGAATCGGGCCAGCGCAAGGGCAAGGACGGGCAGATCATCCCGCGTTCGATCATCAATCGCTTCACCGTGACCTTCAATGGTGCCAGCGTGATCGATGTGCAGATGGAACCGGCGATCAGCACCAACCCCTATTTCGAGTTCGAGGCAAGGATTCCCGAAGCCGGTGAATTCGTCTTTACCTGGTATGATGACGACGGCTCGGTCTACGAAGACAAACAGTCGATCGCGCTGGCCTGAGGGCAGGCCAGGGCGATCCGGCCCGCCATCGGGGGCCGCGCAAGGGAGAAGAGATGATGTTGACACAGATCCGCCTGTCCGGCCTTGCGATCGCCTGCCTGATGTCATGGCCGGTTGCCGCGCAGACCGTGCCCGAACGGACCGATCCGATCGTCATCAATGATGGCGAACTGCAGCTGGAAACGGTCGCCCCCGCGCCGGCCCATCTGGAAGGGGCCTTGCCCGAACTCTATTCCGGCTGGCTGTTTCGCGATCCGGGCACGCAGGCCATGCAGACCGACGACTTTGAAAACCCCGGCATGATCTTCGTCGATCAGGGCGTGGATGATTGGAACACGCCCGATGGCGAGGCCGGGAAAAGCTGTGCCTCTTGCCATGAAGGTATCGAAAGCATGGCCGGCGTGCGTGCGGTCATGCCCAAGGTGAATGCCGAGGGGCAGCTGTGGTCGATGGAAGACTACATCAATGACTGCCGCACCAACCGCATGCAGGCTGAAGCGCTGGACTGGAACGGCAATCGCATGAAGAACCTGACGGCTGCGATCTCGGTGCAGTCGCGCGGCATGCCGATGAATGTGGCCATCGACGGTCCCGCCCGACCTTTCTGGGAACAGGGCAAGGAGATGTATTATACCCGCTATGGGCAGTTGCAGCTGGCCTGCGCCAATTGCCACGAAGATCACTATGGCGACTGGATCCGGGCCGATCATCTCAGTCAGGGTCATACCAACGGCTTTCCGGTCTATCGTCTGAAACAGGCGGCGCTGGTGTCCCAGCACAACCGGTTCCGCGGCTGCATCCGTGACACGCGGGCCGAGACATTCCCCATGGGCAGCGATGAATTCCGCGCGCTGGAGCTGTATGTCGCTTCGCGGGGGAACGGTCTTCCGGTCGAAGGGGTCAGTGTCCGGCACTGAACCACGGGCTTCGACCTCAATTCCAGTCAAAGGGGGCACGGATGATTTCCCGTCGAGAAATGCTTCAGCTGGGTCTTGCCAGTTCGGCCGCTCTGGCCGGGCTGGGGCTTGGCAATCCGACGCGGGCCTTTGCCCAGCAGGCGTTGACGCAGGATCAGCTGCTGCAATTTGACGATTTCGGCAATCTGACCCTGATCCATCTGACCGATACCCATGCGCATCTGAAGCCGGTCTGGTTTCGCGAACCCGACACCAATATCGGCGTGGGCGAGGCCAGCGGGCGTGTGCCCCATGTGGTCGGTGACGCATTTCAGAAAATGTTTTCGATCAGGCCCGGCAGCCCCGAGGCCTATGCGCTGACCTATCCCGATTTCCAGAATCTGGCGGCAAGCTATGGCCGGATGGGCGGGTTTGACCGGATTGCGACGGTGGTCAAATCGATCCGCGCGGCACGTCCCGGTGCGATCCTGCTGGATGGCGGCGATACCTGGCATGGCAGTTACACCAGCCTGAAAACCCGTGGCGAGGATATGGTGCGGGTGATGAACCTGCTGGGGTCGCAGGCGATGACCGCGCATTGGGAGTTCACCTTCGGCACCCAGCGTGTGCAAGAGTTGATCGGGATGATGAACCAGCCCATGCTGGGCGCGAATATCTTTGACGCGGAATGGGACGAACCGGCCTTCGAGCCGTCAAAGATCATCGAAACCAACGGGCTGCGCGTTGGCGTCGTCGGACAGGCCTTTCCCTATCTGCCCATTGCCAATCCCGGCTGGCTGTTCCCGGAATACAGCTTCGGCATCCGCGAGGAACGCATGCAGCAGGTCGTTGACGATCTGCGCGGGCAGGGCGTCGATCTGGTGGTCTGCCTGTCCCACAACGGCTTTGACGTCGATCACAAGATGGCCGGACGGGTCAGCGGCATCGACGTGATCCTGTCGGGCCATACCCATGACGCCATTCCCGAACCGGTGGTGGTCGGCGATACGATCATCATTGCCAGCGGCAGCCATGGAAAATTCGTCAGCCGGGTCGATCTGGATGTGCGCGATGGCCGGATGATGGGCTTCCGGCACAAGCTGATCCCGGTTTTCTCGGATGTGATCGAACCTGATTCGGAAATGGCCGGACTGATCGATGAAATCCGCGCGCCCTATGAATCGGAACTCTCCGAAGTCATCGGAAAATCCGAAGGACTGCTGTATCGGCGCGGCAATTTCAACGGCAGCTGGGATGATCTGATCTGCGACGCAATGCTCTCGGAGCGCGATGCCGAGATTGCGCTGTCGCCGGGTGTGCGCTGGGGAGCATCGCTCTTGCCCGGCGATATCACCCGCGAGGATATCCATTCCGTCACCTCGATGACCTATGGCGAATGCTATCGCACCGAAATGTCGGGCGAGATGCTGAAAACCGTCATGGAGGATGTTGCGGACAATATCTTTAACGAAGATCCCTATTACCAGCAGGGCGGCGACATGGTGCGCGTCGGCGGACTTGGCTATACGATCGATCCCTATGCAAGCATTGGCAATCGCATCACCGGCATGACGCTGCTGAAGGATGGCAGCGCGATCGATCCGGCGCGCAACTATGTGGTTGCGGGCTGGGCTTCGGTGAACGAAGGCACGGAAGGGCCGCAGATCTGGGATGTGGTCGAGAATTATCTGCGCAGGCAGGGCACCGTGTCGCCTGCGCCCAATCGCGCCATCAGGCTGCTGACCGATTAGGACGGGCTTCACATTCGCGATTGCTGAACATATCCAGAAAGGCGGGGCAAAAGCCCCGGCTTGGGATGGGGTCGCATGGACGAACTGTTAAAGCCTTTGATCGAGGGAAACCGTCGCGCCCTGTCGCGCGCGATCACTCTGGTCGAATCGACGCGGGCCGATCACCGGCAAAGGGCGGTGGCGTTGCTGGCCGAGCTGCCGAAGAAACAGGCCCTGCGCATCGGGCTGTCGGGCACGCCAGGTGTCGGAAAATCAACCTTCATCGAGGCATTTGGCACCATGCTGACCGAACAAGGGTTGCGGGTGGCTGTTCTGGCGGTTGATCCGTCTTCGACCCGTTCGGGGGGCTCGATCCTGGGGGACAAGACCCGCATGGAAACCCTGTCGCGCAATCCGCGCGCCTTCATTCGGCCCACGCCCTCCAGCGCGGAACTGGGCGGCGTGGCGCGGCGAACACGTGAATCCATCCGGCTGTGCGAGGCCGCGGGCTATGATGTGATTCTGATCGAGACAGTCGGTGTCGGACAATCGGAAACGCTTGTGGCCGAAATGTCCGATCTGTTCGTTCTGCTTCTGGCACCTGCGGGGGGTGACGAACTGCAGGGTGTCAAACGCGGCATCATGGAAATGGCAGATCTGATTCTGGTGAACAAGGCCGATGGCGATCTGCTCCCCACCGCAAGGCGCACCGTGGCGGATTATGCCGGTGCGCTGAGATTGCTGCGCAAACGGCCGCAGGATCCCGAGGGCTTCCCAAAGGCCATGGCGGTCTCGGCTGCCACGGGCGACGGGTTGGACAAGGCCTGGGCGGAAATGACCGCATTGGCCGATTGGCGTCGCGAACACGGGCATTTCGAGGCAAACCGTGCCGCGCAAGAGCGTCAGTGGTTCATGGCCGAATTGCGCGCGGGTCTGCTGTCGCAACTGGATCAGCCGCAGGCGCAGGCGCATCTGGCGCGGCTTGGCGATGATGTGGCGCAGGGCAAGCTGGCGCCTGGAATGGCCGCGACCCGGATGCTGGATCTGTTGGGGCAGATGTCACAGGAATGAAACGCCTGTTTTTTGCGCCCTTGATGGGCGCGAATCAGGTAGAACATCCGGGTGACAGAGGAAAGAAACATGCTGGATCTGCCTGCGCCCGACACCCTTTATGCCGCACTTGTCAGCCGTGACCCCAGTTATGAGGGGCGCGCGCTGGTGGGGGTCACGACAACGGGAATCTTCTGTCGTCTGACCTGCCCCGCCCGCAAGCCCCGTCCCGAAAACTGTCGCTGGTTCGCGGATGCGGCTGCGGCGCAGGCGGCCGGGTTTCGCCCCTGCCGCCGTTGCCATCCGGTCGCAGAGGCAGGGGCAAGCGGACTGGTTGCCGATCTGACGGCAAGATTGCAGGCCGATCCGGCCCGGCGCTGGAGCGAGGCCGATCAGGTCGAGCTGGGGCTGGACCCCTCTACGGTGCGTCGCGCTTTTCAGCGGCATTTCGGGCAGAGCTTTCTGCAAATGGCCCGCACCACGCGGCTGCGGAACGCGGTGAACAGCCTGAAGAAGGGAGAGAAGATGATCGACGCACAGCTGGAGGCCGGGTTCGAATCGGCATCGGGGTTCCGCGCTGCCTTTTCGCGGCTGTTTGGTCACGCGCCCCATCAATTGCGTGATGGGGCTGATCTGCGTGCTGATTGGATTGATACGCCCTTGGGCGGAATGATCGCGATCACCGATGAGGGAACTCTGCACCTGCTGGAGTTCACCGATCGCAAGGCCTTGCCCGAAGGGCTGCGCAAGCTCTCTGCCATGGTTGGCGGGCGTATCGGTCTGGGCCGCAATGCGGTGACCGATCTGGTCGAGCAGGAGCTGCGGGCCTATTTCAAGGGGACTGGTCCCCTGTTCAGCGTGCCCGTCACCCTGCATGGGACCGATTTCCAGCGTCAGGTCTGGCAGCAACTGCGCCGGATACCAGCGGGACAGACCCTGAGCTACAAGCAACTGGCGCAGCGGATCGGCAAGCCCAATGCGGTACGCGCGGTTGCCCGCAGCAACGCCACGAACCGCATCGCCCTGGTTGTTCCCTGCCACCGGGTCATTGGTGCCGATGGCAGCATGACCGGATATGCAGGCGGCCTGTGGCGCAAGCAAAGGCTGATCGAGGCCGAGCGTGCCTATGCCGCTCAGACCGGGGCGGGTCTGTGATTTCACCCGCAAGGGGTTGACGCGGCCGATGCCAAACGGTAACCACCCGCAAACGGAATTCCGGGCGCTGCCTCGCGGCGCCCTTTCACATTGGGTCGGACCCTCCCGCCGGGGACGCCCGCTAAAGCTGAGACAAAGGATTTAGATCATGTCGCGCGTCTGCGAATTGACCGGCAAAGGCCCGATGACAGGCAACAATGTCAGCCACGCCAAAAACAGGACCCGTCGTCGGTTCCTGCCCAACCTGAATGATGTCACCCTTCTCTCCGAGAAAATGGGTCGCGGCTATTCGCTGCGCATCTCGGCTGCGGCGCTGCGTTCGGTGGATCACCGCGGTGGTCTGGACGCTTTCCTTGCAAAAGCCAAGGATGCCGATCTGTCCGAGCGCGCGCTGAAAATCAAGCGTGAGATCGCCAAGCAGGACGTTGCGGCTGAACAGCAGGCCTGATTGGTCCAGACAGTCTTGTGTTTGCCCCGCTTCGGCGGGGCTTTCGCGTTCAGGGGACCGGAAAAGCCCTGGCTGATTGCGACCGATTGTCCGATCTGCATGTCCAGAGCGGCATAGAAGGTTGCAGGTGATGCAAGCTTCGGTATTGTATCGAGCAAATCCAATCGTGCTGCATCAGGCGGTCAGACTCTGTGCATCCCCTGCCATGGTCGTGAACCAAAGGCGTCACGGGGGCAATCCGCCTTGCATGGTCTGTCTTTTCGTCTGTTCATGCCTCCATTTCCGAAAGAGCCGAGTTTTTCATGAAGCCGATCTTCCTTGCTGCCCTGCTGACCGCCACGCCCCTTGCCGCATTTGCCGATCAGGCATTGCACATCCATGATGCCTATGCCCGCAGCGCCAATCCGGTGACCGGCGCGGCCTTCATGACGATCGAGAACTCGGGCGATGTCGATTGCCATCTGCAGGATGTCTCTTCGGGGATCGCCGCGCGGACCGAGCTTCACACCCATCGTGAAGAGGATGGCGTGATGAAGATGGTGCATGTGGAAGAAGGCTTCGTGGTTCCCGCGGGTGGTACTTTGATGCTGGCGCGCGGCGGGGATCACGTCATGTTCCTGGGGTTGGAAAATTCCCTTGCCGACGGTGACAAGGTCGAGATCTCGCTGGATTTCGGCGATTGTGGCATCCAGACGGTCGAAGCCGTCGTCGACAATGAACGCAAGCCTGCGATGGGGCATGGCATGCATGGGAAACATGCCCAAATGGAAGCCGGCATGCCTCAGAGCGATCACTGATCAGGATCTGTCAACTGGCCTGAAGCCGGTGCCGGGCCGGATGCGGTCCGCGCAGCGGCACAAAATGGCCACAAGACGCGACGTCACGCTGCATTTCAGGTCATTTCGGCGTCTTGAGTTGCAACCTCGCCCCTCCCTCCTGTATTTTGGTTGGGAAACCTCGAGCGTTGCAAAACATACAGGACGAACCAGATATGAACCGCCGTCAGATGATCTCGCTGGCTCTGCCATTGATCGCCGCGCCGTCCCTTGCGTTTGCACAGGCTACGCCGGCGCCGGCAAAAACCCGCGACCCCTATGCGCCGACCGAAGTGTCGATTCGCAATGATTTCGAAGTGGGCAGCATTGTCGTCGTCAGCAAGGATTTCTTCCTTTACCACGTGATCGCGCCCGGCAAGGCCATTCGCTATGGCGTTGCCGTTGGCCGTGACGAGCTGAAATGGAGGGGTCGGGCCACGATCGGGCGCAAGGTCGAATGGCCCAGTTGGCGTCCGACTCAGGACATGATCAAGCGCAACCCGGCGGCCTATGCGAAATACAGCGATGGCATGCCCGGCGGCCCGCGCAACCCCCTGGGGGCGCGTGCGCTGTATCTTTATGATGCCAATGGCAATGATACGGCGATCCGGATCCATGGCACCACGAACCCGAAGTCGATTGGTCGGGCGGTGTCCAATGGGTGTCTGCGGATGCGCAACGAAGCGGTCATGAGCCTGTTCGATCAGGTTCCGATCGGCACTCCGGTCTATGTCTACTAAGCCTTGCCCCTGCAATTGAATCGCGTGCTGGACCCGGCTCTTGCCGGGTTCGACGATATCATCGATGTCCGTTCGCCTGCGGAATTTGCCGAGGACCATCTGCCCGGTGCGATCAATCTGCCCGTGCTGGACAACGAAGAACATGCCCGGGTCGGCACGATCTACAAACAGGTTTCTCCCTTTGATGCGCGCAAGCTGGGGGCGGCGCTGGTCGCGGCCAATGCTGCGCGTCATATCGCCGGCCCGCTGGCAGATCGTGATGGCGCGTGGCGCGGGTTGATCTATTGCTGGCGTGGCGGGCAAAGATCGGGAAGCTTCGCAACCATTCTGGGCCAGATCGGCTGGCGGATCGACACGATACGCGGCGGCTACAAGTCATGGCGCAGACTGGTGGTGGACAAGGTGCAGAACGGCAGCCTCGCGGCACCGGTCGTGGTGCTGGACGGCAATACCGGCAGCGCCAAGACCGCGATCCTGACCCGACTGGCTGCGCGCGGCGCACAGGTCATCGACCTTGAAGGGCTGGCGCATCATCGCGGCAGCCTGTTCGGCGCGATGGGCGATCAACCCAGCCAGAAAGCCTTTGAAGGACGGCTGGCCGTCGCCATGGAACAGATCGACCCCGCGCGTCCGGTGATCCTCGAGGCGGAAAGCAGCCGTATCGGAAATCTGAATCTGCCGAAAGCGATCTGGCGGGCAATATGCGACGCCCCACGGATACGCCTTGCCGTTCCGGTGGGGGTCCGGGCCGCCTATTGCACGCGCGACTACGCCGATCTGACGCTGGATCGTGACGCACTGCAGGACAAGGTCCAGGCATTGGCTGCCCTGCATTCCAGGGATCGGATCGCGCATTGGCTGGAACTGGCGCGCAGCGGCCAGATGGAGGAACTGGCCGCTGGTCTGATGCGCGATCACTATGACCCGCGCTATGAACGGCATCGGGCGCGCTTTGCCACGCAAAGGGAAAGCCTGCTGCCGGTCAAGGATCTGACCGATCTGGACAGTATTGCGGCCCGTGTCGAGGCCGAGGCCCTGCGGCTGACGGGAAACCTGCGTCAGTCGCGGTCGTGATCACGCAGAAAGCGGCGCAGCAGCTTTTCCAGCTTGGCCGCGCCCAGAGGAGCCATGGCCTTGGTATGTTCATGGCTGATCGATTCATCGCTCAGCCCGGCACCCATATTGGTGATCACCGAAATGGCCGCGCACCGCAGCCCCAGAAAACGGCCCAGAATGATCTCGGGCACGGTGGACATGCCCACCGCATCTGCCCCCAGAACCTGTGCGGCGCGGATTTCAGCGGGGGTTTCAAAACTGGGGCCCGAGAACCAGCAATAGACTCCCTCTGGCAATTCGACGTCTTCCTGCTGTGCCGCCTGCCCGAGTGCCGCCCGTATCTCGGGGTCATGGGCCATGGTCATCGGCACAAAGCGCGCATCGCTCTTTTCGCCGATCAGCGGGTTGTTGCCCGCAAAGGCAATGTGATCGGCCAGCAGCATCAGGCCGCCCGGGGCGATATCGGTGCGCAGTGAACCGGCGGCATTGGTCAGCAGCAACTTCTGGCAGCCAAGCGCCGCCAGGGTTTCCAGCGGCAGCCGCATGGCATCGGCGCGTCCTGATTCATAGTAATGCGCCCGCCCGCCGAATACCGCGACTCGCCGTCCTTCCAGCGTGCCGATGACCAGTTGTGGCACATGACCCGAAACCCCGGCATGAGGAAAGCCGTCCAGTTGGTCATAGGGGATGGCGACCCCTTCGACCTGCTGCGAAAGATGACCCAGGCCCGAGCCCAGGATCAATCCGTATTCGGGGGGCTGATCCCCGGCCTTGTCACGGATGAAATCAGCAAGTTCAGCGCTCTTTGACATAGGGTTCTCCACCCGCGCGCGGCGGGATTGCGCGGCCGACAAAGCCGGCAAGGATGATCACGGTCAGGATATAGGGCAGGGCATTCATGAACATCGAAGGGATGGTGATGACGCCCAGATCCAGATTCGGATAGCGGTTGGCGATGGCCTCCAGCAGTCCGAAGAGGAAGGTGGCAAACAGCGCATTCCATGGTCGCCATTTGGCAAAGATCAACGCGGCAAGGGCGATGAAGCCGCGCCCCGCCGACATCTCCTTGACGAAGCCCGCCGACAGGCCGGTGGCCAGATAGGCCCCCGCCAGGCCGCAGAGCAGCCCGCATATGGCAATGGCCGCATAGCGCAGCCGGGTCACGGATACGCCAGCCGTATCGACCGAGGCCGGGTTTTCTCCCACCGCACGCAGCCGCAGGCCGAAGCGCGTCCGCGACAGGATCCACCAGGTCAGCGGCACGCAGAGAAAGGCGATATAAACCAATGCGGTGTGGCCCGACAGAAGTTCCGCATAGATCGGGCCGATGAAGGGAATATCGCGCATCGCATCCGCGAAGGGCAGGGTGATTTCACCGAAACGGCCACCTCCGGTCAGCGATGGTGTGCGCCCGCCAAGTCCGAATATCTTTTGCCCCAGCAGGACGGTCAGCCCCGAGGCGAGGAAATTGATGGCGACGCCGGAAATCAGCTGGTTCCCCATGAAGGTGATCGAGGCCAGCCCGTGAATCAGCGACAGGGCCATGGAACCGGCAATTCCCGCCGCCAAGCCCAGCCAGGCATTCCCCGTGGCATAGGCGACCGAGGCCGCGGTAAAGGCCGCCATCAGCATCTTGCCTTCCAGCCCGATGTCAAAGACGCCCGAACGTTCGGAATAAAGCCCGGCAAGACAGGCCAGCAAAAGCGGCGTCATCAGGCGCACCGCGCTGTCGAGGATCTGAATGATCGTGTTGAAATCCATCACGTATCTCCTCGCTTGTTGCGCATCGCAAGGAACAGCCGCTCCAGCGGCATGCGCACCATATTGTCCAGTGCGCCAGTGAACAGGATGACCAATGCCTGAATGACGATGATCAATTCGCGCGGAATGCTGGTCCACAGGGCCAGTTCGCCCCCGCCCTGGTAGAGAAAGCCAAACAGCAGCGCCGCCAGGAACACACCAAAGGGATGGTTTCGCCCCATCAGCGCCACGGCGATGCCGATGAAGCCCGCGCCCTCGACCGAATTCAGCACCAGACGTTCGGATTCCCCCATGACGTTGTTGATGGCCATCAGACCCGCCAGCCCGCCGGAAATCAGCATCGTCACCACGGTGATCCGCACCGGCGAGATACCGGCATACATGGCTGCCGGTTCCGAACGTCCGAGGGCGCGGATTTCATAACCAAGGCGTGTGCGCCAGATCAGTGCCCAGACCAGCAGACAGGCCAGCAGCGCGACAAAGAAGGTCACATTGGCCGGCGTGTGCTTGCCCCATTCAACGCCCAGACCCAACGCCAGATCAGACAGGCTGGGCAGATGGGTCGATTCCGGAAAACGGGCCGAGGCCGGGTCCATGCTGCCCACGGGGCGCAGGACATTGACCAGCACATAGTTCATCAGCGCCGCTGCGATGAAGTTGAACATGATCGTCGTGATCACGATATGGCTGCCGCGCTTGGCCTGCAGCCAGGCCGGGATCAGTGCCCATGCCGCGCCAAGAACCGCCGCGCCGATCATGGCGACGGGCAGGGCGAGCGCCCAATGCGGCAAGGGCAGATAGAGCAGCACCAGCGCCACGCCCAGCCCGCCCAGCATCGCCTGACCTTCGCCGCCGATATTGAACAGGCTGGCATGATAGGCCACCGCGACGGCCAGGCCGGTGAAGATGAAATTGGTGGTGTAATACAGCGTGAAGCCCCAGCCATAGCTGGACCCAAGCGCGCCATCGACCATGGTCTTGAGGGCCAGCCACGGGCTTTCGCCAATGGCCAGGATGACCAATGCGGAAATCGCCATGGCCAGCAGTAGCGAGATCAGGGGCGTCAGGATCACATCGGCCCATTTCGGCATCTTGTCCATCAGGCGCCTCCCTCGGGCAGTCTGTCCACATGCTGGGTCTCGGGCGGGATCCCCTCATCAGGGCTGTGATGTTCGGTATCGGTAATCCCTGCCATCAGCAGGCCCAGTTCCCCGGTCGTGGTGTTCTCGGGCAGCCGTTCGCCCATGATGCGCCCGTCGAACATGACGGCCACGCGGTCCGACAGCGACAGGATCTCGTCCAACTCGACGCTGACCAGCAGGATCGCCTTTCCGGCGTCACGCAATTCGACGATGCGTTTGTGGATGAACTCGATCGCGCCGATATCGACGCCGCGCGTGGGCTGGCCGATCAGCAGCAGGTCGGGATTGCGTTCGATCTCGCGCGCGACAACGATCTTTTGCTGGTTCCCGCCCGAGAAATTGCGCGCGGCAAGGTTGGGGTTGCGTGGCCGCACGTCGAAACGTTCCATCTTGGCCTCGGCATCCGCGCGTATCGCGGCATTGTCCATCAGGAAACCGCGATTGAATTCCGGCTCCTGATGATAGCCGAAGGCGACATTCTCCCAAGCGGTGAAATCCATGATCAGACCTTCGACCTGCCGGTCTTCGGGGACATGGCCGATGCCGCGTTGCCGCCGGGTGGCCGCATCGGATCGTGTGCCCGTCAGGTCCAGCTTTTCGCCGTTCATGCGGATGCTGCCGCCGACCTTGCTGCCCTTTTCGGGATAGCCACCCAGCAATTCCAGCAGTTGCGTCTGGCCATTGCCGCTGACCCCCGCGATGCCCAGAATTTCCCCGGCCCTTATGTCGAAACTGATGCCGCGCAGTCGTTCCACGCCCTCGTCATCGACCATCTTCAGGTCGCGCACTTCCAGCACCGGCTTGCCCGGTTTGGCGGGCGTCTTGTCCACGCTGAGCAGAACCTTGCGGCCCACCATCAGTTCGGCCAGTTCTTCGGGGCTGGTTTGCGCCGTCTTGACCGAGGCCACCATTTCGCCGCGCCGCATCACGCTGACATTGTCGGTGATATCCATGATCTCGCGCAGCTTGTGCGTGATCAGGATGATGGTCTTTCCCTCGGCCTTCAGACCTTCCAGAATCCGGAACAGGTGGTCGGCCTCGGCCGGGGTCAGAACGCCAGTCGGTTCGTCCAGAATGAGGATGTCGGCGTGGCGATACAGCGCCTTGAGAATCTCGACCCGCTGCTGGTGTCCGACGGACAGTTCCTCGATTCGCTCGTCCGGGTCGACATTCAACTGATACTCGGTTGCCAGATCGCGCAGCACCCCACGCGCCTTGGCCAGAGAGGGGCGCAGCAGGGCGCCATCCTCGGCCCCAAGGATGATGTTCTCCAGCACGGTGAAGTTCTGCACCAGCTTGAAATGCTGGAACACCATGCCGATCCCGGCGCGGATGGCGGCCTGACTGTCCGAGATGGTCAGCTTCTCGCCATTGACCAGAATCTCGCCCCGGTCGGGTCTGTAGAACCCGTAGAGGATCGACATCAGCGTGGATTTTCCCGCGCCGTTTTCTCCGATGATCCCGTGGATGCTGCCTTTGGGAACACGCAGATCGATATTCCTGTTCGCCTGCACGGCCCCGAATGCCTTCGAGATCCCGCGCAGTTCGATGGCATAGGGGGCGGCCGCGTCCGACCGCCCCCCGGCATGTTTCGCAGGCGCTGCCATTACTCGACCGGGCAGCTGCTGTCGGTCATGTAGTCATGAACCATGATTTCACCCGAGCCTATCTTGGCGGCGGCCTCGTCAACCGCGGCCTGGATCTCGGGCGTCACCAGATCCTTGTTGTTGTCATCGATGGCCACCCCGACGCCTTCGGCCTTCAGGTCCATGACCCTCACGCCCGGCTCCAGATCGGTTCCCGCCATGAATGCATCATAGACGGCATTGTCGACGCGCTTGACCATCGAGGTCAGAACCTGACCGGGGTGCAGGTGGTTCTGGTTGCTGTCCACGCCAATGGACAGGATGCCCAGATCCGCCGCGGCCTGAAGGACACCGATGCCCGTTCCGCCGGCAGCTGCATAGATCACGTCAGCGCCTTGCGATTTCTGTGCCTTGGCCAGTTCGCCCCCTTTCACGGGGTCGTTCCAGGCGGCCGGGGTCGTGCCGGTATAGTTGACCAGCACCTTGCCTTCGGGCTTCACGGCCTTGAAGCCCTGCGCATAGCCGCATTCGAACTTGTGGATCAGCGGAATGTCCATGCCGCCGATGAAGCCGACCACATCCGACTGGGATTTCATGGCGGCCATCACGCCAGCCAGATAGCTGCCCTGTTCCTCGGCGAAGACGACCGATTGGACATTGGGCTGATCGACCACCATGTCGATGATCGCGAATTTCGTGTCGGGATAGTCAGGGGCAATCTTGGTCAGCACGTCACTGAAGGCAAAGCCGGTCATCACGATCGGGTTGGCGCCAGTTTCGGCCAGCCGACGCAAGGCCTGTTCGCGCTGTGCCTCGGACTGCATTTCCAGTTCCTTGTAGCTGCCGCCGGTTTCCTCGGTCCAGCGTTTCGCGCCGGCATAGGCTGCCTCGTTGAAGGATTTGTCGAATTTCCCGCCAAGGTCATAGATCAACGCCGGGTCGGCCATGGCGGCACCGGATGCCAGTGCGATCAATGCGGTTCCCGCCAGAAGGGAATTCATCAAGGTCATTGCGGAGCCTCATCCTGTTATTGCCGGCGAGTCATGTCGCCTGCCTGATGTGCCGATTAGGGCGCATCACCCCGAATGGGTCAACTGCCTTCTTCGTGAAATCAAAGCTCAAGCCGTAAGGTCAGGGCATCCAGACCAGCGCCATAATAGCCGCGCCGGGTTCCGGCCTCGATCCAGCCCAGTCGCCGATACAGTGCCCTTGCGCCGATGTTGTCAGCGGCGACTTCAAGGAATCCGGTTTCGGCACCAAGATCACGCGCGGCAACTGCGAATTCGGTGGTCAGGGCCGCGCCGGCCCCCATCCGGCGGTGTCCCGGATCAACCGCAAGGGTCAGCAGTTCGGCCTCGCCCGCAATGGCCCGACCCAGCAGAAAACCATGGGCCCTGGTCAACAGAAAGACTCCGGCCGAAGCCAGCAGGCCGGAAAATTCATCCGTTGACCAGGGCCTTGGGGTGTTATCGAAGCAGCGTTGATGCAGCCGCGCCAGGTCTTCGGGGGTCATGGCAGGATGACGGGTGGCGGATCGGAAGGGGGAACAGCGTCGGCCGGGCGCAGATAGAGCGGTGCGGGCCGGCTTGCAGGGCACGTCCGGCGCGACAGGGCCAGTCGCGCAATGCCTTCCGCAAGTGGAACCACCGGCGAAGCCGGCGCGGGGCCGGGCGGCAGCGCGCCGGCCGCAGCTTGCTGTGGCTGGCCCTCTTCCGTTCCGCCATTTCCGTCGCAGCCGAAATCCTGCCAGATCAACTGATCGCGGCGCGCGGGAATGGCCACGCGACAAGGACGCGCGATACCATAGGCGGTGGCTTCGGTCACGCTGATGCCGATGGCCGGGATGCCCAGTGACAGCGCCAGTCCCCGGGCTGCGGCGACCGAGACACGAATGCCGGTAAAGTTGCCCGGCCCGATCCCGACGCCAAGCACATTCAGGTCCGACCATGTCACTCCGGCCTCGGTCAGCAGTTCGCCCAGCATGGGAAACAGCCGCTCGGCCTGACCCTTGGTCATCTCTTCCCGGCTTTGGGCCAGAACCTCGTCACCGCACAGCAAAGCGGCCGCGCAATGCGCGGCCGATGTGTCAAAGCCCAGAGCAATCGCGTCAGGCAACGGGACGCACCTCGACGACCTCGGGGATATAGTGACGCAGCAGGTTCTCGATGCCCATTTTCAGGGTCAGGGTCGAGGACGGGCATCCCGCGCAGGCACCCTGCATATGCAGGTAGACGATGCCGCGGTCAAAACCATGGAAGGTGATGTCGCCACCATCCTGTGCCACGGCCGGCCGCACCCGGGTGTCCAGCAGTTCCTTGATCTGTCCGACGATCTCGGCATCGGGGCCGGAATGTTCGGCATGTCCGGCCGAGCCATTGTCTTCGCCCTCGATGGCATCGGCACCCGACTGGAAATGCTCCATGATCGCGCCCAGAATGGACGGCTTCAGGTGATCCCAGGGCTGATCCTCGGCCTTGGTGACGGTCACGAAGTCGCGGCCCAGAAATACCGCCGTCACGCCCTCGATCGCAAAGATGCGACGGGCCAGCGGTGACTTCTGTCCGGCTTCGGCATTGGGAAAATCAGCTGTGCCCGCGCCCAGTACGGTTTCACCGGGCAGGAACTTCAGCGTCGCGGGGTTCGGGGTAGTCTCGGTCTGAATGAACATCGGCAGCGCTCCTTTGGGATTGATATGGCGACCGCGGCACTGCGGGTCAAGCCAAGCCCGTCAGGTTATCGCCTCCAGCCGTTCCTTGGGGATGTCGCCGGGCACGATCGTGATCGGGCATGCCAGCGCCGCAGCATCGCGCAACAACCGGTTGAGCACCGGGTTCTGGCTGGACTTGTCGCTGTTCAGCCCCAGCACGACGACCCCGATTTCGGGATCCTCGGCGATCTGCGCGATGACCTCCTCGGCAGGGTCGCCTTCGCGGATGATCAGTTCGGGCTCAACTCTGGGGCGAGAGCGCATCCATTTGGCAAAAACCTCGAAATGCGCCTCGATCCTTTCATGGGCTTCGGCGCGCATGACATCGGCAACCCCGAATCCGTGTTGAATGTCAGCGGTCGGTATCACGGACATGATCACGACGCCTCCCCCGCCATTGGCAGCCCGCATTGCCGCAAACCGCATTGCATTCAGGCATTCATGGCTGTCGTCCAGCAGCACCAGAAATTTACGCATCAGAGAGCCGATCCAGGTGGTTTTCTGCCCATACAGTGGCCGAAGTGCCATGGCTGTGCAAGTCATTGCACCAAAGGGTTGCTTCGTCATTTCAAAGAGAACAGTCTTATGCTACCCGGAAGGATATGGCTTCAACAGGACTATCGGACCGCGATGTGACGATCCACCACAACTGGGACAAGACACAGGAGCACCGTCTGGCCGCGCTGAGAGCGCCCGGAGTGGGCCGGTTCATTCACAGGTCCGGTGCCGATGAGTTCAACCCGATGCCGTTGTCAAAACGGGTTTTCGATGTGGCTCTGGTGTTGGTGTTGCTTGTGCCCTTGTCGCTGGTGATGTTCACCGTGGCCCTGATCCTGCTGGTGGTGCAGGGGCGACCCATCTTCTACTCGGCCCAAAGGATGAGCGCGCCGTCGCGCAGCTTTACCCAGCTGAAATTTCGCACCATGTTGTTGCAGGATGGCGATTTCGGGGCGACCGGCGCGCACAAGCACTGGCGCATCACGCCCATCGGGCATTTCCTGCGCCGCACGCGGATTGACGAATTGCCGCAGCTTTTCAACATCCTGAAAGGCGATATGAGCTTTGTCGGCCCGCGCCCCCCGCTGCGTGAATATGTCGAACGTTTCCCTGCCATCTATACGCAGGTGCTCAAGAGCCGTCCTGGCGTGACGGGGCTGGCGACGCTGATCTATCACCGGCACGAAGACAAGATCCTGGCGCGCTGCACCAGCGCCGAGGCAACCGAGGCGGCCTATTACCGCCGTTGCCTTCCCGCCAAGCTGAAGATCGATCTGATCTATCAGCGTCACCGCAATGTCCGGATGGATATCTGGATTTTGTGGCACACGATCAAGATCGTCATCTCGCGCCGTGACGAACGCCCGCGCCGCCGCCGCAAGATGTCGTCGCGACGCTCAGCCGGGTGATTCGCGATCTGCGAAGGGATCCTGCGGATAGCTGACCCCCGAGAGATACAGACCATGTGGAGGACATACCGGGCCGCAGGCCGCGCGGTCGCGGGCCTCAAGGGCCTCTTTGACCCGTTCAGGCTTCCATGATCCTGCACCCACCCGTTCCAGCGTGCCGACGATTGACCGGACCTGATTGTGCAGGAACGACCTTGCGCGCAGGTAGAAGCGGTATTCCTGGCCATTGGGAAGGGGAAGGCTTTCGATGGTGATTTCGTCCATCGTCTTGACCGGACTCTGCGCCTGACAGATGGATGAACGGAAGGTGGTAAAATCGTGCCGCCCCAACAGATGCGCCGCGCCTTCTCGCATGGCATCGACATCCAGCGGGTTCAGGACTTGCCAGACCTGACCACGCAGATGTGTCACCGGCGCACGCCGCGCCACCAGCCGGAACAGATAGCGCCGCTCCAGCGCCGAAAACCTCGCATGAAACTCATCGGGCACTTCGGCCACGGCCAGTATCGCGACCGGCGCCGGTTTCAGATGAAAGTTCAGGGCCTCGCCCAGACGGAAGGGATCCCAGTTGCGCTGCATGTCGGCATGGGCCACCTGTCCGGTGGCATGTACACCGGCATCGGTCCGCCCGGCCGCGGCTATCCTGGCTCCGGCGGCGAAACCGGGATCAAGCCATCCCAACGCCTCTTCTACGGCCTGCTGAACCGAAGGCTGATCGGCCTGTGCCTGCCAGCCGGAAAACGGTCGTCCGTCATATTCGATCTTTAGCGCATATCTGGGCATCTCGCGTCAGCGCGGCTTTCTTGAATGCAGGGTTTCGTTTCGTGACAGCAGATCGTCCATCGTCCGGGCGTCCTCGCTGGTCAGTTGCGCGGTTTCGCCGTCGTCCCTTGCAGGGCGGACGCCTTCGCGTTGCAGTCGTTCGCGCAGCACCGAGATTTCGATGGTCAGATCGTCGCGGTCACCGTCCAGCAATTTCTCGGAACGTGCTTTGAAATCATTTTCCAGATCATCCAGAAAAGCCTCATAGGCGCTGCGGGTCTGGGCATCGCGCGATCTGGCATAGATATTTCCGAATTTCCGGGTCGCATCGCGGGCACCCTGCAAATAGACGCCAAGATAGCGTCGCGCGGCCGAAAGATCGCGCGGATCGCTGCGCACCTGATCGAACAGGTCTTCCACCGTTGCGGCAAAGCTCATGACGCGAGCCTCCAGCCGCCGATCACCAATGCGCCGGATCGCCTCGAGCATCTGGGACAGATGCGCTTCGCCATCCTCGATCATTCGCGCGGCGCGGTCGGCCTGGAAATCATCGGTGCCATCCATGCCCTTGGCCTTCATCGGATCGGCACCGAAGGCCAGAAGATGCAACGCGAATCCGGCGATGCCGATCAGGGCAGCCCCCGCAATCGCCCCCGGTTCCGCGGCGCCCAGACCCAGCCCCAGACCGGCCAGAACACCGCCAAACAGCTTGCGCGGGATGGCGGGCGCACGTGCGGTGGGGCGCGCGTCATAGGCGGCCTGCGCGGCCAGCCCGTCGCGGGTCAGCCACATGCCGGCAGCAATCAGACCAAACCCGGCAAGATTCATCACCATTCCGACCGGTGGCTGGAAGAACGCGCTGAACAGAAAGGGAACCGCCGCGATGGTGACCCACTTCGGGCGCGACGACAGCCGGTGCAGCCGGGCGCCTGTGGTCAGGCGCTGCGCGGGGTCGTGACCGCTGGAATCGGGCGAATGACGTCCGCCATAACGCTGTGCCATCATCTGTCCCTTATGCTGCGCCAGCCAGCGACGCATAGAGCGTCAGCAGGACAAGCAGATAAAAGCTGAGCCGTTGCATGGCGTTTCGCGACATCGCGACCCTTTCCGGTATCCGGTTCGATGATGGCAGTCCTGTCTATATCGGGTCTGAGGACCAAAATGCAAAGTCCCCGCGTTTTCTCAGCCCTGAAATCCTTGCCGGGGAAACAGGTCATGCAGGCGGGCCGTCAGGGCCGAAGCATCCTCCAGTGCCATGCGCACCGGCAGGGCCAGCACCTTGGGCCGGAAGGCTGGGGGCAGCCGGACGGCATCCTTTTCGGTGGTGACAAGCTGCGCGCCGGTCATTCGGGCCTCGGTTTCCAGACGGGTCAGCAGGGCGGGGGTGAAATTCTGGTGGTCATCCAGAGCTTCTCCTCGGACCAGTTCAGCCCCAAGTTCGCGCAATGTCGCAAAGAATTTCTCCGGATGGCCGATCCCGGCGAAGGCAAGCACCCGATGCCCCTGCCAGTCTATGCCGGTTTGCAGAGGAACCAATTTACCCCGAAGATGCGGCACCGGGCTGTCGGAGGGAGAAAAGCGTTGCTGCGCCGTCTCTGGCCCGATCGAGATCAGCAGATCGGCGCGTGCCATGCCGGTCGAGACCGGCTCGCGCAGGGGGCCCGCGGGCAGGCAAAGCCCGTTGCCGAACCCCTTGGCGGCATCGACGACGATGATCGAAAGATCATGGGCCAGCGAGGGATCCTGAAAACCGTCATCCAGCAGGATGGCCTCGGCCCCGGCCTCGACCGCCTGTCGCGCGCCCGCCACGCGGTCGGTGCAGACCCAGACCGGCCCGAAGGCCGCCATCAGCAGGGGTTCGTCACCGGTTTCCGCAGCGCTGTGTCTGCGTTCATCCACGCGCATCGTGCCGGTGATCTGGCCCCCATAGCCTTTTGACACGACATGCACCTTCAGTCCCTGCGATTGAAGCAGTTGCTGCATATGGATGACGGTGGGTGTCTTGCCCGTGCCGCCTGCATTCAGGTTGCCGATGCAGATGATCGGAACGCCGACCCTGTGGCGCGGCCCCTTTGCCAGGCGGCGGGCCGTGGCTGCGGCATAGATCGCGCCCAGAGGGCGCAGCACCTGCGCGGCGAGCGTGGGAGGGTTGTGAAACCAGAATGACGGCGCGCGCCTCATGCTCTGTCCTTCGATAAGGCTGCCAGCACCGGCGCGGCGATGCGCTGCGTGACTTCCGCGCCACCGGTGCTGACCGTCCAGGCATTGCCGGCGATATGGGCGATGACATCTGGCTGGGTGAATTCGGCCATGGTGGCGGCCAGTTCCCCGGCATTGGCGACCACGCGCGCGGCATTGGCCCCGTCCAGTTGCTGCCATTGGGTGATGTTCTGGGTGACATTGGGACCATGGACGATGGCCGACCCCAGCGCGGCCGGTTCGAACGGGTGAAAATCGGCGGTGTCGCATCCGCTCAAAGTGCCGCCTGCATAGGTGACCGGCGCCAGCCTGTACCAAAGGCCCATCTCGGTTGGTCCATCGGTGATCATCACATGGGATTCCTCTACGGGTTCCTCGTCCAGACTGCGCCGCGACACGATCAACCCCTGGGCCTCCAGCATTTCCGCCAGCGGATCGATGCGGCCGGGGTCGCGCGGAGCCAGAAACAGCAGGGCGCGATGCGATTGACGCATGGCGGCGCGATGTGCGGCCAATACGATCTGTTCCTCGGATTCGGGGATGTCAGCGGCCAGCCAGGCATGACGCCCGCTGAGCAGCTGTGCGAAGCCGTTGCGCTCGGCCTCGGTGCAACCGGGGGGATCCTTGATTTCCGCGACCGGGCCGGTCAGTTCGACCCTGCCCGGGTCTGCCCCCATGCGAATGATCATGTTCTCGCTGGCCTCATCGGGGACCATGATGGCATCCAGCGCCCGCAACAGCGTGCGTCGCGCCGAACTGCGCAGACCCCATGTGCCGGTCTTGTTCTGAAGGCGGGCCTCGGCCAGGAAAACCGGCACGTCATTCTGTTTGGCGGTGACGACCAGAGCCGTCGGCATCTGATAGCCCAGCAGCAGAATTGCGTCGGGGCGGATCTGCGACATCAGCGCTCGGGCCGCGCGCATGTTGGTCTTGTTGTCGCCGCGCAGGGCGGGCAATTGCAGGATCCGCAGATCGGGCCGTGACGCCTGCAACTGTTTGACGACGGGTGCGCTGGCCGAAACCGCATCCGCTGCCACGTAAAGCAGCAGCAGCGGTCCGTCGCCTTCCGGGGCATCGGGCCGAGAGATGGCACCGGAGGGGCTGCGCCGCAATTGCAGCCACAATCCCAGCCTGCCAAGACCGGCCCGAGACATCAGCTGCCCAGTTCCTCGGTCGCGCTGACTTCGGTTTCCTCATCGCGCAGGCGATGCAGATGGGCGATGAAATAGCGGGTATGGGCGCTGTCGACGGTGCGCTGCGACTCGGCCTTCCAGGCGCTGTAGGCCTGCGCATAATTTGGAAAGATGCCGACGATATGGATGTCGTCGGTGTCACGGAACTGGGTGCTTTGCGGATCGACCAATTCACCGCCAAAGACCAGGTGAAGACGCTGGCTCATAAGACCTCCTGGGTGTCGAATGCGCGGACCCTAACGCGCAGAGGGAGCAATATGAACCCGCTTTGTCGAAAACGCGACGTTCACCATGGCCCCCTTTGGGCCTTGCCTACAGACCGGCAAGCTCCATGATCACGGCCCATTCCTCATCCGAAACCGGCTGCACGGAAAGGCGGCTGTTATTGACCAGAACCATGTCTTTCAGACGGGGTTCGGCCTTGGCCTCCTCCAGCGAAATTGCCCGGGGCAGGCGTTTGACCGCCTTGATGTCGACGCATTCCCATTTCGGATCGCTGGCCGTGCTGTCGGGATGGGCCAGGGCGACCACCTCGACGATGCCCACGGCTTCCTTGCCGATATTGGAGTGATAGAACAGACCCTGATCGCCCAGTTTCATGGCACGCATGTTGTTGCGCGCCTGATAGTTGCGCACCCCGTCCCATTCCTCGCCCTGTTCGCCCTTGGCGACCAGATCGTCCCAGCCGAACACATTGGGTTCGGATTTGAACAGCCAGCGTGCCATCAGCCGATCACCTTTTTCCATTCGCGGATTTCGACCGACTGGAACAGGCCCGCGTGACCATAGGGGTCACCATCCACCCATGCCTGGGCCGAGGCCATGTCTTCGGTATCAAGAACCACCAGCGAGCCGCGCATCTCGCCTTCTTCCAGCAGGGCGCCGGCCATGAAGACGATGTCGCTGTTCTTCAGGTACTCCAGATGGGCCTCACGGGTGTCCAGACGGATTTGCAGGGCACCGGGCTTGTCCCGGCAGGTTACGGCAAATAGGGGCATCATTCCTCCTTGAGGGGACGTGTCATCAGGTTTTCTACAGCTTTTTCCACCGAAACCGCTCCTTCGGCAAGGCGTGCCACCATGGCGGCGATGGGCATGTCCTCGCCGATCCGCGTGGCCAGGGCGGCGACCGCGCCCGCGGTGGCTGCACCCTCGACGGTGGTCGCGCGATCAAATGGCTGTCCCGCGCCCAGAGACAGGCCAAAGCGGAAATTGCGCGATTGCGGCGAGGTGCAGGTCAACGTCAGATCGCCCAGCCCGGACAGGCCGGTCAGGGTTTCAGGGCGTGCGCCAAGCCGTCCGGCCAGGCGCGTCATCTCGGCAAAACCACGGGTGATGATCGCAGCACGCGCGCTGTCGCCCAGTCCGGCGCCAATGACGATGCCTGCGGCGATGGCGATGACATTTTTCAAGGCGCCGCCCAGTTCGGCCCCGGCAATGTCGCTGGTGAGATACAGGCGCAACACCGGCGTGGACAACGCATGTTGCAGGCGTGGGCCTTCTATGCCCGAGGCACAGGCCAGCGTCAGCGCGGTGGGCAGGCCACGGGCGATATCGGCGGCAAAGGACGGGCCGGTCAGCACGGCGATGCAGGATTCGGGGCAGGCCTCGGCGATCAGGGCCGAGGGACCAGTCAGGGTCGATATGTCGATGCCCTTGGCGGTGCTGACCAGGGTCTTGCCGTTCAGCCTTGCGCCATGATCGGCCAGAAAGCCGCGCAGGATCTGGGCGGGCAGGGCCAGCAGGATCGTGTCGGCAGTCAGAACGCTGGTCAGATTGTCGGTGACATCGATATTGTCGGGCATGGTGATGCCGGGAAGGCGCGGGTTTTCCCGACGCCAGCTTGCCTGCCGTCCCCACAGGCCAACGGGACCATTGGCAGAAAGCGCAACCGCCAGTGCCGTTCCGAAGGCACCGGCACCCAGAATCGCGATCGTCATGCCTTGGCCCCCTTCTTGCCACTGCCCAGCATTGGTCTGGCGCGACTGTCCAGCGGCCAGCGGGGGCGGGCGGTCAGATCCATGCCATCGCGATGGCCCAGCCGGAAACGCTCGATCCCGGCCCAGGCGATCATCGCGCCATTGTCGGTGCACAGGCGCAGGGGCGGTGCCAGAAAGCGGGAACCGGCATCCTGCGCAACCTGTTCCAGGGCGGCGCGGATCGTCTTGTTCGCGGCAACGCCTCCCGCGACGGCCAGAACAGGGACGGGGCCTTGTGCAAGGGCGCGGCGAGATTTCTCGGCCAGCACCTCGGCAACGGCGTTCTGGAAGGCCGCGCAGAGATCGCGCCGGTCCTGCTGGCGCAATCCGCCCTGTTCGGCGATCAGCCTGTCACGCAGCCGCAGGGCGGCGGTCTTCAGCCCCGAGAATGACATGTCGCAGCCGGGGCGGTCCAGCAGCGGGCGCGGCAGCCTGAAACGTTCGGCATCCCCCAGGGCGGCTTCTGCCTCGACCGCAGGGCCGCCGGGTTGTGGCAGGGCCAGAAGCTTGGCCAGCTTGTCAAAGGCCTCGCCCGGAGCATCGTCGATCGTGCCGCCCAGGCGGGTGAAATCTTGGGGGCCGTCAACCCGCAGGAACTGGCAATGCCCGCCCGAGACCAGCAGCATCAGATAGGGATAGTCGATGCCATCGGTCAGGCGCGGCGTCAGCGCATGCCCGGCCAGGTGATTGACCCCCACCAGCGGCAATCCGGCCCCTGCGGCGATACCCTTGGCGCACATGACCCCGGCCATCACGCCGCCGATCAGCCCCGGACCGGCCGTTACCGCAACGCCAGTCAGATCGCGCAGCGTGACCCCGGCCTGCTGCAGCGCCTCTTCGACCGCCAGATCCAGTTTTTCAGCATGGGCGCGGGCGGCGATTTCGGGTACGACGCCGCCAAAATCCGCATGAAGGTCGGTTTGACTGCTGACCACCGAAGACAGGATCCTGCGATCTGCGGTGACGATTGCCGCCGCAGTGTCGTCACAGCTGCTTTCGATGCCAAGAAAGATCTGATCGTCCATGCTATTGCCGCTGTGCAAAGGGAGGCTTACCCCTGTCGAGGTAACACCGCCCGGAAAGGATGCCAATGCCAACCCGCGCCAAGCCGGCGTTTCTGCTGACCCGCCCCGAGGATGATTCGCGCCGTTTCGCGGCATTGCTGCCCGATTTGCCGGTCGTGTTCTCTCCGATCATCCGGATTGTTCCGCTGCCCCATGACCGCGAGGCGCTGCTGCGCGCACCGGCGTTGGTGTTCACGTCGGGCCATGCAATCGCGGCCGCGGGCGAAGGGCGGGGCCGGCGCGCCTATTGCGTGGGGCCGCGCACCGCCGAACTGGCGCGGCTGGCCGGGTTCGATGTGGTGCAGGGGCCGGGCGATGCCGAGGGATTGCTGCCCATCCTGCAAGCTGCACCGGAACCCCTGGTGCATCCCCATGGACGGCATTTGGCAAAAGTGCTGCCCGTGCAGGGGGTTGTGGTCTATGATCAGCAATCATTGGCGTTGTCGGATCAGGCGCGGGCGCTGTTGCAAGCAGAGACACCGGTGATCCTGCCGCTGTTTTCGCCGCGCTCGGCCCGGCTGGTTGCGGCGCAGGTCAGGGATGCGCGCGCCCCACTCTGGGTTGCATCCATCAGCAAAGCGGCGCAACGGGGCTTTTCAGTGCCATGTGAACGCATGATTGTTGCGCCAACGCCGGATGCGGCAGGACTTGCCGCGTCCATTCGCCATATGTTGACAGGGGAACAATCATGAATACGGCGGGTTGAGCAAAAAGGCGCGTCTCATTAGGCTGAGGCCAACACCTTTGGCGGTGATGCCACCGTGGCATGCGATGACGGGGACAAAACGTGAAAAAGCCAGAAGAAATCAAATCCGCAAGCGACAAGAAGGCATCCGAGGCCGCCAAGCCCGGAAAAATCGTCGACAAGCCGGCAGAACCGGTCAGGAAGGCAGCCGCAAAGCCGGGCACGCTGGAGATGCGTGACACGGGCGCAGGTGATGGCAAGGCTGCCATGGCCGGTGGCGGCAAGATCGAGGCGGTCGAATCGACGCTGGTCGGTTCGGGTTCCGGCGGGCGTCCCGCCGCGCAGCCCAGAAAACCGGCTGATCCGGCCAAGGCTGGCGCAGCAGAGGGTACGGCGGACAAGGGGACGACGAATTCCGTCGCCCCGGAGAAATCCGCCGTCGCGGATAAACCTGTGGCCCAACCCGCTGCGGCCGAAGGGTCCGGGCGGGACACGGCAATTTCGTCCCCGGCGCAGAATGTCACCGTCAAGAAGACCGGTTTCTGGCCTGTCGTTCTGGGTGGCGTCGTTGCCGCGGGGCTTGGCTCGGCCGCGACAATCTGGGCGCTGCCGCATCTGCCAGCAGGCTGGTTGCCTGCTGCCCCCGAGGCAGGACCGGTCGCCACTGCCGAATTCGACCCCGCGCCCATCACCGCCGAAGCCGTTGCCAAGGCGCAAGAGGTAGCCAGACAAGAGGTCGACGCCCTGCGTGCCGAACTGGCGGCCAACCCGGCACCGGAAGGCACCGCGACTGATGCCGTGACCCCTGATCCGCGCATCGACGAAATCCTGGCGCAACTGGAGGAACAGGACCGGCGGATCGCGCAGTTGAGCGCCCAGCCCGGCATCGACCCCGAACTGGCGCAGCGCGTGCAGACCCTGGCAGACAAGGCCGCCGCGCTGGAAGGTCAGATCGCCGCGGCAGCCGAAAACGCCCAATCCACCATCGCCGCGGCCCAGGCCGAGGCGCAGAAACTGCAAGAGGCCGCCGCTGCAAGCACCCGCCGCGCGGAAGCCGTAGCCGCGATCGCCTCGTTGCAGGCCGCGCTTGACCGTGGCGTGACGCCGGATGAGGCGCGCAAGACGCTGGAAGATGCCGGTTTGCAGGCGCCCGAAGCACTGAACAAAGAGGTTCCCAGCCTGATCAGCCTGCAGGAGGATTTCCCCGATGCTGCCCGCGCGGCGCTGCGGGCTTCGCTGCGCAGCGACAGTGCCGAGGGCGGCAATGTGATCACCAACTTCCTTCGCGCACAGATCGGCGCCAGATCCGTCGCCCCGCGTGAGGGCGATGACGCGGATGCGATTCTCTCGCGTGCCAATGCCAAGGTCGAGGCAGGCGATATCGCGGCTGCTCTGACCGAATTGACCGATCTGTCGGATACGGCACGCAATGCGCCGTCAATGGCCGATTGGCTGAGTGGTGCAACAGCTTATCAGGACGCACATTCGGCCTTGTCCGATCTGTCGGCCACATCGAACTGAGGGCGCGATCATGCTTTTGTCATTGTTGAAAATTCTGTTCTTCTTTGCCGTCGTGCTGGCCCTTGCTCTGGGGGCGATGCAGCTTTCCGAAGTCGGAGAGACCCTGCGTGTCGAATATGGCGGGATCGAGATCGCGCTGACACCGGTCAAGGCGATCATCGCCGCGCTGGTGCTGATGGTGCTGATCTGGATTGCATTCAAGCTGCTGGGGCTGGCGGTTGCTTTCCTGCGCTTTCTTGCGGGCGACGACACGGCGATCAATCGCTTCTTCGCCCGCTCGCGTGAGCGCAAGGGATATGAAGCCCTGGGTGAAGGCATGCTGGCCGTCGCATCGGGCGAGGGCAAACTGGCGCTGGACAAGGCGACCAAGGCGGGGAAATATCTGGACCGGCCCCATATCACCAATGTTCTTTCTGCGCAGGCCGCCGAGGTTGCTGGAGACCGCGCCAAGGCCGAGGCCGCCTATCGCAAGCTTCTTGAAGACGAGCGCACCCGTTTCGTCGGTGTCCGGGGGCTGATGCGTCAGAAACTGGAGGCTGGCGAGACCTCGACCGCGCTGCTGCTGGCCCAGAAAGCCTATGCGCTGAAGCCGCGTCACAAGGAAATCCAGAACACATTGCTTGATCTGGAAATGCGCGAAGGCGATTGGAAAGGTGCCCGCAAGCTGATGAAAGAGCAGCGGCGTCAGGGCGAACTGCCCAAGGATGTACACCTGCGTCGCGATGCGGTTCTGGCCCTGCAGGAGGCCAGCGAGGTGCTGGCCGAGGGCAATTCGATCAGCGCACGCGAGGCGGCGATTTCCGCCAACAAGGCCTCGCCCGATCTGATCCCGGCGGCGGTGCTGGCCGCACGCAGCTATATCGCGCAGAAAGACACGCGCAACGCCTCGCGGGTTCTGGAAAAAACCTGGTCGGTGCGTCCGCATCCCGATATTGCAGCGGCCTATGCCGAGATCGTTCCCGATGAGACGCCGGCCGCGCGCCTCAAACGTTTCGAGCGCCTGATTCGCAAAAGCCCCGACTCGGAAGAGTCGCATCTGCTCAAGGCCGAGTTGCTGCTGGCTGCCGAAGACTTCCCGGGTGCGCGTCGTGCCCTGGGCGACCTGGCGGAAAAGCATCCGACGGTACGCACGTTGTCGATCATGGCCGCGATCGAGCGCGGCGAAGGCGCGGACGACAGTGTCGTGCGCGGCTGGCTGGCCAAGGCGCTGACGGCCTCGCGGGGGCCGCAATGGGTGTGCGACAGCTGCCATAATGTCATGGGGGAATGGGCTCCGGTCTGCGACAGCTGTGGCGGTTTCGACACGCTGACCTGGCGCGAGCCCGATCCGGCGCGCAATGCTGCGCCGAATGCGCATGGGGCCGAGATGTTGCCGCTGTTGGTCGGACCCGCTGTGGCGACCAGAACCGAAGCCGAGGCGCCGGATGCCGCCAAGGAGATGGAGCCGTCGGACAAGGACAGTGCCCAAGAACCCGCGCAGGAAGAGCCGGCCAGGACCAGCAAGGTCGAGGTGGCGGATGTCGCGCCCGGCATGGTTCCCCATGAGAGCGACTATGTCGAGGTCGACGTATCCGACAAGGCCTCTGCCGCGCCCAAGGCGGATGTGGAAACCGATGTCGAAACGACGCCAGTGCGCCCCGATGTCGAGCCCGCGGTCGAGATCGATTGGTCCGACACGAGCAAATCCGGCAAGCGTCAGCAGGGTTGAATGGCAGGCAGTGCAAAAAACCCGAGATAGGCTCTTCCACTTGTCGTTCGAACCTGCTATCCGGCCCCGCACAACCTGATGCCGGTGTAGCTCAGCTGGTAGAGCACGTCATTCGTAATGATGGGGTCGGGGGTTCGAGTCCCTTCACCGGCACCAGGGTTGAAACAGAAAAGGCCGGTCCTTGTGACCGGCCTTTTCTGTTGTTCCCGACAGTGTTTTTCGGACGGATTCCCTTACAGGAAGAAAGTGGTGCGGGCGGCGGGAGTCGAACCCGCACGGGCCAGGCCCTAGCGATTTTAAGTCGCTTGTGTCTACCGTTCCACCACGCCCGCATCTGGGCGTGAAATCCACGCGCCAGCCCGATGTGGCTAGCCAAGCGCCGCGAAATAATCAAGGGGCGGCGCTAGCTCTGGTGTCCTGTGCGGTATCACGCCGGAAAGGGCAGTCGCGCTGCTTGCTAGCCATAGCTGCGGGTCGGGCGGTCGAACACCTTGCGCCCCATCAGCGACCCGACCAGATCCACCATTAATTTGGCCGTGCGTCCGCGCTCGTCCAGAAAAGGGTTCAGCTCGACCAGATCCAGCGAGGTCACAAGCCCCGATTCGTGCAGCAGCTCCATCACCAGATGGGCTTCGCGGAAAGTTGCGCCCCCAGGCACCGTGGTGCCCACCGCAGGAGCGATGGAAGGGTCGAGGAAATCCACATCCAGCGAGACATGCAGCAGCCCATTGGCGGCCCGCACACGGTCCAGAAAGCCTCGCAGCGGCGCGACGATGCCATGTTCGTCCAATATCCGCATGTCATTGACGGTGATATCGGTCAGCTGCATGGCGGCATGTTCGGCGGGGTCGACGCTGCGAATGCCGAACATGCAGATATTTTCGCCCGGAATCGGGGCAGGAAATGGCGGGAAGGGATCAAACCCGGCATTTCCATGCGCATAGGCCATGGGCGTGCCGTGCAGATTGCCCGAGGTGGTCGATTCCACGGTATGGAAATCGCTGTGCGCGTCCAGCCAGATCACGAATTGCGGGCGTCCGACCCTGGCCGCATGGGCGGCAATACCGGCGACAGAGCCAAGCGCCAGCGAGTGATCCCCGCCCATGATGATGGGCATGCCATCCGGCATCGCGGCCTCGGTCGCGCTGCGCAGCGCCCTGGTCCAGGCGATCGTCTCGGGCAGATGATGCACGGCGCCGTTCCGGCAGGTCTCGGCCCCAAGTGGCGCCGGAGAGACATCGCCGCGATCCTCGGAGGTATGGCCAAGATCTTCCAGCGTCGCGGCCAACCCTGCGGTGCGATAGGCCGAAGGGCCCATCAGGCAGCCGGGGCGGCGCTGTCCCTCATCCACCGGCGCGCCGATCAGGATGCAATGTGTCATCTGGTTCTCCTGTCCGTTTCGCTTCGAGCTAAGACCCCAAGCGCCGGAAAGTCCACCATCAGATCAGCTGCGCACGCCCTGGAAGCGTTCCTGCCATTCGCTGCGCTGATCGTCGGTGATCTTGGCAAACAGCACATCGGGGACGGTAAAGGCATGACCGGCGGGCAACATGTTCAGCGCGGCATTTACGTCATCGGGCCAGTCGCGATTGTCCGTCTGCATGGCCTGAAGCATGCCGTCGGCGGCAAAGGGAATGAAGGGGGCTGAAAGAATCGCATAGAGGCGAATCAGGTTCAGACCCAGCCGCACCTGCATTGCCGCCGTGTCGGGATCGGTCTTGAAGGTCGACCAGGGCGCGGCATTTTGCAGATATTCATTGCCCAGCACCCAGATGCCGCGCAGTTCGGCGGCGGATTTGCGGATCTCCATGCGCGACATGGCGGATTCATAGGCCCGAATGCGGGTGCTCAGCGCCTCGATCAGCGTGGCCTCGGCCTCGCCATATGCGCCACCCTCGGGAACGGCCTCGCCGAATTTCGACCGGCAGAACTTGGTGATCCGGCTGACGAAATTGCCCAGAACATCGGCCAGATCCTTGTTCACCGATTGCTGGAAGTTTTCCCATGTAAATTCGCTGTCGCCCGATTCCGGGGCATGGGACAGCAGCCACCAGCGCCAGTAGTCGGCAGGCAACAGCTCCAGCGCGTGATCCATGAAGACGCCGCGGCCCTGACTGGTCGAGAACTGCCCGCCATCATAGGTCAGATAGTTGAAGGACTTGATGTAATCGACCATTTTCCACGGCTCGCCCGAACCCAGCTGGGTGGCGGGGAAGGACAGCGTGTGGAAGGGGACGTTGTCCTTGCCCATGAACTGGGTATAGGTGACATCCTCGGCGCCTTCGTCCTTGCGCCACCAGCGGCGCCAGTCCGCGTCGGGCAGGCCGTGGGCATCGGCCCATTCCGCCGTCGCGCCAATATATTCGATCGGAGCGTCGAACCAGACATAGAAGACCTTGCCCTCCATGCCGGGCCAGTCGTCCTCGCCATGCTTGACGGGAATGCCCCAGTTCAGGTCGCGGGTGATGCCACGGTCACGCAGGCCGTCGCCGTCATTCAGCCATTTCTTCGCGATCGAAGTGGTCAGAATCGGCCAGTCGGTCTTGCTGTCGATCCATTCCGCGATCTGCTCCTTGAGCGCGGACTGGCGCAGGTAGAGATGCTTGGTTTCGCGGACTTCCAGATTGGTGCTGCCCGAAATCGCGCTGCGCGGCTCGATCAGATCGGTGGGATCAAGCTGCTTGGTGCAGTTTTCGCATTGATCGCCGCGCGCCTTGTCATAGCCGCAATTGGGGCAGGTGCCCTCGATATAGCGGTCCGGCAGGAAGCGTCCGTCATCGATGGAATAGACCTGCTTTTCGGACACTTCGCGGATATAGCCGTTGTCGGCCAGCTTGCCGGCGAAATGTTGGGTCAGAGCGCGGTTGCGATCGCTGGATGAGCGGCCATAGTGGTCGAAGGACAGGCCAAAGCCCTTGGCCAGCGCGGTCTGCACGCCATGCATGCGCGCGCAATATTCGGCGACCGGTTCGCCGGTCTTGGCTGCGGCCAGCTCGGCCGGGGTGCCATGTTCATCGGTCGCGCAGATGAACATCACCTCGTTGCCGCGTGCGCGCAGGTAACGGGCGTAAAGATCGGCAGGCAGCTGCGATCCGACGAGGTTCCCCAAATGCTTGATGCCGTTGATATAGGGCAGGGCAGAGGTAATGAGGTGGCGGGCCATGGCGATGCGTCCTTTTCGGTCGCGGCCTATCTAGCCGCGATGTCAGCCAAATGAAAGTGGGGCTGACCGCTCCTTTGCGCCAGGGCGCAGGCAGGGCCGTCCCGGGTCACGCCCGGACATGCCGCACGTCCTGACGGCGCGAAACGGCCTGCCGCAGGATGTCCTCGACATGGCTGGACAGCGGCACCGCACCGGCCAGCACATGCGAGATCGGCATCCATGCCGCATCCAATGCGTCATCGGCGGCGACAGGTTCTCCCGAGACATAGTCACACAGAACCGCCGCCAGCAGGAAATGAAACTGCAACTGTCCGTCCGGGTCGCGCAGAATCAGATCGACATTGTCAAGGTAATGGCGTGGCGTGGCCGTGACGCCGGTTTCCTCCAGCAGTTCGCGGCTGGCTGCCGCAAGTGCCGTTTCGCCGGTCTCGACATGACCGCCGGGAAAGCCCCAAAGTCCCGCATCGGGCGGATTGCGTCGCCGTGCCAGCAGGACATCTTCGCCGCGCAGGGTTACGGCCAGCGCGGCAAGTCTTGGGAAATTGGTCAAGGAATCAGCGCCGGCGGTCGCGGCGCGAGCTCATCGGCTGGAAGGCGACGCCGACATGGGCTTCGCAATAGGGTTTGCCGGGCTGGCTGGGCAGACCGCAGAACCAGAACTTGTCCGTCGCGGGATCGCCGATCGGCCATTTGCAGGTCCGTTCGGTCAGTTCCATCAGCGTCAGCTTGCGGGATTTCTTTTCGACCTCGCGTACCGAGGCCAGGGCTTCGGGGCTGATTTCATTGGCCGAGGGCTGCGGCGGCAGCGGCTGGCCGGCCGGAACGATGGGCCGGCGCGGCGTGGGCGTGAATACCGGCTGCGGCGCGAGCTGTTCGGCCATCGGCTCGGGCTTGGCGCTTGCGGGCTCTGCCGCGGCTGCGGGTGCTGCCTTGGGGGCCGGCGCGGGTTTTTTCTCGGCCTCTTTCTTCACCACGGGCTCGGGCGCTGGTGTGGCTTCGGGCTCTTCGGTGCGATTGGACAGGCCCAGGCGATGAACCTTGCCGATCACGGCGTTGCGGGTCACACCGCCCAGTTCCTTGGCGATGGCGCTGGCCGATTGGCCTTCGCTCCACATGCGTTTCAGAGTCTCGACACGTTCATCCGTCCAGGACATGGCTGCCTTTCCGGGCGGGTCTGACCTGCCGCCCCATCTTGAAACCTTCGATTGACCCCGTCAGAAACGGGATGCCGAGATTTAGCGTTTGAGACGCGGGAATTCAAGGACTGCAAGCATGGAGCGCATCAGAATGAGTGAGCAACCCGCGATGGGGGTGCGTCGGTTCGGCCAGGTGAACTGGCTGGGACTGTATACGTTGGCCCGCCGCGAAGTCATGCGTTTCATGGCTGTGTGGCAACAGACGATCTTTGCGCCGCTGATGACCGCTGCGCTGTTCGTGCTGGTCTTCGCGCTGGCATTGGGGCAGGGGCGGGGCCAGATCATGGGGTTGCCCTATCTGCAGTTCCTGGGGCCGGGCATCCTGATGATGACGGTGATCCAGAACTCCTTTGCCAATACCTCCAGTTCCATCACCTCTGCCAAGGTGCAGGGAAATATCGTTGATACCCTGATGCCGCCCCTCTCCGCCGGAGAGCTGCTGACCGGCTATCTGGCCGGATCGGTGGTGCGGGCCAGCCTGGTCGCCACGGTGATCGGAACGGGTATGGTCCTCGTCACCGGTGCCGGGATCGCGCATCCGCTTTGGGCGATCGCCTTCGTCCTGCTGGCGGCGCTGCTGCTGGGTGGCCTGGGGATTCTGGCGGGAATTCTTGCGCAGAAATTCGATCAGATGGCGGCGATCACGAACTTTCTGATCACGCCGCTGTCCTTCCTGTCTGGGACGTTCTACTCGGTCGATGCGCTGCCAGAACCCTTCCGCACGCTGTCGCACTGGAACCCGATCTTCTATCTTATCGACGGCGCGCGCTATGGCGTGACGGGGGTCAGCGATGCGCCACCGCTGCGCGGCTTTGCGGTCTGCCTGTTTGCGGTGGTCTGCGTGCTGTCGCTGGGATGGCGCTGGTTCAAAACCGGTTATCGGATGAAAGCGTGATTGCGCGAAGGGCAAAAGCAGGCTATTGGCCTTTGCATGATCATCTGGACCGCCATAGTTGCCCGTCCCCGACGTTGACGCCTCGTCACCGTCCGATCCCGCCTGCCTTTTCAAATCTGTCATGCCATTCGGGGAATCTGCCATGATTTCGCATGTCCTGCCGACCTATAATCGCGCTCCTCTTGCCTTTGAACGGGGGGAAGGCGTCTGGGCCATTGCCACTGATGGCACCCGATATCTTGATCTGGGGGCCGGTATCGCGGTCAATGTTCTGGGGCACGCCAATCCCGAACTGGTCGCGACGCTGACCGAACAGGCCGGCAAGATCTGGCATGTGTCCAACCTGTATCAGATTCCCGAACAGGAAAAGCTGGCCGACATGCTGGTCGAACACAGCTTTGCCGATACGGTCTTCTTTACCAATTCCGGCACCGAGGCCGCCGAACTGGCGATCAAGATGGTGCGCAAATACTGGGATCATGCAGGTCAGCCCGAGCGCATCGAGATCCTGACATTCGAGGGTGCCTTCCATGGCCGCTCGACCGGGGCGATTGCTGCCGCGGGATCGGAAAAAATGGTTGCGGGCTTCGGGCCGCTGATGCCCGGTTTCCGGCAATTGCCCTGGGGCGATATCGATGCGCTGAAGGCCGCGATCAGCGAAACCACAGCCGCTGTCATGATCGAGCCGGTTCAGGGCGAGGGCGGCATCCGGCCCATCGCCGACGAGGATCTGCGCCTGATCCGCGAGTTGTGCGACCAGACCGGTGCGCTGCTGGTTCTTGACGAGGTTCAATGCGGCATGGGCCGGACGGGTCGCCTGTTCGCGCATGAATATGCGGGGATCGCGCCAGATATCATGATGGTCGCCAAGGGCATTGGCGGAGGCTTTCCTTTGGGGGCCGTGCTGGCCACGGAAAAGGCCGCCAGCCCGATGTCGGCGGGGACCCATGGTTCGACCTATGGTGGCAACCCGCTGGCCTGCGCCGTAGGCACCAAGGTCATGGAAATCGTTGCCGATGAGGCATTCCTTGCCGAGGTGAACCGAAAATCCGCATTGATGCGGCAAAAGCTGGAAGGGCTGGTCGCCAGCCATCCGTCCGTCTTCGAGTCAGTGCGGGGGCAGGGGCTGATGCTGGGCCTGAAATGCAAGGTCTCTCCGGCCGATCTGGTCCGCGCGGGTTATGAGCAGCATATCCTGACGGTTCCGGCGGCGGATCATACGCTGCGGTTGTTGCCGCCCCTGAACATTTCCGATGACGAGATTGCCGAGGCCGTGGCCCGGCTGGATCGCGCGGCGGGGATGGTCGATGCCTGATCAGCGGAACCTTCGGGCCCCTTGTGTCGGTGGCGCGCGCAGGTGTGCGGCGCGGCGACGACAGGGCGGTGCCGCCTGAAAACCTGCCGGGGCCAAGGCCTGCGGCGCAAACAGCCGCAGCATTTCCCTTGACCCCGGCTTTTCAAGCGGGCTTGCTGCACCAAACCGCTGAAAGACAACGTGATGACGCATTTTCTGGATATCCATAAGACGTCGAAAGACGATCTCCGGGCCATTATTGATCAGGCCCATGCCATGAAGGCTGCCCGCAAGGACCGCCCCAAGGGGGCCGCCGATGACGAGCAGCCGCTGGACGGGCGCATGGTTGCGCTGATCTTTGAAAAGCCTTCGACCCGGACCCGCGTCAGCTTTGACATCGGCGCGCGCCAGATGGGCGGTCAGACCATGGTCTTGTCGGGCAGCGAGATGCAGTTGGGGCATGGCGAAACCATCGCCGATACCGCGCGGGTGCTGTCGCGCTATGTCGATCTGATCATGATCCGCACCTTCGAAGAGGCCACCCTGCAAGAAATGGCAGAATATGCGGATGTTCCGGTGATCAACGGGCTGACCAACCGCACGCATCCCTGTCAGATCATGGCAGATGTGATGACCTTCGAAGAGCATCGCGGGCCGATCGCGGGCAAGAAGATCGTATGGGTCGGCGATGGCAACAATGTCTGCGCCAGCGTGATCCACGCGGCGGGGCAGTTCGGTTTCGATTTCACCTTCACCGGCCCGGTGCAGCTGGACCCCGAATCCGAAGCGCTGGAATTCGCGCGTGCCCAGGGCGTTCGGGTCGAGATCGAGCGCGACCCGGCCAAGGCGGTGGAGGGCGCCGATCTGGTCTTTGCCGATACCTGGGTCAGCATGCATGATCCGCAATCGGCCAAGGAACGCCGCCATAATCAGCTGCGCGGATATCAGGTGAATGAGGCGCTGATGGCGAAGGCCAGGCCGGATGCTCTGTTCATGCATTGCCTGCCCGCCCATCGCGAGGATGAGGTGACCAGCGCGGTCATGGACGGCCCCCATTCGGTGATCTGGGACGAGGCCGAAAACCGGCTGCATGCCCAGAAGGCCGTGATGCGCTATTGTCTGGGGCTGTGATCGTCTGACATCGGATGATGTAGCGCCCGCCCCAACTGGCGGGCGTTTTACATTCTGGCTGCGGGCAAGGGCGTGTCGGGAAAGCGTCGCGATCCCGTCGCATCTCTGTCACGAGGCGGCTTTATCTCTGGCGGCGACATACCTGCCACCGGCGGGTTTGCCTTTCGTTCAGCCAGGAGACCGCCATGCGCGACCAAGACTCTTCCCGCCATGTTTTCCGGACCACCCAACTTGAAGCGGCGGATGGCCCCGGCCTGAATCCCACCGGCAATCGCACGATGGGAGAGATCATCGCGGCGCGCTTTTCCCGCCGCGGCTTCCTGCGTGGCTCGATGGCTTCGGTGGCAATCACCGCAACGGTCAGCCCGATGGCAATGCTGGCCGCCGATGACGCCAAGGCGCAGGGTGCCGTCGAGGGCAGCCGCTTCAGTTTCCCCGAGGTGAAGGCCGGCGTGGATGCCGATCATCACGTAGCAGAAGGCTATGATGCCGATGTGCTCTTGCGTTGGGGCGACAAGATCTTTGCCGACGCGCCGGAATTCGATCCGGAAAACCAGTCCGAGGCCGCGCAGGAACGCCAGTTCGGATACAACAATGATTTCGTGGGCTTCATCCCGCTGAACGGGGCACATGACCACGGGCTGCTGGTCGTGAATCATGAATACACCAATGACCACCTGATGTTCCCGGGGATTGTCTCCGTGAAGGATGGCAAGGTCACGGTCGCCCCCGCCACCGAGAACCAGGTGAATATCGAGATGGCGGCCCATGGTGGCACCGTGATCGAGATCCGCAAGGTCGATGGAAAATGGCAGACGGTGCTGGAGGGCAGGCAGAACCGCCGTATCACGGCCAAGACCGAAATGGAGATCGCCGGTCCGGCAGCGGGTCATCCGCGCATGCAGACCAAGGCCGACCCGCAAGGCCGCTCGGTGCTGGGCACGATCAACAATTGCGCCGGTGGCGTGACGCCCTGGGGAACCTATGTCATGGCCGAGGAAAATTTCCATGGCTATTTCATCGGTGAACTGCCCTCTGACCACCCCGAGGCCCGCAACTATGCGCGCGTGGGCGTGCCGGGGGCCAGCTATGACTGGGGAAGGTTCCATGACCGTTTCGACATCAGCAAGGAACCCAACGAGCCGAACCGCTTTGGCTGGATCGTCGAGGTCGATGTCAATGACCCGACATCGGTCCCCAAGAAGCGCACGGCGCTTGGCCGTTTCAAGCATGAGGGTGCCGAAAGTGCCGTGGCCCGTGATGGGCGCGTGGTCTTCTATCTGGGCGATGACGAGCGGTTCGACTATGTCTACAAGTTCGTGACGGCGGGCAGATTCGACCCCGAGAACCGCGCTGCGAACATGGACCTGCTGGACGAGGGCACGCTGTATGTGGCGCGGTTTGACGAGGACGGCAGTCTCGTCTGGTTGCCCCTGGTGCAGGGCGAAGGCCCGCTGACTGCGGAAAACGGTTTCGAAAGCCAGGCGGATGTGCTGATCGAAACCCGTCGCGCCGCCGATTTGCTGGAGGCGACGCCGATGGACCGCCCCGAGGATATCCAGCCCAATGCCGATACCGGGCGTGCCTATGTCATGCTGACCAACAATACCAAACGCGACGAGGCGAATGCTGCCAATCCCCGCGTCGAGAATGCGTTCGGCCATATCATCGAGATCATCGAGGATGGCGAAGACATCGCCGCGACCAAGGGGCGCTGGGAAATCCTGGTGAAATGCGGTGACCCTTCGGTTGCCGAGGTCGGGGCGACCTTTTCGACGGCCACGACAGAGGATGGCTGGTTCGGCATGCCCGACAATTGCGCGATCGACGCCGAGGGGCGTCTGTGGGTCTCGACGGATGGCAACTCTCCGTCCAAGACCGGTCGCACCGATGGGTTGTGGGCGATGGACATCGAAGGTGCGGCGCGTGGAACCTCGCGGCTGTTCTATCGCGTGCCGGTGGGCGCGGAACTGTGCGGCCCCTGTCTGACTGAAGACATGACAACCTTCTTTGTCGCGGTGCAGCACCCTGCTGACGAGGGCGAGGGATGGGATGAGTTCGGGCGCCCGTCCTATTACGAGGATCTTTCGACCCGCTGGCCGGATTTCGACGATGCGATGCCGGTGCGTCCGTCGGTCGTGGCGATCACGAAACAGGGTGGCGGGAAGATCGGCTGATGCCTTCCTCGACCTGAATGTCGGGTGGCCGCGGGCCACCCGACGCCAAAGAAAAAGGCCGCGCATCTGCGCGGCCTTTGTCTTGTCGGATGGAGCGGGATCAGCCGATGGCTGCCGCGCGGACCTCGTCATCGATGCCATCCAGATATTGCGCGAAGTTGTCGCTGAACATCTGCACCAGCTTGGCGGCCTGACGATCATAGGCTGCGCCATCGCTCCAGGTGCGGCGCGGATCCAGCAGCACGTCGGACACGCCAGGCACCGAGACCGGGACATCGAAGCCGAAATTCGCATCCTTGCGGAATTCCGCGTCATTGAGGCTGCCGTCCAGCGCGGCCGAGAGAAGCGCGCGGGTTGCCTTGATCGGCATGCGCGACCCGGTGCCGAAGGCACCGCCGGTCCAGCCGGTGTTGACCAGCCAGCAGCTGGCGCCATGCTGGGCGATCTTGTCGGCCAGAAGCTTGCCGTAAACTTCGGGGCGGCGCGGCATGAAGGGGGCGCCGAAACAGGTCGAGAAGGTCGGAATCGGCTCGGTCACGCCAACCTCGGTACCCGGGGTCTTCGAGGTGAAGCCCGACAGGAAGTGATACATGGCCTGCGCCGGGGTCAGCCGCGCGATCGGCGGCAGGACGCCATAGGCGTCGCAGGTCAGCATGATCACGTTCTTCGGATGGCCGCCAAGGCTGGTCGCGGAGGCGTTCGAGATGGCCTCGAGCGGGTAAGCACAGCGCATGTTGTCGGTGATCGAGTTGTCTTCGAAATCCAGTTCGAAGGTGTCCTCGTCATAGACCATGTTTTCGATGACCGTGCCGAACCGCGTCGTGGTGGCATAGATTTCCGGCTCGGCCTTGGGCGACAGGTTGATCGTCTTGGCGTAGCAGCCACCCTCGAAATTGAAGATGCCCTTGTCGGACCAGCCGTGTTCGTCATCGCCGATCAGCACGCGGCTGGGATCGGCCGAGAGCGTGGTTTTCCCGGTGCCCGACAAGCCAAAGAACACGGCGCTGTCATCGGGGTTGCCCGGCGCGTGATTGGCGCTGCAATGCATGGCCATGATGTTCTTGCCCGGCAGGATGTAGTTCAGCAGGGTGAAGACCGATTTCTTGTTTTCGCCAGCATAGGCGGTGTTGCCGATCAGGATCAGCTTCTTGTCGAAATTCAGCGCGATGACCGTTTCGCTGCGGCAGCCGTGACGGGCCGGATCGGCCTTGAAGCTGGGGCAGTTGATGACGGTGAACTCGGGCGCGAATTCGGCCAGTTCGGCCATCTCGGGGCGGCGCAGCAGATGGCGGATGAACAGGCCATGCCAGGCAAGCTCGGTCACGACACGAACGTCAAGGCGTTCTTCAGGGTCGGCACCCCCGAAGAGGTCCTGCACGAAATAGTCACGACCCTTCATGTGTTCCAGCATATCGGCATGCAGCCGGTCAAAGGCATCAGGAGCCATGGGCGCATTGTTTTCCCACCAGATCGAATCTTCGACCGAGGGTGTGCGGACGACGAATTTGTCCTTGGGCGAACGTCCGGTATGGGCACCGGTTGACACCAGCAAGGTGCCGCCCTGACCCAGTTTGCCCTCGCCGCGCGCGACGGCTTCGTTCATGAGAGCAGGCTCGGAGAGATTGTAATAAACCCGGCCGAGGCCTTCGAAACCTTGATCTTCCAGCCGGCAATTCGGGTTTACACGCGTGCTCATGTCAAAACGCTCCTGACTTCAGTTAAGGCCTGCGACAGTTCCATGACGCAGTATGAGCGGCCTATAGCACCGCGCGAGAGTCAAAAAAGTGAGGGAGCGCAAACGGTAGCGCAAACACAACATGTTATCGCAAACAAGAACGTTCTATAAAGACTCGGGTCGGGAAATTCAGCATTTCGGACAAGGATTGGACCCGGAGGTGATTCGCATGTGCCAGATGCATGGTACGACCATATCGATGAATGGGCGCGGATTGCTGATTCTCGGACCTTCGGGTTCAGGAAAATCTTCTCTGGCTCTGCAACTTATGGCGGTGGGTGCGGAACTGGTTGCTGATGACCGCACGGATCTGCGTCGTGACGGAGATGCGATCATCGCCAGCTGTCCCGAGGTCCTGGTTGGACAGATCGAGGCGCGCGGGGTCGGGATTCTCGCGGCAATGACCTCTGACCCTGTGCAATTGCATGCGGTTATCGATCTGGGGCAGCAGGAAGAACAGCGATTGCCATTGGAACACGAGCTTGAGCTTCTGGGATTGCGTCTGCCCCTTGTTTTCGGCCCTTATCGGCCACATCTTTATGCTGCTTTGCGGCAATTTCTGTTGGCCGGTCGCATGATGTGACCGGAAACGTGAAAGGAGCTTCGGAGGGCGTTCATGGAAGATCGCGGTTTGACCGAATATGATCTGGCTGGCCGACGCGAACAGGCACAGCGGCTGGTTCTGGTGACGGGGCCGTCCGGGGCCGGGCGGTCAACGGCCATCAATGTCCTTGAGGATCTGGGTTTCGAGGCCATCGACAACCTGCCGCTGTCGCTGATTCCGCGCCTGCTGGACGGGCCGGTACGGCCGGATCCGCTGGCGCTGGGGCTGGATGTGCGCAACCGGGATTTCTCGACCTCGAATGTCATCGAGCTGATTGACCGTCTGACCCGCAATCCCAACTATGCGCCAGAGGTGTTGTTTCTGGATTGTGCGCCGGATGTGCTGGTGCGGCGCTACAGCGAAACGCGCCGCCGCCATCCATTGGCCCCGGACAGTTCGCCGCTCTCTGGCGTCACCGCGGAAATCGATCTTCTGTCCCCGATCCGTGCTCGGGCGGATGTTCTGGTCGATACATCGGAACTGACGCCCCATGATCTGAAGGCCGAGCTGAACCGATGGTTCGACATCAGGCCGGACGGTCGGCTGACGGTGTCATTGCATTCCTTCAGCTATAAGCGCGGGGTGCCGCGCGGGGTCGATCTGATGTTTGACTGTCGGTTCCTTGCCAATCCGCATTGGGAGCAGGCGCTGAGGCGAAAGACCGGGCGCGACCCCGAGGTCCAGGCCTATGTTCAGGCCGACCCGCGATTCGGTGAATTCTTTGACCGGATCCGCGATTTGCTGCTGTTTTTGCTGCCCGCGCATCTGGAAGAGGGCAAATCGCATCTCTCGGTAGGCTTTGGGTGTACCGGAGGGCAACACCGTTCGGTCACTCTGGCTGAAAAGATGGCGGTCGCGCTTGCAGATGCCGGCTGGCCGGTGTCAATAAGGCATAGGGAATTGGAGCGTCGGCTGCCGACGTCCGCATCTGTTCACGAAGTGGAAACGGGCGAGGTTGGGCCTTCCCGTGAATCTCGTGTCGATGCCGGGCGCGGCGAGGCGCCTGTTTTGGGTGATAGGCGTTGATTGGAATTGTCATCGTAGCGCATGGCGGACTTGCCCGGGAATATCTTTCCGCGGTCGAGCATGTCGTTGGTCCGCAGTCAGGGATTGCGGCGGTTGCGATCGAGGATGATCACGACCGGATGGCGAAAACAGCCGAAATCCAGGACGCGGCGAATTCCGTCGATGATGGCAATGGCGTGATCGTGGTGACTGATCTGTTCGGAGGATCGCCATCGAACCTGTCGCTGCCCGCATGTGCAATGCGCGACCGCAGCATTCTATACGGCGCCAATCTTCCCATGCTGGTCAAGCTGGCCAAGTCGCGCCATCTCTCGGTGCCCGATGCGGTCACTTTCGCCAAGGAGGCGGGGCGCAAATATATCAACTCTTACAACGTGCCGGTCGAGGCCGTTTTCAACACCGGAACGCCTGCAACATGACGCAATCCGTGACGCGCGAGCTGTCGATCATCAATGAAAAGGGGCTGCACGCCCGCGCCAGCGCCAAATTTGTCGATATCGTCGAAAGATTTTCCTCTACAGCCATGGTCGAAAAGGATGGAATGAGCGTGTCGGGCGACTCGATCATGGGGTTGCTGATGCTGACCGCACCGCGCGGCAGCAGCATCAAGGTGACAACAGAGGGTCCGGATGCCGTCGAACTTGCCGACGCGCTGGAGGCACTGGTGGCGGATTATTTCGGCGAAGGCATGTAGGCCTGCCGTGGCAGAACGCAGATCCTACCATCACGGGAACCTTCGTCAGGCCCTGGTTGATGCAACTGCCGCGCTGATCGAGGAACTTGGCCCACAGGCCTTCACGATGTCCGAGGCCGCGCGCCGGGCCGGGGTGTCGGCGGCGGCGCCCTATCGGCACTTCAGGGGGCGCGACGATCTGATCGAAGAGGTCGCGCGACAGGGTTTTCTGGAATTTGCCGACAGGCTGGAGGTCGCATTTGATGACGGCGCGCCGACGGTTCTGACCGCATTCCTGCGGATGGGGCAGGCCTATCTTGATTTTGCCGGGGAACGTCCGGGTTTCTATATGGCGATGTTTGAATCGGGCATCTCCATTGCCGGAAAATCGGAGCTTTCAGCGGCGTCCGACCGTGCGCAGGGCGTCCTTTTGCGCGCCGCCGATGCGCTGGCCAGCCGGATGCCGAAGGATCGCCGTCCTCCGTCGCGCATGGTGGCCAATCATGTCTGGGCGCTCAGTCACGGCGTGGTCGAACTTTTCTCGCGCGGCAAGCCGGGCGGGCGAAGCTCGGTCGAACCCTCGGAAATGCTGGAAAGCGGCGTCATCATCTATCTGCGCGGCCTTGGCCTGATCCCCAACTGAAAAATTCGGGCAAATGTCTTGATTCAGCCAGTTTTGCGCCCATCTATGTAAATGTGATTAACATTAACATAGGGAGAACGCAGGATGCACAGCGCATCACAGAACTTTTCAGCCCAGATGATGGCGTCACGCGCAACGGGGCCCTTGGGCCGCGCCCGTGACTGGCTGGACGAAAGGGGCCGCCCGGCATGGATCGTTGCCATGGTCCTGGGATTCGTGGCTTTCTGGCCGGTCGGACTGGCCATTCTTGGTTATATGATCTGGAGTAAACGCATGTTCGGATGCAGCAAACGGACCCATCACCGTCACTATTCTGCCGCGCCAACGGGGAACACGGCCTTCGATTCCTATCGCGAGGAAACCCTCAAGCGACTGGAAGACGAGCATGGAGAGTTCATGGCCTTCCTGCAGAAGCTGCGTGAAGCCAAGGACAAATCCGAGTTCGATCAGTTCATGGATCAGCGCGACGCGAAAACGGGCAACTGATCCCGAAGTTGGATGGGGCCGGAATCTCCGGCCCCTTCGCTTATTCTCCGCGGGGGAACCTCTGGTTCTCTTCCAGCACGTTCAGGTCCATGTGATTGCGCATATAGCGCTGGCTGGCATCCAGGAACGGTTGGTGGTCCCAGGCACGGTACTTTCCGTTCCGCAGGGCCTCATAGACGACCCAGCGGCGTGCCTGAGATTCCCGCACCTCGGCATCGAACCGCGCCAGATCCCAGCGCGCGGCGGCCATGTCGCGCAACCTTGCAAGATCCTCGGCATATGCCGGGTCGGTCGCAAGATTGCGCCTTTCGCCGGGATCGGCCTGCAGATCGAACAATTGTTCGGGGTCGGCTTGGCAGGAAATATACTTCAGATGCCCGTCACGCAGCGCGACAAGAGGCGCGATACTGCCCTCGGCGGCATACTCCATCGGGACGGGGCCCCGATTGGCACCGCCATCTGCCAGGGATTCCCCATCGGTCCAGGGCATCACCTCGTCCATGTCCAGCCCGGCCAGGTCACAGATCGTGGGAACCACATCGATGGTGCTGACCGGCTGATCCACCCGGCCCACCGGCATGTCGGGGGACGAGATCATCAGCGGGACCCGCGATGAACCTTCATAGAAGCTCATCTTGAACCACAGCCCGTGTTCGCCCAGCATGTCGCCGTGATCGGAAAGGAACAGGATTATTGCCTCTTGCCGGGTGCGCTCCAGCACATCCATGATCTCGCCGATCTTGTCATCGACATAGCTGATATTGGCGAAATACCCCTGACGCGCGCGACGGATATTGTCGTCCGAGATGTTGAAATTGCGCCAGTCATTGGCGTCCATCAGGCGTTGCGAATGCGGGTCCTGTTCATCATAGGGGATGGCTTCGGGCGGCTCCAGTTCGGGGATGCCTTCATACAGGTCCCAATACTTGCGTCGCGCCACATAGGGGTCATGGGGATGGGTAAAGCTGACGGTCAGGCACCAGGGCCGCTCATCCTCGCCCCGCGCCAGATCATAGAGCTTGCGGCAGGCGTTATAGGCGACCTCGTCATCATATTCGAGCTGGTTGGTGATCTCTGCCACACCCGCGCCGGTGACCGAACCCATATTGTGATACCACCAGTCGATCCGTTCGTCCGGCTTGCGGTAATCAGGCGTCCAGCCGAAATCGGCCGGATAGACATCGGTGGTCAGACGTTCCTCATAGCCATGCAACTGATCGGCACCGACGAAATGCATCTTGCCGCTGAGACAGGTCTGATACCCCGCCCGGCGCAGGTGGTGGGCATAGGTCGGAATGTCCGAGGCGAACTCGGCCGCATTGTCATAGACCCCGGTGCGCGAGGGCAGTTGCCCGGAGACGAAGCTGGCGCGCGCCGGGCCGCAAAGGGGGCTGCCGGTATAGGCATTGGAAAAACGGGTCGAGCGGGCGGCCAGCTTGCGCAGATTCGGGGTGTGCAGGAAATCGGCGGGACCGTCGGGAAACAGCACCCCGGACAACTGGTCAACCATGAAGATCAGGATATTCGGTTTCATTGCTGAACGACCTCCTTGACCGCTTCGATACCGGGTTTGCCGTCCAGCGTGGTCACGCCATCAAGCCAGGCTTCCAGACGTTCGGGGTGTTCGGCAATCCAGGCCGATGCTGCCTCTGCCGGATCCATGCCATCATTCAGGATATCCCCCATCAGCGCGTTTTCCATGGGCACGTCAAAGGTCAGCTGGCGCAGCAACCTGGCGGCATTGGGGCAGGATTCGACCCATTCGCGGCGGGCAAGCGTGTGGACGGTTGCGCCGCCGAAATCGGGCCCGAATTGTGCATCTCCACCGGACAGATAGGTGATGTCGATGGCCTCGTTCATGGGATGGGGGGCCCATGCCAGGAAGACCGATGGCGTTCCGGCGGATTCATTGCGTCCGACTTGGGCCAGCATGGCCTGTTCGCCGCTTTCAACCAGCGTCCAGTCACCCAGCCCGAAGTCATCGGCCTCGATCATCGCCTGAATGGACTGATTGGCCGGTGCGCCCGGCTCGATGCCATAGATCTTTCCGTCAAAGGCGTCCTTGTGGGCGTCCAGATCGGCAAAATCGGCAACGCCTGCCTCGGCACCGGGCTTGTTGACCGCCAGAGTGAATTTCGCGCCTTCCAGGTTTTGCACCAGTTCCTCGATGCCACCGTTTGCATCCAGATCGTCGCGGAATTTCTGCTGGGCGGGCAGCCAGTTGCCCAGGAACATGTCGGTCTGACCGTTCTTCAGGGCTTCATAGCCAACAGGTACGGACAGGGTGGCGATGTCGGGCGTATATCCCAGCGCTTCGAACAGAACCGCTGCCACGCCATTGGTGGCCGCGATGTCGGTCCAGCCGGGGCCGGAGTAACGTACCGTTTCGCAACTTGCCGCGTCGTCGGCTGATGCAGGCAGCGCAGCCCCTGCCAGCAAGGCGGCAAGGGATGTCATTTGAACGAGTCTCATCAGATTTCCTCCGGTTACATACGGTGACTGGTCAGTTGATTGTCTGACCAGTCAATAACCGAAGTTCAACCTGAGACCGTCCGAAAACGACTATCTTGTCGGAACTGGCGTCTCGCCGCGATAATCATAGAAACCGCGTCCGGTCTTGCGGCCAAGCCATCCGGCCTCGACATATTTGGTCAGCAAGGGGCAGGGGCGGTACTTGGTATCTGCCAGCCCGTCATGCAGCACATTCATGATCGCCAGACAGGTGTCCAGCCCGATGAAATCGGCCAGTTCCAGCGGTCCCATGGGGTGATTGGCGCCCAGTTTCATCGATTCATCGATGGATTTCACATTCCCGACGCCTTCGTACAGCGTATAGACCGCCTCATTGATCATCGGCATCAGGATCCGGTTGACGATGAAGGCGGGGAAGTCTTCGGCGCTTGCGGCGGTCTTGCCCAGCTTGCGAACCACCTCGTGCAGGGCCTTGTAGGTCGCCTCGTCGGTGGCAATGCCGCGGATCAACTCGACCAGCTGCATTACCGGGACCGGATTCATGAAGTGGAACCCCATGAATTTTTCGGGACGATCGGTGCGGCTGGCCAGCCGGGTGATCGAAATCGAGGATGTGTTCGACGTCAGGATGGTGTCGGGTTTCAGATGCGGCTGAATATCCTCGAAGATGGCTTGCTTGACGGATTCGCGTTCAGTGGCGGCTTCGATGACCAGATCGGTCTGACCCAGATCGGCCAGATTCAGGGTCGTGGTGATTCGGGCCATTGCGGCCTTCTTGTCCTCGGGCGAGATCCGCCCCTTGCTGACCTGACGTTCGATATTCCTGTCAATCAGCGCGATGGCCTTGTCCAGAGCCTCGCGACTGATATCGCTCAGCAGGACGTCGAATCCTGCAAGCGCAAAGACATGGGCGATGCCGTTGCCCATCTGACCTGCGCCGATCACGCCAACCGATTGTATCGCCATCTCCGTACCCTCACGTCTTGATCGCGGGGACGATAGGGCGGGGCGCGGGTCGTCGCAATGCAAAACCGCCCCGAAACATCGGGGCGGTTGAAATGCCGGATTGATCGGCTGTTTACAGCTTGTCGGTCAGTTCCGGGACAGTCGAGAAGAGGTCACCGACGAGTCCGTAGTCCGCGACCTGGAAGATCGGGGCTTCTTCGTCCTTGTTGATGGCGACGATGATCTTGCTGTCCTTCATGCCCGCCAGATGCTGGATCGCGCCCGAGATGCCCACGGCGACGTAAAGCTCGGGGGCGACGACCTTGCCGGTCTGGCCGACCTGATAATCATTGGGCGCATAGCCGGAATCGACCGCCGCGCGCGAGGCGCCGACCGCCGCGCCCAGCTTGTCGGCCAGTTTCTCGATGATCGCGAAATCCTCTTTCGAGCCGACGCCGCGACCGCCCGACACCACGCGACCCGCCGAGGTCAGCTCGGGGCGGTCACTGGTGACCACCTCGTCGGCAACCCAGCTGGACAGGCCCGGATCGCCCGCCGCGGCCACGGCTTCGACCGGCGCCGCGCTGCCGTCACCGGCGGCGTCAAAGCTGGCCGTGCGCACGGTCAGAACCTTCTTCGCATCCGCCGATTTCACCGTCTGGATGGCATTGCCGGCATAGACCAGGCGCTCGAAGGTCTCGCCATCCACCACGCCCGAGACATCCGAGATCACCATCACGTCCAGCAGCGCCGCAACGCGAGGCATGATGTTCTTGGCATCGGTCGTGGCCGGTGCGGCGATATGGTCGTAATCACCCGCGAGGCTGACCAGCAGCGCCGCGGCGGGCTCGGCCAGGCGATGACCATAGAGCGCATCCTCGGCCACCAGGACCTTTGCCACGCCCTCGATCGTGGCAGCCGCCTCGCCCGCGGCCTGTGCCGAGGCCCCGGCGCAGAGCACCGTCACATCGCCCAGGGATTTCAGCGCGCCGACCGCCTTGGCGGTGGCATCGCGGTTCAACTCGCCATTCGTGACTTCACCCAGCAACAGAACAGCCATCACACAACCCCCGCTTCTTTCAGTTTCGATACCAGCTCATCGACCGAGCCGACCTTGATGCCGGCCTTGCGGCCCTCGGGCTCGCGCGTGTTGACCACGGCAAGGCGCGGGGTCACATCGACGCCCAGATCCGCGGCGGTCTTTTCCTCCAGCGGCTTCTTCTTGGCCTTCATGATGTTGGGCAGGCTGGCATAGCGCGGCTCGTTCAGGCGCAGGTCGGCGGTGACGATGGCCGGAAGCCGGACCTCGATGGTCTGCAGGCCGCCATCGACCTCGCGGGTGACCCTGGCGGCATCGCCCTCGATCTCCAGCTTGCTGGCAAAGGTCGCCTGACCCCAGCCCAGCAGCGCCGCCAGCATCTGGCCGGTCGCGTTCATGTCGTTGTCGATCGCCTGCTTGCCCGCGATCACCAGGCCCGGTGCCTCCTCGTCGATCACCGCCTTGAGGATCTTGGCCACCGCCAGAGGCTCGATATCGGTATGCACGTCATCGGCCGCAATCACCAGGATGGCACGGTCGGCCCCCATCGCAAGGGCCGTGCGCAGGGTTTCGGCCGCCTGCTTGACGCCGATGCTGACCGCGACAACCTCCGTGGCGACGCCCTTCTCCTTCAGACGGATCGCCTCTTCCACGGCAATCTCGTCAAACGGGTTCATCGACATCTTCACATTCGCAAGATCAACACCCGATCCGTCAGCCTTGACACGGGCCTTAACGTTGTAATCAATGACCCGCTTTACCGGTACAAGTACCTTCATCGGCCTTTCTCCCTTGATTGTATATCTTCGGCTGCGGCAAGTGTTAGCGACAGGTCGATGGCATTTACAGGGCAAAAACGTCCCTGAATATGCCTTTTGCGGCCATCAGCTGAGCTTGCAGGAAACTGTTGTCCGCTAACGGCTTGCACCCGGCACCCAGAGGATATCCGCATTGCCATTGTCATTCGCCTGACGTGAGGCCACGAACAGCCAGTCCGACAGCCGGTTGAGATAGCGTACCGCCACCGGATTGGCATCGCCCCCCGCGGCCAGTTCGGTCGCGCGCCGTTCGGCTCGACGGGCAACGGTCCGCGCCAGATGCAGATGCGCGGCCAGGGTGCTGCCACCGGGCAGGATGAAGCTGCGCAGGGGCTGCAACTCGGCATTCATCCGGTCAATCTCGCGTTCCAGACGTTCGACCTGGGCGTCGATCATGCGCAGCACGGGATATCCGGCCTGATCATCTGCGGACATATCCGGCCGCGACAGATCCGCACCCAGATCGAACAGGTCATTCTGGATGACGGCCAGTTCCTCGGCCATCTGTCCCTGGGCATGCAGCCGGCACAATCCCAGCGTGGCGTTCAATTCATCCACCGAACCATAGGCCTCTACACGCGGGTCATGTTTGGCGACCCGGCTGCCGTCTGACAGCGCCGTGTCGCCCTTGTCGCCGGTGCGGGTATAGATCTTGTTCAGAACGACCATCAGCTTGACCTCAGCCAGATGAACAGCAGGATCAGCGCTATGGCGACCGCCTGGGCGATGATCCGCCAGCGCATCAGCCGATTGCCGTGTTTGCGGTTGAATTCGCCGCCGCGCGCGAAGCCGCCGATGCCCGTGGCCAGAATGCCCAGCACGATCAGGACCGCAAGGACGACGATGTAGAAGAGTGGCTTGTCTTGCATGGGAACCGCCTTTCGCGCGTGACCCTAGCTGCGCCGCGCAAACCAGTCCAGAGCGCGCGTCGGCAAAAGCCTGCGACCAATCGCCGAAAGCCGCGTCGGTGTGGTCACGTAATAGCGGGGCGGGGGCGAAGTTGCGGTCAGGGCCTGCAGGATCCGGTCGCTGACTGCCGAGGGCGGCAATTCGAACCTGTCCTTTCCCGAGGGTTCATAAAGACGGCGCAGCAGGGTCGCGCGGTAATCCTCGGCGCGGGGGCTGGCCTGCCAGTTCACCCATTTCTCGAAATGCGGGATGGCATTGATTCGGATGCGGCTGGTGATCGGGCCGGGCTCGATCAGGATGACCTTGACCCCGGTGCCCCGCATCTCCAGCCTGAGAACATCGGTCAGCCCCTCGAGTGCGAATTTGGTGGCGACATAGGGGCCGCGCCATGGAATTCCGACCAGGCCCAGCACCGAGCTGATCGTGACGATGCGACCACCGGTCTTGCGGAAATGCGGGATCAGCTGCGTTGTCAGGTCATGCGTGCCGAACAGGTTCGTCTCGAAGATTTCGCGCAGGGCACCGCGCGGGATGTCCTCGACCGCTCCCGGCAGGGCAAAGGCGGCATTGTTCACCAGCCCGTGCAAGGGTCCCCGTGACAGGACGGTTTCAACAAGCTGTGTGACACTGTCGGGATCAGACAGTTCCAGATGGTGGCAGTCGATTCCCTCTGCGCGCCGCGCCTCGATATCCTGCGGGCGACGGCAGGTGGCAATGACATGCCAGCCCTCGGCCGTCATGCGACGGGCCGCATCCAGGCCTATGCCGGACGAGGCGCCGGTAATCAGAACGGATTTGCGCATGTCAGTTGGGCGGGATGTTGCTGAGAAACTGCGCCGACATATAGCCGATGCGTCCCTCGGCGTCACGAATATTGATCCATGGGGCATCGGTCGGGCCCAGAGCTTCAACGGGATCCCCGCGCTGCAAAGCGCCGATCACCCGGTTGTTCGTCGAAGGTCCGGCGCGGAAATTCACGCGGTTGCCGGTGACATACAGAATCTTGTCCGAAGCGTCAGGTTCGGGAACGATCGCCGCATCGGCCTCTGTCGGCGAGGCCTGTTCGGTATGATCGGGCGCGCGCCTCAGCGCCGGATCCGGCGAGTCCAGCGGCTGTTCTTCGGCCTGCCCGGAAGGTTCGATGTCCTCGGGCGGGGGCGTGGCTTCGGTTGTTTCCGGCGCGGCCGCGGGGCTGGTGATCTTGGCGGTCGTTTCGGCCTGAGGGGTTGTGTCGGATGGGGCGGCAACCTGTCTGGCGGCGCGTCGGTCAACAGCCCCATAGGTGCCCAGCACCAGATAGAGCGCCGTCAGCGTGACTGCCATGAGGATCAACAATCTTGTCATCGCGCGGTCATCATTCCCGGATAGCTGTTTCACAAGTAGCGATAGCTTCACGATCTCAACGCCGCTTGGGCCGTTGCGGTTCCGATGATCTGATTTTCCTGCTGGACCGGGCGTCGATCCCATCATATCCAGTGCAGCATGTCAGAAGATCTGCCCATCGACCCCGAAGAGAATACCCAGGCCGAATCGCTCAGCCGCGCCATTGGCGAGCGGTATCTGACCTATGCGCTGTCCACGATCATGAACCGGGCGCTGCCGGATGCACGTGACGGGCTGAAGCCCGTGCATCGTCGCATCCTGTATGCCATGCGGGAACTGCGGCTTGCTCCGAATGGCGCATTCCGGAAATCGGCCAAGATCACCGGCGACGTGATGGGGAACTATCATCCCCATGGCGATGCCGCGATATATGATGCCATGGCGCGTCTGGCCCAGGATTTTGCCATGCGCTATCCGCTGGTGGACGGGCAGGGCAATTTCGGAAATGTCGATGGCGACAACCCCGCAGCCGCCCGCTATACCGAGGCGCGTCTTGCACAGGCATCGGAGGCCCTCATGGAGGGGCTGGCCGAGAATGCGGTGGATTTCCGGCCCAATTACGATGGCACGCTGACCGAACCTGTCGTGCTGCCCTCGGCTTTCCCGAACCTGCTGGCCAATGGGGCTTCGGGGATCGCGGTGGGGATGGCGACGAATATCCCGCCCCACAACCTGCATGAGGTGATCGATGCCTGTCTGCATCTGATCAAGACGCCGGATGCGCGCGACGATACCCTGGCCAATATCATCCAGGGGCCGGACCTGCCGACCGGCGGTGTCATCGTCGAAAGCCGGGAATCGATTGCCGAGACCTATCGCACGGGGCGCGGGGCCTTCCGTATCCGCGCGAAATGGGAACAGGAAGATCTGGGTCGTGGGCAATGGCAGATTGTCGTGACCGAAATCCCCTATCAGGTTCAGAAATCCAAGCTGATCGAACGGCTGGCCGAACTGATCCAGACCAAGAAGATCCCGATTCTGGCCGATGTGCGCGACGAATCGGCCGAGGACATCCGCATCGTGCTGGAACCCAAGAGCCGCAGCGTCGATCCCGACCAGCTGATGGCGGCGCTGTACAAGGTCAGCGATCTGGAAATCCGCTTCAATCTGAACATGAACGTTCTGATCGACGGCCGGGTACCCAGGGTTTGCAGCCTCAAGGAAGTGTTGCACGCCTTCCTTGACCATCGCCGCGAGGTTCTGGTCCGCCGCGCCAATTTCCGGCTGGAGAAGATTGCCGCCCGGCTGGAGGTGCTGGAAGGCTATCTGGTCGCCTATCTCAATATCGACAGGGTGATCGAGATCATCCGCAATGAAGACAACCCCAAGGCCGTGATGATGGCTGAATTCGGGCTGTCCGATGTTCAGGTCGAGGCCATCCTGAACATGCGCTTGCGGGCCCTGCGCAAACTGGAAGAGATCGAGCTGCGCGCGGAACGTGACAATCTGACCGAGGAACGGCAGGCCCTGCAGGACATGCTGGCTGACGAGGGGCTGCAATGGCTGCGCATTTCCCAGCAGCTGAAAGAGGTGCGCAACCTCTTCGGCAAATCCACGCCCGAAGGCCGGCGCCGCACGGTCATCACCGATGCGCCGGTAGTCGAGGCGGTCAGCATGGAGGCCATGATCGAGCGCGAGCCACTGACGGTCATCCTGTCCAAGATGGGCTGGATTCGTGCCTTGAAGGGCCATCAGCCGCTGGATGCCGAACTGAAGTTCAAGGATGGCGACGGTCCGGGATTCGCGCTGCATGCCGAGACCACCGACAAGCTGATGGTCTTTGCCAGCAATGGGCGCTTTTATACCGTGCCTGCCAACAACCTGCCCGGCGGGCGCGGCATGGGCGAACCGCTGCGACTGATGGTTGATCTTCCCAATGAGGCCGAGGTGATCTCGATCTTCCCCTGGCGCGCTGATGAGAAATATCTGGTCGCCTCCAGGGCGGGGGACGGTTTCGTGGTTCAGGCGGGGGACATTCTGGCCCAGACCAAGACCGGGAAACAGGTGCTGAACGGCGAGGCGTTGCTGTGCAAGCCGGTCTCGGGCGATCATGTCGCCGTGGTCGGGGAAAACCGCAAGATGCTGGTCTTCCCGCTGTCCGAACTGCCGGAAATGTCGCGCGGCAAGGGGGTGCGGCTGCTGAAGTTCAAGGATGGCGGCCTGTCAGACGCCATCACGTTGACCCTGACGGACGGGCTGAGCTGGCCGATGACCGGCGGCAAGACGCGCACCGAAAGCGACCTGAGCGAATGGCTGGGCAAACGCGCCACGGCCGGGCGCATGGCGCCGCGTGGCTTCCCGCGCAACAATCGCTTTCCGTAGGTAGATGTCAGGAAAATGGCTGCGCGATTGATCGCGCAGCAACGGTCCGGATCCAGATGCGGCGCCCCTAGCGGCGCCGCACCCATTTCCAGCCGGTCAGCATGGGACGGACCAGATCCTCGTTCTTCCAGAACCGGTAGAACAGGATCGTGGCGACATGCAGCAGCACCAGCAGCAGGATGACCGTGCCGCCCAGGTGATGCCATCCGACGGCCTTGCGCGACACGGTGGCCCCGACGTCAGCGGCGAAGGGCCCGACATTGATGAAATCCTCTGGGTCCGACACCAGGCCGGTGCCCACCTGCAGAGCCAGAACCGCGATCATTGCCACGACCGACAGCGCACCCAGCGGGTTATGGCCGGGCCAGTTGCTGGGTTCGCGGCGTCCCATATGGCGAATATAGTCCCAGATGGCCCTGGGGCCGCGTAGAAAGCTGGTGAAACGTGCCGCTTCGGGGCCGACAAATCCCCAGATGATCCTGAAGACCAGCAATCCTGCAATGGCATAGCCGAGCCAGAAGTGCAGGGTCATGACATTCGGCCCGAACTGGCCCAGAAGCCAGTTCGAGATGACCAGAATGGCAAGCAGCCAGTGAAATATCCTCAGCGCCGGGTCCCAGACACGAACGCGTTGGCTGTGGTCAGGCTGGCTCATTCGGGTTTGCGAAAATCGTCATGGCAGTCCTTGCAGGTGCCGCCCAGTTTCTGCAGGACCGCTCCGATATTTCCCTGGCCGCCCTTGACGGCCTCGCCCGCGCCGGCGGCGGCATCCGCGAATGCCTTGAACTCTTGCGCGAACTGGCCGGGTTTTTCCCAGATGGCGGGCAGGGCATCAGAACCCTCGACCTCACCATTGGCCGTGCCGGGCACGAAAAGGCCGGCCGCCGAATATTGCGCCAGCGCCTCGATATTGGCCCCCGCAGTCGCGGCCGCAGCCTCGTCATATTCGATCTCGCCCTTGGCCATGCCGGCCAGTTGACCCATGTTCAGCGCCAGCATCCGCATGTATCCGTGACGGGCTTCTAGGACATCCTTGCTGGATTGGGCCGCGGCAACGACCGGCACAGCAACAAGGGCTGCAAGGGCGACTGACTTGAACAAGTGCATGGCTGGCTCCTGAATTGAGTTGGCGAAGAATTTGCTTCGTTTCAACATTGGCAGAGCCCGGCGCTGCAATCAATCTGGGGCTGCATGAATCACGCGTTTTCTATGCGATGACCTTCATGACAAAGGCAAAAACCGACGGGCTGCAGAGCGGCGCAATGATCCGCTCCGCAATGTCGGTCCGACAGGCACACCCTATTTGTAGAGTTGCGTCACGCCGACCTGATCGTGAATGTCGTTGATGATCTCGGGTGCCAGCCCCATCGCCTGTGCAAGGCTGTGCAGATATTGCGCTTCTTGGGCATTGTCGAAATCGATCGCCAGCAGCGACATCAGGTAGACCTGAGCCTCCAGCCCCTTGGGCACCTCGCGGGCCAATCCGGCGGCATCGACAGGTTGGGCCATCTGCTCGCGCACGAACTGCCGCTCTTCGTCATCCAGTTCGTCACCCAGATGTTCCAGCAGGCGCTGCTTTTCGGCCTCGTCGATCTTGCCATCGGATTTGGCAGCCTGGATCATCGCTTTCAGCATCAGGCCCGCCACGGCGTTCTGTTCGGCTGTTGGCGCGACGGCGGGTTCGTCATTGCGGGCAATGGCGTCGTTGAACAGCTCGCCAAAGCTTGCGTCATTGCTTTCCTGCGCGCCCTTGCGCGCCAGTCCGCCCGCTGCGGCACCACCTGCCGCCCCCCCGAGCAGTCCGCCCAGCATGTCACCCAGTCCGCCGCTGCTGCCGCTGCCCGGCTGTCGCGCGCCACCGGTAAGCTGTCCAAGAATGTCGCTGAGGCCGCCGCCGGAGGATTCACCGCTGCGGGCCCGATTCGTCAGCCCGTCAAGCAAGCCGCCCAAGCCACCCTGGGCGCCAGCAGATTGCGCACCGCCATAGGGTGAACCCGTGCCGGCGCCCGTCTTCCCGCTGCCCAGAACCTGACCCAATGTATCCGAAAGGCTGCCGGTCCGGCCATCCGTATTGCTGCCGAACAGGCTGTCAAGCAAACCGCCTCCGCCCTGTTGATTGTCGGGCGAAGCGCTTTGGCTGCCTTGCTGGCGGCGCTTCATCACAGCGCCGATTCCCTTGGCGACCATTACACCTGCGGCCACGCGGGCCAGCGATTTCATCAGGCTCATTGTCAAGTCCCCCTGCTGCCGAGGCCGCCAGATGCGACCTGCTTCAAGGAACAATGATCCTGCGGCGGATATGGTTCCCGCCGACCTTTCGGCTGTTTGCGCCACAGGAGGGTGAAAATGAGTGTTGTGCCCTTGTCCTGCCCTTGATTTTTCCTCTGGCGGCTTATACATCGCGGCGCACGTTAATTCGGGGCCATCTTCACGCCACGCCCCGCGATCAGGAGGCCTAGATGGCAAAGGCAAAGTTTGAACGGAACAAACCGCACGTCAACATCGGCACGATTGGTCACGTTGACCACGGCAAGACGACACTGACGGCCGCGATCACGAAGTATTTCGGCGATTTCAAGGCCTATGACCAGATCGACGGCGCGCCGGAAGAGAAGGCCCGCGGTATCACGATCTCGACGGCCCATGTCGAATATGAAACCGAGACGCGCCACTATGCGCATGTCGACTGCCCCGGCCACGCTGACTATGTGAAGAACATGATCACCGGTGCGGCGCAGATGGACGGCGCGATCCTGGTTGTGAACGCAGCTGACGGCCCGATGCCGCAAACGCGCGAGCACATCCTGCTGGGCCGTCAGGTGGGCATCCCCTACATGGTCGTCTACCTGAACAAGGTCGACCAGGTTGATGACGAAGAGCTGCTGGAACTGGTCGAGATGGAAGTGCGCGAGCTGCTGTCCAGCTACGACTATCCGGGCGACGACATTCCGATCATCAAGGGCTCGGCTCTGGCCGCTCTGGAAGGTCGCGACGAGGAAATCGGCGAGAAGTCGATCCGCGCGCTGCTGGAAGCCGTTGACAGCTACATCCCGACCCCCGAGCGCGCTGTCGACCAGCCGTTCCTGATGCCGATCGAAGACGTGTTCTCGATCTCGGGTCGTGGTACGGTTGTGACCGGCCGTGTCGAGCGTGGCGCTGTGAACGTGGGCGACGAACTGGAAATCGTGGGTATCCGCGACACCAAGAAAACCACCTGCACCGGCGTTGAGATGTTCCGCAAGCTGCTGGATCGCGGTGAGGCTGGCGACAACATCGGCGCCCTGCTGCGCGGCATCGACCGTGACGGCGTCGAGCGTGGTCAGGTTCTGGCCAAGCCGGGCTCGGTGACCCCGCACACCAAGTTCGAAGCCGAAGCCTATATCCTGACCAAGGATGAAGGTGGCCGTCACACGCCGTTCTTCGCGAACTATCGTCCGCAGTTCTACTTCCGCACCACGGATGTCACCGGCACGGTCAACCTGCCCGAGGGCACCGAGATGGTGATGCCGGGCGACAACCTGAAGTTCGAAGTCGAACTGATCGCGCCGATCGCCATGGAAGAAAAACTGCGCTTCGCAATCCGCGAAGGCGGACGCACCGTCGGCGCAGGCGTCGTCTCCAAAATCATCGAGTGATCCCTCGGGATATCGCGATTTATGGGGCTGTCCTTCGGGACGGCCCCTTTTCCGTTTCATTGCCCCGCAGAAACCGTCTTTCGACATCAGGAGTCAAATCATGGCCAAATACATTCACTCGATGATTCGCGTGCTGGACGAACGGCGTTCGGTCGATTTCTATGAGCGCTGCTTTGGCCTGAAGGTCGCCGAGCGGCTGGATTTCGATGCCTTCACGCTGATCTATCTGGCCAATGAGGAAAGCGACACCGAGCTGGAATTGACGGTGAACAAGGGTCGCACGGAACCCTATGATCTGGGCGACGGCTATGGCCATGTGGCGTTCTCGGTCGAGGATGTCGATGCAACCCATGCGCGGCTGGAAGCCGAGGGTTTCGCGCCACGCAAGCTGGTCGATTTCGCCCCGGGAGGCGAGGTCATCGGGCGCTTTTTCTTCATCGCGGATCCCGACGGCTATCAGATCGAGGTCTTGCAGCGCGCCGGCCGTTACAAATAGCGCAGCAACGTCAACGGGGCATCCTGGCGGGTTTTCAGGCGTCCCGGTTGGGGAAGGTGCGGCTCCCGCGTCTTGACTCGGAATGCGTCGCAGGTCAGCAGAGGCGCTCTGTTCTGTGGTCAAACAGCTTGCGGGTGTCACTATGTTCGCGTGGTTCGAGCGTCGCATTGATCCCTATCCGGCGGATGATCCGTCGATGCCGCCGCGATCGCTGTGGCGTTTCATCCTGCATTATTCGCGGGGCGCGCTGCTCTGGCTGATGCTGCTGGCGGTATTCTCGGGGCTGATCGCGATCATCGAGGTGATGCTGTTCGGCTGGCTTGGCGATCTGATCGACCGGCTGGGCGATACGCCGCGTGATCAGTTCTGGAGCGAGGAAGGCGGGCGTCTGGCCTTCATGGCGGTCATGCTGGTCCTGATCCTGCCGGTGCTGAACCTGATCGCGTCGCTGATCCTGCATCAGTCTCTGATGGGCAATTTCCCCCAGCGTATTCGCTGGCAGGCGCATCGCTATCTGCTGCATCAGTCCATCGGCTATTTCCAGGACGAGTTCGCCGGACGTATCGCGCAGCGGCTGATGCAGACCGCCTTGGCGGTGCGCGAAGTCTCGATGAAGATCATGGATGTGGGCAGCTATGTCCTGATCTATTTTCTTGGCGCGATGGCGCTGGCCGCCAGCCAGGACTGGCGGCTTGCTCTGCCCTTCCTGGCATGGGCCGTGGCCTATGGAATCATGCTGTGGCAGGTCGTGCCTCGTCTGGGGCGGGTGGCGCAGGCGCAGGCCGATGCCCGTTCGGCGATGACCGGTCGCGTGGTCGACAGCTATACGAATATCGCCACGGTCAAGCTGTTCTCGCATTCCGCGCGGGAAGAGGCGTGGATGCGCGAGGGGATGGACGGTTTCCTGCATACCGTCCACCAGCAGATGCGACTCAGCAGTATCCAGGATGTCGCCCTGAACGTGATGAATGTGATGCTGGTGGCTTCGGTCGCGGGGCTGGGCCTGTGGTTGTGGACCGAGGATCAGGTGGCTGTCGGGGCGGTTGTCGTCGCGGTGCCGCTGGCCATGCGCCTGAACAATATGGCGCATTGGATCATGTGGGAATTCGCGGCGCTTTTCGAGAATATCGGCACGGTTCGCGACGGCATCGCCAGCCTTGCGCTGCCAAGGCAGGTTCTGGATGGACCGCAGGCACGTCCCCTGTTGCCGGGGCCCGGCGAGGTGCGCTTTGACAATGTGACCTTCCGCTATGGCGGGGTCGAGGGTGCCCGCCCCCTGGCGGTGCTGGATGACCTGACGCTGCATATCGCGCCCGGCGAGCGCGTCGGGCTGGTGGGGCGTTCGGGTGCGGGCAAATCGACCCTGGTCAATCTGCTGTTGCGCTTTCACGATATCGAACAGGGCAGTATCAGCATCGACGGTCAGGATATCGCCTCGGTCACACAGGACAGCCTGCGCGCTGCAATCGGCGTTGTCACACAGGACAGCTCGCTGCTGCATCGCTCGGTCCGGGACAATATCGCCTATGGGCGTCCCGATGCCAGCGAGCAGCAGATCGCGAAGGCACTGGAACTGGCCGAGGCGGATGGCTTCGTGCCGGATCTGTCCGACAGCTATGGCAATTCCGGACTGGATGCCCATGTCGGAGAGCGCGGCGTCAAGCTGTCAGGTGGGCAGCGTCAGAGAATCGCCATTGCGCGGGTGGCGCTGAAGGATGCGCCGATCCTGATTCTCGACGAGGCCACCAGCGCATTGGACAGCGAGGTCGAGGCTGCGATCCAGTCCCGTCTGGACGTATTGATGCAGGGCAAGACTGTCATCGCCATCGCGCACAGGCTGTCGACGATTGCCGCAATGGATCGCCTTGTGGTGATGGACAGGGGCCGCATTGTCGAACAGGGCAGCCACGCCGAACTGCTGGCGCGTGATGGCCTGTATGCGCGGCTGTGGACCCGGCAATCGGGCGGCTTCCTGGCTGCCGATCTTGCCGGTTGATCCGCTGATCACCTCTGTGCTGTCTGCCTGTAGGGCAGGGTGGGGCGGGTTCTTCGCCACAGCGACGCAAACCCCCTTGCGCTATCGCCGCCGCTGCCTTAAACGGACGCTCGGCCTTAGGGGTATAGCTCAGTTGGTAGAGCATCGGTCTCCAAAACCGAGGGTCGTGGGTTCGAGTCCCTCTGCCCCTGCCAGGCCGCATCCTGAAATTGATGCCGCAGCCGACATCGCCCGATGTTCTGCGAAAGATGCCCGGGCGCAGGGCGCCCGGTGCGTTCTGCCGGATTTCCGACTCAGGTCGAGAAACGAATTCCGCAGTTCTTGACCGTATTCGCGGTTTCGATCGCCTGCATTTCACCCTTCAGGCGCGCGACCTCGGCAGCTTGCGCGCCATCGCCCTTGATGAAGAACAGGGCGGGCCAGAACAGCACCACGCCTACCCCGGTGGCCACGGCATCGTTGTTGGCCTTCTTGTCCTGCGCCGCGGCAGCCTGCGCAGCGCGGTTCGCGACGCTCTGGGCTTCGACCGCCAGTTGCCTGCAACTCATGCCCTCGTAGATGGTCGGCGAGACATAGCTGGCCGCGATCTCATCGGATTTATTGGCGCAGGCTGCCAGAACTAAGGGAATAGCACTCAAGAGTGACAGCGCGAAACGACCTGGTTTCATGGAAGCATCCTTTCCTTTGATCGGTGCGGAGTGGATAGCTGCCCCTTTGTTTCCCAAGCCTTAAGCCGACGGTTCCTGCGGTCGAAAACTACGTGGAATTTTAGATGTTCCATCGGAGCATCGACGAGAGGGTCCGTCCTTTGAACGGGGTTTGGACTTGAAGTGCTGGGCCTCGGGGGTTACATCAGCCCCTGATTTCGCGAAGGAGCCTCCCGTGGCCAATCCCGTCCAGTTCATCAACCAGGTGCGCGCCGAAGGTGCCAAGATTTCGTGGCCGACCCGTCGCGAAGTGATCACCACCACCATCATGGTCTTCATCATGGCGGCGCTGACCAGCATCTTCTTCTTTCTTGTCGATCTGGTGATCCGCTTCGGTATTACCGAGGGTCTGCAGATGATCAGCGGCTGATCAGGGCTTGCAATTCCGGCCTTGGGGCGTTATTTGCGCTCGACTGTCCGGTAAGCGGCGTGCATCGAATCCGCATGCGCGCCGATTTCAATTTTGACGGACGCAAATGAATTCAGGGGTTTGGCGCGATTGCTGCGTGATTCCCTCAAGACGAGCAGGGGTCGATCGAGACATGGCAAAGCGTTGGTATTCCGTCAGCGTCCTGTCGAACTTCGAGAAGAAGGTCGCCGAGGCGATTCGTCAGGCGGCTGCCGAAAAAGGCCTTGAAGAAGAGATCGACGAGGTTCTGGTTCCGACCGAAGAGGTCATCGAGATCCGTCGCGGCAAGAAGGTGACGTCCGAACGTCGTTTCATGCCGGGATATGTTCTGGTCCACATGGACATGTCGGATCGGACCTATCATCTGGTGAACTCGATCAACCGGGTCACCGGGTTCCTGGGCGCTCAGGGCAAGCCGATGCCCATGCGTGACGAGGAAGTGAATACGATCCTGAATCGCACCGGCGATGGCGAAGAGGCTGCCCCGCGCAATCTGATCCGCTTCGACGTCGGCGAGAAGGTGAATGTGACCGATGGCCCGTTCGAGGGCTTCTCGGGCATGGTCGAAGAGGTCGACGAGGTCGCATCGCGCGTCAAGGTCACCGTTTCGATCTTTGGCCGGCCCACGCCGGTCGAACTGGAATTCACGCAGGTTGCCAAGACCGCGTGATTGGTCGCGGGAGGTTCTGGTCCCATCGGGGGCAGGCCGAACCGCTAAGTCGATCCCCATGCGGGATCTGATGATGAAGGAGAGGGCCACATGGCCAAGAAAGTCGTCGGGCAGTTGAAACTGCAAATCAAGGCGGGGCAGGCGAACCCGTCCCCCCCCGTTGGTCCCGCACTGGGTCAGCGCGGCATCAACATCATGGAATTCTGCAAGGCGTTCAACGCCAAGACGCAGGAGATGGAACAGGGCGCCCCTGTTCCCGTCGTGATCACCTATTACGCCGACAAGTCGTTCACTTTCGAGACGAAGACGCCCCCGGCGTCCTTCCTGCTGAAGAAAGCCGCCGGCCTGAAGCCGGTCGGCAAGCGCAACCGCGCCAAGGGTTCGGAAAAGCCGGGCCGTCAGGTTGCTGGCAGCGTGACCGTCAAGCAGGTGCGTGAGATCGCCGAAGCCAAGATGAAGGATCTCAGCGCCAACGACGTCGAGCAGGCGATGAAGATCATTCTGGGCTCCGCCCGGTCGATCGGTATCGAGGTGAAAGGCTAAGTCATGGCAAAGTTTTCCAAGAAAAAAGCCGCCGCCCGCGCTGCATTCGAAGGCAAGGACAACCTGACCGTCGAGGACGCCGTCAAGCTGGTCAAGGACAATGCTTCGGCCAAGTTCGACGAGACCGTCGAGATCGCGCTGAACCTGGGTGTCGACCCGCGTCACGCCGACCAGATGGTCCGTGGCGTCGTGACCCTGCCTGCCGGTACCGGCAAGGACGTTCGCGTTGCCGTTTTCGCCCGTGGCCCCAAGGCTGATGAAGCCAAGGAAGCCGGTGCGGACATCATCGGCGCCGAAGACCTGATGGAAACCATCCAGTCGGGCAAGATCGAGTTCGATCGTTGCATCGCAACGCCGGACATGATGCCGCTGGTTGGTCGTCTGGGCAAGATCCTTGGTCCGCGCAACCTGATGCCGAACCCCAAAGTCGGCACGGTGACGATGGATGTCGCGAATGCCGTCAAGGCCGCCAAGGGTGGTGAAGTGCAGTTCAAGGCCGAGAAAGCCGGCGTGGTTCACGCCGGAATCGGCAAGGTCAGCTTTGATGAAGCCAAGCTGGTCGAGAACCTGCGCGCATTCGTGGACGCCGTTAACAAGGCCAAGCCGTCGGGCGCGAAAGGGACCTACATGAAAAAGGTCTCGATCAGCTCGACCATGGGCCCGGGCGTTTCCGTTGACGTCGTTTCGGCGTCGGCCAACTGAGAATTTCCTGGCGCAAGCCGGGAATGACGGGGCAGTGCAAGCCGCCCCGTCCTGTCCGAGACGGAGGGTGCCGATGCCGCAGGGCAAAGGCTTAATGTCCTTCCTGAGATGGGATCAAGTATTTTTCCGAAGGCACGTCCTTCGGGCGATCTTGTCCCCTGCGGACCCGACCCGCGCCCCGGTTCCGGGGAACGGGAAAAGTGAGAGCCGGGGGGAAACCCCCAACTTGGAGTGAAACCGTGGATAGAGCACAAAAAGAACAGGTGGTCGAGGAACTCGGCCAGATCTTTGAAAGCTCTGGCGTCGTAGTGGTTGCCCATTACGAAGGGATGACGGTTGCACATATGCAGGACCTCCGTGCACGCATGCGTGAAGTCGGTGGTTCGGTTCGCGTTGCCAAGAACAAGCTCGCCAAGATCGCCCTTGAGGGTAAGCCATGCGCAAGCATCGCAGATTACCTGACGGGCATGACCGTGATCACCTATTCAGAGGATCCGACCGCTGCGGCGCGGATCGCTGACAAATACGCCAAGGACAACGAACGTTTCGTGATTCTGGGCGGTGCAATGGGTGACTCGGCTCTGGATCCGGCCGGTGTGAAAGCCGTCGCCTCGATGCCGTCGCGTGATGAGCTTATCGCTCAGATCGTGTCCTGTATCGGTGCGCCTGCAAGCAACATCGCTGGTGCCATTGGCGCGCCTGCAAGCAACATCGCGAGCATCCTCAGCACTCTGGAAGAGCGCGAGGCTGCATAAGCAACCCCTTCCCTGCGTGTGGTCGATGACCCGACGTTGGAACACCAATTGGAAAGATACGGAAAAATGGCTGATCTGAAAAAACTCGCCGAAGAAATCGTGGGCCTGACCCTTCTGGAAGCCCAGGAACTGAAAACGATCCTGAAAGACGAATACGGCATCGAGCCCGCAGCCGGTGGCGCGGTCATGATGGCTGGCCCGGCTGCTGCTGGCGAAGCTGCTGAAGAAAAAACCGAATTCGACGTCGTTCTGGTCGATGCCGGCGCAAGCAAGATCAACGTGATCAAGGAAGTTCGCGGCATCACCGGTCTGGGCCTGAAAGAAGCCAAGGACCTGGTCGAAGCAGGCGGCAAAGTCAAAGAAGGCGCTTCGAAAGAAGAAGCCGAAGAAATGAAGACCAAACTGGAAGCCGCTGGCGCCAAGGTCGAGCTGAAGTAATCGGTCTTCGGACTGATCGAATTGAGGCAGGGTCCGGGATTTCCCGGTCCCTGCCGAACCTGTCTTGAAGGACGGTTTGGCGTTAAGACCTTCCTTCAGGGCATGTTCGAGGTTCGGGAGTCGCACGGTGGGACGGGCGGCATGAATGGAACCTCACCCCTGCATTCGTAGGCCGCGTACCGGGGGCCCCGACCCGGCGCGCGCGCGAAGACGAAAGGTGACAAGACCCCATGGCGCAAGCTTATGTCGGCCAAAAGCGTATCCGGCGCTATTATGGCAACATCCGTGAAGTTCTGGAGATGCCGAACCTGATCGAGGTTCAGAAATCTTCCTATGACCTGTTCCTGAAATCCGGCGAAGGTGAAGAGCACCGGGACGGCGACGGGATCCGAGGCGTGTTCCAGTCGGTATTCCCGATCAAGGATTTCAACGAAACCGCAACGCTCGAGTTCGTGAAATACGAACTTGAAAAGCCCAAATACGATGTCGAGGAATGTCAGCAGCGCGACATGACCTATGCGGCGCCGCTGAAGGTGACGCTGCGTCTGATCGTGTTCGATGTCGATGAAAACACCGGTGCCAAATCGGTCAAGGACATCAAGGAACAGGACGTCTTCATGGGTGACATGCCCCTGATGACGCAGAACGGGACGTTCATCGTGAACGGAACCGAACGTGTGGTCGTTTCCCAGATGCACCGTTCGCCCGGCGTGTTCTTTGACCATGACCGCGGCAAGACCCACAGCTCGGGCAAGCTGTTGTTTGCCTGCCGCATCATTCCCTATCGCGGCAGCTGGCTGGACTTTGAATTCGACGCCAAGGACCTGGTCTTTGCACGCATCGACCGCCGCCGGAAACTGCCGGTGACGACCCTGCTCTATGCGCTTGGCATGGATCAGGAGGCAATCATGGATGCCTTCTATGAGACCGTCGACTATACCCTGCGCAAAGAGGGGCGTGAGCAGGGCTGGGTGACGCGGTTCTTCCCCGAACGTGTGCGTGGCACCCGTCCGTCCTATGACCTGGTCAATGCCGATACCGGCGAGATCATCACCAAGGCCGGTGACAAGGTCACTCCGCGTCTGGTCAAGCAACTGCTTGAGACCGGCGAGCAGGTCAATCTGTTCGTTCCCTTTGACCGTATCATTGGACGTTTCGTTGCCAAGGATATCATCAACGAGGAAACCGGCCTGATCTATGCCGAAGCCGGCGACGAGATTACGGCGGAATACGACAAGGACGGCGAACTTTCGGGCGGTCTGCTGAAGGTTCTGCTGGACAATGGCATCGGCGACATCCCGGTTCTGGACATCGACCATGTCAATGTCGGTCCCTATATCCGCAACACCATGGCTGCGGACAAGAACATGAACCGCGAACAGGCGCTGACCGATATCTATCGCGTCATGCGTCCGGGCGAGCCGCCCACCGTCGAGGCGGCTTCGGCACTGTTCGACAATCTGTTCTTCGACAGCGAACGCTATGACCTTTCGGCCGTTGGTCGGGTCAAGATGAACATGCGTCTGGACCTTGACGCGCCGGACACCCAGCGGACGCTGCGTCACGAAGATATCGTGGCCTGTGTGCGCGGTCTGGTGGAACTGCGCGACGGCAAGGGCGAGATCGACGATATCGACCATCTGGGCAACCGCCGGGTCCGCTCGGTCGGCGAACTGATGGAAAACCAGTATCGCGTCGGTCTGCTGCGCATGGAACGGGCGATCCGCGAGCGCATGTCGGGCGTCGAGATCGACACCGTCATGCCGCAGGATCTGATCAACGCCAAGCCGGCAGCGGCCGCGGTGCGTGAATTCTTTGGCTCGTCGCAGCTGTCGCAGTTCATGGACCAGACCAACCCGCTGTCCGAGGTCACGCACAAGCGTCGTCTCTCGGCGCTTGGGCCGGGCGGTCTGACGCGGGAACGTGCAGGCTTCGAGGTGCGCGACGTTCACCCGACCCACTATGGCCGGATGTGTCCGATCGAAACGCCGGAAGGTCAGAACATCGGTCTGATCAACTCTCTGGCGACCTTCGCCCGTGTCAACAAGTATGGCTTCATCGAAACGCCCTATCGCAAGGTGATCGACGGCAAGGTGACCGACGATGTCGTTTACATGTCGGCTACCGAAGAGATGCGCCATACGGTTGCCCAGGCAAACGCGACGCTGGACGACGACGGCAATTTCGTCGACGAGCTGATCTCGACCCGTCAGTCGGGTGACTTCATGTTGAATCCGGTCGATGCTGTCGATCTGATCGACGTGTCGCCCAAACAGCTGGTCTCGGTTGCTGCGGCGCTGATTCCATTCCTTGAAAACGACGACGCCAACCGCGCCCTGATGGGGTCGAACATGCAACGTCAGGCGGTGCCGCTGCTGCGTGCCGAGGCTCCATTCGTGGGCACCGGGATGGAAGCGACCGTGGCCCGTGACTCGGGCGCTGCGATCATGGCCCGCCGTGGCGGCATCATCGACCAGGTTGACGCTCAGCGGATCGTTGTGCGCGCGACCGAGAATCTCGAAGCCGGCGATGCCGGTGTCGATATCTATCGCCTGCGCAAGTTCAAACGTTCGAACCAGTCCTCGACCATCAACCAGCGTCCGCTGGTGAAGGTCGGTGAACGGGTGATGACCAACCAGGTGATCGCCGACGGTCCTTCGACCGATCGGGGTGAACTGGCCATCGGCCGCAACGTGGTCGTCGCCTTCATGCCCTGGAACGGCTACAACTACGAGGACTCGATCCTGATCAGCGAGCGGATCCACCGCGACGACGTGTTCACCTCGATCCATATCGACGAATACGAAGTGGCGGCCCGCGATACCAAGCTTGGGCCCGAGGAAATCACCCGCGACATTCCCAACGTCGGTGAAGAGGCGCTGCGCAACCTTGATGAGGCCGGCATCGTCTATATCGGTGCCGAGGTCGGACCCGCGGATATTCTGGTGGGCAAGATCACGCCCAAGGGCGAAAGCCCGATGACGCCGGAAGAAAAGCTGCTGCGCGCGATCTTTGGCGAAAAGGCCTCGGATGTGCGTGACACCTCTCTGCGTCTGCCGCCCGGAGCCTATGGGACCGTTGTCGAAGTGCGTGTCTTCAACCGTCACGGCGTCGACAAGGACGAACGCGCGCTGCAGATCGAGCGTGAAGAGGTCGAGCGTCTGGCGCGTGACCGCGACGATGAGCAGGCGATCCTGGACCGCAACATCTATGCGCGTCTGAAGTCGCTGATCCTGGGCAAGGTTGCCGTCAAGGGGCCGAAAGGCGTCAAGGCGAACACCGAGATCACCGAGGATCTGCTGGCAACGCTGAGCCGTGGTCAATGGTGGCAGCTGGCTGTTGGCGAGGAAGACATCGCCAAGGAAGTCGAGGCGCTGAACCATCAGTACGACGCCCAGAAGAAGGCTCTGGAAGCCCGCTTCGAGGACAAGGTCGAGAAAGTCCGTCAGGGCGACGACCTGCCGCCGGGTGTCATGAAAATGGTCAAGGTCTTTGTCGCCGTGAAGCGCAAGCTGCAGGCTGGTGACAAGATGGCTGGTCGTCACGGCAACAAGGGTGTCATCTCGAAGGTCGTGCCGATGGAAGACATGCCCTTCCTGGCCGATGGCACGCCGGTTGACCTGGTGCTGAACCCTCTGGGCGTTCCGTCGCGGATGAACGTCGGACAGATCCTCGAAACCCATATGGGTTGGGCTTCGCGCGGTCTTGGCATCAAGATCGACGAGGCGCTGGAAGAGTATCGCCGCAATGCCGACATCGATGCGGTTCGCGAGGCCATGAAGAACGGCTATGGCGAGAAGATCTATGACGACATTCTTGCCGACATGGATGACGCCACGCTGATCGAACATGCCGATACCGTGCGTAACGGTGTGCCGATCGCGACGCCGGTCTTCGACGGTGCCAAAGAGGCCGATGTGAATGACGCATTGCGCCGCGCGGGCTTTGATGAATCGGGTCAGTCGATCGTCTTTGACGGCCGGACCGGTGAGCAGTTCGCCCGCCCTGTCACCGTTGGCGTGAAATACTTCCTGAAGCTGCATCACCTTGTCGATGACAAGATGCATGCCCGTTCGACCGGTCCGTACAGCCTTGTCACGCAGCAGCCGCTGGGTGGTAAAGCACAGTTCGGTGGTCAGCGTCTGGGTGAGATGGAGGTCTGGGCTCTGGAAGCCTATGGCGCCGCCTATACCCTGCAGGAAATGTTGACCGTCAAGTCGGATGACGTCGCAGGCCGGACCAAGGTCTATGAATCGATCGTCAAGGGCGATGACAATTTCGAAGCCGGTGTGCCCGAATCGTTCAACGTTCTGGTCAAGGAGGTCCGGGGTCTGGGCCTCAACATGGAACTCCTGGATGCGGAGGAAGAGGAGTGAGGGCATCGGCCCTCACCCACTTTGCCCCCGTGCCCTTCATTAGGATTTGGAAATGAACCAGGAACTTGCCACCAACCCCCTGAACCCGCTGGCTCAGCCGCGTCAGTTCGATGAGATCAAGATCTCGCTGGCCTCGCCCGAAGAAATTCTGGCCTGGTCCTTTGGCGAGGTGAAGAAACCCGAAACCATCAACTACCGGACCTTCAAGCCCGAACGCGATGGTCTGTTCTGCGCGCGTATTTTTGGTCCGATCAAGGACTATGAATGCCTTTGCGGCAAATACAAGCGCATGAAATATCGCGGTCTGGTCTGCGAGAAATGCGGCGTCGAAGTGACGCTGCAAAAGGTCCGCCGCGAGCGCATGGGCCATATCGAACTGGCCGCGCCGGTCGCCCATATCTGGTTCCTCAAGTCGCTGCCCTCGCGCATCGGCCTGATGCTGGACATGACGCTGCGCGATCTGGAACGGATCCTGTATTTCGAAAACTATGTGGTGATCGAACCGGGTCTGACCGATCTGGCCTATGGCCAGTTGCTGGGCGAAGAGGAATATCTCGACGCGCAGGACAATTACGGTGCCGATGCCTTTACCGCCGATATCGGGGCCGAGGCGATCCGTGCGATGCTGGCCAATATCGACCTGGCTGCAACGGCTGAACAGCTGCGCGAGGATCTGAAAGAGGCCACCGGTGAACTGAAGCCCAAGAAGATCATCAAGCGTCTGAAGATCGTCGAGAGCTTCCTGGAATCGGGCAACCGTCCGGAATGGATGATCATGACCGTGATTCCGGTCATTCCGCCGGAGCTGCGTCCGCTGGTTCCGCTGGATGGCGGCCGTTTCGCGACCTCGGATCTGAATGATCTCTATCGCCGCGTTATCAACCGGAACAACCGTCTGAAGCGCCTGATCGAACTGCGTGCGCCCGATATCATCGTGCGCAACGAAAAGCGGATGCTGCAGGAATCGGTCGATGCGCTGTTTGACAACGGTCGTCGTGGCCGCGTCATCACGGGCAACAACCGTCGCCCGCTGAAGTCGCTGTCGGACATGCTGAAAGGCAAACAGGGTCGCTTCCGTCAGAACCTTCTGGGTAAACGCGTGGACTTCTCGGGTCGTTCGGTCATCGTGACCGGCCCCGAACTGAAGCTGCATCAATGCGGTCTGCCCAAGAAGATGGCGCTGGAGCTGTTCAAGCCGTTCATCTATTCGCGGCTTGAGGCGAAGGGGCTGTCCTCGACGGTCAAACAGGCCAAGAAACTGGTCGAAAAGGAACGCCCCGAAGTCTGGGATATCCTGGACGAGGTCATCCGTGAGCATCCGGTTCTGCTGAACCGTGCGCCCACGCTGCACCGTCTGGGCATTCAGGCCTTCGAACCGATCCTGATCGAAGGCAAGGCCATCCAGCTGCACCCGCTGGTCTGCTCGGCCTTCAACGCCGACTTTGACGGCGACCAGATGGCCGTTCACGTCCCGCTGTCGCTGGAAGCCCAGCTTGAAGCGCGCGTCCTGATGATGTCGACGAACAACGTTCTGTCGCCCGCCAACGGCGCGCCGATCATCGTTCCGTCGCAGGATATGGTGCTTGGCCTCTATTATACCTCGATGGAGCGCAAGGGGATGCCCGGAGAGGGCATGGCCTTTGCCAATGTCGATGAGGTCGAACATGCCCTGGCCGCCGGCGAAGTGCATCTGCACTCGAAAATCACCGCGCGGATCAAGCAGATCGACGAAAACGGCCAGGAAGTCATCAAGCGCTTTGAAACCACGCCGGGTCGTGTCCGTCTGGGGGCGTTGCTGCCGCTGAACGCCAAGGCGCCGTTTGAACTGGTCAACCGTCTGCTGCGCAAGAAAGACGTGCAGACCGTCATCGATACCGTCTACCGCTATTGCGGCCAGAAGGAATCGGTCATCTTCTGTGACCAGATCATGTCCCTGGGTTTCCGCGAAGCCTTCCGCGCCGGCATCAGCTTCGGCAAGGATGACATGGTGGTGCCCGACAACAAATGGGGCATCGTCGAAGAGGTTCAGGCTCAGGTCAAGGAGTTCGAACAGCAGTATCTGGACGGCCTGATCACTCAGGGCGAGAAATACAACAAGGTTGTCGATGCCTGGTCGAAATGTAACGACCGCGTCACCGATGCCATGATGTCCACGATTTCGGCCGTCAAGACGGACGAAAACGGTGCCGAAATGGAACCGAACAGCGTGTACATGATGGCGCATTCGGGGGCTCGGGGTTCGACCAACCAGATGAAACAGCTGGGCGGCATGCGTGGCCTGATGGCCAAGCCGAACGGCGAGATCATCGAAACGCCGATCATCTCGAACTTCAAGGAAGGTCTGACCGTTCTTGAGTACTTCAACTCGACCCACGGTGCCCGGAAGGGTCTGTCGGATACGGCGTTGAAGACCGCGAACTCGGGCTATCTGACGCGGCGTCTGGTCGATGTGGCGCAGGATTGCATCATCCGCGAACATGATTGCGGAACCGAGCAGTCCATCACAGCTTCGGCTGCCGTCAATGACGGTGAGGTCATCGCACCTCTGAGCGAGCGCATTCTGGGCCGGACCGTGGCCGAGGATGTTCTGGTTCCGGGCGGCGACGAGATCATCCTGCGCAAGGGTGAGCTGGTCGACGAACGCAAGGCAGATGAAATCGAAGCCGCTGGCATCCAGACGGTTCGCATTCGCTCGGCCCTGACCTGTGAATCCGAAGACGGCATCTGCGCACTTTGCTATGGCCGTGACCTTGCACGCGGTACGCTGGTCAACATCGGTGAAGCTGTCGGCATCATTGCCGCGCAGTCCATCGGTGAGCCGGGCACCCAGCTGACGATGCGGACCTTCCACATCGGCGGCATTGCCCAGGGTGGACAACAGTCCTTCCAGCCGGCCTCGCACGAGGGGACGATCCAGTTCCGCAACGAAAGCCTGCTGGAAAACGCCAATGGCGAGCTGGTCGTGATGTCGCGCAACATGCAGGTTCTTGTTCTGGACGATCAGGGACAGGAACGTGCCAGCCACAAGCTGTTCTACGGCTCGAAGCTGTTCGTGAAGGAAGGCGATCGCGTCGCCCGTGGCGCCAAACTGTTCGAATGGGATCCCTATACCCTGCCGATCATCGCCGAGAAGGGTGGCACGGCCAAGTTCGTTGATCTCGTGTCGGGCATTTCGGTGCGTGACGAGACCGATGATGCAACCGGCATGACGCAGAAGATCGTGACCGATTGGCGCAGCGCGCCGAAAGGCAATGATCTGAAGCCCGAGATCATCATCATGGACGTCAACGGCGAGCCGGTGCGCAACGATCAGGGCAATCCGGTCAGCTATCCGATGTCGGTGGATGCCATTCTGTCGATCGAGGATGGGCAGGAAATCCGTCCGGGTGACGTTGTTGCGCGTATTCCGCGTGAAGGTGCCAAAACCAAGGACATCACCGGGGGTCTTCCCCGCGTGGCGGAACTGTTCGAGGCACGTCGTCCCAAGGATCACGCCATCATCGCCGAAATCGACGGCTATGTGCGCTTTGGCAAGGACTACAAGAACAAGCGCCGCGTTTCGATCGAACCTTCCGAGGAAGGGCGGGAACCCGTCGAATACATGCTGCCGAAAGGCAAGCATATCCCGGTGCAGGAAGGCGACTTCGTGCAGAAGGGCGACTACATCATGGACGGCAACCCGGCTCCGCATGATATCCTGCGGATCCTGGGGATCGAGGCCCTTGCCGACTACCTCATCGACGAGGTGCAGGACGTTTATCGACTGCAAGGTGTGAAGATCAACGACAAGCACATCGAGGTGATCGTTCGCCAGATGCTGCAGAAGATCGAGATCATCGACAGCGGCGATACGACCCTGCTCAAGGGCGAGCATGTCGAGCGCGACGAGTTCGAGGCCGAGAACGCCAAGATCGAAGCCAAGGGGGGGCGTCGTGCCTCGGGCGAGCCGGTGCTGCTGGGCATCACCAAGGCATCGCTGCAGACCCGCAGCTTCATCTCGGCCGCATCCTTCCAGGAGACGACGCGCGTGCTGACCGAGGCCTCGGTTCAGGGCAAACGCGACAAGCTTGTCGGCCTGAAAGAGAACGTCATCGTCGGTCGTCTGATCCCGGCAGGGACCGGCGGAGCCACGGCACGGGTGCGTCGCATCGCGACCGAGCGCGACAACGAGGTGATCGTTGCGCGTCGGGCCGAAGCGGAAGCGGCCGCAGCCCTGGCTGCGCCCGAACCCGAAACTGCCAGTGACGAGGCGGCGGATATCTTCGCTCCGAAGCCGGACAGCAGCACGGACGAGTGATCCGCTCTGACAGAACTGAAAGGTCCGGCCATTTGGCCGGGCCTTTTTTCATGCGCATCTTTGTGCATTGTGGCCTCTGGCGGGGCTTTTCTCGGCGGTCCGCATCCCCTATCGCTTGGGGATAGCCCAATCAGGCAGGTCTCTCATGCGTGCGCCTCTCATGTCTCCCCTGCGGCGGGTCAGCCCCGCCTCGGTCACCCCGCAGCCCCATGCTCCGGGTGACAATCTGCGTGGGGCATTGCTGATGACGCTGTCGATGATCGGCTTTGGTTGCAACGATGCCGCGATGAAATTCGTGACCCAGGACATGCCGCTGTATCAGGCCATCACCATGCGTGGGCTGACGATGATGGTGGTTCTCTGGGCGCTGGCGCTGCGCGAGGGCGGGTTGTCCCTGGCCGTCGGGCGAGGCAATCGCTGGTCGATGGTGCTGCGGGCGCTCGGAGAGGTCGGCTCGACCCTGTTGTTCCTGAATGCCTTGCAGGTCATGGCAATCGGCGACCTGTCGGCGGTGATGCAGTCCCTGCCGCTGGTGGTGATGCTGGCCGCCGCGATGTTCTTTGGCGAGAGGCTGGGACCGCGGCGCCTGGGCGCGGTTCTGGTCGGTCTGGTTGGGGTCATGATGATCCTGCGGCCGGGCAGCGGCACATTCGGCATTTGGGCCTTGGTGGCGCTGGGATCGGTGCTGCTGATGGTCCTGCGCGATATTGTGACCAAGATGTTCAGCCGCGATGTCAGTTCGACCACGATCGCCTTTTACGCGGCCCTGTCGGTGACGGTCATGGGTGGCGTTCTGGCGCTGGGGCAGGGCGCGATCATGCCGAATCTGCAGCACCTGCTGTTGCTCCTTCTGGCCAGTGCATTCCTGACGATGGGCTATGTGACCGGCGTGGCGGCAATGCGGGTCGGGGAAATTTCCTATGTCGCACCCTTCCGCTATACCTCGCTGATCGTAGCCATTGCTGCGGGCGTGGCGATCTTCGGGGAATGGCCGGACATCTGGACCTGGCTGGGATCGGCGCTTGTCGTGGCAGCGGGCATCTATGTGATCTGGCGGGAAGCGCAATTGGAGAAGCAGTGATGCGCGTGCAAATGCTGGGGCTGTGCCGGTTCTCCTATGTCGGCCTGCGTGGTTACAAGATCGAGCATGACAGCTATGAGGAGCGGCGTCGCTTTCTGTATCAGCCCGATCGGCTGGCACGGCGTTGGCAATGGTTCACCCGGGTGGCGCTGCCGGCATGGCAGGCCCAGACCGACCCGGATTTCACCCTTGTGATCATGACCGGACCGGATCTGCCCGACCCCTATCTGTCGCGCCTGCGGGAACTGGTCGCGGGCATGCCGCAGCTGCGGCTGGAACTGGTCCCGCCGATGGAGCGTCACCTGCAGGCCTGCCGAGCCGCAATCGCCCCCCATGTCGAAAGCGATGCTGATGTGATCGGGCATTTCCGCCATGACGATGATGACGCGGTGGCGATTGACTATGTCGCCTCCACGCGCAGGGATTTCCGGCGGGTGAAGGCGCTGTGGAAAACCGAACAACGGCTGTCGCTGGATTATTCGCGCGGGGTGATGGCCTCGGTCGGCCCAGACGGGATCGAGCTGACGCCGCGTCTGTGCCACAACATGGGCGTCGCCCTGACTGTATTCCTGCCCCCCGAGGTCGAAAGCAGCGCGTTGCACTTTGATCATTCCAAGATCGGCTTGTGGATGCCCGGCGTCGCGATTACCAAGCCGCTGATGTTCCTGCGCGCCATCCATGGTGACAGTGACTCGGGCGCCATGGGGCCGGGAACGCCCTGGTCTCTCAGCCGCGAACAGGCCGACCGGCAGCTGTGGCAGCGCTTTCGCCTGCGCCGACAGGATCTGGACAGTCTGGCCCGCGAAAGCTGATGCGGGCCGCGCGGCGGCTCTTGTTGACAGCTTGGATGATTCCCCATATACGCCGCTCACCCGGCGGGAAACCGTTTCGGGAACCAGAACCTATGTGGACACGATCCGGGCCGTTTTAAGCCCCGATCCTCTGGAATTCGCCTATCCACCCCGATAGGGGACGGATGGGTATGGCATTTCGCGATTCGCGCGGAGTGCCGTCGAGAAGAGGCGCAGCCGGTGGCTGCGAGTATTGACAGAGCAAGACGGGGAACCGAATGCCGACAATTCAACAGCTGATCCGCAAGCCGCGGCAGCCTAAAGTCAAGCGGTCAAAGTCAATGCATCTGCAGGGTAACCCGCAGAAGCGTGGCGTTTGCACGCGCGTCTATACCACGACGCCGAAGAAACCGAACTCTGCTATGCGGAAGGTGGCCAAGGTCCGCCTGACGAATGGCTTCGAGGTCATCTCCTACATTCCGGGCGAAAAGCACAACCTTCAGGAACACAGCGTCGTGCTGATCCGTGGCGGCCGTGTGAAAGACCTTCCGGGTGTCCGTTACCACATCCTGCGCGGTGTGCTGGATACCCAGGGCGTCAAAGATCGTCGTCAGCGTCGTTCGAAATACGGCGCGAAGCGTCCGAAGTAAGGAGAGGCATCAATGTCCCGTCGTCACGCCGCTGAAAAGCGCGAAGTCCTGCCCGACGCCAAGTTTGGTGATCGCGTCCTGACAAAATTCATGAACAACCTGATGGTTGACGGCAAGAAATCGGTTGCCGAGCGTATCGTCTATAACGCTCTGGACCGTGTCGAGGCCCGCCTCAAGCGCGAACCGATCGAGGTCTTCCACGAGGCCCTCGACAACGTGAAACCCTCGGTCGAGGTGCGTTCGCGCCGCGTTGGTGGTGCCACCTATCAGGTTCCCGTCGAGGTTCGTCCGACCCGCCGTGAGGCACTGGCCATCCGCTGGCTGATCACTGCGGCCAAGAACCGCAACGAAAACACGATGGAAGAGCGCCTCGCTGGCGAGCTGGCCGATGCCGTTAACGGCCGCGGTACTGCCGTCAAGAAGCGCGAAGACACCCACAAGATGGCCGACGCTAACAAAGCGTTCAGCCATTACCGCTGGTAATCGGAAGGAAGGCCCTCAATGGCACGCGAGTATCCGCTTACGCGCTACCGGAACTTTGGCATCATGGCTCACATCGATGCCGGCAAGACCACGATGACCGAGCGCATCCTGTTCTATACCGGTAAGAACCACAAGATCGGCGAGACGCATGACGGCGCCTCGACGATGGACTGGATGGAGCAGGAAGCCGAGCGCGGCATCACGATCACGTCCGCTGCAACCACGACATTCTGGCAGCGTCAGGAAGACCCGACTGCCGAGGGCACTTCTGACACCAAGTACCGGTTCAATATCATCGACACGCCCGGCCACGTCGACTTCACCATCGAAGTCGAACGTTCGCTGGCGGTTCTGGATGGTGCCGTGGCACTGCTGGACGGCAACGCCGGTGTCGAGCCGCAGACCGAAACGGTCTGGCGTCAGGCTGACCGCTACAAGGTCCCGCGGCTTGTCTTCGTCAACAAGATGGACAAGATCGGCGCCGACTATTTCAACTGCGTCAAGATGGTCAAGGAACGGACCGGCGGTACGCCGTGCCCGATCGTTCTGCCCATCGGCGCGGAAGACAAGCTGGAAGGCATCATCGACCTGATCGCCATGGAAGAATGGGTCTGGATCGGTGAAGATCTGGGCGCAAGCTGGAAACGGCAACCGATCCGTGAAGAGCTGCAGGATCTGGCCAACGAATGGCGCAACAACATGATCGAGCTTGCCGTCGAGCAAGACGATGAAGCCATGGAAGCCTATCTTGAAGGCAACGAGCCTGATCAGGACACGCTGCGCAAGCTGATCCGCAAGGGTACGCTGTCGCTGTCGTTCTTCCCGATGCTGGCTGGTTCCGCCTTCAAGAACAAGGGTGTGCAGCCGCTGCTGAACGCTGTCATCGACTTTCTGCCCGGTCCGCAGGACGTTCCGACCCTGTTGGGCTTCTCGCCCGATGACGAGACGGAAACGCGTAATATCCCGCGCCCGGCCAGCGATGAAGAGCCGTTCTCGGCCTTGGCGTTCAAGATCATGAACGACCCCTTCGTTGGTTCTCTGACCTTCACCCGGATCTACTCGGGTAAAGTGAAGAAGGGCGACACGATGCTGAATTCGACCAAGGGCAAGCGCGAGCGTGTCGGTCGGATGATGCTGATGCATGCCATCAACCGCGAAGAGATCGAAGAAGCCTATGCCGGCGACATCATTGCGCTGGCCGGTCTGAAGGAAACGACCACCGGGGACACGCTCAGCGATCCCAGCAAGCCGGTCGTTCTGGAAACCATGACCTTCCCCGATCCGGTCATCGAGATCGCGGTCGAGCCGAAATCCAAGGCCGATCAGGAAAAGATGGGTCTGGCTCTGCAGCGTCTGGCCGCCGAGGATCCGTCCTTCCGCGTCGAAACCGATCTGGAATCGGGTCAGACGATCATGAAGGGCATGGGCGAACTTCACCTCGACATCCTGGTTGACCGCATGAAGCGGGAATTCAAGGTCGAGGCGAATATCGGTGCGCCTCAGGTGGCTTATCGCGAAACGATCTCTTCGGAAGCCGAAATCGACTACACCCACAAGAAACAGACCGGTGGTACCGGTCAGTTCGCGCGGGTCAAGCTGGTCATCACCCCGACCGAGCCGGGTGAAGGTTATTCCTTCGAAAGCAAGATCGTCGGTGGTGCCGTTCCGAAGGAATACATTCCGGGTGTCGAAAAGGGCATCAAATCGGTGATGGATTCGGGTCCGCTGGCAGGCTTCCCCGTGATCGACTTCAAGGTTGCGCTGATCGACGGTGCATTCCACGATGTCGACTCCTCGGTGCTGGCCTTTGAAATCGCGGCTCGTGCGGCAATGCGTGAAGGTTTGCGCAAGGCCGGTGCGAAACTGCTGGAACCGATCATGAAGGTCGAAGTTGTGACGCCGGAAGAATATACCGGTTCGATCATCGGCGATCTGACCAGCCGTCGTGGCATGGTGCGCGGGCAGGATACCCGTGGCAACGCCAATGTCATCGACGCCTATGTTCCGCTGGCCAACATGTTCGGTTACATCAACAACCTGCGTTCGATGTCCTCGGGCCGTGCCGTGTTCACCATGCTGTTCGACCATTACGATGGCGTGCCGCAGAACATCTCGGACGAGATCCAGAAGAAATACGCATAAGGGCGGTGCGCTTCGGCGCACCCTACCACCCCCGTAGGGTGCGTGCTTGCACGCACCGTCACATGAAAAGGAGCCAATCATGGCAAAGGCAAAGTTTGAACGGAACAAACCGCACGTCAACATCGGCACGATTGGTCACGTTGACCACGGCAAGACGACACTGACGGCCGCGATCACGAAGTATTTCGGCGATTTCAAGGCCTATGACCAGATCGACGGCGCGCCGGAAGAGAAGGCCCGCGGTATCACGATCTCGACGGCCCATGTCGAATATGAAACCGAGACGCGCCACTATGCGCATGTCGACTGCCCCGGCCACGCTGACTATGTGAAGAACATGATCACCGGTGCGGCGCAGATGGACGGCGCGATCCTGGTTGTGAACGCAGCTGACGGCCCGATGCCGCAAACGCGCGAGCACATCCTGCTGGGCCGTCAGGTGGGCATCCCCTACATGGTCGTCTACCTGAACAAGGTCGACCAGGTTGATGACGAAGAGCTGCTGGAACTGGTCGAGATGGAAGTGCGCGAGCTGCTGTCCAGCTACGACTATCCGGGCGACGACATTCCGATCATCAAGGGCTCGGCTCTGGCCGCTCTGGAAGGTCGCGACGAGGAAATCGGCGAGAAGTCGATCCGCGCGCTGCTGGAAGCCGTTGACAGCTACATCCCGACCCCCGAGCGCGCTGTCGACCAGCCGTTCCTGATGCCGATCGAAGACGTGTTCTCGATCTCGGGTCGTGGTACGGTTGTGACCGGCCGTGTCGAGCGTGGCGCTGTGAACGTGGGCGACGAACTGGAAATCGTGGGTATCCGCGACACCAAGAAAACCACCTGCACCGGCGTTGAGATGTTCCGCAAGCTGCTGGATCGCGGTGAGGCTGGCGACAACATCGGCGCCCTGCTGCGCGGCATCGACCGTGACGGCGTCGAGCGTGGTCAGGTTCTGGCCAAGCCGGGCTCGGTGACCCCGCACACCAAGTTCGAAGCCGAAGCCTATATCCTGACCAAGGATGAAGGTGGCCGTCACACGCCGTTCTTCGCGAACTATCGTCCGCAGTTCTACTTCCGCACCACGGATGTCACCGGCACGGTCAACCTGCCCGAGGGCACCGAGATGGTGATGCCGGGCGACAACCTGAAGTTCGAAGTCGAACTGATCGCGCCGATCGCCATGGAAGAAAAACTGCGCTTCGCCATCCGCGAAGGCGGACGCACCGTCGGCGCAGGCGTCGTCTCCAAAATCATCGAGTGATGATGGGTGGCAAGGGCTGGTTTCGGCCAGCCTTTGCAACGACGAAAGAATTCCTCTGAAAAGGGGATTGCAATTTGGTAAAGCGGCCGTTATTCGGCCGCTCTGCCTATTACTACGGTTCGAAGCAGGCTTCGCATGGTGCGTTGTCTGCCTCTCAACTGAAATCCCATCCGAGGGATAATACATGCAAAGCCAGAATATCCGCATCCGGCTGAAGGCTTTCGATTACCGCGTGCTGGACGCCAGCACCCAGGAAATCGTCAACACGGCCAAGCGCACCGGAGCGACTGTTCGCGGTCCGATTCCGCTGCCGAACAAGATCGAGAAATTCACCGTCCTGCGCGGTCCGCATATCGACAAGAAATCGCGGGATCAGTGGGAAATCCGCACGCACAAGCGTCTGCTGGACATCGTCGACCCGACGCCCCAGACCGTTGACGCCCTGATGAAGCTCGACCTCGCCGCCGGCGTGGATGTCGAGATCAAGGTGTAAGGAGGCGGACATGCTGCGTACTGGTGTAATCGCCAAGAAACTGGGCATGACCCGGCTGTTCCTTGAGGACGGTCGTCAGGTCCCGGTCACCGTCCTGCAACTGGACAATCTGCAAGTCGTGGCTCAGCGCACGGCCGAGCGCGACGGCTATACTGCCGTTCAGCTGGGCGCGGGTGTTGCCAAGGCCAAGCGTACCACGGCCGCCATGCGCGGACATTTCGCGAAAGCTTCGGTTGCTCCGAAGCGCAAGATCGCGGAATTCCGTGTTGCGGAAGAAAACCTGATCAATGTCGGTGAAGAAATCACGGCTGACCACTATTTCGAAGGTCAGTATGTGGACATCGCCGGCACCTCGATCGGTAAGGGCTTTGCCGGTGCCATGAAACGGCACAACTTTGGCGGTCTGCGTGCCTCGCACGGCGTGTCGATCAGCCACCGTTCGCATGGTTCGACCGGTCAGTGTCAGGATCCGGGCAAGGTGTTCAAGGGCAAGAAGATGGCCGGTCACATGGGTGCCGTGCGCGTCACGACCCAGAACCTCCAGGTTGTCCGCACCGATGCCGAACGTGGTCTGATCATGGTCAAGGGTTCGGTTCCGGGCTCCAAGGGTGGCTGGGTTTCCGTCAAGGATGCCGTCAAGAAAACCACCCCCGAGAACGTGATCTACCCTGCCGCGCTGAAATCGGCTGCTGATGAAGCAAAACGTCTGGCCGAAGAAGCAGCTGCACAGGCCGCTGCCGAGGAAGAAGCCGCCCGCAAGGCTGCTGAAGCCGAAGCTGCTGCCGCAGAACAAGCTGCGTCGGAAGGAGACAAGTGATGAAACTTGATGTGATCAAGCTGGATTCCGGCAAGGCCGGGTCGATCGAGCTGGCCGATGAGGTCTTTGGCCTGGCCCCGCGCGGCGACTTGCTGCAGCGCGTTGTCCGCTGGCAGCGTGCCAAGGCTCAGGCCGGCACGCATTCGGTTCTGACCAAGTCCGAAGTCAGCTACTCGACCAAGAAGATCTATCGCCAGAAGGGCACCGGCGGCGCACGTCACGGTTCCAAGAAGGCTCCGATCTTCCGTCACGGTGGCGTCTACAAGGGTCCGACCCCGCGTTCGCACGCTTTCGATCTGCCGAAAAAAGTTCGCGCCCTGGGCCTGAAGCATGCCCTGTCCGCCAAGGCGACCGCTGGTGAACTGGTTGTTGTCGAGGATCTGAACCTCGCCGACGCCAAGACCGCGGCAGTGGCCAAGGCTGTCAAGGAAAACGGCTGGAAGCGCGTGCTGGTGATCGACGGTGCCGAAGTCAACGAAGGCTTCGCCCGCGCTGCGCGCAACATCGAAGGCGTGGATATTCTGCCCTCGATCGGTGCCAATGTTTATGACATCCTGAAGCGTGATACTCTGGTCATCACGCGGGCTGGTGTCGAAGCTCTGGAGGCTCGCCTGAAATGAGCGCGAAACCCGAACACTACGACGTGATCGTCAAGCCGGTCATCACCGAGAAGGCCACGATGACTTCGGAAAACAACGGCGTTGTCTTCCAGGTTACCAAGGATTCGACCAAACCGCAGATCAAGGAAGCGGTCGAAGCCCTGTTTGGCGTCAAGGTGAAGGCGGTCAACACGACCATCACCAAAGGCAAGCAAAAGCGTTTCCGGGGCCAGCTGGGCCGTCGGGTCGACGTGAAAAAAGCCTATGTGACCCTTGAAGAGGGGAACACTATCGACGTCTCGACGGGACTCTGATAGTAGGTCGCGAATCTGCGGCCCCGGTAGCTCCGGGGCCGCAGATCTTTTGGAATAAACGGACCACCTCGGTCCAAAGCAACGGAAGACAGAAAGATGGCATTGAAGTCGTATAAGCCGACGACGCCTGGCCAGCGTGGGCTGGTTCTGATCGACCGTTCGGAGCTTTGGAAAGGTCGCCCGGTCAAAACCCTCACTGAAGGTTTGACCAAGAAAGGCGGCCGGAACAACACCGGACGGATCACCATGCGCCGCAAAGGCGGCGGGGCAAAACGCCTGTATCGCATCGTCGATTTCAAGCGTAACAAATTTGACGTGACCGCGGTGGTCGAGCGGATCGAATACGATCCCAACCGTACCGCTTTCATCGCGCTGATCAGCTACGAAGACGGCGAGCGTGCCTATATCCTAGCGCCGCAACGCCTGGCCGTGGGCGACAAGATCGTTTCCGGCGCCAAGGTCGACGTGAAACCCGGCAACGCCATGCCCTTCAGCGGCATGCCGATCGGCACGATCGTCCACAATGTCGAGCTGAAGCCCGGCAAAGGCGGCCAGATCGCACGTTCCGCCGGCACCTACGCGCAATTCGTGGGTCGCGACGGTGGCTATGCGCAGATCCGCCTGTCCTCGGGCGAACTGCGTTTGGTGCGTCAGGAATGCATGGCATCCATCGGTGCCGTGTCGAATGCCGACCATTCGAACCAGGACTTCGGGAAAGCTGGCCGGAACCGCCACAAGGGCATCCGTCCCAGCGTTCGTGGTGTCGCCATGAACCCGATCGACCACCCCCATGGTGGTGGTGAAGGTCGGACTTCGGGTGGCCGCACGCCGGTTACGCCTTGGGGTAAAGACACCAAGGGCAAGAAGACCCGCAGCAACAAGGCGACCGACAAGTATATTCTGCGGTCGCGTCACGCGAAGAAGAAGGGGCGTTAACCAATGGCACGTTCTGTTTGGAAGGGCCCCTTTGTTGACGCCTATGTGCTCAAGAAAGCGGAAAAAGCCCGTGAGTCGGGGAAATCCGACGTTATCAAGATCTGGTCGCGTCGTTCCACCATCCTGCCGCAATTCGTCGGCCTGACCTTTGGTGTCTACAACGGGCAGAAGCATATCCCCGTTGCGATTACCGAGGATATGATTGGCCAGAAATTCGGTGAATATTCGCCCACCCGGACCTATTACGGTCACGCGGCGGACAAGAAAGCCAAAAGGAAATAATCGTCATGGGTAAGGAACAGAATCCGCGCCGCGTGGCGGAGAACGAAGCGATGGCGAAGACCAAGATGCTTCGCACCTCGCCGCAGAAGCTGAACCTCGTCGCTCAGCTGATCCGGGGCAAGAAGGTGGACAAGGCGCTGTCCGACCTGACCTTCTCGCACAAGCGTATTGCTGGTGACGTGAAGAAATGCCTTCAGTCGGCCATCGCGAATGCCGAGAACAACCATGGTCTCGACGTCGACAACCTGATCGTCGCCGAAGCATGGGTTGGCAAGAACCTGGTGATGAAGCGTGGCCGTCCGCGGGCACGTGGCCGCTATGGCAAGATCATGAAGCCGTTTTCGGAAATCACCATCAAGGTGCGCCAAGTCGAGGAGCAAGCGTAATGGGTCAGAAGGTAAACCCGATCGGGATGCGCCTCCAGGTCAACCGCACCTGGGACAGCCGTTGGTACGCCGACGACAAGGACTATGGCGATCTGCTGCTTGAAGACCTGAAGATCCGGGACTTCATCAAGAAAGAAGCCAAACAGGCCGGCATCAGCCGCGTCATCATCGAGCGTCCGCACAAGAAATGCCGTGTGACCATTCACGCAGCACGTCCGGGTGTCATCATCGGCAAAAAAGGCGCCGATATCGAGGTTCTGCGCAAGAAGCTGGGCGCTTTCACCAGCTCGGAACTGCACCTGAACATCGTCGAAGTCCGCAAGCCGGAAATCGACGCTGCCCTGGTTGCAGAATCGATCGCGCAGCAGCTCGAGCGTCGTGTGTCCTTCCGTCGTGCCATGAAGCGTTCGGTTCAGAACGCCATGCGCATGGGCGCCCTGGGCATTCGTGTGAACGTTGCCGGTCGTCTGGGCGGTGCCGAGATCGCACGGACCGAATGGTATCGCGAAGGCCGTGTGCCGCTGCATACCCTGCGTGCCGACATCGATTATGCGCTTTGCGAAGCCACGACCCCCTACGGGATCATCGGCGTGAAAGTGTGGATCTTCAAGGGCGAGATCATGGAGCATGACCCCCAGGCTCGCGACCGCAAGGCCGCAGAAGCCCAGGAAGGTCCGGCTCCTCGCGGTCCGCGCCGCGACGCCCGGTAAGGAGAACGACAAATGCTGCAACCTAAACGGACGAAGTTCCGCAAACAGCACAAGGGCCGGATTCACGGCAACGCGAAGGGCGGTTACGAACTGAACTTCGGGTCCTTCGCCCTGAAAGCTGTCGAACCCGAGCGCGTCACCGCGCGCCAGATCGAGGCGGCTCGCCGCGCGATCACCCGTCACATGAAACGTCAGGGCCGGGTCTGGATCCGGATTTTCCCGGATGTTCCGGTTTCCTCGAAGCCGACCGAAGTGCGGATGGGTAAAGGTAAGGGCTCGGTCGATTTCTGGGCCGCCCGGGTTCACCCCGGCCGGATCATGTTCGAGATCGACGGCGTGTCCGACACCATCGCGCGTGAGGCCCTGCGCCTTGGCGCCATGAAGCTTCCGGTTCAGACGCGCATCATCGCTCGCCAGGACTGGTAAGACCGGCGCCACCGCGCTGATCGCAGAAAACGGACCCCGCCGGGCAACTGGCGGGGTTCCGTATTTGGCAAAACCTCAAAAGGGCTTGCCAAGCACGGTCTGGCCCTGTATGGGCAGGCCTTCATCACGAAACTCCACCGGAATCAGGGTGGCCCGGACAAACCGGGGCTCTCCGGTGATGTTGGAAAGGAAAAGGCGCATGGACGCGCAAGAACTGAAGTCGAAGACGCCCGACCAGCTGCAAGAGCAGCTTGTCGCGCTGAAGAAGGAGGCGTTCAATCTGCGCTTCCAGCAGGCCACCGGCCAGCTTGAAAACACCGCTCGCATGCGCGCCGTTCGTCGCGATGTTGCACGCGTCAAAACCATTTTGAACCAGAAAGCGGCGGAAGCCGCGGCCTCGAAGTAAGGAGACCGGCCCATGCCCAAACGTATCCTGCAAGGCCGCGTGACCAGCGACAAGAACGAGCAGACCGTCACCGTTCTGGTCGAGCGTCGCTTCAAGCATCCGCTGCTGCACAAGACCGTTCGTTCGTCCAAGAAATACCGGGCGCATGACGCAAACAACCAATTCAAGATCGGGGACATCGTTCGCATCGTCGAATGTGCGCCGATTTCGAAGACGAAACGCTGGACTGTCCTGACGGACGATACTGCTTCGGCATAAGTCCATCATCACAGATCAGAAATGATCGAAACCCTGGGGCCGGATTGGCCGGTCCCCAAAGGTCGGGAGAAACCAAATGATCCAGATGCAGACCAATCTGGATGTTGCTGACAACTCCGGCGCTCGCCGGGTTCAGTGCATCAAGGTCCTGGGTGGTTCGCACCGTCGCTATGCGTCGGTGGGCGACATCATCGTCGTTTCCGTCAAGGAAGCCATCCCGCGGGGCCGGGTCAAGAAAGGTGACGTCCGCAAGGCCGTCGTCGTCCGCACCGCGAAAGAAGTAAAACGTGAAGACGGAACCTCGATCCGTTTTGACCGCAATGCCGCAGTCGTCCTGAACAACCAGGGCGAACCGGTCGGAACCCGTATCTTCGGGCCGGTCGTGCGTGAATTGCGCGCCAAGAACTTCATGAAGATCATCTCGCTTGCTCCGGAGGTGCTGTAATGGCTGCCAAGCTGAAAAAGGGCGACAAGGTCGTCGTGCTTGCCGGCAAGGACAAGGGCAAGCAGGGCGAGATCACCGCGGTGATGCCCAAGGACAACAAGGCCATTGTTGACGGCGTGAATATCGCGATCCGTCACCAGCGCCAGACCCAGAACAGTCAGGGTGGTCGCATGCCCAAGGCAATGCCGATCGACCTGTCGAACCTGGCCCTCATGGACAAGAACGGCAAGGCAACTCGGGTCGGCTTCCGCGTGGAAGACGGCAAGAAAGTGCGCTTCGCCAAGACCACGGGAGACGTGATCTGATGCTGGACGCTGCAACATATACGCCGCGCCTCAAGGCGCAGTACCGCGATTCGATCAAGGCTGCTCTGAAAGAAGAGTTCGCCTACAAGAACGACATGCAGATCCCGCGTCTGGACAAGATCGTCCTGAACATGGGGATCGGTGAAGCGGTCAAGGACACCAAGAAGGTGAAACAGGGCGCTGAAGAGCTGTCGCTGATCGCCGGTCAGAAGGCTGTCATCACCAAGGCAAAGAACTCGATCGCCGGGTTCCGCGTCCGTGAAGAGATGCCTCTGGGTGCCAAGGTCACGCTGCGCGGCAACCGGATGTATGAATTCCTGGATCGCCTGATCAACATCGCGATGCCCCGGATCCGCGACTTCCGCGGCGTCAAGGGCACCTCTTTCGACGGCCGCGGCAACTATGCCATGGGCATGAAAGAGCACATCGTGTTCCCGGAAATCAACTTCGACAAGGTCGACGAAGTTCTGGGAATGGACATCATCATCTGCACCACCGCGACGACCGACGCGGAAGCGAAATCGCTGTTGAAGCATTTCAACATGCCGTTCAACAGCTGAGTCGCGGAGGGAAGAAGATATGGCAAAGAAATCGATGGTTGAGCGCGAGAAAAAGCGCCAGCGCATGGTCGCCAAGTATGCCGAGAAACGGGCTGCTTTGAACGCGATCGTCAAGGATCAGTCCCTTCCGATGGAAGAGCGGTTCAAGGCTACGCTGAAACTGGCTGAATTGCCCCGCAATTCGTCGCCGACGCGGCTTCACAACCGTGACCAGCTGACCGGACGCCCGAAGGCGTATTACCGGAAACTGAAACTCAGCCGGATCTCACTGCGCGAGCTTGCCTCGAACGGTTTGGTTCCGGGTATGGTCAAATCTAGCTGGTAAGGGGGCACTGATGTCGATGAACGATCCTCTCGGCGATATGCTGACCCGCATCCGCAATGCGCAGATGCGTGGCAAATCGACCGTGCGCACCCCGGCCTCCAAGCTTCGCGCTTGGGTTCTGGACGTGCTGAAATCCGAAGGTTACATCCGCGGCTACGAGGAAGTGACCACTGCTACCGGCCATACTGAGCTGGAAATCGGCCTGAAATACTTCGACGGCACCCCGGTCATCCGGGAATTGTCTCGCGTATCGACGCCTGGCCGCCGCGTTTACGCCGGCGCCAAGGAAATCCCGCAGGTCCGTCAGGGTCTGGGCGTTTCGATCGTGTCGACGCCGAAAGGTGTCATGTCGGACGCAGCGGCTCGCAACGCCAACGTTGGCGGCGAAGTCCTCTGCACGGTATTCTAAGGAGGGCAGCAGATGTCTCGGATTGGTAAGAAACCGGTCGAACTGCCCAAGGGCGTAACGGCCGAAGTCAAAGGTCATGTGATCGAAGTGAAGGGCCCCAAGGGCACCCGCAGCTTCACCGCGACCGATGACGTCGATATGGCAATCGACGACGGTTTCGTGCGGGTGACCCCGCGCGGAACGTCCAAGCGGGCCCGCCAGCAGTGGGGCATGACCCGCTCGATGGTGGAAAACCTGGCTGTGGGCGTGTCGGTTGGCTTCAAGAAAGAGCTGGAAATCCAGGGTGTGGGTTACCGGGCGCAGATGCAGGGCAAGACCCTGAAGCTGTCGCTGGGTTATTCGCATGAGGTGAATTTCGAAACGCCCGAGGGCGTGACGATCACGGCTCCGAAACAGACTGAAGTCGTTGTCGAAGGCATTGACCAGCAGCTGGTCGGCCAGGTTGCGGCAAACATTCGCGAGTGGCGTCGTCCCGAGCCTTACAAGGGCAAGGGCATCCGCTACAAGGGCGAGTATGTTTTCCGCAAGGAAGGCAAGAAGAAGTAAGGGGCGCGAGAAATGGCACTGAAAAAGCAAGAGCTGTTCCAAAAGCGCCGCTTGCGCGTACGGAACAAACTGCGGGCGATGTCGAATGGCCGTCCGCGGCTGTCGGTTCACCGTTCGTCCAAGAACATTTCCGTTCAGGTCATCGACGACCTGAAAGGCGTGACCCTGGCTTCGGCCAGCACGCTGGAAAAGGATCTGGGCTTCGTGGGCAAGAACAACGTCGAAGCGGCCGCCAAGGTCGGTGCGACGATTGCCGAGCGGGCAAAGAAAGCCGGTGTCGAGGACGTCGTCTTCGACCGGGGTGGCTTTATCTTCCACGGCAAGATCAAGGCCCTGGCCGACGCTGCACGCGAAGGTGGCCTGAAGTTCTAAAAGTTGTGGGTGGCGTTCGCGTCACCCCGATGATCCGGGGATCCTCGATCCACCTGGATTGAATTAATTGGCGCCAATTGCGCGTCAGCTGGAAAGGGATGCCTTATGGCAGAACGTGACAACCGTCGGGGCCGTCGTGATGATCGCGACGAAACTCCGGAATTCGCCGATCGCCTTGTAGCGATCAACCGTGTGTCCAAGACCGTCAAAGGTGGTAAGCGTTTCGGCTTTGCTGCTCTTGTGGTTGTGGGCGATCAACGTGGCCGCGTCGGCTTTGGCAAAGGTAAGGCCAAAGAGGTTCCCGAGGCGATCCGCAAGGCGACCGAACAGGCGAAGCGCAACATGATCCGCGTGCCGCTGCGTGATGGCCGCACCCTGCACCACGATATCGAGGGCCGTCACGGCGCTGGCAAGGTCGTGATGCGGACGGCAGTTCCCGGTACCGGGATCATCGCCGGTGGTCCGATGCGTGCCGTCTTTGAAATGCTGGGCGTTCAGGACGTCGTGGCCAAGTCGTTGGGGTCGCAAAACCCTTACAACATGATCCGCGCAACGCTGCATGGTCTGAAGCTGGGTTCCAGCCCGCGGGCCGTCGCTCAGCGTCGTGGCAAGAAGGTTGCCGAGATCCTGCCGTCGCAGGACAAGGCACCTGCCGCGACCGCCGGAACCGACGCAACCGTAACCTCGGCTGCACAGGCGTAAGGAGAGAGACATGGCAAAAACCATCGTCGTCAAGCAGATCGGTTCGCCGCTGCGCCGCCCCGCCATTCAGCGCGCGACGCTGAAAGGTCTGGGCCTGAACAAGATGAACCGCACCCGTGAGTTGGAAGATACTCCCTCGGTGCGCGGAATGGTTGCCAAGATCCCGCATCTTGTCACCATCATCGAAGAAAAGAACTGATTTCAGGCCGGGGAAACCCGGCCTTTTTCATTTCCCTCCGCCGCATTCCCTTGCGGTGAGGCAGGGACCTGGGCCCCTGCACTGCGATCCTACAGCAGCTTGTCGATTGCTGCGCGCAGACGTTCGATCGTGCCCTCGACATCCTTCAGCTTGTCCAGCCCGAACAGCCCCAGCCGGAAGGTCGAGAAATCGTCGCCTTCATTGACGGCCAGCGGCACACCTGCGGCGATCTGCAGGCCCTGCTCGGCAAATTTCTTGCCGGATTTGATATCCGGGTCCCGCGTATAGGATACGACAACGCCCGGCGCGCCAAAGCCCGCTGCCGCTACCGAACGCAGCCCCTTTTCGGCCAGCAGGGCGCGCACGCCATCGCCCAGTTGCCACTGCGCTTGCCGTGCCGCTTCCAATCCCATTTCGCGGGTTTCCGCCACGGCGTCGCGCAAACCGGTCAGGGCGTCGGTCGGCATGGTCGCGTGATAGGCGTGACCGCCGTCCTCGTAAGCCGCCATGATGCTGCGCCATTTCTTCAGGTCCAGCGCGAAACTGTCGCTTTGGGTCTGCTCCAGCCGTTCCCCGGCGCGCCGGGACAGCATCACCAGACCGGCCGAAGGCGAGGCAGACCAGCCCTTTTGCGGTGCCGAGATCAGCACATCGACCCCGGTTTTCTGCATGTCCACCCAGACCGCGCCCGAAGCGATGCAGTCCAGCACCATCAGTGCGCCGACCTCATGGGCGGCTTCGGCCAATGCGGTGATGTAATCGTCGGGCAGGATCAGCCCGGCCGAGGTCTCGACATGGGGCGCGAAGACCACATCGGGGCGGGCTTTCCGAATGCTTGAGGTGACCTCTTCGATGGGTGGGGGTGCATAGGCGGGTTGCGGGTCGTTGCCGGCGGGGCGCGCCATGGCGACGGTGGTTTCCCGCGCAATGCCGGAGGTTTCAAAAATCTGGCTCCAGCGATAGCTGAACCAGCCATTGCGGACGACAAAGGCATGGGCATCCAGGCCGAACTGTCGTGCCACCGATTCCATCGCAAATGTTCCACCGCCGGGGACAATGGCGACCTGATCTGCGCCATAGACCTCGCGCAGCGAGGCCGAGAGGTCGCGCATGACCTTCTGGAAGCGTTGCGACATATGGTTGAGCGAGCGATCGGTGAAGACGACCGAGAACTCCTGCAGCCCGTCCGGGTCAATGGCTGACATGATTTTTCCTCCTGAATGCGGGCGGTTGTGCCGTTGCGCCGAAGGCTAGCGTGGTCTGTCCCGCAGCGCCAGTCCGGCAGCCTTCATTGCTTTATGCCCCTTGCGGCGAATGCCTTTGCGTGCCTACCTTGCGGTATCATCAACACCACGGGTTCTTCATGCGTATCGGCATACTTCAATGCGGCCAGTCGCCCGAACAGCTGAAGGGTGAACTGGGTGATTATCCCGAGATGTTCACCCGCCTTCTGTCCGGTCGCGGTTTCCAGTTCGATGTCTATCACGTCGAGGAAATGCAATTTCCCGATGACATTCACGACGCGGATGGCTGGCTGCTGACAGGGTCGCGCCATGGCGCCTATGAGGATCACGCCTTCATTCCGCCGCTTGAGGATCTGGTGCGGCGGATCTATGCGGCGGGGATTCCCATGGTCGGCATCTGCTTTGGCCATCAGATCATCGCGCAGGCATTGGGCGGCAAGGTCATCAAGCACCCCAGGGGCTGGGCGGTCGGCGCGCAGGACTACGATTTCGGCGGGAAGACCGTGACACTGAATGCCTGGCATCAGGATCAGGTCGTGGCGTTGCCCCCGGATGCCGAGGTCGTGGGCAGCAACGAATTTTGCCAGAATGCTGCCCTGGTCTATGGAGACAGGGCCTTCACGGTACAGGCGCATCCCGAATTCCATGACGCATTCGTGCAGGGTCTGATGGATACGCGCGCCAAGGGTGTAGTGCCCCAGCCTTTGCTGGACCGCGCGGCGCAGCGCATGGGAGAGCCCAGGGACTCGGACCTGCTGGCAGATCGGATTGAAACTTTTTTCAAGATGTCGCGGGCAGCGGCAGAGGGGGCGGTATGAATGCGGACTGGCTGGAAAAGGCGCCGCAGGCTGCACGGGATTATCTGGCGGAACGGCGACTGGACGAGGTGGAGTGCATCGTGGCCGATATTGCCGGTGTCGCCCGTGGCAAGGCCATGCCGGCGTCGAAATTCATGCGGCAGGACAAGTTCTATCTGCCCAACTCGATCTTTCTGCAGACCATCACCGGGGAATGGGCTGAAAACCCTGCCGGTGCCTTCACCGAACCGGACATGATCCTGACGCCGGATTACAGCACGGCGGCAGCGGCCCCCTGGACGGCGGATTGGACCATGCAGGTCATCCATGACGCCCATGATCAGCAGGGCAATCCGGTGCCGATTGCCCCGCGCAATGTGCTCAAACGGATCGTCAAGCTTTATGAGGAAAAGGGCTGGAAGCCCGTCGTCGCGCCGGAAATGGAGTTCTTCCTGGTGGCGCGCAATACCGATCCCAATCAGCCGATCATTCCGCCCATGGGGCGCACGGGACGCCGGGCGGCGGCCAAACAGGCCTATTCCATGTCGGCCGTGGATGAATATGGCAAGGTCATTGATGACATCTATGATTTCGCCGAGAGCCAGGGCTTCGAAATCGACGGAATCCTGCAAGAGGGCGGGGCCGGGCAGGTCGAAATCAACCTGGCCCATGGCGACCCCGTCGCGCTGGCTGATGAGATGTTCTATTTCAAGCGGTTGATCCGCGAGGCAGCCCTGCGCCATGATTGCTTTGCCACCTTCATGGCCAAGCCCATCGAAGGAGAGCCGGGCAGTGCGATGCATATCCACCATTCGGTCGTGGATCGCGAAACCGGGCAGAATATCTTTTCCGATGCCGAGGGGCGGGAAACCGAGGCCTTCATGCATTTCATCGGCGGCATGCAGCGGCATCTGCCGGCGGCGATTGCCCTGCTGGCGCCCTATGTGAACAGCTATCGCCGCTATGTTCCCGACTTTGCCGCGCCGATCAATCTGGAGTGGGGGCGTGACAATCGCACCACGGGTTTGCGGGTGCCGATTTCGGGGGCCGAGGCACGGCGCGTTGAAAACCGGTTGGCCGGAATGGACTGCAACCCCTATCTGGGAATCGCGGCCTCGCTGGCCTGCGGGTATCTGGGTCTGACCGAGAAAAAGGATCCGCGCGCCGAATACAAGGGTGACGCCTATATGTCTCAGGGCGAGCTGCCCTATAATCTGGGTGATGCGCTTGATCTGATGACGGCAAGTCAGGCCATGCGGGACATTCTGGGTGACGAATTCGTGGATCTGTTCGTTGCGGTAAAGCGCAATGAATACAATGAATTCCTGCAGGTCATCAGCCCGTGGGAACGCGAGCACCTGCTGTTGAACGTATGAACCTTCTGTATATGAACGATCGGCGCGGCCACTATCCCGACAGCGTCTATGCCGCGACGAAAACCGATCTGGCCCCGTTTCCGCGCCTGCGGGGCGAGACACGGGCTGATGTCGCGGTTGTCGGTGGCGGCTATACGGGGCTGTCGGCGGCCCTGCATCTGGCGCGTGCGGGGCTGGATGTGGTTCTGGTCGAGGCGCATCGCGTCGGCTTTGGGGCATCGGGGCGCAACGGTGGGCAGATCGGATCGGGACAACGCCAAGAGGTCGACTGGCTGGAACAGCAGCTGGGGGCCGAGCAGGCCTCTCGCCTGTGGAATCTGGCCGAGCAGGCCAAGGAGCTGGTGCGTGGTCTGGCGGCCGAGGCATCCGTGCCGGTGCGTGACGGTATCGTGCATGCCTGTCGCAATCAGGCCGAGGTCGATCACGCCCGTCACATGGCCGAGCATCTGCGCGAATCCTATGGTTACGACCGGGTCGAGACTCTGGACAGTCCCGGGCTTGCCGCGTTGATCGGCAGCGAGGTCTATCATGGCGGCGATGTCGATTGGGGGGCAGGGCATGTCCATCCGCTGAACCTTGCCCTTGGTATGGCGCGACTGGCCGATCAGGCGGGCGCGCGCCTGCATGAAGACACCCATGTGCATCGCGTCACCCATGCCCGCAAGGCGGGCGAAAAGACGATCGTTCACTGCGATACGGGCCGGATCCTGTGCGATCATCTGGTTCTGGCCGGAAATGGCTATCTGGGGGATATCGAGCCAAAGGTCTCGGCCCGGGTGATGCCGATCAACAATTACATCGTCGCGACCGAGCCTCTGGGGAATCGCTTTCCCGAGGTTCTGCCCCGCAATACCGCAGCCGCCGATACGAAATTCGTCGTGAACTATTGGCGGCTGGATGATGAGCGGCGTCTGATCTTTGGTGGTGGGGAAACCGTCACCTATCGTTTCCCCAAGGATATTGTGGGCGTGGTGCGGCGACATCTGCTGTCGGTCTATCCGCAACTGGCCGATGTCGCACTGACCCATGCCTGGGGCGGAACCTTGGCGATCACCATGAACCGGATGCCGTTCTTTGCCCGTCCTGCACCCAATTGCCTGTCGGCCAGTGGCTTTTCAGGCCACGGGGTTGCCATGGCGACGCTGTCGGGACGGTTGATGGCGGATGCCATTGCCGGACAGGCTGCGGGATTTGACACCATGGCGGCCGTGACGACGCGATCCTTTCCCGGTGGGGCGATGCTGCGTGGGCCGCTGCTTGTGGCCGGAATGGCGTGGTATGGCCTGCGGGATCGTCTGGGGTTCTAGAGCCCGGCCGACCCCAGCCCTTCCAGCACTTTCTGCCGCACCAGCGCGGAATCCCGGTCGGGGATGCCCAGCAAGCCCGAGACCAGACGGACCATCGTTTCCTCGTCGGGGTCACGGTGATCATCTGCATAGGTCACCTCCCACATTGCGGCGATGACGCCCAGGCGGTCCTCCAGCGCGATACGGTCCTTGATTTCGCGGGTAAAGCGGACGGTGTCGGGGGCTTCGGCCTCTATCATCTCGGCTGCGGCACGACATTCGGCCGCCTCTTCCATGGTCAGCCCGCGACGGCGCGCCAGGATCGAGTCGATGCGCTGTTTCTCGGCAAGATCATAGTGATTATCGGCCCGGGCGACACGCACCAGCAATGCCGCGATGGCGACTTCGGCATCCGCCGAGGCCAGAGGTTTCGGGCCGGGGGCGTCGAAGAACAAGCGGGATAAGAGACCTTGGAACATAAGCGGATCATAAGGGTTTTCGCCCCGGTCACAAGCGGCGAATGCCCGCCATCTCCGGGCGGCTTCCTCGTCGACGGGGCGCTCTGGCGGGCGACATTCGCACCCGCCGAAGCCCGCGATCAATATTTCTGTGGCACGTATAGATCGCGGGGCAGCACCTCGCGTTCGTAATCGGGGTTGAAGACCCGATCGGGCAGCTGAATGTCCTCATGTGGGACATCGGTATAGGGAAACAGGCTCAGCAGGTGGTTCATGCAGTTCAGGCGGGCGCGTTTCTTGTCATTGCCGGGAACGATATACCATGGCGCTTCGGCAATATTCGTGCGCTCGAACATGTCTTCCTTGGCCTTGGTATAGGCCTCCCAGCGGACGCGGGACTGCAGGTCCATGGGTGACAGTTTCCACTGCTTCAACGGATCGTGAATGCGCATCAGAAAGCGCATCTGTTGTTCCTCATCCGTGACCGAGAACCAGTATTTCACCACCCGGATGCCCGAACGGACCAGCATGCGTTCGAATTCGGGAACATCCTGAAAGAACTGTTCGACCTGATCTTCATCGGCAAAGCCCATCACGCGCTCGACGCCGGCGCGGTTGTACCAGCTGCGGTCGAACAGCACGATTTCACCGCCGGCCGGCAGATGCGGCACATAGCGCTGGAAATACCATTGCGTCTTTTCGCGGTCCGAAGGGGCGGGCAGGGCGACCACACGGGCCACGCGCGGGTTCAGGCGCTGGGTGATGCGCTTGATTGCGCCACCCTTGCCAGCGGAATCGCGGCCTTCGAACAGGACAACGACCTTTTCCTTGTGGTAGGACACCCAGTCCTGCAGCTTGATCAACTCGGACTGCAGGCGCAGCAATTCCTGAAAGTACAGCTTGCGGTCCATCTGGTCGGGGTGATGTCCACGATAGATGCGTTTGATCTCGGCGGACAGAACGGCATCTTCCAGCTCGATCTCGATATCTTCGTCCAGCGTGTCCTGAAGCTCGGCCTCAAGCCAGTCCTTGGGTGTTTCCTGCATGGTCCTCTCCGGTATGAGATCCCCCTTTAAGGCGGGAATGTAACGAATTTGCGGCCATGCCGCGGTTTTTCAGCTATTCAGCGGTGGAAACGCGCCGCGCAGCTGCGTGTCACGGCCAGAACGAAACTCTGCCCGGTCCCGTCGACCGTGCCGCACCATTCGCCATTGGTGGTGAACAGGCTACGTGTGCCCCGTGCCGGTCGATAGGCAATGCGACGGCCGTTCACATCGAACAGGTTCAGCACTCCCCCCGCATTGCGCGCGTAATAGCCCAGCACGCTGCCGTCGGCGGTGATGATCAGGCGCTTTTCATTGGCAGGGTTGGATGGCCGGTTGCCCCAGACCGACGAGGAATTGGCGGTATTCCCGGCCGAGTTCCACGATGCATGGGGCGAATTCGAGCGTTTCGATGGCTTGTTGTCAGGATGCCCCGGGCCAAGGTCAAAGGGCAGTTGCGTCTGGTCAAGGATGATCAGCGGTGCATCCGCCGCTGCGGAATGTGCTGTCGCCAGAAAGGCCAGCAGGACAAGGCGGATCAGGACGGTCACGGCGGCTCCTTGCTCGATGGGACGGTTCCTCTGTGACATGGTGCGCGCATTGTCGCAAATCAAAGAGGGCGCAAGCCTAGCTCTGGACAAGGGCTGCGGTCAGCCTGTCCCATTCATCTCGGGTGCCCGGAATACCCAGCCGCAGCCAGCGATCGGAATAGGGGAAACGACGCGTCCAGATTTGGGCCCGCGCCAGACGGTCCTGCGCCGATTCAGCATCCTTGGCATCATAAAGCCTGAACAGATGCGTGCCGCCCGCAGGCGTCCATCCCGCCTGACCGGCCAGACGATCCAGCCGCAGGCAGGCTTCGGAATGATAGACGATGGTCTCATCCGCCCAATGGGTGTCGGCCATGGCGGCCGCGCCGATCTCCAGCGCCGGGCCATTGACCGACCAGGGGCCGGCATATTCGGCGATATCGGACAGCATCTCGGGCTTGGCGATGACAAAGCCCAGCCGCAGCCCGGCCAACCCCCAGAACTTGCCGAAGCTGCGCAGGATCAGGCCGTTTTCCGGGGCCTCGGGGGTCAGCGACAGGTCGGGGCGGGGATCGGCAAAGCTTTCATCCACCAGAAGGTGCCCGACCTTGCGGGCCAGTTTGGTCAGGAATTCGGGGCTCCATTCGCGCCCGTCGGGGTTGTTGGGATTGACGATCACCGCCAGGTCCGCCCCGGCCATGTCTTCGGGGTCCGCGACCTGCGTGACCTGCCAGCCTGCCTGCCCCAGGCTGGCGGCATGTTCATTGTAACTGGGTGACAGAACGGCAGCCCGTCCGCGGGGCAGGACGCGCGGGATCATCTGGATCGCGGCCGAGGCTCCGGCGACGGGCAGGATATGCCCGGGGTTGCAGCGAAACCATCTGGCCGCCGTTTCGATCAGCCGTTTCTGTGCTGTCGCGGTTGGCAATGCGCGCCAGGCAGCGTCGGACAGTTGCGCCACCGGCCAGGGGCGGCGGTTGATCCCGGTCGAAAGGTCGATCCAGTCCCCGGTTCCATAGTCGCGCTGCGCCTCGTCTATGTTCCCGCCATGGTCACGCGCCATCTTGTGATTCCCCTTATTTCCTGCCCCGTATCTGGTAGGAGAAGCCCCTCTGTCCTGCAATCTGTTAACGAATTTTTACTTTACACCAGAGGCAATCCCGACCACGATATGTAGTGAGAACATACAGGAACCTATGCCCTGTATTGTATCGGAACCAAGGGTTAGCGGCGTCAGAATCGCTCCCGCAGAGAGGCAGGATGCAGGCTATGGCTCAGACGGATCATTTCATCGCCAGCGACGAGATTCATCCGATCGATATCGTCGAGGCGGTCGCAACCCATCACGAATGGGATTTCGACCGTCTTGCCGATGATCAGATCGCCATGTCCGTCGAGGGGCAGTGGCGCAATTACTCGCTGACGCTGGCATGGTCCCCGCGCGAGGAGGTTCTGCGCCTGATCTGCACCTTTGACATGGATCCGCCCGCCGACCGGCTGTCGCGCATCTATGAGACGCTGAACCTGACCAATGACCAGGTCTGGGATGGCGGCTTTACCTTCTGGGCGCAACAGAGGTTGATGGTCTGGCGCTATGGGCTGGTGCTGGCGGGCGAATCCGTGGCCGCACCCGAGCAGATCGACCAGATGATCCGCAATGCGCTGATCGCCTGCGAGCGTTTCTATCCCTCGTTCCAGCTGGTCGGCTGGGGCGATACCGAGCCGGGAGCCGCACTGGACATCGCCTTGGGCGAGGCCTACGGACGGGCCTAGGGGCGGCCTGCCCCGGTCAGCATAATGGGGAAGCGGATGAGCGATTTCGAGGACATCAACACACGCGGACTGGTTCTGGTTGGATGCGGCCGCATGGGCGGCGCGATGCTGAAAGGCTGGCTGTCGCGCGGATTGCAACCCGGTTCTGTCACGGTGATCGACCCGAGGCTTGCGCCGGAATGGCAGGACAAGGGGCTGCGCGTCAATCAGCCCTTGCCCGAAAATCCGGCCGTGATGGTTCTGGCCGTCAAGCCGCAGATGATGGCCGATGCCCTTGGAGGTGTTCCTAGGCTGAGCGACACGCTGGTCGTCTCGGTTGCCGCCGGGACCACCATCGACACCTTCGAACGCAGTTTTCCCGATGCGCCCATCGTGCGGGTGATGCCCAATACGCCGGCCGCCATCGGACAAGGGATCTCGGCCTTGATCGGCAATGGCCTCGCCACTGCCGCGCATCTGGATACCGCCGAAACCCTGATGAGTGCGGTCGGTCGGGTCGTCCGGCTTGACAGCGAAGATCAGATGGATGCCGTCACCGGCCTGTCGGGCAGTGGTCCGGCCTATGTCTTCCACATGATCGAGGCGATGGCCAAGGCTGGCGAGGCGCAGGGCCTGTCACCGGAACTGTCGCTGGAACTGGCGCGGATGACCGTTGCCGGGGCCGGGGCGCTGGCCGTGGATGCCGATGAGGACCCGGCCGTCCTGCGCGAGAATGTGACCTCGCCCGGCGGCACGACCGCAGCGGGGCTGAAGGTGCTGATGGACCCGGAAAACGGCCTGCCGCCACTGATGCGGCGCACTGTTGCCGCCGCGACCGAACGGGGGCGTGAACTGGGCAAGGGTGCGGCATGACCATCAGCTTCGAGGATTTCGAAAAGGTTGATATCCGCGTCGGCACGATCATCCGTGCCGAACCCTTTCCTGAGGCCCGCAAGCCCGCCATCAAGCTGTGGGTGGACCTGGGTGAACTGGGCAGCCGGAAGTCTTCGGCGCAGATCACCCGCCACTACGATGTCGACAGCCTGATCGGCAGGCAGGTGATGTGCGTGGTGAATTTTCCGCCGCGGCAGATTGGCCCCTTCATGTCCGAGGTTCTGGTGCTTGGCGTGCCTGATGCAGACAGGGAAGTGGTCCTGATCGGTCCTGACAAGACGGTTCCCAATGGTGGCAGGCTGTTCTGATGAGGGTGCTGGTCACGCGTCCGATGACGGATCGGGCAAGGAAATCCATCGAGGCACGCTTTCATGCGGAATTTCGCGACAACAGTCCGCTGGACGAGGCTGCCGCGGCGCAGGCGCTGCGTGACTATGACGCGATCATCCCGACATTGGGCGATGCCTTCAACGCGGGTGCCTTTTCAGGCGAGGGGCTGCGCTGCCGGATTCTCGCGAATTTCGGCGCGGGCTATAACCATATCGACGTTCAGGCCGCGCGGAAGGCGGGCATCGCGGTGACGAATACGCCCGATGTCGTGACCGAGGCCACGGCGGATATCGCCCTGACGCTGATCCTGATGACCATGCGGCGGGCCAGTGAAGGCGAGGCCATGCTGCGCGCCGGGCAGTGGCAGGGTTGGCATCCGACGCAATTGCTGGGTGCCCATGTCAGCGGAGCAACCGTCGGCATTATCGGCATGGGCCGGATCGGCAAGGCCATCGCGCGGCGTTGCCATCTGGGCCTTGGGATGCGGGTCGTGTTTCACAACCGCTCGACCGTCTCATCGCTGGATATTCCCGCGCGGCAGATGCCCGGCTTGGACGAGATGCTGCAGGAATGCGATATCGCGGTCGTGGCCGTGCCGGGCGGTGCGGGCACCCGCCACATGATCGGGGCGTCACAATTGCACGCTTTGGGGCCGCGCGGCTTCCTGATCAATATTGCCCGTGGCGATGTGGTCGAAGAAGACGCGCTGATTGCGGCCCTGACGTCGGGCACGATCGCGGGTGCGGGGCTGGATGTCTATGAAAACGAGCCGGTGGTCCCGCAAGCCCTGATCAAGGCCCCCAATACGACGCTGTTGCCGCATCTGGGTACGGCCACGGAATCCGCCCGGACCGCCATGGCGCAGCGCGCGCTGGAGAACCTCGTCGCATTCACCGAAGGGCGCCCCCCTCGCGATCTGGTGAACTGATCGGTCCCGAGATTTCTGGAACTCTGACCGCTGCCATTCGTTGACCGGCCATACAACGCATGCAGTCTAAGGAGGACGACATGAACTGGGACATCGTAAAAGGCAAGTGGCAGCAACTCAAAGGCTCGGCTCAGGAAAAATGGGGCGAACTGACCAATGACGATCTGGATCAGATCGAAGGAAACAAGGACCAGCTGGCCGGCAAGCTGCAGGAAAAATACGGCTGGTCCAAGGAACAGGCCGAGCGCGAGATCGACGACCATTTCTCGGACAAGGTCTAGGACTGTTCCACAACAGATCGACAGGGCCCGGCGATTGCCGGGCCTTTTTCGTGGCGGTCATGGCCTGTGCTCACGCGGGGGATCGCGCGGGGATTTCAATTTGCCCGATGTGCGGCTAAGGACCGTCTTGAGACCGTGTCCGTCCATCATGGAGCGCGCCGATGCTATATGGCTATGTCACAAGGGACGGGCGCATCGCTCAGTTGAAGCGCGATGCCGATCTCGCAGAGGCGATCTGGATCGACATGATCCAGCCCACGGATGCCGAGATCGCCTGTCTGCGAGATCTGGGCGTCGCGGTGCCCTCGCTTGCCGATATGGAAGAGATCGAAATCTCGAACCGACTCTATCGCGAGAACGGCATGGAATACATGACCGCGGTTCTGCCGGGGGATCGGGCGGATGGAATCCGCGCGGCCATGCCGGTTACCTTCATCCTGTCAGAGAAACGCCTGGTGACGGTGCGCCACCACTCGCCGCGCCCCTTCCTGACATTCCCGGAGCGGGCCGAGCGATCGACCCTGGGGTGTTCCAATGCCGACCGGCTGTTCGTCGGGCTTCTGGAAGAAATCATCGCGCGGTTGGCAGATATTCTCGAGGCATCAGGGCGGCTGCTGGATGAAACCAGCGGGGCTGTCTTCGAACGCCGCACCGGGATGGGGCAAGCCGGCAAGGGCAGCGCCGAAAGGCTGCAGCAGGCGCTGCGGGTTGTCGGACGCGAGGCCGAGCTGATGGCGCGGGTGCGGCTGGGCCTGCTCAGCATCGAGCGCATCCTGGCCTTCAGCCTGGCCACCGCCACCGAGCGGCGCGAAGGCAACAAGCTGCGTCCGGTCATCAAGGCGCAGTTGCGCGACGTTCAGGCGCTGGAGGTTCATGCCGATTTCCTGTCGTCCCGGGTCAGCCTGACCGTGGACACGATCCTTGGCATGATCAATCTGGAACAGAACAATACCGTGCGGATCCTGTCGGTGATCGCCGCGCTGTTCCTGCCGCCGACGTTGATCGCCAGCATGTACGGGATGAACTTTGCCAATATGCCCGAGCTGGACAAGTCCTGGGGCTATCCGATGGCGCTGGGCCTGATGCTGGGCACGTCGGTCGCGACCTGGCTGTTCCTGCGCTGGAAAAACTGGCTGTAGTGGCGCATCCCCTGCGGGATGCGCGGTCTTTCAGACGGCCTTGGACAGGTTGACCCGCGCCGAAAGGGCGGCATGGCTTTCCACGCGTTCGGAATAGCGATCCACCAGATGGTCGCGAATGTCGCGTGTCAGCACGGTGAATTTGGCCAGTTCCTCCATCACATCCGCGATGCGGTTGTAATAGGGCGAGGGCTTCATGCGGCCATTCTCGTCGAATTCGTCCCATGCCTTGGCGACCGAAGACTGATTGGGAATGGTCAGAAGCCTCATCCAGCGGCCCAGAACGCGCAGCTGGTTCACGGTATTGAAGCTCTGGCTGCCACCGCAGACCTGCATCACCGCAAGGGTCTTGCCCTGCGTCGGACGCACGCCGCCCAGAGACAGCGGGATCCAGTCGATCTGGGTCTTCATCACGCCCGACATCGCGCCGTGGCGTTCAGGTGATGACCAGACCATGCCATCGCACCATGTGACCAGATCGCGAAGTTCGGCGACCTTCGGGTGATCAGCCTCGCAGGCATCGGCCAGCGGCAGGCCATGGGGGTCATAGATATGGGTCTCCACGCCATAGGCATTCAGGATCCGCGCGGCTTCCTCGGCGGCGAAACGCGAAAAGCTGCGCTCGCGCAGGGAGCCATAGAGCAGCAGGATGCGCGGGGGCGAGCTGTCGCGTTGGGCGGGAAACAGCTTGGCAGGGTCGATGGCCTCGAAGGCCTCGGGCTGGATATTCGGCAAATCAGACAACGGGCTTTCCTTCCTGATCCGGAATCGTTTCGCCGTTTTCCTTGTGCAGGGGGGCGGCGGGTTCTTGCTCCAGCAGGTCCAGAACAAGTTCTGCGGGGCGGCACAAGCGGACCCCCTTGGGAGAGGCGACGATCGGTCGGTTCACCAGAACCGGATGGGCCAGCATGGCCTCCAGAATGGTTTCATCGGACACGCCGTCGTCAAGCAGGCCCATTTCAGCGGCGGGCGAGCGCTTGTCGCGCAACGCCTGTCGCGGAGTCAGATCTGCCGCCGCGAAGAGTGCCAGCAGCTGCGGGCGGGTCCAGCCTTCGTCCAGATAGTTCACGACGACCGGATCGGCGCCCGAGGCGCGGATCATGGCCAGCACCTTGCGTGATGTGCCACAGGAGGGGTTGTGGTGAATGACGATCATGATTGCACCTCGGGGAAGTTTGGACGGGTCCGGTTGGCGAAGGCGACAAGGGACAGCATCACGGGCACTTCGACCAGCACGCCGACCACGGTGGCCAATGCCGCGCCGGAATTCAGACCGAACAGGCTGATGGCGACGGCCACGGCCAGTTCAAAGAAATTCGACGTGCCGATCATGGCGCAGGGCGCGGCAATCCGATGGGGCACCTTCAGCGCATAGGCTGCGCCATAAGCCAGGGCGAAGATGCCATAGCTCTGGATCACGATGGGCACGGCGATCAGCAGGATGATCAGCGGACGGTTCAGGATGATCTCTCCCTGCAGGCCGAACAGGATGGCAACCGTGGCGATCAGGCCAATGATGGACAGCGGCTTGATGCGCGCCGAAAAACTGTCGATGGCCTGCTGCGATCCCAATGCGCGGCGCGTCAGCATGCCCGCGATCAGCGGCAGCACCACGTAAAGCAGCGTCGCCAGAACCAGCGTTTCCCAGGGCACGGTGATATCGGTGACACCCAGTAGAAAGGCGACGATCGGCGCAAAGGCGACGACCATGATCAGATCATTCACCGAGACCTGCACCAGCGTATAGGTGGCATCGCCACGGGTCAGCTGCGACCAGACGAAGACCATGGCCGTGCAGGGCGCGGCGCCCAGCAGGATCAGACCGGCGATATATTGGGCCGCATCCTCGGGCGCGATCCAGGGCGCGAAGACATGATCGAAGAACAGCACCGCCAGAAGCGCCATGCTGAAGGGCTTGATCAGCCAGTTCACGGCAAGGGTGATCAACAGGCCGCGCGGCTGGCGGGCAACTCCGACGACAGCGCCGAAATCGACGCTGACCATCATCGGATAGACCATCGCCCAGATCAGCACGGCCACGACCAGATTGATCGAGGCGATCTCGGCGCTGGCAATGGCATCGACCAGACCGGGGGCGAAACTGCCAATCGCGATGCCGGAAATCATGGCCAGCGCGACCCAGAGGGTCAGATAGCGTTCGAATATGCCCAGACTGTCGGTGTCGGGGGCTGTGGTGTCGGTCATGGCGGGCTCATTCTTTGGACGTTGAGAGCATGTCTTGGCGCGCGGCGGGATTTTCCTGATCGGCGCGGATCACGGGAAACAGGCAGATCAGCATTCGCAGGCGATCTGGTCCAGCAGCGGACGGCACAGTTCCGCCTGCCCGCCGCAGCAATCCTGAAGCAGGTAGGACATCAGGTCGCGCATTGCGTTCATCTGCGCGAAATAGCGGATCGAGCGGCCCTCACGCGTGGATCGCACCAATCCGGCGGCGGCCAGGATGTTGAGATTGTTTGACAGTGTATTGGCACGGATTCCGGCCTGTTTGGCGATGTCGCCAGCGGCCAGACCGTCGGGGCCGGCCTGAATCAGCAGCCGGAAGACATCCAGCCGCAGGTCATGGGCAAGTGCGGACAGGCAGGTGAGAGCATTTATCTTTTCCATATTACATGAAATATGGAAAAGACAGGGTGAATGCAAGGGACGTTTGACGTCGTCGCGTCGTGCCGAATCTTTATTCAGATGGCGGGGCATGCAAAAAGGCATATGAGTTTCCTCATATGCCTTTCGCGATGTTCTCATCTTCGATGGGGCGTCAGATGCCTTCGCCGACGAATGCCTTTTCGACAACGAATTCGCGCGGTTCGGAGTTTGCTCCCTCGCGCAGGCCAAAGCCTTCCAGAACGGCCTTCACATCGACGTTGAAGGCAAGGCTGCCGCAGATCATGGCGCGGTCGTTTTCAGGTGTGATCGGAGGCAGGCCCAGATCCTGAAACACCTTGCCCGAGGCCATGTTGTCGGTGATCCGGCCCATAATTGGCGATTCTTCGCGCGTGGTGGTCGGATAATACAGCAGGCGCTTGGCGAAATCCTCGCCGTGAATTTCGCTCAGCAGCGGGTCGTTCTTGAGGTTCTCGACCAGTTCGCGGCCATAGTTCAATTCGGCAGCAGTCCGGCAGGTGTGCATCATCACGACCTGTTCGTAGCGTTCGAACGTGTCGGGGTCGCGCATCAGCGATGCAAAGGGCGCAATCCCCGTGCCGGTGGCCAGGAACCACAAGCGCTTGCCCGGCAGCAGGGCGTCCAGAACCAGCGTGCCCACGGGTTTGGGGCGCAGGATGATCTCGTCTCCGGGCTGGATATGTTGCAGCCGCGAGGTCAGCGGGCCATCCTGAACCTTGATCGAATAGAATTCCAGCTCGTCATCCCAATTGGGCGAGGCAATGGAATAGGCCCGCAGGATCGGTTTGCCGTTGTCGCCGGGCAGACCGATCATCACGAATTCCCCCGAGCGGAAGCGCAGGCTGGCAGGCCGCGTCACGCGGAAGGAAAACAGGGAATCGGTCCAATGCCGGACCGCGGTCACGGTCTGGGCATCGGGCAGGGTCTTCTTGGCGGGTTTTTCGGCGGCTTCGGCCACGTGCAGATCCAGCGTCATGTGAAAATTCCTGAATGTCTTTATGCGATTTGTCGCGGTGGCGAAAGAGGGTGCTCAGCCGGCAAGCTGCGCCCTATGGTCCCAGGCGCGCCAGTCTGCACGGGCCAGCCATTGCGCCTCGGGCTGACGCTCGGCGATATCGACCGGAATCTGGACTTCGTCAAAGCCGACCCTGCGCGCCATGGCATATTGATCGGCGATCAGCCGGCCGGTCGCCCGCAAGCGGCCCTGAAAGCCCAGTTCGCGCAGTCGGCGAGCCAGCGAAAAGCCGCGCCCGTCGGTAAAGGCGGGGAAATCAATGCCGATCAGGTCGCGATGCAGATGATCGACCAGTTCTTCTGGCGAAGTGTCGGGGGCAAGGATCAGTTCGGCCTCGGCGTCCAGCGCGTGAAAGCCGTCGTCGCGCACGATGATGTCCTTGCTGTTCAACTGCTGGGTCATGCCGGGACCTTTCTGCGGACCATGCGTCCGCCAATGAAGTGAATGCCGCATTCGGTCTTGTCGCTGCCGCGCCAGCGTCCCGCGCGCGGATCCTCGCCCGGTTTGACGGGCGATGTGCAGGGGGCGCAGCCGATCGATGGGTAGCCCCGTGCCACCAGCGGATGCCGGGGCAGGTTGTTTTCGATCATGTAGTCCTGCACATCCTCGGGCCGCCAATGTGCCAGAGGGTTCACGCGCAGGCGCGAGGGCTCTTCGGGCTCAAAGAATTCCAGCGCGGCGCGCAGACCATTCTGGAACCGCTTGCGTCCGGTGATCCATGCGTCAAATCCCGACAGTGCCTGCTCCAGCGGAACGGTCTTGCGCAGGTTGCAGCAGGCGTCCTGGTCGAACCGATGCAGCGTGCCGTCGGGGTCCAGCCGGCTGACCTCGGTTTCATCGGCGCGGATCACCCGCACATCGGTCAGGCCCAGCTTGCCCGCCACCTGGCGCTGGTAGTCCAGCGTTTCGGGAAACAGCATCTGGGTATCGATGAACAGCACCGGCAGGCCGGGGGCCACGACGCTGACCATATGCAGCAGCACGACCGATTCCGCCCCGAATGAGGACACCAGCGCCACCCGACCCAGATCGGGGTCGCTGACGGCGCGGCGCAGAACCTCGGTTGCCGCGTGATGGCGATACCGGTCGTTCAGGCGCCCCGCGCGCGTGTCGAGGCTGCCATCAAGCATGGGCGACCTCGGGGTAGAGCGCGGCCTTGAAGGGCGCCGGGCCAAGGCGGCGATAGGCGTCCAGAAACCGCTCGGACGGATCTTCGCGCAGTTCCAGATAGGCGGTCAGCAGCCGGTCGATGGCGGGCACGACCTCTTCGGCCGGGAATCCGGCACCGGCGCGCTGTCCGATGGCCGGAATGTCATAGCCGTCACCGCCAAGCGTGATCTGGTAGTTCTCGACGCCGGCACGGTCCAGACCGAGGATGCCGATATGACCCAGATGGTGGTGGCCGCAGGCATTGATGCAGCCCGAGATGCGGATGTTCAGCTTGCCGATCTCTTCTTCCAGTCCCTTGGCGCGGAAATGCTCGGCGATTTCCTGGGCGATGGGGATCGAGCGCGCCGTGGCCAGCGTGCAGTAATCCATGCCGGGGCAGGCGATGATGTCGCTGGTCAGACCGGCGTTGGCCGTCGCCAGACCGGCGTCGCGCAATGCCAGATACAGCGCGGGCAGGTCGGATTTATGGACATGGGGCAGAACCACGTTCTGATCATGACTGATGCGCAGGTCGGCATGGCCGTATTTCTCGGCCAGATCGGCCAGCAGGCGCATCTGATCGGCACTGGCATCACCCGGCGTGGCACCGGGGGCCTTGAAGGTCACGATGACGCTGGCATAGCCGTTGATCCTGTGGTCATGCAGGTTCGTGTCGGTCCAGCTGCGGAAGGCGGGGTTTGCCTGACGCTCGGCCTCGAAGCCGGTGACCGGCGCGTCGCGAAATTCGGGCGCGGCGAAACGATCGCGGAAGATTGCCAGGGCTTCGCGGTCGGCGCCGTGGAAATCGCGACGGCGGCGGATGAACTCCTCTTCGGTTTCGGCCTTGAAGACATCCAGCCCGCGTTCCATCACGGTGATCTTGATGCGCGCCTTGTATTTGTTGTCGCGCCGACCCGAGAGGTTGTAGGTCGAGATGATCGCCTCGACATAGGGCAGCAGGTCCTCTTCGGGCAGGAAGTCGCGGATGATCTGGCCCAGAACCGGCGTGCGGCCCAGACCGCCACCGACCCAGACCTCGAAACCGGTGCGTCCGTCGCGTTCGATCAGGCGCAGCCCGATGTCATGCGCAGCCACCAGCGCACGATCACGCGCGCCGCCGGAAATCGCGATCTTGAACTTGCGCGGCAACCACTGGAATTCGGCATGGTCGGTGGACCAGCTGCGCAGCAGTTCGGCATAGGGGCGGGGATCGGCGATCTCGTCCTTTGCGGCCCCGGCGAAGGAATCGGTGGTCACATTGCGGATCGTGTTGCCCGAGGTCTGGATTGCATGCAGCCCGACCTTGGCCAGGTCGTCCAGCATGTTGGGAATTTCCACCAGCTTGGGCCAGTTGAACTGGATGTTCTGGCGGGTGGTCCAATGGCCGTAGCCCTTGTCGTAATTCTGTGCCAGATGCGCCAGCATCCGCATCTGGTCGGGATTGATCGTGCCATAGGGAATGGCGATGCGCAGCATATAGGCGTGCAATTGCAGATAGACGCCATTCATCAGCCGCAGGGGGCGGAATTCTTCTTCCGTCAGGCTGCCGTCCAGACGTCGCGCGACCTGATCGCGGAACTGCTGGGCACGGTGGCGCACATAATCGGTTTCGACGGGCCGGATATCAAACATTGGCTGTCTCCGCTTTCTGGGCCTGAATGCCGTGGAAGTAATTCGAGGGTCCGGTCTGGCGGAACGCCTCGCGGAAATGCGTCGGTTCGGGGCCGTCAGGGCCGCGTTTGACCTCGACCAGATAGGGGCCGATGACGCGGTCGGCCTGACCCAGGGCTTCCAGCAGGGCCAGTTCGGCGATGGCCTGATCCTCGAAGACGGTCGCGCGCCTGGGGTCCGCCGTCCAGTCACCGTCGCACATCCAGACATTGTGACCTTCACGCAGATCGTTTGCGGTGATGACGCCAGGTCGCGCGGCTGTCGGTGTAAAGGCTTTACTCATGATTTCGGACCTTCCCTTGCTGCCCTCATATATAGAATTTTGTTCTGGAATTTTGCGATAGGTTGCGCAAAATAAGGACAAACAGTCCAGAGAGGCCGCTATGGCAGACAAAAATCCCTCCGATCTCCGGGCCGAGCGGACATCCGTCCGGCTGGATGATGTGGATCGTAAAATCCTGTCCCTGCTGCAAAGTGATGCCAGCCTGTCCCTGGACCAGATTGCCGAGCGCGTGGGGGCCTCGAAAACGCCGGTCTGGAACCGAATCCGCAAGTTGCGCGATGCGGGGGTGATCCTGCGGCAGGTCGCGATTCTTGATCCCGATGCGCTGGGACTGGAGGCCTGCTTTTTTGTGCTGGTGCGAACCAGCGAACATGACAAGGACTGGGCCACGCGCTTTCTGCAGGCCCTGCGCGACCGCCCCGAGGTGATCGAAGCGCATCGGCTGGCCGGAGACATCGACTATATTCTCAAGGTGCAGGTGCGTAACGCACGGGCCTATGACCGGTTCTACCAGTCATTGATCGGCGAGGTGAAGATTCACAATGTGACGGCGCTGCTGTCCATGGAAGAGATCAAGGCGACCAGCGCCCTGCCCATTCCCTGACGCGATAGCCCGGCGTCGCGCCGGGCCGTCAGATCACTCGTCGACGACCTTCAACAGTTGCGGCAGCGCGGGGCAGGGCAGCAGCTGATTCTTGGCGACATCGGCCAGCGTGTGATTGTGCAGGAAGACGAAGACATGCGCGGACAGCCCCTCCCACAGCCGGTTCGACAGGGTCTGCGCGCGCGAACCCGAGACCCCGCCCGAGGCCCCCGCGCCGACATGCATGGCGCTGACGGTTTCATCGACAGCCTCCAGCACATCAGAGATGCGGATCGTTTCGGCTGCCCGCGCCAGGCGATAGCCCCCTCCGGGGCCACGCACGGATTCCACCAGCCCGGCCCGGCGCAGGCGCACGAAGAGCTGTTCCAGATAGGGCAGAGAGATGTCCTGACGTTTCGAGATCTCGGACAGCGAGGTAAGTTCTTCAGGTTTGGCAATCGCAAGATCGGTCAGAGCGATGACCGCGTAACGTCCTTTGGTTGACAATTTCATCGCAAGACCCTCTGCTTGTGGCTGACGCCGGATTGACGTATGGCTTATCGCTGCGCTATGCCGCGATGGCCTGCTTCTTGTGTCGCTGGCGCTGGCTTCCCAGATAATGGTCTAGAAGTCGGACGCGAAGGCGTCAAGAAACCAACATGCTGTGAAGGATGACGATGCCAGAGCTGATTTTCCCGGGTCCCGAAGGTCGTTTGGAAGGCCGCTACCATCCTCAACCTGGCAAACCTGATGCCCCGATCGCCATCGTCCTGCATCCGCACCCGCAATATGGCGGAACGATGAACAACCGGGTCGTCTATAACCTGCACTATGCGTTCCACAATATGGGCTTCACCGTCATGCGGTTCAATTTCCGCGGCGTGGGGCGCAGTCAGGGGGAATTCGATCAGGGTGTGGGCGAATTGTCCGATGCCGCCTCGGCGCTGGATTACCTGCAGGCAATGAACCCCAATTCCAAACATTGCTGGGTTGCCGGATTCAGCTTTGGTGCCTGGATCGGCATGCAGCTGCTGATGCGCCGCCCGGAAATCACCGGCTTCATCAGTGTCGCCCCGCCGGCGAACATGTATGATTTCAGCTTCCTTGCGCCTTGCCCGTCTTCGGGGCTGATCATCAATGGCACGGCCGACCGCGTTGCGCCGCCCAAGGACACCCATGCTCTGGTGGGCAAGCTGCGCGAGCAGAAGGGTATCACTGTCACCCATGAGGAAATCGAGGGTGCCGACCACTTCTTCCGCGATGACGAACAGCACATGAAGCCGATGATCTCGACGGTGCAAAGCTATGTGCGCCGCCGTCTGACGGAAACCACGCGTTAAGTTCGCGGGGATGTCCGCCTATATCGCAGGTTCGGTCGATTTTCTGTGCGAGGCCGATCGGCTGAAATCCGTCGATCGCGCCAATGTCCTGATGGATCTGTCGCGACCGGAAAACAGCGCCGAACACAGCTGGCATGTGGCGCTGTTCGCCATGGTTTTTGGCGCGTCCGATCGCGCCATCGCCATGCTGTTGCTGCATGATCTGGTCGAGATCGACGTGGGAGACCAGCCGATCCATCTGGATCATGACGTGGCGGAACTGGCCCGGACCGAGGCTCTGGCCGCGCAACGAATTCTTGGTCTGTCGCCCGAAGGCGATGCGCTTCTGGCGCTTTGGGCCGAATTCGAGGCTGCGAGTTCGGCGGATGCATGTGTTGCCAAGCGCATGGATCACAGCCAGCCGCTGTTTCAGGTTCTGCAGGCGAAAACGCCATTGCCGGCACATCTGGAGATCGTGCGCGACAATCTGGACAAGGGGCGTGCCGCACGGCTGGCGCAGGAATGGCCCGAGATCATGCAGGCCGCCCATGCGCTGATGGCAGGGCAGGAGCCGGCAGATGACGACCTGGCCCGTCGCCTGCGCTTTCTGGCCGAGGTCGATCAGTTGAAGTCGGTCTATCGGGCCAACACGCTGATAGATGGCTCGCGCCGCGAAAACAGCGCCGAGCATAGCTGGCATCTGGCGCTTTATGCCCTTGCACTGCGGGGGCTGGCGGATGACGGGCTGGATATCGGCCGGGTGATCCGCATGCTGTTGCTGCATGATCTGGTCGAAATCGACGTCGGCGACGTCCCGCTGCATTCGGCGGCGGGGCAGGCCCATGGTTCGGTCGAGATCCAGGCTGCCGAAGCCGAGGCCGCGCGGCGTATCTTTGGCCTGTTGCCGGAACGGCAGGGCAGGGAATTCCTGACCCTCTGGCAGGAATTCGAGGCGGTGCAGACCCCCGAGGCGATCTTTGCCAAGTCACTGGACCGCTGCCAGCCTGCCATCCAGAACCTGCGTTCGGGCGGTCTGGGCTGGCGGGAATATCATGTGACATTCGCGGATGTGGAAAGCCGCGTGGGTCACAAGATTGCGCTGGGGGCTCCGGCCATCTGGGATTGGCTGCGCCCGCAGATCGCCGCCCTGCTGCCTGCGTGATCCCGCCGGAGGTCAGTTGAACAGCGCGCGTCTGTTGCGCATATGTCGTGCCACCATCTGGCGGGCCCGTCTGCCGGTGGCAAAGGGCCGCGCAGCGGGGAAGGGTTCGGCCATGTCGCGCAATTGCGGAAACAGCGTGAACAGTTCTTCCGCAGCTTCGCCCAGCCCCGAGATCGCCTGTTTCCCCGGATAGAGCGATTCCGTCTCGGCACCATTCGAGGTCAGGATTTCATGGCGTTCGAACAGCAGATGGACATAGGTGACCGGCGCATTGCCCGAGGTGGCACGGATGCCGGGAAGGTCGGTCAGCTTGCAGGCCGCGATCAGCAATTCCTGCGTGCCATACATGCGTTGCGCGATGGGTGAGCGCAGCAGGATGCGGTGCTGGGGTGAGACCAGCAGCGGCTGGTCGGGGATATCGACGCCAAGTGCCCCGACCTCGATGCGGATCGGGCGCAGATTCGGATGGGTCCGCAATTCCCTGGTCGTCAGGCTGCGTTGCGCGCGCCAGCGCAGGGGCTGTGGCCCGTGGTCCCTGGTCATGACCATCTCGCCCGGCGCGATCTGCTCGATCGGGCGCGACCCTGATTCGGTCAGGATCAGGGTGCCGCTGGCAAAACAGGGCACAAAGCCTGTCAGGTCATGTCGTCCGGCATAGGCGGCATTGTAATCGGTGGAAAAATATTTCGCTGATGGAAAGCGAATCGAGACGATGGGCAGGGTGGTCATCGCCTCGATCTCGGAGGTGTCACTGTCCTCCATGGGGGGCGGCATCAGAAAGACATTGCCGCCGGTGTCCTGGATGACCCGCAGGGTGGTCTGCACGCGATCAGTGCTGCCGTCGGGCAGAAGCCGCGTCACCTCGACATTGCGTGCGGTGAAGGCGCTGTCGATTTCATGTGATTGCGCGGTCGAACCGGGCAGACTGTAAGAGATTTCTTCCTGATGTCCGAACCAGTTGTTGGTCAGGATGACGCCGTCATCATTGTCGTCCTGCATCTCTACCTGAACCCGCTGCCCATATAACGGATCATCGGGCGACCCAAAGCTGGTCCGGGCGAAATGCGCCGTCGCCCGTTCGGCAGAAAAGCTCCATTCATTGCGATCAAGATCGGCGAAATTGCCCAGATAGATCATGGTATGGGTTGGCATATCGACAGTTCCTGCGTGGCGGTTACAGCCACGATCTGCCATGCAGCTGTTTAAGAACCGCTTTGCCGGGTGCGCCAAAATGCCGACAAGTTTAGCTGTCTGCAGCCTGTGCCGATTTTGGCATACAAAGGCATACCGTCTTTTCTTTTGCCTCGGGAACCGCTATGAGGCAGCAGATCCTGACGCCAACAAGGGGACCATCCATGTCCAAGATCAAGGTAGAGAATCCAGTCGTCGAACTCGACGGCGATGAAATGACCCGGATCATCTGGGATTTTATCAAACAGAAGCTGATCCTGCCCTATCTGGATATTGACCTGAAATATTACGATCTGGGCATCGAAGAGCGTGACCGTACCGACGACCAGATCACTGTTGACGCCGCCGAGGCGATCAAGAAATACGGTGTGGGCGTGAAATGCGCGACCATCACCCCGGACGAAGCCCGCGTGGAAGAATTCGGCCTGAAGAAAATGTGGCGTTCGCCCAACGGAACGATCCGCAACATCCTGGGCGGCGTGATCTTCCGTGAGCCGATCATCTGCAAGAACGTCCCGCGGCTTGTGCCCGGCTGGACCCAGCCGATCATCGTCGGCCGTCACGCCTTTGGTGACCAGTATCGCGCGACCGATTTCAGGTTCCCCGGCAAGGGCAAGCTGACCATCAAGTTCGTCGGCGAAGACGGTGAAGAGATCGAGCACGAAGTGTTCCAGTCGCCAAGCGCCGGTGTCGCCATGGCGATGTACAATCTGGATGACTCGATCCGTGATTTCGCCCGGGCCAGCATGAACTATGGTCTGAACCGTGGCGTTCCGGTCTATCTGTCGACGAAGAACACCATTCTCAAGGCCTATGACGGTCGCTTCAAGGATCTGTTCCAGGAGATCTATGAGGCCGAGTTCGAAGAGAAGTTCAAGGCCGCCGGCATCACCTATGAACACCGCCTGATCGACGACATGGTCGCCAGCGCGATGAAATGGTCGGGCGGCTATGTCTGGGCCTGCAAGAACTATGACGGCGATGTCCAGTCGGATACCGTTGCTCAGGGCTTTGGCAGCCTTGGCCTGATGACCAGTGTCCTGATGACGCCGGACGGACAGGTGGTTGAATCCGAGGCCGCGCATGGCACCGTGACCCGCCACTATCGCGAGCATCAGAAAGGCAATGCGACCTCGACCAACTCGATCGCGTCGATCTTTGCCTGGACCGGTGGTCTGAAGCACCGCGCCAAGCTGGATGGCAATGATGCGCTGATGAAATTCGCCACCACTCTGGAAAAAGTCACCGTGCAGACCGTCGAAGACGGCTTCATGACCAAGGATCTGGCTCTGCTGGTGGGTCCGGACCAGAAATGGCTGACCACGATGGGCTATCTGGAAAAAGTCGACGAATATCTGAACAAAGCTCTGTCCTGAACAGAACTCTGACAATCTGAACAGGGCCGCGCTGGATCAGCGCGGCCCTGATTCGTTGGGGCGCTCCAGCAGCGATGCCAGCACATCCGGCAGATCGCGGGCGCCATGTTCGGCCTGACGCACCAATTGGTCGAAATGCGCTGTCAGCATCCGCACCCGGTTGCTGTCGCGGAAGACCAGATAGTTCTGGCCGATATAGATCGCCGCCATCAGCGGACCGAAGACGGTCAGGGGTGCGGAAAAGACCTGCCGCGCATCATAAAGATACAGCCGCAGCGCCGGGTAAAGCTGGTCGGTCACATCGCGCATATACTGCAGCTGGCCGTTGCGGAGCGGCCCGGGCATGTCGCGGTAATATCCTTCGCCCCGTGCCAGCATCTGCAACTCTTGCAGGGGCAAGGCGATTTCCACATCGGATGAGGTCTGTCGCATCCATTCCAGCCGCCGTTCCGAGGCCTCGATGGCCTGCTGGCTGTCGCGGGTGACGTGATTGCCATATTCCCAGCGCAGGGTTTCCCGGGTTTTCAGCAGATCGGGCAGGCCGGTGGGCACATGCCGGATCTTGTAGCCCGTCGCCTGCCGATGCCATTCATAGATCTGGTCGTCGATCAGCATCCGCGTGGCCTTGGTGACCTGCAGCGAGGCATCGACCAGGTCGCTGGCCATCTGCTGATGTTCGCTCAGCCCCAGCAGCCAGTCGGTGCTGATGCCGAAATGCCGTGCCGCCAGCGCGATCAGATGGGCTCCGGGCATGCGTCCGCCCTCATCGGTCAGCAACTGCGAAATGGTGGATCTGTCCACGCCGGTCGCCCGCGCCAGGCCGGATTGGGTTTCGCCGGTCTCGGCCATGATCTGGGACAGGCGGGTGCGCAGCTCTCTGGCCAGTTCTCTTTTGTCGATAAAATCACTCATGTGGTGATAATTATCACGAAACGAGACATTCTGCTAATGATGTTCAGAATTTCTGCGGGCGGCCAACTGGGTTAACTTCAAGGCGAAGGTAGAGAATATGGAAAGGACCCCTGATGGAATCCCGTGTCAGATCAGTAACCAAGGCGGTGGTGTGGCAGGTGATCGGCCTGTTGGGCATGACGCTTGTCGGTCTGGTGATGACCGGATCGGCCAGTGTCGCCGGTAGCATGGCACTGATGAATGCCGGCATCGGATTTGCGATGTATCTGGGCTATGAACGCCTCTGGCAGCGAATTCAGTGGGGCCGGATCGCGCGCTGAGGCTTTTCTGTGGCGCAAGGCTGGGCTATCAGTGCGCGCAGCACCCTACAGGAGCCCGTGTCATGAAAGCCGCCGTCATCACCTTTCCCGGATCGAATTGCGATCGTGATCTGGCCGTTGCCCTTCAACAGGCCGGGTCCGAGGTGACGCAGGTCTGGCACAAGGATACCGCTTTGCCCGATGGCACCGATCTGGTGGCCGTGCCGGGCGGATTTTCCTATGGCGATCATCTGCGCTGCGGCGCCATTGCAGCGCATTCGCCCATTGCCGGCGCGCTGCGCGATCATGCCGCGCGGGGCGGTTACGTTCTGGGCATCTGCAACGGCTTTCAGGTTCTGACGGAACTGGGCCTGCTGCCCGGTGCCCTGATGCGCAATCAGGGCCTGACCTTCATCTGCAAGCCCGCCACGCTGCGCGTGGCCACCACCGACAGCGATTTCACGTCGGGCTATCAGGGCGGACAGACCATCACGATCCCGGTCGCCCATCACGATGGCAACTACCAGATCGCGCCGGAAGGTCTGGCCGAGTTGCAGGATCAGGACCGGATTGCCTTTACCTATGCGCCCGCGATCAACGGGTCGGTGGCCGATATTGCCGGGGTGTTGTCGGCGAACCGGCGTGTGCTGGGCATGATGCCCCACCCCGAACGCGCGGCCGATCCGGCCCTGGGCGGACAGGATGGCGCGGCCATGTTCTCGTCCCTGATTGGCGGATTGCAGCACGCGTGACTTGAGCGGCGGCCATTCTGGGCCTAAATTGCGTCAGTTAACGATTTTGTCGGATCGACGCGGTGAGTAGGAAAAAGACAAACAGCCACAGCGGGAAGACCCGCGTGGGCGGTGCGGCGCAACCGTCCAACCCGTGGTGGCTTCGTTCCGCCATCGGGGTGATCTGTTTGACTGCCGTCGCGGCCGTCTGGGTGACAAACTCCTGGCTGACCGAGCGTTTTTCCGAAAATACCCGCGTTCGGGCCGATCTTCGGCTGGCGCTCTATACCGGCAACCTGCGTTCCGAACTGGATCGAAACGAGGTCGTGCCGCTGCTGCTGGCGCGTGACCCGGCATTGATCGGGGCGCTGAACAGTTCGGATTTCTCCAAGACATCGGCACGGTTGATCGCTGCGCAACAGGAAATCGGTGCCGCATCGATTCGCCTGCTGGATGCCTCGGGGCGGACGGTGGGCTCGACCGATCGCTATCAGATCGGCGCGAATAATGTTTCCACACCCTATTTTGTCGAGGCACTGCGTTCACGCGATACCGTTTTTACCGTCTCGACCACGGATTCGGGCGCCTATGAGTTCAACCACTCGCGCGCCATCATTGCCGATGGCAAGACCCTGGGGGTGATCGTGGTGGGGGCGGATCTGACCCGCCTGGAGAGATCATGGGCCGGGATTGCCGATGCCGTGGTCGTCACCGACAGCGAGGGTTCGATCATTCTGGCGACCGAGCCACGCTGGCGCGGGCTGCCCCTGCCCGAGGCCCTTTCGGTGCGCTCTCCGACCTCGGCGATCCAGCGGGCCTTTCAGGTGACGGCGGATTGGACCTCGCCCCCCGCCGATGCCTATCTGCAGGGGCGCGCGGTGATGCGCAGCGAGGCCCGGATTCCCTTTCGCGGCTGGAAGATGATCAGCTTCACCACCTATACGTCGACACGCGAGCGGGTGAATGCCGTTCTGGCGCTGGAGATCATGGGATTTGCGATTCTTCTGGCCGCGACCTTCTATGTGTTGTCACGCCGGGCCCGCATGCAATCGGCGGCCTATATGCGCGAATCCGCCGATCTGCGCGCCTTGAACATGCGCCTGACCCGCGAAATCGCCGAACGCGAGCGTGTGCAGAAGGAATTGCGCGTGGCCGAGCAGACCGTGCAGCAATCCTCCAAGCTGGCCGCCCTGGGCGAGATGTCGGCGGGCGTCAGCCACGAGTTGAACCAGCCTCTTGCGGCGATGAAGACCTATCTGGCGGGGGCGCGACTGTTGCTGCAACGCGGGCGCAGCGAAGAGGCGCTGTCCAGCTTTCAGCGGATCGACGATCTGATCGAACGTATGGGGGCCATCACCCGCCAGCTGAAATCCTATGCCCGCAAGGGCGGAGAGGCCGTCGAGCCCGTCGATCTGCGTGCCGCTGTCAGTTCCGCCCTGACCATGATGGAGCCGCAGCTGCGCGCCCGTACCATCCGCATCACGCGCAATGTTTCGCGCGGAAAGGTCATGGTCCTGGCCGATCGCATCCGGCTGGAGCAGGTGATCATCAACCTGCTGCGAAACGCCGTGGATGCCGTCAAGGACAAGCGTGATGCGTGGATCGAAATCACCGTGGAAAGCGGTGCTCACGCCTATGTGTCCGTTCGCGACAATGGTCCGGGTGTTTCGGACCTCGAAAAGCTGTTTGAACCGTTCTGGACAACCAAGAAACCCGGAGAGGGTACGGGCCTCGGCCTGGCCATTTCTTCGACCATCGTGGCGGATTTCGGAGGCCGCCTGACCGCACATAACGAAACCGAGGGCGGGGCGGTGTTCCGTGTCGAGCTGCCTTTGCACCGACCCGGTCATCCGGCCGAAGCCCTTGCTGCAGAATGAGACCGAGAGAGGAACAGATATGTCCCGCAAGCTGAAGATCGCGATTGTCGATGACGAACCGGATATGCGGGAATCCATCAGCCAGTGGCTGGTCCTGTCAGGATTCGAAACCGAGACATTCGCCAGTGCCGAAGAGGCGCTGAAGGTCATCGGCCCTGATTGGCCGGGTGTCGTGGTTTCGGATATCCGCATGCCGGGCATGGATGGCATTGCCTTTCTCAAGCGTCTGATGGGGCTGGATTCGGGCCTGCCGGTCATCATGATCACCGGCCATGGCGATGTCCCCATGGCGGTCGAGGCCATGCGGCTGGGGGCCATGGATTTCATGGAAAAGCCGTTCAACCCCGACAAGATGACCACCTTGGCGAAAAAGGCCACTCAGGCGCGACGGCTGACATTGGACAACAGGGCGCTGCGGCGCGATCTGTCCGAGGGTCAGCAGGTGATGTCCAAGCTGATTGGCTCCAGCCCGGTCATGGAGCGGCTGCGCGAGGATATTCTCGATCTGGGGCAGGCGGATGGCCACGTGCTGATTGATGGCGAAACCGGGACCGGCAAGACGCTGGTGGCCCATGCACTGCATGCGGTCGGGCCACGCGCGTCGCGCAAGTTCGTCCCGGTCTCCTGCGCCGCCTATAATGACGAGGCATTGACCGCGCGGCTGTTTGGCCCGATGGAAGATGGCTTGCCTGCCGTCGAAGAAGCGCGCGGCGGAACGCTGTGCCTCGAGGACATCGAGGCGCTGTCCGAACCGCTTCAGGCGCGGCTGCTGGCCTTTATCAGCGAACAGGCCGGCGCGGTCGAGGCGCGGATCATCGCGATCTCGAATGCGCGCGGGGAAGGTCGCAAGGCCGAGGATTCGCTGCGTCCGGATCTGTTCTACCGGCTGTCGGCGCTGAAGATCACCCTGCCGCCGCTGCGGGCGCGGGGCGAGGATATTCTGGCCCTGTTTACCCGCATGGCCGATCAGTTCGCCGAGGAATATGGTTGCGAACCTCCGCAGGTCAGCGCGCAGGAGGCCGCGCAGTTGTTGCAGGCCCCCTGGCCGGGCAATATCCGCCAGTTGATCAATGTGGCCGAGCGTGCAGTGCTGCAGAACCGTCGCGGATCGGGCAGCATTGCCTCTTTGCTGATGGCGGATGGAGATGACAACCAACAGGCCACGACCACCGAGGGCAAGCCGCTGAAGGAATATGTCGAAAGCTTCGAGAAAATGCTGATCGACAATACCATGCGCCGCCACAAGGGCAGCATCGCCAGCGTCATGGAAGAACTGTGCCTGCCGCGCCGGACGCTGAACGAGAAGATGGCAAAATACGGATTGCAGCGCGGAGATTATCTGTAGGCGAGGGCATAACTGGCACATTCTAGATTGGGTTGCGACAGTTCCCCTATCTTGCTGGAAAGCAAGGAGAATGGAAGATGGCCCACATAGAGCTGGATTTGCGAGAACGGCGCACAATTGAGGATATGCTGAACGCAAAGACGCCCGTGAGCAAGATCGCGGCTTCGCTCGGCAGGCATCGCTCTACTGTCTACCGGGAAATCAAGCGCAACCGCTTTGAAGACAATGAACTGCCATATCTGAACGGCTACTACGGTGTGAACGCGCAGCGAGCCGCGGCCGCCAGACGCATGCGCCGCCGCAAACTCGTGCGATTGAAAGAACTGCGCAAAGCAGTGATCACCCAATTGAAGGAAGGCTGGTCACCAGAGCAGATTGCCGGCCGTCTTTGGTTTGAAGGCCAACCGGTGCGCGTGAGCCACGAGACCATTTACGCTTACGTCTATGGCCCCGATGGCCAATCCGAAGAACTGGCGCGCCACCTGCCGAGCCGGCGCAAGAAACGGCAGCCGCGCCATGCGCGCAGGCCGCGCGGCCTTGTTTTCCCGCCGGAGCGCTCCATTCATCAGCGCCCGGAGCACGTGAAGTCCCGCGAGACATTCGGTGAATGGGAAGGCGATCTGATGATTTTCGAACGCGCCCAGGGCAATGCCAACGTGGCCACGCTTGTAGAGCGAAAGACGCGGTTTGCCGTCTTGTTCAGAAACCAGGACCGGAGCACCACACACCTGATGAACCGGCTGATGGACGTCATGGAACCCCTGCCCCAGCCGGCGCGGAGCTCCATCACTTTCGACAGAGGGATCGAGTTCCGGAACTGGCGCAAGCTCAAGCCTGGGATCGGAACGGAAGCGTGGTTCTGCGATCCCCAAGCGCCCTGGCAGAAAGGATCCGTCGAGAACCTCAACAAGCGGGTCCGCCGCTACCTGCCACGGGATACGCCTGTGGCCGCGCTCTCAAATCGCTCGATGAAGGCGATTTGCGACCGCTTGAACGGCACACCCAGAAAATGCCTCGGATGGCGCACACCGGCTGAAGCCTTCAGGGACGAACTCATGAAGCCAGGATAGAAGGAAGCGTCGCAACGACCCTTGAGCCTCCAACTGCTGCAGTCAAAGAAAAAGGGGCGGTTGATCCGCCCCTTTCCGATTCCGCAAGGTCTGGTCGCTCAGGCGAAGACGAAATGGTCTTCGTTCATGGCGACGGTATAGCTGTCGTCGATCAGGCTGCTGGGGGCGACCATGCCGTTGACCGGATCGATGAAAGCGCCCTGGGGCATGACATCGGCCTCTTCGCCATTGGCGTTGACTCCGCCATAGAGGTAATAGTCCGAGGCAACACCCTCGCCGCCCAGAACGACCGCCTTGAGGTAGGAATCATCGGTCAGATAGCTGTCCGAAGCGATCAGATCATCGACCAGTTGCTCGACGAAAACATCCAGATCGGTGGGCATGTCACCTTCAAGGTTCAGATCGACAATCCGCAGGCCGTTCGAGTCGAAGTCTCCGGCATCGACGCCGCCCTGCTGCACGAAGGCAAGGGTCAGCACGCTGATCGGGGCCTCCATGTCGGGGAAATCCAGAACCACGGACATGGGCTCTTCGGCATCGGTGGCGTCGCCTTCGACGAAGGTGCCGGTATCGGCCAGCTTCATGCTGCCGTCAGACAGGCGCCCGGTGCCATTGACGCGGATGCCCAGTTCCGCATCCGCAAGTTCCGACAGATCCGAAATGCCCAGATTCTCCATCGACACGACAACCGCGCCTTCGGTCGTATTGGCATCACATTGGCCAGTCGTTCCGATGGTCTGGGCAAAGTCGAAGCCGTCCAGGGTGTCACCGTCGGAATCGACGCCGGTCATGCTGTTGTTGCGACCCAGTTGGCTGATTGCGCCGCCGTCATTGTCCAGATCGACAAAGAAGCCGTTCAGATCAGCGGTGCCGCCGGTGAGTTCGTAGTTGAACACCACATTTCCGTCGTCATCCGCATGCGCGGTGATCTCGACCGTCACGTTCTTGGGGCCTTCCAGGGCCCAGGTTACCGTGTCGGCACCTTCCGGAGCCTCGGCCGGTGCCGCCGAGGCGTCATGGCTGCTGTCGGATTTGTCGTCATGATGCCAGAACTTGCGGCCATGGTCGTGGCGCCCGTGGTCGTGGTGGTCGTTGCGCGCGTGGCTGCGATCATTGTGATCATTGTCCCGGCGGTCGAAAAAATCCCGGCGTCCTTCATGGCGGCTGTCGTGACTGTCGGAATGCCGATCAAAATGTTTATCGAAACGATTGTTATCGAATCCAAATGCCTTGCGAAAACGCATTACCCTGCTCCATCGTTAAATACAGGGCGCAAACTATCGGCGGAAATGTGCTCATGTAAGCTGTCTAAAAAGATATTGTATTGACTTGATAAAATCCACCTCTGGTTGTTATTTGCGGGTTCCCGTCCAACATTTTGCCTGCAGTTCGCCGGGGTGCTTGCACGGTCGGGCCGGCGGCGCTAACCCCGGAGCAATATCCGAAAGGAAAAGACCATGGCCGGAAAGCCCAAGACCCCTTGCCCCGATGACGTTCACCCCCGGACCGCCGCCGTTCATCACGGCACCCGGCGCAGCCAGTATGGCGAGATGTCCGAGGCGATCTTCATGACGCAGGGCTTTGTCTATGACAGTGCCGAGCAGGCTGAAGCCCGGTTCCTTGAAAGCGGGCCGGATGAATTCATCTATGCCCGCTATGGCAATCCGACCAGCCGCATGTTCGAGGACCGCATGTCCGCGCTGGAGGGAACCGAGGACGCCTTTGCCACCGCCAGCGGCATGGCCGCAGTGAATGGCGCGCTGTTTTCCATCTGTGCGCCGGGCGATCATGTCGTGGCGGCGCGGGCGTTGTTCGGCTCTTGCATCTACGTGCTGGACCTCTTGGCCAAATTCGGTGTCGAGGTCACCTATGTCGATGGCACCGACCTCGACCAGTGGGCCGGTGCGATCCGTCAGGGCACCAGGGCCGTGTTCTTTGAGTCCGTGTCCAATCCCGGGCTTGAGGTCACGGATATCAAGGCCGTCGCCGAACTGGCCCATGCGGCGGGGGCCATGGTCGTTGTCGACAATGTCTTTGCCACGCCGGTCTTCTCGCGCGCGGTGGAACTGGGCGCCGATGTCGTGGTCTATTCCGCGACCAAGCATATCGATGGCGGCGGACGGGCGCTGGCCGGGGTCATCTGCGGAACGCGCGATTTCATCCGCAAGACGGTCGAGCCCTATGTCAAGCATACCGGCGGCGCGATCAGCCCGTTTCATAGCTGGATCATGCTGAACGGGCTGACCACCATGGATCTGCGGGTGCGCGCACAGGCCGATACGGCCGACAAGGTTGCCCGCGCGATGCAGGGGAATCCGCATCTGTCGCGTGTCGTCTATCCGGGGCTTGCCGATCATCCCCAGCATGAGCTGGCCATGCGCCAGATGGGGGCGGGGGGCACGATGATTGCCCTGGAGGTTGCCGGGGGAAAGGATGATGCCTTTGCCGCGCTGAACCGGCTGCGGATCGTCAAGATCTCGAACAACCTGGGAGATGCGAAGTCCATCGTGACACATCCGGCAACCACGACCCATCAACGCCTTTCCGATGAGGCCAAGGCAACCCTGGGAATCTCTCCGGGTCTGTTGCGCCTGTCCATCGGCCTGGAAGATCCCCGTGATCTGATCGCCGATCTGACCCAGGCGCTGGCGGGCTGAAGATCATTGCAGCTCGGGGCTTTCGCAAATGCGTGAAAGCCCCCATATTGCGCCAGAGTTCCCCCAAGGAGGATGCCCGCTTGACTGATGCACGCCCTCTCGTTCCGGCTTATCCGGCGCTTGTTCGCGAATATGACGCGGAATTTCGCGTGGATGACGACTATCGCGCTGGCCTGCCGGATTTGCAGAACGGTCCGGCCAGCCTGATCGTGGGCGCGCGGGCGCCGATCCAGCATGTCGGCATTTCCAACTTCCGCTTGCCGATCCGCTATCAGACGCGGGCGGGGGGCGAGGTCGCGCTGGAAACCAGCGTGACCGGCACCGTCAGTCTGGATGCCGACCGCAAGGGCATCAACATGAGCCGCATCATGCGCTCTTTCTATGGGCATTCCGATCACCTGTTCAGCCTGTCGGTGCTGGAGGCGGCGCTGGATGACTACAAGGCCGATCTCGACGCCTTTGACGCGCGGATCCAGATGCGCTTTTCCTATCCGGTGCGGGTGGAATCGCTGCGTTCGGGTCTGTCGGGCTGGCAGTATTACGACATTGCCCAGGAGGTGATCGAGCGGAAGGGCGAGCGGTTGCGGATCATGCATTTCGACTATGTCTATTCCTCGACCTGCCCCTGTTCGCTGGAACTGTCGGAACATGCCCGTGAATCCAGATCGCGTCTGGCGACGCCGCATTCGCAGCGATCGATCGCGCGAATCTCATTGGTGATGGCGGGGCCCGAAAAGGTCTGGTTCGAGGATCTGGTCGACCTGTGCCGCCGCGCCGTTCCGACGGAAACGCAGGTCATGGTCAAGCGCGAGGATGAGCAGGCCTTTGCCGAGCTGAACGCCTCGAACCCGATTTTCGTCGAGGATGCCGTGCGCGCCTTTGCCAAGGAATTGCAGGGCGATCCCCGGATCGGCGATTTCCGCGTCGTGGCCAGCCATCAGGAATCCCTGCACTCCCACGATGCCGTCAGCCTGCTGGTGGACGGGCCGACCTTTGCCCAATCCTCGCTGGATCCGATGACGTTCGAAAGCCTGCGCGTCTGACGGTGGATTGCGGAACAAAAATGGAACGCGGGCTTTTCTTGAGGCACCGGGGCGCATATGGTGAGGGCTATGGAGCTTCTGGACGATTCCGACGATTTCGATGGGGTGCCGCTGTCGCAACGCGCGATTGCCGCACGCCCCGCGCCCTATCTTGAGGGGCTGAACGCCGCGCAGCGTGCTGCCGTTGAAACCCTTGACGGGCCGGTGCTGATGCTGGCCGGGGCCGGGACGGGCAAGACCCGGGCGCTGACCACCCGCATTGCCCATCTGCTGGTTCAGGGCAGGGCATGGCCCAGCCAGATTCTGGCGGTGACCTTTACCAACAAGGCCGCGCGGGAAATGAAGGACCGCATCGGTCGTTTGCTGGGCGAGTCAGTCGAGGGGCTGCCCTGGCTGGGGACCTTCCATTCGATCAGCGTCAAGATCCTGCGCCGCCATGCCGAGTTAATCGGCAATGGCGACCTGCATCTGAAACCCAGCTTTACCATTCTGGATACGGACGACCAGATCCGCCTGCTGAAACAGTTGATTCAGGCCGAGAACCTCGATGAGAAGCGCTGGCCTGCGCGGCAGTTGGCGCATCTGATCGACGGCTGGAAGAACCGCTGCCTGACGCCTGCCAATCTGCCCAAGGGCGAGGATGCGACATTCGACGGCTGGGGCGGGCGGCTGTATCAGGCCTATCAGAACCGCTTGCTGACGCTGAATGCGGTCGATTTCGGCGATCTTCTGATGCATTGCGTGACGCTGTTTCAGGCCCATCCCGATGTTCTGAAAAGCTGGCAGGATCGGTTCCGCTATATCCTGGTGGACGAATATCAGGATACCAATGTCGCCCAATACATGTGGCTGAGATTGCTGGCGCAGGCACACAGGAATATCTGCTGCGTGGGTGATGACGATCAGTCGATCTATGGCTGGCGTGGGGCCGAGGTGGGCAATATCCTGCGTTTCGAAAAGGATTTTCCCGGCGCCCAGGTGATCCGGCTGGAACAGAACTATCGTTCAACCCCGGAAATCCTCGCGGCGGCCTCGGGGTTGATCGCGGCCAATGCGGGCCGACTGGGCAAGACGCTGTGGACGGATGCCGAATCCGGCGAGAAGGTGCGTCTGATCGGCCATTGGGACGGCGAGGCCGAGGCCCGCTGGATCGGCGAGGAGATCGAGGCCTTCCAGGGTGGCCACCGGGCCTCGATGGGACCGGTCAGCCTGAACGATATCGCGATTCTCGTCCGGGCCTCGCATCAGATGCGGGCCTTCGAGGACCGTTTCATGACCATCGGTCTGCCCTATCGCGTGATTGGCGGCCCGCGCTTTTACGAACGTCAGGAAATTCGCGATGCGATGGCCTATTTCCGGCTGGTCGTATCGCCCGATGACGATCTGGCCTTTGAACGCATCGTCAATACGCCCAAGCGCGGGCTGGGAGACAAGGCGGTCAAGACCATCCAGTCGGCAGCGCGCAACAATGGTGTCAGCTTGCTGGAAGGCGCGCGCATCGTTGTCGAGGACAAGCAACTGGGCGGCAAGGGGCTGGCCAATCTGCGCGACTTCGTGACCGGCATCGCGCGCTGGCAGGTGGATGCGCTGAACAGCGCGGCCAGCCATGTCGAACTGGCTGAACGGATCCTGGATGAATCCGGCTATACCGCGATGTGGCAGAACGACAAATCACCTGATGCGCCGGGGCGGCTGGACAACCTCAAGGAACTGGTCAAGGCGCTTGAGGAATTCGAGAATCTTCAGGGCTTTCTGGAACATGTCGCGCTGGTCATGGACCGCGACAAGGATGAGGCCGGTGAAGAGGTCAGCATCATGACCCTGCATGGGGCCAAGGGGCTGGAATTTCCGATCGTCTTCCTGCCGGGTTGGGAAGACGGGCTGTTCCCGAACCAGCGGGCGATGGATGAAAATGGCACCAAGGGCGTCGAGGAAGAGCGTCGGCTGGCCTATGTCGGCCTGACCCGTGCCGAGCGCATGGCGACCATCACCTTTGCCGGAAACCGCCGCCTTTATGGGCAATGGCAAAGCGCGATGCCCTCGCGTTTCATCGACGAATTGCCCCCGGAACATGTCGAGGTTCTGACCCCGCCCGGCCTTTATGGCGGTGGCTATGGTGCAGCAATGGCCCATGCGGGTGGTGCGCCCGCAGCCGGAATGCAGGAGCGCGCGGCCCGGGCCGATGTCTACAATTCGCCCGGCTGGAAGCGGATGCAGGCCCGCGCGGCGGAACGCAAAACGCCAATACCCCGGGCAACGGTGACCATTGATGCGGATCCTGCTGCCGGATTCAGCGTTGGTGACAAGGTGGTTCACGCCAAATTTGGCCAGGGTCAGGTCATGGGCATTGCCGAGGGCACGTTGACGGTGCAGTTTGAGGCTGGTTTCAAGAACATCAAGGCCAGCTATGTCAGACCGGCCGGTGACGATCAGGACGTTCCGTTCTGACTGCGGTGGGGCCGGAAACAGAGGAAAGCGAATGCTGAATATCCATGTAGACTCCGACAGGAATATCATCACCGCCCGGCCCGAAGGACTTATCCCTGCTTCTGAATTCGAGGCGCTGGGTGAGGCTATTGACAGCTACATCAATGAACGGGACCGGATGCCGGGACTGGTCATCCATCTGAACGCATTGCCCCATTGGCAGGGCCTGTCCGCGATGCGCGCCCATTTCGAGGTGGTGCGCGAACATGGCGTGGTTCTGCCGCGCGTGGCGATTGTCACCGACAGCAAGGGATTGGCCTTCCTTCCCAATCTGGCCGATATCTTCGTGCGTGCCCGCGTGCGTCACTTTGATCAGCGCAATGAAGCCGAGGCCATCTCCTGGGCCGGCGCGGCAGAGCATGAGCCCGAAGGCTATCTGCTGCTGGACGGTTATCCTGACAATGTGATCGCCATCCGTGCCGTCGGCGAGGTGACCTCGCGTGACTATGAAGACCGGCTGATCCCTCTGGTGCGCAAGAAGGCCAAGGCGCATGGCAAGGTGCGTCTGCTGATGCAGCTGGGTCATGATTTCGACAAGTATTCGGTGGGGGCCATGTGGGATGACGCCCGCCTTGGCCTGACCAACTGGCGCAGTTTCGAACGGATCGCGATTGTCAGCGACATTGGCTGGATCACGCGTTCGATCAAGATGTTCGCCCCCCTGATGCCCAGTGAAGTCGCGGTCTTCCCCGATGAGGCGCTGGATGCCGCCTCGGACTGGATCTGTGAAGGCAGCGCTGCCGTCGTGACGCCACCTGCCGTCAAGCCCGCGCCGAAACCGGCAACCCGCAAGCCAGCCGCTACAAGGTCGCGCCGCAAGACAACGACGGCCAAGGTCGCCGCCGAGCCCCAGGACGCCGCCGCCCCCAAGGCCACAACAGCAAAACCCGCGACCACCAAGGCTGCGACCAGCAAAGCCGCCACGACCAAGGCCGCAAATGCCAAGCCCGCAACCGCAGCGCGCAAGCCTGCCACCGCCAAGGCGAAGGCTGGCTCTGCCGCCAAGGCAACCGCGCCCGCACCGGCGCCCAAGGCTGCGGCAAAGCCTGAAGCCGGAGTTGCGGCGACCCGGACCCGGCGCAAACCGGCCAGCACGGCGACCTCATCTCAGGCCGAGCAAGCCGCAAAGCCCGCAACCCGCAGCCGACGCAAGTCCGCGACGACCGCGACATCAAAGCCAGCGGAAACCTCTGCACCCGCCAGCGCGCCCGTTGCGAGCAAATCGACGGCGGAAACGCCTGCAGCCAGCGCCCCCAGCACCCCGGCCAAGCCTGAAAACTAGGCTGCTCTCAAAACGCCCGCGCCTTCCGGGCGCGGGCCGTGCAATGGCCTCTATGGCCAGCCTGCGCGCGGATGAGGGATGAAACTTCCCTCGGCGGGGCTGCCGCGGCGATCTGCGTTGCCTTGTGCGTCATCGCGGCAAGGCGACTTCCGGCTGATCGGTCGCGCTGCCCCTTGCGTCATGGGGTGGGCGGCCTAACATCAATCGGAACACAGGATGGAGGGGCCGTGATGGCATCGCTGGAACAACAGATCGACGCCAGCCGCAAGCAGGTGTCGCTGACACAGGGCAAGATTGCGGAAATGACTGCCCGACTGGACAGCGTGTCGGCCAGGGCCGATGCGGCCTCATTGCCGGTGGATGTGGCCAATGCCACGCTTGAAGACGTGCATGCCCATAACGAGGCGATGAATGCCAATATCGCCGAACTGATCATGGGGCTTGACGATGTGACCGCCGGATTCAGCCGTGATTTCGACGAATTGCGCAACAAGACCGGCTGGGAGAAATTCGTCGGCATCTTTGCTCGCGGGAAATCTGAATCGATGCGGCAGGAGCGCCTGCGTTCGGCCAGCATCGACGACAAGCTGCAGGATCTGATCTCGAAATCCGATACCATCACGCGGCTGCTGCAAGGGCAACTGGACTTGCTGAACGAGCAGAAGCAGAGGGTCGAAGAGAACCTGACACGGACGCTGAGCGAACGCGAAGAGACTGTCGCGACGCTGGAATCGTTGCGCGAACGGATCAGGGACATGGATCCGGATCTGATCCGGCTGGAAAACAAGCTGGCCAGCACCACCGATGCGACCGAACGCACCCGGCTGGAGACACAGCTTGCCAATGCCAACAAGGATCACAATGCGCTGGTTCAGGAAGAACAGGTGACGCTGGCACGCTCGCAGACGCTGGAACGCTATATCGAGGCGGGCAAGACCTGGGTGGACAGTCTGCAAAATCAGGCAGCGACGCAGATGGTGCTGATCAACAAGCTGCAGACCGACACGCGGCAGCGGGTCGTGCTGTATGATGCGCTTACAAAGTCGCTGAAAACCGCGCAGCAGCAGGATGTCGCCCATCGTATCAACGAGATCGGCGTCAAGACGGACCAAGAGGCGCAGGCGGCCATGGCGGCCATCGGCACCGCGACGAACGACCGGATGGCCGATATGCTGGAAGCTCATGGCGATCATATGGTGTTCGCCCGCAAGGTTCTGGAGGAAAAGGCCAGGGCGGACGAGCGATTTGCCCGCCGCTTTGGCGAGATCGTCAAGAAACACGACAGCAATCTGTATGGTGGCTGACCCGTGGCCGAAACCGGAAATCTGGACGCCGATCACCACGCGTTGGAAGATGAGCCGACGGCCCGTGCCTTTTTCGAACAGGTCGGGCAGATCGCGGATGTCCTGCCTGCGGCCCTGACGGAAATGCAGCGCGACGGGTTGTTCACGACAATCGAGACGGCGGTCATGAACGGCTATCTGCAGGCGCTGTCGACCAGCATCAGGGCGCTTGCGATGAAATATCTGGTGGCCGGTCGTATTGACGGGCCGCTGCGGCGTCACGTGACCATCGACATTCACGAATCGGGTTTTCCGGTCTGGTCAGAAATCGCCCAGACCGCCGCCGATGCGGCGCAGGCCGACGAGGAGCTGTCGCGCACCCCCACGCCCGAGGCAATCAAGGATGACATGATCCGTCAGATCGTCGGGGATCTGACGGTGCCGACCCGGCTGCAATATGCAATGTCGCAGCGGCTCTATTATCAGGCCTTGGCGGGGGGTGGGTTGTTCTGGCCGCAAATGCACCCCCAGGGCTATTGGCTGTCGGGCGCAGAGGGCGAACGTCGGCGCTGGTTGCTTCATTGGGCGGTCTATGACAGCCAGTTGAACGTGCCGGTGCTGTATCTGATGGATGTGGATGACAGCGGGCGCCGTCCCTTGATCGAGGATGCGCGGCGCTGGCCCGAACTGCGTGCCTATCTTCTGGCGCAATCCGTGACATCGCTGCAGTTGCTGACCATCGCGCGAGGCTTTGACAGCGATTTCGACAACCTTCACCCCATGCGGTTGCGGCGGATCGTGCTGGGCCCGATCTATTCGCAGCGTTTCACCGTGCAGCAGGGGCCAATCCGTGAGGTCCTGAAAAACGCCTATGCAGGCGAGGGCGAGGATTGGGCCATGGCCATGACTGTCGAGGATCTGCAGTCGGAAAAGGCGATTGTCGAACCCAAGGGCTTTTTCGGCGTGGTCGAACGCCAGCTGTTCCAGTTGGACCCTTTGGCCGTCGGCCAGGGAGCCGGTTCGGTCACGCGCGCGCTGATCCTGCCGCAGCGGCCCTATCAGGCGCTGGCAACGCTGGACCCGACCGGATTTCGCGACATGCGCAAATATGTTCCCGCTCCGGACGGGCGCGTCGCATCCTATCGCTGAAGGGAACAGCGAAATTGTCATGGCGATCCAATCATGTTCTGATCCATCTTGCCGGAAGGCCCCGGCACGAAGGGATCGCCTCACCGGCTTCGGGTGCGGTCATTTGTCGTGTTTTGTGATGTAAAGAGGTTGGGATGGACGCCCGCAACGAAATGGAACTGCCCGAGGAAGAGATCAGGCGCTTTTACCCGCAGGCGCTGTCGCTGCTGACCGGCTTTGAACATGCGCCGCGTCTGGGGCACTCGGTGGTTGAAGCGCAGGCCGATCTGTCAGCGGGTATTGCCGCGCCCTCGCGCTTTCGACCGACCACGCCGGGCCTGCTGGGGCGAGGGACGGGGCGGGCGGATGGTGTCAATCTGCTCGAGCGGATCGAGAATGCCGGTGGGGATGAATTGCTGACCCCTGCAGCGGCGACCCTGGCGCGGGTTCTGCGCCGTGCCGTCGCGATAGCCATGGCCGTCGCCGAGGATGTCGCCGCCCGTTCGGGTGGGGGCGAGCTGAAGCGGATCAATCTGGAAACCCGGTTGCCCGCCGCTCGGCATCGCGAATTTGCCGAGCTTCTGGCTGTCGAATCGCTTGCCGCGCTGTCGGTTCTGGCCAATGCCACGGCGTTTCTTCTGGCCGAACATGAGGGCACCTATAACGTCGAGGGTGTAACCTCGGACGAGGTGCTGACCGACAACCCGCAAACCGCCCTGCAGGGCGCGCTGTGGGAACTGGACCAGAACCTGTCGCGTCACGCGCATGATGACCAAAGCCTGCTCGCCACGGCGCTGGCATGGGCCGAGGCGCTGTCTTCGACCGTTGCTGCGCGGGGCGAAACCGCGCCGCGCGTGGGTGCCTTTACCGGTGCCGCCTGGCGGGTGGCCGAGGATGATTTTCCCATTGCCGGTTTCGCGCCGCCTACGCGGGCACATGGCGGCCCGGTGGCGATGAGCTTCAAGAAACCCGAAGAGGTCGTCGGCAACGCCATTGCCAAGCACCAGGCCATCCGCCTGGCGCGGATGCTGGTCGCCTATGATTTCGACCGGATGATGAACCCCTTTGTCGAGCTGGGCGGATTCGTCTTTACCTTTCTGGGCGACGGTCGGCCCGGCACCGGCAAGACGACGCTGATCCAGATGATGGCCGGGCTGATCAATGATTATTGCCTGATGGCGGGCTATCCCTTCCGCTATCGCAATCTGTCGGTGGACAGTATCGACAGCTATCAGGGCAAGTCTGGCCAGAATGCGCGGGCTTTCGTCAATGCGATCATTGACCCCAAGGTCATCGCCTTTGGCAGCATCGACGATATCGACCAGATCGCGGGGAGACGTGGCGACCGACAGTCTTCCTCGGGTCAGCAAGAGATCACCGCCGTTCTGATGGAGGCTTTTGCCGGTGCCTCGACAGTGGTGCGCGGCAATGCCACCTTCGGGATGTTTTCCAACCATGCCGAGAATATCGACGATGCCCTGCGCCAGCGTGCCTCGGCCCGCTTTCTGATCGATGGTCCAAAGAGCCGCGATGATTACATCGATATTCTGGGCCTGTTGATGGGGCCACGGCATGATATCCCGATCGGCGATCACGACCTGATGCGCGCGCAGGCCATGCAGCGGGCGGTGGCGGCCGAATATTCCCGCCATTCGCGCCCCGCCGAGGAAGGTCTGGCGCGGGTCTTTGACAGGGTCAGCCGTGAATTCGGCCCGCTGGACAATATGGCCGATCTGGGCAGCTATCTGCATGCCATCGCCCGTGCCGAGCCTCGTTTCACAGGCCGTGCGGTCAAGAATATCACCGATGCGGTCAAGGCACGGGCCATGGATTTTGACATGCCCGACGAATGGTTCGAAACGCCCGAGCCTTTCCTGCATCAACCCTATGAGCGCAAACTCCAGATGATCGAGGCGCTGCGCAAACCGGTCACGCCCGAGATGGTCGTGCAGGAAATCAACCGCTACGCCGACAGCGAATGGCGCTATGCCGAGAATGCCGATGAAAGGGCCATTCAGGAGGCGGTGCGGAGCATGGAGCGCATGGCCGAGGCCCGTCGCAGATTCGAGGGCGGAGGATGAAAACGCCCCCCATGACCGCCCGGCGCAACAAGGCTGTTGCAAGGTGAGACGGCTGATCGAAAAAGGCCTGATGTTTGGCAATCTGATCCGGGTGGATTCACCGGCATGGCTGGGATTGTATAACCGGGCCTTGGCCAGGCTGACCGGACGGGAAACCGCGCTAGGCGAATTTCACATCGACATCAGCGGCTTTTCACCCGAGGTCGGGGATGAGTTGGGCGACATGGACTATCTGTCTCCCAGGGGCGGGGAACGACAGTTCATCCTGCTGACGACGGAACAGAAAACCGCGCCCTTGCTGAATTCCGAACTGTCGGTGCTGCGCGATGTTCTGCGCCGGTTCATCACCGAAAATGAAAGCCAGCTGTTCAGCCTGACGGCGCGGGATGCCGTGATCGGCCAGATCGACGACCGGGTCTGGTCACTTGAGACCCCCGCCGATCTGGCGACATTGCGCCATCTGAGCATCGAGGCCGATACGACCGGCAACCATGTCGCCGAAGCCGAGCGGCTGGGCGAAATGATCGACCGCTTCCGCAGCCGACCCGATGCCTGGTGGGACGATGTGCTGATCGCCCGGATGATCGAACAGGCCCGAAAATCCGGAGATGTGCTGCGCAATCCGGTGCGGCTGGCCCATACCCAATTCGCCATGCCCGATTTCTGGACGGCGGATTTCGGCGGCGTCTATGTCATCCGCTCATGCCAGCAACCGGCGATGATCTTTGCAGAGGCGAAGCAACAGGTCGAAGTCTCGGGCTTTCTGACGCTTTCGCTGGATGACAGGCATCAGGTCGCGGCCTGGCTTGCCCGCAACGCTCTGGCCGAACCGATCATCAATGCAAACGGTGCGGATGCGGCGGCGATCCTGCGTCAGAAGATCGACTTCATTCTGGCTGATGCCGCGATAGGCCTGGGCATTGAGACAGGCAGTGGCAGTCGCAGCGAACTGCGCCGAGCGGCGGCCCGGATGGGGCCGGACCTGCCTGACGAGATATCCGGGCTGTCCGCGCTGCATCGCTATGCCGAAAGCGGCGGTGACTGGCCGGTGATCGACAGCGGCGACCCGGCCTATTTCTATGCCTTGCGCGCCACTTCGGGCCCATTGCGCGACCTGATCAACAGGTTGTTGTCCGAACTGGCCCCCCGCGATGTCCGGCAGCTGTTCATCACTCATAAACCGCTGTTCTATAAATTGTATCAAGGCTGGCCGGACAGCCAGCGGGACTATGTGGTGGGCATTCTGGCGCGGGAATACGCGATGGACAAACAGGGCACGCGCGAGGCGCTGTTCGGCGCCGAGCCGGACATGAGCGAGACCGGGAGTGCACCGGCACGCTCTGGCCCATGGGGTCCGGCCCGTGTTAAGCTGGCCGAGGCCGCGCTGGTCCGGCCGGCCGGACCATGGGGTCGTGCATCCGGAGGGAACGATTGATAGCGCTGTTCCGCCTGATCGTATTGGTGTTTCTGCTGGAAGCGATGTTCTATCTGCTGCTGCGGATCTATATACGATCCCTGCGCCGTGAGCGTCTTGAAGAAATCTGGGATGAACGCCATCCCGACAAGGCGGGCGACAGCGCAGCGCGGGATGAATTCCTGCGCAAGTCGATGGTCGGATTCGACCGCACATTGAAGTCCCGGCTGCTGTGGCTGGTCTTCATCCTTCCGACAATGGCGATCATGGGGATCGTCTATTGGGTGAACTGGCAGTAGGAGCCGCCGCATATGTTCCATTACGTCAAGGTTGTTCTCGGGGTGTTGCTGGGGATCGTGGTGTTCATGTTCCTGGACTATAGCCTGCCTTCGAAGAACACTGTCCGGATCACCAATACCTACAACCGGCTGACCTCGATCACCTCGTCCAATGCCATGTTCTATGCCGCCGAGGACACCGGCACGGTCGAGAATGCCTCGGGACAGCGGGATGTGCGTTTCTTCGAAACCGTGCGGCCCAATGGCAAGGTCTATGTCTATCGCAATGAGGATACCGGCTGGATCTGGCCGCCCTATTTCAAATATGACAGCGCCAATCTGCATGCCGAGGCAACCAATCTGCGTTCGACATCGGCGGATCCGCAATGGGTCAGCATTACCTCCTATGGCTGGCGTATCCCTTGGCTGACCGCCTATCCCAATGCGATTTCGATCGACACGCTTGCCGGCCCGGATGAGCGGCCCCGCAACTGGGGCGCGATGGTCATCTGCCTTGTGCTGCTGGTGTTTCTGGCGCTGTTCTGGCGGATGTGGGCACAGTTCCGCGAACGCACCATTGATCCGGTGGTGGATCAGGTCGATCAGGCTTGGGACCGGGTCGAAGATGGTGCCGATGCCGCACGCGACCATATCTCGACCAGCACTGCCAGCGCACAGGGCAGGTTCAGGCGCTGGCTGGACAGCTTCAAGGGCAAGCCGCGCAAATAGCCAAAGCGGTTGTCAGGGGGTCAGCGCCCCCTGATCCGGGGATCCATGGCATCGCGCAGCCCGTCCCCGATATAATTCACGCAGAGAACCGTCAGGGAAATGAACACGCCGGGCAGGATCACGCGGCTGGGATAAAGAACCATCTGGTCCACGGCATCAAAGAGCAATCGCCCCCAGGTCGGGAAATCTGGCGGAAAGCCCAGCCCCAGAAAGCTGAGCGCGCTTTCGGTGATGATCGCGGTGGCAATGCCCAGAGTGGCAGCGACCATGATCGGCGACAGCACATTGGGCAGCACATGTCGCAGGATCATCCGTCGCGGTGGCGTCCCGATCGAGCGCGCGGCCAGGATGAATTCGCGCTCTTTCAGGCCCAGGACATCGCCACGGACAATCCGCGCGGCCTGCATCCAGCTTGTCGCGCCAATGGCGGTCACGATCAGGATGAAAATGCCCATCGCCGGGCCGAATGCCTTGGACAGGGGCTCGCGAAACAGCGTCACCATCAGCAGCAGCAAGGGCAGCAGGGGCAGGGCAAGAAACAACTCGGTCAGCCGCATCAATGGCGCGTCGAGCCGTTTGAAATAGCCCGACATCACACCGATAAAGCCGCCAAGCGTGATGGCGATGATCATGGCGGTCAGACCGACGGCAATCGACACCCGCCCGCCGGCCATCAACCGGGCCAGCATGTCGCGCCCCAGTTGATCGGTGCCAAGCGGATGGGCAGCAACAAAGCCCGAATTGCGCGCCCTGATATCGACATAGGTCGGATCGATGGTCCAGACATAGGGCCCAAGCGAGACGAACAGCAGCACGCCGATGAACAGAACCAGCGCGATCATGGCGCCGCGATGGCTGCGGAACTGGCGCCAGACATCGCGCCACTGGCTGCGGGTTTGCCCGGCATGCTGTGGATCGTCAGGGGGCAGGGCCGAGGTTGCCGCCGCCCCTGCAGCGGTTTCGTCGATCAGTTCGGCAGTATCCAGACGGCGCTGCTTTTCGGAATCAATCATAGCGGATCCTCGGGTCCAGAACGCCATAGAGAATATCTGCGATCAGAGTGAAGGTGACGATCAGGATCGCAAAGATGAAGGTCAGCGTCAGCACCATGGGAAGATCATTGGCGTGGATCGCACTGATCAGCAACTGCCCCAGCCCGTTCACCTTGAAGACCTGTTCGGTGATGATCGCCCCGCCAAAGACGGTCGGCAGCCCCAGCGCGATGACGGTGACAACCGGGATCAGGCTGTTTCGCAGCACATGCTTCAGAACGACGGTGCGTTCGCCCAGCCCCTTGGCCCGCGCGGTGCGCACATAGTCCTGTCCCAGGTTGTCCAGCATCGAGGCCCGCATGAAGCGGCTGATCTGCGCGGCGTTATACAGCGCCAGAACCGTGACCGGCATGACCATCTGGCGCATCTGGGCCAGGAAGCTGTCCCAGTCAGTCACTTCAAGCGTGGTGTCATAGACCGAAGGGAACCATTGCAGCTTGACCCCGAAGATGATGATCAGAACGACGCCGGTAAAGAAGGTCGGCATCGAGAAGCCGATCATCGAGATGAAGGTGCCCAGCTGGTCGAACCAGCTGTATTGCCTGTAGGCAGACAGGATGCCGATCGGGATCGCGATCAGGATCCCGACCAGATAGGACATGCCGACGACCGTCAGAGTCTGGGGAACACGCTGCGCGATCACATCGAATACCGGGCTGCGGGACTGAAAACTGATGACCCGCTGCGCACCCTGGCTGAAATCGGTCCCGAAGGCCTGATCCCACCAGTAGAGCGGTTCGACCCAGAAGAACTGCTTCAGCCACAGCACATAGCGAATATACCAGGCCTGCCCCAGGCCAAGGGCCTCACGCATCTTCTCTTTGACCTCGGGGGGAACTGTCAGCGGCACGTCGCCAAGCGGATCGCCCGGTGATGCCTCGAGCAAGAGAAAGATCACCAATGAGATGAACAGCAGCGTCGGCACCGCCAGAAGCAATCGACGTATCGTGAAGTTCAGCATGCGGCCCTCGGCTCTTGGCGTGATCTCATTCGGTGCGATACCAGTCGGCGATATTCCAAAGCTGACCTTCCCAGCCGTTGGGGCTGATTCCGGCCAGAGAATTGACATGGGCCGAGACCATCCCGCGATGGATCAGCGGCAGCATGTAATGTCCGTCGTGGGTCAGCATCGCCTCCAGTTCCCGCGCCAGATCCTGACGCTCTTGCAGATCGGCGGTCCGGTGCAACTGCGCGATGCCATCATCATAGGCCGGATCGCAGAAGCGCGTCGGGTTCTTGCCCTGCCATTGGTTCTCGGGCGAGGGGATGTTCGCGCAGACAAACTTGTTCAGGAAGGATGCCGGATCTGGCGAATAGAAGGCATCGGTATACATCTGCGCATCGGCATGGAATTTCTGCAGCGAGTCCGGGTTTTCCTGATCACCCCCGAAAAAGACCGACCCCTCGACGGTTTTCAATTCGGTCTGGACGCCGATTTCCGACCACCACTGCTTGATCAGCGCCTGCACGTCCTGACGCACGGAATTGACGCTTGTCTGGAACACCAGAGACAGCGCGATACCGTCCTTTTCCCGGATGCCATTGGCGCCGGGCAGCCATCCGGCCTGATCCAGAACCTCATTGGCTCCGGCGATGTCCTGGGCAAAGCAGGCCTCGGGATCAAGCGGCGCGAAAGCTGGCGGTGTGGGCACGATGCTGCAGGTCGCCTTGCCCGCCGGCCCATAGGTCAGCTCGGCCAGCAAGGGGCGGTCGATCGCCATGGACAGCGCCTTGCGCACCGCCGGATCGGTCAGGAAGGGATGGGGATGGGCGGTGGTCGAACGTTCCTCGGGCGGCAGGCCAAAGCCGGGGTCGGTCTGGTTCAGCTCGATCCGTTCGACCATTGATCCAAAGGCTGCGGTCAATGATCCATTGCTGCCTTCGACCATCGCGGCCACGACATCGGGGGCAAGCTGCAGATTCCATGCAAAGTCAAACTCGCCCGTTTCCAGAACCGCGCGCGCCGCCGCCATGGCATTGCCGCCACCCTTGATCGTGACCGAGGAAAACGCCGGCTTGTCAGCCTCGCGGTAATGAGGGTTGATGTCGAACTGCACGACATCACCGGGCAGGAAGTTGGTGACCTTGAAGGGGCCGGTGCCGATCGGGCCGAAATTCTGTTCGGTGCAACTGGCACCTGCCGCGCCAAGGCATGGTTCGAACTGGGCCTTTTGCAGAACCGGCGTGCGCTGGCCGACGAAGGCCTGCAGCGGAACATATTTCGGCTGGTCGAAATTGATGCGCAGGGTGGTTTCGTCAATCACCTCGACCGAACTGATGTTCTCGAACTCGTCCAGCACCGCGCAGCCAAAGCCGGGTGCCATGCAGTAATCCGCGGTGAATTTCACATCCTCGGCGGTGACGGGCGTCCCGTCGGACCACAACAGGCCGGGTTTCAGCTTCCATGTGACCGAACGATAGTCTTCGGCGATGCCGCCATTCTCGATGCTGGGAATTTCCTGCGCCAGCCGCGGGGTCATCGTGCCGTCATCCTCGACGATGGCCAGCGGCTCGACGGCCAGGCCGGCTGGTTCGACATCTTTCGCGCTTGTGGACAGATACGGGTTCAGCACCATTGCGGCCTGCCAATACAGGGCGCGCAACTCGCCATCGGTTCCGCGTTCGGCAATGGCAGGGCTGGCGACCATCAGGGCCAGCACAGAGGCAACAATCCGATTCATTATCCGTCCCTTGTTCTTGAATGTCATGGCTCTGGCCCGTCATCCGAGAGGCCAGAGCCGGGTTCAGCCTATTCGGCGATACGATACCAGTCCGCCGCGTTCCAGATTTCGCTGTCCCAGGTGTTCAGGACCACGCCGCCCAGGGAATTGGAATGGGCCGAAACGCGGCCGCGATCCACCAGCGGCACGACGACCATGCTGTCCTTGGTCAGCATGTCATTCATGGCGCGTGCCAGTTTTGCACGTTCCTCGATATCGCCGGTCCTGCCCAGTTCGACGACCTTTTCATCATAGGCTTCGTCGCAGAAGCGGTTGACGTTTTCGCCCTGCCACTGGTTGTCCGGGCCGGGGATCTTTTCGCAGGTATATTGCGCCAGATAGGGCTCGGGGTCGGTGCCATCGAAGTTGTTGGCATACATTTCGACATCGGCATAGAATTTCTGGAAGGTGTCGGGGGATCCGGCGTCGCCACCGAAGAATACCGATCCGTCGACGGTCTTCAGTTCGGTTTCAACACCGATTTCCGACCACCACTGCTTGATCAGCGCCTGAAAATCCTGACGCACGGCATTGACGCTGGTCTGGAACAGCAGTGACAGTTTCTTGCCGTCCTTTTCGCGCACGCCATCGCTGCCCATGACCCAGCCGGCTTCCTCAAGCAGGGCCTTGGCGCCTTCGACATCCTGTGTCAGGCAATCGGTGTTGTCCGAGGCGAACAACTCGGGTGCGGGCACCAGGTTGCAGGTCGCGCGGCCGGCCTGACCATAGCCGATCTCGGTCAGCAATTCGCGATCGATGGCCATCGACAGGGCGCGGCGCACCCTTTCGTCGGACAGGATCGGATGGGGGTGTTTGGTCGTCGAACGTTCGCCCTCGGGCAGATCGGGCGAGGGATCGGTCATGTTCATCTCGATCCGTTCGACCAGCGTGCCGAAACCGGTGACCAATTTGCCCTGTCCGGCGGCTTCCATTCCGGCCAGAACATCGGGAGCCAGTTGCAGGTTCCAGGCATAATCGAATTCGCCCGTTTCCAGTACCGCACGCGCTGCCGATGCCGCATCGCCGCCACCTTTCAGCGTGACGGTGGCAAAGGCCGGTTTGTCCGCTTCGCGATATTCGGGGTTGGCTTCCAGCGTGACCACGTCATTGGTCTTGAATTCCACGACCCGGAAGGCGCCGGTGCCGATGGGATTGAAATTCTGTTCGGTGCAGGTCGAGGCCGCGGCCCCAAGGCAGTTTTCGAACTGGGCCTTTTGCAGCAGCGGCGAGGTCGCGCCGGTAAAGGCCGTAAAGGGGTTGGGGCGCGGTTCGGTGAAATTGATCACCACGGTCCGTTCGTCGGGCGTGTCTATGGATGCGATGCCCTCGTAGCGGGCGGCCTGCGCACAACCGCCTTCGGGATGCAGGCAATATTCTGCGGTGAACTTGGCATCGGCCGAGGTCACCGGCGTGCCGTCCGACCAGGTGACGCCCTCCTTGATCTTCCAGGTGACGGTTTTCAGATCCTCGCTGATGCCGCCATTCTCAAGGCTGGGGATTTCGGCCGCCAGTCGCGGGATGACCTCGCCCTTTTCGTTGAAGCCGGCCAGCCCTTCCAGGACCAGGCTCGAGGCCTCGACATCCTTGGTGCCCGAAGACAGATAGGGATTCATCGTGGAGGGGGCCTGCCAATAGATGATTTTCAGCTCTCCGTCGCTGCCGCGTTCGGCCATGGCGGCGGGTGCCAGTGCCATCGAAGCCGCAGCCCCCAAAAGCAAGGTCCTCAGTTTCATGTTGTTCTCCTGTTGGCGATTGCAAGGCCGAGGGTTGCGCGACACGCGATGACGAACCGTTGTCAGGTTTTTCTTGTTCATCGGGTTCCCCGTATTCTTCGGGTGATTGTTCTGGTGCGGCCATCCCTGCGGAACAGGATCAGTTCAAACGATGCCCCTTTCAAAAGCAAGACTTATCGCCTGTCAGGGCGCAGGTGGTAATCTCTTTGACTTTCAGGACGCCACCGCTAGCCTTTGCAAAGGGTCAGATCATGGGGATGCCGGATGCTGGATGACAAACCGCTTGTTTCGATCGAGCAACTCCGGGTCGAGTTCCAGACCAATGACGGCGTGGTTGTCGGCGTCAAGGATATCAGCTTTGACATCAAGCCCGGCGAATGCGTCTGCGTGGTCGGGGAATCGGGATCGGGAAAATCGGTCAGTTCGCTGTCGCTGATGCGGCTGGTCGAATTCGGCGGCGGCACGATCACCCGGGGCCGACTGATGTTCGATCCCGGTGACGGAAAGGCAATTGACCTTGCGCAGCAATCCACCCCCGCGATGCGCGACATTCGCGGCAACCGGATCGGGATGATCTTTCAGGAACCGATGACCGCGCTGAACCCGGTCTTTACCATCGGTGATCAGCTGACCGAAGGGCTGATCGCCCATCGCGGGCTGGACAAGAAAGAGGCCCGCGCCCGCGCGCTGGAAATCCTGAAACAGGTGCGCATTCCCGAACCGGAGCGGCGGCTGGATCAATATCCGCATGAATTGTCCGGCGGGATGCGCCAGCGTGTGGTCATTGCCATCGCCATGTGCTGCGAGCCGCGCCTGTTGATCTGTGACGAGCCGACAACCGCGCTGGATGTGACAATTCAGGCTGAAATCCTGGCCCTGATCGACCGGCTGAAGCGGGAAAAACAGATTGCGGTGATGTTCATCACCCATGACATGGCCGTGGTTGCGCAGATGGCCGACCGGGTGGTGGTCATGTATCGCGGCGACAAGGTCGAGGAAGGTACGGTCGAACAGATATTCGAGGCTCCGCAGCAGGACTACACCAGGATGCTGCTGGCCGCCGTGCCGCGTCTGGGCGAGATGACCGGCAAACCCGCGCCCGAACGCATGCGCGTGATGCGCGACGGATCGGTCGGGGAACCCGAACCGATCGTGGTTGCCGACCCCAAGCCATTGCTGACGGTGAAGAACCTGACAACACGCTTTGCCGTCAAGGGCGGGCTGTTGCGGCGCACGGTGGCGCAGGTTCATGCGGTCGAAGATGTCAGCTTCACCATCAATTCCGGGGAAACCATGTCGCTGGTCGGTGAATCGGGCTGTGGCAAATCAACCTGCGGGCGGTCGCTTCTGCGCTTGGTCGAACCGAATTCAGGCTCGGTCATTCTGGGGGATACCGATGTTCTGGCGCTGTCGCAATCGGGGTTGCGCAAGGCGCGGCGGGACATGCAGATGATCTTTCAGGATCCCTTCGCCAGCCTGGATCCGCATATGAAACTGTATGATCAGGTGGCCGAGCCGATGCAGAATTACGGCATCGGCAACCGGCAAGAGCGCGAGGACCGGATCGCGCAGCTGTTTGACCGGGTCGAGCTGCCGCGCGCCTTCATGCGGCGCTATCCCCATGAAATGTCGGGTGGTCAGCGCCAGCGCATTGCCATCGCCCGTGCCCTTGCGCTGAACCCCAAGCTGATCGTGGCGGATGAGGCCGTTTCTGCGCTGGATGTCTCGGTGCAGGCGCAGGTGTTGAACCTGCTGATGGAATTGCAGCAGGATCTGGGAATCTCCATGCTGTTCATCAGCCATGACATGGCCGTGGTCGAACGTGTCAGCCATTATGTCGGGGTCATGTATCTGGGCCGGATCGTCGAAATGGGCAGCCGCAGTCAGGTGTTCGAGAACCCCCGGCACAGCTATACCAGACAGTTGATGGCAGCGGTCCCGGTGGCCGACCCTCGTCAAAAGAAGATCAGCGAGGATCTGCAGTTCCGGCCGATTCCCTCGCCGATCCATCCAGCCGGGTTCGAGCCGGGGCCGTCCGTCTATCAAGAGGTCGCGCCAGGACATCGGGTCCTGATCGACCCGGTTACCCATGACTGAGCCGCCCCTGCGGGGTGTCTGCGCTCTTGCACGGTCTGCACAATGACATAGTCTGGCGCGCAAAGGAGATCATCATGCCCGTCAAGAACCGTTTTGCCGAACTTCTGCCAGAAATCACCGCATGGCGCCGTGACTTTCACGAGAACCCCGAGTTGCTGTATGAGGTGCATCGCACCGCCGGCAAGGTCGCCGAGATGCTGCGCGAATTCGGTTGCGATGAAGTGACCGAAGGCATCGGCCGGACAGGCGTGGTCGGCGTGATCAGGGGCAAGACTGACAGCAGCAAGCGGGTCATCGGCCTGCGCGCGGATATGGACGCGCTGCCCATCCATGAACAGACCGGCGTCGACTATGCCTCGAAGACGCCGGGCGTGATGCATGCCTGCGGTCACGACGGGCATACGGCGATGCTGCTGGGCGCGGCCAAATACCTGGCCGAAACCCGCAATTTCGACGGCACGGCGGTCATGATCTTCCAGCCCGCAGAAGAGGGCGGCGCCGGTGGCGATGCCATGGTCAAGGACGGGCTGGTCGAACGCTGGGGGATTCAGGAATTCTACGGCATGCACAACATGCCGGGGGTGCCGGTCGGGCAGTTCGCGATCAAGCCGGGCGCGATGATGGCGGCTGCCGATGAATTCGACATCACCGTGACCGGCAAGGGCGGCCATGCCGCCAAGCCGCATGATTGCGTTGACACGACCCTGACGGCGGCGCAGATCATCGTTGCCCTGCAATCGGTCGTGGCACGCAATATCGATCCTTTGCAGAATGCGGTCATATCGGTCTGTGTCGTGTCCACGGATTCGACGGCGCATAACGTGATTCCGCAGGTCGTCAAGCTGAAGGGCACGGCTCGCAGCCTGGATGCCGGAGTGCGCAGTCAGTTGGAAGAGGGCATCCGGCGTGTCGCGACCAATGTCGCCGCCGCCATGGGGGCCGTGGCCGAGGTGGATTACCATCGTGGCTACCCGGTGACCGTGAATGACGACCAGGCGACGGAATGGGCCGCCGAAGTGGCCCGCCAGATCTCCGGAGATGTCGATATGAGCATGCAGCCGATGATGGCCGGTGAGGATTTCAGCTATATGCTGAACGAACGCCCGGGCGCCTATATCTTTCTGGGCAACGGAGATTCGGCCATGGTCCACCACCCGGCGTACAATTTCAACGATGATGCGATCCCGGCCGGTTCAAGCTGGTATGCCCAGATGGTCGAGATGCGCATGCCGGCCGCCTGATCCGCGGGGCGGAATTGTCGCGCTGATACCGCGTGATGTCGGAATCGCGATGGTCGGGACGCGAAAAACCTGACGAAATGCTGAATGCGGCAGGTCGATACGACCGCATTCAGCATGAAAAGGACGACGTCATCAGATGAACAGCTATACCTTGCGCGTCACCTGCGGGACGGCCCGCGGCATCGTGGCCGCCATCTCCGGACTTCTTGCGGCGCAGGATTGCAACATTACCGACAGCGCCCAGTTTGACGATTCGGAAACCGGACGCTTCTTCATGCGGATGAGCTTTCGCTCCGAGGGTGGTGCGACTGTCGAAACCCTGCGCGCGGCATTCGAGCCGATCGCGAAGAAATTCGGCATGGAGTATGAAATCGGTGACGACGCCGTGAAGAAGAAGGTTCTGATCATGGTGTCGCGATTCGGGCATTGCCTGAACGATCTGCTGTATCGCTGGCGGATTGGTGCGCTGCCGATTGATATCGTCGGGGTCGTGTCCAACCACCATGATTACCAGAAGGTCGTCGTGAACCATGACATCCCCTTCCACATGATGCGTGTCACCCCCCAGAACAAACCCGAGGTCGAGGCCCAGCAGATGGCCCTGGTCGAGGAAACCGGGGCCGAACTGATTGTTCTGGCGCGCTACATGCAGGTTCTCTCTGACCAGATGTGCCAGAAGATGTCGGGCCGGATCATCAATATCCACCATTCCTTCCTGCCCAGCTTCAAGGGCGCCAATCCCTACAAACAGGCCTATGAGCGCGGTGTGAAGCTGATCGGTGCGACAAGCCACTACGTGACCGCCGATCTGGACGAAGGCCCGATCATCGAACAGGACACCGTGCGTGTGACCCATGCGCAATCGCCGGGCGACTATGTGTCCCTTGGGCGCGACGTGGAATCGCAGGTTCTGTCGCGCGCGGTTCATGCTCATATTCACGGGCGGGTGTTCCTGAACGGTTCCAAGACGGTGGTCTTTCCCGCCTCTCCGGGAAGCTACATGTCCGAGCGGATGGGCTGATCCCATGAAAAATCCCCGCCAGCGCATGGCGGGGATCCATCGTCTGCAGTGACGGCCCGGTGTGTCAGGCTTACTGCGGGATCTCGGCGTCGATGCCTTCGACATAGAAGTTCATGCCCGACAGTTCCTCGTCGCTGGCCACCTGACCCTCGGCCAGCCAGGGGGTGCCATCGGCCTTGTTCAGCGGGCCGGTGAAAGGATGGTATTCGCCCGAGGCGATCATGTCCTTCAGGGCCAGCGCCTCTTCCTTGACCTCGGCGGGAACCGCCTCGGTGATTTCGCCGATCTCGACTTCTCCGCCGGCGATTCCGGCCCAGGTCCTTTCGGAAGTCCAGGTGCCATCCAGCACCTTGCCGACCCGGTCGATGTAATAGGGGGCCCAATTGTCGATAATGGCCGAAACGCGCGGGCTGGGCGCGAAATTCGACATGTCGCTGGCCTGGCCAAAGCCGATGGCGCCGGCTTCCTGGGCCTTGGCCAAGGGGGCGGTCGAATCGGTGTGCTGCAGGATCACATCGACGCCTTCGGCCAGCAGGGCCGAGGCTGCGTCGGCCTCTTTGGCGGGATCGAACCAGCTGTAGGCCCAGACGATCTTCATCTCGACATCCGGGTTGACCTTGCGGGCATGGATGAAGCTGGAGTTAATGCCTTGGATCACCTCGGGGATCGGGAAGGATCCGATATAGCCGATCTTGTTCGATTTGGTCATGCGTCCGGCGATGGTGCCCATCACGGCTCGGCCTTCGTAGAAGCGCGCATCATAGGTCGAGACATTCTCGGCCCGCTTGTAGCCGGTGGCATGTTCGAATTTCACGTCGGGGAACTTGGCGGCGACATTCATCACCGCATCCATGAAGCCAAAGCTGGTGGCAAAGATCAGCTTGTTGCCCGCCAGTGCCAGTTGGGTCAGCGCGCGTTCGGCATCGGCCCCTTCGGGGACGCTTTCGATATAGGTGGTTTCGATCTTGTCGCCATATTCGGCCTCGATCGCCTGACGGGCCAGGTCGTGCTGATAGGTCCAGCCGCCATCACCGACGGGTCCGACATAGATGAAGCCGACCTTCAGCGGTTCGTCCTGTGCAAAGGCGGGAGCGGCCAGTCCGATGGCCGACAGGGCTGCCGCGCTGGCCAATAGTTTTCTGCGATTCATGAGATGCTCTCCTGTTTGGCTGCGCCTAGCGCAGCGCGTGAAAATTCTGACCGAGCGATCCGGGCGAGGCCTTGCCCGCGCTGCGGCTGAGTTTCTGGCGCGCCGAAATCATCACCAGAACAATGATCGTGGCAAGATAGGGTGCCATGGACAATAATTGCACCGGAACCGACACGCCTGCCGCCTGCAACCGCAGTTGCAGCACGGTGACGCCGCCGAACAGCCAGGCCCCCGCCAGCACGCCAAGCGCCGTCCAGTTCGAGAAGACCACGATTGCCAGCGCGATCCAGCCGGCACCGGCGGTCATGCCCTCGGTCCATTGCAGAACCGTGGCGATGGAAATGAAGGCACCGCCAACCCCGGCCATCGCCCCGCCAAAGGCAATCGCCGCGACGCGAACACCGCGCACCGAATAGCCGAGCGCATGGGCGGCATCATGGTTTTCCCCGACGCCGCGCAGGATCAGCCCGGGGCGGGTGCGATTCAGGAACCACCAGACCAGCGGCACCATCAGCAGCCCCAGCCAGACGATCCAGTTGATCCCCAGCGGGCCGGGCGTCATCGCGGGGGCCTTGATCCCCTCCAGAGGTTTGCCAAACAGTGCCGCCAGTCCCAGCCCGAACAGGGTCAGCGCCAGCCCCGAGGCCACCTGGTTGGCCAGAAGCACTTGGGTCAGCAGCGCGAAGATCAGCGAAATCGTCGCGCCTGCCAGCGCCGCAACCAGAAATCCGATCATCGGGCTGCCGGTGGCATAGGCGGCGGCAAACCCGGCCAGAGCACCGGTGATCATCATGCCCTCGACCCCCAGATTCAGCACTCCGGCGCGTTCGGCGACCAATTCGCCAAGGGCTGCGAAAAGGATTGGCGTGGCAGCGGCAAGCAGCAGCAGAAAGACGGAAAGCGGGTCGATCATGCGGCGATCCTCCGGGCAATGCGGAACCGGGTCAGCAGGTCGAAACCCAGCAGGAAGAACAGCAACATGCCCTGAAAGACCTGAACGGTCGCGGCAGGCAGCTGCAATGTCAGCTGCGCCAGTTCACCGCCAATATAGGTCAGCGCCAGCAGCAAGCCTGCCAGCAGGATGCCGACGGGATGCAGGCGACCCAGAAAGGCGACGATGATGGCGGTAAAGCCATAGCCCGATCCGAAGCTGTCGGTGATCTGTCCCGCAGGTCCGGCGACCTCGAACAGTCCGGCCATGCCCGCCAATGCGCCCGACAGACCAAGGCAGAAGGCGACCAGCGTTTCGGGTTTGACGCCGGCAAAACGTGCCGCGCGCGGGGCCAACCCTGCGGCGCGGATGTGAAAACCGCGGATGTGGCGGTTCATCAATCCCCATGTCAGAAGAATGGCGATCGCCGCCGCGACAACGCCCCAATGCGCGCCGGTTCCGGCGATCAGTTCAGGGTTCGAGGCGGGGGGATATTGCTGCAGGTTGCGCGATCCGGGAAAGCCGAAGCCTTCGGGGTTCTTCATCGGGCCGAATGCCATCCAGGCGGCGATCTTTTCCGCCACATAGACCAGCATCAGCGACACGAGGATCTCGGATGAGCCGAACCAGTTGCGCAGCAGGGCGGGGATCATTCCCCAGGCCCAGCCGCCAAGCGCCCCGGCGAGCACCATGGCCGGAAAGATCCACATGCCCTCGGAGGGATAGGCGGCCAGGGCGACGGCGGCACCGGTGATGCCGCCGATGATATATTGCCCCTCGGCACCGATATTCCAGATGCCTGCGCGAAAGCCGATGGCCAGTCCGGATGCGATCAGGATCAGCGGGGCCGCCTTGACCAGCAATTGCGGGCGGGAATAGCTGGAGGCCATGCCGAAAAGCGGATCCCAGAAGATCGTGCGGATCGCGGCCACCGGGTCATAGCCCATGACGGCAAACAGCAGCCCGCCGGTAATCATCGTGGCCAGAACGGCAAGCAGCGGTGTTGCCACCTGCCACATGGTCGAGGTTTCTGTGCGGGGAACCAGACGGATCATATCTGGGCGACCTCCATTCCATGTGCGCCGCCCAACATCAGGCCGATCTGTTCAAGCGAGAGTCCTTCGGTGGGGACGGGTGGTGAGAGCTTGCCCTCATTGAGGGCGCAGAAACGGTCTGACAGTTCCAGCAATTCGTCCAGATCCTGGGAAATGACGATCACGCCCGCACCATCCCGCGCCAGATCCAGCAGGGCCTGACGCACCGATGCCGCCGCGCCGGCATCAACACCCCATGTCGGCTGGTTGACGATCAGCACGCTAGGGGCCTGCATCACCTCGCGCCCGATGACGAATTTCTGCAGATTTCCGCCGGACAGGGCACGCGCTGCCGTGCCCGGACCGGGGGTGCGGACATCGAATTCCGCAATGACCTGCTTGGCGTAATCGCGCGCGGCAGATTTGTCGATCAATCCGCCATGCACCAGCTTCCTGCGCGTTGCGGCGGTCAGCAATGTGTTTTCGGTCAGGCTGAAATCGGGCACGGCGGCATGTCCCAGGCGATCCTCCGGCGCGGCCAGCAGCCCCGCCGCGCGTCGCGCCTGCGGGCCCAGATGGCCCAGATCCCGGCCTTCCAGCCGGATTGCGCCATGGGGGCTGCGCCTTTCGCCCGAGAGGGCGGACAGCAATTCCTCCTGTCCGTTCCCGGCGACCCCGCCGATGCCGAGGATCTCTCCGGCGCGCAGGGTCAGCGACAGGGATTTCAGCGCCGTGCTTTCGGCATCGGGAGCGGGCAGGGACAGATCCTCGACCTCCAGCAGGATCTCTCCGGCCTGACGTCCGCTGCGGTCGATCCGGCGCATTTCGCCGCCCACCATCATCGCGGCCAGTTCGCTGGCGGAATGGTCGCGCGGGTTGCAGCTGTCCACGACCTTGCCGTGGCGCAGGATGGTGGCGCGGTCGCAATGGCTGCGGATCTCTTCCAGCTTGTGGCTGATATAGAGGATCGCCGTGCCCTGTGCCGCCAGCTTGCGCAGGGTGGCAAACAGCAATTCGGCCTCTTGCGGGGTCAGGACGCTTGTCGGCTCATCCATGATCAGCAGACGCGGGTCCTGCAACAGACAGCGGATGATCTCGACCCGTTGCCGTTCCCCCGCAGACAGCGATGCGACGCGCCGTCCGGGGTTCAGGGGCAGGCCGAATTCATGGCTGACACTGGAAATGCGCGCGGCCAGTTCACGCCGAGCCGGCGGATTCTCCATGCCCAGGGCAATGTTCTCGGCGACGGTCAGCGCATCGAACAGGCTGAAATGCTGAAACACCATGGCCACACCGGCACCGCGGGCGGCGCGCGGGTCCGATGGCGCATGGGGCTGTCCGGAAAGCATCATGTGGCCGTCATCTGGGCGCACGAGGCCATAGATCATCTTGACCAGGGTCGATTTGCCCGCGCCGTTTTCGCCCAGCAGGGCGTGGATCTCGCCGCGCGAGATCTGAAAGGATACATCGTCATTGGCGCGAACGCCGGGATAGGACTTGCCGATCCCCTGTGCCAGGAACACCGCCTCTGTCGTCAAATTCCTGTCCCTCCGGTAAAATCTTCTCTGCATAGCGCGATGCTGGCTGTCTGGGCAATTGCACTGTTTGGTCAGGCTGGGATACTGTGTCGATCATGGCGACAAAACCTCTTAAGTTCATCCATCTTCGCACACATTCCGAGCATTCGCTTCTGGAAGGCGCCATTCCGGTGGGCAAATTGCCGTCGCTTGCCGCCGAAGCGGGCATGCCGGCTGTGGCGCTGACCGACAGCAATGCCATGTTCGCGGCGCTGGAGTTCAGCGTGAAGGCGATGGACAAGGGGGTGCAGCCCATCATCGGTTGCCAGATCACGCTGGAGGCCGACGCGACCGGACCGGTGGTCCTGCTGGCGCAAAATCAGGCGGGCTGGCTGAACCTGATGTCGCTGTCCTCCTGCCTCTATCTGCGTAGCGATGGCAGCCTGCCCCATGTCACGCTGGATGAACTTTGCGAACGCTCTGAGGGGCTGATCTGTCTCACCGGCGGCGCGACAGGCCCCCTTGGCCTGCTGATCGCGCAGGGACAGACCGACAAGGCCAATCTTCTGGCCGAACGCCTGGAGCGAAGCTTTCCGACCCGGCTCTATGTCGAATTGCAGCGCCATCCCGGTGAAAACGGCAAGCTGACCGAGGCAGAAGCGGCCTCGGAGGCGGGGCTGATATCGCTGGCCTATGCACGTGAATTGCCGCTGGTTGCTACCAATGACGCCTATTTCCCGAAGCCGGACCTCTATGAGGCGCATGACGCGCTGATCTGCATTTCCGAAAAGGCCTATATCGACCAGTCCCAGCCCCGTCGCCGCCTGACGCCGCAGCATTACTTCAAATCGCCCGAGGAAATGGCGGTCCTGTTTGCCGATCTGCCCGAGGCATTGGAAAACACGGTCGAAATCGCCAAACGCTGCGCCTTTGCCGTCAGCCGGCACAAGCCGATCCTGCCGAAATTCGCCGATGACGAGGTCGAGGAGCTGCGCCGTCAGGCCCGCGAAGGGCTTGAGGCACGGCTGAAGGTCATTCCCCATGCCGTCCCGGTCGAGGATTACCACAAGCGGCTGGATTTCGAGCTGGGCATCATCGAACAGATGGGCTTTCCCGGCTATTTCCTGATCGTTGCGGATTTCATCAAATGGGCCAAGGATCACGACATCCCGGTCGGGCCGGGGCGGGGCTCGGGTGCGGGCTCTCTGGTTGCCTATGCGCTGACCATCACCGACCTTGACCCGCTGCGCTACAGCCTGCTGTTCGAACGCTTTCTGAACCCGGAACGGGTTTCGATGCCGGATTTCGACATCGACTTCTGCATGGATCGCCGCGAAGAGGTGATCCGCTATGTGCAGCAGAAATACGGCAAGGAAAAGGTCGGCCAGATCATCACCTTCGGTGCGCTGCTGTCCAAGGCTGCCGTGCGCGATGTCGGGCGGGTGCTGCAGATGCCCTTTGGTCAGGTCGACCGCCTGTCAAAGATGATTCCCGTCGAAGGCGTCAAGCCGGTCAGCATTGCCAAGGCCCGCGCCGACGAACCGCGCCTGCGCGAGGCCGCCAAGGAAGAGGTCGTCGCCCGTCTGCTGGATTACGCCGAGAAGATCGAGGGCCTGTATCGCAACGCATCCACCCATGCCGCCGGTGTGGTGATCGGTGACCGGCCGCTGGATCAGCTGGTGCCGCTGTATCGCGATCCGTCCTCGGATATGCCTGCCACGCAGTTCAACATGAAATGGGTGGAACAGGCCGGTCTGGTCAAATTCGACTTTCTGGGGCTGAAGACCCTGACCGTCATCCAGAACGCTGTCGATCTGATCAATGGTGGCGGTCGGCCGCTGCATGTCTCGGCCAGCGGCGAAGAGCTGTATCAGCCCCCCGAAGGGGCCGAGAACCAGATCAACGCCATCCCGCTGGATGACAAGGCCACTTATGATCTTTTCGCCAGCGCCCGCACCGTGGCGGTGTTCCAGGTGGAGAGCTCGGGCATGATGGACGCGCTGCGGCGCATGCGTCCCACCTGTATCGAGGATATCGTCGCGCTTGTGGCGCTGTATCGTCCCGGCCCGATGGAGAATATTCCGACCTATTGCGACGTGAAGAACGGCGCGCGCGAGTTGGAATCCATCCACCCGTTGATCGACCATATCCTTGAGGAAACCCAGGGCATCATCGTCTATCAGGAACAGGTGATGCAGATTGCCCAGGTCATGGCGGGCTACTCTCTGGGCGGCGCTGACCTGCTGCGCCGCGCCATGGGCAAGAAGATCGCCGCCGAGATGGCCAAGGAGCGGCCCAAATTCATCAAGGGCAGCGTCGAGAATGGCGTTTCCGAAAAGAAGGCCGGCGAGGTTTTTGACCTGCTGGAGAAATTCGCCAATTACGGCTTCAACAAATCCCACGCAGCGGCCTATGCGGTGGTCAGCTATCAGACCGCATGGCTGAAGGCGAACCACCCGGTCGAATTCATGGCGGCGGTCATGAATTGCGACATGCATCTGACCGACAAGCTGGCCGTCTACAAACGCGAATGCGACCGCATGGGAATCGAGATCGTGCCTCCCTGCGTCAACCGCTCGGCTCCGACCTTTACCGTCAGCCAGGGGCGTATCCACTATGCGCTGGGGGCGCTGAAGGGGGTCGGGCAGGACGCCATGCGCCTGATCCACGAAGCAAGGGGCGAAACTCCGTTCCGCGACATCAATGATTTCGCGCGCCGCGTCGACATGAAGCGCGTGGGCAAGCGGCCGCTGGAAATGCTGGCGCGGGCGGGGGCCTTTGACCTGCTGGATGACAATCGTGCAAGGGTGCTGAAATCGCTGGACGGGCTGGTGGCATGGTCGGCGGCGGTGCATGAACAGGCGGCCTCAAGTCAGTCATCGCTGTTTGGCGGGGGCGAGGATCTGCCGCCACCGCGCCCCGCCATCGCACAGGTCTGGCTGCCCGCCGAAAAGCTGGGCGAGGAACACAAGGCCGTCGGCTTCTACCTGTCGGGCCATCCGCTGGATGACTATCTGCCGGCGCTGAAACGCAAGAAGGTGCAAACCCTTGCCGAGATCAGCGCCGAGGCTCTGGGCGGGCCGCTGGTGACATCGATTGCCGGAACGGTCGCGGCGCGGATGGAGCGCAAATCGGCCAAGGGTACCCAATATGCCTTTGTCAGCCTGTCCGATCCGACCGGGCTGTATGAGGTGACGGTATTCTCGGATCTGCTGAACGCGGCCCGCGAACTTCTGGAGCCGGGCCAGAATGTCGTGCTGCAGGTCAAGGTCGAACCCTCGGGCGATCAGGTCAAGATGCTGGCCAATTCGGTGACCGCACTGGATGACGCGGTGGCCGATGCCGGGGCAGGCTGTCTGGCGGTAGAGATGCAGGGCGCCGATACGATCCCCCGTCTGGCCGAAGTGCTGGGCCGCATCAAGGCCGAGATCAATGTGTCCTCACGTTCGCGCGGGCCGGTTCTGCTGCGCATCCGCGAAGGCGACGAATTGATCGAGATCGAGGTCGCCAATGACGCGCCGCTGAACACGCCTGCGCGTCAGGCGCTGCGGGCGGTGCCAGGGGTTCTGGATGTGATCGAGGAATAGCACTTGAACTGGCGCGCCGGTGTGGACCGGCGCGGCGCAATCATTCGTGGTGTTCGCGTTCGACCCGGCCGCTGTCGGGCGCGGCATCCATCAGGCTGCGTTCGGCCGAATTGCCGAAAGTGGCCCAGTTCTGATCCTCGACCGGGTGGGGCAGCTCTTCGGGGCTCCAGGTCAGGTGAAGATTGATCTTCGAGATCATCAGACCGGTGATCGGTGCCGTCAGGAACAGGAACAGGGCGATCAGCAGCTCGTGCCAGCTGAAGTGGGGTCCGAAGAAGCCGAACCACAGCAACGAGGCAATCAGCACGCCCCCCACACCCAGCGTCGCCGCCTTGGTCGGGCCGTGCAGCCGCGTCATCTGATCGGGCAGTTTCACCAGTCCGTATGATCCTACCAATCCGAAGAACCCGGCAATGACCAGCATGATCGCGATCAGCAGCTCGACATAAAATTCCATTGTCCGGTCCTTTCTATTCGATCACATCGCCGCGCAGCAGGAACTTGGCATAGGCCACGGTCGAGACGAAACCGACCATGGCAAACAGCATCATGATTTCGAAATACATGGTGGTGTTGTGCAGAATGCCAAACAGCGCGATCAGGGCGATCATGTTGATCGACATTGTGTCCAGCGCCAGCACCCTGTCACCAACTCCGGGGGCAAAGACGACGCGATACAGGCAGAACAGCTGGCCGATGCCAAAGCAGGCAAAGGCGAAATACAGGGCATATTCGATCATTCGAAAATCTCCTTCAGCCGGTCTTCATACCGCGATTTGATGTCAAGGATCACCGATTCCGGGTCCGGCGCATGCAGGCAATGCACCAGCAGCGCATGGCCATCCTGCGACAGATCCGCCGAGACGGTGCCCGGTGTAAGGGTGATCGTTCCCGCCAGGACGGTGATCGCCTCGGGTGAGCGCAGATCCAGCGGCACGCTGATCCATGCCGGATTCAGGTTCCGGTTCGCCTTGAACAGCACGATCAGCGCGACCTGCACATTGGCCACGATGATGTCATAGATCACCAGCAGGACATAGCTCATGATCTTGAAAGGGTGGCGCACCCTTGCTCGGTCGGGCCAATAGGGTTCGGTCAGCGCCGGAATCGCGATGCTGAGGATGAGCGCGAATACCAGCGACCCCCAGGCAAAGCGGTTCACCAGCAGCATCCATATCAGCACCAGCAGGGCGGAAAGATAGGGGTGGGGGAAAATGCGGCGGATCATCGCGAACCCTCCTGCTGGCGCAAGACCGAGTCATAGTAAAGCTGGGGATTGGTCAGTTGGTCGGCGGTGTCCTGCATGTATCCGGTCAGCGGGCCGGCAAACAGGGTCAACGCGACCAGACCGGCCAGCAATGCCCCCACCGAGACAAAGGACAGCCAGGGTGCTGCGGAATCCTTGACGTCCTGAATGGGTTCATCGGTTTCCAGCTTGGTCGGGATCGGTCCGCGGCTGGGGGCTTCGCCCTCGTCGCTGTCATTGCCCGGCTCGGGGTCCATCTCGTGGGATTTCCAGAACAGGATCGAACCGGCGCGGGAAAAGCCGACAATCGCGAACAGCGACGTGACAAGGACTGTCGCCCAGATGCCGACCATCCAGGGATCATCGGCGGTGGCGTTCAGGATCAGCAGCTTGCCTAGAAAGCCGGACAGCGGCGGCAGACCGGCCACGGCAATGGCGGTCAGGAAGAACAGCGCCGAAACCAGCCCGGTGTTCAGGATCGCCGGCCGCAGGCGCAGCCAGATATCCCCGCCACGGCGCGCGGCGATCATGTCGACCACAAGGAACAGGGCCGCAGCGGCCAGTGTCGAATGGATCAGGTAATACAGACCTGCCGTCAGCCCCTGTGCATCAAAGCGTGCGACCGAGATCATCAGCGTGCCGATCGAGGCGATGGCCGCATAGGCCGCCAGCCGTGTCAGGCTGCGGGTGCCCAGAACCCCGATCTGGCCAAGAGCCAGGGTGATCAGCGCCGCCGGCAGCAGCAGATCGGTGGCCAGCGATTCGGTGATGGAATCCTGCGGAAAGATCAGCGTGAAGAAGCGGATGATCGCATAGACGCCGACCTTGGACATGATTGCGAACAGCGCAGCGACGGGACCGGGCGCATTGGCATAGGTCGCGGGCAGCCAGAAATGCAGCGGCACCAGCGCCGCCTTGATCGCAAAGACGATCAGCAGCAGCACCGCACCGGTCCGCAACAGCGCGGTATCTTCGGCGGGCATGGCGGCGACGCGTTCGGCCATATCCGCCATGTTCAGGGTTCCGGTCACGGCGTAAAGCGTGCCCAGGGCCATCAGGAACAGCGTTGATCCCGCAAGGTTATAGCTGATGTATTGCACCCCGGCCCGCAGCCGCATCGGACCGCCGCCATGGATCATCAGGCCATAGCTGGCGATCAGCAGCACTTCGAAGAACACGAACAGGTTGAAGGCGTCGCCGGTCAGAAAGGCGCCATTCAGTCCCATCAGCTGGAACAGCCACAGCGAATGGAAATGCCAGCCCTTGCGATCCCAGCCCGAGCCGATGCCGTATAGCTGTACGATGACGGCCAGAACCGAGGTCAGCAGCAGCATCATGGCGGACAGCCGGTCCAGCATCAGCACGATGCCGAAGGGAGCTTTCCAGTTGCCCAGGCGATAGACGAAGACCTCTCCACCCGCTGCCATATGGCTGAGCTTGATCGCCAGCACGACGGTCAGCAGGCTGCCGATCACGCCGAACACGCGTTGCTGCAGCAGGTCGTGGCGCATCCACAGGACCATCAGGGAACCCAGAAGGGCGGGGACAAGGACCGGGGCGATCAGCAGATGGTTCATGCGGTCTCGTCCTCGGTCTTCTGGTCGTCAACGGTTTTCAGGGGCGGCATGATATAGTCGTCTTCGGGCATGTTGATACGATCGTCACCACCTTCGATAAAGGCGCCAAGGGCCATCATCACGACCACGGCGGTCATCCCGAAGGAAATGACGATGGCCGTCAGAACCAGCGCCTGCGGCAGCGGATCGGTATAGGTCGGATGTCCACCGGCGGCGTGATCCTGCAGGATGGGCGGCATGTTGACCACCAGCCTGCCGGTCGCAAAGAGGAAGGCATTGATGGCATAGGTCAGCATCGTCATGCCCAGAACCACGGCAAAGGTCCTCAGCCGCAGGATCAGATAGATCCCGGCCGCCGTGGTTGCGCCAATCGCAGAGGCCACAAGCATTTCCATCAGTGGGCTCCTTCTTTGGGTTCGTCACTCAGGTCGATGTCCATCGGGTTCTTGTTCACCGTTTCCCCGGCGCGCCGTGCAATCCGGCTGAGCGAATTCAGCGCCAGCATCACGGCCCCGACGACGCAAAGGAAGACGCCAAGGTCGAAACCCATCGCGGTGGCCAGTTCGAATTTTTCCAGGAAGGGCAGCTTCACATAGCCATAGGCCGACGTCAGGAAGGGCAGGCCGTTGAACCATGCACCGATGCCGGTTGCACCTGCCGCGACCACGCCCGCGCCGATCAGCGCGTGATAGGGCAGGGTCTGACGCTCTTGTGCCCAGGCATAGCCCGAGGCCATGTATTGCATCAGCAGGCCGATGGCGACGGCAAGGCCGGCGATGAACCCGCCGCCCGGCTGGTTGTGGCCGCGCAGGAAGATGTAAACCCCGACCACCAGCGAAATCGGCAGGATCACCCGCGTTGCAATCACCAGCATGACCGGGTGGCGGTCGCCAGCGCGGCGCTGGTCATGGACCCAGTTGATCAGGCGTTTCGCCGATTTGCCCTGAAGGAGGGTCTGGGTCAGCGCAAAGATCGCCAATGCGGCAATGCCCAGCACGGTGATCTCGCCAAAGGTATCATAGCCGCGGAAGTCCACCAGAATGACATTGACGACATTGTCGCCGCCGCCAAGATTGTGGCTGTTTTCCAGCATGTATCCCGAGATCGAGTCAAAGGCAAAGTCGCGGCGCATGATCGCATAGCACAGCGACCCCATGCCGATCCCCGCCAATGTTGCGATGAAGGCGTCCCAGCCCCGATGAACCGAGGAGGTTTCGGTGGCCGTGCGCTTGGGCAGGAAATTCAGCGCCAGCAACAGCAGGATCACCGTCACCACCTCGACCGAAATCTGTGTCAGCGCCAGGTCGGGGGCCGAGAAATAGGCAAAGAACACCGAGGTCACCAGCCCCACGACCCCGACCAGCACCAGCGCCAGCACGCGGATGCGATGGAAGAAGACCATGCATCCCGTTGCCACCAGCACCATCAGCCAGCCGATCAGCGGCACGGGCTCGATCGGCAGCATGGGGCGTGTCACCGGACCGGCGCTGCCCGTATACCAGGCGACGGCCCCGGCAAAGAGCGTGGCCAGCGTGAAGGCGGCCAGCGCCCGGGGCATTGCACCATTGGTCAGATTGTCGCTGATGCCGCGAGAGGCAAAGACGATCCGCAGCACCAGCCAGTCGAAGATGGCCTTGGCCTCGGGGCGCGGGGCACTGTCCCATGCCGACTGGAACGGCTTGTGCAGCGACAGCAGCATGGCGCCCCCGGCAATGGCGATGACCGACATGATCAACGCCGCGTTCACGCCGTGCCACAGGGCGATATGCGCATGGGGATGGCCGGCGGTGACGGCTGCGGCCGAAGCATCGACCAGCCAGCCGGCCATGGTGTTCGGGAACAGGCCGATCAGGACGACCAGCGCGACCAGCAGGCCCGGGCTGAACCACAGGCCGAACCCCGGATCATGGGGCTTGTGCGGATAGTCGTCGCGCTGCGGTCCCAGGAACACGTGAAAGATGAAGCGCAGCGAATAAGCCACGGAGAACAGTGCTGCCAGGGTCGCAAGAACCATGAAACCCTGTTTCGCCATGGTCAGATGGCTGGCCTCATACAGCATCATTTCCTTGGACAGGAAACCGTTCAGCGGCGGGATCCCGGCCATCGACAGGGCGGCAACCGTCCCGATCACGAAGGTGATCGGCATCAGCTTGCGCAGGCCGCCCAGACGGGCAATCGATCTTGTATGGGTGCCGTGATCGATGATCCCGGCGGTCATGAACAGCGCCGCCTTGAAGGTGGCGTGATTGATGATGTGGAAGGTCGCCGCAATGGCGGCCTCTTCGGTGCCAAAGCCCAGCAGCATGGTGATCAGGCCCAGATGGCTGACCGTCGAAAAGGCCAGCAGCGCCTTGAGATCATCCTTGAACAGCGCGATGCCAGCGCCCAGCAACATGGTGATCAGCCCGGTCGTCGACACGATCCAGAACCATTGGTCGGTGCCAGCCAGGACCGGCCACATCCGCGCCATCAGGAACAGACCCGCCTTCACCATCGTCGCGCTGTGCAGATAGGCGCTGACCGGGGTCGGCGCGGCCATGGCGTGTGGCAGCCAGAAATGGAAGGGAAACTGAGCTGATTTGGTAAAGGCACCGATCAGGATCAGGATCAAGGCGGGGGTGTAATAGGGGCTGGCCTGGATGGCATCCTTGGCGTTCAGGATCTCGCTGATGTCATAGCTGCCTGCGATCTGCCCCAGGATCAGCATGCCCGCAATCATGGCCAGCCCGCCCATGCCGGTGACGGTCAAGGCCATGCGCGCGCCCTGACGACCCTCTGGCAGGTGACGCCAATAGCCGATCAACAGGAAGGAAGACAGCGAGGTCAATTCCCAGAAAACAAGCAAAAGCAATATGTTGTCAGACAGGACGATCCCCACCATCGCGCCCTGGAACAGCATCAGATAGGTGTAGAACTTGCCGATGGAGTCATGGCGCGACAGGTAGAACCGCGCATAGGTGATGATCAGCAGCCCGATCCCCAGGATCAGGATCCCGAACAGCAGCGACAGTCCGTCGATGCGGAAACTGGCATTCAGTTGCAGCAGCGGCAGCCAGTCGAAACGCGCCGTGGCGACCTCTCCGCGCAGGATCGCGGGGATGTGGAGCAGCAATCCCAGCAATGCAACCAGCGTGGTGGTGCCACACGCGGTTGCGGCGACCGTACGCCCCGAGCGGATCAAAAGTCCGGGCAGCAAGGCCCCAATGAATGGCAGCAAGGCAATGAGTGCTGGCGACATGAGACCTCGTTCCTGTGGGGCATTAACGACTTCTTGATTGACTTTGTGTTTCGAATGACACGGTCGAAGTCAAGCAATTGACTTGCGACACATGGTCTGCTCTGGTTGATGTTCGCCTTTCGTGCTAGTGCTGGGAAAAATCGAAAGGGGCAGCCATGCGGGTCTTGGGGATCGATCCCGGATTGAGGAATATGGGCTGGGGCATCATTGACATGGACGGTCCGCGCCTGCGCCATGTGGCAAATGGCGTCGTTCGCAGTCAGGCCGATGGCAGCGCGACGGATCTGGCCGCGCGCCTGTCGCTGTTGTTTCGCGGGCTGAGTGCAGTGATCGCCCAATACCGTCCGGATGCCGCCGCGGTCGAACAGACTTTCGTCAACAAGGATGCCACGGGGACGCTGAAACTGGGGCAGGCGCGCGGCATCGCGCTGCTGGCCCCTGCCGAAGCCGGCTTGGAGGTTGGCGAATATGCGCCCAATGCGGTCAAGAAGACCGTGGTCGGCGTTGGGCATGCGGGCAAGGAACAGGTGCAGCATATGGTGCGGGTGCAATTGCCGGGGGTGCAATTCGAGAATGCGGATGCCGCGGATGCACTGGCCATTGCCATCTGTCATGCGCATCATCTGCAAGGGCGCAGCCTGCGGGTTGCCGTGGCAAGGGGAGGAATGGCATGATCGGACGGATTGCAGGCGTGATCTTGCATCGGGGACAGGATCAGGTGCTGATCGATGTACGCGGCATCGGCTATATCGTCCATGTCAGTGAGCGCACGGCGGCCAGCCTGCCGCCGGCGGGTCAGGCCGTAGCGCTATATACCGAATTGTTGGTGCGCGAGGACCTGCTGCAACTGTTCGGCTTCCCGACCATGCTGGAAAAGGAATGGCACCGCCTGCTGACCAGCGTTCAGGGTGTGGGGGCCAAGGTGTCCCTGGCGATTCTGGGTACCCTGGGAGCCGATGGGCTGTCACGTGCCATTGCGCTGGGGGATTGGTCGGCAGTCCGCAAGGCGCAGGGGGTTGGGCCAAAACTGGCACAGCGGGTCGTGCTGGAACTGAAGGACAAGGCGCCCGGAATCATGGCATTGGGCGGCGATCTGACTGTGGATGCGGGACATCTGGCGGGGGGGGGAGCGGTTGAGCCGGGCGTCGAGCCCGGTTCAACCGCCGCCGCGCCACCGGCCTCGATGGCCGGTGGCGCGGCGCACTCTGCTTCCGATGGCGCACAGGTTGCCAGGGAAGCGGCCGAGGCGTTGTCCGCACTGACAAATCTGGGTTACGGCCATTCCGAGGCGGCGGCGGCGGTCGCCGAAGCGCAGGCCGCGCAGGAAAATGCCGGCACGGCATCGCTGATCCGGGCCGCACTGCGTCTGCTGGCACCGAAAGGATAGAGTGAGATGAGGGTTTCAGGTCTTCAACCCAATCACGATCCGCGTCTGGCGGGGCGGTTTCGTCATCGAGAGCGTGTCGGTCCATGACGCAGCCAGATCCGACATTGCGTCCCGAACCGATCGAGGGCGAATCCGAGGATCGCGCCCTTCGTCCGCAGGCGTTGTCCGAATTCGTCGGCCAGGCCGAGGCCCGCGCCAATCTGAGTGTCTTCATCGAAAGCGCCCGTATGCGGGGCAAGGCGATGGATCATACCTTGTTCTTTGGCCCTCCCGGCCTTGGGAAAACCACGTTGGCCCAGATCATGGCGCGCGAACTTGGCGTCAGCTTTCGCATGACATCCGGGCCGGTGCTGGCACGTGCCGGTGATCTGGCCGCGATTCTGACCAATCTGGAGGCGCGTGACGTCCTGTTCATCGACGAGATCCACCGCATGAATCCGGCGGTCGAAGAAGTCCTCTATCCGGCGATGGAGGACTTTGAGCTTGATCTGGTGATCGGTGAAGGCCCCGCGGCCCGGACGGTGCGCATCGAGTTGCAGCCTTTCACGCTGGTGGGGGCGACCACGCGTCTGGGCTTGTTGACGACACCCTTGCGCGACCGTTTCGGCATTCCGACCCGCCTGCAGTTCTATACCATCCCGGAGCTTGACCTGATCGTGCAGCGTGGCGCACGGATGCTGGGGATCGAGGCCGATTTGGATGGCACGCGGGAAATCGCAAGGCGCGCCCGCGGCACGCCGCGTATTGCGGGGCGGTTGTTGCGGCGCGTGGTCGATTTCGCATTGGTCGAGGGCAATGGTCGGTTGACGCGCGAGATTGCCGACAGCGCCTTGACCCGTCTTGGGGTTGACGATCTGGGGCTGGACGGCGCGGATCGTCGCTATCTGACCCTGATGGCCGAACATTACGGGGGGGGGCCGGTCGGGGTCGAGACCCTTTCGGCGGCGCTGTCAGAAAGCCGCGATGCCATCGAGGAGGTGATCGAACCTTTCCTGCTGCAGCAGGGGCTGATTGCACGCACCCCGCGCGGGCGCCTGTTGGCACCAAGGGCATGGTCCCACCTTGGGCTGGCGGCACCGGCCCCTACGGGGCAGCAGTCCCTCTTTGGAAGCTGATCGGGGGAATTTCCCCCGGTCACTGTTGTCAGGGTCTCTGGCAAGCCGCGCCCAAGAGGGCAGGTTCAGGGGGTCAGCCCTTCGGGGTCCGGCAGCCCGTTCACCCTTGCCGTCGCCGTCAGCGTATTGGCCAGCAGGCAGGCGATGGTCATCGGCCCGACACCACCCGGCACCGGGGTGATCGCCCCGGCAACCTGAGAGGCGGCGGCAAAATCGACATCGCCGACCAGTCCGGTCTCGGTTCTATTGATGCCGACGTCTATGACGGTGGCACCCGGTTTGATCCAGTCCGCCTGCACGAAATGCGGGCGGCCGACGGCGGCGACCAGGATATCGGCCTGCCGGCACAGCTCCGGCAGATCAGTCGTGCGGGAATGGGCGATGGTCACGGTAGCGCTGTCACGCAGCAAGAGTTGGGCCATCGGCTTGCCGACGATATTGCTGCGGCCCAGGACCACGGCGCGCTTGCCCGACAGTTCGCCCAGCTGGTCGCGCAACAGCATCAGACATCCCAGTGGCGTGCAGGGCACCATGGCCTTCTGGCCGGTGGCCAGCAGGCCCACATTCAGAATGTGAAAGCCGTCGACATCCTTGGCGGGGTCGATGGCGTTGATGACGGCGGCTTCATCGAGATGGGCGGGCAGGGGAAGCTGCACGAGGATCCCGTTCACGGCAGGATCGGAGTTCAGCCGTTCAATCAGTGTCAGCAACTCTTCCTGTGATGTCTCTGCCGGCAGCTTGTGTTCATAAGAATTCATGCCGACCTGAACGGTCTGTTTGCCCTTGGACCGGACATAGACCTGACTCGCGGGATCTTCACCGACCAGCACGACGGCCAGCCCGGGCGTGATGCCACGATCCTTCAGGCGTGTGACTTCATCGGCAATCCTTTGGCGAAGCTCGGCCGCGAAGGCCTTGCCATCAATCAGTGTCGCGGTCATCCGGGGGTCCTTTCAACTGGCAGTCTTCCTGTGCGATCGCCGCCTCGACAAGTGTGCGCCAGATCGAGGCGATCAATTCTCCATCCAGTCCAGCGGCAATGGCGTTGCGTCGCGCGTTCTCGACGACCTCTTCCACGCGCCAGTCGATGCGGGCGGGCAGATGGTCGCGGGCCTTGATCCGGGCGGCACGGTCAATCAGGGCGCGGCGATGCGCCAGAAGCTCGATCAACTGGCCGTCGACCTCGTCGATCTTCTGGCGCAAGGCGGTCATGTCGGCGATGTCGTCATATTGGATCATGGGGGCGTAACTTGCACCTGGGCAGTTTCCAAAGGGGATGGCCTGAACGTGATACGCATTTGCCGACAATACAGGCAAGGGGATTTCTCGGTAATCGCCGATCAGAAAAAGCCCCGCCAGGAAGGGCGGGGCTTGAAGGGGATCAGGCCGGGGCCGCGTCGCCATCCGTCGATGGCTTGCCTGCCTTGGGCACGGCGGTCACCGACGGGATGGCGCTGCCCGGCGTGTCGTCGTCGCCACCCAGCGGTTCGCCCCGGATCACCTTGCCGATTTCCTCGCCAGTCAAGGTCTCGTATTCCAGCAGTCCCTGTGCCAGGCGCTCGAATTCTTCGTTCTTCTCCAGCAGGACGCGCCGGGCTTCGTTATAGCCTTCCTCGATCAGGTCATGGACCTCCTGTTCGATCAGTTCCTTGGTCGCTGCCGAGACCGAGAAGCCGCCGGTGCTGCCGGAATAGCCCTCATGGGCTTCGGCATAATCGATATTGCCGACCTTGTCCGACATGCCCCAGCGCATCACCATGGCGCGCGCAAGGCTGGAAGCCTGCTGAATGTCACCGGCGGGGCCGTTCGACACACCTTCTTCGCCATATTTGATGATCTCGGCGGCCTTGCCTGCCATGGTCATGGCCAGCTTCTGCTTGGCCTCGTCCTTGTGGAAGTTCAGGCGATCCATCTCGGGCAGGCTGACAACCATGCCAAGCGCGCCGCCGCGCGGAATGATCGTGGCCTTGTAGACCGGATCGCATTTGGGCATCGACAGGCCGACAATGGCGTGACCGGCCTCGTGATAGGCAGTCTTTTCCTTTTGCTCGGGCGTCAGCACCATGCTGCGGCGTTCAACCCCGAGCATCACCTTGTCCTTGGCGTTCTCGAAATCTTCCATGCTGACAAAGCGACGCCCGATCCGGGCTGCGGTCAATGCGGCCTCGTTCACGAGGTTCATCAGGTCGGCACCGGAAAAGCCCGGCGTGCCGCGTGCAATGATGCGCAGATCGACATCGGGTCCGATCGGAACCTTGCGGGCATGGACGGACAGGATCTTTTCGCGGCCCTTGATATCGGGATTGGGCACATGGATCTGGCGGTCAAAGCGACCCGGACGCAGAAGGGCGGGGTCCAGAACATCCTTGCGGTTCGTCGCGGCGATGATGATGACGCCCTCATTGGCCTCGAAACCGTCCATTTCGACCAGCAACTGGTTCAGCGTCTGTTCGCGTTCGTCATTGCCACCACCAATGCCGACCCCGCGCGAGCGGCCGACGGCGTCGATCTCATCGATGAAGACGATACAGGGGGCGCTTTTCTTGGCCTGTTCGAACATGTCGCGCACGCGGCTGGCACCGACACCGACGAACATTTCGACGAAGTCGGAGCCCGAGATGGTGAAGAAGGGCACCCCGGCCTCGCCCGCGATGGCGCGTGCCAGCAACGTCTTGCCCGTGCCCGGAGGGCCGACAAGCAAGGCACCCTTGGGGATCTTGCCGCCGAGACGGCTGAACTTCTGCGGATTGCGCAGGAATTCGACGATCTCTTCCAGTTCTTCCTTGGCTTCGTCGATCCCGGCAACGTCGTCAAAGGTGACGCGCCCGTGCTTTTCGGTCAGCAGCTTGGCGCGCGATTTGCCAAAGCCCATCGCCCCGCCTTTGCCACCGCCCTGCATGCGGTTCATGAAGAAGATCCACACACCGATCAACAGGATGAAGGGCAGCCAGACACCCAGCATCGACATGAAGCCCGATTGCTGCTGCTTGACGACCTTCACATCGACGTTCTTCTCGATCAGCTTGTCGGCGATCTCCTCGCCCAGGGGACGAACAGATGCATATTGCTGACCGTCCGTGCCGGTGATCAACAGGTCTTCGCCATCGATCGTCACGGCAGAGATCTGATCCTTGTCGACGCGCTGAACAAAGTCGGAATAGCTGATCTGCCGGCTGTTCATCGTCGATGTTCCGTCGCTGAACAGATTGAACAGGGCCAAGATCATCAGAAACAGAACGACCCAGAAGGCCAAGTTGCGTGCGTTGCCCAAAACGGGTCCTCCGGCGGAATTCGGTTTGCAATGAAAATAGGGATTATCGGCGCAGGTTCAATGCGCCATGACAAGTCTGCGAAAATCCGTCGCGGTTCTTAGCGGTGTCGCGGCGTAAATGTCATGATCTTGCAGCGCCGGGGCCGCGATCATCCGTGTTTCTTCGTATACGGCGGGGCTGGCGATGGCCTGATCATGGCTGAAGCCACGGTCGCGCCAGGCCGTATTGGCCAGATTGTCCGGCCCCAGTGCCGAAATCGTCTGACCGGGGGCCAGCCCGGTGATTCGCCAGCGGTTGTCCCACAGCTCTTGTGCCGGGGGCGCGCGCAAGGCCGCAGCGGGTTCGCGCATGATCCGCAGGTGGTCGCGGCGGGGATGAAACAGCACCCCGTCCAATGTCACACGCCGGCCTGCGAGAACCGCCGCCAGGGCATTGGCCACGCCCGCGCGCCGCGGCGGATAGGGCTGTCCGGTGATCCAGCGGGCCGAGGCCAGAAGGATGCGCCGCTGAATCTCGCTCGGGGCCTCCTGGAGGGCGGTCAACGGCAGATCCATACAGGCCTGTGCGAATCGTGCGTCGGCGCAGGCCTGCAGAACGTAATGGGTCAAGGCGTCACGCGCCTCGCGCAGATGTGCGGCGGAATCCGCGATGGCGGTGACGCTCCAGCCCGTGGCTTTCAGGGATTTGCGCACGCGCACGCGTTCGAAATCCTCGTTGTCATTGCTGGGATCGTCGATCCAGTCGAGCTGACGCGCCTGCAGCCAGTCGCGCAGGCGCTGACGCGTGATTTCCAGCATGGGACGCAGCCACAGCATCTCCCGCGCATGTCGTCGCGCAGACATTGCGCCCAGCCCGTCCACGCCCGCGCCCCGGTTCAGTCGCATGATCAGCGTTTCCGCCTGATCATCCGCCGTATGGCCAAGCGCGATGGCCGCCAGGTCATTGTCCCGCGCCCATTGCGACAACAGCTGCAGCCGCGCATTGCGGGCATCTGCCATCAGGTTTCCCGAGACGGCTTCTTCCCGCTGCCATGTCAGGATCCTGTGGGGCAACCCCAGAGCTGCCGCCTGCCTGGCCACGGCTTCGGCCTCGGCGCGGCTGCTGCTGCGCAATCCATGATCGACCGTCGCCACCATGATGCGCCGCCCGGCGGCCCAGGTGGCGACCATATGCATCAGCGCGATCGAGTCACCGCCGCCAGAGACCGCCACGCCCAAGGCAGGCAGATCACCGGCCATCTGATCCAGTCTGGCGTGGACCAATGCGTCGATATCGCAGGCCCCGGCGCTCATGACGTCAGGATCATTCGTATTCGGCCATATCGGCGGCAGCTTCGGGGTCAACTGCGCCGAAATCGGCCCCGTCGGTCAGATTCTGCCCCAGATCGATGCCGCCGCAATTCAGGACGGTCATCCGCCGCTCTGCCTCGGCGGCGGGGGCGCTGCCGGGAAAGCGGGCCGGGATTTCCGCCAGATACAGGCAAGAGGCCGTCGGGTCGCCATCGGATGCGATCACCCGCGCAAGCCCCAGCAGGCTTTCGGCCGCACGCGGACCATCGGGCGAGGAGGCAAAGCTCTCCAGCCAGGCTGCCGCCGCGCCCTGCGTATCGCCCAGACTGTCCAGCGCCGCACCGCGCAGGAACAGCGCTTCGGCGATCAGGGGGCCGCCGGCGTGGTTCTCGGCCACGGCACCGAAAAGATCCGCGGCGCGTTGAAAATCGCCGTTATTCATCGCGGCCTGCGCCTGATCGAAATCGGCCTGCTCTGCATTTGTCGTTGCCTTGCCGGTCGGGCCCGATGCCAGCCCGGATTCGGCTGGCCCGACCTGCGACGAGGTCACACCGCCACCGCCCAGACCACCCAGGTCCGGCGTGGTCATCAGCGCGCTCAGGTCGCAATTCTCGTCCATCTCGCACAGGCGGAACTCGATATCGTCGATGCGGCGGGTGCCATCGGCCACGATCCGTTGAATGCGGTTCTGCAGCTGTTCGACGCGATCGGTCAACTGCGAGAGGTGACGCTCCATCGCATTCATCCGGTCAATCGCGGCATCTCCGCCAGCAGCCTGAAAGCCGGCCGCGCCCGATGCCACAAGTTCGGATCGCAGGGCCTGAAGCTCGTTTCGCAATTGCGTCAGATCCGTCCGCAGATCGGCCAGCGTCGGCTGTTGGGCGGTTGCCGGCAGGGCAAACGCCAGAGACAGCACCAGCAGCAGGGCGGCAAGTCTTTGCATCAGGATGCGGCCCCGCTGTCGGTCACCACCGTCACGGCACGGCGGTTCTTGGCATAACAGGCCTCATCCGAACAGGTTTCGACCGGGCGCTCCTTGCCAAAGCTGAGCGTGCGGATACGGCCTGCAGAGACCCCCTTTGCGACCAGATATTCCTGCACGGCACTGGCGCGGCGCGCACCGAGGGCAAGATTGTATTCACGGGTGCCGGTTTCCTCGGCATGCCCCTGAACCACGGCGTTGAAATTGGTGTATTTGTTCAGCCATTCCGCCTGACGGGCCAGCACGTTGCGCGCCTCGGCGGTCAGGGTCGTCTGACCCGAGGGGAACAGCACGGTGTCGCCGACCGTGTTGCGGAAATACTGGGCCGTCGCCTCGATACCCAGCGCACCACCGGCGAGGTCACCCTGATAGAGTGCCCCGGCACTGGTATTGGCATAGGGATCATAGATCTGCTGAGGGGGCTCGGGGGGCTGGGCACATGCGGCCAGACCCAGAAGACAGGCGGCGGTGACGGGCTTTGTCCAGGCTTTCATCTCGGGCTCCTTCGGGCGGGTCTTGCTTTGAGCATCTTCCTCACGGCATCAACGGACCCCAAGACGGGTCCGAGGCGGCAAAGTCAAGGTCCAGTGGCCGCATGTTGCGTCCGGTAATGTCCACGGAATGCAGGCGCGGCTGGCCGGTTCCGCCGGGTGCGACGCGCGTGAACATCACCACCCGGCCATTGGGGGCCCAGGTCGGTCCTTCGTCAAGGAATGATTCCGTCAGGATCTTTTCCGAAGAACCATCCGTGCGCATGACGCCGATATGGAACTTGTCGCCCAGTTGCTTGGTAAAGGCGATCATGTCTCCCTTGGGTGACCAGGCGGGGGCGCCATAGCGGCCCTCGCCAAAGCTGATGCGCTCGGGCTCGCCGCCATTCAGGCCGATGATGTACAGTTGCGGCGTCCCCGAGCGATCCGATTCGAAGACGATGCGCTTGCCATCAGGGCTGAAACTGGGCGAGGTCTCGATCGAGGGCGATGTCGTCAGCGGTCGCTGAGCGCCAGTGGCAGAGTCCATCAACCAGATGTCGGTATTGCCGCCCTTTTCCAGCGAGTAGACGATCCAGCGGCCATCCGGGCTGTAGCGCGGTGAAAAGGCCATGCTGTCACCGCCCTGTGTCAGCGGTCGCGAGGTGACGCTGGCCACGTCCAGAACGCGGATCTGGGGAAAACCGCTGTCAAAGCTGGTGAAGAGGATCGACTTGCCATCGGGCGAGAACTGCGGTGCCAGAACCAGCGAGGAGCTGTCGGTCATCCACAGGATGTTGGCGCCATCGTAATCCATGACGCCAATACGCTTGATCCGGGCATCCTTGGGGCCGGTTTCCTGAACGAAGGCCACGCGGCTGTCGAAATAGGGCGCTTCGCCGGTCAGGCGCGAATAGATCTGGTCGGCGATCTTGTGCGCGGCGCGGCGCCAGTCCACGGCGCGGGCGTCGAATTGCATGCCGTCGCCCTGCGGCTGTCCGGCGAATACATCGAAGAGGCGGAACTTGACGCTGATCTCGTCGCCCGCGCCGGTGACCTCGGCCGTCACAAGGGCCTGAGCATTGACGGCGCGCCAGTCCTCATAGGCGACGGCGCTGGCAAAGCTGCCGGGGTCTGCGATCTGTGCCTCGGCGGGGATCTCGCGGAACAATCCGGTTCCGGTCAGGTCGGCGGCCACGACATCGCGGACCTTTCCGGCAATCTCGGCGTCGCCGAAGAATTCGGGGATGGCGATGGACATGGGTTCGACAATGCCATCGGTGATTTCGATGCGCAGCGGACCGTCCTGCGCCAAGGCGGGCAGGGAGGCAAGCGGCGTGGCCGTCAGGCTGAGTGCAAATACAAGTGTCAGTTTGCGGAACATGTTGTCCTCTCTAACCTTTCTGGCGGGGGCGCAAAAGATGGCGGGAATACCTATGCACCATTAGTTGAAACCGATTCCCTCCGGGCGGAAATCGACGATGACCTCTTGCCAGCGACCGTATTTCTCGGCCGGCAGCGGATAGCCGTTGCGGCCGCACATCAGGATCGCGCGGCGCGCGACGTCGAATGCGTTTTGTGCCGCATGTTTGGATCCGCCGCGCAAATCCACCAGGCGCAGGCTGTTGGCATCGGGGCGGCCATCCGGGCCCATCCTGAATTCGACCGAGATCGACATCCTTGCCGCCTCGAGAGACAGGGCACCGACATTCCAGCATTGCCCGATCGCGGTGCGAAAGCCGTCGCGCTCGGACAGCGAAAGGGGCTGGCCAAGCGGCGCAGCCCCAAGGTTGTCCAGCCCGGCGTCCGAATGTTCTTCGGGATCGGGAAGCGGTGTCGGCGTGATCGGCACCGGGGTCAGTTGCAGGGGGTCCGGCGCGGGTTCCCGGGCGGATTCTTGCGGGGGCGCCTGTGTGGCGGACATGGCTTCGGAAAGCGCCGCGCTCAACGGGTCCTGAGCGACCGAGGCATCGCTTCCACCTTCGATGCGCTGGCGGTTGCCCGAAGCCGTCTCGCCCACCGTGGTCGTGGCGTCGCTGTCCTGCTGGGCCTCGCGCAGCGCGTCTTCCAGCGCCTGCCTGTCGGCCGCTGCCTGCCGTTCGGCCTCCAGCCGTTCTTCCTCGGCGCGTTGCCGTGCTGCTTCCTGTTCGGCCTGTTCGGCAGCCTGTCGCTCCGCTTCGGCCTGACGCGCGGCTTCCGCCCGGCGTTCGGCTTCCAGCCGTTCTTCCTCGGCGCGTTTTCGTGCTGCCTCCTGTTCGGCCTGCTCGGCGGCCCGCCGTTCCGCTTCGGCAGCGCGCTGTCTTTCTGCTTCCCGCGCAGCCTGACGTTCAGCTTCGGCGGCGCGTTCTGCCGCTTCGGCCTGTTGGCGGGCCTGTTCCGCGCGCTCTTCTTCGGCGCGGGCGGCGGCAGCCTGCCGTTCCGCTTCGGCTTCAGCCTCCGCTGCGGCTTGCCGTTCGGCCGCCCGTTGCGCCTCTTCGGCGGCCTCGGCCTCGGCAGCGGCCCGGGCGGCCAGCCGTTCATTGCGGGCTTCGACCAGATCGGCCGGGCGCGGCTGGGGCAGCGCCGAACTGTCCAGCGCCAGGGCCGAGCGTGGCGGAACCGGCGGCGCGACCTGGTCCTGCGGCGCGGCGCTGGGTTGTGCGGGCTGTGGAGCCGTCTGCGGAGCGGAGACCCCCTGCGGAACGGGCGGGGCCGCCTCTTCGATTTCAGGGGCCGCAGGTGCGGAGGGAAGGGAACTGGTGACCTCAATGCGCGGTTGCGATGAAAAATCGCTCAGGTCCGGCTTGGCCTCGGGCGCATCCGGCTGGGCAAGCTCTTGTGCACTGTCCTGAACATCAGGCGTATCGCTGGTCTCGGGCATCGTGCCGGCATCGGTTTCGGTGGCCGGCTGGGGAATGCTGGCCACGGCCGTTGCCTCGGGCGATACCGGGCCCGATCCGCGCGCGGCCGCGGCATAGGCTTCGAATTCGGCGCCGCTCATTGTCGAGACTTCTGTGGTGCGGACGGGAACCGAGGGCTGGGGGCGAAACAGGACGCCGCCCAGCAAGGCCCAGAGGATCAGCGCGACATGAGCCGCGCCCGAGATCCAGTAACCGATACGGCCCTCGCGTTCTTCCATGGGTCAGCGATCCAGTCGCGGGCCGCCGGTATCGGTGACCAGCACGATATTGGTATAGCCAGCCGCGTTCAGCGCCCCCATGACCTGAACCACGCGGGCATAGGGGATCGCGCCGTCGGCGCGCAGGAAGATCTTGTCGGTCTGGCGTTCCTGCAGGATGGCGCTCAGGCGGCCGATCACCTCGTCGTCGGCCACGGGCGTGTTCATCAGCGTGATCGCCCCTTCGGCGGGGATCGAGATCACAAGCGGCTCTTCCTGTTCCGAGGGCACGGCGGTGGCGGCCGTCTTGGGCAGGTTGACGGGCACACCCGCAGTCATCAGCGGCGCGGCGACCATGAAGATCACCAGCAGCACCAGCATCACATCGACAAAGGGCGTGACGTTGATTTCGGACATTGGCGCATTGCGCCGCCGCCCGCGGCCTTTCCGACTGACTCTCTTGACGACATCCGCCATATGCGCGCCCTCAGCCTTCGCCGTCCAGCTGACGCGACAGCAGGGTCGAGAATTCGTCAGCAAAGACTTCCCAGTTCCCGACCACGCGCTCGGCATCGCCCGACAGCTTGTTGTAGAAGATCACCGCCGGGATGGCCGCCAGCAGGCCCAATGCGGTTGCCAGCAGCGCCTCGGCAATGCCGGGAGCGACGACGGCAAGGCTGGTGTTCTGGGACATGGCAATGCCTTCAAAGGCGGTCTTGATGCCCCAGACGGTGCCGAACAGGCCGATGAAGGGGGCGGTCGCCCCGACCGTCGCAAGGAAGGACAGGCCTTTGAACAGACGCGATTCCTCGCGCTGGATGGCAACATTCATGGCACGATCGATCCGCTGCACGCCACCGGGGATCAACGCCCCGTCCTCGCGATGGCTGCGCCGCCATTCGATCATGCCGGCGGCAAAGATCCGTTCGGACGCGCCCGAGGGCGTTTCGCCCAGCCGGTCGAACAGATCGTCCAGGGGTTCGCCCGACCAGAAGGCGCGGTCAAAGCGGTTCGCCTCGCGCCGTGCGGCGGCAAGGCTGATGAGTTTCTGGATGATGATGGCCCATCCCCAGAAAGAGGCGACGATCAGCAGGATCATCACGATCTTGACCGTCAGCGAAGCGCGCGCAAACAGCGCCACCAGCGAGAAATCGAGGGCCTGCGCGGCCTGAATGGGTTCCATAGTCACTGCCTCATCGTCAACGGGCCGGTTTGTCGGGCCTTCTAGCCCTTCTGTAGCAGGGCTTTTAGCCCTTGGCGCAACACAATGCCGTCACCAGAATGGGCAGCATGTGTCAGGAAAATGTTAACCGGTGCCGGGCCATCGCCTCGTATGAGGGCTGCAGTTCCGCGGCCAGACGTGCCAGGTCACCTTCCAGTTCCGGCGCGGGGCCCTCGGCACCGGCAAAGCCGCGCGAGGCATTGACGGCATCATACCAGACCTGCCCCCAGACGCCGTCCTCGGGGTGGGGCCCCGGCTGCCAGTCGAGCATCCGCGGGGTAAAGGGAATGTCGATGGCCTCGCACAGTGCTGTCAGCGCACGGGCAGGATCGCGCCTTATGTCGGCGCTGTCGATGACCACTGGGCTGGCACCGGCATCGGACATCTCGCGGAAAAGCTGCCATTGGCGTTCAAAGCCCAGTTCTGCCGGATCGGGCAGCCCGCGCTTCTTGCTGAACGAGGCGACCACGCGGGCCGGTTCGCGGATCAGGAAGACATTGGTCAGCCTGTGGGTCCAGGTGATGTCCATATCGGGCAGCATGTGCTGGACCATGTGTTTCTGATACTGGATCGGCTGGTTGACCTTTGTCACCGTCAGATCCGGCAGGACATCGCGCCAGTCGGCGGGTTGGCTGGCGATGACCTCGTCACGCATGGGATGCGGCAGCCCGGTCTTCAGCAGGTAATGCGCGTAAAAGGGTTCATCCACGCAGGTGCAGTCGCCCCTTGCGCCGAAGGCACGCATCATTGCGGTCGACAGGTTGCGCGGCCCCGACCACATGGCGATTCGCTTGGTCTCAGCCATCACCCGGGCCTTTCAGGCATTCCGCCAGCCGCGCGGGCAGCCGCGAGGGGCGGCCGCGCTGGTCCAGACATGCGATGGTCACCGTGGCGGAAAACAGCTTTTCCTCGTTGCGGCGGACGATCTGTTCGACCACGATCCGTGCCGGACTGAGGCTGGCCAGACGGGTTTCGACATCAAGCAAGTCGTCGAAACGGGCGGGTTTCAGGTAGTCGGCTTCGACACGGCGCACGGCAAAGACCTTGCCCTCGTCCTGCTTCATCGCAACCTGGTCCACGCCCAATTCACGCAGCCATTCCGAACGGCCACGTTCGATGAACTTCAGGTAATTCGCATAATAGACGATCCCGGCAAGGTCGGTGTCTTCGTAATAGACGCGCAGGGTCAGGCAATGGGTCATGGGGGCCATCCTAGGGGCGGGGCGCAGGGCCCGCAATCATTGGCATGTTCAGACCGACAGTCTGGCAAACAGCCGCAGCGCATGGCTGGGATCGCCAGCGGCGACGGGCAGGGCCGGATCATAGGCGGCCCTGATCAGCGCGGCCAGTTCGGGACTGGGGGTGATGTCGGCCGCAAAACTCAGCGTGGCGCGCATGGTCAGTGCTTCGGCCAGCTCGGCGGGATGGGCATCGGCCAGGGCGCCCGACATCCGCACAAAGCTGAGACAGGCGCGGATTGCGCCATCGGGATCAAAGCGGAACATGCGATATTGGTCGGCCCGCTGCCGCTGCAGGCGCCGCGGCAGATCTTCGCTGCCGGTCAGCCTGTCCAGATCGGGCACTTCGGCCAGTTCGGCCCAGTCGCGGACAAAGAAGATCATCAGGTTGCTGCCCATCTCGGGGTCGGTGTCCGTGACCGGATGGCCGGCATGGGCAAAACCCGCGCGGATGACGGTTCGAAAGATGTCCAGACTTTCATCGGCCAGACCGAAGATGACAGGGGCGACCGGGCGGCCCCATCTTGCACAAAGATAGCTGCCGTCCTTGCGGGTAAACAGATCCGTAATCTCTTCAGGCGTCATCTGCGGGGCTTCCTGTGGGGCTGGTGATGTCTCGTCGCGCCGCAAGGGCGGGGCGCTGACGCAAAACGGGGGGCTGGGCCCCCCGTCGGTGTTCTTGCAGGATCGGCAATCCGGCGATCAGTTGACGATCGTGGCCTTTGTTGCGTTGCGCAATTCTTCCTCGGTGACGCCATCGGCCAGTTCGACGATCTTCAGGCCGCCCTCGACGACATCCAGGACGCCCAGATTGGTGATGATGCGATCGACGACACCCTTGCCGGTCAGCGGCAGGGTGCATTCCTTCAGCAGCTTGGATTCGCCGGCCTTGTTGGTGTGGTCCATCACCACGATCACGCGCTTGACGCCCGCGACCAGATCCATCGCGCCGCCCATGCCCTTGACCAGCTTGCCCGGGATCATCCAGTTCGCCAGATCGCCGTTTTCGGCCACTTCCATCGCGCCCAGGATCGCCGCCGCGATCTTGCCGCCGCGGATCATGCCAAAGCTGGTGGCGCTGTCGAAATAGGAGGTGCGCGGCAGCTCGGTGATGGTCTGCTTGCCGGCATTGATCAGGTCGGGATCCTCTTCGCCCTCATAGGGAAAGGGCCCCATGCCCAGCATGCCGTTTTCCGACTGCAGGGTGATGTCCTTGTCGCCCGTATAATTGGCCACCAGCGTCGGAATGCCGATGCCCAGGTTCACATACATGCCGTCTTCAAGTTCCTCGGCGGCGCGGGCCGCCATCTGGTCACGATCCCATGCCATATCAGGCCTCCTCACGCTTGCGGGTGGTGACTTTCTCGATCCGCTTCTCATGCTCGCCCTGAATGATGCGATGCACATAGATGCCGGGCAGATGGATGTGGTCGGGGTCAAGGCTGCCGGGCTTGACGATCTCTTCGACCTCGACCACGCAGACCTTGCCGGACATCGCGGCGGGCGGGTTGAAGTTGCGCGCGGTCTTGCGGAACACCAGGTTGCCGGTCTCATCGGCCTTCCAGGCCTTGACGATGGCCAGATCGGCGACGATCCCGCGTTCAAGGATATATTCCTCGCCGTCGAAGATCTTGACTTCCTTGCCCTCGGCGATCTGCGTGCCGACGCCGGTCTTGGTGTAGAAACCGGGGATGCCGCAGCCGCCGGCGCGCATGCGTTCGGCCAGAGTGCCCTGGGGGTTGAATTCCAGTTCCAGCTCGCCCGAAAGATACTGGCGCATGAATTCAGCGTTTTCGCCCACATAGGACGAGATCATCTTCTTGATCTGCTTGGTGTCCAGCAGCTTGCCCAGTCCGAAACCGTCAACGCCACAGTTGTTGCTGGCGATCGTCAGATCCTTCACGCCGCTGTCGACAATGGCATCGATCAGCAATTCCGGGATGCCACAAAGGCCGAACCCTCCGGCCGAGATGAACATCCCGTCCTTCAAGAGACCATCAAGGGCCTCTGTTGCATTGGTATAGACCTTTTTCATCGGCCATCCCCCTCATGACATCCGTTTCCGGCGCAACTTGTGGCCCGAGTGCCATGTCGTGTCAATCATGGCGTGGCCCTTCGCGGCAAGTCTTGACTTCCAGGGCGAGCGACGCTCTTTATGAAGGCATGAAGAACATCATAGCGACCTTTGCCACCTATTATTGCCCGCTGACATAGCGGGGGCAAAGTCATGTCAACCGCGCGGGGACGGCGGTTGAAACGGGAAACAGACCACGGCCTTGCGCCAGTCTCAGGTCCGTCCCATGAATTCTCGACAACGTCTTGCCATTATCGGTTTCGGAGCCTTCGGGCGCCTGATTGCCCGCCATCTGCGACCGCATCTGTCGGTCTGTGTCTGCGATCCCCATCATCGTTCGAATGATTTGCCGCAGGTGGATCTGGTGGTGGCGGCCAGTTGCGATATCGTCGTGCTGGCGGTGCCGCTCAGCCAGTTCGAGACCGTGCTGCAGCAGATCGCGCCGCATCTGCGGCCGGGCACGATTGTCATGGATGTGGCTTCCGTCAAGGTCGAGCCCGCCCGCGCGATGCAGCAGATCCTGCCGGAACACGTGCAGATCATTGCCACGCATCCCTTGTTCGGTCCGGAAAGTGCACGCGACGGGATTGCCGGGCACCGGCTGGCCTGGTGCCCTCTGCGCGGGACGGCCCACCGGCGGGTCGCGGCCTTGCTGCGGTTTCTGGGCCTGCAGTTGATTGCCACCACACCGGATGAACATGATCGCGACATGGCTGTGGTGCAGGGGCTGACCCATCTGATCGCGCGCAGCCTGGACCAGATGGCGCGACCGACGACGCGGTTGACCACCGAAAGCTATCGTCGACTGGCAGAGGCAGTGGCGATGGTGCGCGCCGATTCCCCCGAATTGCTGCACATGATCCTTGAGGCCAATCCCTACGCCCGGCCTGCACGGCAGAAATTCCTCGCCACCGCCACGCAGATCGGGACGGTGGCCTGACCCTAACTTTGATCCGGTGCGGACTCGTCCCCATCGTCGGCAGGGGGTGCCTTTTTCGCAGCCGGTTTTCTGGTCGCCGCCTTCTTGGGAGCGGCCTTCTTGGCTGTTGCCTTTGCCGCGGGTTTCTTCTTCGCGGCGGGCTTCTTGGCAGCCTTCTTGGGGGACTTCGCGGCCTTGGCCGCGATCAGTTCCAGCGCCTGTTCCATGGTGATGTCCTCGGGCGTGACATCGTTGGGCAGGGTCGCGTTGATTTTTTCCCATTTCACATAGGGACCATAGCGGCCATTCATCACCTGGATTGCGCCGCCATCGGGATGATCGCCCAGTTCCTTCAACGGAGCGGCAGCCGTTCTGCCACGGGTCTGTTTTGCGGCCAGAACCTCGACCGCGCGATTCATGCCGATGGTGAAGACCTCGTCGACATCGGGCAGATTCGCATATTTGCGGTCATGTTTCACATAGGGGCCATAGCGCCCGATTCCGGCCTCGATCATGACGCCGTCATCGGGGTGGGGGCCAATGGGCCGAGGCAGGGACAACAGTTGCAGCGCCTGCTCCAGATCCAGAGTCGCCGCATCCCATCCCTTTGGGATCGAGGCGCGCGGCGGCTTGGGCTGTTCCGCCGTGGCCTCGCCACGCTGCACATAGGGGCCGAAGCGTCCGGTCTTGAGGCTGATTTCATCGCCATTGTCCTGACCCAGGACGCGGTCGCCGACCGGGGCTTCGCCATCGGGGGCCGACAGGGGGCGCGTATAGCGGCATTCGGGGTAATTCGAGCAGCCGATGAAGGCACCGCCAGAACGCGCGGTTTTCAGGTTCAGCCGACCCTTGCCGCACAGCGGGCATTCACGCGGATCGCCGCCATCCGCACGGGGCGGATAGAGATGCGGCGCCAGAACGTCGTCGATTGCGTCCAGAACCTCGGTGATGCGCAGTTCCGATGTGCCTTCCAGCGCCTTTGAAAAATCTTTCCAGAAACGGCCCAGAACCTCGCGCCACATCAATTCGCCGGCGCTGATCTCATCCAGTTCGTTTTCCAGATTGGCCGTGAAGTCATGGCTGACATAGCGCGGGAAATATTTGACCAGGAAGATCGTGACCAGACGGCCCTTGTCCTCGGGGATCAGGCGGTTCTTGTCCTTGCGGACATAGGCGCGATCCTGAATCGTTGTCACGATGCTGGCATAGGTCGAAGGACGACCGATGCCCAGTTCCTCCATGCGCTTGACCAGCGTTGCCTCGGTAAAGCGGGGCGGGGGCTGGGTGAAATGCTGACGGGCGGCGGCCGAGGCGGCCTCATCCATCAGCAATCCCGGTGCTGCCCGCTGTCCGGCGGGCGCCTGAGGTACGTCTTCGCCCTTTTCACGGGCCTTGGCGAATTCGCTTTCGAAGGCCGAGGCCACGAGGGTCGCGGCTTCGCCCTGGGTGATGGCGGGCAAGCGGGCGCTGTCTTCGCCCTCGTCATCATCGCGGCCCTGATCATAGACCCGCAGGAACCCGTCAAACAACATCACCTGACCGGTGGCGCGCAGGCCGACCTGACCGTCTTCGCTGCCGATCTCGACAGTCGTGCGCTCCATCCGGGCCGCTTCCATCTGGCTGGCGATGGTGCGTTTCCAGATCAGGTCATACAGCTTGCGCTGTTCGTCGGAGGTGACCTTCAGCTTGTCGGGTGACAGCATCATGTCGGTCGGACGGATGCATTCGTGGGCTTCCTGCGCGTTCTTGGCCTTGTTCTTGTACATGCGCGGGCTTTTCGGCAGGTATTTCTCGCCGAATTTCGACTTGATGGCATCACGGGCGGCCATCACGGCCTCGGGGGCCATGTCGATGCCATCGGTCCGCATATAGGTGATCAGCCCGGCTTCATAGAGGCGTTGCGCGGCCGACATGCAGGCCTTGGCCCCCATGCCCATCTTGCGCGATGCTTCCTGTTGCAGGGTCGATGTCATGAAGGGCGGCCAAGGATTGCGGCTGGCCGGTTTCGCCGCGACCGAGGTCACGGAAAGGTCGCGGCTGGCAACAGCGCTGACCGCCATGGCGGCCTTTTCGGCATCGCCCAGGTCGAAACGATCCAGCTTGGTCCCGGCCAGAGAGACCAGCTGGGCGTCATATTCGGCCCCCGCAGGCGTCGCCAGCCGGGCGTGGACCGACCAGTATTCGCGCGGCTTGAAGGCCTCGATTTCCATTTCGCGATCGACGATCAGCCGCAGGCAGACCGATTGCACCCGTCCGGCCGATTTCGCGCCGGGCAGCTTGCGCCACAGCACCGGCGAGAGATTGAAGCCGACCAGGTAATCCAGGGCACGCCGCGCCAGATAGGCATCGACCAGCGCCTGATCGATTTCGCGCGGCTGCTGCATCGCCTCGGTCACGGCAGCCTTGGTGATGGCGTTGAAGGTGACGCGGTTGACCTCGCTGTCCTTTTTCAACGAGCTGCGCAGCGTTTCCAGAAGGTGCCAGCTGATGGCTTCGCCCTCGCGGTCGGGGTCGGTGGCCAGAATCAGGTTCGGGTCTTCCTTCAGTGCGTCCTTGATCGCCTTCAGATGCTTGCGGCTGTCGCTGGCCACTTCCCATTTCATGTCGAAATCATGTTCGGGATCGACGCTGCCATCCTTGGGGGGCAGGTCGCGGACATGGCCGAAACTGGCCAGCACACGGTAGTCGGCACCGAGATATTTTTCGATGGTTTTGGCCTTGGCCGGAGATTCGACGACGACGACGGGCATATTCACCTCGGAGGACCGCTCAATGGGGCGGCAACATGGGTCCACACCGGGTTGCTGTCAACGGCCTGCGGCGCAAAGAGCACGGGGAAGGGTGTGGCAAATCGGCATTTTCGGGGCCGATGCCGGTCGGAAATGCGTCCTTTCACTGTCAACTTAGTGCCAGTCGTCCACCTGCCAGACGGGTCAACCGACCCTGCAGTTCCAGTGACAGGATTGCGGCGGCCGCGCTGGCGGCGGGAATGCCCAGATCGCGGATCAGGTCGTTTTCGTCGGTCGGGCTGGGGGACAGACGCGACAGGATGCGCGCCTCGAGTTGAACGGGCCCGCCGCGATCCGCCGCCGGAATGCGTGTGTCGGGTTGTGGCCCCCGAGGCCCGGGGCTGGTGGTCGGGGCCGGGGGATCGTTCGCAATATTGTCCCGTGATTCCGAGGCGGTCGATGATGTGAGATCGTTCGCGACCGTCATGGCCTCGACGACATCCCCGGCGTTGCGCACCAGAACCGCGCCGTCGCGGATCAGCATGTTGCAGCCAGCGGCGCGGGCATCCATCGGATGGCCGGGGACGGCCATGACATCACGGCCCTGATCCAGTGCGTTCCGGGCAGTGATCAGGCTGCCAGAGCGGTGTGCCGCCTCGATCACGACAACGGCGCGCGACAGCCCCGAAATGATCCGGTTGCGGGTCGGAAAATGCCGTGCCGCAGGCTCGGTTCCCGGCGGCTGTTCTGAAATCAGCGCACCTTTTTCCGCAATCTGGGCGGCCAGAACCGCGTTTTCAGGGGGGTAGATCACATTTACGCCACCGGCCATCACCGCGACCGTGCCGGTGGGCAGGGCCGCATTATGGGCGGCGGTGTCAACTCCGCGCGCCAGACCGGCAACGACCGTGAACCCGGCTTCGCCAAGGCCAGAGGCCATCGCCCTTGTCATCCGCAGGCCCAGGGATGAGGCATTGCGCGCGCCGATCACCGCGACAGGTTTGCGTGACAGCCATTCTGGTGATCCGCGCAGCCACAGGACCGGTGGCGCGTCATCAATCTCGCGCAGGGCCTGCGGATAATCGGGGGAATCAAAGCGGATCAGTCTGGCACCGGCCTTGCGACCCGCCGCCAACTCGGCGGCGGCCACCCCCTCGGGGCAGGGCCGGTAATCCTTGACCCCGGCTGCCGCGGCCAGATCGGGCAGGGCCAGCAAGGCCTGCCGGACATTGCCATGTTCCGCCAGCAGACGATGAAAGGTTGTCGGCCCGACGCGGCGCGAGCGGATCAGCCGCAGCACATCCAGATCATCGGCATCTGATGTCTGCCTCCCGAACCGGGTGCCAGAGGAAATGTGACCGGTATCCATGTTGCCTCCGCCTTCTGCGATTCCCGTGATAGCGCAGAGAGAGTTAAGACATGGTTACTGATCCGCGTCCTTGCGGGATGTCAGGCGGCCGAGCCACCCACGGTCAGCCCGCCGATCATCAGGGTTGGCTGGCCGACGCCAACGGGAACCCATTGGCCCTGTTTGCCGCAGTTGCCGATTCCCGGGTCCAGCGACATGTCATTGCCGATGGCGCGAATATGTTTCAGCGCGGTGGCGCCGTCCCCGATCAGGGTTGCGCCGCGGATCGGGTCGCCGACCTTGCCGTTCCTGACCCGATAGGCCTCGGTGCAGGAAAAGACGAATTTTCCGTTGGTGATATCCACCTGGCCGCCACCAAAGCCGACCGCATAGATGCCATCATCCAGATCGGCCAGGATCGCCGCCGGATCCGCATCGCCTGCGGGCATATAGGTGTTGGTCATGCGCGGCATGGGGGCATGGGCAAAACCTTCGCGCCGGCCGTTGCCCGTGGGCTCGACCCCCATCAGGCGCGCATTCTGCCGGTCCTGCATGTAGCCGACCAGGATGCCGTCCTCGATCAGCACATTGCGCGCCGGAGGGGTGCCCTCGTCATCGACGCTGATGCTGCCGCGACGATCGGGGATGGTTCCGTCATCGACCACGGTCACGCCGGGCGCAGCGACGCGCTGTCCCATCAGCCCGGCGAATGCGCTGGCCTTCTTGCGGTTGAAATCGCCTTCCAGCCCGTGACCCACGGCCTCATGCAGCAGGATTCCCGGCCAGCCCGCGCCAAGCACGACATCCATCACCCCGGCAGGTGCCGCGACCGAGCGCAGATTGACCAGCGCGATCCTCAGGGCCTCATCGACGGCGCCCTGCCAATGTTCGGGCTGCATCAGCCCTTCCAGCGACACCCGTCCGCCGCCGCCATGGCTGCCGGATTCCCGCCGATCGTTGTTTTCGACGATGACTGCGACATTCAGTCGCGCCATCGGCCGGATGTCGACGGCCAGCCCGCCCTCGGGACGCAGGATCGCGACCTCCTGCAGCGATGAGGCGATCGAGGCGGTGACCTGAACCACGCGCGGATCCAGTGCGCGGGCATAGTCGTCGATCTGGCGCAGCAGTTCGATTCGCCGGGCGACGGAAATGCCTGCAGCCGGGTCCAGAGCACCATAGAGCGCGACGCCCTTCATTGCCGGAGGTGTTGCAAGACTGCCGCCCCCGGCTCCGACCGCCAGCCGTGCGGTTTCTGCCGCACGCTTGAGTGATTCTTCGGTGATTTCCGTAGAGTGCGCATATCCGGTCACCTCGCCACGGACCGCGCGCAGGCCGAATCCTTGCTCGGCCGTATAGCCCGAATTGCGCAGTCTTCCGTCGTCAAAGACCAGCGTTTCCGCGACAGAACGTTCCAGAAACAGCTCTCCGTCATCCGCCCCCGCGACGGCCTGACGCAGGATGGCCAGCGCCCGGTCGCGATCCAGAAAACTCTCGAAGGGGGCGAAGCGATCGCTGCTCATGTCTGAAACTCCTTGGTTTTGCACCTGATGTCGGGTCTAATCTGCATGTTCGATGCGGAAAATCATGTCTTGCTCTGATGTATGGCTTGCCCGACAAGGCGAGATATGGTCATAGAACGGGCAATGTGAAAGGGAAAGGGGCGGCCTTGGCGGCCCCTACGGCCATTGCGGCCGGGCCAACGCAACGGGATGGAATGATGGCAAAAGCGATGATTCGCCGTGCAGTCGCGGCAGCTATGGGGTTCGCCACGGCGGGCATGGTTGCTGGAACTGCGACGGCGCAGGATGTTCTGGGCGATCTGCCGACGATCGGCAAACCCCACGCGAAAGGCATGGGCTTCCAGCAGGCAGCCACGGAACTGGCGCGTGACCAGCAGTGGTTGGACCATTTCGTCCTGGTCATCATCACGGTTGTCACTGCCGTGGTGTGCCTGTTGCTGCTGACGGTGATCTTCCGGTTCAACAGCCGGGCGAATCCGGTGCCCGCGAAATTTACCCATAATACGCCGCTGGAAGTTGCCTGGACGCTTGTGCCGGTGCTGATTCTGATCTCGATCGGTGCGTTCTCGCTGCCCGCGCTGTTCCGCAGCCAGGAAATGCCTGCGAACCCGGATATCGTCATCAAGGCGATCGGCAACCAGTGGTACTGGTCCTATGAATATCCCGACAATGATCTGAGCTTCGACGCGATCATGTTGGCCGAGGACGAGCTGGCCGAATATGGCTATAGCGAGGACGAGCATCTGCTGGCGACCGACACCGCTGTTGTCGTTCCTGTCGGCAAGACCGTTCTGCTGCAGGTCACCGCCAATGACGTGATCCACAGTTGGGCCATGCCCGCCTTTGCCATCAAGCAGGACGCCGTGCCGGGCCGGATTGCCCAAGCCTGGTTCAATGTTGAACAGGAAGGCGTCTATTTCGGTCAGTGCAGCGAGCTGTGCGGGATCAACCACGCCTATATGCCGATCGTTGTCAAAGCTGTCAGCCCCGAGGTCTATGCCGCATGGGTTGCCGAGCAGGGCGGTACCATCAGCGAAGAGCAACAGGCCGCGCTTGATCTGCCTGCCCATGAAATCCAGCTGGCGAAAGCCGACTGATCAGGGATTGTGAGCCGGACGCGCAATGGCAGATACACACCTATATGAAGGCGCCCCCGAGGCCGAGTTCGGCGACTATGTCGCCCTGCTCAAGCCGCGGGTGATGTCGCTGGTCGTTTTCACGGCCTTTGTGGGGCTGCTGGTCGCGCCGGTCGATGTGCATCCTTTCGTCGGCTTCTGTGCGGTGCTGTTCATCGCATTGGGAGGCGGCGCTTCGGGTGCGCTGAACATGTGGTATGACGCCGATATCGATGCGGTGATGCGCCGGACCCAAAGCCGGCCGATCCCCTCGGGGCGCGTTGCCGGAGGCGAGGCGCTTGCCGTCGGGCTGACGCTTTCGGGTTTTGCCGTCATGATGCTGGGGCTTGCCGCGAATTGGTTCGCGGCCGGTTTTCTGGCCTTCACCATCTTTTTCTATGCCGTCGTCTATACGATGTGGCTCAAGCGCTGGACCCCGCAGAATATCGTGATCGGCGGCGCTGCCGGTGCCTTTCCGCCGATGATCGGCTGGGCCTGCGCAACCGGTGGAATCAGCATCGAATCGCTGCTGATGTTTGCCGTCATCTTCTTCTGGACCCCACCGCATTTCTGGGCGCTGGCGCTGTTCATGAAGGAAGATTACCACAAGGCCGGCGTGCCGATGCTGACCGTCACGCATGGACGCGCGGCGACACGGCGTCACATTTTCGCCTATACGTTGGTGCTGGCACCCTTCTCGATCTGGCTGGGGCTGACCTCGGTCGGTGGTCCGATCTATCTGGCCGTCTCGGTGGTTCTGAACATCCTGTTCATTCTGGGTGGCTGGAACATCATGCGCCGTGACGAGGATGCGGCCATCGCCGATGAATATGCGACCGAAAAGCGCGTCTTCAAGCTGTCGCTCTATTACCTGTTCCTGCATTTCCTGGCATTGCTGGTGCAGCATTGGGTCGGTGCCTGGTAATGGCGATACGCGTTGAACATGAACTGCATCGCCGTCGCCGGTCGCGCAATGTCGGGCTGGGTCTGGTGCTGGTCGCCTTTGTTGCGCTTGTCTTCGGGCTAACCGTCGTCAAGGTGCGGCAGGGTGACACGATGGAAGGATTTGACCATCAGCCGCGCGTGTCCAAGACCCCGCTGACAAGCAGCCAGCCCAAGGAGCCTTCGGAATGAGACGCGAAACCCGCACTCTTGCCGCTCTGATCGGTGTCGTCGTGACGATGGGCGCATTGGCCTGGGCAGCGGTGCCCTTCTACAACTGGTTCTGCCGCGTCACCGGATTTGCCGGAACGACGCAGATTGCCGAGCAGGCATCCGATGTCGTGCTTGATGAAACCATCCGGGTGCGTTTCGACGCCAATGTCGACAAGAATCTGGAATGGACCTTCCGTCCGATGCAGACCAAGATGGACATCAAGATCGGCGAGACGGCGCTGGCCTTTTACGAGGCGGTGAACAATTCCGACCAGATCATCACCGGCACGGCCAGCTACAATGTCGCGCCAGAGGTCTCTGGTTACTATTTCGACAAGATCGAATGTTTCTGCTTTACCGAACAGACCCTGCAACCGGGCGAACGGGTCGAGATGCCGGTGACATTCTATGTCGATCCCGAGCTGGTAGACGATCCTGATGCCAGTTGGGTGCGGGACATCACGCTGTCCTATACTTTCCACCTGACCGAGTCGAAACAGGCGGCGCTTGACGCCCCCTCGGTCACCAATATCAACTGATCTGAAGAGCCGACGGGGACTCGCAAATGGCGCACGCAAAGAACCACGACTATCACATTCTTCCGCCGTCCATCTGGCCCTTCATATCCGCGGTCGCGGCCTTCCTGATGCTGTTTGGCGCAGTGGGCTGGATGCATTCGGGCGAGGTCCATCTGTTCTGGATCCCGGTGTCCGGACCGTGGCTGTTCCTGATCGGTTTCGTCGGCGTGCTGTATGTCATGTACAGCTGGTGGGCCGATGTCATCCGTGAAGGCGAAGAGGGCGATCACACGCCGGTCGTTCGTATCGGCCTGCAATACGGCTTTATCCTGTTCATCATTTCCGAGGTGATGTTCTTCGTCGCCTGGTTCTGGAACTGGTTCAAGAACGTCCTCTATCCGATGGGCCCGGAAAGCCCGATCAAGGACGGCGTCTGGCCGCCGGAAGGCATCGTGACCTTCGATCCCTGGCATCTGCCGCTGATCAATACGCTGATCCTGCTGCTGTCGGGCGTTGCCGTGACCTGGGCTCACCATGCCTTCGTGCATGAGGGCGACCGCAAGACGACCATCAACGGGCTGATCGTGGCGATCATCCTTGGCGTCGCCTTCTCGGTGCTGCAGGCCTATGAATACAGCCACGCTTCCTTTGGTCTGGCCGATACCTCCTATGCCAGCGCCTTCTATCTGGCGACCGGCTTCCACGGCTTCCACGTCATCGTCGGCACGATCTTCCTGGCCGTCTGCCTGATTCGCATGCTGCGCGGGCAAATGACCCAGGAACAGCATGTCGGATTTGAGGCTGCCGCATGGTATTGGCACTTCGTCGATGTCGTCTGGCTGTTCCTCTTCGCCGCAGTCTATATCTGGGGCCGTTAAGGCGCCACGCGACACTGAACCGACGCGCGGGGCCTGCTCCGCGCGTTTTCTTTTCGGGCGCTTGCCGCCCCATCATGTGAACTGACCCATGCGCCGCATCCTGTTTCCCGCCATTCTTGGCATCGTCGGCTGTGCAATCCTGATCAGCCTGGGGATGTGGCAGCTGCGCCGGCTGGCATGGAAGGAAGCCATGCTGGAGCAGATACAGGCCGGCATCGAGGCGCCTGCGGTGCCCTTGCCCGAGAAGATCGACCCCTCGATGAAATATATGCCCGTCACCGTCAGCGGCACGACGACAGGGGACGAGATCGACATGCTGTCGGGCAGCAAGGATCAGGGTGGGGGCTATCAGATCATTTCCCGCTTCGTGACCGACACCGGGCGCGCGATCATGGTTGATCGCGGCTTCGTCCCACAAGAGATGCGCCACCTGCAACGTGGCCCGACACGCCTGGTGGTCCAGGGAAATCTGCATTGGCCGGCCGAGGTCAGCAGCTCGACCCCGAAACCGAATCTGGATGAGAATATCTGGTTCGCCCGCGACGTCCCGGCCATGGCGGAAGTCCTCGATACCGAACCGGTGCTGGTCGTCGCCAGCTTTGTCGAGGGCGACGCGCAGGGCGTTCAACCGATCCCCGTGGCCATTGATGGCATTCCCAACAACCACCTGTCATATGCAATGCAATGGTTCATGATTGCGGCCGTATGGGCAGGGATGACAGTCGCCCTGATCTGGCGTATCAGGCAGTCGAAATACTGAAGGAACACCTATGCGTTACGTGTCAACGCGGGGTCAGGCCCCGGTTCTGAATTTCGAACAGGCCATGCTGTCGGGGCTGGCCCGTGACGGCGGCCTGTATCTGCCTGAAACCGTGCCCGCCATCTCGGGACTGAACGAACTGGACGGCTTGTCGTATCAAGAGGTCGCCTTTCGCGTCATCCGCCCCTTTACGGGCGATTGCTTTACCGAGGAAGAGCTGCGCGGCGCGATTGACCGCGCCTATGACCGCATCAGCCATGCTGCCAAGGCGCCTCTGGTGCAACTGGCGCCGGGTCATCACCTGCTGGAACTGTTCCACGGGCCGACGCTGGCCTTCAAGGATTTCGCGATGCAGCTGATTGCCCAGCTGTTCGAAATCGCCCTGAAGCGCAGCGGGCAGCGGATCACCATTGTCGGCGCAACCTCGGGCGATACCGGCAGCGCCGCGATCGAGGCATTTCGCGGCATCGAGAATGTCGATGTCTTCATCATGTTCCCGCATGGTCGCGTCAGCGAGGTGCAGCGCCGCCAGATGACCACGCCGACTGCCGCGAATGTGCATGCACTGTCACTGACCGGCCATTTCGATGATTGTCAGGCCCGGCTGAAGGACCTGTTCAACGATCACGATTTCCGCGATCAGGTCGGACTGGCGGGCGTGAACAGCATCAACTGGGCGCGGGTCGTCGCGCAGATCGTCTATTACTTTACCGCCGCCGCCAGCCTTGGCATGCGCCCGATGGATTTCACGGTTCCGACCGGAAATTTCGGGGATATCTTCGCAGGCAGCGTGGCACGCGCGATGGGTGTGCCGATCCGCCGCCTGATCGTGGCCACCAACCAGAATGACATCCTGCACCGCGCGCTGAGTACGGGTGAATACCGGATCGGCACGGTCGAGCCCTCGATCAGCCCCTCGATGGATATCCAGGTCAGTTCGAATTTTGAACGTGCGCTGTTCTGGGCCTATGGCGGCGATGCCTCGGCCATCACGCAATTGATGGATGAACTGAAAGCCGGTGGATTCACCATCAGTCAGGGCGCGCTTCAGGCGCTGCGCGAGCAATATCTCTCGGGTCGCGTCAGCGAGGAAGAGACGATTGCCATGATCCGCACCATCCGCGAAGAGACCGGCCAGATCCTGTGTCCGCACAGTGCGGTCGGCGTGGCCGTGGCGCGTCAGCATCTTGAACCCGGTGTGCCGATGGTGACACTGGCGACGGCGCATCCGGCGAAATTCCCCGATGCTGTCGAGCGGGCCGTGGGTCTGCGCCCCGGGCTTCCCGCGCATATGGGCGATCTGTTCGATCTTCCCGAACGTGTGACACGGGTTGAAAATGATGCCGCGGCGCTTAAATCGCTGATCCTTGAACGGAGAACCTAATTGACGATCGATCCTCATCTGCGCGTGACGACCCTGCCCAACGGACTTCGCATTGCGACGCGTGACATGCCGGGGCTGCATTCCGCCTCTCTGGGGGTCTGGGTCAGTGCCGGCGGGCGCAATGAGCGTGTCGAGCAGAACGGTATCGCGCATTTTCTTGAACATATGGCGTTCAAGGGCACCACGACCCGTTCGGCGCTGCAGATTGCCGAGGCAATCGAGGATGTCGGCGGGTTCATCAATGCCTATACTTCGCGCGATACCACGGCCTATTACGTGCGCGTTCTGGAAGACGATGTGGATCTGGCCTTTGACGTGATTTCGGATATCGTGCTGAATCCGATCTTCGATCCGCGCGAGATCGAGGTTGAACGCGGTGTCATCCTGCAGGAAATCGGCCAGTCCCTGGACACGCCGGATGATATCATCTTCGACTGGCTGCAAGAGGCCGCCTATCCCGATCAGGCCATCGGTCGCCCGATTCTGGGTCCGGCCGAGCGGGTGGGCAGCTTTGGCCGCGCCGATCTGGCTGGTTTCGTGGCCGAAAACTATGGCCCCGGTCAGATGATTGTCGCGGCTGCCGGTTCGGTCGATCATGATCGACTGGTGCGGCTGGCGGAAAGCGCCTTCGGGCATATGACTGCCGTCACCCAGAAGCCGCGCGAGGCTGCCGTCTGGCAGGGTCGCGAAGTGCGCAACATCAAGAAGCTGGAACAGGCCCATTTCGCGCTGGCCCTTGAAGGGCCGGGCTATCTGGACGATGATTTCTACGCGGCGCAGATCTTTTCGGCGGCACTGGGCGGGGGCATGTCATCACGGCTGTTTCAGAAGATCCGCGAAGAGCGCGGACTGTGCTACACGATCTTTGCACAGTCGGGATTTCACGACGACACCGGCATGCTGACCGTCTATGCCGGTACCGGCGGAGATGACGTGGCGGCGCTGGCCGATCTAACCATCGACGAGATCAAGCGCGCGGCGGGTGACCTGACCGAGGTCGAGGTTCAGCGTTCCAAGGCGCAGCTTCGCGCAGGGCTGTTGATGGGGCTGGAAAGCCCCTCGGGACAGGCCGAGCGCATTGCCCGGGTTCTGGCGATCTGGGGCCGGGTGCTTGATCCGGCCGAGGTGGCTGAACGTATCGCGGCGGTCACTCTGGCGGATGTGCGCGCTCACGCCGAACGGCTGATCGGGCAGGCACGTCCGGCGCTGGCGCTTTACGGACCCGTGGCCGGTGCGCCCTCGCGTGATCGTCTTGCCGAAAGGCTTGCCGCCTGATGTTCCCGATGCGGCGCCCCGTCCGGCTGGAAACCGAGCGGATCGTCCTGCGTCTGCCGGCGCATTCGGATTACAATGCCTGGACGGCGCTGCGTATCGAAAGCCGGGATTTCCTGGTTCCCTGGGAGCCCGTCTGGTCTCCCGACCATCTGTCGCGCAAAAGCTTTACCAATCGCGTCTATTGGGCCTCTCGGGCCAGCAAGGGCGGCACGGCCTATCCGCTGTTCCTGCTGCGCCGGGACGGGGTCCTGCTGGGGGCGATCACGCTGGACAATATCCGGCGCGGTCCGGCCCAGACCGGGACCATCGGTTATTGGATCGGTAAGCCCTTTGCCCGTCAGGGATACATGAGCGAGGCCATCGGTGCCTTGGTCCATCATGCCTTTACCACGCTGGACCTGTCACGGATCGAGGCCGCCTGCCTGCCCGAGAACGCCGCCTCGCGCGGAGTGCTGGAGCGGTCGGGTTTCAAATATGAGGGCGTGGCGCAAAGCTATCTGCAGATCAACGGACGCTGGCGCAACCACGTCCTTTACGCCAATCTGCGCAGTGACCGTCGCGGCAAGGCCGATGCCCGCTGAAGACGCGGCATCAGGAAAGGGTGCAAGACATGGGTTGGAATGCGGCTGACAAGAGCCTGGCGGCCAGATTGCCCGAGGGCGTTCTGCGCGAGGTCTCGCCCGCCTATCTGGAAGAGCCGCGTGGCCGCTATCATGGCCATGCGGGTCTGATTGCTGCGCCCCGGGATGTTGAAGAGGTCGCGGCTGTCGTGCGGGCCTGCGCCGCTGCCAATGTGGCCATCGTCCCGCGCGGTGGCGGAACCGGACTGGTGGGCGGTCAGGTGATGACCGACGGCCCTGCGCCGCTGATTCTGTCGATGGAGCGGATGATTGCCATTCGACAGGTCTATGCAGAGGAAAGCGTCATGCTGGCCGAAAGCGGCGTCACCCTGCAACAGGCCCGCGACGCGGCGGCAGAGGCGGGGCGGCTGTTCCCGCTGTCACTGGCCTCGCAGGGCACGGCCCAGATCGGCGGCGTGCTGTCCACCAATGCGGGCGGGGTCAATGTGCTGCGCTATGGCAATGCCCGCGCCCAATGCCTGGGGCTGGAGGCCGTTCTGCCTTCGGGAGAAATCCTGCACGACCTCAAACGGCTGCGCAAGGACAACACTGGCTATGATCTGCGCGACCTGCTGATCGGGGCCGAGGGAACCCTGGGCATCATCACGGCGGCCTCTCTGGCGCTGGCCGCCAATCCGGCCGAAAGCGGGGTGGCGCTGATGGTGGTCGAGGATCCGATGGCGGCGCTGCGCCTGCTGGCACTGGCGCAGACGCGCATGGCGGGCGGCGTGTCGGCCTTTGAATTGCTGTCAGGGCAGGGGTTGCAGTTCCTCGCCGAGCACTTCCCCCAGATCCGCCAACCCTTTGCCGAGATTCCCGAATGGCAGGTGCTGATCGAGGTCGGCCTGCCTGCGGGCCTGCAGGCGCAGGACGCGCTGGAGGGGCTGTTCATGGCAGGGATGGAGGCCGGGCTGGTCAGCGATGGCGTCATCGCCCAATCGGGCCAGCAAGCCGCCGATTTCTGGGGGCTGCGCGAACATATCCCGCTTGGCAATCGTGCCGTCGGGGCCATCGCCAGCCATGATATCAGCCTGCCGCTTTCGGAAATTCCTTCCTTCATTGCCGATGCGCGCGACATGCTGGCCGCGCAGGGCGACATGCGCATCAACTGCTTTGGCCATCTGGGCGACGGAAACCTGCATTACAACCTGTATCCCGCCCATGGCCGGCATCGCGATGAATATGATGACCAGCGCCACCACCTGTCCCGCCTGGTGCATGAGATGGTGGTGGCACGGGGCGGGTCCTTTTCGGCCGAACATGGTGTGGGACGGCTGAAGGTCGATGATCTGGCGCGCTGGGGCGATCCGGGTCGTCTGGGCGCGATGAGGGCCATCAAACAGGCGCTGGATCCGCAAGGGATCATGAACCCGGGGGCAGTTCTGGCGCTCTAGGCAGTGCTGCCGATGTTTTTCCTTAATGTTTCGATGTTATTGAGTCATGATCGTCGAAACTGCGGAGGAAGTGATGCGGCAGCGATTTACACGTGCCCGGGAACGCGCACGCTATTACGAACGCTATGTGCCCTTCGCCCTTGCGGTGCTGATGATCCCGGCGGGTATCCTGCTGTTCGGCTCTGCGCCGATTTTCGCGACGATCCTGGTTCTTCTGGGTCTTGCGGGAACGCTGACCGGCCTGCATGACCTGACCCAGACGCAACATGCGTTGATGCGCAACTACCCGCTGTCCTCGCGGATGCGCTATCTTCTGGAGCATTTCCGCCCCGAGATCCGGCAGTATTTTGTCGAGGATGACCATGCCGAAACCCCGTTTTCCCGCGAGCAGCGCGCGGTCGTCTATCGCCGCGCCAAGGGGATCGAGGGCGTCAGGCCGTTCGGCACGCTGTGCAATGTCTATAGCGATGGCTATGAATGGCTGAACCATTCCATGGCGACAACGCATCTTCCCGATTCCGATTTTCGCATTCACATCGGCGGACCTGATTGCAAACAGCCCTACGATAGTTCGGTCGTCAATATCTCGGGCATGTCCTATGGGGCCCTGTCCCCGAATGCCATCGAGGCATTGAACCGCGCCGCCAAGGCCGGAAATTTTGCCCATACCACGGGTGAGGGGTCGATTTCGCGCTATCACCGCATGGGCGGCGATCTGGTCTGGCAGATCGGCTCGGGCTATTTCGGCTGTCGCAACGATGACGGCACGTTCAACGCCGAACGCTTTGCCGAAAATGCCGCCGGTGAGGCGGTGAAGATGATAGAAATCAAGCTGAGTCAGGGCGCCAAGCCCGGCCATGGCGGCATTCTGCCCGGCCCGAAAGTGACCGAGGCGATTGCCGAGGCCCGTGGTGTGAAGGTTGGCGTCGCCTGTGTCAGCCCCTCGTCGCATTCGGCCTTTTCCACGCCGCGGGGGCTGTGCGATTTCATCGCCCAACTGCGCAGGCTTTCCGGCGGGAAGCCCATCGGCATCAAGATGTGCGTCGGCCACCCCTGGGAGTGGTTTGCCATGGCCAAGGCCTTTCATGAAACCGGAATCGCGCCCGATTTCATCGTGGTGGATGGCGGCGAAGGAGGCACCGGGGCCGCGCCGGTCGAATTCGCCGACCACAAGGGGGCACCTTTGCGTGACGGGCTTATGCTGGTTCACAATACGCTGGTTGGCCTGAACATGCGCGACCGGATCAAGCTGATCGCCTCGGCCAAGATCATCACGGCTTTTGACATCTGCAGGATTTCCGCGCTGGGGGCGGATGGCGTGAACATGGCGCGTGGCTTCATGTTCGCGATCGGCTGCATTCAGGCGCAGGCCTGCCATACCGGGAAATGCCCGACCGGGATCACCACGCAGGATGCCGATCGCTATCGCGCGCTGGTGGTGCCCGACAAGGCGGTGCGCGCGGCGCGTTTTCACGAGGCGACGATGTTCGCCGTCAAGGAAGCCTGCGAAAGTTCGGGGCTGGATCACCCCGATGCCTTCACCCCGCATCACCTGATGATTCGAACCAGCCCGCGCGAGGTTAGATCGGCGGCCAGCCTGTATGACTGGCTGTCGCCGGGTGAACTGTTGACCGAAAAGGTCTCTCACCCGGCGTTCGCCAAATATTGGGATCGTGCCCAGATCGACAGTTTTGCCATGGCCAGCTAGCTGCGGCGGTCAGGCGCCTTCAAAACTGGTCAGCACATGGACCGGCATCTGCATCTGTTCCAGCTTGGCGCGCCCGCCCAGTTCGGGCAGGTCGATGACGAAGGCACAGCCGATCACCTCTGCCCCCAGACGACGGCACAGCTTGATGCCCGCCTCTGCCGTGCCGCCGGTGGCCAGAAGGTCGTCCACGATCAGGACGCGCTCTCCGGGTTTCAGCGCATCGTCATGCACCTCCATCACCGCTTCGCCATATTCCAGCTGGTAGGCTTCGGAAATCACCGCGCCCGGCAGCTTGCCTTTCTTGCGGATTGGAACAAAGCCGGTCGACAATTGATGAGCCAAGGCTCCCCCCAGAATGAAACCCCGTGCCTCCAGTCCGACGACCTTGTCGATGGGAATGCCTGCATAGGGGTGCAACAGTTGGTCGATCGCCATGCGAAAGCCGCGTGCATCGGCAAAAAGCGTCGTCACATCGCGGAAAATGATTCCCTCATGAGGAAAATCCGCGATCGAGCGGATATAGTCACGGATATTGGGCATCATTTGGGGCGGTCCATTTCGAACAGTTCGGTGACTGTCGCGAAATCCTTGTAGCCCAGCCTCGCAATCCATCCGCCGGCAGGGCGCGGGTCGAATCGTCCCTCGACAATGCAGTCGTCACGGATGTGGATGCCGGTGACTACGCCCAGAACCATGAAATTCGTTTCTCCGGCAAGGGGCACGATCTGCGTCATGCGGCATTCCATCGCGGCAGCCGCTCTGGCAACCCTGGGGCAATCGATGCTGTTGCATTCCGCCGATTCAATGCCTGCCGACTGAAATTCGCTTTGTCCTGCGGGCAACAGCGCCGAGCTGGCATTGATCTGGTCGCGCATGTCGCCGGTGCCGATATTGACGCAGAAGGTTCCGCTTTCAATGATCTGCGATACGCTGTCCTTGGTTCCCTTGCGGTCCGGTTTGACACCGGTCGAGGCGAACATGACCTGTGGCGGCACATAGGCCACGGCGTTGAAGAAGGAATAGGGGGCCAGATTGTCGCCCTGCGCGCCACGGGTTGAAATCCAGCCTATGGGTCTTGGGGCGACAAGGGCATTGAAGGGATTATGTGGCAGGCCGTGGCCAGCCTCGGGGCGATAGAACATGATCGGCCTCTTTTCCTGTAAGCTTTCAAACTGCCACCGCTTTTTGCCGGCTGCAATGTTCCCCGTCGTGCAGGGGCGTGATAATGGGCCGCGTAAGACGAGGAGGGGCGATGTATACGATCAGCACCGAGACGCCTGCCGACGAATATGAAGTCGAGGCGCTTTATGACCTTTGCTTTGCCCCGGGGCGGACGGCCCTGTCATCCTATCGCCTGCGCGAGGGGGTCGAAAAGGTGGCCGACCTGTGCCTGTTGCTGCGCGAGGAACATGGCATCCTTCTGGCTGCAATCCGTTTCTGGCCAGTGCGGATCGGCAATCACTATGCGCTCTTGCTGGGGCCGATCGCGGTTCACCCGACGGCGCAGGGTGAAGGGCTGGGGGCTATTCTGATGCGCGACAGCCTTGCGCGCGCCCAGAAGGCTGGCTGGGGGCGTGTGCTGCTGGTCGGAGATGCGCCCTATTATTCCAGGTTCGGCTTTTCGCGGCTGGATGGCATCGAAATGCCACCGCCCACCAATCCCGATCGGGTGCTGGGGCTGGAACTTCGTGAGGGTTCATGGGTTGGAATCCGTGGAACGGTTTGCCGCGCGCAACCGCCCGCTCTGGCAGGGGATGATGTGGCTCCCCATATAAGGACCCCGGAACCTGAACGCCCTCAACCGAAAGATGGACATCATGGATCGCAAGCCGCAGGTTGTTCTTCCGCCGATCACCGACCCGACGGTGCATAAGCAGATCGACCGTCTGGCACAGCGCTATGTCGATGCTGGCGGACTGGGCATGGAGCTTCTCTCCATGATCGGCGCAAGTGCCGAGTCGCTGATCGAGCGTCTGCCCGGTTTCCTCCGCTCGCGCATGGATGGTCTGACCCGGATGGCGCTGCGACGCGCATTCACGGCAGCCTCGCGCTCGCGCAGGATCATGCGCGACCGTGGTGACTGGTTCAACCGCATGAGCACGACGGTCAGCGGAGCGGCTGGCGGGGCGGGCGGCTTTGCCGGCGCGATGATCGAATTGCCGTTGACGGTGACGCTGCTGTTGCGTTCGATGCTGGAGATCGCGGCTGAACACGGGCTGGACCCTGACAGCGAAGAGGTTCAGATGGAGTGCCTGCGCATCTTTGCGGCGGCAGGGCCGATGGAAGAGGACGACGATGTCGATCTGGGCCTGCTGGCCGCGCGGCTGTCCATCACCGGTCAGACGGTGCAGGGGCTGATCGCCCGCGTTGCGCCGCGCCTGTCGGTGTCACTGGCGCAAAAGCTGGCGGCGCAGGCGGCCCCGCTGTTCGGGGCGGTGGCCGGTGCTTCGATCAACTATACCTTTGCCCGCTATTATCAGGAACTGGCGCGGGTGCATTTCGGCCTGATGCGCTTGGGGCAGGAAACCGGCCTGCCGCCCGAGGCGCTGACCGAGGCACTTGGCCTGTCGATTCGTCGGATCGAGGGTCGCCCGGCGCGGTCCGCCTGACGGTATTGTCGGATCCGGGGCGGCTATTCGGATTGCACTTCCAGAGATAGCGGTGCCACGGGCTGTTCGAGATCGGCCGTGGACAGCGGGCCCGAGGGGCGCGCCAGTCGGGGGCGGGTGACCCAGTGCAGACGTTCCTGCGCGCGGGTGATGGCGACATAGGCCAGCCGTTTCCACAGCGGAATGCCTGCTTCCGAACGGTTCGACCATGCGGCCGCCGAAATATCAGGGGCGAAGACCTGCACATCGGGCCATTGGCTGCCCTGTGATTTGTGGATCGTGACCGCCGCGCCATGCAGGAAGGCCGCCCCCATCCCGGCCGCATAGGGGATGAAGGGTTCTTCCTGGTCGGGCATCTCGATCTTGACGATGCTGGCGGCGGACAGGCGTGGATCTTCGGCGCCAATCACATGCAGCCTTGAAAACCCGGGCTTGCGCCCCGGCCCCAGATAGACGACCTGCGCGCCCTTGATCAGGCCACGCGCCTCCAGGTCGATGCGCTTCTTGCGGTATTTCAGCGGCAGTTCCAGCCCGTCGCAAATCAGCGGCTCTCCGGGCAGCAGCGCGTCGCCGGGCGCCCCGAAGGCCGCCCGGAAGGCGTGGATCAGGCGAATGCGCGTGGCATTGCGCCAGACCAGAACCGGGCTGCGCGCCATCAGGTCGGATTCGACACGTTCGGCCCAGATGACGCGGTCATCACGACGTGCCGCATCGCGGATCATGCTTTCAAAATCTTCGAACAGCAGTTTTTCGTCGGCCAGCGCATGGGCCAGGTCAAGGATCGGACTGTCATCGGCCTGACGGTGAATGCGGCTGAGGGTCAGGCGCTGGCTTTCGGCCAGACGGTCAAAGACCATTTCGCCCGACAGGCCGACGGGGGCCAACTGTGCGGGATCGCCAAACAGCACCAGAAGCGGAAAGATCTCCCGCAGGTCGTCGAACTGGCGCTCATCCAGCATCGAGGCCTCGTCAATCAGCCCGATGTCCAGACCTTCTTCGCGCCGCTTCCAGCCATTGATGAAATCGGACCCGCGCAGCCCCGCGGCGGCGAGCGCTCCGGGAATGGATGCATGCAGGTCGTAAAACGCCTTGGCACGATCAAGGGCGTCATCAGCCAGGGACTCGATCACCGGGCGGCTGCCTTCGCCGGTCAGCCATTCGGCGATCTGTTCATATTCTGGATCATAGACCGGAGTATAGAGAATGCGGTGGATGGTCGTGGCGGGCACGCCGCGCGTGCGCAGCACGAAGGCGGCCTTGTTGGTCGGTGCCAGAATCGCCACGGTGCGCCGGTCCTTGCGGCGTCGGCCTTCGTAATCGGCGCTGATCAGATCGACTCCGGCCTCGCGCAGCGCCCGCGTCATTTCCGACAGCATCAGCGTCTTGCCCGAACCGGCCTTGCCGATCACCGCCATTACCCGGCCCTTGCCCGGTTTCTGGGGGCTGATCTCTTCTGCGACCAGATCGATTCCGGCGGCCTGAAAGGTTTCGGTCAGCGCATCCCATGCGTCGGCCTGATCGGGCGACAGCTGGGGCGTGGCAGAGGACGATGCGGATAATGAGCCGGTCATGTCAAAGCCTTATCCCGCGACGGACGAAAAGCGAAGAGGGCGGCCACGAAATGCGCGTGACTCCGTGCTATTATTGCCTGTCCAGCCAGAAAGGAAGGCGCATCATGATCGGCCTGTTCTTCGTGACCTGTCTTTCGACAGCGCCCGACATCTGCCAGCAGCGCAGCCTGTTGTTCGATGACCGGATCGGGCTCGCACATTGCCAGCGTGATGCCCAGACCGAGCTTGCGCGCTGGGTCGAAAGCCATCCGCGCGACCGGGTGCGGCGCTGGAGTTGCCGCGCCGTGGTCCGGGGGCAGGCCGAGATCTGAACCGTCATGCAAAGGCACCGCGCCTTGAGGGCGGTGCCTTGCGTGGCGATAGGGATGGTGGCTAGCGGGGGCCGGCCTCCAGCGCATCCTCGAATGTCCGCAGCCCGGTGGTGGGTGCCTGCACCAGAACTGACATGTTCCCCGGCTTGTGCTCGTTGCGATACATCTTCAGATGGGCTTGCGGGATTTCGGCCCAGGGGAAGACCTCGGACATGCAGGGATCGATGCGGCGTTCCAGCATCAGCTTGTTGGCGGCGCTGGCCTGTTTCAGATGCGCGAAATGGCTGCCCTGCACGCGCTTTTGATGCATCCACAGATAACGGACGTCGAAGGTGCAGTTGAAGCCCGACGTGCCTGCACAGATCACGACCATGCCGCCCTTCTTGCAGACCAGTGTCGAGACCGGGAAGGTCGCTTCGCCGGGATGCTCGAAGACGATATCGACGTTATTGCCCTTGCCGGTGATGTCCCAGATGGCCTTGCCGAACTTGCGGGCCTCGGCGAACCATGCCTTGTATTCGGGCGTGTTCACCTTGGGCAATTGCCCCCAGCATTTGAAATCCTTGCGGTTGATGACACCCTTGGCACCCAGATCCATGACGAATTCGCGCTTGTCCTCGTCGCTGATGACGCCAATGGCATTTCCGCCCGCCGCGTTGATCAGCTGGATCGCGAAAGAGCCAAGCCCGCCAGAAGCGCCCCAGACCAGCACATTCATGCCGGGTTTCAACTCGTGGGGCTCATGGCCGAACAGCATGCGATAGGCGGTGGCCAGCGTCAGCGTGTAGCAGGCTGATTCCTCCCATGTCAGGTGACGCGGGCGCGGCATGAGCTGTTGCGACTGGACGCGCGTGAACTGGGCAAAGCTGCCGTCGGGCGTTTCATAGCCCCAGATGCGCTGCGTGGGCGAAAACATCGGGTCGCCGCCATTGCATTCCTCGTCGTCGCCATCGTCCTGGTTGCAGTGAACCACGACCTCATCGCCGACCTTCCAGCGTTTGACCTTGTCACCGACGGCCCAGACCACGCCGGCGGCATCGGATCCGGCAATGTGATATTCTGCGCCATGGCCGTCAAAGGGGCTGATCGGCTGACCCAGTCCGGCCCAGATCCCGTTGTAGTTGACCCCTGCGGCCATCACCAGAACCAGCACTTCATTGCTGTCGATTTCGGGTGTGTCCACCACCTCGAGCTGCATGGCCTTGTCAGGCTCGCCATGACGCTCGCGGCGGATCGCCCAGGCGTGCATCTGTTTGGGAACATGGCCCAGGGGTGGCATTTCACCCACGGCATAAAGGTCTTTCACGGGCGCGTCATAGGGCGCGATCGGGGTCGGGGAATCCAAAGCCATCAGCATCTCCTTGGTCGTGCCGCAGTGCAGAATCGTTGCGGGGTTTTCCGAAGTCCTAGAGATGAATAAGAAACAATGCAACCAATAATGTCCATATAGGGTAATTTTATGTCGCATTGATTTGCATAATGCCGCAACGCGGCGAATTGACTGGGTAGTTTTGTTTCTGTAACGATCTCTCAACCGATATTTTGTTGCGAGGATAAAATGGCCGAGAAAGACAAGCCCTGGCTGTTCCGGACCTACGCCGGTCATTCGACGGCCGAAAAGTCCAACGCCCTGTATCGGAGCAACCTGCAAAAGGGACAGACCGGACTGTCGGTGGCCTTCGATCTGCCGACCCAGACCGGCTATGACAGCGATCATGTTCTGGCACGGGGCGAGGTCGGCAAGGTCGGTGTGCCGGTCTGCCATCTGGGCGATATGCGGACCCTGTTCGATCAGATTCCGCTGGAGCAGATGAACACCTCGATGACCATCAATGCGACCGCGCCCTGGCTGTTGTCGTTGTATATTGCCGTCGCGCAAGAGCAGGGTGCCGATACGCGCAAGCTGCAGGGCACGGTTCAGAACGATCTGATCAAGGAATATCTGTCGCGCGGCACCTATATATGCCCACCCAAGCCCAGCCTGGCGATGATCACCGATGTGGCGGCCTATACGCGTGAGCATCTGCCGAAATGGAACCCGATGAATGTCTGTTCCTATCACCTGCAAGAGGCCGGGGCGACGCCGCAGCAAGAGCTGGCCTATGCGCTGGCCACCGCGATTGCCGTTCTGGATGATCTGAAGACCAAGGTGCCGGAAGAGAATTTCCCGGCCATGGTCGGACGAATCAGTTTTTTCGTGAATGCCGGCATCCGTTTCGTGACCGAGATGTGCAAGATGCGCGCCTTCACCGAGCTTTGGGATGAGATCACCCGCGAACGCTATGGCATCGAAGAACCGAAATTCCGCCGGTTCCGCTATGGTGTGCAGGTCAACAGCCTTGGCCTGACCGAGCAGCAGCCTGAAAACAATGTCTATCGCATCCTGCTGGAGATGCTGGCGGTGACCCTGTCCAGGAATGCCCGCGCCCGTGCGGTGCAGTTGCCTGCCTGGAACGAGGCATTGGGCCTGCCGCGGCCATGGGACCAGCAATGGTCGCTGCGCATGCAGCAGATTCTGGCCTATGAAACCGATCTTCTGGAGTTTGGCGATCTGTTCGACGGCAATCCCGTCATCGCCGCCAAGGTCGAAGATCTGAAGCAGGGTGCGCGCGATGAATTGCGCCTGCTGGACGAGATGGGTGGCGCGATCTCGGCCATCGACTACATGAAGTCGCGGCTGGTCGAGGCCAATGCCGAGCGGCTCAACCGGATCGAGGCGAACGAAACGGTGGTGGTCGGTGTCAACCGCTGGGAGCAGGGCGAGCCCTCTCCCCTGACCGCTGGAGATGGCGGCATCATGGTCGTGGATCCGGCGGTCGAGCAGGAACAGATCAGGCGGTTGCAAGCATGGAAGGCGGATCGCGACGAGGGGGCCGTCGAGGCCGCCCTCGCCGCGTTGCGCCTTGCGGCGCAAGAGGGACGCAACGTCATGCCCGCCTCGATCGCGGCCGCAAAGGCCGGTGCCACGACCGGCGAATGGGCAGGCGTGATGCGGCAGGTGCATGGCGAATATCGCGGTCCGACCGGCGTAGCCGCCAGTCCCTCGAATCGGACGGAAGGACTGGAAGAGATCCGCGATGCTGTCGATGCGGTCAGCACCCGCCTGGGGCGGCGGTTGAAATTCGTGGTCGGCAAGCCCGGTCTGGACGGTCATTCCAATGGCGCGGAACAGATCGCCTTCCGGGCCCGCGACTGCGGCATGGACATCACCTATGAAGGGATTCGCCTGACGCCCGAGCAGATCGTGGCCCGGGCACAGGAAGAGGATGCCCATGTGGTCGGGCTGTCGATCCTGTCGGGCAGCCATCTGCCACTGATCGAGGATCTGATGCAGCGGATGCGCGCGGCCGGGTTGAGCCATGTTCCGGTGGTCGTGGGGGGGATCATCCCCGATGAAGACGCAGAGCGTCTGCTGGAGATGGGGGTGACGCGGGTCTATACGCCCAAGGATTTCCAGCTGAACCGGATCATGATGGATATCGTTGCTCTGGTCGAGCCGGGCTCGGCTGCCGCCTGACCGTTGCACGGCCGGTCACGCCGCTGCCGCAACATGAAAAACGCCGCCCGAAGGGGCGGCGTTTCGTCGTTCGTGATTGGCGGGCAGATCAGAAGCCCAGGCCTGCGTATTTCGATTTGAACTTCGAAACGCGGCCGCCGGCGTCCATCAGGCGGGCCGAACCGCCGGTCCATGCAGGGTGCACGGTAGGATCGATGTCCAGCGTCATGGAGTCGCCTTCGGCGCCCCAGGTCGAACGCGTCTGGTAGACCGTCCCGTCGGTCATTTTGACTTCGATCATGTGATAGTCGGGATGGATATCTTTTTTCATTCTGACAACCTTCCTCAGGCTTTCGCGTCGGTTTTGGGACGGTAGTTGGTCTTTTCGGCGATACGTGCGGATTTGCCGCGACGATCACGCAGATAGTACAGCTTGGCGCGCCGAACTTTACCGCGACGAACGACCGTGATCGATTCAACATTGGTCGAGTACAGCGGGAACACACGTTCCACGCCTTCGCCAAAGCTGATCTTGCGCACGGTGAAGCTGGCGCCAATGCCCTGGCCGCCTTTGCGCGAGATGCAGACGCCTTCGTAGTTCTGCACCCGCGTCCGCGAGCCCTCGGTCACTTTGTAGCCGACGCGAACGGTGTCGCCAGCCTTGAAATCCGGGATGTCCTTGCCGAGCGAGGCAATCTGCTCGGCTTCGAGTTCTGCGATCAGGTTCATCGCTTGGGTTCCTTGTCATGCTCGCGGTGATTCCGCGATTGGTCTGATGCGCCCGAGAGCTGTCGGTCCTTTGCCGGGTCCATATGCGGATCGTCTGCATATGCCCGCCACAGGTCGGGGCGGCGTTCCTTGGTCAGCCTTTCGGCCTCACGTTCCCTCCAAGCAGCAATGGCCGCGTGATGCCCCGAAAGCAGTACATCCGGGATCTCGCGGCCTTCCCACAGGGCTGGCTTCGTGTACTGAGGGGCTTCCAGCAAACCCCTATTGCCGACGGAAAAGGATTCCTCGGCCAGAGAGTTCTGATTCCCCAGCACGCGCGGTATAAGGCGAACCGTCGCGTCGATCAAGACCTGAGCGGCGATCTCTCCCCCGGTCAGGACATAATCGCCGATGCTGATTTCCTCGACATCATGGGCATCCAGAACGCGCTGATCGACGCCCTCGAAACGGCCGCAGATCAGCGTCACGCCAGGGCCTTCGGCCAGCGCGCGGGCACGGGCCTGCGTCAGGGGGCGACCGCGCGGGGACATATAGATCACCGGGCCCGTTGTCAGGCGGCGTGCTTCGCGCAGGGCGGCATCCATGACATCGGCACGAATCACCATGCCGGCCCCGCCGCCCGCGGGCGTATCATCGACATTGCGGTGCTTTCCGACTCCGAAATCGCGCAGCGGTACCGTGTGCAGGTTCCAGAGCCCCTGCTGCAGGGCCCGCCCTGTCAGCGACAGGCCCAGAATGCCGGGGAAGGCCTCGGGGAACAGTGTCACGATGCTGGCGGTCCAGGCATCGCGGATCCGGGGTTCCTCCATCAGGGCGCGCGGGCGCAGACTGGGTTTGACACTCAGCCGTCCGTGCGATTTTGGGGTGTCGCTCATTCGTCTGTCCCTGGCGGATCGGCGATGATCCGGCGGGCGCTCAGGTCGACCGTGGGGACGACAGCGCGGGTGAAAGGCAGCAAGAGCACCTCCTTGCCCACGACTTCCAGGATATCGCCCGCGCCGTGATCAAAGATCGCCCGCACCCGGCCCAGCAACAAGCCGCCGGTGTCATAGACATCAAGGCCGATCAGATCGGCATGGTAGAATTCATCATCAGGCAGAGAGGGCAGCGCCGCGCGGGGTGCCCAGAGCGTCACGCCCTTCAGGGCCTCGGCATCTTCGCGGGTGGCCACGCCTGACAGTCGCGCGCCCAGACCGCCGGTCACCGGTCGGGTCAGCCTGACCTCGAAGCTGCGCTTGCCGTCCTCGGTGGTCAGCGGGCCGTATCTGGCGATATCGCGCGGCTCGCTGCAAAAACTCTTCAGGCGGACCTCGCCACGAACCCCGAAGGCTCCGGCAATGGCGCCGACACAGATCTTATCGGACATGGTTCACCTTACCCCGCAAATGCCGACGCCCATCCAGTCGCCACCTGAATCTTCGCACAGGTCGCGCTGATGGGCGCGTTCAAACATGATTCCCCCGACAAAGGCCAGAAGCATCATCACGCAGAAACGAAACAGACGCAGCATGGGTCACAGACGGGATCGGGCCCGGAAATCCGGGCCCGACAAACCGCTTATTCCGCAGCGGCATCCTCGGCAGAAGCAGCAGCTTTTTCGGCTTTCTCTTCGGCACGCTTCTTGGCTTTTTCGCCCGGTTCGGCCTTTTTCATGTTCTTGCGCTCGGCCTTTTCCTTGACGCCAGCGGCTTCCAGGAAACGTGCAACGCGGTCGGTGGGCTGTGCGCCCTGGCTCAGCCAGTACTGCACGCGCTCGATGTCCATCTTGACGCGATCTTCGCTGTCTTTGGGCAGCAGCGGGTTATAGGTGCCCAGCTTTTCCAGAAAGCGACCATCGCGCGGCATGCGCGAGTCCGAGGCTACGATGGCGTAATGAGGGCGCTTTTTCGAGCCGCCACGGGCCAGACGGATTTTCATAGCCATTTGATTTTCTCCTTTGAAATGGCGGGAATACGATGCGACAGGCGCATCCTATGTTTGGTATTGCTCGTGATGCCGGATGACTTCGGCGATCACGAAGTTCAGGAATTTGCGCGCGAATTCCGGGTCCAGATCGGCCTCGCGCGCGAGGCGTTCCAGCCGCTCGATCTGTTGCGCCTCGCGGGCAGGATCGGACGGAGGAAGGTCGTGGTCGGCCTTGAGGCGGCCAACGGATTGGGTGTGCTTGAACCTTTCGGCCAGCGTGTAGACAAGGATCGCGTCCAGCCGGTCAATGCTGTCACGATGTTCTCTCAGCAGTTCGGCCGCACGGGTCACGGGGTCGGTCATGCACGGTCTCCTTGGCATCCGGCCGGGGCGGGATGGCGATAAACAAGGCAGGGCGCGTCGAATTCGGGTGTTGCCGCCGAATCGTCACGCTCTGCGCCCAGCCTTTCGGCCAGGGCGATCGAACGGCTGTTGTCCGGCGCGACATAGCTGACGGCGCCGTTCCAGCCCAGAACGTCATAGGCATGTTTGCGCGCGGCCTGTGCCGCCTCGAAGGCATAGCCCTTGCCCTGTGCGGTTTCGTCCCAGAGCGACCAGCCGATTTCACGCTCGGGCCAGCCTTCGGGGAACCAGGGGCCGGTCATGCCAAGCGGCCTGTCCTCATCCCGGCGTGTAAAGACGAACATTCCCCAGCCCCGCAGGACCCAATGCCCGATGACATGACCGAAGGCACGCCAGCCTTGCGATGCCTTCACTTCGGGGCCACCACCGACGAACTGCGCACGCTCGCTTGCCATGAAGGCGCGCCAATGCGGCCAGTCGCTTGCGACCGGCGCCCGCAGCGTCAGGCGCTGCGTCGTCAGGACCGGGGTGGGGGACAGCTGGATCATCCGGGGCGGATCACTTCTTGCCGAACAGGCCCGAGAGCCCGCCGGGCAGACCAGCCTTGGACAGATCGCCGCCCAGCCCCTTGGGGTCCTGCAGCAGCTTGGTGGCCTCGGCCATTTTCGCCGGGTCCATGTTCTCCATGTCGGGCAGGCCGCCGCCCTTGCCGGTCATGGCGCGCATGGCCTGTTTCAGCATGCCACCCTTGCCCATCTTGCCCAGCTTCTTCATCGTGTCGGCCATCTGCTTCTGCATCTTCAGCAGACGGTTCAGCTCGGCCACTTCCATGCCGGCACCCTTGGCGATCCGCTTCTTGCGGCTGGCCTGCAGAATCGCGGGATTGGCGCGCTCTTTCTTGGTCATCGAATTGATCAGGGCGATCTGGCGACGGATGGCATTGTCATCCATGCCCGCGGCCTCGGCCTGTTTGGCCATTTTCTGCATGCCGGGCATCATGCCCATGATGGATTGCATGCCGCCCATCTTCTGCATCTGTTCCAGCTGACCCTTCAGGTCGTTCATGTTGAACAGACCTTTCTGAAAGCGCTTCATCATGCGTTCGGCCTGTTCGACCTCCAGCACTTCCTGGGCCTTTTCGACCAGCGAGACGATATCGCCCATGCCAAGGATACGGCCAGCGATTCGCTGCGCGTCAAAGCCCTCCAGCGCGTCCATCTTCTCGCCAAGGCCGACGAAGCGGATCGGCTTGCCGGTCACGGCGCGCATCGACAGGGCCGCACCGCCACGCCCGTCACCATCCATCCGGGTCAGCACAACGCCGGTCACGCCGACCTTGCCGTCGAATTCGGTGGCGACATTCACGGCGTCCTGACCGGTCAGCCCATCGACCACCAGCAGGGTTTCACGCGGATTGGCGACATCGCGGACGGCCTGAACCTCATCCATCAGCACCTGATCGATGTGCAGCCGTCCGGCGGTGTCCAGCATATAGACGTCATAGCCGCCAAGGCTGGCCTGCTGCTTGGCGCGTTTGGCAATCTGCACGGCGTTCTCGCCCGGCACGATCGGCAGCGTATCGACGCCGATCTGCTGGCCCAGAATGGCCAGCTGCTCCATGGCAGCGGGACGGTTGGTGTCCAGAGAGGCCATCAGCACGCGTTTTTTCTCGCGCTCGGTCAGGCGTTTGGCCAGCTTCGCGGTGGTGGTCGTCTTGCCCGAACCCTGCAGGCCGACCATCAGGATCGGGGCGGGCGGGTTGTCGATCCGCAGGGCTTCGGGGGCATCTTCGCCCTGCAGCACCTTGATCAACTCGTCATGGACGATCTTGACGACCTGCTGGCCGGGGGTCACCGATTTCGTGACCGAAGCGCCGGTCGCTTTCGACGTGACGGCTTTGACAAAATTGCGCGCCACCGGCAAAGAGACATCGGCCTCCAGCAGGGCGATGCGCACTTCGCGCATGGCGGCGGTAACGTCGTCCTCGGACAGCGCGCCTTGCTTGGTCAGCCGGTCGAAGACGCCGCCCAACCGGTCGGATAGGTTCTCGAACATGAGCCACGGCCTCCTGCGGTCCAAAACGGTACTGCCCCCGTGGGCGCAACGCGCTGACGGAGGGCGATCCCCGCGCATGTCGGGGACCGGAAGGGACATCCTTCCGGGAATTCGATTGGCTGATACGAAAAAACGGCCCCCGAGTCAACGAGAGCCGTCCATATCCTTTTCGTGCCGTTTATGCAGCCAATTCTTCCAGCGCCTGCTGGGCGCGGGTCATGGCCGCGTCACGATCCAGTGCCAGTCCATCGGCGGGAATGAAGGTCACATCGGTGATCCCCAGGAATCCCAGCATGTGACGCAGATACTTCGAGGCATGGTCCATCTCCGATCCCATCGGCGTTCCGGCCGCAGCATAGGCGATGATGGCGCGCTTGCCTTTCAGCAGGCCTTCCGGTCCCTCGGCGGTATAGCGGAAGCTGATCCCGGCGCGGGCGATCTGGTCCAGCCAGTTCTTCAACTGGGCAGGCAGGTTGAAGTTGTAGACCGGCAGGCCGATCACCAGCACATCCGCATCCTGCACCTCCTTGAGATAGGCATCCGAGGTGGCGATCAGCTCAAGCTGTTTCGGGCTGGGGTTTTCGGGCGTCATGCGCACCGCGTGGAACCATTCTGTGTCGATCGCCGGAACGCCCATGTTCAGGTCGCGATAGGTGATCCTGGCGTCGGGATGTGCTGCGGTCAGCTTTGCCACCGCCTCGGCCGTCAGTTTGCGCGAAACCGAGGCATCACCGGTAATGGCGCTGTCGAGATGCAGGATATTCATGGCTAAACCTCATTGGATTGTCTGTTGAGGATTGGATAGTGCTTTGCATGAACGAACGAAACAGAGATAATCGCGCAGCATCTGTGCAGGAGCGCACAATTTGATTGAAAGCTGGGATGATATCCGCGTGGCGCTGGCTGTTGCACGGCAAGGCACTGTCAGCGGCGCGGCGCATGTTCTGGGCGTGCATCATGCGACCGTGATCCGCCGCATCGACGCGCTGGAGCAGCATCTGGGCGCGCGGCTGTTCCAACGGCATCCGCGCGGTTACACGCTGACCGATGCCGGGCGGACCTTGTTGCAGACGGCCACTGAGGTGGACGAACATTTCGGCCAGATGGCTTCGCGGATCTCGGGGGCAGGTGACCGGATCGAGGGCGAGCTGGTCGTGACCTCACTGCCGGAACTGGCGCCGTTGGTGATGCCGCGCCTGATGCCCCTGCTGCTGCAGCATGCCGGTTTGCGCCTGCGCTACATGACCGATTCGCGGCTGTTCCGTCTGGATGCGGGCGAGGCTCAACTGGCGATTCGGGCCGGCGCGCGCCCGACCCAGCCCGATTACGTTGTTCGCGAAATGATCGTCTCGCGACAGGCCCTTTATGCGACGCAATCCTATCTGGACCGTTTCGGTCCGGTCGAGGATCTGCTGGGTCACAGTTTCGTCGTGCCGCCGCCTGACGGACCGCTGGCACCGGTCATGCGCTGGCTGGTTGCGCGCGTGCCTGCCGCGAATTTCCTCATGGTCAGCAATGATCCCCAGGCCCGCGAGGCGGTCATTCGCGCAGGTCTTGCGATCGGCAGCGTCCCGCCATCAAATGCCGGGGGACTGGTCGAGGTGATGTGCCTGCCGGAATGGGAATCGCGGCTGTGGCTGGTGACGCATGTCGATCTGCATCGCTCGCCGAAGGTTCAGGCCGCGCTGGCGGTTTTGCGCGATATCTGACTGTTGCGGCGCCTTGGTGCTTTTCCCCGGCAATCCTCTGGGCCAAGATGCGCGGCAGGAGGACCCATGATGACAGCCAAACTGCCCCCGATCAGCCGTTTTTACATTCCGGAATTTGCCAGCCTGCCCGAAGACATGCAGCAAGCCATGCGCAAGGTGGAAGAGAAATCCGGCTTTATTCCGAACATCTTTCTGGCGCTGGCCCATCGCCCCGCCGAGTTCCGGGCCTTCTTTGCCTATCACGACGCGCTGATGGACAAGGACGACGGGCTCAGCAAGGCCGAGCGCGAGATGATCGTGGTGGCGACCAGCGGGCTGAACCGCTGTCAGTATTGCGTTGTCGCACATGGGGCCATTCTGCGGATCCGGGCCAGGAACCCGCTGATTGCCGATCAGGTCTCGGTCAACTGGCGCAAGGCCGATCTTACCCCGCGCCAGAAAGCGATGCTGGCCTATGCCGAAAAGGTTGCGCTGGATGCGCAGGATATCGAGGAAGCCGACCATGACGTGTTGCGTGACCACGGGTTCTCGGCGGACGAAATCTGGGACATCGGGGCGATCGCGGCCTTTTTCGGCATGTCCAACCGCCTGGTGAATGCGGGGGATATTCGTCCCAACGATGAATTCTACATGCTGGGAAGAACGTGACGCCAGGGCCATGACCCGTAATGCGCCGACGCAAGGTATTGCGATACGAACCTCGGTTGCCGATGGCAGGGCGCGGCGTGAGGCCCTGTCGGGACATGCGGCCATGCTGCTGTTTTCGGCATTGGTGGCGGGGTCGTTCTCGCTGGGCGCGCGGGCGGCCAATCTGATCGATCCGACGGCGCTGACCGCGCTGCGCTTTGCGCTGGCTGCGGGTGTCATTGCAGGTGTGGCCCTGGCCAGCGGCGGCATTCCTGCCCGTGCCTTTCGTGCGCCCTGGCGCTATCTGCTTCTGGGCGGCGTCTTTGCCATCTATTTCGTACTGATGTTCGAGGGTCTGAAGACCGCGCCACCGGTTTCGGCCAGCGCGGTCTTCACGTTGACTCCGCTGATGGCGGCCGGCTTTGGCTGGATGCTGATGCGCCAGAGAATGACCCTGCGCATGGCATCTGCCCTGATGCTGGGCGGTGCCGGCGCGCTTTGGGTGATCTTTCGCGGCGACCTGGCTGCGATGGCGCGGCTGGAGTTCGGTCGCGGAGAGGCGATCTATCTGGTGGGCTGCATGGCTCATGCCTTCTATACGCCGCTGGTGCGACGGCTGAACCGGGGTGAAAGCCCGCTGGTCTTTACCCTTGGCACGTTGATCGCCGGTGCGGTGATCCTGATCGTCTGGGGCTGGCAGCCCCTGCGGGCAACCGACTGGGCGGCCCTGCCGGGCATCGTCTGGGTGGCGCTGGTCTATCTGGCGGTCTGTGCCAGCGCGGTGTCATTCGTGCTGGTGCAATATGCGACGCTGCGTCTGCCAGCGGCAAAGGTGATGGCCTATACCTATCTGACGCCGGTCTGGGTGATCCTGCTGGAGGTTGCCCTTGGTCAGGGCGGACCGGGGTTGGCGGTCCTGCCCGGCGTGTTTGCAACGCTGGCGGCGCTGATCCTGTTGCTGAAGGATGATGACCCCGCCTGAAGGCAAAGCGGACACAGCCGGCAAACCCTTTGCATCGCGCCACTTTCCATCGGCTCACGCACTCGTTAGGGTCCGCCAGACAACAGGCGGGAACGAGGTATTCGGTGGCGCATATCATCGTTGTGGGCAACGAAAAGGGTGGTTCGGGCAAGTCTACGACCTCGATGCATGTGGCAACCGCGCTGGCGCGTATGGGCCATCGTGTCGGGGGGCTGGATCTGGACGTGCGACAGCGCAGTTTTGGTCGCTATCTGGAAAATCGTGCGGCCTATGCCGAACGCAAGAAGATCGATCTGCCCATGCCGGTGCTGGGCAGCATGGGCGAGGGGTCTGATCCGCTGACCCCGGCACTGACCCAGCTTGAAAAGACCTGTGATTTCATCCTGCTGGATTGTCCCGGATCGCATACGCGGCTCAGCCAGATGGCGCATACCGTGGCCGATACGCTGCTGACGCCGTTGAATGACAGTTTCGTCGATTTCGACCTGCTGGCGCGGATGTCCCCCGAGGGCCGGATCCAGGGGCCGTCCATTTATGCCGAAATGGTCTGGGCGGCACGGCAGATGCGTGCCGAGGCCGGGGCCGGGCCGATCGACTGGCTGGTGCTGCGCAACCGTCTGGGCACGCAGGCCATGCACAACAAGCGCAAGGTGGGCCGTGCGCTGACCGATCTGTCCAAGCGGATCGGCTTTCGCGTGGCTCCGGGCTTTTCCGAGCGGGTCATTTTCCGCGAGCTGTTTCCGCGCGGTTTGACCCTGCTGGATCTGAAGGATATCGGCACCGAACAACTGTCGATGTCCAATATTGCTGCGCGGCAAGAGCTGCGCGATCTGGTCGCCGAACTGAATTTGCCCGGCGTCGAGATCACCTTCTGACCGCGAACTGGCGAATTCGTGTAGCCGGGGCCGCGGGCGCATGTGGTTTAACTGCATGGCAAGACGGAATAGACTAAAAGGGTGACCACAGGGGTTCAGGACTGGACGCGGCTTGTCCGGTTCGCCTCGTCGGCACTCAGGATCGGGACACAGGGCCATGCAACGCGTTTTCTTCAGCCTGATGGCCATGGCCATGCTCTCTGTCTCCGCGCAGGCAGAAGACGTGCGTCTGCCTGAAATCGAGCGCGCGGCACCCATGGTCACGGTTGCCCCCGCAATCCGCGCCGAAATGCTGGCCCGCGTTCCCGTGTCAGGCAGCCTGGTGGCGCGCCAGGAAGTCCAGGTCTTCCCCAAGGTGACGGGCTTCGAAATCACCGAGATCCTTGCCGAAACCGGGGATCGTGTCGAACAGGGGCAGGTTCTGGCGCGCCTGTCCAATGATACGCTGTCTGCCCAACTCGCCCAGGCCGAGGCCGAATATCAGCGCGCCCTGGCCGGGGTGGGGCAGGCGCGAAGCAATATCGACAGCGCCGAAGCGTCTCTGACGCAGGCTGTGACTGCGCTGGAACGCGCGCGCCGATTGCGGCAAAGCGGCAATACATCTCAGGCTGCATTGGATCAGGCCGTGGCGACCGAGGCCAACGCCCGCGCCAGTGCGGCTTCGGCCTCGGATGGTCTGGCCGTGGCGCAGGCGGCTTTGGCAGAGGCGAATGCGGCTCGTCGCATCGCGCGGCTCAACCTGGAATATGCCGATATCAAGGCGCCGGTTGCGGGGCTGGTCGTGGCGCGCAATGCCGAACTGGGGGCCTTGTCGGGGGGATCGGCGGCGCCCCTGTTCACCCTGATCGCGGACGGAGAGATCGAACTGGAGGCCGAGGTCATCGAAACGGCCTTGCCCAAACTGTCGCAGGGCGATCCCGTCGATGTCGAGATTGCCGGGCTTGGCAATGTCGAAGGCGCGGTGCGCCTGGTGCCGGCCTCGGTCGATCCGGTCACGCGGCTGGGGCTTATGCGCATTTCCCTGAAGGACAAGGCCGAATTGCGCAGCGGATTATTCGCCAGCGGCTGGGTCACCACCGACCGTCGCGAGGCGATCACCGTGCCCGCGACGGCGGTGCTGGCCGATGCCACGGGTGAGCGGGTGCAGGTCGTGGCAGACGGGCGGATTGAAACCCGACCGGTCAGGGCGGGGCTTCTGTGGCAGGGCCGGCGGGAAATCCTTGAAGGTCTTGCCGAGGGCGAACAGGTGGTCGCGCGTTCGGGGGCCTTCTTTCGCGATGGAGACCAGGTTCACACGGTCGATCCGGGCATGATGCGGGACAGCGATGGCCCGACCGGGGGCGGACGGGAAACCGCCAGTGCCGCGGCAGAGGCGACCAACCCATGAACATGTCCACCTGGTCGATCAGGCATCCCGTTCCACCGATTGCCCTGTTCATGGTGCTGCTTGTGGTCGGGCTGTTCAGCTTTGGCCGCCTGCCGGTCACGGCCATGCCCAATATCGACCTGCCGATTGTCAGCGTCAGCATCTCGCAGCCCGGCGCGGCACCTTCGGAACTGATCAGCCAGGTCGTGCAGCCGGTCGAGGACAGCATTGCCTCGGTTACCGGGGTGCGTCACATGACCTCGACCGCCACGGACAGCAGCGCCAGCATCACCATCGAATTCGAACTGGAAACCGACAGCGACCGGGCGGTGAATGACGTCAAGGACGCGGTGTCGAATGTGCGGGCCGAGCTGCCTGAAAGCATCAACGAGCCCATCGTGCAACGCGTCGATGTGACCGGTTTTCCGATCCTGACCTATGCCGTCAGCGATCCGACACAAAGCATCGAGGGCCTGTCGAAATTCGTCGATGACGTGATCGGGCGTGAATTGTCCAATGTGCCCGGCGTGGCCAGAACCTCGCGCATTGGCGGGGCCGAGCGTCAGATCAAGGTTGATCTGGACCCCGACCGGCTTCTGGCGCATGGCCTGACCGCAGCGGATGTTTCGGGTCAGTTGCGCAACAAGAATATCGACATGGGTGGGGGTCGTGGCGATCTGGCCGGGACCGAATATTCGATCCGCACCCTTGGCTCGGCCGATACGGTCGAGCAACTGGCCGCCACGCCGATTGCGATTGGCACCGGCCGGACCATCCGTCTGGACCAGTTGGGAACCGTCGTCGATGGTGCCAGTGACGAACGCACCTTTGCCCTGCTGGATGCGCAGCCGGTGGTGGCCTTCGGGGTCTATCGCGGCTCGGGTGAATCCGATCTGGCCGCCGGGGATGCAACCAAGAAGCGTCTGGAAGAACTGCGTCAGGAATATCCCAATACCCGCATCACGTTGATTGACGACAGCACGACCTATACCGCCGCCAGCTATCACAGCGCGATGGAGACCCTTTATGAAGGTGCGGCGCTGGCCGTGGTGGTGGTCTTTCTGTTCCTGCGCAACTGGCGGGCCACGCTGATCGCGGCGGTGGCGTTGCCCCTGTCGATCATTCCGACCTTTTTCGTGATGCACTGGCTGGGCTTTACTTTGAATGGCATCAGCCTGCTGGGTATCACGCTGGTTACCGGCATCCTTGTCGATGATGCCATCGTGGAAATCGAGAATATCGTCCGCCATATCGGCATGGGGGTTCCCCCCTATGAGGCCAGCGAAGAGGCTGCCAATGAAATCGGTCTGACGGTCATCGCGATCAGCTTCTCGATTGTCGCGGTATTTGCGCCGGTCAGCTTCATGGGCGGGATTCCGGGACAGTATTTCAAGCAATTCGGGCTGACGGTCGCCGTGTCCGTGCTGTTTTCGCTGCTGGTCGCGCGGATCATCACGCCCATGCTGGCCGCCTATTTCATGCGCGGTACCGCCCATGCGGAAACGCCCGAAGACGGCTTTGTGATGGCCCGTTTGATGGCGTTGTGCCGCTGGACGCTGCGCCATCGCGGGCTGACCCTGCTGGCGGGGCTGGGGATCTTCGCGGGTTCGATCTATTCGGCGACCCTGCTGCCGACTGAGTTCATTCCGGCCTCGGACGTCGGGCGCAGCCAGATCGAGGTGGAATTGCCACCCGGTTCGACGATTTCGGAAACCCAGGATGCAACCCGCCGTTTGACGCAAGAGATCGCGCATACGCCCGAGGTCAAATCGGTCTTTGCCTATGGCGATGGCGTCGATGTCACCACCGCGCGGGTGATGATCAATTACGGCAAGAAGGAAACCCGCGACCGATCGCAATTCGCGCTGGAGGCTGAGCTGAAGGAGCGGCTGTCCCTGACGCCCGATATGCGGATCAATTTCCAGAATGAGAACGGCCAGAATGACCTGTCAATCAGCGTTTTGGGCGAAACGGACGAAGGCGCTGCCCTTGCGGCCGAGCGTCTGGCCACAAGGATGTCGCGCTTGCCGACGCTGGAGGGCGTGACCTCTTCGGCCAGCCTGCAGCGGCCAGAAATCCAGATCTATCCACGTTCCGATGTGGCTGCACAACTGGGCGTCAGCGCCAGCGCCATGGCCACGACCCTGCGGATTGCCACGCTGGGCGATACCGAGGCAAATCTGGCCAAATTCAATACCGGCGACGAACAGCTGCCCATTGTCGTGCGGCTGAACGAGGCCGCGCGGACCGATCTGATGCAGGTGCAGAACCTGCGGGTGCCCAGTTCGGCGGGCCAGATCCCGCTGGGGACGGTCGCCGAGGTCAGGCTGTCGGCCGGCGCCACCGAGATCGGGCGCTATGATCGCCAGTATCAGACCAGCGTCAGCGCAAATCTGGCCGACGGAGCCTTGCTGGGGCCGGTCAGTGCGCAGGTCACGCAATTGCAGGATGAGATCGAGATGCCGCCGGGTACGCGCATTCAGGCGGCGGGTGACGCTGAAATCATGGGCGAGGTCTTCGCGGCCTTCGGGACTGCGATGGGGGCCGGCGTGATGCTGGTCTATGTCGTGCTGGTGTTGCTCTTTCATAACTTTGTCACCCCGATCACGATTCTTCTGTCGCTGCCCCTGGCGATTGGCGGGGCGATCCTTGCGTTGTTCATCACCGGCAATTCGATCAGCATGGCTGTTGTCATCGGCTTTCTGATGCTGATGGGGATCGTGACCAAGAACTCGATCATGCTGGTCGAATTTGCCCTGACCTCGATGGCCGAGGGCACACCGAAGCGCGAGGCGATCCTTGATGCCGTGCACAAGCGGGCGCGCCCCATCGTGATGACAACCATCGCGATGAGCGCGGGCATGATTCCCTCGGCCATGGCAACGGGCGAGGGGGGCGAGTTCCGCGCCCCCATGGCCATTGCGGTGATCGGGGGGCTGATCCTGTCTACCGTGCTGTCACTGCTGTTCGTGCCATCGCTGTTTTCGATGGTGCATGGCGCGCAGGGCGGTGTCTTTGGCTGGCTTGGCAAGCGAATTGGGCTGAACAAGGCGCGCGATATCCCGGCGCAATAGACCGTGCTGACAGGCATGAAAAAGGGGGCGTCAAGGCCCCCTTTTCCCGTTTCTGTCGGTCGGTCCGGTCAGGCCAGCATGGCGACCGGATTTTCCAGGTTCGTGACGATGGCTTCCAGCAGTTGTGCCCCCAGCGCCCCGTCGATCACCCGGTGATCGACCGACAGCGTCATGGACATGACATTGCGGATGACGACTTCGTCGCCTTCGACCACGGGGGTCTTGATCCCGGCACCCACGGCCAGAATGGCGCCATGGGGCGGATTGATGACCGCATCGAAGTTCTCGATGCCGAACATGCCCAGATTCGAGATCGCGAAGCTGCCGCCCTGATATTCATGCGGGGCCAGCTTCCTGGACTTGGCCCGACCTGCCAGATCCTTCATTTCTGCCGACAGCGAGGACAATGTCTTGATCTCGGCATCTTTCAGAACCGGCGTGAACAGGCCGCCTTCGACAGCGACGGCAACCGCCACATCCGAAGGCTTCAGCTTGATGATCCGGTCACCGGCCCAGACGGCATTGGCGTCGGGCACCTGCTGCAGGGCCAATGCGCAGGCCTTGATGATGAAATCGTTGACGCTCAGCTTGACGCCGCGCGATTCCAGCTGCTGGTTCAGCGTGGCACGGAATTTCATCAGCTCGTCCAGCTTGGCCGAACGACGCAGATAGAAATGCGGGATGGTCTGCTTGGCCTCGCCCAGACGCTGCGCGATGGTGCGGCGCATCCCGTCCAGCTGAACCTCTTCGGTTTCGCGATCGGCATAGATCCTGGCGATTGCATCGGCCGAAGGCGGCTTGGGCGCGGCGGGTGCGGCGGTGGTGGCAGATGCAGCGGTCTCGGCCCCGGGGGCGGGGGCTGCGCCGGGCTGCGCTCCCTCGACATCCGCCTTGACGATCCGGCCATGCGGGCCCGAGCCCTTGATGGCGGTCAGATCGATGCCCTTGTCAGCCGCAATGCGACGCGCCAGAGGCGAAGCAAAGACACGCTGCCCCGAGGCCGATACCGGTGCGGCAGGGGCCTTGGCTGGCGCGGCTGTGGCGGTTTCGGGGGCCTCGGCTTCAGCCTTGGGAGCTTCGGCCTTTGGCGCGGGGGCCTTGGCGATATCGTCGACGCTTTCGCCCTCTTCCAGAAGAACCGCGATGGGCGTGTTGACCTTCACGCCGGCGCTGCCTTCCTCGACCAGCAGCTTGCCGATCTTGCCTTCGTCAACGGCTTCGAATTCCATCGTCGCCTTGTCGGTTTCGATCTCGGCCAGAATATCGCCGGACTTGACCTCGTCGCCTTCCTTGACCAGCCATTTGGCCAGGGTGCCTTCTTCCATCGTCGGAGACAGCGCGGGCATCAGGATTTCTGTTGGCATCTCGCATATCCCCTTATTTATAGGTGACTTTTTTCACCGCTTCGACGACCTCATCGGCGTTCAGCAGTGCGTGTTTTTCCAGATTGGCGGCATAGGGCATGGGCACGTCCTTGCCGGTGCAGTTGATCACCGGGGCATCCAGATAGTCGAAGGCGTTTTCCATGACATGCGCCGAGATATGGTTGCCGATCGACGCGACCGGGAAGCCTTCCTCGACGGTGACACAACGATTGGTCTTTTTCACCGACTCCAGAATGGTGTCATAATCCAGCGGACGCAGGGTCCGCAGATCGACCACCTCGGCCTCGATCCCGTCTTCGGCCAGCTTGTCCGCTGCCTCCAGCGCATGGGTCATGCCAATGCCGAAGCTGACAATCGTCACATCGCTGCCCGAGCGCGCAATCCGCGCCTTGCCGAAGGGGATGGTGAAATCATCCATGTCCGGCACTTCGAAGCTGCGGCCATAGAGAATCTCGTTTTCAAGGAAGATCACCGGGTTGGGATCGCGAATCGCCTGTTTCAGCAGACCTTTGGCATCTGCGGCGCTATAGGGCATGACCACCTTCAGGCCGGGGATCTGGGCATACCATGCCGCGTAATCCTGGCTGTGCTGGGCACCCACACGTGCGGCGGCGCCATTGGGGCCGCGGAACACGATGGAACAACCCATCTGCCCACCCGACATATACAGGGTCTTGGCGGCCGAGTTGATGATATGGTCAATTGCCTGCATGGCAAAGTTGAAGGTCATGAACTCGACGATCGGGCGCAGACCGGCCAGCGCGGCACCGGTGCCGATGCCGGTAAAGCCGATTTCGCTGATGGGCGTGTCGACCACCCGACGCGGACCGAATTTGTCCAGCAGGCCCTGGCTGATCTTGTAGGCGCCCTGATATTCGCCGACTTCCTCGCCCATCAGGAAGACCGTATCGTCGCGGGTCATCTCTTCTTCCATGGCCTCGCGCAGCGCTTCGCGCACGGTCATGGTCTTCATCGGGGTGCCTTCGGGCCAGTCCGGGCTGCGATCCGGAGCCGGAGCTTCGGGGGCGGCCGCGGCCGCGGGGGCGTCTTCCGCCCTGGCTTCTGCGGGTTGGGCCGCCGGGGCCGAGCTCTGGATGTCGTCGGCGCTTTCGCCTTCCTCGATCAGCACGGCGATGGGCGTGTTGACGGCAACACCCTGCGTGCCCTCGGCGACCAGCAGCTTGCCGATCTTGCCTTCATCGACGGCTTCGAATTCCATCGTGGCCTTGTCGGTTTCGATTTCGGCAAGAATGTCGCCGGATTTCACGTCATCGCCTTCCTTGACCAGCCATTTGGCCAATGTGCCTTCTTCCATGGTCGGCGACAGGGCGGGCATCAGAATTTCGGTTGCCATTCTAGATCACTCTCCCTCAGGCGTTTTCTTTGGCGCTGCCCTGCGGCAGCTCGCTGGCGTAAATGTCGGTCCACAGCTGATCCAGCGCCGGTTCCGGGCTTTCCTTGGCGAACTCGGCGGAATCATTGACGATGTCCTTGATTTCCTTGTCGACGGCTTTCAACTCGTCCTCGGTGGCATGTTTGCCCTGCAGCAGCAGGTCGCGCACATGTTCGATCGAGTCACGCTCGTCGCGCATCTTCTGAACCTCTTCGCGGGTCCGGTATTTCGCCGGGTCGGACATCGAATGGCCGCGATAGCGATAGGTCATCACTTCAAGGATGTAGGGGCCCTTGCCCGCACGACAATGCGCGACCGCCTTTTCGCCTGCGGCCTTCACTGCCAGGACATCCATGCCGTCGACCTGTTCGCCGGGAATGCCGAATGCTTCGCCGCGGCCGAAGAGGCTGGTCGATTTGGTCGAACGCTTCACCGAGGTGCCCATGGCGTATTGGTTGTTTTCGATCACGAAAACGACCGGCAGATCCCAGAGTTCGGCCATGTTGTAGGATTCGTAGACCTGACCCTGGTTCGCCGCGCCATCACCGAAATAGGTGAAGGTCACATTGTCATTGCCCAGGTATTTGTCGGCAAAGGCCAGCCCGGCCCCCAGCGGAACCTGCGCGGCAACGATGCCATGCCCGCCATAGAAGTGCTTTTCGCGGCTGAACATATGCATGCTGCCGCCCTTGCCCTTGGAATAACCACCCTCGCGGCCGGTCAGTTCGGCCATGACACCGCGCGGGTCCATGCCGCAGGCCAGCATATGGCCGTGGTCACGATAGGAGGTGATACGTTTGTCACCTTCCTTTGCGGCTGCTTCCAGCCCGACGACGACGGCTTCCTGACCGATATACAGGTGACAGAAGCCACCGATCAGCCCCATGCCGTAAAGCTGTCCGGCCTTTTCTTCAAAGCGCCGGATCAACAACATGTCGCGATAAAATTTCAGCAGTTCGTCCTTTGACGTATTGGACGGCGCTGCCGTGCCGCCTGCGGGTTTCCTGGCCATGCGGGCATTCCTCCTGGATGCTACGGAGTAGTTCAGCGTTAAACTATCCGTAAACCATCGCTTCGAGGGGTGCAATGGCGCGCGTTTGGGCCCCTTGTTTCAGGGTCAGCGCAGGATGATCTCATCCGGCCGCAGCAGGCCCAGAACCTCGCGTGCGCGCTCATCCAGCAGGTCAAGGTCAAGGTAATCATCCGACAGGCGATGAGTCAGATTCTGCATCTGCTCCACCTCGTTGCGCAGCTGGTCACGTTCTTGCGACAATTCGGCGGTTTCGGCTTCGATCTGGATTCTGCGCAGAATGCCCGAAGGGCCCTGCACCGCGGCAAAGGCAAAATAAAGACCAAGGATAAGCGCCAGTACAAAGAAAACGGTCGCGCTGATCGAAAGGCGCTGTGTCATGCCCTGAACCATTCGTTGTTGTTGCGCCATGATGCCACAGCAGACCGGTCAGGGGAAACCCGCGCTAGCAGTTCTTGCGAAAGATTGCCTGAAGCTGCTGTGCTTCGCCGTCCAGCCCATAGGGGGCGTTCAGGATCCACATCCCTGAACCGACCATCGAATGTCCCGCACGGGCCGGAGGAAATCGAACCTCTGACCGCAGGGCCTGGGGATGTGCCTGCATCAGCGCCTGCAGCATCGCGTCGTGCCGGTTGTCGGTCAGGATCGGATACCACAGCGCAATGACCCCCACGTTCCATTTGCGCGCGATCTGGCCGATGCGGCGCGGGATGGTGTCATATTCCGATTTGACCTCGTAGCTGGGGTCGATCAGCAGAAAGCCGCGTCGCGGTGTCGGCGGGCAGACGGCATGCGCCATCTCGAACCCGTCCTGGTGATACAGCGTCGCAAACCATGACAACTGTTCCAGATGGGCGAACTCATTGGGGTGCATCTCGGCCAGGATTGCGCGATCGGTCGGACGCAGGATCTGCGCCGCGATCAAAGGAGAGCCCGCATAGGCGGTATCGCCATGCATGCGCCGGACCTCTTGCAGGGCGGTCAGCAGCGGGTGGTCCTTGGGCAGCCAGCCATTGGCGGCTGCGCGCTGGATGCCTGCCCTTGCCTCACCCGTTTTCAGCGATTCGGCGGAATCGAGGTGATAGAGGCCGCGCCCGGCATGGGTCTCGATATAGCTGAGCGGCTTGTCCTTGCGGGTCATATAGGCCAGCGCTGTCGCAAGCAGGGCGTGCTTGTGCAGATCGGCCAGATTTCCGGCGTGATAGGCGTGTTGATAACTGAGCATCACCTTGCCTTACCCCTGAACCGCGAAGGGCGAAAGGGGCGGCTGACAACTTGGCAGGATCAGCGGGCAATGAATGTGCGAAGCGAGGGGAGATTGCGGCGGCACCCAGGGAGGAGGAGGAGGGGTGCCGCCGCGCAACGCTGGCCCAGGGAGGAGGGAGGGCCGCGTATGGGCTGCGACGCCGGCCAGGGAGGAGGAGAGGCCTACGTCGCATGCTGCCGGACCAAGGGAGGAGGAGAAGGTCCGTAGCATCAGGTTGCCGCAATCGGAGCGGCTATGGGGTGCGGCCAGCCCCAGGGAGGAGGAGAAGGGCTTTGCCGCAAACGATCGGCTCCGAGGGAGGAGGAGTGAGCCGTTCGTAACAGGTTGCCGCGTTATGGGGCGGCTATGTTTTTGCGGTGACCTCTGGGAGGAGGAGTGAGGCCACCGCCTGACGCCGTTCCCAGGGAGGAGGAGAGGGGACCGGCGCTATCTAGGGGCGACACTCTCCTGGGAGGAGGAGGGGAGAGTGTCGCCAATCCCTGCCCGGGGAGGAGGTCGGGCGGGAATTCGAATTCCTTATTTCGACGAACCCCAGGCTGCTTCGTGAGCCAGGCGGGTGATCATCGAGCGGCTGATTCCCAGATCGTTCAGATCACGGGTGGTCAGCGCATTCAGTTCGCGAACGGTCTGGCGATAGACTGCGTTGCGAGCGCGATTTTCCTGATAGCGCTGAACCGCAGCCGACAGACGTCCGCGCAGGCCGGTTGCGGCCGATGCGTTTTGTGCTTGGGCGAATACGGTCATTGCTCTATTCCTTGCATCTTCTTCGGTCTGGCGCCCGGCCCGGATGGCCCGGCGCTTCGTTGGTTTAAAGATGGCGCTAATGCTGCGAATGCACAATGGATGGTTTCGTAATGCTGCCATGCAGCAATCGCATGGCTCGTCCGGGTCATTTTCGCGGCGACGGGGTGAAATTGCACTTTAAGATCAATCAGGCTTTTCCGTTAGCGGTCACGCTGCATAGCGGAAACTGCTGAAATCTTGACCTCTTCTGCGCGGAGGACTTGCGGTGGCTGCAGGGGGTGGCTGCCGGTGGCCGACCTGTGCAAGATGTGCCACGAAAGATCATGAAGGAATTATGACATGTCCGTCACACGTGAAGTTGCCCTTGGGGAAATCTCTGACATTGCGCTTCCGGACGGCAAAACCCTTGCCGCAGCAGATATCCTGCGGGCGTTTACCCTCGAGTCCGGCACGGTGCGATTCGTGCTTGAGGTCGCCGATGCCGGTGCGGCGAAGGCGCTGGCCCCGGTCGAGGCCGAGGCGCGCCGTCGCTTGCTGGCGCTGGAGGGCGTTGATGATGTGCAGATCGTCATGACGGCGCCCGCTGGCAAACCCGCTGCACCGGCCAGGGGGGATGCGCCCTCGTTGAAGATCGGGCGGCACCCGACCGCGCAGGCTGGCCCGCAGCCGGTGCCGGGGGTGCGCAGCATTATCGCCATAGGGTCGGGCAAGGGTGGTGTCGGCAAATCGACGCTGACCTCGAATCTGGCCGTGGCATTGGCGCGGGCCGGGCGAAAGGTCGGATTGCTGGACGCCGATATCTATGGGCCGTCCCAGCCGCGCATGATGGGAGTGTCCGGTCGCCCGGCCAGCCCGGACGGGCAGCGGATCGAGCCGCTGAAGGCGCATGGCGTCACGATGATGTCGATCGGCCTGATGCTGAAGGAAAGCGAGGCCGTCGTCTGGCGCGGTCCGATGCTGATGGGTGCCTTGCAGCAGTTGCTGCAGCAGGTGAACTGGGGTGAACTGGACATTCTGCTGATCGACCTGCCTCCGGGCACCGGTGATGTGCAATTGTCCCTGTGCCAGAAGGCCGCCGTGACCGGGGCGATCATCGTCTCGACCCCGCAGGATGTCGCATTGCTGGACGCGCGCCGCGCGATCGACATGTTCAACAAGCTGAAAACACCGGTTCTCGGGCTGGTCGAAAACATGTCCAGCTATATCTGTCCCAAGTGCGGGCATGAGGCGCATCTGTTCGGACATGGCGGCGTGGCCGAGGATGCGCGAAAAATGGATCTGCCCTTTCTGGGAGAAATTCCCCTGCAGCTCGAGATCCGTCTGGCGGGGGACGCGGGGCGTCCGGTTGCCCTGGGTGAGGGCGATGTCTCGGATGCCTATGCGCGTCTGGCCGACCGCCTGATCAAGGGCGGCCTGGCCTGATCGGCTGTGCGACGGGCGCATCTGGGAATTCCCGGCACCGCTGGGAATGCATGGCACCGGCGCCCGTTTTCTCTCTCGTTTCCGTGATTCGTTGTGAGGACCTCCGGATATCCACCATATGTGCCTGCCGGATAACGGGAATGGCGAGTTCCTGAGCCAGATTCCGCTCAACTCAATACCTTATCCATATTTAGGGGTTCATTGGTAAGGGTCGTCTATTTGTAGCGGACGACCCATAGGCCGGACAATTTTTTCCCTTGCGTAAGGTCGTTTCCGGGCCGGGGCTTGTGGTGCTTTCCCGAAAAAATCCGTTGCTTCCCATGAATTCCCATGTCACAACTTGATCACGAAGACGGGCAGTGAAGGGGCATCAAGACCCCATGTGGCGACGCAGGTTTCATGCAGGCACCCGTTTTCCAAATAGTCGGTCCGCGCGTGCGAGCAGCACCTCCCCCAGGTGGCGCGTGACAGGGCCGGCAAACCCCGAATGGGGCCCATGTTTTGGGAACGAGGGCGGCGGATTGGGCAGTGGCAGCGGCCCAATCCGCCTTTCTCATTTTGGGCGGATGCACAAGATGGGGCAGTGAGGACGGGCGGGCGTGGCGCGAAAGTTCAGAGGCACAGAGACCGTAAAGGTCGATGGAAAGGGCCGGATGTCGGTCCCCGCCCGGCTGCGGAAGGTCTTTGATGCCTGTGATCCCGCATTTGCGACATCCAATACCGGTCGCACCCAGGTCGTTGCCGTCTATGGCCCCGACTGGTGGAACTGGATCGAGCTTTACAGCATCGAGGCGATCGAAGATATCGACGAACAGATCGACAAATTGACCCGGGGCAGCAAGAAGCGCCGCTGGCTGGAGCAGTTGATGAACGGGCAATCCGTCGATCTGGAGATCGACCGCGAGGGACGGCTGGTCCTTCCCCAGAAACTGCGTGAGAAGCTGGGCTTCGACAATGGCGTCGAGACGACGTTCGAATCGCATGGCGATTATGTCAAAGTCTATCTTCCCGACTCGCGTCCCAAGGATGTCGAGGAACTCGAGGAATTTGCCGCCTCGAAGGGGCCGGGCTTTGATCCGCGCGTGTTCCTCAGCGAAGATGAAAGCGAAGAATAGGCCATGGCTGCTGATCCACATATTCCGGTTCTGCTGAACCCGCTGCTTCGTGCGGTGGCGCCGGTTTCGGGTGTCTGGCTGGACGGAACATTCGGTGCGGGCGGTTATGCCCGCGGCCTGCTGGCGGCCGGTGCAGACAGGGTGATCGGGGTCGATCGTGATCCCATGGTCTTCGAGATGGCACGGGACTGGGCGGCGGATTTCGGCGACCGGCTGCGTCTGGTCGAGGGCACCTTTTCCGATCTGGATACACTGGCGGGCGAACCTCTGGACGGTGTGGTGCTGGATCTGGGCGTCAGTTCGATGCAGCTTGATCAGGCCGAGCGCGGCTTTTCCTTCATGCGCGAAGGGCCGCTGGACATGCGCATGGCGCAGGACGGGCCTTCGGCTGCGGAACTGCTGAACACCGCCGATGAGGCCGTGATCGCGGATGTGCTGTATCATTACGGCGAGGAGCGGGCCTCGCGCCGGATTGCGCGCGCCATTGTTGCCGCGCGTCCCTTGACGACCACCGCGCAATTGGCCGAGGTGGTCTCCCATTGTCTGCCTCGCCCCAAGCCGGGCCAAAGTCATCCGGCCACGCGCAGTTTTCAGGCGATCCGCATCTGGGTGAATGACGAATTCCGGCAACTGGTCGAGGGGCTGTCCGCCGCCGAACGGGCCCTGAAGCCCGGTGGCCAGTTGGCGGTGGTCAGCTTTCATTCGTTGGAGGACCGCATCGTCAAGCGTTTCATGCAGGCGCGTTCGAACACCGGGGGCGGGGGCAGTCGCTATGCGCCCGTGCAGGAGGTCGCCCCCGCCGCTTTCCGGCTGCCATTCCGGCGCGCGATCGGCCCGGATCCGGGTGAGACCGATCAGAACCCGCGTGCGCGCTCGGCCCTGTTGCGGGTTGCGGTGCGCACCGAAGCTCCGGCAGGGCGCGCGGATGATGGCGCGCTGGCCATGCCAAGGCTACCGGTCAAGGGGGGTGGGTGATGCGCTCGCTGACCTATCTGGCGGTGACCTTGCTGGTGATGGGTTTGGCATTCTGGGCCTATCGCGAAAACTACCGCACACAGGCCGCGATCAGTTCCATGGCGCAGGTGCAACGCGAAATTGGCGGGCTTCGCGAGGATCTGGGTGTCCTGCGGGCCGAATGGGCCTATCTGAACCGCCCCGAACGGCTGGCCGAACTGGTCGATCTCAACTTCGAGCGGTTGCAGCTGGTCCCGGTGGAATCGACCCAGTTCGTCGGTCTTGAACATGTGGATTATCCCAAGCCCCGGCCCGCCGAGGCGATTGATGATGCCGGCGATGATGCCGATCTTCAGGAGGAACAGCCATGATCCGCACCCCCCTGCGCCCCTTGGCACGAATCCTGCGTGCCCGTGACCGCGGCGAGAACCCCGACGAGATCGAAGCCGAGAACCGGCGCCTGCGTCATGAAGCCATTCAGGACAAGGCCCGGCGGCGCGCCGAGGGTCGGCTGGTGCTGATGTCGGCCTGTTTCATCCTGGCCTTCGCAACGGTCGGCCTGCGGATGGGGGCCCTGGCCTCCAGCGAGCCAAGCGAGCCCCGCGCCCAGGTTCTGTCCTCGCAGATCATCTCGCAGCGTGCCGATATCACCGACCGTCGTGGGCGTGTGCTGGCGACGAATCTGCTGACCCATTCGGTCTATGCCCATCCCCATCAGATGATCGATCCCGTCGGCGCGGCACGCGGGCTTGCGCAGATATTTCCCGATCTGGACGAAGAGCGGCTGATCCGCGATTTTACCGGCACCCGCAAATTCATGTGGATCAAGCGCAAGATCAGCCCCGAGCAGATGCAGGCCGTGCATGACATCGGCGAGCCGGGCCTGCTGTTCGGGCCGCGCGAGATGCGCATCTATCCCAATGGCAGCATCGCCAGCCATATTCTGGGCGGTTCGGGCTTTGGCCAGGAAGGCGTCAGCAGCGCCGAGGTTCTGGGCATCGCCGGGGTGGAAAAGGCCTTCGACAACTGGCTGCGCGATCCCTCGCATGATGGCGCGCCGCTGGCGCTCTCCATCGACCTGACGGCGCAGTCTGCCATGGAGGAAGTGCTGGCCTCGGGCATGAAGGTGATGAATGCCAAGGGTGCTGCGGGCATCCTGCTGGAAATCAAGACCGGCGAAATCGTCGCCATGGCCAGCCTGCCGGATTTCGACCCCAATGACCGGCCCCGTCCCCTGTTGAAGGGCGATGCTTCGGACAGCCCTTTGTTCAACCGCGCGGTTCAGGGGCAGTATGAGCTGGGGTCGACCTTCAAGATATTCCCGATCGCGCAGGCGATGGATCTGAAGCTGATCAACCCCAACACCAGTATCAATTCCACCAGCCCGATAAAGATCGGGAAATATCTGATCCATGATTTCCACAATTACGGCAAGACGCTCAGCGTGACCGATGTGATCGTGAAATCCTCCAATGTCGGCACCGTGCGCATCGCGCAGATGCTGGGCATCGAGCGTCAGAAGGACTTTCTGAAGAAGCTGGGTCTGTTCGAGCCGACCTCCATCGAGATGGTCGAGGCACCAACCGGCCAGCCCCTGGTGCCGTCACGCTGGCCTGCCGTGACGGCGGCGACGGTTTCCTTTGGTCACGGTCTGGCGGCCAGCCCACTGCATCTGGCGGCGGCCTATGCGACCATCGGCAATCACGGCAGGAAGGTCACGCCCACCCTGATTCACGGTCGCAAGCGGCCAGAAGGAGAACAGATCCTGTCGCCGCGCGCGGCGGAGCTGGCCATCGGAATGTTGCGGCAGGTGGTGACGCGCGGGACTGCCCGGCGCGCCGATGTCGAGGGCTATGAGGTCGCGGGCAAGACCGGCACCGCCGACAAGCCGCGTCCTTCGGGCGGCTATTACAAGAACAAGGTTGTCGCCACCTTCGCCTCGGTCTTTCCGGCCAGCGATCCCCAATATGTCCTGGTCGTGACGCTGGACGAACCCTCGATCACCAATGCGCGGGGCGGCGAGAGCCGCACGGCGGGGCTGACAGCGGTGCCGGTCGCGGCCGAACTGGTCCGGCGGCTTGCGCCCCTGCTGGGGCTCAAGGCCAGAACCGACGAAAAGCTGCCGACCATTGCGGCGCGCTTTCAGCCGCGTGTTGAACCTGCGTCCGGCGATGGGGTAAGGCTCGTCTCGAACAAATAACGGGTGACAGGGTGAACCAGCAGGCCACGAAATCGCTGTCGCAGCTGGGGCTGCGGACAAGGGACGGGCGCGACGCCGTCATTACCGGTCTTTCGGTCGATAGCAGAACGGTCAAGCCGGGGCATCTGTTTGCCGCATTGCCGGGGACCACTGTGCATGGGGCGGAATTCATCACCTATGCCCTGCGGATGGATGCGGGGGCGGTGCTGACCGATCGCGCAGGCGAGGCGCTGGCCGCCGATGTGCTGAAGGATTGGCCTGGGGCCTTGATCATCGCCGAGGATCCGCGCGCCGCTTTGGCCGGGGCCGCCGCCCTGTGGTTCGAGGCACAACCCGAACATGTGGTGGCGGTGACCGGAACTTCGGGGAAAACTTCGGTTGCCAGCTTTACCCGTCAGATCTGGCAGGCCTTGGGGCACAAGGCGATCAGCCTTGGCACCATGGGGGTCGAGGGCGATTATCACGCAAAGCTGGCCCATACCACGCCCGAACCCATCACCTTGCATCGTATGCTGTCCGAAGCCGGGGCGGCAGGCGTGACCCATGCCGCGATGGAGGCTTCCAGCCACGGGCTGGATCAACGGCGGCTGGACGGTGTGCGGGTCGAGGCTGGCGGGTTCACCAATTTCAGTCAGGATCATCTGGACTACCACGCCGGGTTTGACGAATATTTCGCGGCCAAGGCGCTGCTGTTCAATCACATCCTGGAAGAGGGCGAATCGGCCGTCATCAATATCGATGGTGAACGCGGACGTCAGATGGCCGAGATTGCCCGCGATCGTGGCCTGGCCGTCACGACGGTTGGTCAGGGTCAGGACGCCATGCTGCGCATTCTGGGCCAGCGCTATGATGCGACGGGTCAGGATCTGCGTTTCTCGCTGATGGGGCAGACCCAGATGGTGCGTCTGCCATTGATTGGCGGATTTCAGGCGGAAAATGTGCTGATGGCGGCGGGGCTGGCCCTTGCATCGGGGGATTCGGCAGAGCGTATCCTGTCGGTGCTGCCGCAGCTGCAGACCGTGCGGGGCCGGATGCAACTGGTCGCGCAACGCGAAAACGGCGCGGCGGTTTTCGTCGATTACGCCCACAAGCCCGGCGCGGTCATCGCCGCGCTGCAATCGCTGCGCCCGCATGTGATGGGCCGCATCGTCATCGTGCTGGGCGCGGGCGGTGACCGGGATCGCGGCAAACGGCCTCTGATGGGGCAGGCGGCCCGTGAATTTGCCGATGTGGTGATCGTGACCGATGACAATCCACGCTCTGAGGATCCGGCTGCCATTCGTGCGGCTGTCATGGAGGGGGCCGGCCCCGAGGCGATAGAGGTCGGAGATCGGGCCGAGGCGATCTTGCGCGGAGTCGATGCCCTGCAGCCCGGCGATGCCCTGCTGATTGCCGGCAAGGGCCATGAAACCGGCCAGTTGGTCGGGCAGGATCTTTACCCTTTCGATGATGCGGAACAGGCCTCGGTCGCCGTTGCTGCGCTGGATGGCAAGATATGAGTCTCTGGAATGCCGCCGAAGCTGCGGCTGCAACGCATGGCGAAGCTTGCGGCGACTGGAAAGCCACGGGCGTTTCGATCGACACACGCACATTGCAGGCCGGCGATCTGTTCGTGGCGCTGACCGATCAGCGCGATGGCCATGATTTCGTCGCACAGGCGCTGAAAAAGGGCGCAGCGGCGGCACTGGTCAGCCGTGTGCCCGAAGATGTTGCGCCGGATGCGCCGCTGCTGATCGTGCCCGACGTGCTGCACGCCCTGGAAGATCTGGGCCGCGCCGCGCGGCAACGTATGGGCGGGCGTGTCATCGCCATTACCGGCTCGGTCGGCAAGACCTCGACCAAGGACATGGCGCGCACGGCCCTGACAGGGCAGGGTCGGATCCATGCCGCCGAAGCCAGCTACAACAATCACTGGGGCGTTCCGCTGACCCTGGCGCGGATGCCTGCCGATACCGATTTCGCGATCATCGAGATCGGCATGAATCATCCGGGCGAAATCGCGCCGCTGTCGTGCATGGCGCGCCCGCATGTTGCGATGATCACCACGGTCGCTGCCGCGCATCTGGAGGCCTTTGGCGCGATCGAGGGCATCGCGCGGGAAAAAGGCGCGATCTTTCAGGGCCTGCAAGCCATCGGAACCGCCATCCTTCCCGAGGATTTGCCCGTCACCGGTATCCTGCGTGATTGCGCGGATGCCGCCGGTGCGGTGGTGGTCGGTTTCGGACGCGACGGCATGGCGCGGCTGATCATGGCCCGGCCCATGGAGGGGCGGCTGAAATGCCGCGCGCGCATTGCCGGCGAGATGGTCGAATTCACGCTTCAAACCACAGGTGCACATTTTGCCATGAATGCCGTGGGCGTTCTGGCTGCCCTGGCGGCCGCCGGGGCCGATGTCAAACAGGCCGCTGCCCGTCTTGGCGACTGGCAGCCCCCCAAGGGCCGCGGCGCTCTTGAGGATATCGGGCGGTTTCGCCTGATCGATGATGCCTTCAACGCCAATCCGGCCTCATTGGCGGCAGGGCTCGCGACCCTGGCCGGGCTGGAAGGTGGACGCCGCGTAGCCATTCTGGGCGACATGCTGGAACTCGGCCCTGATGAGATCGCCCTGCACCGCACAGTCGCGCAGGATCCGGCGATGGAATCGGTCGATCTGGTGCATATGGCGGGGCCGCGAATGCGGCATCTGTATGACGCCCTGCCGCTTGAAAAGCGCGGCGATTGGGCCGCAGATGCGGCGGAATTGGCCGAGCGGGCCGCCGATCTGGTCCGCGACGGCGATATTGTTCTGGTGAAAGGGTCGAAATCTTCGCGGATTTCGACCGTGGTTGACGCGCTGCGTAATTATGGGCAGACGACTGACCTCAAACGAGGGGATGATGAATGCTCTATTGGCTGAGCAGCTTTTCCGAAGGGGGCGACCTCTTCAACCTGTTTCGATACATTACATTCAGGGCAGGCGCGGCGTTTTTTACCGCTTTGATCTTCGGATTCATTTTCGGGCGACCGCTGATCAACTATCTGCGCAAGTCGCAGAAGAAAGGCCAGCCGATCCGCGATGACGGCCCCGAAGGCCACTTCGTCAAGGCAGGTACGCCCACCATGGGCGGGCTGCTGATCCTGTCGGCGCTGTTCTTTTCGACCCTGCTTTGGGCAAGGCTGGAAAACGGATATGTCTGGATCGTTCTGACCGTCACGGCGGGCTATGCCGCCATCGGTTTCGCCGATGACTATGCCAAGGTCAGCAAGAACAACACCAAGGGCGTTTCCGGGCGCATCCGCATGGGGCTGGGGCTGGCACTGGCCTGCATTGCCTCGATCTGGGCGATGTGGCTGCATCCCGCGGAACTGAGTGGTCAGTTGGCCTTGCCGGTCTTCAAGAACGCACTGATCAATCTGGGCGTCTTCTTTGTCCCCTTCGCGATGATCGTGATCGTGGGTGCCGCCAATGCCGTGAACCTGACCGATGGTCTGGACGGGCTGGCCGTCATGCCGGTGATGATTGCGGCGGCCACATTGGGGGTCATCGCCTATACGGTGGGGCGCGTTGATTTCACCGAATATCTGGGCGTGCATCACGTGCCCGGTTCGGGCGAGATCCTGATCTTCGTCGCGGCGCTGATCGGCGGCGGTCTGGGCTTCCTGTGGTATAACGCGCCACCCGCTGCGGTCTTCATGGGCGATACCGGCTCGCTGGCGCTTGGTGGTGCCTTGGGTGCCATTGCCGTGGTCACCAAGCACGAGATCGTGCTGGCCATCGTTGGCGGCCTGTTCGTGGTCGAGGCGCTGAGTGTGATCATCCAGGTGCTCTATTTCAAACGCACCGGCAAGCGCGTGTTCCTGATGGCGCCGATCCACCACCATTTCGAGAAGAAAGGCTGGGCCGAGCCGCAGATCGTCATTCGATTCTGGATCATTGCGCTTATCCTTGCGCTGATCGGTCTGGCGACGCTCAAGCTGCGCTAGGCGATCCGTCGCATTCATCAAGAGAGGTCGTCATGATTCCCGTCGAAGGCGTTGAAAACCAGACTATTGCGGTGCTTGGGCTTGGCCGCTCGGGCAGGGCCACCGTGGCGGCGCTGACCGCCGGCGGGGCCAATGTCATCGCATGGGATGACGGCAACGACACACGCGAGGCGGCTGCAGCAGAAGGCGTGCGGATCGTCGATCTGACCCGCGCGGAATCATGGCATGAGGTGACGGCGCTGATCGCCTCGCCGGGTATTGCGCATCTTTACCCCAAACCGCACCCGGTCATCGCACAGGCCTATGCGCTTGGGGTGCCGGTGGACAATGACATCGGCCTGTTCTTTCGCAGCTATGCCAACGAGGACTGGTCCTATTTCGACCGTGCGCCGCGCATCATTGCGGTCACGGGATCCAATGGCAAATCCACCACGACCGCGCTGATCCATCATGTTCTGACCGAATGTGGCCGGCCCGCGCAGATGGGTGGCAATATCGGCACCGGTGTGCTGTCGCTTGAGCCCGCCGTCGATGGCGAGGTCGTGGTGCTGGAACTGTCCAGCTATCAGACCGATCTTGCCCGTGCGCTGACACCGGATGTCGCCGTCTTTACCAATCTTTCGCCCGACCATCTGGACCGTCATGGCGGTCCGGGGGGCTATTTCGCAGCCAAGCGACGGCTGTTTGCCGAAGGTGGGCCGGACCGCGCGGTGATTGGTGTTGATGAGGATCAGGGCCTGTATCTGGCAAACCAGCTGGGCATGGGACCATCCGATGATCGGGTCATCCGCATTTCGGCGGGGCAAAAGCTGGATCGCGCGGCATGGTCGGTCTTTGCGCGCAAGGGCTTCCTGTCGGAATACCGCAAGGGCCGTCAGGCCGCTTCGATCGATCTGCGCCAGATTTCCGGCCTGCCAGGTGCGCATAACCATCAGAATGCCTGTGCCGCCTATGCGGCCTGCCGCGCGGTTGGTCTGGCCCCGCGCCAGATCGAGGCCGCCTTCCACAGCTTTGCCGGTCTGCCCCATCGCAGCCAACTGGTGGCCGAAATTGGCGGCGTCAAATATGTGAATGACTCCAAGGCGACAAATGTCGATGCCGCGGCGAAAGCCCTGCAGGCCTTCTCGCATATCCGCTGGATCGGAGGCGGTCTGGGGAAAGAAGGCGGCATTTCCGATCTGCAGCCCTATCTGGGCAATGTGACCAAGGCCTATCTGATCGGCCATTCGGCGCGGGATTTCGCACTGGAGTTGGGTCAGACGCCCTACGAGATTTCGGACACGATGGAACAGGCTGTTCGTCAGGCCGCGGCGGATGCCGAGCCCGGTGATACCGTTTTGCTGGCACCCGCAGCCGCCAGCTTTGACCAATACCCCAATTTCGAAAAGCGCGGCGAGGATTTCACCCGGCTGGTGCGGGCGCTTCAGGACAGCTAGTCCGCGCCCGCCCGTTATCGCGATCAGACCTCGACGGCGATCTTGCCCATCGGGTTCGAGCAGCAGGCCAGGATCCAGCCGTCCTCGATATCCTCGTCCGAGATGCCGCCGTTATGGACCATATGCACCTCGCCCGAGACCTTCTTGATCTTGCAGGTGCCACACAGACCAAAGGTGCAGCCTGACGGGATGTTCAGCCCCGCGCGCTTGGCGACAGCCAGCACGGTGTCGGTCTCGGCGCAGCCGGTCGTCACGCCGCTGGTGGTGAAGGAAATCTGTGCGCGGCTCTCCTCGTCGGGAATGACATCGTCCATCTCGGGCGATTCGGCTTCGGATTCCACCGGCGCGCCAAAGCTTTCCTGATGGTAGTGGTCCATGTCGTAACCCAGCGCGATCAGCATGTCGCGCACGGCCTGCATGAAGGGCTCGGGGCCACAGCAGAACACCTCGCGCTCCAGATAATCCGAGGCCATCAGCCCCAGCATGATCTGGCTGAGACGGCCCTGATAGCCATGCCAGGTCTTGAACGGTTCAGGCTCTTCGACGGTGAAACGCAATTGCAGGCCGGGCGAACGGTGGGCGAATTGCTCCAGCCGCTGGCGGAAGATGATGTCCGAGGGACGGCGCGCGGCATGGACAAAGACGATGTCATGGTCCTCGCCACTGTCCCAGGCCCAGGTGGTCATCGACATCATCGGGGTGATGCCCGAACCGGCGGAGATGAACAGATATTTGCGCGCCGGATGGCGGTGGGACGAGAAGATCCCCGACGGCCCATAGGCGCGGATCTTCATGCCGGGTTTCAGGTTGTCCATCATCCAGCGCGTGGCGATGGATGTCGCCTGTGCCTTGGCGGTGACGGAAATCGACAGCGGCCGGGACGGAGAAGAGGACAGCGTATAGGTCCGCTGGACATTTCCGGCCTGACCCTTTGACGGATCAACCGGCAGGTCCAGCGTAATAAACTGACCGGGCTGATAATCGAACCAGGCCCCCGAGGGAGACCGGAAGGTGAAGGTCCAGGTATCGGCCGTTTCGGGGACGATCTGGGTGCATTCCAGCATTTCGGAATCGTCCCATGGCTCGACGGCCCAGTTCGTGCGGGTTCGTGTCATCGCGTTCTACTCTGCTGCCGTTTGCAGTCCAAGGCGTTCGGTCATGGTGGCGCAATACCAATCGACCAGATGGATCACGCCGGCTTCCTGGCTGGGGGAATAGGGGCCGGGTTCATAGGCGGGGCTGAGAATTCCGGCCTGGTTTTCCTCGACGACGCGGCGGTCTTCGTCATTCGTGGCCAGCCAGACTTCGGTCAGCTTCTGAAGATCGTAATCCTCGCCCTCGACCGCATCCTTGTGGACCAGCCATTTCGTCGTGACCTCGGTTTCGGTCGGGCTGATCGGCAGGATGCGGAAGACGATCGCATGATCGGGCAGAAAGTGGTTCCAGCTGGACGGGAAGTGATAGAACATCAGCGCCCCGGCGTCATTCCACGGGATCGTCCCCATGCGCCGCGACACGGCGGCCTTGCCCGACATGGTGAAGCTTTCGGCATCGTCCATCAGCGGCACGCGGGCAAGACGCCATTGCATGTTGTCGCCATGGACAAAGCGCGACGGCAGGTTCGCCTTGTCGCAGCGGTCCCAATGCGCAAGGATTTCGGGGCTGGCGGCATTGGGCCCCTCCATCACCGTCATCAGCGGATCGTCGGAATAGGTGCGGCACAGCGAGGGGTGCGAGCCGCCGCAGTGATAGCATTCGCGGTTGTTTTCCAGAACCAGTTTCCAGTTGCCCTTTTCGATGATGGTCGAGCTGTGGGCGACCTTGGATTCGGCCAGTGCGCTTGGCCCGACATAGCGCATCAGGTTCTGGGCCAGATCGGCCAGCGATGGCGGCACGGGGGCGACGCAGACAAAGATCATGCCGCCGATATCGGCGCAATGCACCGGCTTCAGCCCGTATCTGGACGGATCAAACCCTTCCCCCATGTCACGGGCATAAAGAAGCTTGCCGTCCAGATCATAGGTCCATTGATGATAGGGGCAGACCAGCTTCGGGCTGCTGCCCGAGGTCTTGGGACACAAGCGCTGCCCGCGGTGGCGGCAGACATTGTGGAAGGCCCGCACGCGGCCATCGGCACCGCGCACGATGATGACCGGGTATTCGCCCAGTTGCAGGGTCGAAAAACTGCCGGTCCTGGCAATCTCACATGAGGGAATGGCAAAGACCCACTCGCGATACCAGATCTGCTGCAGGTCGTCCTGCAGCGCCTGTTCACCGCAATATAGTTCGCGGGGCAGGGAAAATCCGGGTTGCCGTGAGGCGATGAGTCGGGCGGTCGAATATGGCTGGGTCATCACGCACCTGCTGTGAATGGCGCTGGTTCAGGTTCAACCGCCACAGTAATCGTCACAGGCTGCGAGGACGTCCATTTTGCGACATCACATTTGTCAAATCAGACATGTGACGAAAACGCGAAAAGAAACTGCGACCCTGTGGTGCCCGCGTCACGAGGCATGACGTGACGTGCGACTGCTTGCTGTCCCTGCGTGGGGCGAATATCTGTCACCTGTCTTGGAAAGGATACCGCATGCGCACGACGCTCTCCTATCTTCGTTGGCCGTTGATCGTGACAGGGCTGGGCATCGCGCTTGCAGGTTATCTGGGATGGGAGTTCTCGCATGATTCCGGCGGGGCGCTGTCATTTCTGCTGATCGCGCTTGTCCTGGCGGTGCTGGAAATCTCGCTGTCATTCGACAATGCGATCGTCAATGCCAACAAGCTGCAAGAGATGTCCCCGCAATGGCAGCGCCGCTTTCTGACCTGGGGCATTCTGATCGCGGTCTTCGGAATGCGGATTGTCTTCCCGCTGATGATCGTGGTGATCGCCGCGCAGATCGGGCCTGTTCAGGCCATCGAACTGGCCGCCGCCCATCCCGCCGAATATGCCGAGCTGATCCGTGACGCGCATCTGCCCATTGCTGCCTTTGGCGGATCGTTCCTCATGCTGGTCGCGCTGAGCTTCTTTTTTGACCAATCCAAGGAGGTTCACTGGATTGGCAGGCTGGAACGCGGGCTGAGGGCCTGCGGATCGGTGCGCGGCATGGAGGTGGGATTCGTTCTGGTTTTCATCCTGATCTTCGTCTGGCTGTTGCCGGTGCGTGACGAGCGGCTGTTCATGTTCAGCGCCATGTGGGGCATCGTCACCTTTCTGGCGGTGGATGCCCTGGGCCATGTGCTGGACAGATGGGGCAATGCGCAGGCCGCATCCTGCACCATGGGAACGGCGCGCGCGGGGCTGGGTGCCTTTCTTTACCTGGAGGTTCTGGACGCCTCGTTCAGCTTTGACGGCGTGATCGGAGCCTTTGCCCTGACGCAGAACCTGTTCCTGATTGCCATCGGGCTGGGCATCGGGGCGATGTATGTGCGCTCGATGACGGTCATGCTGGTCGAAAAGGGCACCCTGGCCGAGTTCCGCTATCTTGAACATGGGGCCTTCTGGTCGATCCTGACCCTGTCGATCATCATGTTCGGACAGACCATGTGGCATCTGCCCGAGGTGGTCACCGGTCTGCTGGGGGCGGGGTTCATCGCCACCGCATTCGTCAGTTCGGTCCTGTGGAACCGCCGCCATGGCTGAAGCGGGTGCGACCGAATGGATCCTTCTGGGCAGCTTTGCCACTGCCCTTGCCATTCTGGTCAATCCCCGCCTGCGCCACTCGCCGAAATGGGGGGCCATGGTCACGCCGCTGGCCTCGATCATCGGCAGCGGTTTCCTGGTGTCGGTACCGCTGCTTGCCTCGCGCCTTGGAATCTGGTCGGTGGTCGCGATTTGCGGGCTGTGCCTGTTGGCGTGGTTCATCGGCGGTGCCATCCGTTTCAACATCGCCCATGCAGAGCCGCTTTGCACCCTCGGCGGGCGTGATGTCCTGAATCGGGTCGAGCGCGGGTCGCATCTGGTTCTGGCCGCGGCCTATTTCGTGTCGGTCACATATTACCTGGCCCTGCTGGGGGCCTTTGTCGTCAAGCTGACCGGGGCGGACTGGCCGGTGATGGGCACGATGATCGCCTCGGCCTTCGTGATCGGCATCTGTGCCATGGGCGTCACGCGCGGTCTGTCGGGGGTCGAGCGCGCGGAAAAGCTGACCGTAGCCATGAACCTGTCGGCAATCCTTGCGCTGCTTGTCACATTGCTATGGCGAGACGGCCATCTGGCATCGGCGGCCTGGCATTCAGTGCCTGTCACGACCGCATATGCGGCGGGGGATCAGCTGCGCTTTCTGATGGGCCTCCTGATCGTCGTGCAGGGTTTCGAGACGACTCGTTTCACGGGCGACATGTATGATGCGCCAGCGCGTATCCGCGCAATGAAGCGGGCGCAAATCCTGTCATCTCTGATCTATGTAGTCTTCTTCACGCTGATGATTCCGCTTTACGGGCAGTTTCAGGAAGAAACCGATGTTGCAGGCTTTATCGGCGTGATCGGGGTCGTCTCACCACTCCTGCCCTTGCTGATGGTCATGGGGGCGGTGGCCAGCCAGTTCTCTGCTGCCGTGGCCGATTCGATTGGCAGCAGCGAGTTGGTGACCGACCTTCTCCGGGGGCGGATGGGGCAGGCCGCCGCCTATTGGCTGATCGGCGGGGTCGCGCTGTCGCTGTTGTGGCTGACGGATGTGACGGCCATCGTGGCATTGGCCAGCCGGGCCTTCGCGCTGTTCTATGCGCTGCAATGCGGGGTTGCGGCCATCGTCGCGCATCGGCGGGGCCAGATGGCGAGATCGGCATGGTATGGCATTCTGGGTCTGGCCTGCGCGGCGACGGCAATCTTCGGACTGCCTGCCGAAGGCTAGCCTTGCCGTCAGAAGCGGTCCAGCAGGTCCAGCGTGTCGGGGGGCAGCTGGTCTTCGCGCAGGATGAAATTCTGCGGCGCATCGCTGCCCTGGATGATGGTGATCGAATAGGTCACGCGATCCGCGCAGTTGTTGCAGGGCGTGCGCGCCAGCCGCGCCAGTTCCGCAGGGCCGAAGGCCTCGCAGAGCTCCTGCCGCAAGGGCCCGACCTGTTGATCCACGTCGATACGTTTGTGCAGGGCTGATGCCGCGATACCACCAAAGCCGCCCTGTGACGCGATTTCTATGATCATAGCGACGCACCCGCCCGAAATGACACCCATCACGAGATCCTAGTCTCAGATCCCGATTCCAACAAGTTTCCACGCCCGGCGGAGCAGCAACGTTTCCGAACTGCCCGATCCGCTCAGTTCCGAGGCAGCGGCCAGGGTCTGATCTGCCCAATCGGTAAAAGTGGCCATCGGGTTGTTCAGCCGCTGCAAGGCGCGATACCAGATCCGCCCGGGCAGTTCCCATGCACGTCCGCCGATATAGTTGCAGAACAGGTAGAAGGCATGGTTGGGGATGCCGGAATTGATGTGAACGCCACCGTTGTCATCCGTGGTGGTGACAAAGTGATCCATATGCCAGGGCTGGGGATCCTTGCCCAGCAGATCATCGGCATAGGCGGTGCCCGGCGCCTTCATGCTGCGCAGCGCCGCGCCATTGACGCCGGGTCCCAGGATGCCCCGCCCGACCAGCCAGTCGGCTTCATGAACCTGCTGGCCCAGCCGCCGCTGCAACGCCAGGCTGCCGAACACATCGGCGATGCTTTCGTTCAGTGCCCCGGACTGGTTCTCATAGATCAGCCCGCCCGAATGCTGGATCACGCCATGGGTCATCTCATGCCCGATGACCGACAATTCCAGAAATGTGCGAAACACCTCTCCGTCGCCGGTGCCATAGGCCATCTGCGTGCCGTTCCAGAAGGCGTTGTTGTAATTGCGACGGTGGCGGACCGTCGCGACCAGAGGCATGCCCGATCCGTCCAGAGAGTTGCGGCCATATTCTTCGGCAAAAAGTGAGAACACATCGCCGGCCCCGTCATAGGCCCGGTCCACGTCGTCGTCCCCGGTGGGCGGATCACCTTCATTGCGGATCAGCTTGCCGGGCAGGGCAGCCTTGAACTGGCCGTCGTGGATGCGCCGCTCGGGACAGCAGGGCTCTCCGCTATCGGTCAGCGCATGGCTTTCAAAAGGGCCCGAGGCGCCCGCGGTGCCCGGCGTCATGTCGGCATGTTCGCTGCGCTGATCGCGCAGCTTTTCGGTCTGCTTCAGCAATGTGCGGGCCATGCGCGCGGTGCTTTCATCGCCCCGCAGCGCCAGAACCCGCAGCATATGTGGAGGAATGATGCAGGTTATCGGGTGATGCGTTGAACAGGACAAGGAAAGGCACATCTGGCGACCCCATGCTTGATTGCCTGCCCAGTCTACCATGGCTTGCCCCTTGTCGCATCAGACAAGAATGCCCGCGCCATTTCAGGCGCGGACAGATCAAGTCAGCTTCAGCCGGTCTCAGGCGATGCGGGCGCCGGTCTCGCGATCGAACAGATGCAGGCTCTTGCGGTCGAAGCTCAGGCGCAGCGTGTCGGACAGTTCGGAATCCGAAGGCAGCGCGATCGTCAGCTTTTCGCCGCCGGTCTGGCCATGGACCAGACGTTGCGCGCCCAGTTCCTCGACAGCCAGCACATCCATCAGGATCGGCCCTTCCGCCTCGACGCTCAGATCCTCGGGGCGGATACCGATCATTCCGGCATGGGCTGTGCCCGGCAGATGCGGAACGGCGCGGGAATCGATCAGATTCATGGCCGGGCTGCCGATGAAGCTGGCGACAAAGGCCGATGCCGGGCGGCGGTAAACCTCCAGCGGGGTGCCGATCTGTTCGACCCGGCCACCATTCAGCACGACCAGGCGATCGGCCAATGTCATTGCCTCAAGCTGGTCATGGGTCACATAGATCGAGGTTGTCCGCAGACGTTTCTGCAACTCCTTGATTTCCAGGCGCATGGCGACGCGCAGCTTGGCATCCAGATTGGACAGGGGCTCGTCGAACAGGAAGGCAGCCGGTTCGCGCACGATGGCCCGCCCCATGGCAACCCGCTGACGCTGACCGCCCGACAGGGCGCGAGGCTTGCGGTCCAGAAAACTGCCGATCTGCAGGATCTCGGCGGCGATATTCACGCGACGGTCGATCTCGGCCTTGGGCGTGCGCCGGTTCTTCAGACCATAGGCCAGGTTCTGTCGCACGGACATATGCGGATAAAGCGCATAGTTCTGGAACACCATCGCGATGTCGCGATCAGCCGGCTCGATCTGGTTTACCACGCGGTCGCCGATGCGGACTTCGCCATCGGTGATGCTTTCAAGGCCGGCGACCATGCGCAGCAGGGTGGACTTGCCGCAGCCCGAAGGGCCGACCAGAACGATGAATTCGCCATCCGCGATGTCGAGATTCACATTGCCCACCGCGCGTGCGCCACCCGGATAGACCTTGCCGAGATTGTTGAGTGTAATTGAGGCCACGTTATTTCTCCGTCTCGACCAGTCCTTTGACGAACAGCTTTTGCATGGCGATGACCACCGCGACGGGCGGCAGCATCGCCAGCACGGCTGTCGCCATGACCAGATGCCATTGGGGCAAACCGTCCACCGCGTCGGCCATGCGTTTGATGCCCGCGACGATGGTATAATATTGTGCGTCAGTGGTGATCAGCAGCGGCCAGAGATATTGGTTCCAGCCATAGATGAACAGGATGACAAAGAGTGCCGCCATATTCGTCCGCGACAGCGGCAGAAGGATGTCGCGGAAGAATTTCATCGGGCCGGCACCGTCGATGCGCGCGGCCTCGACCAGTTCGTCAGGCATGGTCAGGAAGACCTGCCGGAACAGGAATGTGGCCGTGGCGCTGGCGATCAGCGGGATCGACAGCCCGGCATAGCTGTTCAGCAGGCCCAGACCGGCGACCACCTGAAAGGTCGGCACGATCCGCACTTCGACGGGCAGCATCAGCGTGATGAAGATGCACCAGAAGGCCAGCCCGCGAAACGGAAAGCGGAAATAGACGATGGCAAAGGCCGACAGGATCGAAATGGCGATTTTGCCGATCGCGATTGACAGCGCCATGATCAGACTGTTCAGCATCATCCTTCCGACGGGCGGTGTGCCGCTGGTCGAGACGCCGGCATCCAGCATCCGGCTGTAATTTTCGACCAGATGCGGGCCGGGCCACATCGGGACCGTGCCCGACATGAAATCCGTTGCGCTGTGGGTCGAGGCCACAAAGGCGACCCAGACCGGCAGCGCGACCACCGCGATGCCAAGGATCAGGACCAGATGGGCCAGCAGGTTCAGGCCGGGGCGGTTTTCGATCATCAGTATTCGACCTTCTTTTCTACCCAGCGGAACTGGATCACGGTCAGGGTGATGACCAGCAACATCAGAACCACGGATTGCGCTGCGGAACTGCCGATGTTCTGGCCAACGAAACCGTCGAAATAGACCTTGTAGACCATGATGTTGGTGGCCTGCGCCGGGCCGCCCTCGGTGGTGGCGTCAATGACGCCGAATGTGTCGAACATCGCATAGACGATATTCACGACCAGCAGGAAGAATGTCGTCGGTGACAGCAGCGGCAGGGTGATGTCGAAGAAGCGCCGCACGGGCCCCGCGCCGTCAATGGCCGCCGCCTCGCGCATGCTGGCGGGAATGGCCTGCAGCCCGGCCACGAAGAACAGGAAGTTGTAGCTGATCTGTTTCCACGCGCTGGCGATCACGACCAGGATCATCGCGTCGGTCTTGGAGCTGATGTGGTCCCAGTCATAGCCGATCACGTCAAGCAGATAGGGCATGATCCCGATGGTCGGGTTGAAGATGAACCACCACAGGATACCGGCGACGGCCGGGGCCACCGCATAGGGCCAGACCAGCAGAGTCGTGTAAACGCGGGTGGAGCGGATCATCCTGTCCACGGCAATGGCCAGCAGCAGCGACAGGCCCATCGACAAGGCCGTGACCAGCACGGCAAAGACCGCCGTCACCTGAAGCGAGTTCAGATATTCGGGGCTGTCCAGAAGGGCTGTGAAATTGTCCAGCCCTACAAAGCTGGTGTTGATGCCAAAGGCATCCTCACGCAGGAAACTTTGCTTGATGGCCTGACCGGCGGGCCACAGGAAAAAGATGAAGGTGATGGCCAGTTGCGGTGCCAGCAATAGCCAGGGGAGCAGCTGATTGTTGAATATGGTGCGCTTCATCGGGGTTCCGGTCAAAAAATGGCAAAGGGGGCGCAGACGGCTGCGCCCCCTTGTCTTGTAGCAGGCTTACTGGTGCTGCGCCTTGAATTCCGCGATCAGCTTGTTGCCGCGTTCGACAACACTGTCCAGAGCCTCCTGCGCATCCTTGGACCCGCTCAGCATCTGTTCGAATTCCTCGTCGATGATGCCGCGGATCTGCACATAATTGCCGAAACGCAGGCCTTTGGAATTCTCGGTCGGTGCGTTCAGAGTGATCTGTTGCAGGGCAACTTCCGAGCCGGGGTTCTGATCATAGTAGTTCTGTTCCTTGCCCAGATCATAGGCTGCCTGGGTGATCGGCAGATAGCCCGAGAACTGGTGCCAGTCGGCCTGAACCTCGGGCGAGGACAGATATTCAAAGAACCTGGCCGCGCCTGCATATTCCTCGTCGGGGCGCCCCGAGAGAACCCAAAGCGTCGCGCCGCCGATGATGCTGTTCTGAGGCGCACCTTCAACATCGTCGTAATAGGGCAGCATGCCATAGCCCAGTTCGAAATCGGTCGCATTGGCGATGACGCCCGCGCGGCTGGCCGAACTGTTCATGATCATCGCGCAATCCTGCGAATAGAACATCGGCGGGGCGTTGTCGCCGCCCACCGGGCCACCATATTTGAAGATGCCTTCATCGGCCCATTTCTTCAGATTGGCCCAATGCTTGGCCTGAACCGGGCCATTCACCGTCAGTTTCGCGTCCAGACCGCCAAAACCGTTCTGCTCGGTGCCGATCGGCTGATTGTGCCAGGCGCTGAAATTCTCGGTCTGGATCCAGCTGATCCAGCCCGTGGTAAAGCCGCAGGATGCCGCGCCGGAATCAATGATCTTCCTGGAAAACTCTTCCATTTCGCCCCAGGTCTTGGGCGGGGTGTCGGGGTCAAGGCCGGCCTTCTCGAAGATGTCCTTGTTGTAATACAGGATCGGGGTCGAGCTGTTGAAGGGCATCGACAGCATATTGCCATCGGTATCGGTGTAATAGCCGACCACCGCGGGCAGGAAGGCGTCCTGGTCGAAGGGAACGCCCTGATCCTGCATCAACTGGTGGACGGGCACGATTGCACCTTCGGCGGCCATCATGGTGCCGGTGCCGACTTCAAACACCTGCACGATGGCGGGCTGCTGCTTGGCGCGGAATGCCGCGATGGCAGCGGTCATGGTTTCGGGATAGGTGCCCTTGTAGGACGGGATCACATTGTATTCGTCCTGGCTTTCGTTGAAGCCCTTGACGATCTCCTCCAGCTTGGCGCCCAGTTCGCCGCCCATGGCGTGCCACCATTGGATGTCGGTCTTGGCATTGGCGGCCGAGAGAGACGCGATCAGCGCAAGGGCCGATGCGGTAAGAATACGAGACATGTTTTTCCTCCCAGTGAGGTTGCGGTTCAAAGTCGGCCTAGCGGCGCTTGATGACGAACGTGCAACGATGCTGTGAAGGAAATGTGACAGCCTTTGTTCATTCGGTCAATATTCTGTTTTTTTCGACTTTGTTGTTATTTTTTCCATGTTTGGGTTCAATTTTCGGTTGCGAACCGCAGGTCTAGGATTCCGGCTTCGCGGCGAAAAGCGATTTGATGGCTGCAAGCAGGGGCAGGACGGTTGCCTGAAGCAGGGGGTTGATCAGGCCGGTGGTGATCGGGATCAGCACCAGGCCCAGCATCAGGCCGCCGATACCGTCGAAAAACGCGGTGGTCATCCAGCTGACAGCGCCGGGCCAGTGATTGATGGCGGCCGCGACGGCCAGAGCCTGATGATGGATCCAGTCATAGGGGGCCGACCATCCCAGCGAGTCCAGACCGTGGACGATGATATTGCCACCGACCCAGAGCATGGCCGCCGTGCCCACGACGGTCAGCGTCGTCATCAATCCGGGCATGACCTTGACGATCCCACGCCCGAAGGCGGCAATCAGCCCCCTGCGATCGGTTGCCAGATGCACGCCGACGTCATCGGCCTTCACGATCAGCGCCACGGCTCCATAGACCGTGACCGTGATGCCGATGGCGACGACCCCAAGGATCAGGGCTTTCATCCACAGCGGATCTTCGGCGGGAATCGTGGACAGGGCGATGGTCATGATCTCGGCCGACAGGATGAAATCCGTCTTGATCGCGCCGGCGACGCGCTCTTCTTCCAGGGCCGAGCCGTCACCGTCGGGGTGGATATGCTTTTCGCTGTCATGCCGGTCCGTGTGGATGAACAGATGCGCGATCTTCTCGGCCCCCTCGAAACACAGATAGGCCCCGCCGATCATCAAAAAGGGCGTAATCAGCCATGGCGCAAAGGCTGACAGCAGCAGCGCCACGGGCAACAGGATCACCAGCTTGTTGAAGATCGATCCCTTGGTGATCTTCCAGACGATCGGCAGTTCGCGGCTGGCATGGAAACCATGCACATATTTCGGCGTGACAGCGGCATCATCGATAAGGGCGCCTGCGGCCTTGGCCCCGGCCTGGGCGGCCTGACCCGCCACATCGTCAATTGACGCCGCGGCCACTTTCGAAATCGCGGCGACGTCATCCAGAAGCGCTATCAGCCCGCTCATATGTTGTCCGATCCTGTCCTGTTGCTGACTGTGAATCTGAAAGGGCGGCGGTCAGGTTGCAACCCCGCATCTGTCCGCAAGCCGGAAACCGTTGCGTCCAAAGGAAAGGCCCGCGCGAAATTCATCACGCGGGCCGGTCTGTCAGCCTGTGATCAGGCGGACGCAAGGACGATCACATCCGGGGACGATCACATCCGAGGCGTCATCACCGTGTCGATGACATGGATCACGCCGTTGGACTGATCCACATCGGGAATGGTGACGGTGGCGACCGAGCCATTCTCGTCCGTCAGTTGCAACGCATTGTTGTCAGGATTGATCGAGGCGGTCAGCGTGCAGCCCCCCAGAGTGGGAACAGGATGGGCGCCGCCGTCATCCATGATCATCTTGCCGATGGCCGGTGACATCGCATCGGCGGCCACGACATGGCATTTCAGGACGGTTGCCAGCGTTTCCCTGTTTTCAGGCTTCAGCAGGTCGGCGACGGCTTCCGGCGGCAGTTTCGCAAAGGCTGCATTCGTCGGGGCAAAGACCGTGAAGGGGCCGGGGCCCATCAGCGTCTCGGCCAGACCGGCAGCCTTCACCGCCGCGACCAGCGTGGTGTGGTCGGCGGAATTGACGGCGTTTTCCACGATGTTCTTGTCGGGGCTCATCTCGGCACCGCCGACCATCGTGTTGGCGGCAAAGGCACCTCCGGTCAGGGCGGCGGTCACGGTTGCGGTAAGGATCGCGGTCTTGATGCGGGTCATGGTCTTCCTCCGGGCAAACCGGGACGGGGTTTTCCCGTCCCTCTGCCCCTAGTCACGGAGGGATTCCGAAAAAGTTGCGCAGAGAGGCAAAATTTTCGATGTCACGAGTTCGTGAGCGCCGCAATGGCCACGACAGGTCCGGTGGCCTGACCTGTCGGCGATCCGCCTTCGGGCTCGTCGGACAGGGCGATCTGGATTTCCTCGGACGGATCCAGCCCTTCGGGCAGGGTCATGCGCAATGATCCTTCGCGCGGGACAAGCCCGATCGAGATCGGCGCCGAGCCGTCCGGTTTGATCCACCAGATTTCATAGTCGCGCCCCTCACCGGCAGATCCGTCTTCCAGCGCGATTTCCATGTCGCGCCCGTCAACCCGTGCCGCGACGCGCAGGGCATCATCCTCGGTGACAAGCTCGGCGGTGTACGCTTGGCCGGGGGCGGGCTGACGGCTGGCCTGATCGGGCAGCCACAGGAATGCGGCCAGAGCGGCGAGGGTCGCAAAGCCCGCGAACAGCGCGAAGGGCCGGCGCCACCATGGGGCGGTGGCATTCAGATCCTTGGCCAGAGGTGCCTGAACGTGGCCCAGCTTTTCACGAATGCCCTGCCTTGCGCGGGCAGGGGCCATGACCGGGGTCAGGTCTTCGGCCAGCGTGGCAAGGCGTTCCTGCCAGTCGCGGACCGATTGCGCGAAATCCGGGTCTTCGGACAGGCGGGCCACTGCGGCGGCGGCCTCGTCGCCCTCCAGCAGGCCAATGGCCAGTTCCGCCGCCAGCGCCTGATCTTCTTCGCTTGGGGTCAGTGGGATCTCTTCACTCATTGGCTGACACAGTCCTTCAGGCTGAGCAGGCTGCGGCGCAGCCAACTGCGGACGGTGTTGATCGGTTTGCCCTCGCGTTCGGCCAGATCGGCATAGGTGGCGCCCTCCAGATAGACCGCACGTACGGCCTGGGCCTGCTGATCGGCCATGGCCGACAGGCAGTCGTCCAGCATCCTGCGTTCCTGCGCCCGGATCGCCACTGATTCGGGGCCGGGTTCGGTCGAGGCGACGGTTTCGGCCAGATCGGCGGCCATGCCCGCGGGGCGCGACCGGCGGGCGCGCAGCCGGTCGATCGCGCGGTTGCGGGCGATCGTGATCAGCCATGTCATCGGGGAGAGGCCGTTCGAAGCATAGCGCGAGGCATTCTGCCAGACCTTGATATACACGTCCTGCAGCGTTTCCTCGGCCTCGGGGCGGTCTTTCAGAACCGACAGGCAGACAGCATGCAGCTTGGACGATGTGACATCATACAGCGCGTCAAAGGCCGAGCGGTCGCCCATGGCAACCCGCGCTATCATTTCTTCCAGTTGAAGTCGGCGGGCATCCTGCACAATGTGTCTCGATGGTGATTTCCGGTTTGGCGTAACCTTATGGGCGCAGTTTGGGGGCGTCAACGCGCGCCCTGCTTGCACAGTCGCCACGAATGCGCGATCAAGGCGCGGATGCGAGGAAAGGGCCCGAATATGCTGGACGCGAACGCCAAACCAACCGAAGAGATCGACCTGCGCGAAGTGTTCGGTCTGGACAGCGACATGAAGGTCAGGGGATTTGCCGAACGCAGCGAGCGCGTCCCCGAGATCGACAGCACCTATAAGTTCGACCCCGACACGACTTTGGCAATCCTTGCCGGCTTTGCCTATAATCGGCGTGTCATGGTGCAGGGCTATCACGGGACCGGGAAATCCACCCATATCGAACAGGTTGCGGCGCGGCTGAACTGGCCCTGTGTGCGGGTCAACCTGGACAGCCATGTCAGCCGGATCGATCTGATCGGCAAGGATGCGATCAAGCTGGTCGATGGAAAACAGGTCACGGTCTTTCACGAGGGCATCCTGCCATGGGCCCTGCGCAACCAGACCGCCATCGTCTTTGACGAATATGACGCCGGGCGCGCCGACGTGATGTTCGTCATCCAGCGCGTGCTCGAGGCTGATGGCAAGCTGACCCTGCTGGATCAGAACGAAATCATCACGCCGAACCCCTATTTCCGGTTGTTCGCGACATCGAACACCGTGGGTCTGGGCGACACGACCGGGCTGTATCACGGGACGCAACAGATCAACCAAGCGCAGATGGACCGCTGGTCCCTTGTGGCGACGCTGAACTATCTGTCCCATGATGCCGAAACGGCAATCGTGCTGGCCAAGAACCCGACCTACAACAATGAGAAGGGCCGCAAGATCATCAGCCAGATGGTCAGCCTTGCCGATCTGACCCGGACCGCCTTCATCCAGGGCGATCTGTCCACGGTGATGTCACCGCGGACCGTGATCAGCTGGGCACAGAATGCGCGGATCTTCGATGATATCGGCTATGCCTTCCGGCTGACCTTCCTGAACAAATGCGACGAGCTCGAGCGTCAGACCGTGGCCGAGTTCTATCAGCGTCTGTTTGACGAGGAACTGCCCGAAAGCGCCGCCGCGAAGGCGCTGTGAAGGTCGCGCTGACAGCCTGTCTGTCCGTCCCGGTCGCGCTGATCGGGGTTTCGGCGGCTGCGCAACCGGTACTGCCTGCCGATGAGGCGGCGATCCTGCCGCGCATCGTTCAGGCCGTTCAGGTCGATATCTCGGATGAATATATCGGTGCCGAGCGGGCGATTCTGCTGGCCAGTGGCGATCCCGATGCCAGCAGTGCCGATCTGGTCATTCTGGTCGGAGCGCCCGATGAGCGGGTCGGCCAGCCGATCGCGATCGGGCGCAATCTGCTGTGGATGGGCCAGATGGCCGGGCAGATTCCGCAGCTTGAGGTCACGTCGAACCACGGGTTGAAGGTCCGGGCAGAGCAGATCGGCATCGGCCGCAATGCCTGGGACGAGACCCTGACCCTGGCCGAGCGTGAAGGCGAAATCCGCATTGCCGGCTATACGCTGAATCAATGGGATCGCCTGACCGGGGCCTCGGCGACCTGCGACTGGAATCTGCTGACCGGCAGATGGGTGCAGGATATCAGCCCTTCTGCCGATTCGGGACTGTCCGCCATCCACAAGGAAGGCGGACAGCCGGCCCATTACCTTCTGTCGGACTGGCGCATGGACGATCAAGGCTGGCCCGATTTCTGTGCGGTCGATCTGGACGAATATTGAGGCGAGCCGCTCTGTCGCGCCACCTCGCCGTTCGGATTCTCCGCATTTGTGCAACCGCAGGCGGCAAGGGGCCGCGATATCTGCCCCCTTGCGACAGGCTGCGCCTGGTGGTCTATGGAAGATATGAAGAATTCTGATAACCCCGCCGATCCGTTCAAGAAGGCCCTGACCGAAGCCACCCGCGCGATGGCGGATGAGGGCGAGTTGAACGTGACCTTCAGCGCTGATCCTTCGGGCGTGGCCGGAGACACGATGCGGCTGCCCCAGATCAGCCGTCGGATGGGTCGTGACGAAATCCTGCTGGCGCGGGGCACGGCCGATGCACTGGCCATGCGGATTCGCCACCATGACGCCGCCACCCATAACAAGTTCGCCCCCAGCGGGCCGATGGCGCGCGAGTTGTATGAGGCGATGGAAACCGCCCGTTGCGAGGCCCTGGGCGCGCGCGACATGCCCGGTGCGCTGTCCAATATCGACGCCAAGCTTGGGGCCGAAGCCGACAAGAAGGGCTATGGTCAGATCACCCAGGCTGCGGATGCGCCACTTTCTGTGGCGGCCGGATATGTGCTGCGTCAGGCGGCAACGGGGCGGGCCCTGCCGCCGGGCGCACAGAATGTCGCCGATCTGTGGCGGCCGTTCATTGAACAGCAGGCCGGCGAGACCATCGCCAATGTCAATGATGTGCTGGATGACCAGGAGGCTTTCGCGCGTCTGGCGCGGCGTGTCATCAGCGAGCTGGGCTATGGCGACCAGCTGGGCGACGACCCCGATCAACCCGAGGATGACGAGGCCGAGGAAAACGCCGAACAGGACGAAGAGGCCGGCGACAATCAGTCCGGCGATCAGGACGAGAACGAAGAGGCCGATGCCTCGCCCGAGCAATCGCAGGAACAGCAGCAGGACGAACGTCAGGCACAGGTCAGCATGGATGATCAGGCCAATGACGAGCTTGCCGATGAGGCCGAGGTGCCCGAGGCGGAAGCTCCGCCCGATATGCCGCCTCCGGTCAGCGAGGCCTCGGCGGAATACAAGGTCTACAGCCAGGCCTGGGATGAAGAGATCCGCGCCGATGAACTGGCCGATCAGGCCGAACTGGAACGCCTGCGCGCCTATCTGGACAAGCAGCTTGAACCGCTGCGTGGCGCGGTCAGCCGTCTGGCCAATAAATTGCAGCGCCGCCTGCAGGCCCAGCAGAATCGCAGTTGGGAGTTCGACAAGGAGGAGGGGGTGCTGGACGCGGGTCGTCTGGCACGGGTCGTCGCGAATCCGACCACGCCGCTCAGCTTCAAGGTCGAGAATGACACCGAGTTCCGCGACACTGTCGTCACCCTGTTGATCGACAATTCCGGGTCGATGCGGGGGCGGCCGATCTCGATCGCGGCCATCTGTGCCGATGTTCTGGCGCGCACGCTGGAACGCTGCGATGTCAAGGTCGAGATCCTCGGCTTCACCACCCGTGCATGGAAGGGCGGGCAGGCACGCGAGGCATGGTTGCAGGACGGGCGTCCCGCCCAGCCGGGGCGGCTGAACGATCTGCGCCATATCATCTACAAGCCGGCCGATGCGCCCTGGCGTCGCGTGCGCCCCAATCTGGGGCTGATGATGAAGGAAGGGCTGCTCAAGGAAAATATCGACGGCGAGGCTCTGGAATGGGCGCATCGGCGGCTGTCCAAGCGGCCCGAAGCGCGCAAGATCCTGATGGTCATTTCGGATGGTGCGCCGGTGGATGATTCGACCCTGTCGGTCAATCCGGCCAATTTCCTTGAAAAGCACCTGCGCGATGTCATCGCCATGGTCGAACGCAGGAAGGCCGTGGAATTGCTGGCCATCGGCATTGGCCATGATGTCACCCGCTATTATGAACGCGCCGTGACGATCACCGATGCGGAACAGCTGGCCGGGGCCATTACCGAGCAACTGGCGGCGCTGTTTGACAATGATCCACGCAAGCGCGCCCGCGTCATGGGCATCGCCGCTGCACGTCGCGCCAGATAGGCGGATCATCAGACCGGCGGGAACATGCCTGCCGGTCACTGTCTGCTAGCAAGATCGGGCGGATCCGCTGCAAAACATCGGCCGGCCAGGGCTGTGCAGGGCAAATGGATCTGATGGATGGAAATGGTGGGCGGTGAGGGATTCGAACCCCCGACATCTTCGGTGTAAACGAAGCGCTCTACCAGCTGAGCTAACCGCCCCCAGCGGCGCTTCTAGCCTGCAGTTCTGGCGGAATCCAGCCCTCTTGAGCGCTGAAGGCAAGTTTTTCGCCAGATCTGATGATTGCGCTCGCGAATGACATGCAGCGCGCCCTGTTCCACGGTCAGTTCACCCAGCCGCGAAAGCGGCCAGCCCATGGCCAGCAGGCGCAGCATTCGCAGGGTCACACCATGGGTGACGATCAGCGCGGGGCCATTCAGGTCGGCCAGAAAATCACGACATCTGGCATGAAGTTCTGTGAAATGCTCTCCCGACGGGGTCTGATCATACCAGTCCAGATCATTGATGAAGATCGCGGGATGGGACTGGCGCAGATCGGCCAGCCGCATTCCGGTGAATTCGCCCACGTCGATTTCGGCCAGTCGCGAATCGACGCGGAACTCACGCCCCTCAAAGGCGATTCGCGCCGTTTCCAGGGCCCGTCCCTGCGGGCTGCTGAAGCAGGGCGCATCAATGGATCGGATGATCGCGGCCAGATCTGCGGCCTGCTGGCGACCTCTGGGCGTCAGATCGGAATTCAGCCGGCCCTGCAGCCGCCCCTCGACATTCCAGAACGTCTGGCCATGGCGCATCAGGTAGAGGTCCGGGCACAAGGTCATCGCCTCCGGGCTTGCTGGGTTTCCGGGGTTCTACCCCGTTCCGGTCATGATGTGAAAGAGCCGGTCTTGCCTGCGGTTCAGGACCAATAGGCGGCCACCAGAAAGTTTCGCTTGCTCTGACCGGCCTGTAGCAGATGCTGGCGGGCCTTGCCTGCCTGTTCCGCATTGGCGGCAAACCAGATGAAATCATCCGCATCAAATTGCGTCGCAACCAGTTGGTCAACCAGATCGTCCGTGCGGCAAAGGCGCGGGTCGTTCCTCAACGGACCCAGATCCTCGGGCGCACAGGAAATGGCTGCGCTGACCTGGCGATGAGATCGGGACAGGATGCGGCGAATGGCGGGCAGGGCGGTTTCATCGCCAAACAGCCAGATACGGTCGGCGTCAGGGCAGGAACCCCCGCCCGGCCCCATGATGGCGATGGTCTGTCCGACCGGATCCGCCAGCGCCCAGTCGCAGGTCGGACTGCCGTCATGGCGGAAGATATCGAAATCCAGCCAGCCTTCACCCAGCGCCGAAACCGTATAGACCGGCTTGTGCAGCCGATCTTCACCATCGGGCCAGCCGACCCGGCCGCTGGCGGTGACGCGCGGCCAGACCGCTGCCCGCCCGGCCGGCGGCAGCAACAGGCGAAAATGCAAGCCACCATCGGCAAAGCGGGCCGCATCTGCGCCGGCGAGCCGGACGCGCAGGAAATTCGGGCCAAGGGCGCTGACCCGTTCCACCTGCATCAACGACAGGCCGGGTGCCAGCTCGCCCGTGTCGACATGGTCCCAGCTGATGTCCAGCCCGATCTCTGCAAACAGTTCGGTGGCGCTGTCGCGCAGGTTGCCGATCAGTCGCCGCTCGGGCGCGGTCAGATCAACGGTCACGCTGTCGGGCAGGGGCGTCAGGCGCAATTCGCAGCCAGAGACAGTCATGCTCAACTGCTCGGGCGTTTCCACCAGCGGTATATCCCATGCCGCGGCCCGTGCCTTCAGCGCTGCAACCGCAGCGCCCGCCGGGCGCGATATGATGCCGATGCTGCGATAGCTGCGAAGATGGGACATGTGGTCAACCTTGCCTGAGGCTGGAAAAGCGGTCGGAAAGTATTTTACCTGGTTAATTGACAATTCCGACTGTTTCAATCAGTTGTTCGCGGGAAAATTCTCCCCGACTGCGCCCGGCCCGTGCCCGAGCCCCCCGGTCAGCCATGAACTGCTGAACCGGGCCGCCAACGGAACACGTCGCCCCGGCCTGACAGAAGGTTATACCTGTCGATGAAACGATCCCTGATTGTCTGTCTTGTGACACAAGCCGCGGTCCTGCCGGCATTCGCGCAGGAAGGCAGCCTCGTCCTTCCTGAAATCACGCTTGATGCGGAAAGCGACACGACGCTGGTGCAAGAGGGATATGTTCCGGTTTCCAGCCGTGATGCGACCAAGCTGGACACGCCGATCGGACGGATTCCGCAGGCCGTGTCGATCGTCACGCAGGATCAGATCGAGGATCAGGCGCCGCAGACGCTGAACGAGGCGCTTGGCTATTCCTCTGGCGCGAATCCCAACAATTACGGCTATGACACGCGCTATGACGCCTTTTTCCTGCGCGGGTTCCCGGCCTATTACAACGGCTATTTCCGCGACGGGCTGCGCCAGTACAACGCCCCGACCGCATGGTTCAAGACCGAACCCTACGGGCTGGAAGGTGTCGCCGTTCTCAAGGGGCCGAACTCGGCGCTATATGGCGTCAGCGGGCCGGGGGGTATCGTCAATCTGATCAGCAAACGGCCCAAGGACGAACCTTATCACGAGATTCAGGCAACGATCGGTGGCAATGATCGGGCACAGATTTCCGCGGATATCTCGGGGCCCTTCGCCGAAGGCAGCGATTTCAGCTATCGCCTGACGGGCATGGTGCGTGAATCGAATACGGATCTGGCGGGCTACAAGGACGACAAGACCTATTTCGCCCCCGCATTGTCGTGGGACAACGGTGAGACCCGGCTGACCATTCTGGGTGAATGGTCGAATTCGCTGACCGGGGGCACGGCGGCGTTCTACAATCCCGCGTATGGCGAGGTTTCGGACATCTATGAGGGTGATCCCGAATACAACGATTTCGAACAGGACCAATGGCGCATTGGCTATGAGGTCGAACATGATCTGACCGACAATCTGACCCTGCGCCAGGCGTTCCGCGCCGCACATGTCGATGCGGATCTTGAGTATAGTGGCCACTATGCGGTCGGCAGCGATCTGGCGCGCTATTGGGGGCATTACCTCGAAGAGCTGGACACGCAGACCCTGGATACCGGGGTGCGCTGGAATGTCGTTACCGGAGCCATCGACCACGAGGTGCTGGCCGGTATCGACGTCACCCACGCCGAATATGACAGCAACAGTCTGGTTGGTTATGTTTCTGCTGCCGAAACCGCTGCGGCGGATGTGCCCTTTGCAGGGGCACAGGAGGAGGATCAGGCCGGAATCTATCTGCATGACCAGATGAGCTGGGGCAACTGGCAGCTTTTTGCCAGCGCCCGCTGGGACCATGTCGAGACCGATTCGACTGCTGCAGACGGCACGGTGACCAATCAGACCGACACGGGCCGGTCAGGCCGTGTCGCGCTCAGCTATGACTGGTCGAACGGGATCATGGCCTATGCCAGCCTGTCGACCTCGTTCTCGCCCAACCTGGGCTTTGTCTATGACGATGCTTCGGACACGACCGGCAGCCCTGCCGATCCCACGCAATCGACGCAGCGCGAAATCGGCATGAAATATGCCCCTCAGGGCACCAATCTGCTGTTCTCGGCGGCCCTGTTCGACATCGACCAGCGCGACGGCGTCGTTCTGGATGCCTCGACCGGCGTCAACCGCCAGCGGCAGCTGGACCTGAACAGCCGCGGGCTGGAGCTGGAGGCGCAGGCCAATTGGGACAATGGCTGGGGGGTGATCGCAAGCTACGCGCATCAGCGCGTCAAGATCGAGAAGGGCGCGACCGGCACCGAGGGCAACGAGCTTTCCGCAACCCCCAATGACACGCTGTCGCTTTGGGCGAAATACGATATTCGCAACGGCCCGCTGGAGGGCGTGGGGCTGGGCGCCGGACTGCGTTATGTCGGCGAAAGCTACGGCGATGACAGCAATTCCATCACCAATGACGCGCGCACCTTTGTGGACCTTTCCGTCAGCTATGATCTGCCGCAGGTGCCCGGCGTGCGCATGCAGTTGAACGTCAAGAATGTGTTCGATCAGGAAAAGACCACCTGCACCTCGGGTTATTGCTATCGTGACGAGGGCCGCGTCTGGAGTGCCAGCCTGAGCCGGCGTTTCTGAGATGCGTCCGGGCGCGCCGAAAGCTGCGCTTGCGGTGCTGCCGGGGCTTTGGGCGGCCTATGTCGCCCAAAGCATTGTCGGCGGGCTGACCTGGGGCGGGCTGCCCGCTGTCCTGCGTGATCAGGGGTTGCCGTTGGATCGAATCGGTCTGTTGTCGCTGTTGATCGCGCCATGGGCGCTGAAATTTCTGTGGGCCCCACAGGTCGAGCGCCTGCGTCTGAAGCCGGGTGCGGCACCTGGCACCGGCCGGATCGCGCTGATCTGTGGAGCGGTTGCGGTTGCTGGCCTGGTCACGGCCGGTGCGGTGGGGCTGAACCCGCTGCTGCCGGCGTTGGCCTGTCTGATGGTGGTGGCCATCGCGACCGCGACGGCGGATATCGTCGTTGACGGCCACGCAGTTGGAGTCCTGTCCCGTGCACAGCATGGCTGGGGCAATGCGGCACAGGTCGGCGGCGCCTATGTCGGCTCGGCGATCGGAGGTGGCCTGCTGCTGGTTCTGGTCGCGGCGATGGGCTGGACCCTGTCGGTCTGGGCCATGGCTGTGCTTGTTGCTGTTCTGTTGCTGGTCTTCGCCTGGTCTGCACGCGGGGGAGCGGCGGTTTCTGCCGCAGCGCCGTTACCCAGTCTGCGCCATGCGCTGGCCCGGGCAGAGATCCGGCGCGGATTGATCCTGACTGCAGGCTTTGTCATTGCCCAGAAATCGGCACTGGGCATGCTGGGGCCATTTCTGATCGATCTCGGCCTGCCGCTGCAGACGGTTGGCCTGTTGAACGGATTCGGCAGTCTGGTGCTGGGCGTGCTTGGCGCATTGGCTGGTGGGGCCGTCGTGCGACAATGGGGTGTGCGGCCGACCATGGCTGTGGCGCTGGGGGTGCAGGCGGTGCTGATGGCGCTGCTGGCCGCCGGGGCGCTGGGGGTGACGATCCCCGGCATCATGCTGATCGGCGCGGCGCTGCTGGCGGGATCGGCTCTGCTGGCCTTTGGTTTTACCGCGCTTTACGCCCAGTTCATGCGATGGTCGGATCAAGCGCAGGGCGGCGTGGATTTCACGCTGTTTCAATGTCTTGATGGCGCAATGAGCATGTTCCTGGGAACCGGTGCAGGTGTTCTGGCCGAGCGCGCCGGCTTTGGTGTCTTTTTCATTGTATGTGCCTTGCTGGCGGCTGTCGTTGCCGCGATCATCGCGACGCGGATCGCCATCGGTCGCGGAAATCCTGTGCAGGCATGACAGGGAATGATGCCGGCAGCATCCCGCGCAGGCGAGGGCAGCCCTGCGGTCGGCGCGCCTTGACCCTTGCGCCGTGCTTTAGTATCAGCGCGCGGTGCCCGTCACAGGGTGACATTGATTTGACAAACGCATGCCGTGTCCATCCCGTATCGCTTCGGGGATGAGTCCGGCCCAGGAGAAGCGATATGAAACTGCATGAAATCCGCGACAATGATGGCGCGAACCGCACGAAGAAACGCGTTGCCCGCGGCCCCGGTTCGGGCAAGGGCAAGACCGCTGGACGCGGTATCAAGGGTCAGAAATCGCGCTCGGGCGTTGCGCTGAACGGATATGAAGGCGGCCAGATGCCGCTGTATCGTCGCCTGCCCAAGCGTGGCTTCACCGCGCCGAACGCGAAAACCTTTGCCGTCGTCAATCTGGGTCAGCTGCAAAGCTTCATCGACGCAGGCAAGCTGGACGCCACGGCTGACGTGACCGAAGATGCCCTGGTCGCATCGGGCGTCGTGCGCCGCAAGCTTGACGGTGTGCGTCTGCTGGGCAAAGGCGAACTGAAGGCGAAACTGAACATCGCCGTGACCGGTGCTTCGAAGTCGGCCGTGGAAGCCGTCGAGAAGGCCGGAGGCAAGGTCACGCTGCCCGCCAAGACCGCGGCGGCGGAATAAGCTGTTGAAAGGGGCCCTCCGGCCCCATAGATAGCAAACAGGTTTTCCTGGCGCCGCCGGTCCCCGGAAACGGGTCGGCGGCGCTGTCATGACACGGGACGGATACACATGGCGTCAGCCGCAGAACAGATGGCCGCGAATCTCTCTTGGGGTGCACTCGGCAAGGCCACGGAACTTCGCCAGCGCATCTGGTTCACGATCGGCCTGCTGATCATCTACCGCCTTGGCACCTATATTCCGGTGCCGGGGATTGATGGCGCGGCGCTTCGTAACTTCATGGAACAGGCCCAGTCCGGAATCGGCGGCATCCTGTCGATGTTTACCGGCGGTGCGCTGGGGCGGATGGGTGTCTTTGCGCTGGGGATCATGCCCTATATCAGCGCCTCGATCATCGTGCAGCTTCTGGCCTCGATGGTGCCTTCGCTTGAACAGCTGAAGAAAGAGGGCGAGCAGGGCCGCAAGAAGATCAACCAATATACCCGCTATGGCACGGTCGCTCTGGCGCTGTTTCAGGCCTATGGTCTGGCGCGCAGCCTTGAGGCTGGCGGTCTGGCACATTCACCCGGCCTGTTCTTCCAGGCCTCGGTGGTGATCACGCTGGTCGGCGGCACGATGTTCCTGATGTGGCTGGGTGAACAGATCACCGCGCGCGGCATCGGCAACGGGATCTCGCTGATCATCTTCGTGGGCATCGTGGCGGAAATCCCGGCAGCGCTGGCGAACTTCTTTGCTCAGGGCCGTTCGGGCGCGATCTCGACCCCGGTCATCCTTGGGGTGATCGTGATGGTCATCGCAGTCATCGCCTTCGTGGTGTTCATGGAGCGGGCGCTTCGCAAGATCCGCATCCAGTATCCCCGGCGCCAGGTCGGCATGAAGGTCTATGACAGCCAGTCCAGTCATTTGCCGATCAAGGTCAACCCGGCGGGCGTGATCCCGGCAATCTTTGCAAGCTCGCTGCTGTTGCTGCCGACGACGATCTCTACCTTCTCGGGCAATCAGACCGGTCCGATCATGTCGACCCTGCTGGCCTATTTCGGCCCGGGACAGCCGCTCTACCTGCTCTTCTTCGCGGCGATGATCGTGTTCTTCGCGTATTTCTATACGCAGAATGTCAGCTTCAAGTCCGACGAAGTGGCTGACAACCTGAAGAATCAGGGCGGCTTTGTTCCCGGAATTCGCCCCGGCAAGCGGACCGAGGAATATCTGGACTATGTCGTGAACCGGATCCTGGTGATCGGCTCGGCCTATCTGGCCGCCGTTTGCCTGCTTCCGGAAATCCTGCGCCATCAGTGGTCGGTTCCCTTCTATTTCGGCGGAACCTCCGTGCTGATCGTCGTTTCCGTGACCATGGACACGATCAACCAGGTGCAAAGCCATTTGCTGGCTCATCAGTACGAAGGCCTGATTGAGAAATCGCAGTTGCGTGGTAAACGGAAAGCGGGAAGCGCGAAGGCGCGCCGTGCACCGTCGCGGCGCTGACATTAGCGGCGGAAACATCCGCCGAGGGGGACCGAGATTATGACCATCAATATTATTCTGCTGGGGCCTCCCGGCGCCGGCAAGGGCACGCAGGCCCGCAAACTGGTTGAAGATCGTGGCATGGTGCAGCTGTCGACCGGCGACATGCTGCGCGAGGCCCGCAGCTCGGGCACCGAAATGGGCAAGCGAGTTGCCGAGGTCATGGACCGCGGGCAACTGGTCACCGATGAGATCGTCATCGGCCTGATCCGCGAAAAACTGGCCGAGGGTGGCAAGGGCTTCATCTTCGACGGCTTCCCGCGCACGCTGGCCCAGGCCGATGCCCTGGGGGCATTGCTGGATGAAACCGGCATGACGCTGGATCGCGTGATCGAAATGCAGGTTGATGACGAGGCGCTGGTGCGCCGGATCACCGGTCGCTTTACCTGCGGTAATTGCGGCGAGGTCTATCACGATGAGACCAAGCCGACGGCGAAAGAGGGGGTCTGCGACGTCTGCGGATCGACCGATCTCAAGCGCCGGGCAGATGATAACGAGGAAAGCCTGAAGACACGGCTTCTTGAATACTACAAGAAAACCTCGCCGCTGATCGGCTACTATTACGCCAAGGGCAAACTGGCCAGCATCGACGGTCTTGCGGCCATGGAAGATGTTGCCGCACAGATCGACAAGGCCCTGAGCGAGGCCTGACGGATCGGCGAGTTTTCGCTTTGTCAAGAGTTTCAGATCCATGCCCTTGACTGGGTGTGGGTCTGTCTTTAGATGAGCAATTCTCGCAAGAGAATCATCCGTAGCTGCGGATGGACCATACACTGGCCCGGAGGCATGGCTTTCGGGCCTTATGTTGTGAAAAAAGGTTCCGGGGTTACGGAACCGCAACCGAAAAGGATAGCGCGTGGCTCGTATTGCTGGCGTCAACATTCCGACGGGGAAACGTGTCCCCATCGCACTGACCTATATCCATGGCATCGGCCCGATGTTCGCAGAGCAGATCTGTGAAGCCGTCGGAATCGATCGCACCCGTCGCGTCAACGAATTGTCGGATGCCGAAGTTCTGCAGATGCGCGAATATATCGACGCGAATCTGACCGTCGAGGGTGACCTGCGCCGCGAAGTTCAAATGAACGTCAAGCGCATGATGGATCTTGGTTCCTATCGCGGTCTGCGTCACCGCCGTGGCCTTCCGGTCCGCGGTCAGCGTACGCATACCAATGCCCGTACCCGCAAGGGCCCGGCGAAGCCCATCGCCGGCAAGAAGAAGTAAGGGGGAACGGATATGGCACGCGATAAGACTCGTATGAAGCGTAAAGAACGTAAGAACATCGCTACCGGTGTTGCTCACGTCAATTCCAGCTTCAACAATACCAAAATCCTGATCTCCGACGTTCAGGGCAATGCAATTTCTTGGTCGTCGGCTGGCACCATGGGCTTCAAGGGTTCGCGCAAATCGACCCCTTACGCTGCCCAGATGGCTGCTGAGGACGCAGGCCGCAAGGCACAGGAACACGGCGTGAAGACGCTGGAAGTCGAAGTTCAGGGCCCCGGTTCGGGTCGTGAATCGGCTCTGCGCGCCCTGGCTGCCGTGGGCTTCAACATCACGGCCATCCGTGACGTGACGCCGATTGCACATAACGGCTGCCGCCCGCCGAAGCGTCGCCGGGTCTGATCCTGGATCATTAACTTCCGGGCCGCGCGGTTTCGCGCGGCTCGGACATTCGCATTTAACCTCGGGCGTTTCCGGCCTTGGTCATGAGACGGAAACAAGTATGGAGGAAAATCCATGATCCACAAGAATTGGGCCGAGCTGATCAAGCCGACGCAGCTGGTCGTCAAGCCGGGTGCCGATGCGACCCGCACGGCGACTGTGGTTGCCGAGCCGCTGGAGCGGGGCTTTGGCCTGACGCTTGGCAATGCGCTGCGTCGAGTCCTGATGTCCTCGTTGCAGGGCGCGGCCATCACCTCCGTTCAGATCGACAATGTGCTGCATGAATTCAGCAGCGTTGCCGGGGTTCGTGAGGATGTGACCGACATCGTCCTGAACCTGAAGGGCGTCACTCTGAAGATGGATGTCGAAGGCCCCAAACGCCTGACCCTGACCGCGAAAGGTCCGGGCGAGGTCAAGGCCAGCGCCATCCAGGAAACCGCCGGTATCACGATCCTGAATCGTGATCACGTCATCTGCCATCTGGACGACGGTGCGGATCTGAACATGGAACTGACCGTTGCCACCGGCAAGGGTTATGTCGCCGCCGACAAGAACCGTCCGGAAGATGCGCCCATCGGCCTGATTCCGATCGATGCGATTTTCTCGCCCGTCAAGCGCGTCAGCTATGAAGTCACCCCGACCCGTGAAGGTCAGGTTCTGGACTATGACAAGCTGACGATGAAAATCGAAACCGACGGGTCGCTGACCCCCGAGGATGCCGTCGCCTATGCTGCACGCATCGTTCAGGATCAGCTGTCGGTCTTCGTGAACTTCGACGAGCCGGAATCGGCCAGCCGTCAGGACAATGACGACGGTCTGGAATTCGACCCGCGCCTGCTGAAGAAAGTGGACGAGCTGGAACTGTCGGTGCGTTCGGCGAACTGCCTGAAGAACGACAATATCGTCTATATCGGCGATCTGATCCAGAAGACCGAAGCCGAGATGCTGCGCACGCCGAACTTCGGCCGCAAATCCTTGAACGAAATCAAGGAAGTGCTGTCGGGCATGGGGCTGCATCTGGGAATGGATGTTGTGGACTGGCCGCCAGAGAATATCGAGGACCTGGCCAAGCGTTTCGACGACCAGTTCTGATGAGTTCCGGACGGGGGCCAAGGCTCCCGTTCGACGAAGGGCATCTGCCCCAAGGAGAGCGGTTCGCACGCACGGACCGCCAGACAAAGCAAAAGACGTCTAAGGAGAATTATCATGCGTCACGCTCGCGGTTACCGCCGTCTCAATCGTACTCACGAACATCGCAAGGCGCTGTTCGCCAATATGGCCGGCTCGTTGATCGAGCACGAGCAGATCAAGACCACCCTTCCCAAGGCGAAGGAACTGCGTCCGATCGTCGAAAAGCTGATCACGCTGGCCAAGCGTGGTGACCTGCACGCCCGTCGTCAGGCTGCTGCACAGCTGAAGCAAGACATGCATGTCGCGAAGCTGTTCGACGTGCTGGGTGAGCGCTTCAAGGACCGTCAGGGCGGTTATGTCCGCGTCCTGAAAGCCGGCTTCCGCTATGGCGACATGGCCCCGATGGCGATCATCGAACTGGTTGATCGTGATCCTTCGGCCAAAGGTGCCGCCGATCGCGCCCGTCTCGAGGCAGAAGCCGCAGAGTGATCGCGAAGGCTGCCTTTCCGGCGGCCCGGTGATTGCGAATCATGCGCCCCGTAACGGAAGTTGCGGGGCGTTTTGCTGTGCTGACATGGGGTTATGGCAGATTGCATGATGCGAAAATCGCCTCAGAAGTGCGATTTCTACCTCACACACGTCTCTTTTGTTCAAATGTCCGGATTGCTCAAGAGCTTGTAATTGCTCCACAACCTCGGCGGGTATTTGCTGCGGCACTGATAAATCCGGCATAACCGGCCTCTCAAACGTTTAACTGACTAGCAACTATATTGGTCCATGTTTACTTTGAATGGTGACGGTAACCAACGCAATTTGTCTAAAAAGCCATGTCTTCACGCGCAGAAATAAACGCAGCATTGCAGAAGTTGGGGAAGTTTGCCCCGACGGGCTATTTCGTTGGCCTGCATATCCGTTTCGCGGCGCCATTGATGCAGTTTCAGACCTACCCTGAAGACTGGTCGGAGTTCTATTCCGAGAATGGCTATGCGTTGCGGGATCCGACGATTGCTTGGGGGTTTTCCACCACAGGAGCATGCCGATGGTCCAGCCTGCCTATTCCGGATCCGTTTAATATACTCAAGGACGCGGCCGATCACGGCCTGACCTTTGGTCTGACTGTGTCACATGGTCCGATCGCGTCTCGAACCATTGCCAGCTTTGCCCGCGATGATCGCGAGTTTGCGGATGACGAGATCGCCGAGATCTCGACGACAGTTCGACGGCTTCATGAAATTACAGAGCCGCCGGCGAGCCTTACCAAGGCTCAGAAAGAAGCCCTTCGTTGCATCGCGGAGGGTGATCGCCATGCGGCGGCGGCAGCCAAACTTGGCATTACCGAAAGCGCGTTCAAGGCAAGACTGATCTCGGTCCGTGAAAGACTGAAGGCTCGGACTACTGCCGAAGCGTTGCAGCGGGCCAAGGAATACCGCCTGCTGTAGGCGTTCGCCCAGGGGAACCGTGAGGCAGTGAGGGGTCCCCTCACACCCCAGGAGTACGTTAGAAATGCAGACGACCACCCTTTCCTTTTCGAATCTTCACAACCATGGCGAATTGTTTGCCAATCTGTTTCGGGCACGCAAGCAAAGCTTTATCATCCAGAAGAACTGGGATCTCCCCGAGGCGGATGATATGGAATTCGATCAATATGATACGCCACAAAGCCGTTGGATCGCCATACATGACAAGGGTGATGTTCTGGCCGGTATTCGCCTGACGCCGACCACGGCACGTTGTGGAATCTACAGCTATATGATCCGCGACGCGCAAAAGGGCATACTGGGAGGTTCGATTCCGCAGGACCTGCTGGATGAAGAAGCCCCGGTCGAAGAACAGACCTGGGAATGTTCACGGGTTTTCGTCAATCACGCGATCCCGCAGAAGCTGCGCCGCAAGGTGCATTTCAAGATGGTCGAAGCGATGACCGGCGCGGCGCGTGAACTGGGTGCCACCCGGCTGATCGCCCTGACCGGGGCCAGCTGGCCGCGCTGGTATGGCCGTTGTGGCCTGGATGCGGTCGCCATGGGTCGCAAGATGTGGATCGACGATGGCGAGTTCCAGTGCGTGTCGATCGATCTTTCGGACAAAATGCATTGATCGGTTGATCGGGGTGTTGGTCATTCGGACATCACCATATTAAGTGATGTCCATGGCTGACCTGTTCGATACATCCGATACTTCCTCGCCGCCGGCACCTCCGGCAGCAAGACCCTTGGCTGATCGCATTCGCCCGGCGCGCATGAGCGATGTGATCGGCCAGGAGAAGGTTCTTGGTCCCGACGGTCCGTTGGGATCGATGCTGTCGTCGCACAGCCTGTCTTCGCTGATCCTTTGGGGACCGCCGGGTGTCGGCAAGACGACGATTGCCCGGCTGCTGGCCGATGAGACGGAACTGGCTTTCGTTCAGATCAGCGCGATCTTCACCGGCGTGCCCGAATTGCGAAAGGTGTTCGAGGCCGCGCGTCTGCGGCGCGAGCAGGGCAGGGGCACCCTGTTGTTCGTCGACGAGATCCATCGCTTCAACAAGGCACAGCAGGACAGCTTCCTGCCGCATATGGAAGATGGCACCATTCTTCTGGTGGGGGCGACGACTGAAAACCCGTCATTTGAACTGAATGCCGCGCTGATGTCGCGCGCGCAGGTCATCGTGCTTGAGCGCCTGTCCCTTGCGGAACTGGAACGGCTGGCGCAACGGGCCGAAGCCGAATTGGGGCGTGCCCTGCCATTGACGCCCGATGCCCGCGAAAGCCTGTTGGAAATGGCCGATGGCGACGGGCGCGCGGCGCTGAACCTGATCGAACAGGTCGCGGCATGGAAGATCACGAAGCCGCTGGACAGGCAGACCATGGCGCAGCGCCTGATGCGGCGGGCGGCGAAATACGACAAATCAGGAGATGAACATTACAACCTGATTTCGGCGCTGCACAAATCGGTGCGCGGCAGCGACCCTGACGCAGCGTTATACTGGTTCGGCCGGATGCTGGAAGGTGGAGAGGATCCGCGTTATCTGGCTCGCCGTATCGCGCGTATGGCGGTCGAGGACATCGGTCTGGCCGACCCGGCGGCGGCGCGGCAATGCCTGGATGCCTGGGCCATGTATGAGCGCCTTGGCAGCCCCGAAGGCGAACTGGCCCTGGCGCAGGCGGTGATCTATCTGGCCTTGGCACCGAAATCCAACGCCGCCTATGTCGCCTACAAGGGCGCGCGGGCCGAGGCGCGGCGCACGGGCAGCCTGATGCCTCCGGCGCATATCCTGAACGCTCCGACGAAGATGATGAAGGAACAGGGTTACGGCGCCGGCTATGCCTATGACCACGACGCGATTGACGGTTTTTCGGGGCAGAACTACTTTCCCGACGGCATGAAACGACCAGTGCTTTACACGCCCGTCGAACGCGGCTTCGAGCGCGAACTGAAGAAGCGACTTGACTGGTTCGTGTCCCGGCGCCTGAAGCGCGGCGGTTGACTTTCATTCTGCATCGGCACAGGACCACGCCATGATGAATCCCTTTCTGCAAGTTGCCATTGGCGGTGCCGTCGGAGCAACGGCGCGTTACAGCGTTTACCGCGCCATCGCATGGCATGGACCGGGCTTTCCCATCGCGACCGGCGTGGTGAATGTGCTGGGCAGCCTGCTGATGGGGATGCTGGCGATTCTGCTGTCGCATCGTTTCGGCAACCATTATGCACCACTTTTGCTGACCGGAGTTCTGGGCGGCTTCACGACCTTTTCGGCCTTTACTCTGGATGCGTTGACCCTTTGGGAACGTGGTCAGACGGGGGGCGCATTGGTATATGTATTCTGCTCGGTCATCCTGTCGCTGGCGGCGGTGATTGCCGGGCTGGCGATCGGCAGGGGAATTTGGTCATGAGCCATGTGCAGACCATCCGGATCAATGAAGATGACGGTGGTCAGCGGCTGGACCGCTGGCTGAAGAAACGCTTTCCGCAGCTGAGTCAGGGCGCAGTCGAGAAGATGTGCCGCACGGGCCAGTTGCGCATCAATGGCGGTCGCGTCAAGGCGGCCACGCGGATCGAGGCCGGGCAGGAGGTGCGCGTGCCGCCCTTGCCCGATGCCCGCCCCGCGCTGCCGAGGGACGAGGCCCCGCGCATTCCCGATGCCGATGAAAAGATGATCCAGGGCGCGGTGCTTTGGAAGGATCAGCATATCATCGCGCTGAACAAGCCTCCGGGCTTGCCCAGTCAGGGAGGCAGCGGGCAGGGCAACCGTCATGTCGACGGGTTGAGCCGCGCGCTGACCTTTGGCTTCAAGGACCGGCCCAAGCTGGTTCACCGGCTGGACAAGGATACTTCGGGCGTGCTGCTGCTGGCGCGCACGGACCGGATCGCCCGCGCGCTGTCCGAGGCCTTCCGCTCGCGCACGACGCGCAAGATCTATTGGGCTGCCGTTGCCGGTGTGCCGACACCGCGTATGGGCACCATCCGTTATGGTCTGGTAAAATCTGCCGGACATGGGCGCGGCGGCGAGGGCGAAAAGATGCATGCCGTCCTGCCTCGCGACATTGCCTCGACCGAAGGTGCCAAGCGGGCGACCACCGATTACGCCGTTCTGGACGCGCTTGGCACAAGGGCCAGCTGGTGTGCGCTGGTGCCGATCACCGGGCGGACCCATCAGCTGCGGGCGCATATGTCCGAACTGGGTCATCCGATTGTGGGTGACGGGAAATATGGCGGTTCGGGTCAGGAAAACCTGGGCGACGGTTGGGGCGCGCAACTGGGGGGCGAGATCAGCCGCAAGTTGCATCTTCACGCCCGCAGCATTGCCTTCGATCATCCGATCACCAGGAAACGGATCACCATCACCGCCCCCTTGCCCGAACATATGGCGCGGACATGGAAGACATTGGGCTGGCACGAGAATGACGTGCCCGACGATCCCTTTGCGGAGGACGAATGAAACTGGTTGTTTTCGATGTGGATGGCACGCTGGTGGACAGCCAGCACCACATCCATGGGGCAATGACCAGGGCGTTGGAGTTCGCGGGACTGGAGCCGGTGTCGCGGCCGCGAATTCTGGGAACTGTCGGCCTGTCCTTGCCCGCGGCGATCGCGCAGATCGCCCCCGAGGCCGACGCGCCGACGCAGGCGCGGATTCTGGCGTGCTACAAGGCCGCCTATTTCCAGGCGCGCATGGCGCAGGATGCCCCACTGTATGCCGGTGCAAAGGCTTGTCTCGAGACCCTGGCGGCGCGCGACGACCTGTTGCTGGCCGTTGCGACCGGTAAATCGCGTCGGGGTCTCATGGCGCTGATCGAGGCGCATGGATTGTCGGGGATGTTCGTTTCCTTGCAGACGGCGGACGACCATCCCTCCAAGCCCAACCCGGAAATGCTTTTGGCAGCGCTTGACGAAGCTGGCGTGGCGACCGAACAGGCGGTCATGGTTGGCGATACGACCTATGACATGGAAATGGCCCGGGCCGCCAAGGTAAAGGGGCTGGGGGTTGCCTGGGGCTATCACGCCGATGCCGCATTGTTGCAGGCGGGCGCGGAGAGGGTGTCGCGTGACTTTCCGGCCCTGAACAATTTGATTGAAGAGTGGATGGCATGAGCGAGTGGAAAGCGCGTCGGTTCTGGAAAGAGGTCTCGACCCGCGAAGCAGAGAATGGCTGGGAGATTCTGCTGGATGAACGCATCCTGCGCACGCCGGGCAAGAAGTCTCTTGTCCTGCCGACGCATGAACTGGCGGCGGCCCTGGCCGAGGAATGGGACGCGCAGGACGACGTTATCGATCCCGGCTCCATGCCGCTGACGCGGGCGGCGAATTCGGCCATCGAGAAGGTTGCTCCGCAATTCGAAGGCGTGGCCGATATGCTTGCCGATTATGGCGGAACCGATCTGCTTTGCTACCGTGCCGATCAACCCCAGGAACTGGTCCGCCTGCAGGCCGAGGCATGGGATCCGTTGATCGACTGGGCCGCGACCGAGTTGCGCGCCCCGCTGGTCGTCACTCAGGGCGTCATGCCGGTGTTGCAATCCCCTGATTCTCTTGCGGTTTTGCGTCAGGAGATTCACGCGATGGATGTATTCGGCCTGACCGCGCTGCATGATCTGATTACCCTGCCCGGATCCTTGATCATCGGACTGGCCGTGGCACGGGGGCGTCTGGATGCCGAGGACGCGCATCGTCTGTCGCGTATCGACGAAACATATCAGGCCAGCCAATGGGGTGAGGATGATGAGGTGCGTCAGAATGCCGAGAGCAGGAAGGCCGCAATCCACACGGCAGCTAGGTTCTGGAACTTGTCTCGCACAGGTTGAAAATTGCCTTTAGGCGAAGGATCGCTTGACCTGATGGGGTGTATCGGCAAAATACTGCCTGATCTTGAGCTTGGCGTTTCGCGAAGAACTTCGGCTTTTGATGGGCTTTTTCGCATTGAGGTAAATACGGCACGCGGTGCCTGTAAACCCGTAAAAGGGGCAACGATGATTAAACGGGCAATTCTTGGTGTCGTGGCTGCCAGCGGTGTCGCGGCAGGAACGGCATCTGCCGATGTTCTGGACGATATCATCGCGCGGGACGAATTGATCTGCGGTGTGAATCCAGGTCTGGCCGGGTTTGCCTCGCCGGATGCGAATGGCAATTGGACCGGTTTCGATGTCGCCTTTTGCAAGGCCGTGGCTGCGGCGGTGCTGAAGGATCCCTCGAAGGTGCGCTTTGTGCCGGCAGACCTCGAGAACCGCTTTGAAATGCTGGCCAAAGGCGAGGTCGACCTGCTGGCGCGCAATTCGACCTGGACCTTCTCGCGCGATGTTGACCAGAAGTTCGAATTTGCCGGGGTGAATTACTACGACGGTCAGGGATTCATGGTCCGCAAGGAACTGGGGGTGACCTCGGTCAAGGAACTGGACAGCGTCGCGATCTGCGTGCAGCGCGGATCGACCAGTGCGCAGAATCTGGAAGATTACTTCCGCGTCAACGGCATGACCCTGAAACAGGTGGATGTCGCCAGCGATGCCGAAGGAGAGCAAAGCTATACCTCGGGCAAATGTGATGCCTATACGACCGATGCCTCGGGGCTTGCGGCAACCCGTGCGGCCTTTGCCGATCCCGAAAACCATATCGTTCTGCCTGAAATCATTTCCAAGGAGCCGCTGGGACCGGTCGTTCGTCAGCAAGATTCACATTGGGCCGATGTCGTGCGCTGGACGCTTTATGCCCTGATCGCCGCCGAGGAATATGGCGTCACCTCGAAGAATATCGACGAACTGATCAAGGCTTCGACCAACCCCGAGGTTCAGCGTCTTCTGGGCGTGAATGGTGATCTGGGCGAGAAGCTGGGGCTGGACAATGAATGGGCCAAACGCGCCATTCAGGCTCGGGGCAATTATGGCGAGATTTTCGCTGCCAATATCGGTGAACAGACGCCGATCGGCCTTGCGCGCGGCCTGAATGCGCAATGGACGCAGGGCGGGCTGATGTATACCCCGCCGTTCCGCTAGGCATCGGGCGGGCGCAATCGCGCGCCCCCCCCTTCCGAGCCGTGGCCGGTTGCGCGATCAGCGACGCCCGTCCAGCCTGACGAAATCCATGACGCTTCCCTGTCCGGGCTGGATATCGGCCCAGTTCTCGACATCGAAATCGACAACCAGCGTGGCTGCGGTCGGATACCGGCGGAAATCGGGATCCAGAGGTGGGCGTGCGGGCAGCAGCGCGGCAAATTCGGATATGCCGGGATTATGGCCGATCATCATCACCGTCGGATGGTTGGCGGTGCGCAGCAGGGCCAGCATCTTGTCGGGGCCGGCGTGATACAGGCCCGGTTCCAGCCGCAGCAGCGGGCGAACCTCCAGCGGTGCCCCCGCGATCATCGCCCATGTGTCCTGTGTGCGTTTTGCGGTCGAGCAAAGGATCTCTTCCGGTTCGTAACCGCGACTGGCCATCCAGTCGCCCAGGGCCAGTGCCGAACGCCTGCCACGGTCGTTCAGCGGGCGGTCATGATCCGCCAGTGTCGGGTCGTCCCATGCCGATTTGGCGTGGCGTGTCAGGATCAATCTCTTATGTCCAACTGGGGTCATTTGTGGAACTGCCTCATATGCCATGCCGATTGTTCAAGCAGCCTGCCACAGCCATTGCCAGTCGGGCAAGCACGTCTGACACGACAACCCGAATTCATGCAGTCCGCTCCGGCCTTCTGATCCAGAAAGCGGTGGCAGGCATCGGGGTCATAGCCCGCGCGGAATGCCTTGGCCGGACAGGCCTGCAGGCAGGGGGCAGGGCAGGTATCGCAGGGAGAAGCCTGAGGAACGGGGGCCGGACAGGGGCTGTCGAGAATGACCGCGCCGCGGAAGCTGATGAACAGCCCCATGTCGCGATGCACCAGCATGCCGACGCGTGAGGTCCAGCAACTGCCGCTGGCACGCGCCCATTTCATGAAGGGTGGATAGGGTGGCCCGTCCGAAGGATAGGCCGTCTTTGCCGCCAGAGATATGGCCCAGGCGTCAATGACGCGACGCGACCAGCGGTCCATCGGGTCGGGGCGACCATCTCTGAATTCATCCGACGCCCGGAAAACATGCCAGAAATCGGGCTCGTCCGGTGACAGCAACAGGACAGAACCCGTGGCAAGAGGCGCCTGGCCGGCGATGCGCAGCCCCCTGGGTGGCGTCAGCGCCGGGGGACTGTCAGAGTTCATCCCCGGCCCGCGGCGGAACGCGCGGTTCGGTCGAGCGGATCAGGCTGCCCGCGCCATGTTCCGTGAACAGTTCCAGCAGGCAGGCATTTGGCACACGTCCGTCCAGGATCACCACCGCACGAACGCCGTCATCCAGCGCCTTGAGCGCGGTTTCGGTCTTGGGAATCATGCCCCCTGCAATCTGCCCATCTGCAATCATCTCGCGAACCTGGTCGGGGTGCAGCTGGGTGACAACCTTGCCCGAGGCATCCTTGACGCCGGCAACATCGGTCAGCAGCAGCAGCCGATCAGCCTTGAGCGCGCCCGCAATCGCACCGGCAGCGGTGTCGCCGTTCACGTTGAAGGTCTCGTTGTCGGCCATGCCTGTCGCCACGGGGGCAATGACCGGGATCATCCCCGCGCCATAGAGATCGCGGATGATCTGGACATTCATCTCGACCGGACGCCCCACGAAACCCAGTTCCGGGTCGTCGGCTTCGCAGACCATCATGTCGTCGTCCTTGCCGCTGATGCCGACAGCCCGCCCACCCGCATCATTGATGGCCTGGACGATCCGCTTGTTGACCAGACCGGACAGCACCATTTCGACCACTTCCACGATCTCCTTGGTGGTGACACGCTTGCCGCGCACGAACTGGCTTTCGATCCCCAGCCTGCCCAGCAGGTCATTGATCATCGGGCCGCCGCCGTGACAGACGATGGGGTTCATGCCCACCTGTTTCATCAGCACGATATCGCGGGCGAATTCGGCCATGGCCTCGTCATCACCCATGGCGTTGCCACCGAATTTCACCACCACCACAGCGTTCGAGTATCGCTGAAGATAGGGCAGGGCCTCTGACAGGGTGCGAGCGGTGGCGATCCAATCCCGGTTCATGTTTTGCGTTCTCATCTTTGGGGGCCCCTCTGGGAAGATGCGGAGGTCGGGCTCCGCGCCGGGCTCAGTCCAGTCCGGCTATGATCGCGCGAAGGGTAGGGATGCCCTCTCCCTTTTCCGAGGACGTCACGATCAGTTCGGGGAATGCTGCAGGGTGTTTCTGCAGTTCGGTTTCGACCTGTGCCAGAACCGGCTTGATCGCATTGGGGCCAAGCTTGTCGGCCTTGGTCAATACGACCTGGAACGGGACAGCGGATCGGTCCAGAAGCTGCATGATCTCGTGATCGACGGGCTTCACGCCATGTCGGGCATCGATCAGGCAAAAGGCGCGCCGCAGCGTCACCCGTCCGGCCAGATAGCTTTTCAGCAATGCCTGCCATTTGGCGACGACGGCCACCGGGGCCTTGGCAAAGCCATATCCGGGCAGATCGACCAGATAGGATTTCTCACCCAGGGTGAAATAGTTGATCTCCTGCGTGCGGCCCGGCGTGTTCGAGGCGCGGGCGATGCCCTTGCGGCCAGTCAGGGCATTGATCAGGCTGGATTTGCCGACATTGCTTCGCCCCGCGAAGCAAACCTCGGGACGGTCATCGGGCGGCAGGCCATCCATGGCCACGACGCCTTTCAGGAAATCGACCGGGCCTGCGAACAACTGGCGCGCCTGTTCGGCGACCTGAGGATCCGGCGCCGGGGCGGTCGGGAAAGAAACCTTCATGGGGCGACCTCGTCTCCGATGGCGATATCTCCGCCTGTGACGACTTCGGCGAAAATGCCGAAATCGGTATGGCCATACAGGCGATCCAATGTTTCAACCATGTCTATATCGGGCTTTCCGCTTTCCGTATCAACGTTTGTCGCGCCGCAGCGCCCGATATGGTCGGTGATGCGCAGTTCGACATCCCCGATCCGGATCACATGGCCGATCAGTTCGCGCTCTTGAAAGGGCTGCCAGCCCTGAACCCACAGGTTCCCGCGCCAGCGATGCGTGCCAAGCGATTGGCCGGTCTTGCGTTCAAGCTCGGCCAGGCTGTCCAGCGACAGGATCGACAGCCACGGCCATTTCGAATCGGTCCAGATCGCCGCTCCCTTCACCAGCCGGGCCGGGGCAGGGGCGCGTTCCGGCCAGAGCGGTCGGACCCATTCGATCAGGCGTTCGCCTTCATGTTCGGGATCGAAGCAAAGATCGGGGCGTTCGGGGTGGCTGAGGGCGAGATTGTTGCCCTGCCAGCCGCCGCTGATCGCCTGCAGGGGGGCGGAGGACACGCCGCGCAGAAAGCAGGATTTCGGCAGCCATCTGTCGGGCTGTCCATCGGTCTGGCTGGCGCTGGCATTGCGTTCGCCGGACTCGGTCACGACGGCCCATTCGCGGTCGCCGGGCAACCGGCGCGCGGCTTGCAGGCTGACCCGCTCCAGCGCCTCGACCCCGATCGACTTGATCGGATGGCGGTGAATATGGGTCAGCCGTACGGTCACTTGCCCTTGTCCCGGGTCGCGGACCTGGGTTTTTTGCCGGGGATCGAGGCCAGGATGTTGCCGAACAGGTCGGGGCGATGGCCGTGCATCGACATGATCGTATACTGCTGGATGATCGTGATCGTGTTGTTGGTGATCCAGTAGAGCACCAGACCCGAGGCAAAGCCGCCCAGCATGAACATGAAGATCCACGGCATCCATGCAAAGATCATCTTCTGAGCCGGATCACTGGGGGTCGGGTTCAGACGCTGCTGCAGCCACATGCTGATCCCCAGCGCGATAGCCAGCGCGGGAAGTGACAGCGAATGCAACATGGTTCCCTGTGCAGGCGGCGCAAAGGGCAGCAGGCCGAACAGGTTCATCAGGCTGGAGGGATCGGGCGCGGAAAGGTCGCGGATCCAGCCGACCCATGGGGCGTGGCGCAACTCGATGGTGACGAAGATCACCTTGTAGAGCGAGAAGAAGATCGGGATCTGCAGAAGAACCGGCAGGCAGCCCGCGGCGGGGTTGACCTTCTGGGTCTTGTAAAGCTCCATCACTTCTTTCTGATACTTCATCCGGTCGTCGCCGGTGCGCTCCTTGATGGCCTCCATCTGCGGTTGCAGTTCCTTCATCTTCGCCATCGAGATGTAGGATTTGCGCGCCAGCGGGAAGACCAGAAGCTTGAGGATGAAGGTCAGCGCGATGATCGACCAACCCATGTTGCCGATGAATCCATGCAGCCAATGCAGCAACTGGAAGATCGGCTTGGTCAGGAAGTAGAACCAGCCCCAGTCGATGGAATCGACGAAACGGTCGATGCCGGGGGTGTCCTCATAGCCCTTGATGACCTCCCAGACCTTGGCACCTGCGAACAGATAGCCGCTGGTCGTGACCTCGCCACCGGGCTGCACTGTCTGCATCGGGTAGCGGGCTTCGGTCTGATAGATATCGGCCCCATCGGCGTATTTGACGACGGAGGTGAATGCCTGGCCCGGCGCTGGGGCGAGGGTGGTCATCCAGTATTTGTCGGTGAAGCCGATCCAGCCGTTCTCGTTGACCTCGACCACATCGGCGCGACCTTCACGGGCGACCGGGTCAAGATCGACGATCTTCTTGTATTTGAGCTCAAGCAGCTCGCCATCATGCATGCCGACGGCGCCTTCGTGCAGCACGAAGAAATTCTGCGTGTCCGGGCGACCGTGACGGGCGATGATCCCATAGGGGGCGGCGCTGAAGGCGCTGTCGCCATTGTTCTGCACCGATTGCGAGACCGTGAACAGATAATTGTCATCCAGTTCGAAGGTCCGGCGAAAGACCTGTCCGGCGCCATTGTCCCAGACCAGCGTGACCGGCTGGCCGGGGGCCAGCGTCTCGCCGGATTCGATTTGCCAGATGGTCGAGGGCCCGGGAACCAGTGCCGGATCGGTGCCGGCACCGGGCGTCCAGCCATATACGGCATAATAGGGTTTCGAACCTGTGGTGTCGATCGAGGGGTCCGCGGTGGCCGAAGAGGGCGACAGCAGGCGCACATCGGGCGAGGCGTCATCCAGCGTCTCGTGATATTTCTTCAGCAGCAGATCGTCGATCCGTCCACCGGCCAGAGAGATAGAGCCTTCCAGCGACGGGGAAGAAATCTGGATGCGGCCGATCGTGGTTCCGGCGGGCGCGGCAATCTCGCCGAGGTCGGCCGTGGTCGTGCCGGCAGGCGCGGCGGGGGCCTGGGCACCATCGGCGGTCGTTTGTGCCGCGACCGGAGTCTGGTCCGTCGGTTCGACCGGCGGATCCGGTGCGAAGACGGTGTACCAGATCAGGATCACCACAAACGACAGTACGGTCGCCAGGATCAGATTGCGGTTATTGTCTTCCATTCGGTCACCACTGTCATCGCGTCAGTCGCGCCGGTTCAACAGAAGGGGGGCCTAAAGGTCAAGCGCATTTGCCCGGCTTGCCCCGGATCAAAGGATAAATTGACCATGGAAACCGTCAGAATTTCACTTTTCTATCCGAAATTGCGCTTGAGGATCGGGGGCCGCCGGTCGACCCGCGTCGATTGCTTGCCAAGGAAATCGAATGTCTCGGCCAATGGCATCGGGCGCGCAATTGCATAGCCCTGAACCTCGTTACAGCCGATCCGGGCCAGAAAGGCCTGTTCCTCGGGGTTCTCGACCCCTTCGGCCAGGGTGGAAATCTCGAGCCGTTCGGCCAGTGCCAGAATGGCCAGGATCATGCGCTGCTGCGCGGCATCGACATCGCATCCGAACACGAAACTGCGATCAATCTTGATGCGATTGACGCCGAACTGACGAATGGCATCGAGACTGGCATAGCCGGTCCCGAAATCGTCCAGATCCAGACGACATCCGGCGCGGGACAGGCAGGCAAGGTTTTCGCGCGCCGTGTCCGTGCTTGTGACCGGAGCCACGCTTTCCAGCACCTCCAGCACCAGGCGATCGGGGCGGATATCCTGCCGGTCAAGCTCCCACAGAAGGTTTTGGGCGAAATGCAGATCGGACAGTTCGCAGTTCGAGATATTCACCGATACGGTCGGCACCTGCCAGCCGGCCCGATCCCATTGTTTCAACGCGGCGATGGATTGGCGCAGCATCGTTCTGGTCAACTGGTCGTGATCCTGCGGGGTCATGCCGGGCATGAAGGCCGCAGGTGCCAGCGTTCCTCGCGACGGGTGATGCCAGCGCGCCAGTGCCTCGAATCCGGTGACCAACCCCGTGTGGCAACTGATCTGGGGCTGGAAATAGGGAACAATCTGGTTCTGGGAAATCGCCTCGCTGACACTGGCGGGCAGCTCGGGCCCATACAGGTCGGGATCATGGTCAAACAGCGTGATTGCTCCCATCTGGTTGGGGGCCAGTGAATCAAGGCGGAAGAGGGCATTTCGCGACAGTTCGGCCAGTGTCGCGTCGCTGGAGGCCGAGGGGTGGATCATGACGCCGCTGAAAACAGGCGTGATCGTCTGGCCGGAAATCGTCGCGGGACGCTGCGCGTCCTTGTGAAGCCGTTGCGCGATTCGCATGGCCTCGGCCTCGGACCGGTCTTTCAGGATCACGGAAAACAGCCCGGGGGCGGCGATTCGGACAGGGTCTTCACTTCTGATCGCCCGGCTGAGGCGCATGGACAGATTGACCAGCAAATGCCCGAAACCGGCGCCGCCAAGATGGCGCTGCAGGCTGTCGCAGTTTTCCAGGCGCAGCATCAGCAGATCGTGCTTTGCCCGGGGCTGCGATTGCGGCAGGCGCTTCAGCATCCCCTTGATCAGCGCATGTCCGCAGCGACTGAATCCTGTCCACATCACGATCCCTTTCCGCAACAATCGGAAAGGGTTTATAGGCGAGAATGCTTGTTGTTCCGTTAAAGTTCCGGGATTGGCGGCTGGTCTTTTGCTTCACCCCCGTCCGAGGGGAACAGATTGGCGAAATCGAAAAGCTTGGGGTCCAGCATATGCGAGGGCCGGATATTCATCAGCGCGCGGAACATGACCTGTCGGCGACCGGGGCTGCGTTTTTCCCATTCATCCAGGATGCGCTTCACCTGCACGCGCTGCAGGCCTTCCTGACTGCCGCAGAGGTCGCAGGGAATGATCGGGTAATTCATGGCGCGGGCGAAACGGTCGCAATCTTCCTCGGCCACATAGGCCAGAGGGCGCAACACGGTCAGATCACCCTGTTCGTTCAGCAGTTTCGGCGGCATGGTTGCCAGCCTGCCGCCATGAAACAGATTCATGAAAAAAGTTTCCAGAATGTCGTCGCGGTGATGGCCCAGCACCACGGCCGAGCAGCCTTCCTCGCGGGCGATACGGTACAGATTTCCCCGCCGCAGGCGCGAACACAGCGCGCAGTAGGTGCGCCCTTCGGGAACCTTGTCGGTGACGATGGAATAGGTGTCCTGATATTCGATCCGGTGCTCGACCTGACGCTCGGTCAGGAATTTCGGCAGAACGGTGGCGGGAAAACCCGGCTGACCCTGATCCAGATTGCAGGCCAGCAGATCGACGGGCAGCAAGCCGCGCCATTTCAGCTCGTGCAGGACTGCCAGCAGAGTATAGCTGTCCTTGCCACCCGACAGGCAGACCAGCCAGCGATCGCCGGGGCGGACCATGCCGTAATCCTCGATGGCGGCACGGGTTTCACGGACCAAGCGCTTGCGCAACTTGCGAAATTCGGTCGAAGAGGGGGCGCCGGCAAACAGCGGGTGGATGTCGGTTTCGTCAGATTTATCCAGCATCGTCGCGCCTTTCGGTTGTCTTTGCGCCATCCTCCGTGGATTGGCTGCCGGGGACCGGGTCAAACCCCTGTCCGCCCCAGGGGTGGCACCGGGCGATTCGCCGCAGGGTCAGCCAGCCGCCCTTGATTCCACCATGTTCCTGCAGCGCTTCAAGTGCATAGGCCGAACAGGTCGGCTGAAACCGGCATCCATGTCCCACCCATGGCGATGCAATCAGGCGATAGGCCCGCACCGGCAAGGACAGCAGGGCCGCCAGCGGTGTCATCTGTGCACTTTGCGCAATGCGCGCAGCGCATCGTCGCATAACTGTTCAAAATCACGTTGAGCCGTCGCCCCGGGGCGACCGATCAGGACATAGTCCCATCCAGGGCGCAGATGCGGGGCCATGCTCAGCCGCGCCACCTCGCGCAGCCGGCGTTTCGCACGGTTGCGAGCAACCGCATTGCCGATCTTCTTTGAGCAGGTATAGCCGATTCGCGCCGGCGCATCATCGCCGCGCTCGCGCGCCTGCAGCAGAAAGCCGGGCATGCCCTGACGCCGTGCCCGCGCCGCCGCCAGAAAATCGGCGCGCTTGGTCAGCACGGGGGGCATGGGCTTTCGGGTCATGGTCATGCGAAATGCCGCCGTGTCTCTGCCCCATGACTGACAGGCAGCATCGGGAAGAGGCAGGGGCGGCATGTCCAGAGCCTTGTTCGGCAGGGTGACCTGCCGGACAGGATCAGGCCGAAAGGTTCTTGCGGCCTTTGGCGCGGCGGGCATTCAGCACGCGACGGCCGCCTTTGGTGGCCATGCGAGCGCGAAAACCGTGGCGGCGCGCACGAACGAGGTTCGAAGGTTGAAAAGTGCGCTTCATGGTCGATTCTCCGGGTCGGGTCTTGCGGGTGGCGTCAGGCAGGGGCAAGACAACATGTCACAGCCCTGCGCGTAAGGCGCCGGTTGTTCGAAGTCCGCTGGATAGTGCAGACTGGGGGTGGCGTCAACCATCAAGACCTGCCTTTATATCGGTAAGTTTTGATGGCAGGCACGGAACCCCGGCGCGATCACTTTCGTTTGAACTGTTGTTGCCGCCTTGACCGGCAATGCCAAGACCATGATCCGGACAAGATGCGACTGAATACTATTTCCGGCCGATTCGCTGCGTTGACGATCATTTTCGTCGTGATGGCCGAATTGCTCATTTTACTCCCTGCACTGGCCGGCTTTCGGCTGGACTATCTGGAATCGCGCCTGGAGCGCGCGCAGATCGCCAGCCTTGCCTTGCTGGCGACTGACGAATCGCTGGCCAGCGATCTGGAATCCGAGCTGTTGCAGAATGCCGGTGTCTTCAACGTCGTGCTGCGTCGCGATGATGTCCGGCAACTGGTCCTGTCCTCGACGATTCCCGGCCCGGTCACGGCGACCTATGATCTGCGCGATGAGGATGTGCCGCAAACGGTTGATGATGCGCTTGGCACCTTGCTCAACCGCGAGAACGAGGTCGTGCGGGTGATTGGCTCGCCGGTCAATCAGGCCGGGCAACTGATCGAGATCACCATGCCGACCGCGCCATTGCGCACGGCCATGCTTGATTACGGGTTCCGGCTGTTGCTGGTCTCGGCGGCGTTTTCGATTCTGACCGGGGTCCTGCTGAACCTGGCGGCGCAGCGTCTGATCCTGGTGCCGATCCGGCGCGTGATCGCACATATGAAAGCCTATGCCGAGGCTCCCGAGGATCCGCGTCACATCATCCGTCCCAATGCGCGCCTGGCCGAGTTGAACGACGCCGAAACTGCGCTTGAGGCCATGCAGAAGACGGTGACTTCCTCGCTGAAGCAGAAAGAGCGGATGGCGCAGCTGGGCGAAGCCGTTGCCAAGATCAGCCATGACCTGCGCAATATCCTGACCACCGCGCAGATCTTTGCCGACCGGCTGGAGGAAAGCGCCGACCCCAAGGTGACGCGTGCCGCGCCCAAGCTGCTGAATTCGATCACCCGCGCCGTGACGCTATGTGAAACCACTCTGGCCTTCGGCAAGGCCGAAGAACCCGCCCCGACGCTGTCCCGGTTCAATCTGGCGCAACTGGTTGCCGAACTGGTCGAGGCCGAGACGCTGGCCGCCGATGCGGCGGGGCAGGTCGAATTCCTGTCCGATATTCCGCCAAGCCTGATGATCCGCGCGGATCGCGATCAACTTTATCGCGTCCTGTCGAATCTGGCCCGAAACGCACGGCAGGCGATCGAGGGTACGGGAGAGAACGGCACGGTCGAGATCGGCGCGGGCGAAACGGATGAGGAATGGTGGATACGCGTCGGAGATACCGGGCCAGGCTTGCCCGACAAGGCGCGCGAGTTCCTGTTCAAGCCCTTCTCGGGCAGCGCGCGCAAGGGCGGGACCGGTCTTGGCCTGACGATCGCCGCCGATCTGATCCGCGGCCATGGCGGGCGGGTCGATCTGGTCCGCAGCGATGAGCAGGGCAGTGAATTCATGATTCATCTGCCGCGCGCCGTGGGAGAAGGCGGTGAACCGCTCTGAGAAAGGTGATCGACGCGATATCGCATGGCATGTCGGGGGCGTCGACCGACCTTGCGTCAATGCGCTTTGGACGGCGAGGCTTCCAGCCCAGGTTCATCCAAAGGGCTGTTCTGGGACAAAGGCTTCGGATCAGTCGGAGGTGCGGATGCGGGCAGGGGGCCGTTCAGTGGCCATGACCCGCAGGACAATCGCTGCCACGGCATCGGCGGTCTGATCGATGCCGCTGCTGTGGCGAATTTGCGCGCCGAAGACCTGTCTTCCATATGTGCGAGATGGACATGGACCGTTCCGTCCGAAGCCTTGGCCCGCCTGACGATGCTTGCCACATTTGCCGAGGAGATATCCTCTACGCCCGCTTCGGCGACAATGGCTTGCCGAAGCTTTTTCCTGGTCTCTTCCTTGCCGAATCTCGGCATTGTTCAACCCGATGATGAGGTTCAGGTGCGATAATGGATATCCTTCACGAATAGGCCGGCCCCGGTTTCCCGGGGTTCAGAATCTGGATGCCGTCCCGAAGGAGGGGAGGTTTCACGTTCTGGATGCAACTGACACAGGCCTTGTCGGCATGCTCGACCAACTCGGGTTTCAAGCATCTCAAAGTTTTTTACGATTGCGACATTTTTTTGATGGAAAGCCCTTGCACCCCCCGAAACAGATAGGTAGATGATCGCCTCAAGACGGACCCGTAGCTCAGCTGGATAGAGCACCAGACTACGAATCTGGGGGTCGGGCGTTCGAATCGCTCCGGGTCCGCCATTTTTCATTCATCTGTCAGATGTGACTGATTTCATATCAGATTCCTGACCAAATTGGCCTTGATTGCGCTGATTCGCCCGCATCCGTGAACTGAGGTATGTCAGGGAGAATGCGAGGTTCATTGGGCGCCGCATGTCGTCCGGCTGTCCGAGCACCATCGAGATCAGCCAGACCTTGCGGACAACACCGGGATCATCACTGAACTCCACGGTGAATTCGGCAAAATCGACCTGGGTCTGTTTGCCCGGCAGGGTTTCAAACCGCCGCTCAAATTGAGTTTGTTTGGCCGGGCGGACTTTGCGCAGCTGCCGTGCGCCGCTCAGATCCGGGAAAGCCTGAACACGCTCCTGCAGGTAACGCTCACAAGGTTCGATGATGCGGTCCCGTGGTGTCCGTGCGCCATAGACCGGCGCTTCGAGGCCGCGTTCCAAATGCCTGCACACGGTCTTGCAGACACAGCCAACTTTCCGCGCGATCGCGGAAATGCTGAGACCCTGTTTCTTCAGATCATGGATCAAAACGATCTCCCTCAGTCCCTTCACCCGCCTGCCCCCTGTCAGCCTCTATTGGAAGCATCAGGCCTGTGTTGCTACCGCGCACAGGCGGGCTGCGGCCCGGAACGGTTTTTCGACACCTCCCTCTCCTCCCGAAGAATGCGGTTTTCTTTGCGTTGGCGTTCGTTCTCGCGCCGAAGCTCAGAATCCCGGGGCGCGGGAGAAGGATCGTCCGAGAACTGACCTATCCATTTACACAAGGTCGAAAGGCCGACCCCCAGATCCGACGCGTCAGCCCGTTGCTTGTCGCGATCCGAACCGCTTCGCGTTTGAAATCGTCACTGTGTTTGGGGACCATGTCCGGTCTCCTCTATGGCGAGCATTGCTCGCAGAAAACCGGAACAAAAGTGAAGCAGGTCCAGTTTTCGTCAAGCGTCACGCCCAAGCGCTGCGCCATTTCGTGAAAAGGTTCCACGACGGGGGGTCGATCGCCGAGCGCGAGCGCCCGGCGCAGGCCCGCAGAGATTCGTGTGCGGCGATCTGGAAACGCGCCATTTCGGTCAGCAATGCAACGTGCTCGGGCTTCAGATGATCCACAGGTCTCTCCGTCGTCAGCGCGAAGGCTGCGTCGGTGAGCGCCGTCAGGCGCGCGACGAGGATCTTCGCTTCGGAGAGGACTTCGGTTCGCAGGGAAAGACAGAGGGCAGAACTTTGACCAGGGTTCGATATCTCGAGCCATGCCGTCGGCAGACGCCGTCGGAAGAAATACCCGGAGGGGCGTTTTTCGAGGTAGGGGGTATGTGCGACTCCGGCCATGGGGCTGCCTCCGAAAACGGGTTCCAGGGCATCTTGGAGTCGGGATCCGTGTACCGGTTCGTGCACGCGTTTGTGCACCAATTTGTGCACGTGCACGCGTGGCTCCGACTCTTGTCGGGGCTCAACCAATGAAATCAACCAGTTAGGTGATTTTGGCTCCGGCGGTAGGGGGCTCTCCGCGCAGCCAAGTCCTCTTGATTTCAAAGGATTTTCCGACACTACCGTGCACCGGTTTCAGACGGACTCCAAGATGTGCCCGGAAGCTTGGCGTACTGCGGGCATCAATTCAAGCACCAAAAGTCAATCCTTACATGCCCGATATTGAACAGACCCGACGTCCGCGTCACGTCGCGGCTCGACGGGCTGGGCAAGCTAACTTGCGGTATCAAATGACCGCAGCATTCCTTGGTGACAGCGACCTCGACACGAGCGATGCCAAAGCGCCGGCAACGGATGAGTGGCTGGCCGAAACGTCGACAGTCGAGACGATGAGACGGTCCGCTCCGTTAGGCGACACGATGTCATATGACCTGCAGAGTGGGTCCGCTGACAACTCGTGATGGTGGGGGTAAAGCAGCATGACCCTGTCGCATTCGTAGATCCGGGAATAGGCCATGAGTTGATACACGTCAGCTTGGCTCACCCCCTGTTTCGGGTCGTCGATCCTGGGCGTTATGCGCTTCCATTTCGTGTCCACGACCATCGCAATCCCGTTTGCGTCCCGGATCAGGATGTCTGGGCGCGTTCGGAAGCGACCGGTTCCATCCTCGTACAGACAGTCCCGGTGGCCGCCTTGGGTGGTCACCCGAAATGCCGTACCTGCCAGGGCGCGCTGCAGTAGCCGCGCGACATATGCCTCGAAGAGTGTGCTCATCTCGAATAGCAAGGCTTGCCCGTCGGTAGAGCCGACACTCGTCGTCTGGTATCGTTCTCCGAGGAGTAGCCGGGCGAGTGAAAGGAGCTCGTGCCAACGCTGATTGGTGCGGTCAAGGATGATCAAATCCCACCGGAGAGCGGCGGGCGGTACGGCGGCGATGTCGGAATAGGCGAAAGACAACTCCCGCAGGCTGCGTTGATTGTCGGCGGCCGTCGCCAGACAGGCGATCCGGGAGATGGTGGCCTTCATTATCTGATTGAGGGCGATGTTGGGAGAGAGCTCGTCATATCGGCAGGCGAGCGTCTGGGGTTGCGCTGCCAGCGTGGAGAATTGCCGCGTCACGTCGAGCCGACCGCGCAAGGCCGGAAGGTCGTCTTCATGCGCGATGTAGCGCCGCGGAATCCCCTGTCGTACGGCCTCGATCATCTTGCGGCAGAACAGGCGGATCAGGATCTCGAGAAGTGTGTCCCGCTGCCAGCCAAGGTTGGCGGAGTTCCGGGCATCGATGCGGATGTCCCGTGCAACCGCGAGCATGTGGACGAGACGGCGACGGAGGGCTTCGTCAGTCGCATTAGCTTCGCCGATAGCCTCGATCTTGGGTAGAATCTCAAGCTGGCAACCGGGAGACGCGATTACGCCGACAACACCGCGCGCGCGAAGATGCTTTCGGCGATACTCCAGCACGCCCTCTCCACCGCGTCCGGCGAAGGGAGAACGGCCGGCGACCTCGATGAGCCGCGCGGCGTGAGCTTCAGGTATGCTCGCCGCATCTTCGCCATATGCAATCGTTTCCCACTCTCGAAGGCTTCGCTGTATCATTCGCCGCCGAGCCCGGCGTAGTCAAATGCGTCCTCGCGCAGTGACCAACGATATCGAGGAGCGCCGTAGCTATCCTCCATCCCCCGCGGAACGTTCAGAACGTCCCGGATCATGAAGCCTCCTCGCAACGTCCGCTCGTCCGGAGAAGCATCTCCGAGAACGGCGGCCACCTTACCCCAGTCCTCGAAAAAATATTCGGCAAGTAGCGGGATGACCTTGTGGCGCATCACGTCGTCGACTTGGTCCCGGTTGGCGCAGTTAATGAAATAAGCATGCCCGATCTGGTGCTCGCGGTCGTAGAGATACTCGATCCGTTCGTTGAGCGCGGTCAGGATCCGCGGCAGGTCGAGGCCGCTTTCCCGGGCCGCATCTCTCAGCGCCTCCGGTTGGGGCAGCATTTCTCGGAATTCGAATCGTCGACGTAGAGCTGTGTCGAGGAGCGCGATCGAGCGGTCGGCTGTGTTCATAGTACCCAAGATATGCAGATTGGCCGGCACCCCGAATTCCTCGCCGGAATAGGGCAGGCGCGCCGTCAGCGCGTTGGACATTCCTAATCGTTTGTCGGGTTCGATGAGCGTAATCAATTCGCCGAAAACTTTGGAGATATTGGCCCGGTTGATCTCGTCGATGATCAGCACAAAGGGTTGGGTTTCGCTCTGCCCGTGATCGCTGTCACGGTTTACCAAGCGCTCAATCGAAGCCTGGTCGATGCGCGTGGGATCAAGCCTGTAGATTGATCGCATGGTAAAATTGCTGTCGTAGATCTCGCTCACCGGGACACCACCGCGATCCACCCAGAGCCATCTAACGGCACGTCGGTGACAATAGATGCGGCTGTCGCGCTGTAGATACTCGTAGCTGCCTGTAACCTCGCCTATGGCCCGAAAATACCCGTTGCCTTTACTCACGACAACGACATCTCCAATCTGCATCTGATTGCGAAAGGCATTCAAGAGTGCCACCTGACCTGATTGCGCAGTCACTTCACCTTCGCGCTTTCCATATTTGCGGCAAGCCTTCAGAATTTCATCAACATCAGAGAAACGCTCGTCACTGAAGTCGATGTCCTCCCATCCAAGTAAGGTGTGTCCTTCGGATACGGCCTCTTCGAACAGATATTCTTCGGCTGCGATGTCGGCGCGCGCGATCGACATTTTGAAGATCTGCCGCCCTGAAAGCGAAAAGGCATCGTCGCCCGTTTGAACCGCAAAGCCGCTTTCTGCTCGCTCCGCGATACGTCGGAAAATACCGGGCACAGGCTCCAGACGGAACCCAGTGCCCACACCGTCAGCGCCATCCGTGACGGGCTGGCGCCCCTCGATAAAGTCCTCGTAGGATAAGGATTGATGGAAGGTAACGAACTCGACCCGCTTTTCGTTGCGCAGTCGATTATAGGAAGCCATCAACTCGGCGCGGTCGTCGGGCACGGGTTCGCCGCACATACGCAATGCCTCGGCCGCGGTGGCAAAGGTCTTGCCCGTGCCCGGTGGGCCATAAAGTATAAGATTGGTTGGAGGCATATCGTCTGAAACTCCGGGTACGGATCCTGCCAATGCATCGCTTCGAGATAGTCGATAGGTGAATGTCGTTGTGCTACTTGGATTGGGACCGCTGATGTCGGGTTTGGTGGCTCCGATCATGTCCAGAAACTTGGATCCTCCCAGGGCCTGGCAGATGTTCGGGAAAACGTTTGTCAGGCCCATGAGCTTTGCCAGATCACTGACATGAACCGTGACCTCTACTTCTCCGGCATCGCGCGCCGGTTCAATGAAGTAATTGCTCGCGCAGGCTCGGATGCGATCAGCCCCGCTCTTCAGATGGCTCTGCTCTGGCGCGTTGCTGGGTCGACCTTCGGAATCGACTATGATATAGCCAGCGTTGTGTAACCGAGCGGCCGCAGCCCCCGGGGACCATCCACCGTTAAATTCAGTTTTATCCAATAAATAGCCAACAATCGGTTTTGTTGGGTAAGGGCGCTTTGCCGTGTGTGAGGTCGAACGCACCCAATAGCTGCTTGGCTCTCCAAAGGCGTCGAATATTTGGGAGTGTTTCCCGGTGTTCTCGTATTCGTCGAATGCCACCATTGCTATCTCGACATCGCGACGCGAAAAATTGGATGCTGTACTTTCGTTTCTCTTGTCGACGATCTCAAACCCGAGTTCGCGTAACTTCGCGCGCGATTCTGCTTCTCCGGCCCCATTGAAATATTGGCTGGCGTTTAGTGATGGCCCGTCGGGCAACTTGGCAATCGCGGCGGCTACGGTTGCCTTGGACGGATACAGAGCGGTCTCGTTGTTCGGTCGTGTCGTCCATTGTTGGGGTTTTGAAAAGCCGACACGGCGCAAGAAATCCTCGACCCCTTCGGCATCGCAGTCATCCATGACGCTCAGAATTTCTTCCTTTGTCAACTTGTCGACCCATTCCTTATGGGTCTTCATGTCAGGCACTGCATGTTTGTCCTTCCGGAAAGCATCATATAGTCCGATTGCCTGCCGCAGAGTAGCGAGACCCGTGCGAAGATCACCATCGATCGGGACTGGTGACGGATTGCTCCGCTGCTGACGCTCGTCTTCGGTGCGGTAGGCAAATTGTGCAAGCAGTCCGTCTTCCGAAGACCGCTCCAGGGCCTCGTCGAGATCACCGATGAACTGCTCGATTCTTCGAATATTGCTAATGCGCGCGCCGATTGTCCGTTCCTCATGGCCACGCCTGCTCAGCCAGTCCCTGAAATCATTTTCTCTCAAATGCCTTGTCCTCAAACTCTCTCGCCGGTGACACCGTCATGCCCGCTACGATCCGGCCATAGCCGACTGATTACCCCAACAGTTGAATACCGAGGCGATGCTCTTGGCAAGCGCAGCAAGTAGTGGGACGATTCACCAGAGCATGCTCGTCCGATGATCAGGAAAAAACCGTCTCTCATGGCTCATTGCATTTTGGCGAAGTTCGACAAGGACCAATATTCCTTTTGACACGGTGAGAACCTGTCAAGACACATGCCCAAAGAAAAAATGAATGACCAATATAGAGAAAGCCTCTGAAATTGCTCAACTGCCCCCGGAAAAGCAGGTAGAACTTCTCAAAGTTGCGGCCCGTTCTGTACCGCCTCGATCCGTGAGGGGGAGCACCAAAGACCGATTCTATGCACACCAGTGCGGTCTTTCGCGGCTTTGTTGCACAAATCGGATTGCGACCTGACTTTCCCTTTCCCCGGACAGACCTATCCTACGGGCACCGTGACGGGTATGCCGAGAGCGGTGTAGCGGTTGAGCACCGCGACGCGGATCTGGATTTCGGCGACCTGCCGGTTGAAGTCTCTCGACATCAGGGATTGGCCGAGAAGCTTGATGCAGTTCATCTTGCTCTCGACGCGGCTTCGGCGGTGGTATCCGCTCCATTTTCGCCAGATGGCGCGGCCGAGGTATCGCGATGCATTGACTGCCTCGTTGCGGGCGACAGCTCCGGCGCTTGTGGGTTTCCATGGTTTGGCGTTCTTGCGCGGCGGGATGACGGCGTGGGCATAGCGGGTGGCAATCGCGTCGTGGCAATTTCGAGTGTCGTAGGCCCCGTCAGCCGTGACGCTACCGATGGCTTGGTTTGGCGGGATTTGCTCGAGTAACTCCGGCAACATGGGCGCGTCGCCGACATTGCTGGTGGTGATTTCGACCGCCCGCACTTCCATCGGTGTCAATCGGCAGGCAATCTTGACCCCCTATCGGCGTTCAAAAATGACCCCCATGGAGCGCACGGGTAGCTGGCCCGATGCGGTGTAGCCCCCATACAGCGCAGCCGTATCGGGCCAGCGTGGCCGTCGGTCATTCTCGGGTCTTGAAGCGCCAGCTCTCGTTGCCGGTTTCGACGATGTCGCAGTGATGGGTCAGCCGGTCGAGCAGCGCCGTGGTCATCTTCGCGTCGCCAAAGACCGAAGGCCATTCCCCGAAGTCGAGATTGGTCGTCACGATGATCGAGGTGCGTTCGTAGAGGCGGCTGATGAGATGGAACAGTAGCTGGCCGCCGGTCTGCGCGAAGGGGAGATAGCCGAGCTCATCGAGGATCAGGAAGTCGAGGCGGCAGAGCAGGTCTGCCGTGCGCCCCTGTCGATCGGCACGGGCTTCGGCATCGAGCTTGTTTACCAGGTCTACGACATTGAAGAAGCGCCCCCGCTTGCCGCGCCGGATGCAGGCCCGGGCGATGCTGACGGCCAGGTGCGATTTACCAGTCCCGGTGCCGCCGATGAGGACGACATTGCGCTGCTGTTCGAGGAACTCTCCGGCGGCCAGATCGCGTACCAGCGTCTCGTTGACCGGCGTTTCCTCGAAGCTGAACTCGTCGACCTCTTTCGCCAGCGGCAACTTGGCGATCGTCATCTGATATTTGATCGAGCGCGCCTGCTTCTCGCTGATCTCGGCATTCAGCAGGTCGCCGACGATCTGTTGCGGCTCGTGCTGGCGCTTCACCGCCGTGGTGATGATCTCATCGTAGGCGGCCTTCATGCCGTAAAGCTTCAGCTGGCTCATCGCGTCCAGCACTTGTGATCTTTCCATGGTTGGGTCTCCTGAGACTGTCGTAGCGTTTGCAATCGGCGACGGGCTCGCAGGTCAGTCGCAACGCGGCCGGCGTATCGATGGTCAGTGGCGGTGGCGGCTCCCGATGCCGTGCAAGGATGTTGATGACGACCGAGGCCGCAGGGACCCCTTCGCTCAGGGCCTCGGCACAGGCAGCATCCACCGCATCCAGCCCATCGATCGGGATCATGCTCAGGATCTGGACCATCTGCCGGTCGCCGTTCGGCACCTTGCCAAGCTTGCGCTGCACGCGCCTGATCGCCGGCGGCAGGTCCCAGCCCTTGAAGGGGGCCCCATTCCGGAGGGCGCCGGGCTTGCGAGCCAGAACCGGAATGTAGTGCAACGGGTCGTAGATGGCCTTGTCGCGCCCGAAGGCTCGGGCGTGCTGCCCCACGATCTTGCCGTCCTGCCAGAACTCGACCCGCTCGGCATAGGCACGGATCTCGACAGGTCGGCCAACGGCCCGGCCGTTCACGGAGTAGCGGTTCTTGTCGAACCGGACGAGACAGGTCTTCGAGACCGAGGCTGGCACGGCATGGAAGCCGTCGAACGGACCGACGTAGGGGACAAGACTCGTGCGCTCGTCCTGGAATACCTCCCAGATCGTTCGATCCCGAAGCTCCTGGTGCGGGTTGGCTTTGGCCCAGGCAACACAGCGATCCTCGAGCCAGGCGTTGAGTTCGGCGTAGCTCTTGAACTTCGGCCGAGGCACGAAGAACCGCCGCCGGACAACGCCGACCTGGTTCTCGACCTGTCCCTTCTCCCAGCCGGATGCCGGGGTGCAAGCGACGGGATCGACGAGGTAATGGCTGCACATCTGCTGGAACCGGCGGTTGTAGGCGCGGTCGCGGCCGACGAAGATCGTGTCGACCGCGGTCTTCATGTTGTCGTAGATGCCCCGTGTGCAGGTGCCCCCGAAGAAGGCGAACGCCTTGTCATGGGCGTCGAAGACCATCTCCTGCGTCTCGCGGGGATAGGCACGCACGAACAGCATCCGGCTGTGACACAGGCGGACATGTGCCACCTTCACTGTGGTCGTCGCGCCATCGATCACTACGATCTCATGGCTCCAGTCGAACTGGTAGGCTTCCCCCGGATCGAAGCTCAGCGGCACATAGGCCGCGGCGGATGCCACCACCTCCTCCTTGGACCAGGTTGCCGCGTATCGCCGGACCGCATCATAGCCGCCATCATATCCTCGGGCCCGGAGTTCCTCGAAGATGCGGATGCGGGTCAGTCGCTCGCGCTTGGGCTTCCGCGCGTTCACCGACAGCATCTCGTCGAGCAAGTCTTTCCAAGGTCCGATCTTCGGCAACGGCTGAATGGTTCGCTCGTAGGTGAGCTCCGTTGCACCTGATCGGATCACCTTGCGCACCGTGTTCCGCGACACCCGCAGTTCACGGCAGATCTGCTTGATCGACTTCTTGTCCTGAAAATACGCCCGCCGGATCTTCGCTATCGTCTCCACGACCAACATCCCACACTGTGCTCCCCGATGACCTCGGGGGCATCATCCACATCAGTGTAAGGGGGTCATTTTTGGACGCCGATCACCCCTCTACGGGGTCAAAATTGCACGCCGGTTCACACCGAGAAGCTCCTGTTGGGGCGGTGAACCACGGCCTTAAATGCACTCGGGGATTGTTTCCGATGGCCGGCGGAGTGTGCCGGCCATCATCTTCGGGGTCATGCTTTCGGGCTGAGCCTGTAAGCCTTGCGCCGCTTCTTCCCGTCAATCTTCGTGCCGGCGGGAAGCTCGTGGATCCATCCATGTTGCTTCAGGATACCCAGCATCCGATCGAGGGCCTTCGCACGCCTGGCTTGAACGGGGCCATACTGCAGGATCCGGTCGGTCGCGAACCCGTCGCCGGGCTTCAGGTTCTTGCGGAGCCAGTCCAGAAGGGTCTGGGCCTGTGCCATTTCGGTTTCGTTCGTCGCGGCGATGCACAGAAACTTGTATTGGCCCAGATAGTATTTGACCAACTCGCATGCTGCTTTCATGACGTCGCCGGAGACCGTCTCGGCGTCGCGGTCTTCGAAGAGCGTCATGATCGCGGCGAGCCGACATGCATGTTCCGAGGCCTTCGAAGCGAATCCCGAGATATCGGCAGCCCAACCGCCCCGGCCGAGTTCGGCTTCGATGTTGTCATGAAACTTGATGCAGGTAGCGAGGGCCTCCTCCGACAGGGACAGGAACCGCTCGGTCGAATCCGCAAGCGTGGCCGTGAGGACTGCCTCGACTTCGTCATGAAAGCGCTTGGCCGCCGCTTCGTCGGTGAACCAGCCCAGAAACCCGCATCCGGACGCCACCATCTTGAAGGCGCCTTCGACCGTGGCTTCCGTCACGAGGAAGCTCGGACAGACAGGAGCCGAAGGCTTTTCCTATCCACATTCAAGGCTTGCCATATCCGACCTGTGACGCGCCATCGCGACTTCATGTTCCTTCCGAAGGCGCATTACGACCCGGTCGATACCCGTCCTCGCGATCTTGTCGGCGGCACTCTTGCGCTCGCCCGATAGCGCAATGGTCACGAAGGCGGCCGTTGCGTTCGAGGGCGACCCGAGGGTTTGGATCTTCGCCCGACTCCCTGCAACAAGCGAGGCCACGGACAGGACCGACTGCGCAGCCAGAGCGGTTGGGCGCTGGGTCTTGCTCATGATCGCCTCGGCCGCTCTGCGAAGTTTTGGTGTTAGGCAGTCGAGCGGGTAACCAGTTTTCGGCGGCTCTGCATGCGGGAGTGGCGTGGGGTCCTGTTGCGGAGGCGCCTTCTCCTCGGACGGCACTGAAAAGTCCGGCTTCGACGTTTTGGCGTCATTCCTGCCGACATAGGACATGATACGAGCAAACATTCCTGACCTCCATTGCTGCTCGTGTTGTGATCAGGAAATCGGTCGACCGGCTTTCCGGCGGAAACGGCAGAGAGCGGATTCTTGCGGTGAAGTTTTTTGGGGGGAGAGCCATGCGGCTTGCACGCATGAACGCCGGGCCTCGTCAAAAAATCAGGAAACGACGAAGAAGGCCCCAGCGCTTGCTTGGGCCTTTCCACAGTTGCTATGAGTCGGAAATCGGACCGACTATATCGGGGAGGCCGATACTGGCCTTGGACAGTGCATCAAGGATTTTCCTGCGGAAGATGTCGTCCAGCAATTGATTCTCATGTCGTGTGACATCTGGCATCGCCATCCTGGCCAGGTTGTCTGCGCATTCCTTTTCAAGGAGTTCGCGCCGCAAGGCTTCCTGTCCCGGCACAGTTCATATCAGCGTGCTGCGCTCCGGAAGTCGACGACTTTGCCCTGAAAACCGATGCTCTCTCTGTTGTCGAACGGCCGAGCGATCATGCTCACGTCCAGTTCCACGTCGCAGATCCGTTCGTAGAGCGTCGCCAGCTTCAGACCTTGCGAGTAAGACTTGGCCCCCTCGTCGACAGGATCGTGCCCCATAAGCAGGCAGCGGATCGCGTCGGATTTGTCGTGGTTCATCAAATCGGAGTTGAACGAGGTCCGCATCGCATGGAGATCGTACCCCTCCCAGTATACGCCGTTCTTTTTTCGGTAATAGTTGAATTTCTTGGTATAATTCTCGGAGAAGGTTCCTTTGGACTTTCCGCGCGTCAGATTGACGAACAGGCGATGAGTGCCTTGCTTGCGGCGCAGTTCCACGAGTTTGAGCAGGCCAAGTTCGATGAGTGTCGGATGGACCGGAATACGCCGTTGGGAGTCGATGGTCTTGACATTGTTGGCATCGAGAACCTTCACATCAACATATGAAATGCCCGTGTCGGAGCCGAAGTCGTCGGGGCCCAGTTGGCAGGCCTCTTCTTCGCGCATTCCCATGAGCCTGGCCAGCAGAGGAATCCAATAGAAAGGTTCCCCGGGATCTTCGAAGGGGCCTTGGAAGGCAGGTGAGCCCAAAAACGTATAGATGCGATCATCCCAACAAACCCTTTTGCGTTTTTGTTCGTTCTTCTTCCATTTATCCTTGAGTTTATTGGGCACGCTGCAGATTTCGAACGGATTTCGATCAATCAACTGCAGATCGTAGAGCATTTTTCCGACAGATTTGATGTAGCCGCGGTGCTTGGCGCGGGTCTCCGCGCGAAGGCGGGGAATATGGGCGTCCAGGCGGGCTTTTTCCCGATCAGCTTCGGTCACCTCTGGCCCATTCCCAAGCGCCTTCAGGGCGTCTTTTTCTGCGCGCTCCTCCTCGGCGTTGAGATCCTCGATCAGGGCTCGGAATCCATTCTTGGCCACGAACTTGTCTTTGCCCTTTGAATGTTGATAGGGCAGCTCGGGAAGGATTTTCAGGGCGTCCCGAATATCGTCCTGATCGGCCTCTTCGAATGGGACGTTCCCGATGAATTCCACCCAGAATTTTTCGGCCACGTTCGCCTTGCTGCCGCTGTTGGATTTCCATTTCTTGCCGGCTGCCGCGTCGCCGGTCTGTTCCATTGAGAAATCGTCGCCGTATCCGGCAAGCTTGAGCTCTTTCATCAACTTGATGCCCTCGAGGAGCGTAATACCCCGGGGCTTGGTTTGAAGGACTTCCTGCGTTTCAGGCGAGAGATCCCGCATGTCAATGTTCATGAGCAACGGCGGTCGCAGCTTGATCCGGAATGCGGTGTCGTCATCTTGGGGTGCGAGGTTCGAGCGAGAGATTTCGGTTTCCTCATCCGCCGATGCAGTCGGTTTGCGAACGATTTCGGAAGGTCCGGTTTTGGCGGGAGTTTCCACGACACGGTTCTGAACGGGACAGGCCATCTGTGGTTCGGCCGACGTGGTTGTAGTCGGCATTGTCGGCACGGCCACGGGAAACACGGTCGGTGCGGCTGCTGCCGGGACGATTGGGGCCAGTGCCGGCGGTTGGGCCACAAGGCCGGGCACGGCGGCAACCGGAGAGGCAGAACGGCTCGCCATGACCGATCGGAAAATTGGTGTCGGTTCGTCGTGGTGCCCGAATTCCCGGCGCTCTCGCTCCCGCGACACGTCGAGCATGACGCGCAGCCCTTGGAAGGCGAGTGCGCGCCAGTCTGCACTGTTTTCGTCAAGCGTTATACCCAAGCGCTGCGCCATCTCGCGCAGCGGCTCGACTGCGGGGGACCGATCGCCGAGCGCGAGCGCCCGGCGCAACATGTCCTGAGTTGCACGCTCCGTCTGCACGGCATAACTTGCCGCCGCTTCGGAGCGAGGTTCGGCGCAGGCGCGCAGAGCTTCGTGTGCGGCGATCTGGAAACGCGCCATTTCGGTCAGCAATGCAACGTGCTCGGGCTTCAGATGATCCACAGGTCTCTCCGTCGTCAGCGCGAAGGCTGCGTCGGTGAGCGCCGTCAGGCGCGCGACGAGGATCTTCGCTTCGGAGAGGACGTCGGTTCGCAGGGAAAGGCAGAGGGCAGGACTTTGACGAGGGTTCGATATCTCGAGCTAGGCCGTCGGCAGACGACGCCGGAAGAAGAAGCCTGAGGGGCGTTTTTCGAGGTGTGGGGGGTGTGTGCGACTCCGGCCATGGGGCAGCCTCCGAAAACGGGTTCCAGGGCATCTGGGAGTCGGGATCCGTGTACCGGTTAGTGCACGTGCATGCGTAGCTCCGACTCTTGTCGGGCTCAACCAATGAAATCAACCAGTTAGGTGATTTTGGCTCCGGCGGTAGGGATCGAACCTACGACCAATTGATTAACAGTCAACTGCTCTACCGCTGAGCTACGCCGGAACACGAGGGCGATATAGCAACGGGTTTCGGGGGCGTCCAGAGGCTTTGACAGAATTTTTTCACAAAATTGAAAATTCTGCCTGCGACAGGATTTCGCCTTCGGATTTCACGGCTCCAAGATCGGACAGGGCCACAAGATGGGCGAGCACATTGCGCGATGCGGCACCCAGCAGGGCCGGCGGAACGTCATAGATCCGCCTTGCGATTCCCTCGGCGGTATCGGGGGATTGACGCAGCGCTGCCATGATCTGCGATGTGCGCGCACGACGGTGCCGGACAAGTTCGGCGATTCGGTTTGCGGGAGCAGAGATTGCATCGCCATGGGCGGGGCAAAGGCGGTGCGCGCCAAGCGATTCGATCTTTTCCAGCGACCGGAAATACTCGGCCAGATCGCCATCCGGGGGGGAAATCAGGGTCGAGGACCAGCCCATGACGATATCGCCGCAAAACAGGGTGTCGCGCCACAGAAAGCTGAGATGTCCCGCGCTGTGCCCGGGCGTATGCAGGGGCGTCAGAGTCCATTCCGGGGTTTCGACGCTTTGGCCATCCGACAAGGTGATGTCCGGGGCGAATTGCAGATCAAGGCCCTCGTTTCCGGCCACCCCCTGGTCAGCCAGCTTTCGCATTGTCGCCGAACGGCCTGCCAGCGCATCGCCATAGGCCAGGACCGGCGCGCCGGTTTCGCGGGCCAGCGCAGTCGCACCGCCCGAATGATCCAGATGGGCGTGGGTCACGAAAATATGCGTGATCTTGCCCTGCGCCGCGGCAAGGATGGCCTCGCGGTGGCTGGCATCATCGGGTCCGGGGTCGATGACCGCGATATGTTCGTTGCCGATCAGAAAGGTATTTGTCCCCGGCCCGGTCAGGGGCGAGGGATTTGGCGCCAGAATGCAGCGCGGCTCTTTCACCGGGATGTTCATGGCATTAGCCTAGCGGCTCAATTAAAGGGTTTCCATGTCCAACCTGCCCGAGACGAGTTTTCTGAAATCGATATTGCCCCGCGGACTTTACGGACGTGCGGCGCTGATCCTGTTTCTGCCGGTCGTGGTGGTGACCCTGGTTGTCAGCGTCATGTTCCTGCAGCGCCATTTCGAGGGGGTGACGCGGCAGATGACGTCGAACATGGCGCGCGAGATCGGCTTTGTCTCGCAACGGATGAACCACGGCGAGAATGCCGCGCTTGCCCTGCTGTCGGCGCGTTCAGTTGCGGTGCCGCTGGAACTGACCCTGGAATTTCCTGCCACGCCCCGCACCGGTGATGCCCGGCTGTTCTATGATTTCTCGGGGCGGGTGGTGATCGAGGAACTGCGTCGCATCGTGCCGGATGTCCTGTCGATAGATCTGGCCGGAGACGACAAGCGCGTGGCCATGGTGGTCGACGGGCGCTTCGGCCCGTTTTCGCTGACATTCGACCGCAAGCGTGTCAGTGCCTCGAACCCGCATCAGTTGCTGGTCCTGATGATCGCGACCTCATTGCTGATGACGGGGATCGCGACGATCTTTCTGCGCAACCAGTTGCGGCCCATCCATCGTCTTGCCCGTGCCGCCGAGGAATATGGCAAGGGGCGCTATGTGCCCTATCGTCCCGGCGGAGCCTCGGAGATCCGCAGCGCGGGCACAGCATTTCTGGACATGCGCAACCGGCTGGAGCGCCAGAACGAGCAGCGCAAGCTGATGATGTCGGGCGTCAGCCATGATCTGCGCACGCCGCTGACCCGTTTGCGGTTGGGCCTGTCGATGCTGTCGCCGGACATGCCGCCCGATGAGGAAGATATCTCGGCGATGGAAAGCGACATTTCGGAAATGAATCGGATGGTGGATACATTTCTGGACTATTCCCGTGACGATGCGCGGGAAACAGCGCCCGAATCGACGCCGGTTGCGGGGTTCCTGCAGGCGATTGTCGATGATGCGCAGCGCGCGGGGCAGGATGTCACCCTGCTGCGGCTGGAAGGCGACAAGGAGGGCGCGGCGGTGTTTCGGCCCGACATGCTGCGCCGCGCGGTCGAGAATCTGGTCGGCAATGCCGTCCGCTACGGGACGCGTGCCGAGGTCGAGGCCGCTCTCGGTCCGCGCAGTCTGCGTATCAGCGTCGAGGATGACGGCCCCGGCATCGCCGCCGAAAGCATGGATGCCGCCATGCGCCCCTTCACGCGGCTGGACCCTTCGCGCAGCCATAACAGCGGGCAGGGCGCGGGGCTTGGGCTGGCCATCGCTGCCGATGTGGCGCGCGGGCATGGGGGGCAGTTGCGGCTGGGCCGCGGTGCGCGCCTTGGGGGCTTGCGGGCCGAAATCGTGATCCCGCGTTAGGCATTTCCTGTCCGGGCTGGCACATGCATTGGTGGGTGTTGGGAGGCAGGGCAAAAAATATGGTATTCTTGACGTTGTATTGAACGTCGCGACCCGCGAACCTAAATTGATCCAACGCAGGGGCCGTGCGTCGCCATCGACGGGGCCACGGTTTCGGGCAGGAAAGGAATGAAAATCATGAACGAACAGTCTACTCAGACCTATCCGGTGCTGCCATTGCGGGACATTGTTGTCTTTCCGCATATGATCGTTCCGCTCTTCGTCGGCCGTGACAAATCCGTGCGCGCATTGGAAGCCGTGATGGAATCGGACAGCCCGATTCTTCTGACCGCGCAAAAGGATGCCTCGGTCGATGAACCCGATGAGGACGGGATCTATCGCACCGGCGTTCTGGCGAATGTCCTGCAGTTGCTGAAATTGCCCGATGGCACCGTCAAGGTGCTGGTCGAAGGCCATGACCGCGTCGAGATCACCGGTTTCGTGCCCAATGATGATTATTTCGAGGCCGACGCCGCGCTGATGCCCGAGGTCAGCGGCGACGAAGCGACCGAGACCGCGCTGGTGCGTGCTGTCGCCGAGGAATTCGAGCGTTATGTCAAGGTCCGCAAGAATATCCCCGAAGAGGTCGTGACGGCCGTCTCGGAGGCCCGTGAACCCGGCAAGCTTGCCGATCTGGTCGCCGGTCACATGGGCGTGGACCTGGACAAGAAACAGGATCTGCTGGATACGCTGGACGTGACCGAACGTCTGGAGAAGGTCTATGCCCTGATGCAGGGCGAGATGTCGGTTCTGCAGGTCGAGAAGAAGATCAAGTCCCGCGTCAAGACGCAGATGGAGAAGACCCAGCGTGAGTACTATCTGAATGAGCAGATGAAGGCCATTCAGAAGGAACTGGGCGACGGCGATGAAGGTCAGAACGAAATCGCCGAACTGGAAGAGAAGATCGCCAAGACCAAGTTCAGCAAGGAGGCCCGCGAAAAGGCCGAGGCAGAGCTGAAGAAGCTGAAATCCATGTCTCCGATGTCGGCCGAGGCGACCGTCAGCCGGAACTATCTGGATTGGTTGCTGGCCCTGCCATGGGGCGTGAAATCGCGCACCCGCAAGGATCTGGCCCGGGCCGAGCAGGTTCTGGATGCCGATCACTATGGGCTGGAAAAGGTCAAGGAACGCATCATCGAGTATCTGGCCGTGCAGGCACGCAGCCAGAAGCTGAAAGGCCCGATCCTCTCGCTGGTCGGTCCTCCGGGTGTGGGCAAGACCTCGCTTGGACGTTCGCTGGCCAAGGCCACGGGGCGCGAATTCATCCGCATCAGCCTGGGTGGCGTGCGCGATGAATCCGAGATCCGCGGCCACCGCCGGACCTATATCGGCTCGATGCCGGGCAAGATCATCCAGGCGCTGAAAAAGGCCAAGACGACCAACCCGCTGATCCTGCTGGATGAGATCGACAAGATGGGTCAGGATTTCCGGGGTGATCCGGCTTCGGCCATGCTGGAGGTTCTGGATCCCGAACAGAATTCGACCTTCGTGGACCACTATCTCGAGGTGGAATACGATCTGTCCAACGTCATGTTCGTGACCACGGCCAACAGCTACAACATGCCCGGACCTCTGCTTGACCGGATGGAGATCATTCCGCTGTCGGGCTATACCGAGGACGAAAAGCGTGAAATCGCGCGCCAGCACCTGCTGACCAAGCAGATCAAGGCGAACGGATTGCGCAAGGGCGAGTTCTCGATCACTGATGAGGCGCTGACCCATGTGATCCGCTACTACACCCGCGAAGCGGGCGTGCGGTCGCTGGAGCGTGAAATCGCCAAGCTGGCGCGGAAGGCCGTGACCGAGATCCTCAAGAACAAGACCAAATCCGTCGAAGTGACGCCCGAAAAGGCCGAGGAATATCTGGGTGTACGTCGTTTCCGTTATGGTCTGGCCGAGAAAGAGGATCAGGTCGGCGTCGTGACCGGCCTGGCATGGACCTCGGTTGGCGGCGACCTGCTGCAGATCGAGGCGCTGCGCCTGCCCGGCAAGGGACGGATGAAGACCACAGGCAAGTTGGGCGATGTGATGAAGGAATCCATCGACGCCGCTTCCAGCTTCGTGCGTTCGATCGCGCCCGAGATCGGTGTCAAACCGCCCGAGTTCGACAAGCGTGACATTCACGTTCACGTCCCCGAAGGGGCCACGCCCAAGGACGGCCCCTCGGCCGGTGTCGGGATGGTGACCTCGGTCGTTTCGGTGATGACCGGAATCCCGGTCTGCAAGGACGTGGCAATGACCGGAGAAGTCACGCTGCGCGGCAATGTTCTGGCCATCGGCGGGCTGAAGGAAAAGCTGCTGGCGGCTCTGCGCGGCGGTATCAAGACAGTGCTGATCCCTGCCGACAATGAAAAGGACCTGGCCGAGATTCCGGACAATGTGAAAACCGGGCTGAACATCATTCCGGTCAGCAATGTCCGCGAGGTCCTGCATCACGCCCTGGTGCGCATGCCCGAACCTGTCGAATGGGATGAGGCTGCCGAAGAAGCTGCCGAGGCCGCGCGCATGGCCGGACGTTCGGACGGCGGCAAGGGCGAGGGTGCCATCGCGCATTGATGGCCGCGTAATCACCTTCTTGACCCGCGATTGGCCGGGCCGGTTTACACCGGCCCGGCCTTTGCATTTCATGCACTTAAACCGAATTGTGTTGACCTAGGGTAAATTCGCCGCCAATCTGAACTAAGTATTTCAGTTATGCGAAGGGCGAAGAGCCATGCAGAAGCAGCGGGCGACAAGATATGCAACGGCGGACGATGCGGGGCAGGTGTCGTCCGACCCTCAGCCTGCGCGCGTGGTCCATAAACGTGATTTCATTGATGCGGTCGTTGCGGCGACCGGCGCCAAGAAATCCGAGGCCCGGCCGATCATCGAGGCAACCCTGGAACAGCTTGGCCAGGCCTTGTCCGCAGGGCAGACTCTGGCCGTGCCGCCTCTGGGGCGGGGACGCGTCAATCTGGAAAAGGATCAACGCGGCGGCGATGTGATCACGTTGCGCCTGCGCAGACGTGCCGGCAGATGATTGCGGCTTTGCTGCATTGTTGCTGCGAAACCCTCTTGCGTCATGGTTTGAGCAAGGCTAAAAGCCCTTCCACCGGGTGATTAGCTCAGTGGTAGAGCGCTTCGTTCACATCGAAGATGTCAGGAGTTCAAATCTCTTATCACCCACCATTTTTTGAACAGATCCTGTTCGCAAGGCGCGCCTCGGTCACATGACCTCGAGGCGCGCTTTCGCATTTCGGGCGTGGTATCAACGCTGCAGCAGGGACTTCAGCGGCATTTGCGGATTGGCAACGGCGTCCTTGGCGGGGGACTGACCGGATTCGATCAGCCGTTTGGCGACCATGTAGCCGCGCGGATCGTTCATCGCATCAACGGCGATCAGCTCCTCCCCGCGATAATACCACAGCGACAGCGCGCCATTGTCCCCCGGGCGCCGCACCACATCGTCATGGCCTGATGACAGCCCGACGATCTGCAATTTGCTGTCATATTGATCCGACCAGAACCACGGTTTGGCCTGATAGGGGCTGGCCTGACCCATGATCGTCGCGGCGGCGGCGCGCCCCTGATCAATGGCATTTCCGACGCTTTCCAGGCGAATCCGGGTTCCGTTCCACGGAAAAGAGGCGCAATCCCCGACGGCCAGAATGTCCGGGTCCGAACTGCGGCAGTATTCATCCACCTTGATGCCGTTCTCGATCTGCAACCCGGCCTCTGCGGCCAGATCCTGATTGGGCCGGATGCCGATGCCGATGACGACCAGATCGACCTGCAGCGTAGAACCGTCCGACAGGATGGCCCCGCTCACCGCGCCGTTCTGACCGGTCAGGCGCTCCAACTGCACCGATTCGCGCAGATCCACGCCATGGGTGCGATGCAGGTCGCGAAAATAGTCCGAGGTCGCACAAGAGGCGACGCGCGACAAAATCCGTCCGGCGGCCTCGACAAGCGTGACGCTCAGCCCGGATTTGGTCAGCACGGCGGCGGCCTCCAGCCCGATATAGCCACCGCCCACGACCAGCGCCGTCATGCCGGGCTCAACCAGCCCTGCCAGCCTGTCGGCATCCGCAAGGGAACGCATCGGCAGAACATGTTGCAGATCACCGCCGATTTCAGCCGGCAGCGTGACCGGACGCGCGCCGGTGGCCAGCACAAGCTGATCATAGGGCAGGGCTTCTTCGGGCGACAGGATCACCTGACGCGCGGTCCGGTCGATTGACAGGACCGGCTGCCCCAGACGCAGGGTGATCTGCTGGTCCTCGTAAAAGCTTCGCGGGCGCAGCAGCAGCCGTTCAAGCTCCATTTCGCCCAGCAGATAGGCCTTGGACAGGGGCGGGCGCTGATAGGGCGGAACGGGTTCTTCACCGATCAGGGTGATCGTGCCGTCATGTCCCAGGTTGCGCAATTCCGCGCAGACCGAGAATCCGGCCTGACCGGCGCCAATGACAACGATATCCTTGGCCATCGGTCAGCGCAGCCCCGCCATGGCCTTTTGCATCGCCGTGATCAGCGCGTCACGCCTTGCCGAAAGCTCGGCGTGATTTTCTCCGTGCGCTTCCTCATTGACCCCTTCGATCAGAATGCCTGCGACCTCGTCATTCAGGCGCACCTGACCCAGATCGTCCCACCAGCCGTTGAAGGTGTCCGCGAAATGGTCGCAAAAGGCTTTCAGCCCGCCTTCGCCCGCGCCCAGGTTGAACAGCATGGTCGGCCCCATTGCGGCCCACCGCAGGCCCGGCCCGGCCCAGACGGCCTTGTCGACATCCTCGACGCTGGCAACGCCTTCGACGACAAGCGAGATCGCCTCGCGCCAGATCGCTGCCTGCAGGCGGTTCGCCACATGGCCGTTCTTTTCCTTGTGCAGGCGGATCGTCACCTTGCCGATTGCGGTATAGAAGTTTTCGGCGCCCGAAAGTGCTGCCGGATCGGTGCGGTCATTGCCCAGAACCTCGACAAGCGGGATCAGATGCGGCGGGTTGAAGGGATGGCCCAACACGAAGCGCGCCGGATCGGACCAGCCGCCCTGCATCTGCGACAGGGTCAGCCCCGAGGCAGAGCTGGCGATGATTGCCCCGGGTTTCAGCGCGGGTTCGATCTCGGCAAAGGTGGCATGTTTGATCGGCAGGCGCTCTGGAACGTTTTCCTGAATGAAATCTGCGCCTTCGACGGCCTGTGCGGCGGTCGTGCAAAAGCGGATCGCGTCGGGGTTGCCATGTTCGGTCAACCCCAGTTCCGTCATTGTCGGCCATGCGGTCCGGATATAGTCGCGAACATGTTTTTCGACCTGCGGGTCAGGGTCGAACATTGCAACCGAGCGGCCCGAGGCCAGAAACAATGCGGCCCAACTGGCCCCGATGACGCCGCCGCCAAGGCATGCCGTTTGTGCATATTCCATCAGAACAATCCCGGATTGAGGGGCGAGGCAGCCGTCATGCCACCATCGACCGTGAAACATTCGCCGGTCACATAGGCCGACTGATCCGACGCCAGCCAGGCGACCATATTGGCAATATCTTCGGGCTTGCCGAAGCGCCCGACCGGATGACGGGCCAGGGCATCGGCCATGGCCTTCTCGGGGTCATTGGCCAGCGCAAAACCATCGGTGGCCATCTCGGTCATGATCCAGCCCGGTCGTATGGCATTGCAGCGCACATTGGGGCCATGATCGACCGCGATCGAACGTGTCAGCCCATGCACGAAGGCCTTGGAAGCATTGTAGAGCGCCATCGAAGGATCGGCGACCATACCCGAGATCGATCCGATATTGACGATATTGCCGCCATCGCGGGTCATTTGTGGCAGCACCGCGCGGCACATGTTGAAGACGCCCTTGCAATTGACGTTCATCACCAGATCCCAATCGGCGTCATCGCTGTCGGCAACGGTCTTTTCGACCTGCACGCCGGCATTGTTGACCAGCACAGAGACCTGGCCGAACCGCGCGTTGGCCGCCCCGAGCAGCGCCGTGGCATCTGCCGTGCGTGACACATCGGCGGTGACCCACAGGACATCCTCGGGCAGATCTTCGGGGCGCGGCCCGCGGCCGCAGGTGGTGACATGATAGCCTTCGGCCCGCAGGCGCATGACGATGGCACGGCCGATACCGCGGCTGCCGCCGGTGACGATTGCACTATCAGCCATGGGACACCATCACATGCCGGATCGAGCTATAGGCATCCAGGGCATAGACGCTCATGTCGCAACCGGTGCCCGAGCCCTTCATTGCCGCCCAGGGCATTTCCGGGGTGCCGACGCCATGGGTGTTCACCCATGTAAAGCCATAGCGCAGGCGAGAGGTCACATCCATCGCCCGCCCGACATTGGCGGTCCAGACCGAGGATGCCAGCCCGTAACGTCCGGTATTGGCGACCCGCAGAGCCTCATCCGTATCGCGAAAGCGCGACAGGGTCACGACCGGGCCAAAGACCTCTTGCGTGGCGATCTCGGCATCATTGTCGACATTGGCCAGAACCGTCGGCTGATAGAAGAAGCCGCTGCCTTCGCCCATGGTGCCGCCGGTGACGACCTCGCAACTGGTGCGGGCGCGATCGACAAAGGCAGCGACGCGGTCGCGTTGCGCCGCCGATACGACCGGTCCCATTTCCGTGCCCTCGGCCCGTTGCGCGCCGATGCGGATCTGGCTGACCTGTGCCTCGATCGCGGCAACCAGCCGATCATAGACGCCATCCTGTACCATGATCCGGCAGGGCTGGGCGCAATCCTGCCCGGCGTTGAAAAAGCTGCCATGGCGGATGGTTTCGGCCACGGCATCCAGATCGGCGTCATCGAAGACGATGACAGGTGCCTTGCCGCCCAGTTCCAGATGGACATGGCGGATCTGCTGGCTGGCGGCGCGCATGGCGGCCATGCCGGTGGCCGGGCTGCCGGTGACGGTAATCGCCTCCATCTGCGGGCTGTTGATCAGCTGATCGCCGATGCTTGCCCCGCGCCCGTGGATCACGTTCAGAACCCCTCTGGGCAGGATCTCGTTCAGAAGCTCAGCGGCGCGCAGGGTAGACAACGGCGTGATTTCGGAGGGTTTCAGCACCACCGTGCAACCCGCAGCCAGAGGCGCGGCCAGCTTCCATGCCGCCATCATCAGCGGATAATTCCATGGTGCGATGGCTGCCACCGGACCGACGGGATCGCGTCGGATCATGCTGGTGTGACCGGCCACATATTCTCCCGCTGCCGAGCCGCTCATGGTGCGTGCGGCCCCGGCAAAGAAGCGGAAGGTGTCGATGGTCAGCGGCATCTCGTCATCGCGGGCCGAGGGCCAGGGCTTGCCGACATCCAGGCTTTCCAGCCCGGCCAATTCGTCCTGATGGGCCTCGAGCGTATCGGCAATGCGCAACAGCAGCGCCGCGCGCTCGGCGGGGGTGGTGCGGGAATAGGTCTCGAATGCCTCTTGTGCGGCGCGCACGGCGGCCTCGACCTGTTCGGGACTTGCTTCGCGGATGCGGGCCAGTTCCTCGCCGCTGCCGGGGTCGATGACGGGCAGGGCGGTACCTTCCCCGGCCACCAATTCGCCATTGATCAGCATGTTCGTCTGCATCATGTCCTCCGCTCAGAACGCGACCTGATCGCCGCCCTTCAGGCCAAGGCGTTCACGCGCCTCTGCCGGAGTGGCGACCTTCAGGCCAAGATTTTCGATAATGGCGCGGATCTTGCGCACCTGTTGGGCACTGGACACGGCCTTTTCACCGGGGCCGATATACAGGCTGTCCTCCATCCCGACCCGGACGTTGCCCCCCAGCAGGGCGCTTTGCGTGGTAAAGGGGATCTGATGGCGTCCGGCGGCCAGAACCGACCATTCATAGTCATCGCCAAACAGCTTGTTGGCGATGGTGTGCATATGCATCAGGTTGTCCAGATCGGCCCCCACGCCGCCCAGAATGCCAAAGACCATCTGCACGAAAATCGGCCCCTTGATCCAGCCCTGGTCCAGGATCCAGGCCAGGTTGTAAAGATGGCCAAGGTCATAGCATTCGAATTCGAACCTTGTGCCATGGCCCTCGCCCAGTTCCTTGAGACAATATTCGATATCCGCGAAGGTGTTGCGGAAAATGAAGTCGCGGGTCATGTCCAGGAATTCCGGCTCCCACGCGTGTTTCCAGTTGGAATATTTGTCCTTCATCGGGAAAATGCCGAAATTCATCGACCCGATGTTCATGCTGGCCATTTCAGGGCTGGTGCGAGTGGCAGCAAGCAGGCGTTCCTCGCGCGACATGCCCAGACCGCCGCCGGTCGAGACATTCATGACCGCATCGGTGGCCTGTTTGATGCGCGGCAGAAACTGCATGAACAGATCGGGGTTCGGGTCCGGCTTGCCGGTTTCGGGATCGCGCGCATGCAGATGGATGATCGACGCCCCGGCCTCGGCGGCCTCTATGCTGGCTTCGGCGATCTGGTTGGGGGTGATCGGCAGATGTTCCGACATGGTGGGCGTGTGAATGCCGCCGGTGGGCGCACAGGTGATGATGACGGATTTGCTCATGAGCTTTTCTCCTTGCAGTCGGGGACCACGCTCAGGTGGCGGTGCTGTTGCGGCGGGTTCCAGACAGGCGCGCGCCATGCCGTTTCGCCAAATTCGAATTGTGGCGCAGGCGGTGGCGGTTCTTCCTCCGACGGGCTGTTGACGGCCAGCCTCACAGTTTCATCTGCTGGACCTGCGCGGAGAGCCCGCCATCCAGCACCCAAAGCTGCCCCGAGGCATAGCGGGCCTCGTCCGAGGCCAGCCAGTTCACCAGATTGGCGATATCATCGGGCGTGCCATAGGTCCGCATCGGATGCACATCGCGCACGGCCTGCTGCAACTGGTCGATGGATTTTCCACCGCCGCCCGAGCCGTCGCCGGTAAAGAAACTTTGCAGCATCGGCGTGTCGATATAGCCGGGGCAGATCGCATTGACGCGGATGCCCTCGGGGCCGTGGTCACAGGCCATGGCGCGGGTCAGCGCATGGACCGCCCCCTTTGTGGCACAATAGGCGGCAAGACCGGGATCGGCGATAAAGCCGTCATAGCTGCCGAAATTGATGATGCTGGCCGTTTGCCCCGTCGCGGCAGCGGCGCGCATCAGCGGCAATGCGTGTTTCGAGGTCAGAAAGGTTCCCGTGCAATTCACTGCAAAGCTGCGGTTCCATTCCTCCAGCGTGGTGTCCTCGATGGTCTTCTCGATCTCGATCCCGGCCGCGTTCACCAGGATGTCCAGCTTGCCGGACTCCTGTTGCACCCGCGCCATGGCGGATGTGACGGCCGGTTCGTCCGCGACATTCATGGGCAGAAAAATGCTGCCGTCGTCGTCATGTTCGGCCAGCGATCCCTGTGGTGTCAGGTCGGCGGCATAGACCGTGGCACCTTCGCGCAGAAAGCGTGCGACGATCGCCCGGCCAATGCCGCCGCGCCCGCCGGTGACCAATGCGGTTTTTCCCTCAAGCTTCATTCAAGCCTCCTTCAGCGGCGGGAACCGATAGCGGCCTGCGGCCTCGGTCCAATCCATGTGGTTGCGGACATATTGCTGGCTGGCATCCGAGGGCGGGTTGTAGTCCCAATGTTCCCCGGCCCCGGCTTCCATGGCCCCGTGCAGGGCCTGGCGGGATTTCTGTGTGGCCATGATCTGATCGCGCAGCTCGGCGCTGTTCCAGCGCGCGGCGACCTCGGCGGCAAAGCGCTGGGCCACATCGCGATAGGCCGGATCATCGGCCAGGTTGCGGATTTCCGCGGGATCGGCCGACAGGTCGTAAAGCTGGGGCGGATCGGTGTCGCAATGGATGTATTTGAACGTCCCGCGCCGGATCATGAAGACGGGGGCCGAGGTCATCTCGGCGCAATATTCTCCGATGGCTTCATCAATCGGATCGTCTTCGCCACGCGCCAGCGGCATCAGCGAGCGGCCATCGACGGCTTCGCCCAACATGTCGGGGGTGCCTCCGGCGATGTCCAGAAAGCTTGGAAGCAGATCGACCAGTGAGCAGGCATTTCGCGCCGTGCCGGTCGCGATCCCCGGCCCGGCCATGATCAGGGGAATGCGGGCGGAATGTTCAAAGAAGTTCATCTTGTACCACAGGCCACGCTCGCCCAGCATGTCGCCATGATCCGCCGTCACGATGATGACGGTGTTGTCCAGTTCTCCGATATCGCGCAGCGTCTTGACGATTTCGCCCAACTTGCTGTCGAAATAGCTGACATTGGCCAGATAGGCGCGCCGGGCACGCCGGATCTCTTCCTCGCTCAGGGGCACCGAGCTGGCCTCGATCCCGTCTCTCAGTCGGCGCGAGAAGGGATCCTGCTGGTCGTCGCCCAGAACGGTTTCGGGCAGGTCGATCTGCTCATCTTCATAAAGATCCCACCATTCCGGCTTGGCCACATAGGGATCATGGGGATGAATGAAGCTGGCGACCAGACAGAAGGGCGCGGCATCGCCATGGGCCCGATCGCGCGCCCGGTCGATCAGCCAGCGGCGCGCGGCGAATCCGACCTCATCATCGTAATCGGTCTGGAAAGTCGCGACAGCGGTGCCGCTTTCCTTGACCGTCTGCATGTTGTGATACCATTTGCCGATCCGTTCATCCGGACGCTGCCAGTCCGGAGTCCAGGCAAAATCGGCGGGGTAGATATCGGTGGTAACGCGATCCTGAAAGCCGTGCTTCTGGTCAGGGCCCACGAAATGCATCTTGCCCGACAGGCAGGTGCGATAGCCCAGAACCTTCAGGTAATGGGCGAATGTCGGCACGCTGGCACGAAACTCGGAGCCATTGTCATAGGCCGCGATCCTGCTGATCAACTGCCCCGACATGAAGGCAAATCGCGATGGCGCGCAAAGCGGCGAATTGCAATAGGCGGCGTCAAAGCGCATCCCCCGTGCCGCCAGTTCATCCATATGCGGTGTTTTTGCGACCGGATGGCCATAGGCACCGCAAAACTGTGGTGCCAGCTGGTCGGCCATCACGACGACGATATTGGGTTGTCCTGTCACGTCCCCATGTCTCCCTTTGTCCCGTCAAGATTGTCACCCTCCGCGTGGATCACGCGGGGGGCGGTTCGAATCTCATGGGTTTGGGGCGTGAGGTCATTTCGCCGCGCGCCGGTAGGCATCCAGCACAAGGCCGTGGAAATGATGAAGCGCATGTTCGGATTTTCCCGAACCGTCGGGATCGTTGACGATGCGGCCCTGCGTGAATGCCGGAGTGCTCATCCCGCGCTGCACGCTTTCGACAAGATTGATGTCCTCGACCTGCAAGACCTCATCCAGATAGCGGATGGTTTCCAGTTCGGCCTCGTTGGGGGTCTTGTCCTCCAGATAGAAATCATAGGTTTCCAGCGTCCGGTTCGGCCCCGCCGGGATGATGTTGAGGATGATCATCGAGGATCTGCCCGGATAGCGCATGATGCAGGTATTGGGCCACAGCCACCAGACGGCATGGGTTCTGACCGTGGCATTCGAAACGTCATAGGCGCCGTTTTCGGTGTTGTTGCCTGCATCGGCCATATGGCTGGAATAGATGCCATGGGTGGTCACCTTGTAGGTGTCCATATCCACCAGCTCGCAGAAATCCTTGTGCGCGGTGGGGCAGTGATAGCATTCAAGGAAGTTGTCGACGACGTTCTTCCAGTTGGACTTGATGTCATAGGTCAGCCGATGGGCGAAGGTCAGATCCTCGATATCGGGTGCCCAATGCTTGATTTCGGTTTCCAGGTCGCCCGACAACTGCGCCAGCGGTGCCGCCTGCGGGTCGAGGTTGACATAGATGAACCCGCAGAATTCCTCGACCTGCACGCTGTCCAGACAGATCTCCTTGGGCTGGAAGCCTTCCAGGTTCTCCGTATGAGGTGCCCGAACAAGCTGGCCGTCCAGCTTGTAGACCCAGGCGTGATAGGGACACATGATGCGCGACGTCTGACCTTCGCCCGACAGCAGTTCATGGGCGCGGTGCTTGCAGACATTGTAGAAGGCGCGCAGCACGCCCTCGCGGTCGCGCACCACGGCAATGGGATTCCCCGCGATTTCGATGGTCACATAGCTGCCCGGAGTGCGCAGTTTCTCGACATGGCAGACCCATTGCCATGACTTGGCGATGATTTCCCTGTTGTCCACGTGATACCAAAGCGGATCGGTATAGGCATCGGCCCGCAGGGACAGGGATGCGGACGGGTTTTCATGATACCCGCCCGAGATTTCTGCGAATTGCTTGGCGGTTGGCTGTTCGCTCATGGCAGGCCCCTTTTCTGATACGAGCATGGCCGGTCAGTTCGGCCCGAGATCGAGGTTGCGCGGGGCAGGGCGATTATACTGTGCGCAGATGGCCGTCTATTTTACCATTCTGGCCCTTGGCGCGGATTCATCGCCTTGCGGTACATGGGCCATGCACGAAATTCGAAGGGAACCCGCCCCTCGATCCTGTCGCTGCGCGGAGAAAGGCCGAACCGTTCGCGGTAGGCGCGGCTGAAATGGACATGGCTGGCAAAGCCCGAGGCGATGGCCACCTCGAGCAGGGGCATCTCGGTCTGGGTCACCAGGCCGCGTGCGCGATCCAGCCGGATATCGCGGTAATAGACCTTTGGTGTTTTCTTGACATAGCGCGCGAACAGCCTGTTCAACTGGCGTTGGGACAGGTCGATGGCCTCGCAGATTTCGGGAATGCTCAGTGGCGTTTCCAGGTTCTGTTCCATCATCGCAATGGCACGCTTGACCGAACCGGGTGCCAGCTGACCCATTGGTTCGGCAAGGCCGGGGCTTTGCATTGTGCCCTGCGGGCGCACCGTCTGGTGAAAGACATAGCGCGCAGCGGCATTGGCCAGTGCCTCGCCATGGGTGCCCTTGATGATATGCAGCGCGAAATCCACCGAGGCCGCCCCGCCACAGCACGAGATCCGGTTTCCGTCAAAGACGAACAGCTCTTCGCTGACATCCACATTGGGATACAGTTCCTGCATGGCGTCGATATGTTCGTAATGCACTGTCGCACGGTGGTTTTTCAGCAATCCGGCCTCGGCCAGAATCAGGGCGCCAGTGTCCAGCCCGCCCAGGGTTGCCCCCTCGCTGGCCCATCGCCACAGCGACATGTGCAGCGGCGCGGTGTTGAAGGATTCGGGCGTCCAGCTAGATGACAGGATCACGAAATCATGGCGGGCCTGCCGGACCTCTGCCAGGGGCTGGGTCTCGATGGTCATGCCGTTGCTGGCGATGCAGCCACCACCTTGCAACGAGGCGATCTTCCACTGGAACTGCGTCCGGCCCTCCAGATAATTGGCGGCCCGGAAGGGGTCGATGAAACTGACGGTCGCCGCCATGTTGAAATGGGGCGTGACCAGGACAAGCAGCGAAATGACGTCGGGCTTCGAGCGGTGCATGGGGACATATGCTGGTCACGACGAGAGTCGGTCAAGGCACTTGTCGGGGCGATGACCTAGCCGTGTTCCTCGGCCGCGGCTTCCGACAGCGCCTGATTCAGGGCGCGCAGGGCATCGACATGATAGACAACGCCGATGATTTCAGGTGTCGGTGGACTGTCGGCATCGCTTGCGGAAGGGTCGGGGGGAAGGATTACCGGCAGAAAGGCCGCATCCGTGCGTTCGAACTCCTGCAACGCCAGTTCCAGCGGCATGCCGTCGGTCAGGGCCTGCCCCGAGTCATGCAGATTGCGTGCAAGATCCATCGAGGGGGCGTCGGGGGCGTTCATCTTGCGAATGATCGCGGTGATCCGCATTTTCTGGGGCAGCCAGACCTGCGGCCCCTCGGCGATCCTGACGCCGCGATTCTCAAGCTGGGTCAGGAAGAACGAACGATGCACCAGCCGCGACGCCAGCGCTGAACTGAGCGATACCGCTGTCATCACGGCGATGCCGGTCTGCCAGTCACCCGTCATTTCGAACATGATCAATGCCGTCGAGATCGGTGCCCCCAGAACCGCGGCACCCACGGCCCCCATGCCCGCAAAGGCATAGATGTTCACATCGCCCGACAGTTCGGGGAACAGGCCGGTGGCGACGATGCCGAAGGCCAGCCCGGTCAGCGACCCCATGACCAGCGCGGGAGAAAACACGCCGCCCCCCATGCGCCCGCCAAGGGTGATGGCCACCGCAATGGCCTTGACCAGCGCAAAGATGATCGCCGCGCCCAGCCCGATGCGCCCTGCCAGCGCGGCGGCGGTGGTCTCATATCCGACCCCGATGATATGGGGGAAGGGAATCGCGATCGCGCCCAGCAGCAGCCCGGCCAGCATCGGGCGCGTCCAGCGTGGCCAGCCGCTGCGCTGCATCAGCCAGTCACCGACGCGCTCGGCCCGGAATATCCCCGACATCATGGCCACGGCGATCACGGCCGAGACCAGCCCCAGCAGCATGAAGGCCGGAAGCTCGACATAAAAGGCCAGGTCCATGTCCTGTTGCAGGCGGAACTCGGTCAGCCCGCCGAACTCCAGTCGGTTGATGACCGTTCCGGCCACCGCCGAAATCGCGATCGGGGCAAAGGCGCGCAGGGCGAAATGGCGCAGCACGACCTCATGGGCGAACAGGGCGCCGGCAATGGGGGCGTTGAAACTGGCCGCGACGGCCCCGGCCACGGCGCAGCCCAGCAACTCGCGACCGGTGATCGGGCTGGCCTTGATGCGGCGGGCAACGGCTGTCGAGACGACCCCGGCAAGATGTACGACCGGTCCTTCGCGCCCCGAGCTGCCCCCGGTGCCGAGGGTGAGCAGCGAGGCCAGGGCCGAGGCCAGACCTGCGCGAATCTCTACCCGTCCGCCCTCCAGAGCGGCACCCTCGATCACATCCGCCACCGCACGCACGCGCCCGTCCGGGGTCAGCCGGTCCAGGATCAGCCCGACCACAAGTCCCCCAATCATCGGCACGGTCAGAACCCAATACCAGGGAAGCTTGCTTGCCGTTGTGGCCAGTCGCAGATCATCGGCCCCATAGATCAGACGCTGCAGCGCCCCGATGCCCAGTCGAAAGCCCAATGCCGCCAAACCTGCGCCGATACCGATCAGCAGGGCAAGGAACCAGAATTGCAACTGGCTGGGGCCACGGCTGCGCAGGATCTGCATGGCGCGGCTGTATCGGCTGCGCAGATAGACCAGGCCTGACAGGAACCATCCTCCGCTGAGCGGCCTGATGGGGGTGTCGGTCTGCTGCGGTTTTGCTCGATCAGCCATGCCGTTCTCGTGCAGGTCGGGTTCGCTCAAACGGATCACAAATGTGGCGTGGCGTCCATAAGTTGCGGCAGGCTTTGTTTCAGCAGTGACATGCCACCGGGCCGCCAGCCCAGACGCGCCAGCGCAGCACAGCCCGCCAGCCGCATCGACGCCGCATCCGCACGCCGGGGCAGATCATGTCGGCAACCGGACAAGCGGGCGACCTCGGCCAGCAGATCGTGCCGGTCCAGGACCAGATCGCTGGCATTCACGGTGGCGGGCGGCGCGGGATGGGCCAGCAACAACAACATGGCTGCGGCCAGATCGGCGACATGCAGTTCCGTGCCCGCGCGAGGCGTGATCGACCGTCCCCGAAGATAATCCGAAAAGAGGTCGCGCCACTTGTTGCGCGGACCCGGTCCATACAGACCCGTGGCGCGGATGGAGGTGCCGAGAAGGCCGCCTGATGACGCCAGACAGGTTTCGCCATCAGCCTTGACCCTGCCATAGAGGTTGTCCGGTCGTGGCGGCAGGTCATCGGTCAGGAACATGCCCGGCGGATAGCCGTCATGCACCGCGCGCGAGGACAGGAAAAGGATGCGCCGGACGCCACAGAGCCGGGCCTGGTCGAACAGGATTCGCGTGCCGGTCTGATTGGCGGTGATGAAAGCCTGCGGGTCATTTCCCTCGCCCCCGCGAAACCTGCCCGGTTGGTGGGCAAAGGCGCAATGGATCAGCGCGTCATGGTCCCGCAGATCCGGTCGGTCGCCAAGCGCATAGCCGTGCTGGCGGTCCAGCGGCGTGACGACATGCCCCGCCTGTTCAAGCAATGGCCGGACGGATGCCCCGACGAATCCGCTTGCGCCGGTCAAAGCGATCCGCATCAGGCGGCGACGGGGCGGACCTGTGCGGACAGGTCGGGCACGGGCTGGCCCGAGGCAATGGTCTGCCACAGGTCGATCAGCGGGCGCAGCAGTTCGGCCTTGGCATGGGCCTGCCATGGCTTTTCATACTGGAAATGCAGGATGCGGATGTCCTCCCAACTCCACAGTTCCGGCATGTTGAACCAGACATATTGCAGCATGTTGTGATGGATCGACAGCCCCTGCCAGTCGTCGAAATAATCCTGCAGGAAGGTCTGGTCGGTGCGCCTCCAGAATGCGCCGGGACGATCCAGCCGCGCCAGCATGTCATCAAACCGCTGGATGTCGGGACGCGCGGTGAAGACGCCGGAATTCATTCTATGGAAGCCGTCCAGACCGTCATAGACATTGGGCGCGGCACAGAATTCGGGCATCTCGAACAGCTTGTCGACCGGGCGCAGGACGATGGCATCGGCATCTATGAAGACGCAACGTTCATAATCCAGCTGCCACAGGCGCAGCTTGACGAAATTGTCCAGGGGCGTGTGAAAATCCGGTTTGCCGCCACGGGTGAAGGCGGCGCGCGCATGCAAGGCATCGCGGGCATGGGTCAGGTCGAATTCACGCGATGTGGGCAACAGCTCCGCTGCGATCAGTCTTGCACCGTGAAGGCGCAGCCGTTCCAGATGCGCGGGTTGCAGCCCGCGATGCATGACGACCAGGTCGGCCGGCGTGTCCGTCAGCAACAATGAACGCAACAGCGCTTCGGCCCCCGGCAGGTAATCGGGGTTGGTGACCAGGGTGACGAATGCGCGCTCGCTGCGCGCCGGGGTTTCGGCGATCAACCCGGCTGGCAACATGCTGCCATGCCGAAGATCCGGCTTGCGGCGTGAGGTTGATATCGGGCGGCTGTCCATCTTGGTCGGGTCCTGCCTTGCAACTTGCGGAAACGGTCTGCTGTTCGATCCGGCGCCAGGCTATGGCGATCTGGTGAAGAATTCATGACAGAGATCGGCCCCGCTTGCCAAGTTCCATGGCGGATTTCTGCAGCAGGTGTGGATGAATCCGACTTCCTGACGCCTTCGTGACCGGTGCGGCACGGTGACTTTTCTTCACGCCTTTGCGATACATTCATCAAGCCGACAGAGAACATGCGGCGGGCAAACAAGATATGGGGCAGTGATGCGATATCTCTGGAAGATCGTCTGGGGCATGATGCTGGTGTTGGCAGTGGCCTGTTCACGCACCCCTCCGCAGAGCGGCGGAGGCGGTGGCAGCCGGGGCTATATTGCCGGTACCGTGCCGCAACTGGGCGACAACAAGCCCCATGAATGGCGCAATGGGCATCCCTACAACCACCAGGTCCATGGGATCGACATGTCGCGCTGGCAGGGCGATGTCGATTGGGCGCGGGTGCGCGCGGCGGGGATCAGCTTTGCCTTCATCAAGGCGACCGAGGGCGGCGATCACAGCGATCCGTCATTCCAGCGCTATTGGCGCGAGGCCGCCGCTGCCCGCATTCCGCGCGGCGCCTATCACTATTTCTATTTCTGCCGCACGGGGGCCGAGCAGGCCAATTGGTTCATTCGCCATGTCCCGCGCGAGGTCGGCTCGTTGCCGCCGGTGCTGGATCTGGAGTGGACACATTCCAAGACCTGCCCGCGCCGTCCCCCGCCTGCCGAGGTCAAGCGTGAGGCATCGCGTTTCCTGGATATCGTCGGTCGCCATTATGGCCAGCGTCCGATCGTCTATACGACCGTCGATTTCTATCGCGACAACGATCTTGGCGATCTGCGGGCCGAATTCTGGCTGCGGTCCGTGGCCGATCACCCGCGCGAGACCTATCCGGGCCAGCGTTGGGCGTTCTGGCAATATACCGGCACCGGCTCGGTTCCGGGCATCAAGGGAGACGTGGATCTGAACGCATTTGCCGGCACATCGGCGGATTGGGCACGATGGCTGTCGATTCGCTTGACCCGGTGAGGTCACATCCCTGGCTGATGGTCGAATTTGTGGCGCTCTATATCGGGGCGCCACTGGCCATCGCGCTGTTTCTGCCGCCCCAGAGGATGTTCGCAGCGTTGTTCCTGTTTTCGATTGCCGGGATGGTTCTGCTGTGGCGCACCGGCGGGTTCCGCTGGGGCAAGCTGATCCGCGGCAGGCGGATTCCCTGGTTTGAGGTCGCCGGCATCGCCGCAGCGACACTCATTTCAGGTGTGGTGATCATGTGGCTGATGCAGCCTCAGGGGCTGTTTGCCATCCTGCGCGAGCGCCCGGAATTCCTGCTGCTGATATGGCTGCTCTACCCGATCCTGTCGGCGTTGCCGCAAGAGCTGATCTTTCGGGCGCTGTTCTTTCACCGCTATGGCGTATTGCTGCCGCGGGGAAAGGCGGCAATCGCGGTGAACGCGGCGGTCTTTTCCTTTGCCCACCTGATGTATTGGTCGTGGGTGGTGGCCTTGCTGACCTTTGCGGGCGGTTGGTTCTTTGGCCGCGCCTATCTGCGTCATGGCTTTCCGGCGGCGTGGTTGTTGCATGCGGTGGCGGGAAATATCCTGTTTGCGGTGGGCATGGGCTATTATTTCTACAGCGGGAATGTCCTGCGCCCCTTCTGACCGGTTGACTTCCCGCCTGCGGCGCTGTTGATGCGGGGGCTGAACAACTGGGGATCGATCATGCACGCCTATCGCAGCCATACCTGCGGCGATCTGACAGCCGCCAATGCCGGTGAAACCATCCGTTTGTCGGGCTGGGTCCATCGGGTCCGTGACCACGGGGGCGTTCTGTTCGTCGATCTTCGCGACCACTATGGCATGACTCAGGTTCTGGCCGACAGTGACAGCCCGGCCTTCGCCGCGATGGAAAAACTGCGCGCCGAAACCGTCATCCGCATCGACGGGCGCGTCAAGCTGCGCGATGAAGCGCTGGTCAACCCCAAGCTGCCCACCGGCGAGATCGAGGTCTATGCGACCGATCTCGAGGTGCTGGGCGCAGCGGACGAACTGCCCCTGCCGGTCTTCGGTGATCAGGAATACCCGGAAGAAACGCGTCTGACCTATCGCTTTCTGGACCTGCGCCGCGAAACGCTGCACAACAACATCATGCTGCGCAGCAAGGTGATCCAGTCGATCCGCCGGCGCATGTGGGACCGCGAGTTCACCGAATTCCAGACCCCGATCATCACCGCCTCCAGCCCCGAGGGCGCGCGCGACTTTCTGGTGCCGTCGCGTCTGCATCCGGGCAAGTTCTACGCCCTGCCGCAGGCACCGCAGCAGTTCAAGCAGCTGATCATGGTTGCGGGTTTTGACAAATACTTCCAGATCGCGCCCTGTTTCCGCGACGAGGACCCACGTGCGGATCGCAGCCCGACCGATTTCTACCAGCTGGACATGGAAATGTCCTTCGTGTCGCAGGATGACGTTTTCCAGGCGGTGCAGCCGGTCATTCAGGGCATCTTCGAGGAATTCGGCGGTGGACGGCGTGTCGATACCGACTGGCCGCGCATCCCCTATGCCGAGGCGATGCTCAAATATGGCAGCGACAAGCCCGACCTGCGCAACCCGATCGAAATGCAGGTCGTCAGCGAACATTTCCGTGGCTCCGGCTTTGCGATCTTTGCCAAGCTGCTGGAGCAGGAAGGCACCGAGATCCGCGCCATTCCCGCCCCGACGGGCGGCAGCCGCAAATTTGCCGACCGCATGAATGCCTTTGCCCAGCAACAGGGTTTGCCCGGCATGGGCTATATCCTGTGGCGCAAGGCAGCGGATGGCAGCACCGAGGCCGCGGGTCCGGTCGCCAAGAATATCGGTCCCGAACGGACCGAGGCGATCCGCCAGCAACTGGGACTGGGCGAGGGCGACGCAGCCTTCTTCCTGGGGGGCAAACCCGAGAACTTCGAGGCCGTCGCCGGGCGTGCGCGCAATGAAATCGGCCGTGAACTGGGTCTGACGGATGAGAACCAGTTCAAATTCGCCTGGATCGTCGATTTCCCGATGTACGAAAAGGACGACGAGGGACGGATCGATTTCAGCCATAACCCGTTCTCGATGCCGCAGGGCGGTCTGGAGGCGCTGAACGGAGATCCGCTGGCCGTCAAGGGCTATCAATATGATCTGGCCTGTAACGGCTATGAGTTGGTGTCGGGCGCGATCCGGAACCACAAGCCGGAAATCATGTTCAAGGCCTTCGAACTTGCCGGCTATGGCAAGGAAGAGGTCGAGAAGCGTTTCGGCGGCATGGTCAAGGCATTCCGCTATGGCGCGCCGCCCCACGGTGGCTGTGCAGCCGGGATCGACCGGATCGTGATGTTGCTGGCCGATGAGGCCAATATCCGCGAAGTCATCATGTTCCCGATGAACCAGCGCGCCGAAGACTTGATGATGGATGCGCCCTCCGAGCCGACAAATGAACAGCTGCGCGAGTTGCGTCTGCGGGTCTTGCCGAAAGAGTGATCTGATATCCGCATTGCCTTGTGCCACATTGCGCCCGACAATCGGGGCGCAATGTGGATGGCAGGGCAGATATGGTCGGATATTCGGAAATCTCGGCAATTCGGCTGGGCTATGGGCTTGGCCCGGGAATCACTGCACCGGCTTCAGCCGCTGAACTGATCGCGGAAATTGCCGCGTCAGCCCCCGATTCGCGCTCGATCTCGATGGAACAGATCGAGGCGTTGCGGCTGGAATATGTCGATATCGTCAGGAAAACCCGCGAAAGCGGCGGTGCTGACCGCAGCGCGATCCAGGCTGCGCGCAAGAAATCCACCCTTATGGCGCGTGTCGCCGATCAGACCCGTCTTGCCCGTGCGGTTGGCGGTGGTGTCGGCTTTGGCGAAAGGCTGGTGCAGTTCTGGGCCGACCATTTCACGGTGACCGGCGGCAGCAATGCCTTCAACGCCGCCATGGCCTCGGCCCTTGTCGAAGAGGCCATTCGCCCGCATCTGACCGGCAGCTTTGCCGATATGATGTATGCCGCGGAAACGCATCCCCGTATGCTGACCTATCTCAATCAGGTGCGCTCGTTCGGGCCACATTCGGTCGCGGCGCGCAAACGTCCGGACAAGAATCTGGGCCTGAACGAAAATCTGGCCCGCGAGATGATCGAACTGCACAGTCTGGGAGTGGACGCCGATTACACCCAGAAGGATGTGCGCCAGCTTGCCAAGCTGTTGACCGGTCTGACCTATAATTTCCGCGATCAACGCCGCTTTCGCCCGACCATGGCCGAGCCCGGCCCCGAAACCGTTTTGGGCCACAGCTATGGCGTCAGCCGCTGGGGAAGTATCCGCGATGTGCGCGCAGTGATCGAGGATCTTGCGCGTCACCCAGCCACGGCGAATCACATCGCGCGCAAGCTGGCGGTGCATTTCGTGGCCGATGATCCACCGCAGAATCTGGTTGAACGACTGGCCGTCATCTTTCGCGAGACCGAGGGCAATCTTTCGGCCTTGTATGACGAACTGGCCCGGGCGCCGGAACTGACGGGCCATTTTCGCGCCAAGGTTCGGCAGCCCTTCGATTTCGTCGTTGCGGCCCTGCGGGCCGTGGGGGTGGGCCATGACGAGATCATGGCGCTGCCGCCCCAACAGCTGATTGCCCGCGTCATTCGCCCGATGACGGCGATGGGTCAGAAATGGCAGATGCCGCGCGGGCCCGATGGCTGGCCCGAAGCCGCAGAGGCATGGGCCACGCCACAAGGGCTGGCCGCGCGGATCGACTGGTCGACGCGGCAGTTACCCAAGCTGGTCGGGCCGCTGCCGGACCCGCGGAAGATGCTGCAGGACTGTCTGGCCGATACGGCATCAGAACCTTTGGCATGGGCGGTGCCCAAGGCGGAAACTGCGCTGGAAGGACTTGGGGTCGTCCTGGGTTCCGCCGATTTCAACAGGAGATAGGCTGATGCTGTCGCGTCGTGCTTTCATCAAATCGACCGCGCTGCTGGGCTGTTCCGCCGCCGCGCATCCGCTGTTGTCAACCATCGCCTTTGCCGAGGCACCGGGCGAGAATCGTCTGGTCGTCATCATCCTGCGCGGGGCGATGGACGGGATGGATGCATTTCAGCCCTATGGCGACCCCAACCTGCGCAAGCTGCGCCGGAAACTGTCGCTGGGGCCGGATCAGGGCGCGCTTGATCTGGACGGGTTCTTCGCGTTGCACCCTGATATGGCGGGGCTGATGCCGCTGTGGCAGGCAGGCGAGCTTGCCTTTGCCCCTGCGGTCTCGACCCCTTATCGCGACAAGCGCAGCCATTTCGATGGGCAGGACATGCTTGAAGCGGGAACCGGCACTGATCTGAACCTGATCCAGCAACGCGATGGCTGGCTGAACCGCCTGTTGCAGAACATGCCGGGAGTGCAATCGGAAACCGCCTATTCGGTCGGGCTGGAGGATATGAAAATCCTCGATGGTCCGGCACCGGCCAAAAGCTGGGCGCCGCAGACCCGGTTCCGCCTTGGTGCGCAGGGGCAAAGATTGCTGCAGCATGTCTGGCATGACGATCCGCTGTTTCGCGCGGCGGGAGAGCAGGCGATCGAGATTGTCTCCAGCGGTGTCGGAACCGTGAAGGAAGAGGGAGGCCCGACCCGTGACGCCCGCGCGTTGGCTAGGTTTTCGGCGGATCGCCTGAATGGTGCCACGCGGATCGCGACATTCTCGATTTCGGGCTGGGACAGCCATGCCAATCAGGGCCGCGTCATCGGTCGGGCGATGAATCGCCTTTCTGATGCCATTCTGACCCTGCGCGACGGCTTGGGAAAGAACTGGCAGCGCACCACGGTTCTGGCGATGACCGAATTCGGGCGGACCGTGCGCGAAAACGGCAGCGGTGGCACCGATCACGGCACCGGCGGGGCGATGCTGATGGCCGGGGGGGCCTTGCGTGGCCGGCGGGCCTATGGCGGCTGGCCGGGGCTGGCCGAGCAGGATCTCTATGCCGATCGCGATCTGATGCCGCTGCGCGATATCCGTGCCTATGCGGCATGGGCCCTGCATGACCTGTTCGCCGTGTCGCGCGATGTGCTGGAGCAAAGCGTATTCCCGCAGCTGGACATGGGCGACAATCCGCGTTTCCTTGCCTGATGCGGGGCAGGTCTACATTCCGGCGACATTGGCAAGGCGGTCGCGGACCATGCTGCTGATCCGTGCCAGATCTGCGGCCAGGGCATGACCGGCCTGATGGTCGCGGGCCAGGGCGGTTGCGGCGGCCTCCAGCGCCGGGTCATGGGCAGAACGTGCCACTCCGGCCAGAAAGCGCGCAATGTAATCGATCGCGCCTGTGTCATGGGCATTGCCCAGAATTTCCGCGACATGGGCCAGATCGTCACGCAGGCCCGAGGCATCGGGCTGTACGACATCATCGGACAGAAGTCGCACGCCCGGCAACCGCGATTCAGGGGGCAGGCCGGACAGAATCGCCTGCTGGAATACCGCAAGGCTTTCCACCGGTTTGCTCAGAAAGCCATTGGCGCCGGCCGCAAGTGCAACCTCTTCCAGCGAGGGATCGCCGGAGATACCCAGAACCACCGGGACAGGTGGGACCGAACGGGAAATCTGTGCGATCAGATCTGCGCCATTGCCGTCGGGCAACCCCAGATCGACGATCACCACGGTGGGACGATAGGTCTTCAGATGCCGCGCCGCCGAGCGCAGACAGTCGGCCCGCCGAATCCGCGCGCCCGAGCGCAGGCACAACAGCCTGACCGCCTCGCTCGCGAAGCGCGAATCCTCGACCACCAGGACTGTCAGTCCGACCAATGGGCGCCCCGGCAGGGACATGCGCCACATCGGCAAGGCCTCTTTCGCAGTATTCCCGAGTTCGGTGTGCATGTTCCGTCCCCCGTCTTGCTTGGTTTCATGGCCAGTTAGCCCGTGATTCTCTAAGAACGGGTTAATGCGTGACAAGCTGTCCCTTTTGCTTTGCCCGCGAAACGCCTAGAAAAGTCCCAAATGGAGGCTGTGATGATCGGACGACTCAATCACGTTGCTATCGCCGTTCCCGACCTGCAGGCGGCGGTTGCGCAATATGAAAATACGCTTGGCGCAAAGGTTCGTCCGGCGCAGGATGAACCCGATCATGGCGTGACGGTCGTCTTCATCGACCTGCCCAACACCAAGATCGAGCTGCTGTATCCCCTGGGCGATGACAGCCCTATCAAGGGATTCCTCGACAAGAATCCCTCGGGCGGCATTCATCACATGTGCTTTGAGGTCGAAGATATCCTTGCCGCGCGCGACAAGCTGAAATCCGAGGGCGCCCGCGTTCTGGGCTCGGGCGAGCCCAGGATCGGCGCCCATGGCAAGCCGGTCCTGTTCCTGCATCCCAAGGATTTCAACGGCTGTCTGATCGAACTGGAGCAGGTCTGATGAACCTTACCGGCGGAATCGTTCTTTATGCCGTGCTGTGGTTCCTGACGCTGTTCGTCGTCATGCCCTTTGGTCAGCGCAGCCAGCAGGATGCCGGAGAGATCGTGCCCGGCACGCATGCCGGCGCGCCGGCCGATCTGCCCGTGAAACGCAAGGTGATCCTGACGACGCTGATCTCTTCCGTGCTTTGGTCGATTATCGCCGGAATCATCCTTGGCGGCTTTGTTACCCGCGCCGATATCGAGGGTCTTGATCAGATATTCCGCTGATCATGTGAAACAGATGGGTGAATGCGGCGGCGGCCAGCAATGGCACCGCAATGTTCACGAAGGGGATCGTCAGCCCGACAGCCACCAGCGCACCTGCCATCGTCACGCGGGTTGCATAGGTGCGCCTCAAGGCGGTGGCCTGTGTTTCCTTCAGATGGCGGCGGGCGGCCATCTGAAAGAACTCGCGCCCCAACAGCCAGCCATTGGCCCCATAGAACAGCACCGGCGACAGCGGGCCCAGAACCGGCGACAGGATCAGGGTCAGGATGCCGACCCCGATCACGGCGAGCATGACCGCCAGAGATTCCAGCAATCCGTCCAGAAAATCCAGCGGTTGGCCTCGGTGGTTGGGATAGTGGATCTCTTCCACCGCATCGGCGACGCGCTCGGCAAACAGCCCGGAAAAGCCCGCCGCGACCGGTGCCATCAGGAAGAATCCCAGAACCGGAAACAGCGCCAGAGAGCCCCAGGACAGGGCATGACCGATGTCGATCTCGCCCAGCCATGGCAGCGACAGATTGCCCGAGGCAAAATACCGGATCAGCCAGAAGGTCGCAGCCTGCAGCGCGATGAACAGCGCGATGGTCAGGCCAATGCCGGTCAGCACCAATGTCAGGATCCGCGGGCGCAGCAAATCCGCCCAGCCAGAGGCCAATGCGCGAATGACGGTCATGCCAACCAGGTCGTCTTGGTGTCCAGATCGGGGCGGGGCCGTTCGGGCGGTGTCTCGCCGCGCGTGCCAATATGGATCAGCCCGGCAACGCGTTCGTGTTCGGCCAGACCCAGATGAGCCTGTCCGAAGCCCTTGTTCGCTGCAGCATGGCCGGTCAGCCAGGCCGCGCCCCAGCCCGAGGCCAGCGCCGCATTCACAAGGCCAAGGCAGACTGCGCCCGCAGACAGGAACTGTTCCCATTCGGGAATTTTCGGGCTGTCTACCGGCGACGAGATCACCGCAACCACCAGCGGAGAGGCAAAGGCCGAGGCGGCTTTTTCTGCGGCGGCGGCGTCCTGTCCCGATGCCAGCACCTCTTGCCGAAGGATCGGCGCCAGTCGGTCCAATGTCTCGCGTTGCAGGACCACGAAGCGCCAGGGCTCAAGCTTGCCGTGATCAGGCACCCGCGCGGCCAGCTTCAGCAACTGCATGATCTCGCTGCGGTCGGGTGCGGGGCCGGTCAAGAGCTTGGGCGGATGCGAGCGGCGCTGTGCCAGGAATTTCAGGGCGTCCGGGTTGCGGTGGTCCATGCATGTCTCCTGTATCTGATCGCTGCGGCGGTTGTCTCAGAGGGCAGGGGAGAGCACAAGGCAAAGCCTCTTGCGTTCCCGACCCCGCGCGGGGCAAATTGCCGGCATGACCGACCTGACCCATCTGGCAAAACCCGGCACGCAGATCCCCGTGCGCGCGACCCCGCAGGCGGGGCGCAACGAAATCCGTGTCGAGGACGGTCAGATCCGCATCTATGTCACGGTCACGCCCGAAAAGGGCAAGGCCAATGAACGTATCCGAAAGCTGCTTGCCAAGGCGCTGGGGATCGCCAAGTCAAGACTGGTGCTGATGCGGGGCGAAACCTCGCGCGACAAGCTGTTTCGCGTCGATTAACCCTTGGACAGGTCGAGGCGATAGTTGCCCTCGGGCAGGTTCAGCGCCAGCCGCAGCTCGGTCAACTGATGCATCGTGAAGGAGATGCGCGAGACCTGATCGGTTTTCGGGTCCATCTGTTCCAGAACGACACGGTCATCGAAGGAAAGGATGACGATATCTTCGTTCAGCGGGCGGGAATTCGGCTCGACCTCGTCGATCAATGTGATGACGGTGGCATCGAAGTCATGTTCGATGGTGAACATCGCAATCTCCTTTTTGTTCCCTCGACATTCGCCTGAACCGGGCGGCACGGCAAGGCAACAGGGTTTGCGCCCCCCCTCTGGGCCGGTTAAACAGGGCAAAAGGTCGTGATGAATGCGACCCATCGCATGTCATGAGGCGGGAATGAGCAACAGCATCTTGGCTCGCATTTGTGCGGCGACCGTGCTGGTCGGCGCCTTGGCTCTGACGGCCTGTACCCCGGTTCCGGTGGAGCCGACGCAGGATCGTGCTTCGGCGCCGGTGACAGAGCGCGCGCCCGTCATGGAAAATGACGGCACGCCGGAAAGCACTGCGCGCACATTCATCAGCGTCATGAGCCGCATGGAACCCGCCGTCGAGCGCGAATGCCGGCAGCGGCGGACCCAGCCGATCAACTGTGACTTCCTCTTCGTCATCGATGACCGGCCGGGGCAGGAACCCAATGCCTATCAGACCGTGGATGAAACCGGCCGCCCGATCATCGCCTTGACCCTGTCCCTGATCGCGGCCACGCGGAATGGGGATGAAATCGCCTTTGTCGTGGGCCATGAGGCCAGCCACCACGTGCTGAACCATCTGGACCGCAAGGCAGGGGCTGCAGCCGTCGGGGCAGAGATTCTGGGCAGCATCGCCTCGGTCTATGGCGGCGATGAAGATGCCATCGAAACGGCACAGCGTATCGGGGCCTCGGTGGGATCGCGCTATTATTCCAAGGAATGGGAGCTGCAGGCTGACTACCTTGGTGCGATCATGGCGCTTAACGCGGGATATGATCCGGTGCATGGGGCGCAGTTCTTTGCCCGCATTCCCGATCCCGGCGATCATATCCTGGGCACCCACCCCTCTCGGGCTGCCCGGATAGCCCAGGTCCAACGGGCCGTGGAAGACGTTCGCAACGGTCGGGTGTATTGAGCCGATGGGCGGCACCCTCTGGCGCGCAGGCATGGCCTGCCGCCTGAGATTCACGGGTTCCAACCAGTGCCTGCGGCCGAATGTCCTTAAGCGGATTTCCGCCCATTGAGGCGGTAATCCGCTTGAAAATCGTCATGAAAGTTTTGGGTTTACAGGCTTGCTCTGTTGCATTTTGGTCGCATTCCCTGCCCGGCTCCAGAAAAGTTTTCAAATATTTATTAATTAACAGGCATTTATGGTGGTTGCGTGGCGCCGGTTGCGCAATTTGCGCAATTTTGCCTATAAGGGTGTTGAAAAATGCTGGATCATGAGCGGATTTTTGCTTTACTGCATTTACAGCGTACATAAATACCGCATCGGTCCCAGTAACCCGATCGTGTTGAATCGACTATCGAGAGAGGTGCCCATGATCGGGGTTATTGTCTGGAGCAGTTCAGAGCGTGAAAAAGCCGTCATATGGTGCGAAGACCATGCCTCTCTTGCCTATTTGCAGGGCCGGGTCGATTTCGCCGAGGCGGCGGACTGGCCTGAACCGGGCGATCTGGTCGAACTGAATTCCGAAATCGTCGGAAAACTGCGTTTCGCGCGGCAGGTTTGCGTGCTGCAGGACCGGGCCTGTCCGGATCTGCCCGATATGCTGAACCGCGCGGCCGAGACATCCGCGGCGGATCAGGCGCAGCCAAAGGAATGCCATCTGCGCGTGGTCTCGCGTCAGGAAGATGTTGGCCCATCCCGCCGGACCTCTGCAGCGCAAGGCGCGCCTGTGCGCAGTTTGTGCGCCGGGCACTAGCCGCCCGACGTCCAATGCCATGATGGCGGCCGTCGCCGCTCAGGCACCGCGCGCCAGAGCCGCCACGCCGGTCCGCGCCAGATCCGAGAGACCCAGCGGTCGCATGAGATCGGCAAAAGCATCCAGCTTGGATGATGTTCCGACCAGTTCGAACACAAAGCTTTCCAGCGTCGAATCAACGACATTCGCCCGGAAAATCTCGGCGATCCGCAGCGCCTCGACACGCTTGTCACCCTGTCCCGCGACCTTGAACAGTCCCAGTTCACGCTCGACCGAAGGGCCTTCGACCGTCAGATCGTGCACTTCGTGAACGGGAACGATTCGTCCAAGCTGTGCCTTGATCTGTTCGATGATCGCGGGTGTGCCGCGGGTGACGACGGTGATGCGTGACTGATGTCCCGCGTGATCGACCTCGGCAACCGTCAGGCTGTCGATGTTGTAGCCGCGCCCGGAAAACAGGCCGATGACCCGGGCCAGAACGCCGGGTTCGTTTTCAACCATGACCGCCAGCGTGTGACGTTCTTCATATTCGGCATTGGGGTCGCGCAGGTCATAAGCCGAGTGGCTGGACGCGCCCTTCTGGATGTTCAGTGCATTCATGTTCTGCCCCTAACTGATGGTGCATCGGGAAATTGATCTGCGGGGGACGGCCCCCCGCAGGAGGTCGTCAGACCAGAACCGCGCCTTCGGACTGAATCGCTCCCTGGGTTTCGGCGTCGCCCAGCAGCATTTCGTTATGCGGTTTGCCCGAGGGGATCATCGGGAAGCAGTTTTCATGCTTTTCGACCAGAACATCCAGGATGAAGGGGCCATCGTAGTCGATCATTTCCTGGATCGCGGCGTCCAGATCCTTGGGGTCACGAACCTGCGCGCCCTTGCAGCCAAAGGCTTCGGCCAGCTTGATGAAATCGGGCAGGCTGTCCGACCAGCTTTGGCTATAGCGTTCACCATGCAGCAATTGCTGCCATTGGCGGACCATGCCCAGACGTTCGTTGTTCAGGATGAACTGCTTGACCGGCAGGCGGAACTGCACGGCCGTGCCCATTTCCTGCATGTTCATCAGCCAACTGGCGTCACCCGCGACATTGATGACCAGGGCTTCGGGATGCGCCATCTGCACGCCGATCGATGCCGGCAGCCCATAGCCCATCGTTCCCAGGCCGCCCGAGGTCATCCAGTGATTCGGTTCGTCAAAGCCCAGGAATTGCGCCGCCCACATCTGATGCTGGCCGACCTCGGTGGTGACATAGCGGTCATGTCCCTTGGTCAGGGCCTCAAGGCGCTGCAGCGCATGCTGGGGCTTGATGATCGTATCGCTGTTGCGGAAGAACAGGCAGTTCTTGGACTTCCAGCCCTCGATCTGTTCCCACCATTTGCCAAGCGCCGCCTTGTTGGTCTTGCGTCCGCGCGATTTCCACACCTTCAGCAGGTCTTCCAGAACATGGCCGACATCGCCAACGATGGGCAGATCGACATGGATGACCTTGTTGATCGACGAAGGATCGATGTCGATATGCGCCTTGACCGAGCCGGGGCTGAAATCCGCGATGCGCCCGGTTATGCGGTCGTCGAAACGCGCGCCGATATTGATCATCAGGTCACAGCCATGCATGGCCAGATTGGCCTCATACAGACCGTGCATGCCCAGCATCCCGATCCAGTTCGGACCCGAGGCCGGATAGGCGCCCAGCCCCATCAGGGTCGAGGTCACTGGAATGCCGGTCGCATCGGCCAGTTCGCGCAGCAGCTGGCTGGCACCCGGCCCGGAATTGATCACACCGCCGCCGGTATACAGGATCGGGCGTTCGGCCTGTTCGATCATTTCGACAAGGCGGGTAATCGCATTGATGTCGCCCTTGCGCACCGGCTGATAGCGGCCCGTCTCGACCTGCTTGGGGCCGACGTATTCGGCAGTTGCGAACTGAACATCCTTGGGGATGTCGATCAGAACCGGTCCGGGGCGGCCGGATGTGGCGACCTGGAAACCCTTGTGGATCGTTTCCGACAGCTTGCTGGTGTCCTTCACCAGCCAGTTGTGCTTGGTGCAGGGGCGGGTGATGCCGACGGTATCGGCCTCCTGAAAGCCATCTGTGCCGATCATGAAGGTCGGAACCTGTCCCGACAGCACCACGAGCGGGATCGAATCCAGCAGGGCATCGGTCAGCCCGGTCACGGCGTTGGTCGCTCCCGGCCCTGATGTCACCAGAACAACCCCGGGCTTGCCGGTGGCGCGGGCATAACCCTCGGCCATATGCACCGCACCCTGTTCGTGACGCACCAACACATGAGTGATGTCGTTCTGCTGGAATATCTCGTCGTAGATGGGTAGGACCGCCCCGCCCGGATAGCCGAATACGGTATCGACGCCCTGATCGCGCAGCGCTTCGACCACCATTCTTGCACCCGTCATCATTCGGGACATCTTTTCCACTCCATCTTGTCTCATTTCACCGGCCGGTGTCGGACCCGGTGTCGGCGCAAATTATGGAGGGTGTCAGGTATGGTCAATGGGGTGTGTCGGATAAAATGACGCAGTGGGGCAAAATATTGTAATTTTCTTTCGCGACTTTCGGTCTATCGGTTGAATTGTGGCAGGGCGATCCGCGCTACCTGCTCGACGATCGGATCGACGGACAGCGGATGAGACTCATTTGAATGGGACTCGGGGTCGCCGATATCCTGCCAGACCCCGCCCTTGTAGATTTCCAGCGCAGAGAAGCGCGCCTTGTAATCCATCTTGCGGCTGCCCGGCACCCAATAGCCCAGATAGACATAGGGCAGTTTGGCCGCCCGTGCGATCTCTATATGATCCAGGATCAGATAGGTGCCCAGGCTCGCCGCGCTCATGGTCGTATCGTAAAAGCTGTAGACAAGGCTCAGCCCGTCATCCAGCACATCGGTCAGACAGACGGCGGCCAGATGATCCACGTCTTCGGTGCCGTTTCCGGCCTGTTGCGCGTTGCCGCGATATTCGATGACGCGGGTCTTGACGGGCGTTTCCTCGATCATCGCGGCGAACTCGAAGATATCCATATCGGCCATGCCGCCATCGGCATGGCGATTGTCCAGATACTGGCGGAACAGATCATATTGTTCCTCGGTTGCCCAGGCGCTGGTGGCCAGCCGGCGGATCGACCGGTTGCGCCGCAGCAGGCGGCGCTGCGTGCGGCTGGGCCTGAAATCGGCGACCCGGATGCGCGCCGACATGCAGGCGACACAGCTTTCGCAACTGGGCCGGTAAAGCACGTTCTGGGATCTGCGGAATCCCTGCCGCGACAGGGCATTGTTCAACTCGACTGCGTTCTCTCCGTGCAGCGCCGTGAACAATTTGCGTTCGGCGCGGCCATGCAGATAGGGGCATGGCTGCGGCGCGGTCACATAGAATTGTGGCGCATGGGGCAGCGTATGGCGCATCAGATGCACCTCGCGCGGCGATTGAACAGGTCACATTTCATCATGCGTGCGCTTACGGGTCCGGGATCGCCTCTGTTGAACTGGATCAAAGCCTAGCAACGAAACCGCCATGCGCCAAGCGCCGAAAGCGTCAATTGATCACGAGTGGGGTGTCGTGCTCCGTTGACGGCGCAACGGCTTTGTCTAGTGTGACGAACATGAAATTCGCAGATGCCATCACCCGCCTTCCCCTGCTGCTGGATCAGGACCGTGTCAGCCATATCCGCGACATCTTCGCCGGTATGCCCGTGCCGCTGGTCGACCTGCTGGCCGCGACTGCAAGCTGCAGCCCCTATCTGTCGGGCCTGATCGAGAAAGAGGCCGACTGGCTGCGTGACGGCGGGCTGGAACATGAGGATGCGGTCGCCGCTGCGACCGAAGGTTTCGAAACGCTGCAGGCCGCCGCGCTTGGCGAGGAACTGCGACGGGCGAAGCGTCGGGTTGCCTTGCATGCGGCGCTGGCCGATCTGGGCGGGGTCTGGCCGCTGGAGCGCGTGACGGGGGCGCTGTCCGATCTGGCCGACAGGGCGGTGGATCTGGCGCTGCGGGTGCATGTCGCGCATGAAAAACGCCGCGGCAAGCTGCCCGAGAGTGATTCCGATGCTGCGGGCCTGTTCGTGCTGGCTATGGGCAAGGGCGGCGCCCGAGAACTGAACTACAGTTCGGATATCGACCTGATCGTGTTCTACGATGACAGCGCCTATGCGCCCGAAGATCAGCAAGAGGCCCGCGCCGCGCTGATTCGCGCGACGCGCAAGATGGCGGCAACCCTGTCGGATGTGACCGGCCATGGCTATGTTTTTCGCACCGATCTGCGCCTGCGGCCCGATGCGGCGGTCACCCCAGTCTGCATTTCGGCCTCGGCGGCGCTGTCCTATTACGAGGCTGATGGCCGCACATGGGAACGCGCGGCCTTCATCAAGGCACGTGCTGCCGCTGGCAATATCGAGGCCGGACAGCGTTTTCTGCAGGAGCTGCGGCCTTTCGTCTGGCGCAAGCATCTGGATTTCGCCGCGATTCAGGACGCGCATGACATGCGGTTGCGCATCCGCGATCACAAGGGGCTGGGCGGCAGGCTGGAAATTCCCGGCCACAACATGAAGCTGGGGCGCGGCGGCATTCGCGAGATCGAATTCTTTACCCAGACCCGGCAGTTGATCGCGGGCGGGCGCGACCCGGATCTGCGCTGTCGGGATACCGTAGGCGGGCTGAAGGCTCTGGCGGCGAAGGGCTGGGTTCCGGCACCGGTCGCGGAGGAATTGATCGACCATTACCGTCAGCATCGCGATATCGAACATCGTATCCAGATGGTGAATGATGCCCAGACCCATAACCTGCCCAAGGATCCTTCGGGGTTGAAAGTGATTGCCGCGATGCTGGGACAGGCGGATGAACAGGCCTGGTGCGATGGGCTCAAGTCGCGGCTGGAGCGGGTGCATGAACTGACCGAGTCCTTCTTTGCCCCCGGAGAAGAGGCCGATCGGCCGGAAATGTCACCTGCAGCGCAGGAAATCATCGACCGCTGGCCGGGCTATCCGGCGCTGCGATCCGCGCGTGCGCAGGAAATCTTCAAACGGGTCGAGCCCGAGCTTCTGAAACGCATGGCCCGCGCGGGTCATCCCGATGATGCCTTGCAGCGCTTTGACGGCTTTCTGGCCGGATTGCCCGCCGGCGTGCAGTTGTTTTCCCTGTTCGAGGCCAATCCGCAGCTGATCGAACTGATCGTCGATATCTGCGGCACCGCCCCCGGCCTTGCGACCTATCTTTCGCGTCATTCCTCGGTGCTGGACGCGGTTCTGGGCGGCAGCTTCTTTTCACCCTGGCCGGGGGCGGCGGGGCTGCGTGAAAATCTGCAGTCGGTCTTGCAGGGCGCGATCGCCAGCCCGAATGGCGGCTATGAAAAGGCCCTGGATGAAGCCCGGCGTTGGGCGCATGAATGGCATTTCCGGATTGGCGTGCATCATCTGCGTGGCCTGATCGACGCGGATGAGGCCGGCGTGCAATATGCCGATCTGGCCGATGCCTGCGTGGCGGCGCTGTTTCCGGTGACGGCGGCGGAATTCGCACGTCGGCATGGTACCTGTCCGGGGCGCGGGGCGGTGGTTCTGGGCATGGGGTCACTTGGTGCGCGGACGCTGAATGCGACGTCGGACCTCGATCTGATCGTGATCTATGATGCCGATGGCGCGGATGGATCCGAAGGTGCCAAGCCCCTGGCGTCGCGCCCCTATTACGCGCGGCTGACGCAGGCGCTGATCACGGCCGTTTCCGCGCTGACGGCCGAAGGGCGCCTGTATGAGGTGGACATGCGGCTGCGCCCCTCGGGCCGGCAGGGGCCGGTGGCCACCTCGGTGCAGAGCTTTGAAAATTATCAACTCATCGAGGCATGGACATGGGAGCATCTGGCCCTGACCCGTGCCCGTGTGATCGTCGGTGTCGGCGAAGACGGTGGGCAACTGGCCGAGCAGGTCGAGAAGCTGCGGACGGATGTGTTGCGCCAGCGCGGGACCGATTCGCGCGTGATGCCTGATCTGGCAGCCATGCGGGACAGGATCTTCGCGGCCAAGTCGCCCGACGGTCTCTGGGAGGCGAAGATCGGTCCCGGTCGTCTGCAGGATATAGATCTGATCGCGCAATCCTGCGCCCTGCGCACGGGAGAGGCGGCGCGGGGCACCTTGGCGCAATTGCGGGCCGGACGGCGCGCCGGATTGCTGGAAAAGCCGGAATACGATGTTCTGAGTTCGACATTCCGGCTCCTGTGGCGCTTGCATGCTTCGGGGCGATTGTTGACTGAAGGGCCGTTGTCCACCGATGAAATTGGTCGGGGCGGACAGGAATTTCTGCTGCGCGAAACGTCATGCGATGATCTGGCGGCCTTGCGCGAGGCGCTGGAGGGCGCCACGCGCAAGGCGGCAGAGGTGATCGCGGGCCGGTTGCCTGACGGGCCAGCACATTAGCCCGCCCGTGCGATTCGCCCGGTGGTGTGACTGCCGCTTGATGCCAGGGCCGGAAAGGTCTTTGGCTCGGACAGGTCGGAAAGCCCCGTGTCATTGATCGGGCCAAAGGTCGGCAAGACGATGGTTCCGGGGATCTGGACTGGCTGTTCTTCGCTGTCGGTCGCGTCATAGATACCATGGGCCGTCTTGTCCCAGTAGAAGGGCTTGGCAATGATTTCGTGGATCGCCTTCCAGCCCGCGAAACAGCCCAGAGGGAAATAGACATGCAATGTCGGCACCCATGGCAGCAGATGGCGATGCTTGGTGCCCCGCACTGCATATAGGCCGATGATCAGACCGATCATTTCCGAAGTGAGGAACAGGACAATTAGCGCCGTGATCGCATGGCCTCCGGTCAAGGGCTCCAGAGTATCGCTGACCGGATGGGCCAACCCAAGTGCCAGCAGCCAGAAGCTCCACAGCATTGGTGCAAGCAGATATTGGGTCAACATCGCAAGAAACTGGACCTGAAAGCCGATGAATCGCCTTGGTCCCAGTTCCTGCCAAAGCCGAGCAGGATGGCGCATATGCACCCCCCAGGTCAGGGCGAAGCCCTTCAGCCAGCGCGAGCGTTGCCTGATCCAGGGCAGGACGCGGCAATTGGCCTCTTCATCGGTGGTTGTTTCGACAATCTCGGTCCGCCATCCGCGCCGCGCCAGGCGCACACCCAGATCGGCATCTTCAGTGACATTCCAAGCATCCCAGGCATCCACGTCATCCAGCGCCTCGCGCCGGAAAAAGCAGGTGGTGCCACCCAGCGGCACGACGAGGCCCAGGCGCGCGATCCCCGGCAGCAACACACGGAACCAGGCCGCATATTCCACTGTGAAACAGCGGGCCAGCCAGTTCGTGCGTGGGTTATAATAGTCCAGAGCCCCCTGAATGCAGCCGGTTTCCGGAGCGGCAAAATGGAAATGCCGCGCGATTCGGTGCAGTTGGTCCGGGTCGGGCCGGTCTTCGGCGTCCCAGATGCCGACGATCTGGCCGTGGCAGAAATTCAAAGCGTAGTTCAGCGCCCGCGGCTTGGTCTTGATCGGGCCGTCGGGCACCTCGACCACGCGAATCCAGTGGGGCAAGGCGGTCCTGCCCAAGGCGTCAAGCGTGATGGCATCGCTTTCTTCGACCGCCAGGACGATATCGGTCAGTTCGCGCGGATAGCTGAGCCGGGACAGTCGTGCGACCAATCGGCCCGCGACATCGCTTTCCTCGAACAGCGGCACGATGACCGAGATGACGGGTAGGGGGGCATTCATCTCTTTCGCGCCGGAATGTCCGGGCAGATCGATATTCCCTGCCTTGCTGCGCACGGTCGCCCATAGCGTGCAAAGAAATGCCGTCAGCTTCAGTCCGGTCTGGGCGATCAGCCCGATCGTGACGATTCCCGTCAGCAGGGCGAAGGTCCAAGAAGGATAAAACCACAACGCCGACGCCAATGCGGCAACAAGCAGGACCGCGATTCGGCCAATCAACGCCTCGTTCCGGCTGCGACAGCTGTCGGCTGCGGGCACACGCATTTCGGCGGCACGAATCATGTGGCCCCGGCGCGTCGAAAGTATCGCGTCACGAATCTGTTCTTCGCTGCACAGGAGCATGCGAATGCGACCCAATTCCTCCGGCAGGTGCGGGCGCAGATCCTCGAATGTTTCGGGATGCGCGGTTGCCACCCATGTGGTGCCGCCGATTCGTCGCCAGGGCAGAATGCCATGAGACAGGCAGAACTCGACACCGACGATGTCGATCAACCGCGGATCGACGGGTGTTTGCGCGGGATCCAGCATCGAGGTGCGCCACTGCCGCGAGAGCGCGCGCGTCAGCGCCTGAGGCGTGACCCAGCCATGTGTCAGCAGGATTTTTCCAAGCCGGACATTCTGGCGCTGTCGCATGACAATGGCCTTGAGCAGATTGCCGGCATCGACCGCGCCATCTTCAACAAGGATCTTCCCGAGCGGCGACATGTTTCGCGCCGCCATCGTGGAAGGCGCGGATGTCGGGCGCGGGGGGGGCCGCCTCTGGGCGATGATATCGCGAGCCTGATTTGCCATGGGCGTGTCCTTTTCGGGATCGCCCAAGGCTTGGCACAGGATCGGTTAACAACCGGTTAAACGATCGGGACTCGTGAGTTCAGCTGCGGCGCGCCTGCATCGAATCGGCGAAGCGGCGGAACAGATACATGCTGTCCTGCGGCCCCGGCGCGGCTTCGGGGTGATATTGCACCGAGAAGACGGGCTTGTCTTCAACCCGCAAACCGCAATTGCTGCCGTCGAAAAGGCTGACATGGGTTTCCAGAACACCCTCGGGCAGACTTTGCGCATCCACCGCGAATCCGTGGTTCATCGAGGTGATTTCGACCTTGCCGGTTTCATTGTCGCGCACCGGGTGGTTGGCACCGTGATGGCCGTGGCCCATCTTCACGGTCTTGGCCCCCAGCGCCAGCGCCAGCATCTGATGGCCCAGGCAAATGCCAAAGATCGGAAGGTCACGCGACAGCAGTTCCTGAATCATCGGCACTGCATATTGACCCGTTGCAGCCGGATCTCCGGGACCGTTGGACAGGAAGACACCTTCGGGTTCATGCGCCAGGATTTCATCGGCCGTCGCGGTGGCGGGCAGGACGGTGACATCTGCACCATGTGTCACCAGCGAGCGCAGGATATTGCGCTTGGCGCCGTAATCCAGGGCGACGACCTTGAAAGGCTTGTCCTGCGTGGCACCGCCGAAACCCGACTGCCACTCCCAATTGCCTTCCTCCCAGCGATAGCTTTGCGCGCAGCTGACCTCTTTGGCCAGATCCAGCCCGACCAGCCCCGGCCAGTCGCGGGCCTTGGCAACCATGGCCTCGATGTCGAAATTGCCGTCGGGGTCATGGGCCAGAACGACGTGAGGCGCACCTTGCTGACGAATGGCGCGGGTCAGGCGACGGGTGTCGACCCCGCCCATGCCGATGCGGCCGCGCCGCTCCATCCAGTCGGTCAGTTCGGAAGCCGAGCGCCAGTTGGACGGCTCGGTCGGGTCCCAGCGCACGATGATTCCGCTGGCGACAGGATCCTGCGCCTCGTCATCCTCGGGCGTGACGCCGGTATTGCCGATATGGGGGAATGTGAAGGTCACGACCTGACTGGCGTAGGAGGGATCCGTCATGATCTCCTGATAGCCGGTCATGGCCGTATTGAAGACTAGTTCGGCCACCACCTCTCCGGCAGCTCCGAAACCCTGCCCGTAGAATACTGTTCCGTCAGCAAGCGCTAGGCAGGCGGTCGGTTTTGTGGCCATGTCGGCACCTCTGTCTGAAATCAGCCGGTGAATAGGGTCGTAGCGCCCCAAGGTCAAGACACGCCCGACCGATGACGCAATGTCTTCCCTTGATTCCCACCGCCAGCTTGCCTAAATCGCCATCTTTCCGGCGCTTGGTGAACATGCGCCCAATGGGGTTGCCCAAAGGATAGTCTGATGGATTTGCGAGCCAAACTGCAAGCTGCCACCAAAGAGGCCATGAAGGCGCGTGACAGTGACCGCCTTTCTACGCTGCGCCTGATCGGTGCGGCTGTCAAGGACCGTGAAATCGCCCTGCGTGGAAGCGACGGCGACGGGGGTGCGCTGACCGACACGGATCTGATCGCGATCCTGTCCAAGATGGTCAAGCAGCGCCAGGAATCGGCCAAGGCCTATGAAGAAGGTGGTCGTCTGGAACTGGCGCAGAAGGAAGAAAACGAGATCAGTGTGATTCAGGAGTTCCTGCCACGCCAGATGAGCGCCGACGAGATCGCCACCGCGGTCGATACGGTGATCTCGGAACTCGAGGCCAGCAGCGTCCGCGACATGGGGCGCGTGATGGCCGAGCTGCGCGCGCGTCATGCCGGGCAGATGGATTTCGGCAGCGTCGGCGCCATGGTCAAGGGCCGTCTGCTGGGCTAGGCGCGCCCGGGTAGGGAAATCTCGACAAGGGGCTGCATCTGCGGCCCTTTTTTCTATGTGCCGCGCAGGGCCTGAAGGTTGCGCTGCAGGTCGCGGCAAAGGTCGCGGCGTTCTTCCGGGGTCAGAAATGCGCCCAGCTCGATTTCGCGCTGGCCGTCGCTGAGCGTCAGATAGTCCTCGACCGGCCCATTCCTCAGCATTACCCGCACCCAATAGCTGTTGGTCGTCCAGATGCGGTCAGCACGGCCGGGATCGTGGCGGCACAGGTTCAGTTCGTGTTTCGTCAGGGTCAGGGTCTCGGTGATCTCGCCGCTGCGATAGCTGCGCTGCAGGCCGTGCCACAGGCCCCACATGGTCAGTGCAATGAAGGGCAGCAGGCCCCACAGCAACACCGTGCCCAGCAGGGCGATCATGGGCAGGGCAATCAGCACCGCCGTGACCCCGATGAACCAGACAAAGCCGCGGCGTGGCAGCGAGCGATAGGGCCGGGCTGTCAGCGTAAATGAAACGGCCCCGAAATCATCCGGGGCCGTGGTTTTCCATTCATAAGGCATCAGTGCGAATGCGCGTGATCCCAGTCTTCACGCTTCGGCAACTGCTCGAAGGTGTGCTCGGGCGGAGGCGAGGACAGGGTCCATTCCAGCGTATCGGCATATTCGTTCCAGTAGTTGGCGGCGGTCACGCGCTGGCCATAGCGCAGCGTGTAGAACATGACGCCAAGGAAGAACAGGAACGAGATGAACGACAGATAGGCGCCAAGCGAGCTGATGTTGTTCCAGAAGCCGAATTCGACCGGATAGTCGATATAACGGCGCGGCATGCCCTGACGGCCCAGGAAGTGCTGCGGGAAGAAGGTCAGGTTCGCACCGATGAACATCATCCAGAAATGCAGCTTGCCGGCCCATTCGGGATACTGGCGGCCCGACATCTTGCCGATCCAGTAATAGATACCGGCAAATACGGCAAAGACGGCACCCAGCGACATCACATAGTGGAAATGCGCCACGACGTAATAGGTGTCATGATAGACGCGATCCAGCGGAGCCTGCGACAGGACGACCCCGGTCACGCCACCGACGGTGAACAGGAACAGGAAGCCAAAGGCCCAGAGCATCGGCGTCTTGAACTCGACCGAACCGCCCCACATGGTCGCGATCCACGAGAAGACCTTGATGCCCGTGGGCACGGCGATCGTCATGGTTGCCAGCATGAAGTAGCTTTGCTGGGTCAGCGACATGCCGACGGTATACATGTGGTGTGCCCAGACGACGAAGCCCAGCACGCCGATTGCAGCCATGGCCAGAACCATCGGCAGGTAGCCGAAGATCGGTTTCTTGGCGAAGGTCGCGATCACATGGCTGATGATGCCAAAGCCCGGCAGGACGATGATGTAGACTTCGGGATGACCAAAGAACCACAGGATGTGCTGATACAGGATCGGGTCGCCGCCACCGGCCGGGTTGAAGAAGTTGGTGCCGAAATTGCGGTCCATCAGCAGCATGGTGATGGCACCGGCCAGAACGGGCAGGGCCAGAAGGATCAGCCAGGCGGTGATGAAGACCGACCATGCAAACAGCGGCACCTTGAACAGGGTCATGCCGGGGGCACGCATGTTCAGGAAGGTGGTGATGATGTTGATCGCGCCCAGAATCGAGCTGGCACCCGAGACGTGAACGGCGAAGATCGCCAGATCCATCGAATAGCCGCCTTCGGTAGTGGACAGCGGCGGATACAGAACCCAGCCCACGCCCGAACCCAGTTGCTGGTTGCCACCGGGGGTCAACAGCGAGGCGACGCCCAGGCAGACACCGGTCACATAGAGCCAGTAGCTGAGGTTGTTCAGCCGCGGAAAGCTCATGTCCGGAGCGCCGATCTGAAGCGGCATGAAGTAGTTGCCGAAACCGCCGAACAAGGCCGGGATGACGACAAAGAACATCATCAGAACACCATGATAGGTGATCATCACGTTCCAGAGATGCCCGTTGGGCGTGCATTCGGCGGTCGAATCAGCGATGAAACGAGCGCCTTCAAGGCACATGTACTGCACGCCGGGGTGCTGCAGTTCCATGCGCATGAAAACAGTGAAGCTGACCGCAATCAGCCCGACCAGAGCGGCCGTGAATAGGTATAGAATACCAATGTCTTTGTGGTTGGTGGACATGAACCATCGCGTAAAGAATCCGCGTTGGTCGTGATGGTCACCGTGGCCATGAGCGGCTGCGTCTGCCATACCCGAACTCCCTCAGAATGTCTTCGAGCCGGTCTGGCAGACCGGCATAGCTCTGCGCTTCTTCTAGACCAGCGCTTCGCACCCGGCAATGCGCCAAGCTATCGGAAAAGTGAAAACTCCCGCAAGAATAGCACATTCCGCGGGAGCATTGGTGCCCCGATCTGCGACTCAATGCCGCAGGGGCGTGGCTTCATTCCGCCGCATCTGGCGAGACGCTGGCCAGGAAGGCGGCAACATCGGCCTGATTCTTTCTCATCTTGAAGGTCATCTTGGTCTTGGCCTTCTTGTCACCGGTCTTCTCGCGCACGAAAGTGTTGGGGTCGGTGATGTATTCGGCCAGATCCTCGGAGGTCCAGACTTCGCCGGTGGCGTTCAGTTCGGTCAGCGCGTCCGAATATTTGAAATCTTCCTGGCTGCCGGCGGCGCGGCCAATGACGCCATAGAGATTCGGGCCGGTCTTGCCGCCCTTGACGATGGTTTCGCCTTCAGGCGATTCGATCATGTGGCAGGCCTTGCACTTGCGGAATTCCTTTTCACCCTTGGCGATATCGCCGTCCTGGGCGAATGCAGGCATGGCTAGGGTCACGCCCAGAAGGGCGCCGATCGTTGCAAATTTCATATCTGTCTCCTCGCTTGGCCGGTCAGTTGTCGTTTCAAACTGCCCGGCCTGTTTGTATAGGGCCGACGGCCCCCAATGCCATCCCCAGAAAGGTCGTATGCGGCAATCTGTAGCCGAGATGGCTCTCAGCGAAAGATTTCGTCAAAGCTGTCGCGCAGGGCGACATCCAGATCGCTCATGCTGACGGGCAGGCCCAGATCGACCAGGCTGGTGACGCCATGTTCGCTGATGCCGCAGGGCACGATTCCGGTGTAATGGCTCAGGTCAGGTTCGACATTGATGGAAATGCCATGAAAGCTGACCCAGCGGCGCAGCTTGACGCCGATGGCGGCGATCTTGTCTTCGCGCGGGCTGCCATCGGGCAGGGGGGGCTTGTCGGGCCGCGTCACCCAGACACCGACGCGGCCCTGCCTGACCTCGGCGGAGACGCCGAATTCAGCCAGGGCAGCGATGACCCATTGTTCCAGCCCGGATACGAATTTGCGCACATCCTTGCCGCGCCGGTTCAGGTCCAGCATGACATAGACAATGCGCTGCCCGGGTCCGTGATAGGTATATTGTCCGCCACGTCCCGCCTGGTGCACCGGGAATCGCGCGTCCAGAAGGTCGGATTCGCGCGCGCTGGTCCCGGCCGTGTAGAGCGGCGGATGTTCGACAAGCCAGATCAACTCGTCGGCCGTACCGGCGTGAATTGCTGCGGCTCGCGCCTCCATGAAGGTGACCGCGTCCTCATAGCCTGTCAGGCCGTCACTGATGATCCATTCAACCATGGCAGCGATCTGGCGCGAAGCGCTGCCGCCGTCAAGCGCAAGCGGGCCGAAAGTGAATGGCGGCGCGGTGCAGAATCCCTCTTTTCATTTTCGGATGACTGGGCTAAGACCCGCCGCACTGCCCGGATGCGGTCGTGGCGGAATTGGTAGACGCGCAGCGTTGAGGTCGCTGTTCCTTAACCGGAGTGGAAGTTCGAGTCTTCTCGACCGCACCAACAAAATCCAGCAAGGATGTGGAAATATGTTGGGTTCGGGCAGTGGCGTTTCCGTGACAGATGCATGTTTCCCGGCAATCCGCGCTGCTGTCATGGCCGCAGGGCGTTCACCGTGTCGGCCGATATCCGCGGCCTTGGCAAAACTTGCGTCGGCTGACGAATCATCTGATCATGTTGGATTGATGGTGGAGCCGAGGGGAATCGAACCCCTGACCTCATCATTGCGAACGATGCGCTCTACCAACTGAGCTACGGCCCCATGCCGCGGATCATTGGCGGGATGAGAAAATCTTGTCAAGTCGGTGTGGCCTCACGAAGTGTTGCAATTTTTGCAACCCAGGCATTCATTTGGGGCCGAGGTGGTTGTCGTGAGGAGGGGGCTGCTATATCTGCCTCCGACGCGCTGGCGACCGGCGCAGCAAGCATGACGAATATCTGAACCCTTTTCCCAGGCGGACCCGACGGCATGAAAACGCTGATCCGAACCTTTGCGCTGGCCGGGATGGCCGCAGCTGTGACACTTGTTTTGCCGGCAATGGCCCAGTCGCAGGGCGCAGACGCCCCGCCGCCGGCCGTGACCGTGGTGACGCTGAAGGCACAGGATGTCACGCTGACCGCCAGCCTGCCGGGCCGGGTCGTGGCCTCGGCAGAAGCCGAGGTGCGTCCGCAGGTGGGCGGCTTGATCACCGAGCGTCTCTTCGAAGAGGGCAGTCAGGTCGCCGAGGGCGATCCTCTGTATCACATCGACCCGCGCAGCTACGAGGCGGCATTGGCTCAGGCCGAGGCCGCCCTTGCACAGGCGCGCGCACAGGCTGACGATGCCAAGCGCGAGGCGGATCGGGTCATGGAACTGCGTGAACGCCGGGTCGCAAGCCAGCAGACGCTGGACAGCGCGATTGCCGCGCGCGATGCTGCGGACGCCGCCGTCAAGGCTGCCGAGGCACAGGTGCTGGCCGCGCAGATCAACCTGGATCGCACCACGATCACCTCGCCCATCGATGGCGCGATCGGTCTTGCCCTGGTCAGCCAGGGTGCCCTGGTGACTGCCGGGCAGGCCACGCCTTTGGCGGTGATCCGACGCATTGACCCGGTGCGTGTGGATGTGACTCAATCCGCAGCCGAGATCATCCGCTGGCAGCGCAAGGGTGCCGAAGCCGCGCTGGCACCGGGGGCTGACCGCACCGTGCAGCTGCGGTTGGCCGATGGCTCGGTCTATGAAAATACCGGATCGCTGACTGCCGCCGAGCCCCATGTCGATGAAACGACCGGAGTGGTGACGCTGCGGATGCAATTCGGCAATCCCGAAGGCCTGTTGCTGCCCGGCATGTATGTGCTGGCCGATATTCCGCAGGCGGTGTTGAAAAACGCCATTCTCGCGCCGCAGGAAGGGGTGAGCCGCGATCGTCGCGGGCGTCCCGTGGCCATGGTCGTCAATGACCAGAATATCGTGGAAGAGCGCCTGCTGGAAATCGTGCAGGATCACGGCAACCGCTGGGTTGTCAGCGAAGGGCTGGAAGATGGCGACCGGATCATCGTCGCCGGATTGCAGAAGGTCGGCGCAGGCATGCCCGTGACCCCGGAAGAACGTCAGGCCGGGCCTGCCGATGCGCAAGCACCCGCAGATGCACAGGCTGATGATACACAGGCCGAAGCCGCCGGGAACTGATTTCCGGTTTCCCGTCCGACACTGATCAGAACGAGATTCTCATGGCACGCTTCTTCATCGATCGACCGGTCTTCGCTTGGGTGATCTCGATCATCATCATGGGAATCGGGGTCATTTCGATCCTGACCCTGCCGGTGGCGCAATATCCGCAGATCGCGCCGCCCTCGGTGTCGGTCAATGCGACCTATCCGGGCGCTTCGGCCGAGACGATCACCAATACGGTGACGCAGGTCATCGAACAGCAGATGACCGGGCTGGACGGGCTGCGCTACATGTCCTCCAGCGCCACCTCATCGGGGACATCCTCGACGACGCTGACCTTCGAAACCGGCACGGATGTCGACATCGCGCAGGTCCAGGTTCAGAACAAGCTGTCTCAGGCGACCGCCCTGCTGCCCGAGGAGGTGCAAAGGCAGGGCGTGACGGTCGAGAAGTCATCCGCTGGCTTCCTGATGGTGATCGGCCTGATCGGCGACGAGAATTACGACCAGACCGACCTGTCGGACTATATGGTAACCAACCTTGTCGATGATCTCAGCCGCGTCGAAGGCGTTGGCAGCGTTCAGGTCTTTGGCTCGAAATACGCCATGCGTATCTGGCTGGATCCGTCCAAGCTGGCTTCATATGAAATCGCGCCCTCGGATGTGGTTGCTGCCGTGTCCTCGCAGAACACCCAGATTTCAGCAGGCGCATTCGGCAGCCGTCCGACGGTCGAAGGCCAGCAGCTGAACGCCACGGTGACCGCACAGTCGCTGTTGTCCTCGCCGGAAGATTTCCGCCAGATCGTGCTGCGTGCGCAAGAGGATGGCGGCCTGGTCCTGCTGCAGGATGTCGCGCGCGTCGAGGTCGGGTCGGAAAGCTATGCCGCCGAGGCCACCTACAATGGCCGGCCTGCGGCGGGCATGGCGATCAGCCTTGCCCCGGGGGCGAATGCGCTGGATACCTCCGAGCGCATCAAGGAGCGCATGTCGGAATTCTCGGAATTCTTCCCCGAGGGGGTCGAATACGTCATTCCCTTCGACACGACCCCCTTTGTCGAAATCTCGATCGAAGAGGTGGTCCACACGCTGATCGAAGCCATCGTGCTGGTCTTCATCGTGATGTATATCTTCCTGCAAAGCTGGCGCGCGACGCTGATTCCGACGCTGGCCGTGCCCATCGTTCTGCTGGGCACCTTCGGCATCATGGCGGCCTTTGGCTTCAGCATCAACACGCTGACCATGCTGGCCATGGTTCTGGCCATCGGTCTGCTGGTGGATGACGCGATCGTCGTGGTCGAAAACGTCGAGCGCCTGATGGAAGAAGAGGGGCTGGAACCGCGCGAGGCCACCCGCAAATCCATGGGGCAGATTACCGGCGCCCTTGTCGGGATCGCGCTGGTTCTGTCGGCCGTGTTCGTGCCGATGGCGTTCTTCGGCGGATCGACCGGGGTGATCTATCAGCAGTTCGCGATTACCATCGTGTCGGCCATGGGGCTGTCTGTGGTCGTCGCGATGACCCTGACACCGGCGCTTTGCGCATCGCTGCTGCGCCCGGCCCATGGCGAGAAACGCGGCTTTTTCGGCCTGTTCAACCGGGGGTTCGACCGCACGACCCGCGGCTATACCGGCACGGTGAACTGGATGGTGCGCCGTCCACTGCGCATGTTGCTGGTCTATGGCGCTCTTGGCGCGATGATGGTGATGCTTTTCCTGCGCACGCCCGAGGGGTTCCTGCCCGATGAGGATCAGGGCATCATGTTCGTTCTGGTCAACGCACCGACAGGGGCAACCAGCGAGCGCACGAATGCCGTCCTGGATCAGGTGCGCAGCTATATGCTGGAGCAGGAAGACGAAATCGTGGATTCGGTCTTTGCCGTGTCGGGATTCAGCTTTGTCGGACAGGGGCAGAATGTCGGCATGGCCTTCGTGCGCCTGAAGGACTGGGATGAGCGGCTTGAACCGGCGCAGGGCGTGCAGGCGCTGGCGGGACGTGCCTTTGGGGCCTTCAGCCAGATTCGTGACGCGCTGGTCTTCCCGATCGTGCCGCCTTCGGTGATCGAATTAGGCAATGTGTCGGGATTTGACTTCTATCTGCAGGCGCGTGCCGGCCAGAGCCATGAACAACTGCTTGAGGCGCGCAACCAGCTGCTGGGGATGGCCGCGCAAAGCCCGCTGATCGCGCAGGTCCGGCCTTCGGGGCTGGAGGATGCGGCGCAGTTCCGACTGGACATCGACTGGCGCAAGGCGGGTGCCATGGGCGTGACGGCCACCGATGTGGCCAATCTCTTGCAGATCGCCTGGACCGGATCCTATGTGAACGACTTCATCGACCGTGGCCGCATCAAGCGCGTCTACGTGCAGGGCGAGGCCGACGCGCGTTCCGGTCCCAGCGATCTGGACAGATGGCGCGTGCGCAATGCCAGTGGCGGGCTGGTGCCCTTTTCGAATTTCGCCGAGGGCAACTGGACCTATGGCCCGCAGGGGCTGAACCGCTACAACGGCCTGCCTTCGATGCAAATCCAGGGCAGCCCCGCGCCGGGTGTCAGCTCGGGTGAAGCCATGGCTGAAATCGAACGTCTGGTCAGCCAGTTGCCCGGCGGCTTCTATCCGGCATGGACCGGCCTGTCGCTGGAAGAACGCGAATCCGGTGATCAGACCACCTTGCTTTACAGCCTGTCATTGATGGCGGTGTTCCTCTGCCTGGCCGCGCTCTATGAAAGCTGGTCGATCCCCTTCGCGGTCATCCTTGTCATGCCCATCGGGGTGCTGGGCGCGCTCGGCGGAGCCTGGGTGGGGCAGTTCGACAATGGCGTCTTCTTCCAGGTCGGCTTGCTGACGGTGATCGGCCTGACCGGCAAGAACGCGATTCTGATCGTCGAATTCGCCCGCGAGCAATCCGTGGCCGGGGTTCCGCTGTACAAGGCGGTGGTCGAGGCCGCGCGTCAGCGTTTCCGTCCGATCATGATGACCTCGATCGCCTTTACCCTGGGGGTTCTTCCCCTGGCGCTGTCCAGCGGGGCGGGGGCCAACGGCCGCAATACCATCGGCACCACGGTGATCGGCGGGACATTGGCCGCCTCCGCGCTGGGGATCCTGTTCGCTCCGCTGTTCTATGTGCTGATGCGCCGGCTGCTGGGGCGCAAGGACGAGCTGGAAGGCAATTCGACCACCCCGGCTGCCGAGTGACGCGGCCTTGACCTTGCGGCCCTGTCGGGTCTTGCTGGCGATGATATTGCCGCAAGACCGGAGAGGGCCGTGATCGACAAACTTGAGATGTTCCTTGCTGTCACCAAAGAGGGGCATTTCGGCCGCGCGGCGGCTTCGCTGGGGATCACGCAACCCACCCTGTCCGCCGGGATCAAACAGCTTGAAGAACAGCTGGGCGTGCTGTTGATCTTTCGCGGCTCGCGCTATGGCGGCCTGACCCCCGAGGGGCAATCCGCGCTGCTCTGGGCGCGGCGCATCGTCGGAGATGCCCGCCAGCTGCGCGAGGAAATGCGCGCCACGCGCCATGGACTTTCGGGACAGTTGCGCATTGCGGTGATACCCACGGCGCTGACCTGGGCGGCCAAGATATCGGCCCGTTTCGGGCGCCTGCACCCCAATGTCGGCTTCACGATCCTGTCGCGAACATCGGTCGAGATCCTGCAGATGATCGACGATCTCGATATCGATGCGGGGATTTCCTATCTGGACAACGAGCCGCTGGGGAAGGTCAGCAGCGTGCCGCTGTATGACGAGCGCTACATGCTGGTCTGCGGGCAGGACAGCCCTTTTGCCGCAAGGGACAATGTGACCTGGCCGGAACTGGACGGGCATCGTCTGTGCCTGCTGACCTCGGACATGCAGAACCGGCGCATCATAAATCGCAATCTGGTCGCTGCGGGCGTGACTCCACAGGCGACGGTGGAATCCAGTTCGACCGTGGTGCTGGTGGCGCATGTGCTGGAGGGCGGCTGGCTGACGATCCTGCCCGAGGACATCGCGACATTTCTCAGCCAGGGCAAGCCGCTGCGTGCGGTGCCGCTGGCCCAGCCGGAAACCACCCATGCGGTCGGGCTGGTCGCGCCATGGCGCGAGCCGCATACACCGGTTCTGAATGCCCTGTTGATCGAAGCCAAACGGATGGTTTCTGATAGATAGCTTCTATCGATTGACGAAATATTGATATTGATTTCGCATCGACAAAGCCTGCAGAATGGTTGGGCAAACAAGTTGAAAGGCCAGCAATGTGTCCGCCAGCCCCGCATTCCGATGCGACACTCCCTTGTGATGAGGATATCCGCGCCCTTGTGACGCCGCTTGCGTCGTTGGAAGGACCGCTGCTTCCCATGCTGCATCGCCTGCAGGAAGAATACGGGTTCATCCCGGCCAATGCCGTCACGGTGCTGGCCGATATCCTGAATCTGGGGCGTGCCGAAGTGCATGGAGTCGTCAGCTTCTACCATGATTTCCGCGAGAATCCGGCCGGACGCCACGTGCTGAAGATCTGTCGGGCCGAGGCCTGTCAGTCGATGGGGTCCGAGGATCTGGCGCGCGACACGCTGGCCCGGCTGGGCATTGACTGGCACGACACCACGGCCAATGGCTCGGTCACGGTCGAGCCGGTCTATTGTCTTGGCATGTGCGCCTGCGCGCCTGCCGCCATGCTGGATGATCGCGTGGTGGCGCGGCTGGATCGGGCACGCATGGACAAATTGCTGGATGAGGCAGGCGCATGAAGATTTATGTACCCATGGACAGCGCCGCCAAGGCGCTGGGTGCCGATGAGGTGGCCGAGGCCATCGCGCATGAGGCCGTGGCCCGCGGAATGGATGTCGAGATCATCCGCAATGGCTCGCGCGGGATGATCTGGCTGGAGCCGCTGGTCGAGCTGGATGCGGGCGAGGGCCGGATCGGCTTTGGCCCGGTTTCGGTCGAGGATGTTCCCGCGCTGCTGGACGGCACGCTGGAAAGCCACGGCCTTGTCGAGGAAATTCCCTTCTTCGCAAGACAGAACCGTCTGACCTTCGCGCGTTGCGGTGTCATTGCTCCACTGGACCTCGATGCCTATCAGGCCCATGGCGGTCTGGCCGGATTGCGCCGCGCCATCGGCATGAGCGGCAGCGAGATCGTCGATGAGGTCACCGAAAGCGGCTTGCGCGGGCGCGGCGGAGCAGGCTTTCCGACCGGCATCAAATGGAAGACGGTCATGCTGGCCGAGGCATCGCAGAAATATATCGTCTGCAATGCCGATGAGGGCGACAGCGGCACCTTTGCCGACCGCATGATCATGGAAGGCGATCCCTTCACCCTGATCGAGGGCATGGCCATTGCGGGCCTCGCCGTGGGGGCGACCAAGGGCTATGTCTACATGCGTTCGGAATATCCCGACGCAATCAAGGTGATGAATGCCGCCGTGGACATCGCGCGCCAGCAGGGGATGCTGGGGCCGAGGGTGCTGGGGTCGGATCGCGCCTTCGACATGGAAATCCGCGTGGGTGCCGGGGCCTATGTCTGCGGCGAGGAAACCAGCCTGCTCAATTCGCTTGAAGGCAAGCGCGGCGTGGTGCGTGCCAAGCCGCCACTGCCCGCCCTGGAAGGTTTTATGGGCCGTCCGACCGTGGTCAACAATGTCATCAGTCTGGCGACGGTGCCGGTGGTTCTGGAAAAGGGCGCCGCGCATTACGCGGATTTCGGTCACAACAGGTCGCGTGGCACGGTGACCCTGCAGATCGCCGGCAATGTCCGGCGCGGCGGGTTGTTCGAGGCCGGCTTCGGCATGACACTGGGCGAGATCGTCAATGACATCGCCGGCGGCACGGCCAGCGGACGTCCCGTCAAGGCCGTTCAGGTCGGGGGTCCTCTGGGGGCCTATATGCCGGTCGGGAAGTTCCACACGCCGATGGGCTATGAGGAGTTCGACGCCGAGGGCGGGCTGATCGGCCATGCCGGGCTGGTTGTCTTTGACGACAGTGCCGACATGTTGAAGATGGCCCGTTTCGCGATGGAGTTCTGCGCCATCGAAAGCTGCGGAAAATGCACCCCCTGTCGGATCGGGGCCGTGCGCGGGGTCGAGACCATCGACCGTATCGCCGCAGGCGACGGTGCAGCGACCGAGCTCTTGACCGATCTTTGTGATACAATGCGGGACGGTTCGCTTTGCGCATTGGGGGGGTTCACGCCTTTCCCCGTGATGTCTGCATTGTCGAATTTCCCCGATGACTTCGCCTGCCGGAAGGAGGCCGCCGAATGAAGGATTTCGTCATTCCCCAATTCCCGCCCGGTGATGACCGTGACATGGGAACGCCCGCCGCAAGCGGTGCGCCGGTCACGCTCAGCATTGACGGCTTTGAGGTGACCGTGCCCGAGGGCACCTCGGTCATGCGCGCCGCAGCCGAAGCCGGGATCATGGTTCCCAAGCTTTGTGCCAGCGACAATCTGGAAGCCTTTGGGTCCTGCCGTCTTTGCGTGGTCGAGATCGAGGGCCGCCGGGGCACGCCCGCCAGCTGCACGACTCCGGTCGCGGAAGGCATGGTGGTTCACACCCAGTCCTCGAAGATCAAGCGCCTGCGCAAGGGCGTGATGGAGCTGTATATCAGCGACCACCCGCTGGACTGCCTGACCTGCGCCGCCAATGGCGATTGCGAACTGCAGGATGCGGCGGGGCAGGTGGGTCTGCGCGATGTGCGCTATACCCCCGGCGACAACCATTTCGACCCTTCGGGCACCGGGGCGCGCAGTCAGGCCGAGGCGCGTCTGCGCATGCCGGTCGATGATGCCAATCCCCGCTATGTCCCCAAGGACGAGAGCAATCCCTATTTCACCTTTGATCCGTCCAAATGCATCGTCTGTTCGCGCTGCGTGCGGGCCTGCGAAGAAGTGCAGGGCACCTTTGCACTGACCATCGAGGGGCGCGGCTTTGACAGCAAGGTCAGTGCCGGTGCGGCGGGCGATGATTTCCTGAATTCCGATTGTGTCAGCTGTGGCGCCTGTGTCCAGGCCTGCCCGACGGCGACGCTGCAGGAAAAATCGGTCATCGAACTGGGCACGCCGAAACGCTCGGTGATCACCACCTGCGCCTATTGCGGGGTCGGCTGTTCCTTCAAGGCCGAGCTGAACGGCGATCAGCTGGTGCGCATGGTGCCCTACAAGCACGGCAAGGCCAATCGCGGCCACAGCTGCGTGAAGGGGCGGTTTGCCTATGGCTACGCCCAGCACAAGGACCGCATCCTGAAACCGATGATCCGTGAACGGATCGAGGATCCCTGGCGCGAGGTCAGCTGGGACGAGGCGCTGACATTCGCTGCCGATCGCATGCGCGGTCTGCAGGAAAAATACGGTCGCCGTTCGATCGGGGTGATCACTTCCAGCCGCTGCACCAATGAAGAAACCTATCTGGTGCAAAAGCTGACCCGCGCGGTCTTCCGGAACAACAACACCGATACCTGCGCCCGCGTCTGTCATTCGCCCACCGGCTACGGGCTGGGCAAGACATTCGGCACCTCGGCCGGCACGCAGGATTTCGACAGCGTCGAAAAGGCCGATGTGGTCATGATCATCGGCGCGAATCCCACCGACGGACATCCGGTCTTTGCCAGCCGGCTGAAGAAGCGGTTGCGTCAGGGCGCCAAGCTGATCGTCGTGGACCCGCGCCGGACCGATATCGTGCGCTCGGCCCATATCGAGGCCGCCCATCACCTGCCGCTGCGTCCGGGCACCAATGTCGCCGTGGTCAGCGCCATGGCACATGTGATCGTGACCGAAGGGCTGATGGACGAGGATTACATCCGCACCCGCTGCGATTGGGATGAATTCCAGCATTATGCCGATTTCATCAGCGATCCGCGCCACAGCCCCGAGAACACCGAGGCCCTGACCGGCGTTCCCGCCGATGAACTGCGCGCGGCGGCCCGGCTCTATGCGACGGGCGGCAATGCCGCGATCTATTACGGCCTGGGCGTGACCGAGCACAGTCAGGGTTCGACCACCGTGATGGGGATTGCCAATCTGGCCATGCTGACCGGCAATGTCGGGCGCGAAGGCGTGGGCGTGAACCCGCTGCGCGGCCAGAACAATGTGCAGGGCAGCTGCGACATGGGCTCTTTCCCGCACGAACTGCCCGGCTATCGCCATGTCAAGCTGCCCGATGTGCGCGAGATCTTTGAAAAGGCATGGGGTGTCGAGATCGACCCCGAGCCCGGCCTGCGCATTCCCAACATGCTGGATGCCGCCGTCGAAGGTACCTTCAAGGGGCTGTATTGCCAGGGCGAGGACATCCTGCAGTCCGATCCGGACACCCATCATGTTGCGGCGGGGCTGGCCGCGATGGAATGCGTGATCGTGCATGACCTGTTCCTGAACGAAACGGCCAATTACGCGCATGTCTTCCTGCCCGGCAGCAGTTTCCTGGAAAAGGAAGGCACATTCACCAATGCCGAACGCCGGATCAACCGCGTGCGCAAGGTGATGGCACCGCTGAACGGTTATGAGGACTGGGAGGTGACGCAGCTTCTGGCGAATGCCATGGGGGCAAACTGGAATTACACCCACGCCAGCCAGATCATGGACGAGATCGCGGCCACCACGCCGAGCTTTGCCGGGGTCAGCTTTGACCTGCTGGAAGAAAAGGGCAGTGTTCAGTGGCCTTGCAATGACTCGGCACCCGAAGGCACACCGACCATGCATGTCGATCACTTCGTGTCGGGCAAGGGGCACTTCATCGTCACGGAATATGTTGCCACCGATGAACGCACGGGGCCACGATTCCCGCTGTTGCTGACCACCGGGCGGATCCTGTCGCAATATAACGTCGGGGCCCAGACCCGCCGCACCGAGAACGTGGTCTGGCATGCCGAGGATTTGCTGGAAATCCACCCCCATGACGCCGAACAGCGTGGCATACGTGAGGGAGACTGGGTGCGTCTGGCCTCTCGCGCGGGGGAAACAACCCTGCGGGCGACGATCACCGATCGTGTCGCGCCGGGGGTGGTCTATACGACCTTCCACCATCCGGCCACTCAGGCCAATGTCGTGACCACGGATTTCTCGGACTGGGCGACCAACTGTCCGGAGTACAAGGTGACGGCGGTGCAGATCAGCCCCTCGAACGGCCCGACCGAATGGCAGAAACGTTATGATGCGCAGGCAGAACAGGCGCGTCGCATCATGCCCGCTGCCGAGTAGCGCCGTGGCCCTGCCAGAGACTTCGGCTGCAATCGCGGCCAGCCACGTCCGGCCCGGATCCCGGCGCGCCCTGCGCCGGGTGTTGCCCGAGGAGACGGCGGTGGCCATGGTCTATGATGGCACCAGCCATGCCGTGATGATGGCCACCCCCGCCGATCTGGTGGATTTTTCGGTCGGTTTCTCACTGACCGAGGGCATCATCAGCGACCCAGGTGAAATTGGCAGCCATGAAATCGTCCCTCATCCTCAGGGGCTTGAAGTGCGGATGTGGCTGGCCGAGGACCGGGGCGCGGCGCTGTCGCAGCGCCGCCGCAGCCTTGCCGGTCCGGTGGGCTGCGGGCTGTGCGGCATCGACAGTCTGGAACAGGCCATCCGCGATCTGCCCGATCTGACAGGGCAGGGGCCGGTGATGGATGCAGCGCAGGTGGCCGATGCCACGCGATTGCTGCAGGGCTGGCAGCCCTTGCATGACGCCACGCGCGCGGTTCATGCCGCCGGATTCCTGCATCCCGACAAGGGTATCGTTCTGGCGCGCGAGGATGTGGGTCGCCACAATGCGCTGGACAAGCTGATTGGCGCGATGGCCTTGCAACGTCAGTCCCCGGTCGAAGGTGCCATGGTGCTGACCAGCCGTATCTCGGTCGAGATGGTGCAGAAATGCGCGATGGCCGGCTGCACGGTCCTGATTGCCGTCTCTGCCCCGACATTGCATGCGCTGCGTCTGGCGGAAGCCGCCGGTATTACCATTGCGGCCTTTGCGCGCGGCGAAGGCTTTGACCTGTTTTCACATCCACAACGCCTGAGTTCCGAGGTTTCCGATGTCGCCTGACAAGATGGTCCATATGGCCAACCAGATCGCCACCTTCTTTGACAGCCAGCCCGGAGAGGCCGCCGAGAAGATCGCGGATCATATTCGCGATTTCTGGGAGCCCCGCATGCGCGAGCAATTGCTGGGCTATATTCGCGAGGGCGGGGACGGGCTGAAGCCTGCCGTTCAAGAGGCTGCCAAACGGCTGTGACTGGCGATCAGGCGGGCTGAACCGCTGAAGGGGTCGTGCCAATGCTGCCCGGCGCGACCGAGACAGCCTTGAGCACCGCGTGAACCTGTTTCCGCGGATGCAGATCCAGCACCCGTGCAGAGCGCGCGGTGATCCGCGCCAGCAGGGCCTCGCCTCCCGCATCCATGCGCAGCTGAATGCCGCCTTCGGTCCGGGTCAGATCGGTGATGGTCGCCGGCAGGACATTCAGCGCCGAGAGATTGACGGGGCGCTCCAATGCGATCATCACATCCTGCGCCATGATCCGCAGCCGCAGTTCGGTCCCGATGGGCCGGTCGATATGTGGCAGCCAGATCGGCCCCGCCCTGCTGTCCAGCCGCGTCAAGCCGTCCTTATCCTGCGCACCAAGACGTGCGGTCAGCAGAGCTCCGGCCTCACGCGCGCCCATCAGCGGCGTGGTGGCCGGATCGGACAGGATCGCCGCTGCCGGACCCGATGCAATGACGCGCCCGGCATCAACCAGCACGATGGTGGTGGCCAGCCGGGCGATTTCCGCAGCGGAATGGCTGACATAAAGGATCGGCACCGCCAGATCGTCGCGCAACCGCTCCAGATAGGGCAGGATCTCGGATTTGCGGGCCTCATCCAGCGCGGCGAGGGGTTCATCCAGCAGCAGCATCTGCGGATCTGACAGAATGGCCCGACCCAACGCAACGCGCTGAAGCTCTCCGCCCGAAAGGGCGGCGGGTTTGCGGTTCAGCAGATGCCCGATACCCAGCATCTCGGTGACCTGAGGCAGCGAGGCAATGGTCTTGCGACGACTGAACCAGCGTCCATAGAGCAGGTTCTGGCGCACATTCAGATGCGGAAACAGCCGCGCCTCCTGAAAGACATAGCCGATGCCGCGCCGGTGCGGGGGCAGGAAGCGGCCTGTGGAGCTGTCGGACAACACGCTGTCATCCAGGGCGATGCGCCCGCTGTCCGGGCGCAGCAATCCTGCCACGGCCTTCACGATGGTTGTCTTGCCGGCGCCGGACTTGCCGAACAGGGCGGTCACACCCGCAGGCGCGTCAAAGGCTGCATCGATCCGCGATTGCCCGATCTGGTGTTGAAAGCGAACAGACAGCATCAGCCCCCCGAGATCCGGCTGGCCAGCATGCGGGCCAGCCATTCCGACAGAAAGACCGCCGACAGCGCAATGGCAATCGCGATCAGCACCAGCCGCCCCGCCGCGCCCTCGCCACCGGGCACCTGGAGAAAGCTGTAGATCGCCGAGGGCAGGGTCTGCGTCTGGCCGGGAATGTTGGAAACAAAGGTAATGGTTGCACCGAATTCGCCCATGGCCTTGGCGAAAGCCAGCACCAGCCCGGCCAGAATACCCGGCAGGATCAGCGGCAGGGTCACGGTCAGAAAGACCCAGATCCGGCTGGCCCCAAGTGTCGCGGCAGCCTGTTCCAGTCGCGGATCCACGGCCTCGATGGTCAGGCGGATGGCACGCACCATCAGCGGAAAGGCCATGATCGCCGCGGCCAGTGCGGCGCCGGTCCAGCGAAAGGCAAAGACGATGCCGAACTGATCCAGAAAGGCCCCGATGGTGCCACGCCGCCCGAAGGTCAACAGCAGCAGATATCCCGTCACGACTGGCGGCAGGACCAGCGGCAGATGCACCAGCCCGTTCAGGATGGCATGTCCGGGAAATCGCCAGCGCGCCAGCGCATAGGCCGTCAGCAGCGCAAAGGGCAGGCTGGCGATGGCGGCAACACTGGCCACGCGCAGCGAAAGGGCCACGGCCTGCCATTCCTGTACTGTCAGCCAGTCGGCAGCGCTCATTTCAGCACGTCAAAGCCGAATTGCTCAAATCGTGCCGTGGCAGCCTCGCCCGACAATGCATCATAGAAGGCACGCGCCTCGTCATCGGTGGAAATCAGCGCGGCCGGATAGGTGATGGCGGGATGGGTTTCGGCGTCAAATGTGGCAAGGATGCTGACGCGGGGATCGGCTTCGGCATCCGTGGCATAGGTGATCCCCAGCGGTGCCTCGCCCGTCGATACCAGTGCCAGCGCCGCGCGGACGTTATCGGCCTGCGCGACCGATGCCGCAACCGAATCCCACAGGCCCAGATATTCCAGCGCAGCCTTGCCGTATTGGCCGGCAGGCACGGAATCGACCAGAGCCATGGCCAGCTTGCCGCCATCCAGCATGGCCGCCAGATCGGTCCCGGAGTACAAGTCGACAGGGGTTGCCCGGGGGTCATTTCCGATCAGCACAAGGCTGTTGCCCAGCAAATCGCGCCTTTCCTGCAGCAAGCCTTCCCGGTCAACCTGATCCATCCAGGCCTCATTGGCCGAAATGAACAGATCGGCAGGTGCCCCGGCAATCACCTGTTTTGCCAGTTGCCCCGAGCCTGCATAGGACAGAACGACCTTCGTGCCGGTTTCCCTTGTAAAATCAGCAGCTACCGCGTCCATGGCATTCTTCAGAGAGGCGGCCGCAAAGATCACGACATCGGCCTGCGCCACGCCGGGAGCGGGCAGGGCCGCTGTCAACAGCAGCATGGCGACAAGGCGGGCAGAGCGGGGCAGCATCATGTGATTACTTTCGAAACCGTTATGTCCGAATGAACATAACACCCGGCGCGGGGCAGGGCGCAAGCCCCAATCGGGCCGTCGCGGCCCGGCGCACCATGAATTTTGCGTTGAGTTTTGCGCCATCAAACCCTATACGGACCGCAGTCACATGGGCGACATGGTCAGAACAGGCCGCATGCAGAACGGGTCGGGCAATTTGCCGCGACCCTTTGTCGTTGCCGATGGGCACCAAAGCAGACCGGCGGAGCCAACCGTCAGGCCAGAAAACAGACGTAAAGGAAACTGATTATTTATGTGCGCTAAAGCGACCATGGAGGAGTTCGAAGCCCTTCTGAACGAAAGCTTCGAAATCGACACGCCCAATGAGGGCAGCGTTGTAAAAGGCAAGGTCATCGCCATCGAGGCAGGCCAGGCCATCATCGACGTCGGCTACAAGATGGAAGGCCGCGTCGATCTGAAAGAATTCGCAAATCCCGGTGAAGACGCCCAACTGGCCGTCGGCGACGAAGTCGAGGTCTATCTGGACCGCGTCGAGAACGCCCGTGGCGAAGCGTCGATCAGCCGTGAAAAGGCCCGCCGCGAAGAAGCCTGGGATCGTCTGGAAAAAGCCTATGCAGATGAAGAGCGCGTCGAAGGCGCCATCTTCGGTCGCGTCAAGGGTGGCTTTACCGTCGATCTGGGTGGCGCTGTTGCCTTCCTGCCCGGCAGCCAGGTCGATGTGCGCCCCGTGCGCGACGCCGGCCCGCTGATGGGTCTGAAGCAGCCGTTCCAGATTCTGAAAATGGACCGTCGCCGCGGCAATATCGTCGTGTCGCGCCGCGCCATTCTGGAAGAAAGCCGCGCCGAACAGCGCGCCGAAGTCATCGCCAACCTGACCGAGGGTCAGACCGTCGATGGTGTGGTCAAGAACATCACCGAATATGGTGCGTTCGTTGACCTGGGCGGCGTTGACGGCCTGCTGCATGTCACCGACATGGCATGGCGCCGTGTGAACCATCCCTCGGAAATCCTGTCGATCGGCGAAACCGTCAAGGTTCAGGTCATCAAGATCAACAAGGACAGCCACCGCATCAGCCTGGGCATGAAACAGCTGCAGGCCGATCCGTGGGATACCGTCACCGACAAGTTCCCGATCGGTTCGGTTCACAATGGTCGCGTGACCAACATCACCGATTACGGCGCATTCGTCGAACTGGAAGCTGGCGTCGAAGGCCTGGTCCATGTTTCGGAAATGAGCTGGACCAAGAAGAACGTCCATCCGGGCAAGATCGTGTCGACCTCGCAAGAAGTCGATGTCATGGTTCTGGAAATCGACGAAGCCAAACGCCGCGTGTCGCTGGGTCTGAAACAGACCATGCGCAACCCGTGGGAAGTCTTTGCCGAAACCCATCCGTCCGGCACCGTCATCGAAGGCGAAGTCAAGAACATCACCGAATTCGGTCTGTTCATTGGTCTCGAAGGCGATATCGACGGCATGGTTCACCTGTCGGACATCAGCTGGGATGCCCGTGGCGAAGACGCCATCCAGGACTTCCGCAAGGGTGACGTCGTCAAGGCTGTCGTCCAGGACGTCGATGTCGAGAAAGAGCGTATCTCGCTGTCGATCAAGTCGCTGGAAAACGAGCATATGGCCGAAGCCGTTGACGGCGTGAAGCGTGGCTCGATCGTGACCGTCGAAGTCACCGCCATCGAAGATGGTGGCGTCGAGGTGGAATACAACGGCGTCAAGTCGTTCATCCGCCGCTCGGATCTGGCCCGTGACCGTCAGGATCAGCGCCCCGAGCGCTTCCAGGTTGGTGACAAGGTTGATGTGCGCGTGACCAATATCGACACCAAGACCCGCCGTCTGGGCCTGTCGATCAAGGCACGTGAAATCGCCGAGGAAAAAGAAGCCATCGACCAGTATGGCAGCTCGGATTCGGGTGCGTCGCTGGGGGATATCCTTGGTGCGGCTCTGAAGCGCGACAACTGATCGCGACCGCGATTCATGCCTTTGGCCCGTCCCCGAAACTCCGGGGGCGGGCCTTTTTCTGTGCCAGTTTCGCGACTTGCGATGTTCAAGCGACTTGCGCCGCGCGCCCAAAGCTGGCATCGCTAAGGAACCATAGCTTTGTTTCCTGCGTTGCCCGGCGGACGGGGTGCGAAAAAAGCCTTCCCGCCGTTCTCAGCGCGCTGTCGCGTATTTTGGGGGGATAGAATGATCCGTTCCGAGCTCATTCAGAAGATAGCCGACGAAAATCCGCATCTGTTCCGGCGGGATGTCGAACGGATCGTCAATACTGTCTTCGAAGAGATCATTGATGCCATGGCCCGGGGCGACCGGGTCGAACTGCGCGGCTTTGGCGCCTTTTCCGTCAAGAAACGCGATGCCCGGATCGGTCGCAATCCGCGCACGGGTGACTCCGTCGAGGTCGAGGAAAAGCATGTTCCTTTCTTCAAGACCGGAAAATTGCTGCGTGATCGGTTGAACGGCGAGGCCTGAGCGGCGTAAACATGCCCGGTTGCTGCCCGACCGACCCTGGTGAACGGGCCCGAAAGTTCAAGGATTACCCATGCGCTTCATTCGACTCTTGTTTCTGGTGCTTCTGGCCATCATCCTGGTTGCCGTGGCGCTTGCCAACCGTGGCCTGGTAACCCTGTCCGCCTTTCCGGCGAATCTGGGACAATATCTGGGCGGGCAATGGTCGATCAATCTGCCGCTCTTCCTGGTGATTTTCGTGGCCTTTGCATTGGGGATGCTGGCGGGGCTCGTCTGGGAATATCTGCGCGAAGCTCACATCCGCCGCGAAGCCCGTCGCCGCAGCGCCCAGATCGCGCGCCTCGAAGGCGAGGTCGGCCATCTGCGTGACCGCCACGCCGCTCCGCGCGATGACGTTCTGGCGATTCTGGATCAGCCCAAACCGGCCAAGGGCGAAAGCAAGCCCGCGACGGGTGCCAATCTCCCCGCGCCGCGCTGAGGTCGATCGTGGCACAGGTCAAGATCTGCGGGCTCAGCCAGCCCGAACATGTCGCTGCGGCGGTCGATGCCGGCGCGCGCTACGTCGGCTTTGTCTTCTTCCCGAAATCGCCGCGGGCGGTCTCTGCCGAACGGGCGCGCAGTCTTGGACAGGCCGTGCCCCCGGGCGTCGCGCAAGTCGGTCTTTTCGTGAACCCCGATGATGCGCAGCTGCAAGACACGCTTGAAATCGTCCCGCTGGATCTGATTCAGCTGCATGGTTCGGAAAGCCCCGAGCGGGTCGCGGAAATCAAGGCAAGAACCGGATTGCCGGTCATGAAGGCGGTCGGCATTTCCGACGCTGCTGACCTGCCTGCGCTGACCGATTACGGGCTGGTGGCCGATATGCTGCTGGTCGATGCCAAGGCGCCCCGGGATGCGGTCTTGCCCGGTGGCAACGGGCTTGCCTTTGACTGGCGCCTGCTGGTGGGCCGGACGTGGCTGCGCCCCTGGCTGCTGGCGGGGGGGCTGACTCCGGATAATGTGGCCGAAGCCATCCGCCTGACGGGTGCTCGCGGCGTCGATGTCAGTTCGGGCGTTGAATCCGCGCCGGGCGTCAAGGACGGCACGCTGATCCGGAACTTCATCAAGGCGGCAGGCTGAGCCGTGCGACATGCTGCGGACAGGCCGGTGTTTCGCCACGCAACGCATCGCGATGTCTCGACTGTCGTCGCCTTGCTTTCCGACGACATGCTGGGCAAGGCCCGCGAAAACGCGCAACCCTCCCGTTATCTCGCCGCATTCGAGCAAATGCAGCAAGAGGGAAACAACCACCTGATCGTGGGCGAGGTCGCGCAGCGAATCATCGCCTGCTATCAGATCATCTTCATTTCGGGGCTCTCGCTGTCGGGCGCGCGTCGCGCCGAACTTGAAGGGGTGCGCGTCGCGGCCGATCTGCGCGGACAGGGTCTGGGACAGGCCTTGCTCGCCGATGCCGAGGCCCGTGCCAGCGCGGCGGGTTGCAGCCTGCTGCAATTCACGACAAACAAGGCGCGCAAGGATGCCCATCGCTTCTACGAGCGACTGGGCTTCACGCCCAGCCATATCGGCTATAAGAAATTCATCCGGGCTTCTTCTTCGCCCAAATACCCCTCTTAACCGCGAAAGCAGATACCATGGCCGATGATCTGGTGAACAGCTTCAAGAACGGGCCCGACGATCAGGGCCGCTTTGGCATTTATGGCGGGCGATTCGTCAGCGAAACCCTGATGCCGCTGATTCTCGATCTCGAAGCCGAATATGAACGCGCCAAGACCGATGATGCCTTCTGGGCCGAAATGGACGACCTGTGGAAACACTATGTCGGCCGTCCCAGCCCGATGTATTTCGCAGAACGCCTGACCGATCACCTGGGCGGGGCAAAGATCTATCTCAAGCGTGACGAGCTGAACCACACTGGCGCACATAAGATCAACAATGTACTGGGCCAGATCCTGCTGGCGCGGCGCATGGGCAAGACCCGCATCATCGCCGAAACGGGCGCGGGGCAGCATGGCGTGGCCACGGCCACCGTCTGCGCGCGCTTCGGGCTGAAATGCGTGGTCTATATGGGAGCTCATGATGTCGAACGGCAGGCTCCCAATGTCTTCCGCATGCGCCTGCTGGGCGCCGAAGTCGTGCCGGTGACCTCGGGGCGGGGCACGCTGAAGGATGCCATGAATGACGCCCTGCGCGACTGGGTGACCAATGTGCGCGACACATTCTACTGCATCGGAACGGTTGCCGGGCCCCATCCCTATCCGGCCATGGTGCGTGATTTCCAGTCGATCATCGGCAAGGAAGCCAGGGAACAGATCCTTGAACGCGAAGGGCGTCTGCCCGACACGCTGATCGCGGCCATCGGCGGTGGGTCCAACGCCATGGGTCTGTTCTTCCCCTTTCTTGATGACGAATCCGTCCGCATCATCGGCGTCGAGGCCGGTGGCAAGGGCGTGAATGACAAGATGGAGCATTGCGCCAGCCTGTCGGGCGGTCGTGCCGGCGTCCTGCATGGCAATCGGACCTATCTTCTGCAGGACGAAGAGGGGCAGATTCTCGAGGGCCATTCGATCAGTGCCGGTCTCGACTATCCGGGGATCGGGCCGGAGCATGCCTGGCTGAATGATATCGGACGTGCGGAATATGTCAGCATCACCGATAGCGAGGCCCTGGAAGCCTTCCAGCTTTGCTGCGCGACCGAGGGCATCATTCCGGCGCTGGAACCCAGCCACGCCCTGGCCCATGTCATGAAGATCGCGCCCGAATTGCCGGCCGATCATCTGATCGTGATGAATATGTGCGGTCGCGGCGACAAGGATATCTTCACCGTCGCCAAGCATCTGGGCTTTGACATCCAGACCTGAGCCATTTCTTTGGCATCGTTGCCGTGGCGAAAGTCATGGCAACGGTCCGCCACAGGTCAGGGCAATGGCGATTGCGCCGCATGGGCCTGAAGCAGTTCGAGCGGCACGACGGAGAGCGCGCCGATATGTGTTGCCTCCAGCACGACCTGGGGCGCGGCATATTCCTGTGCGGCCTGCAGGAAGCGCGCGGCGCACAAACACCAGCGATCGCCGGGTTTCAGGCCCGGAAAGTTGAACTCGGGGCGGGGCTGGGTCAGGTCATTGCCCAGATAGGCCGACATGGCCAGGAACTCGGCCGTGGTGATCACGCAGACCGTATGGCTGCCCCGGTCCTGCGGTCCGGTATCGCAGCAACCATTCCGATAGAACCCTGTCAGCGGATCCATCGAACAGGGTTCAAGCGGGCCTCCAAGCACGTTCAGGGATGGTTCCATGTTTTTGCCTCATGCCTTTGCTCAAGGCTAACCCTGCCGGGCGGTCAGGCCAAGCCCCTGGCTCGGGGTCGGGCACCATTTGATCCATCTGCCGTGAAAATCCGCGCGTCCCAGGGCCCATTCCCGCTGGCGTCCGTCCCACAGGCGCAGGGTCAGCGCCGCGCCATCGCCAATCCCGTCGCGCTCCATCGAAACATGGGCCAGCACCCTGTCCGGTCCGGTGCTTTCCGCGGCATGGGTCAGGGCCGCTTCGCATCGCGCCAATGTGTCACGCGGGAAATATTGTGCCGCCACAGTGTGATAGACCAGTGTCACATGGCCCTGTTCCAGATGCGCAAGCTGATTTTCCAGCCATGGCCCGGCATCTCCGGCAGTGACCCTGGGGCGATGTTCCCGGGCCATGTCCAGTGCCGCTTTCAGCCGTGCCAGACGCTGATCCTGATCTGCCCAGCAAAAGGCCATGAGGCGCAACCGGTCCTGCAGGGGATCGACGGGACGCAGATCGACCCCTTCGGCCGTCACGACCTGAAAGGGCGTGCGGGGAATCTCACCCTGCCATTCGGGGGCAAGCTGCAGCGCCGCGTCGGGGTCGTCACCCAACAGGCTGTAGCGGGCGAAATTCAGGTTCAGCCCCGCCGAGGCACCCAGTTCCAGTGCGCGAATCGGCAGATTGATCTGCCCGGCCAGAAAGCGCGCCGCCGCAATGATCGCCGCCGAGCGTGCGACCTCATTGGTCTGGGGCGGGCTGTTCAGCCAGTTCAGGATGAAATCGCCATGCCGGTCCAGGGCATCCAGCACAAGCTGCCGGTCCATCCGCCGCTGCTGATACATCCGGCCAAGCGCGTCATCTGCCCCGGTCAGCACCAGCGCATGCAGCGCGCCTGTCAGGCGCAAAGGCACCGAATCGGCCCCAGACGAGGGATCGCCCTGCCAGCCCAGGACCGCCTTGCTGACAGGGTTTTCGCAGTTTCCCAGCGCATCGGCCAGATAATCACAGAGTTCCGCCGTAAAGGGAGATCCAAGTGTCCGGCAGGAATTGGCTTGATCGCGAAAGGCCGCAATGACGCGCCGGGCGCTCATTTGAAACGATCCGTCAGGGCGCGCAGCCGGTCCGTGAAGGATGCTGGTTCAGCGGGGGCGGCCGGTGTTGGCTGGCTTGCCTTGGCGGGCTTCTTCGGCTCGGGGGGCAGGCGCTTGCCGGCGGAACCGCCACCACTGCGTGGCGGGGCGACACGGGCAGCCACGGCGTTCTGAAAGCGTCCGGTATCACCCTCGGCCAGATGTGCGGCACCGTCCGAAATGCCGCGCAGCAGATCGTCCAGCCAGTCCTGATCGGCCTTGGCGAAATCTGCCAGCACATAGGATGCCACCCTGTCCTTGTGCCCCGGATGCCCGATCCCCAGACGCACGCGCCCGTAATCTGCACCGATATGTTGGTGAATCGAGCGCAGGCCGTTATGTCCGGCATGGCCACCGCCCATCTTGTACCGGCATTTTCCCGGTGCGAGGTCCAGCTCGTCATGTAGCACGATCACATCGGCGGGATCCAGCTTCAGATAGCGCATCGCCTCGCCCACGGATTGTCCCGAAAGGTTCATGAAGGTTTGCGGTTTCAGCAGCGCGACACGCGCATTTCCCAGCCTGCCTTCGATCAAATGGCCCTGAAACCGTGATTTCCACGGACCAAGTCCGGCATCCGAGGCGATGCGGTCCAGCGCCATGAAGCCGATATTGTGCCGGTTCCCGGCGTATTTCGACCCCGGATTTCCCAGCCCCACAATCAGTTTCATCGCCGTCTCCTGCGTTACGTCATCGGATCGGGATCAGCCGAATTTCGTTCCATCCCTTGCGGCGGACCTTGCCGGTTACTAAGACTCTGTCAAGGTTTCGCGGCTAAGACAGGGTTTCAAGCCCGGACGAATCGCGGGGACAGGGAAAACACAGGCAAGGACAGAAGATGAGCGATCCGGCAGAATTCTACATGAACACCCTCGTTCCCATGGTGGTCGAACAGACCTCTCGGGGTGAACGGGCCTATGACATCTTCTCGCGCCTGCTCAAGGAGCGGATCATTTTCGTGTCGGGACCCGTCCATGACGGCATGTCCACGCTGATCTGCGCGCAGTTGCTGTTTCTCGAGGCTGAAAATCCCAACAAGGATATCAGCATGTATATCAACAGCCCGGGCGGTGTCGTGACCTCGGGGCTGTCGATCTATGACACCATGCAATACATCCGGCCGCGCGTTTCGACGCTGGTGGTCGGGCAGGCGGCCTCGATGGGGTCGCTGCTGCTGGCAGCGGGTGAGCCGGGGCTGCGCTACTCGCTGCCCAACAGCCGCGTCATGGTGCACCAGCCCTCGGGCGGCTATCAGGGGCAGGCGACCGATATCCTGATCCATGCGCGGGAAACCGAGAAGCTGAAGCGGCGCCTGAACGAAATCTACGTGGCCCATACCGGGAAATCTCTGGAAGAGGTCGAAGAGGCGCTGGAGCGGGATCGCTTCATGTCGCCGGTCGAGGCAAAGGAATGGGGCCTGATCGACGAGGTTGTCGAACCTCGTGGCAAGGCCGAGCCCGAAAAGAAATAGGCCGGTTGGGGATTGTGACCCGCGCGGGTCATCCTTAACATGGTATGAAACGTTCAGCACAGGCCGTCTGGCCGTGCTGACATGATCAAGAGGCGGCGCGGGACGATCCCCGTGGCGCCCGCCATTCCCGAAAGAATGGTGGCAAGTAAGGAAGTGGACGATGGCGAACCAGTCCGGCGGTGACAGCAAGAACACGCTCTACTGCAGCTTCTGCGGCAAGAGCCAGCATGAAGTCCGCAAGTTGATTGCGGGACCGACCGTGTTCATTTGCGACGAATGCGTCGAACTGTGCATGGACATTATCCGCGAGGAAACCAAATCGACCGGACTGAAGTCGGGCGAGGGGGTTCCGACGCCCAAAGAGATCTGCGGCGTTCTGGATGATTACGTGATCGGGCAGGAACACGCCAAGCGTGTCTTGTCGGTGGCCGTGCACAATCACTACAAACGGCTGAACCATGGGTCCAAATCGGACATCGAACTGGCCAAGTCCAACATCCTGCTGATCGGCCCGACCGGTTGCGGCAAGACCTTGTTGGCCCAGACCCTTGCGCGGATTCTGGACGTGCCCTTCACGATGGCCGATGCGACGACGCTGACCGAGGCCGGCTATGTCGGGGAAGATGTCGAGAACATCATTCTGAAGCTGCTGCAGGCCAGCGAATACAACGTTGAACGCGCCCAACGCGGCATTGTCTATATCGATGAAGTCGACAAGATCACCCGCAAGTCGGACAATCCTTCGATCACCCGCGACGTGTCGGGCGAAGGGGTGCAGCAGGCGCTGCTGAAGATCATGGAGGGCACCGTGGCCAGCGTGCCTCCGCAGGGCGGTCGCAAACATCCCCAGCAGGAATTCCTGCAGGTGGACACGACCAACATCCTGTTCATCTGTGGCGGTGCCTTTGCCGGGCTGGAGCGGATCATCTCGCAGCGCAACAAGGGCACGGCCATGGGCTTTGGCGCAACGGTCAAGGAACAGGACGATCGTGGCGTGGGCGAATTGTTCAAGGAACTCGAGCCCGAGGATCTGCTGAAGTTCGGTCTGATCCCGGAATTCGTAGGCCGTCTGCCGGTGATCGCGACCCTGACCGATCTGGACGAAGAAGCGCTGATCATCATCCTGACCAAGCCCAAGAATGCCCTGGTCAAGCAGTATCAGCGCCTGTTCGATCTGGAGAACGTTCAGCTGACCTTTACCGACGACGCGCTGAGCGCCATCGCCAAACGGGCGATCGAGCGCAAGACAGGCGCGCGCGGGCTGCGCTCGATCATGGAAGACATCCTTCTGGACACCATGTTCGATCTGCCCGGCATGGAAAGCGTCGAGGAAGTGGTCGTCAACGAGGACGCGGTGGTGAATGCGCAGGTCAAGCCCCTGCTGATCCACGCCGATCAGAAAAAGGAAAGCGCATCGGCGGGCTGATGCCTGTCCCATGTGGAACGAAGCGGGGGCTTTTTGCCCCCGTTTTCATGTCCGGGCCCCGAATGCGCCCCGGATATGTCCAGACCCGGCCTGCAAAGGCTGGACCTTCGCGGCGCTTTGCGCCATATCTCGGACAAAGCTGAATGAAGAGGTTGGCGTTCATGTCGTTTCTGCTTCGCGCCCTGACCTGGTGGAACAGCCAGACAATCAACACGCAGTTCTGGACCTGGAGGAACGGCATCAAGGTCGGAGAGGATTCCGACGGGAATGTGTTCTACCAGAACAAGGACGGTTCGCGTCGCTGGGTGATCTATAAAGGTGAATCAGAGGCCAGCCGGGTCAGTCCCGAATGGCATGGCTGGTTGCACCATACCTGGAACGAGCCCCCGACCGAGGTTCCGCTGGCGCACAAGCCCTGGGAAGCGCCGCATGTGCCCAACATGACCGGGACCCCGGCGGCCTATCATCCCGATGGATCTCTGTATCGTGCCGAGCCTGTGGCGCGGCGTGATTATGATGCGTGGCAGCCGGAATAAATGTCTGTTGCTGCCGAGCATCGGGCAGAGCAACGCGCCGAGCTGATTGCCGGTGCCGCCGTTCTTGCCGTTGCCGGTGGCTTTCTGGCCTGGGCGGTAGGTGGTGATCCTTTCGCGGACAACGGCTACACTCTGACGGCTTCATTTCCCGATGTGGACGGCATCGAGGTCGGCACCGAGGTGCGTCTGGCCGGAGTGCCGCTGGGGCATGTCAGCGAAGTGCGCCTGAACCGCCAGACCTATATGGCCGATACGGTGCTGACATTGCCCGAAGATGTGGTGCTGCCTGCCGACAGCGCGGCGATCATTCAGTCCGATGGCCTGCTGGGCGGCGCCTATATCCAGATCCAGCCCGGGGGCAGCATGGTCAATCTGGCCCCCGGTGACGAGATCGAAGACGTGCAGGGTGCGGTCAGCCTGATTCAGCTGATGATGAAATTTGTCGACAGTCAGTCATCTGACAGGGGCATGGAATGATTCGTTCGCTTGCAGTTGCCTTGATCCTGGCCTTGCCGGCCGCCGCGCAGGATGTGGCACGCGCGCCGGGGGCCCTGCTGCGCGGCCTTGACAAGGTTTCGGGCCGCACCACCGACCTTCCGCTGAAGGTCGGCGAGGAGGCGCGCCTTGGCCGGCTGCAGGTCCGCCTGGGCGAATGCCGATATCCCGCGGGAAACCCCAGTTCGGATGCTTATGCGCAGCTGACGATCACCGATCTGTCCCAGAATGTGACCCTGTTCAGCGGCTGGATGATTGCCAGCTCGCCAGCCTTGTCGGCGCTGGACGATGCCCGCTATGATATCTGGGTGATTTCCTGCCAGAGCTGACGGTCGTCAGGCAGATCATGGGCTGTACAATCCGCGCGACGCGCCAATGCCGCCTTCAGCCTGCGATGATATTGTGTGCGGGTGATTTCGATCCCGCCCATCCGCGCCAGATGGGGCGTCAGGAACTGGGTGTCAAACAGCGTAAAGCCGCAGCGGGCGAGGTGACTGGAAATCCACAACAGCGCCATCTTGGACCCGTTGCGCCGCGCCGAAACCATCGATTCGCCAAAAAATGCCCCGCCAAGCGTGACACCAAAGATTCCGCCGGCAAATTCGCCATTCTGGCGAACATCCAGCGCATGGGCGTGACCCGCCTCATGCAGCTCGCGATACAGCCGTTTCAGGGGGGCGTTGATCCATGTCTCGTCGCGATTGGCGCAGGCCGCCACAGTGGCGTCGAAATCATCATCAAGTCGGGCAGACCAGCCGCCACGGCGCAATTCGCGCAGCAGCGACCGAGAGGCATGGACACCGCCGACGGGAAGAACCCCTCGCATCGGCGGGTCGAACCAGTAGAGCTGCGGATCCGCGGCGCTCTGAGCCATGGGAAAGACCCCACGCGCATAGCCAGACAGAAGTTGCGCAGCGGTCAGCATGGCGGGCGGCCTAGCTGAAGGTCTGATCGAGCCAGCGTTCCAGCCAATGGATCGAATAGTTCCCTGTCTGGATGTCCGGTTCGTCCAACAGCGCGCTGAACAGCGGGGCCGTGGTATCCACACCATCCACGATCAACTCGCCCAGGGCGCGTGACAGGCGCGCCAGCGCCTCTTCACGGTCGCGCCCATGCACGATCAGCTTGCCGATGAGGCTGTCGTAATAGGGCGGGATCGAATAACCCTGATACAGAGCCGAATCGATACGCACGCCCAGGCCGCCCGGCGCGTGATACTGGGTGATCTTTCCGGGGCAGGGGCTGAATGTCGGCACCTTCTCGGCATTGATCCGCACCTCGATGGCATGGCCGCGAATGGACAGATCCTCTTGCTGGAACTCCATCTCTTCGCCGGCGGCGACACGGATCTGCTGACGAACCAGATCGACACCGAAAATCGCTTCGGTCACCGGATGCTCGACCTGAAGACGGGTGTTCATTTCGATGAAATAGAACTCTCCATCCTCGAACAGGAATTCGATCGTGCCGGCCCCGGAGTAGCCGATCTTGGCCACGGCATCGGCACAGACCTTGCCGATATGGGCACGCTGCTCTGGCGTGATGACCGGGCCGGGAGCTTCCTCCAGAACCTTCTGGTGGCGGCGCTGCAGGGAACAGTCACGTTCGCCCAGATGCACCGCGCGGCCCTTGCCGTCGCCAAACACCTGGATCTCGATATGCCGGGGGCGCTGCAGGTATTTTTCCAGATAGACATCCGGGTTGCCGAAGGCGGCCTTGGCCTCGGCCCGCGCGGTTCTGAAGGCGCTTTCCAGCCCGTCCTCGTCAAGCGCGACCTTCATGCCGCGTCCGCCGCCGCCCGCAGTCGCCTTGATGATGACCGGATAGCCGATCTGCGCGGCGACCTGCTTGGCCGATTCGACATCATCGACGCCGCCGTCACTGCCGGGAACACAGGGAACGCCCAGGGCCTTCATCGTGTCCTTGGCGGTGATCTTGTCGCCCATGATGCGGATATGTTCGGCCGAGGGGCCGATGAAGGTGATGCCGTGATCTTCCAGCATCTGCACGAAGCCTGCATTTTCCGACAGGAAGCCATAGCCGGGGTGGATGGCTTGCGCACCGGTGATCTCGCAGGCCGAGATGATGGCGGGCATCGACAGATAGCTGCTGCCCGAGGGGGGCGGACCGATGCAGACCGATTCATCGGCCATCCGCACGTGCATCGCATCCGCGTCTGCCGTGGAATGGACCGCAACCGAGGCGATGCCCATTTCGCGACAGGCGCGAATCACGCGCAGTGCGATTTCGCCGCGATTGGCGATCAGGATCTTGTCGAACATACCTGCCTCACTCGACAATCATCAGCGGGGCGCCGAATTCGACCGGGGTGCCGTCATCGACCAGGATCCGCTTCACGGTGCCCGATTTCGGGGCCGGAATATGGTTCATGGTCTTCATGGCCTCGACGATCAGCAGGGTTTCACCTTCAGATACCGCCTGACCGACCTGAACAAAGGCTGCGGCACCGGGCTCGGGCGACAGATAGACCGTGCCGACCATGGGCGAGGTGACCGCGCCGGGCAGGCTGGCGGGATCTTCATGGGCGCTGGCCGCCGCAGCCGGGGCAGCCGGGGCAGGGGCGGCGGCGGGTGCCGGGGCGCTTGCCGGAGCGGCCGGGGCATAGGCCGGCTGCGTGACCGTGACCTGCTTGCCCTGTTTGGACAGGCTGACCGTCAGCCGGTCGTGCTCTCCATATTCACGTTTTACCGAAATGTCATTCAGCTCGCTTGCGTTCAACAACTCGGCCAGTGACTTGATGAAGGCCACGTCGCCTTCGTGGTGCTTGCCGTTATTGGATTCGTTGCTCATGCCGTCCTCTGCCGTGTTCTGATGCCGCGCTTGTCAAAGATGGTGCGGAAATTATGCCGCTTATAGCCTTGGAAGACCAACAAGGGGAAGGAATTTGCCCTAAACCATGAGAAACACATGGGCAAGAGCGTGTCTTTGCCCTCTTGCCTTGCTGCTTCCGATTGAGTGACGCGATCGTGATGTTCAGCCGCGCGCGGCTTTTTCGGCGATGCCGGAAACACCTTCGCGCCGTTCCAGTTCATCCGCGACGTCCTGCAGGGTGACGTCACGCGCCGCCAGCATGACCAGCAGGTGGAACATCACGTCCGCCGCCTCCGAGGTCAGCCGCGCGCGGTCGCCCTTGACGGCCTCGATGATCGCTTCGACCGCCTCCTCACCGAATTTTTCGGCACATTTTTCGGGGCCCTTGGCCAGCAGGCGGGCTGTCCAGCTGCCGTCGGGATCGGCGGTCTTGCGCGCCTCTATGGTCGCGGCCAGCCGCGTCAATGCCTGGGTCATGTCAGCCTCATGGGGATGCCTGCGCGGGCCATATGGGCCTTGGCTTCGGCGATCGTATAGGTGCCAAAATGGAAGATGGAGGCCGCCAGAACCGCGCTGGCATGGCCTTCGGTGACGCCTTCGACCAGATGGTCCAGCGTGCCCACCCCGCCCGAGGCAATGACCGGAATGCCGACCGCATCGGCTACGGCGCGGTTCAGGGGCAGGTTGAAGCCATTGCGGGTGCCGTCGCGATCCATGCTGGTCAGCAGGATTTCACCGGCGCCCCTGGCCTCGACCGTGCGGGCGAATTCGATCGCGTCAATGCCGGTGGGCTTGCGCCCGCCATGGGTGAAGATTTCCCATTTTCCGGGCGCGGTGGTCTTGGCGTCGATGGCGACCACGATGCACTGGCTGCCGAAACGGTCGGCTGCGGCGGCCACGACATCGGGATTGGCGACTGCCGCGGAATTGAAGCTGACCTTGTCGGCGCCCGCCAGCAGCAGCGCGCGCACATCTTCGTGACTGCGCACGCCTCCGCCCACGGTCAATGGCACGAAGCATTGTTCCGCCGTGCGCGTGACCAGATCGAACATGGTGCCACGGTTTTCATGGGTGGCATGGATGTCCAGGAAGCAGATTTCATCCGCTCCGGCTGCATCATAGGCGCGGGCGATCTCGACGGGGTCGCCGGCATCGACCAGATCGACGAAATTGACGCCTTTGACGACGCGGCCATCCGCGACATCAAGGCAGGGAATGATCCGGGTTTTCAACATGGCATGTTCCTAGCGCGGCTTGCGAGGTCTGGAAAGGGGGCAGCGCCCCCGACGATCTCCGGCCCTCTCGATGGGGGACGGGGATCGTTCTCTTTCCCGCTTTGCGGGGCGCGGGCAGGACGCCCCGCGTCATCCTGTCAGTTCAGCGACTTCAGCGCTTCGGAGAGGTCGATCGCCCCGTCATACAGCGCACGGCCCGAAATCGCCCCGGCAATGGCGCGGGTTGCGGCCAGCGCCCGCAGATCCTCCATCGAGGACACGCCGCCAGAGGCGACAACCGGAATGCTGACGGCGCGTGCCAACGCCTCGGTCGCGGCGATATTGGGGCCCTGCATGGCTCCGTCGCGGTCGATATCGGTATAGATGATCGCCGCGACACCGGCATCTTCGAAACGCCGCGCCAGATCGGTGGCATTCACATCGGTCTCGGTCGCCCAGCCGCGCGTTGCAACGCGTCCGCCACGAGCATCGATACCGACGGCGATACGGCCGGGGAATGCGGCGGCGGCCTCATGAACGAGGGCAGGGTTTTCCACCGCCACCGTGCCAAGGATCACCCGTGTCAGCCCGCGCTCCAGCCAGCTTTCGATGGTGGCGATGTCACGGATGCCACCGCCCAGCTGCGCGGGGATGTCGATGGCGGAAAGGATGGCCTCGACCGCCCCGGCGTTGACCGGCTTGCCCTCAAAGGCGCCGTTCAGATCCACCAGATGCAGCCATTGTGCGCCGGCATCCTGAAACGCACGGGCCTGTGCTGCGGGGTCGGTGCCAAAGACTGTCGCCGCCTCCATGTCGCCGCGCAGCAGCCTGACGCAGTTGCCATCCTTGAGGTCGATTGCCGGATAAAGGATCATGTTCAGTCTCTTGATCGTGGGGTTGTCTTTCCTTTGCCAGTTCGGGGCGCAAAGGGAAAGGGTGCGACCTCACGTCAGGCTTGCCACGGCGGCCCTTCGCGCAGCAGGCTGTTGCCAGAGCATCCTGAGGAGGAGGGATCATGAAACGACTTGTCATTGCCGCCGCGTTCCTGATCGGCGCGACGACAGCCAATGCCGACCCGATCGAGGGGCTCTGGCAGACGCAACCCGACGAGGGCGCCTTTGCCCATGTCGACATCGGTCCCTGCGGCAACGCCTATTGCGGCGTGATCACCCGGACCTTCAAAGGCAAGTCCGAGTATGAATCGCCCAATATCGGCCGTCAGATCGTCATCGACATGGTCCCCAACGGAGATGGCAGCTATCAGGGCAAGGTCCTGCGCCCTTCGAATGACAAGATCTACAGGGGCAAGGCCAGGGTTTCTGGCGACCGGATGCAGCTGTCGGGATGCGTGGCTGGCGGATTGATCTGCAAGAGCCAGACCTGGGCGAAAATCAGGTGATTGCAGGACCGGCCCGACTGCGGACCGGTCAAAGGCGTTCCGGTCAGGCGTGGCGACGCCATTGTGACGCGCAGGGGATCTTGTCACGGTTGCAGCGGTCGGCGAATTTGCGCGCGATTTCCTGCACCTCGGTCAGCAGACCGTCCTGCAGCTTGATGGGGTCCAGTCCCAGTCCCAGAAAGCGGTCATTGGCGACATGCAGTTCGTTTTCGTCGGCCTCGTTGCGGGGGTTTTCCTGATAGGCGATCCGGACGCCGGTCTGCCCGGCGATCATCTGCGCCAAGTCGCGGACGCGATGGGTTTCGGTCATCTGGTTCAGGATGTTCACCCGGTCCCCCGGTGCGGGCGGGTGCGTCACGGCCAGTTCGATGCAGCGGCAGGTGTCCTGGATGTGGATGAAGGCCCGCGTCTGTCCGCCCGTGCCATGCACGGTCAGCGGATAGTTCACCGCGGCCTGCATCAGAAAGCGGTTCAGCACCGTGCCATAATCGCCGTCATAGTCGAAGCGGTTGATCAGGCGGTCATCCATCCGGGTCTCCTCGGTCTGGGTGCCCCAGACGATGCCCTGATGCAGGTCGGTGATCCGCACGCCGTCATTCTTGTTGTAATAGAAGAAGAACAGCTGATCCTGCGTCTTGGTCATATGATAGATGCTGCCGGGATTGGCCGGATACAGGATTTCCTGCTGGCAGGGGCCGTTGGACGTGTCGACCGTGACCTGCAGATAGCCTTCGGGAATTTTCATGCCGGCGGTGCCATAGCCATAGACGCCCATGGTGCCCAGATGCACCAGATGGATGTCCTGGCCGCTTTCGACGATGGCCGCCAGAACGTCATTCGTGGCGTTGAGATTGTTGCTGACCGTATATCGCTTGTGCCAGCTGGATTTCATCGAATAGGGCGCGGCGCGCTGTTCGGCAAAATGGATCACGGCATCGGGCCGTTCCTGCTGAAGCAACGTCAGCAGCCGATGGTAATGCTGACCGATGGTGAAATTCTCGACGCGAATTTCGCGGCCGGTCAGTTCCCGCCAGGCGCGGATGCGTTCGCCAAGCGGGCGGATCGGGGTCAGGCTGTCGACCTCCAGTTCGACATCGATCTTCCTGCGCGACAGGTTGTCCACGATGATAACGTCATGGCCGCGCGCCGAAAGATGCAAGGCGGTGGGCCAACCGCAGAATCCGTCTCCGCCCAGAACGATGATCTTCATGTCGTTGCCTTCGTTACAAGTGCTGACGATCACTTGTAAAACGCGCGCAGGCTTTGCGCCAAGCCATGAAAATTTTGTGACATCAAGCTGTTACAATGCCTTGCGGTCCTGGACCTTGGCGCGGGCCATGTTTTCCGAATGGACTTCGATGGCGTCATTGATGTCGTGGAAATAGCTGAGCTTGCCGTTTTCCAGAACCGCTCCGGCTTCGCAGGTCTTGCGCAGCATGCTCATGGAATGCGACACGACCACCGCACCGGCATTGGCCATGCGGGCATTGAAGACGCGGTTGGATTTGGCCTTGAAAGAGGCATCCCCGACGGCGGACACTTCGTCCACCAGATAGGTGTCAAAGGGCACGGCCATCGACACGCCGAAGGCAAGGCGCGATTTCATCCCCGAGGAGTAGGTCCGCAGGGGCAGATAGAAATGCGCTCCAAGTTCGGCGAAATCCTCGACGAAATCGCGCATCTCGGTGCTGTCGACGCCATAGACACGGGCAATGAAGCGGGTGTTCTGTTCGCCGGTCAGCTCGGCATGGAATGATCCGGCGAAGCCGACCGGCCAGCTGATCGTTCCGGTGGACAGGATCTGCCCCGATGTCGGCAGCATCGCCCCCGAGATCATGCGCAGCAACGAGGACTTGCCCGCGCCATTGCGCCCCAGCAGGCCAACCGAGACGCCGGTCGGAAAAGTCGCCGTGATATTGTCGGCGATCCGTTTGCTGCGCCCGTCCAGCGTATAGATCTTGGTCAGATTCTGTAGTCGGATCATCGCCGGTCGCGAAGGCTGTAGAAGATCAGGACACCCAGAACCCAGATCAGGAACAGGAAGCCGCCGATGATCAGCATCAGCTTGGCGCGCTGTGGATATTCCGGCTCCTGGGCAAGGGTCGGTTTCACATAGGCGGCCAGATAGAGCGACTGGCGCGCGGCATCCGCCTTGGCCGTGTCATAGGACGCCAGGGCGGCGGTATAGCTGCGTTCGGCAAATTCGCGGTCGACTGACAGGGTTTCATATTGCCCGACCAGTTCCGACAGCAGTTCTCCGCTAGATGATTCCGAGCCGAATTTCTGACGTTCCGCACGGATCTGTTCGCGGATCACCGAGATGCGCAGCTGGGTCTGTTCGATGCGGGGATCGTTTGGCTGGGCATTGGCCTGCAACAGCCCCAGGCTGACCAGTTGTTCGGCAAGCTGTTGCTGCAGCGAAGAGACGACGCCGATCTGGCCCTGCACGTCGGCCGAGGGATCGACCAACTGGTGACGGTTGCGGAACTCGGTGACCGCCTGCCGGGCGGATTTCAACCGTTCCAGCGCGGAATCCAGCTCGTCGCGGGCATAGCGCAGGGCGTCTTCACGGGCGATGTCGTTCAATTCGTTGATGACCTGGGTGCTTTCATCCAGAATCGCCTGGGCGATGGCCTGGGCATCATGGGGATCAAAGGCCTGAACACGCAGGTCGATCATGCCATTGTCGTAATAGACTTTGACCTTGCGTTCCCATTCGGCCAGCAAATCCTCCAGCGTGTCATTCCCGCGGAAGCGAAAGATCGGATCGCCGGGAGCCTTGGACCAGATGTCGCGCAGCCCCAGCCGACGGTCGACGCGATCGACCAGATCGCGGCTCTGGATGAACTTGTACAGGATGTCGGTATCGCTGCTGGAGCTGTTGGTCATGCCGACGATGGATGTGGTCAGCCCGCCCAGAATGTCCGAGGTTCCCGGCCCGGCTTCGCTGCGCACGGCAAAGCCCATGAACGAGGCATATTGGTCGGCCGCGCGGGCATACAGGTACCATCCGCTGACCGCGATGGGCAGGATCACCATCAGGAACAGGCTGAGCAGGATTCCGAAATGGCGTTTCTCCAGTCGCGCCGGACGTGCCGGAGGAAGGACGGCCGGCTGCGGCTGCGCCAGGCGTTCGGCGGCGCGCTTGGCCTGTTTGGCAAGGACTTTCTTGCGACGTTCCTCCGGGGAAACGCGGCCCTTGCGGGCGCCCTTGCCACGGCCCTGACCGCGACGCTTGCCGCCCTTGCCGCCGCCGTTCCCACCATCATCCTCGCCCTTGACGCCATCCGCCGCGATATCGGCGGGCTGTTCGGGATCGGCTGGTTGCTCGGGTGCGGGGCGCGGGGCCTCGGCAACAGGTTCCGTTCCGGACGGCGTTGCCGCCACGGAAGATGCGATCGACCGGCGTTTCAGGAAGCCCGGACGATCCAGAGCAACCGTATCCTGTGGATCGGCGGCGGTTTCGGGCGCATTCAAGCCAGCTAAGGGGTCTTTGGCGGACATGCGCGTAAACTCCGGCCTGTCAGTTGATCTGTCGCTGCTTCTCATACATAAAGCCCTCCGACAGTTCCAGCGTCCATTCCTGACAGGATTGTGACAGAAAAGGGCGGCAACGCAGCCAAGATGTCCCAGATTACATTTCCATCGCTTAGTCGTTCAGCCCGCAATCAGGGGGAGCCGCGACTGAGACCGGTGCACAAGCAGCGCAGATTTGCCAGCCTTCGGTCCATCGGGGCGCTTGTGCTGCGCGAAATGGCGACAAGCTATGGCCGCTCTCCGGGGGGGTATTTCTGGGCGGTGGCCGAGCCGGTCGGCGGAATCGTCCTGCTGACCCTGATCTTTTCGCTGGGATTCCGCACGCCATCCCTGGGGACGAATTTCGCGATCTTCTATGCGACCGGCATTCTGCCCTTCCTGGCATTCAACAGCATCGCCAACCGGGTCGCGAATTCGATCAAGCAGTCCAAGGCATTGCTGGCCTATCCGGCGGTGACCTTCATGGATGCGATCCTGGCCAAGGCGATCTTCAATATCGTCACCCAACTGCTGGTGGCCTATATCATTTTTACCTTCATCATCTTTACGCAGGATACCAGAACGGATCCGCAGATCCTTGGCATCGCCTTTGCCTTTCTGATGAGCTTCACTCTCGCCATCGGGGTCGGCTGCCTGAACTGCTTCCTGTTCAATGCCTTTCCGTGGTGGCAACAGGTCTGGTCGATCATCACCCGGCCGCTGTTCCTGATGTCATGTATCTTTTTCGTCTTTGACGACCTGCCGAATGTCGTCAAACCCTATCTGTGGTTCAATCCGCTGATCCATGTTGTCGGGCAGATGCGGCGGTCCTTCTATCCGTCGTATCACGGCGATTACGTCTCGCCGCTCTATGTCTTTGCCGTCGCGCTGATCCCGATGGTGATCGGGATCGCCCTGCTGCAACGATATCACCGCGACCTGCTGAACAGCTGATGTCCAGACTGGCCGCGGTGCAGGTCTTCAGCCGCGAGGATCGATCAGCCGTGCCAGCACGGCATCGCGGGTGATGCGCCCGCCACCCTCGACGGGCAGGGCGCGCTGATCGGCCAGCAGGCCCATCACGTCGCGCACCGGCATGTCGGCGGGAACCGGAGTGCCCTCGGCCTCGCCCGGCTGGGCGACATCGGCGGCGGTCAGAACGCCAAGCGGGTTCATATGCGCAACGAAATCCGCGACGTAGTCATTGACGGGATTGGCGATGATTTCGCGCGCGGTGCCGATCTGGACAATGCGCCCGCCCTCCATCAGGGCGATGCGGTTGCCCAGCTTGAAGGCTTCATCAAGGTCGTGGCTGACAAAGATGATCGTGCGCCGGGTCTTGGCCTGCAGTTCCAGAAGCTCGTCCTGAAGCCGTGCCCGGATCAGCGGGTCCAGCGCGCTGAAGGGTTCATCCATCAGCAGGATCGGGGCTTCGGTGGCAAAGGCGCGCGCCAGCCCGACACGTTGCTGCATGCCGCCGGACAGATCGCCGACCTTGCGCTCGGCCCATTCGTCAAGGCCAACGGTCTCCAGCTGTTGATCCACCTGTTTGTTGCGCTCGCGCAGCGGCATCCCGGCCAGTTCCAGGCCCAGTCCGACGTTCTCGCGCACGGTTCGCCAGGGCAGCAGGCCGAACTGCTGGAAGACCATGGCGACATGGCTCAGCCGGATGTCGCGCAGCGATTTCTTGTCCGCGCCGGTGACCGAGATCATCTTCTCGCCGTTCCAGATCCGGACCTCACCGCGGCAGACATGGTTCAATGCATTGACCGAACGCAACAGCGTGGATTTGCCCGATCCCGACAGGCCCATCAGCACCAGGATCTCGCCCTGTTTCACATCGACGCTGCAATCATGGACGCCCAGAACCTGTCCGGTCTCATCCTTGATCTGGCCGCGCTCAAGCCCCTGGTCCATCAGCGGCAGGGCGATATCGGGGGCATCGCCGAAGACGATGCTGACATTGTCGAATTCAACGGCATTCGGGGTGGTGTCGCTCATTTCGGGCCTTCCATGCGCAGCATACGGTCAAGCAGGATGGCCACGACGACAATGACGAAGCCGGATTCAAAGCCAAGCGCGGTGTTCACGCTGTTCAGGGCGCGCACGACCGGCACGCCAAGCCCCGAGGCGCCAACCAGCGCGGCAATCACCACCATCGACAGCGACAGCATGATGGTCTGGTTCAGCCCGGCCATGATCTGGGGCAGGGCACTGGGCAGTTCGACCTTCCACAGCAATTGGCGGGGTGTTGCGCCAAAGGCACGGGCGGCCTCGATCAGCGGTTGCGGGGTCGAGGCCACGCCAAGCTGGGTCAGCCGGATGGGGGCGGGCAGGACGAAGATCACCGTCGCCAGCAGGCCCGGCACCATGCCGATGCCGAAGAAGACGATGGCGGGGATCAGATAGACAAAGGTTGGCAGGGTCTGCATCAGGTCCAGCACCGGGCGCATCCAGGCATAGAGCCGGGGCCGGTGGGCGGCAGCGATGCCGATGGGCACACCGACGGCCATGCAGACGATGCAGGCGGCCAGGACCAGTGTCAGAGATTGCAGGGTTTCTTCCCAATAGCCCTGGTTCAGGATGAAAAGCAGTCCCAGCACCATCAGCAGGCAGGGCTGCCAGCGCCGTTGCAGCACCCATGTCAGGGCGGCAGCCAGCGCGATGAAGATGAAGGGGTGGGGAAATTCCAGTGCCGAAAGGATCTGCGCGATAAGCCAGTCCATGGCGGTCGAGATGCTGTTGAAAATCACCGCAGCATTTGCATTCAGCCAATCGAACAGCCCTTTGGCTGTCTTGCCGACAGGGATCTTGTTGTCGGTCACGATTGAGGTCAGCTGTTCCATGCGTCATTCCCTGTATGTGACGGTCACGCATGTTTTGCTGAAGCTGCGTGACATTGCCGGTTACGACGGGGCGCCCTCTGGCCGATCGGGCCAGAGGGCCGATTCTCAGCCGTTCAGCGCGTCGTTCAACGCGGCGATGGCATCATTTCCGTCAACGGTCGTCACACCCTCGAGCCAGGGCGTCGCAGCATCGGGGTTTTCCATCAGCCAGGCCTTGGCGGCATCCATGGGATCCTCGCCGTCATTGAGGATCTTGGCCATGACCTCGTTCTCCATTGCCAGGGTGAACTCCAGGTTCTTCAGGAAGGTGCCGACATTGCTGCACTCATCGACATAGCCGGTGCGGGTGTTGGTGCGCACTTCGGCGCCGCCCAGATTGGGGCCGAACACCTCGTCGCCGCCGGTCAGATAGGTCATCTCGAACTGGGCATTCATCGGATGGGGTTCCCAGCCCAGGAAGATGACCGGCTTCTTGTCACCAGCCCGCGCGACCTGCGCCAGCATGCCCTGTTCGCTGGATTCGATGACCTCAAAGGTGCCAAGGCCGAACTTGTCCTCGGCGACCATTTCCAGCAACAGGCGGTTGCCGTCATTGCCCGGCTCGATGCCGAAGATCTTGCCGTCCAGTTCGTCCTTGTGCTCGGCGATCTTCGAGAAATCGTCGATACCCAGATCGGCACCGGCCTTGTTGGTGGCCAGCGTGTATTTCGCGCCGGTCAGATTGGTGCGCACGGTGTCGACGGTGCCGGCCTCGGCATAGGGGGCGATATCGGCCTGCATGGTCGGCATCCAGTTGCCCAGGAAGATGTCGACATCATCGGTCGACATGGCCGTATAGGTGACCGGAACCGAAAGGATCTTGGTTTCCGTGTCATATCCAAGCGCCTGCAGCACGGTCGAGGCCAGCGCCGTGGTGGCGGTGATGTCGGTCCAGCCCACATCCGAAAAGACCACATTTCGGCATTCTTCCGGTTCTGCGGCAAAGGCTGCAGAGGCGGTGCCGGTCAGTGCAGTCGTAAGTGCAAGCGCGGAGGCGATGCGAGAAAGGATCATGGTGGACTCCCTGTTATTGATTGACCAGTCAATTAAAGGTCGGCTACAGTCAAAAAGCAACCAAAAACTCGGACAGCAGGTGTGCGGATGTCGAAACATGGGGTCGAACCTATCCGAAAAGCGGCGTTAATCAACGCAACGATCAGCGAGGTCGGGCGTGCTGGTTCTTTGGATGTGACCGTGGCACAGATCGCGCGGGCGGCCGGCATGTCGCCGGCACTGGCGCATCATTATTTCGGCTCGAAAGAGCAGATTTTCCTTTCGGCCATGCGTCATATCCTGACGGTCTACGGGCGCTCGATCCGCGATGGCCTGCCTGCCGGTGACGCCCGGGAACGGCTGAATGCCATCGTGCGGATCAATTTCGCGCCCAGCAATTTCCAGCGCGAGATCATCAGCGCATGGATCAATTTCTATGCGCTGGCGCTGATCAACAAGCAGGCCGCGCGGCTGCTGCGAATCTATCATCGCCGGTTGCGGTCGAATCTGATTTCGAACCTGCGTCCCCTGACCGATCACCCGATTCGCACCGCCGAGACCCTGGGTGCACTGATAGACGGGCTTTATCTGCGCGCCGTTCTGACACCGGGCCCTGTCGATGCCGACAAGGCCCTGAGCACAATCATGGATTATATCGAGGAGGCGCTCGCATGAGCCTGAACGCCCAACCCGCCGCCAGCCTGTTCATCAACGGTCGCCCGGTCGAAGGCGAAGGGGACGCGCTTTCCGTGCGCTATCCCTATACGGGTGAGGAAATCGCCCTTCTGCATGAAGCCAGCCTTGATCAGGTGGCCCAGGCCTGTCAGGCAGCTGCGGACGCCCAGCCTGCTTGGGCGGCCATGTCCCCGGTCGAGCGCGGCCGGGTGTTGACGCGCGCGGCCGCGATCATTCGCGAACGCAACGACGAACTGTCGCGTCTCGAGACGCTGGATACCGGCAAGCCGATTCAGGAAACGCTGGTGGCCGATTGGGAATCGGGTGCGCAGGCGCTGGAGTTCTTTGGTGGTCTTTCGGCCTCGATTACCGGGCAGATGATCCCGCTGGGGCAGGACTGGGCCTATACCCGCCGCGAACCCCTGGGCGTTTGTGCCGGAATCGGCGCGTGGAACTATCCCAGCCAGATCGCCTGCTGGAAGGCCGCGCCGGCGCTGGTCATGGGCAATGCGATGGTCTTCAAGCCTTCGGAGGAAACGCCGCTTGGCGCGCTGAAGCTGGCCGAGATCCTGATCGAAGCCGGGCTGCCCGCCGGGGTGTTCAACGTGGTGCAGGGCAGGGGGCAGGTCGGGGCCGCGCTGACCACGGATGCCAATGTCGACAAGGTTTCGCTGACCGGCTCTGTTCCCACGGGACGACGGGTCTATGCCGCCGCTGCCGAGGGCATGCGTCATGTCACAATGGAGCTTGGGGGCAAATCACCCCTGATCGTCTTTGACGATGCCAATCTGGAAAATGCCGTCAGCGCGGCGATTCTGGCGAATTTCTATTCCTCGGGGCAGATCTGCTCGAACGGTACGCGGGTCTTTCTGCAGGAAGGCATCCGCGAGGCCTTTCTGAACCGTCTGGCCGAACGGGTCCGCAATGTCCGCGCGGGTGATCCGCTGGACCCGGAAACCCAGCACGGCCCGATCGTCAACGCTGCGCAGGCCGACAAGATCCGTGCGGCGATCGAGGCGGGGGAACAGGCCGGTGCGCGTCTGGTCTGCGGTGGTCCGGGCGAGGGCGCCTTTGTCCCGCCGACCGTCTTTGCCGATGCGACGGATGACATGCTCATTGCACGGGACGAGATCTTCGGGCCGGTGATGACGACGCTTGAGTTCTATGACGAAGACGAGGTCGTCCGCCGCGCCAATGGCACCGGATTCGGCCTGGCGGCGGGGGTCTTCACGCAGGATCTGACCCGCGCGCATCGCGTCATCTCGCGGCTTGAAGCGGGCACCTGCTGGATCAACGCCTATAATCTGACGCCGGTCGAGATGCCCTTTGGCGGCGTCAAGCTGTCGGGGCTGGGCCGCGAGAATTCTGCCGCCGCTATCGAACATTATTCACAACTGAAGTCGGTTTATGTCGGCATGGGCGACGTCGAGGCCCCCTACTGATCCGATTCCTTGCACCTTTACATGGGGTTAAATTGGCATGAGCCAGTCAGATTACGTCATTGTCGGCGCAGGCAGCGCTGGTTGCGCCTTGGCCTATCGCCTGACCGAAGCAGGCAAGACCGTCACCCTGATCGAATTCGGGGGCAGCGATCACGGCATCTTCATCCAGATGCCCGGCGCGCTGTCCTATCCGATGAACATGCCCCGCTATGACTGGGGCTTTTCGACGGTGCCCGAGGAACATCTGGGCGGGCGGAACCTGGCGACGCCCCGGGGCAAGGTTCTGGGCGGCTCTTCGTCGATCAACGGCATGGTCTTCGTGCGCGGCAACCCCAAGGATTTCGATCACTGGGCCGAGGCTGGCGCCGATGGCTGGTCCTTCAAGGATGTGCTGCCCTATTTCAAGCGCATGGAAACATGGCATGGCGGCAGTTCGCCCCTGCGTGGCACCAATGGTCCGCTGCATATCACCCGCGGCAAGCGCAAGAATCCGCTGTTCAACGCCTTTATCGAGGCGGGACAGCAGGCGGGCTGGCCCCATACCCCCGACTACAATGGTGCCTCGCAGGAAGGCTTTGGCCCGATGGAGGCGACGATCTGGAAAGGTCGGCGCTGGTCCACGGCCAACGCCTATCTGCGTCCGGCGCGCAAATCGGGCAAGCTGACGGTGATCCGGGCGCTGGCGCGCCGGGTGCTGTTTGAGGGCAAACGTGCCTATGGGGTCGAGATTGACCGCAAGGGCAGCATCGAACAGATCAAGGCCGGCAAGGAGGTCATCCTTTCGGCCAGCTCGATCAATACGCCGAAATTGCTGATGCTGTCGGGGATCGGTCCTGCCGAACATCTGCGCGAACATGGTATCGAGCCGCTGGCCGACCGTCCGGGCGTTGGCTCGAACCTTCAGGACCACCTTGAAATCTACATGCAATACAAGGCGTTGAAGCCGGTCAGCCTGTATACCTATTACAATCTGCTGGGCAAAAGCCGGGTCGGGTTGGAATGGCTGTTGCAAAAGACCGGTCTGGGTGCGTCCAACCAGTTCGAAAGCTGCGGCTTCGTGCGTTCCGGCGAGGATGTCGAATATCCCGATATCCAGTATCACTTCCTGCCGCTTGCGGTGCGCTATGACGGCAAGGCGGCGGCGAAGGGGCATGGCTTCCAGGCCCATGTCGGGCCGATGCGGTCGAAATCACGCGGCACGGTGCGCCTGAACTCGGCCGATCCGGATGCAAAGCCGCGGATTCACTTCAACTACATGTCCCATGAGGACGACTGGAAGGAATTCCGTGCCTGCGTGCGCCTGACACGCAAGATATTCGACCAGCCGGCCTTCGAGGAATACCGCGGCGAGGAAATCCAGCCCGGCGACAATGTTGTCAGCGATGAGCAGATCGATGCCTTTATCCGGGAACATGCCGAATCGGCCTATCATCCCTGTGGGACGGCGCGAATCGGGCGCGCGGATGACCGTGATGCGGTGGTTGATCCGGAACTGCGCGTAATCGGGGTCGAAGGCCTGCGGGTCGTGGACAGTTCGGTCTTTCCCCGGATCACCAATGGCAACCTGAACGGCCCCTCGATCATGGTCGGGGAAAAGGGTGCCGATCACATCCTTGGCCGTCAGGCACCGAGCGAATAGGCGAAAAGGGGCGGGCGCAGCATTTCTGCGCCCGCCCGTCGTATCGGTTCAGCCGTTTCTGGCGCGGATCTCGGCGACGGTGCTGGTCAGACCGGCCTGCGGCACGCCGCGCAGCAATTCATCCCCGACCACGAATGTCGGCGTGCCCATGATCGCCATGCGTTCGGCCAGTTGCCGGTTCTGGCGCAGGATGTCGTTGATGGAATCGGTGTTCATGGTGTTGACGACCTCATCCGCATCCATGCCGATCTTGTCGGCGATCTTCTTCAGGGCCTCTATCGTGGCCGGGCTGCGCAGGGCGATCAGCTCGTCATGGGCCTTCATGTAGGCCTCGTCGCCGCCGATCTGCTTGACGGCAACGGCAAAGCGGGCCGAGGTGTCGCTGTCCTGGCCCAGAATCGGAAATTCCTTCAGGATCAGGCGGATATTTCCGTCCTTTTCGACCAGATCATGCACTTCCTCATTGAAGCGGCGGCAGACGCCGCAGCGGTAATCGATGAATTCCACGATGGTCAGATCACCTTCGGGGTTGCCCCCGACCCAGCTGTGACCATCATTGAACAGGGCGTCCTTGTTCGCCGCGACCAGTTGCTGGTCGTTCTGCACGGTTTCGGCGGCGCGGCGTTCTTCCAGAACATTGATCGATTCGATCAGCACTTCCGGGTTGGCCATCAGATATTCGCGCACGGCCTTGCCGAAGGCGGTTTTCTCGCTGTCGGACATGGCTGACAGATCGAGCGACAGGGCGGGTGTTGCGGTCAGCAGCAGCGCGGCAATCAGGCGTTTCATGGAATTCCTCTGAATAAGTCGTCGACAGATTGGCTGGAAGGGGCGGCGAAGGCAAGAAAGCCGGACACACGGCTGCGTGATGGTGCCAAAAGGAAAGGCTAGAGCCGGGACGCGTGTCGCGTTAAGACATGTGCAAAACAAATCGAGGCACGAGCTATGCGACAATCCACGCGCGGACAGGTTGACCCTTTCATCGTCATGGATGTGATGGAGGCAGCGGCCCGCGCCGAATCCTCTGGGCGCCATATCATTCATATGGAGGTCGGCCAGCCCGGCACAGCCGCCCCGCGCGGCGCGCGCGAGGCCCTGGCCCGCGCATTGGAGCAGCCGCTGGGATATACGGCCGCGCTGGGTCTGCCGCGCCTGCGTCAGGGGATCGCCGGCCTGTATCGCCGCTGGTATGGCGTCGATCTGGATCCCGCGCGCGTCGTGGTGACGCCGGGCAGCAGCGGTGCCTTCATTCTGGCGTTTTCGGCGCTGTTTGATGCGGGGGATCGCGTGGCCATGGGGTTGCCCGGTTATCCCAGCTATCGCCAGATCCTGCGGGCCATGTCGCTGGAGCCTGTCGGCATCCAGACCCGGCCCGAGGACCGCTATCAGCCCCGGCCCGATGAATTGCCCGATGCCGAAGGGCTGATCCTGGCCTCGCCGGGCAATCCTTCGGGCACCGTCCTGCGGACCGATGAATTGCAGGCGCTGACGGATTCAGCCTGGGGGCGCGGCATGGCGGTGATCTCGGACGAGATCTATCACGGCCTGTCCTATGGCGAACGCTGCCATTCGGCGCTGGAGGTCACGGACGAGGTTTTCGTCATCAATTCCTTCAGCAAGTATTTCTCGATGACCGGCTGGCGTGTCGGCTGGATGGTCGTGCCGCAATCCCATCTGCGCACGGTCGAACGTCTGGCCCAGAACATGTTCATCTGTCCGCCCCATGCAAGCCAGGTAGCCGCCCTTGCGGCGCTGGACTGCATTGAAGAGACCGAGGAGAACCTGAAGGTTTATGCCCGCAACCGGCAATTGATGCTGGAAGGGCTGCCGCGTGCGGGATTTACCCGTATCGCGCCGCCGGAGGGGGCCTTCTATATCTATGCCGATGTGTCGGATCTGACCACTGACTCGCTGGCGTTTGCCAGTGAGATCCTTGAAAAGGCCGGTGTTGCCGTGACGCCGGGGCTGGATTTCGACCCCGAGCGTGGCGCGCGCACCCTGCGCTTTTCCTATGCCCGTTCGACCGAGGACGTCACCGAAGGATTGCGCCGCCTGACGGAGTTCATGGCGTCTCGATGAGATGGATCGGCCTGATTCTCGCGCTGATGCTGCTGGCCATCCCGGTCCGTGCTCAAGAGGCCGCACGTCTTGAGATCGGCGCCTCTTCCCTGACCCAGACCGGGCGTGGCTGGTGGGGCAAGCCCCCGCCATTGGAACTGCGCCTTGGGCTGACAAGGGCCGTGCCCTATCGGGTCTATATCGTCGGCGATCCCGCGCGGTTGATCGTCGACCTCAAGGGGGCGGATTTCAGCGGGATCTCTGCCGAGGATCTTTTCGGGGCCAATCTTGTCCCGGCAATCCGCTGGGGGCGCTATCGCCGCGGCTGGTCGCGTATCGTCGTTGAACTGCCCGGCCCCTATCGCATCGAAAGCGCGGGGCAGCGTACCAAGGGCGATCTGCCCGAGATCACCATTGACCTGGACCCCGTGCGCGAGAAGGATTTCGCGCCGCGCGCCAGCGCTGCGACCGCCCTGCGCGATCTGCCCGAACCGGCAGATCTGCCGCAGATCGACGAAACGCCGGGGCTTACCGTGGCGCTGGATGCCGGGCATGGCGGTTTCGACCCGGGGGCCGAAGCGGGAGGCGAGGAAGAGGCCGACCTGGTGCTGGCCTTTGCGCAGGAATTGCGCAAGGCGCTGGAGGCGCGGGGTGTAGAGGTCGTGATGACCCGCGACTCGGATGTATTTGTCAGGCTGGAAGACCGCATGACCATCGCACGCGAAGGTGGGGCGGATCTGTTCCTGTCGTTGCATGCCGATGCTCTGCCCGAGGGGCAGGCGGCGGGGGCGACGGTCTATCTGTGGAATTCAAGGGCAAATACGCGTGCCGCGCGCCAACTGGTGACACGCCATGAACGTGACGACCTGCTGCTGGGTCAGGATCTCAGCGGTCAGGACGATGCCCTGACCGGTGTGCTGATGGATTTCGCGCGCACCGACACCCAGCCGCGGGCCGAGAATTTCGCGCGGTTCCTGACCTCGCGTCTGGCCCTGATGGGCATAGAACTGCATGGGCGACCGGTGCAGACGGCTGCCTTTTCGGTGTTGAAATCGCCCGACATTCCCTCGGCCCTGCTTGAGCTGGGGTTCATCTCGGATGACAGTGATCGGGCCAATCTGACCAATCCGGCCTGGCGGGCCAGAATGGTCGATGTCGTTGCGGAATCGATCACCGGATGGGCGCGGGACGAGGCCGCGCGCGAAAGGATGCTGCGGCGTTAAGCCCGATTCTGACCCAGTGTTGTTTTGACCCCCGCCATGGCCATCGCTATAGACGGGACGTGTGATTGAAAGGCGTTTGGACGTGCTGCGCAGCATCCTGTCATTTTTCGGAGCGATCTTTTCATGGGTCGTGACCGCCAGCTTCTTCATTGCCTTGACGCTGGGGGGGATCTTCTGGGTCTATTCCCGGGATCTGCCCAGCCATGAGACATTGGCCCAATACAGCCCCAAGACGATCAGCCGCGTCTATTCGGGCGAGGGGCGGCTGATCGACGAATTCGCGCAGGAACGGCGGATCTTCGTGCCCATCGAGGAGATTCCCGATCTGGTCAAACAGGCCTTCATCAGCGCCGAGGACAAGAATTTCTACAGCCATCCCGGCTATGATCTGCGCGGCATTCTGGGCGCGGCCTATGATGCGGCACGCTCGGGCGGGTCGAATGTCCGTGGTGCCTCGACGATCACCCAGCAGGTCATGAAGAACTTCCTGCTGTCCAGCGACCGCAGTGTCGAACGCAAGGTCAAGGAGCTGATCCTGGCCTCGCGTCTGGAACGCTCGCTGTCCAAGGACCAGATCCTCGAACTGTATCTGAACGAGATTTTCCTGGGCCAGAACAGTTTTGGCGTCGCCGCTGCCGCCCAAAGCTATTTCAACAAGTCGCTGGCCGAACTGGCCCCGCATGAGGCCGCCATGCTGGCCGCGATGCCCCAGGCTCCGGGGCGCTATCATCCGGTGCGCGCCAAGGAGCGCGTGACCGAGCGGCGCAACTATGTCCTGCGCGAGATGTGGCAGAACGGCTATATCGATCAGGCCACCTATGAAGCCGAGGCCGGGCTGCCGCTGAAATCGGTTCAGAATGGCGATTATGCCCCGTTCAACAGCCAGATGCCGCCGCGGGATTATTTCACGGATGAGATCCGCCGGCAGTTGAGCCGCGAATTCGGGCAGGATGAATTCTTTGGTGGTGGCCTGACGATCCGCGCCACCGTCGAGCCGAAGCTGCAGCAATCCGCCGCCGACGCGCTGCGCAACGCGCTGGAACAATATGATCGCGGTCGTGGGGTCTGGCGCGGCACCGGCGAGACGATACCGCCCGAAGCCCTGGTCGATGAGGCCAGCTGGCGTGCGGCCCTGGCCGAGGTCCGCGTGCCGCGTGACATTCCGAACTGGTCCCCGGCCGTCGTGCTGGAAATCGGAAAATCGGACGCGCGCATCGGCATTGAAGGCATCGAAGAGGATGCCGACGGCCATTGGATCCCGGCCAAGGACGTGCAATGGGCCCGCAAGCTGAACCATGAAACCGGCAAGCTGGAGCCCAAGGCCCGCGTGGCGGGTGACCTGCTGTCGGTGGGCGATGTGGTGCTGGTGCGCCCGATGACCAGCGACAGCGATGGCAGCTTTATCCGTTGGACCCTGCGGCAGGTGCCCGAGGTGCAGGGGGGCTTCATGGCCATGGATGTGAACACCGGTCGCGTGATGGCCATGCAGGGCGGGTTTTCCTATCAGTCTTCGGTCTTCAACCGCGCCACGCAGGCGCGCCGCCAGCCCGGTTCTTCCTTCAAGCCCTTTGTCTATGCGGCGGCGCTGGACAACAACTATACCCCGGCGACCATCGTCATCGACGAGCCGATCAAGCTGAACACCCCCGACGGCCTGTGGGAACCGAAGAATGCTTCGGGCCGCAATTACGGGCCGACGCCGCTGCGCACCGGCATCGAACAGTCGCGCAACCTGATGACGATCCGGATCGCACAGGACATCGGCATGGAGCGCGTCGCCGAATATGCCGAGCGTTTCGGTGTTTATGATGATCTGAAACCCTATCTGGCCAATGCGCTGGGCGCGCAGGAAACCACTCTGTTCAAGATGGTCGCGGCCTATGCGATGTTTGCCAATGGCGGCGAAAGGGTCGAGCCGACCCTGGTCGACCGCGTGCAGGACCGTCGCGGCCGGACGATCTATCGCCATGACAAGCGCGTCTGCGAAACCTGCGGCATGCAGGCCCTGCCGGCGGGGCAGGGGCCGGTGATCGACAACAATCGCGAACGGGTGATGGATGCCGTCACCGCCTATCAGCTGACCTCGATGATGGAAGGGGTCGTGAAGCGCGGCTCTGGCAAGGGCGTCAATCTGCCGGTGCCGATCGCGGGCAAGACCGGGACCACCAATGATGCCAAGGATGTCTGGTTCATCGGCTTTTCCAGCAATATCGTGGCGGGCTGCTATCTGGGCTATGACCAGCCGCGCAGCCTTGGACGTCACGCTTATGGCGGCACGCTCTGCGTTCCGGTGTTCAACGCCTTCATGCGCGATGCGATCAAGGAATTTGGGGGCACCGCCTTCAAGGTTCCGCCGGGCGGGCATTGGGTCAAAATCGACCGTTTCACCGGCCAGCGGCTGGATGACGATGCGACCGGCGCGAACGTGATTGCCGAATATTTCCGCGATGGCACCGATCCCGACTGGTTGTCACCGGTCATCATTTCCGGTTTCGGCGACGAGAAGGTCGTGCTGCCTTGGGAGGCGGGCGCCGATTCGCGGGGTTCGACCTCGATCACCACCTCGACGGGCAAGCGCAAGGTCATCCCCAAGCGCACCGATTTCGGCACCATGTCCTCGGGCGGTCTGTACTGACGACCCGCCTGCGGGGCTAGTCCTTGTCGGGCCGGGTCAATGGTTTGACCAGCAGCCGGATGATCCACAACACGGTCAGTGCAAGCGCGCTGCCGACCACTGCCAGCAGGCCGCTGCCCACGCCACAGGCAAGGCCGATGGCACCTGCAAGCCACATCGAGGCCCCGGTCGTGATGCCGCGCACGGTGCGTCCACTGGTAATGATCGATCCCGCGGCAAGAAAGGCCACGCCTGCGGTCACGGCTTCGATCAGACGCAGCGGATCGATGCGCAGCTGCCCCTGCTGTTCTTCGGGGAAATGGGTCAGCTCCATGGCGACAATGGTGAACATGGCGGCCGCCATGGAAATCAGCATATGGGTTCGCAGACCGGCCGCACGGGACTTGATCTCACGCTCCCAGCCGATTGCCGCGCCCAGCAGCAAGGCCAGAACCAGCCGTGCCGCCGCCGTGGCCATGGGCATGGATTGCAGCGGAGAGAAGATATCCGTGAATGCGTCTAGAAACTGCGACATGGGGAACCCTTTGCGTTGCTGGGTGAACGCGAACGGGCGTCTCTGGTTTCACAATCGCGCATGTGAAGATGGTGCCGGGGCGGGGCGAGAGGTCCACGGCCCTTGTTCCCGCGACAGAGCCGCGCTATCACTCGCGCCTGAAATTCCAGAAGGATCGTCCCATGCGCGCCGAGACGCAGTCCACCATCGAAGCCATCCGGAAATCGCTGAGTCTGCTGGGCCAGCGCATGGATTGGCAGACCGCGCCACATCGTCTGGAAGAGATGAACGCGATGATCGAGGATGGCGACCTGTGGTCCGATCCCGCCCGCGCGCAAAAGCTGATGCGCGAACGCCAGGCGCTGTCGGATGCCATCGAGACCTACAAGCGCATCGAGGACGATCTGAATGCCAATGCCGAAATGGTCGAACTGGCCGAGGCGGAAGGTGACAGCGAACTGGTTGCCGAGGCCGAGGCCAATCTGAAATCGCTGGCCGAAATGGCCGCGCAGAAAGAGCTGGAAGCCCTGTTGAACGGCGAGGCTGACGGCAATGACACCTTCCTTGAAATCAATGCCGGCGCGGGTGGCACCGAAAGCTGTGACTGGGCCTCGATGCTGGCGCGCATGTATGTGCGTTGGGCCGAGAAAAAGGGTTACAAGGTCGAACTGATGAGCGAAAGCTCGGGTGACGAGGCGGGCATCCGCAGCGCAGCCTACAAGATCAGCGGGCATAATGCCTATGGCTGGCTGAAATCGGAATCGGGCGTGCACCGTCTGGTGCGGATCAGCCCCTATGACAGCGCCGCGCGCCGCCATACCAGCTTCAGCTCGGTCTGGGTCTATCCGGTGGTTGACGACAATATCGAGATCACCGTGCCGGACAACGAGATCCGCGTGGATACCTATCGCTCTTCGGGTGCGGGCGGGCAGCACGTCAACACCACCGACTCGGCCGTGCGGATTACCCACATTCCGACCGGTATCGTTGTGACCAGTTCCGAGAAATCGCAGCACCAGAACCGGGCCAATGCCATGGCGGCGCTGAAATCGCGGCTGTATGAAATGGAGTTGCGCAAGCGCACCGAGAGCATTCAGGCCCAGCATGACGCCAAGGGTGATGCGGGCTGGGGCAACCAGATCCGTTCCTACGTGCTGCATCCCTATCAGATGGTCAAGGATCTGCGCACCTCGGTGGAAACCAGCGATACGCAGGGCGTTCTGGACGGCGATCTGGATGCCTTCATGGCGGCGACGCTGGCGATGGATGTGTCGGGCAAGAGCCGGGCCGAGGCACAGTCCGAGGACTGATCCCCTTCGCCCGGCTGGGACTTTCCGGCGAAACCACGAACGGCGAAACCACGGGGGCGGGAATGCAGACACGCGAATTGGGCCGGAATGGCCGCAAGGTCGGGGCGGTTGCTCTGGGCACGATGAATTTCATCGGCACCTACGGCGCGGCCGACCGCGATGAAAGCCTGAACTGCATGGCCGAATGTCTTGAAATGGGCGTGAACCATTTCGACACCGCGAATATCTATGGCATGGGCCGGGCCGAGGAATTGCTGTCGACCTTCCTGCGCGATCATCGTGACCGCGTCGTTCTGGCCAGCAAATGCGGCATTACCCGCAATCCCGAACGTCCCTTCGACAATTCGCCCGAACACATGCGCGAGTCTCTGGAGGGATCGCTGCGCCGCCTTGGGGTCGATCATATCGACCTGTATTATCTGCACCGCCACGAACCGGATCGCCCGATCGAAGAGGTCATGCAGACGCTGATGCGCTTTCGTGACGAGGGCAAGATCGGCGCGATCGGCCTGTCGGAAGTGGCGCCCCATACGCTGGAGCGTGCGCTTGCGGTGGGGCCGGTTGCGGCGGTGCAATCGGAATATTCGTTGTGGACGCGCCAACCGGAACTGGGCGTGCTGCAGTCCTGTCGGCGCAATGGCGTCGCCCTGATGGCTTTTTCCCCGGTCGGGCGCGGCGTATTCGGGGCGCGGCTGCCTGATCCGGCCGGCTTTGGCCCCAATGATCTGCGCCAGGGCATGCCGCGCTTCAGCGATGAAAACTGGCCGCGCAACGCCATTCGCCTGCGCGAGTTTGCCGCCTATGCCCGCGATCTGGGCCACAGCCCGGCCACGCTGGCCATCGCATGGGTACTGTCACGCGGCCCCCATGTTCTGGCGCTGCCGGGATCGCGCAGCAGCGAACATATGCGTGAAAACGCGAAGGGCGCGGCCATTACCCTCAGCGACGCGCAACTGGACGAGATAGAGACGATCCTGCCTGTCGGCTGGGCACATGGTCCGCGCTATGGCGCGGCAATGTCCAAAGGCCCCGAGGCCTATTGCTGATCTGACGGTGGTTCCCGTGCCGGGCAAGACCCGCCTTGCGGCTGATGGTGCGCTTTGTACTATGCGCGAAAGAAAATGAACCACGAGGCCGGCCATGCAGGACAAACAGATCAATCTGGCATTGCAAGGCGGGGGCGCGCATGGCGCCTTTGGCTGGGGGGTGCTCGACCGGCTGCTGGATGAGCCATGGCTGCAGATCAGCGCCATCAGCGGCACATCCGCAGGGGCGCTGAACGGTGCGGCGATCAAGGCGGGCATGTCCCGGCACAGCGGGCCTGCCGGACGCCGCGCGGCCAGGGAGAACCTGAACTGCCTGTGGCGCGAGGTCGGCGAGATGTCGGATAATCGCATGGTGCGCTGGATGCATTCGCTGATGCCCATGCCGCGCAGCATGCACCGGCTGACCGAGATGTTCTCTCCCGCCGCATGGCTGGATGGGATCAGCCGGATCTTCAGCCCCTATGACTATGGCCCGTTCTATAGCAATCCGCTTTCCGCAGTGTTGCAGGAATTGCCCTATACCGGCTTTGACAGCGAAAAGGGTCCGGAACTGTTCGTCGCGGCCACCAATGTCCGCAGCGGGCGGATCAGGGTCTTTACCGGCAGGCGGGTGACGGTGGATGCGGTGCTGGCCTCGGCCTGTCTGCCGACGCTGTTTCGCGCCGTGGAAATCGCCGACCCGGATACCGGAAATGTCGAATCCTTCTGGGATGGCGGCTATACCGGCAATCCGGCGCTGTTTCCGCTCTATGCCCATCATCTGCCGCGTGACATCGTGATCGTGAACATCAATCCGCTGATGCGCGACGGGGTGCCCAAGACTCCGGTCGAGATTTCGGACCGCGTCAATGAGATCAGCTTCAACAGCGCGCTGATGTCGGAATTGCGCGCCATCAACTTTGTGAAACGCCTGCACCGCGAGGACCGGTTGCGGGACCGCGCCATGAAGGACCCGCTGGTTCACATGATTCTGGATGACGTGCTGATGAACGATCTGACGGCGCGATCCAAGGTGATGCCGGGACCCGGGTTTCTTGCGCGGATGAAACAGGCCGGGCAAGAGGCCGCGGACCGTTTTCTGAATGATCATGCCGATGCGCTGAACCGTCAGGACACCGTGGATCTGCCAGCGCTTTTGACCGGTTCGGGCATCGTCGGATAGACCAGCCCGGCCGAGATGACCAGTTTGGCGGCATCCTCGACGCTCATGTCCAGAAAGGTGACATCGCTTTCGGGCACATAGATCAGAAAGCCCGAGGTCGGATTGGGCGTGGTCGGCACGAAGACCGCAATCAGATCGTCCGAGACGTGGCGGATCAGTTCTCCCTTGGCCGGGCCGGCGACGAAGCCGACCGCCCACAGCCCCTTGCGCGGATATTCCAGCATGCAGGCCCGGTCAAAACGTGCCTCGCTTTGCGACAGGACGGTTTCCGCGATCTGTTTCAGCGCGCCATAGACCGAACGGATGACCGGCATCCGGTTAACGATCTGTTCGCCGGTGCGCAGCAGCGAGCGGCCCAGCCAGCCCTTGGCCAGCCAGCCGATCACGACCGTGAAGAACAGGAAGAACAGCGCGCCCACGCCGCGCAGGTTGATGCCGATATATTGTTCGGGCCGCCAGCGGGCGGGCACCATGGGCAGCACCCAGCTGTCCATCCAGCCGGTCAGCGTCCAGATCAGCCAGACCGTGATGCCGATCGGGGCAACCACGATCAGCCCGGCCAGAAAGTTCGACCGGATCACGCCCAGCACACCGCGTCGGCGGGGCGTGATCTGAATGGAAGAGGGTTCAGGAATCTGCATGGGCGAATTGGAACAGCGCCATGCCGGTTCGGGTCAAGCGGCTTTCGACATCTCGGTCGCGATTTCTGCCGCCAGTCGCGCATTGTTCATCACCAGCGCGATATTGGAGCTGAGCGAACGTCCCTCGGTCAGTTCGAAGATCCGTTGCAGCAAGAATGGCGTCACCGATTTGGCAGCCACGCCCTGAACCTCGGCCTCGTCCAGCGCCTTGAGAATCACCGGCAGGATTTCACTCTGGGTGATCTCGTCCTCGGGCGGGATCGGATTGGCGACCAGTTGCCCGCCCTTCAGCCCCAGGGCTGCCCGCATCCGGGCGGCGGCGGCGATCTCGGCGGGGCTGTCCATGCGCAGAGGCGCCGGAATGCCCGAGCTGCGCGACCAGAAGGCCGGCAATTCGTCCTGACCATAGGCAATGACCGGCACGCCCAGGGTTTCCAGAACCTCCCAGGTCTTGGGAAGGTCAAGAATTGCCTTGGCTCCGGCCGCGACAACCGTCACGGGTGTCTGTGCCAGTTCATGCAGGTCGGCCGAAACGTCAAAGCTGGTTTCCGCGCCGCGATGAACCCCGCCGATGCCACCGGTGGCAAAGACGCTGATCCCGGCCAGCGCCGCGCAGATCATCGTGGCGGCCACGGTGGTTGCGCCGGTGCGGCCATTGGCAAGGCAGACGGCCAGATCGGCACGACTCAGTTTCATGGCCTGTTCGGGCGGTGTCTGGGCCAGGGCCTGCAAGGTTGCATCGGTCAGCCCGATATGGATCTGCCCGCCCATCACCGCGATGGTCGCGGGAACCGCGCCATTGTCGCGGATGACCTGTTCGACATTGCGGGCCATTTCCAGATTCTGCGGATAGGGCATGCCATGGGTGATGATGGTCGATTCCAGCGCCACGACAGGGCGCTTTTCGGCAAGCGCCTGTTCGACTTCGGGCGAGAAGGTCAGGGGAGCGGCGGTCATGGAACATCCTTTCCGGAAACATGGGCGGCCGAGGCGTCCACCGCCTGGCGCAGGGCCGCTTCGCGCGGCTGTTGGTTCAATTCGGCGGCGAGATGGGCGGCAAGAAAGCAGTCGCCTGCACCGGTGACGCGGGCCAGATTGACCCGGGGCGGGGTGACGGAGATGGTCGGGCCATTGGCAATCGCCTCGGCCGCGGGATTGGGACCATCGGTCACCAGAACCCGCGCGGCACCGCGCGCAACGACCGCCTCGGCGGCAGAGGCGGCATCGGGGCAGGCGCGACCGGCAAGGATTTCGGCTTCGAGCCGGTTCAGATAGAAACAGCCGCGTCGCGTGGCGATCAGCGGCTCCAGACGCTCGGCCTTGCCAGGGCTGGCGGGCACGACGCGCAGATCGGCCTGCTCCAGACGTCGGTCGCGGGCAATGGCGGCCAGCAGATCCTCGGTCAGATTGCCGTCCAGAACCACCGGTCCGGCCCATCCGGCCAGATCATTGTCCAGCGGGGCCAGGATGGACTCTCCGGCGCGTTCAAGGCTGTGGGCATCGGCAATGGCGGCAATCAGCCCTTCGCTGTCCTCGATGGCCATGTAACAATCGGTGGGCAAGCCGGTGTCGCGGTTGAGCCATGCGGTCAGCACACCCAGTCGTCCGGCCTCGGCCACAAGCGATTCCCCCTCGGGGTCGCGCCCGACCGCCGAGAGCACTGCCGAGGAGACCCGCCAGCGCGCCAGCGCCACCGCGACATTCAGGGCCACGCCGCCGGGCACATGGTGGATGCGACCGGGGACATCGGCCCCCGAGGCCATGCGGCGCGAGGCGCGACCGATCACATCCCACAGCATGGCACCAATACATAGAATATCGGGACGCTTGGTCATTCCTGGTTCCATTCCTCGATCTGCACCTTCAGGAAACGTTCGAAATCGTCCAGATCGACGGGGTCGAACTGTCCGAAGCCCTGCATCCAGACCGAGGCGCTGCGCATGCCATCGGGGTCCAGCTTGCACCAGGTGATCCGGCCGCGACGTTCCTGACGGATCAGGCCCGCGGCTGCAAGCACCGACAGATGCTTCGAGATCGCGGCAAGGCTCATCTCGAAGGGTGCCGCGACGTCACTGACGGCCATGTCGTCTTCCAGCAACATGGAAAGCACCCGTCGCCGGGTCGGATCGGCCAGCGCCGAGAAGATGAGGTCCAGTCTGTCAGGTGGCGGCATTGCGCTGGGAAAGCCCGTGATCGGAGGAATGGTCAACTTGACGGTTGAATAATGTCCGGGGCCAAAAGGGAATGCAAGACCGCGTCTGGAATTGAAACTAAATTTAACTATATGATTTAATTGAAATAATTCCAATGTCCCTGCCGCTTGACTTGAAGGACATTCCCCCATAGACACCCCTCGAACGATAACGGGGGCGTGAAAGATGGCCGAAGGGCCCCGGAATGGCGAGGGCAGGGATGCAGATGCAGCCCGCTTGCGCGATCTGGAGGAACGGCTGTCCAGGGCGACCCCCGGACCTGAGGCCAGTGGGCCGATGGCAGGCTATGACAAGGGGCATCTTGCCTGGCGCATGGTCACCGAGATGGTCGCAGGCATCCTGATGGGCTGCGGCATCGGATACGGATTGGATTATCTGTTCGGCACGAAGCCGTTCCTGATGATCCTGTTTATATTTCTGGGCTTCGCGGCCGGCATCAAGACGATGATGCGCACCGCGTCCGAGCTTGACACCAAACCCGGCAATGCGCCGGAGACCGATGAGAGGGATTGATCGTGGCGACCGAAGCGCATGGTGAAGCAACCGGCCTGACCTTCCACCCGATGGATCAGTTCATCGTCAAGCCGTTGTTTGGCGACGGACCCGTTCACTGGTATACCCCGACCAATGTCACCCTGTGGATGGCCGTGGTCGCACTGGGCATCATTGGTCTGCTGGTTCTGGGGACGCGCGGTCGCGCCATTGTTCCCAGCCGCTCGCAGTCGATTGCCGAGCTGGCCTATGGCATGGTTCACAAGATGATCGAGGATATCGCAGGCAAGGAAGGCCTGAAGTATTTCCCCTATATCATGACGCTGTTCATGTTCATCGTCTTCTCGAACTTTGCCGGTCTGCTGCCCAAGGCATTCACCGTGACCTCGCATATCGCCGTGACCGGTGTTCTGGCATTCGCCGTCTTCTTTACCGTGACGGCCATCGGCTTCATGAAGAACGGGGCGCATTTCCTGGACCTGTTCTGGGTGCGTTCGGCACCGCTGGCGATCCGCCCGGTCCTGGCCGTGATCGAAGTGATTTCCTACTTCGTCCGTCCGGTCAGCCACTCCATTCGTCTTGCAGGCAACATGATTGCCGGGCACGCCGTCATCAAGGTTTTCGCGGGCTTTGCCGCCATCGCAGCCGTGGCCCCGGTTTCGATCATCGCTGTTGTCGGCATGTATGCCTTTGAAATCCTCGTGGCCTTCATCCAGGCGTATGTCTTCACGATCCTGACCTGCGTTTACCTGAAGGACGCGCTGCATCCGTCGCACTGATCGCGGCGGCAGCCTTTCCACGGCCTTGCCCACGGGCGGGGCCTGACCATCAACCAGAATTTACAACTTCCAACCGCAAGGAGTATCATCATGGAAGGCAATATCGGAGAACTGGGCCAGTACATCGGCGTCGGCCTGACCGCTATCGGCATGGGCGGAGCAGCAATCGGTGTGGGCAACGTTGCCGGCAACTTCCTCTCGGGCGCCCTGCGCAATCCTTCGGCCGCAGCCGGCCAGACCGCTACGCTGTTCATCGGCATGGCCTTCGCGGAAGCTCTGGGGATCTTCTCGTTCCTGGTCGCGCTTCTGCTGATGTTCGCGGTCTGATCCTTCGCCATCCTTGCGGCGGGGTGGGGGAATTTCCCCGCCCCTTCGTGACCTGATAGGCCAAGGGGTAGGAAATGTTCAGCCTGTTGCAAGAGGCCGCCACGCACGCGGCCGAACACACCGAAGACGCTGCCGCGGCTGTGGCGCAGCACGGCGATGCCGCTGCGCATGGTGCCGACGCGGCCGGCCACGCTGCCGAAGCCAGCACCGGTCTTCCGCAGCTCGATCTCAGCAGCTTCCCGAACCAGATCTTCTGGCTCGTGGTGACGATCCTGGTGCTTTACTGGGTGCTGTCCAAGATTGCGTTGCCCCGGATCGCCGCGGTCATCTCGGACCGGCAGGGGGCCATTACCGGCGACCTGATGGCTGCCGAGGAATTCAAACAAAAGGCCAAGGACGCCGAAGCTGCCTATGACAAGGCGCTGGCGGATGCCCGGTCCGAAGCTCAGAAGATTGTCGCCGCCAACCGCGCCGACATTCAGGCCGAGCTGGACAAGGCAATTGCCAAGGCTGATGCCGAGATTGCTGCCCGCACGGCGGAATCCGAAAAGCGTCTGGCCGAGATTCGTGAGTCCGCAGCTGCGGATGCCAGCACCGTTGCACGTGACGTGACGGCGGAACTGGTGCGCAGCTTTGGTGGTTCCGTGGATCAGGCTGCTGTCGATCAGGCAGTGGATCAGCGCATGAAAGGGGCCGTGCAATGAAACGTTTTGCAACGATCGCCATCGCATCGCTGATGGCCGGCCCGGCCGCTGCGGCCAGCGGTCCGTTCTTTTCGCTGCGCAACACCGATTTCATCGTGTTGGTGTCCTTCCTCGTCTTCGTGGGCGTGCTGGTTTACTTCAAGGTGCCCGGACTGATCGGGTCGCTGCTGGACAAGCGCGCCCAGGGGATCCGTGCGGATCTGGACGAGGCACGCCGCCTGCGTGAGGAAGCGCAAGAGATCTATGCCAATTACGAGCGCCGCCAGCGCGACGTTCAGGCTCAGGCAGATCAGATCGTGGCCAATGCGAAGCGTGAAGCCGAGGCGCAGGCCGCAAAGGCACAGGCTGATCTGAAAACCTCGATCGAGCGTCGCCTGCAGGCAGCAGAAGATCAGATCGCCAGCGCCGAGAATGACGCTGTGCGTGCCGTTCGTGACAGCGCCGTGCAGACGGCGGTGTCGGCGGCCTCGGAACTGTTGGCTCAGCAGGTCAAGGCAGGCCAGCGTTCGGCCGGAATTGACGACGCCATCGAAGATGTGGCGCGTCGCCTCAACTAAGACATTGCGGCTGCTTTTGCCGTTTTGAAAAGTGACGAGGGACAATGATACCCCCGGCCCGAAGGCCGGGGGTTCTTTCGTTCGTCAATATCGTCTGCTCTGACGTTCGAAAGATCACGGACGGAACTCTGTTGCCGTGGTGGTCTGGCTCTCTGGCAGTAGAGGTGAACAGGCCACACATGATTGCCGACCGTCGGGGACAGTCGCGGCGAGCCCTGTCGCGCAGTAACTAGATGTGCGGATAAGTCGCAGATTTCCAGCAAAAATTTGACCATTTGATCAATAAACGTGACGTCATGCTGGCACAACTGCAGGTTGTGTCATTGATGCAACGAAAAACGGAGCCGGTCAATCCCGGCTCCGAAGGGGTCTGCAATCGCAGTCCGATCAGCTGTTGGGACGGATCAGGATTTCCACGCGGCGGTTCTGCGCGCGCCCCTGTTCGGTCGCATTGGAGGCAACCGGCTGATCCTCGCCACGGCCGACGGCAACGATGCGGCTGCCTGCAACACCACCGGCGGTCAGGATGCCGGCGACGGATTGCGCACGGCGTTGCGACAGATCCATGTTGTAAGAGGCGCTGCCGGTGTTGTCGGTATGGCCGACGACCTCGACGCGGCTGTTGGGATATTCGTTCAGGTTACGCGCGACCGCATAGAGATCGTTTTGCGCAATGCCCGAGACCGCAGCCGAATCGGTCGAGAACAGAATCCCTTCGGGCAGCACGACTTGCAGATACGAGCCGTGATTCACGATCTGGACATTGGGGTTCTGGACGGCCTGTTCCAGCGCCGCCGCCTGACGGTCAAGGATGTTTCCGGCAATCGCCCCGGCTGCCGCGCCAAGGATGGCGCCTTTTACGGCGTCCTTGCCCTGACCGTTCTTGTCGCTGTCGCGGGTTCCCCCCAGAACGGCACCGATTGCGGCGCCTGCAAGGGCCCCTTGCTGGGCCTTGTTCATATTGCCCAGCCCGGTCGCGGCGGGATCGGTGCATGCCCCGAGGGCCGTCAGGGCGGTGGCGCCGAGGATGGTCGTGATTTTCAGGTTCATGTCTCTGTGATCCCTGTTCCTGTTGACTGTTTCCGATGGCGCTTCCGGCAAGCTGCTTGGACCGGCCGCGACATGCTGCCCGGTTAACCTGTCGCAGTTGTCGGCGGAATGGAAGCGGGGTCGAGGGGCAGGGCGATGACGTTTCCGCGTGCATCGGCAGTATTTTGCGCGCTTGCATTGCCGCGTGGCTGCGTTCAAAACGCGGCCATGGCCCAATCCCGTCGCATCCCCCCCGCCTTGCCCTTTTCCGATCAGGTCGCGATCTTCGAGCGGCTGCAGGCTCATGATCCCTCGCCAAAGACCGAGCTGAACTATACCAACCCCTATACGCTGGTGGTGGCGGTGGCCCTGTCGGCGCAGGCGACGGATGTCGGCGTGAACAAGGCCACGGCCGAGCTGTTCAAGGTCGCCGATACGCCGCAGAAGATGCTGGATCTGGGGCTGGAGCGGCTGACCGACCACATCAAGACCATCGGGTTGTTCCGGCAAAAGGCCAGGAATGTCATCGCGCTGTCGAAGATTCTGGTCGAGGAATACGATGGGCAGGTGCCCGACAGCCGCGCCGCGCTGGTCAGCTTGCCGGGGGTCGGGCGCAAGACGGCCAATGTCGTGCTGAATTGTGCCTTTGGCTATACGGCGCAGGCGGTGGATACGCATATCTTCCGGCTTGGCAACCGCACCCGGATCGCGCCCGGCCGTGATGTCGAAGAGGTCGAACATGCCATCGAGGACAATGTTCCGGTCCGGTTTCAACAGAACGCCCATCACTGGCTGATCCTGCATGGACGCTATATCTGTCAGGCCCGCCGTCCCAGATGCGCGGTCTGTATCATCAACGACCTTTGCCCCTATGAGGAGAAAACCGCATGACCACGCCCTATGTGATCGGAATTGGCAACGCGGTCATGGATGTCATCTCGCCCGCCGATGATGCCCGTCTGCAGGCGCTTGGCGTGCAAAAGGGCATCATGCAACTGATCGAGCGTGAGCGTTCGGACTATCTGACCGCCGCGCAGGCCGAAGATCAGGCCGTGAAGGCCAAACTGGTGCCCGGTGGCTCGGTCGCGAACACACTGGCCGGGATCGGGGCATTGGGTCTGAAAACGGCCTTTATCGGCCGCGTTGCCGATGACCCGCTGGGGCTGAGCTATGCCGAGCAGACCGAGGCCGCAGGCACCGTATTCGTGAACCCGCCGGTGATGGGGGGCGATCTGCCGACCTCGCGCAGCATCATTCTGGTCACGCCCGATGGCGAGCGTTCGATGAATACCTATCTGGGCATTTCCGCCGAGCTTGGCCCCGATGATGTGAACCCTTCGGTCTTTCAGGGTGCGGGCTGGCTGTTTCTGGAGGGCTATCTGTTCGACAAGCCCAAGGGCAAGGAGGCCTTTCTGAAGGCCGCGAAATCCTGTCACGAGGCCGGAGGCCAGGCAGGCATCGCGCTGAGTGACCCGTTCTGCGTCGATCGTCACCGCGAGGATTTTCGCCGGTTGGTCGCGGGGCCGATGGATTATGTGATCGGCAATGTCCACGAATGGACCTCGCTTTATCAGACCGATGACCTCGAGGCGGCGCTGGCACAGGCGACGGCGGATTGCGGCACGGTGATCTGCACCCGCTCGGGCGAGGATGCGATCCTGGTGCGCAATGGCGAGCGGGTCAGCGCCCCGGTGCACAGGATCGTGCCGGTGGATGCGACGGGCGCGGGCGATCAATTCGCTGCGGGGCTGATCTATGGGCTGGCCACCGGCGTTCCGCTGGAGGTTGCGGGCCGCATGGGATGCATCGCCGCCGCCGAGGTGATCGGCCATGTCGGGCCGCGTCCCGAACGCGATCTGCGGGCGGATTTCCGCGCGGAGGGTCTGCTGGCGGACTGATGTCGCCGGTCCGGGCCTGCGGGTTGAAATCGGGCGAAATCCCCGGAAATCGCGCGTTTTGACGCCATGGCTGCGCGCTTCACGCTGTCTGGTGTCGGGGCGCGCGCCAGTGTTGATGCGTTGCGTGCAACGGTTCGGGCGTGTATTACCGCCCGAAACTATGCAGGCAAGGACATGAAAATGCGCAGGGTTGTTGTCACGGGACTGGGGATGGTCACACCGCTTGCCTCGGGCGTCGAAGCCACGTGGGAGCGTTTGCTGGCGGGCAAGTCGGGTGCCGGGCCGATCACACGCTTTGACCCCAAGGATGTGGTAACGAAATACGCTTGTGAAATTCCGGTGGGCGATGGCAGCGACGGGACCTTCAATCCCGACGACTGGATGGCCCCCAAGGACCGGCGCAAGGTCGATGATTTCATCCTTTACGGCATGGCGGCGGCTGAACAGGCGGTGCGTGATGCCGATTGGAAACCCGAAGACGAAGAAGAGCGTCTGCGCACCGGCGTGATGATCGGGTCGGGGATTGGCGGGCTGACCTCGATTGCCGAGACGGCCGTGCTGATCAAGGAACGCGGGCCCAAGCGTGTCTCGCCGTTTTTCATTCCCGGTGCCCTGATCAACCTGGTCTCGGGTCAGGTGTCGATCCGCTATGGCTTCAAGGGGCCGAACCATGCGCCTGTGACGGCCTGTTCGACCGGTGCCCATGCCATTGGCGATGCGGCGCGGCTGATCATGCTGGGTGATGCCGACGTGATGCTGGCCGGCGGTGCGGAATCGCCCATCAGCGAGATCGGTATTGCCGGTTTCAACGCCTGCAAGGCGCTGTCGACCAAGCGCGAGGACGATCCGCAGGCCGCCAGCCGCCCCTATGACGAGGACCGCGACGGTTTCGTCATGGGCGAGGGGGCCGGTGTCGTCGTTCTGGAAGAATATGAACATGCCAAGGCGCGCGGCGCCAAGATCTATGCCGAAGTGCTGGGTTACGGCCTGTCTGGCGATGCCTATCACATCACCGCTCCGGCAGAGGATGGCGATGGCGGCTATCGCGCCATGCAGGCGGCCCTGCGCTCGGCAGGGCTGGAGGCCGACAAGATCGATTACATCAACGCGCATGGCACCTCGACCATGGCCGATACGATCGAGCTTGGCGCGGTCGAGCGCCTGCTGGGGGACGCGGCCAAGAATGTGGTGATGTCCTCGACGAAATCCAGCATCGGGCATCTTCTGGGTGCCGCAGGTGCGGTCGAGGCGATCTTCTGCGTTCTGGCGATCCGCGACCAGATCTGCCCGCCGACCATCAATCTGGACAATCCGGCGGTCGAGCCGCAGCTTGATCTGGCAGCGAATGCGGCCGTGCGGCGCAAGGTTGATATCGCCCTGTCCAACAGCTTTGGCTTTGGCGGCACCAATGCAAGTTTGGTGCTTGGGAAGGTTGAGGGATGATCTGGCGCAATATCGCCTCGAATTTCCTGACTTTGTCGATCGTGTTGCTGCTGGCCCTGGCTGGTGCGATCGCCTGGGGCAAACATCAGTTCAGCGGCCCCGGTCCCAGCAATATCGCCCAATGCGTCCAGATTGCGCCGGGGGCCAGCCTGAATGCGGTCAGCCAGCAGCTGGCCGCGCAGGGTGCGGTGTCCAGCGCCTATATCTTTCGGGCCGGAGCGGATTATCTGGACAAGTCCCGCGACCTGAAATTCGGCAGCTATCTGATCGAGCCCAACGCCAGCATGAAGGACATCGTCGATGTCATCACCGCTGGCGGGCCTTCGACCTGTGGCACGCAGGTGATCCTGCGCGTCGGGGTGCGCGCGAACAGCGTGCTGTTGCGCGACATGAACCCCGATACCGGAGCCTTCGAGGAAATCGCGCGTTTTGATCCGGCCTCTGGCGATGTGCCCGAGGTCATCGCGGCGGCACAGCAAAAGCCGGACGCGCGGCTGCGCATCACCGTGGCCGAGGGCGTGACAAGCTGGCAGATTGCCGAGGCACTGAAGCAGGTTGATTTCCTGTCCGGAGAGATCAAGGGCGTCCCCGCCGAGGGCAGCCTGGCGCCTGACACCTATGAGGTGGAAAAGGGCAGTGAACGTGCCGCATTGCTGGCCGAAATGGCCAAGCGTCAATCGGCGATTCTGGCCAAGGCGTGGGAGGAACGCCCCTTCGGGCTGCCCTACAAGACACCCGAAGAGGCGCTGATCATGGCCTCGATTGTCGAGAAGGAAACCGGTGTCGCCGAAGAGCGCGCACAGGTTGCCAGCGTCTTTGTCAATCGGCTGGAGCAGGGGATGCGGCTGCAAACCGACCCGACCGTCATCTATGGCGTGACCGGGGGGCGCGGCGTGCTGGACCGTGGCCTGCGCCGGTCGGAACTGAATGCGACGACGCCCTATAACACCTATCGGATCGACGGCTTGCCGCCCACTCCCATCGCCAATCCGGGGCGCGAGGCCATACAGGCCGCGCTGAACCCGGCGGATACGGATTACATCTTCTTCGTGGCCGATGGCAGCGGTGGCCATGCCTTTGCGCGCACGCTGGAAGAGCATAATGCGAATGTGGCGCGCTGGCGCGAAATCGAGTCCCAGCGCGGGCAGGCCGTCGACACTCCGGTGCAGGACGGCGGCTGAGTCGCATCCGATCTTCGCATAGGGTTTGACAATGCCCGTTCCTCGCCGCAGGCTTTGCGGCAAGGGGCGGGCTTTTTCAATGGCGTAGGCTGCGCCGGCCCGGGCCTCTGATACAGGAGGATTCGCGATGAAACTGTCCGATATGTTTTCCACCCTGGCTGAAAATGCGCGCATGTTCGAAGAACGCGCGGCCCAATGGCAGGACGAAATGTCAGCCAGAAATGACGAGATGACCGCCAGCATGCGCAAATGGCAGGAAACTGCCATGCAGCGGCAGGAAGAAATCAACCAGCAGATGCGCGGCTATTTCGAAGAAGCCGGCGAGAATGTTCGCAATCAGTGGCAGACCATGCAGAGCGCCTGGGAAGAACAGTTCCAGCGCATGCAGGAGAAGGGCGAGGAAATGCGGGAGGCAGCCAAGAAAAGCGGCCATTTCCCGGATTGGGCCGAGGCCTATGCCGCGCAAATGGTATCCTTTGCACAGCGCATGCAGGATGAGGCCTCGAATGCCATCGCCGCCGCAACCGAGGCGCGCGCCAAGGACGACACGAAGAAAAAAAGCTGATGCCAGCGGCGTGAAGGGGCGCCCGTTGCAGGTCTTGCGGCGGGCGATTCCATCGCAAAAAAGCGGCTGCGCAACGCGAAATCCTGCCGTGTTGCGCAGCGCACGCAACGGTGTTGCGCAGGTTCAAGGTTTTGAAAATCATGCGGAATTCGTGAATTGCCGCGCAACCAGAGGCATTGTGGATTGACTGAGCGAACGCCTTGAAGTAGAAATTCCCCATGCTGGGAGAAATGGGCAAGCGGCCAGGGGGAGACCTCGGGGCCGTTTTTTCATTTCTTGGCTCGTGCGGACAGGACACGAGGCGGGACGGCTTGCATGAACGATATGAACTGGCGCGGAATCGATGATTTCGAAGGATGCACGGTATCCAATACGGATGCCGGGGCAGGCTTGGGTGATCAGACCGCAGAAGCGCGACGGGACTGCAGCCCGGAAGAGGCGATATCCGTCGCCGAGGGACTTTTCTGGTCCTATATCCGGGACTTGAAGCAACATGAGGCGGCATTGGAGGCGCGTGAGCGCGGTGCCGTGGATCCAGCAGAATTGAAAGAGGCCACGCGCAGTGCAAAGGCCGTCCGTGAGGCGGTGCATTTGCTGCTGGCGGAAAGGAACCGGGTTGACAAACTTCGCAAGGATATTGCCGGCGGGGTCGGAGCAGGGCAGCTTGACCTTGACTCGGCAAGAGATGAAATCGGGCGCCGCCTGGCTTGCCTCCGCCGAGCCAAGGGAGGTTGATGCCTTTCTGGAAGGGCTGTCGGAGAACGCATTGATGGCGCTGCCCTGGCTGTTCGAGTTCTGGGCATTGCCCCATCAGTTGCCGCCCGAGGGCGACTGGAAAACCTGGGTCATCATGGGCGGGCGCGGTGCGGGCAAGACCCGTGCCGGTGCCGAATGGGTGCGGCGGATGGTCGAGGGGCCGACGGCGGCCGCGCCGGGGGCCTGTCGGCGCGTGGCGCTGGTCGGCGAGACCTTCGATCAGGCGCGTGAGGTCATGGTGATGGGCGAAAGCGGCATTCTGGCCTGTTCTCCGCCCGATCGGCGCCCCGTCTGGGAGGCGGGGCGGCGCCGCTTGGTCTGGGCGAATGGCGCCACGGCGACCGTCTATTCCGCGCATGAACCCGAGGCGCTGCGGGGGCCGCAGTTCGACGCCGCCTGGGTGGATGAGCTGGCCAAGTGGAAGAAGGCCGAAGAGACCTGGGACATGCTGCAATTCGCGCTGCGGTTGGGTGAACATCCCCAGCAGGTGATTACCACCACGCCGCGCAATGTCGGGGTGCTGAAGCGGATCTTGCGCAATGCCTCGACGGTGACGACCCATGCGCCGACCGATGCCAACCGCGCCTATCTGGCCGAGAGTTTTCTGGCCGAAGTCGAGGCGCGTTATGGCGGCACTCGGCTGGGCCGTCAGGAGCTGGAGGGAGTTCTTCTCGATGATGTCGAGGGAGCGCTGTGGACGAATGCAGGGCTGGAGGCCTGTCATGTCGATGAGGTGCCGCAGCTGTCGCGTGTGGTCGTCGCGGTCGATCCGGCGGTTACGTCGGGCAAGGCCAGTGATGAATGCGGGATCATCGTCGCGGGCGTCCTGTCCGAGGGCGAGCCGCGCGACTGGTGTGCCTATGTCCTTGAGGATGTATCCGTGAAGGGCAGCCCGACGGATTGGGCGCGGGCCGCGATTGCCGCAATGGAACGTCATGGTGCGCAGCGGCTGGTGGCCGAAGTGAACCAGGGCGGCGATCTGGTGGAAAGCGTGATCCGACAGCTCGACCCGCTGGTGCCATTCAAGGCGCTGCGGGCCTTGCGCGGGAAGGGGCTGCGGGCCGAGCCGGTGGCAGCTCTGTATGAACAGGGTCGCGTCCGGCATCTGCGCTCGGGCGGTCTGGGCGCGCTGGAGGATCAGATGTGCCAGATGACGGTGCGGGGGTTCGAGGGTCGGGGCAGTCCCGACCGGCTGGATGCGCTGGTCTGGGCGCTTCATGAGCTGATGGTCGAACCGGCCTCGGCCTGGCGGAGACCGCAGTTGCGGCGGCTGTAGCAGTGATCCGGCCGCGGTGTGGGCTGGGTGACAAGGGAATTTGAAAGGCCGCCTGCCGGGGCGGCCTTTTTCATGGCCGAATATGGAGGCGAGAATGGCATTTCGATTGTTTTCGCGCGAGCAGAGATCCGCGCCCGCGCCAGAGGGAAAGGCCAGTGCCACCGGACGCGTGGTGGCATTTGCAAGCGGCATGGGTCGGGCGGTCTGGTCGGCGCGTGACAGCGCCAGCCTGACGCGCGGGGGCTTTGTCGGGAATCCGGTCGGCTTCCGTTCGGTCAAGCTGATCGCCGAGGCTGCCGCCGCCGTACCGCTGCTCTGCGAAGATGCGGCGCGACGCTATGACAGCCACCCGGTGATTGATCTGCTGCGCCGTCCCAATGCCGGACAGGGCCGTGCCGAACTGTTCGAGGCGCTGTATGGGCAATTGCTGCTGTCGGGCAATGCCTATGTCGAGGCGGTGGGAGTGACGGCGCAGGGTCTGCCCGAGGAAATGCATGTGCTGCGTTCGGACCGGATGAGCATCGTTCCGGGTGAAGATGGCTGGCCGGTCGCCTTTGACTATGCCGTGGGCGGGCGCAAGCATCGTTTCGACATGACCGGCAGTCCCGATCCGATCTGCCATATCAAGAGCTTTCATCCCCAGGACGACCATTACGGGCTGTCGCCAATGCAGGCCGCTGCGGTGGCAATGGATGTGCATAACAGCGCCTCGGCCTGGTCGAAGGCGCTGCTGGACAATGCGGCCCGGCCATCGGGAGCGATTGTCTACAAGGGGGTTGACGGGCAAGGGGTGCTGAGCCCGGAGCAATATGACCGGCTGGTGGGCGAAATCGAGATGAACCATCAGGGTGCGCGCAATGCCGGGCGTCCGATGTTGCTGGAGGGCGGGCTGGACTGGAAGCCCATGGGATTCAGCCCCAGTGACATGGAGTTCCACGAAACCAAGCTGAGCGCCGCGCGTGAGATCGCCCTGGCCTTTGGCGTGCCGCCCATGTTGCTGGGGATTCCGGGGGATGCGACCTATGCCAACTATGCCGAGGCTCATCGCGCCTTCTATCGCCTGACGGTGCTGCCGCTGGCGACGCGGGTCACGGCGTCCGTGGCATGGTGGCTGTCCGAGCATCTGGGGGCAGAAATCGGCTTGCGCCCTGACCCGGACCAGATCCCCGCCCTGGCCGCCGAGCGTGATCAGCAATGGGCGCGGATCAGCGCCGCGACCTTCCTGAGCGATGCCGAGAAGCGGTCCCTGCTGGGGCTGCCGCCGCGGGACGATGGGTGAGCCGATGGACGGGTCGCGCTTTCTGAAGGACGGGTCATGGCATGATCCGCGTTTCGAGGCGCAGGAACGCATCATGGCGCTGCAGTTTGGCAGCATGGAAAAGCGTCTGGAGCGGATCGAAGCCCTGATCGAGGGGCTGGAGCGGCGGCTGTGGATGACGGTCTATGGCGTCGTTGCCGTCATCCTGACGCAGGCGTTGCAGGGCATTCTGGACTATGCGCCGAAAGGAGGGTGAGCAATGACACCGGGACTGGAAGTGAAATTTGCGGGCGGGACTCCGACGCTGACCGACGGTCATGTGATCGAGGGATATGCCAGCCTGTTCGGTATGACCGATCAGGGGGGCGACGCCGTTCGGGCGGGGGCTTTTTCGGCGGGGCTGCGCAGGCTGGCCGACAAGGGCGACAGGGTGCGCATGCTGTGGCAGCATGACCCGGCCCGCCCCATCGGCGTCTGGGATGAGGTGCGCGAGGATGAAAAGGGTCTGTGGGTCAAGGGGCGTCTGCTGCCCGATGTGGCGCAGGCCCGTGAGGCAGCGGCGCTGATTCAGGCCGGGGCTATTGACGGGCTGTCGATCGGCTATCGAACCATTCGCGCCGAGCGTGACCAGAAGGGGCGGCGGGCGCTGGTCGAGGTCGAACTGTGGGAAGTGTCGCTGGTGACATTCCCGATGCTGCCCGAGGCCAAGGTCGGGCGCAAGGACAGCGACGATCTGCGCGAGGTCGCCATGTTGTTTTCCGCTGCCGCCGAGGCGCTGCGCAAGGAATAGCCGGCGGCCGGAACTGACCGGCGGCCGATCGGAATTTCAGCCGTGATATGGGGCTGAAATCGGCCAGGGACGCCAGTTGCGCTCCCGGGCCCTGGGGCGGTCAGCCCCGACTATCGCGATGAGGAGAAGACCATGACCGAGGTGAAAGCCGCGGGCGGCGGGGACATGTCCGTCGATCTGAAGGGGGCCATGAGTGAGTTCGTCTGCGAACTCAGGGGCTTTCGTGAAGATATTCAGAAAAAACTGCAAGCACAGGAAGAACGCATGAACATTCTTGATCGCAAGACTGCCATTCGTGGCCGCGCTCCGCTGTCGACGACCGCGGAAACCGAGCTTCCCCATCAAAAGGCTTTTGCGGCCTATCTGCGCAGCGGCGATGATGATGGTCTGCGCGGCCTGACCATCGAGGAAAAGGGCCTGACGGTGGCCAGCGACGGCGGTTTTCTGGCCGCGCCCCAGGTCGCCGAGACGGTGCAGCAGGCGCTGCGCAGCAGTGCTTCCCTGCGCAAGCTGGCCAATGTCGTCACTGTGGAATCCTCGTCCTATGAAGTGCTGATCGACAAGGATGACATCGCTGCAGGCTGGGCGACCGAGGCCGCCGCGGTTGAAACCGGCGGCGGCGGGATCGAACGGATCTCGATTCCGGTTCACGAATTGTCGGCCATGCCCAAGGCCAGCCAGAGATTGCTGGATGATGCGGCCTTTGATGTCGAGTCCTGGCTGGCCGAGCGTATTGCCGACAAATTCGCCCGTTCCGAAGCCGCCGCCTTCATCAGTGGTGATGGTGTGGACAAGCCGCGCGGGATCCTGAGCTATCCCATGGCCGAGAATGGCACCGAGGTGGATGGGCAGATCGGCATGCTGTCTATGTCTGCCGGAATGGATGGCGGCGACGGTACGACTTTGGCGGAAAAGCTGATCGAGCTGATCTATGCGCTGGATCCGGGATATCGGGCGAATGCCTGCTTTGTCATGAATTCCAAGATCGCGGCCGCAGTGCGGAAATTGAAGGACAACGATGGCCGTTTCCTGTGGAACGATGCGCTGTCATCGCAACAGGATTCGCAGCTGTTGGGCTATCCGGTGTTGATCAGCGAGGACATGCCCAGTGTCGATACGAACGGTCCTGCCGCGCTCTTTGGCGATTTCCGGTCCGCTTACACGGTCGTGGAACGCCCCGATCTGCGCGTGCTGCGCGATCCGTTCAGCGCCAAGCCGCATGTGCTGTTCTATGCGACCAAACGTGTCGGCGGCGGCATCACCGATTTCCGCGCGGTCAAGATCTTGCAGTTCGCCTGATCGATGATCGGGCGAGGGAGGGGGCCGCACTTGGTGTCGGCCATGCCGGCTTTGCAACTGTCCGCGCGCGCTGATGGCTGGCGCGCGGGTGCGGCCTCTTCCCGCAGGTGACGGTTCGGGTGGGGCCCGGGACGGGCCCCGCCAGGGTGGAATGACGAAGCGGACGGCAGGACGGGAGGTTCGCGAGATGATGCTGATAGAGGAAACGGCGCCTGCGGCGGAGGCGCTGCCCGTGACCGCGCTGCGCGAGCATTTGCGCCTGGGATCGGGTTTTGACAGCCCCGAGGAGGCGGCGGAAACCGCTGCGCTGACGGGGTTTCTGCGCGCGGCCATGGCGGCGATCGAGGCACGGACCGGCAAGGTGCTGCTGGCGCGCCGGTTCCGCATGCGCATAGACGAATGGCGCGACAGGCTGGCACAGCCGCTGCCGCTGGCTCCGGTAGATGAAATCATGGCGATCCGGATCGATGACGGCGACGGTCAGATGACCGAGTTGTCGGCGGAAAGCTGGCGGCTGGTGCCGGACAACCAGCGCCCGCTGATCCTGCCGACGGGCGTGATCTTGCCCAATGTGCCCCGGCGCGGATCGGTCGAGGTGATCTTTACCGCCGGTTTCGGCGAGACATGGCAGGCGGTTCCTGCCGATCTGGCGCAGGCGGTGCTGATGTTGGCCGCGCAATATTACGAGGATCGCGGATCGGACAGTGCCAGAGGCGGAATGCCTTTCGGAGTCAGCGCGCTGATCGAACGCTGGCGTCAGGTGCGGGTATTGGGTGGCCGGGGTCATCGGGGAGGGCGCCGATGACCCCGGGCAGGATTCGGCTGGAGCTGGAGGAAGCGCAGCGTCAGAACGACGGTCTGGGTGGCCATGTCGTGACCTGGCGGCGGCTGGGCGTGCTGTATGGTGCGATGGATTCAGGCAGTGGACGGCGCAGATCGGCGCAGGTCGGGCCAGAAAGCGTGGTCAGCTGGCGGATCACCGTAAGGGGCGCGCGCGCCGGCGACCCAAGACGTCCGCGCGCGGGGCAGCGTTTCCGTCTGGGCCAGAGGCTGTTTCGCATCGATGCCGTGGCCGAGAAGGACTCCGCCGGGCGCTGGTTGACCTGCTTTGCAACAGAAGAGGTTCAGGCATGAGCTATGCAGCAAGCGTTGCCTTGCAGTCGGCGGTCTATCTGCGGCTGCGGGATGATGAGGCCCTGACGGCGCTGGTTGGCGATGCGATCTATGACGCGATGCCGGTCGAGGCGCCATGCGGGGTCTATGTTTCGCTTGGCCCGGAAGACGTGCGCGAGGCGGGTGATATGACCGGCGACGGCTCTCGCCATGACTTCATCGTTTCGGTGCTGTCCGGCACGGATGAAACCGGGGGGTTCGCTGCGGTCAAATCCGCTGCGGTGGCAGTATGCGAGGCTTTGGAGCGGAACGATCTGGTCCTGGAGCAAGGAAAGCTGGCGGGACTGTGGTTTCGCCGTGCGAAGGCGCGGCGGGTGGAAAACGGTGCGGCGCGCAGGGTCGATCTGACCTTCCGGGCCCGCGTCGATTTGGGCTGAGGAGTTGCATTCATGGCAGTACAGAATGGACGTGATCTGCTGATCAAGATGGATATGACCGGCGACGGGGCCTTCGAGACCGTGGCAGGGCTGCGGGCGACCCGGCTGACCTTCAATGCCGAAACCGTCGATGTCACCAGCCTTGAAAGCGAAGGCGGCTGGCGCGAGCTGCTGGGCGGTGCGGGGATGCGCAGTGCCTCGATTTCCGGGTCCGGGGTGTTTCGCGATGGCGACACCGATGGCCGCGCCCGCCAGATATTCTTTGACGGAGAGGTGCCGCGCTTTCAGGTCATCATTCCGGATTTCGGCACGGTCGAGGGCTCGTTCCAGATCACCGCGCTGGAATATGCCGGCAGCTATAACGGCGAAGCCACCTATGAGCTGACCCTGGCCTCGGCCGGGGCGCTGAGCTTTACGGCGCTGTGATGGTGAATCCGATGCGGGGAGAGGTCGAGGTCGTCATCGATGGTCAGTCCCATGTGGCGCGGCTGACCCTGGGGGCCCTGGCGGAACTGGAGGGCTGGTTGGGTGCAAGCAGCCTGATGCAGATCGCGGCGCGTTTCGAGGCCGGAGAGTTCAGCAGCCGCGATGTTCTGGCCGTGCTGGTGGCCGGGCTGCGCGGCGGCGGCTGGCGGGGCGATGCGGATGATCTGCTGACGGCGGATATTGCGGGTGGGCCGGTGGTGGCAGGACGGCTGGCGGCCGAATTGCTGGCGCGGGCCTTCCGGATGCCATCATGAGTGCGCGCCAACAGGGTGGTCTGGACTGGGTCGCGCTGATGCGTGCCGGTCTGCACGGGCTGGGTCTGCATCCCGATCAGTTCTGGTCGCTGACGCCTGCGGAACTGGCACTGATGCTGGGGATCGAGGCGGGGCTGTCGGGCATGACACGCGCCCGTCTGGCCGAATTGTCAAAGGCGTTCCCCGACGCGGCCAGCCCGGCAGATGACCAAGAGACAAGTCTGACGGAGGTTTGACGATGGCAGACAAGGACGGGTTCGGCGACAGGCTGGACGGGTTGGAAGAAGGTTTCAGCCAGACGGGGCAGATGACCGCCGGTTTCGAGGCCGAGTTGGCGCGTTTGCGTCAGGAAATGGCCCTGACATCGCGCGAGGTCGGAACGCTGAGTTCGGGCATCGAAGGCGGGTTGCGGCGCGCCTTTGACGGTCTGGTTCTGGACGGTCTGAAATTCTCGGACGTGCTGAAGGACATCGGGCAGTCGATTGCGGATACGGTCTATTCCATTGCGACCAAGCCGGTTGAAAAGGCCTTGGCGGGTTCGGTTGCGCAAGGCGTGGCGGGGCTGATGTCCGGCATCATGCCCTTTGCGGATGGCGGGATCCTTTCGCAGGGACGGGTGGTTCCCTTTGCCAGGGGCGGGGTCGTGTCCTCGCCCACCGGCTTTCCCATGCGCGGCGCGACCGGCCTGATGGGCGAGGCCGGTCCCGAGGCGATCATGCCCCTGCGACGCGGTGCCGACGGGCGCCTGGGTGTGGCCGCCGAGGGTGGCGGGCAGCGCGCGGTCAATGTGACCATCCATGTCAGCACCCCGGATGTGGGAGGATTCCAGCGCAGCCAGTCACAGATTGCCGCGCAGGTCAGCCGGGCGCTGGCACGCGGCGAGCGCAACAGCTGATCAAGCATCAACGAGGACATCATGGCATTTCATGAAGTGCGGTTCCCCGCGAGTCTTTCCTTCGGGTCGGTCGGCGGGCCTGAAAGGCGCACCGATATCGTGACGCTGGCCAGCGGCTTTGAGGAGCGCAACACCCCCTGGGCCCATGCGCGCCGGCATTATGACGCGGGGATGGGGCTGCGTTCCCTGGATGACCTGTCGGCGCTGATCGCCTTTTTCGAGGCAAGGTCAGGCCAGCTGCACGGGTTTCGCTGGAAGGATTGGGCAGATTTCAAGAGTGGGCTGCCCTCGCAGCCGGTGACATTCGAGGATCAGGAGATCGCGCGGGGCGATGGCTCTACGGTCAGCTTTGCCCTGACCAAGGCCTATGTCTCGGGGCCTGCGACATATGTTCGCCCGATCACCAAGCCTCTGCGTGACAGCGTGCGTGCGGGCATCGGGGGCGTCGAGAAATTCCCCCAGAGCGATTATGAGGTGGATCATACGACGGGGATCATCACCTTCCACGAACCGCCCGAGCCCGATGCGCCGGTCACCGCGGGCTTTGAATTCGATGTGCCGGTCAGATTTGACACCGACCGGATCGCCGTCTCGGTGGCCTCTTTCCAGGCGGGGGAAATTCCGCAGATTCCGGTTGTCGAGGTGCGGGTATGACGGCGACCACGATATGCCGCGCCTGGCTGGTCCGGCGTCGCGATGGCTTTGGGCTGGGCTTCACCGACCACGACGTGGCCCTGCAGTTTGACGGGACGACCTTTCGTCCCGATCACGGCATGACGGCCCGCGTGTTGATGCAAGGGGCCGGGCTGTCGGTGGACAATTCCGAGGCCGAAGGGGCGCTGACCGATGGTGCCATCACCGAAAAGGACCTGCTGGCGGGAAAATGGGACGGGGCCGAGCTGACCCTGTGGGAGGTCGACTGGTCCCATGTTGACGCGCGCAGGAAGATATTTGCCGGAAGCCTGGGCGAGGTGTCACGGTCGGACGGGGCGTTTCGCGCCGAGTTGCGCGGCCTGTCCGAACCGCTGAATGCTGCGTGGGGGCGGGTCTATCATCCCCGCTGCTCGGCCCGCCTGGGAGATCGGGCCTGTGGCAAGGATCTGGGCAGTGACAGCTATACGGTCCTGCTGGGGCTTGAAGACTGTGAAGACGGGCGGATCTTTCGCTTTTCGGATTTTCCGGCCTATGACAGTGGCTGGTTCGAACGTGGCGTTCTGGCGGTTCTTGGCGGTGAGGCCGAAGGGCTGCGGGCGCAAATCAAGAATGACATTGCGCTGTCCGAAGGCGGCCGCGAGATCGAGCTGTGGAAATCTCTTGGCATCCATCCCGTCGCCGGGGACAGGATCCGGCTGACGGCGGGTTGCGACAAGCGCTCAGAAACCTGTCGGCTGAAATTCAACAACTATCTGAACTTTCGTGGCTTTCCGCATTTGCCGGGCGAGGACTGGCTGTTGGCGCCGCAAACAGGAGGCTGAGATGGAAGATCCCGAGCAGATCGTGACGGCAGCGCGCGCCTGGATCGGAACACCCTATGTCCATCAGGCCAGCCGCTTTCAGGCGGGTGCCGATTGTCTGGGCCTGATCCGTGGCGTCTGGCGCGATCTCTATGGGCGCGAGCCCGAAACGCCTCCGCCCTATACGCCGGACTGGGGTGAAACGGGTTCCGAAGAGTTGCTGCTGCAGGGGGCGATGCGGCATTTGCGGCCGGTGTCGCGCATGCAGCCAATCGCGGCCGGGCAGGTGGTTCTGTTCCGCATGCGTGCAGGGGCCGTCGCCAAGCATCTGGGCATCATGGTCCAAGGTGGAGAGGCCCCCCGCTTCGTGCATGCCTATATGCATCACGGTGTCGTCGAAAGTCCGCTGAGCATACCCTGGCGAAACCGGATTTCGGCCCGGTTCCGCTTTCCGTGAAATCTTGATGAGAGGAGGCTGACCATGGCCACGATCATGTTGTCGGCGGTTGGCGCATCCATTGGCGGCAGTATGGGCGGCACCATGCTGGGCCTGTCGGGAGCCGTGATCGGCCGCGCCGTTGGTGCAACCGTCGGGCGCGTCATTGACCAGCGCCTGCTGGGTGGCGGGTCAAGGGCGGTGGAGACCGGAAGGATTGACCGGCTGCGCCTGCAAACGGCGGGTGAGGGAAGCGCGATTCCGCAGGTGTGGGGACAGATGCGGCTGTCGGGTCATGTGATCTGGGCCTCTCCACTGGAAGAAATCCGCAGCACCCAAAGCGGTGGGGGAAAGGGAACGCCATCGCAACCCAGCGTGACACAGATCAGCTATCGCCTGTCGGTGGCGCTGGCCCTGTGCGAAGGCCCGGTGTTGGGGGTCGGACGTGTCTGGGCGGATGGTGAAGAGATCGCCGCATCGGATCTGAACATGCGGGTCTATTGCGGAAATGAGAACCAGATGCCTGATCCGGCCATCGTTGCCCATGAAGGCGCGCGCGCGCCCGCCTATCGCGGCATCGCCTATGTGGTGTTGGAGGATCTGAACCTTGAACGCTGGGGCAACCGGATGCCCCAGTTGAGCTTTGAGGTCACCTGTCCGGCGCGGGACGGGACCGGGCTGCATCACGATGTGCGCGCGTTGGCGCTGATCCCGGGAACGGGCGAATATTCCCTGGCAACGACCGAGGTCACGGAAGATCTGGATCTGGGCGAGATGCGCTCTGTCAACGTGAATACGCCGATGGGGGGCACGGATTTCAGGGCCTCGATGGAAACGATGGCGCGCGAATTGCCCAATGTGGGATCGGTTGCGCTGGTCGTGTCGTGGTTCGGAGATGATCTGCGGATCAACCATTGCCAGTTGCAGCCAAAGGTTGAACAGCGCCAAGTCGATGGCAGTGAAATGCCATGGATGGCGGGCGGCATCACGCGCGGCGAAGCCCGGGAGGTTGCGCGGAGGGAGGGCCGTCCGGTCTATGGCGGGACGCCAGGCGATGACGCCGTTGTCGAGGCCTTGCAGGCGCTGGGCGAAGCCGGGCAGCGCGCGGTGTTCTATCCATTCATCCTGATGGAGCAGCTGGAAGGAAACGCCCTGCCCAATCCCTATGGCGGCGACAGCCAGCCGGTGATGCCCTGGCGCGGGCGGATCACCAGCTCGGTCGCGGCGGGGCGTGAAGGATCCGTCGATGGGACAGCGCTGGCCGAAGCCGAGGTCGCCACCTTTTTCGGCAGTGCCGAAGGCGACGATTTTACCCGTGACGGAACGCGCATCGAATATCACGGCGCAGCGGAATGGTCCTATCGCCGGTTCATTTTGCATTATGCGCATCTTTGCGCGGCGGCGGGGGGAGTCGATGCGTTCCTGATCGGGTCCGAGATGATCGGCATGACGCAGATCCGCGGACCGCAGAACAGCTATCCGGCTGTCGCCCAGCTGCGCCGGCTGGCGGCGGATGTGCGCGCGATTCTGGGGCCGGAGGTCAAGATCGGCTATGCGGCCGACTGGTCGGAATATTTCGGGCACCATCCCGGCAATGGCGAACTGTTCTTTCACCTGGACCCGCTGTGGGCGGATGAGAACATCGATTTCATCGGGATAGACAATTACATGCCGCTGTCGGACTGGCGCGATGGCGAGGATCATCTGGATGCACATTGGGGCGATCCGCGCAATATCGAATACCTGAAAAGCAACGTCTGCGGCGGCGAGGGATTCGACTGGTATTATGCCAGCGCGGAGGACCGCAATGCGCAGCGTCGCAGCCCGATCACGGATGGCCAATATGATGAGGCCTGGGTCTGGAAATACAAGGATCTGAGAAGCTGGTGGCAGAACCGCCATTTCGATCGTCCCGGCGGTGTCAGATCGCCCGATGCGACACCATGGGTGCCGGGATCGAAACCGATCTGGTTCACCGAATATGGATGTGCGGCGCTGGACAAGGCGACCAACCAGCCCAACAAGTTCCTGGACGCCTACAGTTCGGAAAGTGCATTGCCCCATTTCTCGACCGGGCTGCGCGATGATGCCGTCCAGGCGGCATATCTGCGCGCGGTGACATCCTATTGGGCCGATCCCGACAACAATCCGGCGATGGAGGATGGGGGGCGTATGGTCGATCTGTCGCGCGCGCATGTCTGGTGCTGGGATGCGCGGCCCTATCCGGCATTTCCTGGGCGCGAAGATCTGTGGTCGGATGGTCCAGCCTGGCTGCGCGGACATTGGCTGAATGGTCGAGCCGGGGCGGTGGCGCTGTCTGCTGTGGTTGGGGATATCTGCCGTGCGGCCGGAGTCGCATCCTTTGACACCAGCCGTATCCATGGCGTGGTGCGCGGCTATATGGTGTCGGGGGGCGACACGGGACGTGCGGCGCTGCAACCGCTGATGCTGGCCCATGGGTTCGATGCCGTGGATGGCGATGGCACGCTGCGCTTTGTGCCGCGCAAGGGGCTGGCGACATGCGATCTTGCGACCGCCGATATGGCCGTGACAGAAGACATCAACGGCTTTGAAACCGTCCGGGCACCCGAGCCGGAGGTCAGCGGGCGTTTGCGTCTGACCCATGTCGAGGCGGGTGCCGATTATGGGGCCGCCACTGCCGAAGCCAGCCTGCCGGAAAGCGCCCAGCAGACGGTCAGTGACAGCGAGTTCGCCATGTCGCTGACCCGTGCCGAGGGGCGTGCGATCGCCGAACGCTGGCTGGCCGAGGCGACGATCTCGCGCGATGGTGCGCGATTTGCATTGCCGCCTTCGCTGTCGCATCTGGGGGTTGGTGATGTGCTGCGGATCAATGACGGCAACGCACAGCCGCGTCTGTGGCGGCTGGATCGGGTCGAGCGCGCGGCTGCGTTGACGGTGGATGCCGTCCGCGTCGAGCCGGGTGTCTATCGGCCCGCCCTGTCCAATGAAGATGACATGTCCATCCGCCGCCATGTTCCGCCCATGCCGGTCTGGCCGGTGTTTCTGGATCTGCCGCTGTTGAAAGGAGACGAAGATCCCTGTTCGCCCTATCTGGCGGCTACGGCGCAGCCCTGGCCGGGATCGGTCGCGGCCTATGTCTCGGTCGAGGAACAGGGCGGTTACGGATTCGCCTTGCGCCTGGATCAGCCGGCAGCCATCGGGCGCACGGAAACAGCCCTGGCCGCGGCGCGTCCGGGGGTGATCGATCGCGGTGCGCCGCTGCGGATTCGGCTGAAGGGGCAGACGCTGCGTTCGGTTTCGGGGAAATCCCTGCTGGCGGGGGCGAATGCCGTGGCGATCGGGGATGGCAGTCTCGAGAACTGGGAGATCTTTCAGTTTCGGGTGGCGGAACCGGTTGGCGCAAACCTATGGGAGTTGTCCGAGCGTCTGCGCGGGCAGGCCGGGACCGATGGCATCATGCCCCGAAACTGGCCTGAGGGCAGTCTGGTCGTCGTGCTGGATGAGGCGGTCAAGCAGGTCGAACTGGCACCCTCGGCGCGTGGCCAGGAACGCTTCTGGCGTATCGGTCCTGCATTGCGTGCGCCCGATGATGCCAGCTATCGGGCGCGTTCGACTACCGCAAGCGGGATCGGTCTGCGGCCATATGCGCCCTGTCATCTTCGGGCCGAGGGGCGACGGATCAGCTGGATTCGCCGCACACGGATCGAGGGGGATGGCTGGGACGGGCCTGATGTCCCCCTTGGCGAAACGCGCGAGATCTATCTGTTGCGCATGACCCAGCAGGGGCAGGTTCTGTTCGAGGCGCAGCCAAGCGCGCCGGAATGCGAAATCCCGGCCGATATATGGCAGTCCGCCCTTGCGGGCGGTGCCTTCACGATTTCCGTGGCGCAACTGTCGGACCAGTTCGGAGCTGGTCCCTTTGTCAGGAGGACATTCAATGCCGACGAATGAAACCACACGTTTGGCGATGCCATTGCTGCAACCCGCGCAGGCGCAGAAACATGTGACGGTGAACGAAGCGCTGATGCGGCTGGATGGACTGGTCAATCTGGTGCTGCAAAGCGTGACCCGGCAACAGCCCCCCGAGGTTGTCTTCGACGGGCAGTGCTGGGGGGTGCCTCTTGGCGGGGCGGCCGGATGGTCGGGGCAGGACGGAAAGATTGCCATTGGCGCGAACGGGGGGTGGCAATTCGTGGCTCCCGCAGTTGGCATGCGGGCCTTCATCGTCGATCGCGGGCTGAACGCCGTCCATGACGGACAGAACTGGCAGGCAGGAGCGCATACTGCAGGTGTTCTGGGATCGGGCATGAACTGCGGAATGGCCGAGGCCGAGGTCGATATTGTTGCGGGCAACAGTTTTGACACGCCGGTGGTCATTCCTGCATCTGCTTTGGTGATAGGTGCCGTCGCGCGGGTGAAACAGACCATCACCGGCAGTCTGAGCAGTTGGCGCCTGGGCACGGGCGATGCCGATGACCGTTTTGGCCAGAGGCTCGGGTTGTCGCAGGATTCATGGGCGCAGGGCATTCTGGGGACGCCCATGACCTATTATCAACCAGCCGCATTGCGCATGACTGCCGAGGGTGGAGAGTTCGTCGGCGGGCGGGTCAGTCTTGCTGTGCATTGGCTGTCGCTGCGCTTGCCAATGTGACCGGACCGGAGCCAGCCGCGACTTTCCCCGGCGGGCATTCTGCGTTATGAAGGTTCCCTGTTAACGCGGGTGGTTCCGATGAATATTCTACAAAGCACCAAGAGCTCGGATCTGGACCGGGATGCCGTTTGGGCACAGGTCCGTGATGAATGTGCCCGCGCGGTTCGAGATGAGCCTTTGCTGGGTGCCCTGATTCACGCGGGCTTGTTGCATCACAACAGTCTCGAAGGGGCCTTGGCCTATCGATTCTCGTTGAAGCTGGCCAGCGGCGAAATGAGCGAGCAGATCCTGCGCGAAATTGCCGATCAGGCCTATTCAAGCGGGTCCAATCTGGGCGACGCGGCGCGGGCGGATCTGTTGGCGGTCTATGATCGCGATCCGGCGACGCATCGCCTGATTCAGCCGCTGCTGTTCTTCAAGGGCTTTCAGGCGTTGCAGGCCTATCGCATGGGTCACTGGCTGTGGAGCCAGGGACGCCGTGACATGGCCTATTTCGTTCAGATGCGCTGCTCCGAATGCTTTGGCGTCGACATTCACCCGGCGGCCAAGATCGGCACCGGCGTCATGATCGACCATGCGCATTCCATCGTGATCGGTGAGACTGCAACCGTCGGAAATGATGTCTCGATGCTGCATTCGGTGACGCTTGGCGGGACCGGCAAGGAAGATGGCGACCGTCACCCCAAGATCGGCGACGGTGTCATGATCGGGGCTGGTGCCAAGGTTCTGGGCAATATCCGTGTCGGGCATCATTCGCGCATCGCCGCCGGGTCGGTGGTGCTGCATGATGTGCCTAGCTGCAAGACGGTGGCAGGGGTTCCGGCGAAGGTGATCGGCGATGCCGGTTGTCCCGAGCCCTCGCACAGCATGAACCAGCTGCTGGGCTCGGGCGAGTATTACTAGAGCCAGTCGCCGCTGCCGCTGCCGGTCAGTTCGGCCAGTGTCATGTTTTCGCGCTGCAGCCGCCGGTCCAGATCGGCGGCAATGCGCGAGGCAAGGGACAGCCCCTGATAGATCAGCGCCGAATACAGCTGGATGGCCGAGGCCCCGGCCCGCAGTTTCTGCCAGGCCTGTTCGGAATTCGAGATTCCGCCGACGCCGATCAGGGGGATCTGGCCGCCGGTCTGCCGGTACAGCCGCGCCAGAACGGTTGTCGCGCGTTCGAACAGCGGCGCGCCAGACATCCCGCCGGTTTCCGATTTTGCGGCAGAGGCGAGATTGTCGCGACCAAGCGTGGTGTTGGTGGCGATGATGGCATCCACCTGTGCCTCGCGGGCGACGGCGGCGATATCGGCCAGCCCCGCGTCATCCAGATCCGGTGCGATCTTGATGAAGACCGGCTTGCGGTCGGGCAGGGAATCGCGGGCTTCCATCACGCCTTGCAGCAGTGCGGCAAGGGCACGGGCGCCCTGAAGGTCGCGCAGCTTTTCGGTATTGGGTGACGAGACATTGACGGTCAGGAAATCGGCAGTCTCTCCGGCGGTCCTGACGACCTTTGCGAAATCGGCGGCGCGGTCCTGGCTGTCCTTGTTGGCACCGATGTTCAGCCCGACGGGAATGCCCTTGGGGCGGCGCGACAGGCGTTCCGCAATGGCGGCTGCGCCTTCGTTGTTGAAGCCGAAGCGATTGATGATCGCCTTGTCCTCGCTCAGCCGGAACAGGCGGGGTTTGGGGTTTCCGGGTTGCGGGCGTGGCGTCGCGGCACCCAGTTCGATGAACCCGAAGCCCGCGCGCATCAGCGCAGTGACAGCCCTGGCATTCTTGTCATAGCCTGCCGCCAGACCGACGGGATTGGGCAGTTCCAGCTCGGCCAGCACGGTTTCCAGACGGGGCGAGGTCACCGGTGCGCCGGGCAGGGGCACCAGCCCGTTGGCCAGAGCCCGGATCGACAGGTCATGCGCGGTTTCCGGGGGCAGGCGGTGCAGGGCCGAAACGCCCAGTTTCTCGATCAGGTTCATTCCAGCGGTCCTGTGTCATGGCCCCGAGCCGTCAGTGTGATCGGGCGCGACCAGAGAATATCGTCCAGACGCAATTCACGATAAAGATGGGGGAACAGATCGCCGCCGCGGGCCGGCTCCCAGATCAGATCCTCGCCCAGGCTGTCGGCTTCAAGGGCCAACAGCTGCAGGTCTGTTTCGCCGGAAAAATGCTTGGCCAGCGTCCCTGCGACCTGATCGCGGGTCGAGAAATGGACATAGCCGTCCTGTCTGTCAATCGGGGCACCCGGCGTCGTCTTGTCACGACGCAGCTCTTCCCATTCGGTCTGGCGGAATATCTTGTAAATGATCATGGCGGCATTTGCCTGTTGCCATGGGTGCTGGTCAAGGGAAAGCGTGATCGCGAACGTCTGCAACTCGGGATTGCCCGGCATGATGGCAGGAAGAAATTGACCGGCAGGGGGTGCTGCGCCACTGTGGTCGCAGGGACAAATCGGCGAAAAAGGAACTGCCAAATGAACCTGCGCTTTTTGACGGCGGCATCGGTGGCGGCTTTGCTGGCCGGCTCTGCTCAGGCCGAGATGGTGCTGCATGTTCTGCACACCAATGATCTGCACAGCCGGATCGAACCGATCAACAAATATGACAGCACCTGCGAGGACGAGGCGATCGAGGCCGGCGCGTGCTTCGGCGGTGTGGCGCGGGTCGCCCACAAGGTGCATGAACTGCGCGATCAGATCAGGGCCGAGGGTGGCAATGTCATCGTGCTGGATGCTGGCGATCAGTATCAGGGTTCGCTGTTTTACACGACCTACAAGGGCAAGGATGTCGTCGAGTTCATGACCGATATCGGCTATGACGCGATGGCGGTGGGCAACCATGAGTTCGACGATGGCCCCGAAGGGTTGGCGCTGCTGGCTGATGGCGTGGATTTTCCCATCGTGTCGGGCAATCTGGACCTGTCACGGTCCAACGTGCTGAAGGGCAAGATCGAGGATAGCGTGATCCTTGATGTCGGGGGCGAGAAAATCGGAATCGTCTCGGCCCTGGCCCTGGATACGCCAGAGACATCCTCTCCGGGCGCGAATGTGATTTTCAAGGATGATGTCGAAAGCCTGCGCGCAGATGTCGACGAGCTCGAGGCCGAGGGCGTCAACAAGATCATTGCCCTGACCCATGTCGGCTATCTGCGGGATCAACTGTTGGCGCGTGAGGTGGCCGGGCTTGATGCGGTGATCGGCGGGCATTCACACAGCCTGCTGGGTGATATGGACGGGGCCGAAGGACCCTATCCGACGATGGTCGCGGCGGCTGACGGTGCCGAGGTGCCGGTTGCACAGGCCTATGCCTATTCCAAGTATCTGGGCCATCTTGTTCTGACCTTTGATGACGACGGAAGGCTGCTGAAGGCCGAGGGCCAGCCGGTGCTGCTGGACAGTTCGGTGCCGGAAAATGCCGAGATCGCTGCGCGCGTCAAGGAGATGGCCGCTCCGATCCAGGAACTGCGCCAGAAGGTCGTGGCCGAGGCCGCCGAAACGATTGACGGGGATCGCGCCAGTTGCCGGGCGCGGGAATGCGCCATGGGGGTTCTGGTGGCGGATGCCATGCTGGATCGCGTCAAGGATCAGGGCATCACGATTGCCATCACCAATGGCGGCGGGCTGCGGGCCTCGATCGATGCCGGGCCGGTCACCATGGGTGAAATCTATACGGTGCTGCCTTTCCAGAATACCCTGGCGACCTTTCAACTGGCTGGGGCGGATATCGTGACCGCACTGGAAAACGGTGCCAGCCAGTATGAAGAGGTCGCCGGACGTTTCGCGCAGGTGGCCGGGCTGAAATACACGGTCGATCCTGCTGCCGAACCGGGGCAGCGCATCAGCGATGTGATGGTGCAGCAGGACGGAGACTGGGTGCCCATCGACCCCGAGGCGGTTTATGGTGTCGTTTCGAACAACTATATGCGCGGGGGCGGCGACGGCTACAGCATCTTTGCGACGGCTGCGCGGAACGCCTATGATTTCGGGCCCGATCTGGCCGAGGTTCTGGCCGATTACATGGCTGGTCAACAGGCCTATCAGCCCCATCTGCCCGGTCGCATCACCGTCAAGTAGCATCCGCGACTCCGGAAACGTCCCGTCCTGACCATCTGCGGGGCGTTTCCTGCCATTGACGCCATGGCACGCATGCGTCATGCCGCGAGCATGCTGCGAATTGATGACATATCCTATTCCATTCAGGGCCGCCCTTTGTTCGAAGGATGCTCTGCCTCCATACCCGATGGGCACAAGGTTGGCCTTGTCGGCCCCAATGGCGCCGGCAAGACCACGCTGTTTCGGCTGATCCGGGGTGAACTCTCGCTGGATGGTGGTGAAATCACCCTGCCATCGCGGGCACGGATCGGGGGCGTCGCGCAGGAAGCGCCAGGCACCGGGGTGTCGGTGCTGGATACCGTTCTGGCCGAAGACAAGGAACGCGCCTCCCTGCTGGCCGAATCCGAACATGCCAGCGATCCCCATCGCATCGCCGAGATCCAGATGCGTCTGGCCGATATCGACGCGTGGTCGGCCGAGGCCCGCGCGGCTTCGATTCTGGACGGTCTGGGCTTTTCCTCGCAGGATCAGGCGCGACCCACCAGCGATTTTTCAGGCGGCTGGCGGATGCGCGTTGCCCTGGCCGGGGTGCTGTTCGCACAGCCCGACTTGTTGCTGCTGGACGAGCCGACCAACTATCTGGACCTTGAAGGCGCATTGTGGCTGGAAGGCTATCTGGCGCGCTATCCCCATACCGTCATCATCATCAGCCATGACCGCGGCCTGCTGAACCGGGCGGTGGGGCATATCCTGCATCTCGAGAACCGCAAGCTGACGCTTTATACCGGCGGCTATGACGGCTTTACCCGCATTCGCGCCGAACGCCGTGCCCTGCAGGCCGCCGAGGCCAAGAAACAGGCCGACCGGCGCGCCCATTTGCAGGGCTTTGTCGACCGGTTCCGTGCCAAGGCCAGCAAGGCCCGTCAGGCGCAGGCCCGCGTCAAGATGCTGGAGAAGATGCAGCCGATCACCGCGCCCGAAGAGGCGCGCCTGCATCGCTTCAGCTTTGCCCAGCCAGAAGAACTGTCCCCTCCCATCGTCTCGATGCAGAATGTTGCCGTCGGCTATGGCGATCGTGCTGTGCTGCGCCGTCTGGACCTGCGCATCGATCAGGATGACAGGATCGCGTTGCTGGGCCGCAATGGTCAGGGCAAATCCACCCTGTCCAAGCTGCTGGCCGGCCGGCTGCAGGAAATGGAAGGCAAGATCACCCGCTCGGGCAAGCTGCGCGTCGGCTATTTTGCCCAGCATCAGGTCGACGAACTGGTGCTGAATGAAACGCCGATCGACCATGTCCGCCGCCTTCGTCCCGATGAGGCCCCCGCGCGGACCCGTGCAAGACTGGCCGGCTTTGGCTTGATGGAAGCGCAGGCGGAAACCCAGGTCGGGCGCCTGTCCGGCGGACAGAAGGCGCGGCTGTCGCTGTTGATCGCAACGATCGACGCGCCGCATATGTTGATTCTGGACGAGCCGACCAACCACCTTGACATCGAAAGCCGCGAGGCCCTGTCCGAGGCGCTGAACGCCTATACCGGCGCGGTGGTTCTGGTCAGCCACGACATGCATCTGCTGGGACTGGTCGCCGACCGTCTGTGGCTGGTGGATGGCGGCGCGGTGACCCCCTATGACGGGGATCTGGATGATTACCGGCGCTTTTTGCTGACCGGGACGGATGTCTCGAAAAAGCGGGTGGCGGCCCCTGCGGCAAAGCCTGCACCGGCACGCCCGCCCAAGGATGTGGTTCAGACCCTGCGCAACGAGGTGCGCAAGGCCGAGGACCGGGTGCAGAAGCTGACCGAAATGCTGCAAAAGCTGGACCAGAAACTGGCCGATCCGGAGATCTATCAGGATCCCATCGGTGCCGAACGCTGGGGTCGAAAACATGCCGAGGTGGTCGAAGCCATGGCGCGTGCCGAAAGCCTGTGGATGGCGGCATTGGAAAAGCTGGAGCGCGCCCAGAACGCCTGAACGGTGCGGCGTGGCATATCTGCCAGATCGCGGCTTTGTTCTGACATGCTGCTTGTTTTGCAAAGCCGTGTTATCATAATCTCGGATTGCCCCTGACGCTTAGCGAAAGATTCGAAAAGATGTTGAAATATCTGGCCGCCATTGCCGTGCTGGCCTCTCCGGTTTGCGCCGAAGAGCTGAATTATTCGGCATTCCCCGGCAACGGAAAATTCTCTTTCGATATCGGTCTGGGCGTCAAGGCAGGCCCCAGCTATCCCGGCTCGGACGAGATGGACGCCAGCGTCTGGGTTCCGCTGCGCAATGTCCATTTCGGTGAGGGCGACAAGATCCGGCGCGACGGTTTCTCGTTTGGTCCCGACTTCGGCTATGTCGGAGAACGCGATTCCAGCGATGAAGACGATCTTGCCGGGCTGGACGATATCGACCGCACCATCGAGGTCGGCGGGCGCGTCAGTTTCGTGCGCGGTCCGGTGACCTCTTATGCGACATCGCGTGTCGGATTGGGCGGGCACAGCGGTGTGACGGGCGAAATCGGCATGCGCTATCACATGGATATCAATGACCGGCTCAGTCTCTCGTCGGGGCTGGAGGTCGACTATGGCAACGCCGAGTTCGTCGATACCTATTTCGGCGTTTCTGCCGAAGAGGCGGCGCGCAGCCGTTACAGCGAATATGACGCCGGGGGCGGTTTCAGCAAGGCTTCGGCCAAGGTCTCGATGCGTTATTCGCTCAGCGAACTGACATCCGTTCTGGGTGAGTTCGAATATGGCCGCCTGATCGGCGATGCGGCGGATTCGCCCATCGTGCAGGATCGCAACCAGCCGGTCGTTCGCATCGGGATTACCCGGAATATCTCGCTCAACTTCTGATCGGGGGCACCGGGCAGTCCGAGTGCCGGGTGACCGAAATTATTTTAAACCCGAAATAAATTCTTGACACCTACCCCCTTCTTGGTGCGCTCTGGTAGCGAACAGAACAGGCTGCGGCAAACGTGGCTTCACCAACAGGAAGGTGGATATGACCCATTCGCGCAAACTACTGACAGCCCTGGTTGCCTCGACGATACTGGCCGGTCCGGCGCTGGCGCAGGACGATGATACGCTCAAGATCGGTCTGATCTTTACCCTGTCCGGCCCTGCCGCCGTTCTGGGTGAAATGGGGCGCGACGGCTTCTTGCTGGCGGCCGAGCAGATCGGCGAGATCGGCGGCATGAAGACCGAGATCATCGTGGTCGATGACGAACAGAAACCCGATATCGCCGCCAACAAGGCGCGCGAACTGGTTGAACGGGACGAGGTCGATATCGTCGTCGGGCCGATCTTTTCCAATATTCTGGGCGCCATCCAGAAACCGGTCACCGATAGCGGAGCGATCCTGATCAGCCCCAATGCCGGAACATCCAATTATGCCGGTGCGGACTGTAACCGGAACTTCTTTGTAACCTCTTATCAGAACGACCAGATGCATGAGGTCATGGGTGCCTATGCGACCGAGCAGGGCTATGACAATGTCTTCCTGCTGGCGCCGAATTACCAGGCGGGCAAGGACAGTCTGGCCGGGTTCAAGAACAGCTACAAGGGCGGCCTTGCAGGAGAGATCTTCACCCAGCTGGGGCAGCTGGATTATTCTGCCGAGTTGGCGCAGATCGCCGCCATGCAGCCGGATGCCGTCTTTGCCTTCATGCCCGGTGGCATGGGGGTGAACCTCGTCAAGCAATACCGTCAGGCGGGGCTGGAGACGATCCCCTTCCTTTCGGCCTTCACGGTGGATGAATCGACCCTGCCTGCGCAACAGGATGCTGCGCTTGGCTTCTTTGCCGGATCGAACTGGGCGCCGGATGCCGACATTCCCGAAAGCATGGCCTTCGTCGAAGCCTATGAAAAGAAATATGGCAAGGTTCCCGCGACCTATGCAATGCAGGCCTATGACGCCGCGCATCTGATTGACGGGGCCATCCGTCAGGCGGGCGGTGTGGCCGACAAGGACATGCTGATCGCGGCGCTGGAAGAGGCGCCCTTTACCTCGGTTCGCGGTGATTTCAGCTTTGGTCCGAACCACTATCCGATTCAGGATTTCTACCTGACCAAGGTCGTCCAGCGCGAGGACGGGCAGTTTGCGACCTCGATCGTCAAGAAGATCTTTGACGATTACGCCGACAACTATGTCGCTGATTGCAACATGAACTGAAGACGGAACAGGGGGCGGGTTCGCCCCCTTTCCTGTCGGGAATCCCCATGACCAGTCTTTTTCTGCTTCAGCTTCTGAACGGGATGCAGTTTGGCATCCTGCTGTTTCTGATCGCCGCCGGCCTTACGCTGGTTTTCGGCATCATGGATTTCGTCAATCTGGCCCATGGCGTGATCTATATGGTCGGGGCCTATCTTGCGGTGACTTTCACCCAGGTCACCGGCAGCTATGGGCTGGGGCTGTTGCTGACCCTGCCGGCAACCTTGCTGGTGGGGCTGGTCCTGGAACTGCTTGTGTTTCGAAAACTGTATGACCGTCCGCATCTGGACCAGGTTCTGGCGACCTTCGGGCTGGTGATGATCATCAGCGAAGGGGTCGAGATGATCTGGGGCTCGGCTCCGCTGTCGCTGGATATCCCCGAAATGCTGTCGGGTTCGGTGCCGCTGGCGGGGCCGCTGCGCTATCCTGTCTTTCGGCTTGTTGTCATTGCCGCCGGTCTGCTGACGGCGCTGAGCCTGTGGCTGATCATCACCCGCACACGCATTGGCATGCGCCTGCGGGCGGGGGCGACCAATCGCAGCATGGTGGCCGCACTTGGGGTCGATATCAAATCGCTGTTCACCATCATCTTCGCCTTTGGTGCCATGCTTGCTGGCTTTGCCGGGGCCATGGTTGCGCCGATCCTGACCGTTGATCCGGGAATGGGCGAAAGCGTGCTTATCCTTGCCTTCGTGGTGATCGTCATCGGCGGCATCGGCTCGGTCAAGGGGGCCTTTGCGGGTGCACTGCTGGTCGGGCTGGTCGATACATTGGGGCGCAGCTTCGGCCCGATCATCCTGCGCGCGGTGATGGACCCTTCAGCGGCCGGGCAGGCGGGCAGGGTGCTGGCACCGATGCTGGTCTATATCCTGATGGCGGTCATTCTGGCATTGCGGCCGGCGGGCCTGTTCGGGGCAAAGACATGAGACTGATCCCGACGCGCGCCTGGGCGGCCACGATCCTGTTCGCTGCCTTCGCCATTCTGCCGCTGATCGCCGAGTCGCTGGACGACAATTATCTGGTGGTGATCGCCACGCGCATCCTGGCCTATGCGATTGCCGCGCTGGCGCTGGACCTGATCCTTGGCTATGGCGGCATGGTCAGCTTTGGTCATGCAGCCTATCTGGGGATTGGCGCCTATAGCGTCGCCATTCTCAGCCGCGCCGGCGTCACCGACCTGGCCCTGCATCTGATCGCAGCGATGGTGGCGGCGGGGCTGTTTGCGCTGATCACCGGTGCCATTTCCCTGCGCACCAAGGGCATCTATTTCATCATGATCACCCTGGCCTTCGCGCAGATGGCCTATTTCTTCTTCATCTCGCTTTCGGCCTATGGCGGCGATGATGGCGTGACGCTGAACGAACGTTCGACCGTCTTTGGTCAGCCGCTGCTGGAAAACGACCGTGGACTTTACTACACCGCGCTGGTGCTGCTGGTCGGGCTGTATCTGCTGGCCGTGGCCATCACCCGGTCGCGTTTCGGGCGGGTGCTGACCGGCACGCGGGAAAACCCCGTCCGCATGCGTGCCATCGGATATTCTCCGTTCCGCTATCAGCTGACGGCCTATGTCATTTCGGGCTGCATGGCCGCGGTGGCAGGGGTGATGCTGGCCAATCAGACCAATTACGTCTCGCCCGCCTTCATGGACTGGCACCGCTCGGGTGAGCTGGTGGTGATGGTCGTCTTTGGCGGCATCGGCAACCTGCTGGGCGCGGTTGCAGGGGCGACGGTCGCGCTGTTGCTGGAAGAATGGCTGTCGGTGCTGACCGATCACTGGCCGCTGTTGTTCGGGCTGATCCTTGTGCTGGTGGTGCTGTATTCCCGCGACGGTCTCAGCGGATTTTTCCGGAGGCGCCTATGAGCCTGCTTGATGTCAGAAAACTGCGCAAGGCCTATGGCGCGCTGAAGGTCACCGATGATCTTGATCTGCAGGTCGAAGAGGGCGAAATCCACGCCATCATCGGCCCGAACGGGGCCGGGAAATCGACGCTGATCGCGCAGCTGTCGGGCGAGGCACATTCGGACGGCGGTTCGGTGCGCTTTGCAGGGACCGAGATGATGGGCATGCCGATGCATCGGCGGGTGCGGGCCGGAATGTCGCGCAGCTTCCAGATCACCTCGATCCTGCCGGGCTTCACGGCGCTGGAAAACGTGGCCACGGCGGCTCAGGCGCGCATGGGCAGCAGTTTCCGCTTTTTCAGTCCGGTTGCCGAGGAACAGCCGCTGAATGACGCCGCGCTGGCGGCGCTGAGACGGGTCGGTCTGGCCGATCGCGCATTTTTCCGCGCCGGCAGCCTGTCGCATGGTGAAAAGCGACAGCTGGAACTGGCCATTGCGCTGGCCACCCAACCCCGGCTGCTGTTGCTGGATGAGCCGCTGGCGGGAACCAGCGGGCAAGAGGCGGACCGGCTGGTCGATGTGATGAAAAGCCTGCGCCAGGAACTGACGCTGGTTCTGATCGAGCATGACATGAATGCGGTCTTTTCGCTGGCGGATCGCGTCAGCGTGCTGGTCTATGGGCGCATCATCGCCACCGGAACGCCCGATCAGATCCGCGCCGATCCCAGGGTGCGCGAAGCCTATCTGGGCGAAGAAAGCGAAGAGGGCACCGATGCTGCAAGTTGAGGGGCTGCGGGCCGCATATGGCGAAAGCCAGGTCCTGCATGACATCGGGTTTCAGGTCGCCGATGGCGAGGTGGTGACCCTGCTTGGCCGCAATGGCATGGGCAAGACCACCACGATTTCCACGATATTCGGTCTGTTGCCTGCGCGCGCGGGCAAGGTGGTCATCGCCGGACAGGACATGACCAATGCGCCGCCCCATCATATCGCGCGCGCGGGCATGGGGTTGGTGCCGGAAGGTCGTCAGGTTTTCCCGACCCTGAATGTGCGCGAAAACCTTGTTGCCACGGCGCGTCCGGGGCGCTGGGGGCTGGCGGATGTGCTGGAACTGTTTCCCCGCCTTGGCGAACGCATGACCCATATGGGCAATCAGCTTTCGGGCGGCGAGCAGCAGATGCTGGCAATCGGTCGTGCGCTGATGACCAATCCGCGTCTGGTGGTGCTGGACGAGGCGACCGAGGGACTTGCTCCGCTGATCCGCGACGAGATCTGGGCCTGCCTGACGCGGCTGAAGGACGCGGGGGAATCGATCCTGATCATCGACAAGAATGTCGATGCGCTGACCCGTTTCGCAGACCGCCACGTGGTCATCGAAAAGGGGCGCGTTGTCTGGAGCGGCGACAATGACGCGCTGCGCAATACACCCGAAATCAAAGAACGCTTTCTGAACGTCTGAAGGAGTGACGCCATGACCATGCCCGCAGGGATTACCCGCGCGACCGAATCGCTGGATGGCATCAGCTGGAATATCCTGGGGCAGGTCTATGTGCCCAAGCAGCATTCCGTGAACTCGTTGTCCTGGCATGCGACCTTGCCTAGGGGCACCTTTGTTCCGCCCCATATCCACCCCACGCAGGACGAGTTCCTGTATATTCTGGACGGCTGTTTCGACCTGTGGCTGGACGGAGAGGAGATGCGCGCCGAGCCGGGTGATCTGGTGCGGCTGCCGATGGGCAAGGCGCATGGCATTTTCAACAAGCAGGACCATGACATCAAATGCCTGTTCTGGGTGTCCCCCTCGCGGCGGTTGTTCGATCTGTTCTGGGCGCTGCACAATCTGGGCCCAAATCCCAATCCGGCCGATGTCGTCACGGTTTCAGCCGCGCATGAGGTCGATTTTCTGCCGCCAGAGGATCAGAACTGATGCGGGTTCTGATTGCAGGGGCCGGAATCGGCGGGCTGACCACGGCGCTGATGCTGCATGCGCGGGGGATTCCCTGCCAGATATGGGAATCGGCCAGCCAGGTGCGCGAGGTGGGCGTGGGGATCAATATTCTGCCCCATGCCATCGCCCGCTTTGAATCGCTTGGCCTGCTGGAGGAACTGGACCGGATCGCGGTGCGGACCTCTCATCTGTATTACTACACCCGCAACGGACAACTGGTCTGGGATGAGCCGCGCGGCCTTGGCGCGGGCCATGAGGTTCCGCAATTCTCGATTCACCGGGGACGGCTGCAAAAGACATTGCATGATGCGGTGTTGGCGCGGCTGGGGCCGGATTCCATTCGCTGCGGGCGCCGTCTTGCGGGATTCGTGCAGGACGAGGCGGGTGTCACAGCGCAATTCCTTGACGCGAGCGAGGGTGGCCCGGCCGAGATCGCGCGCGGTGATGTGCTGATCTGCGCCGATGGCATCCATTCGGCCGGTCGCAAGCAGTTCTATCGCAATGAAGGTCCGCCTTCCTGGAATGGCGTGTCGATGTGGCGCGGGGCAACGCTGGCACCGCAATGGAAGCGGGGCACGGAAATGGCCATTGGCGGCGGCTTCGCCGCCAAGCTGGTGCTCTATCCTATCGCGCCGCCCGAAGCCGACGGACGGCAGTTGATGAACTGGGTGGTCAACGTGCGCACCAAGGATCCCGCTGTCAGCCCGCCCCCGCCGGACAATTGGTCCCGCAGGGTCGGGCATGCCACGGTTCTTCCCTTCGCGCGCCGATTCGCCATTCCGGACTATGACATCGAGGCGCTGGTGCGCGCGACGAAAGACATTTTCGAGTATCCGATGGCTGATCGCGACCCGCTGCCGCGCTGGACCTTTGGTCGGGTGACGCTGCTGGGCGATGCGGCGCATCCGATGTATCCGGTGGGTTCGAATGGTGCCAGCCAGGCAGTGCTGGACGCGCAATGCCTCGCCGATGCGCTGAAATCCCAGCCGCACCCGCGCGCCGGGTTGTGGGCCTATGAGAAGGAGCGCCGTTCCAAGACCGCCGAAGTCGTCGCGCAGAATCGTGTCGGCGGACCGGAAGGCGTCATCGACGCGGTCGAGAAACTTGCGCCCGCCGGGTTCGAGGATATCGACGCCGTTCTGCCGCGTCACGAACGCGAGGCGCTGGTCAAGGGCTATGCCGCGATGGCGGGATTTTCATCGGTCCGAAAGGTATGAATTGGGCATTGCACAGTCCGCGCGACGCGGTTATTCAGGCCGCAGGCACCCGTAGCTCAGCTGGATAGAGCGCTGCCCTCCGAAGGCAGAGGCCAGAGGTTCGAATCCTCTCGGGTGCACCAATTCATTTCATTTCGTTGAACATGCCGATCGCAGGCCTGCGGATCTTGATTGCACAGCAGGGCTGCGGTCCGTTTTCGTCTTGGTAAGACGGAATGGCGTCGATCTGCCGGGCGGAAAATTCTTGCCGCTGCATCCGGGCTGGCGTCCCCATTTCGGTGACGGCGTGATCCTGTTTCTTCGGCGGCTGGCCAGATACGGCCAGCACGCGCAGGGCCATGCGAGAACTGTTCCGCAAGAAATTGGCCGTAACAATGGTTGCCAATTACGTGGTTCTTTAATAATCAACGAAAATACTCGGATATGTGATGCCGCGATCAGTATTCTCGCATGGCCGCATTGCCGGATCACAGATTGACAGGACCACCCCATGCGTCAGATTCTCAGTGCCCTTTGCTTTTTCCTTGGGACCACGGCGCTTCACGCGCAGACAGTGACCGTGGATACCGCGCGCGGCCCGGTCGAGGTCGAATCTGGTCCCCAGCGGGTCGTGACGCTGGATCTTGGCGTGCTGGACACGATCAAGGTCATCGGCGGCGATGTGGTCGGGGTGCCCAATGGCGTCAAGCCTGACTACCTGTCGGAATACGCCGGGACGCCCTATACCGAGGTCGGCACATTCTTCGAACCGGACATCGAGACCATTGCAGCGCTTGATCCCGACCTGATCATCGTGGCCGGGCGCTCTCAGGCAAAATATGACGAACTGTCCGGCCTTGCACCGACCATCGACCTGACTACGGATACGACGGATTTCGTCGGCAGCATCCATCGCAATACCGAAACGATTGGCGCGATCTATGGTCGCGAAGAGGTGGCCAGAACGGCGCTGAAGGAACTGGATGCCAAGGTCACGGCCATGCATGACATGGCTGCCGAGGCGGGGACCGCGCTGACGATCCTGACCACGGGCGGACGGATGAGCACCCATGGCGCGAAGGGGCGCTTTTCGGTGCTGTATGGCGATTTCGGCTTTGAACCTGCCATTGCCGAAGTCGATTCGGGCAATCACGGCCAGCCGATTTCCAATGAATTCATCCGTTCCACCGACCCGGACTGGATTTTCGTGATCGACCGCGACGCGGCCATCGGGCGTGACGGCCAGCCTGCCGCGCAGTTGCTGGACAATCCGCTGGTCAATGACACCAAGGCCGCAAAGGCGGGGCATATCGTCTATCTGGACCCCATTGACTGGTATGTTGTCGGTGCCAGCATCACGCCCGTTGAAAACAGCGTGGCGACCATTTCGGGTGCATTGGCGAAGTAGGATCCGATGGCGGTCTGGACCGACATGGGCAAACCGCGCGGCGGATTTGCGGTCTGTGGACGGCCCGTTCTGGCCGTGGCCGTTCTGGCGCTGCTGGCATTGGCAAGCCTGCTTGTGGGCAGCAGCGGCATCGGCCTGCGGGCTCTGCTGGATGACCCCAGGTCTGTCGAGCTTCTTTGGGTCAGCCGCATGCCGCGCACGATTGCGCTGATCCTTGCGGGAACCGCCTCTGCCATCACCGGGCTGATCATGCAACGCCTTGTCCAGAACCGCTTTGTCGAGCCTTCGACCATGGGCACGGTGGATTCGGCCTGCCTGGGGCTGTTGCTGGGGGTGATCTTCATTCCCGATGCCTCGCCTCTGGCGCGGATGGCGCTGGCGGCGCTGTTTTCCTGGCTCGGGACATTGCTGTTCCTGCTGATCCTGCGGACCATGCCACGTCGCAGCGCCCTGATGCCGCCCTTGCTGGGGATCGCCTATGGCGGTGTCATTGGTGCCCTGTCGTATCTGATTGCCTGGCAAACCGGGCTGATACAGGCCCTGGCCGCATGGACCACCGCCGATTTTTCCGTCGTTCTGGCCGGACGATACGAGCTGTTGTATCTCGCTGCCGCCGCGACCGCGCTGGCATGGTTCGGTGCCGACCGCTTTACCCTTGCAGGACTGGGCGATGATGTCGCCCGCTCGGTCGGGCTGAACCCGCGCATGGTTCTGGCCCTTGGCGTCTCTATCGTTGCGATTACCGCGGGCAGCATCGTGGTCACCGTCGGCTTCATTCCGTTTCTGGGCCTGATCGTGCCCAATCTGGTGTCGCGCCGGGTTGGAGACAATCTGCGCAATGCCCTGCCGATGGTGGCATGGCTGGGCGCCTCGGTGACGCTGGTCTGCGACCTTCTGGGGCGGTTGGTATTCTACCCCTATGAATTGCCCATCGGCGCCACGATGGGCGTTCTGGGTGCTGCGGTGTTCCTGTTCCTGCTGTTGAGAAGGGATGGGACATGACGCCCGAGACACGTCGATATCGCAGCCGCCTTGCCGGGGGCAGCTTGATGTTGCTGTTGCTGGCCCTGGTGGCTGCCTTCATGACCCTGGGGGCGACGGGAAACTGGTCCTTCATCCTGTCCTATCGCGGCGAAAAGCTGGTGACCGTTTTTCTGGTGGCATGGGCGGTGCCACTGTCGACCATCCTGTTTCACGCCATTTCCGACAACCGGATCCTGACACCATCGATCATGGGGTTCGATGCGCTGTTCGTGCTGATCCAGACCTTTCTGATCTTTTTCATCGGCTCGGCGCGGATCGGCCTGTGGCCCGAACAGGGCGTCTTTCTGGCCGAACTGGCCATCATGGTGGCTTTCGCGATGACCCTTTACGGGCTGCTGTTTCGTCGGGTTGCCAACAGTCTTGAGCTGTTGCTGCTGGTGGGCATCGTGCTGGGCGTGCTGTTTCGATCCATCTCGGGGCTGTTGCAGCGCCTGATTGATCCCGGCGAATTTCTAGTGCTGCAGGGGCGCATCTTTGCCAGCTTCAGCGGGGTCCAGCCCGAGGTGCGCAATATGGCCGCGACCTGTATCGGGCTGACGACGCTGTGGGCCTTCTGGCGGCTGCCCGCGATTGACGTGATGGTTCTGGGGCGTGGCGGGGCGCTGTCCGTCGGGCTGCCCCATCGGCGCCTGTCGCTGGAGGTCTTTGCCATGGTCACGGTGCTGGTCGCAGCTTCGACCGCACTGGTGGGTCCGATCACTTTCTTCGGCCTGTTGATCGCCCATGTGACCTATCGGCTGCTGCCGGGGGCGCCGCTGCGCCAGACGATCCTGATTGCGGGGCTGCTGGGCGCTTTGCTGCTGGTGGGCGGGCAGGTCGTGCTGGAGCGCGTGCTGGGCTTTGATGGTTCGGTTGGAATGGTTGTCGAATTCCTTGGCGGCCTGTTGTTCATCCTTTTGCTGATCGAGCGGACCCGATGATAGAGTTGAGAACCCTGCGCCAGTGCTATGGTGACCACACCGTGGTCGATGTCGATGCGCTGACTCTGCCCGAAGGTGGCCTGACCTCGATCATTGGACCCAATGGTGCGGGAAAATCCAGCCTGTTGGGCATGATCGCCGGGCTGCAAAGCCCGACGCAGGGGCAGGTGGTGCTGGACGGGCAGGATATCGTCAGGGTCAAGCGCGACAGTTTCGCGCGGCGGCTGGCCTTTCTGCGTCAGGACAACACGATCAACGCGCGGCTGACGGTCAGGGATCTGGTCGGCTTCGGGCGCTATCCCTATTCGAAGGGGCGGCTGACCGACCACGACCAGCGCCACATGGACCATGCCATCGCGCTGGTCGGGCTGGAGCCTCAACAGCACAGCTTTCTGGATGAACTGTCGGGCGGCCAGCGCCAGCGCGCCTTTATCGCCATGGTTCTGGCCCAGAACACCGGTTACGCGCTGTTCGACGAACCGCTGAACAGTCTGGACATCCGCCATGCGGTTGGCGTGATGCATCTGCTGCGTCGCGCCGTCGAGGAACATGACAAGACCGTTGTCGTCGTGCTGCATGACCTGAATTTCGCGGCACGTCACAGCGACAGGATCATTGCCATGCGCGATGGTCGGATCGTGGCCGATGGCCCTCCCGAGGCGGTGATCCGGACCGAAATTCTGGACGATCTCTACGACATGAAGCTTCAGGTCGTTCAGCAGTGCGGGCGGCCCATGGTCGATATGTTCGGCTGAGGGCCAGCCCTTTTCCTTCCAGCGATGGGTGCCCTGCATCCTGCCAGGCGAATTCCTTCAACATATGGGTTAAACAGGAGCCATCCATGACCTATCGCGTTTCGGGTCACCTCGGGGCATCAACCGCTCTGGGATCAGTCCTTTCTATCGTCTTCACCAGCCATGCCGTCGCGCAGGATGTCGATTTGGCCGGGACGACCACGCTGAGCCCCATCGTGGTGACCGCTGGCGGTTTCGAACAGAATGTCGCAGACGCGCCGGCCTCGGTCTCGGTGATCACGCGCCAGCAGCTGGAAGAGCGCAATGTCACCAGCCTGTCGGATGCACTGAGCGATGTTCAGGGCGTCGTCACCACCGGGGCAGCCGACAACGAGGATATCTTCATCCGTGGTCTGCCGGGCGAATACACGCTGATCCTTGTGGACGGAAAACGGCAGGGAACGCGCGACAGCCGGCCGAACGGTTCCTCGGGCTTCGAGCAAAGCTTCATTCCGCCCGTTGCCGCGATCGAGCGTATCGAGGTCGTGCGCGGGCCGATGTCGTCGCTCTATGGCTCTGACGCCATGGGTGGGGTGGTCAATATCATCACCCGCAAGGTTTCACCCGAATGGACCGGCTCGGTCACGGCGGAAACAGTCATTCCCGAACATTCCACGGATTCCGGCAACAAGCAGCTGTCCTTCTATCTCAGCGGCCCCATCGTCGATGACCGGCTGGGCCTGCAACTGTGGGGCCGCCGCATGTGGCGGGACGAGGCCGAACAGCTGGACGGTCCCAGCGAGGAAGATGACATCGACCTGAGCGGACGCCTGACCTGGATGGTGACGCCGGATCAGGAACTGAATCTGGAATATGGCTATACCGAGCTGGAGCAATACAGCAATCCCGGCATGTCACTGGATGAGGGGGATGATCCCGAGCGGGTCGACAATGAGCGCGAACATCTGTCGCTGGGGTATGTCGGCTATTGGGGCGATGCCACGACCGAGCTGAGCCTGCTGCGCGAACGTGGCCAGCGCACCACCTACAATTATGATCTGGGATATTTCGTCAAGGATGAGCGTTCGCCCGAGATCACCAATACGGTGGTTGACGGCAAGGTCACGCTGCCCTTCGAGATGGCGGGCAGTCATACTGTCGTCAGCGGCTTCCAGTTGCGGCGCTCCGAGTTGAAGGACCAGAACCCCGGCACGGGAACGACCGATGTCCAGACCTTCAGCTCCGATGAATGGTCGGTCTTTGCCGAGGATGAATGGCAGATCACCCCGCAATTCGCCGTGACCGGCGGTTTGCGCTATACCGACAATGATGGCTATGGCGGCAAGGTCACGCCGCGCATCTATGGGGTCTGGAGCAATCTCGGCGGGCTGACGATCAAGGGCGGTGTGTCGACGGGCTATCGCACGCCGTCGCTGCGCCAGGCGGTGGATGACTATTACTACACCACCGAGCGCGGTGCGGGCGTCATCGTGTCGAACCCCGATCTGGATCCCGAGACCAGCACCAGCTATGAATTGTCGGCCCTGTTGGAACGCCCGGGATATGAGTTGGGCGCGACGCTGTATCGTACCGATTTCAAGGACAAGATCGAGAATTACAAGACCGGCGAAACGATCGATGTCGGCGGGACGACCTATAATCGTTGGGAATACATCAATGTTCAGGATGCAACCATTCAGGGGGTGGAGCTGACCGCCAGTGTCGACCTGTCGCCCACGCTGCGCCTGACCGGAAACTATACGCTGACCGATTCCGAACAGAACAGCGGCACCTACAAGGGGTTGCCGCTGGCGCGCACGCCCGAACATGCCGCGAATCTGAAGCTTGACTGGATGACTCCGGTGGCCGGTCTGAATGCATGGACAAGCGCAACATATCACGGGTCCGAAATCAATGCCGGTGCCCGGATCGGAAGCAATGGCACCCCCTATGCCTATGACGACGATGGTGATGTGATCGCCTATAAGTATGACAACTACACCACCGTCGATCTGGGCCTGTCCTATGAGATCAATGAGCGGGCAAGACTGGAGGCCGCGATCTACAATGTCCTTGATGCCGAGGTCTCTGTCGCCGACAACAATGCCTATCAGACCGGGCGTTCGCTATGGCTTAGCGTGACCACCTCGTTCTGATTCTTCGGGTCAGTGGAAATCACGGCTGGGAAAAAGCCGCTTTGCCTGTTCGCGCGGATGTGTGGCGCGTGATCGGGCAAAGCGGCGCGGCACGCTGTCGCTTTGCGGAGTGGTCGTGCCCAGCTCTTCCCCCAGCGGATGGCCCAGATCGCTGAGACAATGCGAGACATCCTCGATCTTCTGCGCGATCAGATGCACGACGGGGCCTTCGCGCTGCAACATCCCGGTGACCTTCAGCAGCCGCCCGCCCATGACGGCGCGGCGAAATCGCTGAAAGACCGCGTTCCAGACAATGATGTTGGATACGCCGGTTTCATCCTCCAGCGTCAGGAAGATCACGCCCGAGGCCGTGCCGGGGCGTTGGCGGGTGATGACCAGCCCGCAGACCGTGGTCTGTGTCTGCGGTGCCTCGGCCAGCTTGTCATGCGGGGTCAGGCCGGGCAGGGACGGGCGCAGCAATTCCATCGGATGGGCGCGCAGGGTCAGGCGGGTGGCGATGTAATCCTCGACGACTTCCTCGCCCAGATGCATGCCGGGCAGGGTGATGGCGGGTTCGTGGATCACCTCGCCATCCAGCGGGTCGTTGAACAGCGGCAGGGGGTTCTGCCCCTTGATGGCGCGCACCTGCCACAGCGCGTTGCGCCGCGTCAGCCCCATGCCTGAAAAGGCATCCGCCTCGGCCAACCGTTCCAGCACGGCGGGCGCGACACCGGCCCGCAGCCAGAGGGATTGCGGATCGGGGTAGCCATTGCCCCGCGCAGCGACGATCCATTCTGCATCATCCTGCCGGAAGCCCCTGATCTGGCGAAATCCCAGTCGCAGCGCCAGTTGCCCGTCGGCGCGCCGTTCAAGGCTGTTGTCCCAAAGGCTGGCGTTCACGCAGATCGGGCGGATTTCCACCTGATGTTCGCGGGCATCGCGCACGATCTGTGCGGGCGCGTAAAACCCCATCGGCTGCGAGTTCAGCAGCGCGCAGGCAAAGACCGCCGGATGATGGCATTTCAGCCATGCCGAGACATAGACCAGAAGGGCAAAGGCGGCGGCATGGCTTTCGGGAAAGCCGTAATCGGCAAAACCCTCGATCTGGGAAAAGCAGCGCTTGGCGATGTCGGGGGAATAGCCGCGCGCCAACATGCCATTGATGAATTTGTCGCGATGTTCGCCAATGGTGCCCATACGCCGGAACGAGGCCAATGCGCGGCGCAGCTGGTCGGCCTCTTCGGCGCTGTAACCGGCCCCGACCACGGCGATCTGCATGGCCTGTTCCTGAAACAGCGGCACGCCAAGGGTGCGGCGGGTGACCTCTTCCAGTTCGGCCCCGAAGGGTTCGGGCTTTTCCAGCCCTTGCCGGCGGCGGATATAGGGCTGGACCATGCCGCCCTGAATCGGGCCGGGCCGGACGATGGCGACCTCGATCACCAGATCATAGAATTCGCGCGGCTTCATGCGGGGCAGGAAATTCATCTGTGCCCGGCTTTCGACCTGAAAGACGCCAACCGCATCGGCGCGTTGCAGCATCCGATAGGTCTGTGCGTCCTCGGCGGGGACGGTGGCAAGGGTCAGCGCGGTCTGTTCATGCCGCTTCAGCAGGTCAAAGGCCTTGCGGATACAGGTCAGCATTCCCAGCCCCAGAATGTCGACCTTGAGAATGCCCAGGGTGTCGATGTCGTCCTTGTTCCATTCAATAAGGGTGCGGTCGTCCATTGCGGCATTCTCGATGGGGCACAGCTCGTCCAGCCGGCCCTTGGTGATGACGAAACCGCCGACATGCTGAGACAGGTGACGTGGAAAGCCGATCAGCTCGCCGATCAGGCGCAGGGTCAGGGCGAGGCGGCGGTCATTGGGATCAAGGCCCAACTCGCGAACGCGGTCCAAATCCGGTCCCTTGCCGGAAGATCCCCAGATCTGGCCGGACAGGCCGGCGGTCACGTCCTGGCTGAGCCCCATCACCTTGCCGACCTCGCGGATCGCGGCGCGGGACCGGAAATGGATCACCGTGGCACACAGGCCCGCGCGCTCGCGACCGTATCTGTGATAGATCCACTGGATGACCTCTTCGCGCCGTTCATGTTCGAAATCGACATCGATATCGGGCGGTTCGCCGCGGTGGCGCGAGATGAAGCGCTCGAACACCATGCCGATCAGATCAGGAGAGACATCGGTGATGCCCAGCAGGTAGCACAGGATGGAATTGGCCGCTGATCCGCGCCCCTGGCAGAGAATGCCCTGACTGCGTGCATATTGAACAATGTCATGGACGGTCAGGAAATAGGCCGGGAAATCCAGTTCGGCCACGACGGCCAGTTCCTTTTCCATCAGCTTGCAGGCCCGCTGTGGCGCGCCCTGCGGATAGCGGCGGCGCAGGCCCTCATGGGCCAGTCGCGTCAGCCGCGCCATCGGAGTTTCATCGCCCTGAACGATCTCGTCCGGATATTGATAGCTGAGTTCGGACAGGCTGAAGGCGCAGCGATTGGCGATTTCCACGGTCCGGCGCAGGGCGGCGGGATGGTTGCGAAAGATCCGGGCCATGTCAGTCCCCGATTTCAGCCGCCTTTCGGCATTGGGCAGGGCGCGGGTGCCGATCTGGTCAATGGTGCAGCCTTCGCGCAGGCAGGTCAGCACATCGGCCAGCGGGCGGCGACAGGCGCGATGCATCAGCACATCCCCCACCGCAACCATCGGGGTCGAACAGCGCAGGGCCAGCCGGGCGCAGGCATTGAGATACATCTGGTCCGAGCCGTCATAACGCGGGGCGGCGCCCAGAAAGACATGGCCGGGAAAGCTGCGCTGCACCTGCATCAGGTCGGGCAGGGCATTGTCGGGCGCGCCCTGTGGCAGGGCGATCAGGATCATGCCCCTGCAACCGGTCAGAAGATCCGCCAGATCCAGATGGCAGTCGCCTTTTTCAGCGCGTCTTTTGCCAAGGGTCAACAGGCGGGACAGCCGTTGATAGGCGGCCAGATCGGTGGGCAGGGCCAGCCAGTCCACGGTGCTGTCGCGCAGCACCAGACGACAGCCGGTGATCAGGCGGGGCAAGGTGGCGAGGCCGGGAGACCCAATGTCTTGCGCATTGCGTTCCAGTATCTGCAATGCGGAATAGGCCCGCACCACACCGGCCAGAGAGTTCCGGTCGGTGATCGCAATCGCTGTCAGGCCCAGTTCGGCCGCGCGGGTTACCAGTTCTTCGGGATGCGAGGCCCCGGTCAGAAAGGTGAAATTGCTGGTCACGCAAAGCTCGGCATAGGGCTGGGGGGCGGCCGCCGCCGGGGATCGGGTGCTCATGCGAATTCCCCCTGAACGAACCAGCCGGGATTCTGCGGCGTGTGAAACAACCACAGACGGCGCCCCTGTTCGGTCTGCACGCACCAGTAATCGCGAAAGCCGCGTTGCCAGTTTTCATCATCAAGCCACCATTCCGGCGCGATCCGTTCAGGGCCGGTCGCGGACAGGGTGGTCAGGCGCATCCGCCGCCAGCGGAATTGCTGTGGCGGGCGCGGACCCGAGGCGCTGATCGGTTCGGGCGGGAACATGATCAGCGGGCGCGGGCGTGACCCTGCCGAAAAGCTTTCGGCCCGGGAACTGGCGGCGGGGACGATCATGAAGCTGCGTTCGGGAATATGGCTGTCGGCGGGCAGGAAACGCTGGATGTTTTCCAGCCCGACCCGCGTGCCGATCCGGGTGATCAGATCGTCCAGCCCGACTTCGCGATCCGAATGGCTGTGGCTGACCTGCTCGGGGCGAAGGGGCTCGACCTGTGTGGCTTCCAGCCGCATGTGATCAATGCCGAAACCGGCGTCCACCTTGCCGATGTTGCGCGCGAAAAGCGACAGGATCAGCGCCGGGTCGCGCATCGGGCGGGCAAGGCGCAGCTCGACATTCCGGGCCTGCTGATCGACCCGGCGCAGGGTCAGCTTCAGCATCCGTGCGCCGGTTTGCCGGTCTTCCAGCTTGCGACACAGCCGTTCCAGCAAGCGCGCGGTGCCAGCCATTACATCGGCCTCCAGCCCGATCGGTTCAGGCAGGTTCAGTTGCACGCCGTAATGTGGCGGTTCCTGTTGCGGAGAAATCTGTTCGGGTTGCTGCCCCAGGGCCTGATCCAGTCGCATCAGCAAGCCGGAGCCGAAGCGCCGGGCAAGCGGGGCGCGCGGGGCCTTGGCAAGCTGTCCGATGCTGCGCAACCCCATGCGTTTCAGCGCCGTGACGGTATCGGCATCCAATCGCAGCGCCGCCACCGGCAGCGGGCCAAGCGAGGCCAGCATCTCGCCTGCAGGCGCGACACCTTCGGCGAAATGGGCCAGCGCCCAGGCCGCGCCGCGCGTGTCGCCAAGTCCGATCTGCACGTTCAGCCCCATTCCGTCAAGGCGTTGGCGCAGATCGGTCAGCATCATGGTCTCGCCGCCGAACAGATGCGCCGCGCCGGTGATGTCCAGCACCAGCCCGTCATCGCCCTCGATGCCGACCCAGGGGGAATAGCGCGTCGCCCAACGGCGCAATCCGGCCAGGAACTGCTGATCCATCTCTGGCTGGGCGGGGCGGCTTTGCAGGTCAGGGCAAAAGGCACGGGCATCGGAAAAGGCCATGCCGCGATGCAGGCCCTGACGCTCGGCGCTTGTGTTCAGGCAATAAATCCGGTTGACGTTCTGTTCCGTCAGGGTCAGCGCGAAGGGGCCGGTGATCGCGCCATGTCGCAAGACCCGGTCACTTGCGAGCCGGGGAAACCACAATGAGATGACGCGTCGAGAGACTCCAGCGCACATGCCACAGACCTGATGTTCCTGATTTGTTCTTGATAAGCTCCCATGATTGCAGAGTCGAGTCCTCGGGTGGGTTCTCGGGGTCGGGGATCGGGGTGCAGCGCCAGCGCGTTTCTGCCGCGTGACTGCCCATGCCTTCGGGGATCAGGCATAATCCCGTGCTTTGCCCGGCCCGGGCGGCCAGTTGCAATCTGCGCCCGGCGGTCAGGCCAATCGGCTGGGTCAGTTCCATGACGACAAGCGGAACGACCCCGGCGCGCAGCGCTTCCTCGGCCGCGGCCAGTGTCTCGATCTGATCCCTTGTCCTGACCGAAAGAACCCGTGCCGGATCGAGATAGTTGTTCAGCCCCAGCGGGCTGATCATCTCTGGCCTCCAGCCTTCGCGCAGCCAGAGCGCCGCCCCGGCATTTGCCGCCGAGGCCGCGGCCAGACCTGCAGCCAATGGCCCGCAGGCTTCATGGACGCGGGAAGGGCGAAGGGGAAAGGCGGTGATCCGTGACGACATGCAGGCAAGCTATGCGACAGTGCTGCCGGGATCAAACAATCTGGCCAGGACATGCCCCCGCCAGCGATCCTTGCGGATCTCGCGAGGACTTCCGGTGCGATCCGATACGACCCGTCAGCTCAGAAGCTCTCTGGTGACATCCGATACGGCTTCCGGCGTCATGTATCCCAGCAGCCATTCCCGCATCCGGTCACGCGCCTGTTCCTGGGTAAGCTCGACGGGTTGGTGGTTGCCGATATTCAGGGGAACCTGTCCCTGCAGATATTTCTCGTTGATGATCTTCATGTCTGCTGCCGCGTTCTGGCGAATGACGGCTTGCAGTTCCGGATCCGTAAGCCGCAGTTTTTCATGTTTGCTTACGGTTTCCGAATGGCGCAACTTCTTGATGACATCGGAACGTCGATCAAGAATGTCCTTGTTGATCCTCTTGATCCGACGGTCGAGAATTTCATTGAAAGAGAACATCCATGTGGTCGCGGCACCCGTCAGGCTGGGATTGACCGGTGCGGATGGGATCTTGAAGTCGATATTGACGCGACATGTTTTCTCGATGATGTCAAAGAAATCCGAGACAACATTTTCGTCTTTCAGGTTTGCTCTGTCAAAGTTCCGGGTCACCAGTGCATCGCGGCCTGCAAGGGATGTGAACCACTCGGCAAATTCAAGATGCCTGTACTTGTATTGAACCGGGGTCGGCGCATGACGAAAGCGCAACCCGTGCCGGATGCGTTGGTTCAATTCTGAAATGTAGAGGTCAACCGGATCTCGGAAATACAGAATTCCGGTTATCTTGTCGAAGCTCTTTTGAAGGCGCCGAACAAGATCGTCACGCAGTTTCGCCGAGGGAATGTCTTCGCTGGAGACGATGACCGTCTCATATTTGTTTTCATGAACTTCGGCTTCGAATTTCTGCCATTCTTCCTCTGCCCTGGAAACCATCTGTTCCAGGGATCCGAACCTGCGCTCCATCTTGGGCGGCAGTTTCTTGGAATATCTGTATCTGAAACAAAGGTCGTGACCACTTGTCTTGGTCATATGTATGCCATGCTGGCTCAGAACATCCTTGTTCTGATGAAGTGCAACCTGAATGGCCGAGGAGCCGGTCTTCGAGGGTCCCATATGAAGTATCAAGTGCATTTCATGTGTCTCCTGGCGTGACGTGCATAGATGCAAGCTATGGCACCATATCTTCGAACTGGCTGAGGTCTGTTTCCTGATGTCTTGTCCGCTGGATTACATGAGGAAATTCATGTCAGCAACTGGCGGCACCAGACCCATGGCAGGCATATGGGGTCAATCCGGGGCAGGCTGAGGAAGGGGCTGACCGCCCATGGTCCTGTCCATGTGGGCGGATCTTTCCATGCGGCCCGGGCTGCCACAATGGCTGCTGGGCAGAGGTGACGCGCCACCAGGGGCAGCGTCACCGCCCTGTTCAAGGTTCAGCGATCAGCAGCACCTCGGCGGTGATGCAGATGCGGTTGTCATGAGGGTGCAGAATGCCGCTCATCGGTTCACCGTCCAGTCCGACCGAGGCAGCCTCGATCGTCACGCCATCGCGGTCCAGTCGCCCGCTGCGCAACAGGACCTCGGTGGCATAGCTGTCCTGCGTGCCATCCGTGAAAGATGTATTGATCAGGCTGCCCAGCCCTTCGATCCGCGCCTTGCCGAGCGTTGCCCCGGCCTGCGGAAGCAGGGCATGCGGGTCCTCATTGGGACGCAGCCTGCACAGCAGGGCAGGCTGCCCTGTCCGGCTGGACGTGGTGGCGGTTGGCGTGAACAGCTCGAAACCGGTTTCGGGATCGGGCTGCACCTCCAGCGTGGCACCTGACAGACCCCAGCCGCTGACATGCAGATCACGCGCCAGTATCGAATCGCCGGTCAGCAGATGCCCCATGCGCAGCGGCCCCCCGACGTCTGACCACAGCCCGTGGCAATGCAGGAAGGGTGCGCCATTCTTGCGGCCCAGATGCAGCCCGGCCTCGGCCAGAACCGCATCCTCGATCACATGGGTCGCGCTGTACCATGCCGCCCGGCCGTCACCGGGGGCGGGGCCGGGGATGACATAGGACAGCCGCGTGAAACTTGCATCCGCCAGCCGCAGATAACCCGCGCTGAAGCCAGCCTGTGAAAAGGCCTGCACCACCGCCTGTTCGACGGGTATTCCCGCTTGCAGTTGCAGTTCCACGGGCCGGGCGCGGCAGGGCAAGGCCGTGAAACGCGCGGGGTTGCGCGGACCGGGATGGGTCAGAACCCGCCGCGCCGTCATTGGGCAGCGCTCTTCTCGGGCGTCTTCGTTTCGGGTCGGGGCAGGTCGCCCCGCGCCAGAAGCTCTTCGCGGATCATCTTCTTGGTGATCTTGCCATAGGCGCTTTTGGGCATTTCGTCCCAGAACACCACATGGCGGGGCATCTTGTAGCGGGCGACCTTGGGGGCCAGCCAGTCCAGCAACGCTTCGGCTGTCACGCCCGCGCTGCGCGCGACGCAGACCGCGACGCCGATTTCGCCCCAGACCGGATCGGGCATGCCCAGAACCGCGACCTCGGATATGTCGGGATGCAGCAGGATCTTTTCCTCGATCTCGCGGGGGTAGATGTTCGAGCCGCCCGAAATATACATGTCCGAGGATCGCCCCGTCAGATAGACGAAGCCTTCGGCATCCATATGTCCCAGATCGCCGGTCAGGAACCAGCCATTGCGAAAGCTTTTGGCATTGGCCTCGGGGTTGTCGAAATAGCCCGCAAAGACGGCAGGCCCGATCACCGCGATCTCTCCGGTCTCGCCCTGTGCGACCTCGTGACCATTGGCATCCTGAATCTGCACCTGCATCCCCGTGCGGGCAAAGCCGCAGGTTCCGATGCGCATGCTGTCATCATCGGCCGAGTGATGGGCAGGGGGCAGCACGGTGATATTGCCGGTGACCTCACCAAGGCCGAAATATTGCACCAGCTTGGGGCCAAGGGTTTCCAGCGCGCGGATCTGATCGGCCCGATACATGGGCGCGCCGGCATAGATCATGTAGCGCAGCGAGGAATGGTCATGCTGATGCACCGAAGGATGTTCGACCAGCAGTTTGACGATGGTCGGCACGGTGAAGAGATTGGTCACCTTCCAGGTCTCGACCAGGCTCCAGACCTCTTGCGGGTCGAATTTCGGGCCGACGGGCAGGATCGTCTTGACCCCATGGGCCACCTGCGTCAGCTGATGGACGCCCGCCCCATGGCTGAGGGGGGCCACCACGAGCGAGGCATCCTGCGGGCCGGTGCCCGGCATCAGGTCGCACAGGTGGTTGGTGACGACAAAGGCCATCTGGCCATGGGTCAGCACTGCCGCCTTGGGGCGTCCCGTGGTGCCCGAGGTAAAGAAGAACCAGCAAGGATCGTCGCGGTTGACCTCGGCCTGCGCCGGGCGCTGGCCCAGATGATCGGCCACAAGGGTTTCGTAATCCTCGCCCAGTCCGGCGCCAATGCCGACCACAAAGCCGATATCCCTGCATGCCGCCGCATGTTCGGGGAATTCGGCCCCGCACAGGATGCCCCTGGCCTGCGAGCTTTGGGCAAGATAGGCGATATCCTCGGGCGATTGGCGGCAATTGGCGGGCACCCAGATCGCGCCGATGCGCCAGCAGGCAAACATTGCCTCGAACATCTGGTTGTTGTTGGCCGATTGCACCAGCAGCCGGTCGCCCTTTTTCAGCCCGAATCGATCCTGCAGCGCCGCGGCAAAGGCAGCCGAACGGGCCTCCATTTCCGCCCATGTCCAGGATTTCTCGCCCCAGACGAAACCGATGTCATCAGGGTGACGGCGCGCACTTTCGGTCAGGAAGTTCGACAGGTTCATCACCCGCGTCGAAACGGGCGGCATGCCGCCCGACAGGTCGATGCTCATTTCACGCGCTCCAGGATCGACACGTAATTGGTTACCGCAGCGCCGCCCATGTTGAACACGCCCGCGACCGTGGCATCGGGGATCTGCATCTCTCCGGCATTTCCGGTCAGTTGCATCGCCGCCATCACATGCATGGAAACGCCCGTCGCGCCGATCGGATGGCCCTTGGATTTCAGCCCGCCCGAGGCATTCACCGGCAGCTTGCCATCCTTGGCCGTGATGCCCTCGCGGATCACCCGCCCGCCCTGACCGCGTTCTGCAAGGCCCATGGCTTCATATTCCAGCATTTCGGCAATGGTGAAACAGTCATGGGTCTCGACCAGCGACAGATCGTCAAGCGTCAGGCCCGAGGCATCAAGGGCCTGCGCCCAGGCCTTGCGGGCGCCGGCGAATTCCAGCACGTCACGGCGCGACAGAGCCATGATTTCATTGACATGGCTGCGGGCGCGAAAGGCAATGGCGCGCTTCATCTCGGCGGCGGTTTCGGGATCGGCCAGCACCAGCACGGCAGCCCCGTCCGAAACCAGCGAGCAATCCGTGCGCCGCAGCGGTCCTGCGACAATCGGGTTCTTCTGCGACACGGTATTGCAGAACTCGGTGCCGAAATCCTTGCGCATATGCGCCAGCGGGTTGGCCATGCCATTGCTGTGGTTCTTGGCGGCGATCATGGCCAGTTCTTCGCTCTTGTCGCCATAACGCTGGAAATAGCCGCCCGCGATCTGTCCGAACAGTCCGGCAAAACCGCCGTCGATATCGGCCTCTTCCTTGCGATAGCTGGCACCCAAGAGGATATCACCGACCTCGGGGGTCGGGGTGGCGGTCATCTTTTCGGCGCCGACCACCAGGGCGATCCGTCCGCGCCCCGCGGCAATGAAATCCATCGCGCCATGCAGCGCCGCCGAACCGGTGGCGCAGGCGTTTTCATAGCGTGTCGCGGGGGTGTGGGCGAAACGCTCGTCGCTCATGGCAACCAGCGCGCCTTGGAAATCCTGCCGGGAAAAGCCGTTGTTATAGACACCGACGAACAGCCCATCGACATCCTCGGGGGTGATCCCGGCATGTTCCAGCGCTTCCGAGACGGCAGCGGCCATCAGGCTTTCCGTGTCGGGATGTTCGGATTTTCCAAAGGGCGTATGGCCCCAGCCGACGATCTGTGGGTCTTGCATGATGTCCTCCTCAAATGCGGGTGCGCGCGGCGTAAAGCTGCGCGAGAGTCGTCTCGATATCCTGTGCGGCCTGCTTCAGATGCGACAACAGTTCGTCACGACGCGGCTGCTGCATCCGGCTTTCGATGGCGGCCAGCGACACGGCTCCGGCCAGGCTGCCATCTGGACGGTGCAACGCCATCCCAAGCCCCCAGGAATCGGGAAAGATCAGGCCGGGGTTCAGGGCGTGGCCGCTGGATCGCGCGTCGCGGACGCGGTCGCGGATTTCTTCGGCGGGAAGGCCGGGATAATCCCGGGCCAGCCGTTCGGCATTGGCATTCAGGGCGGCCTCGACCTCTGCATCGGGCAGGGCGGCCAGCATGGCCAGCGATCCCGCGCCAACGCCAAGGGGGTGCAGCCGTCCCGTCGTCAGCGCATAGGTGCGGATGGGATAGGTGCCCTCTTCGCGATGCAGGCACAGCGATGAATACCCTCGCCGCACCGACAGGAAGGCCGCGTCGCCGGTTGTCTGCGCCAGCCGGGCCAGCGGTTCATAGGACAGTTCCAGCAAGCCGTGGCGGTGGGCGGCGAAAGTGCCCAGGATATAGGCTTCCTCGCCGGGGAAATAGCGCCGCGTCTGTTCGTTCTGTTCTATCATCCCATTGCGAATCAAGGCCAGCAACAGCCGCCTGACCGTGGGTTTGTTCAGCCCGGATTCCGTGACAAGCTGACCGAGGCTGGCGCCATCGACGGGGTGACGGCCAACCATGGCCAGCAAGGCCAGTGCGCGATCGACGCTCTGGCTGCCATGAAGATTACCCGAGGTAATGTCGGCAGTCACTTGTTCTATAATATGGACCTGTTTGGCCCATCTCCTTTCACGGAAGCACGACGGATTCTCTTTAATATTTTGTTTTTTTGCCCAGGCTGCAAGTTTTTCTTGCTCACCATATTCAGAATGGTCCATTATGTGGATCATTGTGCAGGGCATGGGGGCCTGCGTGGTATGGGGCTGGCGACGGCCCGTGACTTTGGGAGGAAAGAATGACTTTCTCGAAACTGGGCAACACGGCCCTGGCAACCTTGCTGGCGGGCGCGATGATGGTTGGCGCCGCCGCGGCCGAGACGCTGCGCCTGTCACATAATACCGGTGACACCACCACATGGCAGAAGGGTGCCGAGAAATTCGGCGAACTGCTTTCCGAGGCGACCGATGGCGAGATGACCGTGCGCGTCTTCCCCAACGCCCAGCTTGCGGGTGGCGATCAGATGCGTCAGGCCGAAATGGTCGGTCGCGGTGCCGTCGATCTGGTCGTGACCTCGGCCATCAATGTCACCCCGCTGGTGCCCGAGATGGCGGCCTTCTCGCTGCCTTATCTCTATGCCAATTATGACGAGGTCGATGCGACCACGCAGGGCGAACCCGGTGCGAAACTGGCCGAGATCCTTGCAGGCAAGGGCATCATCGTGCTGGCCTGGGGTGAAAACGGCTTCCGTGAGGTGACCAACAACACCCGCCCGATTCACAGCCCCGACGACATGAAGGGCCTGAACATGCGCGTCGCCGGTCCGATGTATATCGACGTGATGAATGCGCTGGGTGCCAATCCGCAGCAGATGCAATGGGGCGAGACCATGACCGCGCTGCAGCAGGGCGTCGTGGACGGTCAGGAAAACCCGATCGGTGCGGTGATCATTCCCCAGCAGGTCTATGAGGTGCAGAAATATCTGACCACCTGGCATTACTCCTATGACCCGATCTTCATCGGCATCAGCCAGAAGAAATGGGACAGCTATGATGCCGAGACCCAGGCCAAGGTGAAGGCCGCCGCCGAAGAGGCGATGGCCTATCAGCGCGACATCAGCCGCGAGGCAACCGCCAGCGGCATCGCCTTCCTGCGTGACAAGGGCATGGAGGTCTATGAACCCACTGCCGAGGAACTGGCCGCATTCAAGGCTGCGACCCAACCCGCCTTTGACGAATGGGCGGCCAAAGTCGGCCCGGAACTGGTAGAGAGCTTCCAGTCCGCGATTGATGGCGCTAAATAGGCCCTCACACTGAAGACCGCGTCCCTAACGGGGCGCGGTTCTTCGTTCTTTTAAGCATTGGGAGGGTCAATGAGCTTCATCCTGCGCGAGGCCGAAAAAATCATCTGTGCGGTGCTCTTTCTGGCCATGACCTTTCTGGGCTTTGCCAATGTGGTGGTGCGCTATGGCACGCATTACTCGCTGGCCTCGACCGAAGAACTTCTGACCAACGGATTCCTGTTGCTGACCATCTTCGGGGCCGCCATTGCCGCGCGGCGGGGCGAACATCTGGCCGTCGGGCTGCTGCATGACCTGTTGCCGCGACCGGCGCAGCGGGTGGTCTTTGTGATGTCGGTTCTGGCCTCGGTCTTTCTGCTTGTGCTGTCGGCCTGGTTCTCATGGCAGGCGATGACCAATCTGATCGACAACGGGATGCGCTCTTACGGATTGCAGATTCCCGCCTGGTATTATCAGGCGGCGGTGCCATTCGGTTTTGCGCTGGTGCTGATTCGCTATCTGCAACACGCCCGGCAGGTCTGGAAAAACGGCGGAGAGCATGAGGTGATCCCGGATGTATGATCTCTTTCCCGGGATTCCCACGGGCACCGAAATGGTGATCCTGTTCTTCATCCTGCTGGCGCTGCGCGTGCCTGTGGCCTTTTCGCTGGGGCTGTCGGCGATCTATGCCATGTGGCAGATCGGCTTCGGGCTGGATCTTGCGGGCGATCTGATTGCCGCCGGCATCACCAAGTTCTCGCTGCTGGCCATTCCCTTCTTTATCCTTGCCGGCACGCTGATGGGCTCGCTTGGCATTGCCGAACGGATGATCCGCTTCTTCCGCGTCATGGTTGGCGGCACGCCGGGCGGCATGGGTGTCGTGGGCACGGTGGTCTGCCTGTTCTGGGGTGCGGTCAGCGGCTCGGGTCCGGCCTCGGTCGCCGCGATCGGCCCGATGATCATCAAGGGGATGGAGGAGGACGGCTATCCAAAGCCATATGCCGCCGGTCTTGTATGCACCGGCGCGGCGCTGTCCATCGTCATTCCGCCATCAATCGGGCTGGTCATCTATGGGGTGATTGCCGAGACCTCCATTTCGCAGCTGTTCCTTGCCGCCATCCTTCCCGGGCTTTTCATGGGGCTGATGATGCTGCTGACGCTGCCCTTCGCCAAGCCGAAAGGCGTGCAGGCGGCTTCGCTGGAAAGGCTCAGCCCGCTGCCACATTCGGACAAGCCCTATGGCACCCGCCTGTGGCTGTCCTTCAAGGAAAGCTTCTGGGGGCTGATGACTCCGGTGGTCATCCTGGGCGGCATCTATTCCGGTGTCTTCACCCCGACCGAGGCGGCACTGGTGGCGACGGTCTATGCGCTGCTGGTCGGCGGGCTGGTCTATCGCACGCTGACTCTGAAAGGGCTGTATGATTCGCTGTCCGATGCGGCGGCCTCTTCGGCCACGGTGATGCTGGTCGTCGCCTATGCCAGCCTGTTTGGCTGGGTGGTCACGGTCGAGGATCTGGTCGGCACATATTCGGGTGCCTTGCTGGGCCTGTCGGGCAATGAGGCCGTGATCCTGCTGGTCATCATGCTGATCCTGCTGATCGCGGGCATGTTCATGGATGCGGTAACGGTCATGTTCATCTGCCTGCCGATCTTCATGCCGGTGGTGCGTGAACTTGGCTGGGATCCGGTGTGGTTCGGCGTTCTTGTGATGGTCAATCTGGCCATCGGGCTGATCACCCCGCCGGTGGGGATCAATCTTTATGTCGCGGCCAATGTCACGCGATTGCCGATCGAGCGAGTCGCCCGCGGCGCCTTGCCCTTCCTGCTGGTCTGCCTGGTCGGGCTGGCTGTGATCGGCCTTGTTCCGCAGCTTTCCCTTGCCCTGCTCGGGCCTGCCAACTGAGGAGCCTTCCATTGACCCAGAAGACAGTCATCGTCACCGGTGCCGCGCGGGGCATCGGCCTGGCGACCACCAAACAGTTCCTGGCCGAGGGTCGCAGGGTGGCGATGATCGACCGCGACGCCGAGGCATTGATGGCCGAGGCGGCGCAGTTGCAGGACGTGTTGCCGGTGGTCTGCGATGTGTCACGGCCCGATCAGGTCGAGTCAATGATGGCGCAGGTCGCGACGGCCTTCGGACGTATCGACGCGCTGATCAACAATGCCGGTGTGGCCGATTTCGGTCCCATCGAAGAGACCACCTTCGAACGCTGGCGCAGCGTCATGTCGACCAATCTTGACGGGGTCTTTTTGTGTTCGCAGGCGGCGATCCCGCATCTCAAGCGGGTCCAGGGCGCCATCGTCAATATCGCCTCGATCTCGGGGCTGCGCGCCTCGACGCTGCGGGTTGCCTATGGCACATCGAAAGCCGCAGTGGTCCATCTGACGCAGCAGCAGGCCGCGGAACTGGGCGAATATGGCATCCGCGCCAATTGCGTGGCACCCGGTCCGGTGCGCACCAAGCTGGCCATGGCCGTGCATTCCCCCGAGATCATCGCCGCCTATCACGATGCGATCCCGCTGAACCGCTATGGGTCCGAAGATGAAATCGCCTCAGTGATCGTCTTCCTCTGCTCGGGCAATGCCAGCTATGTGACCGGCCAGACCATCGCCTCGGACGGTGGTTTCCAGTCTACCGGGGTCGGCCTGCCCGCATTGCGCAGCTAGGCACCGTTTGCGGTGCCAGCCTTCGCGGATCATGAATCCATACGGACCGGCGGGCTTCAGCCGGATATGGCCTTGCGCCGAACAGATGTGTCCGTTGCTGTGTCCGGATCGGGCCGGGATTCCGGCCCGGCGGGGTGATCGACGCGTGTCGCGGCCTGCATGACCTTGGTCAAGGCATCGGTTTCCGCCATCGTCAGCAGACGTCGGGCAGGGGGATAGGCGGTTTCGATATTCGGACTTCCGGCTGCGGGACAGACGGACAGCAATTTGGCGCGCGCCAGCGGCAGCAGCCGTTGAAGCGCCTGCTCGCCGGGGTAAAGCGTTTCGACAGCAAGTCCGTTCGCAAATATGATCTGGTGATGCTGCGTAAAGATCGAAATATACTCGATCCTGTTCTTGCCGCGCATGTGCCGCACCTTCGGCAATGCCGCAAGCCCCTTGGAAATGGCCAGAACCTCGGGCTGTCTGAACAGGAATTCGCAGCCGGGATCGCTGATCAGGATGCGGTGATCCGGCGAAATGATCGTATCGGCGAATGGCTTGCCCTTGCCCAGGCAGTCGCGCATCAGAAGGACCGGCTTCCGGGTCACGTCCCGGTCTCTCAACTCGACAAGCGAGCGCCCGATCCATGTGATCGGCACGGCCTCCTGATCCGCCGTCCGGATGAGATCGCCAACCTTCAGATGTGCGACATCGACCGGTCCGCGAGGAGTCTCGATCATCGTGCCCGGCGTGAAACAGGGAAATTCGATGAAATCCAGCTGCCCATCGTCATCAGTGACGAATTCATCGTCGATGGTGTATTCAATCGTGCTGTCGGTGATGCCGCGAAGGTCGATCAGGTAATTGGCGCTGGTCAGCAAAAGATACTGATCGCCGGCCGCCCGACCCTGCTCGGCATCGGGATTGACGCCGGTCGGGCCCAGAATGACGTTGCCGCTTGCATCGGTGATCGTGATCAATTGCCCGTTCTGAACTTCATCGACGCCGGTGTTCACCTGTTCCAGGGTAACCGTATACAGGTCGTTTTCATCGCCAACCGGGGTCACCCCCTGCACGGTCACGACGCGCTCCGTGCCATTTCCGCTTCCTGAATAGCTCGTGTAAGTCGCAAGCTGGTCGCCTCGGATGTATAGGGTAACTGTCGGCATATCGACCTCTGTTTCCTGAACAAACCTGACAGGGATCTGCAGCAACGAGCTTCGAAGACCGCCATGTGAAATCAACTGGCACCCGGCGGGCCGCATGAAAATGCGTTTGCCCCCACGACCATGGTCTCGTCTCTCGCATTGCATGACGCAATGTGCAGTCCCATTCGAATTACTTGACCATATACGAGTTTCGGCAGTGTTGAACTGTTTTCTGGGCGCCTGTTGCTGGCAACCTTGGGCTGTGGCCAGTCCGGATGGTTGCCGTGAAAACGGCGGGGTGGTGTCAGATATCGAGTGTATCAACCAGCAGTTGAAACTGGGGCTACCGGGACCAAAAGCCAGATCGGTGGCAACAGATGCGCGAACGCCAAGGCGACTGATCATGCCAACGGGGGCGGTCGATCCCGTGATGCGACCGCCCCTGACGGCAGGCGTCAGACCGTGGTGATGATCTCGGCCTCGGGCAGACGTGCCTTGGGCAGCGCCATATTGTAGTCGGCGTCGGGGTCGGCATATCCGATCGGCACGACGAAGAGGCTGGCATAGCCTTTCTCGCGCAGTCCGAATTCCTCATCCAGAACCGCCGTATCGATGCCCTCCATCGGGGTCGCGTCGATGCCAAGGGTCGCGACGCCCAACAGGAACTGGCCCAGGTTCAGATAAACCTGATGCGCCATCCATTGCGTGCCGTCGCCGATCTGTTTCTGGTGGATGTCCACGAACATCGACCGGCCCTTGTGCATGGCGGGTTTGAACTCTTCGGGATTTCCGGCAAAGCGACCTGCTTCTTCTTCGTTTTCCAATACCCGCTGCAGATAGTCCTCGTCCGCTTCGATCCGGCTGGCAAAGACGATCACATGCGAGGCGGCCTTGATCGAAGGGACGTTGAAGGGGAATTTTTCAGCAGCGGCCTTGGCGACGCGCGCCTTGCCGTCCTCGGTCTCGGCGATCACGAAATGCCAGGGCTGAAGATTGGTCGACGAGGGGCTGAAGCGCAGAAGCTCACGCACCTGAGCCATATCCTCTTCCGAGATGCGGCGCGGCGCATAGGCTTTGGCGGTGTGACGTTTTCTGGCGAAGTCAGTGATATGGATGGTCATGGATCATGTCCTGATGGCAAGTTGAATATGGGCGCGTTTCCCGGGCGGGATCGCGTTTGCCTGTTCGAAACAGGTCGGTTCGACGAAATTCGTGGGGTCGGTCCCTGGGTCAGTCTGCCTGCTGCATGGGGCGATCTTTCTGCTACCGTGTTCTTGCAGGGCAGAAGTAGGCTTGGGCGTTCAGCGCGTAAACGGCGGCTTTGCGAAAAGATAATTTGACAAAATCGTATAATCGCCGATGTCAGGGGATATTCACCGGATTTTCCGCCAGCGATTATCCTGCATCTGCCCAGGGCGTTCAGCGGGCGCCAAAGCTTTCGGCGGTCAGCCGCTGGCGCAGGACGGCCTGATCTTCGCGGATCATCGCGGGGATCAGGAACAGGTCGATGGTGGCCCAGATGCAGACCAGCGCAATGGGAAGCCAGCCGATCAGGATGGGGGCGGTCAACCAGCCCATCCCCCATAGCAGCAGCATCAGGAAGCCGCTCATGTAGCGACCCAGATACAGGCGATGCGCGCCAAAGCCCCAAAGCAGGATTGCCAGAAGATAGGCCACGAAGGGCGATTTGGACTCATTCGTGACGCGCTGTTCGATCAGCAGTTGCTGTTGGATGCTCATCCTTGCCTGTTCCCGCTTGTCGCGTTTCGATCCTATGTATGGAGATAAGCAGCAATTCAGACCACACAAGTGGCGCGCTTCGCGGCATCCTTGGCCCCTGTGCCTCTACCATTTGCCGCCGCCTTGCGTTAATGAGCGCCCGAAAGCGGCGCGCCGCCCCGGAACGAAAGTTTGCGACATGAAATTCACGCTGTCCTGGCTCAGGGAACATCTGGAAACCAATGCCAGCCTTGGTGAGATCACCGAAGCGCTGACCGATCTTGGCCTCGAGGTCGAAGAAGTCACCGACCCGGCCGCAAGGTTGGGCAGCTTTACCCTGGCCAAGGTGGTCCATGCCGAACAGCATCCCGACGCAGATCGGCTGCGGGTCTGTCGCGTGGCCACCGATGAGGGCGAAAAGCAGATCGTCTGCGGTGCCCCCAATGCGCGTGAAGGCATTACCGTCGTGCTGGCCAAGCCGGGCGACTATGTGCCCGGCATTGATGTCACGCTCAGCGTGGGCAAGATTCGCGGCGTCGAAAGCCATGGCATGATGGCATCCGAGCGCGAGCTGGAGCTGTCGGAAGAACATGACGGCATCATCGAGCTGCCCTCGGGCGAGGTCGGCCAGAAATTCATCGACTGGCTGGCGGAAAATGCGCCCGAGAAGATCGACCCGATGATCTATATCAAGATCACGCCGAACCGCCCCGATGCGCTTGGCGTGCGCGGCATTGCCCGCGATCTGGCAGCGCGTGGCCTTGGCACGTTGAAGCCGCTGCGCGAGGCCTCGGTCAAAGGTCAGTTCCCCTGTCCGGTTCAGGTCACCATCGCCGCGGAAGTCGCGGACAAGGCACCCTTCTTCAGCGGGCGTCTGCTGCGCGGCGTCAGGAACGGCCCCAGCCCGGCCTGGCTGCAAAAGCGGCTGACCGCCATCGGTCTGCGTCCGATCAATGCGCTGGTCGATATCACCAATTTCTTCACCTATGATCTGAACCGGCCGCTGCATGTATTCGATGCGGCCAGGATCAAGGGCGACCTGACGCTGCGCGCGGCCCGCCCGCAAGAGCAGCTGCTGGCGCTGGATGACAAGACCTACGACCTGCCCGCACATGCGGTGGTGATCTGCGATGAAAACGGTCCCGAAAGCATTGCCGGGATCATGGGTGGCGCGGCGTCCGGCGCGGATGATGACACCACGGATGTCTTTGTCGAATCGGCCTATTTCGACCCCATCGCCACGGCAGCCGCGGGACGCACGCTGAAGATCAATTCCGATGCGCGCTATCGTTTCGAACGCGGCATTGATCCGGCGTTCACGTTGCAGGGGCTTGAACTGGCGACGCAGATGATCATGGACCTGTGCGGTGGCGAAGCTTCGGAAATCGTCACGGCGGGCGCTGTTCCCGATACCTCGCGCGCCTATCGTCTGGACCCGGCGCGCACCAGTAGTCTTGTGGGGCTGGATATTCCCGAAGCGACGCAGCGCGCTTCTCTGGAGGCTCTGGGCTTCCGGCTTGAAGGTGACATGGCGCATGTGCCGTCATGGCGTCCCGATGTGCTGGGCGAGGCCGACCTGGTCGAGGAAATCGCCCGTATCGCCAGCCTGACCAAGCTGGAGGGCAAGCCCCTGCCGCGTCCTCAGGCGGGGGTTCCGCGCCCGATCCTGACGCCGCTGCAGATGCGTGAACGCGCGGCGCGCCGTCAGGCGGCGGCTCTGGGCTACAATGAATGCGTGACCTACAGCTTTATCGACGAAGCTGCGGCCAGGTTGTTCGGCGGTGGTGGTGATGCCCTGCGCGTCGAAAACCCGATCAGCAGCGAGATGACCCATCTGCGCCCCGATCTGCTGCCCGGCCTGCTGTCGGCGGCGGCCCGCAATCAGGCGCGCGGTCACGCCGATCTGTCGCTGTTTGAGATCGGGCCGGTCTTTTCCGGCGGCGAGCCGGGCGAACAGGCCTTGCAGATCTCGGGTCTGCTTGTCGGCGCACGCGCGGCGCGTGACCCCTTTGGCAGCCATCGCAAGGTGGACCTCTATGACGCCAAGGCCGATGCCGAAGCCGTGCTGAACGCGATTGGCGCACCAGCGCGGGCGCAGATCAACCGCAAGCTGGATGGCTGGTGGCATCCGGGCCGCGCGGGCAATATTGCGCTTGGCCCGAATGTTCTGGCCAGCTTTGGCGAGGTCCATCCCCGTGTCCTGCAGGCCATGGACGTCAAGGGTCCGGCGGTTGCCTTTACCGTGCGAATCGCCAATGTGCCTTTCCCCAAGGCCAAATCGCCTTCGCGCCCGGCTTTGGAGATTTCCGAGTTGCAGGCCGTCGAACGTGACTTTGCCTTTGTCGTCGACGCCCGTGTCGAGGCAATGACGCTGGTGAATGCGGCACAGGGCGCGGACAAGGTGCTGATCCAGTCTGTCAGCGTCTTTGACCAGTTTACCGGTCTGGAAGATGGGCGCAAATCCATTGCCATCACCGTGCGTCTGCAGCCGCGCGACAAGACCCTGACCGATGCCGAGATCGAGGCCGTCGGCCGCAAGATCATCGACAAGGTGCAAAAGGCAACGGGCGGCACATTGCGCGGCTGACGCCTGCGCCTGGACCCGGAGGGAGCAGATCAGGGGCGGCGGTAAATACCGTCGCCCTTTGTCGTGGCTGCGCGCGGCGTGATGCGGGTGCATGACATGACGCATGGAAAACCGGTCGCGGCTTCATGCGGCTGTCTGACTGTCAGGGGGAAGGTGGAGCGGGTGATGGGAATCGAACCCACGTATTCAGCTTGGAAGGCTGCTGCTCTACCATTGAGCTACACCCGCGTCGGCAACGGTATATGACGGGACGCGCGCCGGTGCAAGCCGTTGCAGCCCGCTGATTTCCGTTTCCCGGCAGGTTTTTGCCACAGTCCGGCTATCTTCTGTCGTTGAAAAAGGATTGCAGCAAGCGCCGCGATGCCGCGGCATCGATGCCATCGAAAACCTGCGGCCGGTGATGGCATTGCGGGTGGCTGAATACCCGCGCGCCATGTCTGACTCCGCCCATCCGCACATCCTCGGCACCGTAATAGATCGTGTCGATTCGCGCGGCCGAGATGGCGGCGGCGCACATGGGACAGGGTTCCAATGTGACCCACAGCTTGTGACCGGGCAGTCGCTCAGATCCGGTCAGGGCACAGGCGGCGCGGATTGCCAGAATCTCGGCATGGGCCGTGGGGTCGCTCAACTCGCGGGTTCGATTGCCCGCTGCGGCCAGCACGCGTCCGTCCGGCGCGACCAGAACCGCTCCGACCGGCACTTCGCCGCGCTGCGCTGCTGCCTGCGCTTCATCCAGCGCCTGCGCCATATGAGAGGTGAAAACCATTTCTGCCCGTCATTAACCTGATCACATGCCCCGCGCATGCAAAAGAATCCTTCCCACGCGCCGATCCGGGGACTAGAAGGCCCCTTTTGCCCCGCAGAGATGCGAAGGAGATGTCGCAATGACCGAAACCCCCGAAAATCCGCAGAAACCGGCCAATGCCGATCGAATCGCCAAGGTGATGGCGCGTGCCGGTGTGGCCAGCCGCCGCGAGGCCGAACGCATGATCCTTGAAGGTCGTGTCAGCGTCAATGGCAAGAAGATTGCCAGCCCGGCGCTGGACGTGCTGCCTTCGGATGTCGTCGTGGTCGATGGCAAGAAGCTGGATGAAAAGCAGGAAACCCGGCTCTGGCTGTATTACAAGCCCAACGGGCTGGTGACCTCGGAATCCGATGAAAAGGGCCGCCAGACCATTTTCGACGCCTTGCCGCGCGATCTGCCGCGCGTGATGACCATCGGCCGGCTGGACCTCAATTCCGAAGGGTTGCTGCTGCTGACCAATGACGGCGAGTTGAAACGCCGCCTGGAGTTGCCCGCGACCGGTTGGCTGCGCCGGTATCGAGTGCGAGTCAATGGCACGCCCAACGACCTGACCTTCGATCCCCTGCGTCGCGGCGTCACCATTGATGGCGAGGATTTTGCGCCCATGGAGATCCGTCTGGACAGCCAGCAGGGTGCCAATGCCTGGGTCACTGTCGGCATCCGCGAGGGCCGCAACCGCGAGATCCGTCGTGCCATGGCGCATGTCGGGCTGCAGGTGAACCGGTTGATCCGGATCGGCTATGGTCCCTTCAAGCTGGTCGGTCTGGAAAAGAATCAGGTCAGCGAAGTCAAGCGCCGCGTGCTGCGCGACCAGCTGGGCGGTCTGCTGACCGGTGACATGACCGAGAAGGATCGCGAGATGCGCCCCCATGGCGCGGAATCAGGCCGGCGTCCCGAACGGCGTGGCGAGTCCGGTGGTGCTCGGCCGTTCCGCAAGGATGACGGGGCGGAACGGCCGCGTCGCTTTGCCGGAAACCGCAAGGCGGATGATGGCGCCTTTGGAAAGCGCGGAGATCGTGGTTTCCGCGCGGATGATGGTGGCGAAAACCGTCGCGGTGGTGGCGCAAAGCCCTTTGGCAAGACCTTTGGCGCGAACCGCCCTCGGCGCGAGGATGACGGTGCCGGTGATCGTCCGCGGCGCAGTTTCTCGGACCGTCCGGGCGAAAAGCGCGATGGCAAGCCCGGGGGCAAACCCTTTGGCAAGCCCGCAGGGGGCAGACCGGCATTTGCAGGCAAGCCGGGCTTCAAGGGCCCGCGTGGCGAGCGTGACGGGGCTGGTGAGGGTCGCTCGGGAGGTTTCTCGCGTGCCGGTGGCGGCGAGGGCCGCAAAGGCGGCTTTTCGCGCGATGGCGGGGGCAAACCCGCCGGACGCTTTGGAGGCAAGCCGGGGGGCAAGCCACAGGGCAAACCGCGCGGGCCAAGAAGCTGAGGGAAGGGGCACTTGATGTGCCCCTTTTTCATTTGGTCAGGATCAGTTTCCCGGCGCGCGTGATGCGCAGCTGGTAGATCTGTTCGTCCAGAACGATCAGCGCCTGATTTCCACCACGTGTCAGCTGCGTTGCGTCATGCTGGGGCAGGCGCGCCAGAACAGAGGTTGCGGGACGGGAGAATTCAGAGGGGCGGGTAGCGGTCATGATCGTCCTCATTGAAAAGGTTCCTAGCTTCGACAATGCTGACAAATTCTATCAGGTAAGTCAAAGTAAAAGAGTCGGAATTACGCCACCCGCCGAAATTGCCTTAGTCCTGCGCGAGGCAATCAGTCAGCGTCGTGCCCAGATTCCGTAGCAAATCCTCATAGAAATCGGGACCGGGCTGGATATTCTCGCCGGCTGGAGCCAGTTCTCCACCGATGCGCGCGCCGCTGCCTTCGATGGCGGTCTCGACCAGCTTGGGGTCATGCGCGAATTCGGGGAAGGCGCAGCTTGCCTGCGTATGGGCGATTTGCTCGCGAACCTCGGTCAGACGTGCCGCCGAGGGGCTGGTGGCATCACCCAGGGACAGGGCAATGGCCGGCTGCAGACCGAAATGCGCGGTGAAATAGCCGTATGCATCATGGAAGACGACAAAGCTCTGATCGGCGAAGGGGGCCAGTTGAGCGGTCAACTCCTTGTCAAGGGCGTGCAGCCCTTCTGTGGCCGCGGCAGCATTCGCGCGGTAGGTCTCGGCATTCTCGGGGTCGATTCGCGCCAGTTCCTCGGCCACGGTGGCTGTCCAGAGGATGGCGTTTTCAGGGTTGAGCCAGGCATGGGGATCCACGCCATCGTGGTCGTGGTCGTGGTCGTGGTCGTGGTCGTGGTCGTGGTCGTGGTCGTGGTCATCGTGAGCGTCATGGTCATCATGATCCGCATGTTCGTCATGGCCTTCGTAATGCTCGTCATGCTCGTCATGCGCATCGTGATCATGTGCTTCTTCGGTTTCGCCCCCGAAATTCTGCAATTGCGTGCCCGCAACATGCAGCAATTCCAGCTGGGTACCGATCTGGCCGCCGGCTTCGGCGGCACGGCCCAGCCAGGGGGTCAGTTCAGGGCCGATCCAGACCAGCATATCTGCATCTTGCAGTACGCGTGCGTCAGAGGGGCGCATCTGATAGTGGTGCAGATCGGTATTGGCGGGTACCAGAATCGAGGGTTCACCCAGATCTCCCAGCACCTTCGCGACGATCGAGCCGGTCACGCTGGTGTCGACGACGATCTTCGGGGGCTGGGCCATGATCGGAGAAGCGAGGCAGGCTGCAACGGCAGCGGCAGGAAGGGAAGGATGCATGAATTCGCCTTTTGGGTCTGTTGTAGACCGCGCTATTTCAATGTAATAAAATAACAAGTCAACCGAGTTTCCGGAAGGTTCATCCTGTGACGCAAGAACAACCCGACGCGGGCACAGCCTTTACGCCCCATGATCACTGCCTCTGCCAGTCGCATGCCTTGCAGGTGGCCGAAGAAAGATTGGCGGCCAGAAAGGCACGGCTGACCCCTGTGCGCCGACGCACGCTTGAGATCCTGCTGGAAGCCCATCGGGCGATGGGGGCCTATGAGGTGCTGGAGCGGCTGGCCGAGGACGGTTTTGGCAGTCAGCCTCCGGTTGCCTACCGCGCGTTGGAATTCCTGGTGCAGCATGGTCTGGCACATAGGTTGCAGCGCCTCAACGCCTTTGCCGCCTGCCTGCATCCCGAAAGCGAGCATGCCCCGGCCTTCCTGATCTGTCGCGCCTGTGACAAGCTGGCCGAAATTCCGGCCGGCTGTCTGCGCAACGAGATGAACAAACTGTCGCGCGAGGCAGGCTTTGTGGTCGAGGGGGTCACGGTCGAGGCTGTCGGGCTTTGCGCCAGCTGTGCCGAGGCGGGTTCCGCATGAACGCCCTGATCGAGGCCAGAAACCTGTCGGTCCTGCGCAGCGGCAGCACGGAAGCGGTGTTGAAACACGTCGATTTCACCATCCGTCCGGGCGAGATCGTGACCGTGGTCGGCCCCAATGGCTCGGGCAAGTCGTCGCTGATCCGTGCGCTGTTGGGGCATATGCCGCTGGCGGGCGGCGGGGTGACGCGCAAACCGGGGTTGCGCATCGGATATGTGCCCCAGAAGTTGCAACTGGACAACACGATCCCGATGACGGTCAGGCGATTTCTGTCGCTGCCGCGTCGCGTCGGCGATGCCGTTGCCAGCGAAGCCCTGAAGATGACCGGGGTGACCGGCGTCGAGAAGCGACAACTGACCCGGCTGTCCGGCGGCCAGTTCCAGCGCGTTCTGCTGGCGCGTGCGCTGCTGCACAACCCCGATCTGCTGGTGCTGGATGAGCCGACGCAGGGGCTGGACCAGCCGGGGATCGTGGCGTTCTACAAGCTGATCGAGGATGTCCGGCGCGAAACCGGGGCGGCGATCCTGCTGGTCAGCCATGATCTGCTGGTGGTGATGCGGGCCTCGGATCGGGTGATCTGTCTGAACGGACATATCTGCTGTGAAGGCACGCCCGAGGATGTCAGTGTCGATCCCGCCTATCGCGCCCTGTTCGGATCGGGGGCGCAGGGCACGCTGGCGCTGTATCGGCACCATCACGATCATGACCATGAACATGGCGCGGTCTGCGAACCGCAACTGGGGCAGGGCGGTCATGACGACCAGCCGCTGCAGCATTAACCGACGGAAACTGTCACATGCTTGACGATTTTTTCATCCGCGCCTTGCTGGCCGGACTTGGCCTGGCGGCTGTCACCGGCCCCCTGGGCAGTTTCGTTGTCTGGCGGCGTATGGCCTATTTCGGTGATTCGACGGCCCATGCCGCGATTCTGGGCGTCGCCATCAGTCTGGCCTTCAACATGTCGATCTATATCGGCACGCTGAGCGTGGCGATCTCGATGGCGGTGCTGGTGACGGTGCTGACCAATCGTGGACAGGCCATGGATACGGTTCTGGGCGTCCTTGCGCATTCGGCGCTGGCCTTCGGTCTTGTGGCGATCAGCTTTGTGCCCTCGGCGCGTGGCGATCTGAACGCCTTTCTCTTCGGAGACATTCTGGCGGTCAGGCGGTTTGACCTTGCATTGATCTGGGGCGGGGCGGCGCTGGTGCTGGTGCTGCTGATCTGGCGCTGGCAGAAGATGGTCACTGCCACCGTCAACGAGGAACTGGCCATGGCGGCGGGAATAGATCCGCGCTTCGAGCGTCTGGTGTTGTCGCTTGCGCTTGCGGTGGTCGTGGCCCTGGCCATTCGGGTGGTCGGTTCGCTGCTGATTTCAGCCATGCTGATCGTGCCGGCAGCCGCGGCGCGCGGACAGACCAGCACTCCGGAACGCATGGCAATTCTGGCCTCGGTGATCGCGGCGATCTCGGTCTCTGCGGGGCTGTGGTCCAGCCTGCATTTCGACAGCCCTGCCGGCCCCTCGATCGTTGCCGCAACAACGGTTTTTTTCGCGTTAGGGCAAGTTTTTCGTCGCGTTTAACGGCAGTTTGACACAAAATGGTGTCATTGGCCGCAAACGGTAACCCACGCCCATTGGTTCTGTTGGCCAATATGCAACAGTGAACGCAAGGCCGGGATGGAATCGATTCAATGCCGCTTTTCAACTGTTCTGGATTGTGTAACTGTCAGCACTGATGTTGCCGGAGACGGCAGCTCTTAAATGTAACGGAGCATGATCATGACCAAATTCGCTACTTTCGCTGCCGCCCTCGGCCTGACCGCAACCTCGGCTCTGGCCGGTGGCTATGTTGCTCCCGTCGTTGACGTCGAGCCCGTTGTCATCGAAGAAGAAGCCGCGTCCTCGAACGCTGGCCTGGTGATCCCCGCCCTGCTGCTGCTGGGCGTGATCGCTGCTGTTGCTTCGGACGACGACGACAGCTGATTACGGAACAGATCGGATTTCCGATCTGTTTGAAAGAGGGCTGGCCTTGTGTCAGCCCTCTTTTCTTTTGGGATTCGCAATGTGAATCCCCTGAATGCCCCCATCAAAAAAGCCGCCCCGAAAGGGCGGCCTTTTCCTATCCGGGCCTTGTTGGGGCGTCAGGGTCGCAGAGTCTGCACGGTCACATAACCCAGCGCCGGTCCGATCCACTGCCGCGAGACAGTGATCTGGCCGCCCTGACGGATATAGCTGTTCTGGAAGCCCGTGCCGTGACCGTGGCAGTCTTCCACCGTCACACCGGGTTTGGGGCCCGCGCCCACAGTGCAGGTAAACTGCAGCGGCCGTTCCTTGCCGTCTCCGGCAAAATAGCGCATTACCCGCTGTGCGCTGCCCGAGCGGCCTGAACGGATCAGCGCCTCGGTCTGCGGCTCGGCGACGGAGAGGTCGTGGCCCAGCCCGCGCGTGCCTATCAGAATGCCATTGCGCATGATCAGCGCCTCTTCCGAGGGTGTCATATAGGTGCGCATGCTGCCATTCTGCCCGGTCAGCGCCATGATCTGCGTCTTGCCCAGCCCCTCGAAGCCGACCTGAATCAGCGGGCCCGGGTTGACGCGCAGGGCTTCGGCTGCCGCCTCTTGCGGGGTTTTCGGTGCGCTGGCCGGGGCGTCGGACTTCGCCGCACGACGTGAGAGGGCGGCATCCGCTGTGGTCTTGATCAAGGCGTCGAGGGCACTGCCGCCCGTTCCGTCACTGGTGTCATTGCCGCAGGCGGCCAGCATTGCCAGCAGGGCCGTGGCCATAGCGGTGTTGCGAGCATTGTTCATCGCCAGAACCTCCCCCAGCCTTCATAAAGTTCGACCGCATGGGTCTCGCGCAGCTTGTCGTAAAGGCGGCCTTCCACCTGGACGCGCGACCCGCCATCGCGCGACAGCGAGCGGATGGTGGTGCTGGCTCGGTCGCGCGTCGGTGTTCCGGTTGCCCAACTGACCGGGATCGACAGGGTGATCCCCTTGTCGAAGGACCCCTCGCCGAATTCCTCGTCGCTCAGATCGGTCTTGGTGGCATAGGCGCCCACTCGCCAGCCGTTGGCGAACTCGCGCGACAGCGACACCGTGGCACCTTTGTCGCCGGCCAGATATTTGCCGACATCCAGCTGCGCGGTGAAGCCGTCACCGAACTCGTAATAGGCGGACAGGAAGCCGGTGGTCGTTTCATAGTCGCGGAAATCGAACAGCACGTCGAAATCGCGTTTGCGCACCCGGTTGATCTCGGCACCGAAGGCCAGGGGCGAGTTGACCGGTTTCCAAAGGACTTCCGCCGAAACCCCGCCATAGGCGCGCTCAAGCAGACCCGCAGTTACGCGGGTATAGACCTGTTCCGTCGGTCGGGCATACCAGGCCAGGGTCAGTTCGGGGATCGTGGGCGAGGTGTTCCCGGTATACATGCGCGTATCCGACCGGACCCGCGGCACGCCCTCGGGCGTGGTTTCCAGGCTTGGGTCCGCCTCATACTCCTCGGCCGTATAGTGATCACCGCGCTGACCGCCATTCAGCGAGGCGGGGATGCCGGGTCCACGCTGTTCCATGTCGCCAAAGGCGCGCTGGCGCAGGGTGCCGCGGAAGATCACGCCGGGCATCAGTTCGTATTTGACCGTGGCTTCGGCACCAACTTCGTAGCGCAGTGGTTCATCGGGATCGAAAAGGCCCAGATCCAGATAGGGGCTGATATGCCATTGGAAACGCGGGTGCATATCCTCGGAATACACCAGATTTCCGGGTCGCGGGGTGGCGTCGGTCAGCCTGGCGACCGAGGCGATCTGGCCGGCCTCGGTATTTTCCAGCCGTTCGACATCCGAGCGGCGCAGCGTCACGGATGATGTGGGGATGCCATCTGCCGAAGAGGTGATCACCAGCGTTTCGACCGAAGGCGGCAGGGCGCGTGTCATCAGGCGGGCGGTGCGACCGATGCCCTCGGCGTGCTGGATATAGCGCTGGTTGCGAATGCGGACCTCGGCCCGGTTCGCCGACAGGGCCATGGATTCCAGCAGCAGCCCCTCGTCGGCCAGGGCGTCTGCCAGCGCCTTCTGAATGGCGGGTTGTGCGGTCGGATCCTGTGCCCAATTGCCCGACCAGCCTTCCGGATCAGCGGCAGGGGCAGGGCGCGGGCGCACAGGGGCAGGGGCCTTTTCCAGACCCGACGGATAGGGTGCCTGACGCGGGTTCAGGGCAAAGGAGAATTGCGCCCCGACGGTATTGCCGCCGATCGTATACAGCCCGACCTCGTAGTTGTTGCCGAACCGATAATAGGCCGCCAGGTTCAGATTGCTGTCCGGGGCCTTGCCACCTTCCTGGAAGGTGTTGACGCGCCTGCCATTGTCATAGCTGGCGGTGTATTTGTCGTTCGAATACTCGGCGACGAGGCTGAGCTTGTCGGTTGCCTGCCAGGTGATCGAGCCGAAGGGCCGCGGGCTGCCGCTGAACCAGTCCTCGACCGTCGGTTTGCCGCCGGTATCGGTCGAATCGATCGTGCGCGGGTTGCCTGCCAGGGTGCCCCAGCCCAGCCCTGCCGAGGCCCGCAGCCGTGGCGTGATGTTCTTGGTTGCAACGATATATTCGCCCGAATAGACCCCCGTGCCCAGGAAATCCTGCAGGCCGACAGCGACGGCGGGACGCCAGCCCTGCCTGTCCTCGTCAATGACCTGGAAACGCAAATCGAAAGAGCGGTCATAGATGTGATCGGGGCTGTTGTAATCCGGAACGTCTTCGACGCGGGAATAGCGCAGCACCGTGGTCAGGCGGGGCATGGCCTGAAAGACGACATTCGTGCGCCGACCATAATCCGAAAGAGAGACCGTGGCCCCCAGCGTGCCATCCGGCAGCATTTCTGCAGTCGGCGTGTCGATCCCCCCGGGAAGCCCGTAGGTCGACATGTTCTGCCCTGCAACCGGTTCGGCGATAGCGGTGGAACTCACCGAGCCCAGCAGGGCAGCGGCGGGCAGGGTCGTCGCCATCAGGCGCCGGAATAGCAAAGAGCGTCGCATCGAGATGTCCCTCGTTCAGCGTTTTGCAACAGCATAGCTGTGCTGCCGACAGATTGCAGCCCGCCAGATACAAACGGCCGGCGGGTGCGTCATCTTCGCCGCATGGTCCCTGTCCGGACCTTATTCCGTGTCGCTTTCGGCGGCGGAATCCCCTGCGGCCTCATCGGTGACCGTCGGCGGGGTCGAGGGCAGCGACATCGCCGGTGCCGGAATGACCGGAGCGGACTGGGTCTCGCTGGCCTCGGGGGCTGCGGTTTCCGGCTCGGGCGCGGTGGGCGTTTCTGCCGGTGTCACGGGTGCGGCCGGGGCCGGCTGGCTTGCGGTTGCGCCGGTGTCGGGGCTGCTGGCCGGTGTCGGGGTGTCGGTCTCGACCACCGGGGCTTCGCTGGCCTGCGTCGCGGTTTCGGGCGTGGCCTTGGCGGCCGGACGTGTCGCGGCGGGTTTTTTCGGTGCCGCAGGGGTGGATTTGCGCGGCGCGGCCGGGGCGGGTGCCTTGATGGCCGCCACGGCAGCCGCAACTTCGGGCGATGCCGGTCCGGCGCAACCGCGATGGCTGCGACCGGAAACGGTCAGCGTGGCGGTGAAGGGGAACTTCTCGCCCGACATGTCATCCTGACAGGCGGTGCCACGGATGTTCACGACGAAGGGACGTCCGCTGAGAACGCCGACATATTCGACGCCCTTGTCGAACACCAGGCGGTTCACGCGAATGGCGCGCCCCTTGCTGTTTCCCGGCGTGATGTAGATCGCGGTGCCGCCCGCGACATTCACGGTCCAGAACGGTTCGTTCCCGTGGGCGCTGAAGGCATTCGTGCTGCTGGTCTTGGCTTCGGCGGTGGCGACTGGCGTTGCCGGGGCCTCGGCGATCTCGATCGGCTGTTCCAGGGGCGAGACGCTTGGAGGGCCTTTGTGGCCTTCGACCTGGGGTTCCTGTGTCGAGCCGAAGCCGGGAAGCCCGGTGCCCTCGCACGCGGCAAGCGGCAAGGTCAAAAGAGCGAGAAGTGCGAGACGCGGAGACATCGGACGGCCTTCTTGATTGGGATCACTGTTGCACAAGCGTTAGCAACGGGCGAGGCGCGGGGCAAGCTTGGCGCGTGACCGGTGGCGGCAGACTGCCGCAGGCTCGTCAGCAATTGGGGATGTTCACCGCCAGCCCCCCCAATGAGGTTTCCTTGTATTTCTCGCTCATGTCCCGGCCGGTCTGGCGCATGGTTTCAATGGCTGCATCCAGCGGCACAAGGTGATGACCGTCGCCGCGCAGGGCAAGGCTGGCCGCGCTGACGGCCTTGATCGCGCCCAGTCCGTTGCGTTCGATGCAGGGCACCTGAACCAGCCCTTTGACGGGATCGCAAGTCATGCCCAGATGATGCTCCAGGGCGATTTCGGCGGCATTTTCTATCTGTTCGGGCGTGCCGCCCAGCACCGCGGCCAGCCCTGCCGCCGCCATGGCGCTGGCACTGCCGACCTCGGCCTGACAGCCGCATTCCGCCCCCGAGATCGAGGCATTATGCTTGATCAGCCCGCCGACCGCCGCCGCGGTCAGCAGGAAATCGGGCAATGCGCGTTCCGTGGCGCCGGGCACGTGGTCCAGCCAATAGCGGATCACTGCGGGCACAACCCCGGCGGCCCCATTGGTCGGAGCGGTAACGACCTGTCCGCCTGCGGCATTCTCCTCGTTCACGGCCATGGCATAGACCGACATCCAGTCGTTGATGACATGGGGCGCGGTCAGATTCATGCCGCGTTCGGCCAGCAGCTTTTCGTGGATGCTGCCGGCTCGGCGTCTGACATTCAGCCCGCCGGGCAGGGTTCCGCGTGCTTCCAGACCGCGATCCATGCAGTCGCGCATGACCTGCCAGATCTTCATCAGACCGTCACGCAATTGAGCGTCGCTGCGAAAGACCAACTCGTTGGCGCGTTTCATCTGGGCGATGCTCTTGCCGGATCTTGCCGACATTTCCAGCATTTCGGCAGCGGTCGAAAAGGCAAAGGGCACCTTGGCGACCGCATCGCTGCGGTCTTCGCTGCCCTTGCGGGCCAGTTCTTCCTCGGTCAGGACAAAGCCGCCGCCGACCGAATAATAGACCTGGTGAAAGATCACGTCGCCCTGCGCATCGGTGGCCGACAGGGTCATGCCGTTGGCATGGCCGGGCAGGGCGTTGTCATAGTCGAAAATCAGGTCCTTTTCGGGGTCGAAGCGCAGGGTGCCCAGCCCTTCGGGGGACAGGCTGCGGCTGTCGCGATTGGCGGCGAGCGCCTCTTCGGCGGTCAGGGCGTCCATCGTCGCCGGAACGAAGCCGGCCAGCCCCAGGATCGTGGCGCGATCGGTGGCATGGCCCTTGCCGGTAAAGGCCAGGCTGCCATGCAGGCTGGCGCGCAGCCCGGCGGCGCGGAAAGGTTGCTGGCGCAGGGCTTCCAGAAAACGTGCGCCCGCCACCATCGGACCCATCGTATGGGACGAGGACGGGCCGACGCCGATTTTGAACAGATCGAAGACCGAAAGGAACATGCTGACCCCTTGCAAATGTCCTGACATCTAATCAGTTGGTCCCTGCGGCGACCATCGCGAATGCGACCTTTCCGGCCCGTCTCTGCGACATCGCCTGAAAGTTGATTGCCGTTTTTGCGGGCGGTATGACTAAAAATTGTGCAATACGCTCTGCCTGCTGAAAAGGCGCGCCATGGTATTTATAGGGCAGCTTGCGGCTGACACAGCAAGAGGTGAGGAACAGGTTATGACAACCCGTGAACCAATCACTATTGGCGATACGCCTTTGGGGCCTCCGGTTTTTCTGGCCCCCATGGCGGGCATTACCGATCTGCCCTTCCGGCGGGCGGTGGCGCGCCATGGCGCAGGTTTGATGGTCAGTGAGATGGTTGCCTCCAGCGAAATGGTCACGCCGCGCCCTTCGACGCGGGCAGCAGTGCGCGCCAAGGCTTTGACCGAGGGTGCCTTGCCTGTCAGCGTCCAGATCGCGGGTCGCGAAGCCGGGGCGATGGCGGAAACCGCCCGGATCGTCGAAGGCATGGGCGCGCGGATCATCGACATCAACATGGGGTGCCCCGCCAAGAAGGTGACCGGCGGGCTGTCGGGCGCGGCGCTGATGCGTGATCTGGATCATGCGCTGTCACTGATTGACGCGGTGGTCGGTGCGGTCGCGGTGCCGGTAACGTTGAAAATGCGGCTGGGATGGGATGACAGCACTCGCAATGCCGCCGAACTGGCGCGTCGTGCCACCGCCGCCGGAGTGCGGATGCTGACCGTGCATGGGCGCACCCGCGCGCAGTTCTACAAGGGCAATGCCGATTGGTCGGCGATCCGTCCCGTTGCCGATCTGCCGGGCAGGCCGCCTCTGGTCGCGAATGGAGATATCGTCGACGCGGGAACCGCGCGTGCGGCGCTGGCGGAATCCGGCGCAGAGGCGGTGATGGTCGGGCGCGGGGCGCAGGGGGCGCCCTGGCGGTTGGCCGAGATCGCCCATCAGCTGTATGGCACGCCTGCGCCGGTCGTTCCCCGTGGCGCGGCGCTGGCCGATGCCGTCGAGGAACATTACGAGGATATTCTGAAGTTCTATGGTGTCGAACTGGGGCTGCGCGTCGCGCGCAAGCATCTGGGCTGGTATGCCGAGGCCAATGGCGCCCCCATGCGGGCCGAGATGCTGCGCGCCGACAGCCCTTCCAGGACCGTGGCGCTGATCCGGCAGGCCTTTGCGCAACCCTGCGAGGCGGCGGCATGACCTGCGTCAAGCCCGAAGATCTGGATCTGCCATCGCCCGGTGCAGTCTGGAACAGCCTGCCCCTGCCCGGATTGATGCTGAATGCCGAAGGGCGCGTGGTGGCAATGAATGATGCCGCCGAGGTCTGGCTGAACATGTCGCGCAATTCCACCATCGGCAAGAAACTGGACGGAGAGCCTCTGGCGAAGAAGCTGCGGGTCGTTCCATCCCTGATGCCGCTGGTGACGCGGGTCATGGGCACCGATGAGGCGCTGTATCAGGGAGATGTCCAGTTCGAGATCGGAGATCGCGCCGGGGGCCATGAAACCCGACGTGCGGCGGTTCATGCCGGACCAGCTGCCGAACCACATGATCTGGTCTCGTTGCTGCTGGTGCCGCTGACCGATGCGGGGCTTCGCTACCAAAGCAAGGCGGTCAAATCGGCGGCACGCAGTGCCATCGGCATGGCCGAGATGCTGGCCCATGAAATCAAGAACCCCTTGGCGGGCATCCGTGGTGCGGCGCAGCTGATGAGCATGAACGCCACGCCCGAAGATCGCGAAATGGCGGATATGATCGTCAGCGAGTCACGCCGCATCGTCGCGCTGCTGGATCAGGTCGAAAAATTCGGCGACACTTCTGCCCCGCACCTGAGGCCGGTGAACATTCACGACATTCTGGAGAATGTGCGCCGTTCGGCAAGTGTCGGATTCGCCCGCGATATCAACATGGTTCCCGACTATGATCCGTCATTGCCGCCGGCCATGGCCGATGCCGACCAGTTGACGCAGGTCTGCCTCAATCTGGTCAAGAACGCCGCCGAGGCGCTGGCGCATACGGAGCGACCGACGATCAGGCTGCACAGCTTCTATGATCACACCCTTCGGCTGCCGCCCGATGACGATGATCCGGCTGGGCGCGCGCTGCCGCTTCAGATCGTCATCGAGGACAATGGCCCCGGTCTGCCCCCCGCGATTGCCGACCAGATTTTCGAACCCTTCGTGTCTGGACGCGAGAATGGCACGGGGCTTGGACTGGCACTGGTCAGCAAGATCATCACCGATCACGGCGCGCTGATCCGTGTGGACAGCCGGCCGGGGCGCACCTCATTTCGAATTTCACTTCCAAAGGCATAAGGACCAAGGCCCATGGACGGAACTGTTCTGATCGCCGATGACGACCGCACGATACGCACCGTGCTGACTCAGGCGCTGACCCGCGCGGGATGCCGCGTGCATGCCACCGGCAGTCTGGCGCAGCTGGAAAAATGGGTCGAGGAAGGGCGCGGCGATCTGGTGATCACCGATGTGATGATGCCCGATGGCAATGGCATCGACCAGATTCCCGCCATCCATAAGGCACGGCCGGATCTGCCGGTCATCGTGATCTCGGCCCAGAACACCATCGTGACCGCCATTCGCGCAACCGAGGCGGATGCCTTTGAATATCTGCCCAAGCCCTTTGACCTGCCCGACCTGATGGCCAAGGCCAACCAGGCGCTGTCACGCAGGCCGCGGCGCAACGATGCGACGGCGGAACCGGCGGCGCCCTCGGCCGGGAGCACGGCTGATCCGGCCATGCCCCTGATTGGCCATGCACCGGCCATGCAGTCGCTGTTCAGAATGGTGGCGCGCGTCCTGAACGCCGATCTGCCGGTGATGATTGCCGGTGAGGCCGGAGTCGGCAAGACGATCATCGCGCGGTCATTCCATGAATTGTCGGACCGTCGTGATCGTGGGCTGGTGTTCCTGACCTCGGCGGATGCAGGCGAGAAATCCGTCATGCAGGCGACCGAGAAATCGCGTGGCGGCACCATCGTGATCGAGAATCCGGCAGGTTTCGATCAGGCGGCCCAGGCGCGGTTGATCGGGTTGATCGAGGCGACGGAAACCGGGGCGGACCGTGCCGAGGCCCCGCGTTTCGTCGCCACCACCGGGCCGGACCCGCAGGCCGATGTCGCCTCGGGGCGGCTGCGTTCGGACCTCTATTACCGGTTGGCGGGGATCACCATGGTTGTCCCGCCGCTGCGGGCCCGCGTCGATGATATTCTGCCGTTGGCCTCGCATTTGCTGGCGCGGGCCTCGGCGCAGGGATTGCCCGAACGCAGCCTGTCGGAGGAAGCGGCCACCCTGCTGCGCGCCCATCCCTTCCCGGGAAATGTGCGCGAACTGGAAAACATGATGCGCAGGCTGGCCCTGACGGCCAGTGCCACGGCAATCTCGGGCAGCGAAATGCGCGAGGCACTCAGCCAGCAAGGGGGCGGGCGTGGCGCTCCGGCGATGCAATCGGCCGCGGTGCCTCTGGATGGCGTGTCGCCGGTGGCCGGACAGATTCCGGCGGATGACGGACCCTTGTCGGATTCGGTCGAGGCGCATTTGCAGCGCTATTTCGATCTGCATGGCGACGCGCTGCCGCCTCCGGGCCTGTATGACCGGATTCTGCGCGAGGTCGAGCGCCCGCTGTTGCAGGTGGCATTGGATGCGACCGGCGGGAATCAGCTGCGCTGTGCGGATCTGCTGGGAATAAACCGCAATACCCTGCGCAAAAAGCTGACCGAGCTGAATATCGAGGTGACACGACGCCGCAAACTGATGTAAAACCGCCACAGAGGGCAGTGGCATAGTCACGTCACTGCAACAGATAAGCCGCGTCAGACGGCGAGTGGGGGAAATGGCAGAGTCCGCATCAGGGCTAAGCTGGGACAGGCTGGCCAGGTTACGATTGCCGCGACATTGGCGTGGTCCGGTCAGCTGGGGCGCGCTGCTGGTCGGTGCGTCTCTGGCAGCGGCGACGATCTTCGTTCTGGGTCCACTGAGTCACGGTATTCAAAGCCGCGTTCTGCGTCTGATCCTGATGCTGGACCTGATCTATCTGATCATGCTGATCGGTGCCGTTCTGGCCCGCATGGCGCGGCTGATCACGGCGCGGCGGCATTCGGCGGCAGGTTCGCGCCTGCATGCGCGGCTGGTCACGGTCTTTGCCGGTCTGGCGCTGGTGCCGACGGTGCTGGTGGCGCTTTTCGCGGGCCTGTTGGTCAATATCGGACTGGAGGGCTGGTTCTCGGACCGGGTGCAGCAGGTTGTCACGACCTCGCAGGCCGCGGCCGAGGCCTATCAGGAAGAGCATCGCGATGACCTGACCGAGGATGCCCGTGCGCTGGCCGGTGTGCTGACCCAGGCCGGACGCAAGAATCCGATGATCGAAGACGGCGAAATGCGGCAGTTGCTGGTGCAGGGGCAGTCGCTGATTCAGCGGGGCCTGCGCGAGGCCTATATCATCAATGGCGCGGGTGAGATTCGGGCAAGGGGCGAGCGCAGCTATCTGTTCTGGTATGAAGAACCCACCAGCGAAGAGCTGGACCGCGCGCAGAGCGAAGGTCTGGTCCTGATCGAAGACTGGCAGAACAACGAGTTCCGCGCGCTGGTCGCCCTGCCGCCGCTGGCCGACCGCTATCTGTATGTGACCCGCGATGTTGACGGGGATCTGCTGGGGCTTCTGGACGATACCCGTGCCACGGTGGGCGATTATCGTCAGCTCGAGGAAACGCGGGGGCAGGTTCTGTTCGAATTTTCGCTGGTCTATCTGGGTTTTGCGCTGCTGCTGGTGGCGGCAGCGATCTGGCTGGGTCTGTGGTTTGCCAGCCGGCTGTCGCGGCCCATCGGGCAATTGGCGCAGGCCAGCGAACGGGTCGGCCATGGTGATCTGGACGTGCAGGTGCCCGAGGTGGATACCGGCGACGAGATCCAGACCCTGGGCGAGAGTTTCAACCGCATGACGCGGCAGTTGAAGGCACAGCGCGAAGAACTGGTCGAAAGCTATCGCATCAGCGACGGTCAGCGGCGTCTGTTCGACAATGTGTTGTCCTCGGTAACATCGGGGGTCATCGGGCTGGATGCGGCAGGCGAGATCGATTTCGTCAACCGCTCGGCCACGCGTCTGCTGGGGCTGGACCCCAAGACCGATATTGATGCGCTTCTGAATGAGGCCGTGCCGGAATTCGCGCCGCTGTTTGATCGCCTGTCGGGCTCGGTCGCGGAAACGGTCCAGGATGAGGTGCGGCTGCTGCGTGAAGGTCGCCTGGAAAGCCTGTTGGTGCGCATGGCGGTGCGGCGGGGCGCGGATGGCGGGCTGGAAGGCTATGTGGTCGCTTTTGACGATGTGACCGAGCTGGTCAGCGCGCAGCGTCTGGCCGCCTGGGGGGATGTGGCACGCCGGGTCGCCCATGAAATCAAGAACCCGCTGACCCCGATTCAACTGTCCGCGGAAAGATTGCGGCGCAAGTTCGGCCCGCTGGCTGGCCCCGAGGAAAAGGCGTCGCTGGATCAATATGTCGATGTGATCATCCGCCAGACCGGTGATCTGCGCCGCATCGTCGATGAATTCAGCCGCTTTGCCCGTATGCCGGAACCCGATCGCGCGGAAACCGACATGGCAGCGCTGCTGCGCGAGGTCGTCCTGCTGCAGCAGGATGCGCTGAAGGGGGCGCTGGTCGCGGATATTCCCGATGAGCCGGTGATCGTCGATTGCGATCAGGGCATGTTGCGTCAGGCGCTGACGAATCTGCTGAAGAATGCCGGAGAGGCCATCGAGGAACGCGCCGAGAAGATGGAAGAGGGTTGGACCGGCCGGGTGCATGTGCAGTTGCAGGCCGAACATGACGCGGTCACGATCACCATCACCGATAACGGTCCGGGGTTGCCAGCGGACCGGTCACGCCTGTTCGAACCCTATGTCACGCTGAAATCACATGGCACCGGACTTGGCCTGCCGATTGTCAAGAAGATCGTCGAGGAACATGGCGGCAGCCTGACCCTGACGGATGCGTCCGACCGCGATGGCGCAAGGGCCGAAATTCGCCTTCCACGGGAAAGGCATCCGGTGCGTGGCACCCAGGTCAAGAACAGACAAGAAAAACACGAGGCGGCAGCACATGACTGATATTCTGATCGTAGATGACGAACGCGATATCCGCGAACTGATTGCCGACATCCTGAAGGATGAAGGTTTTGAAACGCGGCTTGCGGCGAATTCGGACGAGGCGATAGATGCTCTGAACGAGAGCGAGCCGGCCCTGATGGTTCTGGATATCTGGCTGAAGGACAGCCGGATGGACGGCATCGACATTCTGAAACAGGTCAAGAACAACAATCCCGATGTGCCGGTGATCATCATCTCGGGTCATGGCAATATCGAGATTGCGGTCGCCGCGATCCGCCAGGGGGCCTATGACTTCATCGAAAAACCCTTCAATATCGATCAGTTGATGGTCGTCGTGAACCGGGCGATGGAAACCAGCCGCCTGCGTCGCGAGAACAGCACCCTGCGCCGTGGCGGCGAGCGCGCCACCGAAATGCTGGGCCAATCCGTCGCTTTCAAGCGTCTGCGGGACAATCTGGACAAGGTTGCCAAATCCAACGGGCGGGTCATGCTGTCGGGCGAGCCGGGCGCGGGCAAGGAACTGGCCGCGCGCTATATCCACGCCCACAGTCCGCGTGCAAGCTCACCATTCATCACCGTTCCCTGCGCCAGTATCGAGCCTGAACGCATGGAAGAGGTTCTTTTCGGGCGCGAAAGCCCCGAGCGCGGCATCGAGAAAGGTCTGCTGGAGCAGGCCCATGGCGGGGTGATCTATTTCGACGAGGTCGGAGACATGCCCCTGGGCACCCAGCCCAAGATCCTGCGCGTGCTGACCGAACAGCAGTTCAGCCGGGCTGGGGGCACGGACAGGGTTCGCGTCGATCTGCGGGTGATTTCCTCGACCAATCGCGATCTGCTTGCCGAGATTGCCGCCGGACGATTCCGTCAGGAGCTGTATGACCGGCTGAACGTCGTGCCGGTGGCGGTGCCGTCACTGGCGGACCGGCGCGACGACATCGCGCTGCTGGCAAGCCATTTCATCGCGCAGTTCCATGCCATGCAGGGGCTGCCGGCGCGCGAATTGCCCGAGGAAACGATTGCGGCGCTGCAATCCATGCGCTGGCCGGGCAATATCCGCCAGCTGCGCAACGTGATCGAGCGGGTGCTGATTCTGGCCGAAGGCAATGGGCCGATCCAGCCGACAGAACTTGAACCTCAGGGGGCCACCCCGGACAACAGTGATGCACTGAGCCTTGGGCCGCAGATCACCGCCATGGCACTGCGCGAGGCCCGCGAGATGTTCGAGCGTGAATATCTGCTGGCGCAGATCAACCGTTTCGGCGGCAATATCAGTCGCACGGCCCAATTCGTCGGCATGGAGCGCAGCGCGCTGCACCGCAAGCTCAAATCTCTTGGGGTCGTTGGCGGCATGCGCAACGACGAGGAAATGATTGCAGGGAAATGAATGGCTCTGATCCGGCCCGGCGCTAATGCCGGGCGGTGGCAGCGGAAAAATGAACGCGGTCGGCGGGGTGCTGCCAGATCACCTTCGCCGACCACGCCCGATCCAGCCTGACCGAAGAGGGCGTTCGGGGAAACAAACACGATCCGATGGGATGCCAGGTCACGGGAGCAGACGAAACCGGAACCTTGCATGCATCGGGATACTCCATCTCCGTTTTTGTCATCTGGTTCGGTTCAGTGGGTCCGATTCCGGATCGGGCCGCATGGCAAGCATTTCGTGGCACCTGTATGTGACAATACGGGGCAATGGGCAACCCTCGGGGATGTTCGTCCCGCCGACAGGGCGGGCGCTCATCTGATGCAGATCAGGCGGATCGCCTTCAACTGAAGGTGATCATACTCTGGAATCAGGGCACGCAGCAAGTGTTTTCCTTGAAGTGCCGCAATCCAAGGTTGCTTTTCCGGCCCGGCATCCGCGCCATCCGGGTCAGGATGGTTGCGCCACGGGGAAAGGCGGCATAGGCAAAGAGGAACGGGTGGGCGACCGCCATTTGCACGAGGGATCGGATGAAGATCATCATCTGCGGAGCGGGGCAGGTCGGTTGGCAAATCGCACGACATCTGTCCGGTGAACGGAATGACGTCACCATCATCGACAACAATGCCGAACTGATCCGGCGGGCCACCGACGCACTGGACGTGCAGGGCGTCACCGGTTTCGCCAGCCATCCCGATGTGCTGGACAATGCCGGCGCGCGTGATGCCGATCTGATCATTGCCGCGACCCATTCGGACGAGGTGAACATGGTCACCTGCCAGGTGGCCCATTCGGTGTTCCAGGTATCGCGCAAGATTGCCCGTCTGCGCAGTACCGCATATCTGGATGCCATCTATTCCGACCTGTATCGCACCGATCATCTGCCCATTGATGTTGTCATCAGCCCCGAACGCGAGGTCGCCAAGGCCGCGCTGCAACGTCTTTCCGCGCCCTCGACCTTTGATGTCGAAACCTTTCTGAATGGGCGCACCCATCTGCTGGGCATTGCGCTGGACGATGACTGTCCGGCGCTGAACACGCCGCTGCGGCAATTGAACGAGATATTTTCCAGTCTTCGTGCCATCGTTGTCGGGGTGCGGCGCGCGGGGCGGCTGTTTGCGCCAGAGCCGGGCGACCAGTTGTTCGCGGGGGATCAGATCTATGTATTTTCCCATCGCGACGATGTTGCGCGCACCCTGGAGATTTTCGGCAAGGCCCCGCGCAAGCAGTCGCGCGTTGCCATCATCGGGGCAGGGAATGTCGGCCTTGCCGTGGCCCGTACGCTGGAGGCGCAGCCGGAACGCATTCGCGCCAAGCTGATCGAGCGCGACCGCACGCGGGCCGAATATGCCGCGGACCGGCTGGAGCGGACCATCGTGCTGAACGGCGACGGCCTGTCGGCAGAATTGCTGGAGGAAGCCGCCGTTCCCACCGCCGATGCCGTTCTGGCCGTGACCGATGATGACAAGACGAACATCCTTGCCTCGGTGCGTGCCAAACAGGCCGGCGCTGGCATGGCCATTGCGCTGATCAATGACCCCACCCTTGTGTCGTTGATGGGGGCCTTGGATATCGATGCCTATATCAATCCGCGTGCAACGACGGTGTCGACCATCCTGCGCCATATCCGCCATGGTCGCGTGCAGGACATCTATTCGGTCGGCGATGCCGAGGCCGAAGTCATGCAGGCTCAGGTCCTGTCTACCTCGCCGATGTCGGGCCGGGCGATCCGCGATATCGAATTTCCCGAAGGGGCGCTGATCGGGGCGGTCCTGAAGGGCGACAAGGTGATCAAGCCGTCATCGGATACCCGCATCGAAGAGGGTGACGTGGTTCTGATCTTTGCGCTGACCAAGGACGTGCCAGAGGTCGAACGCCTCTTGCAGGTCTCGATCGACTTTTTCTGAGGCGCTGGCGATGCCGGTCCTTCTGCGTTTGCCCCTGTTCATCCAGCTCAGCGTTCTGGTCGGGCTGATGATGTTGATCCCGGCAAGCTATGCCTCGGTGACGGATCACGACGCAATCGCGCGCAATTTCCTGTATGCCGCGCTGCTGGTGCTGGTGCTGGCCGGGCTGGTCGGGCTGGCAACCGTGGCCAATCCGCCCGAGCGGCGGGCGCGGAACACCCTGTTGAGCATGCTCGCGACGATGGCCTTGCTGCCGGTCATCCTGGCCTTTCCCTTTGCCGAAAGCCTGCCTGACACCGGGATGTTCAACGCATGGTGGGAAATGGTGTCATCCCTGACCACCACCGGCGCATCGCTTTATTCCGCCGATCTGCTGCCCGCGCCGCTGCATCTGTGGCGGGCGCTGGTGGGCTGGATGGGCGGCTTCTTCATGCTGGTGGCGGCCGTGGCCGTTCTTGCGCCGCTGCGTGTGGGCGGGTTCGAACTGATGGCTTCGCCCTATGGCCGCAGCGAAAATTTCGACAAGCTGCCCGAATCCGCCAATCCGCGCGAGTTGCAACCGCATCTTTCCTCGCCCGAGTTTCGCACGCGGCTGAACAACCCCTCCTACAGGCTGTTTCGCGCCGCGCAATCTGTCTTTCCTGTCTATGCGGGGCTGACGCTGCTGGCCTGGCTGGGGCTGTTGTTGCTGGGGGATGAATCCCTTGTCGCCCTGTGCCGGGCCATGGGCACGCTGGCAACCAGCGGCATCGCGCCCGATCTGGGTGCGGCGCAGAACAATGCCGGCCTGTCGGGCGAGGTGCTGATCTTCCTGTTCATGATCCCGGCGCTGTCGCGACGTTTCTGGCCCGGCGGGCAAGAGCTGCGCGCCACCGACCACTTGAAGGATGATCCCGAACTGCGCATGGCCTTTGGACTGGTTGTCGTGGTCACGGCAATCCTGTTTCTTCGCCATTTCCTGGGGGCGATTGAATCGGGCGGCACGGGCATTCGTGACACGGTGGGTCTGGCCAAGGGGCTTTCGGCCTTCTGGGGCGGTATGTTCAACACGCTCAGCTATCTGACGACGACCGGCTGGAACTCGGTCGACTGGCAGGGCGCACGCGCCTGGTCGGGGCTGACGTCGCCGGGGCTGATCCTGGCCGGTCTGGCGATGATGGGCGGCGGGGTCGCCACGACGGCAGGCGGGGTCAAGCTGTTGCGCGTCTATGCCCTGGCGCGCCACGGCGAACGCGAAATGGAAAAGATCATACACCCCAGCTCGGTTTCCGGCGGCGGTCGAATCGCGCGCAGGTTGCGCCGGGAAGGGGCCTATCTGGCCTTTATCTTCTTCATGCTGTTCGCCTGCTCGATCGCTGCGACGGTGGCCCTGGTGTCCATCCAGCAGATCGAATTCGATACCGCCACGATCCTGTCGATTGCGGCACTGACCAATACCGGACCGCTTGCCGGAGCCATTCCGCTGACCCCGGCCTTTGATGCCACGGCGGGTGTGGCCTCGGCCCCCTGGGACGGTTGGTCGGGTCTGCCGCTGTTCACCAAGGCGGTGCTGGCAGGGGCGATGATCGTGGGTCGGCTGGAGACGCTGGCCATTCTGGCGCTGTTTTCCCCCGATTTCTGGCGCCGCTAGCCATTCGCTGGACGCATGCGGCAGCGTGTTCTTTGCAGGACTGTCTCGCTTGCAAGGTCAGGAACAACGCCTTACATGTGGGTTCAGACCGGGACAGTGCGAAAAAATGGAAGAAAAAATGGCTGGCGATAAACAGAACCTGCAGGACGCGTTTCTCAACCATGTCCGCAAGGCAAAGGTTCCGGTGACGATCTTTCTGATCAATGGTGTCAAATTGCAGGGCGTGATCACCTGGTTTGACAATTTCTGCGTGCTGTTGCGCCGGGACGGCCAGTCCCAGCTGGTCTATAAACACGCGATCAGCACGATCATGCCGGGTCAGCCCATTTCGCTTTACGAAGGTGATGACTGATTGGCCGAACTAACCTCGACCGAGGCTCTGCCGACCCGCGCCTATGTCCTTCATCCCGATCTTGGTCAGGCCCGCAACCAGCGGCGTGAGCCCGAGCATGCTCTGGCCGAGGCCGTTGCACTGGCCCATGCCCTGCCGGGAATCGAGATTGTCGGGGATGAGGTGGCGCGTCTGCGCGAGCCCAATCCCGGAATGCTGTTCGGCAAGGGAAAGCTGGCCGAAATCGGTCAGCGCCTCGAGGCTGTCGAAGCCGAGCTTGTCCTGATTGACGGGCCGGTGACCCCGGTTCAGCAACGCAATCTGGAAAAGGCCTGGGACGTCAAGATTCTGGACCGGACCGGCTTGATCCTCGAGATCTTTGCCGATCGCGCCCGCACCCGTGAAGGCGTATTGCAGGTCGAACTGGCCGCATTGTCCTATCAGCGCACGCGACTGGTCCGGGCATGGACCCACCTCGAGCGTCAGCGGGGCGGACTGGGTTTTGTCGGCGGTCCCGGGGAAACCCAGATCGAGGCCGACCGGCGCGCCATTGACGAACAGATGACGCGTTTGCGCCGGCAGTTGGAACGTGTCGTCAAGACCCGCACGCTGCATCGTGCCGCACGCGCCAAGATTCCCTATCCGATTGTCGCGCTGGTGGGCTATACCAACGCCGGAAAATCGACGCTGTTCAACCGCATGACCGGCGCCGAGGTGATGGCCAAGGACATGCTGTTCGCGACGCTGGATCCGACCATGCGGGCCATCCGGCTGCCCGATGCCGCCGGGGGCACCTCGGGGCGCAAGATCATCCTGTCGGACACCGTGGGCTTTATCAGCGACCTGCCGACCGAACTGGTCGCCGCCTTTCGTGCCACCCTGGAAGAGGTTCTGGAAGCCGATCTGATTCTGCATGTGCGCGATATCAGCCATCCCGAGACCGAAGAGCAGGCCCAGGACGTGGCCGAGATCCTGGAAAGCCTTGGCGTCGATGAGGATGTCGAACTGATCGAGGTCTGGAACAAGATCGATGCCCTGTCCGAAGACACGCGCAAGGCCCTGCGCCGCACTGATGCCAGAACCGAAGGCGTGCAGGCGGTCAGCGCCCTCAGCGGAGAAGGGCTGGATGATCTGGTCGCGGCCATCGATACGCATCTGGCCCGCGCCTTGGATGAGCCGCGCGAATCCGCAAGCGTGACCTTGCCCTTCAGCGACGGTCGCCGCCGCGCCTGGCTGCATGAGGCCGGTGTGGTCGAGCGTGAAGAAGCGGGCGAGGATGGTCTGACATTGCATCTGCGCTGGACCGCGCGCCAGAAAGGCGCATTCTACGCCATGGATGAAACGCCCGAGGAAAGCTGAGTCTCGGGCGTTTCGCCTCTGCCGGATCAGTTGCCGGGCATTTCATGTTGCCATGGCGGGTTCGCACCCGCGCGCGACACCGTGACCGCGGCCGCTTGCGCGCCAAGGGTCAGCGCGGCCTTGATCTGTTCGCCGCTGATGCCGGCCAGCGCCTCTTTTCCCAGAACGCCCTGTCTGCGCAGGCTGGCCAGCACGCCAGCATTGAAGGTATCCCCTGCGCCGATGGTATCCGCAACCGTGGTGCGGATTGCCGGGGCGGTGACGGTTTCCCCTGCCCAATGCGCATGGGACCCGGCCGAGCCGCCGGTTTGCAGCACGATCCGCGGGCCCATCTGCAAGACCTTCTGCGCGGCCTCGGGCGCATCGAGATCGGGATAGAGCCAGGCAAGATCATCGCTGGACAGCTTCACGATATCGCATTGCGGGATGATCCGGTTCAGCCGCGCGCGAAAGGCCGGGGCGTCCTGGATGAAGAAGGGACGGATATTTGGATCCAGGAATACCGGCAGCTTGGTGTGATTCTGTTCGATCAGCCTTTCGATCGCCGCACCACAGGGATCGGGGACAAGGCTGATCCCGCCTGCGAAGATGGCCGTGATATGATCGGGCAGGGCGGGTATGTCATCGGGAGAGAGCATCCGCCCGGCCGATCCTTCGTCATAGAAGGAATAGACCGCTTCGCCCTGATCCAATGTGACAAGCGCCAGCGTGGTCAGCCGGTCGGTACGGGGGCAGAGATCGATATTGATTCCGGCTTCATTCAGCGGTGCCAGCAGCATTTCGCCGAAACTGTCGCGGCTGATCGGCCACAGATAGGCAACATCTTCGCCCAGCCGCCCCAGAGCAACGGTGGTGTTATAGACCGCGCCACCGGCAAGGGGGCGAAAGGTACCGTTCTCGGGTACCATGTCGATCAGCGATTCACCTGCACACAGGATCATGTCGTTCCCTCTTCGATATATCGGCGACAGAGACCCGTAAGCTATCATCCGCTGCGTGGAATTGCGCCTTGCAACTGCTCATATCCGCCCGACTGGGCAAAATAAAGGAAAACTGCTAGCGCTATCAGTGTCGCAATGACGGCAGCCGTGATTTTCCAGACCGACCATGGCCGCTCGCCCTGGACGCGTCCGGTCTGGGCGTTGACCAGAAAGCGATAGCTTCGGCCGTTATATTTGTAGGCCGCGCTCCAGATCGGCAGAAGGATATGTTTGAAGGTCTCGTCACTGTGGCGGGTGTCGATGCGATCGATGCGCTGTTCGTCACCGCCAATGTCACGACGGGCGTCATTCATGATGACCGCAGCCATTTCCTGACGTGCCGTGGCATGGCCATCGGAAAGGGCGACCGTATAGCCCTCGGCCTCGAATCCGGCCAGGTAATCGGGGCGATAGGGGCGCAGGTCCGACAGATCCCAGGGGGTCAGCCCGTCGGTAAAGCGCCGCGGCAACGAGGTCGTCGCGAGAACCAGCACATCGTTGAAGTTGCGGCTGATCTGCCCGCGCACCCTGCGCCAGCGAATGCGGCGGACCTGTTTGGCAACGCGCTGGCGGCGTCCGTTCACTTCGCGGGTGACATGAACCGTCTCGTAATAGGCATCGCCGCGCTGTCCCGAATAGCTGGAGCGGGTTCTGGCATCAAAGGTCCAATAGGGCGAATAGACCCCGCGCATTCGCCGCCCGCGCCGCGCATAGGCCAACAGGCCCGAGGGCGCGAACCACAGCCGCCCCAGCCAGTCTTCCATCGCCTTGCGGGCCTGTTCCTCGCTCAGCGCAAAGGGCAGCACGCCCTGCGGCTTGATCTGGCGCGAGGCCCCGGTATCGGTCACCACCGGCGTTGCGCAAAAGGGGCAGGCACTGGCGTGAACCTTTGAGGTCACGTCCATCTTCGCGCCGCAGTTGGGGCAGGACAGCGTGCGCACCTCATGCGACAGGTCCGAGGCACCGTCGATTCGCAATCCCTCCTGCAGCGGGATCTCGGTCAGTTCGGGGGCCTTGTGGCTGGCATCCCATTGCAACGCCCGGTCTGCCTGCGGTGCGGCCCCGCCGGTGCGGGTGGCGGGATCGTTTTGCCGCGCGGGGGCACGGGCCGCGCCCGCACCGATTTTCTGTTCATGGCCACAATAGTCGCAAATCAGTGACTCCTGGCCGGGCTGGAAGCGCAGGCTGGCCCCGCAGTTGTCGCAGGGATAGCGAAATTCGCTCGGTTTGCTGGACATGGACAGGTCAGCGCGGCAGGGGCGGCGGCATCATCGTGAACAGCTGTGCCAGTTCCGGAACATCGTCGGCAGGCAGCCAGCCATCCTGACCCGGTGTCCAGACAAGCGTATCGCGCGTGAATTCCCCCTTTGCCGCCAACCGACCCAGATGCCCGCGCCCGTAGGGGCCATCGGCCTTGCCGTCGCGGGCGACATGCCAGACGGTTTCCACCTGCTTTCCCGGCAGTGGCGGCGGTGCCACTGGTGCCGGTGCGGCCTGTTGTTGCGCAGCGCCCCCCCAGGGGCCGCGCGTCAGGCCCATGCCCATGGCGGCCCCCATGGCCGCGCCCATCCCGGCCCCGGCGCCGCCCTGGTTCTGGCTGGCATTCAGCGCCGCCTCGCTGGCGGCATATTGGCTGAAGCGGTCGAGATCGCCGATGATGCCCATCGATGTGCGCTTGTCCAGCATCTGCTCGACGGCCTGGGGCAGGCTGATATTCTCGATGTAGAATTCCGGAATCGCGACGCCATAGGCCGCGATCACCGGCTCGATGGCCTTGGCGACCATCTTGCCCAGCTGGTCGGTATTGGCCGCCATGTCCAGCACCGGAATGCCCGAGCCGGCGATCATGCGCGAAAACTCCTGCACGATGACATTGCGGATCTGAAAGCTGATTTCGTCGCTGGTGAATTCGCCATCGGTCCCGACAATTTCCCCCATGAAGCGTGCCGGATCACTGACCCGCATGGAATAGGTTCCATAGGCGCGCAGCCGGACCGGGCCGAATTCGGGATCGCGGGCGATGATGGGATTCTTGGTGCCCCATTTCTGGTTGTTGAACCGCGTCGTGTTGACGAAATAGATTTCCGACTTGAAGGGGCTGCGAAAGCCGTGGTCCCAGTGCTGCAGCCGGGTCAGGACAGGCAGGTTGTTGGTTTCCAGCAGATAGAGACCGGGCCCAAAGACATCGGCCAATTGCCCTTCATGGACAAAGACCGCGGCCTGACCTTCGCGGACGGTCAGCTTGGCACCGTATTTGATCGCATGGCCGACGGTTTCAAAGCGCCAGACCATCGTGTCGCGCGTGTCATCGGTCCATTCGATGATGTCGATGAACTCGCCACCGAAAATGTCGAAAATGCTCATCGCGATGCCTTTCGTCTGACGCAGTTTGTCCGCAATCCAATCATCGACGCGAGAGCCACCTTGTCAATGATTTGCCAAGCGGTCGCGTCGGATCGCCGCTCAACCGGTGAAACGGGTCTGGCATTGCTGCAGCCAGTCCCGGATCGCGGGTTGCGCCTCGGGTTCGTCCAGCCAGGGAATATGTGCGCGGTCGGGGACCTCGGCAAAGATCATGTCAGGGCGGCGTGCCTGCATTCTGGCGGCGACCTCGGGCGACAACAGATCGGAATTGGCGCCACGGATCAATGCGACGGGCATGTCTGCGGTGGCATCCCACAGGGGCCACAGATCCGGTGCCTCGCCCTCGAAGGCGGCCAGAAAGGCCTCGCGCAGGCTGGGGTCATAGCGCAGTTTCAGCCCGTCATCGGTCTGCTCATAGTGCTTTTCGGCATCCGCGCGCCAACGTCCCTCGGGGACATTGGCGAAACCCGGCATGGCAGCAGGCAGGCGCTCTGCCAGGGCGTCATAGGTCGGCGCGGCCGGTGCGCGGCCGATATAGTCGAAAATGCGCTGCAGCCCGGCTTGCTCGATCTCGGGGCCGACGTCATTCAGGCACAGGCCCAGCATCCGGTCATGCGCCATCGCCGCCAGCAGCAGGCCGATCAACCCGCCGCGAGAGGTTCCCAGAATCGCGGCCTTCTCGATGCCCAGATGGTCCAGAAGCGCGATGGCGTCCTTGCCTTCCTGCGGGACCGTATAGGTGGCGCTGCCGGTATGATCCGACTGTCCGCGCCCGCGATAATCCATCCGGATCATCCGCACATCTTTCATCTGCGGCGCGACATAGTCGAAATCGGCCATGTTCCGGGTCAGCCCTGCCAGGCAGAGCACGGGAAGTCCGGTGCCTTCGTCGGAATAGGCCAGTTTCGCGCCGTCGGCGGTGGTGAAATAGCGGGTCATTGCAGGCCTTTCAGGTCGGCTAGAATCCGGACCGGACGTTGGGGCAGGCGGTCTGTTGGCAGTCTCGAACGGTTGACCCAATTGGTCACAAAGCCAAAACGGGTGGCGCCGTAGATGTCCCAGCCATTTGAGGACACGAAATTGATCTGTTCGGGCGCGCAGTCGAAGTGATCGGTCACGATCCGATAGCTTTCCTCGGCGGGTTTGAAGCGACCGACTGTCTCGACCGAAAGCAGCGCATCCAGCCGGTCGCCGATTCCGGCGCTTTGGGCAGCATCGGCCAGCATCTGTGGCGAACCATTGGAGAAGATCGCCGTTCTGGCCCCCTTGGCGCGCAGCCGGTCCAGGACCTCGGGCACTTCGGGGTAGGCGGGCAACTCACGATACAACTCCAGCAGACGGGCAGCCTGATCGGCCGTGGCGCCATGGCGCTCGGCGGCCCAGTCCAGGGCCTCGGATGTGACCTGCCAGAAATCGGCGTGATCGCCGGTGATGGCGCGCAACCAGCTGTATTCCAGTTGCTTGCGCCGCCAGTCCGCCGACAATGCCGCCCAGATATCCTTCAGCGCGGCATCGGTTTCTGCGGCCTGGCGCGCGGCTCCGTCGACATCGAACAGGGTGCCGTATGCGTCAAAGACATAGATCACAGGTTTTCACTCTGAGGCATGCCCAGAACGTGATAGCCGCCATCCACGGTCACGATCTCGCCGGTGGTGCAGCCGCCCCAGTCCGACAACAGCCAGACTGCGGTGCCACCAATCGCCTCCAGCGTGGCATTGGCCCGCAGCGGGGCATTGGCCTCGGTGTGGCGGAAGGTCTTGCGTGCGCCGCCAATGGCCGCACCGGCCAGCGTCTTCATCGGACCGGGCGAGATGGCGTTGACGCGGATGCCGTCGGGGCCAAGATCATTGGCCAGATAGCGGACCGAGGCTTCCAGTGCCGCCTTGGCCACGCCCATGACGTTATAGAACGGCGTGACCCGGTTCGAGCCGCCATAGGTCAGGGTGATGATGCTGCCGCCTGCTTCCATCAGCGGATGGGCGCGACGTGCGACCTCGATCAGCGAATAGCACGAGATTTCCAGGCTGTGCTTGAAATTCGAACGGCTGGTGTTCACGAAACGGCCGGTCAGCTCTTCCTTGTTGGAATAGGCGATGGCGTGGATGACGAAATCCAGCTTGCCCCAACGCTGCTGGATCTGCTCGAAGGCCAGATCCAGAGAGGCGTCGTCGGTCACATCGACATCAAGAAGAAAATCCGATCCGACGCTTTCCGCCAGCGGGATGACGCGCTTGCCAAAGGCCTCGCCCTGATAGCTGAACGCCAGTTCGGCACCTTCGGCGGCGGCGGCTTTGGCAATGCCCCATGCAATGGACCGCTCATTGGCGACCCCCATCACAAGCCCGCGCTTGCCCTTCAGAAGATCGCCCATGTTAGGTCCTTCTCGTCGTTGACTTTTCTTATTCCAGGAACTTCGACATCAACAGGGATGCGTTGGTGCCGCCAAAGCCGAAGCTGTTGGACAGAACCGAATCCAGCCCTGCATCGTCCACCCGGGTCGTCGCAATTTCACCCGGGTTGATCTCGGGGTCCAGTGTCTGCACATTTGCAGATGCTGCAATGAAGTCATTTTGCAACATCAGCAGCGAATAGATCGCCTCATGCACACCGGTTGCGCCAAGGCTGTGACCGGTCAGCGACTTGGTCGAGCTGACCGGCGGGGTGGACCCTTCGCCAAAGATGCGGCGCACGGCCTTCAGTTCGCCCAGGTCACCGACCGGGGTCGATGTGCCATGCGCATTGATATAGCTGACCTTGCGGCCCTCGGGCAGGGTGCTGATGGCCAGGCGCATCGCGCGTTCGCCCCCCTCGCCGGAGGGCGCCACCATGTCATGGCCGTCCGAAGTTGCACCATAGCCGGTGACCTCGGCATAGATCTTGGCGCCACGCGCCTTGGCATGTTCCAGTTCTTCCAGAACGACGACACCGCCCCCGCCTGCGATCACGAAACCGTCGCGGGTCGCGTCATAGGGACGGGATGCGGTTTCGGGCGTGTCGTTGTATTTCGACGACATCGCGCCCATGGCATCGAACAGGCAGGACAGGGTCCAGTCCAGTTCCTCGCCGCCGCCGGCGAAGACGATGTCCTGCTTGCCCATCTGGATCTGTTCGACGCCATTGCCGATGCAATGCGCGCTGGTCGCGCAGGCCGAGGTGATCGAGTAGTTGACGCCCTTGATCTTGAACGGGGTCGCAAGACAGGCGGAATTGGTCGATGACATGCAGCGCGTGACCATGAAGGGGCCCATGCGTTTGGGCGCGCCCTTTTCGATGACGATCTGATGGGCGTCAAAGAAGTTCGAGGTGGATGGTCCGCCCGATCCCATGATCAGGCCGCTGCGGGGGTTGGAGACATCGCTTTCCTCCAGCCCGCTGTCCTTGACCGCCTGTTCCATGGCGATGAAGTTATAGGCCGCGCCCGGTCCCATGAAGCGCAGGTTGCGCTTGTCGATGTGGTCTTCCAGCACGATCTGAGGCATGCCGTGCACCTGGCTGCGAAAGCCATGTTCGGCATATTCAGGTGCTGCAACAATGCCCGAGCGGCCGGTGCGCAGGCTTTCAGTGACCTCATCGGCATTATTGCCAATGGGGGATACGATACCGAGCCCGGTGATGACGACGCGTCGCATGGGGGCCTCCTCTTGAGTGATCAGCTGGTCGACAGGGCGACTTTCATGTCCTTGACCTGGTAGATGACTTCGCCATCTGCCTCGACACGTCCATCCGCGACACCCATGGTCAGGCGGCGGGTCTGCACGGCCTTGGTGAAATCTACGAAATAGCGCAGCATCTTGCGGTCGGGGCGCACCATTCCGGTCAGCTTGACCTCGCCGACACCCAATGCGTAACCGCGGCCTTCCCAGCCGCGCCAGCCCAGGTTGAAGCCGGTCAGCTGCCACAGGCCGTCAAGACCAAGGCAGCCGGGCATGATCGGGTTGCCGGGGAAATGGCATCCGAAGAACCACAGGTCCGGATTGATGTCGAATTCCGCCACGACATGGCCCTTGCCATGGGGGCCGCGATCTTCCGAGATATCGGTGATGCGATCCATCATCAGCATGGGCGGTTCGGGCAATTGGGCATTGCCCTGGCCAAACAGCTCGCCCCGCGCACAGGCAAGCAGATCGTCGCGATCAAAGCTGGTTTGGGACATTGCCATGCATCAAGCCTTTCGTGTGGCGCTAGGCCAAAGTGGGTCTAAATCGTAAACTTAACAAGTTCGAGGTTCCATCTATCATTCGCAGTGAAGCCGGTGCAAGTCAAAGCGATCCGCCGGGTGGTCCAGCGCGGGACGACGCCGGAAACGGTGCTAGAACCACTGTCCCGGTTCCATCAGGCCCAGGTCCATCAGCTGCCGGGCATTCCATTCGAACCTGTGAGAGCTGCGCCAGGCAAAACTCGAAATCTCGTCACGCGATCCGGGGTTGGTGGTCAGGGCCTTGGCGACGCGAAAGGACGCGATGGCCGCCGTCAGGTTGTGATGCCATGGGCAGGAAAAGGTATTGTATTCCTCGATGTTGAATCGGTGATCGGCGGTGACGCGCAGACCCTTGGCGGCGCGGAACAGGGCGATGCGGTCAATGCGGCGCCGGTCGGGGGGCAGGAATTCCTCGAACCGCCAGCGCAGGCCGCCATGGAAATTCAGTTGCCGCTCCTTGGCATGACCCTTGTTGTCCTGCCGGGCCAGGGCGTAATAGCCGCTGCGGTCGAACATTGCGTCCTCAAGACAGACCGCGTTGGGATGGGCCGAGAGGTCCGCCGCGTAAAGATCCACCACATAGGTCAGCATCGCATCCCGGCGTTCCTCGGTGTGGAAGGTCAGCATCTCGCCGATGCGGCGGGTTTCCGAAAAGGGGTAGAACAGGAATTCGGCATTGAAGCCGTAATAGATCCATGTGCCTGCGGGAACGGCGTCATTGACGGCATTGACCGCCTGAACATGCGAGGCAGGCTGGCGCGTGTTCCACATGACATTGGTGATGCGGCCCTCGGCTTCCTCGGGCAGGGTGATGGCTTCGGGCGACAGGGCCAGTATGTGGCGGAAACCGGCCTTCAGGTGGTGTTGAAGCGTTTCCTGAACCACGACGTCATCCTCGATCAGGATGATGGCCAGGGGGCCGCGCTGGATCGATGCCGGTTTGCGGGCCAGGAACTCTTGCAGATGCATCGGGGCAGAACTCATTTCATGACGGCCTTTACCTGTTCCAGCGCCGCGCGCAGCAGATCGGGATTGGCCGCTGCCGTGTCGATCAGCCGCTGCAGCGTGGCCTTCTGAACCTCAGAAATATCCGCGTCACGGATGATTGCCGAAACCTTGTCGGCGTCGAAACCTTCGGGCGTCAGGGCATCCTCGATCCGGGCGGCCACCGCAGTCGCATCCGCGGCCACGGCTGCTGCCTCGGCCGCGTCCCGGGCGGCCTGTGCTGTCGTTTCGGCATCGCTGTCGGCTTGCGGGGCGGCGGCTTCGGCGGCGCGACTTGCCGCGTCAAGCGCGGCCTCGGCAGCGGCTTCGGCCTCGGTCGCGGCCTTGTCGGCCTGGGCGATGCCGCTGTCTTCCGAGGCGCGAACCGCTTCGGCGGCGGCATCTGCGGCGATGGCCGCCGCATCCGCGGCAGCATCTGCCGCCGCGTCCGCCTTGGTCGCCGGGTCTTCGGTCGGCGTGGCATCGGTGACGGCCTCGGCGGCCTGCTGGCTATCAGCCGCAGCGCTTTCGGCCAGTTCGGCGGCCTCACCGGCGGCCGTGTCGGGCACGGCGGCGGTTTCATCCTCGGGGCGCGAATCGGAACCTTGTGCCCACCACCATGCGGCCGCGGTGGACGCCAGAATCACGATAATCAGGGAAAGCTTGCGCATGGTTTGATCATCCTTTCAGATGCAGGGGCTCCGACGCAGAATGCGTTATGGCACAGCCACAAAACGCCGAAAAGGCCGACTTGATCCCATATCCGTCGCGATCAGGTGCCAAAACCTGTCGAAAGCGCATCCGACAGGCTGTTATTCGGTTGAAACGGGCGGTGGTCGCGACTATTTTCCCCACATTCCAGCCATGGCCATATAAGGAGCAACGCCATAGCCCGCCGACCGCATAACGCACCGCCCACCCGTGACACCGGCCCCCGCGTCAATGAACGCATACGTGTCGCCGAAATCCGCCTGATTGGCCCCGACGGAGAGAATGTCGGCGTTGTGCCGCCTTCGGTCGGACTTGAGATGGCAAGGGATTCCGGGCTGGACCTGGTCGAAATCTCACCGAACGCGGCCCCGCCGGTCTGTAAGGTCATGGACCTCGGCAAGTTCAAATATGAACAGCAGAAACGCGAGGCCGAGGCCCGCCGGAAGCAGAAGGTCATCGAGATCAAGGAAGTGAAGTTCCGTCCCGGAACCGACACCCATGACTATGATGTCAAGATGCGCAATGTGATGAAATTCCTCGAAGGAGGGGACAAGGTCAAGGTCACGCTGCGGTTCCGTGGCCGCGAAATGGCGCACCAGGATCTTGGTTTCGAATTGCTTAATCGGGTGCGAGACGATGTCGGCGAAGCCGGCAAGATCGAGTCCATGCCCAAGATGGAAGGCCGGCAGATGATCATGATGATCGCGCCACGCTGACATCCGGTGACAGAACGATGATATCAGGCCGCGCCGGCATTGCCGCGCGGCCTTTGCAATGAAAGGGGCAACTGACATGCAATCACCCAGTATCGGGATTAAATGGCTTGAGACGGCGGATCGCGATCTTGGTTTGCCGGTCTATCAGACAGCAGGGGCTGCGGGTGCGGATCTGCGCGCGAATTTCGCCCCCGAGGATCGCGCCGGGATAAGCCTTGCCCCCGGCAAGCGTGCCCTTGTCCCCACGGGGCTGGCCTTGCAGATTCCGCAAGGTTGGGAGGTGCAGTTGCGTCCCCGTTCGGGCCTGGCCCTGAAGCAGGGGGTTACGCTGGCAAACAGCCCGGGCACGATCGACAGCGACTATCGCGGCCCGCTTGGGGTGATCCTGATCAATCTGGGCGAGACCGAGGTTCATATCGCCCATGGCGACCGGATCGCGCAGATGGTTGTTGCCCCGGCGCCCCAGGCAGAATTCCGTCCTGTCGAGGATCTGGATCAGACCGGGCGTGGCGTCGGCGGCTTCGGTTCGACCGGAGCCAGATGATGCCGGGACTGTGGTTGCTGGGCGGGCTGGGGGCGCTGGGGTTGGTCCTGCGCCTGCCGGGCCGGATCGTTCTGGCGATGCTGTTCCTGCTTTGGGCCGGAATTGTCCTGCTGCTGGCCCTGCTGCCCGACATCGCAGCGGCGCAGATGGTCGGCGGTAGCGCGGTGCACTGGCTGGTCGGGGGCGGTATCGTCGCGCTTGTCCTTGGCTATCGCGCCATGCTGGGTCGGTTGCGGGCCCATGCGATCCAGCCGGTGCAGGCGACCGTCCGGCATGACGATGAAGGCCTGTCGGATGCCGAGCTTGACCGCTATGCCCGCCATCTGGTCCTGCGCGAGATCGGCGGGCCGGGGCAGATGCGCCTGCGTCAGGCGCGGGTGCTGATCGTCGGTGCAGGCGGTTTGGGCGCGCCGGTCTGCCTCTATCTTGCCGGGGCAGGGGTCGGGCATATCACCGTCGCTGATGATGATCAGGTCAGCCTGTCCAATCTGCAACGCCAGGTCATCTTTCGAAGCGACCAGCGCGGCGAGGCCAAGGCCTCTGCAGCCGCCGGTGCCATGACCGCCCTGAATCCCCATATTGCCGTCACCCCGCTGAACCGTCGCGTTACCGCCGAGGATGTCGATCTGATTGCCGGGCATGACCTGGTGATTGACGGCACCGACAGCTTTGCCTCGAGACAGCAGGTGAATGCGGCCTGTGTCGCCGCGGGTGTGCCCCTGCTGGCGGGTTCGATCACGCAATGGGAAGGGCAGTTGACGCTGTATGATCCGGCGCGCGGCGGGCCATGCCTGTCCTGCCTGTTTCCGCAGGAACCGGCTGCCGGGCTGGCACCGGCCTGTGCCGAGGCGGGCGTGGTCGGGGCGCTGCCCGGCGTGCTGGGCAGCCTGATGGCATTGGAAGCGATCAAGCTGTTGACCGGCGCGGGGCAGGATCTGCGCGGGCGGCTGATGCTGTTTGACGGCCTCTATGGCGAGAATCGGACGATCTCGGTGACGCGGCGCAAGGATTGTGCCGTCTGCGGCTGACGCTCTACTGGAAACCGGTTGCCTGGCGTCCTAGGTATTCCCCAAATACAGGAGACGCCCATGAATTCCGAACTGACCTGCTGGACCGGTCCCGAGGGGTTGCCGCGCTTTGATCTGATTGCCGATGAGGATTTTGCACCGGCGTTCGAACTCGAGCTGGCCGCCGCCGAAGCTGCGCATGAGGCGATTGTCGGCAATCCCGCGCCCGCGACATTCGATAACACCATTGCGGCAATGGAGACCGCCGAACAGGGGCTGAACCGCCTGCTGTCGGTGTTCTACACGCTTGCGGGCGTTGATTCGAATCCGGCGCGTCAGGCCCTGCAACGCGATTTCGCGCCCCGGCTGGCGGCCTATGGCAGCAAGACCAGCATGGATCCGCGTCTGTTTGCACGGGTGAAGCAAGTGGCCGAAGGCATGGATGCCCTGCCGCCACAGGATCGCCGCATTACCGAACTTGCGCTGCGCGACATGACCCGCGCCGGTGCCGGGCTGACCGGAGAGGCGCGCGACCGCATGGCGCAGATTCGCAGCCGGATGGCGGTTCTGACGACCGAATTCACCCAGAACGTCCTGACGGATGAGCGCGACTTTGTCCTGCCGGTTTCGGAAGATCAGCTGAAGGGTCTGCCCGACTGGCTGCTGCGCGCCATGCGCGCCGCGGCGGCGGAACGCGGGCGCAGCGGTCTGGTCATGACACTGAACCGTTCGTTGATCGTGCCGTTTCTGGAGCATGCCGAGGACCGGGCGCTGCGTGAAGTGATGTTCAAGGCCTGGACGGCACGGGGAACCGGTAATGGCGCCGGGGGCGAGGATAGCAACAATCTGCCCGTCGCCGCCGAAATCCTGGCGCTGCGCCACGAGCGTGCGCAGCTGCTGGGCTATGCCGATTTTGCGGAATACAAGCTGGCTCCCGAAATGGCGGGCAAGGCCGATAATGTCGAGGCCTTGCTGGGCCAGGTCTGGCAGGCTGCCGTCGCGCGTGCGCGCGAAGATGAAGAAAAACTGACCGCGATGCTGCATGAGGACGGGGTGAATGGTCCGTTGGAGGCATGGGACTGGCGTTTCTATGCACAGCGCCTGCGCCAGCGCGAACATGATTTCGACGCCTCGCAGGTCAAGCCCTATCTGGGGCTGGAGGCCATGGTGGGGGCGGTCTTCGATGTGGCCAAACGGCTGTATGATCTGGATTTCACGGCGATCGAGGCACCGCTTTGGGCGCCGGATGTGCGGGCATGGCGGGTCACGCGCGCAGGTCGCCTGATGGCGATCTTCGTGGGCGACTATTTCGCGCGTCCGGGAAAACGCTCGGGTGCCTGGTGTTCCTCTCTGCAGAAACAACACAAGATCGGTGCCGGACAGCGCGCAATCGTGGTCAACGTCTGCAATTTCACCCCGCCCGAACAGCCCGGAGCGCCAGCTTTCCTGTCATGGGATGATGCGCGGACCCTGTTTCACGAATTTGGTCACGCCACGCATCACATCCTGTCGGATGTGGACTGGCCGTCGATTTCGGGCACCTCGGTCGCGCAGGATTTCGTCGAACTGCCCAGCCAGCTTTACGAACATTGGCTGGAACAGCCCGAGGTTCTGGACCGCCATGCACGCCATTTCCAGACCGGCGAGGCATTGCCTGCTGATCTGCGCGACCGGCTGATCGCGGCGGGAAATGCCGATGCCGGTTTTGCCACCACCGAATATCTGGAAAGCGCGCTGGTCGATCTGGCCTTCCATCGCGGCACGCCACCGCGTGACATCATGGCGCGACAGGGCGAAGTTCTGGAATCTCTGGGCGCGCCAGCCGCGATTCCGATGCGCCATGCCTCGCCCCATTTCGCGCATGTCTTTGCCGGCGACAGCTATGCCAGCGGCTATTACAGCTATATGTGGTCCGAGGTGATGGATGCCGATGCCTTCGCCGCCTTCGAGGAAAGCGGCAATATCTTCGATCCGGCCACGGCGCGGCGTCTGGAAGAGACGATCCTTTCGCGCGGCGGCTCGGCCCCGGCCGAAGAGCTGTGGCTGGCCTTTCGCGAAAGAATGCCCGGCGTCGATGCCTTGCTGAAGGGGCGCGGGCTGGCCTGATTCCCTGTGGCGGCCGTGAACCGGCCGCCGCTTATTCGCGGATTTCGTCGGGGTCGACGCCCCAGAGCGATGTCTTCATCACCCAGCCGCGCTGGCCGCCACCGGTGATGCGGCACCAGTCGGGTTTGCATTCGCCCAGACGCACGATGGCCCCTGATTCGGCGCGGGCGACGATATCTGCATCCTGATGCGGGCGGCTGCGCAAGGCGACCATATCCTCGGTGACGACGGCGGTGCGCACACCGGACAACAGCGCGTAATGCACCCAGCCCCCGGCTCCGTCCTTGTCCTCGACCCGGCGCCAGTGACCGAATTCGGCCACCACACGCAGCGGCATGCCTGCGTGGCGGAACACCCAGTCGATGCGATGGGACAGGCTGGGGCCGCGGCGGGCATTGCCCTCGCTGCCCTTCAGGCTGACATAGCGGGGCAGGGGCAGATTCGTGACCGGCCCGCGCTGTTGCTGCGCCGGGGCTGCCTGAACGCGGATGACGGCGGTGCCATTTGCCATGCCGGGTGGGGCGTTGCCGCCGCTGCCGGCGGTGGCTGGCAGGGCGATTCCCAGCATGATGGCGCCCGCCAAGAGCATTCTTCCGACCGCGTGGCGACAATCCCGGGAAGCGGTAGTATTCATGTCATGCCTGTTCCTGCTTGCCCGTGTCCGGGTCTGTTCGCATCCGTGTTGCCGTTTGATCCGGTCGGTGATGCCCCCTTGCCAAGGCAAGGTGAAATCGGGACCGGAGGGGTCTTGTGCCTGCCCCGCAACGCGGGCAGTTTGCCAAAAGCCGTCATGCAATGGAAGGTCGGCGCCGACACGACTTCGAGAAAGTGAGGTTTCCATGCACAGCATTCATCCCACGCGTCAGAAATTGCGTGTCTCCGTGACGCGCCGCCTGCCCGAGCCGGTCGAGACGCGCATGAAAGAGCTGTTCGATGTCGCGTTGCGCGAAGACGACAGCAAGATGACGCGCGAAGAATTGATCGCCGCGATGCAGGGCAGTGATGTCCTGGTGCCAACGGTCACGGATCATATCGACGCCTCGATGCTTGCGCAGGCGGGCGACAGGCTGAAGCTGATCGCGAATTTCGGTGCCGGGGTCGACCATATCGATGTCACCACGGCGCGCCAGCGCGGCATTCTGGTGTCAAACACGCCCGGAGTCGTCACCGAGGATACTGCCGACATGACCATGGCGCTGATTCTGGCGGTCACGCGGCGCATTCCCGAAGGGCTTGCCGAAATGCAGGCCGGGCGCTGGGGCGGCTGGTCACCGACCTCGCATCTGGGCGGGCGCGTCGGCGGGCGGCGGCTGGGCATCCTGGGCATGGGTCGCATCGGCCAGGCCGTGGCGCGTCGTGCGGCGGTCTTTGGCATGCAGGTCCATTACCACAACCGGCGGCGGCTGCGCCCCGAGGTCGAGGACGAACTGCAGGCCACCTATTGGGAAAGCCTTGACCAGATGCTGAGCCGCATGGACGTGATCAGCGTCAATGCGCCCCATACGCCGTCAACCTTCCATCTGCTGAATGCCCGGCGGCTGAAGCTGCTGAAGCCCACCGCCGTGGTCGTGAATACCTCGCGTGGCGAGGTCATCGACGAGAATGCGCTGACCCGGATGCTGCGCGCCGGGGAAATCGCCGGTGCCGGACTGGACGTCTTTGAACACGGGCATGAAATCAATCCGCGTCTGCGCGAACTGCCCAATGTGGTGCTGCTGCCGCATATGGGGTCTGCCACGGTCGAAGGTCGCGCCGAAATGGGCGAGAAGGTCATCATCAACATCAAGACCTTTGCAGACGGACATCGTCCGCCCGATCTGGTCGTGCCCAGCATGTTGTAACGGCTGCTGCGGGCGCTATCCGCCCTGTCAGGCAGATGAACAAATGAGGTTCCTGATGGTCATGCGGATCGGGGCAGAGCGCGCGGCCGTGTCGGCGCTGTTTCTTGCCAATGGGTTGATGATCGGCAGCTGGGCCCCGAAACTGGCCGTGCTGATCCATCGTCTGGAGATTTCCGAAGGCACTGCGGGGCTGGTCGTCCTGTGTCTTGGGCTTGGTTCGCTGGTAATCATGCCTGTTTTCGGGGCGATGACGGCGCGAGTCGGATCGCGCCGCGCAGTTTGCCTTGCCGGTCTGCTGGCGGCTCCGACGCTGCTGCTGATCACAATGGCCCCGGGGCTGGTCGGGGTTGCGATCTCGGTCTTTCTGTTCGGTGGCCTTCTGGGCGGCATGGATATCGCGATGAATGCCAATGCCGTCGCCTTTGAAAGGGCGCGTTGCCGCGCGATCATGTCGTCCTGCCACGGTTTCTGGAGCCTTGGCGGGGTCATCGGCTCGGGGCTGGGCGGCGTGGTCCTGGCGGCATGGGGCGAGGTCGCGCATGCCGTGCTGATCACGGTGCTGTTCCTGGCGATTCTGGCATTGGCGCTGCCACGCACACAGGCGGACAGGCCTGCGAGCGATGTCCAGCGGCCACCCGTCAGATTGCCGCGTGATCCGCTGCCCTATGTTCTGGGATTCGTGGCCCTGTGCTGCATGGTGCCCGAAGGCGCGATTCTGGACTGGGGCACCGTCTATCTGCAACGCGAATTGGGGGCCTCTCTGGCGCTGGCCGGTTGGGCCTTTGCCGCATGTGCCGCGACCATGGCCATCGTCCGATTCGTCGGGGACATGCTGCGCCAGCGTTTCGGCGCGGTCGGCATGATGCGCGTCAGCGCGATCGTCGCAATTTGCGGGCTGGTCGTGGCGGGCAGCGCATCAGGCCCGCTTGGCGCGATCGCGGGGTTTGGCCTGGCCGGGATCGGTATCGCGAATCTGGTTCCCATCGTCATATCCGCCGCCGGGAACCTGCCCGGCATGGCCCATGGGGTCGGCCTGTCGATCGTGACCGTGATGGGCTATTCGGGCATATTGCTTGCGCCCGGCAGTATCGGGTATCTGGCCGAACGGATGAGTTTCTCGTTCATCTATCTTGGGTTGGGCGGGCTGCTGCTGGTGCCGCTGCTTCTGTCCGGCCTGATGCGCAGCGCAAGCCTGAATGCGGGAGAGCCGGATGCTCTTGGGGCTTCAGGCAGTGCGCAGGGCGTCGACCACGCCGCCTAGCGGTAGGTCTGTTCCTCGGCCGGAAAGCTGCGATCACGCACGGCTGCGGCATATTCCGCAATGGCCCTGGCGCAATCCTCGCCGGCATTTCCGAACTTGCGGACGAAACGGGGCACCCGGCCCGACATGCCCAGCATGTCATCCAGCACCAGGATCTGGCCGTCACAACGTGCCGAGGCGCCGATGCCGATGGTGGGCACGTCGATCGCATCGGTGATCCGGTCGGCCAGTTCGGCAAGCACGCCCTCGACAACCACACAGAATGCCCCTGCGGCGGCAATGCTCTTGGCGTCTTCTATATGCATCGGCCAACTGTCATGGTCGCGGCCCTGTGTCTTGAAACCACCCATGACATGGGTGGCCTGTGGGGTCAGGCCGACATGTCCCATCACCGGAATGCCGCGCCGGGTCAGGAAAGCCACGGTTTCGGCCATGCGGGCACCGCCCTCCAGCTTGACCGCGCCGCATCCGGTTTCCTGCATGATGCGCGCGGCATTGTGAAAGGCCTGCTGGGGGCTTTCCTCATAGCTGCCAAAGGGCATGTCGATCACCACCATGGCCCGGCTGGAACCGCGCATGACGGCCTGGCCATGCAGGATCATCATCTCCATCGTGACGCCAATGGTCGAGGGCAGGCCGTGCACCACCATGCCAAGGCTGTCTCCGACAAGGATCAGTTCCGCATGCGGGTCGATCATCGCGGCCATGGGAGCCGTATAGGCGGTCAGCGAGACGATGGGCGTGCCATTCTTGCGGGCTGCGATCTGGGGGGCGGTGAAGCGCTTGACGGGGGCTTGTGCGGACATGGGAACCTCTTGCTCAGGGGCAGGCGGTGCGCTGATCGATCAGCAGCACATCGCCGAAACGAACGGCCAGCAACATGACGATGGAACGGTCGATGCGGGTGATGCGGGACAGGTTCTGCGCGTCGCGAATATCAATGGAGCCGATCGTCGCGCGCGGCTCGCTCTGCAGGATACGGCGCAACTCGCCCCGAAGTGCCGTCAGGCCACAGCCCTGTTCGACCATCTCCTGTCCGCGATCCAGCGCTCTGTTGAGGACGGTGGCCGCCTTGCGATCTTCGGGTGTCAGCCGACGGTTGCGCGATGACATGGCCAGCCCGTCAGCTTCGCGCACGGTCGGCACGCCAAGGATCTCTACCGGCATGTCCAGGTCTGCAACCATCTGCCGCACGATCGTCAGTTGCTGGTAGTCCTTTTCGCCAAAGGCGGCGACATCGGGGCCGACGATGTTGAACAGCTTGGTGACAATGGTCGTCATGCCACGGAAATGACCGGGCCGCAGCCGTCCGATCAGCATCTTCGACAGGCCGGTGACCTCGACCACGGATTGCGCGCCGGGGCGATAGATTTCATCGACGGTGGGCAGGAATGCGGCGTCGCATCCGGCCTGATCCAGCAGACGCAGGTCGTTGGCCTCGTCGCGGGGATAGTGAATCAGGTCGGCGGCCTGATCGAACTGGGTCGGATTGACGAAGATCGAGGTGACGATATGACCGCCTCCGCGCTCATCCAGCCAGGCGCGCGCGCGCGTCAGCAGTTGCAGATGCCCCTCGTGCAACGCACCCATCGTGGCGACCAGGGCGACAGGTCGTCCCTGGTGGCGCCATTGCCCAACACAGTCCCGGATCGCCTGTTTGCTGCGGCAGATCTGCATATACTGGTCCTCCCCGCCCTCCCGGCGTGGAAGCCTACCTACATGAACAGGACGGTTTCGCACAAGTGCTGCGTTGCAGCATCGGCATGGATCAGCGATCCGGATCCGGCGGAAGCAAAAGCAATCGCAGCAGGTTCTCGAAAGGAGGGGTGGGTGCCGGCGCGTTCGGGCGGGGATTGTTCATCCTCATGACCGCATAACCATGCGCCATCGTCCATACGGCGTGTTCGACCTCCAGCGTGTTGCGGCCATTGGTAAAGGGACGACAGCTCTTGTGCAGGATCCGATAGCAATCCATGGCGATCCGTTTCAGTTCCGGGTCCGCATGGGTGGCCTCGGCGAACATCAGCCGAAACAGCGGCTCGTTCTCATCGCAGAATTTCAGATAGGCCTGCAGCCTGACCGTCAGGCGCTTGAAGGGATCTGGCTGGGAATCATTGCCGTTTTCCCGCTCTGCGGCGCGCAGGCTTTCCAGCAGCATTTCGAAACCACGCCGGGCGATGGCATTGCGCAACCCGCTCAAGCCATTGAAATGATGCGCTGGTGCGGCATGTGACACGCCGGCGCGCGCCGCCGCCTTGCGCAGCGTCAGGCCTGTTTGCCCGGATTCGCGCAGCAACGCCAGGCCGGCGTCGATCAGGGCTTCCTGCAGGTTTCCGTGGTGATGTGGTCCCTTCTTTGTCATGAATCATGATCTTTTGTACATGTTTTACAATGTCAAGTTGGGTGCTAGCTTCAACCCAGCCCTGCTTTTAGATTGTACCTGACGGGCAAAGGTGGGCGCGCGTCAGGTGTGTAGGTTCACGATGATTGGGTGCCCGCCGGTTGCCTCGGCCTGACCAAAGCGTTTTCATGACGAATTCATTGCTTGACTCGGGTCGGGGCTGCCATTTCTGATTGTGTTCCCAAAGGATAGCACAACGGCCGCATTGCGACATCAAAAAAGGCCGAACCACGAAGGTTCGGCCTTTTTTAAATTGGAGCGGGCGATGAGATTCGAACTCACGACCCTAACCTTGGCAAGGTTATGCTCTACCCCTGAGCTACGCCCGCATCCGTTCCCTCTGGCGTTCCGTGTTACCGTATCGCCTTCGGTGAGCGGTGATTTAAGGGAGGGCGCGGGGGTGCGCAAGAGGAAAAATGCACCCGGATATGATTTTTTCGGATGTTCATGGTTAAGTATATGTTTTTCATTATTTTTTTTGAGAAAATTCCTGACCCGAGGCCGGGTCTTTCCCGCCCAGATGGGTGGTCCTGAATCCGATTTCATATTTCAATCCGAATCCCAGCGCCCGATCTGCCCCGACATGCGTCAGCCAGAAGGCACCGACGGCGATCAGGGCGGGTTGCCCGACCAGCAGCCCGATCAGAGCCAGCAGCATGCCCCCCGCATAAAGATGGAACAGATTGTAGATCGCGGCCCCGATGCGCGGCCCGGCAAGATATCCCAGCATCGACAGATCCGGCGCAAGCAGCGCCAGCGGCCAGACCCAAAGCGGCCAGCCCGGCTGGGTCATGGCGGCCAGCGGAATCGCCGCCACGCACATGGCAGCGCCTTCGATCCGCTGCCATGCCACCGGAGACATTATTCCGCCGCCCGGATGCGCGACTGTTCGAGCATCGGTCCCAGATAGCGGCCGGTATGACTGGCCTCGACCTCGGCCACGGCTTCGGGGGTGCCGGTGGCGACAATCAGCCCGCCGCCATCACCGCCCTCGGGGCCGATGTCTATGATCCAGTCGGCGGTCTTGATGACATCAAGATTGTGTTCGATCACCACGACCGTATTGCCCTGATCCACAAGACTGTGCAGCACTTCCAGCAACTTGCGCACATCCTCGAAATGCAGGCCGGTCGTCGGCTCATCCAGGATATACAGCGTTCGGCCCGTCGAGCGGCGCGACAGTTCCTTGGACAGCTTGACCCGCTGTGCTTCGCCGCCCGACAGCGTCGTTGCCTGCTGGCCGACCTTGATATAGCCCAGCCCGACCTTCATCAGCGCGTCCATCTTTTCACGGATCGCAGGCACGGCCGAAAAGAACTGCTGCGCATCCTCGACCGTCATGTCCAGCACATCGGCGATGGATTTTCCCTTGAAGGTGACCTCCAGCGTTTCGCGGTTATAGCGTTTGCCCTTGCAGGTTTCACATTCGACATAGACGTCGGGCAGGAAGTGCATCTCGATCTTGATGACACCATCGCCCTGGCAGGCCTCGCAGCGCCCGCCCTTGACGTTGAAGCTGAAACGTCCGGGCTTGTAGCCGCGCGCCCGGGACTCGGGCAGACCGGCGAACCAGTCGCGGATCGGCGTGAAGGCCCCGGTATATGTGGCCGGATTCGAACGTGGAGTCCGCCCGATGGGGCGCTGGTCGATGTCGATGACCTTGTCCAGATGCTCCAGCCCCTTGATCGTCTCGCAGGGGGCGGGGGTCTGGCGCGCGCCGTTCAGGCGCATCGACGCGGTCTTGAACAGCGTTTCGATGGTCAGGGTCGATTTGCCGCCCCCCGATACGCCCGAAACGCAGATGAATTTTCCCAGAGGGAATTCAGCGGTCACATTCTTCAGGTTGTTTCCGGTGGCATCAACCACCGTGACCTTCTTGCCATTGCCCTTGCGCCGCTCTGTCGGGACGGCGATTTCGCGTGCGCCGGAAAGATACTGCCCGGTGAGGCTGGCGGGATCGGCGGCGATCTGCTCGGGCGTGCCGTGACTGACCACGGTGCCGCCATGGACGCCCGCTCCGGGGCCCATGTCGAACACGTAATCTGCATGGCGGATCGCGTCCTCGTCATGTTCGACGACCAGGACGGAATTGCCCTGATCGCGCAGATTCTTCAGCGTCGTCAGCAGCCGGTCGTTGTCACGCTGGTGCAGGCCGATCGAGGGCTCGTCCAGCACATACAGCACGCCGGTCAACCCGCTGCCGATCTGGCTGGCCAGGCGGATCCGCTGGCTTTCGCCGCCCGACAGGGTGCCGGCCGCGCGTGAAAGGGTCAGATAGTTCAGTCCGACATTGACCAGAAAACCCAGCCTTTCGCGGATTTCCTTGAGGATGGCGCGGGCGATCTCGTTCTTCTGCGCACTGAGATGCCGGGGCGCGGCCTCGATCCAGTCCAGAGCTTCCTGAATCGACAGTTCGACCACCTGGCCGATGTGGAACCCGGCAATCTTGACGGCGAGGGCCTCGGGTTTCAGGCGATAGCCGTTACAGGTGCCGCAGGGGCGGTTGTTCTGATAGCGCTCGAATTCGTCGCGCACCCATTGGCTGTCGGATTCGCGCAGGCGCCGCTGCATGTTCGGAATCACGCCTTCGAAGACCCGGCTGATTTCATAGATCCGCCCGGCATCGTCAAAGCGGAACATGATCTGCTCATCCCCCGATCCATAGAGAAACAGACGCTGGATATTCTCGGGCAGATCCCGCCAGGGGGTCTTCTTGTCGAAGCCGTAGTGTTTGGCCAGCGCATTGACTGTCTGGGTCAGATAGGCAGATTTCGACTTGGCCCAGGGCAGGATGGCCCCCTTGGCAATCGACAGCGAACTGTCGGGCACGACCAGCCGTTCGTCGAAGAACAACTCGACCCCAAGGCCGTCACAGGCCGGGCAGGCGCCGAAGGGCGCATTGAAGGAAAACAGCCGTGGCTCGATTTCGGGAATCGTGAAGCCGCTGACCGGGCAGGCGAAATTTTCCGAGAAGGTCAGCCGCTCGGGTTCGCCTTCGGGCGGGGCGGTTTCCAGAATGGCGATTCCATCCGCCAGATCCAGCGCCGTGCGCAGTGAATCGGCCAGCCGGGTCTCCAGCCCTTCGCGCACGACGATCCGGTCCACCACCACGTCGATATTCTGGCGGAATTTCTTGTCCAGCACCGGCGGTTCGTCCAGATCGTGGAAAGTGCCATTGACCTTGACGCGCTGGAAACCCTGCTTGCGCAGTTCCAGGAACTCTTTCTTGTATTCGCCCTTGCGGTCGCGAACGATCGGCGCCAGCAGATAGGCGCGGGTGCCTTCTTCCATGGCCATGATCCGGTCCACCATGTCCTGCACCTGCTGGGCTTCGATGGGCAGACCGGTGGCGGGGCTGAAGGGCGTTCCGGCGCGCGCGAACAGCAGGCGCAGATAGTCGTAGATCTCGGTCACGGTTCCCACGGTCGAGCGCGGGTTCTTCGAGGTGGTCTTCTGTTCGATGCTGATGGCCGGGGACAGACCACTGATGTGGTCCATGTCCGGCTTGCCCATCATGTCCAGAAACTGTCGCGCATAGGCCGACAGGCTTTCGACATAGCGCCGCTGACCCTCGGCATAGACCGTGTCGAAGGCCAGTGACGACTTGCCGCTGCCCGACAGGCCGGTGATGACAACCAGCTGGTCGCGCGGAATGTCCATGTCCACGCTTTTCAGATTATGTTCGCGTGCGCCACGAACCTCGATGAACTTCTGTTCCATGTCCGAGCCTTTTCCGACCAAGGGCATCACATAGGCAGGCCGCGTGAAAAAGCAACCGGCGCGATAGGAACATAAGCAGAACTGTTGTGCAAGTCGGGGCAGCGGACGCCGGGGCAGGCAATGTTTCAAACTCATTTCGTGCAACAAATGCGGGTTTTGCAAACATCTGCATTGCAAAAGCTTGCGCTGCGTTGCGGCATCGCTAGGATGCCGCAAACCGAGAAGAGGGGCCGGGATGTTTCAAAAAATTCTTGTGGCGAACCGCGGCGAGATCGCGATCCGTGTGCTGCGTGCGGCAAACGAACTGGGCAAGCGAACGGTTGCGGTCTATGCCGAAGAGGACAAGCTGGGGCTGCATCGCTTCAAGGCAGACGAGGCATATCGCATTGGCGAGGGGCTTGGTCCGGTCGCGGCCTATCTGTCGATTCCCGAGATCATCCGGGTTGCCAAGGAAAGCGGCGCCGACGCGATTCACCCCGGTTACGGGCTGCTGTCCGAAAACCCCGATTTCGTCGATGCCTGCACCGAGGCCGGCATCACCTTCATCGGTCCCAAGGCCGAAACCATGCGGTCGCTGGGTGACAAGGCCAGCGCGCGCCGCGTCGCGATCGAGGCCGGCGTGCCGGTCATTCCCGCGACCGAGGTGCTGGGCGAGGATTTCGAGGCCATCAAGCGCGAGGCCGCCGAAGTCGGCTATCCGCTGATGCTGAAGGCCAGCTGGGGCGGTGGCGGACGCGGCATGCGACCGATCAATAACCCCGAAGAGCTGATCGAGAAGGTCCGCGAGGGTCGCCGCGAAGCCGAGGCCGCATTCGGCAACGGCGAAGGTTATCTGGAAAAGATGATCCTGCGTGCCCGCCACGTCGAGGTGCAGCTGCTGGGTGACACCCATGGCGGATTGTATCACCTGTATGAACGTGACTGCACCGTGCAGCGGCGCAACCAGAAGGTCGTCGAGCGCGCCCCGGCGCCCTATCTGAGCGAAGAACAGCGTGCCGAGGTCTGTGCGCTGGCGCTGAAGATCGGGCAGGCGGTCGGCTATGAATGTGCCGGCACCGTCGAATTCCTGATGGATATGGACACGCAGCAGTTCTACTTCATCGAGGTGAACCCGCGCGTGCAGGTCGAACATACCGTCACCGAAGAGGTGACCGGCATCGACATCGTGCAGGCCCAGATCAAGATCGCCGAAGGCGCGACCCTGGCCGAGGCCACGGGGGCGGCCTCGCAGGACGAGGTGACCCTGTCGGGTCATGCGCTGCAGTGTCGCGTGACGACCGAGGATCCGCAGAACAACTTCATTCCCGATTACGGTCGCATCACTGCCTATCGCAGTGCCACCGGCATGGGGATTCGCCTGGATGGCGGCACGGCCTATGCGGGCGGTGTGATCACGCGCTATTACGATTCGCTGCTGGTCAAGGTGACGGCATGGGCGCAGACGCCCGATCAGGCGATCAAGCGGATGGATCGCGCCCTGCGCGAATTCCGGGTGCGGGGTGTCAGCACGAATATCGATTTCGTCATCAACCTGCTGAAGCATCCGACCTTCCTGGATGACAGCTATACGACGAAATTCATCGACACGACGCCCGAGCTGTTCACCTTCAAGAAGCGTCGCGACCGTGCGACCAAGATCCTGACCTATCTGGCCGATATCAGCGTCAACGGACATCCCGAGACGGCTGGCCGGGCCTTGCCACCTGCGCAGTTGCGCGCTCCGGTGCCCCCCGCGCCCAAGGCCGATCCGGCACCCGGTACACGGCAATTGCTGGAAGAGCAGGGCGCGCAGGCCGTGGCAGACTGGATGGCTGCGCAAAAGCAGCTGCTGATCACCGATACGACCATGCGGGACGGGCATCAGTCGCTGCTGGCGACGCGGATGCGCTCGATCGACATGATCCGCGTGGCACCCAGCTATGCCGCCAACCTGCCGCAATTGTTCAGCGTCGAATGCTGGGGCGGGGCAACCTTTGACGTGGCCTATCGCTTCCTGCAGGAATGCCCCTGGCAGCGGTTGCGCGACATTCGTCAGGCCATGCCGAACCTGATGACGCAGATGTTGCTGCGTGCCAGCAACGGCGTGGGCTATACGAATTATCCCGACAATGTGGTGCAGTTCTTCGTCAAGCAGGCCGCGGAAACCGGCGTGGACGTGTTCCGGGTCTTTGACAGTCTGAACTGGGTCGAGAACATGCGCGTCGCCATGGATGCGGTGATCGAATCGGGCAAGATCTGCGAAGGCACGGTCTGCTACACCGGCAATATGCTGGACCCGAACCGGTCCAAATATGACCTGAAATACTATGTGAACATGGCGCAGGAGTTGAAGGCTGCCGGTGCGCATGTCCTGGGCCTGAAGGACATGGCCGGTCTGCTGAAACCTGCTGCCGCGCGGGTTCTGATCAGGACGCTGAAGGAAGAGGTCGGTCTGCCGATCCATTTCCACACCCATGACACCAGCGGCATGGGCGGGGCCACGATCCTGGCGGCGGCCGAAGCGGGCGTCGATGCGGTCGATTGCGCCATGGATGCGCTGTCGGGCAATACCAGCCAGCCGACCCTTGGCAGTGTTGTCGAAGCCCTGGCCCAGACCGATCGCGACACCGGGCTGGATGTCGCGGCGATCCGGTCGATCAGCAATTACTGGGAGCGCGTGCGCGAAAGCTATGCGGCCTTTGAATCGGGCCTGCAGTCGCCCGCGTCCGAGGTCTATCTGCACGAAATGCCGGGCGGCCAGTTCACCAACCTGAAATCGCAGGCCCGCTCGATGGGGCTTGAGGATCGCTGGCACGAGGTCGCGCAGGCCTATGCTGACGTGAACCAGATGTTTGGCGATATCGTGAAGGTCACGCCCTCGTCCAAGGTTGTCGGGGACATGGCGCTGATGATGGTCGCGCAGAACCTGACCCCGGAACAGGTTCTGGATCCGCAGGTTGATGTCAGCTTCCCCGATTCGGTGGTCGACATGATGCACGGCAATCTGGGGCAGCCCCCCGGAGGCTGGCCCGAAGCCCTGCAGAAGAAGGTGCTCAAGGGCGAGGCGCCGATCACCGACCGTCCCGGTGCGCATCTGGAGCCGGTCGATCTCGAGGCCAAGCGCGCCGAACTCTCGGCACTGCTGGAAGGTCGCGAGGTCGATGACGAGGATCTGAACGGCTATCTGATGTATCCCAAGGTCTTCCTTGACTACATGGGCCGTCACCGCACCTATGGTCCGGTCCGGACGCTGCCGACCCGCAATTTCTTTTATGGAATGGAGCCGGGGCAGGAGATCACGGCCGAGATCGACCCGGGCAAGAAGCTGGAAATCCTGCTGCAGGCCGTGGGCGAGACCGACGAGGCCGGCGAGGTCAAGGTGTTCTTCGAACTGAACGGCCAGCCGCGCTCGATTCGCGTCCCCAACCGCAAGGTGACCGCGGCAACGGCTGCACGGCCCAAGGCCGATCCCGCCAATTCCGCACAGCTTGGCGCCCCGATGCCGGGCGTGGTCGCTTCGGTCGCGGTGACCCAGGGGCAGGCGGTCAAGCAGGGCGACATGCTGCTGACCATCGAGGCGATGAAGATGGAGACCGGCATCCACGCCGATCGCGATGGCACCATCAAGGCCATCCATGTCACGCCAGGCGCGCAGGTCGATGCCAAGGATTTGATGATCGAATTCGACTAGGATTCGGTTTCGGAGCTGCCCGAAAACTCAGCGCCGCCGGTCTGGAACCGGCGGCGCTTTGCTTTGTGATATGCCTTCCGGGCCTGTTGGCGCTATCCTGATCGGCGCAAAAAATGGAATAACTTGTCAAAATCCCTTCGCTTCGTTCCATTTCCTGCGGTCTCCGCCCGTTGACCCCGCTGCCGGTCGGGTCTAAACCGACCGCAGCCAACCCGTCGCGGGAAGCCAAGTTTCCCCGCGGCCCACAAGGGGAACTTGCCCGTGGAAACTCTGTTGCAGGAATATCTGCCCGTTCTGGTCTTCGCAGCGATGGCTTCGGCGCTTGCGCTGGTGCTGATGCTGGCGGCTGTGATTGTCGCGGTCCGCAACCCGGATCCAGAAAAAGTCAGCGCATATGAGTGCGGTTTCAACGCCTTTGACGATGCGCGGATGAAATTCGATGTCAGGTTCTACCTGGTCTCGATTCTGTTCATCATCTTCGATCTGGAAGTCGCCTTCCTGTTTCCCTGGGCAACCAGCTTTGCCGGGCTTTCAGATGTGGCCTTCTGGTCGATGATGGTCTTTCTGGGCGTGCTGACGGTAGGCTTTGCCTATGAATGGAAGAAGGGGGCGCTGGAATGGGCGTGATGACCGGTGCCAATACCGCAGGCGCGGATCGTGAATTTGCGACCAAGGCGCTGAACGCGGAATTGCAGGACAAGGGTTTCCTGCTGACCACGACCGAGGACATCATCAACTGGGCGCGCAACGGCTCGCTGCACTGGATGACCTTTGGTCTGGCCTGCTGCGCCGTCGAAATGATGCAGGTTTCGATGCCGCGCTATGACCTGGAACGTTTCGGGACCGCACCGCGCGCGTCTCCGCGCCAGTCGGACCTGATGATCGTGGCCGGCACGCTGACCAACAAGATGGCCCCGGCCCTGCGCAAGGTCTATGACCAGATGCCCGAGCCGCGCTATGTCATCAGCATGGGCAGCTGCGCCAATGGCGGCGGTTACTATCACTACAGCTATTCGGTTGTCCGGGGCTGTGACCGCGTCGTTCCCGTCGATATCTATGTTCCGGGCTGCCCGCCGACAGCCGAGGCGCTGCTCTACGGCATCTTGCAACTTCAGCGCCGCATTCGGCGCACCGGCACGTTGGTGAGGTGAACCATGGCAGTCTATCCTGATCTGGACACGCTGGAACAACTGGCCGAGCATATCAAGCTGCGCCGCAGCGCAGAGGTGCTGTCGGCGAAGGTCGAATTCCAGGAACTGACCGTTACCTCGACCGTCAGCGGCATCGTCGATCTGATCGAGTTCCTGCGCACGGACAGCAGCTGCCGCTTCTCGACCCTGGTCGATATCACGGCAGTCGATTACCCACAGCGTCCGCAGCGTTTTGACGTCGTCTGGCATCTGCTGTCGATGTATCAGAACCACCGCATCCGGGTGAAGGTTGCGATCCGCGAGGATGAAATCGTTCCCTCGCTGATCAATATTCATCCCTCGGCCAACTGGTTCGAACGTGAAATCTTCGACATGTTCGGCATCCTTTTCTCGGGGCATCCCGATTTGCGCCGGATCCTGACCGACTATGGGTTCCGCGGCCATCCGCTGCGCAAGGATTTCCCGACCACCGGTTATGTCGAAGTGCGCTATGACGAGGCCGAAAAGCGCGTTGTCTATGAGCCGGTCAATCTGGTTCAGGAATACCGCCAGTTCGATTTCCTTTCGCCATGGGAAGGCGCGAAATACGTGCTGCCCGGCGACGAAAAGAAAGACGCGACATGAGCATGTTCAGCGCAAGCCGCCCGTGCCGGCGGAATTCCCGGCGCGTCGCGGTGACGACTGAAATCTTTACCGATTGCAGACCCGCCAATCTTGGTTTGGCCGGGCAGCTTCGCGGTATGTCCGGGGCCCGCCTTGCGGCCGGGCTGATGCCGCAACAGGAGGGCTGATGATGGACGGCGATATCCGCAACAATCAATATGACGACGGCTCGTCCGATGCCCTGGTGGGCGAACAGCGTATCCGCAACTTCAACATCAATTTCGGGCCTCAGCACCCCGCCGCCCATGGCGTGTTGCGGATGGTTCTGGAACTGGACGGCGAAATCGTCGAGCGCTGCGATCCGCATATCGGGTTGTTGCATCGCGGCACCGAAAAGCTGATGGAAAGCCGCACCTATCTGCAGAACCTGCCTTATTTCGACCGACTCGACTATGTCGCGCCGATGAATCAGGAACATGCCTGGTGCCTGGCGATCGAACGGCTGACCGGCACCGTTGTGCCGCGTCGCGCCAGCCTGATCCGGGTGCTCTATTCTGAAATCGGCCGGATTCTGAACCACCTGCTGAACGTGACGACACAGGCCATGGATGTCGGCGCGCTGACGCCGCCGCTCTGGGGCTTTGAAGAGCGCGAAAAGCTGATGGTCTTTTACGAGCGTGCATGCGGTGCGCGCCTGCACAGCGCCTATTTCCGCCCCGGTGGCGTCCATCAGGATCTGCCGCCCGAGTTGATCGACGATATCGAGGCCTGGTGTGATCCCTTCCTCAAGGTGCTGGCCGATATCGACGGGCTGCTGACCGAGAACCGAATCTTCAAGCAGCGCAACGCCGATATCGGTGTGGTCACCGAACAGGATGTCCTTGACTGGGGCTATTCGGGCGTCATGGTGCGCGGTTCGGGTCTGGCCTGGGATCTGCGTCGCAGCCAGCCCTACGAATGCTACGACGAATTCGACTTTGAAATTCCGGTGGGCAAGAATGGCGACTGCTATGACCGCTATTTGTGCCGCATGGAAGAGATGCGCCAATCCGTCCGGATCATGCGTCAGGCCATCGCCAAGCTGCGCGAGCCTGCCGGGCAGGGCGATATTCTGGCCCGTGGCAAGCTGACCCCGCCGAAACGCGGCGACATGAAGCGCGACATGGAAAGCCTGATCCATCACTTCAAGCTGTATACCGAGGGTTTCCACGTCCCTGCCGGCGAAGTCTATGCCGCGGTCGAGGCACCCAAGGGCGAATTCGGTGTCTATCTGGTCAGCGACGGGTCGAACAAACCCTATCGTGCCAAGATCCGTGCCCCCGGATTCCTGCATCTGCAATCCATCGACTGGATGTCCAAGGGACATATGCTGGCTGACGTTTCGGCCATCATCGGGACCATGGACATCGTGTTCGGTGAGGTTGATCGCTGATGCTGCATGATCTGGTGCAGATCTTTGGCTGGCTGGTCGCCATCTGTCTGGGGGTGGTCACGCTGCTGCTGGCCTTCAACCGTCAGACCGGCCTGCGCCTGATTCAGCACCGGGCCGAAATGTTGCCGCAGGCGATGCTGGTGCGTTACGGTGCCCTGACCCTGTTGGCGGTGATCGGATCATGGATCGGTACACCGGTCTTCCTGTTTGCCGTGCTGATCGCCTTTTCCGCGATCGGTTTCGGAGATGCATTCATTTATCGTCGGGCGGACCTTCCGTTCCGGCTTCACCTGATCGTTGGCGGGGTCGCGTTGTTCGGCGCCCTGCTTGCGTTGATCGCGAAGAGCTGAGGTCGTCATGCTGCGCCGTCTTTCTCCCGTCCAGCCCGACAGTTTTGAATTCACGCCCGCCAATCTGGAGTGGGCCCGTGCACAGATGACCAAATATCCGGAAGGTCGCCAGCAATCGGCGATTATCCCGATCTTGTGGCGTGCACAGGAGCAAGAGGGCTGGCTGTCGCGCCCCGCCATCGAATATTGCGCTGATCTGCTGGGCATGGCCCATATTCGCGCACTCGAGGTGGCGACATTCTATTTCATGTTCCAGCTGCAACCGGTTGGAAGCATTGCCAATATCCAGATCTGTGGCACCACCAGCTGCATGATCTGCGGAGCCGAGGCCCTGATCGAGGTCTGCAAGCGCAAGATCGCGCCGACCCCGCATACGGTTTCGGCCGATGGCAAGTTCAGCTGGGAAGAGGTCGAATGTCTCGGCGCCTGCGCCAATGCGCCGATGGCCCAGATCGGCAAGGATTATTACGAGGATCTGACGCCCGAGAAACTCGAGGCCCTGATCGATGCGATGTCCGAAGGGCAGGTGCCGCAGCCGGGGCCGCAGAACGGCCGCTTTGCCTCTGAGCCGGCGTCAGGGCTGACCAGCCTGACGGATCTGAAGGGCACGGGCGATTCGGCGAATGCCAGTGTTTCGCTGGCTCGTCGATACGGTGAAACGCTCAAGCGCATCGATGGCACCGAGGTCCCGATCCTGACCAAATGGCTTCGCAAGGATCAGCCTGCCGATGCGGTGGATCAAAAGTCCGGTTCGGATCAGACAGATGACGCAGAGCCCCGGCCTGCCGAGGGCAAGGCTGCGGATGCCACCGGCGTGACCGAACAGCAGGCGCAGGCCAGATCGGCGGCGCAACCCGTATCCGCGCGCGAGCCGGCGGCCCAGGCCGACACGGTCGGCCGCCGTCCCGAGGGGCTCGATGCCCCGAGAGACGGCACTGCCGATGATCTGAAAATGATCAAGGGCGTCGGGGCCAAGCTGGAGGAATTGCTGCACAGCCTCGGGTTCTTCCATTTCGACCAGATCGCAAGCTGGGGCGAGGAAGAACTTGCATGGATCGACGCGAATCTGGAAGGCTTCAAGGGACGGGCATCACGCGACGAGTGGGTGTCTCAGGCAAAACAGCTTGCCTCTGGTGGCGAGACCGAGTTTTCCCGCCGTGCCGGCGCGGATGGCCGTTATGACGAGGAGTAAGACGACCGCAACCTGAATGGGATAACGCGACATGCCGACCGAAAACGATACAAGACTTTGCTGGATCTCTGGCGCCGGCCTTGGCCTGCTGGTCTGGATCCTGACGGTCGGGCCCGGAGATCTGAACTGGTTCGAAGGTCTGGTTCTTGCTCTTGTGTCGGGGGGCCTTTTCGGGGTCTTCCTGATTTGGCTTCTATGCCGCGGTGAACCTGCGATGGACGCATCGCATTGGGCGCCCCCTCCCTTCACGGGGAACCCGGCGGTACGGCCGAAGAAGACCGTTCCGGCAGTTCGGGACGACTTGAAGGAGATCAGGGGGATTGGCCCGAAACTGGAAGAGATGCTAAATGAACATGGCATCACCCGTTTCGCGCAGATCGCGGCCTGGGACGACAAGGAGATCGATCATTTCGCCGAGGTGATCGGTCGCATGGGTGGTCGAATTCGCAATGATGACTGGGTTGGGCAGGCCCGGACCTTGACGGCAGGTGGCGGCACCGAGTTTTCGAAGCGGGTCGAAGAAGGCGGCCTGTATTGATGGCCCGGCAACAGGATCGCGACTCGGCCCAGATGCGGCTGACGGGTCTGGTCATTGCCGTGGCAATGGTTCTCTGGCTGGCCGTTCAGTGGCTGGGGGGGCATTATGGATGGGCGGCGAAATGGGCTTTTCTGGCCGATCTTGCCGCGATTGGCGCTTTTGTCTGGTCGCTGCTCGTGACCTGGCGTATCTGGCGGCGCAGGAACGATGCGTGACGCCCGGATGATGAGGATTGATAGTTAGATGCTGAAAGACCAGGATCGCATTTTCACCAACCTCTATGGCATGGGTGATCGCAGCCTTGACGGCGCCAAGCGCCGTGGCCATTGGGACGGAACGGCCGAGATCCTTGGCCGGGGGCGTGACAAGATCATCGAACAGGTCAAGGCCTCGGGCCTGCGCGGTCGCGGTGGCGCGGGCTTCCCGACCGGGTTGAAATGGTCCTTCATGCCCAAGGAATCCGATGGGCGTCCGGCCTATCTGGTCATCAATGCCGATGAATCCGAACCGGCGACCTGCAAGGACCGCGAGATCATGCGCCACGATCCGCATACGCTGATCGAAGGTGCGCTGATCGCCAGTTTCGCGATGAATGCCCATACCTGCTATATCTACCTGCGCGGCGAATACATCCGCGAGCGCGAGGCCCTGCAGGCGGCGATCGACGAATGCTATGATGCCGGGCTGCTGGGCCGCAATGCCTGCGGATCGGACTGGGATTTCGATCTCTATCTGCATCACGGGGCAGGGGCCTATATTTGCGGTGAGGAAACCGCTCTTCTGGAAAGCCTGGAAGGCAAGAAGGGCATGCCGCGGATGAAGCCGCCCTTCCCTGCGGGTGCGGGGCTCTATGGCTGCCCGACCACCGTGAACAATGTCGAATCGATTGCCGTTGTTCCGACCATCCTGCGCCGCGGTCCCGAGTGGTTTGCCGGCTTTGGCCGTCCCAACAACGCAGGCGTCAAGCTGTTCGGCCTGACCGGTCATGTCAACAACACCTGCGTGGTCGAGGAAAGCATGTCGATCAGCATGAAAGAGTTGATCGAGAAACATGGCGGCGGGATTCGCGGCGGCTGGAAGAACCTGAAGGCGGTCATCCCCGGCGGTGCTTCCTGTCCGATCCTGACGGCGGAACAATGCGAAACGGCCATCATGGATTATGATGGCATGCGCGAGATGAAATCCAGCTTCGGCACAGCCTGCATGATCGTGATGGATCAGCAGACCGATGTCATCAAGGCTGTCTGGCGTCTGTCCAAGTTCTTCAAGCACGAAAGCTGCGGTCAGTGCACGCCGTGCCGCGAGGGCACAGGCTGGATGATGCGGGTGATGGAACGCCTGGTCACGGGCGAGGCAGAGGTCGAGGAAATCGACATGCTGCTGGATGTGACCAAGCAGGTGGAAGGTCACACGATCTGCGCACTCGGCGATGCCGCGGCCTGGCCGATCCAGGGGCTGATCCGCAACTTCCGCGAGGAAATCGAGGACCGCATCAAGGCGAAACGTACCGGACGCATGGGGGCAATGGCGGCGGAATGAGGAACGGGGCGAACATCGCTCATACCTCGTGGACGGGGTCATGTGGGAGTTTCATGCTCCCGAACTGTCGTGGCCTGTGTCACGGCGGGGCGGAGAGCTGCGCATGACTGCATTCGTCCGACATGGTGCCATCGCCACGCTTTTCGCCTCGACGCTGGCAGCTGCCAACCCGGCTGCGGCGCTGGAGCCGTTGAGCCAGGAAAGATACATCAACGACCGGCTGATCGCTGCGCGGATTGCCGATCGCATTCGCCGGGAATGCCCTTCGATCAGCGGTCGCCTTGTCTATGCCTTCATGCAGGCCCGGGAACTGAAGAAATACGCCCTGCAGAAGGGCTATTCCGAAGCGCAGATCGACGGGTTTCTGGACAGCAAACAGGACAAGAAACGGATTTATGCCACCGCCGAGGACTATATGGCCCGCAATGGGGTCAAGGCGGGGGACCCGGAAAGCTTTTGCCGTCTGGGACGGGAAGAAATCGCACGGAAGACGGTCACCGGATCGCTTCTGAACGCCAAGTAAGGATGGAATGATGGCCGAATTGCGGACAATCAAGATCGACGACAATGAAATCGATGTCGATCCCAACCTGACCCTGATCCAGGCCTGCGAACAGGCCGGGATCGAAATTCCGCGCTTTTGCTATCACGAACGGCTGTCGATCGCGGGCAATTGCCGGATGTGTCTGGTCGAGGTCGTCGGCGGTCCCCCCAAGCCGGCTGCGTCCTGCGCGATGCAGGTCAAGGATTTGCGCCCCGGACCGGAAGGTGCGCCCCCGCAGATTCGCACCAACAGCCCGATGGTCAAGAAGGCCCGCGAAGGGGTGATGGAATTCCTGCTGATCAACCACCCGCTGGACTGTCCGATCTGTGACCAGGGCGGCGAATGCGACCTGCAGGATCAGGCCATGGCTTATGGCGTGGACTTCAGCCGCTATCGCGAACCCAAACGCGCCTCGGAAGAGCTGAATCTTGGGCCGCTGGTCGAAACGCATATGACCCGCTGCATCAGTTGCACGCGCTGCGTTCGCTTCACCACCGAAGTCGCCGGCATCAGCCAGATGGGCCAGACCGGTCGCGGCGAGGACAGCGAGATCACCAGCTATCTGAATGAAACGCTGGCGTCGAACCTGCAGGGCAATATCATCGATCTTTGCCCGGTGGGCGCCTTGGTCAGCAAGCCCTATGCCTTCACCGCCCGCCCGTGGGAACTGACCAAGACCGAAACCATCGACGTGATGGATGCGCTTGGCAGCAATATCCGCGTGGACACCAAGGGACGCGAAGTGATGCGCATCCTGCCGCGCAACCATGACGGCGTGAACGAGGAATGGATTTCGGACAAGACCCGTTTTGTCTGGGACGGCCTGCGTCGCCAGCGTCTGGACAAGCCCTATATTCGTGAGAACGGCAAGCTTCGCGTCGCTTCCTGGCCCGAGGCCCTGACGGCTGCGGCGCGCGCCATGACCGGCAGGAAGGTCGCCGGTCTGATCGGGGATCTGGCTTCGGTCGAGGCTGCCTTCAGCCTGACGCAGCTGATCGGCAACCTGGGCGGACATGTCGAATGCCGGACCGATGGCGCGCGGCTGCCTGCGGGCAACCGTTCGGCCTATGTCGGCACCGCGCGGATCGAGGATATCGACAATGCCGCAATGATCCAGCTGATCGGCACCAACCCGCGCGAAGAGGCGCCGGTGCTGAATGCGCGTATTCGTCGCGCATGGATCAATGGCGCGAAGGTCGGTCTGGTCGGCGCAGCCGTCGATCTGACCTATGAATATGCCCATCTGGGCACGGATCGCGCCGCGCTGCAAAGCCTGACCGACAAGGAGATCAGCGACGAGACCCGCGAGAAACCCTCGGTGGTGATCGTCGGGCAGGGCGCGATTCGCGAAGCCGATGGCGAGGCCGTGCTGGCCCATGCCATGAAGCTGGCCGAAGCAAGCAATTCCAAGCTGATGATCCTGCATACGGCCGCCGGTCGCGTCGGTGCCATGGATGTCGGCGCCGTGACCGAGGGGGGCCTGACCGCCGCCGTCGATGGGGCCGAGGTGGTCTATAATCTGGGTGCAGATGAGGTCGAAATCGCACCGGGTGCCTTTGTGATCTATCAGGGCAGCCATGGTGATCGCGGTGCCCATCGCGCCGACATCATCCTGCCTGCGGCCTGCTATACCGAGGAAAACGGCCTGTTCGTGAACACCGAAGGCCGGCCCCAGCTGGCGATGCGGGCGAATTTCGCCCCCGGCGAAGCCAAGGAGAACTGGGCGATCTTGCGGGCCCTGTCGGCGGAACTGGGCCAGCAACTGCCTTGGGACAGCATGGCACAGTTGCGTCAGGCGCTGGTCAAGGCGGTTCCGCATCTGGGCAAGGTCGATCAGGTTCCCGAGAACGAATGGCAACCGCTTGAGCTGGCCGATCTTGGCAAGGCGGATTTCGTGAATCCGATCAAGGATTTCTATCTGACCAACCCGATTGCGCGCAGTTCGCCCCTGATGGCAGAACTGTCCCGTATGGCAGCGGCGCGGCAATCAGTTTCTGCGGTAGCAGCGGAGTAAGAACATGCGGCCAGCATATCGCCAGCCTCAGACATTCATCGCCGCGCTTGGCTTTTGCGCGGTGCTGTCGGGCTGCGCGGCTGACAATTCCGACGGCCGTCCGCCCGAAAAGCCCGATCATGTCACGGCAAGCATCGTCACCACAGGCAAATCCGGCGGCGCGGCGCGGCTGGGCCAGGCGCGCATCTCGACGAAATCCGGAGAGATCCTGATTCTTGAAGAAGATGGCAGCGTGACCAAGATGAACCTGGACAGTCCGGCCGGACGCGATGCCTTTGAAGTGACCGAGGCCGACCTGATGGCGCTGAATGCCAATCTGGATCTGGACCTGACAGGTGCAACGGGCGGTCGCCGGCATTCCTCGGGGCCAACCGCGCAGGAGAAGGCGATCGCCGAATTCGCCCGGCGGACTCAGCCCGCATTGCCGGAATGGAGAGACGACAAGATCGTTGCTTCTGAAGACTTTCTGGGCAGCAAGGTCGTCACTCTGGGCGATGGCAAGAAGACCGATCTCGTCGAGGTGACTGCAAATCTTCGCGAAGGGGTGGACGCCGATATCGCCTTTTCGTATGCCACCTGCGCATTGGCCGGTTGGGCAAAGGCAGAGGGCGCCAGATACGGGCGTCATATCCGCACGCTACAGCAGACCCGTGACGGCAAACTGCTGATCGGTGCGGCCTTTACGATATCCGACAGCAAGCCTTTGGGCCTGCGGGTAATGGAAACGAATGAGACCTTGCGCGAATGCAAGGCACGCGGCATTCCCGCGGCGTAAGGAAGAGGGACAGGCGTCATGGCTGATTTTTGGGCATCTTCCTGGGGTATCGCCCTGATCCTGCTGTTGCAGGGTCTTGCGGTGATTGCCTTTGTGATGCTGTCGCTGGTTTATATGGTCTATGGGGACCGCAAGATCTGGGCGGCGGTGCAGATGCGGCGCGGACCGAATGTGGTCGGCCCCTGGGGGCTGTTTCAGACCTTCGCGGATGCGCTGAAATATATCGTCAAGGAAATCGTGGTTCCGGCAGGGGCGGATAAATTCGTCTTTTTCCTGGCACCATTCCTGTCGATGACACTCGCCTTGACAGCCTTCGTGGCGATTCCTTTCGCTCCGGGCTGGGTGATGGCCAATATCAACGTCGGCGTGCTGTTCATCATGGCCGTGTCCTCGCTGGAGGTTTACGGCGTGATCATGGGCGGCTGGGCGTCGAACTCGAAATATCCCTTCCTAGGCTCGCTGCGCTCGGCCGCGCAGATGATTTCCTACGAGGTCAGCCTGGGGCTGATCATCGTCGGCATCATCATCTCGTCCGGCTCGATGAACCTGACGGCCATCGTCGAGGCACAACGCGGGGCAGGGCTGCTGTCGTGGTACTGGCTGCCGCATCTGCCGATGCTGGTGCTGTTCTTCGTCAGCGCCTTGGCCGAAACCAATCGCCCGCCCTTTGACCTGCCCGAGGCAGAATCAGAACTGGTTGCAGGCTTCATGGTCGAATATTCCTCGACGCCCTATCTGCTGTTCATGGCCGGTGAATATATCGCCATGTGGCTGATGTGCGCGCTGATCTCGCTGCTGTTCTTCGGCGGCTGGCTCTCGCCGATCCCGGGCATCCCCGATGGTGCGCTGTGGATGTTCGTCAAGATGGTGTTCTGGTTCTTCATGTTCGCCATGGTGAAGGCGATCGTGCCGCGGTACCGCTATGATCAGCTGATGCGGATTGGCTGGAAAGTCTTCCTGCCGCTGTCGCTGGCTTGGGTGGTGATTGTGGCGTTCCTTGCGAAATTCGAAGTCTTCGGGACTTTCTGGGCCCGTTGGGCAGGAGTGTAAGACATGGCATTCGACATTGCGCGCGCCACCAAATATTTCCTGATGTTCGACTTCATCAAGGGATTTGGTCTGGGGCTGAAATACTTCTTCGCGCCGAAGGCCACGCTGAACTATCCCCATGAAAAGGGGCCGCTGTCGCCGCGCTTTCGCGGAGAACATGCGCTGCGGCGCTATCCCAATGGCGAGGAACGCTGCATCGCCTGCAAATTGTGCGAGGCGATCTGCCCCGCACAGGCAATCACCATTGATGCCGAGCCGCGCGAAGATGGCAGTCGGCGCACCACGCGCTATGACATCGACATGACGAAATGCATCTATTGCGGCTTCTGTCAGGAAGCCTGCCCGGTGGATGCGATCGTCGAGGGGCCGAATTTCGAATTTGCGACGGAAACCCGCGAAGAGCTGTTCTACGACAAGGAAAAGCTTCTGGACAACGGTGCCCGCTGGGAAGCCGAGATTGCCCGCAACATTGCAATAGATGCGCCCTACAGATGACAGACCCGTTCAAGAATATGTTTCAGCAGATGCTGCAATCCGGGCAAGAGATGGCGCGCTCTTTCAACCCGGCATTGGAACATGTGGATACCAAGGCTTTTGAAAAGCTGATCCCGACCATGCCGTCGGACATGCTGGAAATGTGGTTCGGCAAGACCTTCAACCGTGACGGACTGGACGCGCGCACCCGCCTGCTGGTGACGATCGCGGCCATGACGGTGCAGGGCGCCCATGCCGAGCCGCAGTTGCGCCTGACAATTCGCCACGCCATCGAAGCGGGCGCGACGCCGCGTGAGATTGCCGAAGTGATTTATCAGATGGGGATGTTTGCCGGCATCCCGGCCATGCAGAAAGCGCTTGAGATCGCGCAGAGCGTGTTCACCGAATCCGAGGGGAAAGAAACCGAATGATAACCTTTGCTTTCTATCTGTTCGCGATCTCGGTCTGCACTGCCGGTTTCATGGTGGTTCTGGCGCGCAACCCGGTGCATTCGGTGCTGTGGCTGATCCTGGCCTTCCTGTCGGCGGCCGGTCTGTTCGTGCTGCAAGGCGCGGAATTCGTCGCGATGCTGCTGATCATTGTCTATGTCGGCGCTGTCGCGGTGCTGTTCCTCTTTGTCGTCATGATGCTGGATGTGGATTTCGCCGAACTGAAGGGGGAATTCGCCCGCTACCTGCCTCTGGGCGGGCTGATCGGGCTGGTTCTGCTGGCACAGCTGGGGATCGCCTTTGGCGCCTGGGAAAGTTCGCAACAGGCCGAGGCCCTGCGCGCCGCGCCGATCGTCGCGGAATCCATGAACACCAATGCCATCGGGACGATCCTGTATGACCGCTATCTCTTGCCGTTCCAGTTTGCCGGTCTGATCCTGCTGGTTGCCATGATCGGTGCGATCACGCTGACCATGCGTCACCGCAAGGATGTGAAACGGCAGGATGTCGTGGCGCAGATGCACCGCGATCCGGCCAAGGCGATGGAACTGAGGAATGTGAAGCCCGGCCAAGGGCTTTGAACGCTGCATGATGGATTGCAGTGGCTGACCGACCCGGGGCCGGGTCTGCTGGCGAACGAATATTTCAACGGGTGAATGACCCGGAGGGACAGAAACGATGATCGGATTGACACATTTCCTTACGGTGGGGGCGATACTTTTCGTCGCCGGCGTGTTCGGCATTTTCGTGAACCGAAAGAACGTCATTGTCATCCTGATGTCGATCGAACTGATGCTGCTTGCGGTGAATATCAACTTTGTCGCCTTTTCGGCCCATCTGGGCGATCTGGCCGGACAGGTCTTCACGATGTTCATCCTGACCGTTGCGGCGGCCGAAGCTGCAATCGGTCTGGCGATCCTGGTGGTGTTCTTCCGCAACCGCGGAACCATCGCGGTCGAAGATGTCAACGTGATGAAGGGTTAAGGGATCATGGCGCAATTCATTCTCTTTGCCCCATTGCTGGGCGCGATCATTGCCGGGTTCGGCTGGCGCGTCATCGGCGAAAAGGCGGCACAATATCTGACCACGGGCATCCTGTTCGCGGCCTGTTTCTTCAGCTGGATCATCTTTCTTGGCTTTGACGGCGAGGTTCGTCATCTGCCGGTGATGGATTGGATCGTTTCGGGTGATTTCACCAGCGAATGGGCGATCCGGCTGGACCGGTTGACGGCGATCATGCTGATCGTGGTGACCTCGGTCTCGGCGCTGGTCCATATGTATTCGATGGGCTACATGGCCCATGACGACAATTTCACCCATGACGAGCATTACAAGGCGCGCTTCTTCGCCTATCTGTCGTTCTTCACCTTTGCCATGCTGATGCTGGTGACGGCGGACAATCTGCTGCAGATGTTCTTTGGCTGGGAAGGGGTTGGCGTTGCCTCCTATCTGCTGATCGGTTTCTACTTCAAGAAACAGTCCGCAGGGGCGGCGGCCATGAAGGCCTTTATCGTCAACCGGGTCGGCGACTTTGGCTTCCTGCTGGGGATCTTCGGCCTCTACTGGATGACCGGTGCGATCCAGTTCGACACCGTATTCGGTCAGGTGCCCGAGCTGGCACAGACGCAGATGCATTTCCTCTGGCGTGACTGGAACGCGGCCGAGGTTCTGGCCGTGCTGCTGTTCATTGGCGCGATGGGGAAATCGGCGCAACTGCTGCTGCACACATGGCTGCCTGACGCGATGGAAGGCCCGACCCCCGTGTCGGCCTTGATCCACGCCGCGACCATGGTGACCGCGGGTGTCTTTCTGGTCTGCCGGATGTCGCCGCTGTATGAATTCGCGCCTGACGCCAAGACCTTCATCACCGTGATCGGTGCGACCACGGCATTCTTCGCTGCGACGGTTGGTCTGGTGCAGAACGACATCAAGCGCGTGATCGCCTATTCGACCTGTTCGCAGCTGGGCTACATGTTCGTGGCCGCAGGTGTCGGGGTCTACTCGGTCGCCATGTTCCACCTGCTGACCCATGCCTTCTTCAAGGCGATGCTGTTCCTGGGCGCCGGTTCGGTCATCCACGCGATGCATCACGAACAGGACATGCGCAACTACGGTGGCCTGCGCAAGAAGATCCCGCTGACCTTCTGGGCGATGCTGATCGGGACGCTGGCGATCACTGGTGTCGGCATTCCGCTGACCCATATCGGCTTTGCCGGGTTCCTGTCGAAAGATGCGGTGATCGAAAGCGCCTGGGCCGGCAATACCTATGCCTTCTGGATGCTGGTCATTGCTGCGGCCTTCACCAGTTTCTACAGCTGGCGGCTGATGTTCATGACCTTCTGGGGCAAGCCGCGCGGCGACCAGCATGCGCATGACCATGCCCATGAAAGCCCGCGCGTCATGACGATCCCACTTGGGGTGCTGGCCATCGGCGCGATCTTTGCCGGTATGGTCTGGTACGGTCCGTTCTTTGGCAGCCACGACAAGCTGACGCAATTCTTCCACATGGGTCACGGCGAAGCACATGCCACGCAGGAACATGGCGAGGCCGAGCATGATGCACATGCCATTGCCGAGCCTGCCGGGGATGAGGAGCATGCAGCGGCAGATATTCCTGCTCCGGTAGGCGGCGCTGTCTACATGCATCCTGACAATCACGTCCTGGACGAGGCACACCACGCCCCGACCTGGGTGAAGGTTTCGCCTTTCATAGCCATGGTGTTGGGGTTCCTGCTGGCCTGGATCTTCTATATTCGCAGTCCCGAAGCACCGGCGAAGCTGGCTGCGCAACAGCCCGCGCTGTACCAGTTCCTGCTGAACAAATGGTATTTCGACGAGTTGTATGACGTAATTTTTGTCCGTCCTGCCAGATGGTTGGGTCGTACCCTGTGGACGGGCGGCGACGGAGCCGTTATCGACGGCGCCATTAACGGGGTGGCCATGGGAATCATCCCGCGCCTGACACGTTTTGCCGGTCGGGTGCAGACTGGCTATCTGTTCCATTACGCCTTCGCGATGGTTCTTGGCATCGTGGGCTTGCTGATCTGGGTGATGATGCGGGGCACGCACTGACATGACGAACCTTCTATCGATCATCACCTTCCTGCCGATCGTGGCTGCGGCAATTCTGGCCCTGTTCCTGCGTGGCGATGATGCGGCCTCGCAGAAGAACGCCAAATGGCTGGCCCTGATCGCGACAACCGCGACCTTCCTGATCTCGATCTTCGTGCTGACCGGCTTCAATCCGGCCGATACCGGCTTTCAGTTCGTCGAAGATCATGCCTGGATCATGGGGCTGCGTTACAAGATGGGCGTGGACGGGATCTCGGTCCTGTTCGTGCTGCTGACGACCTTCCTGATGCCGCTGACGATCCTGTCGACCTGGGATGTGAAAACCCGCGTCAAGGAATACATGATCGCCTTCCTGGTTCTGGAAGGTCTGATGATCGGCGTGTTCACCGCGCTGGATCTGATCCTGTTCTACCTGTTCTTCGAAGCCGGCCTGATCCCGATGTTCCTGATTATCGGGATCTGGGGCGGTCAGAACCGGATCTATGCGGCCTTCAAGTTCTTCCTCTATACCTTCCTGGGGTCGGTGCTGATGCTTGTGGCCATGATCGCCATGGCCCGCACTGCCGGGACGACGGATATCGCGGCCCTGCTGCAGTTCGATTTCCCCTCGGAAACCATGCGGGTGCTGGGCTTCAGCGTCGTTGGCGGGATGCAGACCCTGCTGTTCCTGGCGTTCTTTGCCTCTTTCGCGGTGAAGATGCCGATGTGGCCGGTTCACACCTGGCTGCCTGATGCCCACGTGCAGGCACCGACTGCAGGTTCGGTGGTTCTGGCGGCGGTGCTGCTGAAGATGGGGGGCTATGGCTTCCTGCGCTTCAGCCTGCCGATGTTCCCGGTGGCATCGGACCTGTTGCAGCCGCTGGTGTTCTGGATGTCGGCCATTGCCATCGTCTACACCTCGCTGGTGGCACTGGCGCAAAGCGACATGAAGAAGCTGATCGCCTATTCGTCCATCGCGCACATGGGCTATGTGACCATGGGGACATTTGCCGCAAACCAGCAGGGGCTGGACGGTGCGATCTTCCAGATGCTGTCGCATGGTTTCGTCTCGGGCGCGCTGTTCCTCTGCGTTGGCGTGATCTATGACCGGATGCACACCCGCGAGATCGACGCCTACGGCGGTCTGGTGAACCGGATGCCGGTTTACGCGCTGGTCTTCATGTTCTTCACCATGGCCAATGTCGGCTTGCCGGGCACCTCGGGTTTCGTGGGTGAGTTCCTGACACTGATGGGCACATTCAAGGCCAATACCTGGGTTGCCTTTGTCGCCGCCACGGGTGTGATCCTGTCGGCTTCCTATGCGCTGTGGCTGTATCGCCGCGTGACCTTCGGGGCGCTGATCAAGGAAAGCCTGAAAACCATCAACGACATGACTGCCCGCGAAAAGTGGATCTTTGCACCGCTGATCGCCATGACCCTGTTGCTGGGCGTCTATCCGCGCCTTGTCACCGACATTACCGGCCCCGCCGTCGAGGCGTTGCTGGTCAACTATCACGATGCGCTTCCGCATGACGCGGTTGACGGGCTTGCCGTCACCGCCGCCGTGGATGCCGCAGAAGCCAGCCATTGAGGAACGCAAGATGACCGCGCTCGATCTTTCGACCATCCTGCCGGAGCTCTTGCTGGCGATCTATGCATTGGCCGCACTGATGGCTGGTGCATGGTTCGGCAAGGACCAGATTGCAAAACCCATCCTCTGGGCGACGGTAGCCGCCCTGCTGCTGGTCGGGCTGTATATCGGGATCTCGGATCGTCCCGACCAGACCGCTTTCCACGGCATGTTCCGCGACGATGCCTTTGCACGATTTGCCAAGGTGACGATCCTGATCTCGGCTTCCGCCGTTCTGGCGATGAGTGTCGAATATATGGATCGTCGCGGGCTGATGCGCTTTGAGTTCCCGATCCTGGTCACGCTAGCCGCGATCGGCATGATGATGATGGTCTCGGCCAGCGACCTGCTGTCGCTGTATATGGGGCTGGAACTGCAATCTCTGTCGCTCTATGTCGTTGCGGCCATGCGCCGTGACAGTGTCCGGTCCTCGGAAGCCGGCCTGAAGTATTTTGTTCTGGGCGCGCTCAGCTCGGGTCTGCTTCTTTATGGTGCGTCGCTGGTCTATGGCTTTGCCGGGACCACGAATTTCGACGGTATCTTCTCGACCATCTCGGATGGACAGATGTCGATGGGCGTGCTGTTCGGTCTGGTCTTCCTGCTGGTCGGTCTGGCCTTCAAGGTTTCGGCAGTGCCCTTCCACATGTGGACGCCCGATGTCTATGAGGGCGCCCCGACGCCCGTCACGGCCTTCTTCGCCACGGCGCCCAAGGTTGCGGCAATGTCGCTGATTGCGCGTCTGATGTTTGACGCCTTCGGCAATGTTCCGGGCGACTGGGGCCAGATCATCGCGCTGCTGGCGGTGATGTCGATGTTCCTTGGATCGATCGCGGGTATCGGACAGCGCAACATCAAGCGTCTGATGGCCTATTCCTCGATTGCCCATATGGGCTTTGCACTGGTCGGCCTGGCTGCGGGCACGGCCTATGGGGTGCAGGCGATGCTGCTGTATATGGCCATCTATGCGGTGATGAACGTCGGCACATTCGCCTTCATCCTGTCGATGGAGCGTGACGGCATGCCGGTCACGGATCTGTCCAGCCTCAACCGTTTTGCCACGGCCGAACCGTTGAAGGCCATTGCCGTGCTGTTCCTGATGTTCAGCCTGGCCGGTGTGCCTCCCTTCCTTGGCTTCTTTGCCAAGTTCGGGGTGCTTTCGGCAGCGGTTCAGGCGGATATGGCCTGGCTGTCGGTTCTGGGTGTTATCGCCTCGGTGATCGGTGCGTTCTATTACCTGCGCATCGTCTATTACATGTTCTTCGGTGGTGAATCCGAAGGCGTGGAAAGCCGCATGGGCCTGATCCAATATCTGGCACTGCTGATCCCGGCGGCAATGCTGCTGATGGGTGCGGTCACGATGTTCGGTGTCGATGATGCCGCAGCGACCGCCGCGCAGTCTCTTGTCGGATCCGAGGCAGCGGCGGTGGATGCCGACGGGACGGCCGGTGACTGAAGCCACCGGCGCGGCATGGCCGCAGGGCTTTGGCCGTCATATCCTTGAACGTGTCGACAGCACGAATGCCGAAGCCTTTCGGCTGGCCCCGTCTTTGGCGGGGCCGACTTGGATCATGGCACGGCGGCAAGAGAACGGGCGGGGTCGGCGCGGCCGCGCCTGGATCGATCCGGTCGGGAATTTCGCGGCGACTCTGGTTCTGCAAACGGGTTCGGCTCCTGCTGATGCGGCGCGGCTGTCCTTTGTAGCCGCTTTGGCCGTACATGACGCGCTGATCCGGCTGTGCGGTCCGCGCCTGAACATCTCGTTGAAATGGCCCAATGATGTCTTGCTGAACGGTGGCAAGCTTTCGGGGATATTGCTGGAAAGCACGGGGGCGGGCGGTCAGGTCACTGCGCTGGCCATCGGCATCGGAATCAATCTGGTTTCGGGCCCCGATACCGGCGCGGTCGAGCCGGGCGCCTTGCGGCCCGTCAGCCTGCAGGGTGAGGCCGGTGTGGTCCTGACCCCTGACGAGGTTCTGACCGCCGTGGCGCAGGGCTTTGCCCATTGGTATCGGCAGGAACAGGATTACGGCTTTGCGCCGATCAGATCCGCGTGGTTGGCGCGGGCGGCGCGATTGGGTGAAACGATCACTGCGCGCACCGGCAATGCGGAAAGCCGCGGACGTTTTGACGGCATCGACGAGACGGGGGCGCTGCTCCTGACAACGCCGCGAGGACGCGTCGCAATTCCCGCGGCCGACATCTATTTTGACGCGGGCTGACTGGCATGCTGCTTTGCATCGACACAGGCAACACCAATACCGTCTTTTCCATCTGGGATGGAGAGAAGTTCCTGGCGCATTGGCGGATTTCGACGGACCACCGACGCACCGCGGACGAGTATTTCGTCTGGCTGTCGACCCTGATCGCCGTGCAGAAGTTCGAGCTGCAGATCAACGGTTGCATCATCAGCGCGACGGCTCCGCGCGTGGTGTTCAATCTGCGGGTCCTGTGCAACCGATATTTCGACACCCGCCCCCTTGTCGTGGGCAAGCCCGACTGTGCCTTGCCGGTCGAGCCGAGGGTCGATGTCGGCACGACCGTGGGGCCGGACCGGCTGGTGAACACGGTCGCGGGATTTGACCGTCACGGTCCCGATCTGATCGTGGTCGATTTCGGCACCGCGACGACCTTTGACGTCGTGGACACTGATGGTGCCTATGTGGGGGGGGTGATCGCGCCGGGGGTCAACCTGTCGCTTGAAGCATTGCATATGGGCGCGGCCTCGCTGCCCCATGTCGATGTGACCCGCCCGGCACAGGTGGTGGGCACCAATACGGTCGCTTGCCTGCAATCAGGAATTTTCTGGGGATATATCGGGCTGGTCGATGGTATCGTCACGCAAATTCGCGAGGAACGTCAGCGCCCGATGAAGGTTATTGCCACGGGTGGGCTTGCGCCTTTGTTCGATCAGGGGTTTGACCTATTTGACGCGATCGAGGACGATCTGACCGTTCACGGTTTGAGACTTATATACGATTACAACAAGGAGATGGGCAATGTCTGAACGCCTGATATATTTGCCGCTCGGCGGCGCGGGCGAAATCGGCATGAACGCCTATGTCTATGGATATGGCGCGCCGGGCAAGGAACGACTGATTCTCGTCGATCTCGGGGTGACCTTCGGGGATATGGAGGGCAGTCCGGGTATTGATCTGATCATGCCCGATCTGACCTGGCTGGAAGCAAATCGCGACCGGCTGGAAGGTATTTTCATTACGCATGGACATGAGGACCATTTGGGGGCAGTCGCGCATCTGTGGTCGCGCCTGAATGTACCGATTTACGCACGGAAATTCACCGGGACGCTGTGCCGGCTGAAACTGGAAGAGGCCGGCATCCCCGCCGATACGGTCCAGATCGTCGGGCCACGGCCCGAAGTGACGGAGCTTGGCCCGTTCAAGGTGCAATATGTGCCGGTCAGCCATTCCATTCCGGAAAGCGCTGCGCTGGTCATCGACACGCCTGCGGGGCGCGTCGTTCACACGGGTGACTTCAAGCTGGACGGCACCCCGATCGTCGGCGACCCCTTCGATCCGGTCATGTGGCATGACATTGCCAATGAAGGGCCGGGCGTGAAGGTGCTGACCTGCGATTCGACCAATGTGTTCTCGAGCCACCCCGGACGGTCCGAGGCGGTTCTGGCCGCACCCATTCTTGACTGGGTCGTGGCGCAGAAGAACATGGTGGTTGCGACGACCTTTGCGTCCAATATCGCACGCCTCAAGACCCTGTCCGAGGCGGCCATCGCGGCTGATCGCAAGGTCTGCCTGCTGGGACGGGCCATGCGCCGGATGGTCAGTGTCGGGCTGGAAACCGGAATTCTGACCGATTTCCCCAACACCATCGGACCCGATGAGGCGGCAAACATGCCGCGCAACAAGGTCATGCTGCTGGTGACCGGCAGCCAGGGTGAACGGCGCGCCGCAAGTGCGCAGCTGTCGCGGGGCCGCTATCTGGGGCTGTCGCTGAAAGAGGGTGACAGCTTCCTGTTCAGTTCCAAGACCATTCCCGGCAACGAACGTTCGGTCGGGCGGATCATGAATGCGCTGAGCGAGAAAGGCATCGAGCTTTATGATGGCGATGACGGCCTGTTCCATGTCTCGGGCCATGCCAACCGCCCCGATATCGAGGCGATGCATGATCTGCTGAAGCCTGAGATCGTGCTGCCGATGCATGGTGAGCATCGCCATCTGCGCGAGCATATGAATATTGCCAGATCCAAGGGCATTGCGTCGATGATCGCCACCAACGGCATGATGGTGGATCTGACGGGCAAGGCTCCGCGGGTCGTTGATCAGGTCGAGACGGGGCGTCTGTATCTGGACGGCAATGTCCTGATCGGTGCCATGGATGGCGTCGTGCGCGACCGGATCCGCATGGCCCTGAACGGTCATGCGCTGGTCAGCGTGATCGTGGATGAGGATGACAATCCGATCCCCGACGCCTGGGTCGAATTGTCCGGGCTGCCGGGGCGCACCCGTGGGGGTGCGGATCTGGGTGAACATATCGAAGGCGAGTTGGCCGAATTTCTGGAAACCGCCGATCGCAAGACGGTGCGTGACGATGCCAAGATCGAAGAGGCTGTTCGCAAGATCACGCGCCAGGTGTCCATGGAGGAGATCGGCAAGAAGCCCGAGGTTTCGGTCATCATCAGCCGTTTGATGGCTGAGTGAAATGAATGGCTGCTGAAGGCCGCGTCGGTGCTTGACCCCGCGCGGCCTTCGGTGCAATTCCCGGTCCCATGACAGATACGCAGAAATCCCCGTTCGATCCAAATCCGCCGCGCCGCAACTTTTACGGGCGTCGGCAGGGCAAGACCTTGCGCCGGAGCCAGAAGGGCTATCTGAGCGAAGATCTGGGAGAGCTGCGTCCAAAGGGTATTTCCATCGAGGAGAACCCCGAGCGTCGCGCCATTGATCCGGTTTCGATCTTCGGGGACGACCGGCCGATCTGGCTGGAGGTCGGCTTTGGCGGCGGCGAACATATGGTGCATATGGCCGCAACCTATCCCGAGATCGGCATTCTTGGTTGCGAACCCTTCATCAATGGCGTCGCCATGTTGCTGGGCAAGATCCGGGCGGCCGGGGTGTCGAATGTCAGCGTCTATCCCGGCGATGCCCGTGACGTGATGGATGTCATGCCCGACAACAGCATTTCGCGCGCATTTCTGATGTATCCCGACCCCTGGCCCAAGGCCCGTCATCACCGGCGCCGTTTCGTGACGCCCGAGCATCTGCTGCCTCTGGCGCGTGTCATGCGGCCCGGGGCCGAGTTTCGGGTGGCAACGGATATACCCGATTACGTGCGCCAGACGCTGGAAGAGGTGCCTCTGGCAGGCTTTGATCTGGTCCGGGAAGGGCCAGAGCCCTGGGAGGACTGGATCAGCACCCGCTACGAGCAGAAGGCGCTGCGTGAAGGCCGCGCGCCGCATTACGTCACCTTTCGCCGTCAGGGCTGAGCCACCGCCCCCAAGGGCAGGATATTTCCCGGGATGTGGCGAAGTTCAGAAGGGGGCGTTGCGATACCGCCCCCCTTTTCCATGTATCAGTGAACGCTGACCGGGGTCAGTTCATTCTGACGCGCCAGAATGAAGGCCAGCGAGCGGTCGCGCACCAATGCCAGCTGTTCGCCCGCAGAATCGTGAACGGCATACATGCTGTCCAGACCGCGAAGCTGTTCGCGGATTTCCTTGGGCAGCGAGCTGGTGGCCACCCGGCGGATATAGACAGTATTTGCGGTTTCGGGTTCGCCGAAATCAAACTTGGTATCCATGATGATCCCCTTTTCTATTTGCGGCTGATCGGAATTGTCTGCACGACCTGATCGGCTTGTTCGCGGCGCAGATTGACATGGAGCAGGCCATTTTCGATTTCCGCGGAAATGACCTCGACCCCATCGGCCAGCACGAAACTGCGTCGAAAGGCCCGCCCTGCGATCCCTCGGTGCAGGTAGACGCGATCATCTTCGGTTTCCGCAAGCCGACCCCGTATGACCAGTTGCCGGTCCTCGGTCGTGACGCTGAGATCCTTTTCGGCAAAACCTGCAACGGCCAGGGTGATCCTGAATCCGTCGGGCGCGATATGTTCGATATTATAGGGGGGATAGCCTTCGGCTCCCTTCGCGGCCCGTTCTGCCAAACGCTCCAGCTGATCAAAGCCCAGCAGATAGGGATGCGCCCCCAGCGATATCTTGGTCATGGTCATCAGCCCTTTGATGTTGAAGCGACTGTTTCACCGGGCCCCGGAACGGCGACCCGGCTTCCATCAATATGTGCATTCGGTGCCGAGGAAACAAGATATGGTCGACATCGCGTCCATAGGCCTTTTCCCGCGGGCGAAGGATTCGGTTAACACCCCGCCCCGGAACCGCTATAAGTCATGCGACCAACGTCCAGTCTTTGCAGCGGGTTGTCTGATGAATATCCAGAACGAAATGTCCCATGACGAGATTGTGCGCGCCAAGCTGGCCGCCCTGCGGTGCGAGCATCGTGATCTGGACGAGGCCATTGCGGCGCTTGCGTCGCAACAGTTGACCACCTCGCTGGCGCTGCAGAGGCTGAAGAAACAGAAGCTGCTGCTGAAGGACAGGATATCGCGGCTGGAAGATGAATTGACCCCGGATATCATCGCCTGATTGCGGCTGGCGCAGGCTCGCGTTATTGCGTGGCCCAGCCACAAGAAGGGGAAGCCGTATGGACAAGCCGGTCGGAATCATCATGGGTAGCCAGTCAGACTGGGCCACCATGCGCGAAGCAGCGACCATTCTGGATGAGCTTGGGATCGGATATGAAACCCGAATTGTCAGCGCGCATCGGACACCGGACCGGCTGTGGGATTATGGCAAGACCGCTGCATCGCGCGGATTGAAAGTCATCATTGCCGGTGCCGGTGGCGCAGCGCATTTGCCGGGCATGATGGCATCGAAGACCCGAATTCCGGTGATTGGCGTTCCGGTGCAGACGCGGGCCTTGTCTGGCGTGGATTCGCTGTATTCCATCGTTCAGATGCCCAAGGGTTTTCCGGTCGCGACCATGGCAATCGGTGCGGCCGGGGCGGCGAATGCCGGGCTGATGGCGGCCGGCATTCTGGCGATTGGCGATGCGGAACTGGCAAGCCGTCTGGATGCCTGGCGCAACGCCCTGTCGGACTCGATCCCCGAGGAGCCGGTTGATGACTGATATTCGCACCATCGGGATTCTGGGCGGTGGCCAACTGGGCCGCATGTTGTCCGTGGCGGCCAGCCGTCTGGGTCTGCGTTGTCATATCTATGAGCCGGGCGCGGCACCCGCCGGCGATGTCGCCTGGAAGGTGACGAATGCCGGTTATGACGATCAGGACGCGCTGCGCGCCTTTGCGGAATCGGTCGATATCGTCACCTATGAATTCGAGAATGTGCCGACCTCTTCGCTGGATCTGCTGGAATCCCTGCGCCCGATCCGCCCGAACCGAAAGGCTCTGGCGATTTCTCAGGACCGTCTGACCGAAAAGAGCTTTCTCAATGACATCGGGCTGGCGACTGCCAGTTTTGCCGATGTTGAAACCGAGGCCGAGCTTCCCGCCGCGGTAGAACGGATCGGGGCGCCCTCGATCCTCAAGACGCGGCGCATGGGTTATGACGGAAAGGGCCAGATCCGCATCGATGATCCGGCCAACCTGCAATGGACCGGCGCGCCTTCGGTTCTGGAAGGCTTCGTGCCTTTCACCGAAGAAATCAGCGTGATCGTCGCGCGAGGCGTCGACGGGCAGGTTGCGGCCTATGACCCGGGCCTGAACCTGCATCAGGACGGTATCCTGCGTACCACCACGGTGCCATGCGGCCTGACCGGCAAGGTCACGACTGATGCTGTGCTGATGGCTGCCCGGATCGTCAATGCACTGGATTATGTTGGCGTGATGGGGGTTGAGCTATTCGTGACTCCGGGCGGGCTGGTCGTGAATGAAATCGCTCCACGGGTTCACAACTCGGGACATTGGACGCAGGCGGGTTGTGCGGTCGATCAGTTCGAACAGCATATTCGCGCGATTGCGGGGCTGCCCCTGGGCGACGGCAAGCGCTTTTGCGATGTCACGATGGAAAATCTGATCGGCGACGATATGGACAGGCTGCCAGAGCTTCTGTCCACGGCGCGCACGCAGATCCATCTGTATGGCAAGGCCGAGGCGAAGCCGGGGCGCAAGATGGGCCATGTGAACCGCATCACCGGATAAAGCGATTGGCGGCGCCTGCGCCGCCATTCCTCAAATGCGAGATGGCCCGATGCCGGGCGTGATCGAAAACATCGACAGCCCCAGATCTTGCGACAGGATCTCCAGCGCCTGGGTGCCCAGAAGCGAATTCCCATAGCGATCCAGCCCCGGTGACCAGACTGCTATAGAGGCACGGTTGGGCAGAACCGCAAGAATTCCCCCTCCGACTCCGCTTTTGGCCGGAACCCCGACGCGATAGGCGAATTCGCCCGAGCCGTTGTAATGGCCACAGGTCATCATCAGCGCATTGATGCTGCGGATATGCCCCGGCGCGATCAGGTTTCCATCCGGATGGATGCCTGCCAGAAAACGTCCGGCGCGGGCAAGCTGTTCGCAGGTCATCGCAAGCGCACAGTGATGGAAATAGGTGCCAAGGGTCAGCGCACAATCATGGCGCAAATTGCCGCAACTGCGCAGGAAATAGGCCAGTGCCCAGTTGCGATCCCCTGTCTCTTTTTCTGATGCCGCCACCTGTGGATCAATGAAGATCGCGTCATCCGAAGCCGCCTGCCGCATGAAGCGCACGATCTCGGCCAGAGTTTCCTTGGGCGTTGCGCCGACCAATAGCGAATCGGTGGTCGCGATCGCACCGGAATTCACAAAGGGATTGGGGGGAATACCCTCGCGCGCCTCAAGCTCTTGCACGGAATTGAAGACATGCGTTGATGGCTCGCGGCCGACCCGGGACCAGAACCGGTCGCCATAGCGGCCCAGGGCGATTGCCAGGGTGAAAACCTTGGAGACGCTTTGGATCGAGAATTCGACCTTGGCATCGCCAACGCTGATCTGGCGGCCATCGGGCAGGCAGATGGACATGGCGAAGCGCGCGGGATCGATGCAGGCCAGTTCGGGGATATAGCTTGCGACCGTGCCGCGATCCGGCATGGCGGCCATACGCGCACAGATATCGTCAAGCAGGGGGCGCAGGGCGTCGAAGTTCATGCCAGCAGGTCCTTGCAGAACCGGAAACCTTCCCGAAAGGGCAGGGGATGCACCACCTGTGGGCGCGTCCTGCTCCCGATTGCATGGCTGCGACCGGGAGCAGGGAGATCTGTCGGGTTACTCGGCTGCCTCGTTCGTGGCCGTTTCCGATCCGGGCAGCATCTGGAAACCACGTTCCAACTGATCAAAGGGTGCAACCGGATAGTCGCCCGAGAAACAGGCATCGCAATACCGCGGGCATTTCGCGTTGCGGCCCTTTTTCTCTCCCACGGCCCGATACAGACCGTCCAACGAGACGAAGGACAGCGAGTCGACGCCGATCCATTTGCGCATTTCCTCGGTGGACATATTGGCCGCCAGCAGCTTTTCGCGGTCGGGCGTGTCCACACCATAGAAGCACGGCCATGCGGTCGGCGGCGAGGCGATCCGGAAATGCACTTCCGCCGCGCCGGCATCGATGATCATGTCCTTGATCTTGCGGCTGGTGGTGCCGCGCACCACGCTGTCATCGACCAGAATGACCCGTTTGCCACGGATCAGGGCGCGGTTGACGTTCAGCTTCAGGCGCACACCCATGTTGCGGATCTGGTCGGTCGGCTCGATGAAGGTCCGACCCATATACTGGTTGCGGATGATGCCCATGCCATAGGGAATGCCCGATTCCTGGGCGAAGCCGATGGCTGCGGGGGTGCCGCTGTCCGGAACGGGACAGACGAGATCGGCCTCGATGGGCGCCTCGCGTGCCAGTTCGACGCCGATCTGGCGACGGGTCTCATAGACCGAACGACCGCCGATGATCGAATCGGGGCGCGAGAAATAGACATGTTCAAAGATGCAGAACCGGCCTGTCGAGGGACCGAAGGGGCGCGAGGTCTCGATCTTGCCTTTCGAGATGACCACCATTTCGCCCGGCTCGACCTCGCGGATGAACTCGGCACCGATGATGTCCAGCGCGCAGGTTTCCGAGGCCAGGACAAATCCGTCATCGCCGACCCGGCCCAGGACCAGGGGCCGCACACCCAGCGGGTCGCGCACGCCGATCAGCTTGGTGCGGGTCATGGCTATGACCGAGAAGGCACCTTCGACGCGCCGCAGCGCATCCTTCATGCGTTCGGGAATGTTGCGCTGTATCGAACGTGCCATCAGGTGAATGATGCATTCGCTGTCCGATGAGGACTGGAAGATCGAGCCGCGTTCGATCAGCTCGCGCCGCAGGGCAGCGGCATTGGTGATGTTGCCGTTATGGGCGATGGCGCAGCCACCCATGTGGAATTCACCGAAGAAGGGCTGAACATCGCGAATCGCGGTCGCGGCCTTGGTGCCGGCCGTGGAATAGCGCACATGACCGATGGCCAGATGGCCCGGCAGGGTGGCCATGACATCCGCCTTGGTGAAATTGTCACGGACATAGCCGAATCTATGGGCGCTGTTGAACCCTTGCTCGGGGTCATGGGCGACGATGCCGCCTGCTTCCTGACCACGGTGCTGCAGGGCATGAAGCCCAAGGGCGACGAAACTGGAGGCGTCGGCCATGCCGATCGCTCCGAATACGCCACATTCTTCGTGAAGGCGGTCCGAATCGAACGGATGGGCCAGAAATGGTTGCATCACGGCATCCTGAATGGCTTTGGGCTGTCAGGGGCTATGTAGAGGCAGGAGCGGATAAAGTCACGCCCTCGCGACAAGGCAAGGGCGGTTTTTTGTCACTTGATCGTCACGATGGCGGGATTTCTCGCGATTTCATCAGTTCGAGGCAGGCGGAACCTGATCCGGCGTGACCGTTTCCGTCTGGGTGCAACCGCGCACCATCTGCTCGTAACGGTTGACGATCCAGCTGGGGGCGTCATCGGGGATCTGCTCGTCCATCTGGCCGCGCATCCGTTCAAAGACCTGTGCCGAACGCGAGTTTTCGACCATCGCGATCTGCTGGCTGGTCATGACGCGATCATAGACGATGAAGGCGATGGCCACCAACAGGATGCCGCGGGCCACCCCGAACAGGAAGCCCATGCCCTGATCGATCCCGCCCAGTGCGGAACGCTGGACGACCGAGGAAAACAGCGGCGTGATGATCGAGAACACCACCAGCGCCAGCGCAAAGACCACCGCGAAGCCCGCGATCGTCGCCAGTTCGCAGCTGTCGCCCAGGAAACGGTCCAGAACCGGAAGCTGGGCAATCATCGGGCGGACCGTTCCGGCAAAGAGGAATGCCAGAATGGCGGCCGCGATCCAGCCCAGGATGGCCAGTGATTCGCGCACGAAGCCCCGCGACCATGCCAGTATCGCCGAAAGGATGATGACCCCTGCCACCACCGCATCAATAATCGTGAAACCGTCCATCAATCTGTCCCTGCGCCGGATAATGTTTCGTTTCCAGACGGATCAGCCAGCACCAAAAATCTCGCCGACAAAACCCGTCAGATCTGCAATCTGCCGACGTGCCATACCGCCTGCGCCCTCGATCTTTTGACCGTCGGGCAAAATCGCTTGTGAAAAACCAAGTTTTTGCGCTTCTTTCAACCTGTTTTCCGCCTGTGCGACGGGACGTAGTGCGCCGGAGAGGCTTATTTCCCCGAATAGCACCGCTTCCGCGGGTAAAGCGCTGTCTTCTCTCGCGCTCAGCAGGGCTGCCGCAATGGCCAGATCGGCGGCGGGTTCCTGCACCCGCATGCCGCCTGCCACGTTCAGGAAGACATCCAGTCCGGCAAAGGGGATGCCGCAGCGTGCCTCTAGCACCGCAAGAATGGTCGAGACGCGGCCTGAATCCAGCCCGACGACGGTTCGGCGCGGAGAGGCCAGCGTCGAGGGCGCAACCAGTGCCTGCACCTCGGTCAGGACCGGACGGGTGCCTTCGATCCCGGCAAAGACAGCGCTTCCGGCCGTGGGCTGGCCGCGCTCACTGAGAAACAGCGCAGAGGGGTTGGCGACCTCGGCCAGCCCGCCACCGGTCATTTCGAACACCCCGATTTCATCGGCGGGGCCGAAGCGATTCTTGACGCTGCGCAGGATACGGAACTGGTGGCCGCGTTCGCCTTCGAAATAAAGCACCGTGTCGACCATATGTTCGACCACACGCGGACCGGCGATCTGGCCGTCCTTGGTCACATGGCCGACCAGGATGACAGCCACGCCGCGACGTTTGGCGAAGGTTACCAATTCATGCGCAGCGGCCCTGACCTGGGTCACCGACCCCGGTGCGGCCTCTACGGTGTCGGACCACAGCGTCTGGATCGAATCGATCACGGCCAGATCGGGGCGTTCGCGATCAAGCGTGGTCAGAATGTCGCGCAGATTGGTTTCCGCCCCCAGTCGCACCGGGGCATCGGTCAGCCCCAGTCGCTGTGCGCGCAGTCTGACCTGGGCACTGGCCTCTTCGCCGCTGATGTAGATGGCGCTTTGTCCGCGCCGGGCAAAGGCTGCCGCACCCTGCAGCAACAGGGTGGATTTGCCGATGCCGGGGTCGCCCCCGACCAGCACCGCCGATCCGGGCACCAGGCCTCCGCCGAGAACGCGGTCAAGTTCGGCCATGCCGGACTGCGCGCGCGGGGGCGGGGGCTCTTTGGTGGACAGGCTGGACAGGGCCACGGCCTTGCCTTTCAGCGCGCCCAGCCCTCGGCCCGGTCCCTGCGACAGGGGGGCCTCTTCGATGATGGTGTTCCAGCCGCCACAGGAATCACAGCGCCCGGCCCATTTCTTGTGGGCGGTGCCGCATTCGGTGCAGGTGAAAGCAGTCGTAGGTCTGGCCATGCCCGATCTTGTGGCATTCTGCCGCCGGTATCGCAATATGGGTATTTTTACTGAGGAGAAGCGCTCACGCTATTGTCGGCTTGAACTTCGCGCGGCGCGCGGTCAGGTTCACAGCGGTTTTCGCAAGGTGTTTCCATGTCCAGCCCCGCGCCCTTTTCCAGATATGAGTTCCTGATTGCCTGGCGTTATCTGCGTGCGCGACGCAGCGAGGGCGGGGTCAGCGTGATGACCTGGATCAGCCTGATCGGGATCGCCCTGGGGGTGATGGCGCTGATTGCGACTCTGGCGGTACGCGCCGGGTTCCGGGCGGAATTCGTGGATACGGTTCTGGGGGCGAATGCGCATAGCACCGTCTATATGGTGCCCCAGCGGGTCGAGAATGATCTGACCGATGAGGTCTATGTCGTTCCGGGGCGCTTCCAGGAATATGACCGGATCGCGGCTGATATCGCCGGATTGCCGGGCGTGACGCGGGCCGCGCCGGTTGTGCGCGGGCAGGTCATGGCGACGGCCAATGGCAAGTCGAATGTCGCCGAGGTCTACGGGATCTCGAAGGATGACCTGATGGCGATGCCGAGGATCGTCGATCCGAACAGCTCGCGCGGGGATGTCGCGCAATTCGAGAAGGGTGTCGCGATCGGCAGGGGGATCGCACGGGAACTGTCGCTGGATGTCGGAGACAGGATACGTCTGATTGCCCCCGAGGGCGCACGTACGGCCTTTGGCACGACTCCGCGGGTGAATGCCTATGAGGTCAGCTATATTTTCAGCGCCGGGCGCTATGATATCGACCGCACCCGCATCTATATGCCGCTGGCGCTGGCGCAGGATTATTTCAACCGGGAGGGATCGGCTGACGAGATCGAGGTTTTCGTCGATGATCCCGAAGCCGTGGACGACTGGACATTGCCCTTGTTGCGCACGGCAGGAGAGGGGGCGCAGGTCTGGACCTGGCGGGATGCCTCGGGCAGCTTCCTGGCCGCGCTGGACATGGAGGACGACGTGATGTTCGTGATCCTGTCGGTGCTGGTGCTGATTGCCTCGATGAACATCACCTCGGGGCTGGTCATGCTGGTCAAGAACAAGGGGCGCGACATCGGCATTCTGCGCACGATGGGGCTGACCGAGGGCGCGGTGTTGCGGGTGTTCTTCCTCTGCGGTGCCTTCACGGGGATTATCGGCACGGTCATCGGGGTGCTTCTGGGCATCTTGCTGGCGTTGAATGTCGAGAACATCATGGCGGGACTGAATGCGCTGACCAATGGCGGTGCATGGCAGCCTGAAGTCCGCGGCATCTATCAGTTGCCGGCGGAACTGCGGGCCTGGGATATTTTCCGCGCCGTTGCCCTGTCGCTGACGCTGTCCTTCATTGTCACGATCTTTCCGGCCCGTCGCGCGGCGCGCATGAATCCAGTAGAGGCCCTGCGCTATGAATGATGTTCTGCAATTGCTCGGTGTGTCCAAGACCTATGCCAAGAACGGGCCCGCGCCGGTCAGGGTGCTGGAGGATCTGAACCTTTCGGTCGCGCGCGGTGAGGTGGTGGCGCTTGTGGCACCTTCGGGGGCGGGAAAATCGACCCTGCTGCATATCGCCGGATTGCTGGATACGCCGGATGCGGGCCAGGTGTTGCTGCATGGGCGCGACATGAGTGGTCTGGGTGACCGTGCCAGAACCGAGGCGCGGCGTCAGGAACTGGGGTTCGTCTATCAGTTTCACCATCTCTTGCCGGAATTCAGCGCCGCCGAGAATATCGTTCTGCCGCAACTGGCCAATGGGGTCAGCGACGGCGATGCCCGTGCACGGGCGACCGAGCTGCTTGATCGTGTCGGGCTGGCACATCGCGGGGCGCATCGTCCGGCCGAGATGTCGGGTGGCGAACAGCAGCGCGTGGCCTTTTGCCGGGCTTTGGCCAATCAGCCGGCCTTGCTGCTGGCGGATGAGCCCACCGGGAATCTTGATCCCGAAACCGCCGATCGCGTCTTTGCAGTGCTGATGGATCTGGTCCGTGAAACCGGATTGTCTGCCCTGATCGCGACCCATAATCACGAACTGGCGGGGCGCATGGATCGGGTCATCCATTTGCACGAAACGGTTGCCTGACAAGGCGGCGCAAGGCACAGTTCAGGAAATCAGGCACAAACCGGGGGCAGAAATGAAGGCGATATTGGTAAGCATGGGCAGTTTTGTGGCGGCTGCGGGGCTGATCGTCGCCTGCTCGCCCGAAACCATGTCGGCAACAACGGCGCGCGGCGATTACATGGAGTTCTGCGTGGATTGCCATGGTCCCGAGGGCAAGGGGGATGGCGTTCTGGCCCAGGTGCTGACGCCGAGGCCCGCGGATCTGACGCAGATCTCTGACCGCAATGACGGAAAATTCTCGCAAAGCTATGTCATGAGCCATATCGACGGCTATGACACGCCCCAATCCGGCACCGCCATGCCGCCGTTCGGTGATCTTCTGGAAGGCAAGACTGTGCTGTATGATTCCGGCGATGGCATTGCAACGCCCACGCCGGAACGTCTGGTCGCGCTGATGGAATATATCGCAAGCCTGCAGGACGGCTAGAGGCAGCAAAGCTGCCCCAGGGCAACGCGGGCAGGGGCGAAAAGCCCTTGCCTAGACGTCCAGTTCTTCGACGAATTGCGCGTTTTCCTGAATGTACTGGAAGCGCAATTCGGGTTTCTTGCCCATCAGCCGTTCGACCAGATCGCCGGTTTCACCGCCCTCGTCATCGCTGATATTGACCCGGATCAATTTGCGCGTGGCGGGATTCATCGTGGTGTCCTTGAGATCCTTGGCGTCCATTTCGCCCAGACCCTTGAACCGCTGCAGGTCGATTTTCCCTTTTCCGCCCAAGCCCTTGGTCAGCAGGCGTTCCTTTTCCGCGTCATCGGCAACATAGACCCGGTTGGCCCCCTGCGTCAGGCGGTAGAGTGGCGGGCAGGCCAGATAGAGATGGCCCTTGTCGATCAGCGGGCGCATCTGCGTGAAGAAGAAGGTCATCAGCAGCGAGGCGATATGGGCGCCATCGACATCGGCATCGGTCATGATGATGATCTTGTCATAGCGCAGATCGTCGATGTTGAAGCGTGTGCCCATCCCGACGCCAAGCGCCTGACAGAGATCGTTGATTTCCTGGTTGGCGCTCATTTTCGACGAGGCCGCGCCCAGCACGTTCAGGATCTTGCCGCGCAGGGGCAGCAATGCCTGCGTCTTGCGGTCACGTGCCATCTTGGCGCTGCCACCTGCCGAATCGCCCTCGACGATGAACAGTTCGGTGCCGTCGCGGACCGAGATCGAACAATCGACCAGCTTGCCGGGCAGCCGCAGCCGCTTGGTCGCGGATTTGCGCGCGGTTTCCTTTTCCTGTCGGCGGCGCAGCCGTTCCTCGGCTCGCAGCACAAGGAAGTCCAGGATCGCACCCGCGGATTTGGTGTCGGCGGCCAGCCAGTTGTCGAAATGGTCGCGCACTGCATTTTCGACCAGTCGCTGTGCCTCGGTCGTGGCAAGACGGTCCTTGGTCTGGCCAACGAATTCCGGCTCGCGGATGAAGCAGGAGACCAGCGCGCAGCCACCGGCCTGCAGATCCTCACGCGTGATCTGTGCAGCCTTCTTGTTGTTGACCCTTTCGCCATAGGCGCGAATCCCCTTGAGGATTGCGGCCCAGAAACCGGCCTCATGGGTGCCGCCCTCGGGGGTGGGAACGGTGTTGCAATAGGACTGGATGAAACCGTCCCGCGCCGGCGTCCAGTTGATCGCCCAATCGACCTTGCCAGGTGCATTGAAGCGTTTGAAGTCGACGCTGCCGGCAAAGGGGCGCTCGGCATAGGTCGTGGCCCCTGACAGCGTTTCGGCCAGATAGTCGGCCAGACCGCCGGGAAAATGGAAGGTCGCTTCCGTCGGCGTCTCGCCGTCATCGATTTCGGTTTTCCAGCGGATCTCGACGCCGGAAAACAGATAGGCCTTGGATTTGACCATCTTGATCAGCCGCGCCGGTTTGAAACGGTGATGGCCGAAAATCTGTTCATCGGGATGGAAGGTCACCGTGGTGCCACGGCGATTGGGGGCGGCGCCGATCTTGGCGACCGGGCCTAGCGGGATGCCGCGGGAAAAACTCTGTTCGAACAATTCCTTGTTGCGCGCCACCTGCACGACCATCGTGTCGGACAGCGCATTGACGACCGAGGCCCCCACGCCATGCAGACCGCCCGAGGTCGCATAGGCATCGCCCGAGAACTTGCCCCCCGCATGCAGGGTGCAGAGGATCACCTCCAGCGCGGATTTGCCCGGAAACTTGGGGTGGGGGTCGATCGGGATGCCGCGCCCGTTGTCGCGCACGACAATGCTTTGATCGGCCCGCAGTTCGACCTCGATACGGCTGGCATGGCCGGCCACGGCCTCATCCATCGAGTTGTCCAGGATCTCGGCGACAAGATGGTGCAGGGCGCGCTCATCGGTGCCCCCGATATACATGCCGGGTCTTTTGCGTACAGGCTCCAGCCCCTCGAGAACCTCGATGGATGACGCCGAATAATTGTCGGCATTTGCGTCGGCGGCGGAAAGAAGGTCGTCGGCCATCGGGACTGCTCGTTTCTTGTGTGGTTGCGGGGACTATCTCATGTCGCGGGCGGCAACGGCAAGAGGTTGTGGCTTATCGCGGGTTCTGCCGCAACCCCTTGCCGTTCTCGGGCCGCCTTGCCCCTGCGGCATCGCGTCATCATGAAAATTTCCGCGATTGGATTACGAAGACAGGCGCGATTTGATGCAGGTCAAGGCATATTGCCGATGGACCGGCCTATGAAGTGATGCGCGAAACAGGAGCGACGCTGCCATGTCTACCGATCAGACGAATCCGCCCGGGTTGTACGCCGCACGGGAACCGATCTTTCCCAAACGTGTCAAAGGGCGGTTTCGCAATCTGAAATGGATCGTCATGGCGCTGACGCTGGCGGTCTATTACATCATGCCCTGGATCAGATGGGATCGCGGGCCGAACATGCCCGATCAGGCGGTTCTCGTCGATCTGGCCAACCGGCGGTTCTTTTTCTTCTGGATCGAGATCTGGCCACATGAGTTCTATTTCGTCGCGGGCCTGCTGGTCATGGCGGGGCTGGGGCTGTTCCTGTTCACCTCGGCGCTGGGGCGGGTGTGGTGTGGCTATACCTGCCCGCAAACCGTCTGGACGGATCTGTTCATTCTGGTCGAGCGATGGATCGAGGGCGACCGCAACAACCGGATCCGTCTGCACCGGCAGAATTGGAACGCCCGCAAGGTCCGGCTGCGGCTGGTCAAATGGACGGTCTGGCTGATCATCGCTTTGCTGACCGGCGGGGCGTGGATCTTCTATTTCACCGATGCGCCGACGCTGCTGCGCGACCTGGTGACAGGCCAGGCGCATCCGGTGGCCTATATCACCATGGCCGTTCTGACCGCGACGACATTCCTGTTCGGCGGTTTCGCGCGCGAGCAGATCTGTATCTATGCCTGCCCCTGGCCGCGCATTCAGGCCGCCATGATGGACGAGGATACGCTGACCGTCGCCTATCGCGAGTGGCGCGGTGAACCGCGCGGCAAGAAGGCCCCGGCAAAGCAGGCGGCTGGCTCTGCCGCGTCGGCCCCGGACCTGGGCGGGTCGGGCGATTGTATCGACTGTCTGGCCTGTGTGAATGTCTGTCCCATGGGAATCGACATTCGGGACGGGCAACAGCTTGAATGCATCACCTGCGCGCTGTGCATCGATGCCTGCGATGATATCATGGACAAGATCGGCAAACCGCGCGGGCTGATCGACTATATGGCGCTGAAGGATGAGACGGCTGAACGCGCCGGTGAAAAGCCGCGCCCGGTGCTGAAGCACATTCTGCGTCCCCGGACGATCCTGTATTTCACCCTGTGGTCGGGGATCGGGATCTTGCTGCTGGTTGCGCTGCTGATGCGTTCTTCGGTGGACATGAATGTTTCGCCGGTCCGAAATCCCCTGTATGTCACCATGTCGGACGGTGCGATCCGCAACACCTATGAGCTGCGTTTGCGCAACAAGCAGCATGAGGCCCGCGAATATGCCTTTACGGTGGAAGGTGCCGAAGGGGTGGAAATGAAGATTGAAGGGGCCGAGGGCAACAGCGTGACCGTTCCCGCCGATGAAACACTGTCCGCGCGACTGTATCTGACCGCACCCGCAGGATCGCCGCTGACGCGCAGTGAAAGTGACGAGATCCGGCTGGTCGCCTCGGACCTTCAGGGCGATGCCACGGCAACGGTTGAAACCGTATTCCACGGCAAGGGGGAATAGATGATGCGTCGCGAATTGACCGGTCGCCATGTTCTGATGATCACTGTCGCGGCCTTCGGCGTGATCATCGGCGTCAATGTCGTCATGGCGGTCAAGGCGGTGGGGACATTTCCGGGGCTGGAGGTTGCCAACAGCTATGTCGCCTCGCAAAGCTTCGATCGCGAGCGGGCCGCGCAGGATGCGCTTGGCTGGACGACGACTGCGGATTACGATGGCGAATGGCTGACCTTGACCATCACGGATGCGGACGGCCTGCCGGCACCGGTCGAAAACCTGAAGGTGATCGTCGGGCGCCCCACGCATGTCCGCGCCGATCAGACCCCCGAGTTCGTCTATCGCAATGGCGCGTTCCATGCGCCGCTGTCGCTGTCTCCCGGCGCGTGGAACATCCATGTCACTGGCACGGCTCCGGACGGCACCGAATTTCGCCAGAGGCTGGATCACTATGCCGGCGCAATGGTGAACTGACATGACTCAGGCTGCCCGATTCAGCGCCTGCCCGGCCTGCGATGTCGCGCCCCTTGCGCAGGGCATTGCGCGACGCGAGGCTGAAGGGGTCGGGCAGGGCGAATTGATTCTCTCGCTTCCCACCGCGCATTGTGCCGTTTGCATCACCGATGTCGAACGTGCCTTGATGGCGGTGCCGGGGGTGCGGCGCGCAAGGGTCAATCTGACACTGCGCCGGGTCAGGATCGATGCGCCGGGGCTGGAGGCCAGTGACCTGCTGCCGGTGCTGGAACGGATCGGCTATGAGGCACATGAACTGGACCCCGCCGCGCTGGATACGGGCGCGACCGACAGGATGGGGCGTGACCTGCTGATGCGGATCGGCGTGGCCGGCTTTGCGATGATGAATATCATGATCCTGTCAGTCGCGGTCTGGTCCGGGGCGGATGAGGCCTCGCGTGATCTGTTCCACTGGATATCGGCGGCCATCGCCCTGCCGACGATTGCCTTTGCGGGCCAGCCCTTCTTTGCCAGCGCCTATGGTGCCCTGCGCGCGCGACGGCTGGGGATGGATGTGCCGATTTCCCTGGCGTTGATTCTGGCCACCGCGATCTCGCTCTATGAAACGCGAAACTCGGGTCATCACGCCTATTTCGACGCGGCGGTGATGCTGTGTTTCTTTCTGTTGATCGGGCGCTATCTGGATCACCGGACCCGCGCGATTGCCCGTTCGGCCGCGGCCGAACTCAGCGCGCTGGAGGTGCCGCGGGCGACGCGGTTGTGCGAAGGGGGCGAAGAGGTGGTTCCGGTGGCGCAACTGCGTCCTGGTGATCTGCTGCGGATCCTGCCCGGCACAAGGATTCCTGCGGATGGCGAGATCGCGGAAGGTCAAAGCGAGATAGACCGTGCGTTGCTGACCGGGGAAACCCTGCCTTTTGCCGCAAGCGCCGGCGATATGCTTTCGGCGGGTGAAATCAATCTGACCGGTCCGCTGACCCTGCGTGTGACCGCGGCCGGTGCCGACAGTTCGCTGGCGCAGCTGACGGCCTTGGTCGAGGCGGCGGAATCCGCGCGCGGGCGTTATACGTCTTTGGCCGAGCGTGCCTCGCGCGCCTATGCGCCGGTTGTGCATATCCTTGCGCTGGCCAGCTTTCTGGGCTGGTTCTGGATTACCCGCGACATTCGACATTCGGTGAACATCGCGGCGGCGGTTCTGATCATCACCTGTCCCTGTGCGCTGGGCCTCGCCGTACCCGCCGTGGTCACGGCGGCCTCGGGGCGGTTGTTTCGCAAGGGGCTGTTGATCAAGAATGGCACGGCGCTGGAGAGACTGGCCCAGGTTGATACGGTGGTTTTCGACAAGACCGGCACGCTGACCATGGGGACGCCCCGGCTGGTATCGCCCGAACGGATCCCGGCAGAGCTTGCTCCGGTCGTCCTGGCCCTTGCCGCGGCATCGTCGCATCCGCTGTCACGGGCGCTGGTCGCTGCGCTGGATGAATATCTGCCGGCCGATCTGGCCGAGGTTCACGAATGTCCCGGATATGGCGTATCGGCCCGCTGGAACGGACAGGAGGTCCGTCTGGGTCGTGCTGACTGGCTGAGGGTGAGCGACGATCAGAATGCCCGCCCCGGCATATCGACCTGGCTGTCCGTCGAGGGGCAGGGCGCACCCATCCGGCTGGATTTCACCGATGCCTTGCGCCCCGGCGCCGCCGATTGCGTCGCGCGCCTGCATCGCGACGGGCTGCAGGTGATCCTGCTGTCGGGCGACCGTCTGGCCACGGTGGCCGATCTGGCCGCGAAACTGGATATTCGCGAGTATCGCGCGGCCGTTGATCCCTTGGGCAAGGCGGCGATGATCGACGGGCTTGCCCGGCAGGGCCGTCAAGTGCTGATGGTCGGGGACGGGTTGAATGATACGGCGGCCCTGGCTGGCGCGCATGTGTCGATTTCGCCAGCCACGGCGCTGGATGCCGCCCGTGTTGCCAGCGACATGGTGCTTACGGGCCAGAACCTGTTGCCGGTTGCGGATGCAATCGTCACGGCAAGACAGGCAACGCGGCGCATCAAGGAGAATTTTTCGATCTCCATTCTGTACAATATCGTCGCGGTTCCCATTGCCGTGGCCGGTTTGGCCACGCCCCTGATTGCGGCGCTTGCGATGTCGGCAAGTTCGATCACCGTGACATTGAACGCGCTGCGTCTGCGCCATTCGAAAAGCTGAGTGCCATGGAAATCCTGACGATTCTCATTCCTGTATCTCTGGGCCTCGGCGGGATCGGGCTGGGGGCCTTCATCTGGGCGCTGCGCTCGCATCAGTTCGAAGATCCCAAGGGCGACGCGGAACGTATCCTGAGCGATGAATGGGATGATCATCCCCGACCGGACTAGGTTTCAGGAGTCTCCGGGCCCTTGCGCCATGCATGAACGACCAACTGCCAAATGAAGACGCCGGCCTGACAGGCCGGCGTCTTCAGGATCATACTGCGGTCTCTTTCCGGATCAGGGACCGACGACCGAACAGCTTTGGGAACGGGCGCGCAACCTTTCGCAGGCCAGATAGGCATCGGCCTTGGAAAGATTGACGAATTTGGCCTGAAAGCCGCGATTGGTGTCGGCGATCCGGCGATCCGCCCCATCCAGGACGGTGCCATCCTGCAATGCGGTCTTGAGCAGCAGCTTTTCGGCTTCGATATGCGATCGGTACAGGCCCAGATTGACGCCCCAGTAGCGGCCACTATCCGCAGGCCGAGAGACGATTTCCAGCTCTTCGGGTTCCGAGATGTCGCCTTCGCCCATTGCGGCAAGGATCACCGTTTCAGAGCGGGGCTTCGGTGCCGGAGATGCAAGAAGTGCAAGCGATGGCTGACCTTCGGAAGAGGTCGCGGCGGCCACGGCGCGGGCAATGGCCTCGGCATCCTGATCGCCGATTGCTGCCGTGCTGCCACGCGAACGCGGCGCGCGGAGCGGCCGTGCCGAGGCCTGCAACACCGGTGCAGCCAAACTTGCCGATTGGGTCGCGGTTCTGTCGTCGGGCGCGGTGGCTCCGGCGGCCGCAAGCGCCTTTTCCAGCGCATTGCCACGCACGGCAGGACGCAGTGGCGGGCGGGTGCTGGCGGTCAGGCGCAATGAACTGCCTGACAACTGTGTCTGGGTCGCCTTGCGCACGGCGGCTGCCAGAGGGTCGCTGACCGCGGCGGTCGATGCGGTGTTCCGTGGGACGCGGGCAGGCGGTTCGGAAGACTTGAGCACCAGTTTCTGAGGGGCGGGGCTGGTCGCAGCGGCTTTGGGCGCAACCTTGGCCCGCCGGACGACCTTTTGCGTCAGAAGCTGCGGCTTCCTGGGGCGCACCTCGCGGACGCGGCTCGGCACGCGCTTGAAGCCCTCGTCCAGCAATTGCGCCATGACCTGATTGCGCTGTGCGGTAGAGGTGCCGCCGAACACGGTGGCAATCAGCCGCTTGTTGCCGCGCTGTGCCGAAGCCGTCAAATTGAAGCCGGCAGCACGGGTATAGCCGGTCTTGATGCCATCCGCGCCTTCATATGCATCAAGAAAACGCCGGTTGGTCGATGATACCTTCTTGATGCCCGCATCCGCCGAGCGACGCGAGAACAGGTTGTAATATTGCGGGAAGTCATAGAACAGCCGACGGCCCAGGATCGACATGTCATGGGCCGTGGAATAATGGCCCTCTTGCGTCAGGCCATTGGCATTCATGAAATGGGTGTTGCGCATCCCCAGGGCCTTGGCCATGGCCGTCATCTGCCGGGCGAAGGCCGTTTCGGACCCGGCCAGCCCTTCGCCGATGGCGGTCGCGGCGTCATTGGCCGATTTGATCGCTGCCGCGCGGATCAGGTAGCGTAGCTCGATTTTCTGGCCGGCGCGAAGCCCCAGCTTTGACGGGGGTTCGGCGGCGGCGTTGGAGGAAACCACCACCTTCGAGTCCAGTCTGACCTGACCGCGCTCTATGGCCGTAAATGCCAGATAGAGCGTCATCATCTTGGTCAGGGATGCAGGGTGCAGTTTCGTGTCGGCGTTCTGCTGGTAAACTGGCTTGCCGGTGCGCGCGTCCATCACATATGCGGCGAAGGGCGCTGCGGACAGGCTGGCGGGGGCCAGAACAGTCAACAGGATGAACGCCCACAGACGGGCTGTCATGGTAAATGGGGTCACTGTCGCGGTCTCTCTGCCTCGTGCAGGTGTATCTTTTGTCGCACACCCGTCGTTAACAGGAAGATAATAGCATGGGGGTGGTTCATGGGAAACCGGGCATTTGTTTTATTTCATTGCCTTGCGCTTTCACCTTCGAAAAACCTCCGGGGCTTTCATCCGCGCCAAAATCCACTATATTTCGCGTTCGAGCGTGCCGTTCACTTGCGGTGCGACATTCATTTCGCCGATCATTGAAGGCCAGGCAGCAACGCGATGACGCATTGGATGACTGATAGCGACAAGCCCGATGACCAGTTCGAGCTGGCGGTAAAGCCGCGGGCCAAGCCCAAGCGGCCGCCGATGTACAAGGTGCTGATGCTGAACGATGATTTCACCCCCATGGAATTCGTCGTTCACGTGTTGGAACGCCTGTTCGGCATGTCCCATGCTCAGGCCATCGAGATCATGCTGACCGTTCACCGCAAGGGTGTGGCGGTCGTTGGCGTGTTTTCACATGAGATCGCCGAAACCAAGGTGGCGCAGGTGATGGAACTTGCGCGTCGCCAGCAGCATCCGCTGCAATGCACAATGGAAAAAGAGTAGTCTGTGTCAGAATCACGACTTTCAATCGCCTTTCCGGACGGACATCCGGAGGGCCGCATGCTGGTTGTCGGGGCAAAGGGTGGCGCTGCACTGGCACCGCTGGACCCGTCCTCTTCGATCATTCAGCAAGGCAATTATCCCGATTATCAGGCGCTGGCCGCCAGCGGGTACGAGGTTGTCACCACCGCCGAGGGTGATTTCGAGACCGCGCTGGTCTTTCTGCCCCGCGCCAAGGCCGAGGCGCGGGCGCGAATCGCCGATGCCTCGGCGCGGTTGCGCCCCGGTGCCGCATTGTGGATCGACGGCCAAAAGACTGATGGCGTCGATTCGATCCTGAAGGATCTGCGTAAACGCGCCACGGTCGATCAGGTCTACAGCAAGGGCCATGGCAAGATTTTCCGGGTTCTGCGCCCCGAAGGCGAATGGTTGCCGGCGTATTGGGTGTCGCGCGGCCATGAGGTCGCGCCGGGATTCGTGACGCGCCCCGGCGTCTTTTCAGCGGATGGAATCGATCCCGGTTCGGCGCTTCTGGCCCGTCATCTGCCCGAACGCATGCCGACCCGGATGGTGGATCTGGGCGCTGGCTGGGGGTGGCTGTCGGCGCAGGTTCTGGCGCACCCCGGGGTCGAGGTGATCCATCTGGTCGAAGCCGAACATGCCGCGCTGGAATCCGCCAGGGAGAATGTCCGCGATCCCCGCGCCCGGTTCCATTGGACCGATGCGCGCAGCTTTTCGCTGCCGGAACCTGTCAATGGCGTGATCATGAATCCGCCATTTCATGTCGGCCGCATGGCGGACCCGCGACTGGGGCAGGAATTCATCGCCGCGGCTGCGCGGCTGCTGACCGGGGCCGGCAAGCTGTGGATGGTGGCCAATCGACATCTTCCATATGAAACCGTGCTGGGAGAACATTTCGCCCGCGTCAGCGAGATCGGCGGAGACACGAGGTTCAAGATCATCGAAGCCAGTGGCGCAGGCCGGAAGGGCGGACGGAAATGAGCATGTCTATTCAGGGCAAGACGGCCATTGTCACCGGCGGATGCCGGGGCATCGGGCTGGCCATCGCCCAGCATTTCGTCGATTGCGGCGCGAATGTCATGATTGCCGACCGCGATGAGGCCGCCTTGGAGCAGGCCGTGTCCGATTGCGACGAAGGCAATGGCAAGGTGCGGAAATTCTCGGGCAATATCTGCGAAAAGCTGGCCATGGCGAATCTGCTTTCGGCAACGCTGGACAGTTTTGACCGGATCGACATTCTGGTGAACGCACATCGCTTCGTCGAGGCCTCGGACCCGCTGGACACCGACCCCGGTGTTCTTGAGGAAATGCTGCGCCAGAACATGATATCCGGGCTGCGTTTGTCGCAGATGGTCGCCAAGCGCATGATCAAGCAGGCCGAGGGCCAGACCGATCTGGTGCAGGCCGGTGCCATCGTCAATCTGTCCACGCTGGCTGCGTCACGGCCCGTGCCGCAGATGCTGGGCTATTCGATCGCCTGCGCCGCACAGGAACAGGCAACACGAGGGCTGGCGCTCAGCCTTGCGCCGCATCGCATCCGCGTCAATGGCGTGCGCTTCAGCAGCGTCATGTCTCATGAGCTGAAATGCGCGTTGAAAGAGGATGACAGTCTGCGCTCTCAGATCGTCGCGGGCACGCCGCTGGGGCGCATTGCCTCGGCCGATGACGTGGCCGAGACGGCGCAATACCTGGTCAGCGAAGGGGCGCGTTTTGTCACCGGGCAGATCATCTCGATCGACGGTGGGCGCAGTCTGGCCGATCCGGTGACGGCGCAGGGACTCTAGCGGTCACTCGGGATAGGCGGCCTTGCAGGCCTGCACGCTGGCCTGTGCCTTGGCTGCCAATTCCTTTTGTCGTTCACGCAAGTTGTCGCGCTTGCGCGTTTCTGTCGCCGGGTCGATGGGGATGCGATAGCGCTGGATGTCGACACTTTCGACGTAGCAGGGGCGATAGGCCACCCGAATGCTGCCATCCTTGGCGCGATGCACTCTGCGGCATTGCGTCAACCGGTCGCTTTCGACCGCGCGCTCACCCCAGGCGTAGCCGCGCTCCAGATTGGCTTCGACCTCGTCCAGCAGCTTGCTGACGGCTCGGTATTCGCTTGTATGGCGGCTGATGCAACGTTCCTGTGGGGTGCCGCAGGCGGTAAGAGCCAGTGGCAGGGACAGCAATGCGAGGAAGGTGTTGCGGGGCATGGCGCGTCTCTTTATTCCTGTTTTTCAAGTTTATCGGGCCTGAGCCGCCCTTGGCAAATCACGATTGGGGATCACATGCAGGACCAACGTCAACGCGCGGCAAGCTGGTTTCAGGAGCTGCGCGACCGGATCGTGCTGGCCTTCGAGGATCTGGAGACCCGGCATCCGTCGGACAAGCCGGCCGGGCGCTTCGAGGTGTTGCCGACCCAGCGTGGCGAGGACGGCGGCGGCGGACTGATGTCGGTGATGCGCGAAGGCCGGGTCTTCGAGAAGGTCGGCGTCAACTGGTCCGAGGTGCATGGCACCCTGTCCCCCAAGGCACAGGCAGCCATGGCGGCCCGGGGCGTGCCCGGCATCGAGGCCGACCCGCGCTTCTGGGCGTCGGGGATCAGCCTGGTCGCGCATATGCAGAACCCTCACGCGCCTGCGGTTCACATGAACACCCGCATGTTCTGGACGCCGGGCGCATGGTGGTTCGGCGGTGGTGCCGATCTGAATCCCTGCATCGAATATGACGAGGATACGGCGCATTTTCATGACGTGCTGAAAGCAGCCTGCGCGCGCCATGACGATGATTATTACCCCCGCTTCAAGGCCTGGGCTGACGAGTATTTCTTCATTCCTCATCGCGGTCGCGCGCGCGGCGTCGGCGGCATCTTCTATGATGATCTGAACACCGGAGACTGCGAGGCGGATTTCGCCTTTACCAGATCGGTCGGAGAGGCATTCCTGCCCGCCTTCCTGCCGCTGGCCGAACAGCGCATGACGCATGATTTTGACGAGGCTGACCGGCAGACGCAGCTGGTCCATCGCGGGCTCTATGCGGAATACAATCTGGTCTATGACCGTGGCACGAAATTCGGCCTGGAAACGGGCCATAACCCGGATGCCGTCTTGATGAGCCTGCCGCCATTGGCGAAATGGGTCTGACCCCGGCACCGGGGCTTTATCAGGCCAGACGGGGGTCAGGCGCGTTCATCCTTGGGGCTGCCCATGACGACATGGGTGGTGATCGTCGCGATCCATGGGAATGCGCCCAGCACATCGCTGTGGAACTGCTTGTAGGCTGCCAGATCGGCGACCTCGACCCGCAGCAGATATTCGACCGTGCCGGTGATATTGTGGCATTCGCGCACGGCGGGTGCGGCCTGGCAGGCCCGCTCAAAGGCCAGTTGCGCATCATTCGAATGGCGCGACAGGCCGACAGCGACAAAGGCCACGAAACCCACGCCGCGCGCCTGCGGTGAAATGACGGCGCGATAGCCTGTGATGATGCCGCGACGTTCCAGATCCTGAACCCGGCGCAGGCAGGCCGAGGGCGACAGGCCGACGCGACCGGCCAGCTCGGTATTGGCGATGCGTCCGTCGCGCGCAAGTTCGCGCAATATCTTTTCGGTGATCACGTCATCTGCGCTGAATAATTGCAATATTTTCTTCCCCACGCCGGAATGCGACGGATAATTGCGGTCATTCTAGTCTATTCTTGCGGAAGTTGGAAAGGAATGCGCCATGAATGTCGATCTGCTGCTGGCCTTGACCGGCTTCGCCTTTGTCACATCGGCAACGCCGGGGCCGAACAACATGATGTTGATGGCCTCGGGGGCGAATTTCGGCATTCGCCGGACCGTGCCCCATATGTTGGGCGTGTCATTGGGCTTTGGCCTGATGGTGGTGGTGCTGGGCCTGGGGGTCGACCGGCTGATCGAGCAATCGACAGTTCTGGCCGAACTACTGAAATGGCTCAGCCTTGCCTATATGTTCTGGTTGGCGTGGAAGATCGCGACGTCCCTTCCGCCCGAAATGAGCGAAGATGACGGCAACAGGACACCGCTGAGCTTTGTGCAGGCGGCGGCCTTTCAATGGGTCAACCCCAAGGCATGGGCGATGGCACTGGGGGCGCTGTCAGCCTTTGCCGCGGGACTGGGCGGGGCGCTTGTTGTCGGTGCGGTTTTTGCAGCCGTCAATCTGCCCACGGTATCGGCCTGGGTCGCGCTGGGGCAGGGGCTGCGGCGCGTTCTGTCCACGCCAGGACGTTTCCGGGGCTTCAACCTGGTGATGGCGGCGCTGTTGGTTGTGTCGATGCTGCCGGTCCTGTTCCACTGACGGTTCCCTGCCCGCAGACAGCGGGCAGGGCAGTGTTCAGGCGGTGCGAACTGCCTCGATCATGCGGGCAACATTGTCGGGATCCGCGTCCGGAGTAATGCCGTGGCCGAGATTGAAGATATGCGGGCCGCCACGCAGGGCGCGGGTGATCCGCTGCGCCTCGCTGACAAGCTCTTCTCCGCCGGTGACCATGTGGCGCGGGGCCAGATTGCCCTGAACGCAGCCCGAGACCTGCACCTTGCTGGCCGCCCATTCGGCGCTGACGGAATTGTCCAGCGCAACGCAATCGGCACCGGTGGCATCGGCAAAGCCGATATAGCGCTCGCCGGCCTGACGCGGGAAGGCGATGACCGGAATGCCGGGATGGCGCTCTTTCAGGGCGGCAATGATCCGTCTGGCGGGTTGCAGCGCGAAGTCGTCGAAATCCTCGCCCTTCAGGCTGCCTGCCCAACTGTCGAACAGCTTGACCACTTCGGCGCCGGCCTCGATCTGCGCGGACAGATACAGGATCGTCGCCTCGGTGATGCGGTCGATCAGGGCTGAAAATGCCGCGCGATCCGCGGTCTTGAAGGCATGAGCGGGGCCTTGATCGGGGGTGCCGCGCCCGGCGACCATATAGGTCGCCACGGTCCATGGCGCACCGGCAAAGCCGATCAGCGCGGTCTCTTTCGGTAATTCGCCGGAGAGGATGCGCAAGGTTTCATAGATCGGTGACAGCTTTTCGTGAATGTCCTCGACCGGCTTCAGCGCGCCGACACCCTTGGCATCGGTGATGGTGGACAGGCGCGGTCCTTCACCGGTGACGAACCACAGGTCGGCGCCCAGGGCCTGAGGCACCAGCAGGATGTCTGCAAACAGGATCGCCGCGTCAAAGCCAAAGCGGCGGATCGGCTGCAGCGTCACCTCGGCGGCCAGTTCGGGATTGTAGCACAGCGACAAAAAGTCGCCGGCCTTGGCACGGGTGGCGCGATACTCGGGCAGATATCTGCCGGCCTGGCGCATCATCCAGATTGGCGGTGTGGGCAGGGTTTCTCCTGCCAGGGCGCGCAGCAAAACTTTGGTCATTGGGCCTCCTTGCGCGCCCATCAAGGCGAGCGGACGGGCGTTGTCAAGGCGTCGCGGTGCCGCTATGCGGGGGACATGATACAGATGCCCAATCCCTCCCGTCCCCTCAAGATCGGCACCCGTGGTTCGGTGCTGGCACTGGCTCAGGCCTATGAGACCCGCGCGCGCCTGATGGCTGCGCATGATTTGCCGGTCGAAGCCTTTGAGGTCGTCGCGATCAAGACCACCGGTGATCGCATCACTGATCGTCCGCTGAAAGAGATTGGCGGCAAGGGATTGTTCACGCGTGAAATCGAAGAGGCCCTTGCCGAAGGCCGCATCGATATCGCCGTGCATTCGATGAAGGACATGCCGACCATCCAGCCCGAGGGCATGGTGATTGACTGTCTGCTGCCGCGTGAAGATGTGCGCGACGCCTTTGTCAGCCCGCATGCAGCCTCGATAGACGAGTTGCCGCAAGGGGCGGTGGTCGGCTCGTCCAGCCTGCGCCGTCGCGCGCAGCTGGCGCATTACCGGCCCGACCTGAAGCTGGTCGAGTTTCGTGGCAATGTTCAAACCCGGCTGAAAAAGCTGGAAGACGGAGTGGCGCAGGCCACATTCCTGGCCATGGCTGGCCTGCGGCGGCTGGAGATGCTGCATGTCGCACGCGCTCCGATCAGGCCCGATCAGATGCTGCCCGCCGTGGCCCAGGGGGCCATCGGGATCGAAAGACGCAGTGATGATCTGAACACCGCCGGGCTGCTTGCTCCCATCCATGATGTCGAAACCGGACAGCGGATCACGGCCGAGCGCGCCTTTCTGGCGCGTCTGGACGGATCATGCCAGACGCCCATCGCCGGGCTGGCCGAACTGGCAGAAGGGCGGCTGGTGCTGCGCGGTCAGATACTGAAGCCGGATGGTTCGCAGGCCTTCAGTGCAAGGCGAGAGGGTGAAATCGCCGATGGGGCCGCGATGGGGATTGACCTTGCCGAAGAGCTTTTGTCCCGCGCCGGTCCCGATTTCCTGAGCCACATCTGAAACATGGGGCTGCGCCCGGATTGGTGCACAGCCCCACAGGGGGCTGAGGCCCCCTGGCATGTCTCAATAGCTGCGGATCAGGCCGACAAGCCGTCCCTGAACCTGAACGCTTTCTTCGGGCAGGATACGGGTTTCATAGGCGGGATTGGCGGCCTCCAGCGCAATCATGGCACCGCGCCGGCGATAGCGCTTCAGCGTGGCTTCATTGCCCTCGACCAATGCGACGACGATATCGCCGTTCTCGGCGCTGTCCTGTTCGCGGATGACCACCACATCACCATCGTTGATTCCCGCTTCGATCATCGAATCGCCTTTGACCTCAAGGGCATAATGATGCTGGCTTCCCGACAGCATGGTGCCGGGCACCGCGACGTGATGGGATACTTCCGAAATGGCTTCGATCGGCACGCCGGCGGCGATTCGTCCCATCAATGGCAGTTCGACCGCGGGGCTATCGACCACGCCAAGCGCGCCACGGGGGCGCTGTGGGCGATTGTTCGAGATGACTTGCGGAGAAAATCCGCCGGCAGCCTGATCCGCCGCGGGCTTGGGTGCGCAGAGAGCATCTGGCAGGCGCACGATTTCCAGAGCGCGCGCGCGATGAGGCAGGCGCCGGATGAAGCCCCGTTCTTCCAGCGCGGTAACCAGCCGGTGAATTCCGGACTTCGACCGCAGATCCAAAGCGTCCTTCATTTCATCGAATGAGGGCGGCACGCCGTTTTCCTGCATCCGGAGATGGATGAACTCCAGCAGCTGAATCTGTTTCTTGGTCAGCATCATACCCATCCTTGCCTCGACGTGTTCCGTGAATGTTCTAGTCGATCACTGGAATCTCGTCAACAATCAGAACGGGCCGAGGTAAAAATCAGGTTAATTCTCAGTGAGGCATGGGCAGATATTCAACCACTGTTCCGGCTTCCTGTGGCGGGCAATTCGCGGGACGGATCAGCAGGGCATCGGCCTGCGCCATCAGTGAAAGCCGCGCCGAATCCTGGCTGTCGAAAGGATGGATTTCCGGCAGGTCCCGGCCCTGTGTCAGGCGGGCACGCAGGTAATGCTGACGTGGACCCTCGGTCGGGAGGGCGGTGGCAAGTCGGGCCTTTGCTGGTAACAATGCGCCGTCCAGCCCTTGCATCCGGCGAATCAGCGGCTGCATGAAAATCATTCCGCAAACCATTGCTGAAACGGGATTTCCGGGAAGCCCAAGCATCGGCGTATCGTCGATCTTACCGGCCATCAGCGGTTTGCCCGGGCGCATGGCGATCTTGTAGAAGGATCGCGCCATGCCAAGATCGGCGGCCACTTTCGCGATCAGATCGTGATCTCCGACCGAGGCTCCGCCGATCGTCACGATCAGGTCCGCCTCGGCCGCTGCGGCAAAGCTGGCACGCAGGCTGTCTTCGGTATCGCGAGCAATGGGCAGAACCAGCGGGATACCCCCGGCCTGTTGAACCTGTGCGGCGATGGCAAGGTCGTTGGAACTGATGATCTGGCCGGGCTGCGGATCCTGGCCCGGCGGGACCAGTTCATCACCACCGGCCAGAATGGCGACGCGCGGGCGTTGCGAGACGGTGACGCGGGCCACGTTCATGGCGGCGATCAGCCCGATATCCGCGGCTGTCAGGCAGCGCCCCGCCGGCCATTGGTCGCCTTCGCTGAAGTCATTGCCGCGGGGCCGGATATGGGTGGCATCGGAATGCCGGGTGATCGTCAGCTTGTCACCGTCGCGTTGCACATGTTCCTGCATGACGACACAATCGTAGCCTTGGGGCACCTGCGCGCCGGTGAAGATCCGGATCGCGGTCAGCGGGCATGCCTCGCCCTGCCAGGGATGTCCGGCCGCGCTTTCGCCGATGATGCGCAGGGTCTGATCCCGATCGGCGGCACGCAGGGCATAGCCATCCATGGCGGCGCTGTCGAAAGGAGGCTGGGTCAGCCGCGCGGTGACGGGAACTGCCAAGGCCCGCCCGAAGGCTTCGGCCAGCTCGATCTCTTCGGTCTTCGGAGAGGAGGCAAGTGCCAGGACCTTTGCCAGCGCGTCATCAACCGTGATCATGTTCATGCCTTGTAGTCGCCTGATTTTCCGCCGCTCTTCGACAGCAGCCTGATGTCTTCGATCTGCATCGATTTCTCGGCCGCCTTCAACATGTCATAGATGGTCAGGCAGGCGGTGCTGACAGCGGTCAGGGCCTCCATCTCGACGCCCGTGCGCCCCGTCGTGCGCACCGTTGCCGTGACACGGATGCCGGGCAGATCGGGGTCCGGGGTCAGATCCAGCGAGACCTTGGAAATCGGCAGGGGGTGGCAAAGCGGGATCAGATCGGATGTCCGCTTCGCGCCCATGATGCCGGCAAGGCGCGCGACGCCCATGACATCGCCCTTTCTGGCCCCGCCCTGCGCCAGTTTCAGCGTCTCGGGCAGCATCCGGACATGGCCTTCGGCGACGGCCTCGCGGGTGGTGATGGATTTTTCGGACACATCGACCATATGGGCCTGCCCGCTGGCATCGAAATGGGTCAGACTCATGCGGCACCTGCCGGGCTCGGCACGTCCAGAATGGCGCGGGTGGCCGCGGCGACATCATCCTGACGCATCAGGCTTTCCCCGATCAGGAAACGCCGCGCGCCAATCTGCATCATCGATTGCAGGTCATCGGCGCTGAACAGGCCGCTTTCGCAGACCACCTGCCGGTTGTCGGGGATATTCGGAGCCAACTGCCGGGTCACGTCCAGCGTGACATCGAAGGTCTTCAGATTGCGGTTGTTGATGCCGATCAACGGTGACTTCAGACGCAGGGCGCGATCAAGCTCGGGCTGATCATGCACCTCGATCAGGGCGTCCATGCCCCAATGCAGCGCGGCGTCCTCCAGCTCGGCGGCAAGGGTGTCATCGACCGAGGCCATGATGATCAGGATGCAGTCGGCGCCCCATGCCCGGGCCTCGGCCACCTGATAGGTGTCATAGAGGAAATCCTTGCGCAAAGCCGGCAGGTTGCAGGCCGCACGGGCTGCGGTCAGGAATTCGGGCGCACCCTGAAAGCTGGGTCCATCGGTCAGCACCGACAGGCAGGCGGCGCCGCCCTGTTCATAGGCGCTGGCCAGAGCGGGCGGATTGAAATCCTCACGGATCAATCCTTTCGATGGGCTGGCCTTCTTGATCTCGGCAATCAGGGCGGGTCCGGTGGCCGATTTCGCATCCAGTGCCCTTGCAAATCCGCGCGGAGCAGAGGCAGCGCGCGCCTGCGCTTCGACGTCGGCCAGCGGACGGGCGGCCTTGGCGGCGGCGATTTCGTCCAGTTTGTAGGCCTTGATCTTGTCCAGAATATTCATGCGTTCGGTTCTAACTCTGTATGGCGGGCGAGGGAAGGGCGGGCGCAGGCTGGTCAGGGCACCCAGATGATCGGCGGACGACCCCGGTCCTGCAGCCAGGCATTGATACGGCTGAAGGGCCTGGAGCCGAAGAATCCCCGGCGGGCGGAAAGCGGCGAGGGATGGGCCGTGGCTATGACCAGATCTTCGGCGCGGGGAAGGCCGGATACCGCCTTTTGCGCATGTTTGCCCCACAGCAGGAAGGCCAGCGGGCCGTGTTTCTGCGCCTCGTCAATGGCTTGTCTTGCCAGGCGTTCCCAGCCCCAGCGGGCATGGGCTCCGGCGGCCCCGGGGCGCACCGAGAGCGCGGTATTGGCCAGGAACACGCCCTGCGCGGACCAATGGGACAGGTCGCCATTGGGCGGTGCCTTGCCCAGATCGTCCTGCATTTCGGCAAAGATATTGCGCAGTGAACGTGGCAGGGCAATGTCCGCTGCGACCGAAAATGCCAGACCATTGGCATGGCCGGGGGTCGGATAGGGATCCTGCCCAAGGATGATCACCCGCATGTCCTGCGGCGACAGATTGTCATAGGCGGCAAAGAGGCGGTCGGGACCGGGTAGCCAGTCGGTTTCATCGGCCAGGCGGCGGTCGATCTCGGGCCAATGCGTCTGAAAGAACGGCAGATGCGCCCATGCCGGGGGAACGGGGATCCGACCCGGGGTCATGCCACAGGAGGTCCGGTGACCTCGGCCAGCGCCGTCAGCCGCGCCTTGGCTGCGCCACTGTCGATCGATTCCGCGGCCATGGCGACGCCGTCGCGCAGGTCGCCGACTTTTTCCGCCACCAGCAAGGCCGCTGCCGCATTCAGCAGCACTGCGTCACGATAGGCCCCCTTCGCGCCGTCCAACAGATCGCGGAAGGCTGCGGCATTGTAGCCGGGCTCGCCGCCGATAATGGCTTCGAACGGGTGGCGGGGCAGACCGGCATCTTCGGGCGTGATGGTGAATTCGGTGATTACGCCATCCTTCAGCGCGGCGACCTGCGTTTCACCGGCAATGGTGATTTCATCGGTGCCATCGCTGCCATGCACCAGCCATGCGGCATCGCTGCCCAATTGCTGAAGCACCTCGGCCATCGGTCTGATCCAGTCGGCACTGAAGGCCCCTGTCAGTTGCCGGCGAACCGAGGCCGGATTGGTCAGCGGGCCCAGCAGATTGAAGACCGTGCGCGTGCCCAGTTCGGTCCTTGGCGGTCCGACATGGCGCATGGCGGGGTGGTGCATCGGCGCCATCATGAAACAGATGTCTGCCCGGTCCAGCGCCCGCTGTGCGGTTTCCGGAGGGACCATGACATTGATGCCCATCTTGCTCAACGCATCCGCGGCCCCGGATTTCGAACTGAGGTTGCGGTTGCCATGCTTGGCGACCGGAATTCCGGCACCGGCAACCACGAATGCCGTGGCGGTCGAGATGTTCAGCGTGCCCTTGCCGTCGCCGCCTGTGCCCACGATATCCATCGTGCCCTCGGGGGCGGTCACGCGGTTCATCCGGGCGCGCATGGCGCGCGCGGCGGCGGCGATTTCCTCGACTGTTTCACCGCGCACGCGCAGCGCCATCAGCAGGCCGCCGATCTGGGCAGGTGTCGCGGCACCGTCGAACAGCGCCGAAAAGGCCGATTCGGCTTCGGCTCCGGTCAGGGGCCGCTCGGCTGCAATGCCGATCAGGGGACGGATGTTCGTGCTCATGCGGCGGCCTCGGTGGATGTGCAGCGCGCAAGGAATGTGCGGATCATGTCGTGACCATGTTCAGAGGCAATGGATTCAGGATGGAACTGCACGCCCTCGATGGGCAGTTCCCGGTGGATCAGGCCCATGATCGTGCCATCGTCCGATGTCGCGGTGACGCGCAGGCAGTCTGGCAGGGATTCCGGCTCGACGGTCAGCGAATGATAGCGCGTTGCCTTGAGGGGCGAGGGCAGGCCTGCAAAGACCCCGGTGCCGTCATGGCTGATATCGTCTACCTTGCCATGCAGTATGCGGTTGGCGCGAACCACCTTGCCGCCAAATGCCTCGCCAATGGACTGATGGCCCAGGCAGACACCCAGCAGGGGAATGCGCCGTTCGGCGGCCGCGCGGATCAGGTCAAGGCATATGCCCGCCTGTGCTGGATCGCATGGCCCCGGAGAGATCACGATGCCGTCAGGCTTCATCGCCAGCGCCTCTTCGACGCTGAGCGCATCATTGCGGCGCACGGTGACCTCGGCCCCGGCTTCGCCCAGATAATGCACGAGGTTCCAGGTGAAGCTGTCGTAATTGTCGATCAGAAGGATCATGATGGGTGCCTTGGCTTGCTGGCGGTTTCCCCTTTCAAAAGGGTCCGCTATAGATGGGGCAAAGCGCGCTGGGGGGTCAAGCCCAGCCGAAGGAAGAAGAGGCGCATGGCACGCGGTTTCTGGACAGGTTTGGGACATGGGGCGGCGCTGAGCGCCGGGCTTCTGGCTGTCATGTCGGTTGTGATCCCCATGTCCGATGAGAACAACACGAATGAGACACCGGCCGGCATCGCGTCCCGGCCCGATGAAGCGGCTGATTCTGCGGATGCGAATGCGGCCAGGCCTGCGCCGTCCGAAACAGCCGCCCCCCCGGCTGCGGACGCGCCTCTGGCCGGGGCGGTGGATTTGCCGGTCGGGTCCGAGTTCGGACGGGGGGATGATATTGCCCCACGCCAGCCCGCTCCTCTTGCTGCACCATCCGCGCGGTCGGGGCCGCGCGATGCCCCGGCAGTGGCCGCCCCGGCGGCCGAACCGGCCCCGGTCGCGATCACCGGGGACAATGAACGCCCGCAGACACAGGATGATCCGCGCCAGCCCGCGCAGATCACCGCCTCGGGTAGCAGCGAGGGCCCGGAGCTGACGCGGCCTGCCGCGCTGGATTCGCCGGTCCTGAACGTGGCGCCGCAAATGGCCATATCGGCTGAGCAGGACCAGACACCCGAGACCCGTTTCGTCTTTGAGGAGAGACCTGCCCCCGAAGAACCGAAACCGGTGGCTGCCGCAACCGCGCCACGGCAACCGGCGGCCTCGCCGGCAGTTGAAGACGGTGCCGAACGGGCGCCCGCGATGCCCTCGCCGGGGCTGGATCTTTCATTGCCCCCCGATCTTTCCGATCTTCGCAGTTTAGGACGCGACTGACATGACAGCTTTCAATCCCGCTCTGCTTGCGACTTTCGCGCCGCCCGTGATGGAGGCGCGGCGCTGGCTGAATGGAGTTACCTTCGATGTCGACCGGCCCTTGATCAATGTCAGTCAGGCGGCCCCGGTCGACCCGCCCCCCGAAGGTCTGCGTCGCGCCATTGCCGAGGCCGCTCTGTCCGCGCCCGAGGCGCATCTTTACGGACCGGTTCTGGGCAACCAGGATCTGCGCGAGGAAGTCGCGCTGGAATTCTCGCGCGCCTATGGCGGTGATGTTCAGGCCGGTCAGGTTGCCATCACGCAGGGTTGCAATCAGGCCTTTTGCGCGGCCATCGCGACGCTGGCGACGGCGGGCGATGACGTGATCTTGCCCACGCCCTGGTATTTCAATCACAAGATGTGGCTGGACATGCAGGGGATCGCGGCGCAGCCCTTGCGCTGCAAGGCGGACATGCTGCCCGATCCCGATGAGGCCGCCGGGATGATCGGGCCGAAAACCAGGGCAATCGTTCTGGTCTCGCCCAACAATCCTTCCGGCGCGGAATATCCGGCCGAACTGTTGGACCGGTTCCATGATCTGGCCCGGCAGCGCGGGATCGCATTGATCATCGACGAAACCTATCGTGATTTCGACAGCCGCGAAGGTGCGCCGCACAACCTGCTGACACGGCCTGACCGGGATGACACGCTCATTCAGCTCTATTCCTTTTCCAAGGCCTACAAGCTGACGGGGCATCGGGTCGGGGCGCTGCTGGCATCGACCGAACGGATGGCGCAGGTCGAGAAGTTCCTGGACACCGTGGCGATCTCGACCTCTCAACTGGGGCAGATCGGCGCGCTGTGGGGAATGCGCAACCTGCGTGACTGGCTGGCGCAGGAACGGCAAGAGATCCTGTCGCGTCGCGCGGCCACGGTCGCGGCTCTTCAGGGGCTGGAAGGCTGGAAATTGAAAAGCGCGGGTGCCTATTTCGCCTGGGTCGAGCATCCCTTTGCCGAAAGTTCGGCGGCTCTGGCACCACGTCTGGTGCGCGAGGCCGGGGTGCTGGCATTGCCGGGCACGATGTTCACCCCGGACTCGGACCCGACAGGCCCGCGGCATTTCCGTCTGGCCTTTGCCAATGTCGATGCCGCCGGAATCGAACAACTTGCGGCGAGGCTGGCGGGCTTTGCTGCCTGAACACTTGTGGCTGCCAAGCGCGCGCCCTAAAGACTGCGCTGATACGTCCTCGGGAAAGGCCGCACCATGAAAAATTTGCGAACGCATGGAAAATCAACGGTTGTCTGGCTGCTGATGGGCCTTTTGATACTGGGGCTTGGCGGCTTTGGCGTGACCAGTTTTTCGGGAGGTTCCTCGGAAATCGGTTCTGTGGGCGAGACCAAGATCACGGCGGATGAATATGCCCGTGCCCTGCAAAGCCAGATCAATGAATACAGCCGTCAGACCGGCCAGCCGCTGACCATGGCGCAGGCGGCAAGCATTGGCCTGCCGCAGGCGGTTCAGGCGCAGCTGTTCACCGGGGCTGCACTGGAAGAGCAGGCGCGCAGGATCGGTGTGTCCGTCGGCGATGAACGCGTGGCGAAGACCATTCTGGATGCCGCTGCATTTCGCGGCCCGAACGGCAAATTCGACCGCACCGCCTATCGCGAGGTCCTGAACCGCCAGCAGATGACCGAAGCCGAATTCGAGACTGCCATTCGCAGCGACGAGGCACGCCTGTTGATCCAGCGTTCCGTGGCCGGCGGCGTTGTCGCCCCCGCGCCGATGGTGGATCTGACGGCGGCATGGCTGCTGGGAACGCGCGATCTGGCCTGGGTTGAACTGGATGAGGATCAACTGCCATCCCCCGTGGCCGATCCCGACGAAGACGCGCTGCATGCCTGGCATGAAGCCAATGCGGATCGCTTTACCAGTCCTGAAACGCGCAAGATCAGCTATGTCTGGCTGACACCCGAGATGCTGACGGATGAGGTGCAGCTGGACGAGGCGGCCTTGCGTGACGCCTATGAGGCGCAGATCGACAAATATCGTCAGCCCGAACGCCGGCTGGTCAGCCGCCTGGTCTTTCCGACTCTGGAAGAAGCCCAGCAGGCCATGGCCAGCATCGAAGCGGGCGAGGCAAGCTTTGATACCTATGTGACGCAACGTGGGCTGACCACCGATGACGTGGAACTGGGCGAACTGACCAAGGCGGAACTGGACGCGGCGGGCGATGCGGTCTTTGCGCTGGACAATCCCGGTGTCGTCGGTCCGATCGACACCGCCCTGGGACCGGCATTGTTCTCGATGAATGCCATTCTGGATCCGGTCGACATTCCCTTCGAGGACGCCCGTGAAGGTCTGCGCGCCGAAGCTGCGCTGGATCGCGCCGCGCGGATGGTCGATGATCTTTCCTCTGGCTTTGAAGACCTGCTGGCCGGTGGCGCAACGCTGGAGGACATGGCCGATGAAACCCGGATGCAGATGGGACAGATCGACTGGGTCAGCGGCAGCCCGGCCGAGGCAAGCGGAATTTCCGGATACGAAGCCTTCCGCGAAATGGCCGAAACGGTCACCGAACAGGATTTCCCCGAGCTGTTCCAGCTGGACGATGGCGGGGTCTTTGCCCTGCGTCTGGATGAGGTCGTGCCGCCGGCACTGATTCCCTTCGAGGATGTGCGCGAGGAGGTCGAGGCCGACTGGCGCGCGGCCGAGATCCATCGCCAGTTGCTGTCACTTGCCGAAGAAAAGAAGGTCGAGATCACGGCAGCGCGGGATCCGGCGCCGGTTCCCGCGGCAAGCGCCGTTTCGCGTGTTGCGCTGCCCGAAGATGCCCCGGAAGAGGACGAGGGGGCACTGGTCGAAACCGCTGCCGAACCCGAACTGTCCTGGACGGTTGAAACCGACATGCGCCGTGACGGCTGGATCGAGGATGTGCCCGCCGATGTGCTGATCCATGCCTTCTCGATGAAGGATGTCGGAGCGGTGGATGTTGTCGATGCGCAGCAACGCGTCTTTCTTGTCCGGCTGGACGCCATTCACCAGCCCGATCTTTCCGAGGAAGAAGCGCTGCGCGTGAAGGAAGCCGTGTCTGCCCGCCTCGAACAATCCCTGCAGGCGGATCTGTTCGACTATTATGCCCGCGCGGCGCAACGCAAAGGCGGCATCCAGGTCAATCAGGCCGCGATAAACGCGATCAACGCCCAGGTATACTGATGGAACTGACACCGGAATTTGCCGCCTTTGAAGCCGGCTGGAAAGCAGGGCAGAACCAGCTGGTGACGATCCGGCTGGCTGCCGATCTGGATACGCCGGTCAGCCTGATGCTGAAACTGGCCGAAGCCGCACCGATGAGCTTCATGCTGGAATCCGTGACTGGCGGAGAACTGCGCGGACGCTATTCGATCGTCGGAATGAAGCCGGACCTGATCTGGGAATGTCGCGACGGGAAAGCACGGCTGAACCGGCAGGCCCGTTTTGCCGAGGATTTCGAGGCAGACGAGCGTCCGGCGCTGGACAGCCTGCGTGCCTTGATTGCCGAAAGCCGGATCGAGTCGCTGCCCGAGGGCGTGCCTCCGGCGGCGGCAGGGCTGTTCGGCTATCTTGGCTATGACATGATCCGGCTGGTGGAATCCCTGCCGGATGTGAACCCCGATCCGCTCGACCTGCCCGACGCCATGCTGATCCGCCCCTCGGTCGTGGCGGTGCTGGATGGCGTCAAGGGCGAGGTGACGCTTTGCGCGCCGGCCTGGCATGATGGCAGCGACAATGCCCGCGCCGCCTATGCCCGCGCCGCCGAGCGCGTGATGGATGCGCTGCGGGCGCTGGACCGCCAGCCCTCGGAACCGCGTGCCTTGGGGAATGATGCCGAGATTGGCGAACCGGTGTCCAATTTCGCGCGGGACGACTATCTGGCCGCAGTTGAAAAGGCCAAGGATTACATCCGCGCGGGTGATATCTTTCAGGTGGTGCCCTCGCAGCGCTGGCGCATGGATTTCCCGTTGCCGCCTTTCGCGCTGTATCGTTCCCTGCGGCGCACCAACCCTTCGCCCTTCATGTTCTTTCTGAACATGGGCGGTTTCCAGATCGTCGGGGCCAGCCCCGAAATTCTGGTGCGTCTGCGCGATGGCGAGGTCACGATCCGGCCGATTGCCGGCACGCGCAAACGTGGCGCGGATGCGGCCGAGGACAAGGCGTTGGAAGCCGACCTGCTGTCGGATCAGAAGGAACTGGCCGAGCATCTGATGCTGCTGGATCTGGGGCGCAACGATGTGGGGCGGGTGGCCAAACCGGGGACCGTTCGCCCGACCGAGCAGTTCACCATCGAGCGCTACAGCCATGTCATGCATATCGTCTCGAATGTCGTGGGCGAGTTGCGCGAGGGCGAGGACGGCCTGTCGGCGCTGCTGGCTGGTCTGCCTGCGGGGACCGTGTCGGGTGCGCCCAAGGTTCGCGCCATGCAGATCATTGACGAGCTGGAGCCTGAAAAGCGCGGGGTTTACGCTGGCGCGGTCGGCTATTTCGCTGCCAATGGTGAAATGGACATGTGCATTGCCCTGCGCACCGGGGTCGTGAAGGATGAGGCCCTGTATATCCAGGCCGGCGGTGGCGTCGTCTATGACAGTGATCCGGAAGCCGAATTCGAGGAAACCGTCAACAAGAGTCGTGCCCTGCGCCGTGCGGCTGAAGAGGCGGCAAGGTTCGTGCGCGGCAACCGCTGAACCGACGCCGTGGCGTGACAACGATGAAGAAAGGCGGCCCGAGGGCCGCCTTTTTCATGTCGGTTGCTTGTCGGTGCGCAAGACCGGATCAGTCGGTTGCGGGTTGCTTTTCATCCGCCATACCGCCTTCCATTGCGGGTTCGGCCTCCATGCTGGTCTTGTCCATGTCGCCTTCCATCCCTTCGGCCGGCATGGCGTCATGGCCTTCCATGGCTGCGTCACCCTCCATTGGGTCTGCAGCATCCGCAGCCGGCATGGTGTCCCCGGCCATATCATCTGCCGGCATCGCGGCGGGATCGGCGGCAGGGGCAGCAGGTGCCATGGTGGACTCTGCCGCATCCGTTTCCATTCCGGCCGCAGGCAGGACGTCCGGAGCGCTGTCACGGTCGCGGAACACATATTCCGGTGCTGCTTCGGCCTCTTCCTCGCTCAATTCGCTCATGATCTCTTGCGCGTCATAGTTGACGCTCAACTGGTCCCATGGGACAGCGATCTGTTTTTCGCCGATGCCCAGAAAACCGCCGACACCGATGATGGCCGCAATCATCCTGCCGCTTTCGCCGTCAAGGATCAGGTCGTTGATGTCACCAATGGCCGCCCCATCAGGCGATGTCACCGTGGCATCGGTGATCCAGTCCAGCCGCAACTCGTTCCCGGCCTGCTGGCGGGCGATCTTTCCGCTGTCGGCAACTTCGGCAGCCATGGCCTCCTTGGCGGCTGCCTCATCCGCAGCGGGGTCAGCCGCCATGTCATTGGCGGCCGGATCCATGGCCATCGGGGCGGTTTCCGCATCCGTCGCCTGAGGCGCGGTGTCTTGGGCAAAGGCATGGCCAGTGGCCAGGGGAAGAACGAGAGCCGTTGTCAGAAATAGCTTGCGCATAATGGTCCTCCGTTAGGTCTTGCGCTCGACGGGCTGCCCGGCGAGGCGCTTCGGGGACTCAATGAGTGACGGCGTTTCCAAGTTCCTGCAGATGGTGAAATTCGGCACGAATTTGCCGCGGGAACATCACGCGCAGGTGTGGTTTGAAAAAAGGTGAGGTGAATAAGTCAATCAAATAAATGGGTTGCGTCGTGTTGCAAACCGGCGGCGGCCTTTTGCTCAGCCGCCGCCCTTGTCTGTCTCAGTCTTCACCGCGATAGGGCTGGACATATTGCAGTGCCATGTCCCAGGGGAAGAAGATCCATGTGTCCTGGCTGACCTCGGTGACATAGCTTTGCACGATGGGCTTGCCCTTGGGCTTGGCATAGACGGTCGCCAGATGAGCCTTGGGATACATCTTGCGGATCAGCTCCAGCGTGCGCCCTGAATCCACCAGATCGTCAACGACCAGGATGCCCTCGCCATCGCCCATCAGCGCGGCATCGGGTTCCTTCAGAACCTTCAGCCCGCCCTGTTCCTGTTTGTGATAGGATTTGATGCTGATCGTGTCGATGGTGCGAATGTCCAGTTCGCGCGCGACGATCATCGCGGGCACCAGGCCGCCCCGTGTGACCGCCACGACGGCGCGCCAGTCCTTGCCGTCCAGCCGCCAGGCCAGGGCTCGGGCATCGCGGTGCAATTGATCCCAACTGACATGGAATCCCTTTTCGTGGGGGAGGCGGTCTATCATGATTTGATCTCCTTCAGTGGCGCAGGATCAGGGAAAGCCCAAGCAGTCCGATGGCAGATGCGGCGATGCGGTCGATCCAGAATTTGGCTGCATAATAGCGCCGCCTCAGCAATGGCAAGGCCATCAGGCAGGACAGCGCCGTATAAAAGGAAAGTTCAAGTGATACGGCTGTCAGATAGATCACGCCCTTGTCGGCCAATGAGAGGGTGACGGGAAAGATCGACAGCAGCACGGCAGAATAGAACAGTGCGGGCTTGGGGTTGGACAGGTTCAGCGTCATGCCGCCCCGGAAGTTCATGCCCAATTGTGCCTCGGCCGGGTCGGGTAGCGGCTCGGGCGCTCCGCGCCACATCTTGTGGGCAACCCACAGCAGATAGAGCCCGCCGATGAACTTCATGACCGTGAAGGTCCAGGGCAGGATACGGAACACCACCGTCAGCCCCAGCAAGGCCCCCAGACACCACAGCGATGCGCCGAAGGCCAGTCCCCATCCATAGGGCAGGGCGCGTTGACGTCCCATTGCAAAGGCAGACTGGCTGACGGCAATGACGCCCGGCCCGGGGGACAGGATGGCAACGGCCAGGGTGGCGGCGAACAGCGTCAGCTGTTCAGGGGTGATCTGCATCATATGTGCCCCGGCCGTTGCTTGGGATTGGATCAGTCTTTCTTGACCGTCGCGATATCCGGTGCATCCACGGCCTTCATGCCGACGACATGATAGCCGGCGTCGACATGATGGGTCTCGCCGGTCACGCCTGCGCCAAGGTGCGACAGCAGATACAGGGCCGAATTGCCGACATCTTCAGTCGTGACGTTGCGTCGCAGGGGCGAATTCAGCTCGTTCCATTTCATGATGTAACGGAAATCGCCGATGCCGCTGGCGGCAAGTGTCTTGATCGGACCGGCAGAGATGGCGTTGACGCGAATCCTGTCCTTGCCGAAATCCTCGGCAAGATAACGCACGCTGGCCTCAAGGGCGGCCTTGGCAACGCCCATGACATTGTAATGAGGCATCACGCGCTCGGCACCGTAATAGGTCAGGGTCAGCATGCTGCCGCCATCGGGCATCATGGCAGCGGCGCGACGTGCCACCGCGGTAAAGGAATAAACCGAGATGTCCATGGTCATCAGGAAGTTGTCGCGCGTGGTTTCGGCATAGCGGCCGCGCAGCTGTTCCTTGTCCGAAAAGCCGATTGCATGGACGATGAAGTCGATTTTTTCCCAGCGTTCGCCCAGTTTTTCGAACAGCCCGTCAATCGAGGCCTCGTCGCTGACGTCGCAGGGCAGCACGAAATCCGAACCCAGTTTCGCAGCCAGCGGATCGACCCGTTTCTTCAGCGCCTCGCCCTGATAGGAAAAGGCCAGCTCGGCGCCTTCGGCGGCCAGAGCCCTTGCGATGCCCCAGGCGATGGACTTGTCGTTGGCCAGCCCCATGATGAGACCGCGTTTCCCAGCCATCAGACCAGTGTTCTGCTCGCTTGACATATATAGTCCCTCGCGCTTTCAACCCATTGGAACGGTGATTAGGGCAACTGTGCAGCCGCATCAAGCGCAAGGAAAACGATGATGAGTGACCGAACGGGGATATTTGCGGGCGACGACCCCTTCGATATCGCGCGCGAATGGCTGGATGAAGCCGGCAAGAGCGAGCCGAATGACCCCAATGCGATTGCCCTTGCCACGGTGGATGACGCGGGACTTCCGGATGTCAGGATGGTGTTGCTGAAGGAAATCGAGGGCCATGGCACCGAGGGTGCCTTCGTCTTCTATACCAATTATGAAAGCGCCAAAGGCAGGCAGATCGAGGCCACGGGCAAGGCCGCCTTTGTCATGCATTGGAAAACGCTGCGCCGCCAGATTCGCGTTCGGGGACTGGTCACGCGCGAGGATGGGCCCAAGGCGGATGAGTATTTTGCCAGCCGATCCCTCCAGTCGCGCCTGGGGGCCTGGGCGTCGGCGCAATCACGACCTCTTGATAGCCGAGGGCAACTGGTTGGTGCTGCAGCGAAACAGGGTATCATTCACGGAACCAATCCGAAACGTCCGCCATTCTGGGGCGGTTTCAGGATCGCGCCGGTTCAGATAGAATTCTGGAGTGATGGCGCATTCCGCTTGCATGACCGCTTCGTTTGGACCAAAGACCTTCGCTCGGGTTGGAAAGTCCAGAGGTTGTCGCCGTAAGGCTTGACCCAAAGAGCAAACAGCCTGACAATAGATAATGACGCCTTTTTTAGTTTTTTTCTATAAGCGCTTGATTGTTATAGATATTATTCATGAGGTGGATGATCTCCAGATCAGATTAGAACTGGGCCATGTTGAGGAATACGCGCGAAATGCGCGGTAAACGGTGAGAAGATGACGGAAGAAAACGGAATGAAGCTGGTGTCCGGGCAGGTCAAATGGTTTGACCCCGCGAAAGGCTATGGCTTCATCCTGAACAGCGAAGGTGGCCCCGATATCCTGCTGCACGCCAATGTGTTGAGGAATTTCGGAAGAAGCTCGGTCGCGGATCAATCTCATGTGAAGGTATGGGCCCAGCCTACCGCGCGGGGATTGCAGGCCAGTGAAGTCATTGAAATCACCCCTCCAGAGACGGATGGCACGGCGCCGATCGCCGATATCGACACGGCGATTATCGAACAGCTTGAAGCTCTGCCCCTGCGACCTGCGCGTGTCAAATGGTTCGACAAGGCCAAGGGCTTTGGTTTCGCCAATATCTTCGGCTATCCCGATGATGTCTTCATCCACGTCGAGGTCTTGCGTTACTCGGGCTTTGCCGATCTGGCCATTGGCGAGGCCGTGGGCATCCGTGTCGTAGAAGGCCCGCGTGGACTGATGGCGGCGCAGATCACCAGTTGGGACCGCGGCGACGAAGGTACAGCCCTTGTCCTGCCGCGCTATGATGACATGGATGAATTGCGCCAAGACAAGATTCTGGCTCATGTCGCCGAGTAAGGCATTCGGCTGCGCATGTCTGTCCTTGATTCTGGCAGGAGCCCTCGTTTCCGCTCCGGACCGGTCATATGCCGGGGTGAAACCTGTTGCACAGGCCAGCTGTGCGGTTGATCAGGCTTCCTTCCTGACCGCCGAAGGAACCGTCAGCTTTGACATCGAAATCGCTGATACGGCCGCCACGCGCGCGCAGGGATTGATGTTCCGGACCGAGCTGCCCCCGAATCACGGCATGTTGTTCATCTATGACACGGCGCGCCCGGTGTCCTTCTGGATGCGCAATACGCTGATTCCGCTGGATCTGGTTTTCATGGATTCACGCGGTGTGATTCGACATATTCACCCCATGGCCAGGCCGCTGGACGAAACACCCATCCCCGGTGCCCTCAAGGGGGATCCAAGGCCGGAAAGACTGATGGTTCTCGAGATTGCGGGCGGCGAGGCTGCGCGTCAGGGACTGGCGGTCGGGCAACCCATGGCCCATCCGGGATTGTCTGCGGGAACCGCGGCATGGCCTTGTCAATGAAAGCTCTTTCCTCTGCCGAAAGCTTCGGTTAGAAGCGCCTCAGTCGGGGCGTAGCGCAGCCTGGTAGCGCGACGGTTTTGGGTACCGTAGGTCGGAGGTTCGAATCCTCTCGCCCCGACCATCATTTAGCTGAAATTGAACCCTCCATCCTGCGTTTTTTCGCGAACCAGCCTGCCGAATCCTTTCGGCAAGGGGGCTGGATATGGCTGGTGATCCATCCGTCGGCGAGGGAACTCTGCAGCGCTGGCGTTCGGGATTCTCGACTGCAAGCGGTTGTCGCGCCATAGGACTGGGATACGCGCAAGCGATGCGACGAAGAATGATTTCAAATCAAGATGGTGCGGGTGGAGGGACTTGAACCCCCACGCCTTGCGGCGCCAGAACCTAAATCTGGTGCGTCTACCAGTTTCGCCACACCCGCATCGGAGGGTCTATTAGCAAGCTGCGCGGGCGGGGGCCAGCCCGAAAATCACACCTCCAGCGCGCGCAGAACGGATGGTATCTGTTCGGGCAGATCATCGGCGATCAGACCGGGGCCGAATTGGCGCGCGGCCTCTGCGTGCAGAAGCGCGGCCAGACCGGCTGCATGGAATGGCGGGATCGCGCGCGCCAGAAGGCCGGCTGCCATTCCGGCCAGAACATCTCCTGAGCCGGCGGTTGCCAGCCAGGGAACATCCAGCGCCGAATGGATGCAGCACTCGCCTGTCGGGGCTGCCACCACGGTATCAGGACCCTTGAGCAGGACAACGGCCCCGGATCGCGCAGAAGCATCTCGGGTGGCATCGATGCGGGAATGACATGTTTTTCCGGCCTGATGCTCGGCCTTGTGCAGTCGGGCAGCGATATCGGGGAAGAGGCGTGAGAATTCGCCTTCATGCGGGGTCAGGACGCAGCGGTCGTGCAGTTGCGCCAAGAGGCTGTCATCTCGGGCGATGGCGCTGAGGGCATCGGCATCCAGAATGCAGGGCAGGCGGGTCTGCAAGGCTGTGGGCAGCAGTTCTGCGGCGCGATTGATGCCGCAGCCGGGTCCAATGCAGATGCTGCTGATACGGCCATCGGTCAAGAGATCTGCCAGAGCGGCGCCGTCATCAATGGGGCGACGCATCAGCGCATCGGGCGGGCCGGCATGTTCCGGCATGGCCGGTTGCGGCGGGCACAGCGTTACCAGCCCCGCACCAAGCCGCAGGGCCGCGCGCGCCGACAGCCGCGCTGCCCCACCATGGCCGGCTGCGCCTGCGACGATGATGGCATGGCCGTGCCGATATTTGTGTCCTTCGGGGGATTTTCCCAGCAGACGGGGCAACCCGGGAGCGGCGTCGCCAGGTCGTCGGATCGCATGCAGCGGTTGGCGTTGCGTGGCGGCCGCCCGGCGCTGCGCAGAGATCCCGATATCGGCGATCACGACCTGCCCCGAGAGCAGGCATCCGGGCCGCAGCAGGTGGCCCGGCTTGGGGCTGTCGAAGGCAATCGTCATCCGGGCATGGGGAGCACGGCTCAATTGATCATCGGGCCAACCCAGCATGGCGCCACAGTCCAGGCACAGCCCGCTGACGCAGTCGATGGCATACAGTTTGTCGCGATAGCGCGGATCGTCACTGCCAAGCCGCTTCAGGATGGCCATGATCCGATGATCGGCGGGCCGCGTCAGACCTGTGCCAAAGATCGCATCGACATAAATGTCCGCCGGCGCTTCTCCATGCAGTTGCTCGTCGCTGAGCGGATGGATTGGCCCCAGTTCCTGCCACAGCGCTTTCATATGCGCGGCATCCGGCCCCGGCATGTTGTCCAGTCCCAGAACCCGCACCGACCATCCCGCGTGATGAAGCTGTCGGGCCACCACATAGCCGTCGCCGCCATTGTTGCCCGGCCCGCAGAGAATCACGGCGCGTCCGGGTTTCGGGTTCGCCAGCCGGATATGCCCTGCGGCAAGGGTTCCCGCGCGCTCCATCAGTTGCAGGCCGGTTGCCGCGCCGCTGTCGATTGCATCGGATTCGATGGCGCGCATTTGAGCGGTGGTCAGAATTTCGGAACCGAATAGCATCATGTTTGCCTAAATAATAGCCATTACGCACAAATTATATGCAAATACGCCCGCTCTTGTGGGCCGCCGGAAGGTTCGGTCGCATGCCGCATTTACCCCGCCCATGAAACCCGCCAATCAGGCTACAGGCAAGCCGCGAGGAAGGATCAATTACGATGAAAAAGATCGAGGCGATCATCAAGCCTTTCAAACTGGACGATGTGAAAGAAGCACTGCAGGAAGTTGGTGTTCAGGGTCTGTCCGTCACCGAGGTCAAGGGCTTCGGTCGTCAGAAAGGGCATACCGAACTTTATCGCGGCGCAGAATATGTCGTCGATTTTCTGCCGAAGGTGAAGATCGAGATGGTACTGCCGGACGATCAGGTTGAAGCTGCTGTCGACGCGATTGTCGATGCCGCAAGAACCGAGAAGATCGGCGACGGCAAGATTTTTGTGTCGCCGGTGGAGCAGGCTATCCGCATCCGCACGGGCGAAACTGGCGACGACGCGCTTTAAGCGCGGCTCGGCCAAGGGAAACGACCCGCCCGGTTGCTGCGGCTGTCGGGCGAGAATTTTGAAGAAAGGGAAGAGATGGAAATCCAAGACGTCTTGAAGCTGATGAAGGACGAAGAGATCGCATATGTCGACGTTCGCTTCACCGACCCCAAGGGCAAGCTTCAGCATGTGACCATAGATGTGGATCTGGTCGATGAAGACTTTTTCGAAGAAGGCTTCATGTTCGACGGCAGCTCGATCGCGGGCTGGAAATCCATTGACCAGTCGGACATGAAACTGGTTCCGGATACCTCGACGGTTTATGTCGATCCGTTCTATGCCGAAAAGACGCTTTGCGTGCATTGCAATGTGGCCGAGCCCGACACGGGCGAAGCCTATAGCCGCGACCCGCGTGGCACCGCCGTCAAGGCCGAGGCCTATCTGAAGTCCTCGGGCATCGGTGACGCCGCCTATTTCGGACCGGAAGCCGAGTTCTTCCTGTTCGACGATGTGCGCTATTCCGTCACGCCGCAGAAGGTCGCCTATCAGATCGACGCTGTGGACGCGGCCTGGAACACGGACACCGAATACGAAATGGGCAACCAGGCCCATCGTGCGGGTCACAAGGGCGGCTATTTCCCGGTCAACCCGATCGACGCCTCCCAAGACATCCGTGGCGAAATGCTGACGACCATGAAACGCATGGGCATGAAGGTCGACAAGCACCACCACGAGGTTGCCAGTGCGCAGCACGAGCTGGGTCTGATCTTTGGTTCGCTGACCGAACAGGCGGACAACATCCAGAAATACAAATATGTCATCCACAATGTGGCCGCTGCCTATGGCAAGACCGCGACCTTCATGCCCAAGCCCATGAAGGGCGACAACGGCTCGGGGATGCATGTGAACATGTCGATCTGGAAAGACGGCAAGCCGCTGTTCGCAGGCGACAAATATGCCGATCTCAGCCAGGAGGCCCTGTATTTCATCGGTGGCATCCTCAAGCATGCCAAGGCGCTGAACGCCCTGACGAACCCTTCGACCAACAGCTACAAGCGGTTGATTCCGGGTTTCGAAGCCCCTGTTCTGCGCGCCTATTCGGCACGTAACCGCTCGGGTTGCGTTCGTATTCCGTGGACGGAATCGCCCAAGGCGAAGCGTGTCGAAGCCCGCTTCCCCGATCCCTCGGCCAACCCCTATCTGTGCTTTGCGGCACTGCTGATGGCCGGTCTTGACGGCATCAAGAACAAGATCGATCCGGGTGCTGCTTCGGACAAGGATCTTTACGATCTGCCGCCCGAAGAACTGGCCGAAATCCCGACCGTCTGCGGTTCGCTGCGCGAAGCCCTGGAAGAGCTGGAAAAAGACATGGACTTCCTGCTGGCGGGCGACGTGTTCACGCGCGACCAACTGGAGGGCTACATGGCCCTGAAATGGGAAGAAGTGTATGAATACGAACATACGCCCCATCCGGTCGAATATCAGCTGTACTACTCCTGCTGATCGCCGTTTCGAAGACAGTGGAAAGGGGCGCCGTTAGGTGCCCCTTTTCATTTCGGTTCCTTCACGCTGGCGTGCGGGACCATCACGAAAACGTATGGGGTGAAATATAATCCCGGGTTCCTGCGTATCGCCTGTCAGAGCCAACACGGTTCACGTCATCAGATACAAGGAGCCAATATCATGACCTTCAAGAGTTTTTCCGCTATCCTGACCGCCGTTGCCGTTCTGGGTGCTGCCCTTCCCGCCAATGCGGCCCGCCAGGCGCATGAACGCCCCGATTTCCCGGTCAGGGCCAAGGCCGAGATTACCCGTCAGGTTGCCGCTAAATCGGTCCTGATCGGCAAGGAGCTGGTGCGTCGCGACATTGACGGTGATCGGCTGATTACCGTGACCGTTTTCCCGTCCAGCGGGCTGATCGACCCTTCCAGCCGTGGTGACCGTTGACACATGACGGCATTTGCCGACGTGGAAACGAAGGGACGAAGAAACCGATCCCGTCACGAAAGACGCGCGAAAGCACTGCCTTCGCGCGTCTTTTCACATGTGTTCAGTGGCGGATCAGGCGGCTGGCTGTCCGGCCTGAATTGGAATGTCGTTCATTGCATGACGGTTGATCAGCTGCTTTTGCCGCGCACCCTTGGGAATGATACGGGCCGGTTGTGGCGCGTGCACGCGCGATTTCAGTTCCGGAAAGATCGAGAACAGCTCTTGGCGCGCCTCGAACTCCAGCGCGTGCAGGGCGGCGGGGCCGGTAAACAGGCTTTCCGTGGCACAGCCTTCGGCAATCAGGATCTCATGATCGTCGAACAGAAGGTGGACATAGGTAACGCTTTCGACCGCATCATCGATATAGACGCCGGGCAGGGGGCACAGGCGCACGGCAGAGATCAGAACCTCGTCCTGCCCGAACATCCGTTGGGCCACCTTGGAACGCACAAGCATGCGATGCTGACGCGACACGACCAGATCGCGATGGGGCAATCCCTCGCCCAGGGCACCGGCCGTGATCCGCACCGGGAAAAGCTTGTGATTGGATTTCAGTTCATCGCGATCGATCGTGCGGCGCGCAATCCAGCGGATCGTCTTGACGGTCTCATACCCGTTGGTTGTGGTCATCACCTGATCGCCGACCTTCAGGTCATCAATGAGAACGGCAGAGCCATCCGCCCCGGTCATCTGCGTTCCAAGCGTGAAACATACGGGCCCCAGATCGTCGCGAGAGACACCACCCTGGCCAAGGACAAATGTCGTGCTGACAAGTGTCGCATCCGTCAGGATCGAGCCGTCGGTAGGCGTGAAATAGGCAGTGCCATCCGCCATTCCAAAGGTGATTCCCGTGATGGTCTGTTCGCTGCCATCAGCCAGACGAACTGTCACCGTATCGCCGGGGAAACTGTTCGAGATCGGCTCACCATTGAGTTCGTCACCCGAGCTGCCGAGGATTTCATCATCGTCATTTTCGTCGGTAAGCGTGACGAGGCTGACGGTCAGGACCGTTCCTTCAGGCGGAGGCGCGTATGGATCAAGCGTCCAGACTTGCTCGTTGAAACTCGTCGGCATCGGGTAAAATCTCACTATCTGAAAAATATATTGAATAAACTTTACGACAGTCCGGGCCTGAATGGAAACGTTCTTTGGGATAGGTTCGCTGCGTGCTTTCCGGAGTGATCGATTCTTCGACAATGGTTGACAATAGCCGGCAGTTCGGAAATCTTGCGCCCTGTCAGGGGAGTCCCGCCGAAGGGACTGAGAGGCTGATTGGCAGGGCAACCTGCGGTGACGCGACCCTTTGAACCTGACCCAGTTGAGACTGGCGTAGGAAGACCGAGGGACGAATCGCGTTCCTTGGGCCGTTGCGGCCGATCATGGCCGTTACCGGTCGCTTTCTGCCTCATACATCATCTCGGGTCTTTTCGAGTTGTGCTTGAGGAGACGCGCATGAACGATCAAAGACCTATCCCGCAGATCACCACCGGCCCCTTGCCGGCCTCCCGCAAGGTCTGGCACGCAGGCGAGCTTCATCCCGACATTCGCGTGCCCATGCGTGAGATCGACCTGCATGTTTCGGCCATGGAGCCGCCGGTCACCGTCTATGACAGTTCCGGTCCCTATTCCGATCCCGAGGCGCAGATCGACATCAACAGGGGGCTGCCGCGCCTGCGCGAAAGCTGGATCATGGCGCGCGGTGATGTCGAACGCTACGAGGGGCGGCAGGTCAAGCCCGAGGACAATGGCTTTGTTTCGGGCGACCGGCTGACGCCTGAATTCCCGGTTCGCAATCAGCCATTGCGCGCCAGGAAGGGCAAGGCGGTCAGCCAGATGGCCTATGCCCGCGCCGGTATCGTGACGCCGGAAATGGAGTTCGTCGCAATCCGAGAAAATCTGGGCCGGCGTGCCGCCAAGGAGAAACTGGTGCGCGACGGACATGACTGGGGTGCATCCATTCCCGACCATGTGACGCCGGAATTCGTCCGTCAGGAAGTGGCCAGCGGGCGCGCGATCATTCCCGCCAATATCAACCACCCCGAAATCGAACCCATGGCGATCGGCCGCAATTTCCTGGTCAAGATCAACGCCAATATCGGCAATTCGGCGGTGACCTCCTCGATGGAAGAGGAAGTCGAAAAGATGGTCTGGGCCACGCGTTGGGGGGCCGATACCGTCATGGATCTGTCCACCGGGCGCAATATCCACAACATCCGCGACTGGATCATCCGCAACAGCCCGGTGCCGATCGGCACGGTGCCACTGTATCAGGCGCTGGAAAAGGTCGGCGGCGTGGCCGAGGATCTGTCCTGGGAGGTGTTCCGCGACACGCTGATCGAACAGGCCGAGCAGGGCGTGGATTATTTCACCATCCACGCTGGCGTGCGCCTGCCTTTCATCCATCTGACCGCCGAACGCGTGACCGGCATCGTCAGCCGTGGCGGTTCGATCATGGCGAAATGGTGCCTGCATCATCACCGCGAGAGCTTCCTTTACGAGCATTTCGACGAAATCTGCGACATCATGCGCGCCTATGATGTCAGCTTCAGCCTGGGTGACGGGTTGCGGCCTGGCTCGATTGCCGACGCCAATGACGCTGCCCAATTCGCCGAGCTGGAAACCCTTGGAGAGCTGACGCAGATCGCCTGGGCCAAGGATTGCCAGGTGATGATCGAAGGTCCGGGTCATGTGCCGATGCACAAGATCAAGGAGAACATGGACAAGCAGCTGACCCATTGCGGCGAGGCGCCTTTCTATACGCTTGGGCCGCTGACCACCGATATCGCGCCGGGCTATGACCATATCACCAGTGCCATCGGTGCGGCGATGATCGGTTGGTTCGGCACCGCGATGCTGTGCTATGTCACCCCCAAGGAACATCTGGGCCTGCCTGACCGCGACGACGTGAAAACCGGTGTGATCACCTATAAGATCGCCGCCCATGCGGCCGATCTGGCCAAGGGTCATCCGGCGGCGAAACTGCGCGATGACGCCCTGTCACGGGCCCGTTTCGAGTTCCGTTGGGAAGACCAGTTCAACCTGTCGCTCGACCCGGAAACGGCGCGCTCGTTCCACGATCAGACCCTGCCCAAGGAGGCGCACAAGGTGGCGCATTTCTGTTCCATGTGCGGCCCGAAGTTCTGCTCGATGAAGATCAGCCATGACATCCGTGCTGAGGCCCGCTCCAAGGGCATGGAAGAAATGGCCGAGAAATATCGCGACGGCGGAGATCTCTATATGCCGGTCGAGGGCTAGGCCCGCCAGGGCCGGTGCGGCGCAATCTGCCTGTGATTGTGCTGCACCGGTCACGAGAATGCGTGGCAAAGCCGTCACCCTCTGTATTCCCTGAGACGGTTTTTCCCGCTATCTCAATACTATGGATATTGCGCTTCTGATTTCGATAACGGCGTTGCTGTTTCTTGTCATCGCGGCGGCCGAGCCCTTGGCTGCGCGGCTGTCACTGCCCTATAGCGTGATCCTTGCATGTCTGGGCATTCTGATTGGCGCCGGCGCGATATTCTTTCTGCGGACCGATCTGACCGATGCGCTGAATCCTGTCGCCGAGGCGATACTGGCGCTGCCGATCCGCTCGAATGTCTTCCTTTACGTGTTCCTGCCGACCCTGCTGTTTCAGGCAACGTTGGGGATGAATGTCCGGCGGATGTTCGATGACTGGGTGCCGATCCTGACGTTGGCCGTGGTGGCCGTGGTCGCGGCAACGCTGATGATCGGCTATGCACTGGCATGGGTCAGCGATCTGCCGCTGGTGGTCTGCCTGCTGGTCGGTTCGATCGTCTCGACCACCGATCCTTCGGCCGTTGTTGGGATTTTCCGCTCTTTGTCGGCACCACGACGTCTGTCCCGGATCATCGAAGGCGAAAGCCTGCTGAACGACGCCGCCGCCATCGCGCTGTTCGGCCTGTTCATGAGCTTTGTGATGCTGGGGGTGCCCGACCCCAGCTTTTCTCAGGCTTTCAGTCAGTTCCCCATGCTGATTGGCGGCGGGGTGATCACGGGCCTGCTGGTCGCCCGGATGGCGTTGCTGCTGATGCAGTGGTTCAGCCGCTATGAGCTGGCGCAGCTGTCGGTATCCGTGGCCGTGCCCTATCTGGCCTATGTCGGGGCCGAACAGATGTTCGGTGCCTCGGGGGTGATCGCGGTGGTCGCTGCGGGGCTGACGCTGAACCTGACGGGGCCGGGACATCTGTCGCCTGCCTTCTGGACCAATCTGCGCGAGGAATGGGACCTGTTGGCCCATTGGGCCGGGGCGCTGATCTTCATTCTGGCGGCGCTGTTGATCCCGCGGCTGATGGGCGAGGTCCGCCCCGGCGACTATGCGCTGATCCTTGTGGTGATCCTTGCGGCTTTCGTGGCCCGTGCGTTGATCCTGTTCGGCCTGTTGCCGTTGTTGACACTGATGCGGTTGTCCCCCCGGGTCGAGCGCCCCTATCGCGTGGCGATCCTTTGGGGCGGGTTGCGCGGGGCGGTGACGCTGGCTCTGGCGCTGGCCGTCACCGAAAGCCAGAGCGTTCCAGTCGAGACCAAGCGCCTGGTCGGTATTCTGGCCACGGGATTCACCCTGTTCACGCTGATGGTGCAGGGGACGACCCTGCGCTGGGTGATCGGCAGGCTGGGCCTGGACCGGCTGTCGCCGCTGGATGCGGCGCTGTCCAATCAGGTGATCGCCGTCGCGCTGCAAACCGTGCGCGAAGAGGTCGCTACCACGGCGGAAAGCTATGAGCTGACACGAGAAACGGTCCGCTCCGAAGCAAAGCGTTTCGCCGAGCGATTGGATCTCGCCGTGGCGCGGGCGGAATCCGATGACAATACGAAAATCCTCGATCGCGATCGCATTACGCTGGGGCTGATCGCCCTGGCTGCGCATGAGCGCGAAGCCATTCTGACCCGCTTTCGCGAACGCGCGATCAGTTCGCGACTGTCCGAGCGCATTTTGTCCGATGTCGACCGCCTGATCGAAGGTGCGCGGGTGGGCGGGCGCAACGGCTATCAACGCGCCGCGCGGCGCAGCCTGCGATATGGCGGCACCTTCCGCTTCGTGGCTTTCCTTCACAACCGGCTGCATATTGCGGGACCGATGGCGCGCATGACGGCCGACCGTTTCGAGGCCTTGCTGGCCAAACGCCTGATCATGCGGGATCTGCATGGCTTCATCGACAATCGCATCCGCCGGATTCACGGTCGCCGGGTCGCCGAGCTGCTGCATGAGCTGCTGAACCGCCGGGTCGAGGCGGTGGAAACCGCGCTGGAAGGGCTGCGCCTGCAATATCCGGGCTATGCCGAGGAACTGGAGCGGCGCTTTATCCGCCGCACCGCACTGCGCCTCGAAGAACATGAATATAACGCCATGCGTGAAGACGGTCTGATCGGGGCCGAATTGCATATGGCGCTGATGGCCGACATCGGACGGCGCCGGCAAAAGGCCGAGGGGCGACCCGCCCTTGATCTGGCCATGCGCAAGAATGAGCTCGTGCGTCAGTTCCCGCTGTTCGCGGATCTGGACGAGGGAGAGCTGAAGCGTCTGACCCGGGTTCTGAAGACACGGTATTACAATGCCGGCAAGGTCATTTCGCGCAAGGACAGCCCGGCGCGCAGCGTGTTCTTTGTCGCCTCGGGGGCGGTCGAGCAGGAAATTGCCGGTCAGACCACGCGGCTGGGTCGGGGTGACATGTTCGGCCAGATGAGTGTTCTGACGCGCAAACCCCGTCGGGCCCAGATCACCGCAATCACCCCGACCAGCCTGCTGGAACTGGATGAACTGGCCTTTCGCCGGGTGCTGAAACGTTCAAAGGCTTTGCGCCAGGCCGTGCGCGACAGTGTTTCAGGCAAGACCAAGATCGAGGAAGCGGCGCGATTGCCGGAACTGTCGCTGGACTGATCTCTTGGCGGCACTGGCAGGGGGCGCTAGACATGGTCCCTCAACAGATATGAGGACCAGATGGACGCCGCTCTTCGCATTGCCCGCACGATCGCGACCGAAATCAATGCCACACCTGCGCAGGTCACTGCGGCGGCCGGATTGCTGGACGGAGGCGCGACCGTGCCCTTTGTCGCGCGCTATCGCAAGGAGGTCACGGGCGGTCTGGACGATACGCAACTGCGGACCCTGTCCGAACGTCTGGTCTATCTGCGCGAGATGGAATCGCGACGGCAGGCGATCCTGGGATCGATCCGTGATCAGGGCAAGCTGACCGATGAGCTGACCCGCGCGATCATGGGTGCGGAAACCAAGGCTTCGCTGGAAGACATCTATCTGCCCTACAAGCCCAAGCGGCGCACCAAGGCCATGATCGCCCGTGAAAAGGGGCTGGAGCCCTTGCTCCGGTCGATCATCGAGAACCGCCAGGCCGACCCGGTGCAACTGGCAGCTTCCTATACCGGCGAGCAGGTGCCAGACATCAAGGCGGCCTTGGACGGGGCCCGCGACATTCTGGTGGAAGAACTTGCCGAGAATGCGACCTTGCTGGGGGGCTTGCGTGACTTCATGCGCCGCGAGGCTTTCATTGCGGCCAAGCTGATCGAGGGAAAAGAGGAAGCTGGCGCGAAGTTCAGCGATTACTTCGATCATCGCGAGAAATGGGCCGATATTCCCGGCCATCGCGCCCTGGCGATCCTGCGCGCTGCCAAAGAAGAAATCGTGACCATCGAAATCGCCCCCGATCCCGACACCGGTGCAGCTCGGGCCGAGGGCATCGTGGCTCAGGCCATCGGCAGGCTTGGCGATGGGGCAGGGGATCAATGGCTGCGCAAGGTCGCGGGCTGGACATGGCGCGTGAGATTGTCCAACACCATGTATATCGATCTGCTGACCGAATTGCGCAAACGCGCCCATGACGAGGCTATCCGCGTCTTTGGCCGCAATCTCAAGGATCTGCTGCTGGCCGCTCCGGCGGGCGCAAAGACCACCATCGGTCTGGATCCCGGCATTCGCACCGGCGTCAAGGTGGCCGTGGTCGACGGCACCGGCAAGCTGATCGACACCGCGACAATCTATCCGTTCCAGCCCAGGAACGATCTGCGTGGCGCCGAGGCGACCCTGCTGACGCTGATTCAGCGTCATGATGCGTCATTGATCGCCATCGGCAATGGAACTGCCAGCCGGGAAACCGAACGTCTGGTCGGCGACGTATTGAAGCGCCTGCCGAAGGGCCGCAAGGCCCCGACCCGTGTGGTGGTCTCGGAAGCAGGGGCATCGGTCTATTCGGCCTCGGAACTGGCGGCGAAGGAATTTCCCGATCTTGATGTTTCGCTGCGCGGCGCGGTGTCGATTGCGCGACGTTTGCAGGATCCTCTGGCCGAACTGGTCAAGGTGCCGCCCGAATCCATCGGCGTCGGGCAGTATCAGCATGATGTCGATCAGCGACAGTTGACCAAGACGCTGGAGGCCGTGGTCGAGGATGCCGTGAACGCCGTCGGGGTCGATCTGAACATGGCCTCGGCCCCCTTGCTGGCACATGTCGCCGGACTGGGGCCGTCACTGGCGCAATCCATCGTCAATCATCGCGACACCCATGGCGCTTTCCCCTCGCGCGCGGCGCTCAAAAAGGTTGCCGGTCTGGGGCCGCGTGCCTTTGAACAATGCGCGGGATTCCTGCGGATTCGCGACGGGGTCGAGCCTCTGGATGCCTCTTCGGTTCACCCCGAGGCTTATGGGGTCGCACGCAAGATCGTGGCCGCCTGCGGGCGCGATATTCGCGCGATCATGGGCGATGCCTCGGCGCTGAAAGACTTGCGCGCCGAGCAATTCGTGGATGAGAATTTCGGCCTGCCGACAATTCGCGATATCTTCGCCGAACTGGAAAAGCCCGGACGCGACCCGCGACCCAGCTTTGTGACCGCCAGCTTTGCCGATGGTGTTGAAGATATTCGCGATCTGCGCCCCGGCATGTCTCTGGAAGGCAGCGTCACCAATGTCGCGGCCTTTGGTGCATTCGTGGATATCGGCGTGCATCAGGACGGGCTGGTGCATATCAGCCAGCTGGCCGACCGGTTCGTCAAGGACCCCAATGAGGTGGTCAAGGTGGGCGATATCGTGAAGGTCCGCGTGACCGAGGTCGATGTGGCCCGCAAACGGATCGGCCTGACGATGCGCAAGGATGGCGGCCGCGATCAGGGCGGGCAGAAATCATCGGCCGGAGGTGGCCGCGACAAGGCCCAGCCCAGGACGCCGCGTGCCACAAAGGGACAGGCCGCCCCGAAAGGAGACCGGACAGCGCCCGGCGCATTGGGTGCGGCGCTGATGGATGCCATGCGCAAGCGCTGATCGGGCTTTACAATCCGCTGAAGGCGGGCGCATGCCGGATGGTGACGCCCGCTGGCAGTTCTCCGCGGATCATCAGATGCGGCCCGGCATAGGGAGAGTCCAGGTCCGCCGGAACAAAACCGAAGCGGGGGTAATACTCCGGATCGCCCAGCACGACGACCGTTGCCGGGCCCGCCCATTCCAGCGCAGCGGTGATCAGCGCCGCGCCGATGCCGCGGGACTGAAGTTTTGGCGTGACCGCCACGGGTGCCAGCGCATATGCGGGCCGAGGGGCCTCGACAGGTGAAAGCGCCACATGTCCAATGATCTGCCCCGCCGCCACCGCAACCCGGGACAGCGCCAGGTCGCCATCGCTGCGCAGGGTCTGAACCAATGCGGCCTCGTCACCACGACCAAAGGCTGCTTCATGCAATCGAACAATGCCATCGTGATCGCTGGCCAATTCAGGGCGAATGACGGGGAAAACCTCTTTGCTGGTGAAATCACGCTGCATTTCGGTGCTGTTTCGGCCCCATTCGCTGTCCGCGGTCCGGCTTTGATGGGCCGCGAAGGCCTGTTGGTCGGTGAAAAGCTCCGTAATGTTCCAGACCATCGGGTCTTCGTCCTGCCATATGTCAAAGCGCAGGCAGCCCGGCTCCTGACGGCTCAGCGCCATATGATCGGGCAGCAGCGACAGCGCCGTCAGCATTTGAGCGGTCTCTGCACAGGTGATCTTCCCGTTCAGCGCAAGCAGGGGCGCGCGCAGCGCAACAGGCGTGCCATGGTCGTCACAATCGTGGTTCATCGTCGGGGCGTGATGTCCGCAGGCACAGCTCATGTCACAGTCTCTTCTCGTGTGGATGACGGGCCACCATTGCATTGCCGGTCGCCACGGATCAATGGGCGAAGCGGCCCGGATGTCCAGCCAGGTCTTGCAGATGACACGCAAGAGGCCTATATCGGAACTGTTCGGCGCAAGTCGGACTATGGACATAAACGCGCTCGTAATAAGCGGATCGGACCCGGGGGCGGTACCCGGCGGCTCCACCAAATACCCTCGTTGGGGGAACATGGGGCCGAAACAGGATCGACGAACGTCTAAAGGGGTTTGCTTTGTCCCGGTGAGCTACCACCGTTATCGGTGCTTTTTGTACAGTTGCCAACGACAACCGTGCTCCGGTCGCTCTGGCTGCGTAAGCAGCTCGGGTAACCGAAACCTAACTCCTTGCGCCTAGCAGCGTAAGGCGGGGCCCGCAGGAGCCTTGCAACAGAATCCTGCACCTTTTCCCCATATCCTTTCAGGCTGGCAGATCCAGTACCGCCGACAGGCCGCCGATATCAGCGCGTTCCAGTCGAAGCGATCCACCATGCAGGGCAGCCAGATCCGCCACGATCGCCAGACCCAGACCAGATCCCGACAGCCCGAATTCATCCAGCCGCGCGCCACGGATCATTGCCTTGGGTGCGTCTGCCTGCGCCATGCCCGGACCATCGTCCTCGACCTTCAGGATTAACCGCCCCTCTGTCATCCGGGCTGAAATGCGGATCTGGCTTCGCCCCCATTTGACCGCATTTTCGCTCAGATTGCCGATCATCTCTTCCAGGTCCTGCCGCTCGCCAGCAAAGCCCAGGTCATCAGGACAGTCTACCTGTGCGGTTATTCCCTTGTCATGCATCGGCCAGCGCAGCACCAGCAGGATGTCGTCAATGACCGGGCGGATCAGGCAGCGCAGCCCCATCTGGCGTGGCCCGGCCTGACGCGCGCGCCGCAGATGCCAGCCGATCAGCCGGTCCATCCGCGCGATCAGCGCCTGACCGGCATGATCCATCGGCAGCTCATTCGTCAAGGCGGCAAGCGGCGTCTTGAGGGAATGGGCCAGGTTTCCCAGGTGATGGCGCGACCGCTCCAGCTGCGCGGCATTCTGATCAAGCGCGGCATTGATTTCATGGGTCAAGGGCTGAAGCTCCGTGACATCGGGCAGGGGAAGCCTGTCGGTCTTGCCCTCGCGCACGTGGCGCAGATCATGCCCCAGCCGATCCAGGCTGCGCAGTCCGGCCGTCACCTGGATGACGCTGGCGGCGGCAAGACCCAGACCCAGAACGATCAGGGAAATGGCCAGCGGCCTGCGGATCTGAAGCAGGCTTTCTTCTATCTGATCTTGCGGAGCGGTCACGGTAATCGCGACCACGGAATCACTGTCGGGTATGGTGATCTCGCGTCGCAGAACCCGCAGCGGGGCTCCGTCAGCACCTGTCCCTTGCCCGCCGATGAAGCTGCCCGCCGCGCCGCTCAGGCGACCATCCAGCAATGAGGGCGATCGCGCCACGACCTTGTCATCTACGTTCACCTGCCAGTACCAGCCACTGAACGGCAGACCGAACCGCGGATCTGCAGGTGGGGCGGGAACGGTGGTTTCTCCTTCGGAATCAATACCCACTGACGCAATCAACGCATCCGCCACGGCCGATGTTTCCGCGTCGAACCGGTCGGTCACGAAATTCCCCAGCAGGTGCGAGATTAGCAGGAAGGCCGCCAACAAGGCGGCCGTCAGCCAGACCCCGGCAAGAATCAGCAATCTGCCCCGCAGCGATTTCATGCAGCCGGAACCTCAAGGACGTATCCCTCGCCGCGACGGGTCTGGATCAGCCCATCGCCGATTTTCCGACGCAGCCGACCAATCACAACCTCGATGGATTTGAAATCCCGGTCTGTTTCCGCTTCATAAAGATGTTCCGACAATTCCGTTCGGCTGACGATGCGGTTCTGATGATGGATCAGATAGCTGAGGATCCTTGTCTCGAATGACGTCAGCTTCAGCGGGCTGCCATCGCGGGTAATGACCCCCAACTGCGTATCCAGGGTCAGCGGCCCGGCCTGGATGACGGAACGGCTATGGCCCGCCGCGCGGCGTACAAGGGTCTGGGCGCGCAGGACCACTTCTTCCAGACGAAACGGCTTCACCGCGTAATCATCGGCACCTGCACGAAAACCTGCGACCTTGTCGGTCCAGTCACCCCGCGCCGTCAGAATCAGAACCGGCATGGATATGCCCTGATCACGCCAGCGCGTGAGCACATCGATCCCCGACAGGCCGGGCAGGCCCAAATCCAGAATAGCGACATCATAGGTTTCGGTCGCGCCCATGAATTCGCCCTCGGTGCCATCCCCCGCATGGTCGGTGGCAAAGCCTGCATCCTGCATGGCCGACATCAACTGTCCGGCCAGCACCTGGTCATCTTCTACGATCAATGCGCGCATCAGTTCGCGTCCCGGTATTTGTCTGTGTTCTTCATTGCCCCGCCCTTGCGCAGCGCCTTCGTCTGCCCACGCCCGGCGATTTCCAGAAAACGGCCATCCCGGGCGTCCATGCGGATCTTCAGCAGGTTCTGCTGGGGCGTGATGATCCGGAACTCATAGATCAGCGCCGCGCCCAGTTCTCTTTCGCGCGGCGTCGGGTGCGTGATGTCCGCGCCGATCAGCCGCCCGCGATAGCGTTGGCCAACGCGTTTTGCCATTGCGTGAAAGGGCAGGGGCCGGAAGTCCTGCGCAGAGGCAGAGCCGGAAAGCGCCCTGACCGGACCGGCAACCTGATGCGGTTCCAGATCGCCGGAAGGGCGCAGCAACAGCGCCCCGGCAATGGCGGCTAGACAGGCAAAGATCAGGACGTGGCGTTTCATGATGCTATCTATGCGCTGTTGTGCCCAAATGAAAACCAAACGAGGCATTGGCCTTTCGTTCGGCTAGTGACAGCTAAAACATGATTCGTCCGGATGGCCCAGAAACGGGTTTCGGACGGAACATGACAAGGAATTGTATGATGAGCAGCAAGATTTTCACGATGACCGCCACTTCGATCGCCCTGATCGCGGGGCTGGGAACATCGGCATTCGCACAGGACAACGCGCAATCCGTCGAACTTCCCGGCGTCCTGCAGGCGCTGGAACTGACCGATGTCGACGTCAAGAAAGGTCCGCGCGGCGCACAGAAGATCGAAGGTGATCTGCCGGGCGGCGGTGAAATCGAAGCCATCCTCGACAAGGAAAACAACGTCCTGATGATCAGGGGCGACGATGCGGCCCTGCCGCAATCGGTGCTGGACGAGATGCTTCCGCAAGCCGTGCGCGACAATGATATCCTGTCGCAATTCGCGGTGATCGATCAGGTCGGCGGGCGCGAGGGCCGCGCGATGGTTGGCGGGCAGGATGCCGATGGCGAAGAACTGCGCGCGGGCTTTGATGCCGACGGACGGCTGATGCGCTTTGGTCGCGGCGATGAGGATCACGCCGGCAAGCGTGGCGACAGACATCATCGCGACGAAGGACGGGGTGACCATCACCGGGGTGGCAAGGGCCACGGCATGGACAAGCGTGGCGACATGCATGGCAAACGTGGTGATCACGGCCCCGAAGGCCGCCCGGGCCCTGACGGTCGTCCCGGTCCCGAAGCTCGTCACGGCGATGATCGCCCCATGCCCCGTATCGATGTCGACGCCATCGGCGAAAAGCTGAATGATGCCGGATATACCGAGATCGGCAAACCTCGTCCGGCTGGTCCGCGTATCGAGATGGAAGCCACCAATCCGGCTGGTGAGACCGTCATCCTGGAAGTGGATCGCAACGGAGAGGTGCTGCGCGAACTGGCGCGCTAAGCATCTGGCCTTATCCGGGAAATGCAGGCAGGGGGGCGTCAGCCCCCCTGCCCATACTCTTGAATGTCACGATGCAGATCAGTTCAGGGCCTTGTCGGTGATGGCATGTGTCCATGCGCCTTCGGGCTCTTTCGAGATCACCGGATCAGAGCCGCCGGCCAGCAGCGTTTCGACCGTGCGCTGGTAATCTGCCTCGTCCAGGGTGCCGTCGGAACCTGCGGTCAGCTTGGCGACCTCGCTCATCATGCGGGTCTGATGCTCGATGGTCTGGGCACCGGTTTCATCATTGTCCAGAACGATTTCGGCCGCCTCTTCGGGATGTTCTTCGGCGTATTTCCACCCTTTCATCGAGGCACGCACAAAGCGCGCCAGCTTGTCGACCATTTCGGGATCGTCAAGATTCTGCTCCAGCGTATACAGCCCATCTTCCAGAGTCGCGACGCCCTGGTCCTCATACTTGAAGGTGACCAGATCGTCCGGGGTCAGCCCGGCATCCAGAATCTGCCCGTATTCATTATAGGTCATGGTGCTGATACAGGCGGCCTGCTTTTGCAAGAGCGGGTCGACATTGAAGCCTTGTTTCAGCACGGTGACACCATCTTCGCCGCCCTCGGTGGACAGACCAAGCGTGTTCATCCAGCTGAGGAACGGGTATTCATTTCCTGCGAACCAGACACCAAGCGTCTTGCCGGCAAAATCCGTCTGCGGATCGGAAATCCCGCTTTCCTTCAGGCAGGTCAGCATCATCCCCGAGGATTTGTAGGGCTGGGCGATATTGACCAGTGGCAGCCCCTTTTCACGTGCGGCAAGGGCAGCGGGCATCCATTCCACCGTGACATCGGCACCGCCTCCGGCCAGAACCTGGGTCGGCGCGATATCGGGGCCACCGGGCTTGATGGTGACGTTCAGATCCTCTTCGTCGTAAAAGCCCTTGTCCCTGGCCACGTAATAGCCTGCGAACTGTGCTTGCGTGACCCATTTCAGTTGCAGCGTCAGGTCGTCAGCGGCATGGGCCGCCGTGACCATGGATGCAAGGGCGGCAGCCGAAATCACCAGATGTCTCATTCGTCACTCTCCTGTTGGGGGCTCAGGCCCGTTATTTGCGCTGCGATGGATGCCAGAACGTCACCTTCTTTTCGATCAGCGCAACGATACCATAGAACAAGGAACCCGCGATTGCCGCCACCAGAATCTCGGCCCAGACAAGGGGCAGGTCCAGACGGCCGACCGCGGTCGATATGCGAAAGCCCATGCCCTTGGTCGGGCTGCCAAAGAACTCGGCGACGATGGCCCCGATCAGCGCCAGCGTCGAGGTGATCTTGAGCCCGTTGAACAGGAAGGGCATGGCGGCGGGCATCCGCAGCTTCCAAAGCGATTGCCAATAGGGCGCGGCCCAGGTGGCCATCTGGTCGCGCTGCATCGCATCGGTTGCTGCCAGTCCGGCGACCATGTTCACAAGGATCGGAAAGAACACCATGACCACCACCACGGCGGCCTTGGATTGCCAGTCAAAGCCGAACCACATGACCAGAATCGGCGCGATCCCCACGATGGGCAGGGCCGCGACAAAATTGCCGATGGGCAACAATCCGCGCTGCAGGAAGGGGCTGCGATCAATCGCGACGGCGGTGACGATGGCGGCGGTGGCACCGATCATCCAGCCGGTCAGGGCACCTTTCAAGATGGTCTGGACGAAATCGGTCCAAAGGATGGATGTGTTCTGCGTGAAACTGACGGCGATCCGGCTGGGCGGGGGCAGAATGACCGGGGGGATTTCAAAGATCCGGCAGGCCATTTCCCACAGCAGCAGAATGGTGGCACCAAAAATGATCGGGGTCAGAACCCGCGAGAAGGGCAGGTCCAGACTGGTCAGTGCGATGTTCAGCGTCCAGGCCCCCAGCCAGACCAGCACGATTGGCGTCAGCGCCGGGGTCATGATGGCCGCGAAAATCAGGAAGGGCGCGACCAGCAGGGTCGGGCGCAATTCGCGACGAAAGATTTGCCAGGCCACGCCATTCATCGTGCAAGCCCCATCCTGTGCAGCGTTGTCCTTTCGATCATGCCGATGATCATCACCAGGATCGCGGCCAGTGCAGCGGCCGCGAACAGCGCCGACCAGATCTGCACGGTCTGTCCGTAATAGCTGCCAGACAGCAGCCGCGCACCCAGGCCCGAGGTCGCCCCCGCAGGCAGTTCTCCGACAATCGTGCCGACCAGTGCCGCCGCCACCGCGACCTTAAGGCTGGTGAACAGATAAGGCATCGAAGAAGGCAGGCGCAGTCGCCAGAAGACCTGCGAGGCCGAGGCGCTCCAGCTGCGCATCAGGTCCAGCTGCATGGCATCGGGGGTGCGCAGCCCTTTCACCATGCCGACCAGAACCGGAAAAAATGACAGCCAGGCCGCGATCACCGCCTTGGGCATCAGGCCGGTAATGCCGGCGCTGGCAAAGACCACGATGACCATGGGCGCAATGGCCAGAATCGGCACCGTCTGGCTGGCCACGGCCCAGGGCATCACAGATTGATCCATGGCGCGGTTGTGGACGATGCCTATGGCCAGCAGAATTCCTGCAAGGCTGCCAATCGCAAATCCGGCCAGCGTTGCCGATAGCGTGACCCATCCATGATAGACCAGCGAACGTTTCGATGTGATCTTCTGCCCGGCAATGCCGTCCCACAGACCAAGAGCGACCTGATGTGGCGCGGGCAGGACCGGGCGGTCCAGCGTCAGGGTGCGTTTTGTGAACTCCAGCGCCGACATGGTTTCATCGGCCCGTGCAGCCTGATCGCGAACCCATTGCGCATTCATGCCGATCGCGCCCAGATACCAAATCATCAGGATGACCAGCAGAACCACCGCCACCGGCACATAGCGATCCACGCCGGCAATCCGCCAATTGCGGCGCGCGGGACGGGTGGGGGCCAATTCAGCCATCGCCATGTCCCTCGCGCAGACCTTCGCGCACCTCATGGGCAAGGGCAATGAATTCGGGCGTGTCGCGGATTTCCAACGGTCGTTCCGGCGGCAGGGGGCTTTCGATGATATTGGTGATGCGGCCCGGACGCGGAGACATCACCACGATCTTCGTCGACAGATAGACCGCCTCGGGAATCGAATGGGTGACGAAGCCGATGGTCTTGCCGGTCTTGCGCCACAGATCCAGCAGTGCCTCGTTCAGCTTGTCGCGAACAATTTCATCCAGCGCGCCAAAGGGTTCATCCATCAGCAGGATATCGGCGTCGAATGCCAAGGCGCGCGCAATGCTGGCCCGCTGCTGCATTCCGCCCGAAAGCTGCCAGGGATATTTTCCGCCGAAGCCGTCAAGATCGACCAGTTCCAGAACCCGCTCGATGCGGGCGCGCCGGTCCGCCTTGTCAAAACCCATGATTTCCAGCGGCAGGGAAATATTGCCGGAAATCGTGCGCCACGGATACAGCCCCGGCGCCTGAAAGACATAGCCATAGGCCCGCGACAGCCGCGCCTGATCGGGGCTCATGCCGTTCACGCTCAGCTGACCTCCGGTGGCGGTTTCCAGGGCGGCGATGCTGCGCAGAAAGGTGGTCTTGCCGCAGCCTGACGGTCCGATGAAGCTGACGAAATCGCCTTCATTGATGGTCAGATTGACGTCCTTGAGGGCGTGAACGGGACCATCCGCGGTCTGGAAGGTCAGGCTGACGGATTGAGCTTCGATGACTGGCCGCGTTTCCCCGGCCAGCCTCTTTCGGGTCTCGGGTCGATCCAAATTCAAACCCCCGAAGCAGGAATGCCACTGCGTTCAACCGGTCGCGGCGCGGTCAGATCCTTCCACTGGCTGAGCGCGCGATTGACGTTGCCGCGCGCTTCGCGGGCCACGAATTCACCATGCCCCTCGCGGGTTTCAATCTTGCCCTCGTTGAAGGCGATGACGCCGCGTGTCAGCGTATAGCGTGGCAGGCCCTTGACCTTCTGACCTTCGAAGACATTGTAATCAATGGCAGACTGCTGGTTCTGCGAGGTGATGGTCTTTTCCGCCTCGGGGTCCCAGATCACCAGATCGGCGTCGCTGCCGACCAGAACCGCGCCCTTGCGGGGATACATGCCAAGGATCTTGGCGCTGTTGGTCGAGGTCGCGGCCACGAATTCATTGGGAGTCAGGCGACCGGTATTCACCCCATGCGTCCACAGCATCGGCATGCGGTCCTCCAGCCCGCCGGTGCCATTGGGGATCTTGGTGAAATCACCCACACCATAGCGCTTCTGGTCGGTGGTAAAGGCGCAATGGTCCGTCGCCACCACCGAAAGGCTGCCCGATTGCAAACCGGCCCAAAGACTGTCCTGATGTTTCTTGTTGCGGAAGGGCGGTGACATGACGCGGCGGGCGGCATGATCCCAGTCCTTGTCGAAATATTCGCCTTCGTCCAGCGTCAGATGCTGGATCAGCGGTTCCCCCCAGACACGCTTGCCCTGCTGACGGGCGCGGCGGATGGCCTCATGGCTGTCCTCGCAGCTGACATGCACGACATATAGCGGCACGCCCGCCATATCGGCCACCATGATTGCGCGGTTGGTGGCCTCGCCCTCGACCTGGGGCGGGCGGGAATAGGCATGGGCCTCGGGGCCTGTATTGCCCTCGGCCAGCAGGCGCGACGACAACTCGGCGACGACATCGCCATTCTCGGCATGAACCAATGCGATGCCGCCCAGATCGCCAACCCGGCGGAAGCTGGAGAACAGCTCGTCGTCATTGACCATCAGCGCGCCCTTGTAGGCCATGAAATGCTTGAAGCTGGTAATGCCGCGTTTCACCACGGCATCCATTTCATCAAAGACCTGTTCGCCCCACCAGGTGATGGCCATGTGATAGCTGTAGTCGCAATGTGCGCGACCTGATTTGTTGTCCCACATCTGCAGGGCATCCAGCAGTCCCTGTCCGGGCGAGGGCAGGGCGAAATCCACGACCATGGTCGTGCCGCCTGCCACAGCCGCGCGTGTGCCGCTTTCGAAATCATCGGCGGAATATGTGCCCATGAAGGGCATTTCCAGATGGGTATGCGGGTCGATTCCGCCCGGCATGATCAGACAACCTGTCGCGTCCAGAACCTTGTCCCCGACCAGCCCGTTGCCGATGGCGGCGATCTTGCCGTCCTCGATCAGAACATCGGCCTTCTGGGTCAGATCTGCCGTGACGATGGTGCCGTTTCTGATGACTGTGCTCATCACCTGATCCTTCCTGTTGGTTCGATAGGCCCGCCGGACATGCGGACAGGCCAGATCATGTCAGCGGATGATTTCCGCTGCGTCCAGCACCGCGTGCAGCAGCACATCTGCGCCGGCCTTCGCCCATTCCGGGCTGATTTCCTCGGCCTCGTTATGGGACAGGCCGTCGACGCAGGGGCACATGATCATCACCGTCGGGGCGACCCTGTTGATCCAGCAGGCATCATGGCCCGCGCCCGACACGATATCCATATGGCTATAGCCCAGACGCTCGGCCGCGTTGCGCACCAGCCCGACCAGACGTTCATCGAAGGTGACGGGGTCGAAGTGCCCGACCGGTTCGATCTCGATCCCGAGGCCCAGGTCCTGCGCGATCTGTGGTGCTTCGGCCTCAAGCTGCGCGCGCATCGAGGCCAGCTTCTCCAGATCGGGGCTGCGGAAGTCGATGGTAAAGACTGCCTTGCCCGGGATCACGTTGCGGCTGTTTGGATAGACATTGGCCTGGCCGATGGCGCCCACGGCGTCGGGCTGATGCTGCATGGCGATGCGGTGCACGGCCTCGGTGATGCGGGCCATGCCCAGCCCGGCATTGACGCGCATGTTCATCGGGGTCGAGCCGGTATGGGATTCCTTGCCCGTCAGTGTGACCTGCAGCCACCACAGGCCCTGACCGTGGGTCACTACGCCGATCTGCTTGTTTTCGGCTTCGAGAATCGGGCCCTGTTCAATGTGATATTCGAACATGGCATGGATGGGCCGGTCACCCGGCGTTTCCTCGCCGCGCCAGCCGATGCGATCCAGTTCCTCGCCAAAGCTCTTGCCTTCGGCGTCCAGGCGGCTGTTGGCATATTCCTCATCAAGCACGCCGGCAAAGACCCCCGAGGCCAGCATGGCCGGGGCGAAACGCGTGCCTTCCTCATTCGTCCAGTTGGTCACGATGATCGGGCGGCGGGTCGCAATGCCCAGATCGCGAATCGTGCGGATCACCTCCAGCCCGGACAGGACGCCCAGGACACCGTCGTATTTTCCGCCCGTCGGCTGGGTGTCCAGATGGCTGCCGATATAGACGGGATCCAGATCCGGGTCGCTGCCTTCATGGCGCATGAACATATTGCCCATCCGGTCCAGCGTCATCGACATGCCGGCCTCTTCGCACCAGCGGCGGAACAGCTCGCGCCCGCGGGCATCGTCGTCGGTCAGCGTCTGACGGTTGTTGCCACCGGCGACACCGGGGCCGATCTTGGCCATTTCCATCAGGCTGTCCCACAGCCGGTCGCCATCAATCCTGATATTGCCTGCCGAGGTTGCAGGGTCAGATAGGGTCATCTTCATGTCCTTCCTGTCTTGCCGCCCCGTCTTGGCGCGGGGTCGGCTGAATGGGAAAACTGCAAGGCCACACGCCGGATTTCGGGGCCGCAAAATGTTTACCAAACGGTCAGATTGAGGCTAGCACGGCGAGGCATTCAGTCAAGAAGGCAAAAACTGAAGGCTGACAAAAGATCATCGGCTGCCTAGAAATGAATCATGGCACTACGGGTTACATCATGACAGACGACGCCAAGCCGCAGCTCACGCGCATCCAGCAGAAGAATCGCGAGATCATCCTGGAGGGTGCATTGACGGTCTTTTCTGCCAGCGGATTTCGCGGCGCGACGATAGACCAGATCGCCGAGGCATCCGGCCTGTCCAAGCCCAATGTCCTGTATTATTTCGGATCGAAGGATGAGATCTACCAGACCCTGCTGACTGCCCTGCTGGATACCTGGCTGGCACCGATGCTGCATATCGACAGCGAGGGCGACCCGCTGGATGAAGTGCTGCGCTATGTCGCGGCCAAGCTGCAGCTCTCACGGGACTACCCGCGCGAAAGCCGGCTGTTCGCCTATGAGGTCCTGCAAGGGGCACCGCATCTGGGCGACATTCTGGGTGGCAGGCTGCGCGAGCTGGTCGACAGCACCGTTGTCGTACTGGAAGGATGGATGGAACAGGGACGATTGAAGCGCGTCGAACCCCATCATCTGATCTTTTCCATCTGGGCGCTGACGCAGCATTACGCGGATTTCGAGGCCCAGATCAAAGCCGTGCTTGGGCCGGGTCATGACCCCTATGCCGAAGCGCAGGTCTATCTGGACAACCTGTTCCGGCAGATGCTGGCGCCATGACGCCGGGCTAGTCGTTCAAGAGTTCGGCCGAGTTGACGATCAGGCCCAGATAGCTGCGGGCAAGCGAGATCAGATCGTCATCCGGTCCGGTGACCCATTCCCGTGTCGCGCCATTGGTTGCGCCAACGATCGCGGCGGCGAGAATCTCGATCTTGCGATTGTCGGTATCGGGCAGGCGTCGTTTCAGCAATTCGCGCATCTGTGCCCGGCGTGCCAGAATGGCGCTGCTGAACAATGCCGCGACCTTCTGGTCCTGAGACGCCAGTCGGGTGATCTGTGCCACCATCTCGCGATCGCCCCGAAAACGCGACAGATGCGATTCGATCAGAATGTTGAGATCATCGATCAGCCGTCCCGTGCTCGAGGCAAAACGTTCCGCGGCATCCGCAGGATAGTCGGGCGGGGGGCCCATGATCGCGGCTTCTTTGTAGGGATAGTGGTTGAAGAAGGTGCGGGTGCTGATCTCGGCCTTCTGCGCGATGGCTTCAGTGGTCACATTCGCAAGGCCATGACGCGAGGCCAGGGCCACCGCCGCCGCCTGGATTCTGCGTGCCGTCCGAAATCTGCGCGAGGTCTGGGGACTCATGTTGGTTGGGTTTCCGCTATCCGTTTCAGAAATGGTAAACGACAGCGTTCAGGAAAGGGCTAGTAACGTCAAGAATTTAGTCACCGATAGATGTCGCGTGAAAATGTGGCACCCATGTCTTGACGCGCTGCCCGGCAGGACGGCGAGCAACGCATCCTCGATTGCCGCTTGCGAAGGGTCAGGAGCCCCAGGTGCGGATCGGACCGCAATCCATATGCACGAAGTTCGAGCGCGAGTATTTCCCGACGCCGCCCGCCTTGCAGGCCATGGCGGCCTTGTACATCTGGTTGACCGAACGCGATTTCAGACGCAGGTCCGCAGCCTTGCCCTGAACGTGCAGCGAATTCTTGGCCACCCCCCGCGAGGTGCGGCGCAGCATGGCATTGGTCTGCGGAGAGCGGTAGCCCGACAGCATCATGTAGGGCTCATTCGTCTGCAGCAGCCGGTGGGACGCAGCCGCGACATCAATGGTGCGCGGGTCGATGCCGATGGCGGTGCCGGTCCGCCAGTCGCGCATGAAGATGTTCACTTCATTCAGCGCTTCTCGGACATATTTGCCGTCGACCCAGTAAACCGTGTCGATGCTTTCACCGGTCCGCCCGTTGTACATCTTGATGCGGCGCACATCGCCGGCCCCACGCAAGAATCCGAACGCATTTGCCATCACTGGTGCGGCCGAAACGGAAGTGGCCGCGAACACACCAAGTATGCCACGACGCGAGATAAGGTTCATAGTCATGTCAGATCGCCTGTCCTGCTTCACTCTGGTGGCCGCGCTGTTGTTGCGGCATGGTCGGGTTTAGCCCCGACTTCCTAACAATATGTCAAAGCCCCGGGCATTCAGAAACAGATTCCTGCCCAAATTGCCGGATTTCTGCTACCATAGGCAGATTTCCGCCGAACCTGCGCTTCCGTTGCTTGTAGGGCGCAGAGCGTGGCATCGAGGCAACAGTGGTGATTGCCCTGATGCCGCGACGGTCAGTCTGCTGGTGCAGATGACCGTTCGATGTCAGGTGTGGGTTGTGTAGTGTTGAGGGTTTCATGTTGCGTTTTTCGGGATTTTTGGCCGCGTCATTGCTGTCGGTCCTTTGCTTGGCGGGGCCGATATCGGCGCAGACTGTCATTCAGATCGGGGCCGGTTCGGGCGCCTTGCTCGCCCCAAGGTTGAAATTCACCCGTGACGAGATGAAACTGGCCGAAGCTGTGGCCGCTCGACCGCATTTGGCGGCTTTCTATGGCGGCAATGGTCTGAAGCCGGTCTTTCAGGGCGAATCCGGCGAAAGATTGCGCAATGCTTTGGGCGAGGCTGTGTCGCAGGCCCCCCGGCATGGCCTGCCGCGATCACGATACCGTCCCGAGGCGCTGAAGGCGGCGACTGCCGGGCTTGAGGCCGAGTTGCTTCATGCCGAGGTTCTGGCCCGCTATCTTGAAGATATGACTGGCGGCGCGCTTGATCCGCAGGCGGTGTCGCGGCAGAACCATCGCAGGGTTGTCCGACCCGTGATCAGCGAGCTGATTGCGCAATTCGTGCAATCGGCCGACCCCCTTGCATTTCTTTTGCGGCAGGCTCCGCGGCATCCGGCCTATCTGGCCTTGCAGCAGGCGCTGAATGGTCCGGCAGATATCTCTGTGCCGGCGGATTTGCCGCGCGCTCCCGAAGCCGTCTGGCGCGTGGGGATGCGGGGGGCAGGGGTTCTGCCTTTGCGGGCACGTCTGGCCAGCATCGGTTTTGCGGCCGAAGGCGATGATCCGCTGGTCTATGATGCGGCGTTGTCGGCAGCGGTGGCGCGCTATCAATCGGCTGTCGGGCTGGCGGCGGACGGGATCGCCGGTCCCCGCACCATCCGCCATCTGAATGGTGACGTCGATGCCTCGGGGGATGGACGCAGCCGCAAGATCATCGCCGCGCTGGAGCGCATGCGCTGGATGGCCGGCGAGGATCTGGACAGCCGCCACGTCTGGGTGAATATCCCGGAATTCACCGCGCGCGTCATTGATGGCGGGACCGAGGTCTTCCGCACCCGGGTGGTTGTCGGCAAATCCGACGACGACATGCAGACCCCCGAATTTTCGGACCGGATGGAATATGTGGTCGTCAATCCGCGTTGGAATGTGCCCCGGTCCATAACCGTGCGCGAATATCTGCCGCGCCTGAAGGACAATCGGAACGCCCTGTCGCATCTGGATGTGGTGGACGGTCGCGGCAGGGTAATCCCGCGCGATCAGATTGATTTTTCACGCTATACGGCGGCAAATTTTCCCTATCGGATGCGCCAGCAGCCAGGCAACAGCAACGCCCTGGGTCTGGTGAAATTCATCTTCCCGAATCGCTGGAACATCTATCTGCATGACACGCCGAGCAAACATCTGTTCGGCAATCGCGTGCGCGCCTATTCGCATGGCTGTGTCAGGGTGGGTGATCCTTTCGATCTGGCCGAGACATTGCTTTCCGCGCAAAGCAGCAATCCGGGTGCGCTGTTTCGCCGGGCCCTGGACAGCGGTCAGGAAAAATGGCTGAAACTTACGCCCGAATTGCCGGTGCATCTGGTATATTTCACCGCCTATCCTGATGAGACGGGCCGGATTCGCTATTTTGACGACATATACGGGCGGGATGATGCGATCTTGCGCGGGCTGGATGCCATCGCACTGGATTCGGGGGCAGAAAGCGAATAAGTCGGCACTTGAAAGAGGGTGCGATGAAATCTGTGAATATCGGTGAATTGGCGAAGGCGCTGGATGCGCGCAGTTGGGGGGACACGAGCCTTCCGGTGACGGGCGCGGCCGAACCCGCCGCGACGGGTCCGGTCGGGCCTGAAGGCGGCGTCATCGCCATGGCCATGTCCCCGAAATATGCCGAGGCACTGAAGCCCGGCAGCATGGCCATTCTGGCCGAAGGCATGGACCCCGAAGCCTATGGACTGAAGGCGGCGATCTTTGCGCCCCGGCCAAGGTTGTTGATGGCAGGACTGACCCGGACCTTTGATCCGGGGCTGGATATCGCGCCCGGAATTCATCCCAGCGCGGTGGTCGATCCCTCGGCGCAGATCGGCGCGGATGTCGCCATTGGTCCGCTGGTGGTGATCGGCGCCAATGTCCGCATCGGTGCCGGATCACGGATTGCGGCCCATGTTTCGATCGGGCGCGACAGCGTTCTTGGAGAAAACTGCGTCATTCATCCGGGCGCGCGTATCGCCCATGGCGTGACGGCGGGCGACCGCTTCGTCATGCAGCCCGGGGCTTCGGTCGGGGGCGATGGTTTCTCGTTCGTCACCCCCGAGGAATCCGGGATCGAGGAAATCCGCCGCACCCTGGGCGCGCGCGCCGATATCCATGCCCAGCACTGGACCCGGATTCATTCCCTGGGTGGCGTCGAAATCGGGGATGACGTTGAAATGGGTGCGAATTCGACGGTTGACCGCGGCACCATCCGTTCCACGCGGGTCGGATCGGGAACCAAGATCGATAACCTTGTTCAGGTCGGGCATAATGTCGAGATCGGCAGCGATTGCCTGCTGTGCGGGCTGGTCGGTGTTGCCGGTTCGTCCAGAATCGGTGACCGTGTGGTGCTGGCCGGTCAGGTCGGTGTGTCCGACAATATTGTCATCGGCGATGATGTGATCGCCGGTGGCGCGACCAAGATCTTCAGCAGGGTGCCCGCAGGACGGGTCATCCTTGGCCATCCGGCCGTGAAGATGGAAACACAGATGGAAATCCAGAAAGCGATGCGTCGCTTGCCACGTTTTGCTCAACAGCTCGCCAAGCTTCAGGAAACTGTTACACGGCTGTTGGAAAAGGGCTGAACAGGAGGCCTCATGACCGACACGATCAAATCCAGAATCCGCGCCATCATCGCAGAACAGGCGATGCTGGAGCCTGACCAGATCAATGATGATGCGACCCCCGAGGATCTTGGCATCGACAGCCTTGGCCTTGTCGAATCGATCTTTGCACTGGAAGAGGAATTCGACATCACGATTCCCTTCAACGCCAATGAACCCGACAAGTCGGACTTCGACATTTCGAACATGGGAACGATCATCGCGGCGGTAGAACGCCTGGTGGCGCAGAAAGCTGCATGAGTTCAAAACAATCCAGCAAGAAGGCCTCGTCATCCGGGGAAGCTTCCGAAGGCAACGTGCCTGCTCCGGCGGTTGCCGGCTCTGTCGCGGGCGAAAGCTACAGGGGATTGCGTCGCGTCGTGATCACCGGCGCCGGCACGATCAATGCGCTTGGTCATGATGTCGAGACGACATTGAACGCATTTCGCGAAGGGCGCTGCGGGATCACGGCGCTGAATTTCCGAGATGTGGACCGGCTGTCCATCCAGATCGGTGCGCAGGTGCATGACTGGCGGCCCGAGGATTACTTCAACCGCCAGCAAATCCTGCTTTACGACAAATTCACCCAGTTCACGCTGCTGGCGGCCAAACAGGCCGTGGCGCAATCGGGGCTGAGCTTCGTTGGCGCGCTGGGGCTGCGCTCGGGTGTCATTCTGGGCACGGCGGGCGGTGGCCTGAATACCTGGGATGAAAATTATCGTGCCGTCTACGAAGAGGGCAAGAACCGCGTCCATCCCTTTGTCGTGCCCAAGTTGATGAACAATGCTGCAGCCAGCCATGTTTCGATGGAGTTCGGCCTGCGCGGTCCGGCATTCACGGTGGCGACGGCCTGTTCCAGTTCGAATCACGCAATGGGTCTGGCATTCCAGATGATCCGTTCGGGGGCTGCGCAGGTCATGCTGACCGGCGGTTCCGAGGCGATGCTGTGCTTTGGCGGCGTGAAGGCCTGGGAAGGGCTGCGCGTCATGTCCAAGGATGCCTGCCGCCCCTTCAGCGCCAATCGCAATGGCATGGTGCAGGGTGAAGGGGCCGGGGTCTTCGTCTTCGAGGATTACGAATCCGCTCGCGCCCGTGGCGCGGAAATTCTGGCGGAAGTCGTCGGCTTTGCGATGTCGTCGGATGCGCAGGACATCGTCATGCCTTCGGCGCAGGGGGCCGAACGTGCCATTACCGCCGCGATCGGCGATGCCGGTCTCAATCCCGAACAGATCGGCTATATCAATGCGCATGGCACCGGCACGGCAGCCAATGACAAGACCGAATGCGCGGCTGTGGCCCATGCCTTCGGACATCACGCCGACAGCCTGATGATTTCCTCGACGAAATCCATGCATGGGCATCTGATCGGGGGCACCGGCGCGGTCGAGCTGCTGGCCTGTATCATGGCGCTTCGCGACGGGGTGATTGCCCCGACGATCGGCTATCAGGAGCCTGACCCGGAATGCGGTCTGGACGTGGTGCCCAATGAGGCGCGGGATGCCAAGGTGGATGCGGTTCTGTCCAATGCCTTCGCCTTTGGCGGGCTGAATGCGGTGATTGCCCTGCAACGCGTATAGGGCGCAGGCCAGAGAACGGAAAAACGGCGCCCGATGGGGCGCCGTTTGCATTTTCAGGACAGTGTTTGCTGTCTACAGGACGAATTATTCCGCCGGTTTCTCGGCCGATGCTGCGGCGCTTGCCTGTTCGGCATAGTTCGACAATTCGTTGAAGGCAGCCGTGAAACCCGACAGGGACAGGTCAAGCTGGACCGGGTTCTTCGGATCGCCGCCAAAGGGCATCAGCGACAGCTTGGCCTTGTTGCCGCCCTTGAGCTTGGCCAGTTCCGGTTCGGCAAAACCGATGCGGGCCACGCATCCGACCGGAGCGCAGAAGCTGAAGGGATATTGCTGTGCCTTGCCGCTGTCGACCGCGAAGCCGAGCCCTCTGATCAGGTCGGTCTCCAGAGGCGCGATGATGGTTGCTCCGGCAGCCACATCGCTGTTCTTCAGCGGGATCAGCGTGATTTCAGCGACCGAGTTGCCCTCGCCATCTTTCATCAGCTGATACAATTCGCAGGGATCCTGCCCCTGGGCGGCACGGATGCACCGCAGCATCCAGTCCGTATGGGTGGATTTGACGTAATAGCTGCCGACCTGCGGCTCGTCCGAAGCTGCCTCGGCCACTTCGCCTTCGTCGGGCGTTGCTTCGTCGGGCGCCATTTTGGCTGCAAGAGCCTCGGCCAGTTCTGCAGCCTCGGGCCGAGCGGTCGGGGCCTGATCGCCTGCTGGCTGCTGGGCAACGGCGCCGTTGTCTTCTGCGGCGTCAGTCGTGCTGTCCTGGGCGAAGGCCGGAGCCGCAACAAGAGCCAGCGCTGCCAGCAATGTATGCGAGGGTTTGATCGGCATGTCTATGTCTTCCCTTTGCTCGATAGTCCCTGTCCGCCTAGCATGTCTGCAATGCTTTGTCAGTGCACAACGACGACGACCGGGATCACCAAGGATTGAGGGCCGGATTGGCTTTCATGAGGACCGTCGCCGAAATTTCATCCCGCTCTCTTGCGCAATGACAAGGTGATCCCCAATTGGCCGGAACAGCGGCATGCTCTGGGGAAGAGAACCGGGACCGTGACGCATCACGCCATGAAAAGGGCCGCGGTTTTCCCGCGGCCCCGACGCTAAGGCGCCCTCTCCCTGCCGGACTGGCCGGTCGTCATTGTGTGCACGCTAGTCGTGCCGCCGTGATCCGTCAACAGGCTATACAGACAGGTTTTGCCATAAAAATGCCGCGCCCCGGGGCGCGGCAGTCAGGCAGGGAGGATGTTCGGTGCGTGCACAGGCTGCCGAACGATTCCCATGCTGGCACAGGGCGGTTAAATTTGTATTGTCTTGCTGCGCCCTGTTGGCGCAACAAAACGACATTTGCGATTGGAGGCCTTGGCTATGGCGACTGTGCTGAATGAGAGCGACGGCACGATTTTCGTGGGGGGTGCCGGTCAGGATTACCAGGTGCCACAATCGCTGCTGCTGAAATATGCCAATCGTCACGGCATGATCGCCGGGGCGACGGGTACGGGCAAGACCGTCACGTTGCAGACGCTTGCCGAAAGCCTGTCGCTGGCGGGGGTGCCGGTCTTCCTGTCCGATGTCAAAGGTGATCTGGCCGGCTTGTCGCAGGCCGGCAGCGATCAGGCCAAACTGCATGAGCCATTCCGGAAACGCGCGGATCAGATCGGGCTGACATTGGATTATCAGGCTTTTCCCGTGACCTTCTGGGATGTCTGGGGCGAGCAGGGTCATCCGGTGCGCACGACCCCGGCTGAAATGGGGCCGCTGCTGCTGTCGCGTCTGCTGGGGCTGACCGATGCGCAGGAAGGTGTGATGAATATCGCCTTTCGCGTTGCCGATGAACAGGGTCTTGCGCTGCTGGATCTGGACGATCTTCAGGCTATGCTGGTCTGGGTCGGGCAGAATGCCAGGGAACTGTCGCTGGAATATGGCAATGTCAGTTCGGCCAGTGTGGGTGCCATTCAGCGCGCCTTGCTGGTTCTGGAAAATCAGGGTGGTGCGCATCTGTTCGGGGAACCCGCGCTGGATCTGTCGGACATGCTGGGGCAGGACGCATCCGGACGGGGGATGATCAATATCCTGGCCGCCGACCGGCTGATGAATTCGCCCCGTCTCTATGCGACCTTTCTGCTGTGGTTGCTGTCCGAACTTTTCGAGCAACTGCCCGAGGTTGGTGATCCCGAGCGTCCGAAGATCGCCTTCTTTTTCGATGAATCGCATCTGCTGTTTGACGATGCGCCCAAGGCGCTGATCGACAAGGTGGAACAGGTCGCCCGTCTGATCCGGTCGAAAGGTGTCAGCGTCTGGTTCATCAGCCAGAATCCCGCCGATATTCCCGAAGACATTCTTGGCCAGCTTGGCAATCGGGTTCAGCATGCGCTGCGCGCCTTTACCGCCAAGGATCAGAAGGCATTGCGACTGGCGGCCGAGAATTACCGTCCCAATCCGGAATTCGACATTGCCGAGGCCATTCAGAGTGTCGGCACTGGCGAGGCCGTGACATCGCTGCTTGAAGCCAAGGGCATTCCAGGTATCGCCCAACGTTGCCTGATCCGCCCGCCCTTCAGCCGTCTGGGGCCGGTGGAGGACGCCGAGCGCGCACAGATCATGCAGGACTCTCCGTTGCGGGAAAAATACACGGCACGTCTGGAGCGCGAGTCAGCCAAGGAACTGTTGCAGAAACGCGCCGAGGCCGCCGCTGCAGAGGTTGCCACCGAGAAGCCGTCGTCGAAGGATGATGATCTGTTCGACATGGCGCGCCCCGAATACAAGAATGCCCGCCGTTACGAGCCAAGGCAGGAAGCCAGGCCACGCAGCCGGTCATCGCGCAGCGACAGCGTGGCCGAGACATTTGCCAAGAGCCTGGCGCGGCAACTGGGCACCAAATCGGGGCAGGCGTTGGTCAGAGGCGTGCTTGGATCTCTGTTTCGCGGGCGCTAGGCCGCATTATCTTTGCTGCCGGGTTTGACCGTTTGTCCTTTGCCGCCCGCGCCGGGTTCTGATCGGCTGCGGCGCGCATCTCTGCCAGGATTGCGATCATCATCAGCACGTGGCGCTGCATGTCATAGCCGGACGCCTTTTTCAGACGCAGATCGTTCATGAGGGCTTCCTGTGCGCGCAGCCGGGGCAGGGCCAGTCCCGCAGGCGGGCAACTGTCCTGATGCAGCAGTCGCGGCAGATCGCGGTTGCGTTTCCAGCCCGCCTGGCCTGCGCGTGCGGCGCGTATCAGTGTTGCTGGTCGGCGTAGCGGGGCCGGGTCCGAATGCGTGCGGAATGCGATTACATTGCTGGTCATGGGCAATCTCCTCTGAACGGTTCCGCACAGGTTCACACAACCTTAACGAGTGTTGCCAAATGGTTGAGTGCACCGTTCGCACCGGCAATGAATCGTTAAAGTTTGTTAGGGAATGTTGATGCGGAGGGCAGGGAAATCGCTGCTTTCAGACACAAATAATGCAACCCAAAGCAGTGCGCGGCCGCATTGCTTCAGGATGACAAAGGATCTGACATGACCGTATTCACCGGTGATTTCACCATCGCGGCGGGCGGCGCCGACCACCGATCCGAGATCGCCAGCGTGATCGCGACACGAACCGATCTTCCCGAGGACGCCAAGCTGTATCTGCGCCATGTCGAAGACGGGGTCTCGATCCGCGCTCTGGCGCGCGAGGCGGGCTGCCACGCCTCGACGATCTTGCGCCGCATTCGCCGGTTCGAGGCCCGGCGCGACGATCCCCTGGTGGACCGCGCCCTTTCGTCATGCGGCAAGCGACTTGGCAAGGATGACAGGGCTGCGCTGCGGGTGCTGCGCCGGCTGGCCGAACCGGGGGCGGTCATGGCCTCGGCCGAAGGAATGGACAAGGCCATCGTGACCCGTGACGACATCAGAACGGCGGTTCTGGATCGCACGCTGGCGGAAAGCCTGGCGTTGCGGGGCTGGGTCATGATGAATGCCGCCGGCGCGCGGATCCAGCGCTACGTGATCACCGCTGCCGGTCGCGAGGCCCTGCGCAAGATGCTGGCAGGCAAGGGGCAGGGGGCAGCCATGCCCGGTCCTGAAAATTTTGCCGATGCCACGCCTGTTGATCTGCCCTTGGGGCAGGGAATGGCCGAAGCTGGCAGCCCATTCGATCATGCCGAACGGCACCGCGTCTGGGAAAGCCGCAGGATTAGGGACCCCGAGAACGGCAAGCGGCGCAGCGTCCGGGTCAATATTGCCGAAAGCCCCCTGTTGCTGCTGGCGCGTCGGCGCGATCAGAATGGCCAGCCATTCCTGACCCCCGGCATGGTCGCGGCGGGGGAACGGCTGCGCGAGGATTTCGAACTGGCCCAGATGGGGCCGCGCGTGACCCAGAACTGGGCGGGTTTCATGACGGCGGGGGTCGATGTCTCGCATGGTGGCGGTGGCACGCGCGGCGGCTCGGAAACGGCCCGTGATCGGGTTGCGGCCGCGCTGCGTGAACTTGGTCCCGGTCTGGGTGACATCGTGTTGCGGGTCTGCTGTTTCCTGGAAGGGCTTGCCGCGACCGAGAAACGTCTGGGCTGGTCGGCCCGCTCGGGCAAGATCGTCCTGCGTCTGGCACTGATGCGGCTGGAACGACACTATGAGGAAACCTATGGTCGCGGGTCGCGCCTGATCGGCTAGCCTTGTCAATGGGGCGGGCATCGGGCAGATCTGGTCGGACCGTCACCCCTGATTGCTGAACTGATGAATATCACCCTGCGCCAGCTGCGCTATTTCCTTGCCCTTGCCGAACATGGTCATTTCACCCGCGCGGCTGAAATGTCGCATGTGACGCAACCGGCCCTGTCGATGCAGATCAAGGCTCTGGAAGAGGCGGCAGGGGCCAGCCTGGTCGAACGGACCTCGACAGGAGTCGTTCTGACGCCGCGTGGCCGGCAGGTGCTGGCGGATGCAAAGCGCGTCATGGCCGCCATGTCGGGGCTGGAGCAGGGGCTGCGACAGCCGGGGCGGGGCGGACGCCTGACTCTGGGCATGATCCCGACCGTGGCGCCCTATCTGTTGCCGCAGGCCTTGCCGGTGCTGCGCGCCCGTGACATCGGGCGCGATCTGCACGTCCGTGAGGCCCAGACGGATCGTCTGCTGGACGAACTGGAAAACGGGCAGCTTGATGCCGCCGTCGTGGCCACCCCACCGGATCGCGACAGCCTGACCGGAACCCCTCTGTTTACGGATTGTTTCATGCTGGCCGGCAGCGCCGAGCGGATTACCCAGTTCCAGAAGGATCACGGCCCGCTGCGCCCCGAGGATTTGGATCCGGGGCAGCTCTTGCTGCTGGACGAAGGGCATTGCCTTGGCGATCAGGCACTGGAAGTCTGCGGAATCGGCCGTCACCACAGCCGGCTGGATCTGGGCGCGGCCTCTCTGGCGACGCTGTGTCGGCTGGCAGCGCAGGGGATGGGGCTGACCTTCCTGCCCGAAATTGCCCGGACGCAAGAAATGGCGGCGGCGCCGGGGCTGGCCGCGATCCGTTTCCCCGACCCGCAGCCCTGCCGCCAGGTGCTGTTGATGCGGCGTATCACGACGGTCACCGATGGCTGGTTCGATGATCTGGCGCAGACGCTGAAAGAGGCGGGTCAGGCGCTGCTTGCCTCAGGGTGAAGGAAAAACGGGGCCGCACATGCGACCCCGTCCGTTCCGTCGGTGAAAGGTTCCGCTCAGGCAGGTTCGGAAACCTTGGCCTTTTGCAGATATGCCATCACCGTTTCGGGCGAGGATTCGCCATAGGGATCCTCGGGGTGGTTGTCTGCGCGGCCGGGCTCTTCGAACCAGGCTTCGACGACGCCGTCATTGATGACGGCGGCATAGCGCCAGCTGCGGGCGCCAAAGCCCAGATTGTCCTTGCGCACCAGCATGCCGGCCTTTTCGGTGAACTCGCCCGAACCATCGGGGATGACCGTCACGTTTTTCAGGCCCTGAGCCTTGGCCCATTGGTTCATGACAAAGCTGTCATTGACCGACATGCAGTAGATTGCGTCGATGCCCAGATCGCGCATTTCGTCAAAAGCCTTTTCAAAGCCCGGCAACTGATAGGTCGAGCAGGTCGGCGTGAACGCCCCCGGCAAGGAGAACAGCACCACGCGCTTGCCTTTGAAATAGTCGTCCGAGGTCAGCGTTTCCCAGCGGTACGGATTCGGTCCACCGACCGATTCATCGCGTACGCGGGTCTGAAAGCTGACTTGAGGAACTTTGCTACCGATATCCATGGATCTTTCCTTTCAGCACGATTCTGCCTCCTCCCGTATCCCGTGCCGCGTCGCGGCAACCGGGATATGCACCTGCAGCATGGACGGCAGCGTTGATCAAGCCCCCTTAAGTCGTTAAGCAGAAAAAAACGCATCGAAAGATTGCTCATGACCGATCAGACAAGCTCTCAGCCGCCGCGCCTGCGGCACCCTGAAAAGGCCCATCGCGCCGACCAGGCACAGCCGCGCAAGCCAGACTGGATCCGCGTCAAGGCGCCGACCTCCGAGGGCTACAAGCAGACCCGTGATATCCTGCGCGAGAACCGGCTTTCGACGGTCTGCGAAGAGGCCGGTTGCCCCAATGTCGGCGAATGCTGGAGCCAGGGCCACGCAACCATGATGATCATGGGCGAAATCTGCACCCGCGGCTGTTCCTTCTGCAATGTCATTACCGGCCGGCCCGATACGCTGGATGCCTTTGAACCGGGCCGGGTGGCCCATGCGGTGCAGAAGCTGGGACTGAAACATGTGGTCATCACCTCGGTGGACCGCGACGACCTCGACGATGGCGGGGCCGAGCATTTCGCCCAGACCATTCGCGCCATCCGGCACCGTTCGCCCAATTCGACGATCGAGGTGCTGACGCCGGACTTTCTGAAGTCCAAGCCCGGTTCCCTGGAAACCGTGGTCGAGGCGCGCCCTGATGTCTTCAACCACAATCTTGAAACGGTGCCAGGGCTCTATCCCACGGTGCGGCCCGGTGCGCGTTATTTCCATTCACTGCGTCTGCTGCAGCGGGTCAAGGAGCTGGATCCGACGATGTTCACCAAATCCGGCATCATGGTCGGCCTGGGCGAGGATCGGCAGGGTGTGCTGCAGGTAATGGATGACATGCGCGCCGCCGATGTCGATTTCATGACCATCGGGCAATATCTGCAGCCGACACCGAAACATCACCGCCTGGATCGCTTCGTCACGCCCGAGGAATTCGCCAGCTATGAAAAGGCGGCCTATGGCAAGGGCTTCCTGATGGTCTCGGCCACGCCACTGACGCGATCTTCCTATCATGCCGGCGACGATTTCGCGCGTCTGCGCAGCGCCCGGCTGAAAAAACTGGGCCTCGCCTGAGGTGCCGTTGCGCCGCCGGGCATGGCGGCGCAGCATATGAACAGACAGACGCTCCGCCGATGCAACCGCGCCGGCGGAGCGTTGGTTTTCCGCGTTCGCTTTGGGCGGCGAATGCGCATTCCTGCTGCAAATCCCTACGTGGATTCGGAAGATCGTGGTGACGGCCGGCAACGCCGGTGCCGAACGTCAACGCGGCGGGAATGTTGCGAAACGCTCTTGCCAAATGTTTTGGCTGATGGTTAAAGCCAACGCAGGCAATGGTTTGCCCGAGTGGCGGAATGGTAGACGCAGCGGATTCAAAATCCGCCGCCGCAAGGCATGCCGGTTCGAGTCCGGCCTCGGGTACCATTTTCCTTTCAGCAAGCTGACGAAAAATCCGTTCTCTGGCGCTTGAAGCGAAATCTGCGGCATTCCACGGGCTTTTATCTGTCCTCACCGTCCAACACTGTCCGTTCCGTCATCACATATATGGCGCGAGACAGCGATTTGCGCGGTTTCGGAAACAGATCAGCATGCCGGTGCCCTGTCTGGTGATTGCCAGGAAGTGGGCTGGACCGACAGCAAGATCGGCGCGAAGGAAATCGAGACGAGAATGGATGCCCCGATAAACAGCGCGGCGTTGCCAGCGTCACCCAGCGCAAGCAGACCCTGCGCCCCGATGATGCCAAGGGTTTGCGCAAGCATATGGGCCGAGAGCATTTTGCCGCGGTTCCCATGTCGAAGGCCATATTCCTGAAACACAAGACATCGCGATGCTGCCGGAATCATTGCTGCAGCGCCGCATGTGCCGCGAATAGCGACATTGCATCAGATGACTGTCAAGATATCTGCCTGGCTCAGCAAGAGTCGGCCCGCCAGTCGCATTCACGCTGCCGAAGCAAGATGAAGAGAACAACCGGCGACAAAACTCGTAACATGAAACACACGCCGTCCGGTTGTTATGTCTCTTATGCCGCAAGCTGCCCCATGGGTCACTCTGTCCTTAAGGATAGGTTAGCCTGGGTCGCATGTTCTTGCTTTGTGAATGCATCATGAAAGGGATCATCTGGCACCGAACCGACCGGTGACATCGGGCCGGAGCGCCTGATCGCGACTGTTGCCATTTGCTGGCCCTGGCTGACGGCGCAGCGGCGTGTGGCAGGCCTTGGTCGGAATAAAAATAAAAAAGCGATATAAAAAACAAGTTTAAACATCTACTTATCGGAAATATCAATCGAGAGTTTCTTGATTCCGTTTCGCAGTTTTTCAAAGGATGTGGTCATGCCGACCATCGAACAAACCATTTACGTGACCAAGGAAATGCTCGGCTATATCGGGAACCAGCCGACCAATCCTCCGGGGATCAACCCGGGTGACGAGGGGTTTGGGCTGTATGCGCCCGATCCGCATCAGGGCCGGAGCATTGGGGGCGGGAATCCATAGATGCGGCTGCGCGGGCGGAGATTTTCGAGATTTTCCCTGAACTGAAGGAACGGGATTTTCGGCCCGTTCCAGCGCGCACCCCTGTTGCGGGTCGCATGGCCCGGAAAATGGTGAAGCGACACATCGCGAACGATGTGAAACTGGTTGCTGCCTGACGCTGAGGCCGTCCCCGGATACCGCCGCGTCTTCCATATGACAGAAGGCGCGGCGGGCAGGGTGGCTAGCGATAGCCTTGCGCCTGCAGTTCGAACAGCTCGCGATAGCGACCATTGGCGGCGATCAGCTCTTCATGGGTGCCGCTTGCTTCGACCTTGCCGTTCTCCAGGACGATGATCCGATTCGCCATGCGCACGCTGCTGAAACGATGCGAGATCAGCAGGGCGGTTCGTGTCGAGGAAAGTTCCTTGAAACGCTGGAAAACCTCGAATTCGGCGCGGGCATCAAGGGCGGCGGTGGGCTCGTCCAGAACCAGAACCTGTGCGTCGCGCATATAGGCCCGTGCTATGGCCAGCTTTTGCCATTCACCGCCAGACAGCTCGACCCCGCGGGCAAAACGTTTGCCGACCATCTGGTCATATCCGTTCGGCAGTCTTGCGATGACCTGATCGGCAAGGGAACGGCGGGCGGCGGCTTCGATGCGAAGGCGGTCGTCGTGTTTCTCGATGCGGCCCGTGGCGATATTGTCCGCGGCGGTCATCGCATAGCGGACAAAGTCCTGGAAGATGACGCCGATGGCCGCGCGCAGCTGGTCCAGATCATAGTCGCGCAGGTCATGGCCATCCAGAAGGATGCGCCCTTCGGTGGGTTCATACAGTCGCGCCAGCAGCTTGACGATGGTTGTCTTGCCAGCCCCGTTTTCCCCGACCAGTGCAACCGTTTCATGCGCCCGCAGATGGAACGACAGGCCGCGAACCGCCCAACGTTCGGACCCCGGATAGCGAAAGCCGACATTCTCGAAGGTGATGCCCTGCGAGATGGGGATTGGCACGTCCAGCGGCTTTGCAGAGGAAGCAATCGCGGGTTCCTCTTCGAGAAAGCGATAGAGATCGTCCAGATAGAGGGCCTGAGATGCCATGTTGCTGAAAGATCCCAGCATGCTTTCGATCAACCCGCGCAGGCGCAGGAAGCTGCCCGACAGGAAGGCCAGATCACCCAGGGACAACTGCCCGGTCAGCGTATTGCCGATGATCCACAGATAGGCACCGTAATAGCACAGTGTGCCAATCCCGGTCAGCAGGGACAGCACGACCATCTGCCTGCGACTGATCGCACGGTTCTCGGCAAGGAAACGTTCGGCCAGATCAAGATAGCGGTCACGCAGAAAGCGGTTCAATCCGAAGATCTTGACCTCTTTTGCGGTTTCCGCGGTGGCCCCGATCATGCGCAGATAATCACGCTGGCGGCGCTCGGGCGCGCGACGCCAGTTCATCTCATACAGCGCGGCATTGAAATGCATCTGCCCGATCAGGGTCGGGACCAGCGCAACGGCCAGAAGCAGCACCAGCCAGGGATTATAGGCGATCAGCCCGGCACCAAAGCTGACCACGGTGATGCTGTCCTGCAATTGCTGCATGATCTGACCGACCAGTGGAATCCGCCCCATCGTCTGGCGGCGGGCGCGATCGAGCCGGTCCTGAAATCCGGCGTCCTCGAAACTGGACAGATCCAGATCGGCGGCATGATCCATCAACCGGATCGACAGCGATATGATCAGCTTTTCCTGCAGCAAGCTGTCGGTATAGCTGACCAATCTGCCAAGGACATCCGAGGCCAGCGCCACGATCAGTTCGGCCGAAATCAGCCATATGAGATGATCGGCCAGTCCCGAGTGCCACCATGCGGTCAGGCTGTCGGGATGCTGCGCCAGCGCCAGCAGGCGCACCACCTCGTCGATGACCAGCTTGCCGATCCACAGCATTGCCACCGGCAGCAGCGCCCGCGACAGGCGCAACACCACCATGGCCATGGTGAGAGAAGGGCTTGCCGCCCAGACCATGGCCAGAAAGGGCGGCAGATTCGCCAGCGCCGCCCAACGTGCAGCAAAGCTGGTGGGGGCGTCGGGCCGTGCCATATGTCAGGCTGCCTCGGCAGCGCGGGCGCGGGCGATTTCCTCGTCGGTCAGCGGGCCGGGGAAATGGCAGGCGCACTTGTGATCGCCGTCGCCGCCCAGAACCGGCACCTCTGCCGCGCATCGAGGCTGGGCGCGCGGGCAGCGGGTACGAAAGACACATCCCGAGGGCGGGCTCATCGGCGAAGGCAGATCCCCGCTGAGCGGCACGACGCTTGTCGCCGGATCATGCTGCGGATCGGGGACGGGAACGGCCGACAGCAGCGCCTGTGTATAGGGGTGCTGTGGCGCGGCATAGAGATCGTCGGATGATGCGATCTCCATCACCTTGCCCAGATACAGCACCATCACCCGATCGCTGATATGTTTGACCACGGACAGGTCATGGGCAATGAAGACCAGCGCCAGCCCAAGTTCGCGCTGCAGACGGATCAGCAGATTGATGACCTGAGCCTGAATCGAGACATCCAGCGCCGAAACCGGCTCGTCGCAGATGATCAGCTTTGGCTCCACGATCAGCGCGCGGGCAATGCCGATGCGCTGGCACTGGCCGCCACTGAATTCATGGGGATAGCGGTTGATCTGATTGGGCAGCAGGCCGACCTTGCCCATCATCGCCTTGACGCGTTCCTTGACCTCGGCAGAGGAGAGGCCCGGATGATGGGTCTTCAGTGGCTCGGCAATGATCTGCCCCACGGTCATGCGCGGATTCAGACTGGCCAGAGGGTCCTGAAAGACCATCTGGATGTCGCTGCGATAGCGCATCATCTGTCGTGGCGACAGGCCAAGCAGATCCTTGCCATCGATCCATTCGGCGCGCCCGGTGGCCGGGGCCAGCCCGATCAGGGCCCGTGCCAGCGTGGATTTGCCGCATCCCGATTCCCCAACGACGCCCAGGGTTTCGCCGGGGTTGAGGGTGAAATCGATGCCATTGACCGCATGAAGCGGGCGCGGGCTGGTCCAGGGAAGATCGCCTTGCGAACGGATTTGAAAGGTCACGCGCAGATCATGCACGTCAAGCAGGGGCTTACTCATGGTCATCCACCTTGCCGGGGGTTGCGGCCATGGCTGCCCCGGCGACGGCGGCGCGGGGCATGGCCTGTTGGGGTTGCGGCGCCGGCATCGTGCCATCGTCATCGGGCAGGGGCGCGGTTTCGCGCCGGGCAAGGACATCCTCCAGCGGGGCAAAACAGGCGCGGGCGCGTCCGGGTGCAAATTGCTCCAGCGGCGGGGGCAGGGTGGCACATTCCTCGCGCCGATAGGGGCAGCGCGGCTCGAATGCACATCCCGCGGGCGGGCGTGTCATATTGGGGGGAGAGCCAGGGATAGCGGCCAGTTCCTCGCCCTTCTGGTCGATGCGGGGAATGGCGTGCAGCAGTCCCTGCGTATAGGGGTGCGCGGGTTCGGAAAACAGCGTTCCGACCGGCCCTTCTTCGCGGATGCGCCCGCCATACATGACGGCGACGCGTTCGCATGATCCGGCGACCACGCCCAGATCATGGGTGATCAGGATCATCGCCATGCCGAAGTCGCGCTGCAGATCCGCCAGCAGGGTCATGATCTGGGCCTGAACGGTCACATCCAGCGCGGTTGTCGGTTCATCGGCGATCAGCAATTGCGGGTGACACAGCAGCGCCATGGCGATCATGACCCGCTGGCGCATCCCGCCGCTGAACTCATGCGGATACAGCCGCACCCGGCGCTTGGCATCGGGGATCTTGACCGCGTCCAGCATCTGCACCGATTCCGCCACGGCCTGCCGTTTCGAGATGCCCTTGTGCAGGGTCAGAACCTCGGCCATCTGGTCGGCGACCCGCATATAGGGGTTCAGCGAGGTCATCGGGTCCTGGAAGATCATGGCGATCTTTTCGGCACGAATGCGGTTCAGCACCCTGGGCGGGGCGTTCAATATCTCTTCACCGTCCAGACGCACGCTGCCCAGTGCCCGGCCATTTCTGGCCAACAGCCCCATCAGCGCAAAGGACAGCTGGGATTTGCCGCTGCCGGATTCTCCGACGATGCCAAGCGTTTCACCGGCCTCGACCGAAAGCGTGACCTGATTGACGGCCTGAACCTCGCCATCATTGGTGGCAAAACGGACCGAAAGATTGTCGATTTCAAGCAAGGCCATGTCAGCGGTCCTTCGGATCAAGGGCGTCACGCAGGCCATCGCCCACGAAGAAAAAGCCGAACAGCGTGATGACAAAGAAGAACAGCGGGAAGGCAAGCTGCCACAGCGTGCCGTAATTCATTGTGCCCGCGCCTTCGGAAATCAGCGCCCCCCATGAGGTCAGGGGTTCCTGCACGCCAAGACCAAGAAAGCTGATGAAGCTTTCGGTCAGGATCATCAGTGGCACCAGCAGCGTGGCATAGACGGCGACCACGCCCAGAAGATTGGGCACGATATGACGCAGGATGATCTTCCACGAAGGTACGCCGGTGGCGCGCGCGGCCTCGATGAACTCGCGGTTCTTCAGCGACAGGGTCTGGCCGCGGACGATTCGCGACATGTCCAGCCACGAGATCAGCCCGATGCCCAGGAACAGCATCGCGATCGACCGCCCGAACATCACCAGCAGCAGGATCAGCACGAACATGTAGGGGATCGACATCAGGATATCGACCGCCCGCATCATCAGCTGATCGGTGCGCCCGCCGACATAGCCCGCCGTCGCGCCGTAAAGCGTGCCGACGATCACCGCGATGGCGGCGCCGACAATGCCGACCATCAGGCTGATCTGCGTGCCCTGCACGGTGCGGGCAAAGAGATCGCGGCCCAGATCATCAGTGCCGAAATAATGGCCGTTTTCCAGCGAGGGTGCGCCAAGGGTTGCGACCTGGCCCATCACGGTAAAGTCCAGCTCTTCGTTCGACCATGCCGCGAACTGATTGCCCAGCAAGGCAAACAGCGCCACAAGGATCAGAATGACCAGCCCGGTCATGGCCGCCTTGTTGCGCAGAAAGCGCTTGCGCGCATCGGCCCAGGGGCTGCGGCCCTTGACCTCGTCCTCGGCCATGCGCGCGGCCAGAGACCGCATTTTTTCCTGTTCGATGACCATGGGTCAATACCTGATCTTCGGGTCGATCCACGCATAGAGGATATCGACGATAAGATTGAAAAGAATGGTCAGCGCCCCGACAAGGATCGTCACCCCCATCATCACCGCATAGTCGCGGTTCAGCGCGCTATCCACAAAGGCCTTGCCGATGCCGCCGGTCGAAAAATAGATGTCGATCACCACCGAACCGGTGATCATCGACACGAAAACCGGTCCCAGATAGCTGATCACCGGCAGCATGGCGGGTTTCAATGCATGACGCAGGATGACGCGATATTCGGGCATCCCCTTGGCGCGGGCGGTGCGGATGTGGTTGCTGCCCAGAACCTCGAGCATGGCAGAGCGGGTGATGCGCGCGATCGAGGCCATATAGCTGGTCGCCAGGGCGATCACCGGCATGATCCAGAACGAGGGGTCGGTAAAGCTCCACCCGCCGCCGGGCAGGATACGATACCAGAGCGTGAAGATCAGCACCAGGATCGGCGCCATGACGAAATTCGGCAGGACCTGCGCACCGATCGAGATGCCCACCGCCAGATAATCCAGCCAGGTGTTGTGCCAGATGGCCGCAACGACACCCAGCGCCACCCCCAGGACCACTGCCGCGATGAAGGACAGGGTTCCATAGGTCAGGGTCACGGGAAAGCCGGCGGCGATCAGCTCGTTCACGGTCCGGTCGGGATAGACGAAACTGGGGCCAAAGTCGAAATGCACGACAATGCCATAGATGTAATTGATGATCTGGCGCCACAGGGGTTCATCCAACCCGTATTTGGCGTTCAGATTGGCGATCACCTGTGGGGGCAATGCGCGTTCCTGCGTGAATGGCCCGCCCGGGGCCAGATGCATCAGGACGAAGGAAAAGACGATCAGCAGCAACAGCGTCGGTATCGCCACCGCCAGTCGTCGCATGACATATGCGAACATCGCGTGCAGCCTCCCTGCGAAGGAAAGGTCGGAATTGAGAAAAGCAGCCGGAAGGGGATCACCCCTTCCGGCATCCTGGGTTCTTTAACTGTCGTCAGTCTGCCAGACGATACAGATCTTTTGCATACCACGTATTCAGGACGTTCTCGGTGGGAAGTCCCTTGATATGGGGGTTGATCATGTCGACCTTGGCATAGTGGTAGACAAAGGCCGCCGGAACTTCCTCGGCCAGGATTTCCTCGGCGCGCGTGTAAAGCGGGGTCGTGTCATCCGCCGTCTTGGAATCGGCCATCAGCTTGTCATATTCGGCGTTCGACCATTTGCCGCTGTTATAGCCATCGGTGCGGAACCAGTCGAGGAAGGTCGATGCCTCGTTGTAATCGCCGCACCAGGCATAGCGCGCGATGTCGAAATCCTGATTCTGCATGCGGTCGGTATGCACCTTCCATTCGACATTGTTCAGCGTGACATTGACGCCAAGCGGTTTCCAGAACTGCTGCGCGGCAATGGCCAGCTTCTTGTGGCTTTCATCGGTGTTGTATTGCAGCGTCACCTCGACCGGATTGTCCGGCCCGTATCCGGCCTCGGTCAGCAGTTCCTTGGCGCGGGCAGTCTTTTCCTCCTGACTCAGCGTGGCCAGTTCGGTTTCGGGTTGCTCGAAGCCTTCGATGGCCCAATGGGTCCAGGTGGTGGCGGGCTTCTGGCCGCCCTGCAGCACGTTGTTGACGATGATGTCGCGGTTCAGCGCCAGTGACAGCGCCTTGCGCACGCGGACATCCTTCAGCGCCTCGGGGCCCTTGTCTGAAAGATTGTAGACATAGGCATATGAGCAGGCATAGGGGATCGACACGGCCTCGTCGGGATATTCCTCTTTGAGGCGCGGATATTGTCCGGCAGGGATCTGCACGCGGTCCAGCTCTCCTGCCTGATAGCGGGTCAGGGCGACATTGTTGTCATTGACGGTGACGCCTCTGACGGTTTCCATCAGCACATTGTCGGCATCCCAGTATCCGGGGTTCTTCGTCAGCGTGATGTCGACGCCCAGATTGTGGCTGGCCAGCGTGAAGGCACCATTGCCCACCAGCTTGCCCGGCTGGGTCCATGCGTCCCCCTCGGCCTCGATGACCTGTTGCGGCACGGGAAAGGTCGTCGGATGCGACAGCGTCTTGACGAAATAGGGCGTCGGCGTGGTCAGCGTGACTTCCAGTGTCCTGTCGTCGATCGCCTTGATGCCCAGTTCTTCGGGCGCAAGCTCGCCCTTGACGATTTCGGTGGCGTTCACCACGTTCATCAACTCGATGAACCATGCGTATTCCGAGGCGGTTTCGGGGTTCACGACGCGGCGCCAGGCATAGACGAAATCGCCGGCGGTCACGGGATCGCCATTGGACCATTTGGCGTCGCGCAGGTGAAAGGTATAGGTCAGCTTGTCGTCGCTGATGTCATAGCTTTCGGCGACTCCGGGGATCATAGCACCCCTGGCGTCCTCGTTCATCAGCCCCTCGAACAGTGAGCGCAGCACGTCCGAGCCCTCGACATCGGTGTTCTTGGCCGGGTCCAGCGATTTGATCGCGTCCAGCAGCCAGAAGGTATAGGTCTGGTTCTCGGCCAGCGTTTCGCCTTCTGCGGGCTGCACGGCATAGGCCGGCAGGGCAAGCGCCGCGACCAATGCCGTCGTTGCGAACAGCTTTGTCATGAAAACCTCCTCGGGGTTGTGGGATGTAGCCGGTCCTTTTCCGGAATGCACAAAGATTAATCAAACAGTTGGGATGGTAAAGCCGATTTGCGGCTTCCATCCGCGCGAGCGCTGTGGAACAGATATGGCCCATGACGGAATCTGGACGGATCATACTTGTGACCGGGGGCGCACGGTCGGGAAAATCGGCCTTGGCCGAGCGGCTTGTGGCGCGCTATTCCCGGCCTTGGACCTATATCGCCACCGCCGAGCCGCGCGATGATGAGATGCGTGAAAGAATCCATGCACATCAATATCGTAGGGGCGATTCCTGGTCGTGTATCGAAGAGCCGACGGACCTGTGCCGGGCGTTGCGGGGATCGGATGGCAAAGGGGTGCGGCTGGTCGATTGCCTGACCCTCTGGCTGGCGAATTGCCAAGGTGCAGCGGATATCCGCGAATTGGTCACGACGTTGCGTCAGCAGTCCTGTCCCGTTGTCCTTGTCACCAATGAGCTGGGGCAGGGGATCGTGCCTGACAATGCCATGGCGCGGGCCTTTCGCGACCAGCATGGCTGGATGAATCAGGCGGTGGCCGAAATAGCGCATGAGGTGTGGATGGCGGTCAGCGGCCAGCCTCTTCGGCTGAAGCCCATGCGGGAGAATATCGATGAAGAAATTTGATCAAGCCAGCGCGCAGGCAGCCCGTGCAAGGCAGGACAGCCTGACCAAACCTCGGGGGGCGCTGGGGCGTCTGGAGGAACTGGCGATATTCCTGGCCGGATGGCAGGGGCGGGTGAGCCCGCGGCTGGACCAGGTGCAGGCGCTGATCTTTGCAGGCAATCATGGGGTCATGGCGCAGGGGGTCAGCCCCTTTCCGACCTCGGTTACCGCACAGATGGTGCAGAATTTCCGCAATGGTGGCGCGGCGATCAACCAGATTTGCGCAGCCGCCGGGGCCGATCTGACGGTGATGCCGCTGGAACTTGACCGAGCCACGGGCGATTTTACACAGGGCAACGCCATGAGCGCGCAGGAGGTTCACGAAGCCATGGCCTGCGGTGCTGATGCTGTCAGCCCCGATAGCGACCTGATCCTGCTTGGTGAAATGGGCATCGGCAATTCGACGGTCGCAGCCGCGCTGGCGGCATCTGTCTTTGGCGGCGAGGCCGGGGATTGGGTCGGGCCCGGTGCCGGTGCTGCCGGAGAGATGCTGGCCCGCAAACGTCGCGTGGTGGCCGAGGGGCTGGCCCGCCACAAGCCTGACACTGCCCGCGAAACGCTGGCGGCTTTCGGCGGGCGCGAACAGGCAGCGATCTGTGGGGCTGTCCTGAGGGCGCGGGAACTGGGTATCCCGGTTCTTCTGGACGGGTTCATCTGCTCGGCGGCGGCTGCTGTCCTGACGCGTGACGACCCCGAGGCATTGTCGCATTGCCTGCTGGGCCATGAAAGCGCCGAGCCCGGCTATCAGCGCCTGATGGCGGGGCTGAAAATGCGCCCGATCCTGTCGCTGGACATGCGTCTGGGCGAGGGAAGCGGTGCAGCCATGGCGCTGATGATCCTGCGCGGCGCATTGTCATGTCACAACGGGATGGCGACCTTCGCCGAGGCCGGCATTGGCTAGGGTGCAGCAATTCCTGCTGGCGACGGTCTTTCTGACCCGTCTGCCGCTGGGGCGGTTCCTGCCTGCACGAGAATTGGCGCTGCTCGACAGTGTCTGGGCCTTTCCGCTTGTCGGAGGGCTGATCGGCCTTTTGGCGGGGTTGCCGCTGATGTTCGACGGTCCACCCCTTCTGCTGGCGGCCCTGTCGCTGGCCCTGTCGGTTCTGCTGACCGGGGCCCTGCATGAGGACGGTCTGGCTGATTTCGCAGATTCTGCCGGTGGAAAGGATCGCGACGGCCGTCTGGAGATCATGCGCGATTCGCGGATTGGCAGTTATGGTGTCATGGCATTGATCCTGTCATCGGGGCTGCGTCTTGCCGCGCTGGCGGCCATCGCCGGTCCCATGCCGCTGATTGCTGCGGCGGTTTGCGGGCGTGCGGCCGTGGTTATCACCATGGCATCTCTTCTGCCTGCACGTGAGGACGGTCTGGGCCGTGGCGCCGGACGGCCCGGCTGGCGCGTGGTGATCTTGTCATTTGCCTTCGCGCTGGTCGCCTTGCTGATGGTCGGAGATGGCGCGATACTGGCCATGCTTGCCGGGCTTGCCATGTTGAGCGGGGTCATCCGTCAGGCGCGGATCAGATTGGGCGGTCAGACCGGTGACGTGCTGGGCTCTGTCTCGGTTCTGGTCGAGACGACGGTCCTTTGTGTCTTTGCCCTTGTGTCAGGCAGTTAGGACAGGGCTGATTTTCTTGACCGGTATCGCCGCTTCGCGCATAGCTGGGAACTTCAGACGTTCCGCCGGCACAGGCGGTCTGCGGAGGCGGAGAAAGACCGAGGGAGGTTGACTATGGAAGGGCTGCTTGCCCTGTCACGCGGGATTGACCGCGTTAACACATTGATCGGTCGCAATGCGTCCTGGCTGATCCTGCTGGCCGTCTTTGTCAGTGCCATCAATGCGATCATTCGCAAGATGTTCAGTATTTCATCCAACGCATGGCTGGAGCTGCAATGGTATCTCTATGGCGGTGCCTTCATGCTGGCCGCAGCTTATACATTGCTGGAAAACGAACATATCCGCATCGACATCATCTATGGCCGCTGGTCGCGACGCACGCAGCACTGGATCGACCTGCTGGGAACGGTGTTTTTCCTGATTCCCTTCGTATTGCTGATGGTCTGGCTGGTCTTTCCTTCGATGATGACATCGCTGCGCACACATGAAATCTCGATGAATGCGGGCGGATTGCTGATCTGGCCCGCCAAGGCGATCCTGCTGGTGGGCTTCTGCCTGCTGCTGGTGCAGGGGATTTCGGAAGTGATCAAGAAGATCGCTGTCATGACCGGGCGGATCGAGGATGTTCATGCGCCCTTTTCGTCGCATGAGGCCGCGATCCGAGAAGCTGGCGTGATGGTCATTGAAGACGACGACCCGGCTGGCGGAAAGGATCGCGCGTGATCGACATTATTGCCCACAACCTTGCGCCCATCATGTTCTTGTCGATGGTCGCCTTTCTGCTGATCGGCTATCCGATCGCCTTTGCATTGGCCGCCAACGGCCTGCTGTTCTTTTTCATCGGCGTATTCCTGACCCCCTATAGCGATCAGGTCAATCTTGGCTGGAACCTGTTGGGGGCCTTGCGGGATCGGGTTTTCGGGGTAATGCGCAACGATACCTTGCTGGCCATCCCCTTCTTTACCTTCATGGGGATCGTGCTGGAACGATCGCGCATGGCCGAGGATCTGCTGGACACGATTGGCCAGCTCTTTGGTCCGGTGCGCGGCGGGCTGGCCTTTGCGGTGATCCTTGTCGGGGCCCTGCTGGCGGCGACCACGGGCGTTGTGGCGGCCTCGGTCATCTCGATGGGGCTGATCTCGCTGCCGATCATGATGCGCTATGGATATGACAAGCGCCTGTCCTGCGGCGTGATCGCCGCATCGGGGACATTGGCCCAGATCCTGCCGCCCTCTCTGGTGCTGATCGTCCTGGCGGATCAGTTGGGGCGCTCGGTCGGTGACATGTACAAGGCGGCGATGGTGCCGGCCCTGGCACTGACGGGAATATATATTGTCTATGCGGCCGTCCTGTCCTTCATTCGCCCGTCGTCGATGCCGGCGCTGCCCCCCGAGGCGCGCCAGCTTGGCAATGGTGGCTGGTCGCTGATCCTGTCCTTTGCGGCGGCGATTGGCCTGTATTTCCTGGCGGCTCATGTGTTGCGGCCCCATGCGGGCGCAGATGCGGGCATCTGGGGTGCCACGGTTGCGGTGGGTGCGTTGTTCCTGCTGGCCATCGTGGACCGTGCGCTGGGAACGGGCCTGCTGTCGCCCATGGCGCGAGAGGTCATCCTGGTGATGATCCCGCCGCTGGCGCTGGTCTTTCTGGTGCTGGGCACGATCTTCCTTGGCATTGCGACCCCGACCGAGGGGGGCGCGATGGGCGCAGTCGGGGCGCTGGTGCTGGCCTGGATGAAGAAGCGGCTCAGCTATGGTGTCATCAATCAGGCGCTGCTGGCGACGGCACGGCTGTCATCCTTCGTGATGTTCATCCTGATTGGCGCAACGGTGTTTTCGCTGACCTATTACTCGATCAACGGCCATATCTGGGTCAAGGATCTGCTGACGGCCCTGCCGGGTGGCAGATACGGCTTCCTGATCGCGACCTGCGGCATCATCTTTTTCCTGGCCTTCTTCCTCGACTTTTTCGAACTGGCCTTCGTCATCGTGCCGCTGCTGATCCCGGCTGCGAACGCGCTGGAAATCGATCTGGTCTGGTTCGGGGTCATTCTTGCGGTGACAATGCAGACATCGTTCCTGACGCCGCCGGTGGGTTTTGCGTTGTTCTATCTGCGATCCGTGGCGCCACAAAAGCCATACAAGGACAAGATCACCGGTCTGGAAATGGATGCGATCACCACCGCGCAGATCTATCGCGGGACGATCCCCTTCGTGATCCTGCAGGTGCTGATGATCGCCATGGTCATCATCTTCCCCCGAATGGTCATGCATTACAAAGGTCCGATCGTGGACACATCCGACATCAAGATCGAGATACCATCTGGCGGCCTTGGTTCGGGCGGTGCGTCAGGTGGTTTCGGCAGCCTTGGCGGTCTGGGCGGCTCGCCCTTCGGCGGCTCATCGGACGAGGGCGGTCCTGGCGGGCTGGATGGCGCTCCTGATTTCGGGGGTGGCACGGATGGCGCGGATGAGGCTGCAAGGCCCGATGGGGGGCTGGGCAGCGGCATGGGCTTCGGTTCGCCACCGCCCGGGTTGGGGGACAATTAGGCTGTCTGGCCGATATTCGACAAGAAAACCGCCGCAGAAATCTGCGGCGGTTTCCTTTTGCAGAGGCAAGACGCTTATGGGGCCAGCTTGCCGTTGCGCTGCTGGATCATCATGAATGTATCGAAGGTGTATTCCGAGGTCTGGGCATAGAGATACCAGTCATCGCGGAATTGCAGCATGGCCTCATACTGCGTCTTGAACCATTCATTCTCGGCAGACAACTCGGCATAGACTTCATTCGCGGCCTCGAAGGCAGCCGTCAGGATTTCCTCGCTGAAGGGGCGAAGCTTTGCGCCCGATGCAACCAGTTCTTTCAGTGCTGCCGGGTTCTTGCTGTCATATTTGGCCAGCATGTTCTGGTCGGTGGCCTGCGCGCAACTGCGCACCAGAGACTTGTAGTTGTCAGGCAGCTGGTCCCACTGCGCCTTGTTGAAGAAGAAGCTGACCGTCGGGCCACCCTCCCAGAAACCGGGATAGTAGTAATAGGGCGCAACTTTCTGGAAGCCCAGCTTGCTGTCGTCATAGGGGCCGACCCATTCCGTGGCGTCGATCGTGCCTTTTTCCAGCGAGGCATAGATATCGCCGCCGGCAATCTGCTGGGGCACGACGCCAAGCTTGCTGACAACGCGGCCTGCCAGTCCGGCGATGCGCATTTTCAGCCCCTGCAGGTCGGCAAGGGTGTTGATCTCCTTGCGATACCAACCACCCATCTGGGTGCCGGTATTGCCGCCGGGGAAGCTGATCAGGTCATATTGCTCGAGGAACTGGTTGTATTTCTCCAGCCCGCCGCCGTGATAGTTGTAGGCGGCCTTGGCACGTCCCGAGAAGGTAAAGGGCAGATCGGCACCACAGGCAAAGGCCGGATCCTTGCCCCAGTTGTAATAGCCGACCGAATGCGCGCATTCGACGGTGCCATCGGTGGTCGCATTGATGGCGTCCAGACCGGGGACCAGCTCGCCCGCGGCGAAGACCTGGATCTTGAACTTGCCGTCGGTCGCCTCTTCCAGGCGTTTGGCCAGTTCGGGGCCGCCGCCATAGATCGTATCCAGCGAGGTCGGGAAGGACGAGGCCATCCGCCAGTTGATCGAGGGCATTTCCTGCGCAATGGCAGGGGCGGCAAGCGTGGTGCCCGCCGCTGCGGCCGCACCGCCAACCGAGGCGCGCGTCAGGAATGAGCGCCGGTCCAGAGACTTGGATTTCTTCATGTATTCTCCTCCACATGGGTCGGGTGGAGCGAACGCCCCGACGAAGTCCCGCCCTGTATGAAGCAGCAGTTTAGCCAGTAACTTGCACCTGTCGAGGGGGGCAATCAGGCAATATTTCACGATTCCAACGCTTTCCCCAACGTCAGCCGGATGCGGGGTTCAGGCTGTTGCCGGAAATATGGAAATGCCCCGCCCGTCGCATTCGGACAGGCGGGGCGGTTTCGTCAGCGCAGGATCGAGCGGCCGGCGTATTCGGCGGTCTCGCCCAGCATTTCCTCGATGCGGATCAGCTGGTTGTATTTTGCCAGCCGGTCCGAACGGGCCAGCGAACCGGTCTTGATCTGGCCGCAGTTGGTGGCCACGGCCAGGTCGGCGATGGTCGCATCTTCGGTCTCGCCCGAGCGGTGGGACATGACGCTGGTGAAGCCGGCGCGGTCAGCCATGCGCACGGCGTCCAGAGTTTCCGACAGCGTGCCGATCTGGTTGACCTTGACCAACAGGCTGTTGCCGCAACCCTTGGCGATGCCATCGGCAAGGCGAACCGGGTTTGTCACGAAGAGATCGTCGCCGACCAGTTGCACCTTGGCGCCCAGTTTCTCGGTCAGCAGTTTCCAGCCGTCCCAATCGTCCTCGGCACAACCATCCTCGATCGAAAGGATCGGGTAATCGGCGCAAAGCGCGGCAAGGTAATCGACATTCTCGGCGGGGGTCAGGGATTTTCCTTCGCCCTTCATTTCGTATTTGCCGTCGCGGAAATACTCGGTCGATGCGCAGTCCAGCGCCAGCATGATGTCGTCACCGGGTTTGTAGCCGGCTTTTTCGACTGCTTTCAGGATGAAATCCAGCGCATCACGGGTGCTGGACAGATTGGGCGCGAAACCGCCCTCATCGCCGATGCCCGTGGACAGGCCGGCTGCGGACAGTTCCTTTTTCAGTGTGTGGAACACTTCCGAACCCATGCGCACGGCTTCACGGATGTTTTCCGCGCTGACCGGCATGATCATGAATTCCTGGATGTCGATCGGGTTGTCGGCATGTTCGCCGCCATTGATGATGTTCATCATCGGCACCGGCAGAACACGGGCGGCGGTGCCGCCGACATAGCGATACAGCGGCTGGGCACAGGCCTCTGCGGCGGCTTTGGCCACGGCCAGCGAGACGCCCAGAATGGCATTTGCCCCAAGACGCGATTTGTTCGGCGTGCCGTCCAGATCGATCATCAGCGCGTCGATGGCGCGCTGTTCGGTCACATCCTCGCCGATCAGGTTCTCGGCGATCTCGCCATTGACCGCGGCAACGGCTTCCAGCACGCCCTTGCCCATATAGCGGGATTTGTCGCCGTCGCGTTTCTCCACGGCTTCATGTGCGCCGGTCGAGGCTCCCGAGGGAACGGCGGCGCGACCCATGGTGCCGTCTTCCAGCGTCACATCAACCTCGACGGTCGGGTTGCCACGGCTGTCAAGGATTTCACGGGCGAAAATGTCGATGATGGCGGTCATGGGCCTCTCTCCATTGGTCTATGTTGCCGTGTTCATACTTGCCGCAGGGACAAGTAAAAAGCGCCAAATTCATGGCAAGGAGATTTCGGCCCAGATCGGCAGGTGGTCCGATGCCCTGCGCGCCAGATCCTCGCCATAGACCCCCGACCGCAAAAGGGTCAGATCGCGCGACATCACGATACGGTCCAGCGCAAGCTGCGGCATTGGTGCGGGATATGATGGGCCCGGCGTGATGATCCGATATTGGCTGAGCGATTCCAGCCCGCGATCATCGCGCCATTCGTTGAAATCGCCCATCATCACGATGTGATCTTCCGAGATGCGTGCCGCCTGTGCCGCAATGCGGGCCAGTTGCGCGCGCCGCGACGATCTTGCCAGCCCCAGGTGCATGCCGATCACGGTCAGCCCGGGCAGGCGTATGGCAACGGCACCGCGCGGTTCCAGACCGGGAAGGGGCAGGCGGCGCACCACCGCGTCCTGCGCCAGGTCGGGGCGCAGCAACAATGTCTGGCCATGCCAGCCGAGGGATTGGGTGCCTGTCCGTCCGGAAATCTCCAGTGGGACAAGGCCGGTCTCGCGTTTGATCAGGCTGCGCGGCAGGGCCTCGGGTCGGGCACCAAAGCGGAAATCGACCTCTTGCAGGGCTATGATATCCGGGCCGAGATCGCGGATGACGGCCAGATTGCGCTCGGGCGCATGGGGGCCTGTCATGCCCCGGCACTTGTGAAGATTGTAGCTGGCCAGTCTGAGCACTTGCGTCCCTGTCATCCGGTTGCGCAGTTGCGGTTGCACACAGAATAGCCCTCGTCTGCGGCGCTGCAAGTGGGTCGCTGCAGGCAGAGGGGGTCAGGTGCCGCAGAAAGTCTGCTGCACCACCTCCTGTGGTTGTGGCGCTGCGGCCAGATCATCCCATTCGGTGCGGTTGTCGTGGGGATGGGTGACCGCCGCGAAAAGCCGTTCGAACGGAGCAAGATCGTCGGCAACTGCCGCGGCGATCACCTCTTCAATGCGATGGTTGCGCGGAATTCTTGTCGGATTCGCATGCTTCATCACATTTGTGTCCGGACTATGCGCCTGCCAGCGGCGGGTCCAGTCGTCAAATGGCGCCGGGTCGGAAAATTCGAACCGCGCCGATCCATCAGCCAGCCCCGCGAAGACGCGCGTGAAATCTGCCCGTTGCCGCGCCATCAGTGAAAGAAGATCTTCAACCAAGGGTTGCGTCTCCGCTTTTCCCGTCAGGCCCAGCTTCGCCCCGAACCGGCGCAGCCAGGCGTCCTGATAGAGTGGCGCGAAACCGTGAACCGCCTTGGTCGCAAGTTCGATGGCGGTGTCGCGTTCGCCCATCAGGGGGATCAGGCAGGTCGCCAGCTGCGCAAGGTTCCAGACCGCCATTTGCGGTTGTTGCGCCCAGGCATAGCGCCCGGCGCGGTCGATCGAGGAAAATACCGTGTCCGGATGATAGACATCCATGAAGGCACAGGGCCCGTAGTCGATGGTTTCGCCCGATACGGCCATGTTGTCGGTGTTCATCACCCCGTGAATGAAGCCAAGTGCCATCCATTGCGCGACTGTTTCTGCCTGACGCGCAACCACCTGCTCCAGGAAGGACAGGGGTCCATCGGCAGTTGGGTAATGGCGCGAGATCACGTGATCAGTCAGGGCGGCAAGGGCCTTATCCTGTCCGCGCACGGCGAAATACTGGAATGTGCCGACGCGGATATGGCTGGCTGCAACGCGGGTCAGCACTGCGCCGGGCAGGCCGTGTTCGCGCCAGACGGTTTCGCCCGTGGCCACGGCGGCCAGGGCGCGGGTGGTCGGCACGCCCATGGCGGCCATGAATTCGCTGACGATATATTCGCGCAGAACCGGCCCCATCCAGGCACGCCCATCGCCGCGGCGCGAAAACGGCGTCTGGCCGCTGCCTTTCAACTGGATGTCAAAGCGCGCGCCATCAGGGGCAATCACTTCGCCCAGCAGCACGGCACGTCCATCACCCAATTGAGGAACGAAGCCGCCGAACTGATGGCCGGCATAGGCTTGGGCCAATGGCTCGGCCCCTTCGGGCACGCGGTTGCCCGCCAGAACCTCGACACCTGCAGAGGATCGCAGCCATTCCGGTGACAGCCCCAGACGCCTGGCCACATCCGTATTCAGGGCCAGCAGGCGCGGGCTGGCGACGGGGGTCGGCGCGACTCGGGCATAAAACTCGTTCGGCAGACGGGCGTAACTGTTGTCAAAGCGGATCATGCTGTGACCTCCTGTCCCGTCTATCTAGGAACGCGAGGGGCACGGGAAAAGGCCTGCCGGGTGACGTCGTGGCTATTTCCTTGGCGCTTTTGCAGTTACCATGCCGACAGCGGGCGGACAGATGCCGCAGCTGCCCCCGAAGGCTGTATGACCGTCGCGCGAAAAATCGCTGCATGGCAGCGACAGGACCGACCTTTTGCCGCCGGGTAAATCCGGGCAAGTTCTGATTGCGCCGTTCGCGCCCCTTGCGTGAAACCGCTGAGGCGCGTATCGCGTGCCGCAAAGGAGCCAGCACGATGAAATTTCTCGATCTCGCCAAAGTCTATATCCGCTCGGGCGGAGGGGGCGCGGGCTGCGTGTCGTTCCGGCGCGAGAAGTTCATTGAATATGGTGGACCCGATGGCGGTGACGGCGGTCGCGGTGGCGATGTCTGGGCCGAAGCGGTCGAAGGGCTGAACACGCTGATCGATTTCCGCTATCAGCAGCATTTCTTTGCCAAGTCCGGCCAGCACGGTATGGGCAGTCAGATGACCGGCAAATCGGGCGATGATATCGTCCTGCGCGTCCCGGTGGGGACCGAGATCCTTGAAGAGGACGAAGAGACGGTCATCGCCGATCTGACCGAGGTCGGGCAGCGCGTGCTGCTGGCCAAGGGGGGCAATGGCGGCTGGGGCAATCTGCATTTCAAATCCTCGACCAACCGCGCGCCGCGCAATGCCAATCCGGGGCAGGAGGGAGTCGAACGCACGATCTACCTGCGCCTGAAGCTGATCGCCGACGCCGGGCTTGTGGGGCTGCCGAATGCGGGCAAGTCGACATTCCTTGCGGCGGTTTCAAATGCCCGACCCAAGATCGCCGACTATCCCTTTACCACGCTGCATCCCAACCTGGGCGTCGTGGGGATCGATGGTCGTGAGTTCGTCGTGGCCGATATCCCGGGCCTGATCGAAGGTGCCAGCGAGGGGCGCGGTATCGGAGACCGTTTCCTGGGCCATGTCGAGCGTTGTTCGGTGCTGCTGCATCTGGTCGATGGCACGTCGGAAACCGTTGCCGAGGATGCCCGCACGGTCCTGACCGAGTTGCAGGCCTATTCGCCGGTTCTGATGGAAAAGCCGCGCGTTACGGCGCTGAACAAGATCGACGCTCTGGACCCCGAAACGCTCGAAGAGCGCCGTGGCGAACTTGAGGCCGAACTTGGTCAGCCGGTCTATCTGATGTCGGGCGTCGCCCAGCAGGGGGTGCCCGAAGTGCTGCGCGCCCTGTGGGCCGAGATTGCGCCCACCCGTCAGATCGTCAAAGAAGAATCCGACACGCCATGGCAGCCATAGCACCTTCCCTGAATTCGGCGAAACGTCTGGTCATCAAGATCGGCTCGGCCCTGCTGGTCGGGCCGGACGGGCTGCGCAGCGAATGGTTGCGCGGCCTGTGTGACGATGTTGCCGACTGGCGGCGCAAGGGCTGCGACGTGGTTCTGGTTTCCTCTGGTTCGATCGCGCTTGGCCGCCGCGTGCTTGGCCTTTCCGAGGGGGCGTTGCCGCTGGAACAGGCCCAGGCTGCCGCCGCCGTCGGACAGATCCGTCTTGCCCGTGCCTATGAGGAGGCATTGACCCCGCATGGCGTCAAGACCGCGCAGATCCTGCTGACGCTGGAAGACAGCAGCAACCGCCGCCGCTATCTGAACAGCCGGGCGACCCTGCAAACGCTGCTTTCGCTGGGCGTCGTACCAATCGTCAACGAAAACGACACGGTTGCGACCGACGAAATCAGATTTGGGGACAACGACCGTCTGGCCGCCCAGATCGCGGTGACCTGTGGCGCGGATCAATTGCTGCTGCTCTCCGATGTTGACGGGTTGTATACCGCCAACCCCAAGACCGACCCAGGCGCACGCCATCTGCCGGTGATCGAGCATCTGACCCCGGAAATCGAGGCCATGGGCGGTGATCCCGTTTCCGGCCTGTCCAGGGGCGGCATGAAGACCAAGTTGATGGCAGCCCGCACTGCGGTCTCGGGCGGTTGTGCGATGGCCATCGCCGAAGGCTCGGTCCAACGCCCGCTGTCCGCGGTTGTCGCAGGTGCCCGCTCTAGCTGGTTCCTGCCCGAGGGTGATCCGCAGGCCGCGCGCAAACGCTGGATTGCGGCAATGAAGCCCAGGGGCTCGCTGATCATAGACATGGGTGCGATGGAGGCCTTGCAGCGCGGGAAATCGCTGCTGCCGGCGGGGGTTCTGGGCGTGACGGGGGATTTCGGACGGGGTGAGCCGATCACCATCACCGGCCCCGAAGGGCAGTCGCTGGCCAGCGGATTGACGCGCTATACGGCCGAAGAAATCCGCCGTATCGCGGGCCATCATTCGGCGCGGATCGAGACGATCCTGGGCTATGCAGGCCGTGCCGCGGTCATCCATCGCGACGATATGGTGCTTTAGGCGCTGCCCCGTTGTGCGACGTGCCGTGCGACGCGCAGCAGCCTGTTTCCACGACCGTCCTGCATCAGTCGCGCCGCATTTGCACCGGGCGGCGGAAGGGAAAGCACCGCGTCACGCAGGATGGCGATCGCCTCTTCGCTGTTCTTGGGCAACAGGCCTGGGTCGATCGGTCCGCCGATGGTGACGCGATAGGATTGCCGGGGCTTGTTCAGGACCTCGTTGAACAGGGTGACATCGCGCAAGGTCGGATGCAGCGCATCCAGCAGATAGAACAGCACCGAGTTTCTGGCCCGGATCCGCAGCGGAATGACCGGCACGTCGAACTTGCGCGCAATCATCGCGGCGCTGGCCATCCATGGACGTTCATGCAGGGACAGGCCGCGCCGCTTGGCCAGACGCCCCGAAGGAAAGATCAGCCCTATTCGTCCGGCCTCAAGCGCGCGGCGGGTGTAATCCATGGTGGCGCGGGTCTTGGCATGGCTGCGCTTTTCCAGCCGCCATTCCACCGGCGCGATCAGATCCTGCATTTGCGGCAGGACCCGGATCATGTCGTGATTGGCAAAGATGAAAAGATCGTCGCGCAACGGCGAAAGCATCGCGTTCAGAAAGATCCCGTCGGCAATGCCGGTCGGATGGTTGGCCACGATCAGCGCCGGACCGCGGGCGGGAATATGCTCCATCCCGTCGACCAGCAGATCGCGCACGATCAGCTGGGACATGCGGCGCATGATTTCCGGGACAGGCTGATCGCGCAGTTCGGCCCCCAGCCGGATCGTGCGCGGGTATTGCAGCAGTCCCATCATCGCCAGCCGGGCCAGTCGATGATGGGGTTTGCCTGAAAAAAGCCATGGCGCCCGCTCGGCAATCAGCGGATCAAGTCGGGCGCGCATATCCGCGCGTGCATCGGCAGAATGTTCACTCATTCTGTTATCCTGCCGTGGCTTTTTCAGCATCACAAGTGAAGTTTATTTGTCACCCGCGGCAATCATCCTTGAGACCATTTCGCGCAGGTTTCTGCTGATCCCCTCCATCTCCGCCATGCGGTTCAGCGCCGCCAGCGCGGCGGCGCGACGGCCCGCATCATAGCGGGGCCAGGTCTCAAAGGCCGTCGACATGCGTGCGGAAATCTGGGGGTTGGCCTTGTCCATCTTCATCAGCCAGTCGGCGGTAAAGTCATAGCCGCTGCCATCGGCAGCATGGAAGCCGGCGTGATTGGCGGCCAGCCCGCCCAGCAGGGAACGGAAGCGATTGGGATTCTTCCAGTCGAAATCGGGGCGGCGGGCCAGTCTTGCCGCGATCGCCGCCGCCTCTGCCGGAGGTGCGGCCATGGGCTGCACCGCGAACCATTTGTCCATTACCAGACGGTTGTCAGCGAACTGATCGGCCATGGCGGTCAAAGCGGCCTGACCGCGTCCGCGCCGGATCAGGCAGGACAGCGCGGCCATGCGTTCGGTCATGTTGCCGGCGATGCCGAAGAGGACCTCGGCGCGGTCTCCGCCGTCGATACGGTTCAGCAGCCCCAATGCGGCAATGCGCAGGGCGCGCCTGGCGGCAGAATCGGAATCCGGTGAATAGGGGCCCTTGACAACCATGCTGTCATAGAGACCCGCCAGCAGATCGGTATGAGCCTCTGCCATGCGGCGGGCCAGATCCTCGCGCGCGGCGTGGATGGCATCGGGGTCCGGCGTCACGCCAGAAGCTGTCAGCCGGGTGGCGATTTCCTCTTCGCCAGGCAGGTTCAGACACAGGGCGCGGAAGGCGGGATCGGCCTGATCGTCCCCGGCAAGCTGCCCGATGGCGGCAACATAATCCTCGCCGCCGTCACGGCCCTGTGCCAGAGCGGTCAGAGCGGACAGCGCCAGATCGCGCCCGGCTTCCCATCGGGCAAAGGGATCGCTGTCATGGGCCAGCAGGAAGGCGCGCGTTGCATCGTCGATCTCGCGCTTCAGGATGACAGGGGCGGAAAATCCGCGCAGCGCCGATACCACCGGCCTTGCGCCAAGCCCGTCGAAGGTGAAGCTCTGCTCGGCCTCGGTCAGTTCCAGAACGCGTGTGGCCGCGACCTCTTGTCCGTTGGGGCCGATCAGCCCGACCGCAAAGGGGATGACGCGCGGCGGCTTGTCCTGCTGCCCGGGTGTGGGGGGCGTGCTCTGGCGAAGCGTCAGGGTCAGCCGCCCATCATCGGCGTTCCAATCCTCGTGCATCTCGACATGCGGGGTGCCGGCATCGGTGTACCAGCGCTTGAACTGGGTCAGGTCGCGCCCGGTTGCATCCTCGAAGACCTGAAGCCAGTCCTCGATGGTGGCCGCATCGCCGTCATGACGGTCGAAATACAGGTCCAGCGCCTTGCGATACCCCTCTTCCCCGACAAGCTGGCGCAGCATCCCGATGACCTCGGCACCCTTTTCATAGATTGTCGCGGTGTAGAAATTGTTGATCTCTTCATAGTGATCGGGGCGGACGGGATGGGCCAACGGTCCCTGATCCTCGCGGAACTGCCGGGCACGCAGGGCCTGGACATCGGTGATGCGTTTGACCGGGGCGCTGCGCATATCCGATGTGAACTGCTGGTCGCGAAAGACGGTCAGCCCTTCCTTCAGGCAGAGTTGGAACCAGTCGCGACAGGTGATGCGATTGCCCGTCCAGTTGTGGAAATATTCATGGGCGATGACGCCTTCGATCCGTTCGTAATCGCCATCCGTTGCCGTCTCGGGAGAGGCCAGAACCAGCTTGGAGTTGAAGATGTTCAGCCCCTTGTTCTCCATGGCACCCATGTTGAAATCATCGACGGCAACGATGTTGAAGACGTCCAGGTCATATTCGCGGCCATAGACCTCTTCATCCCATTTCATGGATTTGATCAGCGATTCCATCGCGAATCCGGCGCGATCCTCGTCACCCGGACGCACCCAGACATTCAGCGCGACCTTGCGACCGGACATGGTGGTGAAACTGTCGCTGATGGCGACCAGATCCCCCGCGACCAGCGCAAACAGATAGGCAGGCTTGGGCCAGGGGTCCTGCCAGCGCGCCAGACCCGCTTCGCGCTGCACGGGGTTGCCGTTGGACAGCAGAACCGGCTTGTCGGAATGAATTGTGACATCGAAGGGCGCCATCACATCAGGGCGATCCGGGTAGAAGGTGATATGGCGAAAGCCCTCGGCCTCGCATTGCGTGCAGAACATGCCACCCGAAATATACAGCCCCTCGCAGGCGGTGTTCGCCGAGGGATCGATCTGCACCTCGGTTTCCAGAACGAAGGGCTCTGCGGGCAGCGCGGCAGCGCGGATGGTCAGGGTTTCGCCCTCGCGCATGACCATCCGGGGGTCAGGTTCCTGACCGTTGATCGTCAGGGCGCGCAGTTCCAGTTCACTGCCGCCATCCAGCACCATGTCCTGACCGCCGGCATCCGCCTTCGGGACAAGGGACAGCCGCGCGATGACCCGTGTGCTCTGGGAGGCCAGGTGGAACTCCAGCGCCGTGGCCTTCAGCGTGAAAGGATAGGGACGGTAATCGGCAAGTAGATGGGTCATCGGCTGTTGCGGCTGGGACATCTCGCGCTCCGGTCAAAAAAAGCTGCGTTTCAGGCGGAACCTGACGCCTGTGGCTGTGTTAATCGCCTGTACGCCGGGCCGCAAGCCGGGCTTCCGAGTCTATGCAATTGACATGGGGGCGAGGCTGGATCACAGGGATACACGTGTAACCCGGTGTTTCGAAAGTTAAATGGAGGCCAGCAATGACCTATGACCCGAACGACCCCAAGCGCACCAATCCCGTCGACAGTGATCCGGCTGCTCCGAAAGAAGCATATGTGGAACCGGTCGAGCGCCGTTCCTCGCCCTTGCCACTGATTATCGGTGTTCTGCTGGCCCTGGCGCTGGCATATTTCGTGCTGCAGCGGTTCATGACCGATGATGCGGTCGAGGTCGAAGGCGAAACCACCACCGTCACCACCCCCGAAGAAGCCCCGGAACCTGCGGTCGATGATGCCGTCACGACCGAGCCCGCGGTCGAAGAGGCTGCCCAGGAGGCCGAAGCTGCCGCCGAGAACGCCGCCGCTGACGCCGAAGCCGCTGTTGAAGAAGCTGCAGAAGATGCCGAAGCCGCCGCTGACGATGTTGCCGCCGAGGCAGAAGCCATGGTTGATGACGCCGAAGCTGCTGTTGACGCGGCCGTGACCGACGCCGAGACTGCTGCAGATGATGCCGCGGCGCAAGCCGATGACGCGGCTGCCGATGCCGAAGCTGCTGTTGATGGCGCGGTGGATGACGCAGGTGCCATGGTCGATGATGCCGCAACTGACGCCGAAGCTGCCGTTGACGCGGCCGTGACCGACGCCGAGGCTGCTGCAGATGATGCCGCGGCGCAAGCCGATGATGCGGCTGCCGCCGCCGAAGCAGCGGCTGATGGCGCGATGGATGAGGCCGATGCCATGGCCGATGATGCCTCGGATGCCGCAAGCGCAGCCGCTGATGATGCCGCCACGGCTGCCGACAGCGCAGCCACGGCAGTCGAGCAGGCTGTCAGCGGTGCTGGCGAAGCCGTTCAGGATGCCGCGACGGATGCCGTCGACGCAGCTGCAGATGCCATCAAGGATGCCTCGGACGCGCTGAACAGCGCCATTTCCGTCGAGGAACCCGCGACCGGAAACTGATTTCCTTCGGTTGATTGCAAGAATTGATTGTGCTGTCGAGGCCGTGCGCAGATGTCGCGCGGCCTTTTTTCTGCCTTGATTGTGCAGCATAGTTGCTTGTGCAGCATATTTGCAAAGCTGCGCCAATATGAAAGCTGACGCACTTGTGAAAGATTGTTGCGCAGTGCTATGCAGTTGCGGTTGCGATAACAGGACACGGGGGGCTTGAACGCCATGAAGATTGGCGCTTTGAAGGAGAGTTTTGAGGGGGAGGCGCGTGTATCGATCACGCCGTCCTCTACCGGACATCTTCGGAAGCTGGGACATGAAATTTATATTGAATCCGGGGCAGGTCAGCGCGCGGGATTCTCGGACGAGGATTATATCAAGGCAGGCGCAACGATTGCGTCTGACGCGGCGGAACTGATCGGGGCGGTCGATATCGTCACCAAGGTGCGCCAGCCCGTTGACGGCGAAATCTCGCAGATGCGCGAAGGTCAGTCGATCATCTCGTTCTTCTATCCCGCTCAAAACGCGGATCTGCTGGAGAAGGCCAAGGAACAGGGCATTACCGCCATTGCCATGGACATGGTGCCGCGGATCTCGCGCGCGCAAAAAATGGATGCCCTGTCCTCCATGGCCAATATCGCGGGCTACCGATCGGTGATCGAGGCGGCGAACAACTTCGGGCGTTTCTTCACCGGGCAGGTCACGGCGGCGGGCAAGGTGCCCCCGGCCAAGGTTCTGGTCGTTGGGGCCGGTGTGGCCGGCCTGGCGGCCATCGGAACGGCGACCAGCCTGGGGGCCCAGGTCTATGCCTTCGACGTGCGTCCCGAGGTGGCCGAGCAGATCGAATCCATGGGCGCCGAGTTCGTCTATCTCGATTTCGAGGATCAGGTTCAGGATGGCGCCGCCACGGGCGGTTATGCCGCGCCTTCGAGCCCGGAATTCCGCGAAAAGCAGCTTGAGCGTTTCCGCGAGCTTGCACCGGACATGGATGTCGTGATCACTACGGCGCTGATCCCGGGCCGCGACGCGCCGGTGCTGTGGACCAAGGACATGGTCGAGGCAATGAAGCAGGGCAGCGTCATCGTTGACCTTGCGGCCGAAAAGGGCGGCAACTGCGAGTTGACGGTCACGGACGAGCGTATCGTCACCGACAATGGCGTGACGATTGTCGGCTATACCGATTTCCCCAGCCGCATGGGCGCACAGGCGTCCGAGCTCTATGGCAACAACATCCGCCATTTCATCTCGGATCTGACGCCCAAGAAGGACGGTGTCATCGTTCACAACATGGACGACGATGTGATCCGCGGGGCCACGGTGACCCATGGGCATGACATCACCTTCCCGCCGCCAAAACCCAAGGTGGCCGCGATCGCGGCGCAAAAGCCCAAGGAAAAGAAAAAGGAACTGACGCCGGAAGAGCGTCGTGCCGAAGAAATCGCCGCGTTCAAGGCCGAAACCAGGTCGCAGGTGAAGATGCTGGGGATCGGCGCGATCGTGCTGCTGCTGATCGGGCTTGTCGCTCCGGCCAGCTTCATGTCGCATTTCATCGTTTTCGTCCTGGCCTGTTTCGTTGGCTTCCGCGTCATCTGGAATGTGGCCCATTCGCTGCATACGCCGCTGATGGCGATCACCAACGCGATTTCCTCGATCATCATTCTGGGCGCCTTGATGCAGATCGGGTCCGGCTCGGCATGGGTCGTGATTCTGGGTGCATTGGCCGTGCTGATGGCCGGCATCAACATCTTTGGCGGCTTCCTGGTGACGCGCCGGATGCTGGCAATGTTCCAGAAGTCGTAAGGAGAGGGATATATGGAATACGGATTTACCACGGCCGCCTATGTGGTCGCCTCGGTCCTGTTCATCCTGTCTCTGGGCGGGCTGTCAGGACAGGAAAGTGCAAAGCGGGCCATCTGGTATGGCATTGTCGGCATGGCGCTGGCCGTGCTGGCCACATTGTTCGGCCCCGGCAGCGGGAACTGGTGGCTTTCGGCCATCATGATCGCCATCGGCGGCTCGATCGGCTGGGTCGTTGCCAAACGCGTGCAGATGACCGAAATGCCGCAGCTTGTCGCGGCGATGCACAGCCTTGTAGGCCTTGCGGCTGTCTTTGTCGGCTTCAACGCCCAGATCGAACTGGCGCGCGTGTTGCGGATCAAGGCCGAAGGTGCTGCGCATGATTTCCAGGGCTTTGCCGCCGTTCTGGCGCACAAGACCCCGGCGGAAATCGCCATGCTGAAGATCGAGGTGTTCCTCGGCATCTTCATCGGCGCCGTGACCTTCACCGGTTCGGTCGTGGCCTTCGGAAAGCTGGCGGGCAAGGTTGACGGCAAGCCCAAGAAGCTGCCGGGTGGCCATATGCTGAATGCCGCCGCGCTGTTGCTGTCGGTGCTTTTCGGTGTCCTCTATTGTGCGGGCGTCGGCTCGGGCGTGTTCTGGCTGATCCTCGTGATGCTGCTGGCCTTCTTCATCGGTTATCACCTGATCATGGGTATTGGCGGCGCGGATATGCCGGTCGTCGTGTCGATGCTGAACAGCTATTCGGGCTGGGCCGCTGCGGCCATCGGCTTTACGCTTGGCAACGATCTGCTGATCGTGACCGGTGCGCTGGTCGGTTCCTCGGGTGCCATCCTCAGCTATATCATGTGCAAGGCGATGAACCGGAACTTCGTCTCGGTCATCCTTGGCGGCTTTGGCGGTCAGTCCGGACCTGCGGCGGAAATCGAGGGCGAACAGATCGCCATCGACGCCGATGGCGTGGCTGCCGCGCTGAACGAGGCCGACAGTGTCGTGATCGTGCCCGGTTACGGCATGGCTGTCGCCCAGGCACAGGGAGCGGTCAGCGAGCTGACCCGCAAGCTGCGGGCCGCCGGCAAGAATGTGCGCTTTGCGATCCACCCGGTCGCCGGGCGTCTTCCCGGTCACATGAACGTCCTGCTGGCCGAAGCGCGGGTGCCCTATGACATCGTGCTGGAGATGGAAGAGATCAATGACGACTTCCCGGATACGGATGTTGTCATCGTCATCGGTTCGAATGACATCGTGAACCCGGCTGCGCAGGAAGATCCCAACAGCCCCATCGCCGGCATGCCGGTGCTGGAAGTCTGGAAGGCCAAGCAGGTCTTCGTCAGCAAGCGTGGTCAGGGCACCGGCTACTCGGGTATCGAGAACCCGCTGTTCTTCAAGGAAAACACCCGCATGTTCTATGGCGACGCCAAGGACTCGGTGAACAAGCTGCTGCCGATGATTGACTGAGCAGGGGCAATCCTGCTTGCACAATGAAAGGGTCGCCCGCTCGGGCGGCCCTTTTCTGCTGGTGTCAGGGGTTGGGCGGGCCCTTGCTTGACATGCGTGCCGGTTCACGCCAATCGATGATGAACTCATTTGAAAGGGCAACCATGGATCTGCGTCAGCTTAGCCCCTCGCTCGCGGTGTCACCTCAAATTCAGCCATCCGATGTCCCATCGCTGGCCGAGGCGGGCTTTCGGGTATTGGTCAACAACCGCCCCGACCAGGAGGTCGATGCCGAAGTCGATCATGAGGCGATGAAGCGTGCGGCCGAGGCCGCCGGAATGGTCTATCACTATCTGCCCTTCGTGCCCGGTCAGATCACGCCGCAGATGATCACCGATTTTGCCGAAGCGACCTCGGGGCAGGGGCCGGTTATCGCCTATTGCCGCTCGGGCAATCGCAGCACGGTATTGTGGGCGCTGACCCAGGCGGGCAAACGCCCCGAGGACGAGATTTTGCAGATCGCGGCCGAAGCCGGATATGATCTGACGCCGGTGCGGCCCTTGCTGGCCTCGCTGGTCAGCCGCCGGGGTTGATCCGGCGTCGCAACATCTGTTGGGGGTGTCCTAGGCGGGGACCCCCAGCGCGCGTTTCACATTTGCCGTCCAGCCCAGCAGCCGCAGGTCATCTGCAATGATGGCCGGGCGTTTCATGACGCTGGGTTTTTCGCCCATCATCATGACGGGATCGGCCTGTTTTTCCGCATCCGACATGCCACGCCAGGTCAGGCTGGCGCGATTGATGATCTTTTCGCCGAATTCATCCACCATGCGCTGGCGTTCTTCCTGAGACAGCGGCGCTTTCTGCACGTCGCGAAATTCGACCGTCCAGCCGTGTTCTTGCAGGGCGGCCTGCGCCTTCTGGCAGGTCGAACAATGTCCAAGGCCAAACATCGACAAGGTCTTGCTCATGACGGGTCTCCGCGGGGATCAGATGAAGGGAACAAAGGGCACGCCACAGGCTGAAAGTGCAAGCAGCGCGACGAGGGCGGTGAACAGGCGCATGAAATGGCTCCGACAGGATATCACTGCCGTTATCGCCGTGGCGTGATCTGCGGGCAAGTCACAATTCCTTGCCGGGTTCGCCGTGATGCAGGCTTTGGCGAATCCGCCGCATCCCCCACCAGACAACCAGAACGGCCACCGGTGTCAGGGCTGCGACCAGGTAGGACTTGTTGACATGCAGCGCCGCGGCAGCCGGATAGAGCGCATAGGACAGCAGTCCGACGGCGTAATAGCTGATGGCCACCACAGACAGCCCCTCGACCGTGTGTTGCAGGCGCAGTTGCAGCGCCGCGCGCCGATCCATGCGCTCCATCAGGGCCTGGTTCTGGGCCGAGCGTTCGACATCGACCTTGGTGCGCAGCAATTCGCCCGCCCGTGCTGCCCGTTCCAGCATGGCCTCCAGACGGCTTTCATTGGACATGATGGTCCGCATCGCGGGTTGATAGCGACGGCGCATGAATTCGGTCAGCATCTGGCGGCCGTAGAATCGGGTTTCCCGCAGCGCATCGATACGGTCCATGACGATGGCCTCATAGGCGCGGGTGGCCCCGAAACGAAAGGCATTCTGCACCGCCTGGGCCTCCAGTTCTGCAGATACGGACAGAAGCTCTTGCAGGACCGCATCGGCATTGCGCGTTTCATCGCCCATGCTGTCGACAATGGCCGAAAGCCGGGTATCCACGGCATTCAGCTTGCGCCCAAGGGAGCGCGCCCGGCCAAGGCCCAGCATCGACATGGCCCGATAGGTTTCCAGTTCGACCAGTCGATGCACCAGACGACCGGTCCTGCCCTCGCCGACATCGGGGCGCACGAAAATCACGAAACGCATCCAGCCATCGGCATCGATGCGGAAATCTCCGGCGATCATTGCCGTCTGGTCCAGCACCCATACCGCGGTCAGGCTGTCCTTGGCGAAGAGATCGGCGGTTTGCTCCAGCGCCTCTTTGGGGTCATCGGGCATGATTTCGACCTGCACCATGACTGCGGCGACCCGCTTTCCCGGTGCATTCATCTGCCATTGGTTCGAAAAGATCGCCCCCGCGCTGGGGTCAAAGGGGCGTATGGGCAGGCCGGATGAACTGGCCATATAGGTCACGAATTCGGTGTGGCTTTCCCATTTCAGGTCATAGCGACCCAGCTTGCCCTGATAATGGCTTTCCTCGGGATCGGGACGGGGGCCTCCATGGCGGGTCGTCAGTTCGGTCAGATGCGCCATGTCCACGGCACGATCGCGGTTCGAGGCGTCTATCGGTTCCTTGAAGGCCACGAAGACACAGGTTGCAGGCGCCTTGAGGCGTGGCGAAGGCCGGTTATGCAATTCGTTGACCAGCGAATAGCGCAACGGATGTTCGGTCGCGGGGCCCACCTTGATCTCCTGACTGTTGGGTTCGGGCAGACCATTGACTGACATTGACGTCGAGGCAAGTCGGCGTTTTGTCTCATGACAGGGAAGGGGCGCACTGTTGTTGACCGGCCACGTTGAAATTTTCTCAAAATCCGCCATTCTACCAAAGGTTGTGCATTGGGGGTGTTGCGTGAGACAAGGGATATTTGGCGGTATGGTGGCCTGTGCCATCGGGCTGACCGCGATCGGGGCACCAGATCGCGCAAAGGCCGAGGCCGATCTGCTGCAAGAAAATGTGGACTTTGCAGGCATGATCTTTCACCTGCAGACCGGTGTTCCGGGGCTGATCGTCGGCGCGGTGCAGGACGGTCATATCGCGGTGCGCGGTTTTGGTGAGACGCAGCGCGGCAACGGCGTGCAGCCTGACGGCGACACGGTCTTGCGGATCGGTTCGATCACCAAGGCCTTTGCCGGTCAGATGCTGGCCGAAGCCGTGGTGCGGGACGAGGTCGCCTTTACCGATCCCGTTGCGCCCTTGCTGCCGGGCCGTTTGGGGGAATCCGTCGCAGGCCATGAAAGGATCCGGCTGATCGACCTTGTTACCCATTCTGCCGGTCTGCCGCGCGAGGTGCCCCGCGAAGAAGGGCCACCCGAGGATCCCTTTGCCACCATTACGCTGGATGCCTTTGCAGATTGGTTCGACGGCAATCAGCTGCAGTTCCAGCCCGGCAGCGCCATTTCCTATTCGAATTTCGGCTTCGACCTGTTGGCGGCGGCGCTGTCCTCGGCCGGTGGCGCGCCCTATTCCGAGCTCTTGGCGCAGCGGATCACCGGTCCGCTGTCCATGGATGACACCGGCTACGATCCCTCGGACGCGATGCGTCAGCGCATGATGACGGGCCATGCGCCCGACGGCAGCCCGATGCCTGATGTGCCTTCGAATGAGGTCATCACGGGGTCCGGCGGGCTTTACAGCACCGCGAATGATCTGCTGCACTGGATGGCCTGGCATCTGACCGATCAGGAACCACATGCCGAGATGCGCTTCCTTGATCACGCCGTCTATGTTCGTCGTGATGGAAAGGATGCCATCGTGGCCATGGATGAATCCGGTCGGATGGACGGTATGGGACTGGGATGGGTGGCGATGGAGGCCACGGCAGAACATCCCTTCATCCTGCAAAAGGCCGGGGCGCTTCAGGGGCAGATGTCCTATATCGCCTTTGCGCCAGAGCATGATGCAGCGGTCTTCGTGTCGATCAACCAGTTCGATTTCTCGGCTGCCTATGCAATGGGCGAATTTGCCAATGAGTTTCTGGCCCAGTTGAGCGGGTTCTGAGCGCGGGCGACATCTGGCGCGTCTTCGCCGTTGCCCCCACAGCCGGCTTCGGCTATCGGGGGCGCAAAGTAAGCCGGGGGCGCCAATGACACAGAACGGGATCAGCTATCGCGATGCGGGCGTCGATATCGACGCAGGAAACGCATTGGTCGAGCGTATCAAACCAGCCGCCGCGGCGACCAGACGCTCGGGCGTCATGGATGCCTTGGGTGGTTTCGGGGCGCTGTTTGACCCCAGGGCCGCGGGATATGACGATCCGGTTCTGGTCGCGGCGACCGACGGAGTCGGCACCAAGCTGCGCATCGCGATCGATACCGGACATCTGGATGGGGTCGGTCAGGATCTGGTGGCTATGTGCGTCAACGACCTGGTCTGCCAGGGTGCCGAGCCATTGTTCTTTCTGGACTATTTCGCGACCGGCAAGCTGTCCATCGACGAAGGCGCACGCGTGGTCGAAAGCATCGCGCGCGGTTGCCAGATTGCAGGCTGTGCGCTGATCGGGGGCGAAACCGCCGAGATGCCCGGCATGTACAGCGATGGCGATTTCGATCTGGCCGGGTTTGCGGTCGGAGCCATGCAACGCGGCACCGCGCTGCCTGCCGGTGTGACCGAGGGCGATGTGCTGCTGGGTCTGGCCTCGGACGGGGTGCATTCCAACGGCTATTCGCTGGTGCGCAAGGTTGCGGAACATGCCGGGCTGGGTTGGAATGACCCGGCGCCCTTTGCAGAAGGCACGCTTGGCGCGGCCTTGCTGACGCCGACACGGCTTTACGTGAAACCGGCGCTGGCCGCGGTCCGGGCGGGTGGTGTTCATGCGCTGGCCCATATCACCGGTGGCGGCATCACTGAAAACCTGCCGCGCGTCCTGCCCAAGGGGCTGGGTGCGGATATCGATCTGGGCAGTTGGAAATTGCCGGCGGTGTTCGGTTGGCTTGCCGAGGCGGGCAATATTGCCGAGGCCGAGATGCTCAAGACCTTCAACAGCGGTATCGGGCTGATCCTTGCCGTCGAGGCCGATCGCGCCGATGGGATCGCGGCCTTGCTGGCCGAGGCTGGGGAAACCGTCAGCCGCATCGGGCAGGTGATCGCCGGAGAGGGTGTTCGCTACAGCGGCAAACTGGCGTGAAAAGGGTCGCGATTCTGATATCCGGTGGCGGCTCGAACATGCTGCGGCTGGTCGAGGACATGCATGGTGATCATCCGGCCCGTCCGGTGCTGGTCGCCTCGAATGATCCGCAGGCTGCCGGTCTGATCAGGGCGGCCGATCTGGGCATTCCGACCACTGCGGTGGATCATCGCGACTATCGCGGCGATCGCGCCGGTTTCGAGGCTGCCTTGCTGCAGCCGCTGCTGGCCGCAGAGCCAGACATCATCTGCCTGGCGGGGTTCATGCGAATCCTGACGCCGGATTTCGTCAGCCGCTTCGCGGGGCGGATGCTGAACATCCATCCCTCGCTGCTTCCGAAATATCCCGGGCTGCATACCCATGCCCGCGCGATCGAGGCCGGTGATGCCGAGGCCGGAGCCACCGTGCATGAGGTGATCCCGGAACTGGATGCCGGGCCGATACTGGGGCAGGCGCGTGTGCCGATTCTGCCGGGTGATACGGCCGATACGCTTGCTGCCCGCGTTCTGGTCGAAGAGCACCGGCTCTATCCGGCGGTGCTGCGGCGATTCGCCGCCGGTAATCGCAGCCCGATCGTCAAGGGCTGATCGTCGGGGCAGAGCACTGCAGATGACGGCATGCAGGGGGCTTGACCGGCCCCCTGAAGCTTTTACATCCACAAGGCCGCAAGGGCTTCGGTGGGTGAGTCCTCTGCCCAGATTTCCGGGCCGATGGCAATGAAGTCGCAGGCCGTGGACAGCTGTTGCACCAGTTCGCGCGTGATCGCGCCTTCGGCAACGACGGGCACCTCGATGGTCTCTGACCACCATTGGAAAAGGTCCAGCGGGGCAGGGCCGCCGCGTCCCAGAACGCTTTCGCCGACGGGGCCAAAGCTGACATAATCGGCACCGGCTTCGCCTGCGGTCATGCCGTCATGACGCGAATTGCCGCAAAAAGCCCCGACAATCGCGTCGTCGCCCAGCTCCTGGCGGGCATAGCGCACTCCGCGCGGGCCGTCGGTCAGATGCACGCCGTCAAGACCGTGGCGCTGCGCCAGCTTGATGTGGTCGTCGATCACCACCGCCACATCGCGGGCATGGGCGATCTCGCGCACCATATCGGCCAGCCGGGCCAGTTCGTCCTCTTCCGCGCCGCCGCGAATGCGCAGGCAGGCGGGCGGAAAGCGGTCCATTACCTCGCTCAGCAGCGGGCCAAGTGCCGATGCCTGTGCGCCGGCGGGGGTCATCAGATATAGTTGCGGGGCGTCGGTCATTCGCTGTCTCCATCTTTGTGTCGCAGATAGCGCAGCTTGCCGCCCGCTGCCAGACGGACTATTCGGCACCACATGCAAGATATACGCAAGCCCGTCATTATTCTCGTTCGCCCCCAGATGGGGGAAAATATCGGTGCCGCCGCCCGTGCCATGCTGAATTTCGGCCTGACCGAGATGCGGCTGGTCGCGCCACGCGATGGCTGGCCCAACCCCAAGGCCGTTGCCATGGCGTCGGGGGCGGCCGGACGCGTTCTGGATCACGCCAAGGTCTATCCCGATCTGGCCAGCGCGATGGAGGGCGTGGATTTCGCCTTTGCCACCACCGCGCGGGGCAGGGATCTGACCAAGCCGGTCTATACGCCCGCGACGGCCATGGAAAAGGCCCGCGGCCACGATGGCCGCTGTGCCCTGATTTTCGGACCCGAGCGCGCGGGGCTGGAAAATGAAGACGTCGCCCGTGCCAATGCGATTGTCACCGTGCCGGTCAACCCTGATTTCCCCTCGCTGAACCTTGCGCAGGCGGTGTTGTTGCTGGGCTATGAATGGGGCCGTGATGAACTGCCCCCCGAACCCGCGCCCCTGCAACGCCGCCCCGATGGCGAAGTTCCTGCCGACCGCGTCGAGATCGAGCGGCTTGGCGATCATTATGAAGAAAAGCTTGCAGAGGCCGGGTTCTTCTTTCCTGAAACCAAGGCCGCAAACATGCGGCTCAATCTGCGCAACATGTGGTCACGCCTGTCCCTGACGCGGGGCGATGTGCGCATCCTGCATGGTGTATTGCGACAATTGACCCGCCGCTAAGCGCGACCTAACCTCCGCCCAAGACCAAAGGAGCCCCAGATGGCCAAGCGTCCCGTATTCGAGGAAGTTCCGGACCAGACAGCCACGCGCCCCGTAGCGCATACCGGGATGATCGACGCCGCCCCGAAAGGCGCGCGCAAGGCGATCCGGCTGTGGCTGATGTTGCTGTTTGTCATGGTCATGGCAATGATTGCCCTGGGCGGCGCCACGCGGCTGACCGGCTCGGGGTTGTCGATCACGGAATGGGCGCCCGTCACCGGGGCGCTGCCGCCGATGAATGAGGCCGACTGGACCCGCGAGTTCCAAGCCTATCAGCAGATTCCACAGTTTTCCGAGGTCAATCCCGACATGGATCTGGCCGGGTTCAAGCAGATCTATTGGTGGGAATGGTCGCACCGTCTGCTGGGTCGGTTGATCGGTCTGGTCTGGGCGGTGGGTTTCCTTGCCTTCCTCGCCCTGCGCAGGGTTCCGACCGGCTGGACGCCGCGCCTGCTGGGCCTTGGCGCGCTTGGCGGGCTGCAGGGCGCGATCGGCTGGTGGATGGTCAGCTCCGGGCTGGGCGAGGGGATGACCCGCGTGGCCTCGTACCGGCTGGCGACGCATCTGGGCATTGCCTTCTTTATCCTTGGCCTGATCACCTGGTATGCGCTGCTGCTGGGCCGCTCGGAGGCCGAACTGCTGCGTGCGCGCCGCGCTGGCGAGGCCAAGCTGTTTTCCATGTCCACCGGTCTGCTGCATCTGGCCCTTGTTCAGGTGCTGATCGGCGCATTGGTCGCGGGGATCGACGCGGGGCGCCAATATACCGGCTGGCCGACCATGGGCGGGGAATGGATTCCCGCGACGATCTGGGAGGGCACCCTGGGGTGGCGCAACTTCTTCGAGAATCCGGCACTGGTGCAGTTCATTCACCGCATGACCGGTTATCTTCTGGCGATTTTCGCGATCGTGGTCTGGCGGCGTTCGCGCCGGTCGCCCCATCCGGTGACGCGCGGTGCATTTAACGTTATGATCGTCATGCTTGCCGTGCAGGTCGGTCTGGGAATCATGAATGTGGTTCATGCCTCGCCGCTGCCGCTGGCTCTGGTCCACCAATTGGGGGCGATCATGCTGGTCAGCCTGATCATCCGCGCCCGTTTCAATGCCCGCTACCCGTATGAAACTTCGGTCAGAGGAACCATCAGATGAGCGCCTTCGACGACCTACTTGCCTTCCAGCGCCAAACCGAGGCGCTGTCATCTGTCGCCGAGCGGCTGGGATGGGATCAGGAAACCGTCATGCCGCGTGGCGCGACGGAACAGCGTGCCGATGAAATGGCGGCGATGGAAGAAGTGCTGCATGAAAGGCGCACCGATCCACGGATCGGTGAATGGCTGGAGGCGGCGCGCCCTCAGAATGAAGTCGAACAGCGTATTGTCGATCTGATTTCGCGTGACTTCAGCCGCAGCAGCCGCGTGCCCGCGCGTCTGGCCAGCGAATTGGCCAAGACGACCTCGCTGGCACAGGGGATCTGGGCCGAGGCCCGCGCCAAGGAAGCCCCCGAGGATTTCCTGCCGACGCTGGATCAGGTGCTGATGCTGAAACGCGAAGAGGCAGCGGCTCTGGCAGATGGCGGTGATCTGTATGACGCGCTGCTGGACGATTACGAACCCGACACGACAGCCGCGGAAATCGCGGTGCTGTTTGATGCCATGCGCCCGCGCCTGGTGGCGCTGCGCGACGAGGTGCTGGGCGCCGATCATCAGCCCCAGGCGCTGAACGGCCATTTCCCGCAGGAAACACAGCTGCGACTGGCGCGGGCCTGCGCAAGCGCCTTTGGCTATGACTGGTCGCGTGGCCGCATCGATCTGGCCGTGCATCCCTTCAGCAGCGGGCGCTGGCAGGACAGCCGTATCACCACCCGCGTCGTTGAGCCCGAGCCCTTCAACTGCATCTATTCGACGATTCATGAGGTCGGGCATTCCAGCTATGAGCTGGGCATCGACCCGGATTACGCCTTCACCCCGTTGGGGCGTGGCGTCTCGATGGGCGTCCATGAAAGCCAGAGCCGGATCTATGAGAACCAGATGGGACGTGGCCGGGCCTTTTCCGGTTGGCTGTTCAACCGCATGTCGGATGCGTTTGACGGGCTGAATATCGCCGACCCAGATGCCTTCTATGCCACGGTGAACCGGGTGACGCCCGGCTATATCCGCACCGAGGCCGATGAAATCCAGTATAACCTGCATATCATGCTGCGCTTCGATCTTGAGCGCGATCTGATCGCGGGCAAGCTGGACGCCGATGATCTGGTCGAGGCGTGGAATGCGCGCTTCCTGAAGGACTTTGGCGTTGCGGTCGACCGCCCCGCCAATGGTGTCCTGCAGGACGTGCACTGGTCAGTGGGGCTGTTCGGCTATTTCCCGACCTATGCCCTTGGGAATGTCTATGCCGGCTGCCTGAACGAGGCAATGCGTGATGCGGTTCCCGAACTGCATGATTCATTGGCGGAAGGTGACGCCTCTCCCGGCGTTGAATGGCTGCGCGAAAATGTGCAGCGCCATGGCGGGCTGTTGCCGCCGCGCCAGTTGATCGAAACCGCGACCGGAGTTGCGATCTCTCCGATCCCCTTGCTGGACTACCTCGAAGAGAAATTCGGCCGAATCTACGATCTGTAGATCACGCAAGACGTTTTTCCCGGGCCAACGAAGTCGGACCAGCTTGCACTGGTTCGGCCAATCTGCCACGGGGGCGCCTCAAAATTTCACTTCCGAGAGGAGAAGTTCATGGGTATCGGCGTCTGGATCAGCCTGATCCTGTATTTCCTGCTGATGTTGGCCATTGGCGTTTATGCGTGGCAAAAGTCGACTTCCAGCTCCGAGGGCTATATCCTGGGCGGTCGGAGCCTTCCGCCCGCTGTTGCGGCCTTGTCAGCGGGCGCGTCGGATATGAGCGGCTGGCTGCTGCTGGGTCTGCCGGGCGCGCTATATGCCACCGGTCTGGTCGAGGCCTGGATCGGCATCGGCCTGTTTGTCGGCGCATTGCTGAACTGGATCATCGTGGCACCGCGTCTGCGCGAACAGACCGAGCGCTATGACAACGCCCTGACCATCCCCGGCTTTCTGGCCAATCGTTTTCCCACGCAGGCCTTCCTGCTGCGCGTGGTTTCGGCCATCGTGATCGTGGTGTTCTTCGCGGTCTATACGGCCTCGGGGCTGGTAGGCGGGGGCAAGCTGTTCTCCAGCGCCTTTGGCGGCGGCTACATGACCGGCGTCTGGCTGACGCTTGGCGTGGTTCTGGCCTATACCGTGGTCGGCGGCTTTCTGGCGGTCAGCCTGACGGATTTCGTGCAGGGCTGCATCATGATGCTGGCGCTGGTCATCATGCCGCTGGTGGTCCTGTTCGGTCAGGGCGGGGGCGGTCTGGCGCAGGCCTCGGCGACGCTGAAAGAGGTTGGGCCCGATTACCTGTCCCTGACCCATGGTCTGACCGTGGTCGGCTTCCTGTCGGCGGTGACATGGGGCCTGGGCTATTTCGGGCAACCCCATATCATCGTGCGCTTCATGGCCGTGAAAAGCGTGTCGGACGTTCCGACCGCACGCAATATCGGCATGGGCTGGATGGCGATTTCGCTGATCGGCGCGGTTGGCGTCGGAATCTTTGGTCGCGCCTATGCGGAACGCAACGGGATGGTCGTGGAAGATGCGGAAACGATCTTCATTCTTCTGTCCGACCTGCTGTTCCATCCGCTGGTCACGGGCTTTCTTTATGCCGCGCTGCTGGCAGCGATCATGAGCACCGTGTCCAGTCAGCTTCTGGTGTCCTCTTCGTCACTGACCGAGGATTTCTATCGGTTGTTCTTCAATCGCGACGCCAGCGAAAAGACGCTGGTGCTGGTCGGGCGGGTCGCCGTTGTCGCGGTCGGACTGGTTGCAGCCTTCATCGCCCGTGATCCGGATTCCAATGTTCTGGCGCTGGTGGCGCATGCATGGGCCGGGTTTGGCGCAGCTTTCGGGCCGCTGATCATCCTGTCGCTGACCTGGTCACGCATGACCGGTCGTGGCGCGGTGGCAGGTTTGGTCGTCGGGGCAGGCACGGTCATGCTGTGGACGGCGCTGGGGCTGAATGCCAGTTTCATGGGCGGTCCGGGCGTTTACGAGATCATCCCGGGCTTTGTCGCCGCATTGATCGCCATTGTCCTGGTCAGCCTGGCAACTGAAGCCAAGGGCGAGTTCCGCGCCGTCACGCGCGACAAGCACTGATGAAAATGGCGGGACCGGTTCGTTCCGGTCCCGCCGCTGTTTCACTCGGCCGCTGTGGACATCGGATTGTTGGGATGGCTGGTCCAATTCGCATATGACCCGCGCTTGGTCCCGGTTCTCTTGTCCAGTTCGCCGATTTCGAGTTCCCGCATCGAGATGCAGTCCTCGACAGGGCAGACATCGACGCAGAGATTGCAGGCGACGCATTCTTCCTCGATCACCTCGAAGACGCGCCCCGGCTTCATGGCGATGGCCTGATGGCTGGTATCCTCGCAGGCGGCATAGCAACGCCCGCATTTGATGCATGCCTCCTGATCGATGACGGCCTTGGTGACATAGTTCAGATTCAACTGGTTCCAATCGGTCACATTGGGCACGGCGCGTCCGATCAGATCCGTCAGTTCCATGTCACGTTCGTCCAGATATTCGCGCAGCCCCGAGATCATTTCCTGCACGATCTTGAAGCCATAGGTCATGGCCGCCGTGCAGACCTGCACGTTCCCGGCCCCCAGTGCCATGAACTCGGCCGCATCGCGCCAGGATGTGATGCCGCCAATGCCGCTGATCGGCAGACCGTAGGTTTCGGGATTGCGGGCGATCTCGGCCACCATGTTCAGGGCAATGGGCTTGACTGCCGGACCGCAATAGCCGCCATGGCTGCCCTTGCCATCAATGGTGGGCTGGGGCGCAAACAGGTCCAGATCGACTGACGTGATCGAATTGACCGTATTGATCAGGCTGACCGCATCCGCACCGCCACGCATGGCCGCCTCGGCAGGTTTGCGGACATCGGTGATATTCGGGGTCAGCTTCACGATACAGGGCATGCGGCTGTATTGCTTGACCCAGCGCGTGACCATTTCGATATATTCCGGCACCTGACCCACGGCGCTGCCCATGCCACGCTCGGCCATGCCGTGGGGACAGCCGAAATTCAACTCGACCCCATCAGCGCCGGTATCCTCGATCCGTGTCAGGATATTGCGCCATGAATCCTCGTCACAGGGCACCATCAGGCTGATGATCAGGGCGCGGTCGGGATAGTCTCGCTTGACCTGCTTGATCTCTCGCAGGTTCACCTCCAGCGGCCTGTCGGTGATCAGCTCGATGTTGTTCAGCCCCAGAACCCGACGATCGGGGCCGTGAACCACGCCATAGCGTGGCCCGTTGACATTGACGACGGGTGGCCCTTCCGAGCCAAGCGTCTTCCAGACGACTCCGCCCCAGCCGGCCTGAAAGGCGCGGCGGACATTATATTCCTTGTCCGTAGGCGGGGCGGAGGCCAGCCAGAACGGATTCGGGGATTTGATCCCCACGAAATCAGAACGCAGATCTGCCATTGCTTGATCCTTTGCGGGGCACGTCGGAACGCGCCATTCCCCTAGCCGGGGCTAACCATTGCGCGGCCGGTCAGCCATGCGTCGATATCTTCAGCGGCGTCGCGGCCCTCGGCGACAGCCGTCACCGTCAGGTCGTCACCTCCTGCAGCGCAATCGCCACCAGCCCAGACTCCATCCAGCGAGGTGCGACCGAATTCACTGACCGCGATCTTGCCGCCATCCAGCGTCACTCCCTCGGCCGCGAAATCCAGCTTTTGGCCAATGGCGCGGAACAGCTGATCCGCCTTCAGCCGGAAACCCTCCTCCGTCAGAACCAGCCCGTCGGGGCCATCTTCAGTATAGCGGAATTCAACTTCGGCCACGGTGCCATTGCCATGAATCGCGTGCGGGGCGGCGTTGCAAATAATCCTGACGCCGCAGGATGTTGCGTGATGTTGTTCATGCTCGCTGGCGCCCATGCGGTCCTGGCTGCGACGATAAACGAGGGTGACATTCTCCGCCCCCAGCAGTCGGGCCTGAACCGCGGCGTCGATGGCGGTCATGCCGCCGCCGATCACCACGACATCGCGCCCGATCGGCACCGAGGCCAGATCCGAAGCCTGTCGCAGATCGCGGATGAAGGATGTGGCATCCAGAACATTGCCACGTTCTTCGCCATCGCAATGCAGCGCATTGTTGCCGCCCAGACCGATGCCAAGGAACACGGCGTCAAAGTCTTTGCGCAACCCGGGCAGGTCGATGTCGCGACCCAGACGCTGATCGTGGCGCATCTCGATTCCACCGATTCCCAGCAACCATTCGACCTCGGCCTGGGCGAAACCATCCACGGTCTTGTAGGCTGCGATGCCATATTCGTTCAGGCCACCGGGCTTTGGACGGGCGTCAAAGATCACCACGTCATGGCCCTTGGCGGCCAGACGATGGGCGGCGGACAGACCGGCCGGTCCGGCGCCGACAACGGCCACCCGCTTTCCGGTAGGCTCGGCACGCTGGAACGGGTGGGTCTGCTGCGCCATCAGCCCATCGGTGGCATACCGCTGCAGGGCGCCGATCTCGACGGGCTGGCCTTCGGCCTCCATCCGCACGCAGGCACCTTCGCAAAGGTTTTCGGTCGGGCAGACCCGCGCGCACATGCCGCCCAGGATATTCGCGTGGAAGATCGTCCGGGCCGCCGCATCGGGCGTGCCGGTCGCGATCTGGCGAATGAAGAGCGGAATGTCGATGGAAGTGGGGCAAGCCGTGACGCAGGGCGCGTCATGGCAAAAGTAACACCGATCCGCCGCGACCGAGGCCTCATGCGGATCCAGAGGCGGTGCGACATCGGCAAAATTCCGGACCAGTTGTTCCGGGGGCAATCGACCGGGCACCACGCCCGGCGACAGTCTCGCTTGGGACATTTTTCTGTCTCCTGGCTCACCTGTTGGTGCGAATCAGGCTGACACAGCTTTGATTTTTTATCAAATGGTTTAAAAACGCCTGCGGGCAGGGTTGATCGCACGACCGGCAAGCCTGTCGCCCCCTGCGCAGGATTTGCCCGTCTTTCGGGCATCAGGCAGTTTCCGGGAAGTCGGTTTAACTGTAAGTAAAGTCGTGAAATTTATGGCATGATGAATTCAATGCCGGGCAGGGCGGCGATTTCGGCGGCATCAGCGCGATAGTTGTCCGTGACCATATCCACCGTCTCCTGGGTCCAGCCGGGAAGGTTGATGGTCTCCTCCAATGCGCCCGGTTTCGCGGCAGTCTGCAAGATCTCGGCACAGATGCTGCGGCGCTGCGCGATGGACATCTGATCCCGGCCGCCAAGCGCGGCGCGCAGCTCTTCGATTCCGGCCTTGGTCAGCAACTCATGCATGTAGAGCAATGTGCCCGACAAGGCGGTATCGGTTTCGATCTCTCCGGCAAGGCGCAGCAGTTCCGGCCAGATCATCGGCACATCCTCATGGCACCAGACGACGACCCTGCGTCCCTGTGCAGCCCCGACAAGGCGGCGGATCGTATCGCGCCAGCGCAGCTGTTCGGGATGGCAACCCTGCATCATGGCCATATAACCGCCCTGAATCTGTGGCAGAACCTTGGTCAGCATGACGGCGGGATTCCGGATGGCGATGAAGAATTCGGCCTGATCGTCTGGGAACAGATTGGCCAGCGCGGCCACCCGGTTGCCGATATTGGGATACAACCCGCCTGCGCCAACCATCCGTGATGGCGTCCCCAGAAGGCTGGGCGTCGACATGATCACCCGCTCGGGCGCGCTGGATTCCAGCATGGCGTCCAGCATGATCTGTTGCATTTCATCGGTGGCGGGACTGCCGTTCAGCGCCATCATCGCCTCTTCGAAGATGCTGCGATGGCGTGAGGGGGGCACGACTTCGGCCTGTTCGCGAAACAGCTGATCGCGATTGTTCAGCAGGGTCTTCAGCAACCTGTCGCCATCGGTGCCATGCACCCCAAGGTGAAAAACCATTTCCATGACCACAGCTGTCCAATCCTGAATTCTACCTGAAGATGCGGCGCGCAGATTAGCCAGCATTCGTGGACAGTCAAATCGCTTTGCATTATCGCCACGATATGAGCAGTTCGGAATCCGCGCGCCGCGAACGGCGTCATCACGACCACGCCCTGCGCCAGACTGGCGGCCGGGGCTGGTCTCTTGCCTCTGTAGCCATTGCCGGGCTGGTCCTGATGCCCATTGCCGCGGTGATCTGGCTGGCGATGAACCCGGTCGAGAATATCTGGCCCCATCTGCTGGCCACGGTCATGCCGCGCTATTTCCTGAATACGGTGATTCTGGCGGTGGGCACGGGGGCGCTGGCTGCGGCGATGGGCGCGGGCTCGGCCTGGCTGGTGACCATGTACGAGTTTCCCGGCCGGCGGGTGCTGGAATGGCTGCTGCTGCTGCCGTTGGCGGTGCCTGCCTATATCGGCGCCTATGCGCTGGCGGATTTCCTGGATTATTCCGGGCCGGTGCAGACCGCGATGCGGGGCTGGTTCGGTTGGGAAAGCGCGCGGGATTACTGGTTCCCGCGTGTGCGCTCGATCGAGATGGCCGTCCTGGTGCTGGCCTCGGCCCTTTATCCCTATGTCTACCTGCTGACCCGCGCTGCATTGCATGAACAATCGGGCAGTGCCTATGAGGTCGCCCGCGCCCTTGGAACCGGACCCGTCGCGCTGTTTCGCCGCGTCGGTCTGCCGTTGGCGCGTCCGGCCATCGTCGCCGGATCGGCAATCGCGATGATGGAGGCGGTCGCGGATTACGGCGTTGTCAGTTATTTCGGGGTTCAGACGTTGAACACCGGCATTTTCACGACATGGCTTGAGCGTCGCAATGCCGGAGGTGCCGCGCAGATTGCCTGCGTGATCCTGTTGGTGGTCGTTCTGCTGGTCCTGTGGGAGCGTTTCGGACGGCGCAACGCCCGCTATCATCAAAGCGCAAGGCAGCCGCGCCCGATCATGCGTCAGAACCTGCCGCTGATGGCGGGGCTATGGGCCGCGCTGGCCTGCATTCTTCCCTTTGCACTTGGTTTCCTTCTGCCGGTGTCGGTCATCCTGCATTATGCGCTGGCCTATCCCGAGGGCTGGATCACGCCGGGGCTGTCGCTTGCGGTCTGGCATACAGTCAGCCTGGGGGTGGTTGCGGCGCTGCTGACGGTCGGCTTTGCCCTGATCATGGTCTATGGCGTGCGGCTGTCGGGGCGGGCGCTGCCACGTTTGCTGTTGCCCGTGACGACCGTGGGCTATGCGGCGCCGGGCGCGGTTCTGGCGGTGGGCATCCTGATCCCCCTGGCCGCGCTGGATCATCGGGTTGCGGATTTCTGGCTGTCGCTGACGGGGACCGATCCCGGGTTGATTCTGACCGGCAGCGGCACGGCCATCGTCTTTGCCTATCTGGTGCGTTTCTTTGCCATCGGGCAGGGGGCCATTGATGGTGCCTTTACGCGCGTCTCGCCATCCTTGCCGATGGCGGCGCGTTCGCTGGGGCGTGATTCGCGCGGTGTGTTGCGCGATGTCTTTCTGCCGCTGATGCAGGGCTCGGTCGGCTCGGCTCTGCTGCTGGTCTTTGTCGATTGCTGCAAGGAATTGCCGGCGACGCTGTTGTTGCGCCCCTTCAACTACGAGACCCTCGCCACGCGGGTGCATGAAAAGGCAAGCCTCGAGGATCTGGGCAACGCGGCGCCGGCGGCTTTGCTGGTCATGCTGGTGGGTCTGCTCGCTGTTGGTCTGCTGGCTCGTGCGAACCTTGGGTTGCGCAAGCCTGCGAGTCGCGGTATCGATCTGAATCAGACGGGCTGACCCGTCGGGCGCCGGTTTAGCTCAGTTGGTAGAGCAGCTGATTTGTAATCAGAAGGTCGCGGGTTCGACTCCTGCAACCGGCACCATAAAATGCCTAAATTTCAAATACTTGCGCACGGACTTTCTCGGAATTCACACCCGTGCTTTGCAGGGCTGTAACTGCGGTAGCTAGGTGTCCCGATTCTGATCGCCACCGGTAATCGATATGGTGCATCAATCGAGATTTGCTCTGACTGCCGTTCCCGAGGCCACCAGCATGACCATATTGCCAGCGCCTGATAGCTCCACATAGTCCAGATCAACGCCGACTACGGCATTTGCTCCGATTGCATGAGCTTCTCGCCGCAACTCAAAAAGTGTGGTCTTGCGGGCGTCTCGCATGGTTTTTTGTATTGCTTCTGACCTACCGCCGACGATGTCTCGGACTCCGGCGAAGAGATCCTTGAATATGTTCATGCCATAGGCGCATTCGGCGGTGACAATATCGAGGCGTTCTATGATTTCGAAGGGACTCACAGCTTCGGTCGTGATCACGACCGACGATATTTCTCTATCGATTTCCGATTGTTTCTCTGCCTCAGCTTGGGCAGCTTCTGGTCCCATTTCGCGACGTCGTTTCGCTGCCTGTATGCGCTTGAGGTTACAAGCTTTACATAGCCCATCGCCAAACGTGGAAAATGTCCCGATACTTGCGCCGCAAATCTTGCACTGAGTCATTGGGTTCTCCGCAGTTGCCTTGCCGATGATATAGCTGGAAATAATCAGGCAAAGGAAGGTCGGGGCGCGATTTTGCTGTGATCTTGGGCAACATGTGACGGCAGCGAACCGCCGTCACAGATGTGCATTCAGGAATGCAGAACCGGCTTGGTGTTTTTCCTGTGGCGCAAGGCCAGGGTTCGGGCCTTTTTGCCTGACACCAGCGGGCGGGCGGCCTCATAGCTGAACTGGTCCAGATCTTCCGACAGTTCCGGAAAAATCTGCGCCAGCTCCTGCATGGCGGCAGGTGTCATCGCCTTGAATGCCTCTTGCCCCAGATAGAGACTTTCCGAAGGCGCGCCCTCGGCAAAGACGATCTGATGATCGTGGCACAGGAAATGCACATAGGTGAAGCTGTCCAGATCCATGGCAATCTCGACGCCCTCCAGTTCCAGCAGGTGCTTGGCCGCGACAAGAATCTCGTCAGTATCGAACATGCGTTGTGCAATGCGCGAGCGGACCAGAATCCGGTGCTGCGGTGAGACAAGCAGGTCGCGTTTGGGCAGTCCCGCGCCAAGGGCGTTCGCCCGGATGCGGATTGGCCGCATTTGAGGAAACCTGATCGCATCCGCGGCGGAAATTGTCTTTGACCGGACCATCTTGATGCGGCAGGGACCGTGATCGGCGGTCATGACCTGCATGCCCTTGCAAAGCAGTTCCACCGGGATTTCTCCGTCCGGGGTGCTGATCATGGTGCCCGCGACATAGCAGACATTGGGGGGCGGTTCATCAAAGTTCGAGACGATTGAATTCGAATAGTCAGTTCCGTCCCAGGTCCCCAGACGAATCGAGGTGACATTCTCGATGAAGAAATCCTCGGGGGCATCATTGCGGTCATCGTCGCGCATGCGGATCACAAGATCGCCATTCCCCAACTGATAGACCACGGCACGGGCACTATAGGTCTGTTCGTCGCCCAGTGAATCCGTATAGGTGAAAATGGAGTTGTCATAGATGCTGAGTTCGAAAAGCTGTCGGTCAACGCCGTCGGGGGTCTGCAGGCGATCACCGTTTCCTGGTGCCGGCGAGGAACTGCCAGCGCCCTGAACAAAGCTCAACCGGCCATCATCATCACCGTCGACCATGACCATTTCGCCATAGCCATAGGTCTGGAAGTCTCCCCCGTCTCCGATCGTGAAGAGCCTGTTGTTATAACTGCTCTGGATATCGTCTGTACCGCTGTTCGTGTTTGCTCCGGAGGCCCACCACCCCCAAGTCAGTGTTTCTGTCGGCATGGTTTCGTCCTGCAGAGGTTAACGCCATTGTGATATTTCTATCTAAGGTTGTGCCTGTCAACTGCACCCTCAGGTAGAGGTTTCAGTTTTCTGCTTGCCTGTGACGGGGCATGGTTTGCAGGGCTTCGCGGCAGGGGGCGGGGGCGATGATGCCGTTTGGAAACGGGCAGCCCCCCGATGCGCAGGAAGCGCTTGCATTCATGCGCTTGCCGTTTCCTGCTTGAGCGCCTTGCCGCTTTGTCTTATCGCTTCGGCATGCGAATACTCTTTCTTGGTGATGTTATGGGCCGTTCGGGCCGGCGTGCAATCAGCGGCGAACTGCCCGCATTGCGTGCGCGGTTGAAAGCGGATTTTGTGGTCGTGAACGCGGAAAACGCCAGTGGCGGTCGCGGTGTCACGGCGGGACATGCGCAATTGCTGCTGGATTCGGGCGCCGATTGCCTGACTCTGGGCGATCATGCCTTTGATCAGAAGGACATGCTGTCCTTCATCGACAAGGAACCGCGTATCATCCGGCCTTTGAATTTCGCCAAGGAGGCGCCTGGGCGCGGGGCGGGGGTTTTCTCGGACCAGCGCGGGCGCAAGATTCTGGTGACGCAGGCCCTGGGGCAGGTGTTCATGTCGCGGCCCTATGACGATCCCTTTTCTGCATTGGACGAGGTTCTGCGTGCCCATCCGCCGGGGGGAATGGTTCAGGCGGCGCTGGTCGATATCCATGCCGAGGCCACCAGCGAGAAGATGGCGATCGGGCATTTCTGCGACGGGCGCTCCAGCCTGGTCGTGGGTACCCATACCCATGTGCCCACCGGTGACGCGCAGATCCTTGCGCGCGGAACGGGGTATCTGACCGATGCGGGGATGTGTGGCGATTACGACAGCGTCATCGGCATGGACAAGGTCGAGCCGATCCGGCGGTTCGTCACCGGCATGGTGCGCGACCGCTTTACCCCGGCCGAAGGTGAGGCCACGCTCTGTGGCGTTCTGGTCGAAACCGATGACCGCAGCGGTCAAGCCAAGCGCATCATGCCGGTGCGCGAAGGTGGGCGACTGCTGCAGACCGAAGCAGGCAAGACGACCTGATCCATTCTGCACAGCGCCCGCTTGCTAGGGCGCTGAAAATCTGCGCAAGATGCGTCGAAACTGGCCCGGTGGGCCGCCAGCGCGAGATATGAATGTTCGGATTTGAACTGACCGGAACCCTGTCTGCGGTCGCCACGATATTCATTGTCGCAGGGATGTTGACACTTTTCATCCGTGAAACCTATCCTCCGGAAGTGACGGCCATCCTGGGCGCCGTCGTGTTGCTGTCCCTGGGTATTCTGGATGTCAGCCATGTGGGCGCGGTTCTGTCCAACCCGGCCCCCTGGACGATTGCCTTCATGTTCATCATCGTCGGAGGTCTGGTCCGGACCGGGGCGCTGGACTGGATCGGCCAGCGCGCGGCTCATCACGCGGGGGCACGCCCGATCCTGACATTGGTGACGATTTCCTGTGTCGTTTGCGCCATGTCGGCCTTTGTCAACAATACGCCGCTGGTGGTGGTGATGATGCCGATCTTCATGCAACTGGCCAAGCAGATCGGAAGTTCTCCCTCCAAGCTTCTGATCCCCTTGTCTTATCTGTCAATCCTCGGTGGGACGATGACGATGATCGGGACTTCGACCAATCTGCTGGTCGATGGTGTTGCCAGAAGTTCAGGGATGGAACCTTTCGGCATTTTCGAGATCACCCCGGTCGGCCTGCCGATGGCGATTGTCGGCGTGACCTATCTGCTGATCTTCGCGCCGCGACTGCTGCCTGAACGGGATTCGATTTCGCAGATGATGTCGGGTCGATCCAAGATGAAGTTCTTTACCGAGGTCGCCATTCCCGAAGAATCGGGGCTGATCGGCAAGGCTCTGGACGAGGTCGACATCTTCACGCGCGATACGGCGCGTGTCATTGACGTTCTGCGCGGTGATGCCTCGCTTCGGCGCGATCTGGCCGCAGTGCGCCTTGAGGCGGGTGACCGCGTGGTGCTGCGCACCCCGATGTCCGAAGTGCTGGGCCTGCAGAGCCACAAGGATCTGCGCATGGTCGACAAGCTGAGTTCGGTTCAGACATCCACGGTCGAGGTGCTGATCACGCCGGGGTGTCACATGATCGGACGCAGCCTTGGCTCGATGCGGTTGCGCCGTCGCTATGGCGTCTATGTGCTGGCCGCGCATCGCAAGAACCAGAATATTGGTCGGCAGCTGGATGATCTGGTGGTGCGTGTGGGTGATACGCTGCTGCTCGAGGGGGCTCCTGCCGATATTCAGCGCCTGTCACGCGACATGGAAATGGTCGAGGTCAACGCGCCCTCGGATCGTGCCTTCCGTCGCAAACATGCACCGATCGTCGTGGCGACACTGGTTGCGGTGGTGCTGCTTTCTGCCTTTGACATCGCGCCGATCCTGTTGCTGGCCTTCTTTGGCGTGGCTGTCGTCCTGGGAACGCGCTGCATCGACGCGGATGAGGCGCTTGGCTTCGTCGATGGACGGCTGATGGCGCTGATCTTTGCCATGCTGGCCGTGGGGGCGGGGCTGGAGAATTCCGGTGCGGTCGAATTCCTGGTCACCCGCGTTGCGCCATGGCTGATGACCATGCCTCATTGGGGGCTGGTGCTTTCGGTCTATCTGCTGTCGATGGCCTTGACCGAAACGGTGACGAATAATGCCGTGGCGGTGATCGTCACGCCGGTGGCAATCTCTCTGGGTCATCAATTGGGGGTGGATCCGCGCCCCTTGGTCATTGCCGTGATGATGGGGGCTTCGGCCAGTTTTGCCACGCCGATCGGCTATCAGACCAATACGCTGGTCTATGGCCCCGGCGGCTATCGTTTCTCGGATTTCATCCGTGTCGGCCTGCCACTGAACCTGTTGATGGCATTGACCGCTTCGACCGTGATCCCGATTTTCTGGCCATTGTAAGGGTTTGCGTTATAGGTCAGTTGGATTGACCTAGCTGCAATGCTGCCATGCAGCATTGCGACTTGTGCATCTGCAGCATAGGTCCCAGATTAGAAGCCAAGGGGGAAAACGGCTTTGTAATCCACAAGGAGTTTCCAATGGCTACCGTTCTGACTCATGGCGCGAAAAGCGCCGCACCCGTTCTTTCCGTTCTGGCGACCCCGTTCGTTGCCATTGGACGTTTTCTGGTGACTTTGGCCGAAGCGCAGCCGCGCATGGTCGCGCTGCAAAAGCTGAGCGACACCTCGGACGAGGAACTGGCTGCACGTGGCGTGACACGCGATGGCGAAATGCGCCGGATCATGGGCGTCACCGGCGTCGTCTGATCCGCGGGCAGACAAGAATGTGAAACGGCGTCACCTGCAGGGGTGGCGCCCTTCTTTTTGGGGGCGTCGCGCCTACAACGGCCAGACCAGCAGCAGCATCGGCACCGAAACCGCCAGAACGATGACTTCCAGCGGCAGGCCCATGCGCCAGTAATCCCCGAACCGATAGTTTCCCGGCCCCAGGATCAGCGTGTTGTTCTGATGGCCGATGGGCGTCAGAAAGGCGCAGGCGGCCGAGACGGCCACCCCCATCAGAAAGGCATCGGGCTGAACATCCATCTGCTCGGCCAGCCGGATGCCCACCGGCGCGGCGACAATCGTGGTGGCGTTGTTGTTCAGCACATCAGACAGCAGCATGGTTGCCGCCATCAGCAACAGCAATCCGACCCAGGGAGGAAAACCGGCGGTCAGTGAAGCCAGGGCCGAGGCGATCAGACTGGTGCCCCCGGTCTGATCCAGTGCCATCCCCAGAGGGATCATCGACCCCAGCAGCACGATCACCGGCCAGTCGACATGATCGTAAAGCTCGTGAATTTGCAGCACGCCGGTCAGGACATAGCCGATCACCACGCAGCCCAATGCAATCGGCATGGTCACGACGCCAAGACTGGTGGCCATGACCGCCAGAGCGAACAGCAGGACGGCCGTCACCATATGGCCTTCGCGCAGCACCGGCAGGCTGGCGCCATCCAGGCGGATCACCCCGGCAGCGGCCAGCAATTCGGCGCTGCGGCTGTCGGGCACCAGCAACAGCAGCAGATCTCCGGCAGCGATTTCCTGGCGGGGCAGGGCGTCGCGCAGGGCGATGCCGCGCCGTCTCATGCCGACAAGCACGCTGTCGTAGCGATTGACCAGCCCGAAAGACTGCATGGTCTTGCCGATGACGGGTGCGCCGGCCGGCACAAGGCATTCGATCAGGCTTTGCCCTTCACTGTCCTTGCGGGCGCGTGGCTCGACCCGTCCATCGGGAAAGGCCAGCTTGCTGGCGGCGCGGAAATCATCCAGCGCCGAAGGATCGGCGCGCAGCAGCAGAACATCGCCGGGAGCCAGTACCATATCGTTCAGTGAACCGGCCAGCAGATGACCATGACGCGACAGGCCCGAGATGCGGGTCTCGGCCTTGGCTGCGATCTCGCGCAGTTCGGCGATGGTCTGCCCATTGGCGGTGCTGGCTTCGGTGACGACCAGCCGCGCGATATAGCGGCGTGGCTGATCCGCCTTGCCGTTCTGCGCGGGGTTGGGCAGGGCGATCAGCCTCCAGCCCAGAAAGGCGATGAAGATGATTCCGGCCAGAGCCACCGCGGCACCGACCGGCAGAAAGTCGAACATGCGATAGGGTTCTCCCAGAACCTGCGCGCGGTATCCCGAAACGATCAGATTGGGTGGCGTTCCGATCAGGGTCAGCATGCCGCCCAGGATCGTCGCGAAGGCCAGCGGCATCAATGTCATTCCGGCCGGCCTGCCGGCCTTGCGTGCCGCCTGCAGGTCTATCGGCATCAGCATGGCAAGGGCGGCAATATTGTTCATGAAGCCCGACATCAGCCCGCCTGCGCCGCCAAAAATCAGGATGTGTCGTGTGACCGACCGGCTGTCGGATGTCAGCTTTCGCGTCAGCCAGGATACGGCCCCTGACCGCGTCAGCCCCGCCGTGGCAATCAGCACCAGCGCGACGATCATGGTCGCGGGGTTGCCGAAACCTGAAAACGCCTGCCCCGCAGGCACCAGTCCCATCAGCACCGCTGCCATCAACCCGGCAAAGGCCACCAGATCGTGACGCCAGCGTCCCCAGAACATCAGGACCATCATTCCTGCGAAGATGGCGAAGAGGGCGGCCTGGGGAAAACTCATCATTGCACCGGATTTTCTTGCATCATGGGCATTAACGTAGCAGGCCCGGCGCGGGTTCGTCTTGCGATCCTGCGTCTCGCTGGACTACAAGCGCGGGAATACGAAATCTGTGTGAATGCGAAGGACGAGCGGACCATGGCAGGTCATTCCAAATGGGCCAATATTCAGCACCGCAAGGGTCGGCAGGACGCGGCCCGATCCAAGCTGTTTTCGAAACTCGCCAAAGAGATCACCGTGGCGGCCAAGATGGGAGACCCCGATCCGGAGAAAAACCCGCGGTTGCGTCTGGCCGTCAAGGAAGCCAAGGCGAAATCTGTTCCCAAGGATGTCATTGATCGCGCGATCAAGAAATCTCTGGGTGGCGATGCGGAAACCTATGAAGAGATCCGCTACGAGGGCTATGGCCCCAACGGGATCGCGCTGGTTGTCGAGGCAATGACCGACAACCGCAACCGCACCGCATCCAATGTGCGCAGCTATTTCACCAAGTCCGGTGGGGATCTGGGGCAGACCGGTTCGGTCAGCTTCATGTTCGATCGCGTCGGTGAAATCGTCTATCCGGCATCGGTCGGTGATGCCGATACCGTCATGATGGCGGCCATCGAGGCAGGCGCGACGGATGTTCAATCCGATGAAGACGGCCATTGGATCTATTGCGAAGACACCGATCTGAACGAAGTGTCGCGCGCGCTGGAAGCGGAACTGGGCGAATCCGAAACCGCCAAGCTGATCTGGAAGCCGCAGGCGCCGACGGAAATCACCGATGTCGAAACCGCGCAAAAGCTGATGAAGCTGATCGACACGCTGGAAGACGATGACGACGTGCAGAACGTCACCGGCAATTTCGACCTTTCCGAAGAGATTGCAGCCAAGTTGTAACCTGACCTGCAGGATTTGCCTGCCAGAAACCGGCCGTCAGGACAGCAGCACTGTTCTGGCGGCCTTTTTCATGGCCTCGGTCAGCGGAGCGATGGCCTTTGCGGTGATGCGCGCGGTTTGCCAGGTCAGCGGCACATCCAGCGGATGATCGGGTGACAGGTCCACCAATCGGCCAGACGCCAGATCGTCCAGAATCATCGCCTCGGGGTTCATCCCCCAGCCAAGGCCCAGCCGTGTTGCCTCGGCAAAGGCCTGGGACGAGGGGACCCGATGCAGGGGCAGGGCGATCCGCTGTGCGCAGATGGCCTGAACCCAGCGGTCCTGCAGCCCGTCCTTGTGATTGTAGCTAAGCGCAGGAGCCCGTTTCAGGCTGATCGCATCGACGCCCCGGGGAAAATGCCGATGCATGAAATCCGGACTGGCGGTGGCGCGATAGCGCATCCGACCAAGGGGCAGACTGTCACATCCGGCGATCGGGCGGGTTTCACTGGTCAAGGCGGCGCTGACCTGGCCGCTGCGCAGCCAGTCATGGGCATGGTCCTGATCGTCGATTACCAGATCCAGCAAGCCCGGCACCTTGGCCAGCGGAGCCATCGCCCAGGTCGCCAGGCTGTCGGCATTGACCGCAACCCGAATGACCGGGGTTTCCGAAGGCAGGCCATGCAGGGTCGATTCCAGCAGCCGGACCTGCTCCAGATGGGCGGCAAGGCGCAATCCGGCCGTCGTGCCGGTGATTGGCGGGCCGCGGTTGATCAGAGTGGTGCCGCTGCGCTCCTCGAGCCCGCGGATCCGTTGCGAGATCGCCGAGGGCGTCACCGACAGCGCATGGGCCGCGGCCTCGAAGGAACCGCGCCGCAGGATCTCGGACAGGGCCAGCAGGGCAGGATAGTCCAGCATTAGATTTTCTTAATCCGGTTCATTTCAATTCATTTTACTTGAGTGCCGCGCAATGTCATCCCGCCTTATCGGAGGTGAAGATGATGTCCTATGTCGCCGGTCTTGGAACCGCATTGTCGCTGATCATGGCCATTGGCGCGCAGAATGCCTTTGTGCTGAAACAGGGGTTGCTGCGCAGCCATGTTCTGGCGGTCATCCTGTTCTGCGCATGTTCGGATGCGGTTCTGATCATCCTGGGCGTCACCGGCATGGCTGCGATTGCCGAACTCGCGCCCTGGTTGATCGAGGTCATGCGCTGGGGCGGCGTTGCCTTTCTGCTGCTGTATGGTGCCAGATCATTCCGCGCCGCCATCCAGGGAGGAGAAGCCCTGACGCCGCAAGGAGAGATGCGCAGCCTGAAGGCGACATTGGCGGTAATTGCGGCGCTGACCTGGCTGAACCCGCATGTCTGGCTGGATACGGTGATGCTGTTGGGGTCGATCTCGGCGCAATGGCCCTCACCCCTTCTGTTCGGGGCAGGGGCGGTGACCGGATCATTCGTCTTTTTCTTTGCGCTGGGATATGGCGCGCGGCTGCTGGCACCGGTTTTTGCCCGTCCGCGCGCCTGGCAATGGCTGGAGGTCGGCGTCGGCATCGTGATGTGGGGCATCGCCCTGCGGCTGATTCTGGAATAGGGCTTGCACGCGCCGCAAAAAAGCGGTGACTGCATCATATGCAAATTGATCGAGAAACAGGCCGAGATCTGATCGGCATTGGGTGGATGCTGGTGACGGGCCTGTGCTTTGTCGCGGTAAACGGCATCGTTCGGGGATTGGAGGGCGCCTTGCCGGCCCCTCAGGCGGCCTTTATCCGCTTTCTCTTTGGCACGGCTTTCATGTTGCCCGTTTTGCTGCCAGTGCTGCGCAGGGGCTTTGGCCGACAACTCTGGGCCGGATTCGCGCTGCGCGGGGCGCTGCATGTCCTTGGGGTGGTGGCCTGGTTCTATGCGATGTCGCGCATCACCGTCGCCGAAGTGACGGCGATCGGCTTCCTCAACCCGATCATGGTCACCATCGGCGCGGCGTTGTTTCTGGGGGAAAAGCTGGCTCTGCGTCGCATGATTGCAATCGCCGTCGCGTTGCTGGGCGCGTTGATCGTTTTGCGTCCGGGGCTGCGTCCGCTTGATCCGGGGCATCTGTCCCAGATCTGTGCGGCTGTGGGATTCGGCGCTTCCTATCTGGTTGCCAGCCGTTTGTCGCGCCAGGTTCCGGCATCCACGGTCGTGGCGATGATGTCGCTTTGCGTGGCCATCGGGCTTGCGCCTTTGGCCATTGCCGTGTGGACGCCGCCGACGCTGGTTCAAATCGGCTGGCTGGCTCTGGTCGCGGTATTCGCGACGCTTGGCCATTACACGATGACCCGGGCCTTTGCCGCCGCGCCGCTGACGGTGACCCAGCCGGTCACCTTCCTGCAGCTGATCTGGGCCAGCCTGCTGGGCGTGTTGGTCTTTCACGAGCCGCTGGACATCTGGGTCATTCTGGGGGGCGGGCTGATGATCGGCTCGATCACCTATATCACCTGGCGCGAGGCGCAGAAGAGGGCCCGCCTGAAGACCCCTCCTGTCACCGCGACCAAGGGCTAGAGCGCCCGGAAGGTCATTCGACCGTGACTGATTTGGCCAGATTGCGCGGCTGATCCACATCCGTGCCCTTTGCAACGGCCGTGTGATAGGCCAGATATTGCATGGGAACGGCATAGAGGATCGGCTGGAAAACCCCGCCTCCCGAAGGCAGTTGCAGGCTTGCACGCGTGCCTTCGCCGCCCGCCTCGATGCCCTTGGCATCCGACAGCAACAGGATCTGGCCATGGCGCGCCATGACTTCCTGCATGTTCGAGATGGTCTTTTCGAACAGGTGATCATGAGGAGCCAGAACGACCACGGGAACATCACGGTCGATCAGCGCGATGGGGCCATGTTTCAATTCCCCCGAGGCATAGCCCTCGGCGTGGATATAGCTGAGTTCCTTCAGCTTCAGCGCACCTTCCAGCGCCACGGGGAACAGCGCGCCGCGACCCAGATAGAGAACGTCCTGCGCCTGGGCCAGCCATTCCGACAGGGCCTGGCATTCATCCGAAAGTCCCAGTGATTGCTGCAACAGCGCAGGAATGCTGCGCAGATCGTCCAGATGGCGGGCCAGTTCGGCATCGCTCAGGCGTTTGCGGTCATGCGCGGCCTTCAGCGCCAGAATGGCCAGAACGGTCAGCTGGCAGGTAAATGCCTTGGATGAGGCAACGCTGACCTCGATTCCCGCAAGGGTCGGCAGGGCGATATCGCTGTCGCGCGCGATCGCCGAGGTTCCGACATTCACCAGACCGATGGTGCGGCTGACCTGGGTGCGCGCATAGTGCAGCGCCGCCAGGGTATCGGCGGTTTCGCCCGATTGGCTGATCGAGATGAACCAGCTTGTCGCAGACAGGGGCGGTTCCCGATAGCGGAACTCCGAGGCAACATCGATGTCGCAGGGCAGCCCGGCCAGCTGCTCGAACCAGTATTTCGCCACATGTCCGGCCAGATGCGCCGTGCCGCAGCCGACCAGCGAGATCCGGTCCACATCGGCAAAATCCATCGTGTCGGGCAGAACGATCCGATCGCCTTTGACGTAATGGTTCAGCACATCGCCGATCACCACCGGCTGCTCGGCGATTTCCTTGGCCATGAAATGGCGATAGCCGGCCTTGTCGATGGAGGTGGCACCGATATCGATGCGCGCGGCAACGCGGCTGACAGGCTGTGCCGCGGAATCAAATATCTCGACGCCACTGCGCGTCAGAACAGCGTGATCGCCATCTTCCAGATAGGTGACCTTATCGGTGAAGGGGGCCAGTGCGACCGCATCCGAGCCGATGAACATTTCACCCTCGCCATGGCCGATGGCCAGCGGGCTGCCCCGACGTGCGGCAATCATCAGGTCGCCTTCGCCTTCGAACAGGAAGGCCAGGGCAAAGGCCCCGTCCAGGCGGGTCAGGGTCGCGCGCGCGGCCTCGAGCGGAGTCATGCCCTGATCCCGGAAATGCCCGGTCAGCAGCGCGACGGTTTCGGTGTCGGTCTGCGATTCCGGCTGAATGCCCAGAGCCTGCAGTTCGGCGCGCAATTCGCGGAAATTCTCGATAATGCCGTTATGCACCACCGCGACAGAGCCGAAACGGTGGGGGTGGGCATTGATCTCATTCGCTTCGCCATGGGTGGCCCAACGGGTGTGGCCGATGCCGGAAAGGCCGACAAGAGGCTCATGGACCAGCTTGTCAGAGAGATTGACCAGCTTGCCCACGGCACGGCGGCGGTCGAGACGGCCTTCGCCGTCGATCGTCGCGACGCCGGCGCTGTCATAGCCGCGATACTCCAGCCGTCTCAGCCCGTCGACCAGTTGCGGCGAAACCTCATGCTTGCCCAGAATTCCGATAATGCCGCACATCAGCGTTTCTCCTTGCGGGCGCGCAGGGCTTGCATCAGCCGGACACCCAGTCCGGGTTTGTTCGCTTGTCGCGCACGGCCAAGGGCCAATGCGCCATCCTCGACATCATCGGTGATGACCGAACCCGAGCCGGTGACGGCCTCGGCCCCCACACGCACCGGCGCGACCAGCATCGTATCGCTGCCGATAAAGGCCCGCGCGCCGATCTGGGTGCGGTGCTTCATGACGCCATCATAATTGCAGGTGATCGTTCCCGCGCCGATATTGCTGTGTTCGCCAACCGAGGCATCGCCAAGATAGGTCAGATGGCCGACCTTCACCCCCTCATCCAGAACCGAGTTCTTGATTTCGACGAAATTTCCGACATGGACATCGCTGCCCAGTTCAGCCCCCACACGCAGCCGCGCAAAGGGCCCCACGGTGGCCCCAGCAGAAACATGGCAGCCTTCCAGATGGCTGAAGGGCAGGATCTCCGCACCCGATTCAACGGTCACACCGGGGCCAAAGACCACGTTCTGACCGATGATCGCATCGCGCCCGATCACCGTATCCAGCGCGAACCAGACGGTTTCAGGATCGCTGAGCGTGACGCCGTTTTCCAGCGCCTCGGCCCGGGCGCGGGTCTGAAACGCCGATTCGGCCTGTGCCAGTTCGGCCCGCGTGTTGATGCCAAGGGTCTCTTCCTCGTCACAGGTCACGACGTCGGCGCGATGTCCCTCGGCGCGGGCCAGTTCCACCAGGTCGGTCAGATAGTATTCGCCAGCGGCATTGTTGTTGTCGATTCGCACGATCAGCTTGCGCAACAATGCTGCGTCCAGCGCCATGACGCCGGAATTGCACAGCGCGATCCGCCGTGTGGCTTCGTCGGCGTCCTTGAATTCAACAATACGTTCAAGACCGCGGTCAGTCACGACCAGCCGGCCATAGCGGCCGGGGTCTTCGGCTTCGAACCCCAGAACGACCACGTCGGCCGGATGGCTGGACAGGGCCGCCAGTGTGTCCTGCCCGATAAAGGGCGTGTCGCCGTAAAGCACGATCACCTTGCCTTCAAAGCCTTCCAGCGCGGGCAGGGTCTGGCGCACGGCATGACCGGTGCCCAGTTGCTCGGTCTGACGGACGATTTCCGCTTCGGGGTCCAGTTTGGCCGTGGCGCTGGCGACCTTGTCGCCGCCATGTCCTGCCACGACGATGATCTGTTCAGGCTCCAGGCTGCGGGCTGCCGCCAGCGCATGGCCGATGAGTGGCACACCGGCAAGTCGATGCAGCACCTTGGGCAGATCCGATTGCATGCGGCTGCCTTGTCCGGCCGCAAGGACGACTACCGCTGTCGAGCTTTCCGTCATTTTGTAATCATCGCCTGTTCAATTTCTGTCAGTCGCCTTCTAATTGAGAGGGCGCTTGCTGGAAAGGGTCGGCACGTTCACCTTTGTTTTCCGAATATGTCGCGAAAGGATGGCGCATGACTGGTACGGTGGTCTTTGATCTGGACGGAACTCTGGCCGATACATCGGGGGATCTGCTGGCAGCAGCCAATGCCTGTTTTGCCGCACGCGGGCTGGGGGAATTGCTGGACCCGGTCGAGGATGCGCTGATCGCATTCCACGGCGGGCGTGCCATGCTGCGCGCTGGCTATGGCCGCATGCCGGAGGATGTCCTGTTGCCTCCGGGAGCCGAGGATGAAGATTACAACCGCCTGTTGCAGCATTATGGCGAGAATATCGCTGTCCATACACGGCTCTATCCCGGTGCAGTCGAGGCGCTGGCCCGGCTGGACGCCGAGGGGTTCCGGCTGGCGGTCTGCACGAACAAGCCCGAGTCCCTGGCGGAAACGCTGTTGCGGGAACTGGGCATCCGCGACGCCTTTGCAGCCTTGATCGGGGCAGATACCTTGCCCGTGCGCAAGCCCGATCCACGCCCCTATCGCGCTGCGGTCGAGGCCGTCAGCGGTGATCTGGGGCAGTCATTCCTGTTGGGGGATACGGAAACCGACCGGCGCACGGCCGCGGCGGCGGGGGTCAAGGTGGCGCTGGTGGCCTTTGGCCCCGAAGGCAATGCGATTTCCCGGCTGAAGCCCGATGCACTGTTGCATCACTTTGATGAACTGCCCGAACTGGCGCGCAACTGGCTGCGATAGCGGGCAGGATCAATACGGGGCGCGAACAATCGGGCGCGCCCCGGTTCAGGGTCAGAGGACGGGCAATTCGCCCCTGATCATTCGGCCTGGCTGGCCGGTTTGGCGTTCAGCTGGCCAAATTTCTCGGCGCCGATCGTGTCATGCAGATCAAGCTGGGTTTCCAGGAAGTCGATGTGGCCTTCCTCATCGGCGATCAGTTCCTCGAACAGGGCCTTGCTGACATAGTCGCCAACTTTTTCGCAGTGCTCACGCGCCTCGATATACAGTTTGCGCGCATCATGTTCGCCGGCCAGATCGGCCTCCATGGTTTCTTTCAGGTTCTGGCCGATCCGCAACGGATCAAGCTTCTGCAGATTGGGATGACCTTCCAGAAAGATGATTCGCTGAATCAGCTTGTCTGCGTGGTTCATTTCCTCGATGGACTCGGCGCGCGATTTGTCCGCGATATGACCATAGCCCCAGTCTTCTTGCAGCCGATAATGCAGCCAGTATTGGCTGACGGCTGTCAGTTCAGACCGCAGCGCGGCGTTGAGATACTCGATGACTTTGCTGTCGCCCTTCATGTCCGGACCCTTCCGTAATCTTTGATTTCGCCCGCAGAATTGGCGGGGCTACCGTCAAGCTATCGCAGTTGCGCATGGTGTCCAGAAATAGCGGCATGCAGCCGCCGCAATCGGCGCGTTTGCCAAGGGCGTGATAGATCTTGCCGGGTGTGATGATCGTCCGGGGGTCGGCGCTGCGCATCCAGTTGATCGCATCGCGAATCTCATGGTCGGAAATCTGTGTGCAATGGCAGACGATCATCGGCGGCTCCTGTTTGAAAACAACCTAGAGAAATTGTCGGATATGTAAAGACTGTCTGTTTTACTCGGTTATCACCATCTGTTCAGCGCGCTTGACGCTGGCTGGACATGCAATCACAAGCGCGGGCATGAAACTGTCCGATTTTGATTTTCATCTGCCCGAATCCCTGATCGCCACGCGTCCGGCCCGACCGCGCAGTTCGGCGCGCCTGCTGCTGGCCCAGGGGGAGGAGATTTGTGACCGCCATGTCAGTGATCTGCCCCAGATCCTGCAGCCGGGCGATTTGCTGGTGCTCAATGACACCAAGGTCATTCCGGCAAGGCTGGCAGGCACCCGGACCCGCGTGACGCCACAGGGGGATGCGGTTGCCCGGATCGAGGTCACACTGCTGGAACCTGCCGCCAGTGGATGGAACGCGCTTGCCAAACCCCTTCGCAAATTGCGCGAAGGCGAGGTCATCCGCTTTGGCGATGAGCTTTCGGCAAGGGTGGTCGAGATCGCCGATGGCGGGCTGCGTCTGGCCTTTGATGCCGAGGGCGATGCCTTTGACGCGGCATTGAACAAGGTCGGGGCGATGCCCTTGCCGCCCTATATCGCGGCGCTGCGTGCGCCCGATGCGCGCGATCACGAGGATTACCAGACCGTATGGGCGGAACGGCAGGGTGCGGTTGCGGCACCCACCGCCAGTCTGCATTTCGACGCGCCGCTGCTGGATGCACTGCGCGCGCGGGGGGTGGAATTCGTCCATGTTACCCTGCATGTCGGGGCGGGCACCTTTCTGCCGGTCAAGGTCGAGGATGTCACAACCCACCGCATGCATGCCGAATGGGGCGAGGTCAGTGCCCAGGCCGCCGCGCAGATCAATCGGGCGAAATCCGAAGGCCGCCGGGTCATTGCGGTCGGCACCACGGCACTGCGCCTGATCGAATCGGCTGCCACCGCCGAAGGCCGGATGCAGCCATTTCGCGACACGACCGACATCTTCATCTATCCCGGTTATCAATTCAGGGTGACAGATGCGTTGATGACGAATTTCCATCTGCCGAAATCGACCCTGCTGATGCTGGTCTCGGCGCTGATGGGGCAGGAAAAAATCCAGAAAATATATGAACATGCCGTCGAAAACGGATATCGTTTCTTCAGCTATGGCGATGCGTCGCTTCTGATCCCGGAATGTCGTATTTGATTTGACCTTGCTGGCCGATGCACTCTAGGGGCTGTGCTTTGGCAGTTCGGGCGCAGCGAGGGCATCATGAGTTCGGTTTTACGCAGCACTTGGCCGCTGCTTCTTGGCATGTTGTTGTTGATGGTCGGCAACGGCATGCAGGGAACCCTGCTGGGGATCCGGGGTGGGATCGAAGGCATTCCGACCTTCCGCATGTCCGTGGTCATGTCCAGCTATTTCGGCGGCTTCCTGCTGGGCAGCCTGTTCGTTCCGGGGATCATCAAGAACGTCGGGCATGTGCGCGTCTTTGCCGCCCTGGGGTCGCTGATTTCGGCGATCCTGGTTCTATATGCCATCGAGCCGAACTGGATCTTCTGGAGTTTGCTGCGTTTTCTGATCGGCTTCTGCTTCTGCGGCGTGTACATCACTGCCGAAAGCTGGCTGAACGAAGGGGCCAGCAATGAATCGCGCGGGCAGGCCCTGGCGGCCTATATGATCGTCCAGCTGCTGGGAATCGTCGTCGCGCAGGCTCTGCTGAACACCGGTGATCCGGCCGGATATCTGCTGTTCATCATCCCCTCGGTTCTGGTTTCGCTGTCCTTTACGCCTATTTTGCTGTCGGCCAAGCCCGGCCCGCAGTTTGAAACCATCAAGCGGATGTCCTTTGGCGAACTTTATCAGGCTTCACCTCTGGGCTGCGTCGGGATCTTCGTGATGGGCAGCGTGCTGTCGGTGGTGTCGGGGATGTCCGCGGTCTGGGGCGCCCAGATCGGATTGTCGGTTGCCGAAATATCTGTTTTCGTGGCAGCCGCCTATGCGGGCGGGCTGGCGCTGCAATATCCGCTGGGATGGGTGTCGGATCGCTTTGATCGCCGCCGGATGGTCTTTCTGCTGGGAGCCTTTGGCGCGGCGGTCACATTCCTTGTCGTGCTGTTGCAACCGGGAACCATGGGGCTGGTGATCGCGGCGGCCTTGATGGGCGGCGTGGCAAACCCGATCTATGGCATCCTGCTGGCCTATACGAATGACTTTCTGGATCCCTCGGACATGGCCTCGGCCTCGGCAGGGCTCTTGTTCATCAATGGCATCGGTTCGATCGGCGGGCCGTTGATCACCGGTTGGCTGATGGGGCAGATCGGGTCCGATGGCTATTGGATCTACATGGGGGTCATGCTGAGCGGGCTGACCGTCTATGCGGCATGGCGGATGACACGTCGCCGCGCCCTGACGCCGGATGAACAGGCCAGCTATGCGGTCGTGACACCCAGCACCACGCCTCTGGCACTTGAAGCGATCATGGACGAGGCTCAGTCGGACGACCCTGCGGAAACCCGCGAGGCAAGCGAGACCTGATTGCCCAACGCCCCGCTGCGACAGGCCTGTTTTGCGGGCGGGGCTTGGCTTGCTGACTGTTCGCAAATGGTTTAACGCTGAACTATCTTCAGCAAGCGAGGGACATGATGGCCCAGAAATTCGATATGGTGGTGATCGGCGCCGGCCCCGGCGGCTATGTCGCTGCGATCCGAGGCGCACAATTGGGTCTGAAAGTGGCCTGTATCGAGCGTGAAAATCTGGGCGGGATCTGCCTCAACTGGGGTTGTATTCCGACCAAGGCCCTGTTGCGCAGCGCCGAGGTCTTCCACCTGATGGAGCGCGCCAAGGATTTCGGCCTGACTGCCGACAAGATCGGATATGATATCGACAAGGTCGTCGAGCGGTCGCGCGGCGTTGCCAAGCAGTTGTCCGGCGGCGTCGGCCATCTGCTCAAGAAGAACAAGGTCACGGTGATCATGGGAGAGGCCCGGATCACCGGCAAGGGCAAGGTCACGGTCAAGACCGACAAGGGCAGTGAAGAGATCGAGGGCAAGGCGGTCATTCTGGCCACCGGCGCGCGTGCCCGCGAATTGCCGGGCCTGGAACCTGACGGCAAGCTGGTCTGGAATTACCGGCATGCGCTGAAACCGCCGCATATGCCCAAAAAGCTGCTGGTCATCGGTTCGGGCGCCATCGGCATCGAATTCGCCAGCTTCTTCAACACGCTTGGCGCCGAGACCACCGTGGTCGAAGTCATGGACCGCGTGCTGCCCGTCGAAGACGCGGAAATCAGCGCCTTTGCGAAAAAGCAGTTCGTCAAGCAGGGCATGAAGATCATCGAGAAGGCTGGGGTCAAGAAACTGGATCGCGCCGGTGACAAGGTGACCGCGCATATCGAGGTTGGCGGCAAGATCCAGACCGCAGAATTCGATACGGTCATCTCGGCCGTGGGAATCGTGGGGAATGTCGAGAACCTGGGCATTGAAGAACTGGGCGTGAAGATCGACCGCACCCATGTGATCACCGATGAATATTGCCGCACTGGTGTCGATGGGCTGTATGCCATAGGCGACGTGGCCGGTGCGCCCTGGCTGGCGCATAAGGCCAGCCATGAAGGCGTGATGGTGGCCGAACTGATCGCAGGTCAGCATCCCCATCCGATCAAGCCGAACTCGATTGCCGGTTGCACCTATTGCCATCCGCAGGTCGCCAGTGTCGGTCTGACCGAAGCCAGGGCCAAGGAGTTGGGACATGACATCAAGGTCGGTCGTTTCCCCTTTATCGGCAATGGCAAGGCGATAGCCCTTGGAGAACCCGAGGGTCTGGTGAAGACCATTTTCGACGCCAAGACCGGCGAGCTTCTGGGGGCGCATATGGTTGGCGCGGAAGTGACCGAGCTGATCCAGGGCTATGTGGTCGGGCGCACGCTTGAAACCACCGAGGCAGAGCTGATGGAAACCGTCTTCCCGCATCCGACGCTGTCGGAAATGATGCATGAATCGGTTCTGGATGCCTATGGTCGCGCGATCCATTTCTGATCGCCGCCATGTCTCTTGATCGCGTGCAAGCGGGGGCTGTCTGGCCCCCGTTTCGCATTTCGGGGGCCGGTTTATTCAGAGCGCGGCAGCAGACGCGTGACGCCCAAGGCGGCGGCGCGTGCCAGTTCGGGGTCCAGCGACATGCCGATATACTCTCCGCGCCGCCACAGTTCCGCCAGATCGTCATAGTGGCGCGACAGCGGATGGCCGGATTGGCCGGTCGAGGTGATGAAGACCGAACTGTCGGGATCGGCAAGGTCATAGACGCCGCGATATCCCGCGCCCGTGACCGCGCGATAGGGCGTGCTCTTGCCACCCATCAACCCGCCCTGTGCCACGGTGAAATCACCGCCCGAGACCGACTGGGTCAGATTGACGATCCAGCCAAGCCCGGACAGGCTGCCAATGCCCGGATGGGTATGGACCACCTGATGCAGGTCGCCCCAGCGCCAGCTGGTGACATTGGGTCCGAATTTCTCGGTCAGATCAAGTATCGCCAGATCCAGCGACTGGCGCGCGATGGTGGTGCAATCTTCCTTTGGGGCGCTTTGCACGATGTCGCACCAGCGCGCGGCGCCGTCGCGGTTGCGAAAGACCGCATCTATGAATGAGGGATGCAGGATCGTGATGTCATCGGCTATCGGGCCCAGATCGTCACGGATCAACCGGTCCTGCAGACGCTGCATCCAGGCGACATAGATCAGCGGTTCGGGCAGATGCTCGCTCATCTCGCCATCCCATTCCGCCAGAAGGGCCAGGGCCTCCTGACGTTGACGTTCGACGGTTCCGGGGGCGGCCGGTTCGCCCGAGAACCACAGATTTGCCCCGACGAGCGGCAGCAAGGCCCGCGCAGCCGGGCTGATGACATCGAGTTGGGTGGCAATGAAGCTGTCGCGCGAATGCACCTCGCGGTCCTGAATCAGCCGGGTCAGCCTGCCGCGACGCAAAAGCGCAGGGCTGCGTTCTTCGGAAGATATCAGAATCCCGGCGGTCTCATCGGGCAGGTCGCCCGTCTCGATGGATTCGGGATCGGCCCATCGGGTGCTGTTCAGCCAGCCCGGCGCGGGCATCCGTCCCGCGGTCGGATGGTCGGAGGCGCGCCGGGGCACCATGCCGGCCTGAATCTGGCGGATCCCGTCGGAATCGGCCAATGTCACGATCATTGCCGGGGCGACCACATCCCCGAGTGCGGCTTTCGCGCTGTCCGTATCAGGCGCGCGCATCAGCCGGATCAGGGCGGACAGGGTGCTGTCGCTGTCGGACAATCCCGTCCATTTCAGCACCGGCACATGTCCCATGGGTGTGACATCCCGCAATCCCGGATCCAGCCCCGGAACGGCGGGGCCGTTTTCGGTCTTGCGCAGGGTGATCGCGCGCGGCGGGGCGTCCAGAATCCGGATCACCTCGTTGCGGGACTGGAAATCGGTCCAGCCGTTTCGACCGCGATAGCGATCGGGATTACCCGGCTGCACCTCTTCGATGGCGATATCGGCGTCATCGACCGGGGCGGGCGCAATCCCCCAGGCCAGATGCGGGTTCCGTCCCGACAATACTGCCGGAATGCCGGGAATCGTCGCGCCGATCACCCCGCCCGAGGACAGTTGCAGCCGCGCCAGATAGAACAGGGAGGGGGCGGTCATCGGTGCCAATATGTCATTGGCCAGCAGGGCACCTCCGGCGGCCGTGCGACTGGGGGCGGCGGCAATGCTGTTTGCGCCCAGTCCCTGACCGGGGCGCAGAAAGGAGGTCAACTGTGCGGGACCGCCGGGTCGGGCAAGTTTTTCCGGCGTGACAAAGCGCGCCCCGGGAAAGAGCGAGGCATAGACCGGGCGCGGTGTCATGCCCGTTCCTGCATCAAGGATATCCGGCCCGTATTGGGGCGAGACAAGCGACAGTCTGGCGCGCAGGACCTCTTGGGCGACGGCATCGCTGGATGTTGCGGCCAGCAGCTTCAGAATGGCAAGGGAATCCGCGGGTTGCCAATAGGATATCTGGTCCGGGAACAGAAAGAACTCGGGCGCGCCGCGACCCAGCGCGTTCTCGTTCACTTCGGCAATCCACTCGTTCACGCCGGCGGCATAGGCGCGCAGGGCCGCGCGGGTGTCCTTGTTCTGTGCTTCCAGCGATTGCCTTGCATGGCGATACAGTTCCAGTCGTCGCGCCAGATCATCGGCGGCAAAGGCGCCGACACCCTGAATCTCGGACAGGCGCCCCTGCGCGGCACGGCGCAGCAGCGTCATCTGGAACAGCCGGTCCTGTGCATGGGCAACCCCAAGTGCAAAGAACATGTCGGCATCGCTCTGGCCAAAGATATGGGGCACGTTTTCGGTGCTGCGCACGATTTCGACCGGCGCGGTCAGCCCGTTCATGCGATAGGTCGCATCATAATCGGGCAGGGACCGGACCGAGAAATACCAGATCAGGATGGCGCCAAGCAACAGCAGCACGATAAGGGCAATGGTCAGCCTGAGAAGCCAGCGGAAAAGTGTCAGCATGAAGGCGTTGTTTCCATGTGCCGGTCCGGGATGCCTTGGTGCTGGCCGCGGGATCTTGACCCGGGCGCATGAGGGTGTTGGTTTGATCCTTAAGACAGCGGCGCGACCATTTCAACGCAACGCTGTGTCACGACACGGATAACTGAAAGGAAGTCACAATGGCCAAACTGGCATTTCTGGGTCTTGGGGTCATGGGGTTCCCCATGGCGGCTCATCTGAAGGCCGCGGGCCACGACGTGACGGTCTATAACCGCAGTCCTGAAAAGGCCGAAGCCTGGGTTGCCGCCAATGGCGGACAGTCCGCGCCAACGCCGCGCGAGGCCGCTGCAGGGGCTGATTTCGTGTTGTCCTGCGTGGGCAATGATGATGACCTGCGCTCGGTCTGTCTGGGCGAGGACGGCGCATTTTCCGGCATGGAACGCGGCGCGATCTTTGTTGATCACACCACGGTTTCTGCCGCAGTGACGCGCGAACTGGCCGCAGCGGCGACAGAGATGGGGCTGGGCTATGTCGATGCGCCGATCTCGGGCGGGCAGGCGGGCGCCGAAAATGGTCAATTGTCCGTGATGTGTGGTGGTGCCGAAGAGGATTACGCCAAGGCCGCTCCGGTCGTGGCTGCCTATGCCAAGATATGCCGTCGTCTGGGCGAAGTCGGGGCAGGGCAGATGACCAAGATGTGCAACCAGATCGCAATTGCCGGCCTGGTTCAGGGGCTGTCGGAATCGCTGGCCTTTGCCCGCAAGGCCGGGCTGGATATCGAAAGCGTGGTCGAGGTGATCAGCCAGGGTGCCGCAGGCAGCTGGCAGATGGAAAACCGCCACAAGACCATGGCTGCGGGGGAATTCGAGCACGGTTTCGCGGTGAACTGGATGCGCAAGGATCTGGCCATCTGCCTGGCCGCCGCGGATGAGGTCGGGGTCTCCTTGCCCGTCACCGCGCTGGTCGATCAGTTCTACAAGGACGTGCAGGCGATGGGTGGCGGTCGCTGGGACACCTCTTCGCTGATCGCGCGATTGACCGACTGACGCCACGGTATTTCCGGCTGCGGGCAAGGATGCCCCGTATATCCTGCCCGCCCGGATACAAGTTCTTGATTTTGCGTCACCCTGCCCACAGTCTGAAAGAAACTCGGGGAGGAGAAAACGACGATGCAGGGCCTGATGATGCACCGCCCGCTTTTGCAGGGCGATCTTCTGGATTACGCCGCCGACAGCTTTCCGGCGGCAGAGATCGTCTCGCGCCGTGCCGAGGGGGATACCCACCGGCAAAGCTATGCCCAGACCCGCGCCCGTGCGGTTCAGCTGTCCCATGCGCTGGAGCGTCTGGGGGTGACGATGGGGGATCGTGTCGCCACGCTGGCCTGGAACGGCCACCGCCATCTGGAGCTGTATAACGGCATCTCGAATATCGGCGCGATCTGCCACACCATCAATCCGCGCCTGTCCGCGGAACAGATGATCTTCATCATCAGGCATGCCGAGGACCGGTTGCTGTTCACCGATCTGACCTTCGTGCCATTGCTGGAGAAGCTGAAGGACCATCTGCCGGGGTTGCGTTACGTGATCATGACCGATCGAGATCACATGCCCGAAAACGGTCTGGATGCCCTGTGTTACGAGGATCTGCTGGCGAATGAAGACAGCAGTCGGGATTGGCCCGAACTGGCGGAAACCACGGCTTCGGGACTGTGCTATACCTCGGGAACGACCGGTGATCCCAAGGGGGTGCTGTATACCCATCGTTCGAATGTGCTGCATGCGTTGTCGGTTGCCGCGACCATCGGTCCGGATCTGGGCAAGCAGCCGCGGATATTGCCGGTGGTGCCGCTGTTCCATGTCAACGCTTGGGGGCTGCCCTTTTACGCGCCGCTTGCCGGGGCCAGTCTGATCATGCCCGGTCCTTTCCTGGACGGTGCCAGCCTGTGGGATCTGTGCGAAGGCGAAGCCGTGCAAAGCGCCTGGGGCGTCCCGACGATCTGGCAGGGGCTATATGCAGAAATCGTCAAGCGGGGTCGCAAGCCCGAGGCGCTGCATCACATCGTCGTCGGCGGCAGCGCCATGCCCCGCAGCCTGACCGCCCGGTTCGAAGAGCTTGGCATCGACGTGAACCACGCCTGGGGCATGACCGAGACCTCACCACTGGGGTCCCAGGGGTCCCTGACGGCCGACAAGGACGATCTGCCGCTGGAGCAGCGGCTGGACCTGAAGGCAACGCAGGGGCGGCGGGTCTATGGGGTCGAGATGAAGATCATCGGCGAGGATGGTCGCCGATTGCCCCATGACGGTCAGGCGATGGGCGATCTCTATGTGCGCGGCAATGTCGTCGCCAGCGGCTATTACAAGAATGATCGGGCCAGCGCGGCGGTGATCGATTCCGAGGGCTGGTTCTGCACCGGCGATATTGCCTCGATCGCGCCGGGGGGCATTCTGACCATTCGTGACCGCGCCAAGGACCTGATCAAATCCGGAGGAGAGTGGATCAGTTCGATCGATCTGGAAAACCATGCTGTCGCCCATCCCAAGGTTGCGCAATGCGCGGTGATCGCCATGCCCCATCCCAAATGGGGCGAACGTCCGTTGATGGTGGTGAAACCGGTATCGCCCGATGACCTTGCGACGCTGGACGAGATCAAGGCCTTGCTGGCGCCGCATCTGGCGGATTGGCAGATGCCCGATGATCTTGTTTTTGTCGATGAGATGCCGCTGACGGCGACTGGCAAGATCAGCAAGCTGACACTGCGCCAGCAGTTTGCCGGTCGCGCTGCGTCATAGGCAAGGGGGGCGATGAAGCCCCCGACCCGATCAGGCCCCCTTGGTCGGTCGTGGTGGAATATCGCACCACCAGGCTGGTTCGCTACTCAGTTTCCGCCAGGCCTTGTTGGCGGCCTTGCGGGCCTTGGCCTCGGTTCTTTCGGCATCTGCGGGCAATCGGATCTCTTCGTCCTGCCCGGATTTTTCGCGCATGACGGCAAGGTCGTTCACGATCCCCAGTGCATCCTGCATCTGCGACAGGCGCTTGGGCATCTTGCCGGATGCATCAGGAAACAGCGGCGCGAAGTAATCCACCAGATAGCGCATGTCCTTGGCGCGCTTGCGAAACTGATGCAGCCCATCGGGTGAAAGCGTGTCAAGGTCGCCGCCAAAGGCCAAGAGTTCGGTCCAGGCCAGTTGCAGCGCACGGGCAGCGATGATTGTCACGGGCGCGCGCGCCAATCTCTGACGACGCGCGCCGCGCAGCACCTTCACGGAATCATGCAGGATCGCGTCGATCTGTGCCTTCAGGGACAGGTCCGTGCTGTCGCGGAATGCCTGGCGCAGCTGCGCACGCAGTTCGGCTGCTGCCTGCCGGGCCTGATCCGCGCCATCCTGCCCCGAAACGGCCTCGGCATGGACATCGGCATCGCGCAACGGACCAAGTTCGCGAAATTTCTTCGCCAGAAGGTCGTTGATGGCAGAAGTCGATTCCCCTGTCAGCATGCCGTCGAATCCCCGCAGCAACGAGCGCATCCGGCGCAGCGCGACGCGGGCCTGATGGACATGTTCGGGATCGTCACTTTGCAAGATGAAATTGCGCCGCGCCTCGTAGATGATGGCCCCTTCGCGCAGCAGACGGCGCAGCGAATCCATCGCACTCGCCGCGGCTTTGATCCCTGTTGATCCGGTGGTTTGCCGGGACTTGGACTTTCTGGACATCGGCGGTGTCTCCTTGGCTTTGGCTGCAAGCAAGAGATTCAGTCAACTCTGCCGATGCTCGCATGTCGGGGCGGGGCGCGATAGGCGATTCATTCCGGACGATCCCGGTCATCCCCTGTCTGGACCATCTCCAGCACGAAAAGCCGCAGTGCGGTGGCAAGGCCGATCTCGGGTGGCCTTGCGTGGTCAATTCGGCTGATCAGCGTCGCGCGGGTGATGTCGCGACGGCTGGCCTCGCGGCTCAATGCCTTCCAGAAGGCGTCCTCGAGGGAAACCGAGGTCCGGTGTCCGTCGATGGTCACCGAACGCTTCAGCGGTGGTGTCATGGGGGGCAGGTCAATCGTCATCGCGACGATGGGCAGCCAGATTGCGTTCGGAACGTTCGGCTTCGGCCTTGCGAATAGTGCGAAGGGATTTGGTCTCGCCGAATTTGACGGCATTGCCATCGGCCGTCTTGCGCCGCGCGGCGCGTTCGCGCTGTTTGCGGGCCTGTCGCAGATTGATGATCTTGGTCACGTATGTCCTCCGATAGTGACATCATCCGTCCGGTTTGCCGAGGTGATCGGCAGGGCGATTATATCGCGAAGCCGAGATTTTCACATCAGGCGCCAGCATATTGCGCGGCCGGGGTGGAAGACCGGCGGTGATCTGCCGAATGCCGCTTGCAGATCCGGTCCTTGGCCGGGGCAGGGGTGGATATCGAAAGGGCGCGATGGTTCTCACCACCGCGCCCATCGCCCTGTTCCTGCAGTGCGGAATCAGCCCTTGGGACCGATCATGTCCTCGGGGCGCACGATCCGGTCGAAGGTTTCGCCATCGACAAAGCCCAGTGCAATGGCTTCCTCGCGCAGCGTCGTGCCGTTCTTGTGGGCGGTCTTGGCAACCTTGGTGGCATTGTCATAGCCGATGGTCGGTGCCAGTGCCGTGACCAGCATCAGCGATTCCTTCATCAGCTTGTCGATGCGGGTGATATTGGCCTGCGTCCCGGCAACCATGTTGTCGGTAAAGCTGCTGGCAGCATCGCCCAGAAGCTGCATCGACTGGATGACATTATAGGACATCATCGGGTTGTAGACGTTCAGTTCGAAGTGCCCCTGCGATCCGGCAAAGCCGATGGCCGCATCATTGCCCATGACATGGGCGCAGACCATGGTCAGTGCCTCGGCCTGGGTCGGGTTGACCTTGCCCGGCATGATCGAGCTGCCCGGTTCATTTTCCGGCAGGATCAGCTCGCCCAGACCCGAGCGCGGGCCCGAGCCCAGCAGGCGGATGTCATTGGCGATCTTGAACAGCGATCCGGCCACGGTTTTCAGCGCACCCGAGAAGAAGACCATGGCATCATGGGCGGCCAGGGCCTCGAATTTGTTCGGCGCGGTGACGAAGGGCAGGCCGGTGATATTGGCAATTTCGGCCGCGATGGCGGTGTCCCAGCCCTTCTTGGTGTTCAGGCCCGTGCCGACGGCGGTGCCGCCCTGCGCCAGTTCATAGATGTCCTTGAGGGCCAGCTTGACCCGTTCGATTCCCTTGGCGACCTGATGGGCATATCCGCTGAATTCCTGGCCCAGGGTCAGCGGCGTCGCATCCTGCGTATGGGTGCGGCCGATCTTGATGATATCCTTGAATTCTTCAGACTTCGCCAGCAGGGCGCCATGCAGCTTTTCCAGGCCGGGCAGCAGGACATCGCGCGCCATCATCGCGATGCCGATATGCATGGCGGTCGGGAAGGTGTCGTTCGAGGACTGACCCATGTTGCAGTGGTCATTGGGATGAACGGGTTTCTTCGAGCCCAGTTCGCCGCCCAGGATTTCAATCGCGCGGTTCGATACGACTTCATTCGCGTTCATGTTCGACTGCGTGCCCGAGCCGGTTTGCCAGACGACCAGCGGGAAATTGTCGTCGAACTTGCCTTCAAAGACTTCGGTCGCAGCCTGTTCGATGGCCTTGCCGATCGAGGGGTCCAGATCGCCGTTGGCCATGTTGACGCGCGCGGCCGCCAGCTTGATGGCGCCAAGGGCGCGGATGATCGCGACCGGCTGGCGCTCCCATCCGATGGGGAAATTGATGATCGAGCGTTGGGTCTGGGCGCCCCAATACTTGCTGGAATCGACTTCTAGAGGTCCGAAGCTGTCGGTCTCGGTGCGGGTCGTGGTCATCTGGAAAGGCTCCCTCGAGGTTTCGCGCCAATATCTAGCCCCCGGAAAGCGGATTCGCAAATCGTATGCAACGGTATGCTGATATCGACATTGAAAATGGCGACCGCATGGGGTCGCCACGTTCACAGGTTTCACCGGATCGGTGTTGTTCTACTTGCGCCAGCGATCCAGCTGGACGACTTCGCCACCGCCATCGGGTCCATCGCCGGGGTCATCACCTTCGTCCTCGACATCCAGCGCGAATTCGGCGTCGACCTCTTCATCCTCGTCTGCCTCATCATCCTCGGGCGATTCGAAGCGCAGACCGAATTCGACCGAAGGGTCGACGAAGGTCCGCAGGGCGTCGAAGGGGATTCGCATCGGTTCCGGCGAGTTGCCGAAATTCAGCGTGATCGAGAATCCGTCATCATCGACGGTCAGATTGTCGAACCAGTGCTGGATGACGATGGTCATTTCCTCGGGATAGCGTTCGCGCAGCCAATCGGCCATCTCGACGCCTTCGTCCCGCGTGTCGAAGGTGATGAAGAAATGATGTTCGCCGGGCAGCCCGTCTGTCGCGATGCTGCGCAGGACATTCGCAATCAGGCCCTGCATGGCCCGATGCATCATTCCGCCATAATCGATTTCCGAGCTCGTCATGCTCACATCCTTCGTTATTGAAGGCCAGCATAGGGGGCTGGCAAAGGATGTGAAAGGGGGGCATTCGATTGTCGGGCCACTCTGTCTGGGGCGGGGCAGTGTTCCGGCAGGGCGTTTTGCCATATGCTTGGGCAGAGAGACAGGATTTGACATGGGGCGGTGCAGATGACGACAGATTCCTTGACGCGACGCCATGTCATGGCCGTGATTGCAGCAGGCTGTGCCTTGCCTCTTTGCAGCGCCGCCTGGGCAGGGGAATCGCTGCGCGCGGTGCTGCGGCCTGACGCCACCATCGCGTTCAGCGGTCATTCGATGATTGCCGCGATCTTTCCCGACGACGATCACGCCTATAATGCCGGTGTCGATTTTCCGACGCTGTGGTCTGGACCGACCCATTTCGATTTCATCGGCTGGTCCTCGAATGCCAAGCGCTGGCGGGCCCATGGCTATGCGCGAAGCGGCAGCTATGACCGGCTGGTTCTGACGGAAATGGGGGATATGGAGCGCGGGCTGCCCGATCCTGCCTCGCCTCAGGGGCGGCACAACCTGCAATATCTTTACTGGTTCGCGATGACCGCAATTGCCAAGGGCGCGGAACCGGTCCTGTTCATGCCCTGGTCGCCGCGCCAGCCGGATCTGGACGCGCAAGCCATGTCGGTGCTGCATTACGAGCGGCAATGGCTGGAACAGCATACCGGCCATCCGATCTGGGTAATCCCAGCCGGTCTGTTCGCGCGAGCCGCGCGCGAACATTACGACAACGACGATGCGCTGTTTGTCGATGCGGTGCATTGGCGACCCGACAGCGCCGTGCCGACGGGACTGGCCTATCTGACCTATCAGTTCTTTGCCCAACGGCGGGTTCCGCGCGTCACGCTGTTTCCCGAGATGGAGGAACTGGCCTGGCAGGTCTTGCAGGACTATCGATGGGCAGGCTTTGGCGGCACCGAAGCGGTGCCGGCCTTGCAGATCGAGGATCCGCTGCCCGAGCCAGCGGCCTTGCCGGCCGAAGGCTAGGCCGCCCGATCAGGCGGCGGCTTCCAGTGCCGCGATGATTGCGCCGAAGTCCGCGGCTTTCAGGCTGGCTCCGCCGACCAGAGCGCCGTCCACATTGGCAATCGCGAACATCTCGGCTGCATTCGAGGGTTTGACGCTGCCGCCATACAGCAGGCTCATCCCCGAGGCATCGCTGACCGAGGCGGCCAGTTTCTCGCGCATGAAGGCGTGAACCTCGGCAATCTGATCGGTGGTCGGCGTGCGGCCCGTGCCGATGGCCCAGACCGGTTCATAGGCGATGACGCAATTGGAGGCGTTGGCACCTTCGGGCAGGGATCCTGCCAGTTGACGACCGATCACATCCAGCGTCTGGCCGCTGTCACGTTCGGCCTCGGTTTCGCCGACGCAGACCACCGCGATCAATCCGGCGGCAATTGCCGCAGAGACCTTTTGCGCTACATCGGAATCGCTTTCGCCGTGATCTGCGCGTCGTTCCGAATGGCCCAGAATGACATATGTCGCGCCGGCATCCTTCAGTTGCGCGGCGGAGATGTCACCGGTATGCGCCCCCGAGGGTCTGGCGTGGCAATCCTGTCCCCCCACGGCGATGCGGTTTTCACCGATGCGGGCCTTCATGGCATGAATCAGGGTGGCGGGGGGACAGATCAATACATCGCAGGATGGCGCGCCATGGGCGTCGCACAGGATGTCGATCTCTGCCAATGCAGCCAGATCGCCATTCATTTTCCAATTGCCTGCGGCCAGTTTACGCGGTGCCATATCTTCGCCTCCTTCGCTTTGTCATTGGCTTAGGAGGTCAGCCGCCGGGACGCAATAACCCAAGGGCAGGAAAGCCCGTGCAGGCGCGTCAGCCAGGCTGATCCGCGGTCCGGCTGCCCTCGATGGGTTCGAAGCGCACGGATTCCCCACAGCCGCAACTGTCGGTGACATTGGGGTTGCGGAACTTGAAGCCCGATTCCAGCAGATCGGTCTGATAATCGATCTCGGTCCCGAACAGGAACATTTGCGCCATGGGGGCGATCATCACCCGCGCCTCGCCCTGTTCGATGACCTCTTCATTGGCATCGGGGGTTTCGGCCAGTTCCATGGTATATTCCATGCCGGCGCAGCCGCCCTTTTTCAGGCCGATCCGCAGGCCATAGGCATTCTTGCCGGACATCAGCCGCGCGATCTGCCGCTCGGCAGCCGGAGTGATGGTGACGGGGGAAGAACCCGGAATGGCAAACATGACTGAAACCTTGCTTTATACCCTGACATCAACATAGGCATCGCTGCCCGTCGGCTCAAGGCCCGCCAGAGAGGCCGCTGCCGGGCAGGGCCGACCTGACACCTGCCCTGTCACGGGAAATTTACATGAATCCCAGTTCAAGCCGGGCTTCGTCGGACATCATGTCCATGCCCCATTGCGGCTGGAAGGTCATTTCGACATCGACCTGTTTGACGCCGGGCAGGGGTTCGACGGCATCTGCCACCCATCCGGGCATCTCGCCCGCGACCGGGCAACCGGGCGCGGTCAGCGTCATGATGATGCGAACCTCGTTTTCGGCATTGATCTCGATGGTGTAGATCAACCCCAGGTCATAGATATTGACCGGAATTTCGGGGTCATAGACCGTCTTGCAGGCGTCCACGACCTGCTCATACAGAGGGTGCTCGGTTGTCGAGGGCGCGATCAGCGGCGCGCCTTCCATCATCGGCTGGGTCATGTCGTCATCCTGTGAATTCTGAGCATTTATATAGGGCACCATGCGGGCTGGGTCCAGAGCGGCCAACAGATTGCAGCGACGGTGCGAAATGGCTAAACACGGGCGGTTCACCTGACAGGCAGCAAGAATGACCGATCGTTTCCAGTTTACGCTTCACGCCACGGACGGCCCGGCCCGCACCGGCACCATCCGAACCCCGCGCGGTGAGATCCGCACACCGGCCTTCATGCCCGTGGGCACGGCGGCGACGGTCAAGGCGATGATGCCGGAATCGGTGCGTGAAACCGGCGCCGATATCCTGCTGGGCAACACCTATCACTTGATGCTGCGGCCGGGTGCCGAGCGGGTCGCCCGTCTGGGTGGTCTGCATAAATTCATGAATTGGGAACGTCCAATTCTGACCGACTCGGGTGGGTTTCAGGTCATGAGTCTGGCCGGCCTGCGCAAGCTGACCGAAGAGGGCGTCACCTTCGCAAGCCATATTGATGGCAGCAAACATGTCCTGACGCCCGAACGCAGCATGGAAATCCAGCGGCTGCTGGGGTCGGATATCGTCATGGCCTTTGATGAATGTCCCGCGCTACCCGCGACGCCGGAAGAAGTCGCCAATTCGATGCGCCTGTCAATGCGGTGGGCGCAGCGTTCGCGCGATGCCTTTGGCGATCGTCCGGGCCATGCGTTGTTCGGGATCATGCAGGGCGGTGTGACGCGTGAACTGCGCGAGGAATCCGCCAAAGCGCTGACCGGGATCGGCTTTGATGGCTATGCCATTGGCGGGCTGGCCGTGGGCGAGGGGCAGGAAGCAATGTTCGGCGTGCTGGATTATGCGCCCGGCTTCCTGCCGCAGGACAAGCCGCGATACCTTATGGGCGTGGGCAAGCCGGATGATATCGTCGGGGCCGTGCAACGCGGCGTGGACATGATGGACTGTGTGCTGCCGTCGCGCTCGGGGCGGACGGGGCAGGCCTGGACGCGCCGCGGGCAGGTCAATATCAAGAATGCTCGCCATCAGGACGATCCGCGCCCGCTGGACGAAAATTGCAGCTGCCCCGCCTGCCGCAATTACAGCCGCGCCTATCTGCATCATGTCTTCAAATCGGGCGAGATGATCTCTGGCATGCTGCTGACATGGCACAATCTGCAATATTATCAGGATCTGATGCAGGGATTGCGCGACGCGATTTCCAGCGCGACGCTGGATGATTTCGTCGCCGGGTTCCATGCTGCCCGTGCGCAGGGGGACATCGCGCCACTTTGATCCGGACAGGGAAGGCCGGGTGAGGGCGGGGGTTTTCATTCGAGAATCGGCAGCGTATTGCTGCGGAATTGGCGGACGACCCGCCCAAGATCCAGAAAGAGCCTGATGAGCCAAGATATTGTCACGATCACCCGGACCGAGGAACTGGCGCGTTTTTGCGAAGTTGCGAAAACACAGCCCTATGTCACGGTTGATACCGAATTCCTGCGCGAACGCACCTATTGGTCGAAGCTGTGCCTGATCCAGATGGCATTGCCGCCCTCGGCACCGGTCGGAGAAAAATCCGGCGAGGCCGTGCTGGTCGATCCGCTGGCCAGCGGCTTGTCGCTGGAGCCGCTGTATGACCTGTTTCGCCACAAGGGCACCGTCAAGGTGTTCCATGCCGCGCGGCAGGATCTCGAGATCTTCTTTCACGACGCACAACTGTTCCCCGAACCGCTGTTTGATACCCAGGTCGCGGCGATGGTCTGCGGCTTTGGCGAACAGGTCGGCTATGAAACGCTGGTGCGCAAGATCGCCAAGGCCAATCTCGACAAGTCCTCGCGCTTCACGGATTGGTCGCGCCGGCCCTTGTCGGATGCACAGAAATCCTATGCGCTGGCGGATGTGACCCATCTGCGCGGCATCTATGAGTTTCTGGACGAGAAGTTGAAGGCCAACGGGCGCGAATCCTGGCTGGCCGAGGAGATTGCGGTTCTGGAAAACCCGGAAACCTATATCACCCGACCTGAGGAGGCCTGGCTGAAGGTCCGCACGCGCACGAATTCGCCACGTTTCCTGGCCATTCTGCGTGAACTGGCAACCTTTCGCGAGTCCTATGCGCAAGAGCGCGATGTCCCCCGCTCGCGGGTCTACAAGGACGATGCCATGATCGAACTGGCCTCGACCAAGCCGTCGAATGAGGCCGAACTGGGGCGTTCGCGTCTGTTGCTGCGTGAGGCCCGCAAGGGCGATATCGCGGCCGGAATCCTGGCTGCCATCAAGGCGGGCCTGGAAACCAAGGATCTGCCCCGCCCCAAAAACGATCCGCAGGGCAAACCCGGAAATGCCGCGCTGTCGGATCTGTTGCGGGTTCTGCTGAAAGCCAAGGCCGAGGCAGCAGGGGTTGCCCCCAAGCTGATCGCCTCATCTGCCGATCTGGACGCCATTGCGACCGGTGAGCGCGATCTGCCCGCGCTGAAGGGATGGCGCGCCGAGGTCTTTGGCAATGATGCCCTGCGGCTGGCAGAAGGCGAGATTGCCCTGTCGGCGCGGAATGGATCGGTCCATGTGGTGCCGACGGCCTGATCGACAGGCCGATCTTGACGGCGGGTGGCCCGATGGGTCAGCCGCTAGCCGCCATCCGTCGAAATGATCCGAAAGGCTGCCCGGCGTTGTTCCGGCGAGGCATTCTGCAGGTCGCGGATGTCCGCCGGTCGCGCGCTGGTCTGCATGGGTGCCCCTGTAGCGCTGTCGGGGCGCCGGAACTCGCGTTGCGTTTCCGCAAGTTCGTATGATGAGGGCGAGGGGCGCAAGGTCTTTCCGCCCGCGATGATCGGACGCACGCGGTCTTCGATCAGATCGAAACGGCGGGGGCCGATGCCGATCTCTCCTTCAGAGATCAGGCATCCCAATGCGCGGGTGATATCACCCAGATCCGAGCGTAGCGGCAGCAGCAGCATATGGCCACGCAGGGCGGGTCGGGCATATTCGCCGGGGGCGTCAAGGGTCAGCTCGGCGATCTGGGGGGCCTTGAAGACGCTTTCCAGTACATCGGCGAATCTGCCCCGCGAAGGCGGTTTCAGGAAAGAGACGGCGGGCATGCCGCGCACTTCCATCCCCATGAGGTCGATCAGATGCTGCCCGGCCAGACGGAAACGCGCCGCGCCCGGCGCAATGCGTTCCAGAATGAAGGCATAGTCCAGAACGCGGCGGATTCCCGACGGTTCGATATCGGAACGTGCCGGGACTGCTCGGCCCTGACGCAGGCTGTGCCAATATTCGCGCAGTTCCAGCATGAGGCGCTGAGGATGGCTGCGGTCAAATTCGGCAAGCCTCAGTACCTGACCCGACGCGGATGTCGGTCGTGCGCACGATTGTTGCTTGTCCCTGCTGTTGCTGTCGGACACGACTTCGAACCTCTTGACCACTGAACAGAATGAAAGCCGCGCCGGCTTCGTGCAAGCTCACGATACAAAACCGGGGGCGCAGTTCCCAGACGTTTCCTAACGAATGGTTAAAGAATAGGCAATGTAGAGGGTGTAGTTCAGCTATCGCAAGTATCGGTGGGGCTTGACCGTTCGCGGCGACTGGTCCATCCCCACGCGGGAATCTGGATGGCAGGAGACGATATGCACATGGACCGGACCGGGCTGCTGATTATTCTGTCATCGCCTTCGGGGGCCGGAAAATCGACCTTGGCGCGGCGTTTGATGGAATGGGATCCGACCCTGCGCTTCTCGATTTCGGCCACCACCCGTCCTCCGCGGCCGGGCGAAGAGGACGGGCGCGACTATTATTTCACCACACCCGAAAAATTCCGCGCGCTGGTTGCCGATGACCAGATGCTGGAACATGCCGAGGTTTTCGGGAATCTGTATGGCAGCCCGCGCGGACCGGTCGAGGTTGCCATGCGCGACGGTCGTGACACGCTGTTCGACGTGGACTGGCAGGGCGGACAGCAGATCCGGGCGTCGGCGCTTGGCGGGCATGTGGTATCGATCTTCGTGCTGCCTCCTTCGCTGCCGGAACTGGAACGCCGGCTGCGCAGCCGCGGGCAGGACAGCGATGAGGTGATCGCCGGCAGGATGCAGAAAAGCCGCTCGGAAATCAGCCATTGGGCCGAATATGATTACGTTCTGGTCAATGACGATCTGGATGAGACCGAGGCGCGCCTGCGTGCCATCCTGACCGCCGAGCGCCTGCGTCGTGACCGTCAGGGCGGGCTGGGAGCCTTTGTCAAACAGTTGATGGAAGAGGGCGAGGCATGATCTGGGAGCTTGACGGAATTTCGCCCGAACTGGCCCCGGATGTCTGGGTCGCTCCTGATGCGCAGGTGATGGGCCGGGTCGTCGCCGAGGCGGGTGCCTCGATCTGGTGGGGCGCGGTCCTGCGCGGAGACAATGAAGAGATCCGCATCGGGGCGGGCAGCAATGTGCAGGATCTATGCGTGCTGCACAGCGACCCGGGCTTTCCCCTGACCATCGGGCCCGATTGCACCATCGGGCATCGCGCCATCCTGCACGGATGCGAGATCGGGCGCGGCGCGCTGATCGGCATGGGGGCGACGATCCTGAACGGTGCGATCATCGGTGAGGGCGCGCTGATCGGTGAGGGCGCGCTGATCGGGGCCGGGGCACTGGTGGCCGAAGGCAAGGAAATCCCCGCAGGCGCGCTGGTCATGGGGGCACCGGGAAAGGTCGTGCGGATGCTGGACGACAAGGCGCGCGCGGGCCTGCTGGCTTCGGCAGGGCGCTATCGCGAGAACGCGACACGCTTTCGCAAGGGGCTGAGACCTCTGACATGAAACGCGGGGCCGAACGCATGATCGAAGGGTTTCTGGACGGCGTTCCGCTGGCCATGCTGGCCGTCGATCATCATGCCCGGATCATCGGTGCCAATGCCGCGGCGCGGAGCCTGTTTGGCGAGGATCTGCTTGATCGGCCCTTTGTCACCGTGCTGCGTCATCCGGCTGTCGTCGAGGCAGTTGACTGGGTGATCGACCCGACACGCAATCCCGCCCCCACGCCCGAGCCGACCCTGGGTACCCCGGCCGAGGGGGTGGCAAATCTGCGCGCGAACATTCGCGCCGATGGTCGCAATCTCTTTGCCGAGATGACTGTTTCCCCCTTGCCCGACATTCTTGGCCAAGGCGCGATGATTGCCATTGTTGATCAGTCAGAGATCGAGGAATCGGAACAGGTCCGCCGCGATTTCGTGGCCAATGTCAGCCACGAGTTGAAAACCCCTTTGACGGCGATGATGGGATTCATCGAAACCCTGCGCGGCCCCGCCCGCGATGATGCCAGGGCGCGGGATCGCTTTCTGGATATCATGGAGCGCGAGGCGGGCCGGATGAACCGACTGGTCAGCGACCTTCTGTCACTCAGTCGCGTGCAGGCCGATGAAAGACGCCGCCCGTCCTCGGAGGTTGATCTGCCGATGATGCTGCGTGGCGTGCTTGTGACATTGGGGCAGGCCATCGAAAGCGCCGGGATCACTCTGGAGACATCGGGGCTGGAGGGCGCACAGCGCATTCCCGGAGACCCCGATCAACTGGTGCAGGTGTTCCAGAACCTGATCGAGAATGCCGTGAAATATGGGGGCGGCGGCCAGTATCTGGGTGTCACCCTGCGGCGCATAAATTACGAACCGACCCTGCGCGGGCCGGCATGGGCGATCGATGTCAGCGACAAGGGCGAAGGGATTGACGAGATCCATCTGCCGCGCCTGACCGAGCGGTTTTATCGCGTGGATACGCATAGATCGCGCGAACAGGGTGGCACCGGCCTGGGGCTGGCCATCGTCAAGCATATCGTCAATCGCCATCGCGGGCGTCTGAAGATTGTCAGCCACAAGGGGCAGGGCAGCCAGTTCACGGTGATCCTGCCGGAAAGCCACAATCGCGCATGAGCCCTGTCAGCGGGACGGTCTGTCGCTTCAATTGCCCGCTGCCTCTCGCCCTTATGTCCTGCATCACCTATATGTAAACCGATCCAGATCCAGAGGAATCCGACGATGTCCCAATCAACGCAAACCGATCCGGCCAAGCTTGCAGCTTCACGCGCGGCGGTGGCCCTTGTCCAGGACGGCATGAAGCTGGGTCTTGGGACCGGCTCGACCGCCAGCATCATGGTCGAGGTGCTGGCCGAACGGGTGCGCAATGAAGACCTGTCGCTGCGGATGGCGGCCACGTCCAGAGCCACGGCCGAACTGGCAGAGAGCCTTGGGCTGAAGATCGAGAGTCTTGACGAACTGGGCTGGCTGGACATGACCATCGACGGGGCCGACGAGGTGGATCCCGACCTGCATCTGATCAAGGGCGGCGGCGGCGCGCATCTGCGCGAAAAGGTCGTGGCAGCCGCCAGCGATCGTATGGTCGTGATCGCCGATCCGGGCAAGGTCGTCGATCAGTTGGGGGCTTTCCCGCTGCCGGTCGAAGTGCTGCAATTCGGGTTCGAATCCAGCCGCAAGCTGATCCGGCGGGCGCTGCACAAGCTTGATCTGGGCGATCATGATGTTCTGCAACGTCTGCGCGGCAGCGAGCCCTGGGTTACGGATGAAGGCAATTTCATCCTCGATCTGCCACTGGGCGCGATTGCCGAGCCGCTGCGCCTTGCCCGGGCGCTGTCGGCCATTCCCGGCGTGGTTGAACACGGGCTGTTCCTGGGCATGTGTGACCTTGCAATCATTGGAAAAAGCGACGGTTCGGTGATCGAACTGAACCGGGATGCGGATATTGATGCCGATCTGCTGGCAAATGAAGGAGTTGGCGCAGTATGAATTTCGATTACGATCTATTTGTCATCGGCGGTGGTTCGGGCGGTGTGCGCGCTGCGCGGATCGCGGCGGGTGAACATGGCGCCAAGGTCGGTCTGGCCGAGGAAAGCCGGATGGGCGGAACCTGCGTGATCCGCGGCTGCGTGCCCAAGAAGCTGATGATCTTTGCTTCGACCGCGACGATGATGGCCGACGAGATGCGCGGCTATGGCTGGTGCGATGCCGATGCCCATCACTTTGACTGGACGATGTTCCGCGCCAAGCTGGACAGCGAGCTGAAGCGTCTGGAAATGGCCTATACCACCAATGCCGAACGCGCGGGGGTCGAAATCCATCATCAGCGCGCGAAACTGGCCGATCACCACACCGTTGAACTGGCCGATGGCACCCGCTTCACCGCCAAGCACATCCTGATTGCCGTGGGCGGTCGCCCCGCCAGGATCGGAATCCCGGGCGAGGAACTGGGCCTGGTGTCCGATGACCTGTTCCTGCTGGACAAATTGCCTCACCGTGCCTTGCTGATCGGTGGCGGCTTCATCGCCTGCGAATTCGCGACCATCCTTAACGGGCTGGGCGTTCAGACCGTGCAGGCCTATCGCGGCGATGCGGTCCTGCGCGGCTTTGATCTGGAAGCCCGTGAAATGGCGACCCAGCAGTTGAGCGATATCGGCGTGGACCTGCGTCTGGGCTTGTCGCCCACCCGGCTGGACAAGACGGATGGCGGAGTGGCCGTTTCCTTCGACGATGGCAGCAACGAAGAATTTGACGCAGTGTTCTTTGCGACGGGTCGCGATCCCTATACCGGTGATCTGGGACTGGAAAACACCGAAGTGCGGCTGAAGAAAAACGGCGCGATCGAGGTGGACGAATGGTCGCAGACCTCGGTGCCCTCGATTTTCGCGGTGGGCGATGTGACCGACCGCGTCAATCTGACCCCGGTTGCGATCCGAGAAGGCCATGCCTTCGCAGATACTGTCTTTGGCAATAACGCCCGCAAGGTCAGTCACGATATCGTGGCCAGCGCCGTCTATCTGCGCCCGGCCGAACTGGGCACGGTGGGCCTGACCGAAGAACAGGCCCGCGAGCGTGGTCCGGTTGACGTCTACAGCGCCGTGTTCCGGCCAATGCGCTCGATGTTTGCCGGGGCCAATACCCGCTCGCTGATGAAGCTGCTGGTCGATCCGGAGACCGACAAGGTGCTGGGATGTCACATCTTTGGCCCCGAAGCCGGAGAGATGATCCAGTTGGCGGCGATCCCGATCACGATGGGGGCGACCAAGGCCGATTTCGACGCCACGATGGCCGTTCACCCGACCGCCGCGGAAGAACTGGTGACCATGCGTCATCCAAGTCGGCGGCATCCGCAGGGCGACGAGTGAGACGAAAGCCGGGCGCGGCCCTGTGACACAGGGCCGTTAGCGCTGCATTCCGGTGGTCAGGGTTGACATTTGTTCCTCCGACCCCAGTTTGCAACAAACGGAATTGGCAGGGAAAGAAGGTCGAACGAATGGCAAATCAGGGCCCTTGGGGCGGTGGCGGAAATAACGGCGGGGATGACGAGGACCGGGGCAGGCGCCCTTCCAATCGTCCCTGGGGCGAAGACGAGCCACCGAAAGGACCGCGCCGGCCAGGCCAGGGTGAACAGCAGATGCCCGAGATCGAGGATCTGATGAAAAAGGGGCAAGAGCGGCTGCGCGTCCTGATGGGCGGTGGCGGCGGTGGCGGCGGCCGCAATGGCGGGGGTGGCGGACGTCGTCCTTCGGGGCCGGGCTTCTCGCTCAACCGTTCGACCATCGCGGTGGCTGGTCTGGCTGTTGTCGCGCTTTGGGCCTTTTCCAGCTTCTATCGCGTTCAGACCAACGAAAAGAGCGTCGAATTCCTGTTCGGGCGCGCCGTTGCCGTGGGCAGCGAGGGTCTGAACTTTGCGCCCTGGCCCTTTGTGACCGCCGAAGTGGTGCCGGTGACGAACGAACGTGTCACCGAGATCGGCACCGGCCGTTCGGGCCCGATGGACAGCGGGCTGATGCTGACCCGGGACCAGAATATCGTGGACATGGAGTATCAGGTTGTCTGGAACATCTCGGACCCCGAGAAATATCTGTTCAACCTGGCTGACCCCTCGGACACGATCCGCGCGGTTTCCGAATCGGCGATGCGCGACATCATCGCGCGTTCGGAACTGGCGCCCATTCTGAACCGGGATCGCGGCTCGATTGCCAATGACCTCAAGGATGCGGTGCAGCGCACGCTGGACGCCTATCAGTCCGGCATCAACGTCGTGCGGGTGAACCTTGACCGTGCCGATCCGCCATCCGAGGTGATCGATGCCTTCCGCGAGGTGCAGGCCGCGCAGCAGGAACGTGACCGGCTGGAAAAAGAGGCCGATGCCTATGCCAACCGTGTGCTGGCACAGGCCCGCGGTGACGCTGCGGCGATGCTGGAGCAGGCCGAGGGATATCGCGCCGAAGCCGTGAACACCGCACAGGGTGAGGCCGCGCGCTTCAACTCGATCTACGAGGAATATGTCAAGGCACCTGACGTCACCCGGCGCAGGATGTATCTGGAGACGATGGAAAAAGTGCTTGGTGGGGTCGACAAGATCATTCTGGATGACGTGACCGGCGAAGGTGGCTCGGGCGTTGTGCCCTATCTGCCGCTTGACCAGCTGCGTCGTTCCGGTGGCTCGGACGGCAGTAACTCGACCGGAGGGACGAACTGATGGCGAGACGTAGACTGACCATTACGGCGCTTGGCGTCCCCGTCGTCATTGTTGCCGGTGTTGTGGCGATGGCTTCGATCTTTATCGTGGATGAGCGCGAGAAGGCGCTGGTGCTGCGCCTTGGCCGCGTCGTCGCCGTCAAGGAAGAGCCGGGTCTGGGGGTCAAGGTTCCGTTCCTGGACAATGTGGTGAAATATGACGACCGCATTCTGGGGCTGCCGACGTCTCCGCTGGAGGTGACGCCGCTGGACGACCGCCGTCTTGTGGTGGATGCCTTTGCGCGCTGGCGCATCACCGATCCGGTCCGCTTCCGTCAGGCCGTTGGCACGGGCGGCATCCAGGCCGCTCAGGGTCGGCTGGAGCCGATCGTGAATGCCGCCATTCGCGAGGTTCTGGGTTCGGTGCCGTCGACCAATGTCCTGTCGGATGACCGGACGGCGCTGATGAATCAGATCCGCGACGAGGCACGGAACAATTCCGCCGGGCTGGGGGTCGAGATCATCGACGTCCGTCTGACCCGGACCGATCTGCCCGAGCAGAACCTGAATGCGACCTATGCGCGGATGCGGGCCGAGCGCCAGCGTGAGGCCGCGGATGAGATCGCCCGCGGTGGTGAAGCTGCGCAGCGTGTGCGGGCCGCCGCCGACCGGACCGTTGTCGAACTGACCTCGGAAGCCCAGAAGCGGGCCGAGATCGTTCGCGGTGAAGCCGATGCGCGCCGCAACGCGATCTATGCCGATGCATTCGGACGCGATCCCGAGTTCTTTGCCTTCACGCGTTCGATGACCTCTTATGAACGCGCCCTGAAGGGCGAGAACAGCAGCATGGTGATCCAGCCGGACGGGCAGTTCTTCAGCTATCTGTCCGATGATGGAGCAAGTCGCGCCAATCCCGCCCCGGTGCCGGTTCCGGCCGGGACCTCAGAGGTTGTCGATGAAGAAGCCGCCTCTGCAGGGGACGAAGGGTTGGTGACGCCAACAGTGACGGACCGTGATGGCAATCCCCTGGGGGCCTCGGCTGGTGTCAAGCTGACCCCGGTTCCCGAAAGCCTTGCGACCCCGCCGCAGGAACCTTCGGCCGTTGTGCCGCCCGCGCAGGAAGCTGGTGAGGCCGAAGAAGCCACCGAATGATTTGGGACACGGGCGGATCGATGGATCCGCCCGTTTCTGCAACATTTGTCACGATCTGTTCACTTGTCGAGAGCGTGCTTTATTTGCAACGCGACGCGATATCCCTTTCTTATCATGGCAGTTTCAGGGGCTTGCGGGTCCCGCTTACCGATCCGGAAACAAGAGGACATTCAGCATGAAAACGCTTTCTCCTCGGCATCTTCTGACCGCGTCAGTTCTTGCCGTCACTGTTGGTCTGGGATTTGCAACCGCAGAGCAGGCGGCGACCGACATTTCGCCCGAGGTCAGTCAGCAAGCCCAGGAGGCAGCGAATAACAATCAGCCTCTGGGTGCCAAGGTTGCCAGGGAACATGATGCCCATGTCATGCCCAACAGCTTCGCCGATCTGGTCGAGCAGGTTTCGCCTGCAGTGGTCAATATCACCACCACATCGGTTGTTTCGGCTCCGACCGGGGTGCAGGGGCCGATGTTCCCCGAAGGAAGCCCCTTTTCGGACCTGTTCCGCGAATTCGGCTTTCCCGGAATCCCCGGACCTGACGGGCAGCAACGCAGCGCTCCACGCCGCTCGACCGCGCTGGGATCGGGTTTCGTGATTTCGGCTGATGGCTTCATCGTCACCAATAACCATGTGATCGACGGCGCTGACGAGATCGAGATCGAATTCTATTCGGGCAAGACCCTGCCGGCCAAGGTCGTGGGCACGGACCCCAATACCGATGTCGCCCTGTTGAAAGTGGAAGGCGACGAGGCCATTCCATTCGTGAAATTCGGAGATTCCGACGAGGCTCGTGTCGGGGATTGGGTTCTGGCATTGGGGAACCCGCTGGGGCAGGGTTTTTCCGCAAGTTCGGGCATTGTCTCGGCGCGCAACCGCGAGCTGTCGGGAACCTATGACGACTATCTGCAAACCGATGCCGCCATCAACCGCGGCAATTCCGGCGGCCCGCTTTTCAATCTGAAGGGTGAGGTCATCGGCGTGAATACGGCAATCCTGTCGCCCAATGGCGGATCGATCGGGATCGGATTCTCTATGGCCTCGAATGTCGTGTCCAAGGTCGTTCAGCAATTGCAGGAATATGGGGAAACCCGGCGCGGCTGGCTGGGCGTCAAGATTCAGGACGTCACCCCCGATATGGCCGAAGCATTGGGACTGGCCAGCGAACATGGCGCCATGGTTACCGATGTGCCCGACGGTCCGGCCAAGGATGCGGGCGTGAAGCCGGGTGATGTGATCATCTCGTTTGACGGCGCACCGGTCGAGGACACGCGCGGGCTGGTTCGCCGCGTTGCCGAGGCCCCGGTAGGTGAGGCAGTCGATGTCGTGGTCCAGCGTGGCAACGCGGAAAAGACCCTCAGCGTGACACTGGGACGGCGTGAACTGGCAGAAGGCGGCACTCAAAATGAAAATCAAGTGAAGCCGGGAGAAGGCGATCTGCTGGGCATGACGCTTGGCGTTCTGACGCCCGAACTGGCCGACGACATGGGGCTGCCGCGCGACACCAAGGGGCTGGTCGTGAAATCCGTCGATCCCGAAAGCACGGCCGCCGAAAAGGGGCTGCTGGCTGGCGACATCATCACCGAAGCCGGGCAGCGACCGGTCACGACATTGTCCGACCTCGAGGCCCGGATCGAAGAGGCGCGCGAAGCTGGACGGAAATCGCTGCTGGTTTTGATCCGGCGTTCAGGCGAGCCTCGTTTTCTTGCTCTGCCGATTGTCGACGGGAACTGATTTCGGCTATCAGGGAACGGCGAGAAAGGGGGCGGATCGAAAGGTCTGCCCCTCGGGGACAGAAACACGCGGCCTTGGGGGCGCGCGATGAGGAAAGAAGACTGCATGGCAAAGATCACCTATATCGAGCATGACGGCACCAAGCATGACGTTGATGTCCGTCCCGGCATGACGGTCATGGAGGGTGCGCGCGACAATGGCATCCCCGGAATCGATGCCGATTGCGGTGGAGCCTGCGCCTGTTCGACCTGCCATGTCTATGTCGACCCGGCCTGGGTCGACCGGCTGCCTCCGCGCGATGCGATGGAAGAAGACATGCTGGATTTTGCCTATGAACCCGATCCGGTGCGTTCGCGACTGACCTGTCAGATCAAGGTCACCGAAGAACTGGACGGCTTGCAGGTGCAGATGCCCGAGCGCCAGATCTGAGGCCATTCGACAGGGCCCGGATGCGGCCTGCGAACTGTCGTCATCAACGGCCCGGGAAACGGGCCATGGCGTCCTCGCTTTTTCGGTGGGGGCGCTTTTTTCTGTTTGTGGTCCAAATCTTGCATGATGTGAAAATGTCTGGAGATCACCGACGAACCGGTCGCGATTCGGAAACTTGCCATTGTCAGGATGTAATGAACGTACAAATAAAATTGGATGCAACCTAAAGAAGAATTAGTTTGATTTACGTATTGTTTTAATTGTTTCACTCTGCCCGACCTGTCTCAAAAGGCAGGTTATTTCGCAGTTTATTAAAGCTTTAGCGATGGGCGGAAACGTGCCGACATGCTATTGTCCAAAGGGTCAAGACATCCCCTTTCATCAAGGGAATTGAAGCCAAGTTATCGGCTTTGGCGGTGGAAGCGTTCGTTTAGTGTTTTGCAGTTGTTTGCAGAACGAACGTCATCCGGGGAGGTCAACTGTAGTCGGTGTGAGTATAATGACGCTGGAAAATCAAATGGTTGCCGTTGTTCCTAGTACGAGCCTGGAATCTGGTCGATATTCGAAACCCTGGTTCTATCGCAGTGTGTTCAAGCGTCCTCTGGACATCTTGCTCGTCCTGCTTGGTGCGCCTTTCGTCCTGCCGCTGATTGTTGTCCTGGCGGTTCTTGTTATGCGGGATGGTGGAAACCCCTTCTATTCGCAAGAGCGTGTGGGCCGTGATGGCAAAACCTATCGCATGTGGAAGTTGCGCAGCATGGTGGTGGATGCCGATCGGCGTCTTTCAGCTTATCTGGAGCAAAATCCCGAGGCCAAACGGGAATGGGACGAAACGCAGAAACTGCGTGATGACCCGCGTGTGACCCGCTTCGGTCGCGTGCTTCGCCGCAGCTCGCTGGATGAACTTCCGCAGCTGTGGAACGTCCTGAAAGGCGAAATGAGCCTTGTCGGCCCGCGTCCGATGCTGCCCGAGCAGCAATCGATGTACGAGGGTGACGGCTACTATGCCCTGCGCCCGGGCATTACCGGTTTTTGGCAGACCGCAGGGCGCAACGCGACGAGCTTTTCGGCGCGCGCCAAGTATGACGATGTCTATGAACAGGACCTGTCGTTCAAAAGTGATCTGGCCATCCTGTTGCGGACCTTCGGTGTCGTTATGCGGGGCACCGGTTGTTAAGACCCGCGACCACTCAGGCAACGTGAGAAAAGGCCGCCCTGGAAGGGGCGGCCCTTTCGATATGTCCGGATGATCGGATCGTCCCGGTCGCTCGCGCAGCGATGCAGCCGCGCCTATTGGCGCTGATGCTCGTTGCGGACCTCGGGGATGGTGACGACCGGGCGCAGGCCGGAGGTTCGCTCCATCTGGCCCGCGGATCTGACGACCGGCTTCAGCAGCTCCATCAGAAGTGCAAGCACCAGAGCCAGACCCATCGAGGCCCCCAGACCAAAGACCATGGTTTTCTTGCGCCCCGACGAAAGCGGATAGTCAGGCTCCTGGGCACTTTCCAGCAGGATGAATTGCTCATTCTGCTGTTCGGCATCCAGACGCTGTGCGGTTTCCGCTGCCGCCCGGCGGCCACTCATTTCGGCCTGTTGTTCGCGCAGCTGCACCAGACGCCGCTGATAGGCCTCCATCTGCGCCTCGGCATTGACACTGCGCTGACCCGAGGCACGGATCTCGGCCATGCGGTCCTGCAACTGTTTCTGACGCGTTTCAAGGACATCGATCTGGCCTTTGAGCTGGGCGGCGCTGCGCTGTTCGACAGTGCTCAGCGGGTTGCGGCTCATAAGCTCGTCATATTCGCTGCGCGCCTGAAGCAGGTCGCCGGAAATCTTGTTCAGCTCGGTGTCGATGGTACGCATCTCGGTCGGACGGTTGTCCAGGGTTGTCGGCAATACGTCCAGATTTTCATTCCGGAAGGCGGCCATTTCGGATTCGACCTGGTCGATCTGGCGCGCAATGCGTGCTTCCTCGCGACTGTAGAACTCTAGCGTTTCCTGTACTCGCTCGGTCTGGGTGGTCGAGTTCAACTGCAGGACACTTTCAGCCATTTCATTGGCCATATCCGCTGCCAGCTTTGCGGTCGGCATGGTCGCCGTCACGCGCAAGACGCCGGGCCATTGTTCGGCATTGGCGTAATATTGTCCGCCGGTCACCGGATCGATCCGGAACGCGCTGCGCACGATATCGACCTTCAGGGCCTCCGACATTTCGGGGGTATCCGAGAACAGATCATATTTGTCGATCAGCGCAAGAATGTTGTCGCGCACCATCAGGCGGGCCTGAACCAGTTGCAGCCAGTAGCCGGCCGCAATCCCGCCATTTCCGCGAGGGCCTTCGGCAAGGCTGCGTGGGGTTTCTATCTGCAGGACGGCCGAAGCGGCATAGCTGTGTGGCTGGCTTACGGCCAGATGATAGCTGAGCGCACCGCCGGCCAGAACCGTCGTGCTGATGATCCAGCGCCGCCGCCACAGCATCGAGATGATATCACTGATCGAACCAAGACTACCCATAACACTACCTTCTCTTGCGACCGCGGAACCAGCGATCGCGAATACCCTGTACAATATCGTTCAGTGACTTTCGGATTTCTCCGCGGTTGAGGACAACAGCCACCAGCCTTGTTCTGCCATTCAGCAACTCCTCGGCCTCGCGCAGCTGTGCGGCGGTGTTGCGGGTGCCATCTGCTACCAGCAGGATCCCGTCCAGTTGCGGCATGAAGGACAAAGTGTCGTCACGGCCAAGGATCGGGGGCAGATCGTAGATCTCGATCGTCGGGGAAAATTTCCGGCGCAGGTTTCCCAGCGCAACGGCGGTCGATTGTTCCTGCAGCAGTTCCGCGCTGCCCTGGCTGGGTTGTGAATTCAACAGCAGCGCCAGATTTCCGTGATAGCTGCGCAGGTGATCTGATGCCGAATGATTGCCCGCCAGGAATTCGCTGAGCGGCCCGGGGGCATTGGCACCGAACATGCGCGCCAGTCCGGGTTTGCGCAGGTTCATGTCCGCCAGAACGACCCTTGCACTGGGCCGCCGCGCCATGGACAGCGCCAGATTGGCGGCAATGAACGATGTGCCCGAACCTTCCGTTGGTGCCGAAACCCCCAGACGCAGGATGCCGTTTTCTTCCAATGTGCCCGCCAGCAATGTGCGCAGCAGGTCAAATCGACGGGTGATGTCGTCATCGCGACTGTCCGTAAACAGCTTGTAGCGCTTGAGCGAGGCAGGATCGGTGCGCAGGGGCCTTATCTCGGCCCAATGCCTTGCATGATCCATGGCACTGGACGAGGCATTCGCAGGGCTGCTGCGATCCAGTCGCAAGCGCGCTACCTTCGTCGGCGCCTGCTTGGCAGGGGTCGCCTTTTGCGCTGTTTGCGGAGTTTCAGAATTCATCACTGGTAACCCAATCACCTTTATCGTCGGAAATACGAAAGACCTCCAGCAGAACTATCAGATGCTGTGACTTAATCAATTTATACAATAGAACATGTAAAATGCAGACTATCATGATGATAGCCATCTGTCAGAGGGGATAATCAGATCGTGATGACGAATTTGAATGTGGACCCGGCCAGACTGGCTGCGAATGTGATCGATGCAGTTGCGATCGGACGCAACGAAGGCAAAAGACTGGTCGAATGCCTGGCTTCGCTGCAGCGCGCAGGCGTGCGCAGGATCGTCTATGTCGACAGCGGTTCGACCGATGGCAGCCTGCTTGCCGCCGAAGCTGCTGGCGCGATGGTGGTGCAACTGGACATGAGCCAGCCCTTTACTGCCGCCCGGGCGCGCAATGCCGGGCTGGCCCGATTGCTGGAGATGGATGATCCCGCGGAATTCGTGCAGATGATTGACGGGGATTGCGTTCTGCGAAGTTCTTGGCTGCCTTTGGCGCAGGATTTCCTGAAGAGCAACCCGCGCGCGGTGGCTGTTTGCGGGCGCCGGCGCGAATCCGCGGCCGCTGCCAGCGTTTACAACAGGTTGTGTGATGTCGAATGGGACACGCCGGTTGGCAAGGCGCTGGCCTGCGGGGGGGATGCCCTGTTTCGCATGTCCGCCTTGGCGGCTGCTGGCGGATATCGTGCCGATCTGATCGCCGGAGAGGAACCCGAGCTTTGTGTCAGATTGCGTCAGTCCGGGGGCGAGATATGGCGCCTGGACGGTGAAATGACCCTGCATGATGCGGCCATGACCCGGTTTTCCCAATGGTGGCGACGCAGCCGCCGCGCCGGCTATGCCTTTGCCGAAGGTGCCGCCCTGCATGGTGCCCCGCCAGAGCGGCACTGGGTTGCCCAGACCCGCCGCGCGGTGGTCTGGGGCGCGGTGCTGCCGGTTCTGGCCTTTCTTCTGCTATGGATTGCCCCGGCGCTGGCCCTGTTGGTCCTGCTGATCTATCCGGCGCAGGTGTTGCGCCTGGCGGCGCGGCGAGGGCTGTCGAAAGGCACATCCTGGGAGGTTGCCCTCTTCACCGTGCTGGGAAAATTTCCCGAAGCCCTGGGCGTGCTGTCATATTGGCTCAACCGGCTGCGGGGCCGCCATGGTCGCCTGATCGAATACAAATAGGGGGTCAGCGCGCGCGACGTTGCTTCAGGGCATTCATTGCCTCGGCAGGCAGGATCGCGGCGCAACGTGCATATCGCGGGGCCAGCCGCCGGGGCGAAGACAGCATGCGCCAGACCCATTCCATCGCGATTCGGCGCACCCATCGCGGCGCGCGTTGCTGGTTGCCGGCCAGAAAGTCCAGACCGGCCCCGATCGAGGCAAAACCGATCTCTGGTGCCTCGATGCGTCCACGCGCGGCCAGACGCTCTTGCTTGGGGGCCCCCAGCGCAATGAAACACAGCCGCGCCCCGCTGTCGCGAAGCTGATGCAGGACCTCGGCACCAGCGGCGGATTCGGGATCAAACCCCATGGGCGGGGCAATGCAGGCGGCGATCGTGATGCCGGGCACATTCTTGCGGATATGTGCAGCGGCACCTTCAAGCGCCTCGGGCGTGCTGCCGACCAGCGCAAGCGGGACATCTTCGGCGGCGGCAAGCCGGGCCAGCGGCATCACCAGGTCCGAGCCGGGCACCAGAGCCAGGGATTCTCCGGCAAGGCGGGACAGCCAGATGATCGGGTTGCCATCTGCGACGACCAGATCCTGTGCCGCATAGGCCTGACGAAAGCCGCCATCCTGGCGCAGCTTGACCAGATGATCCAGGTTGATGGTCGCCAGGGCAAAGCCCTGATGCGCGCGAAATCGCCGGGTCACTTCCTCCATCAGGCTGGGCTGGTCGGGCATGTTCACGCGAATGACGTGGTCTTCATAGGTAAAATTCATACTGTGGGCCGCCCTGAAAGAGTCACTGCGCCTGAAAACTGATCACATTCCAACCATTGTCTGGCACTTTAGACCGCGTTGGACAAGTCGTTGGCGTTTGTCAGAACCCGCCCATGTGCTAAGGAAGGGAATGTAACCAGTTCATCTCTCCGGCGATTTTTTCACATGCCCAACAGTCTCGCATTTCTCATGATGACCAGCTGGCCCTTGGTCACGCTGGCCATGTATCTGCGCATGCCGGCGAAATCTGCGGTGATCTGGTCGATCCTGCTGGGTTATCTGGTGCTGCCGGCGGGAATGGTGCTGGATCTGCCCGCCTTGCCGGGGCTCAGCAAGCACAGCATCGCCTCGCTGTTCGGCTATCTTTACGCGACGCTGCTACTGGGGCGACGCATCTCCTTCATGCCTGAAGGACGGGTGGGGCGGTTCCTGGCAATCCTGATCCTGCTGTCGCCATTCCTGACGGTGATCACGAATGGCGACCCCATCTTCATCAACAGTCAGAAGACCTTGCCGGGGCTGCGCCTCTATGACGCGGCCTCAATGCTGGTGGGGCAGCTTGGCTTTCTGTGCATATGGGCGTTGGCACGGGAGTTCCTGCGCGACACGGCAACCCTGCGCCAGTTGGTGACGGCACTGGTCATCGCCTGGCTGTGGTATTCGTTGCCGATGCTGTATGAGGTGCGGATGTCGCCGCAGTTGCATATCCGCATCTATGGCTTCTTCCAGCACGATTTCGCGCAGATGATGCGGCAGGGCGGTTTCAGGCCCATCGTCTTTCTGGAGCACGGGCTATGGATTGCCATCCTGACCTCGATGTCGGCGATGCTCTGCGTGGTTCTGGGGCGCAGTTCACCACCCGATACCGCGCGGCGATACTATATGGCTGCAGCTTATCTGATGGTGGTGCTGATCCTGTGCAAGAGCATGGCCTCTCTTCTTTATGCGGCGTTGATGATGCCCGCGCTGATTTTTCTCAGCGGCAAGAGACTGGGGCAGATTGCCATGCTGATGGGGGTGCTGATCCTCAGCTATCCCATCCTGCGCACGCTTGACGTGATCCCGACGGGAACCCTGGTCGAGATGGCCGGTCGCATTTCCGACGAGCGCGCCCAGTCCCTGCAATTCAGGTTCGAGAATGAAGATGCGTTGCTGCAACACGCGATGGGTCGTCCCTTGTTCGGCTGGGGAGGATGGGAGCGCAGCTCGATCCATGATCCCTTGACCGGAGAGACTGTCTCGACCACCGACGGGCTTTGGGTGATTGCCATGGGATACGGAGGATTCGCCGGCTTCATCGCGCAGTTTGGCCTGTTGTGCCTGCCGATCTTCATGCTGGGTGGCATTCATCGCCATGCCGGACGCGAGGTCAGCATTCTGGCCGGAGGGGTGGCGGTGGTTCTGGCCGTCAATCTGATCGACCTGCTGCCGAATGCGACGATCACCCCGGTGACATGGCTGATCACCGGCGGCTTGCTGGGCTATCTTGAGCAATTGCGCAGGGGTGTGCCTGAAGACGAGACGGTAATGGTTGCCGCGCCGCGCCGGACGGGCGGGGCCAGGCCATTTGCCGGGCTGGTCGGTCAGTCCCATACCGGTCCGCGCAGCCTGCTTTAGGTTGCGCTTCGGTCAGCGCCTGAATGAAATTGGATCGCAGATATTCGGCAAGAAGAGGGTTCCGTGATACGATCAAGCTGCGGTTTTCAGGCCTGAAGGATGAAAACCTGTCCAAAGCGGCAGGTTCAAACAAAGGGCTTTGCGAATTAGCTGTTATGTCTGTGTATGAAGGTTGAAGTTGTAAATGGGAATCGCGTTGCTCGCGGCAGTGGCCGCGCCTTGTCGGCATTTGACGAAATGGTCGCAATTTAAGGGAAATCCGGCTGTTGTCCGTGTTGATCGGGTGACAAGATTGCGTGGGTCGAATTGTCATTTGGCCAGATGGGGTGCCCAGGGCGGCAATGCGAAACGGGTGACGCGATGACAAAACACGATGATCCGCTGCAGGGCCTTGATGGCGCAATCGCCATTACCGGCATGTCGGCACATCTGCCGGGCGCTGCAGATATCGACCAATATTGGGCCAATCTGCGCGACGGCATCGAATCCATCCGTCATCTTTCGGTGGATGAGCTGCTCGCCAATGGTGAAAGCCCGGCGCGCCTACGACAGAAGAATTACGTGCCGGCCTCTTCGATTCTTGAAGGCTTCGAACGGTTTGACGCGGATTTTTTCGGGCTCTCGCCGAAAGAGGCGGCGATCATGGACCCCCAGCATCGCCAGTTCCTGGAATGTGCCTGGGAAGCCTTTGAGAACAGCGGTCATACGCCAGAGGGTTTCGATGGGCCGATCGGCGTTTTCGCCGGTTGCGGCATGGGCAGCTATTTCTATTTCAATATCTGTTCCAATGCCGATCTGGTCAAGAATACCGGGATGTTCCTGCTGCGCCATACCGGCAATGACAAGGATTTCCTGTCCACCCGCGTCAGCCATATCTTTGACCTCAAGGGGCCAAGCCTGTCGATCCAGACTGCCTGTTCGACTTCTCTGGTAGCGGTGCATCAGGCGGCGCAATCGCTGCTGAACGGCGAATGCGACATGGCGTTGGCGGGGGGCGTGACCATCGAACTGCCACATGGTCGCGGCTATCTGTTCGAAGACGGCGAGATTCTGTCGCCCGATGGGCATTGCCATGCTTTCGACCATCGCGCGCAGGGCACCGTCTTTGGCTCTGGCGCAGGCTGCGTGGTGCTGCGTCGGCTGGAGGATGCGATTGCCGATGGCGACCATATCTGGGCCGTGGTGCGTGGCACTGCGGTGAACAACGATGGCTCGGCCAAGGCCGGTTATCTGGCCCCCTCGGTCGAGGGTCAGGCCCGCGCCATTGCCGAGGCGCAGGCCGTGGCCGGGGTCAATGCCGGAACGGTCGGCTATGTCGAATGTCACGGCACCGGCACCTATCTGGGAGATCCGATCGAGGTCGCGGCGCTGACGCAGGCCTTTGAAAAGACCACGGATGCCAAGGGCTTTTGCGGCATCGGCAGCGTCAAGACCAATATCGGCCATACCGATACGGCGGCAGGCGTCGCCAGTCTGATCAAGGTCAGCATGGCGCTGCATCACGGCCAGATTCCGCCCTCGCTGGGATATGAGGCGCCCAATCCGGCCATCGACTTTGAAGATTCACCCTTCATGGTGAATGATCGCCTGCGTGACTTCCCGCGTCTGAACGGCGCGCCGCGTCGTGCCGGAGTGAACAGCCTTGGCGTCGGTGGCACCAATGCGCATGCCGTCGTCGAAGAGGCGCCCGCGCGGGCCGCTTCGGAGGAAAGCGACTGGCCCTTCCATCTGCTGGTCCTGTCGGCACGCAGCAAGACCGCGCTGGATCAGGCCTCGTCAAATCTTGCCGCGCATCTGCGGGCCCATCCCGAACAGCCTCTGGCAGATGTGGCCTGGACGCTGAAGGAGGGTCGTCGCGCCTTTGAGCACCGCCGTGTCCTGGTGGCCCATGATCACGATGAGGCCGCAGCCAAGCTGGAAGAGGGCGACCCGCGCAAGGTCTTTACCCATCAGGAATTGCCCGAGCCCCCAGAGGTCGTGTTCATGTTCCCCGGCGGCGGCGCGCAATTTGCCGGCATGGCCCGCGACCTGTATGAAACCGAACCGGTTTTTCAGGAGTGGATGGATCGCGGACTGGATCATCTGGCTCCCTCGCTGGACTATGATCTGCGGGCGGTCTGGCTGCCCGAGGCCGAGGATCACGCCGCTGCGGTCGAGCGCCTGAAAAAACCCTCGGTGCAATTGCCGCTGATCATGATCACCGAATATGCGCTGGCCCAGCTCTGGATGAGTTGGGGCGTGCAGCCCGCGGCCCTGATCGGGCATTCCATGGGCGAAAACACCGCGGCATGTCTGGCCGGCGTGATGTCCTTCGAGGATTGCATCGGCCTGGTGCATCTGCGCGGACAATTGTTTGACACGATCGCGCCGGGCGGGATGCTGTCGGTGCCGCTGTCGCGTGAAGCCTTGCAGGCCTATTGGGCCGATGATCTGGACATGGCCTCGGTCAATGCGCCCGATCTTTGCGTCGTTTCGGGGCCGCAGGCGGCGCTGGACGATCTGGAACAACGGCTGGCCAGAGATGAGATCGAGGCGCAGCGAATCCAGATCGACATTGCCGCCCACAGCCGGATGCTGGAACCGATCCTGACCCGCTTTGGCGACTATCTGCGCAGCATTCCCCTGAATGCGCCGAAACTGCCGGTGATCTCGAACCGGACCGGCCAGCCGCTGACCGCTGCCGAGGCCACCAGCCCCGATTACTGGGTCGCGCATCTGCGCAATACGGTGAATTTCGCTGATGGGATCGCCTGCCTGACCCAGAGCAAGAATCGCGTCTATCTGGAAGTCGGACCGGGCCGGGCGTTGTCATCGCTGGCTCAGGCCAATGGCATCCCCTCCAATCAGGTCATGCCCTCGCTGCGCCATCCCGAACAGCAGGTGGCCGATGACGAATGGTTCATCTCGACTCTCGGGCGCCTCTGGGCGGTCGGGATCGCCGTGGACTGGACCCCGATCTGGGGCGAGGCGCGTCGCAACAGGGTGCCTCTGCCCACCTATCCTTTCCAGCGCAGCAGCTATTTCATCGAACCGGGGCAGGTCGATCTGCGCCCCGAAGAGGATTGGGCCGAACGCATCGAAGGCGTCGAAAACTGGGGCTGGCAGCCGCATTGGCGCCCCCGTGCCGCCGAGACCGAGATCGAGGCCGATGATCTTCGGATGGCGGAACCCTGCACATGGCTGGTCTTTGCAGATGAGGCCGGGCTGGCCGAACGTGCCATTGCCCGTCTGCGTGGTGTGGGCCACAAGGTGATCGAGGTGCGCGCGGGCGATATCTATGCCCAGACCGGCGAGGACAGCTTTACCCTGTCGCCCGAACGCGGACGCGAGGATTATGACCGGCTGATTCATGATCTGGTTGCGCAGGGGCTTGCGCCGCAACGGATCGCGCATTTCTGGCTGGTGACCGCCTCGGAAAATTTCCGTCCCGGATCCAGCTTCTTCCATCGCAATCAGGAACAGGGGTTTTACAGCCTGATGTTCCTGGCGCAGGCCATTGCCGAGGAAAACCTGCCGCGGCCCATCCATGTCATGGCCGTGACGACCGGTGCCGTGCAGGTGCGCGATGAGGCCTTGCCCTATCCCGAAAAGGCGACCATCGCGGGGCCATTGCGGGTGATGCCGCGCGAATTGCCGGGGGTGACCTGTTCCTCGCTGGACCTTGCGCTGCCTGCGGGGCGGCGTGCGGATGCGGCGTGGGATGCGCTGACGGATCGCGTGCTTGAGGAAATGCTGGCGGATGCGGCGAACCTCTCGGCCGCGCTGCGTGGAGAGCGTCGCTATCAGCTGACCTGGCGATCCTTGCCGCTGGAGCAACAGGTTACCGGTCTGCCGCAAGCGGCGGTGGTCATGCTGACGGGTGGCTATGGTGGCATCGGGCTGACCGTGGCCGAGCGGCTCGCCCGTGATCTCGGCGCACGGATCGCACTGATCGGGCGTCGTGCCTTGCCCCCGCGCGATCAATGGGAGCGCATCCTGCGGTCCGCGGCTCCCAATGACGTGATGGCCGGACGCATCCGTGGCGTGCAACAGCTTGAAGCGGCAGGGGCAGAGGTCATCTGCCTGTCAGCGGATGTCTGCAACCTGCAGGATATGCAGGCGGCGCGAGACGAGGTCATGGCCCGATTTGGCCGGATCGACGCGGTCATTCACGGTGCCGGTGTTGTCGATGATGCACCGATTCTGGCGAAATCATCGGCCAGTGTCGAAAATGTCTTTGCGCCCAAGGTTCACGGCACCGAGGTTCTGGACAAGGTGTTCCCTGATGGTTCGGTCGGGCATATCGTGGTCTTCAGTTCCACCTCGACCGCCATCGCGCCTGCGGGGCAGGTCGATTATGTGGCCGCCAATGAGTTCCTGAATGCCTGGGCGAAATCGCGTGCAGGCGGGAAAACCGCCGTCACGGCGATCAACTGGGGTATCTGGGCCGAGGTCGGCATGGCCGCCGAAGCCTTTGCCACGCCCGAGGTTGCCGAGGTGCAGCCCGTCGATGCGCCCTTGCTGGATGGCGCGACATTCGATGCCGATGGAAACCGCATCTTTACCAGCGCGTTCACGACCAAGATGTGGTTGCTGGATGGCCATCGCACCAGGGATGGTCAGGCCTTGGTGCCGGGCACCGGCTATCTGGACCTGATCGCACAGGCCCTGCGGGCCAATGGCGAGCAGGGCGATTTCCAGATCCGTGATCTGTATTTCTTCCGCCCGCTTTCGGTGGATGATGGCGCGACGCGGCAGATGCGCCTGTCTCTGACGCGCAATGACGAAGGCTATGCCGTTCAGATCCGCAGCGATGTTCAGGTCGATGGCCGCGTCGGCTTTGAACTGAACGCTCAGGCGCAGATCAGCTTTGACAAGCCCCCGCAACCCCGGATCGATCTGGCGGAGATTGCCGCGCGCTGCAATCGCGATGTCGAGGCCGATCCCTCTGGACTGGTCAGCCCGCAAGAGGCGCATCTGCGCTTTGGTCCGCGCTGGCGCGTCCTGCGCCGTCGCAGCCATGGCGCAAACGAAGGTCTGGCCGAACTGGCCTTGCCCGATGCCTTCCGCAGCGAGACCTTGAAAGGCTATCAGATTCATCCGGCGCTGATGGATCTGGCGACAGGCTGGGCGATGGGATTGATCGAGGGGTATCAGGCCAATCATCTCTGGGTGCCGGTCAGCTATGGCACCATCAGGGTTCATGCGCCGCTGCCCGCTGAAATCCGCAGCTGGGTGCGCAACGCGGGTGACAACAACAGCAATTCGCCCTTTGCGCGCTTTGACGTGACACTGACCGATGCCGCCGGCAACGTGCTGATCGATATCGAGGGCTTTACCATTCACCGGATCGAAGGGACGCTGGATTTCGGGGCAGGCAATGCCAGACGCGATATCCTGTTCCCCGATCAGGGCGATGGCGATCGCAAGCTGTCGCCTGCCGAGGAGAGACTGCAGCACAATCTGTCGCAGGGGATCCGCCCGCAAGAGGGCGCAGAGGGTTTCATTCGTGCGCTGGCCACCGGCAAGCCGCAGGTTGTCGTGTCCTCAATGCCGCTGCCGCAGCTGATTTCGCAGGCGGGTCTGGCCGTCGAGGAAAGCCAGCAGCGCGAAGGGTTCGAACGCCCCGAGCTGGACAGTGATTACGTCGAACCGCGCAACGGCATTGAACGCACCCTGGTCGGCTTCTGGCAGGAATTGCTGGGCGTCAGCCAGGTCGGGGTCGAGGACAGCTTCTTCGATCTGGGTGGGCATTCGCTGATCGCCGTGCGGCTGTTTGCGATGATCCGCAAGACCTGGTCTGTTGATTTCCCGATCTCGATCCTGTTCGAGGCGCCGACCATCGCCGCCTGTGCCGCCCTGATCGAAGAACGGATCGGCCCGCAGGATGGCGAGGCCGAGGCTCCGGTGAAAAAGACGCCCAGCCGGCGCTATACCCATCTGGTGCCGATGCATCAGGGCGAAGGCGGCGGCAAACGCCCCTTCTTCCTTGTGGCGGGCATGTTCGGCAATGTGCTGAACCTGCGCCATCTGGCGCAATTGCTGGGCGGCGACCGGCCCTTCTATGGCATGCAGGCGCGGGGCCTGTTCGGCGAGGACAAGCCGCATGACAATTTTGTCGATGCGGCAAGGGATTACATTGCAGAGTTGAAGTCGGTTCAGCCTCAGGGCCCCTATCTTCTGGGCGGCTTTTCGGGTGGCGGTCTGATCGCATGGGAAATGGCCCGTCAGCTTGAGGCCGGCGGGGATGAGGTCGCGCTGACCGTTCTTCTGGATACGCCATTGCCTCTGAGGCCGAATCTGACAAGGCAGGACAAGGCTCTGATCAAGCTGGCGGAATTGCGTCGGAAAGGTCCGGCCTATCTGGCCGAATGGATGAAGGCGCGGGCCGATTGGAAACGTCAGCAAAAGGCGTTGGGTGACGCGCCTTCGGAAAGCGCCAACCAGTTCCACAACACCGCGATTGAAACCGCCTTCCGCGCCGCATTGCCCAAATATGACATGCAGCCGCGAGATGGCAGGGTCGTTCTGTTCCGCCCGCCTCTGGACCTGCATTGGCGGGTGTCCGGCGGGCGCTGGGTCAGCGCGGCCAAGGAATATGTCTATGAGGACAACGACCTGACACGCTTTGCGCCTGCCTTGCAGGTGATCGAGGTTCCGGGCGATCATGACAGCATGGTGCTGGAGCCGAATGTAAGGGTGATGGCCGTGCGCATGCGCGAGGTGATTGCCCAGGCCGAGCAAGGGCTTGATCCGGCCTATGCCCAGGCGGCGGAGTAGGCGCATGGCAACAGTTCTGACAGTCATCCTGAACTGGCGCACCGCGCCCATGACCCTGAAATCGGCCGAGGCTGCCATTGCCGCGATGAAGGATATTGCGGGCGAAATCGTCATTGTCGACAATGACAGTCAGGACGGCTCCGAGGATATCCTGCGCGAGGCCGTGGCCGAAGGTGGCTGGGACCGCGTCCGCGTCATCCAGTCCGGCCATAATGGCGGCTTTGGCGCAGGCAATAATGTGGGCATACGCGCCGGCCTGACCGGCGGAGGGCGGCCCGATTACGTCTATCTGCTGAATTCGGATGCCTTCCCCGCCGTCGATGCCATTCAGGTGTTGCGCGATCATATGGAGGCCAACCCGGCGGTGGGGCTGGCTGGCAGCTATATCCATGGCACCGACGACCAACCCCATGTCACCTGTTTCCGCTTTCCCTCGGTCGCGTCGGAATTCGAGGGCGGCGCGCAATCGGGGCCGGTGTCGCGGCTGCTGCGCCATGCGATCATTCCCCAGCCGATCCCCGAACAGACCACGCCCATGGATTGGGTGGCGGGAGCCAGCCTGATGATGCGTCAGGACATGCTGGACCAGATCGGGGCCTTTGACGAAGGCTATTTCCTGTATTTCGAGGAAACCGATCTTTGCCTGCGTGCCGCGCGGGCCGGGTGGCGGACCGATTACGTGCCGACCAGCCGCGTGGCGCATATCGGGTCGGTTTCGACCGGCATGAAGCAATGGGACCGCACGCCCGGCTATTGGTTTGACAGCCGCTGGCGTTATTTCCGCAAGAACCACGGTCTTGGCACGGCCATGGCCGCAACCCTGGCCCAGGTCTCGGGGCTTTCCATCAATCGCCTGCGCGCCGCGCTTGGCAATGCGCCGCGCAACGGTCCCAAGGGGCATATGCGCGACCTGCTGGCACATGACCTGCGCGCCCTGCGCAAAGGCATTGCTCCGGCAAGCATTCACAGCTCCGCTTCTTCCGTCACCGAGAGGACGACATGACGCAATCCGCCGTATTTATCGGGAATGAATCCCTTTTGATCCAATGCGCCGGACAATGGCGCGACCGCGGTCATTCCATTGCCGCGATCATCACGCGCGACAGCGACATTCGTCACTGGGCTGAAACTCAGGGCATTCCGGCCCTGTCACAGGCTGATACCAAGGAGCCGGGTGATCTGGCCTATGACTGGCTGTTCAGCATCGCCAATCTGTCGCTGGTGCCCGAGGCATTGCTGCAGCGCGCCGCCAGGGGTGCCATCAACTTTCACGACGGGCCATTGCCACGCCGCGCGGGGTTGAACACGCCGGCCTGGGCGATCCTGCAGGGTGACAGCCAGCATGGCATCACCTGGCATCTGATCGAAGGTGATATCGACGAAGGTGATATCCTGGAACAGCGGCTGTTCCCGATTGCCGACGATGACACCACGCTGACCCTGAACACAAAGGCCTTCGAGGCGGCAATCGACAGTTTCCCTGCCGTGATCGGACAGGTCGAAAACGGCCTTCAGCGCCGGAAGCAGGATCTCTCCCTGCGAGGCTACCACGCCCGCGCAGATCGCCCCGAGGCAGCCGCTGCAATTGATTTTACGGCTTCGCGCGACGCGGCGCTGCGTCTGATCCGCGGGCTGGATCATGGCGACTATGTCAATCCGCTGGCCCTGGCCAAATTCGAAGTGGATGGCCGGGTGATTTCGGTGGCCCATGGTTCGCCAGCCGAGGGCGCGGGCGCGCCCGGAACGGTCATCGCGGCCGGGGTCGAGGGGATTACCGCGATATTCGCGGATGGGGCGTTGCGTCTTGAAGGGTTGCGGGCGCTGGATGGCGCGGAATTCGACCCTGCCGGATTGCTGGGGAAGGTTCTGAACGGTCCGCAGGATCGCCAGGGCCTGACAGATGCCATTGCCGCGACTGTCGGCGGCGAGGGTTATTGGCGCACGGCATTGCGCCGTCTGGCTGCAGCGGTCGTGCCTTTGGCTCATGAGGTCGATGCAGCAGCTGACTGGCAATCCCTGCCCATAGAGGCGGGTGAGGGCGATCTGCTGGCCGGGCTGGCGCTTCTGGCGACGGGGCTGGCGGGCGAGGATGCCGTCGATCTGGCCTTGCATGATCCAGACGCGCCTCTGGCGGCGGGCTATCTGTCAGATTGGGTTCCGCTGCGCGCCGAGGTTGACGGAGCGGCTTCGACCAGCCGGTTGCGCGAGCAGATGGCCGCAAGGATGGAGCGGGCGCGCAAACATCCCGCGTTTGCGCTTGATCTGCCGCTTCGCGATCCTGCGATACAGATGCCGCAAAAGCCCGCGATCGGCGTGACGGCCCGGGGTCATGCGCCTGTCGCCGGGACGGTGCTGACCCTGGCACTGGAAACGGGGCAATTGTATTTCGATGCCGCACGGCTGGACCGGTCTGGGGCCGAGTTGCTGGCGCGGCGGCTTGGGCATCTGGCGCATGCGGCTGCACAGGACGGAGCGGTCGCCGATATCGCCCCCATGCCCGGTGCTGAACTTGAGCTGGTCACGCAGGGGTGGAACCAGACGGCGGTGGATTTCCCTGATATCTGCATTCACCATGCTTTCGAAGCTCAGGTCGCCAAAACTCCCGATGCGGTTGCGCTGACGGTGGAAGACCGTGACCTGACCTATGCGCAGTTGAACGAGAGGGCCAACCGTGCAGCCCATGTGCTGCGTGAGATGGGCGTGGGGCCGGGCGTTCTGGTGGGCATCTATACCGGGCGCAACGAACAGCTGCTGATCGGCACGCTGGCAATCATGAAGGCCGGTGGGGCCTATGTGCCGCTGGATCCGGCCTATCCGGCGGATCGCATTGCGCTATACATCGAGGACAGCGCCTGTCCGGTGATCGTGACCGAAAGCGCGCTGTCATCCTCGCTGCCCGCGCATGGTGCCAAATTGCTGGTGCTGGATCAGGATTCGCGTCTTGAGGCTGCGCCCGGCGACAATCCTGACAGCGGTGTCTCGACCGCGGATCTGGCCTATCTGATTTACACCTCTGGTTCGACCGGTCGGCCCAAGGGCGTCATGCTGGAACATCGCAATGTTGCGAATTTCTTTACCGGCATGGATGACCGCGTCCAGCATGATCCCGCCGGGGTCTGGCTGGCCGTGACATCGCTGTCCTTCGATATCTCGGTGCTGGAGCTGTTTTATACGCTGGCCCGGGGCTTCCGTCTGGTGCTGATGGGCGATGCCGAACGGGCGCTGGTGTCCGGGGGAACGGCTGTCAGCGACAAGAGAATGGATTTCAGCCTGTTTTACTGGGGCAATGACGATGGTGTCGGACGTGCCAAATATGAGCTGTTGCTGGAAGGTGCCAAATTTGCAGATCAGCACGGTTTCTGCGCCGTCTGGACGCCCGAGCGGCACTTCCATGCCTTTGGTGGTCCATATCCCAATCCCTCGGTGACGGGGGCGGCTGTTGCGGCGGTAACCAAGAACCTTGAAGTGCGGGCTGGCAGCTGTGTCGCGCCGTTGCATCACCCGATCCGTATTGCCGAGGAATGGGCAGTTGTCGACAACCTGACCGAGGGGCGCACGGGGCTGGCCATTGCCTCTGGTTGGCATCCCGAAGATTTCGTGCTGCGTCCCGAGAACTCGCCGCCCGAGAACAAGCCCGCCATGTACAGGACCATCGAGACATTGCGTAAGCTGTGGCGAGGCGAAACCGTGCCATTCCCCATGGCCGACGGCAAGATGGTCGATGTGCTGACACAGCCGCGTCCGGTTTCCGATGAGCTGAACATCTGGGTCACCACCGCAGGCAACCCCGCCACATGGCGCGAGGCCGGAGAACTGGGCGCCCATGTGTTGACCCATTTGCTGGGCCAGTCGATCGAAGAGGTCGGAGAGAAGATCAAGATCTACCATCAGGCGCTGCGTGACAGTGGACGCGATCCGTCCAGATATCGCGTCACGCTGATGCTGCACAGCTATCTGGCGGGCGATCGTGAAACTGCCCGCGAGGTCGCGCGTGGTCCCATGAAGGATTACCTGCGCTCGGCCGCGGCGCTAGTAAAGCAATACGCCTGGGCATTCCCGGCCTTCAAGAAGCCCGAGGGCGTCTCGAACCCGATGCAGATTGATCTGGGCAGCCTGAGCGATGAAGAGAACGAAGCCATTCTGGATTTCGCCTTCAACCGTTACTTCGAGGATTCCGGCCTGTTCGGCACCGTGGAAGAGGTCCTGCCTCGCGTCGAACAGCTGAAACAGATCGGGGTGACCGAAATCGCCGCGTTGATCGATTATGGCATTTCGCGCGAACAGGTCATGGAAGGGCTGAAGCCCCTGGCCGAGCTTCTGGCGCGCAGCAATGCCGGCAATGCCCCGGCGCAGGATGATTTCTCGATTGCCGCGCAGATCCGCCGTCACAAGGTCACGCATCTGCAATGCACCCCTTCGATGGCCCGGATGATTGCCATGAATGACGACGCCCGTGCGGCACTGTCAGGGGTGAAACATCTGATGATCGGCGGCGAAGCCCTGTCGGGCAGCCTTGTGGGTGATCTCAATCAGGCCAGCTCTGCCAGTATCGAGAACATGTATGGCCCGACCGAGACCACCATCTGGTCCACCACGGCTACGGCTCAGGCCTCGGACCCCGTTGCCAGCATTGGCACCCCGATTGCCAATACGCAGGTCTATGTTCTGGATGAGGAGATGAAGCCCGTCCCGGTAGGAACCCCGGGAGAGCTGTGGATAGGCGGGGCAGGTGTTGCGCGCGGCTATTGGCAGCGCGACGACCTGACCGAGGAACGGTTCAAGCCCAACCCCTTCCATGCCGGACGCATGTACCGGACCGGCGATCTGGTGCGCTGGGCACCGGATGGCCGGCTGGAATTTCTGGGCCGCGCGGATCATCAGGTGAAGATGCGGGGCTATCGTATCGAACTGGGAGAGATCGAGGCCGTTGCCGAAGGCTTTGCCGGAGTGCGGCAGGCCGTGGTCATGGCGCGCGAGGATCGGCCGGGCGACATGCGGCTGGTGGCCTATGTGACCGGCGACAGCTGGCTGGCGACCGAGGCGCTGCGGGAACATCTGGCGCAGATCCTGCCCGCGCATATGGTCCCCTCGCATGTGGTCAAGCTGCCCGAATTCCCGCTGACGCCGAACCGCAAGGTCGATCGCAAGGCCCTGCCTGCCCCCGCCGAGGCCAACGCACCCCTGAGCGAGGCATTCGTGGCGCCGGCGGGAGGTGTGCAGGCCACAATTGCCGAGGTCTGGTCGCGCATTCTGAACCGGCCGCAGATTGGCGCGAAGGACAATTTCTTTGCGCTGGGCGGGCATTCATTGCTGGCCGTGCAGGCGCATCGCGAAATCAAGCAGGCGCTGGGCGGTGGTGTTCGCCTGTCGATCACCGACATCTTCCAGTTCCCGACACTGGAATCCCTTTCGGCGCATCTGGGCGCGGCTGACCCGGCGAACAATCCTGCGCAGCCTGCAGCAGCAGGCGGCCAGACCACGCTGGAGGATCGCGCCTCGGCGCGGGCCGAGGCCATGTCGCGCCGTCGGGCGATGCGGGCAAATCGGGGCAAGAGCTAGCCATGGCAAGACTGGCACGGATGGCAGGCAGCCTGTTTCCCGACACGGTCGGGCTTGGCGTCATGTCCATCGGCGCCGCCGAAAATCCATGGCCGGAAGAACAGCCGGTCGTGGCGCGGGCCGTGCCCCACAGGCAGGCCGAATTCGCGGCGGGACGGGCGGCCGCGCGCATTGCCATGGCGGCCATTGGCGCGCCACGCGCCGCGATCCCTGCCGGAGAGGATCGCGCTCCGATCTGGCCTGCAGATCTGACCGGCAGCATTACCCATGCCGAGGACACCGCATTGGCCGTGGTCGCCTCGACCAGCCATTTTCGGGGATTGGGCATCGATATCGAACCCGATGCCCCGCTGCCCGCTGATGTCCTGTCCGAGATTTGTGATGGCGATGAATGTGCCTGGATTTCGGGACAACCTGCGCCGCTGCGTTGGGCGCGGCTGATTTTTGTTGCAAAGGAAGCCGCTTTCAAATGTCAATATCCGGTCAGCAAAACGATCTTTGGTTTTGATGTCATGACGATTCGGATTTTCCCCGAAACGGGACAATTGACGGCCCGTTTTACCCGCGCCGTCGCGCCTTATGCCGCAGGAGAGCTTCTGCACGGGCGTTACGTTCTGTCAGCAGGTCTGATCATTGCCGGTTTCATCGACCCGGCAGGGCGAGCCTAGCGAGAAGGAGGGGCTGAATGAACCGGCGATCAAGCCTGTTGGGGGGGGCGGCAGTGATCGGCATGGCTGTGGCCGCGGCCGGCCTGATGCTGCGCCGCAAGCGGGCGGGTGGACCGGCACCCCTGCCGATGATGGAGGCAGACCCGTTTTCATCTGCCCATGTGCCGCTGGATGCGCCGGTGGGACCGCTGCGGGTTTTTCACCTGGGACACAGCCTTGTCGGTCGTGACATGCCGGCGATGGTGGCCCAAATGGCGCCCGAGGGTCATGACTATGCCTCGCAACTGGGCTGGGGCGCGACATTGCGCGCGCATTGGATGGGCCCGGACGAGGTGCCCGGCTTCACCGAAGAAAATGACCATCCCGCGTATCGCCCGGCGCGTGCCGCCATCGAAAGCGGCGACTATGGTGCCGTTGTGCTGACCGAGATGGTTGAACTGCGCGATGCCATCCGCTGGCACGGCAGCAGCCTTTACCTGGCCGAATGGGCAAGGCTGGCGCATCAGGCCCGGCCGGACTGCCGCGTCTATCTGTATGAAACCTGGCATCGACTGGATGATGAGGCCGGATGGCTGGAACGGATCGATGCCGACAGCGACGGGCTTTGGCGCGATGAGCTGATCCGTCGAGCGATGGGGGCCGAGGGCGTCGGTGTCATTTACCGGATCGCGGGTGGTCCGGTGCTGGCCGCGGTCGCACGCGCGGCCGAGGCGGGCGAACTGCCGGGTTTGCAGCGGCGCGAAGGTCTGTTTGCGCGTCTGCCCGACGGTTCGCTGGACCAGATACATCTGTCGGATCTGGGCAATTACGTCATCGCCCTGGCTCATTGCGCGGTGCTCTATCACCGCGATCCGCGAGGGCTTCCCGCCGATCTGAAGCGGGCGGACGGCAGCAGGGCCGAAGCCTTCGATCCCGACAGCGCGGCGCGGATTCAGGCCATCGTCTGGGAGGTTGTGCGCCGTGATCCGCTGAGTGGCCTGCGCCCATGATCGGATTTACCCTGCTGGCAGACATACTGTTTATCGGATTGGGCCTGTTTGCTCCCGAACTGCCGCAGATGGTCGAGTCTGCAGGGCGGATGTCCGGCGAGGATGTCACGGTCGAGGCGCGGCTGGTGCCCAATGCGCCCCTGAAATATCATTGGATGAATGCGGCTTCGGGTCCCGACAAGGATCCGCGCGAATTGCTGTTCTCGGGGCAGGTCGATCAGGTCCTGATGACCGAAGCGATGCCATTGATCGAGAATCTCGAGGTCCATGACAGCATTGATTACGCGATCAGGTTCAGGGATCTGGCCCTGCGTCACAATCCCGATGCCGAAACCTATCTTTACGAAAGCTGGCCCACGCTGAAACCGGGGCAAAAGCAGGAATGGCGTCATGCGGTCGCGGCGGGCGGCCTGTTCTGGCGGGCGATGGTGAAAACGGTCAATGAACAATCCCTTGCCGGGCCTGCGGGCGCGCCGATGCGCCTGATACCGCTGGCTCAGGGGCTGCTGGCGCTGGATGATGCAATTTCGGCTGGCGGCGTTCCCGGGCTGGAAGATTTCGAGCAGGTCTTCACGGATGGTCAGCATCTGAACGGGCGGGGCTCCTATTTCGCGGCAATGTTGCTGCATGCGGCCCTGACAGACGAGGATCCCACGGGTCTGCCTGTCTGGCTGGGGCGAAACCGTCCCGCGACATTGGACGAGGCCATCACGACCCCCATGGCCGAAGCCATGCAGAAGATCGCACGGCGCGTGGTTCAAGAGCAGAAGGAGCCGGTCACGGGCTTTGCCGCTGCCCTGCGACGCGCCGAGGCGGTGGTGCGTGAAACCCGCAATGACAGCAGCCCGCAAAGCCTCTGGCAGGATCCCAACGCCTCATATCTGACCGGGATCGAACGGCGCGGCGTGGCCTTCAATCTGTCCGAGGTGAACGACTGGTCTGCCGAGCAGCCCTTTCTGGATGTCTTCAAGACCGCCCGCCCCTGGATCGGCCATCTGCCGGGGCAATGGGGTGGCTTTGATGCGCCGAAACTGCACGATGCCGGTTATCTGGACGAGGACGGCTGGCCGCTGATGATCCCGCCCGAGGTCACGCATCTGAGCACCCTGATCCTGTCGGACCTGAACGAGAAGATGATCTCTATGGCCGGGCGCTATGTGCTGCGCTATCAGGGCGAGGGACGCCTGGAACTGGAGGGAAGGGCCCGCAATGTCACCTATGAGCCGGGGCGGGTAACATTCGATTATCAGCCGGGGCCGGGCAGCGTGCTGATCCATCTGCGCGAGATCAATCCCGACAATCCGGTGCGTGATATCAGCGTGGTCCGGCAGGACAGGATCGCGCTGGCGGATGCGGGGCGTCTGTTCAATCCCGATTTTCTGGCTCGTCTGCGCGGCGCCGAGGTGCTGCGCTTCATGGGCTGGATGCGCACCAACAATTCGACAGTCTCAAACGTCGAGGAATTGCCCGAAGAAGAGGATTACATCTGGAGCACGCGGCGGGGCGTTCCGCCCGAAGTGATGGTCGCGCTGGCCAATGAGCTGGATCTGGACCCCTGGTTCACGCTGCCACATCTGGCCGATGACGAATTGGTCCATGAATATGCGCGCCGTGTCCGCGACAATCTGGAACCGGGGCGACGCGCCTGGGTCGAATTTTCCAATGAGGTCTGGAATGGCGCATTCGATCAGCACCAATGGGCCGAACGCAAGGCGATCGAGGAATGGGGTGCCGAAGGGGCCGCAATGCAATATGGCGCATTTCGTGCGGCGCAGGTTGCCGATATCTGGAGCGAGGAATTCGCCCCCTCGGCTGCGGGCAGGCTGGTCCGTGTCATCGGCACTTTCACCGGCTGGCCCGGTGCCGAGGATGACATGCTGATGGCACCGGCATGGAAAGAGGCGGACCCCGAGAACTGGCATCCGCTGGCCGGTCATTTCGATGCCTATGCCGTCACCGGATATTTCTATGCCAATCTGGAAAATCCCGAGCGTCTGGCACTGCTGCAGAAGACGCTGGAAGACAGTTGGGCCGAAGCCCGTCGCCGGGGTCAGGCCGAGGGGCTGCGGGACGCCGATCTGGATGCCTTCGTGCAGGAACACAGGTTCGATCTGGCCATCGGGCGGGCGATTGCCGACCTGCATGCGGGCGGGCTGAGCGATCAGCCAGAAGGGACCGTGCAATGGGTGATCGACACATTGTTTCGCCATCACGCAGCAGCGGCGCGCAAATACGGGCTGGATCTGGTGATGTATGAGGGCGGCAGCCATGTCGTTGCATCCGGCGCCCTGTCTGAAGACGAGGAACTGACCAGCTTTCTGATTGCGCTCAACTATTCCCCGGGCATGGGAGAGTTGTATCGCCACCTGATGAAGGGGTGGCGGCAATACAGCGACCAGCCCTTCAATTTCTATACTGCGATTGACGGGCCCAGCCGCTATGGCAGTTGGGGCACTTTGCGGTTTCTGGATGACATGAATGCGCGATGGCGCGCGGTTTCGGAGGCCGAGGAATGACGCAGGAACTGGCACTGAGTGTCATTCTGCCCGCCAGCAATGAAGAGGCCTGGCTGGGAGACTGCCTGCGGGCACTGTTTGCCAGCACGCCCGTTTCAGGCGGGGCCGAGGTGATCGTGGTGGCCAACGGATGTCGTGACCGTACGGCAGAGGTGGCGCGTGATCTTGCGGATCTGGCAGAACGTTCGAACTGGTCCCTGATTGTTCTGGAGCGGGCCGAGGGCGGCAAGATCGGTGCCCTGAACGCCGGCGACGGGATGGCCCGTGGTGCCGTGCGCGCCTATCTGGACGCGGATGTCGTCGTCAGCCCCGAACTGATGGGCCAACTGACCGCTGCCTTGCAGAGCGCCCGGGGGGCAGCCTATGGCAGCGGCAGGGCCATCATTCCACGGCCTCGCAACCCGCTGACTCGCGCCTATGCGCGTTTCTGGAAAAACCTGCCCTTCGCGCAAAGCGTCGCGCCGGGTTACGGGCTGTTCGCGGTCAATGCCGAGGGGCGCGCGCGCTGGGGCGAATTTCCCGACATCATTTCAGATGACACATTCGTGCGGCTGCAGTTCGCACCGCAAGAACGTATCGGCGTTTCCGCAAGCTATAGCTGGCCCATGATCGAAGGCTGGGGGGCGCTGGTCCGCGTGCGCAGGCGTCAGGATGCCGGCGTGACGCAGATTCGCCAGCGCTGGCCGCAGATCATGGAAAATGAGGGCAAGGAACCCATGGGGTTTTCGGGCATCCTGCGCCGTGCGCTTCGCGATCCGCTTGGATTCGCCGCTTATGCCTCGGTTTCGCTTGCCGTTCGCCTGAATCGCCAGAATGCACAGGAATGGACCAGGGGCAGATGAGTGCTCCGGGTTTCGATCAATCCGACTGCCGCCCGGGGTCGGAAGAGATAAGGCCAAACCCGCCAATCGCGGCGGAATGATATGAGGCAAATGTTGCGTATCGGTTATTTGTTGAACACATATCCCCAACCCAGCGTGACCTTCGTCCGGCGCGAGATCAGGGCATTGGAGGAACAGGGCATTTCGGTGCTTCGTTTCGCCATGCGCAGCGACCGCGACGCGCTGGTCGACCCCACGGATCTGGAAGAATATGATCGGACCGAGTTGATCCTGAAGCTGGGCGCGTTTTCCCTTGTGACGAACGCATTTTGCTGTGCCTTGCAACATCCGGGCCGATTCTATGGTGCTTTCTCGATGGCGATGCGCATGGGTCGCCGCGGGGGCGGGCGTCTGCGCCATCTGATCTATCTGGTCGAGGCGGCCTATCTGGCCCGTCGTGCCAATGATCTGGAACTGGATCACATCCATGCCCATTTCGGCACCAATCCGGCGGCGGTTGCATCGCTGATGAAGCAGTTGGGCGGACCGTCCTACAGCTTTACTGTCCATGGCCCCGAGGAATTTGACAGTCCCGTTGCGCTGAGCCTGAACGAAAAGATCGCGCGGTCTGCCTTTGCCGTGGCGATTTCCTCGCATGGGCGCAGCCAGCTGTTTCGATGGGCCGATTATGAGGATTGGCCCAAGCTGCATGTCGTTCACTGTGGCATCGATCCTGCCCTGTTCCCGCTGCCTTCGGCAATGCCCGAGACCGAAGAACTGCGATTGGTCAATATCGGCAGATTCGCGGAACAGAAAGGCCAGCTCTTGCTGCCCGAGGCGGTGGCCATCGCGCGGTCCATGGGGGCAAGGGTGCATGTCACCCTGGTCGGCGACGGCCCGATGCGGCCCCAGATCGAGGCGGCGATTGCAAGACATGGCGTTGCAGATGCCTTCACGCTGACCGGCTGGCTGGATGAACAGGGGGTGCGTTCCGCCCTGGCCGACGCCCATGCGCTGGTTCTGCCCAGCTTTGCCGAGGGCCTGCCGATGGTGGTGATGGAGGCCATGGCCGCCGGACGGGCGGTGATCGCCACCTATATCGCGGGCAATCCCGAACTGATCCTGAATGGCACCACCGGCTGGTTGGTTCCCGCCGGCGATCCCCAGGCACTTGCGCAGGCGATGGTCACCGCGCATCAGACATCGGTCGCCGATCTGACCGCCATGGGGGGCGCAGGGCGCGCTCGCGTGTTGACGCGCCACGACATCAATCAAGAGGCCGCAAAGCTGGCCAGCCTTTTCCAGAAAGCGATCGGTTCATGAAACGCCTGACGACCTATCTTTCGGGGCAGAGCATCACGCAGCGCGTGCTGCGCGGCTCTGCCATTTCCGGTATGGGGTATTTCCTGAGCCAGGGCATCAGGCTGGCCAGCAACCTGATTCTGACGCGCCTGCTGTTTCCCGATGCCTTCGGCCTGATGGCACTGGTGACGATGTTCGTTCTGGGCGTCGTGATGATGACTGATGTCGGGCTGACCCCATCGATCATGCAAAGCAAACGCGGCGATGACCCGAAATTCCTGAACACGGCATGGTCGGTGAAGATGCTGCTGCATGCCTTTTACTTTGTGGTGATATGCCTGCTGGCCTATCCCGCCGCGCAGTTCTATGACGCCCCGCAACTGGTGGAACTGATGCCTGCGGTCGGGTTGAGCCTGCTGATCGGCGGGCTTGTCTCACCCAATATCGAACATGCCATGCGTCACATCCAGCTTGGTCGGGTCACCATGATCGACCTGGCCAGCCAGGCGGCATCGGTGGGGGCAATGGTGCTGTTTGCGCTGCTGACGCGTTCGATCTGGGCATTGGTCTTCGGGCAATTCATTGCCGCCGGGGTCAAGGCCGTGCTGACGCGCTATTACCTCCAGGGACCGGCATCGCGCTTTGCCTGGGACAAATCCGCCGTGCAGGAGCTGATCCATTTCGGCAAATGGATCACGCTCAGTTCCGCCTGCGGCTTTGTGCTGTCACAGGGCGACAAGGCGGTGTTGGGGAAATATCTCAGCCTCGAGCAACTGGGTGTCTACAACATCGGCTTCTTTCTGGCCTCGTTCCCGATGGCGCTGGCCGAAAACATCACCGGGCGCACCATCATCCCGGTCTATCGCGACAGTCCGCCCTATGAATCGCCACAGAACTTCAGAACCGTTCGCCGGATGCGCATGGGGCTTTCGGCCGTGGTCATGTCGATGATCGCCGTCATGGCGCTTGGCGGGCCATGGATCATCAACCTGCTCTATGACATGCGCTACGAGGGCGCCGGTCCGATCGTGTCGCTGATTGCCTGCGCGCAGATTCCCGTTGTTCTGGGCATGACCTATCCGCAGGCCGCGCTGGCCGCCGGAGATTCACGCAGCCCGTCCTTGCTGACCATGCTGCGTGCCGGCGTCCAGATCGCTGCCTTTCTGACCGGTGCCGAGCTGGGCGGGCTGACGGGGGCGATCATCGGCCAGATGCTGGCGGGTTGGCTGCTGCATCTGTTCATCATCCGGATCGCGGTGCAGCACAGGGTTTGGGACCCGCTGCATGACGCCATGTTCGCGGTGCTTGGGCTGTTGCTGACGGTTGCCGGAATGTCCCATATGATCTGGGCGGGATAAGGCAGGCAGGGCGCCGGAATGCGCCCTCAGCAGACCAGCAGCTTCGCGTTGCGACGATGGCGCTCGGCCAGCTTGCGGCCTTCGCGTCCCGAGACAAGGCGGCGCGCCGGAGCCGGCGAAAAACCTGGCCGGGCCAGTTCTGGAAACAATGTCAGGATCTCGCGCCGGGCCGCGGGAGAGACCGACTTGAGCGCCTCGGCACCTGTATAGAGGCTTTCGGTCCAGGCATTTTCCGACAGCACGATTTCATGTCTGTCAAACAGCATGTGCCAGTATTCCATTTCGGTCGCATCGCTTGCTACTTCGATTCCGGGCAATCGGGTCAGATGTTTGGCTGCAACCAGTATTTCGTCGCAACCGAACATGCGTCGGGCGATGCGGGACCGAACCAGCACGCGATGCTGCGGTGATACGACCAGATCTGCCGTCGGGGCACCGCGTCCCAGGGCACCTGCGGAAATATGAATCGGGCGCAGTTGCGGGCACAGGTCCAGCTGACGGGCGTCAATCCGTGTTCCCCCGATCCATCGAACTGGCTGCAGCCCGTGATCGCGGGTCATCACCATGTCGCCAATCGCCAGATCCTCGATCCTTCGCGGGCCCTCTGCAGTTTCGATCAGCGTTCCGGCCGCGAAGCAGGTGACGGATTGAAGTGGATAGTCAATGCTATCTTTGGCCCCGTCCGGAGAGTATCTGGTATAGTAGCGGAAATCCTTGGAAATATCCAACTCCGGGGTTTGGTATTCGCCGGTCCAAGAATTCCATTTCTTTACCGGAAAGATCAGAACGGAGTGTTTCGAACCCAGTTCCTCGCCATGGAGACCCGGTTCATAAAGATGCGGGAACATTACGATGAATCTGTTGCCATCACTGTCCTTGATATAGCTTCCGATGTAATTGCTTAACCTCGTGCCAGCCGGGACAAGCTGTGCGTCATCGCCATAGCCGAATGTGACATCGTATTTCAGGCTCTGCTGCGTAGGGTCCAGATCGTAATAGCCTGCGTTGAATTCTGAATCGTCATCGGTGATGGTGATGGTGCTTACTGCAGCATCAGATATGGAAAAAGGGTTGGAAGCCGTTACCCATGGCCGGACGTCGTAAGGAAATTCGGTGCCTACGGGTATCGGCTGACTGAACGTCAGCATCGTGATCTTATAGTCCATTGCTCTCCGCCAATTCTGCATGAACTTTCATTCATCGAGGCGAGAGAAGCAGAAGACCGCGCAATATATTCCCGCCTTTCCGCTTCATTAACCATCTCTGGTTAATGAAGAATTAAGGCATGCTGGCCGAATGGCCGGAGATTCCGCTTGGTGCTTATGAAGGTTTTTCGGACGTATTGGAGCCCGCAGTTCCGCGTTCCCTGTAAGGGGTGCTTCCATATTGCGCGCGATAGCATTTCGAAAAATGCGAGGGGCTGGAAAAACCCGATGCCAGTGCAACCTCGATTATCGAAAGTTCCGTCTGCATCAGCAGGTTGCGCGCCCGCCCAAGACGCGTTTCCATGTAATAGCGCTTGGGGCTGCGGTTCAGGTATTTTCGGAACAATCGCTCCAGCTGACGGGTCGACATTCCGGCATCGGCGGCCAGACGAGCCGGGCTGATCGGGTCCTCCAGGTTTTCCTCCATCCGCGCGATCACCGCAGCGAGCCGGGGATGGCGCACGCCGATCCGGGTCGGGATCGACAGGCGCTGGCTGTCCTGATTGGTCCGGATTGAGGTGTGCAGAAGCTGGTCGGCGACATTGGCGGCCAGTTCATCGCCATGCGTGCGGGCAATCAGATGCAGCATCAGGTCAATCGGAGAGGTGCCTCCGGCGGCGGTAAGGCGATTGCCATCATCGACGAAGACCGATCTGAACAGATCGACATCGGGGAAGGCTTCCGAGAAACCGTCGTGATTCTCCCAATGGATCGTTGCCTTGCGCCCGTCCAGCAGGCCCGCTGCCGCCAGAATCCACGAACCGGTGCAGATAGCGCCTATGGTTGCGCCGCCACGCGCCTGCCTGCGCAGCCAGTTCAGCACCGGCTTGCTGGCTTCGCGACTGACCTCGGTACCACCGCAAACGATCACCACATCGTCCCGGGACAGGGCCGTGTCGCTGTCCAACCCACCGTCCAGCGCAATCCTGGTGCCATTCGAGCATTTCGCGATATCGCCGGATATTCCGACCAGACGCCATTCGTACAGGGTGGTGCCCGCAGCACGGTTGGCCAGTCGCAGCGGCTCCAGCGAGGCCGCAAAGGGCATCATCGTAAAGCGGTCCAGCAACAGGAACGTAAAGCGGTGCGGTCTTTGGGATGGCATCGGGCTATCTCTTCGCGGCGGATCTTGTGAACAGTCAACAGGGATTTTCCAATCCCGCAAGTGTAGAATCCATTCAACTGTCGCGGACTGCCGCTTTCCTCGCCAGACAGGTCTTTCCCTGACTGGCGCAAAGGACTATACCGACGCGAAGATTTTTCAAGGAGCCCGTGCCATGACGCAGGATAATCGCAAGACCGCCACCCAAAGCTGGGACAAGGCCGGCTGGCGCAACTATCCGCGGGTGCAGATGCCGGAATATACGGATCCCGCTGCCCTTGCAGCGGTCGAGGCACAGCTGCGCCGCTATCCGCCGCTGGTCTTTGCCGGAGAAGCGCGGCGTCTGCGCGAAGAACTGGCCGAGGTTGCGGCCGGACGTCGCTTTCTGCTTCAGGGCGGAGATTGTGCCGAAAGCTTCAACGAGTTCAGCGCCGACAACATCCGCGACACTTTCAAGGTGATCTTGCAGATGGCCGTGGTCCTGACCTGGGGCGCACAATTGCCGGTGGTCAAGGTAGGCCGGATGGCGGGGCAATTCGCCAAGCCGCGCAGCGCCCCGACAGAAACCGTGGGTGGGGTCGAACTGCCCAGCTATCGCGGTGACATCATCAATGGCTTCGATTTCACGCCCGAGGCCCGGATTCCCGATCCACAGCGCATGCTGTCGGCCTATACGCAGGCTGCGGCCTCGCTGAATTTGCTGCGGGCGTTCTCGACCGGCGGATTTGCTGACATGCAGCGCGTCCAAAGCTGGATCGCCGATTTCGTCGGTGGTTCCGAAGCCGCGAAATACCGCGATATTGCCGATCGCATCCGTGACGCCATGGCCTTCATGCAGGCGGCCGGGGTCAATTCGGATACCGCGCATCAGCTGTCCAAGGTCGATTTCTATACCAGCCACGAAGCGCTGCTTCTGGAGTATGAAGAGGCTCTGGCCCGTATCGACACCACCACCGACACGCCGGTGGCCGGATCGGGTCACATGATCTGGATCGGCGACCGCACCCGGCAGCCCGACGGGGCACATGTCGAATTCTGCCGTGGCGTTCAGAACCCGATCGGTCTGAAATGTGGTCCCAGCACTACCGCCGAGGATCTGAAGGTCCTGATGGAGAAGCTGAACCCGCAGAACGAGGCCGGGCGTCTGACCCTGATCGCACGCTTTGGTGCTGGCAAGGTTGGGGATCATCTGCCGCGCCTGATCAAGGCCGTTCAGGAAGAGGGTGCGAATGTCGTCTGGTCCTGTGATCCGATGCACGGGAATGTCATCAAGTCATCGACAGGCTACAAGACGCGCCAGTTCGATTCGATCCTGCGCGAAGTGCGCGAATTCTTCGGCGTCCATAATGCCGAAGGCACCATTCCGGGCGGCGTGCATTTCGAGATGACCGGCAAGGATGTGACCGAATGTACCGGTGGTGTGCGCGCCGTGACGGATGAGGATTTGTCCGACCGCTATCATACCGCCTGTGACCCGCGTCTGAATGCCAGCCAGTCACTGGAACTGGCCTTCCTGGTCGCAGAAGAACTGCGCGCGCGTCGCGAGGCGGCAGCCCCACAGCGCAATGCCGAGGCGGTCTGACCTGACCGCAACGGACTGAACTTGAACAGCCGCCGGGATCCGGCGGCTGTTTGCTTTTGCGCGCGGCGTCTATTTCCAGCGCCTGTGGACCCAGAACCATTGATCCATATGGCGCCGGACCAGCATTTCCAGATCGTCATTCAGTGCCTGCATCATCTGGCGCGGCTCGCCATGTTCGATGGGGGCCCCGACATGCACGCGAAATGACAGCCCGTCTTCGCGCCGGATTCCATGTACCGGAAGGATCAGCGCATCATAGCGGACTGCCAGTTCCGCCGGGGTCAGGACCGTCTTGCTGGGCAGATCGAAGAAGCGCAGTTCAGGCGCATGACGGTCATGCTGGTCGAAGCCCAGGGCCAGCCAGCCGCCGCCTTTCAAAAAGCGCAGCATTGCGGTCAGGCCGGCACGACCTCGGGGGAAGAGCGGTTCGGCTATGGCCGAAATGGCCGGAACATAATGCTTGTTGAATGCTTCGTTGTTCATGGGCCGATACAGGGCACCCACGGGATATCCCCTGGCGGCAAGTGCGGCGCGCATGGCATCGTAATTTCCGAAATGTGCGCTGGCGATAATGACGGGGCGTCCCGCATCGAAGGCGGCTTTCAATGCGGGCAGGCCGGGGCCTTCCAGCGGATCCGAGGCCTCGATGCGGTCGGTGAATTCGCGGCCCGAATAGATCTCGGCCACCGAGCGCCCGGCATTTGCCGGAACCGCCTTTTCCAGAAAGCGGATTTCAGCAGCCTTCAGGTCAGGGCGGGCGAGGACAAGATTTTCGCGTATGCGGCGACGCCACCCGGCAAGCGGGCCGACGACATGACCAAAGATCCACCCGACTGTTCTGATGCGCGCCTCATAGGGAAGTAGTTTCGCAGCAGACATGATCGTCAGAAAGGCGCCGCTGGCCAGGCGATCCGTCAGCGGAGGCTTGTCGTCTTCGCTCATTCCTGTTTCCTCGATGCTTGGGCCTCTCGTGACCAGACATAAAGACCGGCCCCGACGATAATCGTCCCGCCGAGAATGGTCCAGCGATCGGGCAGTTGGTCAAAGAACAGCCAGCCCCAGAACCCCGCCCAGATCAGCGCGGTATAACCAAAGGGTGCCAGAGATCCCGCTTCGCCCATAGAGAAAGCCTTGATTAGCAGGATCTGGCTGATGGTTCCCAACACGGCCAGAGCCAGGAAATAGGGCAGATCCTGAAGGGCAATGGACTGCCAGCTGAAAGGCACGAAGAACGTGGTCACGATCAGCCCCGCATAGGCCGACCACAGGATCGAGGTTGCGGTGGAATCGCTGCGCACAAGTCGCGTGAGCAGGGCGCCTCCGGCATAGGTGAAGGCACCCAGCACCGGTAACAGCGCCGCCGGTTGAAAGACGCCGGTGCCGGGACGAATGACGATCAGCGCGCCGACCAGCGCCGCGGCGATGCCCAGCATCCGCCGGATGCCGATCTTTTCCTTCAGGAACAGCGCCGCGCCCAGGGTGATCAGAACCGGGTTCGAGTCCATGATGGCGGTGGCTTCCGCCAGTCCGATGAATTGCAGGGACGTAAAGAACAGGCCGACCGAACCCAGTTGCGCCATGGCCCGCCAGAACTGCAGGGCCGGCTGCCTGCTGCGCATCAATGCGGGCACACGCTGACGAAAGATCAGCGTGACAATCAGAGCATTGCCGAAGAAGCGCGCCCAGACTACCTGCGTGACCGAATAGCTTTGGGTCAGATATTTCGCCGTCGCATCCATCAGCGTAAAGAACAGGACCGCGCCGCAGAGCAGGGCGATGCCGATCAGTTGCGCCTTGTCATGGCTGGGCGGGTCGTTGTGACCACGCCGCATGAGCGAAAATACTTGTGACAGGGCGTGCATCAGCGTGGTGTCTTGATGGGCATTGGAAAGTCTCGCGCGGCATTGAGGGTGGTCGGGATCGACCAACAACTTGTAGGCATTCGGGTGCCGCGCTGACAAGCCCGTGATGTCCTGTCAGATTTTTTGCCGATGTGTCTCGTTTGTTCTTTGTCGGCTCAGTGTCTTCTCATGACCGAAAAGTTGTCGGGCCTTGATGTTGTCCCCGGGAACCGGGTCATTTCGACATAGGTCTTCCGCAACTAAACCCCGGCTGGGAAAGGAGCGGAAACGCATGAAGGCATCGAAGTGCACGGACGTGCAGAAGTCGGGTGGATTCACGAACGAAGTGCAAATTCTATATCTAAACAGAGGTTTGCATGGAGATTTCTGAATGGGAAGCCACTACTCTCCCCTGACATTCGAAGAGCGTCGCAAGATCGACCAATGGCATGACGCGAAAGTGCCTGTGCTGGAGATTGCCGATCGGCTGGGTCGCGCATCTTCGACGATCTCCCGCGAACTGCAGCGCAACGCCTACGAAGACACCGAAATTCCCGAGCTGGACGGCTACTCTTCGATGACCGCGCAGAACGCCTATGAGCGCCGCCGCGCCATCCATCGCAAGCTGATCTCGAACCCCGAACTGAAGGCCGTCGTCGAGGATCGCCTGTAGGCAGGTTGGTCTCCGGAACAGATCGCCGGACGGATGCGCCTGGAACGCCACCCGATCCGGGTCAGTCATGAGACGATCTACCATTTCGCCTACTCGAAGGACGGCCGAGACGAACACTTCTACCGGCACCTTCCCGAGCACCGGAAACGCCGCAGGCCGAGACCAAAGCCGATGCGAACGCCGCCTTTGATTTCTTCGTCGAAACATACGGCGTGAAATGGGACAGGGCGGTCGCCAAATTGGTCAAGGACCGGGATGCGCTGCTGACCTTCCATGACTACCCGGCTGAACGCGCGCAAGCGCTGGCAAACACGTCCGGACGTCAAATCCGATCGAAAGCACCTTCGTCACCGTCCGGCATCGCACCAAACGCACCAAGGGATGCCTCAGCCGCAAGACCGGGCTGGCCATGGCATTCAAGCTGATGATGTCGCCGCAGAAGAAATGGCGAAAACTCGGCGGTCAAAACCGCTTGCCCGAGATCATCCAGGGCATCGAGTTCCGCGACGGGATCCGCCAACTTCAAACCGCCGCCTGATCAAGCGTCACCAACTTTTGCCCATATCTCATACTACAACAACCAACGCTACCATGAGAGCCTTGGGAACCTGACGCCCGCTGATGTCTATTGCGGGCGCGCAGAGCAGATCCTGAAACAGCGAGAGGAGATCAAACGAAAAACCATGCTCATCCGGCGCTTGTGCCATCAAACCGATTGGACCTGCATTACTTTGGTTCCGGTTTTCTGCGAGCAGTGCTCGCCATAGAGGAGACCGGACATGGTCCCCAAACATAGTGACGATTTCAAACGCGAAGCGGTTCGGATCGCGACAAGCAGCGGGCTGACGCGTCGGATCCGGGGGTCGGCCTTTCGACCTTGGGCAAATGGATAGGTCAGTTCTCGGACGATCCTTGTCCCGCACTCCGGGATTCTGAGCTTCGGCGCGAGAATGACCGGCTTCGCAAAGAAAACCGCATTCTTGAGGAGGAGAGGGAGGTGTTGAAAAACCGTTCCGGGCCGCAGCCCGCCTGTGCGCGGTAGCAACAGCCTGTGTTGTGCTCGCGGCGAAGGGCAGTTGCCGATGGCCTATTGGTGGGCTGGACCCCGTCAAAAGACGTGGCACATGGGCTGATGCGCACTTGAGAGTGGTGACGCTGTCTTAACGGCGATTCCGGTCAGGAAGATGACGAACTTGCGTGGCCCTCGCCCTTCGCCTTGAACGGAGGAGAAGCCATGACGAAGCGCAAGACCGGCGACCACCCGGATTTGAAGATGGTAAATCCCAATGCGGCGGTGATCGATATCGGCTCGACCATGCACATGGCCGCTGTGATCCCCGATACGGACACCATGCCGGTGCGCGCCTACATGCGCCAACGGGAACGGCTCTGCGCCTTGGTCGTGATCGGCGTCAATGCGCGCGGCGAGAAGCATTTCCTGGCCATTGAGGACGGCGTGCGGGAAAGCACCCAAAGCTGGCGCGAGGTCTTGCTGGGGCTCAAAACCGCGGCCTCAATGCTCCGAAACTGGCGGTCGGCGATGGGGCTATGGAATTTTGGGCAGCTCTTGAGGAAGTCTGTCCCACCACCGGGCAACAGCGCTGCTGGGTGCATAAGACGGGCAACGTTCTGAACTATCTGCCAAAGCGCAGTCAGCCCAGGGCAAAGAAGGCGCTGCACGACATCCGGCAGGCCGAGACCCGTGAAGATGCCCGCAAGGAGTTCGATGTGCTCGTCGGCACCTACGAGGAAAAATACCCCAAGACCGTCGCATGCCCGGTCAAGGACCGCGACGAACTGCTGACATCTTACGATTTCCCCGCCCAGCACTGGCAGAGCATCAGGACATCAAATCCCATCGAGAGCGCATTCGCCACAATCCGCCATCGCACCAAACGCACCAAGGGATGCCTGAGCAGGGACGGGATGCTCCACATGATGTTCAAGCTCGGCCAATACGCTGAGAAGCGCTGGCGCAAGCTGCGCGGCTCTGCTCATCTCGCAGACGTCATCGAAGGCGTCGATTTCATCAACGGCATCAAGCCATCAATACAAAATCAGGCCGCCGCGTGAGGACCATACAAACACCAGATTTGACAATAGCTCCGGCTGCTGAGGTGAAGGCAGGTGAGAAGGCCGTCACCGCTGCTATGCGCGAGGCCGGAACCGGGCTCAAGACCGCCTGGCGCGGCCAGATCACCGGGGCGGGACCCGGACGGCGGCTGGCAAGCTTGATACGCAGCCAGACCTATCCGACGGCCGGCGAAGGCCTGAACGCTGCGGTGCTGTTGTGGTCCATGGCTCTTGTCATCGTCGGCGCCCACAACACTGGCCCGCTGATCCGTTCGAAGGACGGGTTTTGGCTCGCGATTCCGACTGAGGCTGCTAGCCGTGGCCTTCGCGGCCGCAAGATCAACTCCGGCGAATGGGAACGCCGCCGCGGCATGTGTCTCCGCTCCGTCGATCGCCGGCGCGGGCCGAGCCTGCTCGTTGCCGACCGGGCCCGCATCAACCACGCGCGGTCTGGCGGTGGCATCGCGCTCCAGGACAGGTCGCAACCAGGTCACCGCGCCAATCTTCCTGCTGGTGCTGCAGGTGAAGCTGCCGGAGCGGCTGGATATGGACCGGGACGCCAAGCGGGCGCTCTACAAAGTGCCGGGGTTGATCGTGGCGAACTGGGTGGAGGGGCCTTTCTAGGTCTGAGGCTGCACAAGTTCGGGGAAGCCGAGATACCACTCGGAGTGATCGCCTTCATGGTTCGGCATGCCGGGCTTTGTCAGACAACCCTTTGGCGCGATGTAGCTGTCGATCCGTTTCTTCGGGCGTTCGTGCCAGGAGATGTTGAATGCAGCCATACGAGGGAAGAAATACATCGTGGAATATGGCAGGTGATCGTGGATCCACCAAGCAAGCGCACGCCAGTCCGTGCCATTCTCGAATTTGTCCGCAAACCACGGAATCACGATGCAAGCCATAGCGCCTGCAAAGCCGTCCGCATCCCTGCGATCCCAGATATGTCGCGCGAAATTCGCCTCGTTCGAAGCGCAACCGTAACCCTTCTTCCCTGCGCGCTGTTGCCCGCTGCAGAACCCGTTGACGTCACAAGATCTGAATGCCGAACGGATCCATATCTTCCCGAACGTCGCCTGCAGGGGCTCGAGAATGTCCTCGCACAGGCGCTTGCCGACCATGATCGCAAGCTCGGGATCGTCAGGGATATTCGGCATGCCGTGAAGGTTGGCGACTTCACTGTACAGAAATTCTCGCATGAAGAACGATTGTGACAGTCGGACTCGTCCGAGGTCGTCAAGGGCGGTTACGCTTTGCGGTCTTTTCATCATAGCATGTCTCACACTACCCCTCGTTGCATCAGGCGATGTTGCGCAATGCAGGCGTTGATGCAAGTACCCCCTTTCCCGTCTTAGTGGCGTTGATGATGTGACCGCCCCCCGACGGCATCGATGTGCCAAGGTGGGTCTGCGATGATCCACAAAGGATGACGGTCATGTCGGAGATTATCACGGTCGGGCTCGATCTGGCGAAGAATGTGTTTCAAGTGCATGGCGCTGACGGCGCAGGGCGAGCAGTCGTGCGCAAGAAGCTGCGGCGAGGACAGGTTCTGGATTTTTTCAGCCAGTTGCCGTCTTGTCTTGTTGCTATGGAAGCCTGTGGCGGCGCGCACTTCTGGGGCCGTGAGATCGGCAAGCTGGGTTACGAGGTCCGACTGATCCCGTTAGCCGAGGAGCCGGCCCTTCTGCGGCAAGGCTTGGCCATCGTTGAGATGATGAGTGACTACGCCGTGCTGCGGGCGCAGGTGCGGGCATGTGGGTCGTCCGGCCTCACTAAGCGGCCCCGGAAACACAAGTGGCGAATGGCAATGCAGCCGCGAACACCCGCGAGCAAGATGATTTGCATGCAGCGCGTAGATTGATTGCGACCAATTGCTCTTTTGGGGGTGCGTATTCTGCACGCCTTCTGCTCTGATTTTCAGGCCTCCTGCACTTGATCGTGTTCTTCGCCATGCACGACGACATCAAAGCCCTCTTCAGCGGTCGGCGGTGCGAAGTGACTGGAAAACTGGAGGAACTGCGCCTCCGTGACCGCGAAGGGGTGGTCACCCGCCGCGTTGCGCGCGCGCAGCCGAGCCAAGCAGACCTCGTCTGGCACGTCAAACACGTGAAGCTGGTGCGCGGCTTCAGTGCCGGCGATGATCTCCCTCATCCAGGCGCGTTGCGCGATGGTGTTTGCCGGGAAGTCGAGGACGACCGACACACCCGCGTTCAGCAAGCCGACCACATGAGGCCCCATAACACTTTGGAGCTTCGATGAGCATCGCACATAATCCTTCAGCGAATGCAGCTCATCTGCGAAGAGCGCATCGAGCCAGGAGTCCTCAGCGATAAGAACCGTTCCGGGCGTGGCCCCAAGCTGGGCGGCCATGGTGGACTTCCCGGATGCGATCTTACCGCACAGCATGTGCAGCGTCGGAGATTCAGACAACATTGTTATGTCTCCCTCATTACGGATGAAAAGATTTCAGGATTGGCCTGTAGCGGGATCTGATGCCAAAGTAATGGCCTCGTCCGCCAAGGCATTGACAGATCATGCCACCGCATTCCTTTCTCGGTGGCTGTTCCTTTGAAAAAGCAGCCGGATGCAGAACGCCGTCTCGGCGAGGATCGTCAGTAGATACGCCGGTACGAATGCCTGGGACCATTCAGGGGAGAAGAAGCGCAGGCCGCTGCCGATCAGATAGACGAGCCCGGCGATCGCCAGGCCGGCCCCGAAGACCTTCGCAAAATGACCTGATCGCCAGACAAGCAGACCCATGATCAAGCTGTTGACGCCAAAGAAAATGAGGCCGAGATCATAGCCATGACCGTGCAGATCGAGGAACACCAGCGCAAGCGCGTTGGCATCGACAAGCTCGTTGGGGCCAGAAATCAGAAGCCACGCGGCTTGCAGGACCATGAGGTTCGCGGCGACCAGCACAGTCTGGATCAGCCGGAACACCATCGCGGACAGGGCAAGCACCGGCGACGCGGCCCGAAAGATCAGATAAAGCAGTATGGCGAGCCCGGCATCGGAAAGCGCCATCACCAGGTCGGCGGCGATGGCCAGCCGGAACTGGCCCGGGGCGGCCAGGATCGCCGCCGCGGTGCCTGCCGCATCGCCAAGGTCGATCAAGGGGCCACGCAGGCCCAGCTCGGCCCCTAGGCCCGCGACGATGATGAGCAGGTACAGCAGGCTTGCAAGGCGGGCTTGGCGGGGAAACTCGGGCGTCAGCGCGGGATCGCTCATCAGGGTTTCATTTCGGTGCGATTGGCCATGACGTACCGGAACGGATTCGCGCCGAACATTGCCAGAAACGCACCGGTGCGGTTCATGATCGTTCCATCAGCTGGGTCGGGACCTGCCTCCGGCTTTGTCGGCACTTGTGTCGTCGGGCGGTTCGCCCGTTGACCTGCCCAGACCGAGCCGAGGACGATCAGCGCGCCGAATCCCTGCAGCAGGGACAGCGACTCACCCAGCACCACCCAGCCAAGGATCACCGCCGTTACCGGGCTCATCATGCCCAGCATCGAGACCGCGCCGGGCTCGATCCGGGCGACGCCCCGGAACCAGAGCGCATAGGTGGCCGCAGAACCGATGAGCCCGAGCCAGACCAGTCCGGCCAGGTTCGTCGCCGTGAGTGTCGGCAGCGCGGGCTCCACGATCAGCGCCAGCGGCAACAGGATCAACCCCCCGGCGGTCAACTGCCAGGCGGTGAAGCTGAGGGCCGAGACGGGCGGTTGCCATTTCCGGCTGAGGACCGTGCCCGCCGCCATGGATGCCGCGCCACCAAGCCCTGCGGCGATGCCGATGGGATCGAGGGCGGCGTCCGGCGAGATCAGCAGAAGCGCCACGCCCAGAACGCCAGTTGCAGCTGCGGCAACCGCACCTGCCCGGATCGGCGTGCCGAGCCACCCACGTGCCATCAGGATCACCATCATGGCCTGCAGCGATCCCAGCGTGGCCGCCACCCCGCCGGGAAGCCTGTAGGCGGCCACGAACAAGAGCGCCCAGAACAGCGCGAAGTTGAAACTGCCGAGCAGGAATACGCGACCGAGCCAGGCACGGGGTGGCAGACAACGCGTGACAGCAAGCAGCAGCAGTCCGGCCGGCAAGGCCCGAAGTGCTGCAAGGGTCACGGGATAGCCCACGGGCAGCGCCTCGGTCGTGACGAGATAGGTGCTGCCCCAGATCGCCGGGGCGAGCGCTGTCAGAAGAATGTCGGTGGTGCGGGACATGGGTCATGCCTCCTGTCGGGGCTCACCAGAGCGGGTGGATGGGCAAGCGCGGGTGGTCCGGCCAAGGATCGAGGCCCATGTCGCGCATCAGGTGGGGCGACAAGTCTCGCGGCACGCCGCGCGGGATGTTCCGGCGGGGCCGGGTATCTGTTCGGAAGAACGGGAGGGTCATGGCATTACCTTTCAGGCGACGAGGCGGAGGGCGGCGCGCAGTTGCGCGGCCAGATCCTCGCGCGGTCCGTTGACGAGCCGGGCGCCGGTCTCGCGGACGATGAGGGTTGGAATGGACCGGACCTGGAGGGCACGGGCGTGTTGCCGATCGGTCTCGACGGCACGAAGAGTTTCCGGGTCTTCGAAAACATCGGCGAAAGCAGCGCTCTCGAAACCCAGGTCCCGAGCGGCGTGCAGCACCGTTGCCGGGTCGGCGACGTTTCGCGCCTCGGTCAGATGCGCGCGCTGCAGGCGGTCGAACATGTCCCAGTGGGCGGCCTGTCCGCCAAGCCGTTCCGCCGCCTTGCATCCCAGCGCGGCGGTCAGCCCGTGGGGATAGTCAAACGGGGCCGCGCGCATCGCGTCGATATCGATGAGCTCCGGCCGGTCGCTGACCTGACGGCAGGCCGCCCAGTGCCCGAGGATGGTCTCGCGGGCGTCTTCCGGCGTGCCCCAGCGGGTGGCCATCTCGGCGCGACTGGCTTGCAGGACAAAGGTGCGGTGCCGGATATCGAGATCGAACTCGGCGGCAAGCGGCCGCATCCGCGACGAGATGTTGAAGCACCAGCAACAGACCACGTCGTGGAAGAAGTCGATGGTCAAAGCAGGCATCACGCGGCCTCCTCGTTCAGATTGGCGCCAGCCAGCAGTGTCGCGATCCGCGCAACATGCGCGCCCTGGAAACGCGCGCCGGCCAGGTCGGTCTCGGAGGGCGCGCGTAAGCCGTCGGCCCCGGCGATGGTGCCCGCGCCATAGGGCGCGCCGCCGACAATGCTTTCGGCCGTCGTCTGACCGGCGAAGGTGTAGGGCATGCCCGCGATCAGCATCCCGAAGTGCTGCAGCGGGATCTGGGTCGACAACAGCGTCGCCTCGTGTCCGCCGTGTTGCGAGCCGGTGGAGGCGAAGACGGCGGCGACCTTGCCGACCAGTGCATTCTGCGCCCAGAGGCCACCGGCTTGGTCGAGGAAGGATTTCATCTGCCCGGCCATCATGCCGAAGAGCGTCGGCGTACCGAAGATGATGGCGTCGTAGGCCTCCAGATCGGCCGGTGCGGCAACGTGCGTGTCATCCGCTGCGAAGCCAACCTTCTGCCGGATTTCCTGGGGAACAGTTTCAGGCACGCGACGCAGGTCGACATGGGTGCCGGGCACGCTGCGTGCGCCTTCGGCTTCGGCCTGCGCAAGGGCACGGACATGGCCATAGCTGGAATAGTAGAGAACAAGAACGCGGGTCATGGGATCCTCTCGGAGCTTCAGGTTTCGATGCCTGAGAGGATCGGGGATCGGCCGGGCCGGAATAATCGGCCGGATGTCACTTCATTATTTACGCAGGTTGAAGAATGTCAGGGCCGGAGCGCCGCGCGCAGGTGGTCGAGGAAGGCCGTGACCTTCGCGTCCATCCCCAGCCGCGAGGCCGTCACGGCGAAGATCTCCGGCGCAGGAAGCTCCCAGTCGGGCAGAACGCGCACCAGTTCGCTCCGCGCCTCGGCTTCGTTCGAGACGAAGTCAGGCAAGGTGCCGATGCCCTGGCCTGCGATCAGGAGGTCGCGCAGGACGAGGCTGTTGCCGACACGAACCGGCGGATCGAGGTCGATCGTGACCGTGCCAGAAGGGCCAGTCAGCGCCCATGAGGTCAAGTGGTCCGCAAGCAGGAAGCCGATCACCCGGTGCCGGGCGATGTCTTTCGGGACAACCGGCATGCCCGCCCTTTCCAGATAGGCGGGTGCCGCGAAGATCCGCTGTCGCATCGTCCCGACCCTGCGCGCCACCAGCGCCGAGTCCGGCATGGCAGGCCGAATGCGGATCGAGACATCGAACCCGCCCTCGACCATGTCCACCACCCGGTCGTCCATGGACAGCGTCAGCCGCAGATCGGGATAGGCGTCGAGAAACGTCGGCAGGATCGGCGCGATCACTGTCTGCCCGAACGAGCTGGAGGCGTTGACCTTGAGGTGCCCCCGGACCGCCCCGGCACCATCGCGGATGCGCGTCTCGACATGGGTTACGGCATCCAGAATGCCTGTCGCCTCGTCGTAGTAGAGCCGCCCGGCATCAGTAAGCGACATGGAGCGGGTCGTGCGGGTGAGCAGCGTGGTGCCAAGACTCTCTTCGAGCAGCTTGATCTCGCGGCTCAGAAGCGCGGGCGATACGCCAAGATCCTCCGCCGCACGCGCGAAGCTGCCGCGTTCGACGATGCGGCGGAAGGCGTGCATGACGGAAAGTTTGTCCATTCTTCTCGGTCGTCCCTCGCGTGAGCGCCCCTTGCGGGTCGCATGTCCCTCGACCATATCACGGGCACGGCAAGGAGCGAACGGATTGCGTTCGCGTCCGCCGATGGACCGTGACTGCCGCCTAGGCCGCCTGCCGAACCGCAAGCCAGTCCAGGATCGTCCGAGTGGTTTCTCCGGGCTTCTCCTGCTGGATCCAGTGGCCGCTGTCGAGGCTGAGCATCTCCACATTCGGGACGAAATCCGCGAGGGCTTCGGATGGCGGAATCATGTCCCGCGTCCCGTAGATCATGAGTGCCGGCTGCCGGACAATGGGGTCCACATCCGCGAGGATGTGCCAGTTGCGATCCATGTTTCTGTACCAATTGATGCTTGCCGTGAACCCGGTTTCCTCGAAAGCTGCGATGAAGACGGCAAGATCCTCGCCGCTCATCACGGGATCGCCTGCGGGCGCCGCAGCCGTTGCGAGGTTGATCATCATCATGCCCGGCTCGGGCGGCGCAGGCGGCAGGTTATTGCGGAACAGGTTGCGCAGGAAGCGATCGGTGTGGGCATCCAGCACAGCGACCGCGACACCGGCTGACGGTTGAAGTGGACGAAATAGTTGTCGTGCCCGAATACGCTTTCCATGAACTTGGTCCATGGGACTGGGGTGAGAGGCTGGTAAGGCAGCGCCAGGTTGGACCTGCTGCACTTTTGTTCCGGTTTTCTGCGAGCAATGCTCGCAAAAAGGGCAACATCATGACCTGGAATCTTGCACGCGGGCTGGTCTATCTGGCCTGCCTGGCGGCCTCGGGCCTTGCGATGGCCGGGCTGGCGGAGTTCGACCTTGCCATGGGGACGTTCGACCTGAAGCCGCTCAACCTCTATGCCCTGGCCGGCGCAGGCGGAGGAGGCGTCTTCTCCGCGTTGGCCTGGCTGGCATTGCTGCGCAGCTGGGGGCGGAGGTGAAAGCCCTCTCGCCCGAGCTACAGACCATGGTGTCGTTGGCGGCTGGCGATACCGTCGAGCTGCAGGGGAATTTCCGCGCCGCGGACGGGTATTTCGCGGCGGATCAGACGTCGTTCTGGGGGAGCAAGATTGGATAAGGAAGGCACACCATGATAAACTACGAACTTGCAGCGGTCGCGACTGTGGTGAGAGAGTTTGGATTTCTCGGATTTGATTTTATCCGCGATTGGGTCTGCCCTCCCACTTGAGACCTGCACAGGCTGGTTTTGCCTGCTCAGCCACGGAACGGACATGGGAATGCACGCCCTCCAGCCGTCCAATGCGCCGCATTGAACGCGCGGGGGTGTCCTTGGTCGTTCGACTGTTGCGGCTGTCTCAATAGGATCGCAGAGCAATTTTGCGGTCTATGCGGGCTTGGTTGCAACAGAGGCGGGCAGCCTTGATGTAAGTCAAAGTTGCCTCTTTCGATCAGTTTTATCGGTACGGTGCCACAAGCCAGCGAGCAGATCGCGTGAATGTCGTCATCGGAATTATTGCTACGATCCTACTTGTGTTCATGGCGCTTTTCGCCATCAGGCTCTTGGATTTGCGTGCCGACGGTGCCGAATGGGACAGGCTGGCCGCACTCCAGCCGGCGAACCCGGAGCATTTTGACCCGACGATGGTGGCGGACATGCCGGAACCGGCCCGGCGCTACTTCCGGTTTACGATTCTTCCCGGCGCGCCGCTCTTGCCAGTGGCGGAGATCGAAATGCGGGGGCAGTTCAGCCTCGGCACGAAGGACAACCCCGCCTATCAGCCGATGGAAGCGCACCAGATCCTTGCCGCGCCGGAGGGTTTCGTCTGGGCCATGCGCACAACCAGCGGAATGCCCATTTCCGGATCGGATTCCGGCCGCTGGACCCGCTTTCGCATCTTCGGGTTGATCCCGGTGACCCGTATGGGCGGCGATCTGGACCACGCTCGCTCGGCCTTTGGACGCTATGTGGGCGAGGCCGTGTTCTGGTCCCCGACTGCGTTTCTGCCCGGACCCGGTGTGACTTGGGAGGCGGTGGACGAGAACATCGCCCGCGTGACCATCCGCCATGGCCCGCTCGAACAGGTGGTGGATGTGACGGTGGATGGCGAAGGGCGTCCGGTGCAGGTTGCCTTCATGCGCTGGAGCGACGCCAACCCCGACAAGGTGCATCGCCTGCAACCCTTTGGCGGCCATCTGTCCGATTTCCGTGAGGTGGGGGGATATCGTCTGCCCTTCCGGGTCGAGGCGGGGAACATGTTCGGGACCGACGATTATTTCCCCTTCTTTCTGGCCGAGGTGACCGCCATCACCTTTCCCGGGGCAGGGCCATGATACGGCTGCTCGGATCCATCGCCCTGCCTGTCGCAGCCGTCCTGGCACTCTGTTTGATTGGCGTGACGGCGGCGCGCGCCGGCAGGGATTCCTGTTCGACCAGCCGCAACCGACCTTTGAGACCTTTCTCGCCATGGGCAATATGGTTGCGGTGGTCGCCCCCCTCGCGCTGCTGGCGCTCGTCCCGGTCTGGCGTGTTGCGAGCTGGAGCCTCTGGCGGCGCATCCACGACACGGCCTTTGCGCTGTCGCTCGCGGCGCTTGCGACCTTTCTGTTGCGCTGGGAGCTCGCCTTCGGAGGGCCGGTTTGATGCGCACCACTTATGATCTCGCCGGGAGCGGTTCGCCATGACAGTCCTGATCTTGCTGACGCAAATTGCCCTTCCCCTGACACTCCTTGCCTGGCTCGGCCTTTGGCCCGCCGGCAGCTTTATCGGGTTGCTGCTTCAGGCCGCGGGGACCGGGGCTTTCCTCTTTGCACTGGCGCGGGTTGCGCAATGGGCGGTTCCGGTCTGGTGGCTACCGAGGGTCTACGGCGCGCTCTGGCTCGTGCTGGCGGTCGCAGCGTGCTGGCGTCAGGAAATCTCGGGGCTGCCATGGTTGCCCGACGCGGTTGGGGGATGGGGCGCAATCGCCTTGTCGGTCCTGCTCCTCGGTCTCGGCGGCTGGACCGGTGCCCGGGCGATGCTGGGCCAGCGTCCGCCGCCGGTAGAGGTGGTGGATATCGCCAATCCCTTCGGCCCGGGGCGCTATCTGGTCGGCCATGGAGGTTCCGATCCGCTGGTGAACGGGCATATGCGGACGCTCGATGCCAACGTCGAGCGGTTCCGCCCTTGGCGCGGTCAATCTTTCGCGGTCGATTTCTTCGGGCTGGGGCCGTGGGGGCTGCGTGCGTCTGGCTGGCGGCCTGCCGATCCGGCTGCCTACGCGATTTTCGGGGCCGAGCTGCGCGCGCCCTGCGCTGGCACGGTTGTCGCCGTCGAGAACGACCAGCCCGATTTCGAGGTGCCGGAGCAGGACACGGTCAACCGCCTCGGCAACCACGTTATCCTGCGTTGTGGCGAGGCCGAGATCGTTTTGGCACACATGCGACAAGGGAGTATCTCGCTCGTGCCCGGTGGCCGGGTGGTAGTGGGCGACCGGCTGGGCGAGGTTGGCAACTCCGGCGCTTCGACCGAGCCGCATCTGCATATCCATGCGCAACGGCCCGCGTCCGAAGGCGCACCGCCAATCTCGGGCGAGCCTTTGGGCCTGCGGATCGACGGTCGGTTCCTCGTGCGGGGCGATCGCTTGCCCGGCGCGCTGAACTGAACGGGCGCTTAGGCAAACAGGGTTAGCACAGCCAGAACCGGAACGATCGGCAACCGGGCCAGCCCGATCTGGCGCCATGCCTTGGGGTCGGACATCGAGGACACGACGGCGCGCCCCTTGGGATTGAACACCAGCGCAGCGGATTTGACCGCCCAGAGCGCCGGGACACCGACGACGAGCGCCCAGCCTGCCCAGGTCCTGCCGGCTGCGGGATGCAGCGCATGATCCACCGCGCCAATCCCCCAGACGGCAAGCAGAAGCCCGGCCAGAACCCAGACCCACCAAGGCCGCCTTGCGCCGCCATAGGCCCGAGCCTCAAGCCTGCTCCAGCGTTCGGGAAGAATGACCATGCCGAGGCTCGTCGTCGCTGCCAGAGTGGTCAACGCGGCGCCAAAGATCGTCAGCCATGCCACAGTCATTCCGGGATCTCTTCGATTTCAGCCGCAAAGCCGCGCACCGTGTCCACGAAGCGCGCGGTCTCGGTCAGGAAGGGCGCGTGGCCGGATTGGTCGAACACCTCCATCCGCTTGCCCTGCGGAGCCTCGACCGCCGCGAACCATTCCCGTACCAGTTCGACCGGCGTGTTCCAGTCCTGCGCACCCGAAATCAGCAGCATCGGCACCGGCATCACTGGCACCTCGGCGATTAGGTCCCGCACGAGGTATTCGTCCCACATCGGCCCGCTGCCACGGTTTGCACCGTCGAGCCAGCGCCAGTAATCGGGCAGCCGATATTCCGGTGCGGCAAGCGCGCGTGGCATCATGGAGACAAGTGAGACATCCATCCCGCCGCCTTGGGCCTCGACCTCTTGCATGAGACGGACATAGAGATCGTGGTCGCGGAAGGCCTGCGGATCGAGGCGGGCGAGGTCGGACGGGGCCACCTCTTGCAGCCAGTCGCGTGTCAGCGCCGCTCCCCGCAGCGTGTCCACTTGCTGGCTGACCCCGATATAGCCCGCATATTCCCCCGGCCAGCGCGCCATCAGCCGTGCGCCCAGCATCGTTCCCCAGGAATGGCCGAACACGAACAGGGGCTGTCTGCCCACGCGCTCCCTCAAAATCGCCGTGACCTCTCGCGCGTCCATGAGGAATCGCTCAAGCGTCATGGTCGCCGGGTCGAAACTGGGCGGGTTCGACTTGCCCGCGCCGCGCTGGTCCCAGTGCACGACGACGAAATCGCGCTCCAGCGCAGCGGTGAGGCCGTGGGCAGGCATCTGGGCCGCGCCGGGCCCGCCGTGCAGCCAGAGCAGGATTGGCGCATCTCGGTCCGCCCCTCGGATCAGCAGCCACTGGGTCATCCCGCCGATTTCCGCCGCTATCAACTCGGCGATCGGGTCGGGACCGGCGACGGGAGAGGTGCGGGCGGGTAGTGTTTTCCAGAGTAGTCCGCAGGCCAAAGCCGCCATCAGAACAAGGGGCACAAGACGCAAGAGGGTCATCGTTGCCGCTCCGGTGCAAGGGCCATTGCGGCAAGGCCCAGCCCCGCCAGGCCCGAGGCTGCGCCCAGCCATGGCCAGAGGCCGGGCAGGATCGAGAACAGGAACAGGTAATCCTGCGCCGCAGCCCAGAGGGGCCAGAGGATCATGGCCGCGCCGATCCCCGCCGCCGCGATCCGCGCGACTTCGGGCCGCCGTCTGGGTCTGCGGGCCATCCATGCACCGAACGTCGCGACAAGGAGGCCGAGTGCGATGCCGAGACGTGCCAAGCGCTCTGCCCAAAGCACGCGCGTCATTCTGACTGGTGCAACACCGAGGCTTTCCGACCAGTCGCGCAAAAGGGCGGCAAAGAGTGGCCAGGCCCGCTGGCTGTTTGACAGGATCACGATACCGTCGCCGGTTTCTGGCACGATGTGCATATGGCTCATCCAGCCATGGCCCTGTCCGCCGTGCCAGACCGCCGCGCGTCCATCCGACAGGACTTCGGTGAAATGGCCAAGCCCGTAGCCCTGCGCGGCCATGCCGAACAGGCCACCAACCGCAACTTGGGGCCGGTGCAGCGCCGCCACCCCCTCGGGCGAAAGAACAGGTTGTTCCGCACCCTCCATCCCAGCCACAGCGAAACGCGCGATGTCGGCGGCGGTGGCGTGCAGCCCGCCCGAGGCACGGCCCGGATAGACGTAAGGCGCGACAGGCCCTCCCCGTAGGTCGTGGCCCACGGGCATCTCCGCGCCGATCCAGTCGAAGCTCGCCCCTGCCATCCCGAGCGGCGCCAGCACTTCGCGCGCCATGAGCGCGGCGAAATCCTCGCCGGTGCAGTCCTCGACCACGAGTTCCATCAGGTTGTAGCCGGTATCGGAATAGGAAAATCCCGAACCGGGCGCGGCGATCAGAGTGAAATCCTGCGCGATATGCGTGGGCAGGTCGGGCCTGGGCTCCTCGGGCGGGAAGCGCGCGGCGAAGTCGCCAAGGCCGATCCCGGCGGTGTGACTGAGCAGCATGCGCGGGGTGACCTTGCGCATCGCCTCGGGTGGGGACCAGCGCGAAAGGCACGCACCGATCGGCGCGTCGAGGTCCAGCCGCCCAGTCTCGGCCAGCCGCATCGCGCCCCAGGCGGTGACGGGTTTCGAGATCGACTCGACCCGAAACAGGGCATCGGCCTTCATCGGCCGAACGGAGGTCGGATCGGCCATGCCGAAGGCCTTGGTCCAGACCGGCTCGCCGCCCTCGATCAGCACAACAACGGCACCGGCCACACCGTCGGCAGCCATGCGTGCCTCGACGCTTTCGGTCAGCCGGTCCGGCAGCGTTCCGTCTGCCCCAATGCCGGGCGAGACCGGGAAGGTGGCGAGGAGAACCGCCACGAGACCGGAGACGACCGCCAGACGCATGCGTTCACCGGGCATGGAAGACCACCGGATCGTTCGCCAGAAGCATCCGCATCATGACCGCGCCTCGCGCAGGATGATCTCGGTCACAGCGCCCTCGCGCGAGAACATCGTCTTGCGGTTCCACCAGACGACGGCTGCCGCGACGCCGACGAGGATCCAGGAGTCCCACGGCTGCGCATCCGGCCAGAACGGGTTGATAAGCTGCCAGTGGAACAGCATAGACAACAGAAGGCTGCCGCGCGCCGCGTTGAAGATCGGCGTCACGAGGATCGCCAGCGTGATGTTGCCGATCAGGCCGAGAAACAGCATCATCACCATCGCAGCCACCATCGGCCCCACGCCCTCGGGCGGCAAGGGCGTCAAGAGCGGCCCGCCCTTGATGAGCGACCCCGCGATGAAGACGAGCGGGATCACGACGAGGATGAACGCCCAGTAGCCGGGCGGACAACGCCACATCAACAGACGCGACAGCAATCCGCGCAATCCCGAGATGCCGAAGAGAGCGAGGACAAGCACAACCGCCGAGATGGCCGGTGCCCAAGTGGCCAGAAAGTAGAATGGATGAGAGCCGCTGATCTCGCCGAACCGGGTCGCCATCGCCTCTGGCCAGATGATGTAGCTGCCGATCACCCCCCAGGTGATCGCGAAGGTGATGGACAGAAAGGCCACGAACCCGGCCGCACCTCTGCGCCTCTCACTGGTTTCAAGTGCCACGTGCAATCGAGTCTCTCCCTGTTTCCATGCCGTTGAAATATACGAACCGTGGCCTTGGGCTCTCTGATCAGGATCAATCCGCGACGGTTTCGATGTGGGCTTTTGCGACGCCTAGATCGTTGGGTAACGTCGGATCCCGGTCCCATATCCTCCGCCACCTACCATTCTCATTGAATGGCCCTAGATCGCTTGATATCGTATAAATACATGTATTTATACGATTATTTTTATTCATTGATTGCGTTCGATTCACTTCGATTGCGCCCGACGCTGTTCGTTCCATGGTATGAAAGGTGGTACGTCCAATGGCCTCTACCTTGTCGTAGACCCATCGGGTACCCGCCGCTGGATCGTGCGCGTCACCGTGAAGGGGCAGCGCAATCGCCAAGGCAAGTCCAACCGAACGGACTTTGGTCTAGGCGGCGCTGACATCATAACCCTGACAGTCGCCCGCGAGCGAGCGCTTGAATACCGACGCCTCGCCAAGCAGAGGCTGAACCCGAAGTACCACCGCGACAAGGAGGTGCCATGCTTCGAGGAGGTCGCACGTCAGGTCCACATCAAACGCCTGCCGACCTGGAAGAACCCGAAGCACGGCCAGCAGTGGATCAATACGCTTGCAGATTACGCTTTCCCCAAGATCGGCCGTTTGCCCGTATCGGAGATCGACCAGCCAGAAGTACTGCAAGTCCTCTCCCCTATCTGGACCGAGAAGCATGAGACCGCCCGCCGTGTCGCGCAACGCGTGAAGGCGGTTTTGGACGTGGCCCGCTCACGGGGCTTCCGCGAAGGGGAGAACCCAGTGACGGTCGTCATGGACGCGCGTGTTCTCCCTTCGACATACGTCCGCCGCAACGTCTCATCCTGATTGACGCGGAATCTCATCCAGTTTGTCGCGCCGCACTTGATCCCGTATCGGCACCCAAAAATGCCCCCCTTAGAGCGCACCGGGTAGCTGGCCCGATGCGGTGGAGCCATCAGACAGCGCAGCCGTATCGGGCCAGCGGGAGCCTTGATCATTCAAGAGCCTTGAAGCGTCAGCTCTCGTTGCCGGTCTCAACGATGTCGCAGTGATGGGTCAGCCGCGTCGTCATGCGCGGCCAGATCCACATAGGTCCGGTTGACCGCAGGGTCGTAGAAGCAGGCCCTGGTGACCCCGGCCTTCAGGTTGTCGGACACGATTTGCGCAGTCACTCCTGCGAAGAAGCCAAAGGCACGCACATGGCTCGCGATCCAATCCGGCAGCGATTGGGTCCAGGTCGCCTCCGCAAAGGTAGAGTTCGTGGCTCCAAGGGTCGCGACAAACAGCTGTGCCGGGCGTACTTCGCCAGTCATGGGGTCGATCACGTTGATCGTGTGCCCTGCATAGTCGACAAACAGCCGCTCGCCCGCCGGATGGCGCTGTCGCATCACCGGCGACAGCCTGCCTTCCCACCGCGTATACAGTTCGCAGAACCGGGAGTAGCCGTAGCCCTCCGGATGATCGGCGCGATATTCCTCCCACAGCAACGAGAGCGTCACGCCCTTGCGGCGCAACTCGCAGTGGATATGAGTCCAGTCAGGTAGGGTCGCGCGGTTCGGAACATCGCGCGCTGTCCGCGAATAGATCAGCCGCTCGAGGTCCGTATCGGACATCTCGGGCGGCAGAGGCCAGCTCAGGCCCAATTCACTGGCACGATCGAGGTAGCCCCGAAGGGTGGTGCGCCCGATCGCCAGGCTCGCTGCAATCTGGCGTGTCGACAGACCCTCGGCTGACAGCCGCAAAACGTCGCGTATCTTCCGCATCGGCAATCTCTTCATCGGGCTACCTTCGTGCCAAAGAGGCCGAAGGTAGCCAGTTACAGATTGCCTCGCAGCAGCAAGTCACAGGGGGACGAATGCCTCGTAATCGATGGGCGGATGAAATCGGAACGGGTGGGCGCATCAAATCGGAAACGGTGGGCGCATAACCCCGAAATATGCAGCTGGGCATCGAGGTCGACTTCTCGCTCCCCGCGGAACGCGTCGTCAGGGCGCTGAACCAGATCATCGAATGGCGCGGTGCGCCTCGAACCATTCGAGTCGACAACATCCTATGCGCGGAATGATTTGCTGATTTGGCATCAGGTCATTGTCATGCTGCAGCGTTCCAGCATGGTCGAGTTTGTGTCAGTTCGGCATTTTGGTCAACGACATGTTTCTCCCATAACAAACACAGAGTACGCTTTTGCGGCTCTCACCGTCCTTAAGACGAGATCTTCGGGTTGTTGAGCATAAGGCCTGAACATTATCTACGAGGTCGAATGCCCGCCTCTACGGCCCTGTCAGAGAAAGGTCCTTCTGCTGTCGATCATCCCTCAAGGAAGGGACGATAGGGTTCGCCACGCTTGATGATTCCATGCACGGTGCGGGCCATCTTTGCGGCGATTGCGGTATACGCCTTGCGGCGCAAATGGGTGTTTTGTCGATCCTTGGCGATGTAACGCTCGAATTTATCGCGGAAGCTGTTGGTCCGCTGCATGATCGCCACCTGACCGGCCATCCATAGTGTGCGGCGCAATCGGGCGTTGCCGTATTTGGACAGCTTGGTCTGGCCTCGGAAAGTACCCGACTGGATGGTCGCCAGATCCATGCCGCAGAACTTCAAGAATTGGCGGTGATGCTGAAAGCGGCGCAGATCGCCGGCCTCAGTCAGGATGGTCAACGCATTGATCGGCCCGATCCCCGGGATGGATGTCAGCAGCGGATAGTCCCGATGGTGCTTGAGCAGATCGACAGCACGGTCTTCGATTGCATTGCGTTGTGCGATCAAGCTGCGCCCTTCTGCGAGGACCATTCGAAACATCCGGGCTGCATCGGAACCCTGCGCAATGGGCAGGCCCACAGATGATTTGGCTGTCTGGTAAACATCTGAAAGCAAGAGTTCTTTTGAGACCTTGCGACCGACGACTTCCCAAGCATCGGCAATGAATGCCTCCTGGCTCATGGCAGAGATAAAATGCGATGCCGGACGGTGGCGAAGGTGCTTTCGATCGGATTTGACGTCCGGACGTGTTTCCAATGTTCGCCCGGATAGTCGTAGAAGGTCAGCAGCGCATCCCGGTCCTTGACCAGCTTGGCGACCGCCTTGTCCCATTTTACGCCGTAGGTTTCGACGAAGAACTCGAAGGCTGCGTTCGCTTCGGCTTTGGTCTCAGCCTGCCAGATGTCGTGCAGATGCCCCTTGGCCTTGGCTTGCACGGATTTCGGCATCGCGTTCAGCACGTTCATGGTCTTGTGAACCCGGCAGCGTTGCTCTCGCGTTGTGGCGAACACCTCGCGCAGGGCCGTCCAGAACCCCATGGCGCCGTCGCCGATGGCCAGTTTCGGGTCCTGCTTCAGGCCGCGACGCTTGAGATCAAGCAGCAGCTCGCGCCAGCTTTGCGTGCTTTCACGGAAGCCGTCGGTCATCGCCAGCAGCTCCTTGCGGCCATATTCATCCGCGCCCACAACCACCAGAACGCATTGCTTTTCCTCAGCCATGCGCGGTTTGAAGTAGACCCCGTCGGCCCAGATGTAGAGAAAGTGACGGTTGCCAAGATCGCGCTTCTGCCACGACTCATAGTCTGTCCACCAGTCGGCCTTCAGCCGCGTGATGGTCTTGGCAGACAGGCCCTTGGCGTTCGGGCCCAGCAGCGCCTGCAGGGCCTCGGTGAAATCGCCCGTGGACACGCCCTTGAGGTAAAGCCACGGCAGCAGTTCTTCGACCGATTTCGCTTTGCGAAGATAGCGTGGCAGGATGCTGGGTGTGAAGCTGATCTTGTCTTCGCCAGCGCCCCGATCCCGTACACGCGGCACTTTCACCGGCACCGGCCCAATGCCGGTCATCACCTCGCGTTCGGGTAAGTGACCATGGCGCACCAGGCGGGCCCGCCCGTCCTCCAGCCTTTCCCCGGAAAAGCTGTTCAGCAACGCGGCCAGTTCGGCATGGATCGCCTGTTCGATCAGCTTGCGCGCTCCATCGCGCAGGATGTCCGTGAAGGGGTCGGATGTAAAACCCGATGGATCGGGCAGTTGAGTGATGGTCGTCTTTGACACGTGGCATATCCTTTTCTCAGCAGAGAACTGAAGGCGACTCGACACCGCCATGATATGCCGCCCCTCAGGGCATCACCAACATTCGCGCGTTTCTCAAGTTTTCAATGGCCGCATGCGCTGCTAACTGCTCAACGAGACCTCATTTTTTTGCAATCTGGCTCACGCCCGAGCCGTGATCGCGCTCTGGACCACCGACTACAACACCGAACGCCCGCATTCGACTTTGAACTGCCAGAGCCCGGCTGCCTATGCACGGCCCCAAACGACCGCAATCGCCTGTCCCGCTGCGCGAGATGAAAGCTCCGAGTGCCGGGCGATTGCTAAACCTGCGCCAATCGGCGTGAAAAGCAACCAGGCTCAAGTCGTGGCTGGATGAAAGTTCAGTGGCAGGTCACTTGAAACCGGATGGGACGAAGGCCGCCTGTGCGATGAAATGAAAACCGGCCCGATCAGCGCAAAGGCGGATCGGGCCGGAAATTCTGGCTTTGCAGTCATTGCCTTTCTGCCAGTTCGCGAACCGGCAGAATTGATCTGCAGATCAGAACTGGAAGCTGTCGCTTTCCATGGCCGCGGCCATGCTGTCCGCAGCACTTGCAACATTGATGACGGCCTCGGCGCGCGAGAAGTTGCCCTCTTCGTCGGCCGCCCAATAGAAGAAGCGATCCGAGCCGGTGAAGCCTTCGTTGGGACGGTAGAGAACCGTGCCGTCATCTTGCAGATAGACGTTGCCGTTTTCCGGATTTGTCAGACCATCGACGTAGACATTTCCGCCGTCAGGGTCCGTGTCATTCGCGGTCAGATCGATCAACAGGTCGGTGTTCTGTGCCGTCGAGCCCAGATCGTCGCGCGCCGTTGCGGCTGGCCCGCCCAGATTGATCTCGCCATTATAGGGATAGCGGGACTGCAGGGCACCGTCTGAATAATCCAGTTCGAACACCAGCATTTGCTTGGCAAGCTCGCCGGTTGCGCGATCGGCGATGTAATCCTCGATCAGCAGGACGGGCGTGCCATCAGGCAGGCGCCAATAGCCATTGGTGTTGAGATAGGTCTCTTTGTGCCAGCCCCACAGGCCCTGTTGCTCAAGATCGAAGGTGCGCTCGACCGAACCGATCGAGTCCGTCTTGATGCCGTCAAAGAACAGGTTGTCCGCATCCGAGATATATTGATCGGCGGTCAGTTCGAACTCCAGTCGTCCCTCGACCAGATCCGATTCCCGCAGGATGGTCATCTGACCGTCAACGGTTTCCTCGATGTCTCCGCTGCGAATGTTCACGAAGTTTCCATCAATAACCGTGTTGTGGAAATCGCCTGCCGACCCCGTATTCACATTGTCGTTGTCGGTCAGGTTGAATGCGTGATCGAAGCCGTCAATGGTGATGTCGTTGAAGACCATGTCGATGGCATTGGTGCCGAGATTCACCCCCTGATAGGCGTGATCCCAGACATCTCCGTCTTCGTCGCGCTGACCCAGCAGGTCAAAATCCAGGAAGGTGTAGTGGGTCGTATAGCTGACGGCGACGCCTTCGCGTGTTTCCCAGTTCAGGAAACCATCAAAGACGCTGCGCACGTCATGACCCTGATCGGGGTTCTCCTTCACGACGATCAAGCCGGTATTGGTCCCGAATGCCTCGTTGTCGCGGAAGCCCTGAATGGGCGCCTTGTCCACCAGCAGGCTGTCGCGGCCATATCCCAGTTCGGATTGATGCATGGTGTCAGGGTCAATCGAGTCGCGCTCTCCGCGATGCAGCCAGACATAACCATGTGTGGTGTTGGCGGCGACATTGCCGACGACTTCGACGAGACGCCCGGCGAACCAGAAGCCATCGCCGGTCCGGCCGTCATTGCCGTCGACTTCACTGTGCTTGACGGCGACATCACCGGCGGCCCAGCCCTGGGACTTGATGGCGATATTCTCAAGCCAGGTGCCGGTTTCATTGCCATCCTCGGCGACGAATGCGGCGCCCCAGACGTCGAAGGCGACATTGTTGGTCAGATTGGCATTCGAGGAATGCTGGACAAAGCCCCAGCCCGGAGATCCGTCAACGACATTGCCGATCGCAATGGCGGGGTTTTCGACATCATCAACACCGGCTTCGTGGAAGTGGAACGGGTAGCGTGCCTCGACATTGGTATCAGGCGACAGATTGCCCACGCCGCCGAAGTCATCGGCGGAACCCGCGAATTCGCTCTTGTCGGTGCGGCCCATATCCGCAAATGCGGCATAACGAACATCGACGTCATCATTATGCATGAACATCACATGCCCGCGCTGATGCACCGGGGTGTCCTCGCCGCCCTCACTGGAAAAGGTGATGTTGCGGGTCATATTGGCGACATAGGCCTTGAGGTCTTCGCGCGGCGTGTCGTGGTCATAGGTCAGGCCGCGGTCCAGAGTGATCGTCGAGCCGTTGATGGCGGTGATATAGACCTCTTCATCCTGGCTCTCGGCAAAATCCATGCGGCCCAGATCATTGTTCCAATAGAAACCCTGCTGATATGTGCCTGTCAGAACCAGTTTGTCACCGACCTGCCATCCAGAAGGAACCTCTTCCAGTGACAGGGTTCTGTCCCCGGCCATGGCATCGGTTTCGACCTTCAGATGCGAGGATTTTTCCTGTCCGTGGATGTTCACCTCGCCCATTGCGATCAGGCCGCGCGACAGAAGGGCCGGATCCCAGTCAACGTCGATATTGCCGTTGTCGGCAAAGACGATGTCGACATTGACGTCTTCTTCGACGGGGTGATGCTCGGACCCGATTTCAAGCTGGCCCGAGGGCGATACCACTATGGTGTCGACGACAAGCCGGCTGTCTTCATCGGTCGCGAACTGCAGCACGCCATCCACGCGCAGCGTGAAGATGGAACTGTCGTTCTCTTCGCTGTATTCGACCGCGATCCCTTCGGGGATCAGAACCTGTGCGCCGTCACCGGGAACTTCGCCATTGTGCCACGTCGAAGGATCGTTCCAATCGCCGTGATTGATGGCGATATGTGTGGCCTCTTGCCGGGGCACCAGATCCAGAGACGCCATGTGGTTGGCCATGCCGGCCATGTTACCGTCCATCTCATGCTCGGCCATGTTGCGGACCATCTCGACGAATGCGGCGATCTCCTGGGCGGTTTGCGGCGGGTCGATCAGTTCGCCTGTCCCGCTTCCGTGTCCGTCATGGCTGCCATCATCGCTGCCGCTGTCACCGCCGTCTTCACCTGTCGTGCCATCATCCGAGGCAGTTATGTCGATTGCTACGGTGGCGCGGTCTTCACCGCCGTTGCCGTCAGACAGGATATAGCTGAAACCGCCATCGCCTTCGCCACTTGCGGTAAAGTGGATCTGGTCGCCCATGATCATGGCGCTGCCGTTGGAAATGCCGGTCAGCCCGGTGATCGACAGATCGTCGCCGTCAATATCGCTGTCATTGGCCAATAGATCCGCAATGTCGATCATCAGCATATTGCCGTCCGTGACGGTGAAGCCTGCGTCGTTTCCGGCCGTGGGAGCATCATTTTCAGCAGCCACATTGACAGTGACGCGTGCGAAATCCGTACCGCCATTTCCGTCGGCCACCCGGTAGATGAAGCTGTCGGTGCCGTTGAAATTGGCATTCGGCGCATAGGTGATCGTGCCGTCGTCATTCAGGGTGACGGTCCCGTTGTCAGCCTGCTCGACAGCATAGATCGTCAGAGTGTCACCATCGGAGTCGAGATCATTTGCAAGTACGGCAACGCGAATGCTGCCATCTTCGGACATGTTCCGGCTGTCGGCGCGCGCGTTGGGTCGGCTGTTTTCGACCGGAGTGGGCGCGGGCGTGTCATCGCTTTCGACCGAAATGGCCACTGCGGCAGTGTCTTCCTCGCCCTGCCCATCGGACAGGCGATACTCAAAGCCTGCATCACCGGCGCTGTCACTGACAAAGCGGATACGGTCGCCGACGATCTCGGCGCTTCCATTGGTCACATTGGTGATCGCTGCAACGGACAGCGTGTCGCCATCAATGTCGCGGTCATTTGACAGAAGATCGGCGATGTCGATGAACAGGGTTTCACCCTGCGTGACGACAAAGCCGCCGTCATCCGACGCCTCGGGGGCGTCGTTGACAGGTCTGACGGTCATGTTGACCCGGGAAGTCGAGGAACCGCCACGGCCGTCGCCCACTTCATATTCGAATACGTCCGAACCGTGGTAATCAGCCTCTGGAACGTAGGTGATGGTTCCGTCAGCATTCAATGTGGTCGTGCCGTGGCTGCCATTTCCAACGCTGGTGACGCGGACCTCGTCGCCATCTGCATCCGTATCGTTGTTCAGCGGGTCCAGCGTGACGCTGCCGTCTTCCCAGACGCCCCGGGCATTCGGACGCGCCACGGGTGCGGTATTTTCAACCGGAGGCTCGACAGGTTCTACCGGCGTGTCATCTGGTGCATCGTTTGCGGCATGGCGCAGAACCGATGAATCCAGAAAAGAATAGTCCCCACCATTGGCGCTGTGGCGGATTCTCAGTTCCGAAAAACCGCTTTCCTCGAAGTAGTCCACCTTGATGGAATACCATCCCGATTCCGCCACCGTCAGGTTGCCTTCGGTGGAGCCTGAGGCGCGCGTGCCCTGATACTCGGAGATCACATCGTCGTTGATGGTCAGACGGAAGCCGTCATCGGTAGTATTGCGAAAGTCATGAGTGCCGGCTTCGAGATAGATCTGGCCCGTCAGGCTGAGCGCATATTGGTCAAACAGCTGGTCGCCGTCAGAGGTGCTGAGCGAGCCAGCATCGTCACCAAGGAATGAGGCCAGCGATCCGCGGCTTACGCGATAATTGAGATCGGTCGCGACAAAGCTTGCATCGGCCTCGCTGCCCATGAGCGACAATGCCGAGTCGAGATCATGCAGATTTCCACCTACATAGACATTTCCCATCAGTCCGGATGTATAGGTGTTCTCGTCTAGCGTATTGCCTGTCGGAACCGGTAGTTTAGCCATTCGTCACGACCTTCTTGCAATCGGGTTCAAGGCTCTGGCATCGGTGCCAGAACCATTTTTTGATACAGTGTGTCGCACGGCTGAAGTGCCAGCCTGATATGCAACCATAAAATGAAGAAAATACTAATTACCACACCGCGCGGTTGCGCAAACACTAGTGGATTGTGTAATTGCGGCGCAAGGCGTCGTGGAAATCCGATTAAGGCGTCGGCAAAAAATCACCATTCGGATTAAGTTCTAAGCGAGTGACTGCTCATTATATATCTATTGTATTAATATGCATAATTAGCCTGCATTATCTGCGGCTATACAATACAACCCTAATGCGCTTTGGCTGACCTCAGGGAAGCATGGTCTTTGCATTCCCTGTCATGACTGGAGCGAATCGCTTTGACCTGTCCCTTGGTCTTGCGCAGCCGTTCCGTCATGCAATAGTTTCTGCAAACCGGATCGCCCGTCGCGAAAGGACGCCCGAATGAGATCTCTGTTCCATCTGGCCATTCATGTCGAGGATCTCGACGCCGCGCGGCAATTCTATGGTGGGGTTCTCGGTTGTGCCGAAGGGCGGTCAACGGACACCTGGGTGGATTTTGACTTTTTCGGTCATCAACTGTCCCTGCATCTGGGAAAGCCCTTCACGACCACGCGCAGCGGCAAGGTTGGTGACCACATGGTGATGATGCCGCATATGGGGGTGGTGCTGCGGCTGGATGACTGGATGACGCTTGCCGAAAGATTGCGCAACGCCGGTGTGCAATTCGATATCCCGCCGGTGATCCGTTTCGAGGGGCAGGCGGGCGAACAGCGCACGATGTTCTTTTTCGACCCGTCCGGCAATCCGATCGAGGTCAAGGGATTCAAGGATTTCGACGGCCTGTTCGAAGTGGCGCCGTCGCGCTGAGCGAAATCGACCCGCCACCGAAACGGCAGCAGGTCCGACAGGTCATGGACGCGGCGGTCAGGCCGCCTGTGAAAGATCGGCTTCCCGGTCTTCGACCAACTCGGCATGCAGGGCCTTGATTGCCGGTTTCAGAACATCACGTTCGACAATGAATTGCACATCGACCTGACGCGGACCCTGAGTGGCGCCTATTGCTTCCAGACCTTTCCCGGCCAGGGCATTCAGGCCGCGACTGAGAACCGCCAGCCCGTCCAGGTTTCGCCCCACCGCCGCGACCATCGAGATGCCGCGCGAGGTGACAGCGGCCGAGGGATATTTTTCGACCAGATCCTTTTCGACCCGGCGCAGGACCTTCAGCGACGTGTCGACATAATGGGTGATGGTATTGGCATTGGAGACCTTCGAGACGATGCGCACATTGTGCCGGGTCAGGATGTCGATGATCGTGGCGTCATAGCCTTTGACACCCACCATGTCCTGTTCAAAGACTTCCAGCGCGAACAGATCCAGCCCGGTGACGATCTCTACCGCCGATTCAAGGGCTGGCTGATCGTCGATCAACGTGCCCGAGTCTTCGGGTTCGAAGGCATTGGTCACGCGCAGGGGCACGCCGGATTGACGCAATGTCTTGGCAGCTTTCGGGTGGATCGCCTCCATGCCCAGATTGGAAAGCTGGTCGGCCACATCGTAATTGGTCCGGCCCAGCTTGCGCACGGCGGACACGCCGACAAGATTGGGATCTGCCGAGGACAGATGGAATTCCTTGTGGATGATTGCCTCCTTCGCGCCGGTCAGGGCGGCCAGGCGCGAAAAGGTCACCTCGGAATAGCCGCGATCAAATTCGCGCATCAGCCCCTCGGCACATTGCGCATAGCCCGTCACGATCGGCATTTCCGTCGAAGGGTCGACATCCTTCAGAGCATTCTCGACCCTCTGGGAGAGGGTGACATTGCCCTCGTCACGCCAGCCCGAAAGATCGACAAAACGTGCGTTGACGCCGGCGCGCTGCAGCATCAGCACCGTGACAAAGGCGGAATGCGCCTCGCCAAGCCCCGAGAGCAATTCGCGCGTTTGCAGCATATGTTCCGACAGACGAAAATGCCCGTAGGAACATAGACGCTGCAGGTCGATCAGGCAGTTTCTGGCGCCCAGAAGGCGATCCTTGACGAAGGCCCCGGCGCGCTCGATATCGGCCGGATGTTCCAGAACCTGACCATGGGCCTGCGACATGGCATCGGCAACACGGTCCAAGGCATCGTGCCAGCGATGGTCGCTGTCGGAATTGGCAAAGGCCGCATAGACGCCGGCCTCGCCTGATTTCTTGTGCTCCAGCAACAGGTTGGTGATGCCGCCAAAGGCGGAGACGACAAAGATGCGCCCGTAAAGCGAACCACCTTTGCGACCCGCGATGAACAGGCTGTCGCGCAGTTCATTGACCCGCGACATCGATGTGCCGCCGATTTTCTCGACCGTATGTTGCTGGGGTTCTGTCATCATGTCAGTCCGCAAGTTCTTCTACAGGTGCGTAAGAGCCATCTTCGCGATGGACTTCCGTGCCGGTCACCGGTGGATTGAAGCAGCAGGCCATGACCAGTTCTTCTTCGGCGCGCAGCGTGTGCTTGTCATGAAGGTTCAGCGCATACATGACGCCCGGCCTGATCTCATGAGTTTCGCCGGTGGCCAGATCGGTGATCGAGCCTCGACCCGACATGCAGTAGACGCTTTCGAAATGGTGTTTGTAGTGGAACGTATGTTCCGACCCGGCTTCCAGCGTCGTGATATGGAAAGAAAATCCCATCCCGTCATCAGCAAGAAGCATTCTGACCGAATTCCATTTCGCATCCGAAACGGAACGGTCGGTTTCCTTGAGCTTGTTGAAATCGCGAACGATCATATCGGTTACTCCGCAGCAAATTTTGTGGTTTCAAGGGTGTCACGGGCCGCATCGATCAGAATGTCAAAGCCCTTGTTGAACAGTTCGACCGAAGTGGTCAGCGGTGCCAGCACCTTGACGACCTGCCCCTGGCTGCCCGAAGTTTCGATGACCAGGCCACGCTCATAGGCGCGCGCGCAGATCTCGCCAGCCAGTTCGCCGCTGCCGACATCGACGCCGCGCATCAGGCCACGGCCCTTGAGGAAAGAGCCCGGGATCATGCGTGACAGCTCGGTCAGGCGTTTCTTGATCAGCTCGGCCTTTTTGGCCAGTTCGGTCTCGAAGGCAGCATCGGACCAGAATTTCTCGATGGCGACGCGCGCGGTCACGAAGGCATGGGTGTTGCCGCGAAAGGTGCCGTTATGCTCGGCAGGGCCGAAAACGTCATGTTCCGGTTTGACCAGAACGAGGGCCAGCGGCAGGCCAAAGCCCGACACCGATTTCGCCATGGTCACGATATCGGGCATGACACCCATTCCCTCGAAAGAGAAAAAGGTTCCGGCGCGGCCACAGCCTGCCTGAATGTCGTCGATGATCAGCAAGGCGCCGTGTTTTCTGGCGGTGCGGACGATCTTCTTGATGAAATCGGCCGATGCGGCGTTCAGGCCACCTTCGCCCTGCACCGTTTCCAGCATGATGGCGGCAGGCGCATCGATCCCTCCCGAGGCATCCGACAGCATCTGTTCCAACAGGGCGGCGCTGTCCACGCCACCGGCGTAGGCATCGAAGGGCATGCGGGTCACGCCCTGCGTGGCCATTGCGGCACCACCGCGATGATAGCTGTTACCGGTCGCGGCCAGGGCACCCATGGTCACGCCATGAAAGCCATTGGTGAAGGCGATGATATTGGTCCGGCCAGTGGCCTTGCGAGCGATTTTCATCGCTGCTTCGACCGCATTCGCGCCGGTGGGGCCGGTGAACATCACCCGGTGATCCATGCCCCGTGGGGCCAGGATATGCGTGTCCATGGCGTCCAGAAAGGCGGCCTTGGTGGTGGTATGAAGGTCCAGGCCATGGGCCAGCCCGTCGCCGGAGATATGGTCGATCAGGGCAGCCTTCATGTCGGGGTCATTGTGACCATAGTTCAGCGACGAACATCCGGCCAGAAAATCGATATGTTCCGCGCCGTCTTCGCTGGTCAGTACCGATCCGCGTGCCGAGGTGAAAACGGCGGGGATGCCGCGGCAATAGGAACGTGCTTCGCTTTCGCGGCGCGTGAAGATGTCGGTCGGGGTGGTCATGTCTTTGGGCATGGGTCTTCCTTTCGCACCATGTGCGTTCGGGGAAATGCGTGCTTTGCAGAGAATCAGGCGGCTTGCGCGGTCTGTGCTGTGGCCGACTGGGAAAGCGTGATCGTCACCATGTGTTCGGTGGCATGCTTTCCATCAAAATGGGTGTCGCGCGTGTAATGTGCGCGGTCGGACAGTTTCCCGCCGATCTCGCGGGCAAAGCTGCGGAACAGCGCCCAGGAGGCTTCGTTGTCCTTGGTGATGGTGGTGTTCAGGCAGGTGGCTTCGGTGCAGATGTCGCGCGCGGTAAGGTGCTCCAGCATCCGACGACCCAGCCCCAGGCCGCGTGCCTTGGGGCTGACGGCAACCTGCCAGACAAACAGCGCGTTCTTGTTCGGAATCATGTGACCCGAAATCCAGCCGACGACCTCGCCATCCATTTCCGCCACGACGCAGGTATCGGCGAAATGCTCTGCCTGGACCAGATTGCAGTACATCGAATTCTCATCCAGTGGCTTGCACTGACGCACCAACTCCCAGACCGCGGCACCATCGGTGCTGTCCGGGCGGCGCATGGTCAGGGTGCGCGGACGAAGTGTGTCGAAATCTGCCAGGTCCTTGGGCATAGGCTCGTGATCCTCAATTGCTTCGGCTATCTAACTAGTAAAGGACCGCTAAGGTTGCAACCCGTTCGCAGAAAAGCCGAAAAATCCCGCTAATTCACTGAATCAAAACAGGTAATCTGCACAATGTGCATCTCGCATGCGCAGAAATTGCTTAGTCAAGCGAATTATTTTTTGACAGATATTTAGAGGATTGAAGGGAATTGCCCTCTCATGGCACTATCAGCGCATGAGCAGGATCGAGCCAGACCGTATTGATGATGCGCTGATTGCGCTGCGCCGCATCTTGCGCGCGACCGAACTGCATGAGCGCGATCTGGCGCAATCCGTCGGGCTGACGCCAGCCAAGCTGCGGGTCTTGCAGTTGCTGGCCGGAAAGGGCACCGGAAGCGCGACCCCGACCGAACTGGCCCGCCACATGGGTGTGCGCCAGGCGACGGTGACGACGCTTGTCGATCAGTTGGAAAAGCTGGGATATGTCAGCAGGCATCGCTCCAGCAGCGACCGCCGGCAGATGCTGATTTCGGTGACACAGGCCGGCGCGGATGCGCTGCGCAATGCGCCCAATGCCCTGCAGCAGCAATTCGTGCACGGATTCGCGAAACTGGCGGATTGGGAGCAGGCAATGCTGATTGCCGGGCTGGAGCGTGTCGCCTCGATGCTGAACGCGGGCGAGATCGACGCTTCGCCGGTCTTGGCGACGGGCGACATCCGAACGGGCCGCCCGCGCTAGTCTTTCAGGTTCTAATGCGACGCGCCCCAGGGGCCGTGCTTGTCGTCAACGCCGTCAAGGCGCTCGAAACCATGCGCGCCAAAGAAATCGCGCTGCGCCTGGATCATGTTGGCAGTGCCGCGTGCGGTCCGCATCATGTCGAACCACATCAGCCCCGAAGCCAGCGCCGGCAGCGGATGGCCCGCCGCGATGGCGCTTGCCACCACCTGGCGCAGCGCGGGCAGGGCGGATTCGATCAGATCGGCAAAATAGGGTGCCATGACCAGGTTGCGGGCCGGATCCTCGGCCAGCGCATCAGCCATATCGTTCAGCATGGCCGAGCGGATGATACAGCCTGCGCGCCAGACCCTTGCTATGCCCGGCAGATCCAGCGACCAGCCAAAGCTTTTCGCCGCCGCATCGATCATCGAGAAGCCCTGTGCATAACACAGGATCTTGCCCGCGATCAGGGCCTGTTCCAGAGTCTCGGCAGGCAGGTCGATTGCCTGTGCGGATGCGCCGAAACGGGCCTGTCCGGCCTGACGTTCATCCAGACGGGCCGAAACATTGCGCGCCATGACGGCAGCCTCGATCACCGGAATAGGCGCGGCCAGATGCTGGGCCTCGATGGCGGTCCAGCGCCCGGTGCCTTTTTGACCGGCGCGGTCAAGAATCATGTCGACCATCGGCTTGTCGCTGTGCGGATCGTTGGCAGCAGTGACCTTGGCGGAAATCTCGATCAGATAGGATTGCAGGGGGCCCGCGTTCCAGCTGTCAAAGACCGTCGAGATGTCGCCGGCGCTTTTGCCCATGCCGTCGCGCATCAGGCCATAGACCTCGGCGATCATCTGCATGTCGGCATATTCGATTCCGTTATGGACCATCTTGACGAAATGTCCGGCCCCTGCATCGCCCATTCGCGCTGCGCAGGGGCTGCCATCCTCGGCCTTGGCCGAAATCGCCGTCAGGACATTGCCGATCCGGTCCCAGTCATCCGCGCTGCCGCCAGCCATGATCGAGGGACCATGGCGCGCGCCTTCCTCGCCACCCGAGACGCCCATGCCCAGAAAGCGGAAGGGCAGGCCCGCGGCGCTGCGGCGATTGGTGTCGTGAAAATCGGCATTGCCCGCATCAATGACCAGATCGTCGCTGTCCAGATAGGGGGTCAGGGCGTCCAGTTGGTCATCCACTGCCTGTCCGGCGGGAACCATCAGGATGATGGTGCGCGGTTTGGCGATGGCCTTGACCAGACCTTCCAGAGTTTCGGTCGGGACAACGCGATCAGCCAGATCACCGGCGGTCGCGTGAAAGCGCCGCGTCACCTCGGTGGTGCGGTTCCAGACGGCAATGGGAAAGCCTTTTTCGGCAATATTCAGGGCAAGCGCCGCGCCCATCGTTCCCAATCCGATCAATCCGATTTCGGCCTGTGACATTGCCGGTCTCCTAAGCAGGTCTGTTTCGCGAGGTGTTTACGCTAACGCACGGGCAGTGTCACGAGAGGCCATTGCTTGGCACCAAGGCATTTTGCCGCCCGGTCTTTCTACAGTTGCAACAGCGCCTGGCGAAAGCCTGGATCGCTCAAGACGACTTCGCCAGCCCCGATCTGCGCCGCATGGGACAGAGCTCCGGCCGTCAGGTCCTGGGCCTTGCCGACAGCCGTCGGCAGATCGCGACCACGAGAGATTCCGGCCATGACCAAGGCTGCGAAAAGATCACCCGTGCCGGGCAGGGCAACGGGTTGCAGCGCGGTCCGCTGGCGCAGGGTATGGCTGCCTTCACAGATGATGGTTTCCAGCATGTCGCGCGGCGTATCCGCAAGCACGCAACCGGTGGCGACGGTGATTCCCTTCTCCGCCAACCGCAGATGGCGGGCGGCCTCTTCAAGCTGGGGCAGGGAGGTGACCGGAAGATCGGTCAGATAGGCCAGTTCAAAGGCATTCGGCGTCGCCAGTTCGGCCATCGGAAGCAATCGGTCGCGCATCACGGCGGCGATCTCGGGCGGAACATACAGTCCGGGGGCATGATCGCCCATCACCGGGTCGCAAAGATAGCGCAGGTCGGGATTGGCCTGTTTGGCGCGGGCAATGAAATCCGCCGTCAGTTCGGCCACCTCGACAGATCCGATATAGCCGGTCATGATCCAGCTTGCCCGTTGCGGCAATTCGCGTTCCTGCGCGCCCAGCAGCAGGTCAGCGAACAGATCCGCAGGCACCGCCGCGCCACGCAGGGTCGGATAATGGGGCGTGTTTGAAAACAGCACGGTCGGGATCGCCGCCACCTCCAGACCGGCGGCCTGCATCGGGAAGACCGCGGCGGAATTGCCGACATGGCCAAGGACGACCTGGCTCTGGATCGAGATGATCAGGGGCGGGCGGGTTTGCGTGGTCATGCTGATCCTTCCAGTCGTGCAGTCCAGTCTTCGATCCTTCCGCTGTCCAGGCGGCGGCGCGCATATTTGCGCCAACCCTCTGCCAGAACGGAAAGCCCGGCAATTTCGGTCAGAAGGTCGCGGTTCATCCGGTCGACATACATCGCATGCCACAACCGTTGGATCGTCCAGTCCGGGGCCAGGCGCTCGACAAGGGTCATCTGGTCGCCCGGCGTCACCTGGCCGGGTTCCAGCACCCGGTAATACCAGCCGGTTCGACCGCTCTCCTGCACCTGTCGCGCCATGCCGCGCTGGCCAAAACGCAGATCCAGCTTCCAGCAGGGTTGCCGCCCCTGCGAGACCTGGATCAGCGCAGTGCCAAGGCGGAAGATATCGCCCACCGCGATATCGCTTTCCCGAATGCTATTGGTCGAGATATTCTCTCCGAACGCTCCGGGGCGCGCCAACACCGGGCAATCGCCCAACTCGCTGCGCCAGACCGGATAATGATCCTGCGGGTAATGGTGCAGGGCCTTTTCGGGGCCACCATGCACCCGCCGGTCAGCCTGCGCATCACCCTGCAGCCCTTCGTCGCCGATCTGCGTCACGCCTCGGATGGGGGTCTTGGCGATGCCGGAATCGACCGTGCTTGTGCCGATGGGCGCGATCTGGCCGGTCAGCAGGACAGGGGAGGTTTGCAGGGGCATGGGATGGCAGACCGATTTGCAGGGAATGGCATGTCTGGGGTCGATACGACTGCCATCATGCCGCGTCAACAAGGCCGAAGGTGTCGGTTGTCGGCTCAGGTCGTTTTGCCACGCTCTTTGGCCATATGGGCCCTGGCCATTCCCGCCAGGGTCATGGCGCTGGATGACACCTGTCGGGGCTGCAGTCCCTGAGCAGAAAGTGCGCCGCTATACAGCCCTGTCCAGGGTCCATCACCGATCACCGCAACCTGTTGCCCCAGCCAATAGGGGCGCGCCGCTGCAAGCTCTATTCCGATCAGCAATCCGTTCAATCTGGCCCGGGCGCGATCGGCAGGCAGGGCGGACAGCTGCATCTCGGCCCGGATCGAGCCGATTTCGGCGGCTATGGCCGCGGGGCGGGTCATGGCCTGTTCGACCGCGCCCAGAAAATCACTGTCATCGGCGATGCCATCAGCCTCTGCCTTGGCGTTCATGGGGGGCGACAAGGCGGCGGAGAGCTGCGGCGTCACGAAATTGCGAAAGCTGACGGCTTCGCTGGCGCTGATATGCACCCAACTGCTTTGCGCAGGCGTCAGGCAGAGGGCGACCCCGTCGAATTTCTCGTTCTGGATCAGGAATCCGGCGATGGCGGTCTCTTCGCCCGAAAGTCGAGCAGCGGGTCGCTGCTGGACGATCCCCGGCAGATAGGTGATCCCGGAAAGCCCCGGTTGATCGGCGGGCAGGTAGGGCGCATCCTCCCACGCGCCAATGCCACAGGGCACCGAGGCCGCGCCGCCCAGTTCATGCCCGCAGCAGATCACCGACAGGTTCTGGCCATGCGCGATCTCGCCGTCCAGCAGACGCAGAATGGCCTGCTGCAATGCTGCATGGTCGCTTGACGCAGGGGAATCACCTGCCCGTTGGGCGACAAGCGTGCCGTCAGACCCCATGACCCAAAGCTTCAGGTGATCCGACAGGCAGTGAACGGCGATCATTTCGGGTTTGCTCATCATTCGGTCCTTGTTGAACGCGGATGGTTCCGGGTTGGGTTATGGCAGAATCGCCAGCCACATCCAGATGGTGAAGATCGAGGCTGCCGTGGCCACCAGAACCGTGCTTGCAGCGACCCGCTTGGCGCTGCCATAGATATTGGCAAAGAGATAGGCATTGACGCCCGGAGCCATCGAGGCCGTCACCACGGCCGAGCGCATTCCCGCGACATCCAGCCCCGCCATGCGCCCCAGCCCATAGGTGATTGCCGGATGCAGGATCAGCGCGCAGACACAGCACATGGCAATCGTGGCCAGATCGCCTTCGGGGCGGTAGCGATACAGAATGCCGCCAAGGCCGAACAGTGCAGCAGGCAGCGCGGCGCGCACCAGCATGTCCACCGCCGCCCAGAAGCCCGCGGGCATGACCAGCCCGGCGCGCATTGACAGGTTCATTACCACGCCGCAGGCAATGCCGATGACCAGCGGTGTGCGCAGGACGCCGGAAAGGGCGCGCAGCGCGACCCGGCCCACCGAGAGGTCCTGCCCGCGCGCCCGCGTGAACTCCATCGTGGTAATGCCAAAGGTGTAGAGCATCGGCGAATGCAGCACGATGATCGCCCAATTTCCACTGAGGGCGGCGGGCCCATAGGCGCGCTCGGTGATGGGCACTCCCATCAGAACGGTGTTGGAAAACAGGCAGACAAAGCCGATCGCCACGCAATCGGGCAGGGGGCGGCGAAACAGATAGCGTGCCCCGGCCCAACCCAGCGCAAAGCTGGAAAATGCACCGATATAAAAGGGAAGCAACAGCGAAAGGCGGAATTCGCTTTCGATATCCAGCCGCGCCATGGATGCGAACAGCAGGCATGGCACCGCGAAATTCTGGGCAAAGCGCATCAGCCCGTCGGCATCGCGTTCGCTGAACCATCCGCGCCAGCTGACAAGATAACCAAAGCCGACCACCAGAAAGACGGGTAGGACTATGGTGAAGAGTGCGCTCACGATGCGTCTGGCACCGGCGCCGGGCGCAACTCGGTCGTCAGTTCCATGCCGTCATGCGCCGGGACGATATGCGCAGGCGTGCGGGCCATGACATCATCGTAATCCATGTCGATATGCATGTTGGTCAGCACCCCCTTGGACGCCCCGGAGCGGGCCAGCCATTCCAGCGCCTGGTCCAGATGGGCATGGCTGGGATGAGGTTCGTGCCGCAGGGCATCGCAGATGAAGGTGTCAGCGCCCGAAATGACCTCCCAGGCTGCCTCGGGAATGGCCGAGACGTCGGGCAGGTAGACCAGCCCGGCAACGCGGAATCCAAGGGCGGTAATCTCTCCATGCTGGACACGGAATGGGTGAAAGGTGATGTCGCCGCCAGCCCCCGAGACCGTGACCGGCCCGTCGATCTGATGCAGATCGGCGATTGGCGGATAGAAGCTGCCCTCGGGCGTCTGGAAGATATAGCCGAAGCGTTCGATCAGTGCGCTGCTGGTCGGCTCATCGGCCCAGACCGGCATCCGCCGCTTGGCATTGAAGACCAACTGGCGCAGGTCGTCGATGCCATGCACATGATCGGCATGGGGATGCGTATAGATCACCGCGTCCAGCGTTGCGACATCCGCATCCAGAAGTTGCGGCACCATATCAGGGCCGGTGTCGATCAGAACCTGCGTTACCCCGCCGTTCTGCTGGCGTTCCACCAGCAGGGAACAGCGCCGCCGCCGGTTCCTGGGGTTGGACGGATCACAGCTGCCCCAGCGGTTTCCCAGCCGGGGCACGCCACCTGACGAACCGCAGCCCAATATGGTTGCGCGGATCACGCTTCACCTCCGGCGGCCTTTCGGAACAGGCGGTCGAAATTGGCCGAGGTCTGACGGGCGAAGTCTTCGTAACTCAGGCCGAACACCTTGGCACCGACTACGGCGGTCTTGGCGACATAGGCCGGTTCATTGCGCTTGCCGCGATAGGGGGGCGGCGCAAGATAGGGGCTGTCCGTCTCGATAAGGATGCGATCAACCGGAGCGGCGGCAAAAATCTCGCGCAACTCGGTCGAGCGCGGGAATGCGGCGATCCCCGACATCGACAGGTAAAAGCCCAGGTCGAGCGCCGCCTTGCCCAGAGCCGCGCTGGAGCTGAAGCAATGCATCACGCAGTCAAAGGCACCGGCGCGATGTTCCTCGGTCAGAATCTGCGCCATGTCGTCATCGGCATTGCGGGAATGGATGATCAGCGGCAACTGCGTGCGCCGCGCCGCCTCGATATGCAGGCGCAGGCTCTCGCGCTGGATTTCGGCGCTTTCTGCCGTGTAGTGGTAATCCAGACCGGTTTCGCCGATGCCGACGAACTTGGGGTGCCTGGCCATTTCGACAAGCTGTTCGACGGTGGCCATCGGCTCGTCGGCGACGCTCATCGGATGGGTTCCAGCGGCGTAGAACACGCCGTCATGGGCCTCGGCCAGGGCGCGCACCTGCGGCTCTTGCCGCAGTTTCGTGCAGATCGTGACCATGCGGGTCACGCCGGCCTCTCTTGCGCGGGCAATCAGGGCGTCTCTTTCGCCCTCGAAATCAGGAAAGTCGAGATGGCAATGGCTATCGACAATCGGCGGTAAGGCCGCTTGGATCATGGGTCAACCTTTGGCTGGCAATGCGGATTGTGCTGGCGGAAGATGCGCCAGTTCGGTGAGCATATCCATCACCAGCGCGGCGGGGTCAAGGTTGACGGCCTTCCCCGAACGTGCGCGGGCGGACAGACGCGCCTGGGCCTCGGCCCAGTCCCGCGCTGCCAGATCATGCGGCGACAAACGGCTAAGAAGCTCTCCCTCGCCCCTGGCTGCCTGGGGCAGGGGGGCGCCCATCAGCCCGGCGCGGGCGGTTCGGGTCAGAAAGCGGTCAAGAAGCGTTGTGATCAGATCGAAGGGATCGCCATCGGCATTGGCGCGTTTTGCTGCGGCCTCGGCCAGCTTGTTGGCGGCCAGACGGTCCATGCGTGGCAGGGTTTTGAACAGATCAATGATCTGCTGATAGTGCTGCAACCCGCCCTGGCCGGTCAGCCGCAAGGCCTCTCCGACCGAACCCTCGGACAGGGCGGCCAGCGCCTCGGCGTCTTCCTCGACGCCCAGTCCGGCCAGCGCCTGCGTCATCAGTTCCGGTGACAGGGCATTCAACCGCAAGGTGCGACAGCGCGACCTGATGGTGGGCAGCAGCCGCGCGGGCTGATGCGCGATCATCAGGATCAGCCCGTCCCTGGGCGGCTCTTCCAGAACCTTCAGCAGCGCATTGGCGGCCTGCGTGTTCATTTCGTCGGCGGCATCAATGATGGCGATGCGCCGTCCGCCCTCGGCTGCGGACATGTGAAAGAAGGACAGAAGACGGCGGATTTCGTCAACAGTGATCTCGGCGCGAAGTCGGCCGTTCTTGTCATCCCATGGCCTGCGGATCAGTTGCAGGCGCGGATCCGACAGGGCCGCGATGCGCCGCGCCACGGGATCATCCGGCGCAACCGACAGATCGGAACTGGCCGCCCCCGACAAGAGCCAGCGTGCGATGGACCAGGCCAAGGTCGCCTTGCCGACGCCGCGCGGCCCGGTCAGCAGCCATGCGTGATGCAGGCGGCCGCCGCGTTCGGCCTCGACAAAATCGCGAATGGCAGCGTCCTGCCCATAAAGCCGGGTGGTCATGCGCGGATGCGGCGCGCCGGGCACCCGGTCGGGTTCGGGGATATCGTCCAGATCGGTTTTCACAGCGCCGCCCGGATGCGTGCGGCCACTTCGTCAGCAGTTCCGCTGGCGTCGATGAGGCGCACTCTTTGGGGAAATTCACGGGCAAGGGAACGAAAGCCGGTTGCCAGCTTCTGCTGGAATTTCAGACCCAGACTCTCGAACCGGTCTTCATTTCCGCCACGGGCGTTGCCGCGTGCCAGCGCGATTTCCGGGTCGATGTCCAGAATGAAGGTCCGGTCGGGTTCGGTGCCGATCATGAGCGCATGCAGACGATCGACGACATCGCGCAGATCGGCCCGTGCCGCGCCCTGATAGATGCGGGTGGAATCCGCGAAACGGTCGGTGATGACGGTCTGCCCCTGTTCAAGGGCGGGCATGATGGTGCGTTCCAGGTGATCGCGCCGCGCCGCCGTGAACAGCAGGCATTCGGTTTCGGGCGACCAGCGCTCGCCATGCCCTTCGACCAGCAGGCGGCGGATTTCCTCGGCCCCCTTGCTGCCGCCGGGTTCGCGTGTGTGGACCACCTGCCGTCCCTCGTCACGCAGGGCCTGTGCCAGCAATGCGGATTGCATCGTCTTGCCGCAGCCGTCGATTCCCTCGAAGCTGATGAACATTTACAGGCCCACGGCTTCGAACGCCTTGTGGCCCAGCCGCAGCACCGCGCCTTTCATCCGGCCTGCAAACCCGGCCTCGGGCACGTCCTGCATGGCAATCAGCGGGGTAACGGCATCCTTGGCTCCGGGCACGGTCACGACCAGATCGCCCAGCCGGTCGCCCTTCTTGATCGGCGCGGGGATGGGCGAGTCATAGACCGCCTCGACCTTGACCTGATCCTGGGCACCTGCGGGAATCAGCACGCGCACGCCGTCTCTGGTGGTCAGGCCGACGCGGTTGGTCGTTCCCAGCCAGACCGGAGCTTCGACCACATTCTGTCCGGCGGGAACCAATGTCTGCATGGTGAACTGGCGGAAGGCCCAGTTCACGATCCGCTCGGCCTCTTCGGCACGGGCGGTTTCTGTCGGCAGCCCGGTAATCACGAAAATCACCCGGCGACCGTCCTGCACGGCCGAGCCGACCAGGCCATAGCCGGCCTCCTGGGTGTGGCCGGTTTTCAGACCGTCTGCCCCGATGCCCAGCTTCAGCAACGGGTTGCGGTTATAGCGGTTGGCCGGAGCGCGATTGTCGAAGGGAAATTCGGTCAGCGAGAAATTCTTGTAGAGATCGGGGAAATCCTCGATCAGGTGCTGGGCCAGGATCCCCAGATCATGTGCGCTCATGCGGTGGCGGGGATCGGGCCAGCCCGAGGCATTGGCAAAGGTCGATTGGGTCAGCCCAAGTTCCTTGCCCTTTTCGGTCATCTGGCGCGCAAAGGCGTCCTCGGTGCCTGACAGCCCCTCGGCAACGACCACGCAGGCATCATTGCCCGACAGGACGATGATCCCCTTGATCAGTTCCTCGACCGTGGGCCGGTCCTGTTCGTTGAGGAACATGGTCGAGCCCTTCATCTGCCGGGCCTTGGTCGAGACCGGCAGGCGGGTGTCCATCTGGACGCGCCCTTCATCCAGGGCTTCGAACAGCATGTAGACCGTCATCAGTTTGGACATCGACGCCGGCGGAATCGCTTCATCGGCGTTCTTTTCCATCAGAATGGTGCTGGTCGAGACGTCGTAGACCCAGGCCGTTCGCGCGTTGGTATCAAAAGCCTGCGCCGGGGCGGCCAGTGACAGCACTGCGATGAACCTCAACAGAAATGCGCGCATGGGATGTCCTTTGCCTGTTTGCTGACGATGGTTACAGGATCAGGTCCACCCTCGCAACGCGGCGTGCGCACGTCACGCGGGAAATTGAACCGGAAAATGCAGGCAATGGCCCGGTTGCGGTTCACCCCATGCCCAGAGGGTCGCTTTTCAACCTTGCACGGGCGGCATCCTGCTGTTCGCTGACATAGGCGATTATGCCCCAGCTGATGCAATAGACCGCGCCGACCAGCAACACCAGCCAGCCGGGCAGGGGGCCGATTGCGGCACGTTCCAGCAACTGTCCGGTCGATTCCAGCGGTGTGGGGTGGACGACCAGCTTGCCCATATAGGCGACGGTCTGGATCAGCAGTATCCAGAAATAGTTGCGCCGGATGCGCCGTCCGATCGCGGTCCACATGCTGACGTGATAGGCGGGATGCAGGTAATCCTCGGCCAGGCGATCCTGCCACTGTTCTTCCAGATGCAGGTTTCCTTCCTTCAGGATAGGAGCCATGAAATGCAGTTCAAGCCAGCGGCAACGCGCCCGCCAGACATTGAAATAGCGATAGCGTCTGGCCTCAAGCATCAGGAAGAAGATGATCAATATGCCGACCAGCACCAGCGGCAGTGGCGATGCCTGTGGTGAGGAATAGGTGATCGACAGGGCCACGCCCAGGGTGACGACCGACCAATTGGTCGTGGTGTCCAGTCGCGTGCGCCAGATGGTTGATCGATAGACCTCGCCGCGATACAGATGCGCAACGACGCCCATCTCTGCCGCGTCCAGTTTCCTGCGGGTTTTCGCGCTGCCGTCCATTTATGCACTCCCTGCCTTGCAGAGTGGCAGCAATCATCCTTTCGGGCAAGAGTGGAGCGCGTCGTATCCCGCGTGCGCGGCTATTGTCCGACCGCCTCGCGCCAGTGACGCCGACACAGCGAGACATAGGTCTCGTTGCCGCCAACCTGTACCTGGGCGCCTTCGGTATGCACGCGGCCCTCGCCATCACGGCGAATGACCATCGTGGCCTTCTTGCCGCAATGGCAGATGGTGCGCACCTCGCGCATTTCATCGGCAAGGGCCAGCAGTGCGGCCGAGCCGGGAAACAGCTCGCCCCGGAAATCGACGCGCAGCCCATAGCACATGACGGGCAGGTTCAGGTCATCCACCACCCGCGCCAATTGCCAGACCTGTTCCGCGGTCAGGAACTGGGCTTCATCGACGAAGACACAGGCACAGCCTGCAGCCTGTGCACCGATCTGTTCGAACAGATCGCTGTCGGCGGTGAAGGTATCGGCATCCTCGCCAATGCCGATGCGGCTGGCGATCCGGCCCGGGCCCGCGCGGTCGTCCAGAGCAGCCGTCAGCAACAGGGTGCCCATGCCGCGTTCGCGGTAGTTATGGGCTGCCTGCAGCAGCAGCGTGCTTTTGCCGGCATTCATCGTCGAATAGTGGAAATAGAGCTTGGCCATGTCGGCAGCAGATAGCGCCGCATCCGGATGACGGCAAGCCGTAGAACCGGGCGAGTGGCAGGGTTGTTTCGCGGGCGCGAAACTGGCATATGGTGCCAAGGCGACGGTTCGTGATAATTGGCACGTTCCTGCGTCGCCCTTTTCATTTTCCAGAATCAGGTGTTCCCGATGCGTGACCCATTGTTCCGCATGGCTCTTGTGTTGGGGCTGCTGTCTGCCGTCGGCCCCTTTGCAATCGACATGTATCTTCCCGCCATGCCGCAGGTGGCCCAGGATCTGGGCACCACCGAGGCCGGGGCGGCGCTGACCTTGACCTCTTACTTCATCGCCTTCGGCATTGCGCAGATGTTCTATGGCCCCATGGCGGATTCCATCGGGCGCAAGCGGCCCTTGATCCTTGGGGTGGTTGTTTTTATCGTCGCGACCATTCTGGCGGCCATGGCACCGACCATCGGCTGGTTGATCGTGGCGCGTGCTGTTCAGGGGCTGGGCGCGGCGACGTTGATGGTTGTGCCACGCGCGGTAATCCGTGACATGGCGACCGGACCTGCGGCGGCGCGGATGATGGCGCTGATCATGATCGTGATCTCGATTTCGCCAATGCTGGCACCCCTGACCGGGTCGTTGGTCATGGCCTGGGGTGACTGGCGCGACATCTTCATGGTGCTGGCCGTGGCTGCGATCATCAGTCTGTGCCTGATCTTCTTTGCGCTGCCCGAAACCCTTGCGCCCGGGAACCGGCGCAAGGTGCAGCTTTCAGCGATGTCCTCGGGCGCGCGCCGCCTGCTGTCGGATCGCCGCTTCATGGGGCTGACCATGATTGGCGGCTTTGGCATGGCCAGTTTCTTCGTGTTTCTGTCATCGGCCAGCTTTGTCTATACGCGGCAATACGGGCTGAGCCCGACCGGATTTTCGATTGCCTTTGCCATCAATGCGGTCGGCTTTTTCTCGGCCAGCCAGTTTGCCGCCCGCCTGGCCGAGAAATTCGGGATGGAGCGGGTCATCTCGCTTGCCATTACCGGTTTCGCGGGCATGACACTGCTGTTGACCATGATCGTCTGGCTGGGCGTGGATGATCTGCCCGTCGTGATCGCAGGGCTGTTCCTTGCCAATGCCTGCCTTGGCCTTGTCATTCCGACCGCCATGGTGATGTCGCTTGATCCCCATCCCGATATTGCCGGACTGGCATCATCTCTGGGCGGTACGATCCAGATGCTGACCGGAGGCGCGATGATCGCCTTGACCGGCCCTTTCATGCAGAACTCCTCGGCCACCATGGTGCCTGCCATTGCGACCTGCGCCCTGTTGGCGTGGCTGGCTGCGGCGCTGTCCCTGCCAAGATTGCGCCTGGGCACCGCATGAAAAAAAAGCCGCAGGACGAAAATCCTGCGGCTTTCCCTTATTCAGAGAACTGGCACCCGGGTGAAACCGGATGGTCTCAGGCCTGCTGGTTCCTGGGCTTGCGCGACGGACGGCGCGCCGGGCGTTTCTGACCGCCGGCATCCATCGGCTTGCCCCGCATGCGTCCACCGCGCGCGGCTGCGGGGATCGAGGTGGGAACCTCGCCGCCGATGACCGGGATCGGTGCTTTCATGGCGCGTTCGATGGCGCGCAGTTCTCCGACCTCTGCCGGTGCGCAGAAGGCGACCGCCCGTCCTTCGCGGCCCGCACGCGCGGTCCGGCCAATCCGGTGCACATAGTTCTCGGGAACGTTGGGCAGGTCATAGTTGTAGACATGGGCCACATCGGGAATGTCCAGACCACGGGCCGCCACGTCGGTGGCAACCAGAACCTTGGTTTCGCCGTTGCGGAACGCCTGCAGCGCGCGTTCGCGCTGCCCCTGGCTCTTGTTGCCGTGGATCGCGGCGACCGCAAAGCCCCATTTGTCAAGCAGTTTGGTCAGCTTTTCACAACCATGTTTCGTGCGGCCAAAGACCATGGCCAGTTCGCCGGTGTGCTTTGACATATATTCCGCCAGCAGGGTGGCCTTGTCTCCCTGAGAGACGAAATGAACGCCCTGTTCGATCTTTTTGGCGGCCTGTCCCGGAGGGTTGACGGCAACCTTGACCGGATTGGTCAGATAGGTGTCCGACAGTTCCGACATCAGCTTCGGCATGGTGGCCGAAAACATCAACGTCTGCCGTTCACGAGGCAGCATCCGTGCGATCTTGCGCAGCGTGTGGATGAAGCCGATGTCCAGCATCTGATCGGCCTCGTCCAGCACCAGGTAAGTCGTTGCTTCCAGGCTGATGGCGCGACGCTCGATCAGGTCCATCAGACGGCCCGGCGTTGCAATCAGCACATCGACGCCCCGTGACAGACGTTCGGTCTGCACATTGATCGAGGCACCGCCCACAACACGAAAGCTGCGGATCGGCGTGCCTTCGGCATAGGCGTCGATATTGGTGGCAATCTGGGTTGCCAGTTCGCGCGTCGGTGCGAGGATCAGCGCGCGGCAGGTCCTGGGATCGGGTTTCTTGCCGAACTTGATCAGGCGGGTCAGCATCGGCAGTCCGAAGGCTGCCGTCTTGCCCGTGCCGGTCTGGGCAAGGCCCAGAACATCGCGACCTTCCACGATGGCCGGAATGCCCTTTTCCTGGATCGGCGTGGGCTGATTCAGCCCCAATGCGGCGATATTCGCATTGATGCGCGGATCGATCCCCATATCTGCGAATGCGCCCGTGGGCAGCGGATCACGCGCGGGTGCCTTGCGGCCTTCATTGGCGCGCATGTTGTTCAGGGGTTGGCTACGCTTCGGGCTGTTGCTGCCACGAGCGGGGCGGCGGCGGGAATTCTTCTGTTCCATAAGATCTTTCATCCCGACATCCCTCGTACCGGATGCAGGGTCACTGCCACGCATCAAGGCGCGGCGAACACAGGGATGCGGACCCGATACGACGAGGATGTCCGCAAGCCTCCCCGCGTGAATGGGAAACTGGATTGATTGTGACACCTGCAAGAAATTTCTCGCGGCTGCTCACGCGGCAACGGTGTCGACTAGGGGTCAAATGGGCGAATGCCGCAGATAAGTCAAGCCGTTGTCGCGACAATATCCCCGGATTCGATGGTTTGATCGTCGCGCCGCGAATTCTGTTGCAGATATGCGTGCTGCCCTGCCATCCGCGATCTGCCTCGGCGGGCCTACTTGCCCAGCACGATTCCGATGACAACCAGCATCAAGCCAATCATCGAAGCGGCCAGCGCGCCCATGTTGACGGCCAGAACCCCGCGCATGCGTACGCGCAACTGCGCATCGTCCAACCCGGCACGGCGCGCCTTGGCGACGGTGACGATGCACCAGATCAGGGCAAGCAATCCCGCAATGGTCAGCGCGGCGCCACCCCAGATCACCCAGTCAAAAACAGTCATGTTGGCCTATGTCTTTCTGTCATGTTCCAGCCAGAAGGGCCTAGCCGCGATTGCGCACGGGAACAAGAGAGCCTAACAGTCTGACCGCATATGGGCAGGCCCGGAAACGAAGGAAAGGACAGGAAACCATGTCGGAAGATCGCAGCTACGGCGTTGCCGCCGATGAACTTCGCCAGTTCATCGAGCAGTTCGAGCAACTGGAAGCTGAAAAGAAGGATATCTCCGAACGCCAGAAGGAAGTGATGGCCGAGGCCAAGGCGCGCGGCTATGACACCAAGGTCATGAAGAAGATCGTCGCCCTGCGCAAACGCGACCGCGACGATATCGCGGAAGAAGAGGCACTTCTGGAAATGTACAAATCCGCCCTGAACATGATCTGATGTTTGCGCCGGGGCCGGGTCATTCCGGCCTCGCGCCACAGGGCATCATGCCGCAATCGGCAGCCAGCGTCCGGGATCCGGCCGAAACTTCCGGCCGGATCCGTCTTTCGCCAGTATCAGGCTTTCATCGTGCGCAGCACGTGCCGGGTCGCGGCGACCACCGGGTCATGGGTCTCTGACAGGATCGACACCCGATCGAAACGGGTCGGATCACGGTTCACCGCCTCGCGCAATGCGGCACCAAAGGCCATGCGCAGCTCGGTCCCGATATTGAACTTGCAGATCCGCGATGTGCGCGCCAGCTTCAGCCGCTGCTCATCCGGCACGCCGGACCCGCCATGGATGACAAGCGGCACCTCGGTCACGGCCTCGATGGCCCGAATGCGCTCTTCGTCCAGGCCAGCTCCGCTTTCCTGTTGAAGATGCGTGTTTCCGACCGAGATCGCCATGGCATCGACGCCGGTTTCCCGCGCAAAGCGCGCCGCTTCGGCCGGATCGGTTCCCGCCGAGGCCTCGCCTCCGGAATAACCGACAAAGCCGATTTCTCCTTCGCAGGAAATACCCGCTTCATGGGCCATCTGCGCAATCGCCGCAGTTTCGTCGATATTCTGCTGCAGAGGCTTGCGCGATCCGTCGAACATCACCGAGGAAAAACCGCAATCCAGCGCGATGCGGCATTCCTCATGGGTATAGCCGTGATCAAGATGCGCCACGACCGGGACGCTGGCATTCTCGGCCAGATAGGTGAACATCCGTCCCAGAACGGGCAGCGGCGTATGCGCGCGACAGCCCGGTCCGGCCTGAAGGATGACCGGGCAGTTCTCGGCCTCGGCGGCGGCGACATAGGCGCGCATCTCTTCCCAGCCGAGGGTAACCAGCCCGGCGACGGCATAGCCGCCCCCGAGCGCGGGTTGCAATACATCTGAAAGCGTTGCCAGCGTCATTTGAACTTTGCCACCATGTCCTTGATCCCGGGGATCGTTTCAACCTGATAGGCATGGGTCGGCTGGAAGTATTGCACCAGCGAACGCTGTGACAGACCGCCAAGGATGGTGAAGTAATACATCTCATAGCCGGGCAGGGCGCAGCAGGGATGATAGCCCTTGTCCAGCTTGATCGTCGAGCCGTCGACGATGTGATAGGCGTCTCCGGGCAGATTGTCTTCGCGCTGCAGCATCTGCAGACCGGAACCGTGATTGGGCCGGAAGCGGAAGTTGTAGGTCTCGTCATGCCGCGTTTCCAGCGGCAGGCGGTCGGTGTCATGCTTGTGCGAGGGAAAACCCGACCAGCCACCCTGACCGACGGTGAACAGTTCCGACACCAGCAGCCGGCCGACCTTGTCATGCTGTTTCTGGCCAAGGATATGCTTGATCTTGCGATGGGTCTTGGTGTCATCGCTGCCGTATTGCACCAGGTCGATGCCGTCGGCGCGAACGTCGAAGGGATCCAGGACCTTGTCGTATTTGGCACCGGCAATGAAGACTTCGGTCTCATCCGAGGTGCAGACCATCTGGGCCTTGGCACCGACGGGGACATAGACACCTTCCGGCTCTCCGTCCCAGACATCGACACCGCGATTGCCCAGGGACGGGAAGGCCACGCCCTCGACGTCCACATCCACGGTGCCCGTGGCGGGAACGATGCAGGTTTCATAGCCCGGCACGCTGTATTCGAAGGCCTCGCCCTTCTTCAGCTTGACGATGTTGAAATAGTTCAACGGCACCAGCGAGTCTTCGACATCGACGATGGGTTTGTTCTGGTTGTCATAGGGGGGGATATGCATGTGTTGCCCTTTCGTCAGGCCGCTGTGGGGCCCGGATGTGTAGCAAGGAAATTTTCCAGTTCGGCGGTCGTCGGCATCGCCGGGGCACAACCCGGCTGCGAGACCACGATCGAGGCGCAGGCCGAGCCACGCAGCACCGCCTCGCGCAGGTCGCGACCTTCGGCCAGCCCGGCCAGCAAGCCAGCCATGAAGCTGTCGCCCGCGCCATTGGGCTTGACGGCGGTGACGGGATAGATGCCGGTGCGGATCTCCTGTCCATCGGCCAGGGTGATCGCGCCGTGCTGGCCCATCTTGTAGATGACGATCCGACCGGGGCGGCGGGCAAGCTCGCGCGCCTTTTCCAGCCCCTTGTCCATGTCGCCGGCCATGAAGCCGAATTCCTCATCATTGCCGACGATCAGATCGCTTTCATCACCGGCGCGCGACAGAACCTCGGCGGCGTCCTGGGCCGAAACCCAGGAATAGGGCCGATAGTCGATGTCGAAGATCACCGGCATGCCGACCTTGCGGGCGTTTTCAAAGGCCCGGAAGGTCGATCCGCGTGAGGGCTGCGCCGCAAAGACCGTGCCAGCGGTGATCAGCGCACCGAATGCGGCGTAATCAGGCTGGTCGACATCTTCATTCGTGACCTGAAAATCCACCGCGTTGTTGCGATAGATCACGTTCTGAAAATCCTCGATGCAGCTTTCATAGACCGCCAGAGAGGTCCGGTATTCCCCGCCGATCGAGCGGATGTAACGGGTATCGACACCGTAGTGGCGCAGCCGGTTCAGGCAGAACCGCCCGACTGCATCATCGGAAACCGAGGTCACCAGCGCCGATTCGGCACCCAGCTTGCACAGCCCGGCGCAGATATTGGCCGAAGAGCCACCCAGATCAGCGCGAAAACTCTCGGCATGCTCGCTTTTCGTGCCTTCCGGGGTGGCGAACATGTCCATGCCCGCCCTCCCGAAGACCAGAAAGCTGTTCTTGCGGATTGCGTCGATCAGGGCGTTCATCACACACCTCTCCGTTGCGCGACGCGACCGGATTCCCAGTCATCATGGGCGGCGCGGACACGTTCGCTGTTCGAGACCTCGGGCGTGCCGCATTCCCACCAGCCATGTCCCTTGTCGGTCCAGCGGCCATAGGCTTCGACCTTCATGCAGATCACATAGGTCCGGTCGGCAGCTTTTGCGCGTTTGAATGCCTCGGCCAGTTCGCTGGCATCAGAGACGGTTTCGGCAATGGCCCCCATGGCGCGGGCATGGGATTCATAATCGACGTCGAAGGGTTCGGGAATGGTCGGCGCATCTTCATACAGGCAGTTGAAGCTTTCATTCCCGGTATTGTTCTGCAGCTTGTTGATGACCGCCCAGCCGCCATTGTCCAGCAGCAGCACGATCATCTTCTTGCGCGTCAGAACCGACGAATAGATGTCTGAATTCATCAGCATATAGGCTCCGTCGCCGACCATGACGATGGTGTCCTGCTCGGGCTCGCGTTCGGCCTGTGCAATGCGTGCCCCCCAACCGCCGGCGATTTCATAGCCCATGCAGGAAAAGCCGAATTCGACATCGACGGTGCCGATGTCCAGCGTGCGCCAGTTGGCGGTCACCTCGGCAGGCAGGCCACCGGATGCGGTCACGATGCGGTCACGCGGATCGCAAAGCGCGTTCACCACGCCAATGGCCTGCGCATAGGAGTTCGTCCGACCCTCGATCGCGGTGTTGTCCGCGACATAGGCGTCCCATTCCTTGCGCTGATCCTGTGCAAAGGCGACCCAATCGGCAGGGGCACGGTAGTCCGCAGCGGCGGCCTGCAGCGCGGTCAGGCCCAGGCGCGCGTCACCCACCACCGGCATCGACATGTGCTTGCCCGCGTCATGACGCCCGACGTTCAGCGAGATGAGCTTCGCATCCCCGGCAAAGCCGGTCCAGGAAGAGGTCGTGAAATCTTGCAGCCGCGTTCCGACGCAGAGGACCACGTCCGCGCGTTCGGTGACGGCATTGGCCGAATCCGAGCCGGTGACGCCGACCGGGCCGATATTCAGCGGATGGGTGGCCAGAAGGTTCGCGCGGCCCGCAATGGTTTCGACCACGGGGATCTGCAGCGTTTCGGCAAATTCGGTCAGCTCGGCAACCGCACGGGAATACTGAATACCACCGCCAGCGATGATCACCGGACGTTTGGCTGTTTTCAGCAGGGCGACGGCATCGGCGATTTCGGCCTCGTCGGGTGCCTGGCGGCGAATCCGGTGGACCTTCTTGGCGAAGAATTCCTCGGGGTAGTCATAGGCCCAGCCCTGCACGTCCTGCGGCAGGCCGATGAAGGCCGGGCCGCAGTCAGCGGGGTCCAGCATGGTAGCCAGTGCATTGGGCAGCGAATTCAGGATCTGCGCCGGATGGGTGATTCGATCCCAATAGCGGGTGACCGACCGGAACGCGTCATTCACGCCGAAGGTCGGATCGTTGAAATTTTCCATCTGCTGCAGCACCGGATCGGGCAGGCGGGTGACATAGGCATCGCCGCACAGCATCAGCATGGGCAGGCGGTTGGCATGTGCCAGCGCCGATGAGGTCACAAGGTTCGATGTGCCGGGGCCGGCCGAGGCGGTGCAGAGCATGAAGCGCTGGCGCAGCCATTGCTTGGCATAGGCCGCTGCGGCGAAACCCATGCTTTGTTCGTTCTGACCACGATACAGCGGCAGTTCTTCGCGATGTTCATACAGCGCTTCGCCCAGGCAGGTCACATTGCCGTGGCCAAAGATGCCAAAGCCGCCGCCGCACAGGCGATACTCCTCGCCGTCGATCTCGATGAACTGATTTGCCAACCAGCGCACGATGGCCTGAGCCGTCGTCAGACGATACGTCCTGTCTGTCATGATGTCTCCATCCCTATTTTGCTTTGCATGCGGCGCCGGAACGATTGCCGCTTGCGCAATCCCGGGCATGAGGATACAACTTTTGCAACCGGTTGCAAACTGAATCTGAGGAGGAGCGGATTCGAATGACAGATATTGGGATTGGCATGATTGGCGGCGGCTACATGGGCAAGGCCCATTCTGTCGCCATGGCTGCTGTCGGGGCCGTTTTCGACACGCGGTTGCGACCACGTCTGGAAATGATCGCCGCGACCAGCGCCGAATCGGCGGAACGCTATCGCAAGGCTTTTGGCTATCAGCGCGCCACGGCCGACTGGCGCGAGGTGATCGACGACCCCAGGGTCGGCGCGATCATCATTGCGACCCCGCAGAAACTGCATCGCGAGATTGCCGAGGCGGCCTTTGCCGCGGGCAAGCCGGTGATGTGCGAAAAGCCGATGGGGGCGTCGCTGGCCGATGCCGAGGCCATGGTCGCCGCTGCCGAGGCCAGCGGTCAGGTCAATATGGTCGCGTACAATTACATCCGTACTCCGGCCAGCCAATATGCAAGGCAATTGCTGCGCGAAGGTGCGATCGGCGAAATCACCTGGTTCCGTGGTGAAAATGCCGAGGATTTCCTGTCCGACCCCGAGTCTCCGGCGACCTGGCGGACCGAGGGCATGGCCAATGGCACGATCGGAGATCTGGCGCCGCACATGCTGAATGCCGCTTTGGCGCTGATGGGGCCGATCAAATCCTTGGTGGCCGAGCTTGAGACCGTTCATCACGAACGTCCGGGCGGCAAGGTGACCAATGACGATCAGGTGCAGATGATGGTCCGTTTCGCCAATGGCGCCATGGGGCAGTTGCATTCCAGCCGCATCGCGACCGGGCGCAAGATGGGCTATGCCTATGAAATCCACGGCACCAAGGGCGCGATCCGTTTCGATCAAGAGGATCAGAATTCCCTGTGGCTGTACCGTGCAACCGGTCCCGAAGCCGAGCGTGGATATACCAAGATTCTGACCGGTCCGGCCCATCCCGACTATCGCCCCTTTTGCCTGGGGCCGGGGCATGGCACCGGATATCAGGATCAGATCATCATCGAGGCCAAGGATTTCCTCGAGGCGATCGCAGAGGGGACGCCGCGCTGGCCGACCTTCCGCGACGGGCTGGATGTCGTGCGCGTCATTCATGCCGCCATCGAATCGGCACGCAGCCGGACATGGCAGGATCTTTAATCTGAAACCGAGCTTCTGAGAGGCACGACATGACTATTCGTATCGGAAACGCCCCCTGTTCATGGGGTGTGGAATTTGCAAATGACGACCGCAACCCGGCCTGGGAAACCGTTCTGCGCGAATGCGCCGAAGCCGGATACAAGGGGATCGAGCTTGGTCCCGTCGGCTATATGCCCGAAGATCCGGCCATTCTGGGCGAGGCGCTGGACAAATATGGTCTGGAACTGATCGGCGGGGTGGTTTTCCGCCCCTATCACGATCCCGAAGCCTGGGATGACGTTCTGGACGCCACGCATCGCACGGCAAAGGCGCTGAAAGCCCATGGCGCCAAGAACATGGTGCTGATCGATTCCATCTCGCCACGCCGTGCGCCGACCGCCGGTCGCGCGGATGAGGCCGAACAGATGGACAAGGCAGAATGGGTTGCCTTCCGCGACCGGATTGCGGAATCGGCCCGGATCGGTGCCGAGGAATACGGGCTGACCGTCGGCATCCACGCACATGCGGCAGGTTTCATCGACTTTGAACCCGAGCTGGAGCGCCTGCTTTCCGAAGTGGACGAGAAGATCCTGAAGATCTGCTTTGACACCGGCCACCATTCCTATGCGGGCTTCGATCCCGTGGCCTTCATGAAGCGCCACGTCGACCGGATCTCCTACATGCACTTCAAGGATATCGACCCCAAGGTGAAGGCGGATGTCATCGCCAAGCGGACCGGATTCTATGACGCCTGCGGACAGGGAATCTTCTGCAAGCTGGGGCAGGGGGATGTCGACTTCCCGGCCGTGCGCCAGGTCTTGCTGGATGCAGGCTTTGAAGGCTGGTGCACCGTCGAACAGGATTGCGATCCGACCATGGATGTGACGCCCATGGAGGATTCGATCCTGAACCGTCAATATCTGGAATCGATCGGATTCAAGTGATCCGTCATTAGGAAAGGCGTTCTCATGACCAAACTCAAATGGGGCATGATCGGCGGCGGCGAAGGCAGCCAGATCGGCCCGGCACATCGTCTTGGCGCATTGGCTGACGGGCGGTTCGAACTGGCCGCCGGAGCCCTGGACCATCGCCCCGAGGTCGGGCGTGAATATGCACAGCGTCTGGGCGTTGCGGCAGATCGTGCCTATGGTGACTGGAAGGAAATGCTGCAGGGAGAGCGCGACCGCGAAGATCGCGTCGATCTGGTCACGGTGGCGACGCCGAATTCGACCCATTTCGAGATCTCGAAGGCATTCCTGGAAGCCGGCTTCAACGTGCTTTGCGAAAAGCCGATGACAGTGACCGTCGAAGAGGGCGAGGAACTTGTCCGGATCTCGGAAAAGACCGGCAAGATCTGCGCCGTGAACTATTGCTATTCGGCCTATCCGATGGTGCGCCAGGCGCGGGCCATGGTCGCCAATGGCGATATCGGCAAGGTGCGTCTGGTCGTCACCGCCTTCAGCCACGGCCATCACGGCGATGCGACGGATGCCGACAATCCGCGTGTGCGCTGGCGCTATGATCCGGCGATGGCCGGAGTTTCCGGCCAGTTTGCCGATTGCGGCATCCATGCGCTGCATATGGCCAGCTTTATCTGCAATGACGAGGTCGAGACCCTGTCGGCGGATTTCGCGTCCTGCATTGCCAGCCGCGAGCTGGAAGATGATGCCATGGTCAATTTCCGCATGTCGCGCGGCACCGTCGGCCGGTTGTGGACGTCATCGGTGGCCATCGGCCGTCAGCATGGCTTCGAGATTCAGGTCTTCGGGGAAACCGGTGGCTTGCGCTGGTTCTCGGAGCAGCCCAACCAGTTGATCTATACGCCCGTTGGCGGGCGCACGCAGATCATCGAGAAGGGTGAGGGCGGTCTGTATGATGAGGCAACCCGCCTGTCGCGCGTGGCGATTGCCCACCCCGAGGGCTTCCCGATGGCCGTGGCGAACATCTATTGCGATCTGGCAGATGCGATTCAGGGGCAAGCCCGTGACAGCCTGCCGGTGGCCGCGGATGGTGTTCGCTCGATGGCCGCGGTGCATTACTCGGTGGATTCGGCCAAACAGGGTGGTGCCTGGGTCGATGCCCGCCCACCGATGTTCCGCTGACATCCCGGTGGCATCGAACTGACAAGGGGGCGCTCTGCGCCCCCTTTTTCATGCATGGACAGTATGGTGCCCCGCGTATCGATCGGGGATGAGCCCGACATCCATTACAAGCGGGCAGCAGGAATGAAGACGGCCCGCCCGGTGATATCCGGAACGGGCCGCCACCATTCGGGAACGAAGCGGGAGGTGAGGCTTCGTCGCCCTATGGATTACTGAAAGTCAGCGATGTTTTCCAAGGTGACCGGCTCGAAGGGAACCCAGATATTGCCGGGGACTTCTTTGCCCGCGGCCATGTCCAGCGCCGCCTTGACGGATTCGATGCCCTGACGACGCGCGTTCTGGAAGACGGTCACATCCAGATCCCCCGCCTGCAAGGCGGCCAGCCCGTCGGGCGTGGCGTCAATGCCCGCGACGATCACATCATCCATCGGCACGCCCGCGGATTTAAGTGATTGGATGGCGCCGATGGCCATTTCGTCATTGTTGGCAATGATCGCGTCGAATTCCATGCCGGTCGTCAGCCAATTGGCGGTGACATCGGCACCCTGCGTGCGGTTCCAGTTGGCGACCTGCTTGTCGAGGATCTTCATGCCGGTGCAGGGTTCCTTTGAAATCACGTCCTCGATGTCCTTGGTGCGAACAATGGCGGATTCGTTTTCCAGCGCGCCGACAAGCACGAGGATATTGCCACTGCCTCCCAGCATCTCGCAGACAGCTTCGGTCTGCATGGTGCCGGATTCGACCTCATTCGAGCCGACAAAGGCCGACCCGGCGGGCATATTGGCGTGTTCGGCAGGGGGGTGATTGGCGTAGACAATCGGAACGCCTGCATCCAGCGCCGCCTGCGTCATGCGCAGCGAGGCCGCCCCATCGACCGGATTGACGATGATTGCATCAAGTCCATTGGCGATGAAGTTCTCGACCTGATTGAACTGGCGCGGCACATCGAGTTGTGCATCCTCGAGGATCAGCTCCAGGTCATCATGCTTGGCCGCTTCTTCCTTCATGCCATTCAGCAGAATGGTCAGGAAAGGGTTGTCAAAGCTGGTCATGGAAACGCCGATGCGGGTATCTGCAAGGGCTGTTGTTGCCAGCAGGGAAAGTCCGGTGGCCAATGCCATGGCGGTAGTGTGTTTCTTCATGGTCTCCTCCATCTCATGAATTCGCGGGAATGATAAACGCCGGGGCGAACCCCGGCGCGTTGGTCGTCAGCTTTTGCTGCCCTTTTTCTGGCGATAGGTATCCACGATGACTGCCGCGACAATGATCACGCCCTTCATCATTTCCTGATAATAGGCGTCCAGCCGCAGGAAGGTGAATCCCGAGATGATCACGCCGAAGATCACCATGCCGATGGCCGTGCCGAGGATCGAACCCCGTCCCCCGGTCAGCGATGTGCCCCCGATGACGGCCATGGCGATGGCATCAAGCTCATACATCAGGCCCATGCCCGCCTGGGCGGTCTGGCCACGTGCGGCCACGACGATGGCGGCCAGACCCGACAGCAGGCCCGCAACCATGTAGATCTTGACCTTCTGGCGTTCGACATTGATGCCCGAAACCCGCGCGGCGACCTCATTGGCACCGATGGCATAGGTGAATTTGCCGTAACGGGTATATTTCATCAGGATGTAGAAGATGACTGCCACGATCACGAAGATCAGTACCGGCATCATCCCCGAGCCGATAAAGGCGAAGGATTCCGTCGGAAAAGAGATCGGAGCGCCCTTGGTGTACCATTTCGCGAAACCGCGGGCAGCGACCATCATCCCCAATGTGGCGATGAAGGGGGGGATCTTTGTATAGGCGATCAGCCAGCCGTTGACGAAACCTGCGGCCAGACCGACCAGCAGACCCACGGCGACCGGAATGATGACCGGCAGGTCCGTCAGGCCGGGGTAGAGCACGCGGTCCAGTCCATAGGCGCCAGTCTGTGCCAGAGACATCGACACCATGGCGACCGCGCCGACCAGCGATCCCGAGCTGAGGTCAATGCCGCCGGTGATGATGGTCTGTGTCACGCCGACCGCGATGATTCCGATCACCGAGACCTGCAGGATCATGATCTTCAGGCGTGCCATGTTGCCCAGAAATGACTGGCCCTGAAAGATCCAGCCCAGGATTTCGAAAAGAAGCGCAATCCCTACCAGAACCAGCAGAATGTTCACTTCGGCCGGCATCCGGCGAGTCTTGCGCACCGCTTGCGCCGTATTGATATCTGTCGTCGTCATCGAAAATTTTCCTCCCGCTTACTTCGCCGCAAGCTGCATGATGCTGACCTGATCGGCTTCGGACCGATCCAGGAAACCGCTGACATGGCCTTCGTGCATGACCATGATCCGGTCCGACATGCCCAGAACCTCGGGCAGTTCGGATGAAATCATCAGGATCGCCACCCCCTGTGCGGCCAGTTGCGTGATCAGGCGGTGAATCTCGGATTTGGCCCCGACGTCAATGCCGCGGGTCGGCTCGTCGAGGATCAGGATGCTGGGATTGGTTAGCAGCCAGCGCGCGATCAACAGCTTTTGCTGGTTGCCGCCCGACAGGTTCTGCACGGTTTCGGCCAGTCCCGGTGTCTTGACGCGCAGTTTCTGAATGTATTCCTGCACCAGACCTTCGACCCTGCGCCCGTCAATGAAACCGAAACGGTCGGCCTTGCCCTGCGCAAGAAGCGCCATCTGGACGTTTTCCTGGCAGTCGAGGATCAGAAAGCAGCCGCTTTCCTTGCGGTCCTCGGTCAGGAAGGCCATGCCGTGGCGCATTGCCTCGCCCGGATTGCGGATGTCGACAGGGTTGCCGTCAATCAGGATTTCGCCGGAATCGGCGGGATGCATGCCAAAGACGGATTCGGCCACTTCGGAACGACCTGATCCGACCAGTCCGGCCACGCCGAGGATCTCGCCCTTGTGGAGCTGGAAGCTGACGTCCCTGAACTGCCCTTCGCGGCTCAGGTTGCGAACCTCCAGCGTGACCTCGCCGATCTCGCAGTCGATCTTGGGGAACATGTCGGTGATCTCGCGGCCCACCATCATGGTGATGATGTCATCGCGTGTCACATCGGTCGCCTTGACGGTCGTGATGTATTTGCCGTCTCGGAACACGGTCAGCTCGTCAGCGATCTCGAACAGCTCGTCCATCTTGTGGGTGATATAGACGATGCCGACACCCTTGGCGCGCAGATCGCGAATGATGCGGAACAGATGTTCGACTTCGCTTTCCGTGATGGCCGAAGTCGGCTCGTCCATGATCAGCACGTCGGAATTATATGACACCGCCTTGGCGATCTCGATCATCTGTTTCTGGGCAACGGTCAGATCGCCGACCATCGCCCGGGGGTTCAGCTTGATGTTGAGATCGGCGAACAGATCGGCAGCCATGCGGTTCATCTTGGCGTGGTCGATCAGGCCAAAGCCATTGCGCGGTTCGCGTCCGATCCAGACATTTTCCGCGACGGTCATGGAATTCATCAGGTTCAGTTCCTGATGGATCATCGCGATCCCCGAATTCAATGCGTCAATCGGGGTGCGGATGTTCAATGGTTTTCCGGCAAAGCGCACTTCACCGCGATCGGGGCTGTAGATACCGGCGATGATCTTCATCAGCGTCGATTTCCCTGCACCGTTTTCCCCCATCAGCGCATGTACGCTGCCTGGCCTGATGCGCAACTGCACGTCATCCAGCGCGACGACGCCCGGGAATTCCTTGCGGACGTGGTCCACCTCCAGAATGAATTCCCCTTTGAAACTTTCGCGTGCGGGTTCAACGCCTGCGTCAAGCATCCTCTTTCTCCCTTGGTGATTCCGTCCCCTTGAAGCCGGCAGGGCCCTTGCAGCCCTGCCGACGGATCAAGTCCCGATCAGTTGCTCGATGCGAACTGATCCAGGTTCTCGGGGGTGATCAGCTGGAATGGGATATAGGTGATCTGCTTGACCTCTTCGCCGCGGGCCAGGCCGACTGCGGCTTCGACAGCGCCATAGCCCTGGCCGACCGCGTCCTGAAAGACGGTGTGATCGATTTCGCCGGATTGGATCATGGCCTTGGCATCAAGGGTGCCGTCGACACCGGCGACGACGATCTGGTCGAAATCCGCGCCGGAATTGCGCAGGGCCTGTGCCGCACCAACGGCCATTTCGTCATTATTGGCCAGGATCGCGTCAAGTTGCAGTCCGGTGGAAAGCCAGTTGGTGACCATGTCCGACCCCAGCGTGCGCTGCCACATTGCGGTCTGTTTCTCGACGACCTTGATGAAATTGCACTCATCGGTGGCAAAGACGTCTTCCGCGCCCTGCGTTCTGAGACGGGCGGCCTGGTTGGACAGATCGCCCATCAGGATGGCGACATTTGCTTCACTCTTGCCCATGGCTTTCAGCAGTTCACAGGCGTGCTGGCCTTGCTGGTTGCCGGCCTCGATCTCCTGAGAGCCGACATAGGCCTGGTTCGCGGGCAGTTGTTTCAGGTTGACGGGTTCACGATTGACATAGACCAGCGGGATGCCGGCCTGTTCGGCAAGCTGGGTCATCGGGATGGTGGCGTCGGTGTCCACCGGGTTCACGATGATGGCGTCCACGCCACTGGCAACGAAGTTCTGGATCTGGTTCAGCTGCTTCCCGACTTCGTTCTGGGCGTCCTCCAGCTGCAATTCGGAATCAAGTTCTGCTGCGTGTTCCTGCATGCCGGCGCGCAGCACGGTCAGGAAGTTGTCGTCGAATGCCGCCATGGTCACGCCGATCTTTTCGGCATGCGCGGCCGAAGTCATGGCCAGAACAACGGCACTGGCGCCGATAAGGGTTTTCATCACGCTTTTCCTCCACCTTTTGTTCGCGATCGTCCCCGGCTGTCGTGGCGCCTTGCCCCCAAAAGGAAGAGAGGCGCTGTCCAGCTTACCCGTTCGCTGTCGGAGACCTTGCCACATAATGCAACCGGTTGCAATAAAGCATCTGGGCGTGCTCAGGACGGGCAGATTCCTGCGAGGGAAGCTGATTTTCCTCCCAGTGTTTCAGGGCGGTGGAGCATGAGTTCCCGGCAGGAAACCGGGACAGCGATTGCAAATTCATTGCAGTGATGTCGCGAATCAATCGTATTTCACCAAGCGCAATGACAAAGGCCGACGGTTTTGCCGCCGGCCTTGAAATGTTGTTCAGAGATCAGGGTTTCAGGCTTTTCTGGTCCAGGCGAATTTCTGCATCACCTCATCCACCGGCGTCTGTGCGACATGGTTGGTGAAATTGCTCATTACCTTCTGGGCAAGGCCCAGAATGATGTCCAGAACGTGACGCTGTTCATAACCGGCGTCCAGGAATGCCTGCATTTGCTCTTCACTGGGGTTGCCGCGGCTGTCCAGCATGGCAAGCGTAAAGTCGCGCAGCGCTTCCAGCTTGGCGTTGGGCAGGGGCGTTTCATCGCGCAGGGCGTTCGAGATCTCGTCGCTGACGCCCATCATCTTGGCAATCCCGGTATGAGCGGGAACGCAGTAATGGCATTCGTGATAGACGTTGATGGTCTGCCAGACGACGGTTTTTTCATCAGCGTCAAAGGCGGTTTCTTCGGCGAACAGCCGGTGAAGGACCTGATAGCCCTCCAGCAGGGCAGGCGAGCCCGCCATCACGGCATGCAGGCCGGGCAGGCGGCCAAAAGCCTTCTGCGATTTCTCGATCAGCGGAAGCGAGGCTTCCGGTGCATTGGTGGCGTCATAGCGCTGAAAATCGGTCATGGTCTGGCCTTGCTTTCTCATTGGATGTGCCGTCACTCGCATATAATGAGCGATCACTCAATAATTAATTTGAGCAATCGCTCACAAATGCGTGTCGAAGGGCTGTCCCGGCGCGGCGAAGGGGGCTATAACTGTGTCCCATGGCACGCACACCTTCATATGATCGGGAACAGGCGCTGGACGCCGCCATGACGCTGTTCTGGCGCAAGGGCTATCATGCCACCTCGCTGAAGGATCTCGAGACGACCCTGCGGATGAAACCGGGTTCGATCTATGCCGCATTTCAAAGCAAGGAGGCGCTGTTTCGCGCTACGCTTGACCGATATGCCGCGCGCATGGCCGATGACATGCAGGCGACGGTCAGCGGGGCGGATTCGGCGCTGACCGGCTTGCAGAAGCAGCTTCTGTCGCTGGCCGATCTGACGCCTCGCGACAAGCCTTCCACGGCCTGCATGTTGGTGAAGTCGCTGCTGGAGGTCAGTCAGGAAGGCGAACTGCGTGATATTGTCAGAACGCATCTTGACCGCGTGCAACAGTCACTGACAGAAGCCGTGCGTGCAGCGCAGGACGCCGGTGAGCTGCCGCAGTCGCTGGAGCCAGAGCGGGTAGCCCGTCGCCTGCAGACCTATATTTTCGGACTCAAGATCCAGGCACAGCGAGAGAGCGACCCGGAACGCATGAACCAGCTTTGTCAGGATCTGGCCGGAGAACTGGCGCGGCTTGGCGCCGCTGACCGGCAAGCAGTCACGGTTGGCGAAGGTTGATCTGCTGTTCGCCCGCCTGGAACATGCCCATCAACTCGTCTGAATTCATCACCGCATCAGACAGGCGATAGCGGTCCAGAACGGCCAGGAACGCCTGCTGTGCTTCGCTGAACATGCGGGGCAAGCCGCAGCCCTGTGCTATCAGGCAGGTGCTGCAATCGACGATGGCTGTCTGAGTTTCGGTGTGGCGAACCACCGCCCCGATGGTGATCTGATCGGCGGGCCGCCCCAGCCGCAGGCCTCCGTTGCGCCCACGCTGGGTTTCGACAAATCCGGCCCGACCCAAATCCTGCACGATCTTCATCAGATGGTTTTGCGAAATGTCATAGGTCGCCGCGATCTGGCTGATCGAGATCAGGCGATCAGGCTGCGTCGCCAATTGGATCAACACGCGCAGGGCATAGTCGGTATAGCGGGACAGCTTCATTTTGTCACATTAGATGTATCGTCAATGCATGTATATGGAGATTAAAGATGTAATTTAAATACATGATAAGGAGATCCCCATGTCTGCCAGCCTCTCGCCCGAAACTGTCGCTCTGGTGAAAGCAACGATTCCCGCCTTGGAGGCGCATGGTCCCAGGATCACCGAAACCATGTATCGCCGCCTGTTTCGCGACCCCGAGATCGCGGCGCTGTTCAATCAGGCCAACCAGAAAAGCGGCGCGCAGCGATTTGCGCTGGCAAATGCCGTGCTGGCCTATGCAAAGCATATCGACGATCTGGGGGCCCTGGCTCCAGCGGTGGAAAGGATGGCGCAAAAGCATATCGGCTATGCCATCCTGCCCGAACACTACCCCCATGTCGCCAAGGCCTTGCTGGAAGCCATTGCCGAGGAACTCGGTGATGCGGCGACGCCCGAGATCCTGACGGCATGGGGCGAGGCCTATTGGATGCTGGCCGAGATCCTGCAGGGACGTGAAGCCCAGATCAGAAGGGAAATCATGGCGCAGCCGGGAGGCTGGACGGATTGGCGCCGTTTCAGCGTGACCGAGCGGCGGGTGGAGGCACAGGACATCATGTCCTTCATTCTGCGCCCTCAGGACGGTGGAAAGGTCGTGCCACATCGTCCGGGCCAATATCTGACGTTGCGCTTTGACGAGGCAGGGCTTGCAGGGGTCAAGCGCAACTATTCGATCTCTTGCGCGCCCAATGATGAATACTATCGCATTACCGTCAAGCGTGAGCCGAATGGCGAAGCTTCGGGGTTCCTGCATGAGCATGCGCAGATCGGCGCGGTAATCGAGGCCACGCCGCCCGCAGGTGATTTCCATCTGCCCGAACAGCCCGAGCGCCCGGTCGTGTTGCTGTCCGGCGGCGTGGGCCTGACGCCAATGGTCAGCATGCTGGAACAGATCTCGGCGCGACATGGCAATCTGCCGACCTGGTATGTTCATGCGAGCCGGGACGCGAGGCGCCACGCTCTGGACGGGCAGGTGCGCGCCGCGGCGCAGCGTCATGGCAAGACGCAGGTGGCCACCTTCTATGAAGATTTCGCCGGAGAGGAACATGCCAATCCGGGGCGGATCACGCTGGACTGGTTGCGCGAGAATACCCCGCTGGAGGAAGCCGACATCTATCTATGTGGCCCAAAACCATTCCTGCGCAATTTCGTTTCGGACCTGGCGGGGGCGGGGGTTCCCGTGGATCGGATCCATTACGAGTTCTTTGGCCCGGCCGATGAAAACCTGGCTGCCTGACAGGAGGCAAGAATGTCCGGAACCATGGAAGCGCTGCGAAACTATCGGGGGCCGTCGGTGCTCTGCTACGGGTTCCGGCCGTTCTTTCTTGCGGCTGCGCTTTGGGCCGTATTGGCCATGATATGCTGGCTTGCCATGTTGACCGGCATGGCAAGCCTGCCGATGCGTTTTGATCCGGTGACATGGCATGCGCATGAGTTCCTGTTTGGCTATCTTGCAGCGGTCATTGCCGGCTTCGTGCTGACGGCTGTGCCGAACTGGACCGGACGCTTGCCGGTGATGGGGGGGCGGCTGGCGGTGCTGGTTCTGCTCTGGCTGGCTGGTCGCGTGGCGATGGCCCTGTCAGGGGCATTGGCATGGCCAGTCGTGTTGGCTGTGGATCTGGCCTTGGTCCTTGCGCTTGTCTTCTTTCTGGCGCGCGAGGTCATTCGCGGGCGCAACTGGCGCAATCTTCCGGTGGTCGTGCTGGTCCTGAGCTACGGGGCCGGCAATGCACTGTTTCATGTCGAGGCGCATCTGTCCGGCATTGCCTTTGACGATGCCGGAATGCGGCTGGGGCTGGCCTCGGCGCTGATGCTGATTGCGCTGATCGGCGGGCGGATCATCCCCAGCTTTACCCGAAACTGGTTGTCAGCGCGCGGAGCCAGGCGTTTGCCCCATGGTTTCCAGCGCGCCGATATCGTGGTGCTGGCATTGACTGCCCTGACTTTGCTGACCTTCGTGATCCGGCCCGAGAATGCCGTCTTGCGCTGGATCATGCTGTCATGTGGAACGGCGCATCTGTGGCGCATGTCGCGCTGGTGCGGTGGGCAGGTTCTGGGCGAGCCGCTGCTGTGGGTTCTGCATCTCGCATATGGATTCCTGGCGCTTGGTTTTCTGGCCGAGGGATTGGCGCAGTTCGGCCTGCTGTCCATCCCTGCCGCGCGCCACGTCTGGCTGGCCGGGGCGATCGGCATGATGACACTGGCGGTGATGTGCCGTGCGACCCTGGGGCATACCGGCTATCCATTGCAGGCAGGGGCGGGAACCGCGGCGATTTTCCTGTCGCTTCTGGTCTCGATCCTGCTTCGCGTGATCTCCGGGCTTCCATGGGTGCCGGTGGCGGCGCTGCATCTGTCCGCCTTGCTGTGGATCATCGGCTTTGCGGGGTTTGCACTGCTATATGGGCCAAAGCTGTTGCGCCCCAGGCGCGGCAAACGGATGCCCAATCCGCCCGCGGTTGCGCAAGGGTCATAGCCGGGCAGGGCGCGGCTCAGGCGACGTCGCACCATCCCGGCACAAGGCGACGCCAGTCGATGTCATGGCCAGCCGCGTAATCCATGCCGATTTTGACCCAGTCGATATCATCCTTCCGGGCCGGGCCCGGTGCCATCGTGCTGTAATGCACTTCTTTGCGGCCCTCCTTGAAAGCGGCGAGCGTTTGCACGGATCTGTCACAGCCCCAATGCAGCGTCATCCGTGTCTTCAGCGGCTCATATTCCGCCGTGAACAGGGTGCCAAAGCCTTCGCCATAGCGATCCTGTTTCAGCGGGGCGCGGGTGAAGCCGTGGACCAGATGTGCCGGATCGGACGTCGATGACAACAGTTCGCCCAGGTGATCGAAGCGTTCATGGGTTTTCGTGAAAGCCGCACGGTCCGGCTGGCTGCCATCGCTCTGGTGGTTGGTCGCGATGAGATGCGGTTGAACCTTGGCGCCGCCCCCGGCAAAGATCTCGACACTTGCTGCCGCGCCTTGGGCGTCTGCCACCAGAACGTTATAGGGCATATGCGAAGGCACCCGCTGCAGGACCCGCAGTGCCTGTTCCACCGTGTCACAGGTCTCCAGCACATAGCGCAGGATCGTGGTGATCCCGAAGCCGCGGCCGGTTTCCTGTCGCCCGCCATAGGCGAGGGCTATGCTGAGACCCGCGGCATTGATGCCGTCCGACAGCCCCCAGAGAAATTCCACCATGCCCATCACCGGCTTGCCGCACCATTTGCTGCGCAGCAACAGTCCCTCATTCAGATCTGGCGACAGGTCGTAATTGCGCAGCAGTCGGACATCATCATCCGATACGGCGCAGGCAAGAGAGCATCCCCCAAGATAGCTGGGAGGACACCAGGTCGACAGGAAACGCGCCGCGCGGTCCGATCCTCCGGCCAGCGCCACCAGCCTTGCATGGACCGGCACCAGTTCGGGCATATGGCGCCGCAGGGCCTTTTCGCAGGCTGCGCGATCGGGGCCGCTGTCGCCACCGCTATTGAGGAACCACGCCTGATAGGCAGGCCAGGATCTGTGCCATCGCGCCACCCATTTCGGGCCGGGGCTGTCTTCGGATACGGCGTCAAAGACCAGTGAATGGCTCATGTCAGTTGCCTTTCCGGGGCAGGTCGAGGAAGAAGCGCAACATTTCGGCGCTGGCATCGGGGCCTGAGGCATCGACATAGGAACCGGCGGGATTGCCCCCCGACCATGCATGGCCCAAGCCCTCGATCGACCAATGCTCAGAGGTCGAACTGCCGGATTCGGACAGAACCATTCTTCGGGTGAAGCGTCGACCGCCCTGCATTCCGCTGTCCTGTATTTCCGTGCCCGAGGGTCGGATGTCATCCGCGATCCGCTGACCGTTGGAGGGATGGACCGTGGTGTCCGCACTGCCGTGAAAGATGATGATCGGAACCGTGGATTCAGCCTTGCGGGGCAAAGCAGGGGCATTGCCCGCCATGGTGGCAAGGGCCGAGGGCATGTCGCTGGCCGAGCCATAGGGCAGCCCTGAATGCGCCCCGACAGCAGCGAAGACATCGGGATAGACGCGACCCAGAATCACGGCCATTGCCGCGCCTGCCGAAAGCCCGGCGACAAAGATGCGATCATGCGGCACCTCATGATCCTCGCGAATCCTGGAGGCCAGCCCTGCAAGGATTTCGGGCTCGCCCGCACCGCGCTGCTGATCGCGCTGGCTGAACCAGTTCCAGCAGGATTGCATGTTCGCACCCCGCGCCTGTGCCGGGTAGATGATGATCAGCCCATGCTCTTCGGCAAGCCGGTTCATGTCGGTGCCATTGGCAAAGTCGACCGGATTTTGCGTGCAACCATGCAGCATCATGACCAGCCCTGTCGGAGCCGCGCCGTCAAGTCGGGGCAGATAGACGCGATAGTCACGACTGCCTGCGGCGCAGGCGAATGTGCCTCCATCAAATCGGGCGCCCTCGGGCAGCGCGGGTTCAGGGGTCGCAAGACCGGGCATCGTGAAACCGGGCGTGGTGACGCGCGGCATCCTTGCCTTCAGCTCTGCCAGCGCCTTGCCCAATCCTTGTGGCGCCTGAGGTGCTGATGCCTGGAGATCGGGACTTGTCGGTGAAGCTCCGCCAAGCAATGACTGAATCAGGCTGGTGGCCCCTGCGGCGTCACCGCCGCGAACAAGTTCGCTGGCCCGCCGCATCGCTGCCGAAAAATCGTCATTCATCTGGTTTTCCTTTGAAAGATCTGTTCAGCTGATGCGGTCGGCCAGGGCTTCCTTGACCTCGGCGCTGGCCTGCAAGGCCCCCAGGACCGAGATCGACCCGATCGTGGCGCGTGCAAGTTCCGGCGTTACATCGCTGGCAATTCGCGCCAGACCGACGACCTTGATATGCAGGATTTCATTGGCGGCACGCACAGCCTCAAGATCGGCGACGCGATAATCGCGCAGGCCAAGCTCCATGGTGTGGCGTTCTATGGATTTCGAAACGGTGTCAGACTGGCTGGCCAACTGGTTGCGGATCGCGGTGCGGATGAAATCGCTGCGGTTCGAGTAGAAACCTTCCTGCACCAGAAGATCGATCCGGCCCAGATCGACATAGCCCATGTTGATGGTGATCTTCTCGTTCTCGGGAAATTTGGCCCGAAGCGGCCTGACGTTGCTCATCTGCTGTTCTCCATCCATGTGGATGGTATATGGGTGTCAAATGGCTGGTTTCAATGCCGCGCACCAATATAATCGTTGGGGTGACTTCGCATTGGGGCCGGTTGCGGCAATCCATGAGGGGCGGTTGTCGCCATCGGCCATCCGTGGCGGATGGCGCGTCTCGGAATATGGCGGCCGCAGGTGGGCATCCGCCGCGGGGGATTTCTGCCGCCCATATGAACATGAAAAAAGTGACCGCCCTCGTTTTCAGAGAGCAGTCACCGATATCACATTGGGAAGTCGTCTTTCGCGGCGTGATGGGGCCGCTTGTCTAGTCGGACACTTTCTTCACGAATTGAGACTTCAGCCCCATTTGTCCGAAACCGGGAACCTTGCAGTCGATGTCGTGATCGCCATCGACCAGACGAATGCCGCGCACCTTGGTGCCGACCTTGATCGAGGAAGACGATCCCTTGACCTTCAGATCCTTGATTACGGTCACCGTGTCCCCATCGGCCAGCACATTGCCCACGCTGTCGCGGATCACGACGGCATCCTCGTCAGTTGAACCGGGTGCCCATTCATGTCCGCATTCGGGACATGCCAATAGGGCATCCGCCTCATAGGTGTAGGGGGAAGAACATGCGGGGCAGGGGGGCAAGCTGTCTGTCATGGACGCGCCTATAGCGCGGAAGTTCAGGTTTTGCCAGTTTTTTTCCTGTGCCCGGAAGCGGGTATTTTCAATCGCGCAGGCAGTCAGATCAGCTTGCGGCAGAAAAGCCCCGTCAAGTGGCCTCATGTCCCGCTGCAATGAAGTAGCGCTGCACGCAACGCTGCACGTGGGTTTCGATCAGCTCTTGCGGAGAGCGCGGTATTTCGCCGAACTCCAGCCCCATGAAGGCTTGCGAAATCACGGTTTCCGGGGCCGGGGCGGTTTCAAGGGTCTTGATCAGCCGATCCAGGGCTGCCGAAACCCTCTCGTCTGCCCAGTAATATCGAATGCGGTCGCTGTAGCTATGCGTCTTCAGAAGCCGTAGCTCTGCCTCGGACCCGCCGTAGTAGTCCTGCCAATACCCGGGATTGGCCGTCATCTGTTCGTCAATGATGTCACGGATGCGCGACGGCTGATCGACGTCCAGTTGATCTTCGATGGAGGCAAGCGCCCAGACCGCCTGCCGAAAGCGGAACGTCAGCTCGGGGCCGACTTTCAGAAAGAAGAAATGGGCCTTGACCAGTTCGGCCAGAGCCTGCGTGGATTGATAGTCGGTCGAGTGAGCCTCGAAGGTCAGGCCGTTCTCGGTCAGGATCGCGGCGCTGAGGGGGCGGGCCTTTTCCGGAACGAAGGGGTAGATCGAACTATGGCCAAAGTCGACGCCGGGCTGCGTGACGACCGATACGATCCGCTCCCATGCGGCATCCAGCCCGCGGGCCATGAAGGCGGCGCGATGGGTGCTGATCGTGTCATGAAAGCGGTCGACGGATGTGACGTCAAGGGCGTCCGGCTCTTCGGTTTCGCCGCCGGGGATGGGGACCTCTGTGCCAATGATGTAGATCAGTTTCGAAGGGTCCGGCGCATGGGCCTCGGCGACGGCGCAGAGGTCGGCTGCACGTTCCGCGATCTGCTCGAAGCTGGGGTTCGGTTCGCCCCCGCATGCCATGCTGGCATCCAGGTGAATTTTCCTGAAGCCGGCCTGAACATAGCTCTTGACCAGTTCCCGGGCCTTTTCCATGGCGATATCGACCGGCTCGGAGCGCCAGGGATTGGGGCCAAGATGATCGCCGCCAAGGATCAGCTGACTGGTCGGAACGCCGATCTCGGCCGCCATGCCGTTCAGCCAGGACATGAAGTCCGATGCGGTCATTCCGGTATAGCCGCCGTTCTGGTTCACCTGATTGCAGGTGGCCTCGATGACGGTCGGCAATCCGGTCTTCTTCGCATAAGCCAGAACCGCCCGCAGGACATGTTCATTCGCCGTGCAGAAGCAGGGCAACCCAATGGCTTCGCCCGCGCGATTGCGCGCAATAAGATCGTGAACCAGGCTCATGCAATGTCTCCTGCCGCGTTTTGTTCCAGAAATGCCGCGATTTCGGCCGGGCCCGAATTGCCCTCCATGGGGCCCCGCCGGGTCACCGCCAGCGCGCCGGCGGCATTTGCCATTCGGCCGGCCTCTTCAAGCGAGGCACCCTGCACCATCAGCGAGACGAAGGTGCCGCCAAAACAGTCGCCGGCCCCTGTCGGATCGATTTCGTCGACGGGATGCCCCGCGAAGTCGAACCTTGCGCCATTGCCGACCACCGTGGCACCCTGGGCACCACGCTTGATGACGATGACCTCGGCCTTGGCCGCCAGCAGGCGATCGATGGCGGCATCCTCGGACAGATCGGGAAACAGGAAGTCCAGATCGCTTGTGCTGGGCATCAGGAAGGTGCTGCGCTCGATTGCCTCTGTCAGGGCCTCGCGCACGGCATCGTCGCGCATCAATTCGGGGCGCGCGTTGGGATCGCAGCTGATCTTGCCTCCGGCTTCATCGACGTTGCGCAGGGTGGTCATGATCATGTCGCGCATCGCGGGATTGCCAAGCGAAGCGGCCGAAACATGCAGGCAGGTCCGTGCCGGGTCAAGCAGACCCTCGGGCAGCAGAAAACTGTCCGCCGCCGTATTGGTCAGATGGAAGATGAAGTCGCGGTGTCCCGTGTCGTAATATGAGACGAAGGCGACGCCCGTGCTGTGATCGGGGCTGACGGTCACGCCGGACGTGCCCACGCCATCCGTCGTCAGCCGGTCCAGCACGGCCCTTCCGAAGCCGTCATCGCCGACGCCGCCGATCATCTCCGTCCTGGCCCCCATTCTGGCCGCCTGGTCAAGAAAGATGGCGGGTGCGCCGCTTGGATAGGGGCCTGAATAGTCGCTGATCTCGCGCAAGCCGCAATTTTTCCGGTGCGATACGAACTCGACCAATATTTCACCGACGGTTGCAATGGTGGCAGTTTCGTGCATGACGCTTCCCCTTGTCGGGATAGCGTATAAATAAACTTTTTGCACGTGTCAAAAGTTATGTCATACTGCTGGTCACAGCCTGCCCGACCGAGCGCGACAGAAGAGAGCAGAGTTCATGAGCAAGCCCAGGATCCATACGATGAAAGAACTGTCGCAGGCGATCTCGGTCTCTCGGCCGACATTGGCGCGCTTCTTCGAGGATGAGAACAGCGTGCTTCCCTCGACGGCCGAAAAGATCAGGAAGCGCCTGGCCGAGGTCGATTATGTCTACAATTTTCTGGCGACGCGGCAGAACCGGAAATCGACGGGGATGATCGGTGTCGTGATTCCCCATTTCGAGGATCTGTTCTTCGCAAGCCTTCTGGATTCGATCGATGTTGCCGCGCGCGAGGCGGGATTCACGATGATCACGCAAAGCTCGCACGGCGATCTGACCTCTGAAATGAAGGCGCTGCGCAAGCTGCGTTCCATGAATGTGGATGGGGCCATCGTGTCTCCTCTTGGCACGGATGGAAATTTCGAGGTCTTCAAGGAGATCGGCAGTGATTTCCCCATCGTCTTTGCGGATTCCCGTCCCATCGGTCATCTGCCGAAGGCCGATTTTGCTGGCACCGACAATATGGACAGTATCGGGGTGATGGTGGAATACCTGTGCCGGACGGGCGCCCCTCCGGTCTTTCTGGCGATGCCCAAGCTCAATTCGAATGCGGTCGAGCGGCAGGATGCCTATTTCCGCAAGATGCAGGAATGCGGGGCCGAGGGCAGGGTCATCGAAACACCGACCCATATGGAGTCCTGGGAGTTCGAACGCTTCGGCTTTGATGTCATGAATGATCATTTCAGCCGGGGGCGCTATGCCGATGCGACGATCCTTTGCGCCAACGACCGGGTCGCGATTGGCGCCATTCGTGCGGCGACCACCCATGGTCTTTTCACGCGAACCGGAGAAGGGCTTGGCAGATTGCGAATTGCCGGGCATGATGATCATCCGTTGAGCCGTTACATCTTTCCGGCTCTGACCACGGTCGCACAAGAGGTCGAGGGAATCGGTCGTGACGCGGTGTCACTGTTGGTGAACCGCCTGCGCAATGGCCGTGACGGGGATGGTGTCAAAAAGCTGAGGGGGGGGAGTCTTAAGATTCGCGAGTCGGCCTAGGCGGGAATACTGGAAGATTGATAGATCGCCCCGGTTTTTGCACGTGTAAAATATCTTGACTCGGCTCTGCGTCCCAGCATAGTTTTTACACGTGCCAAAAGGGAGGGCCTCCATGTCTATCAAGAGAACTTTACTGACTTCGGCTGTCGGGCTGGGGCTGACCGCAGGGATTTCTGCCTCGGCCTGGGCCGAAGAAATCACCGTTGCGACCGTTAACAACGCCGACATGATCACCATGCAGGAGCTGGCCCCGATGTGGGAGGAGGCCACCGGGAACAAGATCAACTGGGTCGTGCTGGAAGAAAACGTGCTGCGCCAGCGCACCACGACGGATATCGCCACCAATGGCGGATCCTTCGACGTGATGTTCATCGGTGCTTATGAAACACCGATCTGGGGCGCCAAGGGCTGGCTGACGCCGCTGGATGATTTCGCGGAAGATGCGGATTACGATCTGGAGGATATCTTCCCGCTGGTTCGTAACGGCCTGTCCGCCGAAGGGCATCTCTATGCAGTGCCGCTCTATTCCGAAACCTCATTCACCTTTTACCGGACCGATCTTTTCGAAAAGGCTGGAATCGAGGTGCCGACCGAGCAGATCACCTATACCGAATTTGCCGAGATCGCGGCCAAGTTGCATGATCCGGACAATGGGATCTATGGCACATGCCAGCGCGGCAAGGCCGGCTGGGGCGAGAACATGGCCTTCGTCGGGACCGTTGCCAATGCCTTTGGTGCCGATTGGTTCGACATGGACTGGAACCCGCAGCTTGACAGTCCCGAATGGAATGCGGCGATCCATTACTATGTCGATCTGATGACCCAATCGGGCCCTCCGGGGGCCTCGGCGAACGGTCACAATGAAAACCGTGCGCTGTTCAAGGACGGCAAATGCGCAACCTGGGTCGATGCGACCTCGGCCGCCGGTGATGTGCGCAACCCGGACACCTCTTCGGTTGCCGATGTGACCGACTTCTTCAAGGCTCCCAGGCAAGAGACCGACAAGGGAACGGGTTGGTTCTGGTCCTGGGCGCTGGCGATCCCCGCAAGCTCGCAGAAGGTGGACACAGCCAAGGATTTCCTGAAGTGGGCGACGTCCAAGGAGTATTTCGAGGCAGTCGGTGAAACCAAGGGTTGGGTGGCCGTGCCAAGCGGTACGCGCAAATCGGTCGAGGAAGACCCGCGCCGCCTGGAAGCCGCACCTTTCGCCACGACCATCGTCGATGCGATCCTGTCGGTGGATCCCGCAGATCCGACCCGCGACCCGGTCCCCTATACCGGTGTCCAGTTTGTCGCGATTCCCGAATTCCAGGGTATCGGCAACTATGTCGGGCAACAGATCGCCGCAGCTCTGGCTGGGCAGTCGACTGTCGAGGAAGCGCTGGCAAACAGCCAGAGATTCGCTGTGCGCGAAATGACCAAGGCGGGCTACATCAAGTAACCGTCGTTCCTCGCGGGTCCGGCGTGCGCCTTGGACCCGCGAGATATCGTCCGCTGAACGCTAGTGATGTGGCAAGGAGCCGAGGAGGCCCTTTCCCTGAACACTAACTTTCGCAGGGAGGGAGAACCTAATGTCGACCAAAGCTTCCAGATCTTCGGCCCGTCTGATGATCTCGCCCGCGGTAATCCTGCTGCTGGGCTGGATGATCGTGCCGCTGGTCATGACCGTCTATTTTTCTTTCCTTCGCTACAACCTGTTGCAGCCGGGCGAGACGCCCTTCGTCGGATGGGAGAACTATTACTGGTTCTTTACCGATCCCAGCTTCAGTGCAGCGATGTGGAATACCCTGATCCTTGTCGGCGGGGTTCTGACGATCACGACCGTCGGTGGCATCTGTTTCGCGCTTTTGCTTGATCGTCCGATGTTCGGGCAGGGCATCATCCGTATCATGGTCATCGCCCCGTTCTTCGTCATGCCGACGGTCTCGGGCCTGGTCTGGAAGAACATGTTCATGAACCCGGTGAACGGCATCTTCGGGCAGATCGCCAAGGGACTTGGGTTCCAGCCGATCGATTTCTTCGGGCAGATTCCGATGGCCTCGATCATCTTCATCGTTTCCTGGATGTGGCTGCCCTTCGCAACGCTGATCCTGCTGACCGCACTTCAATCGCTTGACCAGGAACAGCTGGAAGCGGCCGAGATGGACGGTGCGAACTGGCTCAACCGGTTCTGGTTCATCATGTTGCCGCACATGTCGCGCGCCATCACGGTCGTGATCCTGATCCAGACGATCTTTCTGCTGTCGATCTTCGCCGAAATCCTTGTGACCACCAACGGCGGCCCCGGCGTGGCGACAACCAATCTCACCTACCTGATCTATGTCTCGTCGCTTCTGCAATATGACGTTGGCATCGGAAGCGCTGGTGGTGTCGTCGCAATCATCCTTGCCAATATCGTTGCATTCTTCCTGATGCGGATGATCGGCAAGAACCTCGACGCATAAGGAGGAACACCTATGGCACGCGCAGTCACAAACCGCCGCAAGGTTTCGAATACCGCCATAGCCGGAACGCTTGGCTTTCTGATGTTCTTTCCGATCCTTTGGATCCTGATCCTGTCGTTCAAGACCGAGGAGGATGCGATCAGGGCCCCGCTGGAGGTTCTGTTCGGCACCGGATGGACCATGGACAGCTATACCACGGTGCAGGCCCGCTCGGACTATTTCACCCACTTCATGAACTCGGTGGTGATCTCGGTGGGGTCGACTCTTCTGGGACTGGTGATCGCGGTTCCCGCCGCCTGGGCGATGGCCTTTGTCCCGGCCCGGCGCACCAAGGATCTGCTGATGTGGATGCTTTCGACCAAGATGTTGCCGCCGGTCGGCGTCCTGATACCGATCTATCTGATCTTTCGTGACTTCGGATTGCTGGATACCCGCACCGGGCTGACATTCGTTCTTATGATGATCAACCTGCCGATCATCATCTGGATGCTCTACACCTACTTCAGGGAAATCCCCGGTGAGATCCTCGAGGCGGCGCGCATGGATGGGGCGGGACTGAAGGAAGAGGTGATCTATGTCCTGACGCCGATGGCCGTTCCGGGCATTGCCTCGACGGTGTTGCTCAACATCATTCTGGCCTGGAACGAAGCCTTCTGGACCCTGAACCTGACGGCCGCGAATGCGGCGCCGCTGACTGCCTTCATCGCCAGCTATTCCAGCCCCGAAGGACTGTTCTACGCCAAGCTGAGCGCGGCTTCGGTCATGGCGATTGCACCGATCCTGATCATGGGCTGGTTCAGCCAGAAACAACTTGTCCGGGGTTTGACCTTCGGCGCTGTGAAGTAAGGAACAAGAATATGGGACGCATACAGCTCAAGCAGGTTCAGAAGAAATTCGGCGATGTCGAGGTCATTCCGCCCCTGGATCTGGAAATCGAAGATGGCGAGTTCGTCGTGTTCGTCGGGCCGTCAGGCTGTGGCAAGTCGACTCTGCTGCGGTTGATCGCCGGGCTGGAGGACACGAGTTCTGGTATCATCGAGATCGATGGCGCCGATGCCACCGCTTTGCCCCCCGCCAGACGCGGGCTGGCGATGGTGTTCCAGTCCTATGCGCTCTACCCGCATATGTCGGTGCGCAAGAACATCGCCTTTCCGATGAAAATGGCCAAGATGCCGATCGAAGAGCAGAACCGCCGCATTGAGAGCGCGGCAAAGGCATTGAACCTGACGGATTATCTGGACCGTCGCCCCGGTCAGCTTTCCGGCGGTCAGCGCCAGCGTGTGGCGATCGGCCGTGCCATCGTGCGCGAACCGGCGGCCTTCCTGTTCGACGAGCCGCTGTCCAATCTTGACGCGGCCTTGCGGGTCGGAATGCGGATGGAGATCTCCGAGCTTCACAAGAAGCTTGAGACCACCATGATCTATGTGACCCATGATCAGGTCGAAGCGATGACCATGGCCGACAAGATCGTGGTGCTTCAGGCGGGCGTCATCGAGCAGGTGGGCAGCCCTCTGGAGCTTTACCGCGCACCGCGGAACAAATTCGTCGCCAGCTTTATCGGTTCACCCAAGATGAACCTGATCGAAGGCGCAGATGCTGCCAAACATGATGCTCAGACCATTGGCATCCGGCCCGAGCATATCGACATCTCGCGAACCGAAGGAACCTGGAAGGGGACTGTCGGCGTGGCGGAACATCTGGGGTCGGATACCTTCATGCATATCCACGGCATTCCGGGATGCGACCCGATGACCGTGCGTGCTGGCGGCGAAGTGAGCGTGGGACATGGGGATACCGTCTATCTGACGCCCCAGACCCAGCATATTCACCGCTTTGACGAGCAGGGGCTGCGGATCGCATGACACGTCTGAAGGGAAAGGTCGCATTGGTGACCGGCGGTGCCCGGGGCATTGGTCGGGCGATTTGCGAAGCCCTTGCGGCCGAAGGTGCCAAGGTCGTGGTGGCCGATATGCGTCTGGAGGATGCCAGCCAGACCGCCACGGCCATCGGCGGGCTGGCCGTCGAGATGGATGTGACGGATTTCGGGGGGATCACGCCCAGCCTGTCTCGCATCGAGGACGAAACTGGCGGGATCGACATCCTGGTCAATAACGCGGGCATCTTCAACATGGCCTCGCTCGACAGGATCACGCCCGAGGACTATCGCCGCCAATATGATGTCAACGTCGGCGGCACGCTCTTCCTCTGTCAGGCGGTTGTGCCATCGATGAAGAAACGCGGCGGCGGGGTGATCATCAATATGTCGTCGCAGGCGGGACGGCGGGGAGAGCCCAATATTGCGATCTATTGCTCGACCAAGGCTGCCGTGATCTCGATTACCCAAAGCCTCGCATTGGAACTGGCCAGGGACAATATCCGCGTGAACGCGATTGCTCCTGGCGTTGTCGACACCCCCATGTGGGATGTGGTCGACGCACAGTTTGCCGCCTATGAAAACAAGCCGAAAGGCCAGAAAAAGCGCGAAGTGGCCGAGGCCGTTCCCTTGGGGCGCATGGGCGACCCGCGGGATGTGGCCGATCCTGTTGTCTTTCTGGCCTCGGATGAGGCCCGCTATGTGACCGCCCAGACGTTGAACGTCGATGGCGGTAACTGGATGAGCTGACATGCTGTTGTCCAACGCCACTCTCGATGCAGTCCCGAAGGACGTCTTGCGTCCTACCTATGACCGCAGTCGCATTACCCCCGGCATCGTCCATATCGGGCTTGGGAATTTCCACCGCGCGCATCAGTCCTGGTATCTGCATCGCCTGATGCAGCAAGGCGAGGCGATGGATTGGGGCATCATCGGCGCCGGGGTCCGCCCCGGTGATGATGCTCAGCGACAACGGCTTGCGGCGCAGGATTACCTGACGACCCTTATCGAACTGGATCCAAAAGGGCGCTCGGCAGAGATTGTCGGTGCGATGATCGGCTTCGTTCCGGTGCAAGAGGATAACGCCGCCCTGATTGCCCGGATGGCGGATCCGGCCATTCGCATCGTTTCCCTGACCGTGACCGAGGGCGGCTATTACATCGACCCCGTGACCAAGGCCTTTAACGCCGATCACCCCGACATGCGCCATGATGCGGCCCATCCGGACCACCCCCGCACGGCCTTTGGGGCCATGATCAGTGCCCTTGGAAAACGTCGGGACGCGGGTCTTGGTCCCTTTACAGGCCAAAGCTGCGACAATCTGCAGGGCAATGGCGCGATCCTGCGCCAGACGCTGGTCTCGCTGGCGCGGATGTCGGATCCGCAGCTTGCGGATTGGATCGAGAAGAACTGCACCTTCCCGAATTCTATGGTGGATTGCATCGTTCCGGCCACCGGGCCAAAGGAACTGGAACTGGTCAGGACTTTCGGTATCGAAGACGCCGCGCCTGTGACCCATGAGAACTATCGTCAATGGGTCATCGAGGACAAGTTCTGCGCCGGTCGCCCTGATTGGGACAAGGTCGGTGCGACCTTCACGGATGATGTCTACAGCTTCGAGGCGATGAAGATCCGCATCCTCAACGGCGGTCATCAATTGATTGCCGACGCCGGCGAAATCCTCTCGGTCGAATTCATTTCGGGCTGCATGAATCACCCGCTGATCGGCGCATATTTTCGCAAGACGGTCACGACAGAGATCGCGCCCCATGTGGCAGATGTTCCGGGCACGACAGCGCAGGCCTATGCCGGTTTGATCAGCCAGCGCTTCTCGAACCCCGAGATTGTCGATACGGTCCGCCGTGTGGCCTTTGACGGATCCTCGCGGCAAACCGGATTTATCCTGCCAAGTCTGCGGGACGCGCTTGCCAAAGGCGCTGCAATGCAGGGGCTTGCCCTGTCGCAGGCGATCTGGGCGCGCATGTGCGAGGGCACGCGTGAGGACGGGACGACGATCCAGCCCAATGACCCGATCTGGGCGCAACTCAATAAGGCTGCGCAGGCGGCCCGATCCAATCCTCAGGTCTGGCTGAACCAACGCGACCTTTACGGGGAACTGGCAGACAACATCCCGTTTCAACGCGCTTTCGTCCGCTGGTTGAAGCTGATCTGGTCGGATGGTCTGGAAGCCACCCTTCGCTCATATCTCCAAGGACAGAATAAATGAAAGCCGTTGTTTTCAGCGCAAGGAATACAGTGCAATTCACCGATTTGCCCGACCCCAGGCCGAATGCGGGCGAAGTCGTGGTCGAGGTCAAGGCCAGTGGTATCTGCCACACCGATTACGAGGTGTTGAAGGACAATTATGGCACCGGCGCCTTTCCGGTCGTTCCCGGCCATGAATACGCCGGAGTTGTCGTTGAAACCGGGGAGGGCGTCACCAATGTCAGCAAGGGGGATCGCGTTGTCGTTGATCCCAACCTTGAATGCGGGACCTGCTGTGCCTGCAAGCGTGGCTGGGCGCATCTGTGCGAAAATCTGGGCGCCTATGGCGTGACGACGAATGGCGGGTTCGCCGAACGCAGTGTTGTCAAGGCGTCGGCGGTTCATCCCATTGGTGAGATGAGCTATATGCAAGCCGCTTTGGCAGAACCGATGGGCTGTGTTCTCAACGGGCTGGACGCGGTGCATGCGCCCTGGATGGAAGAGGCGCTGATTTTCGGGGCAGGGCCGATGGGCCTCTTGATGGGGCTGGCGCTCAGGGCGGAAGGTCTGTCCAATATTGCCTTCGTAGATATCGCGCAAAGCCGGCTGGAGCTGGCGTCCAGTTTCGGATTCGCGGCGGTGGCATCCGGCTCGGACGAATTGAAGGAATGGCATCGCCGGGGCGATCTTGTCGTTGACGCCACTGGCGTTCCGGCTGTCGCAGCCGGCTTGCCGACATATATGGCAAATGGTGGCAAAGGTCTGTTTTTCGGGGTCTGCCCGTCCTCTGCCAGAATCGAAATCTCCCCTTTCGAGGTGTTTCGTCGGCAGTTGACGCTTGCCGGATCGCATTCGCTCAACCACAACATCCCCCGGTCGTTGGGGGTCATATCGAAAATCGGCAATGACATTGATCGCACGGTTTCACACAGGCTGTCCCTGCGCGAGATTTCCGATATCCTCGCGAGCAAACCACCAGAAAACAGCCTGAAGGTCCAGTGGTCCGGTGAATGAGGTAAGGTCCGGCTTTCCGATCATCCTGTGAAGCAGTCGTCGAAGGGCAATCGCTTCCCTTCGGCGACCCCATGGTGATGCAATCGCCGGCGATGACATCCGCGTGCCCAGGGGACGATGGGAACCCAAATGGGCGGTCGCGCTGGGGAAGGCAAAGCGGTCAGACTTGCTCTGGCTTCATGTTCTTGAAGCCGATGACGCGGGCGCTGTGGTCCCGCAGCCTCTAGCGCTGCCAGCTATCTCCAATAGACGAGGTAACGCTGCGCCCAGGGAAACGCGCGGTGGCTCATGCTCATGAGGAGGCGAGATAGCCTGGCGCGGTGAGGGCGGGAGCTATACCGGATTTTGGGTGACGGGGCCTGATCAAGCGGCGCGGTTTTTGGTGTCCTTTGCAGCGACACCGTCAGTGACGGTGACGCCTTCGATGACCATTGGCAACCGGTTCGCGCCCTTCAGGCGGCGCCACGTCCTGGCAGCGGCCTGAACCAGCTTGAAGACCATGAGCTTGTTGGTCTTCTGCGACAGCGCCCGCTTGGTTCGGACAGTCCTGTGCCGGACGGTGGCGAAGACGCTCTCGATCGGGTTGCCTGTGCGCAGGTGATCCCAGTGGGCCGCGGGGAAGTCACGGAACGCCAAGAGGGCGTCGCGGTCCTTTGTCAGGCAGGTCGCCTTCTCGTATTTGCTCCCGTATTTCTCGGCGAAGGTGTCCATGGCTGTCTCGGCGGCAGCGCGGGTCTCGGCCTGCCAGATTTCGCGCAGATCGGTCTTCACCGTGGGCTGCATCGATTTCGGGAACTTGTTCAGGACATTGGCGCTCTTGTGGACCCAGCACCTCTGGTGACGCGTGCCCGGGAAGACCTCGTCGAGCGCTTTAAAGACATGGTAGGGCGCGTTGCGGCCTCCGCGATGGCTTCGGCGTCTCGGTCGTCGGTCTTGTGGACCTTCACGTAAGGCCGGACGTACTGGGGCGACATCAAGCGCGGTTCGTGGCCCTGCTCGACACAGAAATGACCAAGGTGGTGGGCCCCACCGCACGCCTCCATCGCCACGATGCAAGGAGGGAGGCCCGACAGGAAAGCCTGGAGCCGATGGCGTTGGACGCATGTACGCAGGACAACCGCGTTATCCCTATCAAGCCCCGCAACGCTGCAGGTCGTCTTCCCCAGATCGATGCCCAGTGCTGCGATATCCATCGGAATGCTCCTCTCCCTCCGTTGTTTCCACAACAATAGCTGCGGTCTTGGCAGGAAGGCAGTTCATCCCATCGGGTCATTGCTCAAATGATCCAGCACGTTCCAAAATAAAAAGGGGGAAGTCTTGGGGGAAATAATTCCACATTAGGGCGAAAAATTAAATTAAAACAGGAAGTTGCACTGGATAAGTGGCGGAGGCGGTGGGATTCGAACCCACGGTGGGCGTTAACCCACGTCGGTTTTCAAGACCGGTGCATTCAACCACTCTGCCACGCCTCCGACGGTGGTGGATTAACGGCTTGTGCGACCATGCGCAAGCCGTTGATGTCAATCAGCGGCGCAGGGTGACGGTGTTCGTGGCGCTGGTGATTTCAACCGAGGAAATCGGAGCCAGTTGCGTGCTGGACAGTGCCAGGGCAGCGGTGATCGGATCGTTTGGACGTCGGGCAATCTGACCCGCCGGCGCATCGGGCGCCGGGGGCCAGCCGACCAGACGCAGCCGCAATACGCCATCACTGTCCGGGGTGATCCGTTCCGCCGGTTGCGGTCTTGCAGTGACAAGTTCGACCGACGCATAACCCTTGGTGGGCGTTGTCGCAGTCACGACCAGAAGGCGGCCTTCGTTCAGAGGTTCCCATCGCGCCGAAGATATCTGTCCGATGACCGGGCGAAGCTCGCTGCTTTGTTCATAGCCTGTTTCGGGTTCCAGCGTGCTTCGCGGTGGTTCGCTCGAGAACCAGCCGAGCGGGTTCCAGCCGCTGTCACCGCAAGCTGTCAGGAACAGGGCTGAACACAAAAGTGGCACGGTCAGTTTTCTCATGGCGACATCCCTTGCTTTTGAGGGGATTGTTAGGCGAAAGCGGGCCGGGGGGAAAGCCTCTTTGACCTTGGTGCAGACACGCGCTAACCCGTCTGCGTAAAAGGAGATTGCAGATGGCCAGCCCCGCATTCGAAGAAATTGCAGAAACTTTCGACTTTCTTGATGACTGGGAGGAACGCTATCGCCATGTCATTGAACTGGGCAAGGCCATGCCGGCCATGGACCCGGCGTTTCAGGTGCCTGCCACCAAAGTCGACGGTTGCGCCAGCCAGGTCTGGATCATGCCCCGCATCGAGAACGGTCGGTTCGACTTTCAGGGTGACAGCGATGCGATGATCGTGCGTGGTCTGATCGCCATCCTGCATGCGCTCTATTCAGGGCTGACGGTCGAGGAAGTCACGCGGGTCGATGCCCCTGCCGAGATGGCCCGGCTGGGGCTGGATGAGCATCTTTCGGCGCAAAGGTCCAATGGCCTGCGCGCCATGGTGGACCGGATCAGGCTGCTTGCCGCCGACGCAATGTGATCCAGCCGCCGCCCAGAACCCGGGTCGAGCCCGTTTCGTAAAAGACACAGGCCTGACCCGGGCTGACGCCTTCTTCGGGATCCAGCAGTTCTACCTCGGCGCGCCCGTTGTCCAGCGGCCGCAGCAAGGCAGGCTTGGGGGGGCGGGTCGAGCGAATGCGCACCATGCAGGGCATCTCGGCGGTCAACGGGGTGTCACCCAGCCAGTTGACCTCGCTGACGGGGACGATGGTCGTCGCCAGAGCAGCCTTGGGGCCGACGACGACATGGCGCAGATCGGGGTCCAGCCGCACGACGTAAAGCGGATCCCCCAGTCCGCCGATGCCAAGACCGCGACGCTGCCCGATGGTATAATGGATCACGCCGCGGTGCTGACCCAGAACATTGCCCTGCATGTCGACGATATCGCCGGGATCCGCGGCGCCGGGGCGCAATTTTTCGATGACGGCAGCGTAATTGCCGTTGGGAACGAAGCAGATATCCTGACTGTCGGGCTTGTCCGCCACGCCCAGGCCGTATTCCTCGGCCAGGGCGCGGGTTTCTGCCTTGCTTTCCAGATGGCCCAATGGAAAGCGCAGGAAATCCAGCTGCTCCTGCGTGGTCGAGAACAGGAAATAGCTCTGATCGCGATTCGCATCTGCCGCCATGTGCAGTTCGGCTTTGGTTGCTCCGGCCTTGCGTTGGATATAGTGCCCCGTGGCCATGCAATCAGCATCCAGATCGCGCGCAGTTTGCAGAAGATCCCTGAACTTCACCCGTTCGTTGCAACGAATGCAGGGAACCGGCGTCGCCCCGGCCAGATAGGCATCGGCAAATTCATCGATGACGGATTCGCGAAACTTGTTTTCATAATCAAGGACGTAATGCGGAAATCCCATGCGTTCGGCAACGCGCCGCGCGTCATGGATATCCTGTCCGGCGCAGCAGGCGCCCTTCTTGGCAAGCGCGGCGCCGTGATCGTAAAGCTGCAGGGTCACGCCAATGACATCATAGCCTTCCGATTTCAGCTTTGCGGCCACGACCGAACTGTCCACGCCTCCGGACATGGCAACGACAACCCGCGTCTGCGACGGCGGCTTGGCAAAGCCGAGGCTGTTCAACGGCATATCGCGCGCCGGAGCGCGGGTGGTGGTGGTCATTGTCATTGGATGTCTCGGAGCTTTGACGCGAATTCAGACAAAATATAGGTAAATTCCCGTCATTCTCAACCCATGGCCGGCCAAAAAACCTGCGACGCTAACGGGCGCTTAAGCCCGTCGTGGCATGATCTCTGGCGATGCAGAGGACAGATGGAATGTTCGTGAAGAAGACCAGCAGACCCAGGACGGTGACTTTGCCCAATGGCCAGATACTGACGATGGCTGACTTGCCGCCCACAACGACCCGATGGGTCGCACGACGCAAGGAAATCGTGGTACGTGCGGTTGAATATGGATTGCTGTCGCGCGACGAGGCCATGCGCCGCTATGGCCTTTCGGATGAAGAGTTTGACAGTTGGATCAATGCCGTGAAACTGCATGGCCCCGCAGCACTGAAAGTCACGGCGACCAAGCGCTATCGGCAAGGGTAATTCAACTATTGATAGATTTTTTTTCTCCGGTAACAACATATTAACGATATTTGCCGATGTTCTTTGCGGAACCTATGACCTCAGGGGGCTAAACATGCGGATATTGCTGGTAGAGGACGATCCCAACACTGCACGTGCAATCGAGCTGATGCTGACGGCGGCCAGCTATAATGTCTTTCGGACCGATATGGGCGAAGAGGGCATCGATCTGGCCAAACTGTATGACTATGATCTGATCCTGCTGGATCTGGACCTGCCGGACATGCATGGAATGGAAGTTTTGCGGCATTTGCGCATGGCGCGGATCGATACGCCAATCCTGATCCTGACCGGTTCCGATGATACCGAAAGCAAATTGCGCGGTTTCGGTTTCGGCGCTGACGACTACATGACCAAGCCTTTCAACCGCGAGGAGTTGCAGGCGCGGATTCAGGCGATCATTCGCCGTTCGAAAGGGCACAGCCAGGCCACGATCCAGACCGGAGAGATCGTCGTGAATCTGGACACGAGATCGGTCGAGGTGAACGGCAAGGCGGTCAATCTGACCGGCAAGGAATACCAGATTCTCGAACTGCTCAGCCTGCGCAAGGGAACGACACTGACGAAAGAAATGTTCTTGAACCACCTTTACGGCGGAATGGATGAGCCCGAACTGAAGATCATTGATGTCTTCATCTGCAAGCTGCGCAAGAAGCTGTCCGAGGCTCTGGGAGGCGAGAACTATATCGAGACCGTATGGGGGCGTGGATATGTCTTGCGCGATCCGGGGCCTGCCGAAGAAGGCAGGATCGCCATCGGAGCATAGATCAGTGCCGCGTGGTCAGGAAGACGGCGGCCATCGGATCTGTCATGTGCGGATATTCGGAGAGGGCGGGGAAGGCCGGATCAGCCTTCCCCGTTTTTTGATGTCAGCGGCAAGAAACCAAGACGTCTGGAAACCTTTGCCGCTGATCACAGGGCTTAGATCAATTTACCCATGGCAACGGCCGTGTCGGACATGCGGTTGGAGAAGCCCCATTCATTGTCATACCAGGTCAGGATCCGGCACAGCTTGCCTTCCATGACCTTGGTCTGATCCATATGGAACACCGAGGAATGCGGGTCGTGATTGAAATCCGAGGAAACCAGCTTCTCTTCGGTATAGCCCAGAATGCCTTTCAGCTGGCCATCGGCCGCGGATTTGATCGCCGCATTGATTTCTTCGACCGTGGTTTCACGCTTGGCTTCGAAAACCAGATCCACGACCGACACATTCGGGGTCGGAACACGGATGGCTACGCCGTCCAGGCGACCCTTCAGTTCGGGCAGCACCAGACCAACGGCCTTGGCCGCACCGGTCGAGGTCGGGATCATCGAGAGACCTGCGGCGCGGGCGCGATACAGATCCTTGTGCATGGTGTCCAGCGTCGGCTGGTCGCCGGTATAGCTGTGGATCGTGGTCATGAAACCGCGGTCGATCCCGATCGTGTCGTTCAGGACCTTGGCCACCGGCGACAGGCAGTTGGTGGTGCAGCTTGCATTGGAAACCACCAGATCGTCCGAGGTCAGCGTGTCGTCATTCACTCCGAAGACGATGGTCTTGTCGGCGCCTTCGCCAGGGGCGGAGATCAGCACGCGTTTTGCACCGGTTTCAAGATGCGCCTGGCATTTCTCTTTCGAGGCGAAGATGCCGGTGCATTCCATGATGACATCGACATCACCCCAAGGCAGTTCTGCCGGATTGCGGATCGCGGTGACCTTGATCGGTCCGCGACCGACATCAATTGACGAGCCGTCAACGGTCACCGTTGCCGGAAAGCGCCCGTGAACGCTGTCGTAGCGCAGCAAATGGGCATTGGTTTCCACCGGACCCAGATCGTTGATGGCAACGACTTCGATATCGGTGCGCCCCGACTCAACGATTGCGCGCAAGACGTTGCGCCCGATGCGTCCGAAACCGTTGATGGCGACTTTGACTGCCATGGTTCTTTCTCCCGACCAGATGACGTTGGGCATCATCTAACGCGGCAATCCGCCCGATGCAAATGCAGTTGATTTCGCGACCTTGGAAAATTACCGGATGTGGTCCCCGGGCAAACGGATGTCAGCGCCAGAAGCTGACGTAATCGATCAGGGCCGCAAGCTGTTTGCCCACCATAACCGGAAGCCCGGCGTCGAACCACAGCATGTCAGCGGCAAAGACGCCAAGGATCAGAAGCCCCAATGCGATTGCAATCTGGTTGGTCATCTTGCGCCTTTCGTGTTGAACGCATTGCCCGCGCAAGATGCTATCACTGCAAGGGGGGCTCAAGCCTGAATCAGCAGTCATGGGACGTCGTCGCTATGCGTCCTCATCGTCGGTGGGCTGCTGCAATGTCAATTCACCCATGGCCTCCAGTTCCCGAATTGCAGTGATCACCTGATTCTGCGCCTCTTCGACATCGCGAGGGTTGATCTTGCCCAGATCGGCAAGATCATCACGCAGGGCTTCGGCCATGCGCTGCGATATATTGGCAAGAATGTATTCTGTCGCAGCCTGTTGTTCGGCCGTCTTTCCCGACAGGGCGCGCAGCAGGACCGGTTGTTCGACCTCTCGCAGGATGCGGGGAATGTCGCGCCGTGCGATCCGGGCCGGGATATGGGCAAAGACGAAAATGCTGCGCCGCACACCATCGGCAAACTCCATGTCCTCTGCCTCGAGAGATCCCAGGACCTCTTCGCGCAGATCCGCCGTTGCAAGGTTCAGGATCGCCCCGATCCTTTCTGTCGCCGGTGTGTCGATTGCCGGGCGGGGCAGGGATTCAGCGGCCTGCAGCAGGATAAGGCCAACGCGATGAAGGGTTTCCGCGCCGATGTTTCCGGTCATGGACATGGCCTGGGCGACAGCCCTTGCGCGATCACGCGGCAGGCTGGAAAATACATCTGACGCCCTGGGCACGGGCAGTTTGGACAGCATCAGCGCTACCATTTCCACGGATTCGCTGCTGGCCAGTGAGATCAGGCTCTCTTTGCCCAGTGCCGCAATGCGTTGCCAGGGATCCCCACGTCCGGACATGGCGGCGATGCGGCGCAGACGGTCGGCGCTGTCCTGTGACAGCTTTCCCCCCAACATCTCCAGCGTACCATCGAGATTGCCGGGAAAGGTCACGCCGACCGCTTCAAGATTTTCGCAAAATTCGTTGATCACGGCGTCACGTGTCTGCCGGTCGATCAATTCCATTCCGGCCATTTCTTCGGCCAGCAAGGTCTGCAAATCCACGTTCAACCGTGTCAGGCTGACCGCTTCGTCATCTTCCTCATCCAGCAGAAGGCGCACGATGACCGCCGCCTTCTGCCTTTGTGTCAGGCTGCGCTGAATATCCATCCTTCACCCGAAATGACCACGATGTCCAAGTCGCGGCCAGATTGGATGAAATTTCCTAAGATCGGGTTAGCGATCCGGTCGTTCAGATGGCGGCCTCTTCAAAAACGCGGCGGAAGATCGTGTCGACATGTTTGGTGTGATAGCCGAGGTCGAATTTTTCTTCGATCTCTGCCGGGGACAGTGCCGCGGTCACATCGGAGTCAGCAAGCAATTCTTCTTTGAAATCCTTGCCTTGCTCCCAAACCTTCATGGCGTTTCTTTGAACCAGCCGATAGGCGTCCTCGCGCGATACACCGGCCTGCGTCAGAGCCAGAAGAACCCTTTGGCTCATGACCAGTCCCTTGAACTTGTTCATGTTCGCCAACATGGTCTCGGGGTAGACGACCAGTTTTTCGACCACGCCGGCCAGACGGTTCAGCGCGAAATCCAGCGTGATGGTTGCATCCGGCGCAATGCCGCGTTCCACCGAGGAGTGACTGATGTCACGCTCATGCCACAGGGCGACATTTTCCATGGCCGGGACGACGGTCATCCGCACCAGCCGGGCAAGGCCGGTCAGGTTTTCGGTCAGGACCGGGTTGCGCTTGTGCGGCATTGCCGACGAGCCCTTCTGTCCGGGGCTGAAGAATTCTTCGGCTTCCAGAACCTCGGTCCGCTGCATGTGGCGGATTTCGATGGCGACATTCTCGATCGAGCTGGCAATCACGCCAAGCGTGGCAAAGAACATGGCGTGGCGGTCGCGCGGGATCACCTGGGTCGAGATCGGCTCGGGGCGCAGACCCATCTGCTTGCAGACATGTTCCTCGACGGCAGGATCGATATTGGCGAATGTGCCGACGGCGCCCGAGATTGCTCCGGTGGCGATTTCGGCGCGCGCAGCCTGCAGGCGGGCCTTGTTGCGGGCCATTTCGGCATAGAACCGGGCAAAGGTCAGCCCCATGGTGGTCGGTTCGGCATGGATGCCGTGGCTGCGGCCGATGCGCACCGTGTCCTTGTGCTCATAGGCCCGGGTCTTCAGCGCCGCGAGCAGCCTGTCCATATCCGCCAGCAGGATATCGGCGGCGCGAACCAGCTGGACGTTCAGCGTGGTGTCCAGAACATCCGAAGAGGTCATGCCCTGGTGGACGAAACGTGCCTGTTCGGATCCGATATGCTCGGCCAGGTGGGTCAGAAAGGCGATCACGTCATGTTTGGTCACCGCCTCGATTTCATCAATGCGGTCGACGTTGAATTCGACATCCTTGGCGCGCCAGACGGCCTGTGCGTTTTCCTTGGGGATCACGCCCAGTTCGGCTTGGGCATCGCAGGCATGGGCTTCGATTTCATACCAGATCCGAAACTTGGTCTCGGGCGACCAGATTGCGGTCATTTCAGGGCGTGCATAGCGAGGGATCATGGGGGGCTCCTTATCGTTGGGGCGGGAATAGCCTTGTGGCCGCGTGGGGGCAAGTTTTCATCCCGCTTTCCGCGACATGAGGGGAACAAAGCCCGCGGGATCCGGGTTCTTCACCGGGACGTCGTGACAATTCAACGAGGAAAACCATGCCATCCAGCACAACAGGAAAAACGGGACCCGGCGCGGCAGGCCCCGCATCGGGCGCGGTGGGACAGTTGCTGATCTGGGGCGGGGTGGCGCTTGGCGTGGCTGGCGTCACGGCGGCAGGCGTGATCGCCGCGCGCAGGCTGACCGACCGCGCGAATGGCGATGACCCGCGTCCGCACATGGGGAAAGGGGGCGGTCGTGACGATCAACCTGCCCCAGGACATGGCCCCGCAGCTGCGACGGACCGCGACCCCGGAAACAGCCAGGATCTGGCCGTCGAACTGACCGACAAGGCGAACAGGCTGTCTGACGGGCTGAACGGGGTGGTGCGCACCATCATCGCAGCCTTTGAGAGCCTGCGTATGGTTGCAGATCAATCAGCCAGGCTACTTGAAGATTTTGCCGTTGTGGCCGATCAGGTCAATGACATCTTGCAAAGCTCTTCACGTCCTCCACATCGTGAAGACGAAGCCGGTGATGATCGCGAACGCAAAGCTTGAGAACCATCAGGAAGTCCGTGCCGATGCCAAACTCTGATCGCCGAGGGATATATGACGCATTGTTCGGAGATCTGGACCCCGAGACACGCCGGAAATACGGTTTGGTTCAGCCGGAGCCCGCCAGAGACAATGGGAAGAGGTCAGGTTCAGGGAATTCGGATCGCGGGATCAAGCCAAAGGATGCGATCGCCATTGCCAGAAAGACCCTGTCGCGGGTAGGCGAAGATCGGGTGACGGCCGTTGCTGGAGGGGTGACCTTCTTTGGCTTGCTGTCGCTCTTTCCTGCCATCACGGCTTTCGTGTCGATCTATGGTTTGATTGCCGATCCGGCGATCATCGCCGAGCATCTCAGTCTTCTTCAGCGCTTCATGCCGGAAGGGACGCTGAACATCATTCGCACGCAGGTTGAAAGCATCGCCAGTTCGTCTGGCAGTGCCTTGTCGGCGGCGGGTATCGTCGGGCTGTTGATGTCCTTCTACAGTGCCAACAGCGGGATGAAGGCGATGCTCTCGGCCCTGAATGTGGCCCAGATGCAAAAGGAACGCCGCGGTTTTCTGCGCCTGAACCTTGTCGCCATGGGCTTTACCCTTGCGGCGCTGGCAATGCTTGCACTGATGCTGACTGCGGTGACGGTCGTGCCGCTGGCGCTTGCCTGGCTGCCTGTCGAACAGGATCAACGGTTGTGGCTGCAGTCGATCCGCTGGCCGGTCATGTTTGCATTGCTGGTGCTGGCCCTGTCCGGGCTATACAGATGGGGACCGGCGGCAGCCGGGCGACGCTGGCGCTGGATCTCTCCGGGGGCGGTGTTTGCGGCTGTGTCACTGGTCGTCGTGTCGATGGCCTTCAGTTGGTATGCTGCGAATTTTGCCAATTACAACAAGACCTATGGCTCATTGGGGGCGGTGATCGGCCTGATGATGTGGCTCTGGCTCAGTTCGACAGTGGTTCTGGTCGGGGCCGAGTTGAACTCGGCGGTGGAACAGCGCATGAAGGAAAAAGCCCAAAGCGGCCCATCTGATCGTCAGGAACAATGAATGACAATTTCTCCATTTCTGCCTCTGATCCTGGCCATTGCGCTGGAGGTTGTGGGGACTTCGCTGTTGCAGCAATCCTCGCAATTCAGCCGACTGTGGCCGACCATCGGCATGGCAATATGCTATCTGGCCAGTTTCTACCTGTTGTCGCTCAGCCTGCGGGTCCTGCCTCTGGGCATCGCCTATGCGATCTGGAGCGCCCTTGGCATCGTGCTGGTGGCCATGATCGGATGGCTGGTTTTCGGACAGAAGCTTGACCTGCCTGCCGTCATTGGCATGGGGCTGATCATTGCCGGGGTAATCGTGGTCAATCTTTTCTCACGCACTGTCGGGCACTGAACGACTAGCGTTCGGTCAGTTTGAGTTCGATCCTGCGGTTCTGTGCCAGGGCCTCGGGACTGGATCCCTGCGCGACGGGCCTTGTGTCGGAAAAACCCGTCGGTGCCAGACGGTTGGCCGGAAAACCCAGATTTTCGGTCATGTAGCGAACCACTGCCAGAGCGCGGGCCTGGCTAAGCTCCCAATTGTCGCGATAGCGCCCGCTGCCTGACAGCGGCGTGCTGTCGGTATGGCCGTCGACACGGATGATCCAGTCGATCTCGGGTGGAATATCATCTGCAATATCGGAAAGCATGTCTGCGACACCCGCAACCTGTTTCCGTCCGGCTTCGGACAGATTGGCCTCGCCGGGGGCAAAAAGGACTTCCGACTGAAAGACGAAGCGGTCACCGACGATCCGAACCCCTTCGCGCCCTGACAGGATCTGTGACAGCCGGCCAAAGAATTCCGAGCGATATCGTGCCAGATCGCGCGCCTCTTCCTCGGCCTTCTTGCGGGCTTCCTCTTCCAGCGCGAGGCGACGTTCCTTTTCCTCGGCGGCGCGCAGCAAGGCGGCATTCAACTGCTGGCCCAGCTTTTCGACGCGCAGTTCCGCGTCGCGCTGGTCTTCTCCGGCAACATCCAGCAGGGCCTGCAATGATCCCAGTTTCGCGGTCAGGGTCGCAACCTGTTCGTTCAGCAGGGCTACGCGCTTCTGGCCTTCGTCAGAGAGTTTTTCCTGCGCGCTCAGTTCCTGGCGGGCCAGGGCAAGCAGCGCGGCCTGCCGTTCGGCTTCCGACGCTTGCTCGGCAGCGCGGGCCTCGCTTTCATCGCGTGCGGCGCGTGCCGCTGCCAGCAGGGTCAGGGTTTCCTCTGCGGATTTTCGGCTTTCTTCAAGAGCCAGGGTCATTGCCGTCAACTCGCTGTCTGCCTGTTCCAGCCGGTCGCGCAGCAGGGCAGCGGCCTCGGCTTCTGCGGCGCGGGCCGCTTCGGCTTCCGAGAGCCGGCTTTCAAGTGCTGCAGTCCGGGAGGTTGCTTCCGTATTCCTGCTGCGCAGATCAGCGACCAGAGCCTCCAGCGCTTCGCGCCGCGCAGCGGCCAGCCGGGCCTGTTCCTGGGCGCTGTCGACTTCATTGCGCGCTGCAGCAATGGCCAGTTGGGCCGCCGAGAGTTCTTCCTCTCGTTCAGCCAGTTCGGCCTGCAACTGTTCGCGTTCACTGCGGGCCTGTTCCTGCAGACGACTGCGCGCAGCAATCAGGGCGGCCACTTCGGCCTCGAAATCGGTCAGTCGGCTGCGCGCCTCGGTCAGCTCTGTCCGGCTTTCCTCAAGCTGGTTGTTCAACCGCGTGATCCGCGCTGCGCGGTCACGGGCCTCGGCTTCGGCCTGTGTCAAGGCCTCTTGCGCCTGTGCCAGACGTGCTTCCTCGGCCTCGAGTTGATCGGTCAGGCTTTCTTCCCGGTTCCGAGATGCGGTCAGCGCCTCGCCAAGTGCCGAGACCTGCTGCCCCAGATCCTGCAATTGCGCTTCCTGTTGCGACAGCTTCCGGCTTTGCTGTTCGATCGTGTCATCCTGTGTCGTGATCTGTTCGCGCAGAACCGACTGGACAACCATGAAGATCGTCAGCACGAACATCAGCACCATCAGCAGCGCCGTCATCGCATCGACGAAGCCAGGCCAGATCGAGGCCGAAAACCGGTTTCCCGACGACGCCCTGCGCAATGCCATGGATCAACCCCGCTCTCTGTCCAGCAGCGGATCGCGCAGCAGATCGTCGCGGAATGGGTCGTTGAAACGTGCGGCGCGTACGGCGCGGGTCAGAACAAGAATGTCAGAGCGCAATTCGGCCACCATCTCGTCGCGCCCTTCGGCCAGATCACGGTTCAGGCGATCCAATGCCGCCTCGATGCCTGACAGATCCGGCCCCAGATCTGTCGAGGGTGGTCGTTGCGCCAGCGCGATCAACTGATTCTGCCCTTCGACCATCTGGTTCAAGGCTTTCGAGAGCGAGGCAATCCGCGCAACCGCGGCATCCTGTTCGGCCTCGACCCGGCGGGTCAGGGCCTCGACGGCCTCGGCCATGACCACGATTCTCTCGTCTGCCATGATTGCCGATTCGTCGCGCAGCGCATCGCGTTCGGCGTGATAGCTTTGCAGGCGATCCATCTGCGCCGCCAATTGGTCGATGGCCCTGGACATGACGGCCTGATCCATGCCGCCGGTGTCGGAATCGGCAAGGCTGACACGGGTGAAACCCGACATCCACTCTTCCAATTCGCGGTAAAAGCGGTTCTGCCCGTGGGTGACGAACAGTTCCAGGAGGCCCACGACCAAGGATCCTGCCAAACCCAGAAGGGACGAGGAAAAGGCCGTGGCCATGCCGCCCAGCTGAGCCTCCAGCCCGGTCATCAGCTTTTCAAAGACCTGCAGTCCGGTTTCGCCGTCTTGCGGGGCCAGCGCACGGATGGTTTCCACAACTGCGGGAACTGTGGTCGCCAGCCCATAGAAGGTTCCAAGAAGTCCGAGAAAAATCAAGAGATTGGAGAGATATCTTGTAATGTCTCGAAGTTCGTCGATCCGCGTGGCGACCGAATCCAGGATCGAGCGTGCCGATCCGGTCGAGATGATGCCGCCCGATGGCCCGCCTGTGCCAAGCAGAGCCGCCAGAGGGGCGAGCAGTCGCGGCGCGGTATCGGTATCCATGGCGGACCGTGCGGCCACGCCTTTCTCAACCGCATTGCGGCGGCGACCGGCAAAACGTTCGATCCAGCTGACCGAGCGGACCAGCTGTGCCACCTGCCAGAAACAGGCCAGCACGCCGACCGAGAACACCGCGAGGATCAACCCGTTCAGCCATGTGTTGGCCATGAAGATCGGCAGAATCCGCCCATAGGTGAACCATCCGCCGGTCAAGACCAGCGCCAGCACGGTCAGCATCAACAGGATCTGGCGGACGGGCTGTGAAAAATGCGGCGTGGCGGGGCTGTTCGGACCGGCCCCGCGTGATGCGGTGATGCGCCGGTTCGTCAGTTTCATGCGCTCTCCAGGTGAGGACAGGCGGTTGTCGGGGCTATGTGGTGTCTGGTCGTTGTCTGGATCGCTCAAGAGGTGCCAGTCCCGTAATGGTTGCCGTCAGGAAATCATCTTGAGTGTAGGCGGGCGGTTGCGACTTGCCAAGCGATCCGAGGGTCAGTCGGGCGTTTGTCTGTTGCCTTCACCCATCAGAATTTCCTGAACATTTGATGCAAGTTTGTTCATCGTCTCATCCGGCAGGCCGATTTCGCTCAGATGGCGGGCGGTGTTGAACAGGTATTCGGCATTCGGGCCGCGTTTTCCCTGCGCGCAAGAGATGATGCGCGCCTGCTCATGCAGGCACAAACCTCCGGCATATTGCCAGTGATCGCGCCGCATCACATAGGCGATGGCCTCGATCTGGCGGCCATCTTCCAGTTCAAGCGGCACGATGGCCTCGCGATAGGCCCCGGTATCCATCTCACGCTCGCGCAGGTAATCCATGACCTCGGCGTGATCACCATCGGGAATGCGCAGGGCCAAGCCACTGCACCGTGCATCGGGATTACGATCCAGCCCCAGAACCAGCCCGGGGTTTGTCTCGGTGCCGCGATAGCGCGTCGAGCGCAGGCAGAAGCTGCGGGCATAGCCGGTCAGTTGTGCGCGCACCGACTCGGCCACGGCAAAGCCGGGATCCCACATCAGCGAGCCGTAACCGAAGACCCAATTTACCTTGCCCATGTCAGTTCGACCCCTTTCGAATGGCAAAGTTAGGTCAGGGATCGGGGGGATTAAAGCCCCATGACATGATCCGGGGCGCAACGGCGGGTTTCGCCAGCGTCATGCCTGCGGAAACGGGCGTGGCTAGTCGGATTTGCCCGAAGTGGCGACACGGCCGAAATCGGGGGCTTCGGTGTCCTGACCAGCCTCGATGATGCCGCGCCGAATGCCGCGTGTGCGGGTGAAATAGTCATGCAATTGCTGACCATCGCCCATGCGGATGGCGCGTTGCAGGGTGAACAGTTCCTCGGTGAAGCGTCCCAGAATGTCCAGCGTTGCCTCCTTGTTGTGCAGGAATACATCCCGCCACATGGTCGGATCGCTGGCGGCGATGCGGGTGAAATCGCGAAAGCCCGCGGCCGAATACTGGATGACCTCTTCATCGGTGACGCGCCGCAGGTGGTCGGCCACGCCGACCATCGTGAAGGCGATCAGATGGGGGGCATGGCTGGTGACGGCCAGCACCAGGTCGTGATGGCCGGGCTCCATCCGGTCGCATTTGGCACCCATGGCGCTGACCAGTTCCGCAAGGCGATCGACGGCCTGCGGGTCGCTGTCGGGCAGGGGGGTCAGAAGCCACCAGCGGTTGATGAACAGCGTCGAAAAACCGGCACGCGGACCGGAATGTTCGGTCCCCGCCAAGGGATGGCCGGGAATGAAATGGACATCGTCGGGCAGTTGCGGCTGCACTGCGTCGATCACGGCCTGCTTGACCGAGCCGACATCGGTGACCGTCGCACCCGGTTTCAGATGGGGAGCGATCTCGGCGGCCACGTCGCCCATGGCCCCGACCGGCACGGCCAGAACCACCAGATCCGCATCGGCCACGGCTTCAGCAAGGCTGTCAGTCACGCGATCGCAGAGGCCGATTTCGCGCGCTGTGTCGCGCGTCTGCTGGCTGCGGGCATAGCCGACAACTTCATTGGCCAGCTTTCTATCGCGAATCGCCAGCGACATGGAACCAGCAATCAGCCCCAGCCCGATCAGCGCTATGCGGTCATAGATCACGCTCATGCCGGTCTCCGCCCTTGCATGAATCGCGCAAGGCAATCGATCACCCGAGCGCATCCGTCCTCATCCCCGACAGTGATCCGCAGGGCGGATGGCAGGCCATAGCCCGACACCGAGCGGACCAGGATGCCCTCGGTGCGCAATGCCGCATCTGCCGCCGCGGCCTCATCGGGCGAAACAAAGCGGGCCAGAACGAAATTGGCATGGCTTTCATCGCAGGCGATCCCCATGTCCAGCAATGCTTCACGCAGATGCAGGCGCATTCGGGCATTCAACTCGGCGCAATGGGCTGTAAAACCGGTGTCGCGAATGGCGGCGCTTGCCGCGGCCATCTGGGGTTCGGACAGGTTGAAGGGCTGGCGGATGCGGTTCAGCACGTCGATGACCGCCCGTTGCGCATAGCCCCAGCCGATCCGCAATCCGCCCAGACCATGGATCTTCGAGAAGGTGCGCGTCATCACCACATTCGGAAAGCGGTCCACCAGAGAGGCCCCGCCGTCGAAGCCTTCGACGAATTCGGTATAGGCGCCGTCATGGACCAGGATCACATTCTCGGGCAGCCCTGCAGCCAGCCGGACCAGCGCATCTTCGGACAGGAATGTGCCGGTCGGATTGGCCGGATTGGCAATGAAGACAATTCGGGTTCGTGCCGTGACGGCGTTCAGAATGGCGTCAATGTCGATCACCCGTTCGCGTTCCGGGACGGTGACGGGGTTGGCTCCGACCATCTTGGCAAGAATCGGATACATCGAAAAACCATGTTCCGTGGTGATGATCTCATCCCCGACACCGGCATAGGCTTGGGTGATGAACTGCAACACCTCATCCGATCCCACGCCGCAGATGATGCGATCGGGGTCAAGACCGTGCACCTCGCCGATCGCCTGACGCAGGGGGGCGTGATCGGTTGCCGGATAGCGGTTCAGATTTGTCCCCGCCTCGGTAAAGGCCGCAATCGCCTTGTCGCTGCAACCCAGCGGGTTCTCGTTCGAGGAGAGTTTCAGCACCTGTTCATGCCCCGCCAGCTTGCTTTCGCCGCTGACATAAAGCGCGATATCCATGATGCCGGGCTGCGGGGAGATTTTGGTCATGTCGTCATCCTCTGTTGAGGCCGGTTTATTCGCCCCGCCGCATTATGGGAAGTGGCGAATTTCTTTGCCCTTCAGCCTCGGCTGTCCGATAAAGACCTGTAGCCAGTAAGAACCGAGTATGATGCCTGACGACTCTCTGCCCAAAATTCTTATCGTTGCCCCGAATGCCTCGGCTCGTTTCGGCGGAGAGGCATTTCTGCCGCTCAATTATTTCCGGATCTTGTCGCGGCGTGGCCATCCGGTGCATCTGATCGCGCATCATCGCAATCAGGAGGAATTGCTGTCCCTGCCGGATTGTGACCCGGCGCGAATGCATTTCGTCCCCGATACACGCTGGCACCGCGCCATCTGGCGATTGTTCAGCCGCTTTCCCGAACGGGTGCGCGACCTGATCGGAGGCGGCCTGATGACCGGGTTGAACGAGATCTATCAGGCCCGGCTGATCCGCAAGCTGGTGGCCGAAGGAGAGGTGGATGTCATCCATCAGCCCATACCGGTTTCGCCGCTGATTCCTTCAGGGTTGCACCGCTTCGGAGTGCCGCTGGTGATCGGTCCGATGAATGGCGGGATGGACTATCCGCCCGGTTACGAGGATTACGAAGGCGGCGCAACGCGGGCCTCGATTGCCATCGGGCGGCGCGTCGCCCTGTTGATGAACCGCCTGAAGCCGGGCAAGCACCGCGCCGCCGTCCTGCTGGTCGCCAATGAGCGCACGCGGCGCGCCCTGCCCAACCCCCGCCATCCGCGCATCGAGACATTGATCGAGAATGGCATCGACTTTTCGAAATGGCGCGCGCCACAACAAGAGCGATCAGAGGCTGAATCCGGCAGGCTGCGGCTGGTCTTCCTGGGCCGTTTCGTCCGTTGGAAGGCCATCGACATTACCCTGCAGGCTGTCGCCATGGCGCGGCGTTCGGGTGCCGATGTCTCGCTGGACCTGCTGGGTGATGGCGAGGGGCGCGAAGAACTTGAGTCTCTGGCCTTCGATCTGGGCATTGCCGAACATGTCACCTTCCACGGCTTCAAGCCACAGGAACAATGCGCGGCCATTCTGGCGCGTTCGGATGCGCTGATCCTGAACTCACTGCGGGAATGCGGTGGGGCCGTGGTGCTTGAGGCAATGGCCATGGGGCTGCCGGTGGTGGCAAGCGCCTGGGGCGGGCCGCTGGACTATCTGAACGTCGAAAGCGGCTTTCTGGTTCATCCCTCTCCGCGTGAGGATTTCGACAGGCGTCTGGCCGGCGCGCTTGTGGCCCTGGCCGAGGATCCGGCCCTGCGCCAGCGCATGGGGCAGGCGGGTCAGAAGATCGTGCATCGTGATTTCGATTGGGAAAGCAAGGTCGACCGGATGGTCGAAATCTACCGCGAGGCGGCTGCCGGGAAATAGGTCTGCGCTTTCCCAGGGCCGGTCAAAGCCGCAAGACAACATGAAAAAAGGCCGCTTCGAAGAAGCGGCCTTTGAATGTCTTGGGGTCGGCGAAGATCAGTTCTTCGCGTAGAATTCGACAACCAGGTTCGGTTCCATTTGCACCGCATAGGGCACATCACCCAGCGACGGGGTGCGAACGAAGGTTGCGGTCATCTTGTTGTGATCGGCTTCGATATAGTCCGGGACATCACGCTCGGCCAGGGCCACGGCTTCCAGCACGAAGGCCAGCTGACGCGAACGTTCGCGGATCGAGATGACATCGCCTTCCTTGACGCGGTAGGAGGGGATGTTGACGCGCTTGCCGTTCACTTCGACATGACCGTGGTTCACGAACTGACGTGCGGCAAAAATGGTCGCAACGAATTTCGAACGGTAGACAACGGCGTCCAGGCGGCGCTCGAGCAGACCGATCAGGTTTTCACCCGTGTCGCCCTTGACGCGCTCGGCTTCGGCAAAGATGCGACGGAATTGTTTTTCGGTCAGATCGCCGTAATAGCCTTTCAGCTTTTGCTTGGCGCGCAGCTGGGTGCCGAAGTCGGACAGCTTCTGCTTGCGGCGCTGACCATGCTGGCCGGGGCCGTATTCGCGGCGGTTCACCGGGGATTTGGCGCGGCCCCAGATGTTTTCGCCCATGCGACGGTCGATCTTGTACTTGGCAGACGTGCGTTTTGTCACGGCTGATCTCCTTCTTTGTTATTTCGAAGGGCGTTGTCCTCTGGCTCGCGCCTGACAGGCAATCCCTTGCGGGAACCACCAACACCAATGAAGTGCGCGCTTATAGAGTGTTGCGGCGCGGTGTCAAGCGCGCTGTTGACGAAGCCGCTCCAGCCCCTCGGCCCAGGCCGGAACAAGGGCGGGGTCGGGGTCGAATGTTGCTGCGATTTCGGGCGTGGTCAGCACCTCTGACCCCGCCCCGGTGGCAGCCATCAGGCCCAGCCGCGCCGCGCCGAAGCCCGCGCCGGTTTCGGCCCCGGCGGGACGAAGGACCGGCACCCCGGTGGCCTGAGCCAGCATCGACAGCCACAGATCGGATCGTGCCCCGCCGCCCATGGCCAGCAGGGAATCGGCCCCGCCGCCAGCGGCGCGCAGGGCCTCCATGTTCTCGGACAGCGCCAATGTGACGCCTTCCAGCACTGCACGGGTCATTCTGGGGCGATCCGTGCGTGATGAAAGTCCTGTGAATCCGGCGCGTTGCGCGGGGTTGTTCAAGGGCGTTCTCTCGCCCGACAGATAGGGCCAGAAAGAGATCGTGCCGGGCCGTCCGGGCTGTTGGTCCAGCTCGGCCAGCAGATCGGCGGGCGTCGCGCCGGTAATGCCTGCCCACCAGTCAAGGCTGGAGGCAGCGGCCAGCATGACGCCCATCTGGTGCCAGCGGTCGGGAAGGGCGTGGCAAAAGGCGTGAACTGCCGTTTCGGGGGCGGGAAGGAAGCGGTCGGTTGCGGCAAAGATCACGCCCGATGTCCCCAGTGAAATCAAACCCGGGCCGGGCCCCGCGATTCCCGCCCCGATCGCGGTTGCAGCATTGTCGCCCGCGCCGCCGGCCACGGGGATACCGGCGGGCAACCCCAGTTCAGATGCGCGTTCAGCGCGCAGATGCCCGGCCACTTCGCTGCCCTCGGCCAGGGCCGGCATCATCGAGCGATCCATGCCGGTTGCGGCCAGAAGCTGGTCGGACCAGTCGCGTCGGGCCGGGTCGAACCATGCAGTGCCCGATGCATCGGACATGTCGCTGATGGCCTCTCCGGTCAGCCAGAGGCGCAGATAGTCCTTGGGCAGCAACACCCGGCGGGTGCGCGCAAACAGATCGGGTTCATGGCGTTGCATCCAGACCAGCTTGGGTGCGGTAAAGCCCGCAAAGACGATATTGCCGGTAATGGCGTGAAACTGCGGATCGCTGTCCAGCGCGGTGGCCTCATCGGCGGCGCGGCCATCGTTCCACAGGATGGCGGCACGCAGGACCGCATCGGCGCTGTCCAGGCAGACGGCGCCATGCATCTGGCCCGACAGGCCGATGCCGGCGACCTTGTCCAGCGGTTGCTTCAAATCGGCAATCGCGGCGCAGGTTGCCGCGATCCAGTCGGCGGGGTCTTGTTCGGACCAGCCCGGCTGAGGAGATTGAACCGTCAGACCGGCATGTCCGGTGCCCAGAACCTCATGCGCGTCATTGATCAGGACGACCTTCACGCCCGACGTCCCCAGATCGATTCCCAAGAACATGCACATCCCTCCGATTAATTCGGAGCGACATTGATTGATTTATGTCGGGCTTTCCAGAGCCGTTGCGCCGTAACCGGAAGGGAATCGGCCTTTAGTCGGTCAGATAGCGCATCAGGAACCATGCCAGTCCTGAACAGATCAGCGTTGCGGTAACAACCGGAAGCGCCGTGCCATTGTACAGCAACCCGACGGGCGAGGCGATCAATGTTGCCGAGACGGTGGAGATCGCCGCGACGATCGATGCCGCCATGCCCGCAATATGTCCCATATATTGCAGCGCCAGCGCATTGAGATTGCCAAAGGTCACCCCGGCCATGAAGAAGACGCTGACCGCCCAGATGAAAAAGGCCGGAAAACGCAGCACGTCGGGCAGGGCATCGCTCGTCAGCAGGATCAGCATCGTCCCGCTGACGCATGTCTGCATGATATAGGCCCATTTCGCGATCCGCCGCATGCCAAAGCGGGTGACGAATTTCGCGTTCAGAATTGTCCCCGACCCCGACAGCAGCGCCATGGCTGCAAACCATGTCGGGAAAGCATCGCCCTTGCCATAGGCCTCGCCGAAAAGCTGCTGGGCCGAAGACAGCAGGCCGAACATCTGGCCAAATCCCAGCGTCAGGATCAGTGTGCACAGCATGACATGGCGGTTGCGCAGCACTTCCGAGGCGGCTTCGAAGATCGGCTTGATGCGCAATTCGCGCCGCCTTTCAGGGGCCAGGGTCTCGGCTTGACGCAGGTTCAGCCAGAGGCAGCCGATCAGGGCAAAGATCAGGAATGCGTAAAACACCCCATGCCATCCGGCCAGAGCGATCATTCCCGCGCCAAGCGATGGGGCAAGGGCGGGAACGATGATGAAGACCATCATGACAATGCTGGTGATCCGCGCCATGTCACGCCCGGCATAGAGGTCGCGAACCAGTGCCAGCCCGACGATGCGCGGCCCCGAGGCACCCATCCCCTGAATGAAGCGCGCCACAAGCAGCATCTCGATGGAATGGGAAAAGATCGCGGCGACCGAGGCTGCGGCATAGATGACAAATCCGATGGTGATCGTGGCCTTGCGTCCGATCGAATCCGAGATCGGGCCGGCAAACAGCGTCCCGACACCCATTCCTGCGACGAAAACCGTCAGGATCAACTGTGCACGGTTGATATTCCCCGGCGTCAGCTCATGGCCGATTTCGGGTAGGGCCGGCAACATCGCATCAATCGAGAATGCGATGATCGCAAAGAGGAACGCCAGCATCGAGATGAATTCCGGCATGGGCAGCCGCCGCACCGGCGCCTGCGAGAAGTCAGTTGTCTGGGTCATTATGCGCACCTGAGGGCTGAAGCAGAATTGCTAGCCAGTATTTGCACATAATGCAAGCGAGCGGCCTGCTATTGATCCTGCTTCGAGATCAGCTCGTCAATGACCTGCATCCACAGTGATGCGGGCTGCGCCCCGCTGACCGCATGGACATTGTCCACGATGAAGGTCGGAACCGCATTGATGCCACGTTCACGGGCATATTGTTCGCGCTTGAGAACCTCGTCGCGATCAGCATCGCTGGCCAGCAGCCGCACGGCGAGTTCCCTGTCCATGCCCGCCGATGCGGCGATCTCGGCCAGTTCTTCCTTGTCACCGATATTGCGCGCCTCTTGCCAATGGGCGCGCAGAAGTCCCGACATGACACGGGTCTGGGCACCTTCCAGCCCGGCCCAATACATCAGCCGATGGGCGTCGGTGGTATCGGGCTGAATGGACGAGGGGTTCAGATCCAGCCCCATCTGCACGGCACGCTGCGCAATGCTGCGCGAGACCTCTTCGGCGCGCTGGCCGAATTTCGCAAGCAGATACTCGTGCCGGTCCATGCCACCTGCCGGCATCTGCGGATTCAGGCGAAAGGGATGCCAGATGATCTCGAAGGGATGATCGGGGCGACTTTCCAGCGCCTGATCCAGTTCAAGCTTGCCGATCAGGCACCAGGGGCAGACGGGATCGGAGAAAATATCAAGAGTTGTCATGTTGCTGTTCTCCAAAGGCCTGGCGCAGGGCACGGCGGTTTATCTTGCCGGTAGCTGTTCGCGGCAAGGCGTCGAGCCGCCGATATTCACGGGGCTGCTTGTATCTGGCCAGCTCGGATTCGGCCAGACGTTGCAGTTCCTCGCGCGGGGCCGTGCCGGTCCAGAACAGGGCGATGATGCTGGTGGCCGGACCGACCTGCAGTTCCGCCGCCGCGACATCGCCCGCGGCGGGATGGCGAGAGATCACCTCTTCGATTTCGGCCGGGGCGACGCGAAAGCCGCCAGCATTCATGATGTCATCTTCGCGCCCCAGCAGGGTGATGGCGCCATCAGTATCGGCCACGGCATGATCGCCGGTGACGAACCAGTCGCCGCGAAAACGGGCGGCAGTGTCCTCGGGTTGGTCCAGATAGCCAAGGAAAAGCCCCGGATCGTTGCGGTCGATGGCCAGTGACCCGGGCTGGCCGGCGGGCAGCGGGTTGCCCGACGGCGCCAGTATCGCGACCCTGCGCCCGGTCTGTGCGTAACCGGCGGTTCCGATGGGGGCAGGGCGGTCTGGGCTGCCGGAAATGAAGGTCGATATCTCGGAGGCGCCCATCGCTTCATGGAGATCGGTGCCTGTGCGGGCCTGCCATGCCTCGCGCAGCGCGGGATCAAGGCGCTCTCCCGCCGCCAGCCCATGGCGCAGCGTCGTGATGGCGGGCCAATCAGCGCGCAGCAATTTGCGAAAGATACCGGGCGCGGCTGCAAGAATCGTCGCGCCGTGGCGGGCGGCCAGCAGGCCCAATTGCTCGGGCCTGGTGCCCTCGGCCGGGACCAGTGCCGTGGCTCCGACGGTCCAGGGATCCATCAGGCCCGTTCCCAGCGTATAGGTCCAGTTGAAGGCCCCGGCATGCATCAGGCGGTCCTCGCGGCGCAGGTCATACCAACCCTTGAACATCATTTGTCGGGCAAGGATCGACCTATGCGCATGCATGACCGCGCGAGGCGATCCCGAACTTCCGGATGTAAAGATGATATAGGCCAGACGCTCGGCATCGCCCTGATGGTAGTCGGCGGGCGGAAGGTCGGCAAAGGCGGCGATCTCGGCCTCGGTGATCACCCGGGCCGGGCTGTCTGGCAGGGCGATGTCCTTGCCGGCAATGATCAGGCGGGGACGGGTCTGTGCCGCGATCTTGCTGATTTCGCGATGCGTCAACTGGGCCGAGGTCGGGATCGGCACCAAACCGGCGGTCAGGGCCCCAAGAAATGCGATCGGGAAGGACGCGTGATTGCCCAGCCGCATCAACACCCGATCCTGTGGATGCAATCCGGCCTGCAGCAGCCCCGTCGCGCATCCTCGCACCGCGGCTGTCAGCTTGCCATAGGACCAGCGGCTGGCGCGGCTGGTTCCGATCACGGACAGGGCAAGCTTGTCGGGGCATGCCGTCCCGGCGGCAAGCACATGTTCAGCAAGATTCATGGCGATTCTCGGGCGATTGAGATGTTCCATAGACACAAATAAAAGCGGCCCGCGTGAACGGGCCGCTTCTCTGGATTCAAATCTGGATCAGAGCAGTTGCAGATCGCTTGCCGATTCGCGACCGTCGCGGCCCGATTGCAATTCATAGCTGATCTTCTGATTGTCCTGCAGGCCGGTCAGCCCGGCGCGTTCGACTGCAGAAATATGCACGAACACGTCCTTGCCGCCGTCATCAGGTGCGATGAAACCATAGCCTTTGGTGGCGTTGAACCATTTAACCGTTCCGGTCGCCATAACCGTCTCTCCTTCAAGTCATCCCGACGCTGGATTGCGCCAGGTCGTGCAGCCCGCTTTCGGTATTCCGGCAGCCCATGAAGGGAGGCGGTAGAAAGTCCTTGCTCACAATTCAGGAGGATGACCGAATCGCTAAAAAAGGCAAGACAGAACCGCCCGCAAAATGTAATGCGGGCGTGAAGTTGCTGTAACAAAGCCTGTTTTCAGCGCAGATCCGGCGCTGTTGCCTCGGCTTTCAGGGCCTGTGTCACCTCTTCCAGCGACAGCGTGCGGCTGCCCTGCTGGTCCAGACGGCGCATGGATACGGTGCGGTTCTCGACCTCTTTCATGCCGATGGCCAGAATCGCGGGCACCTTGGCGACCGAATGTTCGCGCACCTTGTAGTTGATCTTCTCATTGCGTGTATCGGCTTCGGCGCGAATGCCGGCAGCCCGCAGGGTCTCGACCACCTCTTGCACGTAATCGTCGGCATCGGAAACGATCGAGGCCACCACGACCTGACGCGGAGCCAGCCAGAAAGGCAGCTTGCCGGCACTGTTCTCGATCAGGATGCCGATGAAACGCTCAAAGCTGCCCAGAACCGCGCGGTGCAGCATGATCGGCCGGTGCTTGTGCCCGTCCTGGCCGACATATTCGGCATCCAGCCGCTCGGGCAGGTTCGGATCCACCTGCAGGGTGCCGCACTGCCAGTCACGCCCGATGGCGTCGGTCAGCACGAATTCCAGCTTTGGTCCGTAAAAGGCGCCTTCGCCCGGGAAGATCGTGTAATCATAGCCGGCGGCCTTGCAGGCGTTGCCAAGTGCGGCCTCGACATGATCCCAGCTTTCGTCCGATCCGATGCGCTTGTCAGGACGGGTGGACAGTTTGATGCGCCAGCCTTCGAATCCCAGATCGGCATAGATCCCGGCAAGGAACTCGATGAATTTCCTGGTTTCCGATTCGATCTGGTCTTCGGTGCAGAAGATATGCGCGTCATCCTGCGTAAAGCCGCGCACCCGCATGATGCCATGCAGCGCGCCCGAGGGCTCATAGCGGTTGCAGGACCCGAATTCGGCCATCCGCAGGGGCAGGTCGCGATAGGACTTCAGACCGTGGTTGAAGATCTGCACATGACAGGGGCAGTTCATCGGTTTGAGCGCGTTGACGGTCTTGGTCTTGGCGTGCTCCTCGTCCACCTCGACGATGAACATGTTTTCCTGGTAGTTTTCCCAGTGGCCCGATTCTTCCCACAGCTTGCGGTTCACCACCTGCGGCGTATTGACCTCGACGTAACCATCGGCGCGCTGCTTGCGGCGCATGTAGTCCTGCAGCGTGGTATAGATGTTCCAGCCGTTGGGGTGCCAGAAGATCTGGCCGGGGGCCTCTTCCTGCATGTGGAACAGGTCCATCTCGCGGCCCAGCTTGCGGTGGTCGCGCTTGGCTGCCTCTTCCAGCATGTGCAGATGTGCCTTCAGCTCGTCCTTGTTGCGGAAGGCCACGCCATAGATGCGCTGCAGCATCGGGCGGTCGGAATCGCCCAGCCAATAGGCCCCGGCGATATGGGTCAGCTTGAAGGCATCGGCGGGCAGCTGGCCTGTCGATTGCAGATGCGGACCGCGGCACAGATCCTGCCAGTCGCCATGCCAATACATCCGCAGTTCCTCGCCTTCGGGGATGCGGTTGATCAGCTCGACCTTGAAGGGTTCGTTCGCGGCCTCGTAATGGGCGATCGCGCGGTCGCGGTCCCAGACCTCGGTGCGGACCGGCTCGCGCGCGGCGATGATCTGCTTCATCCGGGTCTCGATCTTGCCCAGGTCTTCGGGGGTAAATGGCTCGGCACGGTCGAAATCATAGAACCAGCCATGATCGCGGACCGGGCCAATGGTGACCTTGACGTCCTGCCAGATTTCCTGGACGGCACGGGCCATCACATGGGCGAAATCATGGCGGATCAGTTCCAGCGCCTGTTCCTCATCCTTCATGGTGTGGATGGCAATGGAACCGCTGGTATTGATCGGCCAGGCCAGATCAATGTGCTTGCCGTCAAGGCTGGCGGAAATCGCGCGTTTTGCCAGGCTGGGGGCAATGCTTTGTGCCACGTCGCCAGCGGTGATCCCGGCGGGGTATTCGCGCGAGTTGCCATCGGGGAAGGTGAGGGAAATCAGGGACATCAAGTCCTCCTCGTCGGTTTGGCGCCCACGGAACGCCCGGTTGCAAGTATATGTGCCGCCCAAATGAACCCGCGACAACATGGTGTCAAGCCCGCGCCCCTCCCGCGCGACGTCAAAGGGGCTTCATGGTCTTGAGGTAATATGCCACAACATGAAGCGATCGATGCCGTTTTTTCCGCCTTCGGTACCGGCGACGATCTTGATTGCAACTGAACGGGATTTCGGGTCATGGCGCAGTTTCTGGATACGGCCTCGGGGCGTCGCATCGCTTATCATCGCCGGACCGGGCAAGGGCCGGGCGTGGTGTTTCTGGGTGGTTTCAAATCCGACATGACCGGCACGAAGGCCGTGCATCTGGAAGAATGGGCGCGCCGCCATGACCGGGCCTTCCTGCGCTTTGACTATTCCGGTCACGGCGAGAGCAGCGGCGATTTCGAAGCAGGCTGTATCGGCGACTGGGCCGAGGACGCGCGCGCCGCGATCACCCAACTGACCGCAGGCCCCCAGGTTCTGGTCGGCTCCAGCATGGGCGGCTGGATCAGCCTGCTGCTGGCGCGGGCCATGCCCGAGCATATCGCGGGGCTGGTGACGATTGCCGCCGCCCCCGATTTCACGCAGCAGGGGTTCTGGGCTGGTTTCAGCGAGGCGCAGCGCGAGATCATTCAGCGAGATGGCCGCCTGGAACTGCCAAGCGAATACAGCGACTCGCCCTATGTGATCACCCGCCGTCTGATCGAGGATGGTCGCGACAACCTGATCATGGACAAGCCCCTGTCGCTGCCGTTCCCGACACGGATGCTGCAGGGTACCGATGACGCGGATGTGCCCATGGATTGGGCGGTGAACCTGCTGAACCATGCGCAGGGTGATGATATCCGTCTGACTCTGGTGAAGGGTGCCGATCACCGATTTTCATCCGATGACTGCCTCTCTCTGATCGAGCAGGCGGTTGAAGATGTTCTGGGGTAGGAACGCCGCCAGAATTCTTGTTGCCCTGATGGTCGGGCTTGTCCTGTTTTGCGTGTTCGGTCCCAAGGAAGCCGTCACCCTCGACACGCCGACAATCACCTTGCCCGACGATCTGGATGGTTGGCTTGCCGAAAGAGAGGCCGGGATCGCCGCCAGCAAGGCGGCATGGATCGACTGGCGTGGACAGCCGGGACAACGGACTGATCTGGCATTGATCTATATCCATGGTTTTTCGGGGAATCCCTCTGAACTGAACCCCGTCCCGCATGAGGTGGCCGAGGCCGTGGGTGCCAATCTCTACTCGGTGCGGCTGGCCGGGCATGGCGGCGCCGACGAGACGCTGGCGCGTTCTCATGTCGCTGACTGGTGGCACGACGTTGCCGAGGCCGTGTCCGTCGGAGAGCGGCTGGGACACAAGGTCGTCCTGATGGGGCTGTCCACCGGCGGGACTCTGGCCGCACTGGCGGCGCTGGATGGTGAATTGGGCGCACGAATTGACGGGGTCGTCCTGCTGTCCCCGAACTTCGGGGTCAATGACCGCTATATCCGGGTGCTTGATCTGCCATTCGCCCGCCAGATCGTCCGCCTCGTCTTGCCGCAAAACCGTTGCGGCGGCTCTGAGGACGTCAATTCAGACGCGGGCTTGATGGCACCCTGTCCGGCCATCGAAGCGGCGATCCCCATGGCCGCGCTGGTGCGCAAGGCGCGGGCTGCCGATTTCTCCAAGGCAGATCAGCCGGCTTTCTTCATCTGGTCCTATGACGACAGCATCGTTCGGCCCGAGGCGACCAGCGAGGTGGCGGAGGAATGGGGTGGGCGCGTCACACGTCTCAACGTCACGCCCGGAAAGCGGGACGATCCCTATGGTCACATGCTTGCCGGGGACAGCTTTTCCCCGCGCCTGTCACCCTTGATGGCCAAGGCCATCACGCTGTGGCTGACGCAGCTTGGCGCAACGTAAGCGCCAAGCCCCTTTTCGCGATCCCTGAGATCAGACTGCGATCTTGCCGTTTTCACCGACCGATTCATCGGGTCCGCAATCGGCAGCTGCGCCGCCGATAGCCCTGCGTTTGCGCGGGGTGGAGTTGTCCTTGCGGGCCATGTGCTCGTCAATGAAGTCCAGAACAAGCGGTCGGATGTTCAGCCGCCAGGACTTGCCGGCGAAGATGCCGTAATGGCCTGCGCCGGGTTCCAGATGCTGTTTCTTGAGTTCGTCCGGAACGCCCGAACAGAGATCCAGGGCGGCGACACATTGGCCGGGGGCCGAGATGTCATCCTTGCCGCCTTCGACAGTCATGACCGCGACATTGGTGATTTTCGAGATGTCGGCCTTCTTGCCCTCGACCTCGAAACGGTTCTGCGCGATCTCGAGATTCTTGAAGATGCGCTCTACCGTGGACAGGTAGAATTCGGCGGTCATATCCATGACGGCCAGATATTCGTCATAGAAGCGGTTGTGCTTGTCGCCCTCGGACCCGGTGCCGCGCCCTTCGTCAAAGATCTTGTTGACGAAGGCACGGGTGTGGGTTTCTGCGTTCATCGAGATGAACGAACTCAGCTGGGCAAGGCCCGGATAGACCATCCGGCCCGCGCCGCGGTATTTGAAGCCGACCGATTGAATGACCAGATGCTCAAGCTCGCCCATGGTCACGCGATTGCCGAAATCGGTGACATCGGTGGCGGCAGCATCCGGATCGATCGGCCCCCCGATCAGCGTCAGGGTGAGAGGCTGGGACTCGGGTGCTTCCTCGGCAAGGATCGCTGTCGCGGCCAGCGCAAGCGGTGCGGGCTGACAGACGGCGATCACATTGGTGTCCGGCCCCAGATGCTTGATGAACTCAATCAGGTAGCGTGTGTAATCCTCGACGTCGAACTTGCCTTCGCTGACCGGAATGTCGCGGGCATTGTGCCAGTCGGTGACATAGACCTCGCAGTCGGGCAGCAGCGAGGTCACGGTCGAACGCATCAGCGTCGCGTAATGGCCCGACATGGGCGCGATCAGCAGCACCTTGCGCGGCTGGGGCTCGCGGCGCGCGACCCGGAAATGGATCAGATCGCCGAAGGGACGTTTGAGCTTCGGTTCGACATAGACGATATGGTCCTGACCGTCCTCGCCAGCAATCGCGGGAATTTCCCAGTCCGGCTTGATCACCATGCGCGCAAAGCTGCGTTCGGTGACGCGCCCCCAGGCACTCATCAACTTGAAGGCCGGATGGGGAATCAGCGCAAACGCTGGATAAGAACCAATCGCCCGTGCCGTCGCGCCCAGCCATTCATTCGTGTTTCGAATCGTTTCCATCGCATCATAGGAAATAATTCCCTTGGCCCCTTTGATCGGCATGAATCCACCATTTGCTGCGCCGCAGTCCTGCGGCATTCGTCACGGTTCGGGGGTCAATAGGGCGAATTGTCCGCTTTACCCAATGCCAGCCCTGAGCCTATCATCAAGTGATTTTTAGGGAGATTTTGTGGTCATGGCAAGCAAGACGGACGAATCGGGACGGAACGTTACGCGCAGCACTGGCTCGAAGACTGCTTCCGCAACGACAGAAACGCAGGCTGAAACCGGCAAGTCGCAAGCTGCTTCCGACCGTGCCGGCACAGCCTCGAAGGGAAAAACCGCCAAAGAGAAAACCGCGCGCCCCCGGGCCGCATCGGCTGCCAAGAAGCCGGCAGCACCGCGTCGCACCTCGGCCGCGACGGTTCAGGCAGATGCCGCAAAGAAGCCGACACGGAAACGGGCGCCCGCAAAGCCAAAGGCACAGGTAGCAGCCCCGGCAGTTCAGGCCCGCAAGGCCGTGCCAGAGGATGAAACGGCCGCTGCCGGCAAGGAAATGGCCGGCAAGGAAACGGGTGCCTTGCCCGCGACGGACAAGTCAAAATCTGCGGAGATGGATCTGCCCTCGGCGCGCAAGCTGACCGAAAACATCGAAAAGATCGAGACACTTGGCCATCGACTGGTCGCGGCTCTCAGTGAAAGGGCCACGCCCAATCCGGGTGTCGAAGGTCCGGGGCCGGATCTGATGCTGACCACGGCGAGCGCCTGGATGAAGTCTCTGGCAGAGCAACCGACGAAGCTGATCGAACAGCAGGTCAACTATTGGGGCGAGACATTGCGCAACTATTCCGACGCGCAAATGGCGCTGGCCCGCAGCCAGAAGTCGACATCGGATGACGCGCAAGAGGTCCCCGACAAGCGGTTCAAGAACCCGCTTTGGCAGACCCATCCCTTTTTCAGCTATGTGCGCAAACAATATATGACCAATGCCAAGGCCATTCAGGAGGCCGTCAGCGATCTGGACCTGCCTGACGAGGTGGCGCGTCGACGTGTCGACTGGATGACACGTCAGATCATCGACATGATGTCCCCGACGAATTTCCTGGCCACCAACCCCGATGCGCTGGAAAAAGCCATCGAGACCGAAGGACAAAGCCTTGTGCAGGGGTTGGAAAACCTTGTGCGGGATGTCGAGATGAACGGCGGTGAAATGGTTGTTTCGCTGGCCGATCGCGACGCGTTCACGGTCGGCGAGAATATCGGCACGGCTGAAGGCAGTGTGGTCTATCGCACGCATCTGCTGGAACTGATCCAGTACAAGCCCACGACCGAGCAGGTCCATGAGACGCCGCTGCTGATCTTTCCGCCCTGGATCAACAAGTTTTATGTTCTTGACCTGAAGCCACAGAACAGCCTGATCCGCTGGCTGGTGGGGCAGGGGCATACGCTCTTTGTCGTCAGCTGGAAGAATCCCGACACCAGTTATGCCAAGATCGGCATGGAAGACTATGTCGCTGCCTATCTGGATGCGATGGACAAGGTGAGGGAACTGACCGATCAGCCCAGACTGAATGTCGTCGGTTACTGCATTGCCGGCACGACCCTGTCGCTGACACTGGCGCTGTTGGACCGTCTTGGCGATGATCGCGTCAATTCGGCAACCCTTCTGACCACGCTGACGGATTTTTCCGATCACGGTGAATTTACCACCTATTTGCAGGATGATTTCATCAACGGCATCGTCGAAGAGGTTCAGCGGCACGGGCTGATGCGTGCGCAGCTGATGTCGCGCACCATGAGCTTTCTGCGCGCCAATGATCTGGTCTGGGGACCGGCGATCCGCAGCTATATGCTGGGCGAGACCCCTCCCGCCTTTGATCTGCTGTATTGGAATGGCGACAGCACCAATCTTCCGGGCCGCATGGCGCTGCAATATCTGCAGGGGCTTTGCCAGAAGAACGAATTTGCCGGTGAGGGCTTTGAACTGATGGGTCATCGGCTGCATCTCGGCGATGTCAAGACGCCGCTTTGCGCCGTGGCCTGTGAAACGGATCATATCGCGCCCTGGGCGGATTCCTGGCGCGGGGTTGCCGCCATGGGCAGCCGTGACAAGAGCTTCATCCTCTCTGAATCCGGCCATATCGCCGGCATCGTCAATCCGCCCAGCAAGAAGAAATACGGCCATTACGCAGGGGGTGCCGGATTCGACAAGGGGCATGAGGCCTGGCGCGAATCAGCCAGCTTCTTCGAGGGCAGCTGGTGGCCACGCTGGGGCGACTGGCTGGCCGAAAGGGCAGGGAAAATGGTGCCTGCTCGCGAGATCAAAGATGAAATCTGTCCCGCTCCTGGAACCTATGTGCATGAACGCGCCGTTTCCTGAAAGCTGGCTTTGTCAGCCTTCTCAACCTGTTGCATGACAGGCTGCGTCACAATGTATCAGACGTGCTGCACTGCGGCGAAAAGACTTGAAATGCTGCGCTGCAGCATGCATATTGGGATACGTTGATGACACGCAGTGCAACCTCTTTTCCCTGATGGTTGATCGCTGCGCATACAGGAGTGATCACTATGGCGAAGACCCCGGATTTCACCAAGACCATGCAAGACATGATGGCCAATTTCCCGATTGATACCTCGTCCTTTCAGGACGCGATGAAATCGCAAAGCGCCTTTGGCGAGAAACTGGCCAAGGTTGCGCTGGCAGCTGCCGAGCGTTCGACCGAGATCTCGGCCAATTGGGCAAAAGACAGCATCTCCCGCATGGGTGAACTGGCTGTGGTCAAGGAAGAGCCCGCCGAATACGCGAAGGCCGTTTCCGACTATGCTTCGGCTGCTGCCGAAGTTGCTGCCGAGCACATGGCTTCCTTTGCCGAGGTTGCCAAGAAAGTTCAGATGGATACCGTCGACCTGATGATGACGGCTGGCAAGGATCTGGCTGCTGACGCACAGAAGGTGGCCGAAAAGACCGCACGCGAAACGCAAAGCGCTGTCCGCAAGACCACCGCTGCTGCAGCCGCGAAGTAATTTCTTCCTGCCGGTCAGGAAGCGAAGGGGGCGTTCATCGCCCCCTTTTTCATGCTCTGCTGCTTCCAGTCGCGGATATTCGAGGCTGTTTCGATCGAACCGGATGCGATGAGGCGGGGCGAGAGGGGAAATTTTCTTTGCGTTTTCGCTGCGCTGCACTCATCATGTGCAAAAGTCATCGAAAGAGGCCCTGCATATGGCCGCCGACGCCAAGACCCTTCTGATCAAGCGCTACGCCAGCCGGCGGCTCTACAATACCGAAACCAGCGACTATGTAACCCTGGACGATATTGCACGATTCATTCGTGAGGGCCGCGATGTGAAAATCGTCGATCTCAAGTCCGGAGATGATCTGACGCGGCAATATCTGCTGCAGATCATTGCCGAACATGAGGGCAGGGGAGAAAACGTCCTGCCGATCGACGTGCTGACCGATCTGGTGCGCAGCTATACGCCCAACGCGCAATCCGTGGTGCCGCAATTTCTGGCCGCCAGCTTCGAGATGCTGCGCGACGGTCAGTCGAAGATGATGGAAAACATGTCCGTCATGCCCAATCCCATTGCGAACATGCCGGGGTTCGAGGCATTGCAGCGTCAGCAGCGCATGTTCCTCAAGGCGATGATGGGCGGATGGACGGCGACGAGCACCGGCGCAGAACCGGATGATGCATCTGAAGAGGCGGGTGATTCGGGCAAGGCGGGATCGGAATCTGCTGCCGGATCTGCTGATCCGAAGCCGGCAGCCCCTGCAAAAGGTGGCGAAACCGAGGATATGGCCGAGATCCGGCGACAGTTGGCGGAACTTCAGAAACGAATTTCCAACCTCTGACTTGCACCTGCGATCATCCCGGTCTAAACGCTGCATAACGGAGCGGTGGCCGAGTGGTCGAAGGCGCACGCCTGGAAAGTGTGTAGGCGGGGAACCGTCTCGAGGGTTCGAATCCCTCTCGCTCCGCCACTTGCCTTTGTGAAATCGCTCTCCCCATCCGGCCGCAGCCGGATTTTTCCGTTGTTTTCGAGGGTTATGCGGGAGGGGCTATTCACCACCGGCGGCGCGAGACGGCCAAAATCGGTCTCTCCGGACCAATATTCTCTGAACCTGTTGCCTGCGCCGGTTTGGTGAATTTTTCGCAAGTAATTGATCGGGCTCGGAAAATATGTAGCGCGACCTGAACACTTCGATTGCGGTGGCAACACCGGAAAAGCGACCGGCACCGGACGTTCGCCAACAAGTGCATGCCCGGCGTGAACCCTAATGTTCGCTCCGGGCTGCTCCTCTTTCCGGCAATTTCGCCCCTGGCGACGTCAATCGGTAGCCTTCTCAAAACCAAGTGGTAGCGGCGTGATTCCAAGCTCTTTCAGATACCTATTATGCGTCGCGGCCGCCGAACTGATTTGCGTCTGGAGATCCGAGAGGTGTTTATGCACACTGACAAGATCGACCTCTTCCTCGGGCTCAGCAGTACTGACGTATCGAGAGATGTTGAGGTTGAAATCATGCTCTTTTTCAATCTCGTCGAGACTCACGACTTGCGAATAGCGGTCCTCTTCTTTCCTGTGCTGATAGGTTTCTACGATTTTGTTGATATGCTCCTGCAGCAGCGTGTTTTGCCGTTTTCCCGGTTGGTAGTGCTCGGCCGCATTGATGAAGAGAACGTCATCGGGGTAATCCCCCCCGATCTTAGGGGGCTGCGGAAGTAGAATTTTCTCGGCAGGATGAACGAGGAGATACCGATGAAGAAGACACGTTTCACAGAAGCCCAGATCATGGGCGTGCTGCGCCAGATGGAAGGCGGCGTTCCTGCTGCCGAGTTGTGCCGTGAACATGGCATGAGCAGTGCCACGCTTTACAAATGGCGGGCCAAATATGGCGGTATGGATGCGAGCCTGATCAGCGAGATGAAGGCGATGGCCGAGGAGAACCGCCGCCTGAAGCGTATGTTCGCTGATGTCAGCATGCAAAACGACCTGCTGAAGGAGGCGCTCGGAAAAAAATGAAGCGGCCAGCTCAACGCCGAGAGTTGGCCGTGAAAGCGGTGGCGATGAAGGGCGTCAGCATCGCACTGGCGTGCCGGGCATTTGATGTCAGCGAGACCTGCTACCGATACAGCCCGAAGCTGGACGATGAGAACGAGCAGATCGCCGACCTGCTGCTTGGGCTGACGAAGGCGAAGAAGACCTGGGGCTTTGGCCTGTGCTTTCTCTACCTGCGCAATGTCCAGGGCCATGGCTGGAACCACAAGCGGGTCTACCGGATCTACCGCGAGCTGGAGCTGAACCTCAGGATCAAGCCGCGCAAACGGCTGAAACGGGAGAAGCCCGACGAGTTGGCCGTGCCAGAACAGCCGAACGAAGTCTGGTCCATGGCCTTCATGGCAGATCGCCTCGGGGACGGACGCCAGTTCCGGCTGCTGAATGTCCTGGACGACTTCAACCGTGAAGGGCTGGGTATCGAGGTCGACTTCTCGCTACCCGCGGAACGCGTCGTCAGGGCGCTGAACCAGATCATCGAATGGCGTGGTGCGCCTCGAACCATACGAGTCGACAACGTCCTATGTCAGGAAAATCTGGCTGCTTAGGTCAGCAGGTCGTGTGGCATCCGGCTGTCCGGATACCCTGATAAGGTTGCCCAGACGGGCTCTGCCGTCAAGAAATGATCTCATCCATAGCAAACACAGGGTACGCGCGCTGGCGGCCCTCACCGTCCTTAATACGAGATCCCAAATCCCAAGCAGAAGGCCCGAACATTATCTACGAGGTCAGATTGACTGCCTCCACGGCTCAGTCAGAGAGAGGTCCTTCCGCCTGGGCTCACCCCCTCGAAGAAGGGGCGATAGGGTTCGCCGTGATTGACCACAGCGTGTACGGTGCGCGCCATCTTGGCCGCGATCGCGGTGTAGGCCTTGCGGCGCAGATGAGCGTTGTGTCGGTCTTTCGAGATGTAGCGTTCGAACTTGTCCCGAAAGCTGTTGGTCTTTGTCTGGACCGCCGTCTGGCCGGCCATCCATAGCGTGCGGCGCAGCCGGGCATTGCCGTACTTCGAGATCCGGCTCTGCCCGCGAAACATGCCGGACTGCACGGTGGCAAGATCCATGCCGCAGAACTTCAGGAACTGCCGATGATGCCGAAATCGGCGTAGGTCACCGGCCTCGGCCAAGATGGTCATGGCATTGATCGGACCAATGCCGGGGATGGTTGTCAGTAGCTGATAATCCGGCAGATCGGAGAGCAGCGCGACCGCCCGGGCCTCGATCTCGTTGCGCTGGCGGACGAGGCTTCTACCTTCGGAAAGGACCAGGCGGAACATGCGAACGGCGTCGGAATCCGGTTCCACGGGCAATCCAACAGAGTTGACCGCCGTAGCGTAAATATCTGAAAGCAGGCGCTCCTTGGCGACCTTCCTGCCCACCACCTGCCAAGCGTCTGCGATGAAGGTTTCCTGGCTCATGGCCGTGATCATCGTCGGTGTCGGATACTTCTCGAGGAAGGCCAGGAACCAATCGGTTCGTGAGCTTCGGTGAAACCGTTCGGCCTCTGGGAAATAGAGCGGCAGGTAATGGGTCAGGATGCGGTGCCAGAGCTCGGTCTTCGAGCGTGAAACGATCTCGTGCGTCTTTGACAATTCCTGGATGTCGGCGGTCCCGACGACCAGCGGATCATGAAAGAACTGCACGGCGCCAATCTCCAGCATGTGCAGGATGACCTGGGCATCCTTCGGGTCGTTCTTGTCCCAACTGTTGTGCAGGGCCTCGCGCGTCCGGGCGAGCCCGACAGAAGGGATGAGCTTCAAGTCAAACCCGGCCTGCCCGAGATGATGTGCCAGTGGCCTGTGATAGTTGCCGGTCGCCTCGAACCCGACCCGCACAGGCAGGCCGTAGCTGGCCAGGCTCGCGGACAAGCGCTGGAAGTCTTCCAACGTGTTCATGATCGTCATGCGACGACGGCGCTTCTTGCCCGGTACCTCGATCAAGACCTCGTGGCGGTGCTTGGAAATGTCGATGGCGACAAGCACAGTCGCAGCAGTAGAATGGTTGGCGGGCATAGCCGGTCTCCTCAGCGGTGTGGTTCTGCAAAACCACTGTTGAGACCTGAGACCGGTTATGGCCACACGCTGCGCTATTTGGGGGCTACGCGCGTGGCCATAACCTTAAAACAGCGCTTCTTCCCGACGTGCTACGGCCCAGAATACATCAGCGGCACCCTCATGGAATGGGCCGAAAACAAGGGCATCTCCTTGGCCCACATACAGCCGGGGAAACCGCAGCAGAACGCTTATGTCGAGCGCTACAACCGGACGGTCCGGCACGAATGGCTGGACCTCCACATCTTCGAAAGCATCGACGAGGTGCAGCAGATTGCCACCGAATGGCTCTGGTCCTACAACAATGAACGCCCGAACATGGGCAACGGCGGGATGACACCCGCACAGAAACTGAGAATGGCCGCGTAAATTCTACGACCAAGCCCCCGTAAAAACGGGGGGATTACCCGGCGTCGAAGAGCGCCGATGGCACGTAAAATCTCGACGAAGTCGCACTTGGATTTTTTGCAGTCGAGCAGGAGGCCGAACCGGCCGTCACTCAAGGTTAATGCGTTCTGATCTGCGCGACATTCTGGTTGGCAAATCGGGCAGGGGGCAGTTCCAGTATTGCCATTCCATCGCCCGCCCAAGGCACCCGTCAATTCCTGGGCCTCACTCATGGCTCGACCTCGTTCGAGATATGGTGGCTGAGGCTGGGTATGCGCCCGATTTGAATGAGGTTTCTCTCTCGTTGGGCCGCTTTTTCGCACACGAAACATATGGCCAACCGCAGCCAACGCGCACCACAAAAGCGGCTTTGAAATCTCGTAAGAGTTGATAGCGCATAGTAGGGTCCTCCTGTCACGCTCTACGCTCATTCCAGGGTTTTGGGAGCGTTCACGTTGACAGGACTGGCGCGTTATATGGGTTGGTCAAACATGAAATTACGCACGGATGGACGGTAGTCTGAACTGGGCGTTTCGGGATGAGACTGTGTGCAACGCAGAGAAACACCGTGAAACAGCTGGCTTGATTGGAACTTCACGAAATTGTGATTGACCTGTCCCCTATTGGTCCCCCGTTCATAACGAGAGTCTGCAGTTTAGAATTTGGTAGTCGGGTTCGCGTCGAGCGCTTGAACAGATCAATGTTGGCGCGGCCATACGTCTGACGTTTCAACGTATTCAATCGATTGATCTGGCCGTCTGTCTGTCGGTTCGACCATGGTTCACGCAAAGCGGCTGCAACGGTGGCAAGAGGTGGTCGCGAGATTTCGGAACAGTTTCTGTCTCCTTCATAGCAAACATTGCTCGAACGAGACCGGAACTAAACCGTGACAAGACCACCCGGAGCGCCGCCCGTCGTCGTTCCGCGAAAGGTGAACTGCCCCGGGGTTTGCCGGAGAGTAAAACCCTCAAAGGATGAGCCCTATGACAAAGCAGAGATTCATCCCCGCCTATCCGGCCGAGCTTCGCGAACGCGGTGTTCGGATGTTTCGAGAGAACCGTGCCGATTATTCCAGCGATACGGCCGCCTATAAGGCGATCGCGCCGAAGCTTGGCTGTTCGCCGGACAGTCTGCGGGTCTGGTGCCAGCAGGCCGAACGCGACACCGGTCAGCGCGCTGGCCTCACGAGCGCCGAGAAAGACCGGATCAAGGAGCTGGAGCGCGAGGTCCGTGAACTGCGCCAAGCCAACGAGATCCTGAAGAAGGCCAGCGCATATTTCGCAGCGGCGGAGCTCGACCGCCCGTTCCGCAAATGATCGCGTTCATTGATGATCACCGTTGTGTCCATGGTGTCGGGCCGATCTGCCGGATTCTGGAGATCGCACCATCGACGTATTACGCCTTCAAGGCCGTGGAGCGTGATCCCGATCTTGCCTCGGGCCGGGCCAGGCAGGATCGGCAGGACATGGCTGTGATCAAGCAGGTTTTCGATGGCAGCCGGGGACGATATGGCGCGCGCAAGGTCTGGCACCAGCTACGCCGCAGCGGCCATGATATCGCCCGCTGCACGGTGGAGAGGTTGATGCAGGTCATGAGAATACAAGGCGTTGTGCGGGGCAAGAAGGTGATCACTACCAACCCCGATGCGGCCCAGCCAGCCGCCCGGTCAGCGACGAGACCTATGTGGCGCAGACTTTCACGCCCGAAGGCGCCGGGCTGCGGCCGTTCTCAGTCGCCCATGTCGAGGAGCCGTGGCGCACGCCGCGCACGCCCGGCGATCTGACGATCCGCTGGACGCGCCGGTCGCGCGTACTCGCGGCCGACAGCTGGGGCGGGCTCGAGGTACCGCTCGAAGAAGAGCTCGAAGCCTACGAGGTCGAGATCCTCGACGGCGCGACCGTGAAGCGGGTGCTGAGCACGACCACCGCTAGCGCGGTCTACACCGCCGCCCAGCAGACCGCCGACTGGGGCGCGCCCAAGACCGTCACGCTCACGCTCTGAAAGCCAACCGATGTCCGACGCCACGACCCATCTCCTGTTGCCCTACATCCTCGCGGCACAGGCCCAGAAGCACATCACTCACAACGAGGCACTGCGGATCCTCGACGGGCTCGTCCAGCTTTCGGTCCTCGACCGGGATCTCACGGCGCCGCCCGGAAGCCCAGCCGATGGCGACCGCTACATCGTCGCCTCGGGCGCGACCGGCGACTGGGCAGGCTGGGACCTGAACGTGGCGCTTTGGACGGACGGCGCGTGGCTGCGCCTGCCGCCGCGCACCGGATGGCGGGCGTGGGTCGAGGACGAGGGCCTACTGCTGGTCTACGACGGTGCGGGCTGGGTCGGGACTAACCCCGCGGCGCTGCAGAACATGTCGCTGCTGGGGCTGGGCACAACGGCGGATGAGTCGAACCCGTTCTCGGCCAAGCTCAACGCGGCGCTCTGGACGGCCAGGACCGTGGCCGAGGGCGGCACGGGCGACCTGTTCTACACCATGAACAAGGAGGCCGCGGGCGACGATCTCGGCCTGACGCTGCAGACCGGCTTCGTGACCAAGGCGTTGGCGGGGCTCTTCGGCTCCGACCGCTTCCGGCTTGCCGTCTCCGCCGATGGCAGCACCTTCTTCGACGGGCTCAGCGTCGACAACGCCACCGGCGTCGTCGACCAGCCCCGGCTGCCCCGCTTCAAGGCCTGGACGAACTACGACAACTACGTGGGCGTCGGAACTTGGACGAAGATCGCCATCAACAACACCGACTACAACGATCAGGGTGCCTTCGATGCCGCCAATAACCGGTTTGTAGCGCCTGCGGACGGCACCTACCTCTTCGGCGCGACACTGCTCTACAAGGTGAACGCCAGCACGTCGGCGCGGATGAGCGGGCGGCTCGTCCTGAACGGCGCGACCGAGATCCGCGGCTCGCGGGGCGAGATCAGCGGCGCGCGTGTCTCGGAGGCGACGGTGCTGTGGCTGCAGACGATGGCCTCGCTCACCACCGGCGACACCGTCGAGTTGCAGGGCAACTTCCGCGCCGCGGATGGCTACTTCGCCGCCGACCACACCTCGTTCTGGGGCGCCAAGATCGGCTGAGGAAAGGCCGACATGGCCCCACAACGCCCGGAAGACGGCTTCGTCCGCATCCCAGATCACGAGATAGCGTGGTCAATGGCGGCGAAACCAAGAACCCAGCCGACATGCCGCGGCGTCGCAGTCGTTAAGCGTATCGAACGGGTTGCACACCAGAATCAAACCGGACGCGCCTCGATCGAAATGCGGTTCCGTCGATGACGTCGGGTTGGATGATCCGGTCCATGCGGAAATGACGGAAATCGTCGCGCGCCGGGTCCCAGGCGACAAGGTACCAAAGCGGCGGTAGGATCAGCATGGCCTGCGGTTCGACCTGCCGTTCCGACTCGACCCCCTGGGCATCGCGGTAGCGAAAACGTAGAAATCGGCGGCTGAGGAAAAATGTCTCGAACGCTGGCAGAAGGGCGGGGTCCATCTCTCCAAGGTTCGATATATCGACCTGGGGTGCGAGGGGGCCAATATAAAGGCAGTCGAGGAGGCGGCGCAGATCACGCAGTTTATCCGCTGGCAGCGCCTTCTCTATCTTCGCGACGCCGGCGTCCGCGAGGCTGGAGAACGGAAGCGTCCGGGCCGCTCGCATGCTCGCCACGCCGATGATGAGAGCGAACACTTCGACGACCGACAGCCGTGCCGTGGCCTGTACGGAGCTCGGATCGAGGTGCAAGCCGCCGCCACGGCCCTGTTCGGTATGGATCACATAGCCCTCATCGCGCAGCGCCGAGAGGTCTCGCAGGATCGTGCTGCGCGATGCGCCGACGTCCCGGGCCAACGCATCGACTGTCGTCGTGCCGGTGCGGCGCAGGGTCCGCACGATGGCGTCTTGTCGACTGTGATTCTTCATGGCGGATCTCTACCACACAAAGGTGTCAGCTTTTGGATTGTTTTTGGCATAGGCCGGCTCCGAGACAACCAAGAAGGAGTGACTGCCATGACCATCAACGCCCATTTCGCCTCGCCCACGCTGATCACGCTCGGAGATGTCGACCTCGAGGTCTTTGAGGCCGGCCGGGAGAACCGGGGAAACCCGATCGTGCTGTGCCACGGATGGCCCGAACATGCCTGGTCATGGCGCCACCAGATGCCGGCGCTCGCGGCCGCGGGCTACCATGTCATCGTTCCCAACCAGCGTGGCTACGGGAATTCGTCACGTCCGCCGGCGGTCGAGGACTACGACATTGTCCATCTGACGCATGATCTCGCCGCGCTGCTCGATCATTTCGGCTACGACGCGGCGACCTTCGCCGGGCACGACTGGGGCGCGAACGTCGTCTGGAGCATGGCGCTTCTGCATCCGGGTCGCGTCAGACGGATCATCAACCTCGCACTGCCCTATCAGCTCCGCACGCCAGTTCCCTGGATCGAGTTCATGGAAAGCGTGTTCGGGCCCGACAACTATTTCGTCCACTTCAACCGCCAGCCCGGTGTCGCCGACGCTATCCTCGATGCGAACACCAGTCGCTTCTTGAGCAACCTGTTCCGCAAGAACGTGCCGGCCGTACCACCCGAACCGGGCATGATGATGATCAACCTCGCCACTGCCAGTGCGCCCTCGGGCGATCCGGTGATGAGCGAGGAGGATCTTGCCGTCTTCATCTCGTCTTTCGAGCCATCGGGCTTCACGGCGAGCATCAACTGGTACAGGAACATGGACCGCAACTGGCGCATTCTGGCGGATGTGGACCCCATCGTCCGCCAGCCCGCGCTCATGATCTACGGCACGCGGGACATGATCCCGCCATCGGAGACCCTCGCGGAATTCGTCCCGAACGTGGAGGTGCTCAGCCTCGACTGCGGTCACTGGATCCAGCAGGAGATGCCCATCGAGACCACCCGGGCGATGCTGGACTGGCTTGCCGTTCGGCAGGCGGCTTAGCCGATAGCTCACGGCCCTCCGGCGAGATAGGAGGGCCTTTCGTTCGGTCCGGGATATCCGGCCGGGCCGAGTGGACAGAGGTGCCGTTTTTGCGCCCGCTGGGGTCCGTTGTTCAAGCCATGCCGAACAACTGTTCCGCCTGTCTCGATTGATTGGACCGGCTCAGCTTCATGCTCCCCCACAGGCTCGCGGCGATCCCGTTGTTCGACAGGATCGCGCAGGCCGCCCGGCGTTCCGGACAGACGTAGAGGGCACAGGTCGATCCCGCCGTTCCGCCGCTGGCGTGAAGGATTTCGGGTGAAGGTCTCGTGCGTATCCAGCCGGAGCATTGGGCCGAAGTCTCCATCGCGCCGCCGCGGCCGAACCCCATGATCGGAACGGCGGAGCGGCAGATCGCGCGATCCAGCGCAGCCTCCGGTGCGACAAGAGCCTGCGTCAGACGCTTGGAAAACTGCGCGAGATCGCGCGCCGACGAGCGCAGACACCCCGCTGCCGCAAGGGCCTGGAAGGTCCAGGGTGCGACGGCGCGTCCCTTGGTGTTTCTGGGCTGCGCGAAGCGGCATTGTTGTTCTTTGCCAAGGCTGTCGGTCGTGTCCGTCAAACCGAGCGGGGCGATGACCTTTTCGGTGAGCAGGTCGATGAAAGGCCTTCCGGCCTGAATGGCCATGGCCTCGCCCAACAGTCCGACGCCGAGGTTCGAGTAGGCGTGGCGGAGCGCACGCGCCGGCTTGCCCTTCCAGTTCTGCAGCCACCGCACCAGGTCGGCGCGTGAGAAATCGGCATAGGGCCCCTCGGGCATCGACGTGATCGCCGCCTGCCAGATGGGCATGTAGATGTTCGGCAATCCGCTCGTATGCGAGATCAGGCGCTCGGGGGTCAGATGCTGAGGCACGTCCGCCAGGTCTCCTGACATCTCAGCCAGTGGTGCGCGGGGGTCGACCTTGCCTTCCTCGACCGACAGGCACAGCAGGAGTCCGGTGAACACCTTGGTGATCGAGCCGATTTCGAAGATCACGTCTTCGGGCGGGACGTCGGTCAGTCGAACGCCAGAGTGAAGAAACCCGGTTGCCTCGCCGTGCAGGTCAAAGGCGACGACACTGTGGTGGGCGCTCGCATAGGTTTGCATCATCGCGCGGAGGCGATCCTGCCTTCCATCATGGTCCGTCTGTACGCGCCGCACCTCATTGTCCTTCGACAGGGTCGGACGGATGCCTGGGCATGCGGCCCGGGCAAGGTCGGATGACCGAGCCACCTCAGATGTCCCCGCTCAGAAAGGCGCGGATCGCCGGAATCGCTGCGGCGGGAGTGTCCCAGACGACATCGTGGCCGGCGTCCGGGATGACCTGTAGCCTCGCGTCGGCAAACAGCGCCACGTGACGCCTCTGAAGCGGGGCGCCCGTCCAGTCGTTGCAGCCACCGGCAAGGAACAGGACAGGGCCCGGATATTCGGTTCCCTGCGCGATGCGATCCAGTTCGGTGTCGAGGGCATCCCGCCACAACGCACTCGCCAAGGACCCGAACCGCCAGGTCGGCGCGGTATAGCCCGTGCCGCAGTGATAGGGGTTCTCGGGATGGCTTACGAAGACCCCTATCATCTGCCCGATCAGGAAGTCGTCGCTGGCCAGGTCGTCCGGTCCGGTCACGTGGGCCGCGCGAAAGCCATTCAGGACGGCGTTCAGCGCATAGTCCACGCCCGACATGAAGTCGGCCGCGCGTGCATCCCATGCCACCTTGCCATCCGCCTCCAGATCGCCCGGCTCGATGAGCACGGCGCGCGCAACCCGGTCCGGATGCGCCCCGAGATAAGCCGACGCGAGCATCGCCCCCCAGGAATGACCGATCAGCACGACCGGTCGGCCCGGGTATGTGAGCGCGATGACGGCGTCCAGTTCCTCGAGATAGCCGTCCAGCGTCAGGAGCTCCGCCGGTACGCGTTCGGACAGGCCCGCGCCGCGCTGGTCGTAGAAGACGACGCGGTGCGTGTCGGCCAGGCCCGAGAGACCCAGCAGGGAGCGGAAGTCGCCGCCCGCGCCGCCATGGAGGACGACGATGGTCTGCGCATCGGGCGGACCTTCCTCGATCCACATGTGAAGTCTGACATCGGCGATCTCTCGAGATGGCAGCGTGCCGTCTTCGGTCACCAAGTCAGCCACCGCGTAGTCACCGCGCATCGCTATGAAGAGGATGACGACAAGGGCGATCAGACCGGCAATTCCGCCTGAGAGCCATTTCAGAATCGACATCATGCGCGGCCCCCATGCGTCTCGATGGCTTTCAGCACCTGCAGCATGAAGCTGAAGGGGCGCTTCGGCGCATCGGTCTGGTTGAAGGTGCCGACGAGGAACACGTCCGGCTCCGGTGCGTGATAGGCAAAGGATCCACTGGCTCCGGAATGCCCGATCAGCTCGGGCGAGCGCCACCAGAGCGTCATCCAGCCTGGCAGCCTGAACCGCATAAGCCCCCCGCCGTACTGCAGCGGGAACTGCATTTTTCGCCACTGGTGCAGCGCGCTTGTGTTCTCGGGGCGGAACAGGCGTCCCTCGGTGAAGGCGCGCAGGAAGGTCATCAGGTCGCCGGTGTCCGACACGATGCCGCCGTCCGGACCCATGCTCGACAGGAGGCCCGGAATGGCGAGGCGCTTGTCCTTGTGCCAGACCGGCAGCGTCCTTCCGTCGCCGTCGCGTGCCGCGTCGTAGAGCGCCGTCCGTGTCAGGCCCAGGGTCTTGCAGATCCGCTGCTGCACCGCCTCGCCGTAAGACATGCCGCAGGCGGCTTCGATGACCGTGTCCAAGAGCTGGAAGTTCGTGTCGGAGTAATGCGCGCGGCCGCTGTCGGGCGCGGCAAACGGGCGTCCTGCCCTGGCCCAGGCAAGGACGTCCGAAAGGTCATAGGCGTAGTCCTTCGACCGGATCAGGTCGCGGCCCACGCCGCCCTCATAGTAGTCAGCAAGGCCGGAGGTCTGGAACAGAAGCTGGCGGATCGTCAGATGCGGGCCGTGATCGACGCCCTTCACCACGTGCAGGCCGCCCAAGTCGACGCCGGGCAAGGCGCTCTGCACCCTCTGGTCAAGATCGAGCGCCCCCTCATCACACAACTGCACGATCAGGGCTGCGGTGAACATCTTCGAGATGCTGGCGATGGGAAAGCGGATGTCGGGATCCGCTGCCCCGGCCGCGCCCTTGAAATTCAGCCGCCCGTCCGCCGACCGGACATGAAGCAGCAGCCCATGCACCTTGCCGCGTGCCTGTTCCCTCTCGACCAGGCGCTGCAGGGTTGCATCGAGGACCGTCATGCGACGCGTCCTCCTGGGTCTGCGGGGGCGACGCCGTCGCGCAGCGTGAGCGCCACGCCCACCGCGATGAACCAGGCAATGGCGCCCAACCCGAAGACCGCGCCGGCCGTATCACCCAGGGCTGGGAAAACCGTCACGAGCCCGCCCAGCCCGGTCAGCACGCCCAGCGCGTTCGCGATGCGGGGCAGCAGGCCGGCCCGGGCGGCGGCGATGCTGACGCAGAGGATCCAGACGCCGCCGGCGATCTCGTTGCCGCCGCCGAGGCCGAGTTCGACCGCGTGAAGCGTCGTCCAGATATCGGCGGCCGCTTCGGGATCGTCGGGGAAGATCTGCGTCGCGCGCTCCACGCCGACGTTGGCGATCATGCCGGCGCCCAGCACCAGCGCCGCCCAGATCAGGCCGAACGCGCGCGTGACAGCAGCCCAGCCCGGCAGAGGCGACAACCGTTCTGACAGGGCGACTACGAGCACGGCGAGCGCGAGCGCGTTTATCACGTAGATCGTCGTGTTCCATGCGATCATCAGGCCCGAATTCACATGGATGAATTCCACGACCGCGGCGGGGTCGATCTGCCCGGTGCCGAAGCCCAGCGGCGCCAGCAGCGTGACGAGAAGCGCGAAGCCGATCAGGTAGGTGGCGGCGCAGATCAGCGAGGCGAGGCCGCCGATGCGGGAGAGGGTCATGGGGAAAGCTCCTTTGAGAATGGTTTGCTCCTATGGAGACAGGGTCGCGTAATGGTCTTGCAGGCGGTGAGTTCCGAACGGCGTTCCGACCATGTCGCGCGACAGCGCGGTAAGGAAGAACTGTGCCGGGCCGTGGACGCGGCGTGGCGCGATACGCGGCAGTAGCCTCAGAGCCGCGCGTCGTATCCAGTCTGGCAGCAGCGTGATGCGCGCGGGCCGCCCGACCGAGGCGGCCGCCAGACGGGCAAGCTCGAGATGCGTGAAGGTCTCGGGCCCGCCGACATCGAGCCAGTCGGTCCCGGCTTCGGTCGCCTCGGCCGTCGCAGCGGCAAGGTCCGCGCCGTGGATCGGATTGATCCGGGCGGTGCCGGGCGCGAAGAGCCAGACGCGGCCCGACCGTGCCATGGAGATGAATTCGCCCATGTCCGAGAAGTAGCCAGACGGCGCGATCACCGTCGACGGCAGGGCGGATGCGTGCAGCGCGTCGACGAAGGCGACCTTGGCAGCGACGAGCGGGACGTGGTTCATGACGTCCGCGTTCAGGACATGGACATAGGCGAAGCGGCCCACGCCCGCGCGCTCGGCCTCGTGCAGCAGGTTCAGGTTGGCCCGATAATCAACGTCGCGATACGTCAGCCCGTCCGCCTGCCGGGTGATCCCGAGCGCGGAGATGACGAGATCAACACCGTCCATGACACCGGAGAGGACCTCTGGCCGCGTGGCCTCGGCAGCGATCAGGGTATCGGCGGCCAGATTGTCCGCGCGCTCCCTGTCGCGGACCAATGCGGTCACATACCAGCCGCGTCGGCTGTATTCGGCGCAGAGATGGCGCCCAAGATAGCCGGTGGCCCCGGCGATGAAGACGGTCTTCATGTGAAACGTCCTTTCAAAGCAGCGCGAGGCCGAACGCGGCAGCGCTCATGGCAAGCGTGACGGGCCCCCAGAGCAGGCGCTCCGGACACGAAGGGGTGGCGATATTGGCAATCGTCGTCAGCACGGTCAGCGCAAGCGCCACCCAGAAAGCCACGTCAGGCAGGCCAAGGCGCAGCACGCCGCCGCGATCCAACATCGCGCAGGCCATCGCCACGAGGAGCGATGCCTGCACCAGTGCCAGCGCCTGCCAAGGCCCTGGTAGACGACCGGGGAACCGCCCGCCCACCGTGAAACGCCCCAGCGGTGCCCCCGCGGCCAGCGCGAACTGCATTGCAGTCGGCAGACCAGCGAGGGCGGCATAAAAAATGGCAAGGGTTGTGGGTGTCATGTCGCTCCCTCCCGGATCAGTGGCTTGCGTGATGCGCCAATGCCATGAGCGTGATGCGCGAAGGCCGGATTGGAGCGGTGGTGGGCTCCGGCAGGCCGACGTCGCGACACAGGTGCGCGCTCTGTGGCAGAGACCGGGCGTCATGGCCGGTCAGCAGGGTAAACAGCGCATCGAAGCGGTGGCGGCGATAATGCAGGATGTCATGCATTGCGGATCCTCCTCAGCCGACGACGCGGTGGCCGCGGCCACGCAGGCATTCGCAAACGATAGCCTCGCGCCGTCCGCTCGCATTGACGGCTCCGGACACGCCACCCGCCAGCGCACCGGCGACGGCGCCTTCGAGAGCATCGCTGTCATCGTCGAATTCGCCAAGCAGTGCCCCGGCACCCGCGCCCATCACGGCCGCAGCGGCAGTTTCCTGATCGAACTGCCGCTGGTCGCGGGCCAGAGACTGGCACGCGGCAAGGTCGCTTTGGAAGGCAGGCGTCGGGGTGCCGTCCAGAACGGGTGTGTAGTTCGCGCCGCTGTCGGCGCAAGCGCCAACAACCCCCGCCACGGCGATGATTGAAATGATGTGTTTCATGGACCTGATCCAGTGCGGTGACCGCGCCCCGGGCCCCGGCCGGACGGGACCGGGCACTGTGGCGGCGGTTCAGAACGTGTAGGCTGCGCCAAGATTGATGCTCGACGAGGCATTATCGATGGACACCCGCGCGCCGCTTGCGTCGGTCAGCTTCGTGTCCTGCCAGGCGCGATATCGATAGTCGGCAAACACGCGCAAGTCGTTGGTCAGCTGATACCCGAGACCAAGGATGGCCTGCGCGCCCCAGACCGTATCGGACCCGTCGACCATGGAGGCTCAAGGGTCGTTGCGACGCTTCCTGCTATCCTAGCTTCATGAGTTCGTCCCTGAAGGCTTCAGCCGGTGTGCGCCATCCGAGGCATTTTCTGGGTGTGCCGTTCAAGCGGTCGCAAATCGCCTTCATTGAGCGATTTGAGAGCGCGGCCACAGGCGTATCCCGTGGCAGATAGCGGCGGGTCCGCTTGTTGAGGTTCTCGACGGATCCTTTCTGCCAGGGCGCTTGGGGATCGCAGAACCACGCTTCCGTTCCGATCCCAGGCTTGAGCTTGCGCCAGTTCCGGAACTCGATCCCTCTGTCGAAAGTGATGGAGCTCCGCGCCGGCTGGGGCAGGGGTTCCATGACGTCCATCAGCCGGTTCATCAGGTGTGTGGTGCTCCGGTCCTGGTTTCTGAACAAGACGGCAAACCGCGTCTTTCGCTCTACAAGCGTGGCCACGTTGGCATTGCCCTGAGCGCGTTCGAAAATCATCAGATCGCCTTCCCATTCACCAAATGTCTCGCGGGACTTCACGTGCTCCGGGCGCTGATGAATGGAGCGCTCCGGCGGGAAAACAAGGCCGCGCGGCCTGCGCGCATAGCGCGGCTGCCGTTTCTTGCGCCGGCTCGGCAGGTGGCGCGCCAGTTCTTCGGATTGGCCATCGGGGCCATAGACGTAAGCGTAAATGGTCTCGTGGCTCACGCGCACCGGTTGGCCTTCAAACCAAAGACGGCCGGCAATCTGCTCTGGTGACCAGCCTTCCTTCAATTGGGTGATCACTGCTTTGCGCAGTTCTTTCAATCGCACGAGCTTGCGCCGGCGCATGCGTCTGGCGGCCGCGGCTCGCTGCGCGTTCACACCGTAGTAGCCGTTCAGATATGGCAGTTCATTGTCTTCAAAGCGGTTGCGCTTGATTTCCCGGTAGACAGTAGAGCGATGCCTGCCGAGCGAAGCCGCGATCTTGCTCACGGGCGTCTTTGCGTTCAGCATATCCTCAATTGTGCGCCGTTCTCGCAAATCCAGCTCTATGTGGGCCATCTTCCATTCTCCTTGCTTTCCAGCAAGATAGGGGAACTGTCGCAACCCAATCTAGAATGTGCCCCATAGCCGTCGCGCCAGTCCGATAATCATTGTATTCGATCCGGCCGCGTCCGACCCCGACACCGATATACGGGATCCAGACGGCGTTTTCTTGCATGTCGAAATCATGGTACGCGTTCAGAAACGTTGCATCTTCCGAATAGGTGCCGTTGTCCGCGCCTGGCCCGTGCGGTTCAGACTCCCGACCCGAGAACTGAAGTTCGGTGCGCAGTGACCCCGCACCACCGATCCGACCGAAATTGTAACCTGCAAAAACGCTCAGATCGACGCCGGCATCGAAGTCTTCATCGTGGTTGCTGACGCCCCCGACCAGACCGCCGATGTAGAAGCCGTCATCGGCATGGGCGGCCGCAGCGGCCGTGATAGCCACGAGCGTTGCCGCGGCGATGGCTGGCATGTATTTCATGATGTGTCCCTTTTCTATGAAGTTGCCGGACGTCATCGTCCGAGCCGCACCAATAGAGGGTTCGGGCATCGCGCCCCATGACGGCAGGGATCAAGGAGTTGACCCTGCGTATCATCGTGGGACCGTCCCGCGTCAGGACATCCGGTCGAGATAGGCTGTCGGGCTTTGTCCGGTCCAGCGATTAAAGGCCCGCACGAAAGAGGACGCTTCCGAAAAGCCGAGCAAGTAGGCCGCCTCGTTGACCGACACCTTGCGCGCGGTCAGGTAGTCCAACGCCATGCGTCGGCGCAAGTCGTCATGGATCTCGGCGAAGGTCTCGCCCTCGGCCTTCAGACGGCGATAGAGCGTCTGGCGGCTCATGCCGAGAGCACGCGCAAGCTTGTCCATCGACAGCGACCCCTCGTGCAGATCGGGCAGGATCGCCGCCTCGATCCTGTCGCGAAGCCGGTCGGAACGCCCGAGCGTGTCGAGCAGGGCATCGGCGTGACGGGTGAAGATGCCGAAGCTGTAGGCATGACCCGGCTCGAAGTCAGACTCGGCGGTCAGCCAAACAGGATCGATCCTGAGAGCGTTGCGCGCCGCATCGAAGCGAACCGGAATGCGAAACAGGGTCGGATACTCGGCCGCGTGCGGCGGGGGTGGATAGGTAACCTCCATCTCCAGCGCGAAGGGTACATCCGGAAAGGACCGGCGGAATTCACTGATGAAGCGCGCGAAGGAGGCCTCGAGCCCAATGTAGTCAGGCCCAGCAACAGCGATGTGATCCACGATCCAGACCGCACCACCCTTTTGCAGTAGTTCGAAGCGGTCGCGCCCACCGACCGTGTCGACCTCTGCCATCAGGCGCAGATAGCGATTCAGTTGCGCGATCGAATGGGCGAGGGACTGCGAGGAATGCACGATCTGCCCGACAACTGAAATCGTCTCCAACCTCGAGTCGAAGGTGTGTCTCAGTAACAGCGCCGTATCGCCCGTGGCCTCGATTCCCGCCACGATCAACGCCTGGTAGGCCGCCACCGGCACGCGCGCGTCCTGATTCGCGAGGTCTCCCGCCGCCAGTCCCGACGCAGCCAGCAGTTCCGCACGAGGCGCGCCACGGCTTTCGGCATAGTCAAGAAACGCCGCGGCAAACCCGGCCGCCATCGTCGGTTGGGCCATCCCGAACACCCTGCAAGAACCTCTCCATATTTCCAAACCTATGGAACTTCGGCGGAAATCACAAAGATATCTCGGACAAGCGACGGCTGCTTTTCGCACGCCACCAACGCTCTTCGGAGTTACTTGCCTCTCTTTCTTCGGTGTAAGCTGTCCGACATGGGGTATGTCACGTCACTTTTTGCGCGGAAGATGGTTGCTGCGGCGGGTGACGGCATCGATGCGTCCACGCTCCTGGCGGTGGTCGGGATCGACCCCGACGGTCCCTGGGCCCCCAAAGCGATGATCCCGGCCGCGGCCTATTACGACATGCTTGAACGCATTGCCCGGCAGATCGACGCCACTGATCTGCCGGTGCGCGTCGGTGCGACCATGCGGCTTGATGAATACGGAGCGCTGGGGCTGGCGTTCAAGGCGGCGACCACGCTCGGCGCCTCCTATGCGCGCGTGGAACGGTATGCCCGTCTCTGGACCAGCGTGGTGGAGTACGAATTGCGGCCCGATCCGCGCGGCACGATTTTTATCCTGCACCGTCCCGGCGAACGGCGTCTTGGAATGCGTCTGTCGAACGAGGCGACGTTGGCGAGTGCCATCTCGATCGCCCGGCAGGTCAGCCCGGTGCCCGTCGCCCCGCTGGAAGTCCTGATCCGGCATCCCGCGCCCGCATCGATCAAGGCGCACGAGGATTGGTTTGGCTGCCCCGTTCGATTTGGGTCGGATCTCGACGCGATCCTCTTTTCGCGGGAGACGCTGGCGCAGCCGAACATCCTCGGGGATGTGGGAATCTCCAGCTTCCTCGTCTCGCATCTCGACAAGGAACTGTCGGAAATAGCCGACGAGGCGCCGCTGGTCACCGATACGAAGGACGCCATCGCACAGGCGCTCAGCGAGGGCGCGCCGAAGATGGCCGACATAGCGCGAGGTCTCGGGCTCAGCGCGCGGTCGTTTCACCGGAGGCTCTCCGAACACGGGATGAGCTTCCAGACCCTGACGGAGGAAACCCGGCGCGAATTGGCGGAGGGGCTCCTGTGCGACGAAGGTCATTCCTTGGCGGAGATCGCCTTTCTGACCGGGTTTGCCGAGCAGAGCTCTTTCACTCGCGCGTTCAAACGTTGGGTCGGCATGACGCCGGCAAGCTACCGCAAGGGGCGCGGCCGGCTTTGAAGCACCACGGCAGGCGCCCCTTCACTGAAGGTTGGGCCAGTGTCGGCTGTGCGGACGACACGGAGTTCTATCCGGTTCGTCCGCCTCTGTTCACCTACAATTGAAACAGACCCAAGGCACTCACCACATCGCGCTTTGTCGCCTCGGTGCGCTCTCGCGCCCGTTCCGTGCCTTCTTTGATCACGTCAATTATGTATCCGCGGTCCGCGGAGAACTGTGCCCTACGTTCGCGAATTGGGGCAATGAGCTCCTGAAGGATGGCTTCCAGACGTGCCTTGATCTTGCCATCGCCAATTCCGCCTCTTTGATACTGGGCCTTTAGCTTGGCAAGCCCGTCCTGGTCCTGATCGAAGGCGTCGAGATAGGTGAAGACGACATTGCCCTCGATGCAGCCCGGATCTTCGACACGCAGGTGATTTGGATCAGTGAACATCGCCCTGACAGCGCTTCGGATCTCCTCAGGCGACGCGGACAGCGCAATGGCGTTACCACCGGATTTGGACATCTTGGCCTTGCCGTCGATTCCGGGCAATCGGCCCGCGCTGGGGATGATTGCCCGAGCCTCGGGCAGCACGGTGCTGCCTGCGGTTGCGTTGATGCGCCGCACGATCTCGTTTGTTTGTTCAATCAGCGGGGCCTGATCCTCGCCGACAGGCACGACCGTCGCCTTGAAGGCCGTGATGTCCGCCGCCTGTGCCGCCGGATAACACAGAAATCCGGCGGGAATGTCGCGCCCGAAGCCACGTGCGCGGATTTCGTCCTTGATCGTCGGGTTCCGTTCGAGCCGCGCGACCGTGACAAAGTTCAGGTAGAGCATCGACAGCTCCGCCAGCGTCGACAGGTGCGATTGCAGACAGATGGTCGTGCGCGCGGGATCGATGCCCACGGCCAGATAATCCAGCGCGACCTCGATCACGCTACGCCGCACCTTCTCCGGATCATGGGCGTTGTCGGTTAGGGCCTGAGTATCCGCCAGCAACAGAAATTGTTCATGACTGTCCTGATAGCGCAGCCGGTTTGCAAGCGAGCCTGCATAGTGCCCAATGTGAAGCGGCCCTGTTGTGCGGTCGCCGGTTAGAATGGTTGGTTTGTTCATTTACGTCTTCCCCAATAACGAGAGGCGGCGCATCGGGAAGCTCGGAAAACAAAAGGCCGCCCATGCGGCGGCCTCGGAATGCGTTTGGTCATCCGGCCACCCTGTCAGGAGGCCAGCCACCAAGTCATTGCGATAATGATCGTGTTTTCCATGAAACGCTGCTTATCCTCGGCGAAGTCACCCGTCAATCAAATGATAGAAACGGCTCCTTCCGGCCATGCGTCAAGCCGGCATGGAAACCTCGGTTCGGCCTCGCCAGGCTTCTCTCACGGCGAGGAGCAGAACTCCGACGCATGCGCTTCGTTGACCTGCGAGGTCACGGACCGGATGACGCGACACACACGCGGGCCGCGGGCGGCAACTGGCATCGCCGGTCAAAACGCTGGCGATCCCGGTCAATACCGAGGCCGCAACGGTCGCCTATCCCTTGGTCGTCAACTCGAACCAAGGGAGAGACCCATGCAAGACCACCCCATCCTCGTCATCGGCGCCACCGGCAAGACCGGGGCCCGCGTTGCCGCCAAGCTGGAAGCGAAGAAACTGCCTGTCCGCCGTGGCTCGCGCAGGTCCGCCATTCCCTTTGACTGGGAATCGCCGGAGACTTGGGCCCCAGCACTTCGCGGTGTCCGGGCATCCTACGTCACCTACTTTCCCGACCTCGCTTTCCCCGGTGCAGTCGAAAAGCTCGAGTCCCTCGTCGAGACCGCAAAAGATGCGGGCGTTGGTGCTGAACGGCACGACCGAGATCCGGGGCTCGCGGGGCGAGATCAGCGGTGCGCATGTCTCGGAGGCGACGGCGCTTTGGTTGCAGACCATGTTGGCATTGGCGGCTGGCGATACCGTCGAGCTGCAGAGGTATTTCCGCGCCGCGGACGGGTATTTCGCGGCGGATCAGACGTCGTTCTGGGGGGCGAAGGTGGGGTGACGGGAAATTCCACTTTTGGTGAGTACTTGTGATCGTGTCCAGAAGCCCCGGGGCAGAATTCACTAATCGGCTTGTGCTGGTAGCCTCCTGCCGTGTGGTGCAGGAGTTCGCGGGCGAAGCCATTGGCGATTGGCGTCCGCGCCAACTTGAGGGCGAGCTATGTTGGAATTTGGGTGACGCGACCTAGTTAAGCGGCATGGTTTGCGGAGGCGCAGGCAGCACCGTTTTGGCCGGTCAGCAGTTTCGCGCAGCCGCCCTTGACACCGACGGTCCCGTTCCTGACCCTGACCCTGACCCTGACCCTGACCCTGATCACGATGACGGAGACTAAAGGCGCCGTGGAGAACAGCGATTTTCTACTGGAACTTTACCATGACGCCTCAGAATGCTGCCCGGATGAATTTCGCCTGCGTGTGCTTGCCAATCTGCAACGGCGCATCCCCTTTGACTTTGGCGTCTGGGGCGGCGGTTGGGCGGATGGGCGGCTGGTGACGGACTTGTCCGTTCTCAATCAAAGCGAGGCAATACTCGGCGATTGGGAGGTCGTTGCCCAGCAGGATGCCTTTTGCGACCTGACGCTTGACCGTCTGGGGGAGACGGCCCGATTTGACGATGTGCCGGGCTATCGCGACAGCCTGGCCTTCAACGAGCATTGGCAGCGCTTCAATGCTTCGCACATGATGGCGACGATCGTTGGCGAGGAAACGGATGGCTATGTCAGCTTCGTGGGGCTGTGCGCCGAGCAAAGGCCAAAGCCGTTTTCAAACGAAGAACGCTCCTTCAAACAGGCCATCATGCCGCATCTGTCGCAAGCCCTGCGGATGAATCGCGAGCTATGGGCGGGCCGCGCGATCATGGAGCAGGATGAGGTTATCCTGGTGGACCGCGCCGGTTGGGTCTTGTCGGCCCAAGGTGCGTTTCGTGACCTTGCCGAAGGCGAATGGGACGGGCGGCTTGCGCAATTGCCCGGGCGGGTCATGGACGCGCTCAGGGCGGGGCGGCGGTGGCGTGGCAAAACGCTGGAAATGCGGATGAGGCCCTTCGGCAGCAACTATCTGGTCCATATGACGAGCCAGCATCTGGCCCTGTCTGCCCTGTCAGCGCGCGAACGCGAAGTGGCCGAATTGTTCGCCTCGGGCCAGACCTACAAGCAGGTCGCCCGCGCCTTGGAGAAATCGCCATCCACGGTGCGAAATCAGGTCGCGCGGATCTACGAGAAACTGGGAATTTCCAACAAGGCCGAACTTGCATCGGTTCTCGCCGCAAGGTGAGGCAATAGAGCATCTGCCCTATTTCAAGGGTACACACCCTTGGGGATATTCCGGGTCGTCCGCAGGACAAGAGCGGAGATGATCGGAGGATGTATGTTGGGTAGTGATTTGCGGGGGCGGGTGCAGGTGCTTGCGGCCCTTGTCCTGCCGCTATTCGTATCGGTGGCACATGCCGAGATCGACGGTCACGGCCCCGATGCGTGGCGCGTGACGGGGGTTGCCGCCAATGACGTTTTGAATGCCCGTATGGGGCCGGGAACCAGCTATCCGGTGATCGAGACCTTTGCCCATGACGAACGCGGATTGGAGGAAATCACCTGCGTCCCGTTCTATTCGCCCGCGCATTACATGGCGATGAGCGAGGCGGAAATCGCGGCCCTGCCTGCGCGTTGGTGCCTGATGCGTTCGGCAGACATGACAAGGGCGGGCTGGGTCGCGCAACGCTATCTGACGGCCGATTTCGGGGGCGATGGGGACGCTGCGGCCTCTCCTGTGCCGCCCGCGCCGACGGCTGGACCGCAGGCATGGACGAGCGACGCCCTGATCGACCATGCTCGTGATCTTGTTGCTGCGCTTTATCGCCATGATGATCCCGCTCTGGGCCGAAGCCCCCTGGCCCCGGACGCGCGCGATGCGTTTTTCTCCAGCGATTTCGTCGCGGCCTTGGAAACTCGCCCGCCCGGAGCCGACCTGCTGACCGGCGCGCAGAATTTCGAAGGCACGGTTTCTGCGCCCAAACCTGACCCCGATCAACCGATGTTTCGTGGAATGATCACGATCACCGTCGATGTCGTGAATTTCGGGCAGGCACATACGGTCGTCTTCCGCCTTCGCGGTGATACCACGCGCCCGAATGCGCCGCTGCGCATCTTCCGCATCGAGCATGACGGCTGGTCGTTCCCGTAACAATCCCCCCGAAAGGAGTTCACCATGAAATCGCATGTTCGATGGCATGTTGCCGGTATTGTCGGACTTACACTTTGCTTGTCTCAACCCGTTATGGCGCAGACCGAGAAAGTCGCCGTCGGCACGATCGTCGCCAGCATCGGCGCGACTACCTATGAAGGCGAGACGCTGGACGTGCCGTCCGACGGCACGGCGACCGCCGAGTTTCGGACGTTCGGGCCGATGAGATCCGTCAGCATTCAGGGGCATGATCCGAATGCGGAAAGCATCATGCGCAACGTTCTGACCCTCGATCTCATGGTGATGGGCAATGACGCCTCGGCAACCGTTTCTGATGCGACGGTTGCGTATTTCCCCGAAGGGATGAGCGCGCCCTTCTATCACAGCGAGCAAAGTGCGCCTCCTGCGCAGATCGTTTTAGACACGCTCTCCTTCGAAGATGGCGCGGCCAGGGCAACGGGCAGCTTCACCGCGCTTGTCTGCCGCAAGGACGATTACTTTTCGGAAGCAGATGAAAACGATTGCTTGCCCGTCGAGGGAAGATTCGACACTGCCCTGCGCGACTCGGGCTGAACCGGATGGGGGAGAGACGCAGCCGCGATTCACCCCGCCTCGGCGCGGCAGATCCGTTCCCATTCGGGGCTGTCGGGGCCTACGACGCAGCGGCCGTCCTTGCGCAGGCTCAGGCGCAGGTGGCAGCGCTTGATCTCGTCCTCGAATTCGCTTGGCTGGATTGCGCGCACGGCGTCGAAAATGCTGCGGTGAAACGGGTCGTCCTTGGGGTTGAGGGTGTAGAACACCCATTTGCCATCCTTCTCGGCCCGGACCAGATCGGCCCTGAGCAGGATCTTCAGGTTGCGGGAGACGTTGTAATGGGTCTCGCCCAGCACATCCATTGCCTCGGCCACGCAGATGCGTTCGTTGACCTGCAACAGCAGCCAGAACAGCCGAAGGCGGTGCGGCTCGGCTATGGCCTTCAGCACTTCGACATAGCGGTCATCCATCCCGTTCTTCTCCCGGCAATCCGTGGCGCGAGACTATCCAGACCCGGGGCGGACGGCAACGCGGCGATGGGGTTTAGCGGCTGGCGCCGTCTTTCGTCATGGAGGCCAGCATCATCACGATTCCGATCAGGATCACGATGCCGGAATGGGTGGCGTGGAAGAGGAGTTCGCCCTTGCCCGCTCCGCTGAGCAGCGCGATCCAGAAAAAGGGGCAGAACAGCCCGAGCAGCGCGATACTTGCGCCGGGGCGGGCGGATCGTGGCAGGCTGCGCGTCGTCACCGCGTGTTTCGCGGCCCGCCACAGATGGGTGTAGGGGCACAGGTTCAGCAAACGGGCGGGTTTCATGGTCCGGTGGGCTCCCTTGTGGTTTGCGGAGCGGCAAAGAGGAAATCGCGCATGACGCGGCGCATGCCGGTGCTGTCTGCGGGCTGGTGCAGGCTGGCGCGGGCGCTCTGCAGAAGGTGGGGGTCAAAGCGATGGGAAATGGCCGACAGAAAGGCATCGAGGAACGGAATGGTAAATTCAGGATGCCCCTGGAGCGTCAGCACCCGGCCCTCTTGCCCGGTGAGGTAGTTCGGGCAGAAATCGGAACCGGCATAGCGGTCAAGGCCGGGGGCAGGGCACACCACCTGATCCTGATGCATGGCCGGCAGCGACAGGTTCTGCCTGACCGGCAGGCCGGGCATTTTGCGGCTCAAACCCACGGAATAGACGCCAAGGCCCCAGCCCTGTGTCGCGCGTTCGACCCGGCCGCCAAGGGCATGGTGGATGATCTGGTGGCCGAAACAGATCCCGGCAAGCCGCCGTTTCGCGGCATGGGCACGCCGGAGGAAGGCACCAAGCCGCATGATCCAATCGTGCCGGTCCAGAACGCTGGCCGGGCTTCCCCCGACAAGATAGGCATCGGCCTCGTGGGTATCGCGGGGAAGCTCGCCCTTGTGGACGTTCCAGACCTTGATACGCGCCTGCCCGAGCCGGAACATCCGCACGAGGCATTCGGCATAGGTGCCGAACTCGGCTTGCAGGGCCTCGGGCGTATCACCGCAGAGCAACAGGCCGATGTGGGCGCGGTGGTGCTCCTGCGGTGATATCCCTTGAGCGCCCATGTCAGGCGACGACCACAAAGAACGCCCCTCCGATCATGGCCAGCGTCAGCACGGTGACGACAAAGGCCACCACGGCCTTGGGCTTGAGGATCGACGAGATGATCGCGATTTCGGGCAGGCTGGCACCCGTGCCACCGATCAGCAGCGCCATGGCCGCCCCCATTCCCATGCCCTTGGCGATCAGCACTTGCAGCAGGGGCAGGGCCATCTCGATGCGCAGGTAGAGCGGCACGCCGATAGCGGCGGCAATCGGGATCGCATACCAGCTGTCGCTGCCGACATATTTTTCAACGATGTCGGCGGGCAGGAAAGCAGCCGACAGGGCGCTGATCACGGCGCCGATCAAGACGTAAGGGATGATCCGTTTGAACAGCGCGATTGCAAAGGGCATCGCGGCGCGGATGCGTTGGGCGTGGGGCAGCGTGGCATGGGTGGTGATGGCCGTGCCGTCGGACATGATGATCGGCATTGCGGTATCGTCGCAGCCCGTTGCCGGCATGGCGGTGCAGCTTGCCGTGGCGAGGGCGGGTGTCGCGCCGCCGCATGTGGGGGCAGGGGCCGGACTGCAAGCCGAGGCAGCGGCAGGAGCAGGGCTGCAAGCCGAGGCCGGGGCAGCATTACAGCTGGTTGCGGGCGCGGTCAGGTTGCGCCGAACGGCATTTTTCAGCGGCGTCAGGCCGATCAGATAGCCCGCAAGCACCGCCCCGCCCAGCGTGATGACGACATAGACGAGCGTGACCTGCGCCCCGAAGGTCGCGAGGATCAGCCCCACCACCACGAAATTGCACAAGGGCGCCGAGATCAAGAATCCGAAGATCGTGCCCATCGAGGCCCCCACCTCGGCCATGCCCATGACCACCGGCACCATCGAGGCGCTGCAAAAGGGCGTGAGCGTGCCCAGCAGCGCGCCCATCAAGGGCCCGCGCTTTTCATGTTTGGCCAGTTTTTTCTGAAGTTTCTCCTGCGGGATATATTCGCGTACGATGCCGGTAAGCACCGACACGACGGCGATGATGAGGACGAGCGCGCCTCCGACATGGAGGAACTCGTCAAATGCGATCTTCCAGGGATTTTCTTGCATCTTGCGACCATGTTGTTGCGATTCTATTATTCGCATATTAGCGCGAACGTGCATATAATCAAGACGAGTCCCACGAACTCTGTCACATGCCTCGGGTTGCGTGCCGATGCGGTGGGGGTCTCTTGGCTATTGGTGCTGCCGGTGCATTTGGGCAACGGCACAATGCTGTCCGAGAACTGCAACCTGCGGCACAAGCGGTCTATTCTGGAGGTCGAACCCATGGATGCTGGCGCGGCGTTGAACACCGCCCCTTGCGCCAGATGAGCCGAAGGCGGTCTCTCAGGGCCGACATTCTCCGGACCTCATGACTGCGCCGATTTGGTGAATAGCTTGTAATCGACAGAAAATGTTGAGGTTTTTTGAGGGCGCAGCTGAGCACTTGGATGAGGGTGGCGTTCTTGAGATGGAACAGAAATCGAACTGTTGCACTCATCATCAGACTTGCCTTTGGGCTCATGGCGCAGGCCGCGCACGCCCGGCGATCTGACCATCCGCTGGACGCGCCGGTCCCGCGCGCTCGCGGCCGACAGCTGGACCGGGATCGAGGTGCCGCTGGTGGAAGAGCTCGAAGCCCACGAGGTCGAGATCCTCGACGGCGCTGCCGTGAAGCGGGTGCTGAGCACCGCCACCACCAGCGTGGTCTACACCACCGCCCAGCAGACCGCCGATTGGGGCGCGCCGCTGGACAGCCTCGACATCCGAATCTACCAGCTCTCCGCCCTCGTGGGGCGGGGCGCGCCGAAATCCGTCACGCTGATACTCTGAAGGCGACCCGATGCCCGATAGCACGACCCATCTCCTGCTGCCCTACATCCTGGCGGCGCAGGCCCAGAAGCATGTCACCCACAACGAGGCGCTGCGGATCCTCGACGGGCTGGTGCAACTCTCCGTCCTCGACCGGAACCTGACAGCACCACCGGCGAGCCCCGCCGATGGCGACCGATACATCGTCGGCTCTGGCGCTACGGGCGACTGGGCGGGCTGGGATCTGAACCTCGCGCTCTGGACCGATGGCGCATGGCTGCGCCTGCCGCCACGGACCGGCTGGCGGGCATGGGTCGAGGACGAGGGATTACTGCTAGCCTATGACGGCGCAGGCTGGGTTGGTACCGCGCCCGCGGTGCTACAGAACCTTGCGCTGCTGGGGCTCGGCACGACGGCAGACGCCTCGAACCCGTTCTCGGCCAGGCTGAACGCCGCGCTCTGGACGGCGAAGACCGTGGCCGAGGGTGGCACCGGCGACTTGTTCTACGCGATGAACAAGGAGGCTTCGGGAGACGATCTCGGCCTGACACTGCAGACCGGCTTCGTAACCAAGGCGCTGTTGGGGCTCTTCGGCTCTGACCGCTTCCGCCTTGCCGTCTCGGACGACGGCAGCACCTTCTTCGACGCCCTCACCGTCGACAACGCCTGTGGTATCGTCGACCAGCCCCGGCTGCCGCGGTTCAAGGCCTGGACCAACTACGACAACTATGTCGGCGTCGGGACCTGGACGAAGATCGGCATCAACAACACCGACTACAACGACCAGGGGGCGTTCGATGCCGCGAACAACTGCTTCGTCGCGCCCTCGGACGGCACTTACCTCTTCGGCGCGACGCTGCTCTACAAGGTCAATTCCAGCACCTCGGCACGCATGAGTGGGCGGTTGGTGCTGAACGGAACGACCGAGATTCGCGGTTCGTTCGGCGAAATCAGCGGGGCGCATGTCTCGGAAGAGACGGCCCTCTGGCTGCAGACCATGGTGGAGCTGGCGGCGGGCGATACCGTCGAGCTGCAGGGGTATTTCCGGGTTTCGGACGGCTACTTCGCGGCGGATCAGACGTCGTTCTGGGGTTGCAAGATTGGTTGAGCGGCGCAAGGAGGTATCCAATGACACCACCCCGATCCGATCAGGGTTTCGTGCGCATGCCGGACGCCGAGTTCGAGGCGAACTGGGCGCGTGTTGCTTTCGCAATACCAGTAGATGTCAGCGAGATCTTCGCGATGGGGAACCTCTCCTGCCATCGTGCGCTGCAGTGTCTGACGGATAGCCGGGGTGGTCAGACCATGGCAGCGAAGATATGGCTGATCCGGATCCGCCTTGCACCGCCAGACCGGTCCATGATCGTCATGCAGGCAAACCACGGCTTCGCCACTGATCTGGAACGATACTTCGCCGGCGGTCAAGGCGTTGAAGAACGCGGCACGCCGGACGGGATTGGCAAGGCGTTCCGTGACACCGTCCCGGTTAACCAGGAGATCGGTCAATCTTGCGCAGGCCGCCGGCCGAGCGATGGCGACATCGTTGTCGATGAACAGACGTATCAGACGGTCCACCGTGTCCTTGACCTGTTGCTGCGCTTCATCGTGGCTAGTGTGGATGATTTATCGACAAACTTTGCTTCGCCCACCTGTAGGAACACTCGGATCGTCGCATTGTCATAGTCGCTGGTGACGGCGATGGCATCGGCGACCCGCCCCTTCTCGGACATGAACCAGCCGCGGTGCACGCGGAAGAGGTTGGCCGACCTATGCCTCTTTTTGGGGTATGGGTCGTCTGAGAAACGGAGCCAGAGCCACCGACGTTGCATTTCCGTAGCTAAGAGACTATGTGAAAGATACAAAAGTTGCGGTTCTCTGCGGCAAAGGCGCATCAGCCTGCCAGAGCGGTCCACAACCCTCCATCATGAAAATTCAGCTGTCACGTCCTTTAGCAGGGGTTTGAAGTCTGGGAAGGTTGCCGATGTCATCGCGCACGACCACTTCAGTTGTGGCATTTCTTCATCCGTTTTTGGTCGCGGGCGACTACGAAGTATTGGCCGACGAAGACATCATGTCGAGCCGCGGCTTTGCGGCATGCCGACGGACAGCAACGTTTCTATTGATCAATTGGCATGCTGGAAAGTGTGAGCTGCGCGCAGTGGAACACCGAGACCTGGAGTTTACCCTGGCGCAGGATCACGCCAATGCAAACACGAACGCAATGAAAAATGGTGCGGCGGCGCTTTCTCCGTCAGAGGAACAAATATGACATTTCCCGAATGGACGAAATCCGGTGTTTACGGTGCTTTGGTTGGCGCAGTCGCTGTCTCTATTCTTGGCTTCGGCTGGGGCGGCTGGACAACTGCAGGCGGTGCGGAGGAGATGGCTGACAACTTTGCCGCAGAGCAAGTCACCTTGGCGATGGTGCCGGTCTGTCTGGGCCTTTCAGAAGCGGATGCGGAACGCGTCGAAATACTGGCAACGCTTCGAGAAGCTTCCAGTTTTCAGCAGCGCAAAGCGATGATGGATACCGGCTGGGCCACATTGCCGGGCGCTGATGCCCCGAGCCGGGATCTGGCAGACGCATGTCTTGCGGAGCTCGCTTTAGATGGATCATAAACCGCATCTTGCAGAGCCTCGCGGTCCACATGCAATCGCTGCCTGCACCCCTGCACAAACACCAACGACCATGACCCTTTTTTGGGGTTCGATATTGGCGGTCATACTGCTTTTGACGCCTGCATTTGCCCAAACCGCTTCGCAGCCAATTCCTGAGAATGCCAGTGCCAAAAGTTACGGTGATGGATGGGAATGCAACATCGGGTTCCGCCTGAACGAAGATACCTGCGTCGCTATTGTTGTGCCGCAAAACGCATACGACACGAATCGGTCCTACGGAGCCGGATGGGAGTGTCTGCATGGGTTTCGCAGAACCGATGACGCTGCATGTGTTGTAGTAGAGGTGCCCGAAGGTGGGTTTTTGGACCCGTCAGGCGAACGTTGGCGTTGCTTGCGTGGCTTCAACAAGGTCGATGACACGTGCCAGGAGATCGTGCTGCCAGCGAATGCATACCTGGCAGATGCCTCATATGGCTCCATGTGGACGTGTGAACGCGGGTTTGAAGCAACTGACGACCGGTGTACTGCCATTGCGGTTCCGGCCAACGCCTATCTGAATGGGTCAGGATACGGTCAGCCCTGGACATGTGAGCGCGGCTTCTTTGAACGGGCCGGATTGTGCGAAGCCGTCGTGATCCCCGCAAATGCATACTTCGACGACGCAAGCTATGGCTCAGGGTGGAAGTGTGATCGGGGATACGCCGCCTCTGCCGAGACATGCGAATTATTAAGTGTTCCCGAAAATGCCCATCTGGACAGGTCGGGAAACCGCTGGGAATGCAACAATAGTTTCCAGAAATCGAAAGGGCTGTGCGTCCTTAAGAATTAGGCGAGAGCCACGGCGCCAATCCCATTCAAAAATACGTATGAGAGAGCAATTCTGCCCTCAGTGCCAACCTATAAAAGAGAACCAAAATGGAAACCAAGTTTGAAACTGTCGACACCATCCGCCGTCCCGTCAGGGGCGCGCAAGCGCCTCCAGTGAAACAGATCAAACCTGCAGGCTTGACGTCAGGCGGGCGGATCACAGGCACACCGACGGCAGTCGTCTATTGCGAAGGGAATTTCGCGCAAATCGATGGCAAGACGGCAAATGGCCTTGTGCGCCATTCTCAAGCGTATCGCATCCTTTCCGTCATCGACAGCACCTGTAGCGGACAAGACAGCGGATCCGTTCTGGACGACGTTGGCAACAACATACCAATCTTTGGCCATCTGGACGCCGCAGTTGCCCATGAAACCGCCCCTCCCGATACGTTGATCTATGGGATGGCCCCTTCAACAGGTCGTCTCTCGAGTGCGGACCGAGGCGCCGTTCTGCGCGCGATTGAGCTTGGCATGAACATCGTGAGCGGGCTGCATGAATACCTGAGCGATGACAGCGAAATAGCCGACGCTGCATCGATGCGGAATGTCACGATCCGCGACATCCGAAAGCCGAAACCCAGCAAGGACATGCGCCTGTTCGATGGCAGTGTCGCTGGTATAAAAGCGCTGAGGATTGCCGTTCTTGGTACTGATTGCGCGATCGGCAAGCGGACAACGGCGACCGTTCTGGCGCGCGCACTGAATGCGAGGGGCATCAAGACAGTGCTTGTCGGGACGGGCCAGACCGGCCTGATGCAGGGCGCAAAATACGGTATCGCGATGGATGCCGTGCCGCCCCAGTTCTGCTGTGGCGAGCTTGAAGGCGCGATTGTTGAGGCGTCTGAAACCGAACACCCCGATGTTATTCTGATCGAAGGCCAGGGCGCGCTCAGCCATCCCGCGTTTTGCACATCTGCCTTTATTCTGCGAGGAAGCCAGCCGGATGCTGTCATCCTTCAGCACGCGCCCAAGCGCGCGCATCGCTGCGACTTTCCCAATATGCCGATGCCTTCTGCCGCCAGTGAGATCGCCTTGATCGAAGCCTTTGCCGATACAAAGGTCATCGGTGTCACGCTCAACCACGAAGGGATGTCCGAGGCCGAAATCACCCAGACCATCGCGGCCCAATCCCACAAACTCGGGCTACCAGTCACTGATGCACTGGCCAGACCCGATGCACATCTGCTTGCGATGGTGGTCGCTGCATATCCGAGGTTGATGCAAGGGGCGCCCGTGGCCGCGATATGAGTTGCCCGCGCATCGAAGTGGACCTGGCCAAGATACGCCGCAACACGCAGACCCTTGTCAGTCGCCTGGGCCCACGCGGGATCAGCGTCACGGGCGTGACCAAGGCGGTCTGCGGACATCCTGCCGTCGCCAGGGCGATGCTTGAGGGTGGCGCTGTGGGGCTTGCCGATGCGCGTATCACAAACGTGCAAAGGCTGCGTGCAGCAGGGCTGACAGACCCCATCACCCTGATCCGCACCCCGATGTTGAGCCAGGCCGATCAAGTGGTTCAGTCATGCGAAGTGAGCTACAACACAGAGACTTTGGTCATTTCGGCACTGGCATCTGCCGCGATCCGCAATGGTGCAGTCCACGGTATCGTCCTAATGGTCGAGATGGGCGATCAACGGGACGGAATACTGCCCGAGAACTTGGCAGGTATTGTGCAGCAGGTCATGCATATGCCTGGGGTTGCGTTAAAAGGGATCGGCGCAAACTTTGCCTGTCTGAGCGGGCTTGCCCCGACTACGTTGCAAATGTCCAATTTTTGTGACCTCGCGAATGAGATCGAGCATAGATGCGGCCCAATCCTCAATGTGGTATCCGGTGGCAGCTCAGCTAATTTGCCCTGGGCACTTGGCGGACACGCGACGGGTCGCGTCAACGACCTCCGTTTGGGTGAGGCGATCCTTCTGGGTATCGAGCCGGTGTCCGGGGACCGGATCGAAGGGATGCACACAGACGCCTTCACGCTTGTTGCCGAAGTTATCGAAACGGGCGCAAAATCCACGCCTTCCGCTACCGCTCTGGTCAATCCAACTTTGGCAAGACGTCGCATCGCGCAAGCCAGTGGTGTTTCCAAGCGCTCTATTGTCGCTATGGGACATCAGGACACCGACATTCTGGGGCTTGCAATGCCTTTTGGAAGCACATTGATCGGTGCGACCAGCGATCATCTTGTCATTGGAACGCCCGGCACCCCACCGACGCTGGGTTCCGAGGTAAGATTCCAGATGAATTACAATGCGCTGATGCATGCCATGGCCGCACCAGACATCGAAGTGGCACTTGTGGGCGACCCACCCACACCACCAGCACAACATACCCAAGGCAAGGTCGGACACTTGGCGCTGGTTTGAAAGACCTCGCTTGGCCCGGCCGGCCTGAAACAATAATGGAAACTGAAAATTGACGAAACTCACAAAAAGCAATCTGTTCAAGGTGTATGACTCGAAACCGGAAACCCCGATGGATAAGACGACGCGTGTCGTCAGGCAAATGGTCGATGAAGAAGCGGAACAACGACAAGCCAAGAATTCCCGACTGCGCAATGCTCGCCTTGAAAGAGAAGCACACACGCCACCTGTATCAAAAGATTCAGCAGCGTCTAAATCGCGTCGCTCGAAAGCCGCTTCCACCCGGTAGTCAAACTTCGGCGGCTCTGTTTGCGTGATGTGCACCGCCGGGCAATGGCCACTTCAATTTGGCGGGAATCGGCCAGGGCTGCTCCCAGAACTTCCAATCGTCCCTGCCGATCACAAGGAACCATCCATGACAAACGCAGAGCGATCCCCAGAAAAAAACCACTATATATGCCAGACTTATGTTGAAGCGAAGGCTGGGCGCAACGGGCAGACTGGCCTGAAAATTGCCAGGCAGCTCGAATATACCACAGCTTCTGAAGCACAAAACAGAGCCGAACGAGAGTCTCAATCAGAGGGTTGCGCGGGCGCGGACGCCTACATGGTGACTGAAGATCCGGCCAGTGGAGAAATTGGCGAACCGAGCTTCCTCGTAAGGCTTGGGAAGGTTCCAGAACTTGACGATTTCTAGAATCCTGAAAATGGCCGCAGTCTATTGGGACTTCCGGCTCTCCATCGGGGCGTGCAGTCTTGGACGGTGATCGTGACATGGCAAAGCGCAGCCGCGCGTCTGGCATGCGCGTCAGCATCGGGTGTCGCCTGCGATACAGCTTCCCGCAGCCGACGCCGCTGATCGCGCTGCTGAACGTCCACTATTCGCGTTTCGGCGATCTCGAACGCGCCGATCACCTCGTCACCTCGCCCAGCGTGCCGCTGGAAAGCTACCGCGACGGTTTCGGCAACTGGTGCACGCGCCTTCTGGCGCCGGCGGGCGAGTTCTGCCTGACAACGGATGGCATCTGCCGCGACAGCGGCCTGCCTGACGCCGCCTCTCCGGGCGCCTGGCAGCACGCGGTCCAGGATCTGCCTTTCGATACGCTCGTGTTCCTGCAAGGCAGTCGGTATTGCGATACCGACCTTTTGTCCGAGGAAGCATGGAGCCTGTTCGAGGCCACCGAACCCGGGTGGTCGCGCGTCCAGGCGATCTGCGACTTCGTGCATGGACATGTCCGCTTCGACTACATGCAGGCGAAGGCGACGCGCACCGCGTCGCAGACCATGGCCGAGGGGCAGGGGGTCTGTCGCGACTTCACCCATCTCGCCGTTGCCCTGTGCCGCTGCATGAACATTCCGGCCCGCTACTGCACCGGCTACCTGAGCGATATCGGTGACCCGCTGCCTCACCCGCCGGGGGATTTCGCGGCGTGGATGGAGGTATTCCTCGGGGGCGAATGGCACATGTTCGATCCGCGCAACAACAAGCCGCGGATCGCAAGAATCCTGAACGCGCGCGGCCGCGATGCCGCCGACGTGCCCCTGACCCAGACATTCGGGCAAAACACCCTGACCGAATTCAAGGTCTGGACGGACGAATTGGCCTGACGGCCATTTCCTTTTCGGCGCGCCATCGCAATTCGGCGCGCCAACCCCCATATGTATGACACCGCTGCCAATCATCCCGGTCCGACATGGACGAGGAGTTGGCACCGACCAATCAAGGGATTGATGACATGTCCTTCAAGGACCTCACAGCCAGGGCTGCGGCCGCAATGAAGCCGACGCCCGCAGAGACCGCGAAGACCCCCGCCGAAAAGACCGAGACCAAGGCCGACGCCAAGGCAACGCCCGCGAAGTCCGGCACTTCCTGAGACGCGCACAACCCACGCGCCCCATCACCGGGGGCGCGCGGATTACCCCACAGCACCAAGGGAGAGGATCAAGCCAATGGAAGATCTGACGAGCAAGTCCGTTGCGGTCTTTTCCCGACCGTTCACCGTTCTGGGCTTTGCCGAAACGCTCCCGGCGGGAGAGTATGAGATCGAAACGGAGTTGGTTTCACCCCCGGATCAAGAGGATCCCGAAGCGTGGAAGGCCTCCGTCCTTGTGAAGCTTCACCCCCGGATATCGCATCCCGGACTTGAGCGGACTCTGACCGTTTCCCTTGCCGAACTCGACCACGCACGTGCGAGGGACAAGCTGACGGGCAAGGCGGTGTCCGACCTTTTTCTCGAGGAAATGCTGGCTGACCCGATGGTGCGCCTCGTGATGGAGGCCGATGGCGTCTCCGAAGCATATCTGCGGCATCTCTATTCAGGCCGCGGGAGGCCCGATCCCGATCTGAATGTGCCGGCGTCGACGACGACCACCCAAAGGAACCGGGGCGATGTGTCAATCCAGGCCGCCGAAAACGAAGGCATGCCTTCAATATCGGAAACACTGTCGCGATCGCTAGGCCGTCAAGTCGCGGGACAGATTTGATGTCGGACGAGGCCATGGCCAAAGCCGAACGGCCATACATTGTGACCGTTCGGGCCCGGCGCGACGTTCCGCAGGAACGCCATTGCCTGCGGTGCGAAACCCTTTTCTGGAGCGAAGGGTTCGGAGAGCGGATCTGTCGGCGCTGCAAAGGGTTGAACGCCTGGCAAAACGCCGTGCCCGTCAGTCCGGGCGCATCACGCCGTCGCTGATCCACATCGACGCGCGTGCCGTCTTCCTCGAACCACACTGGACCCCCATTTTGGCCTGCCTCGACATCGTTCATACCACGACCTACCAATACCGTCATGCGGTCTCTCTCGGACCGCACAGGCTAATGCTGCGTCCGCGCGAAACGCGGGAACTGCGACTGTTCTCGCACGATCTGTCCATTACGCCGACGGCAGCCGTTACCTGGGCGCATGATGTGGCTGGCAACGCCATCGCCACGGCCATCTTTGACGGTCCGACAGATCATCTGGTGATCGAAAGCCGCGCCAGCGTGGAACTGACCGCGCCAGCCTGGCCGGTCTTTGCCATCGCGACCTCGGCCATCCAGTACCCCTTTGTCTACGCCGCCGACGAATGGACGGACCTTGGTGCGTTGACGGTGCCACAATACGGCGATGTCGATGGCCGCCTTGCCAGATGGATCGACGGCTTTGTCATGGCGCGTCCGACCGACACGCTGTCTTTGCTGAAGGACATCAGCAATGGCGTGTTCATACAGATTTCCTATCAGAGCCGAGATGACGAAGGCACCCAGTCGCCCAACGAGACTCTCGAAAGGGGATGGGGCTCGTGCCGCGATTTCGCGGTCCTGCTTGCAGAGGCAGCCCGCCGTCTTGGCCTGGGGGCCCGCATCGTCTCGGGCTATCTCTCCGACCCCGAAACAAGCCTCGTTGGGTCGGCGGGTTCAGGATCTACACATGCCTGGGTCGAGATATTCATCCCCGGCGCCGGTTGGATTGCCTTCGATCCAACGAACCGGAGCGTCGGGTCCGGAAACCTGGTGCCGCTTGCCGTTGCCCGGAACATCGCGCAGGTCACCCCGGTGGCTGGCACGTTCCTTGGTTCGACTTCCGATCTTCTTTCGATGGAAGTCGTGGTGAGGGTGAAGAATGCTTCGTCCCCAAACGACTCGTTTCCAGCCCAAAGCGGAAGGGCGGACATCGCGCTTGCCTGAAGAGGTTAAGCAAGGGGTGGCTTGCAGAGCCTAGTCTAAAGAAAATTAATATCAACGGCTTAGCTTCTAGAGAACGTTCGATCCCGGTCCCGTCCCCTCCGCCATCATCACCATTGCGAACCAGTTCAGGCCGCCCGCCCGAGGCGAAATTTCTCCTGTTTTCAAAGGGGTTTCCGGGTGGGTGCGAACCGCTGAGACGCGGGTATGCAGCGATTTCCGTCTCTGAATGGCATCCCGTCTCTGGTCGGGCGAACCGCGCCGATTCCGGTTAGGTCGAAAAATTCCTTGCCTTTACAATGTACTAATCCGAAACACCGCCAAAACGTTGTGCCCTGTTTTCATCGCTATCGACCGAAACAGAGACCGAACAGGCAGGAGGCGCAGGCCGTAGAACTGGAACGGGCGAGCGCGTAGCGGAGCGTTTCCATCGGCAGCGGGTTTGGCGAAACCATTGATGACAAATGCGCATTCCGCCTTTAGCCTGGCCGCGATGTCGAAAGTGCCCTGGACCGATGAAGAAAACGATCTGATCGTCGCGGATTACTTCGCGATGCTTGCCGATGATCTGGCCGGGCGACCCTACAACAAGGCCGAGCATCGAAGGGCACTCCTACCGCTGCTGAACGACCGCTCGGAGGGATCGATCGAGTTCAAGCACCAGAACATCAGCGCGGTGCTCAAGGGGCTCGGCGAGGACTGGATCGCCGGCTACAAACCCGCCTTCAATTTCCAGACATCCCTGATCGACGCCGTAGCGCGGTGGCTGGCGCTACATCCGGATTGGCTGGGCCGGTTGCCTGGCGCGCGCTCTGCGGACGGCCTGCGCGAGGCCGCGCAGATCTGGATTGGTCCTCCGCCGACGCTCTCCAACCAGCCTCCGCCGCAGGAGCTGGACCAGATGCTGCACATCGCCAGGAAGTTCGACGTTGCCGGTCGGGACGAGCGCAACCGCGCTCTCGGCCGTGCCGGCGAAGAGCGCGTGCTGGCACATGAGCACGCCACGCTGAAAGCCGCGGGGCGCGATGACCTGGCGCGCAAGGTGCGGTGGGTGTCGGAAGAGGATGGCGACGGTGCGGGCTATGACATCGCCAGCTATGCGCCCGATGGCCGGCCGCGACTGATCGAGGTGAAGACGACGAACGGCTGGGAGCGCACGCCGTTCCACATCAGCCGCAACGAACTGGCCGTGGCCGAGGAGCTGCGCAAGGAATGGTGCCTGTTCCGGCTCTACCGGTTTTCCCGCGAGCCCAAAGCCTTCGAACTACGCCCGCCGCTCGACGCCCACGTCTCGCTGATACCGACGACGTTTCAGGCGAGCTTTCATTGAGGATCACTCAAATACCTTCACCACCTGTTCCTCCCACGGCAGCGAAGCGACGAAGCAAAGGTCGTAGAGGCTGATCGCGCAGGGCGCGCGGCGCACGACCAGGCGCTCGAGCCCGTCTTCGCCCACCGTTACGCGCCCCACGAGCAGCTGGACGACGCGGGCCTGCTCGGCCGAGATCAGCGCCTTCCAGAGATCGTCGAACTGCGTGAGTGCCGCGGTCACGGTGCCTTCATTGAGGTCGGGCCGCTCGTTTTTCAGCTTGCGGGCGGTGCGCGCGATGATCTCCGGCATGCGCAGCAGCCGCCGGATTTCCCCGATGACCGCTTCCTCGACCATGGCTGCGGGGAGCCGTTGGGGGCCGCGCAGCTCGGCCGTCGGCCGCTCCTAGATCACGTCCATCGACACGTAGTAGCAGTACCGCTTGTTGTCCTTCCTCGTGTGGTGCGGGGTCATCGCGGCGCCGGTCTCGGTGAAGATCAGCCCGCGCAGCAGCGCCGGCTCGGTGCTCCGGGAGCGTCCGGCGCGCTGGTTCCGATTGCCGGCCAACACGGCATGCGCGGCGTCCCACAGGTCCGCATCGACGATGGGCTCGTGCATGCCGGGTTAGGTCTCGCCCTTGTGGGTGATCTCGCCGCGGTAGATGCGGTCGTGGAGCAGCTTGTAGAGCGCCCCGTGATCGATGGGCCGGCTGCGCTTTGACCGGGTGCCGCGGGCGTTCAGCTCCCGGATCACGGCGGCGGTGGAATCCGACCGCGCGAAGAGCTCGAACATGGTGCGAATCTGCGCCGCCTCGGCCTCGTTCACGATCAGCTTGCGGTCGACCACGTCGTAGCCGAGCGGCACGTAGCCGCCCATCCCCGGGACAGCAGGTGTTTCTCAGGAAGGCGGCAATCTTCTTCGCGGGTCAAAAGCAATGAGATTTCAGTTCATTGCGCATTACCGCGGGGATTTGCCACGCAGCCATTTGTGTCGCCTGATGCAGGTGACGGATCGTGGTCTTCGGGCCTGACGGCACAGGCCGCCGTCACGCCGCCAACGTCGGGATATGGTGCTCTTGGCGCATGTTCGAGAGCAGCATTGCTTGAGCCTGGGTAGCTACGGTCGTCCGCGCATGACGCAGGAACTCGATGAACTTGGCATCCATGTCGGGCAACGCCCTGTGGCGCGGATCATGCGTGATAACGGCATCCTGGTGCTGCGCAGCCGCAGGTTCAAGCGCACGACCGACAGCAATCACACCTTCAATATCGCGCCCAACCTGTTGCGTCAGGATTTCACCGCAAGCGCCCCGAACCAGAAGTGGGCGGGAGAGATCACCTATCTTTGGACCCGCGAGGGATGGGCCTGTCTTGCCGTGATCATCGACCTCTATTCGCGACGGGTGATCGGATGGGCCGTGAGCAACCGCATGAAACAGGATCTGGCCTTGCGCGCTTTGGACATGGCGATTGCCCTGCGAAAGCCGCCCCCGGGCTGCATCCACCACACTGATCGCGGCGGCCGATACTGTGCCCACGAGTATCAAAAGCATCTGCGCAAGCACCACTTGGTGCCGTCGATGAGCGGAAAGGGAAATTGCCATGAAAATTCGGCCGTCGAGAGCTTCTTCAAGTCGCTGAAGGCCGAATTGATCTGGCGCCGGACCTGGCAGACCCGCAGAAAGGTCGAACTGGCCGCCTTCGAATAAATCAACGGCTTCTACAACCCACGCCGACGGCATTCGGCCATCGGCTGGAAATCACCCGTGGCTTGCGAAAAGATCGCCGCCTAACATGAGCTACACACCGGAACGAAAACGGTGCAGGTCCAATGCCGCTCCAGATCGCAGATCAACGTGCCGTATCTCTGCCCCTTGCGCCATGCCCGGTCGTCCATGCCGATGACGCGGAGTTCGCGGGTCGCTGCCACGGTCGTGTCTCGAACGCTCCGCAGGAATGTGTCCTTGCTGAACTGCAGAAGGGGCCGTCCGGCAAGCGCTTGGGCGGGGCGGCCGCCGAGAGCAAGGCCCAAATGACGGACCAGCCCTTGCAGGCGTGGCGTGCGCCGCGCATGTGACCGGGTTACGGCAGGCGGAAACCGCTCGGCGAATATCCTGGCAGGGCACGGCATCGAAATCATCGGACCAACAAGACCAGTTCCACCGCCCGGCCATACGCCGGAAGGTCGGCAGGCTGACGCCGATATCGGCTATGTATATGGCGTGAAACCGTATCACAGCGCGGACAGGTCGCCGCGGTTTTAGCGGAACGGGCGTGGACCCGGATTGTGTTCCCAATCAGTTCAACCTGTTCGGCACTGAGTCCTGCGGGCCGAAAATCCCCTCGAGAAAACCATGACATCATCCACAACCTTTTCCCAAGATTGTCGAAATATAGCGTCAGCATACCGGAACTGCACCAAATCCGCGTCAGACCCACCTTGGCACATCGATGCCGTCGGAGGGCGGTTACATCATCAAAGCTCCTTTCGACTAGCGCACATGTTCCCTCAACATCTCGATAAAGATCCTTGCGGGCTGAGATTCCACTTGTGATCCGGGCAGAACCAGCTTCAGTTCGCAAGGAATGCTGGGGCTGAAGGGGCGGATTTCAATGTCCAGATCCGAATAGGCGTCGGCGGTCAGGAAATCCATGACCGAAACGCCCATCCCGCTGGCGACCAGGCTGCAGATCGGGCCGGTATAGGTCGATTCCATGATGACATTGGGTTGCACCTCTGCCTCCTTGAAGGCCTGCAGCAGGCGCTTGCGCATGAGGCTGTTCTCGGAAATCAGCAGCAGCGGAATACCGTCGAGATCCTGTGGCGTGACCTTTTCGCATTTTTCCAGGGGATGGGCCTTGGGCATGACGCAGACAAGGTTTGTCTCGGGCATTTCGCGGATGACCACCCCGTGCACCTCCGGGGGCAGCAAGGCCAGCCCGATATCGCTTCGGCCTCTTTCGATATGTTCGACGACCTCGGAAGAGGACCCGCTGCGCAGATTGATGACGACATCGGGACAGCGGGCATGGAAGCTCTTGATCACCTCGGGCAGGAAGAAATAGGAATGGCCCACGATCGCGGCGATGCGCAGCCGGCGGCGTCGAAATGACCCCAGATCGGTGGCGAATTTGACCATCTGCTCCAGTTCACCATAGCATCTTTCGACCTCGGCATGCAGGGCAATCGCGTCCTTGGTGGGTTCGATGCGTCCGGCCTGCCTGACGAAAAGCTGCAGCGAATATTCCTCTTCGAGATCGCGGATGAGACGGCTGATGGCCGGCTGGGTGACGCCCAGCAACTCTCCGGCCAGGGTCATGTTGCCGGTCTGAATCACCGCGCGGAAAGCTTCGATCTGTCTCAGGTTGAAACGCAGCACGGGCAGAATCTCCCATAAAGTTTTGTGATGGGGGAATGAAATTATTGAATTTGCATTATGCCGATGCTGGGGTGAAACTCCAGACAAATAGGTTTTCCGGGCTGAGATCACATGCGGTTGATGACCCGATCTGACCGATCGCGAGGAGGCGGTCGCAAGCAGTCGAGGGGAACCTGGAAAGAATACCTGGGAGGAGATATCAGATGAAATTCGGCTCCACGGCCCTTTGGGCTGCGCTTGTGTTGACGACGGCCCTGCCCGCAGTGGCGGGCAAGGCGGATGACACGCTGAACTGGGCGACGGACAAGGAGGTTGCCGTTGTCGACCCCTATTTCAGCGTCACCCGAGAGCTTGTCATCATGGGGCAGATGGGTTGGGATGGCCTGGTCCTGTTCAACAATGAGACCGGTGAATTCGATCCCCTGCTGGCCAAGAGCTGGGAATGGCAAAGCAATACCGTCGTGGATTTCGATCTGCGCGACGACGTCGTGTTCCATGATGGCAGCAAATTTGATGCTGACGATGTGGTCTATACGATCAACTTCCTGGCAGATCCATCCAACGGAGTTCCTGCCCAGTCCGTCGTGAACTGGATGAAGGGCGCGACCAAGCTGGGCCAATACAAGGTGCGGCTGGAACTGCGCGAACCCTTTGCCAATGCTTTTGCCTATCTGGCGAATGAAATCATGATCATGCCCGAGGGGTTCTATGACAACGCTCCGGTCGGTGCGGATGGAACGCGCGATCTTTCGGCGCTGACCCCGACAGGGACAGGCCCCTACAAGGTCGCGGACATCAAGACCGGCGACTACATCCTGTGGGACAAGAACGACGACTATTTTTCCGGTGGCCCCAAGGGCACGCCTGAAATTGGCCATATCAATTTCCGTGCCATCAAGGAATCCAACACCCAGCTTGCCGAACTGATGACCGGGGGGCTGGACTGGGCATGGGATGTGCCCAAGGAACAGGCCGACCGGCTGGAACAAAGCGGCCAGGTCACGGTGGTCAATGAAAAGACGCTGCGCATCGCCTATCTGGCCTTTGATGTCGACGGAAGCTCGGGGCAGACATTCTTCACGGATCAGAAGGTGCGCGAGGCTGTGGCCCATGCCATCGACAGGGATTCCATCGCGGTGGAACTGGTTGGTGCCGCGTCCGAAGCAATCGACTCGGCCTGCCATCCCGATCAGTTCGGCTGCACGCAGGATGTCGTGCATTACGACTATAACCCCGAGAAGGCGAAGGAACTTCTGGCCGAGGCCGGCTATCCTGATGGTTTCGAGTTCGATCTATATGGCTATCGTCAGCGTGAAATCGCGGAAGCCATCATCGGCGATCTGTCTGCCGTCGGCATCAAGGCCAATCTGAACTGGCTTCAATACAGTTCGCTGCTGGAAAAGGTCCAGGACGGCAAGACGCCGGTCAATTTCATGACCTGGGGTTCCAGTTCGATTTACGATGTCGCGGCGATCACCAGCCATTTCTTCAAGGGCGGGCCGGATGATCCGGCAAAGGACCCGCGCACGGCCGAGGCCCTGCAACGCGGTGACACTTCCATTGATCCCGAGGTCCGCAAGGAGGCCTATGCCGAAGCTCTGGGGATCATTGCCGACGAGATCTATTGGCTGCCGCTGTTCTCCTATGCGAAATACTATGCCTTCTCGAATGATCTGGAGTTCACCCCGACACCGGACGAGATTCCCCGGCTCTATGCCGCCAGATGGAAGTGACTTTCCAGACCCAAGGGGTCGGGTCTTTCGGGGGCTTGCGCCCGAGGGATCCTCTCGTCCTTCACGATTCCCAAACCGCGCGAGGCTGACAGATGTTGGCGTTCCTTTCCAAGCGGATAGCCGTTGCCATTCTGGTTGCGTTGACGGTGTCCATGATCACGTTCTCGATGAATTATCTGACCGGCGATCCGGCGATTGCCATGGCGGGCGAGAATGCGACCGAAGCAGATCTTGATGCCATCCGCGAGTTCTATGGCTATGACCGGCCGATCCCGGTGCAGTATTTCAGTTGGCTGACAAATGCGCTGCACGGGGATCTGGGGCATTCGCACTACCTCAACCAGCCCGTCACGGATGAGATCATGGCCCGATTGCCGGCCACCATGACGCTTGGTCTGTTCGCGTTGATCTTTGCACTTGCCCTGTCCATTCCCCTGGGTGTTCTGGCGGCAATCCGGCCAAACAGTCTGCTGGACCGTATCGCCCTGACCACCGCCGTGGTGGGGCAGGCGATGCCAAGCTTCTGGTTCGCGCTGACCATGATGCTGTGGTTTGGCATCAACTGGCAGATCCTGCCGGTATCGGGGGCCGACACCTGGGCGCATTTCGTCATGCCTTCGATCGCGCTTGGCTATTACATCACCCCCGGCGTCATGCGACTGACCCGTGCGGGGATGCTGGATGTCCTGCGCTCGGATTACATCCGCACCGCGCGTGCCAAGGGTGTCAGCAAGTTCTCGCTTCTCTTCAAACACGCTTTGCGCAATGCGATCATTCCGGTCGTCTCTCTGGCGGCGGTGCAGTTCGGCTTCATGCTGGGCGGCTCGATCGTGATCGAGACCATCTTCTCGATCAACGGCCTTGGGTACCTGGCCTGGGAATCGATCCAGCGGGCGGATCTGCCGATGATGCAGGCAATCGTGCTTGTGCTGAGCTTCTTCTATATCGCGCTGACATTCCTTGCCGACGTTCTGAACGCCTGGCTGGACCCGCGCATAAGGATGGGATGACATGAGCATTCTTGACAATGACAGCCTGACCGCCCCCGAGCATGAGACCGTTCTGTCACCGGGCCAGCTGATGTTCCGCCGCGCGATGACGCATCGCGGATTGTGCCTGGGCGGCCTGGTGATCCTGGCCATCGTGGTGATCGCATTGCTGGCCCCCGTGATTGCGCCGCATGATCCCTATGAACAGGTCCTGTCGGAAAAGCTGATCCCGCCGGTCTGGTTCGACAATCCCGCCACCAGCTGGAGCCACGTGCTGGGCACCGATCATCTGGGGCGTGACTACCTGTCGCGGCTGATCTACGGCGCGCGGATTTCCCTGCTGATCGGTTTTGCCGCCATGCTGATTTCGGGCGTGATCGGAACGGTTCTTGGGGTTTGCGCCGGATATTTCGGTGGCAGGGTCGATATGGTGATCAGCTTCATCATCACCACGCGCCTGTCGATGCCCGTGGTTCTGGTGGCGCTGGCCGTCGTCACGATTGTCGGCTCTTCGTTGTCGGTGGTGATCTGGGTCATCGGCCTGCTGATATGGGACCGCTTTGCCGTGGTGATGCGCAGCGCCACGCAACAGGTCCGCGGTCTGGATTTCGTCACCTCGGCACAGTCGCTTGGCAGTTCCACCGCGCGCATCCTGTTTACCGAGGTCCTGCCCAATATCTCGAACCAGATCATCGTGATCGCCACGCTGGAAATGGCCCATGCGATCCTGCTGGAGGCGGCCCTGTCCTTTCTGGGGCTTGGGGTGCAGCCGCCGACGCCCAGCTGGGGGCTGATGATTTCGGACGCAAAGGGGCTGATGTTCTTCGACGGCTGGCTGATCGCCGTGCCCGGGGTCGCGCTGTTCGTCCTGGTGCTGGCAATCAATCTGGTCGGCGACGGCCTGCGTGATGTCACCGCTCCCGAGGATCGCAACTGATGTGGTCCGGGCAATTCACCTTCGCAAGATCGGCACGCACATGACGGATACAACCACACCCATTCTTTCGATACGCAACCTGACGGTGGCGCTGCCGGTCAGGATCGAGCGTGACAATGCTGTCGACAACCTGACCTTCGACGTCAGACCGCGCGAGATCCTTTGCGTGGTTGGTGAATCGGGATCAGGGAAGTCCATCACCTCGCTTGCGACCATGGGGCTTCTGTCGCCCAGCCTGAAGGTGACGGGCGGAGAAATCCTGTTCGACGGCCGCAATGTGCTGGAGCTTGAACCCGGCGAACACAACGCGCTGCGCGGCGACCGGATGGCGATGATCTTTCAGGAGCCAATGACCGCCCTGAACCCGGCATATACCGTCGGCCACCAGATCGAAGAGGTGTTTCGTGTTCACAGGTCACTTGGCGCGGCCGAGCGGCGCCAGCGGACGCTGAAACTGCTGGAGGAGGTCCGTCTTCCCGATCCCGAACGGTTGTTCGAATCCTATCCGCATCAGTTGTCTGGCGGCCAGCGTCAGCGGATCATGATCGCCATGTCGCTTGCGCTGGATCCCAAGCTGCTGATTGCCGACGAGCCGACGACCGCGCTGGATGTCACCACCCAGGCGCAAATTCTGCGGCTGTTGAAACAGCTGAATTCCAAACATGATGCGGGCATCATGTTCATCACCCATGACTTCAGCGTCGTGGCGGAAATCGCCGATCGCGTCGTGGTGATGCGTCAGGGACAGATCGTGGAGCAGGGCACCGCCGACGAGGTGCTGAACCATCCCAGGCACCCCTATACCAGATCGCTGATCGACGCCGTGCCCCGGCCTGCGGAAAGCCCCGACAAGGCGGCTGTCGAAAATCCCGTCGTGATTCAGGTGGATCATCTGCAAAAGACCTTTCACAGCGCGGGCGGGATGTTCAGCAAGGGGCGCAGCGTCGCCGCCGTGCGCGATGTCTCGTTCAAGGTGCGCCGGGGCGAGACCCTGGGCATCGTCGGGGAATCGGGGTCGGGCAAGACCACGCTGGTGCGCTGCCTGATGCGGCTGATGGATCCCGACAGCGGCAGCATCAATATCTCGGGCGTGGATTTCGCCAGCAAGACCGCGGGTGAACTGCGCGCACATCGCAAGGATATCCAGATCGTCTTTCAGGATCCCTATGGCTCGCTCAATCCGCGCCGCACGATTGGCAGCCAGCTGATACAGGGCGCGGTAAATTTCGGTGTCTCGCGCAAAGAGGCATGGCGGCGCGTCTACGAATTGCTGGAAATCGTGCGGATGCCGAAATATTCGGTGCATCGCTATCCCAGCCAGTTCTCGGGCGGGCAGCGCCAGCGCCTGTGCATTGCCCGTGCCCTGGTGGTGAACCCCAAGGTTCTGATCGCGGATGAGGCGGTCTCGGCGCTTGATGTCTCGATCCAGCGCGAGGTGCTTAAGCTGATCAATGATATTCGCGACCGGCTGGGCCTGACAGTCATCTTCATCACCCATGATCTGCGCGTGGCCGCCCAGGTCTGCGACGAGGTGCTGGTGATGAAGCATGGCGAGGTGGTGGAACGGGGCGGTGTCGGGCAGATCTTCAAGGCGCCCCAGCATGACTATACCCGTGCCTTGCTCGCCGCGCAGCCAGGGCAGGATTGGGTCATTCCCGACATGGCGGAATTTTCTGAGCAAATGGACGAGGTCGTTGGGCAATGAGCAAGCCGGACTATGATTTCATCATCATCGGGGCCGGCTCGACCGGCTGCGTGCTGGCCAATCGTCTGTCGGCCAGGGCCGGGCTGCGCGTGCTGTTGCTGGAGGCCGGGCCAAAGGACCGAAATCCCTGGATCCACATCCCGATCGGATACTACCGGACGATGGATGATTCCCGCATAAACTGGGGCTATCGCACCGAAGATGTGCCGAATTCGGCGGGCCGCAGTTTTGATTGGCCCCGCGGCAAGGTTCTGGGCGGCTGCAGTTCCATCAACGGGCTGGTCTATGCACGTGGTCAGGCCGAGGATTTCGATCACTGGCGCCAGCTTGGCAATACCGGCTGGAGCTACGAGGATGTGTTGCCCTATTTCCGCAGGGCCGAAGGGGCCACCATCGATGGCCTCGACGAAGACTATCACGGGCGTGACGGGCCACTGGGGGTCAGCCGCGCCAGCGCAAACCCGCTGTGCGATGCCTATATCGCGGCGGCAGAGCAGGCCGGAATTCCGGCCAACCCCGATTACAACGGACGGCAGCAGGAAGGCGCCGGATATTTCCAGGTGACGACACGCAACGGCTGGCGCAGCAGCGCGGCCACGGCCTATCTGCGCCCGATCCGTAAACGGCCGAACCTGCATGTCCAGACCGATACGATGGTGCGGCGGCTGATCGTCGAGGGGCGGCGGGTCTCGGGCGTTGAGGTCGAACACCGGGGTCGGATCAAGGTGCTGCGCGCCGGGCGCGAAGTGCTTTTGAGCGCGGGGGCCATCAATTCACCCAAGATCCTGCAGCTTTCGGGCATCGGCGAGGCCGGGATGCTGCGCAATCTGGGGATCGAGGTTCAGCACGACCTGCCGGGCGTGGGTGAGAATCTGCAGGACCATTACACCTGCCGCAGCACCTATCGCTGCAGCCAGCCGGTCACCGTCAATGACGAGGTGCGCCACTGGACGGGCAAAGTTGCCGTCGCGCTACGCTGGTTGAAGGATCGTGGCGGACCGATGTCGCTGAGCGCGGGGCAGGTGGGCGTATTCGCCCGCACGCGGCCCGATGTCGTCTCGCCGGATGTGCAGTTCCATTTCATGCGCTTCAGCGCGCAGAAACGCGGGCGCAACCTTGATCGGCATTCTGGCTTTACGGTCACCATGTGCCAGCTGCGCCCCGAAAGCCGTGGCCATGTCCGCATCACCTCGGCTGATCACCGCGTGGCACCCTCGATCCAGCCCAATTACCTCGACAGCGGCACCGACTGCGAAACCATGGTTGCGGGCATGAAACTGGTGCGCCGGGTGGCCGCGCAGGAGGCATTGGCGGATTACATCAGCGAGGAAATCCGGCCCGGCCCGGATGTGACCCGAGACGAGGAAATGCTGGACTATGTGCGTGCCAATGGGGCCTCGATCTTTCACCCCAGCTCAACCTGCCGCATGGGCACCGACAGAGAAGCCGTCGTCGATCCGCGCCTGCGTTTGCACGGGTTGGCCGGGCTGCGGATTGCCGATGCCTCGATCATGCCGACGCTGGTGTCGGCCAATACCAATGCGGCCTGCATCATGATCGGCGAAAAGGCTGCCGACATGATCCTGGCGGAGATCTCCTGACATGACCCGAACTGCAGCCTGGAAGCGAACAGCAAGATGAAACTCAAGGATATCAAGACTTTTGTGGGCGGAAACAAATCGATCCACCGCGGCGGTCCCTATTGGGTATTCGTCAAGGTCACGACCGAATGCGGCATCGTCGGCTATGGCGAAATCTATGGCGTCGCCTTTCATCCCAAGGCGCTGACCGCGATGATCGACGACCTGTTCGAACGGCATTTTGTCGGGGCCGACCCCTTCAAGATCGAACGTCATTTTCGTCTGGTCTATTCTGCGGGTTTCTCGCAGCGCCCGGATCCGACCGTGATGGGCATTTTCAGCGGCATCGAGATCGCGCTTTGGGATATCATCGGCAAGGCGCTGGACAAGCCGGTCTATGAATTGCTCGGCGGACAGGTGCATGAGCGGCTGCGCAGCTACACCTATCTGAATGCGCCCCCCGAGGCAGCATCGAACGAAAAGGTCTATAACGATCCCGATGCGGCTGCCGAACGGGCGCTGGAATATGTGGCGCAGGGCTTTACCGCGCTGAAATTCGATCCGGCCCGACCCTATACGGCCTTTGATCCGCGTCAACTTTCCATGGAAACGCTGGATTTTGCCGACCGCTATACGGCGCGGGTGCGAGAGGCCGTGGGCACGACATGCGACATCCTGATCGGTACGCATGGCGAGATGTCGCCCTCGGGCGCGATCCGGCTGGCGCGACGGCTCGAGGCTCATGATCCGTTGTGGTTCGAAGAGCCGACCCCGCCCGACAACATCGCCGGCATGGCCCGCGTGGCGGCGGGTACGCGCATCCCGGTGGCCACGGGTGAACGGCTGACGACGAAATACGAATTCGCCGATCTGCTGCGCCAGGATGCCGCCTCGATCCTGCAGATGAACCTGGGCCGGGTCGGCGGGCTGCTGGAGGCCAAGAAAGTGGCCTCCATGGCCGAAGCTTTCCATGCCCAGATCGCCCCGCATCTGTTCTGCGGGCCGATCGTCGGTGCCGCCAATGTCCAGCTTTCGGCATGCAGCCCGAACTTCCTGATCATGGAAGGGATCGAGCAATGGGGCGGCTTTCAGGCTGAAATCCTGAAGACCCCGATCCGCTGGGAAGAAGGGCATATCATCCCGCCCACGGCCCCCGGAATCGGCGTCGAACTGAACGAAGAGGTGGCCGAGGCCAACCCTTACAACGGCGAGCGGTTGCAACTGCGCATGCAGGATCGCCCGGCGTGACCGATACAGACAGAGGAAGAACCATGAAAAACCCATTTTCGCTGAACGGCAAGGTCGCGATCGTGACCGGCGGCAGCAAGGGAATCGGGCTGTCCATTGCCCACCATCTTGCGGCAATGGGCGCAAGGGTGGCCGTCGCCAGCCGCAAGATCGAAGCCTGCGAGGAAGCCGTCAGGGACATCCGCGCCGCAGGCGGTGAGGCCATGGCCATCGCCTGCAACATCTCGCGCCGCGAGGAATGCGAGGCATTGGTGGCCAGGACCCATGAGGCATGGGGACAGGTCGACATCTTCGTTGCCAATGCTGCCGTGAACCCGGTTTACGGTCCCCTTGCGGAATTGACGGATGAGGCCTTCGACAAGGTCATGACCTCGAATGTCCACAGCGCGATCTGGTTCGCCAATGCCGCCATGCCGCATATGGCCAGGGCCGGGGGCGGCGCCTTCATCATCGTATCCTCGATCGGCGGGCTGCGCGGCTCGGCCACATTGGGTGCCTATGGAATTTCCAAGACCGCCGATGTGGGCGTCACGCGCTCGCTTGCGGTGGAATGGGGACCGAAGAACATCACCGTCAACTGCATCATGCCGGGGCTTATCAAGACGGATTTCGCCCGCGCCCTGTGGGAAAACGACAGCCTGCGCGAGGACCGTATCGCCCGCACGCCAGTGAGACGGCTTGGCAACCCCGAGGATATCGGGGGCGTCGCGGCCTTCCTGGCCGGCCCCTCGGCCAGGTTCATCACCGGTGAGGTCATCGTGGTCGACGGCGGGACAACCATCGTCGGCCCATAGGTCGCGCCCAGGACACTGACAAACCCTGCTGCAAAAATCTGTAACGGCCGATTCAGGCCGCGGATTTCTGCTGCCTGACAATCGGCCCTTTGGTCGAGAAAATGGAGCTGAAACAATGGATTTCGATCTAAGCCCGAAGGTCAAGGAACTCAGCGCACGGCTGAATGCCTTCATGGAAGAACATATCTATCCCAATCAGGATCTCTATCAGCAGCAGCTGCAAGAGATGGGCTATGGTATCGAGCACTGGGAGAACTGGGGTGCGGTGCCGATCATCGAAGAGCTGAAGCCCAAGGCGCGCGCGGCGGGGCTGTGGAACCTGTTCCTGCCCGACAGCGGCAAGGGCGGCGGTCTGAGCAACCTGGAATATGCCACCCTGTGCGAAATCATGGGACGGGCGCTGTGGTCGGCCGAGGTTTTCAACTGCTCGGCCCCCGATACCGGAAATATCGAAACGCTGGAGCGTTTCGGCACCGAAGAGCAGAAACGGCAGTGGATGGATCCGCTTCTTGCTGGCGAGATCCGCTCTTGCTTTGCCATGACCGAGCCCGATGTCGCCTCGTCGGATGCGCGCAACATCGGGTCGACGATCATTCGGGACGGCGATGAATATGTCATCAACGGCCGCAAATGGTGGTCCTCGGGCTCGGGCGATTCACGCTGCAAGCTGTTCATCTTCATGGGCAAGACCGATCCTGATGGGGCCGATGTCTATCGTCAGCAATCCATGATCCTGGTGCCGCGTGATACGCCGGGCATCACCATCAAGCGCATGTTGCCGGTCTTTGGTTTCTCGGATGCGCCTCATGGCCATGGCGAGATCATCTTTGACAATGTCCGCGTGCCGGTCAGCAACATCCTGCTGGGCGAGGGGCGCGGATTCGAGATTGCCCAGGGGCGGCTTGGGCCGGGGCGGATTCACCACTGCATGCGGCTGATCGGCCAGGCCGAAGTGGCGCTGGAAAAGATGTGCAAGCGCGCCTTGCAGCGCCATCCTTTCGGAAAGCCGCTGGCCGATCAGGGCGTCACGCGAGAGCGCATCGCGCAATCGCGCATCCTGATCGATCAGGCCCGGCTGCTGGTGCTGAACGCCGCCGACAAGATGGACAAGGTCGGCAATCGCGAGGCCCGCAAGGAGATCGGCATGATCAAGGTCGCTGCGCCGAACATGGCCTGTCAGGTCATCGACTGGGCCATCCAGGCGCATGGCGGGGGCGGTGTCTCGAATGATTTCGGGCTGTCCTATGCCTATTCCCGCGCCCGCGCGATCCGCCTGGCAGATGGCCCCGATGAGGTCCATCGCGATCAGATCGCGCGGCTGGAACTGCGTCAATACAAGACCCAATAGGAGCATCGCTATGTCTGCACCCACCACAATCGGCTTTGTCGGACTTGGTCAGATGGGCGAGCCCATGGCCGCTTTCATCGCCCGTGGAGAGACCCCTCTGATCTGCTATGACCGGGTACCGGGCCGCGCACCGGAGGGAGCGATCGAGGCCGGGGAACTGGCCGAGGTCATCGCACGCGCGGATACGATCTTCCTGTCATTGCCGGATGGCAAGATCGTGAATGCCGTTGCTGCCGAGATCGCCGCGATGGATGATGTCGCCGGCAAGGTGATCATCGATATGTCGACCATCGGCCCGGCGGCGGCCAAGGAGGCCGCGGCAACCCTGACCGCTGCCGGAATGACCTTTATCGACGCGCCGGTCAGCGGTGGACGGCAGGGCGCGCTGAAGGCGTCGATCACCATCATCTGGGCCGGACCCCAGGCCGAGATGGCCCGCCACCGCCATATCATCGACCTGTTCTGCGCCAATGCCTTTCACGTGGGTGATCAGCCGGGGCAGGGGCAGGCGGTCAAGCTGCTGAACAACTTTCTTTCCGCGACCGCCATGGCCGCTTCCTCCGAGGCAGTGCTGTTCGGGCTGGCCCATGGGGTCGACATGAAGACCATTCTGGACGTGGTGAAGGTCTCGACCGGCAATAACACCGCCATCGAGGACAAGTTCCCCCGTCGCATCCTGACCGGCAGCTATGACGCCGGGTTCTTTGCCGAACTGCTGAACAAGGATGTCCGGCTTTACAACCAGTTCGTGCAAGAGGCTGGCACCTCGAACCTGATCGGCGCGCGGGTGGCCGAAGTCTGGCAGCAGGTCGAAGAGGCGCTGCCGCCGCAATCGGACTTTACCCGTGTCTTCGAGGTTCTTGAAAAGAGGACGCTGCCATGAGTTTCGAAAAACCATACGAAGGGTTGAAGGTCGTCGATCTGTCACAGGGGCTGGCAGGCCCCTATTGCGGAATGTTGATGGCCCAGCAGGGTGCGGATGTGATCAAGATCGAGCCTCAGGGCGGCGACTGGGCCCGGCTGATCGGTGGTGTCTATGGCGATCACACGGCCTATTCCATCGTTGCCAACATGGGCAAACGCGCGCTGGCGGTGAACCTCAAGAGCGAACCCAGCGGCCAGATCGTCGATCGGCTGATCGCGGATGCGGATGTCTTTATCGAAGGCTATCGCCCCGGCGTGGCCGAGCGGCTTGGCTATGGATATGACCGTTTGCAGGCGCTGAACCCGGGGCTGATCTATGTTTCGGTGTCGGGCTTCGGGCAATGCGGGCCGATGCGTGATCGCCCGGCAATGGATCCGATGCTGCAGGCGTTCAGCGGTTTCGTTGCCGAAAATACCGGTATGGATGGAACGCCCCATCATACGCCGGTGAGCTATTTCGACATGTCCACGGGGCTCTATGCCCAGCAGGCACTGGCCGCCGCTCTCTATGCCCGTCGTGACGGTGCCGAGGGGCGCAAGATCGAGGTCAGCCTGCTGGAGGCCGCGGCCAGCATCCAGGCCGTGAGACTGCTCAGCGGCTATCGCACCGGACCGCGCCGCGCCTCGACGGCACCTTCGGGAACCTTCAGGACCAGCGACGGCCATATCCAGATCAATATCGTGCGCGATCACGAATTCGAGACCTTCTGCAAGCTGCTGGATCTGGACGAACTCTGGCAGAACCAGAAATACCGCAGCATTGCCGGACGGCTGGAGGATATCGACATCCTCAACGATCACGTCCGCGCCATCACCGAGGGCTGGAAGGCCGCCGAACTGTCCGATCTGCTGAGCGGGGCCGGTCTGCAGAACGAGGTGGTGCAGACCTATCGGGATCTGGTCCGCCATCCGCAGGCCGAGGCCGTCGGCGTCTTCTCTTGGCTGCAACAGGAGGGCGCGGATGATCCATGGCCGGTGCCCAATATCCCCGGATTGCCGGCTTTCGTTCCCGGTGATGCGGCGGCCCAGTCTCCGCGGGTCGGCCAGCACACCCGACAGATCCTGACCGAGCTTGGCTACGCCAAAGACCAGATCGACGCGCTTTATGCACAGGGCGTGGTCGCATGACATCGCCCTTGGGCGCAGATCAGAAGGAAACAGACAGATGAATGACAAATTGTTCGAACTTGGGCTGGAACAACGCAAGGCGGTTGTCGGCGCGGAATATGTCGAAAGGAACCTTGCCGCTGCGGATGATTTTTCGCGCCCATTTCAAGAGGCGATGACCGCATGGTGCTGGGGGTTTGGCTGGGGCGATGAGACCATTGACCACAAGACACGCTCGATGCTGAACCTCGTGATGCTGGCGGCTCTTGGCAAGATGCATGAATGGGAAATTCACTGCAACGGCGCGATCAACAACGGCGTCAGCAAGGAAGAAATCCGCTCGATCATCCATATCATCGGTATCTATTGCGGTGTCCCCCAGTCGCTGGAGTGCTTTCGCCATGCGCGCAAGGTGCTGGAAGAACGCGGGCTGCTGGATGCGGCCGACTCGTGACCCGCAAAGCAAAGCATCAGGAGCCAAGCGTGACGACAGTTGACAGACATTACATTGACGGGGTTTGGGTTGCCGGTCAGGGCGGCAGAACCGTGCCGATCATGAACCCCGCGACCGAGGCACCGATCGGCTCGGTCACGCTTGGCTCCCCGGCGGACGTGGATCTGGCGGTCGCTGCCGCAAGCCGCGCCTTCGAGGGCTTTTCGCGCACTGCGAAGGCAGAGCGGCTGGACCTCTTGCGCGCATTGCAAAGGGCCCTTGAGGCGCGCATCGAGGATATGGCGCAGGCCATAAGCCAGGAGATGGGCGCTCCCATTACCTTGGCGCGCAATGCGCAGGCCGGTTGCGGTCCGCGCCATGTGGCGGCCTTCATTGCCGCGCTTGAGGCGCTGGAAGAAGAATACTCCCTGCCCAATGGCGATACCATCCGCAAGGAGCCGATCGGGGTCTGCGGGCTGATCACCCCGTGGAACTGGCCGATCAACCAGATCGCGCAGAAGGTCGTGCCGGCACTGGCAGTCGGGGCGACATCCGTCCTCAAACCCTCGGAACATACCCCGCTGTCGGCGGAGATCTTTGCGCAATGCGTGCATGAGGCGGGCTATCCGCCGGGCGTGTTCAACATGGTCTTTGGCGATGGCGCAGATGTGGGCAGTGCCATGTCGCGCCATCCCGATATTGCCATGATGTCCTTTACCGGGTCCACCCGCGCCGGGGCGATGGTTTCGCGCGACAGCGCCGAAACCGTCAAGCGTGTGGCGCTGGAACTGGGGGGGAAATCGGCCAATCTCGTCTTTGCCGATTGTGATCTCGAGACATGTGTTCCGGCATCGGTCAGGCGCTGCTTCCTGAACACCGGGCAGGGCTGCAATGCGCCCACGCGCATGCTGGTCGAACGCAGCTGCTATGACAGGGTTCTGGAGATTGTGCGGGAGACCGCCGAAAGCCAGGCTGTCGATGACCCGGCCAAAGAGGGCCCCCATATCGGCCCCCTGTTCGACAAGATGCAATACGACCGGGTCCAGATGATGATCGATGTCGGGTTGCAGGAAGGCGCGCGACTGCTGGCGGGCGGGCCGGGTCGGCCTGACGGATTGGGGACCGGCTGGTTCGCCCGGCCGACGGTTTTTGCCGATGTTGGAAACGACATGCGCATTGCGCGGGAAGAAATCTTCGGTCCTGTCCTTTCGGTGATCCCCTTTGACAGCGAAGAGGAAGCCATCCGTATCGCCAATGACAGCGATTACGGACTGGCCGCCTATATCCAGACCGGCAGCGCGGCGCGGGCGCGTCGGGTGGCGGCGCAGTTGCGCGCCGGAGTGGTCGCGATCAACGGGCAGGGTGCCGGCGCGGGTTCGCCCTTTGGTGGCTACAAGCAGTCCGGCAACGGGCGCGAAGGCGGCCAGTTCGGGCTGGAGGAATATCTGGAGGTCAAGGTGATGCCCTCGATAGATGCGATGGTCGCAGCCGGTCGCTTCACCGCACCCTGAGCGCTATCCGGAAAGGAGCACGGAATGCTTGACGCCTATATCTATGACGGTTTGCGCAGTCCTTTTGGACGGTACGGCGGCGCACTGGCCGATATCCGCCCCGACGATCTGATGGCCCAGGTCATTGCGGCCCTGATGGCGCGAAGCGATCTGCCGCAGGGCAAGATCGAGGACGTGGTGCTGGGCAATGTCTGCCAGTCCGGCGAGGACAGTCGCAACCTGGCGCGCTTTGCGGGCTTGCTTGCCGGACTGCCGCAAGAGGCCGGAGCGCAGACCGTCAACCGGCTGTGTGGCTCGGGGATGGCAGCTGCGCTGGATGTGGCACGGGCCGTCACTCTTGGCGAGGGCGAACTTTTCGTCGCGGGCGGGGTCGAAAGCATGACACGCGCGCCGCTGGTCATGGCCAAGGCTGCAACCGCATGGTCGCGCAAGGGCGAGATCCATGATGCCACTGCGGGAAAGCCTTTTCCCAACCCCCGCTTCCAGGCGCAGTTCGGCGGCGACAGCATGCCGCAGACCGCCGACAATCTTGCGGCGGAATTCGGCATCTCGCGCGACGCCTGTGATCGCTATGCCCTCGCCAGCCAGCAACGTTACGAAAGCGCGCGGGCCAGCGGCTTCTTTGCCGATGAGATCATCCCAGTTTCCATCACCGGGCCCAAAGGGGCCGTTCAGGTGGTGGATCGGGACGAACACCCCCGTCCGGACACGACGCTGGACAGGATGGCGCGGTTGCCCAGCCTGGCCACGGATGGCGTGGTCACGGCGGCCAATGCCTCGGGGATCAATGACGGTGCCGGGGCGCTGGTGATCGGCCGTGCCGGCCTGGGTTCCAGGCCGCGCGCACGCATCCTTGCCGGGGCGGTCTCGGGCGTGGCACCACGGGTCATGGGGCTGGGTCCGGCGCAGGCCATTCCCAAGGCGCTGGATCGCGCCGGGCTGACCCTGTCGCAAATGGATGTGCTGGAAATCAACGAAGCCTTTGCCGCGCAGGTGCTGGCATGTTGCGACAGTCTTGGTCTGGCGCATGACGAGCCCCGGCTCAATCCAAATGGTGGGGCCATCGCCATCGGCCATCCGCTTGGGGCTTCGGGGGCGCGGTTGATCCTGACCGGGCTGCGCCAGCTAGAGGCCATCGGCGGGCGCTATGCCTGCCTGTCGATGTGCATCGGCTTCGGCCAGGGCATTGCAATGATCATCGAACGGCTGGACTGAGCGGGGAGAAAGACCGAAATGAAGGATGCAATCACGGATATCCTGCGGGTCGAGATCGAAGACGGAATCGGCCTGATCTGCCTGAACAAACCACCGGTCAATGCGCTGGGTGTGGCATTGCGCACAGCCATTCACGCGGCCTATGGGACGCTGCGCGACGATCCGGCGGTCAAGGCAATCGTTCTTTATGGCGAGGGGCGTTTCTTTTCCGCCGGGGCCGACATCAAGGATTTCGGCAAGGCCGATCTTCAACCGACCCTGCCGCAGGTTCTCAAGGCATTGCAGGATAGCGACAAGCCCGTGGTCACGGCCCTGCATGGTGTGGCCTTTGGCGGAGCGCTGGAACTGGCGCTGGCCACCCATCTGCGGGTCGGGCTGAACGGTCTGCGCATTGCGCTGCCCGAGGTCCGGCTGGGGCTGTTGCCCGGTGCCGGCGGTGCGCAGCGCCTGCCCCGGCTGACGGGGATCGCAGCTGCAATCGACATCATCTGCTCGGGGCGCGAGGTCGGGGCACAAGAGGCCCTTGGTCTGGGCATCATTGACCGGCTGGCCGATGGGTCCCCTCGTGAGGCCGGGCTGGCTGCCGCGCGCGATATTCTGGCCGGCCGGCTGACGCCGCGCCAGACCGACAGGCTGAGCGCGGGCGAAGATCCGCAAGCCGTCGAAGCAGCGCGCCAACGCCTGACGGCCAAACGACCCGCGCTGCTTGCGCCACTGAAGGCGCTGGAGGCGGTCACCGCGGCAAGCCTGCCCATCGAGGAGGGGCTTGCAAGGGAACGCGCCCTGTTCATGGAACTGATGCAGGGCGAGGAACGCGCCGGTCTGGTTCATGCCTTTTTTGCCGAACGCGCCACCAGCAAGATCCCCGAAAGCACGGCACCCCTGCGCCTGATCGAACAGGTGGCGGTGATCGGTGGCGGTACCATGGGCGTCGGCATTGCCACCAGCCTGCTGATCGCAGGCTATCGCGTGCAGTTGATCGAGGCACAGGGTGAGCGCCTGCCAGCGGTGCGCGCCGCTATCGAGGCCAATCTGGCCGGCGCCCTGAAGCGGGGCAAGCTGACCGCGAATGGCCATGGCGATGCTCTGCTGGGTTTCAGTTGTGGCGAGGCGCTGGAGGCGGCGGCGAATGCGGATCTGGTCATCGAGGCCATTTTCGAGGATATCTCGGCCAAGACCGAACTCTTCGCCCGGCTGGACCGGATCTGCAAGACCGGCGCGATTCTGGCCAGCAATACCTCCTATCTGGATGTGAATCTCATCGCCGAGGCCACCTCGCGCCCGGCGGATGTGATCGGCCTGCATTTCTTTTCGCCCGCACATATCATGCGGCTGCTTGAGGTGGTCGTGGCGGATCGGACTGCGCCGGATTGCGTCAGCACCGCCTTCGCGCTGGCGCGCAGGTTGGGCAAGGTGCCGGTGCGGGCAGGGGTCTGCGATGGTTTCATCGGCAATCGCATCCTGACCCAATACCGACGCGCGGCCGAATACCTGTTGCTGGATGGCGCCAGCTTTGAAGAGATTGACAGCGCACTAGAGGAATTCGGCTTTGCGATGGGGCCCTTTGCGGTCTCGGACCTGGCCGGGCTGGACGTTGCCAAGGCCACCCGTGACCGCAAGGCCGCGACCCGCCCCCCGGATGAACGCTATTCTCGCGTGGCCGATCTGATCTGCGCGCAGGGCTGGTACGGGCGCAAGACCGGTCGCGGCTATTACATCTATGACAAGGCCGCACCCCGGCGTGCCAATCCCGATGTTCTGGCAATCATCGATGATGAACGCAGGGTCTTGGGTATCACCGCGCGCGCGTTCAGCAATCAGGAGATCGTCGACCGCTGCCTGACGGCGATGATCGCCGAGGCCGTGCGCGTCATCGAAGAGGGTGTGGCGCTGCGTCCGGTCGATGTCGATGCGGTCGAACTGTTCGGCTATGGCTTTCCCCGCCATCGCGGCGGGCCGATGTTCCAGGCGGATCGGATCGGGCTGCCCGTCCTGATCGACCGGATCGAGAGATTCTCCCGCGAAGACCCGCAGTTCTGGCGCGTGCCCGAACTGCTGCGCCGCATGGCGCAGGCGGGGGAAGGCTTTGCGCCGATGAACGACCAACCACTTTCAACGACCGAAAAGAGAAACTCCCATGAGTGAAAATGGCGGACCGCCTCTGGTCACTGTCAGCGAGGCACTCAGCTTTGACGAGGCCGCGCTGCAACGCTATCTTGCCGATATCCTGCCGGGTTTCGACGGCCCGCTGACGGTACGCCAGTTCAATGCCGGGCAAAGCAATCCGACCTATCAACTTGCGGTCAGGGATCGCAAATACGTGCTGCGCAAGAAGCCACCGGGCACGCTGTTGCCTTCGGCTCATGCCGTGGACAGGGAATATCGGGTCATGGAGGCGCTGCGCGATACGCCGGTCCCGGTGCCCCGGATGCTGCATCTGTGTCGCGATGCTTCGATCATCGGAAGCGATTTCTATGTCATGGAAATGGTTGAAGGTCGGGTCTTCCATGATCCCAGCCTGCCCGGATTGACCCCGCCGGACAGACGGGCCTTCTATGACAGCTTCATCAAGGCGCTGGCCGATCTGCACGCGGTGCGTCCCGAGACGGTGGGGCTGGCCGATTTCGGCCGCCCGCAAGGGTTCCTGTCGCGGCAGGTCCAGCGCTGGAGCAAGCAATATGTCGCAACGGAAACCGAAACCATCGCGGCGATGGACAAACTGATGGACTGGCTGCCGGCCAATCTGCCTCAGGATGACGAAGCCGCAATCGTGCATGGCGATTTCCGGCCGGGCAACGCCATGGCGGGCCAGCATTCCCCCGAGGTGATCGCCCTGCTTGACTGGGAACTTTGCACCCTTGGGCATCCTCTGGCCGATCTGGGTTATGTCTGCGCCAATTATCACGCCGATCAATTGCCCACCGGACAGTTCAAGGGGCTGGACTTCACGGCCCTTGGCATTCCCACTGAACAGGAGTTCCTGGACCTCTATTGCCATTATTCGGGGCGGGACCGGATTTCCAACCACCTGTTCTTCGTCGTGTTTTCCTTCTTTCGCAGCGCGGCGATCATCCAGGGCGTCTACAAGCGGGGGCTGGAGGGCAATGCCTCTTCGCGCAAGGCCTTGTCGCTTGGACATCTTGCCCGCGTCAGAGCAGAAAATGCGTGGAGAATTGTCGAGCAGAACTTCTGATGCGCGGGGCGGATCGTGGATCGGTTCCTTGAATCCGTTTCTTCGGACAGAAAAATCGCGTGATACGGGCGGGCATCATTCGGCAGCCTCCATTTGCCTGACCTGCCCCAGCAGCACGGCAATTTCAGGTCGGCATGATCCGCAGTTGGTTCCCGCTCCGGTGCAGTCGCCGACCCTTGCCACGCTGCAGGCCTGCCCGCTGGCGATGGCTTCCCGGATCGTGTTCATGCCAACATTGAGGCATGCGCATACAACCGGGCCGGGGTCGGATGCATCGCGACCGGGGCGCCCTGACAGCGGCGCAGTTCCGGTCGATCCAAGTTGCGCCGCAATATGGTCACGCGACAGGGAAACAGGATTGCGGGACACGAAGAGAGCCGCCAGCAATGTATCACCGTCAAGAAATGCAAGGCGGGCGGTGCCGGTTGCCGGGTCGGAGATGCTCTGGCACCGGGCATCCGGCAGGGAAAACAGGGCGCGGGCATAGGTTTCCCAATCCTGCGCCTCTCTGGTTCCGGCCAATTCGCTTCGCCAGCCTTTCGCCACGCAACAGCGCGCCCAATAGGTGCAATCAGGCCGGAATTCGGTGGTGCTGATGGCAAAACCGAACCATGCGGTGTCATGGGGCGCAATGGCGACTGCGGCGGCCTTGCTCTCCGGTTGGCCAGACACTGGATCAACGATGCTTGATACCAGCGCATCGATACGACCCGTCGGGGCGCTCTGTCCGCTCCAATGCATGGGCGCAAAGACGTGACCGCACCGCACGCGGTCGGTGACCAATGCGCGCAGGATGCAGCGGCCTGCGGGACTGCTGACCTCGACCAGACCGGCAGGCGGAATCCCAAGCTGCGCCGCATCATCAGGGTGTATTTCGAGGAACGGCTCTCCCAGATGCTGGTTCAGCCGCGGCGATTTGCCGGTGCGCGTCATCGTGTGCCATTGGTCGCGGATGCGACCGGTGTTCAGGCGGAAGGGAAAAGCGGCATCGGTTTGTGCAACCGGTGGACGCGCGCTCACGGGGATCATTCGTGCCTGGCCATTATCGGTGAAGAAGCCACCGTCGGCGAAGAAACGCGCCTGCTGGCCTTGGGCCGTGATGGGCCAGCGGGTAGGGGGCAGCGCATCGTACCCGTCCCGGCCCAGCCCGGTCAGTCCGGAGATGTCGAAGTCACGTCCTTCGGCCGCCGCGATGGCCGACAGCCGCGCATGTTCGTCGAATATCTGGGCCGGGCTGGAATAGTCGAAGGCCTCGGTCCAGCCCATGCGGCGGCCAACCTCGGCCATGATGTCCCAATCGTGGCGCGCCTGGCCCGGTGCGCGCATGATGGCCCGCTGGCGGCTGATGGTGCGGTCGGAATTGGTGACGGTGCCGTCCTTTTCTCCCCAGCCGGTGGCGGGCAACAACACATCTGCCAGACGCGCGGTATCTGTCCGGGCGGTCAGGTCGCTGACGACCGTAAAATCGCAACCGGCAATGGCCTCTTGCACGATATTGGCGTCGGGCATGGTGGCGGCAGGATTGGTGCAGACGATCCACAATGCCTTGATGTGGCCGCTGCGGACCCGGTCGAACAAATCAACGGCTTTCAGTCCCGCCTGGGCAGGGATTGCGGGTGCATTCCAGAAGTCGCGCAGCCTTTCGCGGTGGTCGGGATTTTCCAGATCCAGATGGCAGGCCAGAGAGTTGGCCAGACCGCCAACCTCTCGTCCGCCCATCGCATTGGGTTGCCCGGTTACGGAGAACGGCCCCATGCCGGGTTTGCCGATACGTCCTGTCGCCAGATGACAGTTGATGATCGCATTGACCTTGTCGGTCCCTGACGACGATTGGTTCACTCCCTGGCTGAAGACTGTGACGACCTTTTCCGTGCCCAGCCACAACTGGCAGAATTCATCGATCTGATCAGGGGGCAGACCGGTGGCTGCGCCATCCTCGGCCAACGCGACACGCAAGGAGTCGTCAAAACCCGAGACGTGCCGGAGGTATTCGCGGTTCACCGCGCCGCCTGCATGGATTGCGGCGAGAAGGCGGTTGAACAAGGCCACGTCGCTGCCTGGTTCCAGTGCCAGATGCAGATCTGCCAGATCGCAGGTCGCCGTGCGGCGCGGGTCGATGACGACGACACGCATGTCGGGGCGGGCCTCTTTCGCGGCGGCGATGCGTTGATACAGGACCGGGTGGCACCAAGCCAGATTGCTGCCGGTCAGAACGACCAGATCGGCCAATTCCAGATCCTCGTAAGTTCCCGGAACCGTGTCCGCGCCAAAGGCGCGCTTGTGCCCCGCCACGGTCGAGGCCATGCAGAGGCGGGAATTGGTATCGATATTGGCTGACCCGATAAACCCCTTCATCAGCTTGTTGGCGACATAGTAATCCTCGGTCAGGAGCTGACCCGAGACATAGAAAGCGACGGAATCCGGCCCATGCGTCGCGATTGTTTGCGAGAATCGCTCGGCGACCAATGCCAGCGCGCTGTCCCAGTCACTTTCGATGCCATTGATGCGCGGGGCCAGCAGCCGGTCATCCAGAGACAGGGTTTCGCCCAATGCAAAGCCCTTTGAACACAGGCGCCCCTGGTTGGCCGGATGGTCGGGATCGCCGCGCAGGGTGACGCCGCCCTGACCATCGGCTTTGGCCAGGATGCCGCATCCGACCCCGCAATATGCACAGGTGGTCCGGATCTCGTCGGTCATGCAACCCGCTCCCGCCGCAGCCCTTGCGTGTCCAGCATGATGCGTCCGGCCTCGACCCGGAGGGGATAGGTGTTGACTGCCCCCGTATCAGATCCCTGAGCCAGCCCGGTATCCAGCCGCAGAACCATGTTGTGCAGCGGGCATGTCACCGATTTGCCATGCACGATACCTTCGGACAGGGGGCCTCCCTTATGGGGGCAGCTGTCATCGATGGCAAAGACTTCGTCATCAATGGTGCGAAAGATCGCGATGCAGCCCATATGGGTCTTCACCACGCGGGCGCCCCGTTCGGGGATGTCGTTCAATGCGCCGATATCGGTCCAACAGGTCATTCCGCGGCCTCCATGGTCAGATCTGCAAGGGGGGAATACAGTTCGCGGTAGCTGGCCTTGGTGCGTTCTGCCCAGGGGTCTTGCTGCATGAACTGCTGGGCGAAATGGAACCGCTCGGCCAGTGCCTTGCGGCTGTCTCCATCCGTCACCACACGTTCGACGATGTGATCCAGGCCGACATTGTCCAGCCACTTGTACATCCGCTCAAGATAGGCGGCTTCTTCGCGATACAGCTGGATGACCGCTGCGCAGTATTCCATGACCTCGTCTTCGGTCTTGACGGTGCACATGATCACCGTGCCCTGGATATGCAGGCCAGCCGCACCACCGATATGCAGGATATAGCCTGAATCGACGCAGATCACGCCCACATCCTTGCAGGTGCTTTCGGCACAGTTGCGCGGACAACCCGATACCGCCATCTTGACCTTGGCGGGCGTCCATGCCCCCCACAGGGCCTTTTCCAGACGGATGCCAAGACCTGTACTGTCCTGTGTCCCAAAACGACAATGGTCGGTGCCGACACAGGTTTTCACCGTGCGCAGGCCCTTGGCATAGGCCTGTCCGCTGACCATGCCGGCCGCGTTCAGATCGGCCCAGATGTCGGGCAGGTCCTGCTTCTTGACGCCCAGCAGGTCGATGCGCTGTCCGCCGGTGACCTTGACGGTCTGTACCTGGTACTTGTCTGCCGCATCGGCGATCGCGCGCAGTTCATCGGCAGTGGTGATGCCACCCCACATGCGTGGCACGACGGAATAGGTGCCGTCCTTCTGGATATTGGAATGCATGCGTTCGTTCACGAAACGGCTTTGATCGTCGTCGCGGTATTCGCCGGGCCAGTCGCAAAGCAGATAGTAGTTCAGTGCCGGACGACACGAGGCGCAGCCGCAGGATGTTTTCCAGCCGCATTCCTGCATGACGGCAGCCATCGACTTCAGTTCCCGTGACTTGATCAGGCGGCGGACATCCATATGGGTCAGCGATGTGCAGGAACACATCGGCTTGACGGTCTCGACCTCGAAGCTGTCGCCAAGAGTCATGGCCATGACCTGTTCCACCAGACCGGTGCAGGTGCCACAGGATGCGCTGGCCTTGGTCTGCTCGCGCACATCGGTCAGCGTCCGGGCACCGCCCTGGATCGCATCGACGATGCGGGATTTGCATATGCCGTTGCAGCCGCAGATTTCTGCGTCAGCCGGTAAGGCTGCAACGGCCGCCAAAGGGTCCGCCTGGGCACCCCCCTGGAACGCGGGGCCAAAGATCAGCGTGTCGCGCATGTCGCTGATGTCCGTGCGGTCCTTGATCAGACCGTGAAACCATGGACCGTCGCCGGTATCGCCATACATGACGGCCCCGATCAGGCGCTGGCCTTCAAGCACAAGTCGCTTGTAGATACCACGCGCGGGATCGCGGAAGATGATATCCTCGCGATCGTCAGCATCGGCGAAATCACCCGCGCTGAACAGATCGCAGCCGGTCACCTTCAGCTTGGTTGCGACCTCTTTCGGGGCAAAGCTTGCGGGCGTGTCACCCAATGTATCGGCGGCCACCCTGGCCTGATCGTAAAGCGGCGCGACCAGGCCGAAAACCGCGCCCTGATGTTCGACGCATTCCCCGATTGCCAGAATATTCGGGTCCGATGTGATCATGGCGTCATCGACGTGGATGCCGCGACCGACAGCCAGACCGGCCTCTTTGGCCAGTGCCACATTGGGACGGATCCCCACGGCCATGACCAGCAGGTCGCAGGCGATGACACGGCCGTCATCCAGGCGCAGACCGCTGACATGACCGTCGGTGCCGATGATTTCCGAAGAATTGGCCGAGGTGAGGACGGTAATGCCCTTTGCCTCCAGTGCCTTTTTCAGAAGGTATCCCGCCGCTTCGTCCAGCTGACGTTCCATAAGGTGGCCCATGACGTGAATGACGGTAACATCGACACCACGTGCCGCCATGCCGGCGGCGGCTTCGAGCCCAAGCAGCCCGCCGCCGATGACCACGGCCTTTGCCCCCGGTTTCTTGGCCAGACCCATCATGCGTTCGGTATCATCCAGATCGCGATAGGGGATGACACCCTGCAGATCATGGCCCGGCAGCGGGATCATGAAGGGGTTCGACCCGGTGGCCATGACAAGGCGGTCATAGGCGAGTTCACCCCTCTCGCCGATGACGACGCGGCGCTCGCGGTCGATCCTCTGGACCTTTTCGCCAAAGCGACAGGTCACGGATTGCGCAGCGTACCAATCATCATCATGGGTGACGATCTCGGCATAGGTCTTGTCGCCCGACAGCACCGGCGACAGCATCAGCCGGTTGTAATTTCCGCGCGGTTCGGCGTTGAACAGGGTGACGTTCCATTCACCCGGTTGGGTTTCGAAAAGATGCTCCAGCATCCGGCCCGAGGCCATCCCGGCCCCTATGACGATCAGGTTTCTGGTCATGGCTTACTCCGCAGCGATGGGGTTGCGTTTCGGTTTGGCGCCGTGTTCATATTCCGTAAGGAAATCAAGAACCTCTTGGCGATAGGCATAATAGTCTGGATGCGCCAGCAGCGCCTTGCGCGTGCGTGGACGTGGCAGGTTCACATCGGTGATCTTGCCGATGGTGGCTTGCGGTCCGTTGGTCATCATGACGACGCGGTCGGCCAGCAGGATCGCTTCATCGACATCATGGGTGACACAGATGGCGGTGACCTTGGTGCGTGACCACACCTCCATCAGGACCTCTTGCAGTTCCCAGCGGGTCAGGCTGTCCAGCATGCCGAAGGGTTCGTCCAGCAACAGCAGCTTGGGAGAAAGGGCAAAGGCTCGGGCAATGCCGACACGCTGCTTCATGCCGTTCGACATGGATTGCGCACCACGGTCCATGGCATCGGCCAGGCCGACCCGTTCAAGATAGTATTCAACGACTTCCTGGCGTTCCGCCGGGCTGGCCCTGGGATAGACCTTGTCGACGCCGATCGCGACGTTTTCCTTGGCGGTCAGCCATGGGAACAGGTTGGGCGACTGGAATACGACCGCGCGTTCGGGATCGGCCCCGACGACATGGCTGCCGTCCAATGTAATCGCGCCCTTCGATATCTCGTTCAGGCCCGCAGCCATTGTCAGCACGGTCGATTTCCCGCAGCCTGAATGACCGATCAGGCTGATGAACTCGCCCTGATTGACCTTGAGGTTGAAATCCTCGACCACGGTCAGCGGACCCTTGGGTGTGGGGTAGACCTTGTGCAGTTGTGAGAAATCCAGGAACCGCCGGTCGATCATGCCGTCGCGGGCGTCGCGCAACGCGTTTGGGATCATCTTGTGGACAGGCGTGACATCGGGCAGCCCCCGCGTTTCCGTGGATTTGGCCGCGAAACCGACATCCATCAGATATTGCGTGACCGAGGCGCGCAGCTTCTTGAACCCGGCGTCATGGTTCATCGCATCGCGGTTGCGCGGGCGGGGGATGTTCACCGTCACCGGATCGGCCAGGGTCCCATCGGGGTTCAGGACGATGATGCGGTCGGCAAGCAGGATCGCCTCATCCACGTCATTGGTGATCAGGATGCAGGTCTTCTTGTCGGCTTCCCAGATCTCCAGAATTTCATCGGCCAGATTTGCACGGGTCAGGGCATCCAATGCCGACAGCGGTTCGTCCAGCAGCAGCAGATCGGGTTCCATCGCAAGCGCGCGGGCAACGGCGACGCGCTGACGCATTCCGCCCGAGAGTTCCGACGGATAGCGATGTGCCGCATGGGGCAGGCCAACCATGGCGATATAGCTGTCGGCCTTTGTCGCACGTTCGGCCTTGGACAGCCTGGCGTGAACCGCATCGATGGCCAGCATCACGTTGCCGCGGACAGTCAGCCAGGGCATCAGGCTGTAGCTTTGAAAGACCAGCCCACGGTCGGGGCCTGGGCCGGTGATCGCATCGCCACGAAAGGTCAGGCTTCCGGTGTCGGGCTGTTCCAGTCCCGCGATCAGATTCATCAGGGTCGATTTTCCCGTGCCCGAGAAGCCGAGGATGGCAAGGAATTCGCCCTCGGCCACATCAAGTGTGATGTCGCGCAGGATCTGTGTGTGATCTGTTCCCTGGCCGAAACCCTTGCTGACATTCTTGAACTGCAGGATGCTCATGCCGGTCACCGCTGCGCCGAAAAGGTAAAGAATGACTGCATGGCGAACATCACGCGATCCAGCAGGAAGCCGATGATGCCGATGGTCAGCACCGCGACGATAATGCGTGCCAGCGATTGCGAAGAGCCGTTCTGAAACTCGTCCCAGACGAATTTGCCAAGACCGGGGTTCTGGGCCAGCATCTCGGCGGCGATCAGAACCATCCAGCCAACCCCCAGCGACAGGCGAAGGCCGGTAAAGATCAGGGGCAGGGCAGAGGGAAGCACCAGCTTTGTGATCTTGGTATAGGTATTCATCTTCAACACGCGGCTGACGCTGATCAGATCGCGATCAATCGAGGCAACTCCCAGGGACGTGTTGATCAGCGTTGGCCACAGCGAACACAGCGTCACGGTAATGGCCGATACAAGGAATGATTTGGAAAACAGCCCGTCGTTCGTGGCATAGACTGCGCTGACAACCATGGTCACGATCGGCAACCATGCAAGCGGCGATACCGGCTTGAAAATCTGGATCAGCGGGTTCAGTGCCGCATTGGCCGTGGGCGAAAGGCCCGCAGCGATGCCAAGCGGAATGGCGATCGCCGAAGCGATCAGGAAGCCGAAGAACACCGTTTTGATCGAGGTCCAGATTTGACCGTAATAGGTCGGCGATCCGGTATAGGCGATGTCCTTCACCTCGGATGCGCGTCCGGCATCGATCAGCCGTTGGTTGCGCTGTTCCAGACGTTCGTCGAACTTGGCCTGTTTTTCCCATTTGACGGTGGCATCATGATGCAAGCCCTTCGCCTCGGTCCATACGGCGACGGGACCGGGTATGGCCCCAAGCGAAGTCACGACCTTGGGCGCCAGCGTCGACCACAGCATCAGGAACACGACGATGGACAGCAGGGGCACACCCAGCAGACGCCAGACATCCTTTAGCTGGCCACGTGGGTTATCACCGGCGAGGGCCTTGATCAGAGGTGCGATCCAGGCAAGGCCCAGCACCGAAAACCATGCGTCTGCCTTGTTGATGCGGGTGAACCAGATGGCGCGGCGGGCTTCGCGTTGCTTGGCTGCAAGATGTGCGGGGTCGACAGCGGTCATGGCGCTCTCCGATATGGCTATACTGAAGGGTTTGGGCCGTGGGGGGCAGCCCGTGCGGGTCAGCCGTTGGCGGGCTCGTCGGATTTCAGTCCGATCGGCAAGCTGTCCAGATAGGCATTGGGGGCCTTGCCGTCATAGGGGATGCCGTCGATGACATCGGCGGCGGGCGTCGGTGCCCTGTATCCGTCGCTGTCCCACGGAAAATCAGCCTCGGACGCCAGACCCTCATCGACCAGCAGACGCGCGGCCCGCAGATAGATGTCGGGGCGGTAGACCGATCTGGCGGTCTTGTCGAACCATGCGTCATCCCTGGGTTCGGAAATCTGACCCCAGCGTCGCATCTGCGTCAGGTACCAGACGGCATCCGAATAGAACGGATATGTGGCGTTATACCGGAAAAAGACGTTGAAATCGGGCACATCGCGAATGTCTCCCTTTTCGTATTCGAAGGTGCCGGTCATGGATGCGGCGATCACATCCTGATCGGCCCCCACGTATTCGGGCCGCGACAGGATCTCGACTGCTTCGGCGCGATTGGCATTGTCGTTTTCGTCCAGCCAGATGGCAGCGCGGATCAGGGCCTTGGTCAGCGCAATGGTGGTGTTGGGATTTTCCGTGGCAAAGGCCTCGGTGATGCCAAAGACCTTTTCCGGGTTGTTCTTCCACAACTCGTAATCGGTGATGACCGGCACGCCGATGTCCTTGACGACGGCCTGCTGGTTCCACGGCTCGCCCACGCTATAGCCGTTGATGGTGCCTGCCTCCAGCGTTGCGGGCATCTGCGGCGGGGGCGTGACCGAAAGCGCCACATCCGCGCCGATCTGTCCCGAAGTGTCATCGGGGCTATAGAACCCGGGGTTCAGACCACCCGCTGCCAGCCAGTAGCGCAATTCGTAATTGTGGGTCGATACGGGAAAGACCATTCCCATGTTGAACGGTTTTCCGGCCGCCTGATAGCTTTCGACCACGGGTTTCAATGCGGATGCGCTGATCGGATGCTGGGGTTTGCCGTCGGTATCCGTCGGAATATTGGGCTTCATCTGCGCCCAGACCTCATTGGACACGGTAATCCCGTTCCCGTTCAGATCCATCGAAAAGGGCGTGACGATATGCGCCTGTGTCCCATAGCCGATGGTTGCAGCCAGTGGCTGACCGGCCAGCATATGTGCGCCGTCCAGTTGTCCGCCGATCACACCGTCCAGCAGCACCTTCCAGTTGGCCTGAGCCTCCAGCGTGACGAACAGGCCCTCGTCCAGAAAATAGCCGTTTTCATAGGCCACGGCCAAGGGGGCCATATCGGTCAGCTTGATAAAGCCAAAGGTCAGTTCATCCTTTTCCAGATCCAGCATCTGGGCAAGGGCAGGGCCGCTAAGCAGGGTCGAAGCCAGCAGGCTGAAGACAAGTTTTTTCATGGTGTGGTCCCTGTGGTGATCCGCGGACGAAAAATGCGCCTGGACAAACGAAAAATAGCCGACGACCAGCCTCATGCTTTGGCACGAAGGGTCGAGCGGCTTTGCTCGGGTGAACCCGGACTTTGGGGATGAGATCAGGCGAACGCCATTGTCTGCCTGACTTCGAATAAAGCGGACCGGGGCAGGGCAATCAACGATACTGCAGTCCGAGGGGGGTAAAATCTGTCCCTTGGAGCGATGATGCCGAAAATCATGTCAGTCTGATGTTGCCAGGCCTAATTCTTGACCATCAAAAAAACGATCCGGGGCCGTTTCGCGTTCGCGATAGCCGGGAATTGCCTGCAGAACATCACGATTCTGATCACTGCGATATGTCGCGATAGCGGCTGTGCGCGCAGCGGTCCGATCCAGCCCGAGGCGCGCTGCAAGCCGTTCACCAATCCACGCTGCATGTGCGGCATGCGGGGCATAGCGGCTGAAATCGACGAATTTCGGGACGTGCCGGCTTTTGCCGCGCCCCGAAATGGTCAGATGGCCAGAAAGGGCACGGTCGATGATTTCGGCGGGAACATCCAGATACTGGCTGCCTGCCAGCAGCTCGCAGGCGGTGGTGCGGCTTTGCCGATCACTCAACCATTGCCCTGCATGCCACAGCGCACGAATGGCCGCGCGCAGCGGTTCGGGATTTGCATCGGCCAGATCGGCGCGTACGCCCAGCACCTTTTCGGGAGCACCGGCCCAGATGGCCGATCCGGGCAGCAGCAAAGCACCTGCGCCGGTTTCCACCGCCACGGATCCCCAGGGTTCGCCCACACAGATGGCGTCCAGTTCACCCGCCGCCAGCCCTGCCGCCATCAGCGGTGGCGGAACCGTGCGGATGTCGACCGAGGCCGGGGCGGGCAGGCCCAGTGCCGTCAACCAATAGTACAGCAGTTCGGCATGCATCGAAAACGGAAAGGGAACTGCAATGCGCAAAGGCCCGCGCGCCGCAGCAATCAGGGCCCGGCCGGCAGCATCCGGGTCGTTCAGAGCGAAGGCGTGTCCAGCTTCGCGCATACGTGCGGCAATCGCCTTGCTGACACCAATCACTTCGCCATTGGTCGACAGCACGGCAACGGCTGCAAGGGGTGCCCCCGCACCGCCAAGCCCAAGCGCAGTCGCCACAGGCATGGCCGATAACATCTGAGCCGCGGTGACTTGCCCAAATGAGACCATGTCACGCAATGCAGACCAGGAATGCGCACGGCGAAGGTCCAGGGCGATGCCTTCCGCCCGGTCAAAGCCCATTTCGGCGGCGACAATCAGCGGTGCCGCATCGATCAACGGCAGGAAACCTATATGCAGTGTTGTCGTCATGACAAGAGACCTGCTGTCGTGACCAGCGCCTCGGCAATGTCTATGACCTTGCGTCCCTGGTCCATGGCCGTTCGGCGCAACAGGGCATAGGCATCCGCCTCGCCAATGCCTTTGGCTTTCATCAGCAGCCCTTTGGCACGGTCGATGACCTTGCGTTCTTCCAATGCGCGTTTGGTCGCGGCCAGTTCGACACGCATCTGACGGAACATGTTGAAACGTGTCACGGCCGCATCGATGATCGGCTTCAGCCGCTCTGACCGCAGCCCGTCGACGACATAGGCCGACACGCCGGCCTCGATCGCGATCCTCGTCAAATTCGCATCGCTTTGATCGACAAACAAGGCGACAGGCCGCTCCAGCGGCGCCGAAGCCAGAGTCAAGGCCTCCAGCGCGTCGCGCGACGGATTATCAAGATCAATCAACACGATGTCCGGATTATGGGCGACGATTGCTTCTGTCAGCCGTGCCATGTCGGACACGATGTTCAGCTCATACTGACCCGCGCGCGACAGACTCTCTTCGATCAGGGCGGCCCGCGCCGGATCGCTTTCGACAATGGTAATCTTCAACAGCCGATGCATGGGCAGAGCTTCTGCAGCAAATTGCCCAAAGGGCAATCAGAAAGGGCATTGCTGTCTGTGAAACTCTCGGAACGCCTGTGAAATAGGCGTCAAGCAAGGAAAGTTGGCTGATCACGCAGCGGATGCACCTGCAAATCCGGCGGCCCGTCACCGGCGCGCGAGACAAGCCCTTGCCCAGCCCCCGCCCTTGCCCAGCCCCCGGTATGCGGGCCGGATGCATCGAGGGCACGGGGCGGGGTATCACGTTCGGAAACCCGATCGGGGACCGCCAGAACGCCAGAATTCAGATGGGCATCGCCAACTTGAAATCAAAAAGCTGGTTGATGCGAAACGACATCAACCAGCATTTGAGGCGTGATCATTCCCACTCGATCGTGCCGGGAGGTTTCGAGGTGATGTCATAGGTGCAGCGGTTGATGCCCTTGACCTCATTGATGATTCTCGTCGCCGTTTCGCCCAGGAATTCATGGGTAAAGGGATAGTAGTCGGCGGTCATGCCATCGACCGAAGTCACCGCGCGCAGCGCGCAGGCATAATCATAGGTGCGTCCGTCGCCCATGACGCCCACGGTGCGAACCGGCAGGATGGCCACGAAGGCCTGCCAGATCTCGTCATAGAGGCCATGTTTGCGGATCTGGTCGATAAAGACCGCATCCGCCTTGCGCAGGATCTCCAGCTTTTCGCGGGTGATCTCTCCGGGGCAGCGGATCGCCAGACCCGGGCCGGGGAAGGGATGGCGGCCGATGAAGCTGGCAGGCAGACCCAGTTCGCGACCCAGGGCGCGCACTTCGTCCTTGAACAGTTCACGCAGAGGTTCGACCAGTTTCAGGCCCATTTTCTCGGGCAGCCCGCCAACATTGTGGTGGGATTTGATCGTGACCGAAGGTCCTCCGGAAAAGCTGACGCTTTCGATGACATCGGGATAAAGCGTGCCCTGGGCCAGGAACTCCGCGCCATCAATGCCATTGGCATATTTCTGGAACACATCGATGAAAAGCTTGCCGATGGTCTTGCGCTTCAACTCGGGATCGCTGACCCCTTCCAGAGCCCCAAGGAACAACTCGCTTTCATCGGCGTGGATCAGCGGGATATTGTAGTTGTCGCGGAACATGCTGACGACTTCGTCAGCTTCCTTCTGGCGCAGCAGGCCGTGATCGACGAAAACGCAGGTCAGCTGATCGCCGATGGCTTCATGGATCAGGACCGCGGCAACACTGCTGTCCACGCCGCCCGACAGGCCACAGATCACCTTGCGGTCTCCGACCTGTTCGCGGATCTTGCGGATCGCCTCTTCCTTGTAGGACGCCATGGTCCAGTCGCCGGTGAATCCGGCCAGCCGCACGAAGTTTTCCAGCATCTTGCGCCCGTTGGGGGTGTGATGCACTTCGGGGTGGAACTGAACCGCATAGAAATGACGGGTCTCATCCGCGATCATCGCCAGAGGCGCATTGGGCGAGGTGCCGATGGCCTCGAAACCCGGTGCCAGTTCGGTCACGCGGTCGCCATGGCTCATCCAGACTTCTTCGCGTCCGGATTCGAACAGCCCGGCGAAAATGCCGTCCTGCTTGTGACCGGGGGCGGGGGTGATGAAGGCACGCCCATATTCCGCGTGATGGCCGGCTTCGACGCGTCCGCCCAGCTGGGCCATCATGACCTGTTGGCCATAGCAGATACCAAAGACCGGCACGCCCAGCTCAAAGACCGCCTGAGGCGCGCGGGGGCTGCCGTCTTCGGTCACGCTGGCCGGGCCGCCTGACAGGATGACGGCGCGTGGCGCCATCTGCCGCAGGTTGTCCTCGGTCACGGAGTTGAAGGGACGGATCTCGCAATAGACATTCAGTTCGCGCAAACGGCGCGCGATCAGCTGTGTCACCTGAGAGCCGAAGTCGATGATGAGAAGGCGCTGGTGCTGGGTCATGGTTGCGCTTTAAGGTCGCTTTCACAGACGCGCAAGAGGTCTGTGGCGCGAAAGCGGCGGTTGTGTTGTTCTATCAGGGATGAGGCGGTTAAAATCGCCTCGAGTTCACTGCGAAGGCGGGGTCGAAAATGAAATACGGAACTCTTTTTGCTTCCATCCTGGGGGTGGCATTGCTGACCGCCTGCGACATGGGCGGCAGCGTGACGGATGAAACCGAAATCCTGATGGAAGATGCACCGACGGCAAAACCGACAAGCCAATCCCTTGCATCAAGCTGCAGCGGTGATCCTGCCATGCAGCAGCAGATGATGGATGCGGTGAATGCCGCCCGTGCTTCTGCAGGCAAGAGCGTTCTGGATGTGGACCCGAAGCTGGTCGAGATCGCGCAAGCCCATGCCTGTGACATGGCCGCGACGGGCCGTGCCACGGTGGCGGGCTCCGACGGTTCGAATATCGTCGATCGCGCCCGCGCGGTCGGCTATGACACCTGCGGCGTCGCGCAGCTTGTCGCGGTCGGTCGCAGCCCCGAGGGCATTCTGGCCGGCTGGCAGCGTTCTCTGCCTCATCGCGAGGAACTGTTCAGCCAGATGAGCACCGAACAAGGTGCGGGTGTCGTGCGCGGGGCCGATGGTCGCCTGTGGTGGAGCGTGGTTCTGGCCGAGGACTGCCGCTGAACCATCCCTGCCAGCGCGATGAAATGGCATCCAAACTGAAAAGGCGCGGCCCCTGATGGGACCGCGCCTGTTTCGTTTTCCGTGTTCCGCTCAGTTCTCGGGAACCAGCCCGCGTGGCGCAAAACGCAGCACAAGCAGCAGCACCAGCCCCATGGCGATGAATCGCATATGGGCCGAACTGTCCATCAGATGTTCCTTCAGCCCGCCATCGGGCAAGGGCGATGTCAGCAGACCGATCAGCTCGGGTCCCCAGACCTCGACCTTGATCCAGAGGAACCAGATCAGTATCGCGCCCAGAACGGCACCCCAGTTGTTGCCGGACCCGCCGACAATGACCATCACCCAGATCAGAAAGGTATAGCGCAGCGGGTTGTAGCTGACAGGTGCCATCAGACCATCCTGAGTGATCATCATCGCACCGGCGATGCCGATGACGGCCGAACCCAGAATGAAGACCTGCAGATGGCGGGCCGTCACATCCTTGCCCATGGCCTCGGCCGCGGTTTCATTGTCGCGGATCGCGCGCATCATCCGCCCCCAGGGCGATTTCAACGCAAGTTCTGCCAGCAGGATGATGGTCAGCAGCACCACCAGGAACAGCAGCATGTAGCACAGCTTGACCCAGATCCCCGAGGCCTCGGCGGCGCTGAATCCCCAGCGGGTCGCGAATTCGACGAATTCGGGATTCTGCTGCAGGTCGATCTCATAGGGCACCGGCCGGGGGATCGAGGTGACATTCTTTACCCCGCGCGCCAGCCAGTCTTCGTTCTTCAGAACGGCCACGATGATCTCGCCGATGCCAAGCGTGGCGATCGCCAGATAATCCGAGCGCAGGCCCAGGGCCACCTTGCCCACGGCCCATGCGGCGGCTGCGGCAAAGATCCCGCCGACCGCCCATGACAGCAGCACCGGCAGACCCAGCCCGCCCAGATTGCCGTGGCGCGCGGGATTGTTGGATTCGATGGCATCGACGGCCGGATCGAACAGCCCGCGATAGACCACGAAGCCGACCACCAGGATGACCAGGACGGCAAGTCCGCGACCGGTTTTCAGGCGCTTCCATGCCTGAGTGGCCAGCGCCAAAGTGCCGACTCCGACAGCCAGAGCGATCAGGATGCGCGCGCCGCCCGCCTGCCAGGCACCCTCGACCGGTTCGAGCGATATCAGGACAGGAGCGACCCCGCCCAGGGCCAGAAAACCGACGACGCCGACATTGAACAGCCCGGCATAGCCCCACTGCATGTTCACGCCCAGAGCGGTAATGGCCGAGATGAGTCCCATGTTCAGGATGGCCAGCGCGGTATTCCAGCTGCCCGAGAACATCGAGTTGCGGACCGTGCCTTCCAGAATGAACAGGACTGCAAGGACCGCGAAGAGGATCGGGGCGCGCCATGGGTTGCTGGCTGCGGCTTGGCGATTGGTTGACATGACCGTTCCTCCCTTACACCGACTTGCCGCGGAACAGCCCGGTGGGCTTGAACAGCAACACAGCAATCAAGATGACGAAGCTGACCGCGAACTTGTATTCCGTGCCCAGCAATTGCAGCAGCCCCTCTGGCTCCCACCCCGGGAACAGATAGCGCGCCACCTTCAGCCAGGGGTAGGTGACCGCGACCTCGGAAAAGGCGACCACGAAGCCACCGGCGATGGCCCCCAGCGGATTGCCCAGCCCGCCCACGATGGCAGCGGCAAAGATCGGCAGCAGGATCTGGAAATAGTTGAAAGGCTTGAAGGCCTTGTCCAGTCCGTAAAGCACCCCGGCGATGGTCGCCAGAGAGGCCGCGATGATCCATGTCATCCGCACCACCTTTTCCGGGTCAATGCCCGACAGCAGTGCCAGATCCTCATTGTCGGAATAGGCGCGCATGGCCTTGCCCGACTTGGTACGGTTCAGGAAACGGAACAGCGCCCAGACGACGATCATGGCCACAACCACCGTCAGAACCTGTGTCGTCTTCAGGGCCAGACCTTCCTTGAGACCGGTCATGGCCTTGAAGGTGCGCACATCCATCACGAAACGGGTGCCATCGGAAAATCGCTGCTCGTCCACGCCAATCAGCAGGCGGGTGATGCCGTTCATCAGGAACATCACCCCGACCGACGCCATGACCAGAATGATCGGCGCCGCCTTCTTGACCCGATAAAAGCGATAGACCGCGCGATCGGTCAGAAGCACCAGCGCGGCAGTCGCGGCAATGCCGAAGGGCAGGGCCAGTAGGGCCGTGGGCAGCGGACCAAAGGAAATTCCAATGGCCTGCAGCCCCCAGGTCACCAGGATCGTCACGGCCGTCCCGAATGCCATCGTGTCGCCATGGGCGAAATTCGAAAAGCGCAGGATGCCGTAGACCAGCGTGACACCCAGGGCCCCCAGTGCCAGTTGCGCGCCATAGGCGGCTGCCGGGATGAAGACAAAGTTCAGAAAGGCCACGAGGGCGTTAAGAATATCCATGGCTCAGCCCCCCAGGAAGGTGCGGCGCACCTCGTCATTGGCCATAAGCTCCTTGCCGGTGCCCGTGTGGGCATTCGCCCCCTGCACCAGCACATAGGCCTTGTCGGCGATATTCATCGCCTGCTGTGCATTCTGTTCGACCATCAGCACCGGCAATCCTCCGCGTGCGATGGCGATGATGCGGTCGAACAATTCGTCCATGACGATGGGGCTGACCCCGGCGGTCGGCTCGTCCAGCATGAGCACCTTCGGGCGAGTCATCAGGGCGCGCCCTACGGCAACCTGCTGGCGCTGACCGCCGGACAGTTCGCCCGCCGCCTGCCTGCGCTTTTCGGCAACTGCGGGGAACAGGTCATAGACCTGTTCAAGCGTGCCCGAAATATCGTCATTGCGGATGAAAGCGCCCATCTCGAGGTTTTCCTCGACGGTCATGGACGGAAAGATATTGTTCACCTGCGGCACGAAACCCATGCCGGCCTTGACCCTGTCCTGCGGGTTCAGCGCCGTGATGTCCTGGCCGTTCAGGCGAACGCTGCCCTTGCGCAGGTCCAGCATCCCGAAGATGGCCTTCATGGCCGTCGATTTGCCGGCCCCGTTCGGGCCGACGATGACCGCGATCTGCCCCTGCTCGACCGCGATGGTGCAATCATGCAGGATGTCGGGCCCCCGGCCGTAGCCGCCCGACATGCTGTCCCCGATCAGGAAGGGGTCGCCGGTCCTGCCCGGGCCGACGGCTCCGGATTTGCGCGAGCCGTCAATGGTTCCCCGTCCATGGGGATTGACGACGGAAGCATCGCGATTGCCGCGATTTCCGAAGGTCTGATCCATGTCGCTCATGCGCCCACCATGTCCTTGTTCTTCAGACCGGTGCCCAGATAGGCCTCGATCACTTCCTCATTCTGCATGATCTGATCGGCGCTGCCCTCGGCCAGCACCTTGCCCTCGGCCATGACGATGACCGGATCGCAAAGGCGACCGATGAAATCCATGTCATGTTCGATGACGCAGAAGGTATAGCCCCGCTCCTTGTTCAACCGCACGATGGCATCGCCGATCGTGCCCAGAAGGGTGCGGTTCACGCCGGCGCCGACCTCGTCCAGAAAGACCACCTTGGCATCGACCATCATGGTGCGGCCCAGCTCCAGCAGCTTCTTCTGGCCGCCTGACAGGTTGCCGGCCTTTTCATGGGTGAGATGGCGGATGGTCAGAAAATCCAGAACCTCGTCGGCCTTCTTGCGCAGCTTGGCCTCTTCACGTTCGATCTGCCCGCGCTTGAACCATGTCTTCCAGATGGTTTCGCCGGTTTGCTGACCCGGAACCATCATCAGGTTTTCGCGAACGGTCATCGAGGAGAATTCATGTGCCAGCTGGAAAGTCCGCAGCAGCCCGCGATGAAACAGCTCATGCGGCGGCATCCCGGTGATTTCCTCGCCATCCATGAAGACTCGCCCCGATGTCGGCGGCAAAACTCCGGCGATGACGTTGAAGAGCGTTGATTTTCCGGCCCCGTTCGGCCCGATCAGCCCGGTGATCGAACCCGTTTCGATCGTCAGGCTGGCGCCATCGACGGCATGAAAGCCCCCGAAATGGCGGTGAAGGTCCTCGACCCTGATCATATGCGTTTCCCTGTCTTCACAGTTTTAAGTGAAGTGTGGCCGTCTTGACGGCTCTTGTCATTTGATAAAAAGGGGCCCGGCCTCCAAAAGGCCGAGCCCGAAGGGTCACGAGGCCTTAACGATAGCCCACGATCTCCATTTTGCCGTCGGTAAAGGCAACCTCGCGATAGATGCCAGCAGATTCGCCGCCGCCCACGAAATCGACCGAGGTGGCACCGACGTAATCCACGTCTCCGCCGCCATTGATGATTTCCAGCGCCTTGACCAGTTCGCCCGGCATGATCTCTTCGCCCGGCTCGTTGGCGATATCCATCACCTTTTCCTTGTATTCGGCCGGGTCCGAGGAACCTGCGGCGGCCATCGACAGCATGATCAGCGCCGCGGCGTCATAGGCCTCGGCCGAGAATGCGCCGCTGCCGTCAAAGCCGGCTTCTTCGGCCAGCTTCAGATAGGTATCGCGGCCTTCGCCCTCGGCGGCCGGGTTCTGACCAAAGCTGCCGTCGATTTCGGAACCGAAGTTCTCTACCAGCTGGTTGCCGACCATGCCGTCGGGGAAGACGAAGGTGTCAAAGGCTCCGGTGTCCAGCGAGGCGCGCACGACGCCTGAACCGCCCTGATCGACATAGCCTGCCACGACCAGCGCATCGCCACCGGCGGATGCCAGCGCCGCGACCTCGGCCGAATAGTCGGCCTTGCCGTCGTCATGGGCGGCATTTACCGTCACGGTGCCGCCAGCGGCCTCGAAGGCTGCCTGGAAGCTGTCGGCCAGACCCTTGCCATAGTCGTTGTTGGTATAGGTGACGGCGACGGTATCAATGCCACGTGACATGATGATATCGGCCATGACCTGGCCCTGACGTGCATCCGAAGGCGACGTGCGGAAGAACAGGCCATTGTCCTCGATGTCCGAAAGCGCCGGCGAGGTCGCCGAGGGCGAGATCATCACGATGCCGTTCGGCTTGGCGACATTTTCAAGCGAGGCGATGGTTTCGCCCGAGCACATGCCGCCTATGATCCCCTTCACGCCTTCGGCCGAAATCAGGCGTTCGACGGTGGCCACAGCTGCCGCAGCATCGGCACAGGTCGAATCACCCTGAACTGCCGTGACGGTCGAACCATCCAGAAGCAGTCCCGATTCGGTCACCTCTTTCATGGCCAGTTCGGCGCCATTGGCCATGTCGGGGGCCATGGATTCCAGCGGTCCGGTAAAGCCCAGAGAGATGCCCAGCTTGATGTCCTCGGCCCCGGCAGAGCCAGCGATCAGAGCCCCGGCGGCAGACGCAAGAAGCAGTTTTTTCATAGTATTTTCTCCCAGTTGGAACATTGTCCTGAAGGCAGGTTAGAAGGGAGTTGCATAAAAGGGAAGCAGCTTGTCGTAACGTCAGACATGGATTTACAGACAGGCCAGCCCGCCCTGCATGACAATTCGACGATCCGGGAATTTCCGCCTGTGACGTCGGGGAAAACGGCGCGAATCAATGGTGGCTGCCCACAAGCTGATTCACGAAATGGCGGCGCGATGATCCGCGCCGCCGCAATGGCAGGGCTGTCAGACTTTCCTGGAGGCTTCGAGGACCGGACGATAGATATCGACCAGCCGCGCTACCGCATCAGCGGGCGAGATCTCGACCGTCTCGCCGCTGCGCCGGTTGGTCAGCTCGACCTTGTCCTGAGCCAGACCGCGCGGTCCGACGGTAATGCGCCATGGCAGGCCGATCAGGTCCATCGAGGCGAATTTCGCGCCGGCGCGATCATTACGGTCGTCATAGAGAGGGTCCAGCCCTGCGGCGCGCAACTGGGCATAGATCTCGTCACAGGCCGTGTCGGTGGCGCTGTCGCCCTGTTTGAGGTTGACGATGCCGGCATGGAAGGGCGTCACGCCTTCGGGCCAGATGATGCCCTTGTCGTCGTGATTGGCCTCGATGATTGCCCCCAGCAGGCGGCTGACGCCGATGCCATGGCTGCCCATATGCACAGGAACCCGGTTGCCATCGGGACCGACCACGGTGGCGCCCATCGGCTCGGAATATTTGGTGCCGAAATAGAAGATCTGGCCGACTTCGATGCCCCGGGCGCTGCGGCGACGCTCTTCGGGGACCTGATTGAAGACCGCCTCGTCGTGGGTTTCATCCGTGCGGGCATAGCGGCTGGTGAATTCGTCCAGCACCGACTGGCATTCGGCGTGATCGTCATAATCAATCTTGCGGTCGCCAAAGGTCAGATCGGTGATGGCGCTGTCATAGAAGACCTCGGACTCGCCGGTTTCGGCCAGCACCAGGAATTCATGGGTATAGTCGCCACCGATCGGACCACCGTCGGCGCGCATCGGAATCGCCTGCAGGCCCATGCGCTCATAGGTGCGCAGATAGCTGACCAGATGCCGGTTATAGGCATGCAGCGCGTCTTCCCTGGTCAGGTCGAAATTGTATCCGTCCTTCATCAGGAACTCGCGGCCCCGCATGACGCCGAAACGCGGGCGGATCTCGTCGCGGAACTTCCACTGGATATGATACAGCGTCAGGGGCAGATCCTTGTAGCTGTTCACATGACTACGGAAGATGTCGGTGATCATCTCTTCATTGGTCGGACCGTAAAGCAGGTCGCGTTTCTGCCGGTCACGGATGCGCAGCATCTCTTCGCCGTAATCGTCATAGCGGCCGCTTTCGCGCCACAGATCGGCGGGCTGCAGCGTCGGCATCAGCAGCGGAATATGCCCGGCACGTTCCTGTTCCTCATGCACGATCTGCTCGATGCGACGCAGCACCTTGTAGCCAAGCGGCAGCCAGGAATAGATACCCGCCGCCTGCTGCTTGATCATCCCGGCGCGCAGCATCAGGCGATGACTGACGATCTGGGCCTCCTTGGGGTCTTCCTTCAGAACGGGCAAAAAATATCGCGACAGACGCATGGCATCCTCATTTCAGCATTTGCGTCACCTCTAGGGCAGTCGCGCGCACTGGGCAAGCACCGTGCAGGATTTGCGTATCCGTTGCAGGTCGTGCAGACTTGCAACCCAAGCGCCAACCCGCCACATAGTCATGTTGTAATTCAGGAGCATTTGTAATGCGTGTGCCGGTGCAAAAGCAGTTGATCTGGTGGGGTGTTGCGCTCGCATTGCTCTTGATCGTGATGTGGTTGCTGGGGCAGGCCATCCTGCCCTTCATCCTGGGCGCGGGCGTCGCCTATCTGCTGGACCCGGTGGCCGACCGGCTGGAGCGGGCGGGTCTGTCGCGCATCATGGCCGTCGTGCTGATCACCTTTGTCGCGATGCTGCTGTTCGTTGCGGTGATCCTGCTGATCGTTCCCGTGCTGCTGCGCCAGGCCACAGCCTTGATCAACACCGCGCCGGACATGATCGAACAGGCGCGCGCATTTGTCAGTGCGCGTTTCCCCGAGCTTTTGCCCGAGGGAGGCACCATCGGCACGGCGCTGACCGACCTGGGTGCAGCGATGGGAGATCAGTTGACCAATGTCGCGCAGACGCTGCTGAATTCCTTTGGTGGGATGATCAGCGCCGTGGCCTTGCTGGTGATCGTACCGGTGGTGGCCTTCTACCTGCTGCTGGACTGGGATCGCATGGTGGCCCAGATCGACCGCCTGTTGCCGCGAGAACATGCGCCGGTTCTGCGCGACCTGTCCCGGCAGATCGACCACGCGCTGTCGGGATTCGTGCGCGGACAGGGGCTGGTGATCCTGATTCTGGGCACGTGGTATTCCCTTGCACTGATGCTTGTCGGGCTGCCCTTCGGCTTTTTCATCGGCATCATGGCGGCAGTGTTGTCCTTTATCCCTTATGTCGGGGTGCTGATCGGCGGGGCCACGGCCATCGGCGTCGCCCTGTTCAGCTTTTGGGGTGAACCGGTCTGGATCGGTGCCGTGATCGCGATCTTTGCCCTTGGGCAGATCGTCGAGGGCAATTACCTGCAGCCCAAGATTGTTGGCGGTCATGTCGGATTGCACCCGGTCTGGCTGCTGCTGGCCCTGTCTGTTTTCGGGTCTCTGTTCGGCTTCGTCGGGATGGTGGCCGCCGTGCCTCTGGCTGCCGCCTTGGGGGTGCTGGCCCGGTTCGGCATCGAGCGCTATCGCGAAAGCGCCTTTTACACCGGGCAAAGCACGCCTTCGGATCCCGGCCCGCCGGTTCTGGTCGAGCTTGTTCCCCGCGGCACGCTGGAGGGGCAATTGCGCGAGGCCCATCTGCAGGCAGATATCGGACGTGTCAAAGCTGGCGTTGCGCCGCAGCCCAATGATCGGCCCCGCACGCCTTCCTGAGGAGTTTCATGTCGCGACAGCTGACCCTTGACCTGACCACGCCGCCCGCGCATTCGCGGGCCGATTTCCTGCCTGCTGCTGCCAATGAATCCGCTCTGGCCGCATTGGATGCGCCGCAGGACTGGCCGCAGGGCCGGATGTTGCTGATCGGTCCGGAAGGTGCCGGGAAATCGCATATGGCCGCATTCTGGGCAGCCGAAAATGGCGCGCGGCGGATCAAGGCGGCTGCGCTGCGTCCCGAGATGGCCGATCATCTGGTTGCCGAAAGTGGCGCGCTGGTGGTCGAGGATGCCGACCGGGCAGGGCGCGCGGCAGGGGCCGAACAGGCGCTGTTCCACCTGTGGAACCTCTGTGGTCCGCGCGACTGCCTGTTGTTGCTGACTGCACGCAGCGCGCCACGGGACTGGGGGTTGCTGTTGCCGGATCTGCGCAGCCGCATGGATGCCATGCCGCAGGTGCGGCTGGGGCCGCCGGATGAGGCGTTGTTGTCTGCGGTTCTGGTCAAGCTGTTCTCGGACCGTCAGCTTTCCGTATCCTCGGAATTGATCGAATGGCTGGTGCTGCATATGGATCGCGACCTGGGACAGGCCCGGCGACTGGTCGCGGCGATGGATCGTGCCGCCATGGCGACAAAAGGGCCTGTAACGCGCCGAATTGCGGTTGAACTTCTGGACAAGCTGGCCCGCTCCGACGCATGATCTTCTTGCCTTCACATCCGCGCGGAAACTGATGACCCAGGCCGATTTTCTCAGAACCCCGTTTCCGGAACCGGTCGAATTGCCGGGAGGCCCACCGACAGGGGCAGATCGCTTTTTCAACCGTGAAATCAGCTGGCTGAGTTTCAATTGGCGGGTTTTGGACGAGGCCCGCAATGTACGGGTGCCCTTGCTTGAACGGCTGCGGTTCGTGTCGATCAGTGCCGCCAATCTGGACGAATTCTATACGGTGCGCGTGGCCGGGCTGCGCGAATTGCACCGCGAAGGCAGCACAACGCCTTCGGATGACGGCAAGACGCCGGCCGAGCAACTGGCGCTGATCAATGCCGATGCGCGCCGCCTGATGGGCGCACAACAGGCGGTATGGAACCGGATCAGGGCCGAGATGGAAGAGGCGGGCATTGTCATCCTGTCGCGTGACCATCTGAACGAGGACGATCAGGAATTCCTGCGCGCGCATTTCGAAAGCCGGGTTCTGCCGGTGCTGTCTCCGCTGGCGATTGATCCCGCACATCCCTTTCCCTTCATTCCCAATACCGGATTTTCACTGGCGCTGGAATTGGCGCGGCGTTCCGACGGGCGCAGGATGCAGGCACTGCTTCCCATTCCCGCGCAATTGCCACGCTTCGTTCCCTTGCCGGGGGGAGAGCGATTTTTGCGGCTGGAAGATTTGCTGCTGATGAATCTGACCAGCCTGTTTCCGGGCTATACCGATGTCGGGCACTGCGCTTTTCGAGTGCTGCGCGATAGCGATCTGGAGGTCGAGGAAGAGGCCGAGGATCTGGTGCGCGAGTTCGAAACCGCGCTGAAACGGCGTCGGCGCGGCAGTGTCATCCGACTGAAGATCACCGCCGGTGCGCCCGAAAGCCTGCGCCGTGTGATCATGCAAGAGCTTGAGGTCACGCCCGATGAGGTGGTCGAGGTCGAAGGTTTGCTGGGCATTGCCGATCTGAAGGAACTGGTCCTGGATCACCGCCGCGACCTGTTGTGGCCCGTCTTTACGCCGCGTGTTCCCGAACGGGTGCAGGATCATCATGGCGACATGTTCGCGGCAATCCGGCAGAAGGACATGCTGCTGCATCACCCCTATGAAACCTTCGATATGGTGATCCGCTTCCTGCAGCAGGCGGCGCTGGATCCCGATGTTCTGGCCATCAAGCAGACACTTTATCGGACCAGCCGCGACAGCCCGATCGTCGAAGCTCTTTGCGAGGCCGCCGAGGCTGGCAAATCCGTTACCGCGCTGGTCGAATTGAAAGCACGCTTCGACGAGGCGGCAAATATTCGGCAATCACGGCGTCTGGAGCGAGCGGGCGCGCATGTCGTCTATGGATTTGTCAATTACAAGACGCATGCCAAGATCAGCTCGGTCGTGCGTCGCGAAGGGGACGCTCTGGTCACCTATACCCACTATGGCACCGGGAATTATCATCCGATCACGGCGCGCATCTATACCGATCTGTCGCTGTTTACCTGCGATCCGGCGTTGGGACGTGATGCCACCAAGGTGTTCAACTATCTGTCCGGCTATGTTCAGCCGGAAAATCTTGAAAACCTCTCGATCTCGCCGATCGACCTGAAGGACAATCTGCTGACGATGATCGCCCGCGAGGCCGAATATGCCCGCCAGGGCCGTCCGGCAGCGATCTGGGCAAAGATGAACTCGCTGATCCAGCGCGACATCATCGAGGCGCTTTACGCGGCCAGCGCCGCAGGCGTCAAGATCAGTCTCGTGATCCGGGGGATTTGCGGAATACGACCGGGAATCAAGGGATTGTCCGAAAATATTCGGGTAAAATCCATCGTCGGCCGCTATCTGGAACATTCGCGGATCGTCTGCTTTGGCAATGGTCACGGGCTGCCATCCAAGAAGGCGCGGGTGTTTTTCTCTTCCGCCGACTGGATGGGGCGCAACTTGTCGCGGCGTGTGGAAACCCTGGTCGAATGTCACAACGAAACGGTCAAGGCACAGATCGTCAGCCAGATCATGGCGGCGAATATGGCCGATGAGGCGCAAAGCTGGCTGCTGCATCCGGACGGCCGTTTCATTCGCTATTTGCCCGAGGAACGGGACAATCTTTTCAATTGTCACCGGTTCTTCATGGAGAACCCTTCGCTGTCCGGGCGCGGCACGGCCGGAGCGCGCGATGTGCCGGCCCTGACCCATGCGCCCGATTGACGGCTTGGTGGTAAACGGGCATTAGGTCCCTCAATGCGCAAGCAGGAGCTTTTCGATGAATGGTGTGCGGACAACTTCCGGAAAGCAGCATGAGCCCTTGGGCAAGCTGTTTGCGAAACTGCCCAAACGCGCCCTGTCTCGGGTCGGCGTGGTTGATGTCGGATCAAACTCGATCAGGCTTGTGGTTTTCGATGGTGCCGCGCGCTCTCCGGCCTATTTCTACAATGAAAAGGTGATGGCGGGGCTGGGGGCCGAGATGGCCTCGACCGGCAAGTTGAATCCCAAAGGCGTCGAACGCGGCTTCGCGGCCCTCAGTCGCTTCGCGGCGCTGGCCAAGGGGATGGATATCGAACCGCTGACCTGCGTGGCCACCGCTGCTGTGCGTGAGGCCGAGGATGGTCCGGCCTTTCAACAAAGGGTCGAGCGCGAAACCGGGTTGAAGCTGCTGGTCATCGATGGCGAGGAAGAAGCGCGTCTGTCGGCACAGGGTGTGCTGTTGGGCTGGCCCGAAGCCAGCGGGCTGGTCTGCGACATCGGCGGAAACTCGATGGAACTGGCCGAAGTCGCGAATGGCAAGGTCGGGCGACGTGTGACCTCGCCACTGGGGCCATTCCGTCTGCAACAGGTCAAGGGCGGCAAGGACGGTTTGCGAAAACACATCCGCAAGATTGTGTCCGAGCTTGCAGAGAAAATGGGCACCGAGCATGAGCGGATCTATCTGGTCGGCGGTTCGTGGCGGGCAATAGCGCGCCTTGACATGGAGCGCACCGGATATCCGATGACCGTTTTGCATGAATATCGCATGACCCCCGAGGCCGTGCAGGACACCGTTGACTTCATCTCTGCCAGCGATCTGTCCGAGATCCGCAGTTCGGTCAGTATTTCCGCATCGCGGATGGAGCTGGTGCCGCTGGCCTCGCGCGTGTTGTCCGAACTGGTTTCCGTCTTCAAACCCGAAGATCTTGCCGTTTCCAGCTATGGGATCCGCGAGGGCCTGCTGTACGAACATATGTCCGACGCGCTGCGCAAGCGCGATCCGCTGATCGAAGCGGCGCGTTTCAGTGAACGGCAAATGGCGCGCATTCCAGGGTCGGGGCGCAAGCTGTATGATTTTCTGCAGCCTATCTATGACGATGTGCCGCCCGAGCGGGATCGCCTGATCAAGGCGGCCTGCCTGTTGCATGACACGACATGGCGCGCGCATCCCGATTATCGCGCCGAGGCCTGTTTCGACAATGTCACCCGCGCGAACATGGCCGCGCTCAGCCATCCGGAACGTGTTTTCCTGGGCGTCTCTTTGCTGCATCGCTACAAGAACAACCGCAACAATTCACCCATGGCCCGGCTGTTTTCGCTGCTGGATGACGATGAATTGCGTGACGCGGAAATCCTGGGCAAGGCGATGCGTTTCGGTGCGATGTTTGCCATCGACGACCCCGCGGATGCCGGTACGCTGAAGTACAAGCGGGCTGACAAGATCCTGCGCCTTCACCTGACCGACATGGGGCGGAGACTGATGGGCGAGGTGGCGGTGGCGCGCTTCAAGTCGTTGTGCAATGCGATGAAGGTCGAACCGGACATCATCGACTGATTTCTTGACCTTCCGAGTTGGGAACAACTGCCCGGGCATCTGCCCGCTGGCAGCCTGTCGGCATTTTCAAGAACGATCCGATCCGCATAACTCGTGGACAGTGCCGCTGTGCAATGAAAAAGGGCGCCCCGAAGGACGCCCTTTCCCGTATCTGCCAGGGGCAGGGGGATGATTACATCATGCCGCCCATGCCGCCCATGCCGCCCATGTCGGGCATGCCGGCGCCAGCCTGGCCTTTCGGCTCGGGCTTTTCGGCGATCATGGCTTCGGTGGTGATCAGCAGACCGGCAACCGATGCTGCATCTTCCAGCGCGGTGCGGACAACTTTCGCCGGGTCGATGACGCCGAATTTGAACATGTCGCCATATTCTTCGGTCTGAGCGTTGAAGCCGAAGGCTTTGTCGTCGGATTCGCGGATCTTGCCGGCCACGACAGCGCCGTCGACGCCGGCGTTTTCAGCGATCTGGCGCATCGGAGCTTCCAGCGCGCGGCGGACGATGGCAACGCCAGCTTCCTGATCCGCGTTTTCGCCTTTGAGGCCTTCGAGTGCCTTGGCGCCCTGAACCAGAGCAACACCACCGCCGACAACGACGCCTTCCTGAACAGCCGCGCGAGTTGCGTTCAGTGCGTCATCGACGCGGTCCTTGCGCTCTTTAACTTCGACTTCGCTCATGCCGCCGACGCGGATGACGGCAACACCGCCTGCCAGTTTGGCAACGCGCTCTTGCAGTTTTTCCTTGTCGTAGTCCGAGGAGGTTTCCTCGATCTGCTGACGGATCTGGCTGACACGTGCTTCGATCTCGGACTTGTCACCATTGCCGTCGACGATGGTGGTGTTGTCTTTGTTGATCGTGACCTTCTTGGCGGTGCCAAGCATGTCGATGGTGACGTTTTCCAGCTTCATGCCCAGGTCTTCGCTGATGACCTGACCACCGGTCAGGATGGCGATGTCCTGCAGCATGGCCTTGCGGCGATCGCCGAAGCCCGGTGCCTTGACGGCTGCGATTTTCAGACCGCCGCGCAGCTTGTTGACGACCAGCGTTGCCAGAGCTTCGCCTTCGACGTCTTCTGCGATGATCAGCAGGGGTTTGCCCGACTGAATGACCGATTCCAGCAGCGGAACCATCGGCTGCAGCGACGAGAGTTTTTTCTCGTGCAGCAGGATGTAGACGTCTTCCAGATCCGCGACCATCTTGTCGGGGTTGGTGACGAAATAGGGCGACAGGTAGCCGCGGTCGAACTGCATGCCTTCGACGACTTCGACTTCGGTCTCCATGCCTTTGTTTTCTTCGACGGTGATGACACCCTCGTTTCCGACTTTCTGCATGGCGTCAGCGATCTGACGGCCGATCGAAGCTTCGCCATTGGCCGAGATCGTGCCGACCTGAGCGACTTCGTCGCTGTCGTTGACCGGACGCGAAGCCGCTTTGATCGACTCGACCACTTTCGAGGTCGCCAGGTCGATGCCGCGCTTCAGATCCATCGGGTTCATGCCGGCAGCAACAGCCTTCATGCCTTCTTTGACGATGGCTTGTGCCAGAACGGTGGCGGTGGTGGTGCCGTCGCCAGCTTCGTCATTGGTGCGCGAAGCAACTTCGCGGACCATCTGAGCGCCCATGTTTTCGAACTTGTCGGTCAGCTCGATTTCCTTGGCAACCGAAACACCGTCTTTGGTGATGCGCGGCGCGCCGAAGGATTTGTCGATCACGACGTTGCGGCCTTTGGGGCCCAGGGTCACCTTGACCGCATCCGCAAGGATGTTGACGCCTTTCAGCATCCGGTCGCGGGCGTCGGTACCAAATTTGACTTCTTTACCAGCCATTTGAATCTCCTGAATTAATCGTTGAAGGTTGCGTTTCCGGGGCGTCGATTACGAAATGATGCCCAGGATGTCGCTTTCCTTCATGATCAGCAGCTCTTCGCCGTCGATCGTGACTTCGGTGCCCGACCATTTGCCGAACAGCACCCGGTCGCCCGCTTTGACCGTGGGTGCGATCAGCTCGCCCGAGTCCTTGCGCGCACCTTCGCCGACAGCGATGATTTCGCCTTCAGCGGGTTTTTCTTTAGCGCTGTCGGGGATGATCAGACCGCCTTTGGTCTTTTCTTCCGACTCGACGCGGCGGACCAGCACGCGGTCATGCAGCGGTTTGAATGCCATTTTGAACACTCCGATGTTTCAGGTTGCAGTGTCGTGTTGTTGGCACTCACCTTCGGCGAGTGCCAATGCAGGTGATCTAGGAGAGGCGGAGGGCACTGTCAACGGCGCTGATCAAGAAAATCTCGCTGGCGGTGGAGCTTGGCGCGTTCTTGTGTCAGCCTGCGTGAAATAGGGCGTCACTTGGCCTGTCTGACAGAATACCGGAGAGTGGATATGCGTTTTGGGCTAACTGCTGCTGCCTTGTTTCTTGGCCTTGCTGGAGCCGGTGTCGCGGGGGAATGCGTCGGCCAGAATCTGTTCGAGACCATGCCGCCCCAGCAGCGCGCGCGGATCGAGGAGGCGGTCCGCAAGGTGCCTTACCACGAAGGGTTGTTCTGGCGCGCCCGTCGGGGCGATGAGGTCATCACCATCGTGGGCAGCTATCATTTCGCCGATCCACGGCATCAGGCCAATCTGAAGCGGATCGAGGCCCCCCTGGTCGCTGCCGACGTGCTGTTGGTCGAAGCCGGTCCCGAAGAAGAGGCGCGGCTGACACAGGCCCTGACCGAAGATCCCACGCTGATGGTCGATCCGACCGGCCCGACCCTGCCGGAACGGCTGCGCCCGGAGGAATGGCAGGCCCTTTCTGATGCCATGGCGTTGCGTGGCACACCTGCGGTCGTCGCGGCAAAGCTGCGTCCCTGGTATGTCGCGATGATGCTGGGGATTTCACCCTGCATGATGCAGGGCCGGGCCAATGACGGTGCGGCGGGGTTGGATCATTTGCTGGTCGCGCGGGCCCGGGACATGGGTGTTCCGGTGCAGCCGCTCGAGCCCTGGGACACGGTATTTTCCCTGTTCGAGGACATGACCCCGGCGCAAGAAATCGACATGATCCGGGCGTCCCTGCCGACGGCGGCCTATGCCGATGACTATGCCGTCACCCTGACGGACGCCTATTTCGAAGGCGATGTCTGGAAGATATGGGAGTTCGGTCGCTTTGACGCCTATGAAAACTCGGGGCTGTCGCGCGCAGAGGTTGATGACCTGATGGAACTGGCACGCACGCAGTTGATGGACCGGCGCAATCAGCGCTGGATCGCCCCTCTGACCCGGGCCGCCCATCAGGCGGCCCGGCGTGGCAAGGGGGTCATGGCCGGTTTCGGGGCCTTGCATCTGCCCGGCGAGATGGGCGTGCTGCGCCTGCTGGAAAAGCAGGGATGGACGATCGAGAAGCTGGAGGGGTGATCACCGTTCCCGCGATCTGCTGCGTCCGCCGGGACGGTTCTGGCGAAGCTCATGGGCCAGGCCGTGCTCGGGTTCCTCTGGTTCGTCCCTTTCTTTCGCGGCCGGCGCCTGCTGCGCGTGATCAAAGCGTTCCATCAGGGCGTTTTCAAGATTGCGGTTCAATTCGCGGCTGAGCTGCACATATTCGGCGTTCTGATCCAGCGGCACACCCGGCTTCCATACCTGTGCCAGTTCGCGCAGCGAGGCGCGGTCAAGCCGATAGAAGATGCGCTCCAGTTCGGATGCCTCATATTCGGAAAGACCTGCGTTCTCCAACACATAGCGCCCGGCACGCAGAGAGCTGTCAAAGGTCTCGCGCACGATGTCATTGGCGCCGGAACTGTACAGCTCATAGACATTCACCCGGTCGCGCGCGCGGGCGATGATATGCAGATCGGGGCGGCGCTCGCGGGCAAAGTGGATCAGTTTGAGATTGGCCGCCGGATTGTCCAGCGCAGCGACAAGGATGCTGGCCTTGTCCAGCCCCGCGGCCAGCAGGATCTCGGGGCGGGTCGGATCACCGAAATACCCCTTGAAGCCAAAGCGGCGCATCAGCTGGATCAGTTTCAGGTCATGATCCAGAACGGTGGTCTGAAAGCCCGACATGGTCACCAGACGGTTGACGACCTGTCCGAACCTTCCGACCCCTGCGATGATGATGGGCTGTTGTTCGGTGATGTCATCGGGGGGCTCGGTCACCCCTGCTTCGGCCAGCCGGCGCGTCACCTGCGCATGCAGGATGAACAGCAATGGCGTGCACAGCATGGTCAGAGCAATGACCAGCAGGACCGATTGCGCAAGTTCGGTCGGCAGGATTGCCAGCGACACCGCGAAAGAGACCAGCACGAAACCGAATTCACCCGCCTGTGCCAGCGACAGCGTGAACAGCGAACGGTCCTTGTGCCGCATATGCGAGGATCGGCCGATCAGCCAGAGGATCAGCGCCTTGACCGCGATCAGCCCGGCCGTGGCCGACAGGATCGGAACGGGGTTCTGCGCCAGAATGGTGAAGTTCATTCCTTCGCCGACGGTCACGAAGAACAGACCCAGCAGAAGCCCCTTGAATGGCTCGATCTGGGATTGCAGTTCGTGGCGCAACTCGGAACTTGCCAGGGTGACACCTGCCAGAAAGGTTCCAAGGGCAGGCGACAGGCCGACAAGGATCATCAGCGATGCAATCCCGACCACGATCAGCAAGGCCATGGCGGTTTCCATCTCGGGCAGATGCGAGGACACGACGAGACGAAAGATCGGGCGGATCAGATATTGCCCCAGAACGATCACCACGGCCACGGCCCCAAGCGTGACCAGGGTGACCCCCCATCCGGGAAGTTGGGCCATGAAGACCTCGCCAATATGATCTTCTCCATGAGAATCGCCCATGCTGCCGGAATAGGGGGCCAGCAACGGCATCAGCGCGATCATCGGAATGACCGCGATATCCTGCGTCAGCAGCACGGAAAAGGCCGAGCGACCTCCGGCGGTCTGCATCAACCCTTTCTCCGAAAGGGTTTGCAGGACAATTGCGGTCGAACTGAGCGACAGGATCATGCCCAGAGCCAGAGAGCTGGACCAGCCAAGGTCAAAGATGAAGGCCGCCAATGTGGCGATGACCGCAACCGAGATGGACACCTGTGCAACGCCCAGCCCGATCAGCTTGTGGCGCATGTTCCACAGGCTGCGTGGTTCCAGTTCCAGACCGATCAGGAACAGCATCATCACCACGCCGAATTCCGCAAAATGCTGCAAATCTGCGGTTTTGTTACCGGTCAGGTGAAGCACTGGCCCGATCAGGATGCCGCAGATCAGGTACCCCAGCACCGAACCAAGGCCCAGCCGTGCCGAGATGGGGACCGCGACGACCATGGTGATCAGATAGACTGTCGAGAGAAGCAGGAAATTGTCCATTATTTCCCGCTCAACACCGACAGTTGCTGGGGACGGCCGCCTTTCACATAGGTGATGCGGCTGTCGCCGATATCGGTGATGGTTCCGCCATTGATCCTGTCACCCAGGCGCAGGGTGATGATGCGCCCGTTGGACAGTCGGACCAGCGCGCGACTTGCCTTGCCCGCACCGATCGTGCCGATGATCTGGGTCCGACTCAACTGGATGCCGTCCTTGACCGTGGCTGCCTGGGCGGCGCTGCCCTGACCCCGGCCCGTTGGCAGGGTGGCCTGCAGCTCGGGCTCATTCTCGGCTTCGGGTGGCATGTAATTCTGTTTGCGTGCGGCTGCCGCGCGGGCTTCGGCCTGAGCCTGTGCGCGGGCGCGGGCCTCGGCCTGTGCGCGGGCGCGCGCCTCGGCCTGGGCATCAGCCTGGGCACGGGCACGGGCACGCGCCTCGGCCTGGGCCTGAAGCTCGGCATCAAGGCGGCGTTGTTCGGCGATCTCGGCCTGGCGCTTCTGGTTCATGGCGGCTTCGCGCAAGTCTTCGGTGGTCGGGGTCGAGGGTTTGGCCGCGCGTGCCCCGCTATTGCGACTGCGGCGTGGCGGCAGGGCTGATGTGCGAAGCGCCGTCAAAGCGACGGCGCCCGGTGTGGCACTGCTGGAGGAAACGGCGGCGGCGATCGCATCTTCGACCGCCCCGGCAGAAAGGCTGGCATTGCCCGGGCCGGGATCGCGCCCCGATTGCGCGGCAATCGTTCTGGGGCGCGATTGGGGGCGCGACGAACTGGTCATGCCCGAAACGCGACCGGGCGGCGCTGCAGTGGCAGGGGCTGCCTTTCCGATGACGCTGGCGCGCGGAATCGGCCGATCACTGGCAGCCACCGCCTCGGCCACGGCGGCGCGTACGGCGTCATTTGATGGACGCGATACGGAAACCGGTCTGCGGGCCGGGCGAGCATCGGCCAACCGGATCAGCCTGCGCTCATCAGGACTGAGCCCGCTTGCGCCAGCCTGCGCCGAACGCAGATTTCGCATCAGCTCTTGGACAAAGGCTTCTTCCGCGGCGGTCAGACGTGTCGGCGCGCGATCCTCGCTGGCACTGCCTTCCTCCAGCAGGGTCAGACTTGCCGGGCGCTCGGGCGGACGTGGGACAGATGACGATGAGGTCACTGTCGGCGCCTTTTCCGGCGTCGGAGCAGAAGCAGATGTCGATGTCTGGCCTCGGGACGGGCGTGACGGCGGGCGCGCGGTGGTTGGCACCGATTTCACCTCGGGTGCCTTGACCTCTGCGGGGGCTGCGGCGGGAGTCGGTGCCGGTGCCGGTGCCGGTGCCGGACGGGCGGGGCGTGACGGCGGCCGTTCGCCACTGACCCGGGGTGGCTCGGGCTGGTCGCGTTGCTCAAAAGGCAGCGGGTTTACCGGAACCGTGGGAAGCTTGTCGGGTCTTGCCGGTGCGCTTGTGCGTGTTGGCGGCGCAATGGGTGGACGGGCGGAACTGCGCAGTCGCGAAGTCGGTGTGACATTGACCGCGGGTGCCGCCACCGCCGCAACCGGCGCGCGCTCTTCCCGGGCTTCGGCGCGCGATTGCGCCACGGCTTCCGGGGGCACATCCGTTGCCGCGGACGCCGTGTCAGGTGTTGCCAGGTCCGGATTTTCCGTGCCGTCCTCGGTCCGGGTGCGACTTCCTGGCCCGGCATCATTTGCCTGCGCCGCCGCATCGATAGCCTCGGAGAGGGCGCGGGTCAAAGCGTCCTGCGACGGGCTGGACAGGGGTTCGGCAGCCGCCGGTTCATCAGCAGTCCGGACCGGAGATTGCGCGACATCGGCCGATGCTTCTGCCTCAAGCTCTGCCTCGGGTACGAACTCAGCATCAGGGGCCGCTTCGGGGATGCTGGCGAGTCCTTGCATGTCGCCGGTGTCGGGCGCGATTGCTTCGGACGCGAGGCCATCGATGCCATCCTCGGGATTGGCGGCGGACTGTGAAACTGTCGGCAATGCTGCGGGTTCGTTGGCGGCCTGTTCTTGCGGTGCCTCTGCCCTTTCCGCAGGCTGAACCTGGGGTTCTGCCGTTGGCGGTGTCTGGGCGGGTTTGCTGCCAAACACCAACAGGACCAGAAAGAGCAGGACCAGAAGTCCACCCAGAAGAAGCGTCAGCTTGCCCGGAGCCGCTCTGCGCAGCAGGGCCATCAGGGCGGATTCCGAAACCTGCTGCCCCTCTGCCTGATCGGCGCGTCTGGCCCGTGCCTCGGCGGCCCGAGCATGCACCGCTTCGGCGCGTGGTGACATATTGCGCTTGCCGGGGGCGGGTTTCGGATCGCCGTGACGGATGACCGCCGGTGCCCTGGGGGGCTCTGGCCGGGTCGCAGGTTCCGGCGTTGGCTCTGGCCTTGTAACGATGGTCGCCGGTGCTTTCGCAACGTTCTCTTTCGTGGCCACAGGCCTGGCTGGTGCCTTGGCAGCGCGAGGATAGTGATGCGCAATCACGCGGCTGATCGCGGCGGTTTCTGCCGCGGACTCGGGAGGCATGTCGAGGGTATTTTCCTCGGGTGCCTCATCTTCAGACGGCGTTTCGATGACGGGCGCGGTAACGCGGGCCTTGCTCAGATCCGGTTCGCTGAAAGGCGGGCGACTGGGTGTGTCGGCGTGCAGCGTGCTCAGACCGAAATCGGGCTGGCCTTCAAAACGCTCATCACCCGGACGTGCGACGAATGCAGAGGGGACGAACCCCTGGGCGCGGGCGAATTCCTCGGCCTCTTCCAATGTGCGCCGGGCGACCGCGGCCACCCGCAGGGTTTCGATGTCACCATTTTCCGAGGGGCACCAGTCGAATGCCAGATCTTCGGCCCGGTATGGGGTGACGGCTTCCAGTGCGCGGCCGACCGCAGCAGCGGTATCGGCACCAACGGGAACCGTCAGGGTGGTGTAAAGAATCTGATCGTCGGGAATGACCAGAACGGTTTCGGACAAACCCGAAATATCGCCCGCTGATCGGCGCAGGGCATTCAGTCTGTCGGTCATTTCGCGACCTGCAAAACGCACCTGACCAAGCAAGCGCCAGTCAAGGCCCTCGCGCCGTTCAAGCAAGACAGCTTCCTGTGTGAAGCTCATGGCAAATTCAGGGGCGGCGGCGTGTTGGTTCATTTTTTGCTTCGCTGCTCGAATATGATCGCGGGGCCTGGGTCCGCGATATGGTGGGATTAGCCAGATTTACCGCAAATGCTGGTATGAGGAAAGGACATCTGGCGTATCTGTGAACGCAATTTAATGGACCTTTCGCAAGGAAGGCGAGATGAATTGGGCGGCAATTTCATTTACCAGAAGGATTAGTCATGTATCGATTTCCCGTTCAGCTTGGCCGAACAGCTTTGATCGCGTCCACGGTTCTTGCACTTTGGGCCGTCGGGCCTGCGGACGCCGGCCCGGGCAAGAGTGGCGGCATGACGCATGGCGGTGCCATGTGCCAACAGGACATCGGGCGGCTGACAGTGACGGGGCAGGGCGAGGCGCGCCTGGTCCCGGATATGGCCAGCATTCAGGTCGGCGTTACCACCCAGGGGGAAAGCGCCGCCGAAGCGATGTCGCAGAACTCGGCGCAGCAGGGTGCCGTGATCGAGGCGCTGAAGGCTGCGGGGATCGTCGGCAAGGACATCCAGACTTCGGGGCTGAATCTAAGCCCGATGATGGATTACGGTGACAACCGTGCCCCGCGGGTCACCGGCTATCAGGCACGCAATATGGTATCGGTGCGGGTCAGCGATCTTGCCGCTCTGGGCGAGGTCCTGGATGCTTTGGTGACGGCAGGGGCCAATGAAATCAACGGCATCTCATTCGGGCGCGAGGATGGCCGCGAGGCCGAGGACGAGGCCCGTCGCGCTGCCGTTCAGGATGCCCGTCACAAGGCCGGAATCCTGGCCGAGGCCGCCGGTCAGAAACTGGGGCGTGTCATTCGGATGCAGGCCAGCGCCCAGTCGGGTGGTGGACCACGCCCGATGATGATGCGCGCCGAAGCCAGCATGTCCAAGGATGTTCCCGTCGAGGCTGGTGAACTGTCCTTTGGTGCGCAGGTGCAGATGGAATTCGCACTGATCGACGAAAATGCCTGCGCGCCACGGCCCGATCGCAAGAAGGGTCACAAGGGCAAGGATGGCGCCGCGCACAATCAGGCAGATGCCCCGGCACAGGGTGAGGCCACCGAATGACCGACACCGTATAACCGGGGCCGGGCAATGACGCAGAACGGGCGGCAGATCGCCGCCCGTTTCATCTTTGCTTCAGCTATCTGCCGGACTCAGGCGGTTGCCTTGGCCAGAGCCTGATCCAGATCCGCAATCAGGTCATCGACATTTTCAATGCCGATGGACAGTCGAACGACCTCGGGCGCGGCCCCGGCTGCGCGCTGTTGTTCTTCGGTCAGCTGGCGATGGGTGGTCGAGGCCGAATGGATCACCAGCGATCGCGCATCGCCCAGATTGGCGACATGGCTGAACAGTTCCAGCGAATCGACCAGCTTGACCGCTGCCTCATAGCCTCCCTTGATCGAGAAGGTGAACAAAGAGCCGGTGCCCTTGGGATAGAGACGCTTGGCTGTTTCGTTCCAGGGCGAGGACTGCAGCCCCGCATAGGTGACCGAGGTCACGCGCGGATCCTTCTCCAGCCATTCCGCGACCTTCTGGGCGTTCTCGACATGGCGCGGCATCCGCAGGCCAAGGGTCTCGATCCCCATCAGCGTATAATGCGCACCTTGCGGGTTCATGGTCATGCCAAGGTCACGCAGACCGATGGCAATGCCGTGGAAGGTAAAGGCCAATGCCCCGAAGGTCTCGTGAAACTTCAGCCCGTGATAGGCAGGCTCGGGGGCCGAGAGGCTGGGAAATTTGTCGCTGGCAGACCAGTCGAACTTGCCGCTGTCGACAACCACGCCACCGGTCACGGTGCCATTGCCGGTCATGAATTTGGTCAGGCTGTGGACGACAAGCGTTGCACCCATTTCGATGGGGCGGCACAGGAAGGGCGTGGCCAGGGTATTGTCCACGATCAGCGGGATGCCGGCCGCATCTGCAATTTCGGCCACGGCAGGAATGTCGGTGACATAGCCGCCGGGATTCGAAATCGATTCGCAGAAGATCGCGCGGGTGTCATCGTCAATCGCCTCGCGCAGCGCCTCCATATCGTCGAGATCGACGAATTTCGCCGACCAGCCAAAGCGCTTGATCGTATGGCTGAACTGCGTGACCGTGCCACCGTAAAGGCGTGTCGAGGCGATGATATTCTTGCCCGGTCCCATCAGCGGGAACAGCGCCATGATCTGTGCAGCATGACCCGAAGAACAGCAAACAGCGCCCGCGCCACCTTCCAGCGCCGCGACACGGTTCTGCAGCGCGGCCACCGTCGGATTGGTCAGGCGCGAATAGATGTATCCGACCTCTTCCAGGTTGAACAGACGCGCGGCATGATCGGCATCGCGGAACTGATAGGAGGTGGACTGATAGATCGGTACCTGCCGCGCACCGGTCGCGGGATCAGCATCCGTGCCGGCGTGAATTGCCAGCGTGTCGATGTCGTAGTTATGGGCCATGTTCGTTTCCCTCTGTTTCGCGCGCACAGTAGTCTTGCAAGCCCTGATGCATCAATGCCGTTTTTTCGACGCCCTCGCCCATGGTGCCGGATATGGCAGGGTGCCACCCGTGTCAGGCTCAGCTTCCTCGTTCGCGATATCAGTCCACGCGTGATCGGGCGGCGTCTGAAACGGCGCGTCAGCACCCATCGTCACACATCCCTTCGCCGGACGAAAAAGACCCCCATCGCGCGCTGCCGTTTACATCTGATGTCTGTCAATCGCTCGACATGAACAGGGCTCAGTCGGAGTGTCGTCTCAGGAACGCCAAAGGTCATGAAATCGCGCAAGGGACATCTGGGACCACGAGGTATCCCGGGGCATGAAATGTTGCTATGGCTTCAAACAGGAATGAACATATCATCCCTAAAAATTCCAATGTAAACAATGGAAAATGGCGGAGAGACAGGGATTCGAACCCTGGGAACCCTCTCGGGCTCAACGGTTTTCGAGACCGCCCCGTTCGACCACTCCGGCACCTCTCCGCGCTTTGGTGTGGTGAGGCGGGGATTTAGAGGGGAAGGGGTTGAAGTGCAAGAGGGTTTCAACGAAAAAAAGCCGGAACTTGCGAAAGGCGCAAATATGCTGAGGATTTTCTCTGTGGTTGCTGCCGTGATGGCGTTGTCTTTCGCGGTTGTTCCCATGTCGATGGCAACGCCTCACGGGCGAATCGCGGCCACTGAGGCTGGGATTCTGCGCATATGGCAGGATCTGGACATGGCGGCCTTGATGCCCATCCTTCATGACGAGGCGCTGATCGAAGCTGCGCAGATGCAGGAAAACATGGGACGGCGCGCAGGGAATGCTGTCTGGTTGCGGACCGTGTCGCGCATTCACTCGCCGCAGCGGCTGAAACGGCATTTCATGCAGGGCGCGGCAGAAGCACTGAAAGGCCGTCAGGCCGATCGCATTGAAAGGGCACTGACCTTCTATCAGACCGATCTGGGGCGTCGCGTGCTGCGATTGGAGACCGAGGCGCGCCGCGCCATGCTGGACCCGGATACCGAAGCGCGGGCAGAAAAGGCCTTTTGGGATGCCGCCAACCGCGACCATCCGCGAATCGACCAGATTGAACGCCTGATCGAGGGCGCCGACCTGATCACGCCCAATGTTGCAGGCGGTTTGAATGCGCTGATGGCGTTCTCGCGCGGGTTCGCGGAAGGGGGCGGTTTCGATATCCCCAAGGATGAACAGCAGATGCTTGATGAAGCATGGGCGCAGGAAGAGGAGATCCGCGCCCAGACCATCGACTGGATGGAAGCCTATCTTTTCCTTGCCTATGCGCCGCTAAGCGATGACGAGCTTGAAACCTATATCCGTTTCGCGAAATCCCCCGAGGGCAAGGCGCTGTCAGCGGTGCTCTTTGCCGGCTTTGACGCCCTGTTCCAGCAGACATCCTGGGAATTGGGCCTTGCGGCGGCGGGCCATATGCAAGGTGACCATCTTTGACTCGGGTTCTTCATCTGGTCGGGCCGCTCGCGGCACCCGAAATGATTGCCGCGCTTGATCTGAAGGTGGAAGCTCCAGATCGTCGTTTGACGGGCGGGCTGAGGGGTGGACTTCGCGCCGGACTTCCGGGCCAGCAATGGCCGGTGCTTCGGGCGGCTGACGCGGTCCTGGATCATGCCGTGGTCAGAGCGAACGCCAAGCTGGAGCGCTATGCCAGCGTGATGGGGCTGAAGCCCGTCAACTGGCAGGGCGTTCGGATTCTTGGTGCGCAACCTGACGGTCAGGACGCTGTGCCTTGGCGCCCCGAGTCACAATCGCTGCAGCTGGTCGCGGCGATTGCCCGGGAGATTCTCGATGCGGACCCTGATATGAGTGCCGAAGATATTGCCTCCCGGCTGCCGATGATTGCGGTCTGGGCCGACAGCAGGCTGCGCGCGGCGAATGGTCCCGTTTCAGGCGGCAAGATCGTCGACATGCGCGCAAGCTCGGACGTCAGGATTGCCGACCGCAGTCAGCCCTTTGCCGGTTTCTTTGCTGTCGAACGGCAGACACTGACCCACCGCAGGCATAAGGGTGGTTTCACTCCTCAGATGACACGCGAGGCCTTCGTCATGGGCGACGCCGTCGTGGTGTTGCCATGGGACCCGGTCCGCGACCGGGTTCTGGTGATCGAACAGTTCCGCTTTGCGCCCTTCATTCGCCATGATCCTCAGCCCTGGTTGCTCGAGCCGATTGCCGGTCGAATCGACGCGGGAGAAACCGCAGAACAGGCGGCGCGGCGCGAGACCCGTGAAGAGGCCGATCTTTCGCTGACGCGGCTGTTCCCGGCATTTCACCACTACCCAAGTCCCGGCGCGGCGGCCGAATTTCTGTATATGTATGTAGGGATTGCCGATCTGCCCGATGACAGTGCGGGGATCCATGGGCTGGCCGGAGAGGTCGAGGACATCCGGGGCCATTTGCTTGATCGCGACGAGTTGATGCGGATGGTTCTGGCCAATGAAATCTCCAACGGACCCCTGGCAGGTCTGGCGCTGTGGCTGCAGCATCAGAAAGCGGCCCTGCGCAAGGAACTTTACGGGGCCTGATCGCTTGGGGACGGGGTTGCCCCTGTGGGACCGCCACGTGTAGGAATGCGGAAACGAATGAACTGCTGAAAAGGTCGATCGCCATGTCCATCTGCTCTGATTTGTCCTCCGCGATCGGCAATACGCCCCTGATCCGTCTCAACCGTGCCAGCGAGGCAACCGGTTGCGAAATCCTGGGCAAGGCCGAATTCCTGAACCCCGGTCAATCGGTCAAGGATCGCGCAGCTCTCTATATCATCAAGGATGCGGTGGCGCGCGGTGCGCTGAAGCCCGGGGGCACGATTGTCGAAGGGACCGCGGGCAACACCGGGATCGGGCTGGCTCTGGTCGGAGCCTCGCTGGGGTTCAAATCGGTAATCGTGATCCCCGAGACCCAAAGCCAGGAAAAGAAGGACATGTTGCGTCTGGCCGGGGCGACCCTGGTCGAGGTTCCTGCCGCGCCCTACAAGAACCCCAACAACTATGTGCGTTATTCCGGGCGCTTGGCGGAAGCCCTGGCCAAGACCGAACCCAATGGCGCGATCTGGGCAAACCAGTTCGACAATACCGCCAACCGGCAGGCCCATGTCGAAACCACCGGCCCCGAGATATGGGAGCAGACTGGCGGCAAGGTTGACGGATTTACCTGTGCGGTCGGCTCGGGCGGAACGCTGGCGGGCGTGGCCATGGCCCTGCAGCCCAAGGGGGTCAAGATCGGTCTGGCCGACCCCGAGGGTGCGGCGCTGCATTCCTTCTATACCACCGGCGAATTCGCCAGCCCCGGAAGCTCGATCACCGAAGGCATCGGGCAGGGGCGCATCACGGCCAATCTCGAAGGTTTCACGCCCGACTTCAGCTGGCGGATCCCCGATTCCGAAGCCTTGCCGATCATTTTCGACCTGCTGGAATTCGAGGGGCTTTGCCTTGGTGGTTCCTCGGGAATCAATGTCGCGGGTGCCATGCGGATGGCACGCGAGATGGGGCCGGGTCATACCATCGTGACGGTGCTTTGCGATTACGGCAACCGCTATCAGACCAAATTGTTCAATCCTGCATTCCTGCAGGCCAAGGGATTGCCGGTTCCCGCATGGATGGCTCGCAAGGCGCCTGAGTTGCCGGAAGTCTTCGAGGACTGATCATTCATGTTGCGCACATTTCTTGCCGTCTGGCTGACGGGTCTGTTCCTGTCGGCAACCTCTCTGGCCGCGCAGGATGTCGCAACACCTGACTATACCGTGTGGGAGTCCAGGGCGTCGCAGGCCGAAGCCCTGGTCGAAAATCCCGATGTGACGGATCAGCAGCTTACCGAGCTGCGCAGCGAACTGGCGGATTGGCGCAAGAAATTCCGCACGGGCGAAGAGGTGAATGCCACGCGCATCGCCTCTGTCAATGAACAGTTGAAGGCATTAGAGCCCGCTCCGGGCGAAGGGGAAACCGAAAGCGAAGATATTGCCCGGCGCAGGGCCGAACTGCAGGACTTGCTGTCGAAACTGCAAGCGCCCCAGCTTACCGCCGTCGAGGCATTCAGCCGGGCGGATGCGTTGATTCACCAGATCGACCGATTGAGCGACGCGCGTCAGGCGCTTGAACTGGCGCGGCTGTCGCCCTCGCCGCTGAGACCCGCCAGCCTTGCCGCCGCGGCCAAGGACAGCTTGCAACTGCTGGAAGGTTTCGGGGCCGAGGCCATCGAGATCGGCAAGACCAGCAGCTGGAGCAATATTTCGCCCCGGCTGCCGCAGGCTCTGGCCTATCTGATCGCGGCGATCATCCTGCTGACCTACGGTCGCCATTGGGTCAGATCCTTGCCTTCGCGCCTTTCGGTCCATGCCTCGGAATATTCGCGCTCGGTCGTGGTTTTCGTCGTGTCACTGGGGCAGATCGCCTTGCCGATGATCGGCGTCTACCTGGCGATCAATGCCGTGCGCGCCACCGGGCTGGCCGGCCCCTGGACGACGCCATTTCTTGACGCCTTGCCACAGGCGTTCATCATCTTCTTTGCCTTTGGCTGGCTGGGGCGGCAATTGTTTCCAAGGCAGGCGATCATCTATGATACGCTGACCATGGACGAGAGCCAGCGCAATCGCGCGCGTCGGATGCTGTCCGCGCTGTCCATCGTTTTCGCCATTCACCATGTCGCCTCCATGACATTGCTGCCCCAGTCGGGCCTTTACGGGCGCATCGGTGACAATATCACGCGTGTGCCCTTCGAGGTGTCGGATGCCTTTGTATCGGTTGGGCATTTCGCGATTCTGCTCTTGGGTGCCCTGCCATTGTTCCGGCTGGGATCGACATTGCGCAAACTGGATGCCGGCAAGAGCATTCACGGCAGGGCCTATCGTCACGGTGTCCTGAAATATTCAGGCATGCTGACCCGCATCGTGGTGGCAGTGTCGGTTCTGCTGGGGGCCTTGGGCTTCATCAATTTTGCCAATACGCTGTTCTGGCCCTGGACGCTGACGCTGACGCTGATCTGTGTTCTGGTGCTGCTGCAGGACTTCATCGCCGACGTCTATGCGTTGATCAAGCGCGGTGAGGAAGGCGCAAGGGACGGGCTCATCCCCCTGTTGCTGGGGTTCTTCCTGATCCTGCTGTCGGTTCCGCTGTTCCTGATCATCTGGGGCGCAAGGAGCGCCGAACTCAGCGAATATTGGTCCGCCGTGATAAGAGGCATCAGTGTCGGCGGCATCAATCTGTCGCCCGGCGTGGTGCTGACCTTCCTGATCGTGTTCGCCATCGGCTATTCGATCACCCGCGGGCTGCAAGGTGCGTTTCGCAATTCGATTCTGCCAAAGACCAAGCTGAATTCGGGCGGGCAGGCGGCGGTTGTCGCGGGCATTGGATATGTCGGCATCTTTCTTGCGGCGGTGATCGCGATTGTCTCGGCAGGTATCGACCTAAGTTCGCTGGCCATCGTGGCCGGGGCCCTGTCTGTCGGTGTCGGCTTCGGCCTGCAGAACATCGTGTCGAATTTCGTATCCGGCATCATCTTGCTGATAGAGCGTCCCGTCAGCGTGGGCGATTGGATCAGCGCCGGGGGACAGCAGGGGATCGTCAAAAGCATCTCCGTGCGCTCTACCCAGGTCGAAACCTTCGACAAGACCGAGGTCATCGTCCCCAACAGCGATCTGATCAGCCAGCCCGTGGTCAACTGGACACGGCACAATCTGACCGGCCGGATCATCATCCCGGTCAGGGTCGCCTATGGCACTGACACCCGCCATGTGGAACGGGTCTTGCTGGACATCATCGAGGATCAGCCGGTCGTCACCGTCGATCCGGCGCCCTCTGTCCTGTTCCGCGGCTTCGGCGAGAGCAGCCTCGACTTCGAAATCCGTGCTGTCCTCAGCGATGTGTCAGCAGGTCTCGGGGTGACCTCCGAGGTGTGCCATATCATCGCCGAGAGATTTGCCGAGGAAGGCATCAGGATGCCCTTCCCGCAGCAGGATATCTGGCTGCGCAACCCCGAGGCCCTGCGCGGCGACGCCATGCCCGAGACGCCTGCGGAACCCCGTGTTGCCACGCCCGGACGTCCTCGACCGCAGGGATCGACCCATGATCCCCGGATCACCTTTGATGATCCCGGTGAAGATGCCGGAGAGGGTGACGGCGGAGATCGCTGAGTGCGGGTGACGGTCGTCATGTCACAAGGGCGCTGCATGTCTTTGCAGCGCCCCTTTCATTTCTGCAGTGCAGTGCCAGGGCTGTCAGGCGGCGATGGATGGCGGCGCTTCGGAATTGTCGCTGCTGCCGTCATCGGGCAGCCCCTCGCGCGAGAGCAGCACCGCAACCGGGCGCAGCCAGGGGATATGGGCACATACGATCATCAGCGCCACCATGATGGGCACCGCCAGAAACATGCCCGGGATGCCCCAGACCGCGCCCCAGAAGGCCAGGCTGAGGATGATGCCAAAGCTGGACAGCCGCAACGTCTGCCCCAGCAGCATGGGATCCAGAACATTGCCGATGATGAATTGCACCAGGCTGCAGGCGGTGCCGACCAACAGGGTCAATGTCGTGTCGCCGCTGAGGACGAAGACAAGGACGACGGCAATGGCTGTCGCGATGATCGATCCAACCGAGGGAATGAAATTCAGCACGAAGGTCAGCAAGGCGACCGCTGCGGCCAGTTCAAGCCCGGCCAGATGAAATATCAGCCATACCGCGATGGCAGTCACACCGCTGACCGCTGTCTTGACGACCAGATAGCGGTTCACGCGATGCATGATGGAGCTAATGATGCGGCGTACCTGCAGGGCCTTCACCGGGTCGTTCGTCAGCCGCTCCATCTTGCTGGGAAACCAGACCTGCTCGGCAAACATGAAGCCCACAAACAGGATGACCAGCACGCTGCCCGACAGCACGCCCGAAGCCTGACCTGCCAGTGACCTGATCCAGCCGGTGATGTTGAAATTGGACAGGGCGGTCAGGACGCGCTCCTGCGCCTCGGGGCCCAAGCCTTCGGTCAGACCCGGCAAGGCAGCCTGGGCCTGTTCGGCATAGGCGATGGCGGTTACCACCACTTCGTTGACCTGGGCGACAATGGTGGTGGAGACCCAGAGAAGCCCCAGGGCGATCCCGATCAGCGCCAGCGTCGTTGCCAGCCAGTTCGGCACCTTCAACCGTGACGAAATGGCGAAAATGGCATCGGAGGTCAGCGAGAACAGGATGATCGCGATGGCCAGAGAAATCAGCAGAAAGCGTGCCTGAACCAGCATGAACAACAACAGAGCGAAAGCTATGATTCCAAGGAAGCCCGTCTGAAGTCTTTCGCGCAGAACTGCCTCGCCAGATCGCTGATCCAATCGCTACCTCACCCTGTATCTTCTGTGCCGGGCGGTGCTGATAGCCGCCCGGCCTTTGTTTACACTAGGTATCTTCTTCGGAATTTCCAGCATCTTCCGCATCGCCCTGTTCCGCAATGCGCGCGACCGAGACGACCTTTTCGCCTGCTGCCGTGTTGAAGACACGCACGCCACCTGCACTGCGCGAGCGGAAGCTGATCCCGTCGACCGGCACCCGGATCGACTGACCGGTCGATGTCGCCAGCATGATCTGGTCATCCGTCTCGACCGGGAAACTGGCCACCAGGGAACCGCCACGCATGGCCTTGTCCATGGCCATGACACCCTGACCACCCCGACCGCGGACAGGATAGTCATGGCTGGAACTGATCTTGCCCGAACCATTGGCGGTGATCGTCAGGATCAGATCTTCGGCGGCCGACATCTCGCCATAGCGTGCCGGCGAGATTTCACCCTCGACCACGTTCTCTTCATCCTCGTCGGCCTCGGCACCGTCATCCAGCGCACCGGCGACGGCTCGGCGCATCTTCAGATAGGCCGCGCGCTCTGCCGGGTCGGCTTCGAAATGGCGGATGACCGACATGCTGACAACGCTGTCGCCCTCGGCCAGCCGGATGCCACGGACTCCGGTGGAATCGCGCCCCTTGAAGACCCGAACCGCCGTGGTCGGAAAGCGGATCGCACGGCCATGTTCGGTGAACAGCATCATGTCGTCTTCGGTGGTGGCCATACGCACACCGACCAGGCTGACACCTTCCGGCAGTTTCATCGCGATCTTGCCGTTGGATTTGACATTGGTGAAATCCGACAGCGCATTGCGGCGCACGTCACCCTGCGAGGTCGCAAAGACGATCTGATAGGCTTCCCATTCAGTCTCTGGGGCATCGACAGGCATCAATGCCGCGATCGAGACTCCCGGGTCGATGGGCAGAATGTTCACGATCGCCTTGCCCTTCGAGGTCCGCCCGCCCAAGGGCAGTCTCCAGGTCTTGAGCCGATAGACCATGCCATCGGTCGTGAAGAACAGCAGCTCGGTATGGGTATTGGCGACGAACAATGTCGTGACGACATCATCCTCCTTGGTGGCCATCCCAGACAGGCCCTTGCCACCGCGCCGCTGAGCACGGAACTCGGCCAGCGCGGTACGCTTGATATATCCCCCCGAGGTGATGGTGACGACCATGTCTTCGCGTTCGATCAGATCCTCGTCCATCATGTCACCGGACCATTCGGTGATCTCGGTGCGACGCGGGACGGCGAACTGATCGCGCACTTCCTGCAATTCATTCGAGATGATTTCCAGAATCCGTTCGCGCGAGGCCAGGATTGCCAGATAGTCGCGGATCGCGTCAGCCAGCTGCTGCAGTTCGTCCGTGACCTCCTTGACGCCGATCTGTGTCAGGCGCTGCAGGCGCAGGTCCAGAATGGCGCGGGCCTGCGTTTCCGACAGATAATAGGTGCCGTCATCATTGATGGGATGCAGGGGGTCGTCGATCAGGCGCAGATATTCGGCAATCTCATGGGCGGGCCAGCGGCGTTGCATCAGCCTTTCGCGGGCTTCCGCGCCATCGGCACTGCTGCGGATGGTGGCCACAACCTCGTCCACATTGCTGACGGCAACGGCCAGACCGCACAGGACGTGGCTGCGCTCGCGGGCCTTGCGCAGTTCATAGGCTGTACGTCGCGCCACAACTTCTTCGCGGAAGCTTATGAAATGCGTCAGAAAATCGCGCAGCTTCAGTTGCTCGGGACGGCCGCCGTTCAGCGCCAGCATATTGCAGCCAAAGGTGGTCTGCAGCGAGGTGAATCTGAACAGTTGGTTCAATACGACCTCGGGGGTGGCATCGCGCTTCAGTTCGATCACGACGCGGACACCCTGACGGTCGGATTCATCCTGAACCGAAGAGATCCCCTCGACCCGCTTTTCCTTGGCCAGTTCGGCGATCCGTTCGATCAGGCTGGATTTGTTCACCTGATAGGGGATTTCGTCGACGACGATGGCATAGCGGTCCTTGCGCGGCTCCTCGATATGGGTCTTGGCGCGAATGATGACGCTGCCCCGACCCTCCAGATAGGCCTTGCGCGCGCCCGAACGGCCCAGGATCAGCGCGCCGGTCGGGAAATCCGGACCGGGGATGATTTCCATGATCCGCTCGGTCGGCAGATCGGGGTTTTCGATCAGGGCCAATGTTGCATCGATGACCTCGCCCAGGTTGTGCGGCGGGATGTTGGTGGCCATCCCGACCGCGATCCCGCCGGCACCATTGACCAGCATGTTGGGAAAACGGGCGGGCAGGACCGTGGGTTCACGGTCTTTGCCGTCATAGTTGTCCTGATAGTCGACGGTATCCTTTTCGATATCCTTCAGCAGGAAATCGGCAGGCTTGTCCATGCGCACTTCGGTGTAACGCATGGCCGCGGGCGGATCGCCATCCATCGAGCCGAAGTTGCCCTGACCGTCCAGAAGAGGCAGGGACATCGAGAAATCCTGCGCCATCCGCACCAGGGCGTCATAGATCGCTGCATCGCCGTGCGGGTGGTACTTACCCATCACGTCGCCGACCGGTCGCGCCGATTTGCGATAGGGCTTGTCGGCGGTATTGCCGCTTTCCTGCATGGCGTAAAGGATACGTCGATGAACCGGCTTCAACCCGTCACGCAAATCGGGGATCGCACGGCTGACGATGACCGACATGGCGTAATCCAGATAGGATGTCCGCATCTCGGATGAAATATCGATCACCGGCCCGTCATGAGGCATCACGCTGCGCACCGGATCGGTGCTGTCCGGTCCGGACTGTGGCGTTTCGGGCATGTCGTCTTCTGGAGTATCGGCCACGGAAATTCCTCAACATCTTGTTGAAGTTTGGTATAGCCGACAGGGTTTCTGGGGGCAATCTTGCCCCCCCTTATTTTGCCGTATTGATGCCTTTTAGACCGCGCATTGACGCGATCGTCCAGATCGCCAGCAGCCCGGCCGAGCAAATGGCGTTCCAACTGGCCATCGACAGCCCGACAAAGCGCCAGCTGACCTCGTCACAACGTGTCACCGGCGCCGATTGCAGCTTGGTCAAGAGGTCCTGGGCGGACATGCTGGCGATATCTCCGACTCCGCCAGAGCAATGCGCAGGCCCTGGCCACCATGCCATCTCGACGCCGCTGTGATAGATCGCCAGTCCCAGCGCCACCGCGGCCGCCACCATGCCCAGCACGGCGAATGCACGCAGGCGTCCGGTCAGCCAGATCAGCGCGGCGATCACTGCGGCCGCCAGATGTGGCCAGCGTTGCAGGATGCACAATTCGCAGGGTGCATAGCCCGCAGCCTGGAACCCCAGCGCAGCGATCAGCAGGCCCGCGGAACCGGCTCCGGCCAGAAATGTCAGTTGGCGTGCGTTCATAGATACCTCAATGCGACAAAGCCGCCGATGAGGCAGACCATGAAGACGGTAAAAACAAGGCCCAGGCGTCTCTCGATGAAATCCCTTATGGGCGGACCAAAGCGCCACAACAGTCCGGCGACCACAAAGAAGCGTGCGGCGCGGCCCAGAACCGTCGCCAGCAGGAACAGTGGCAGAGGCAGGGCGACAGCGCCGGAAAAGATCGTGATGACCTTGAAGGGAAAGGGCGTCAGCGCCGCGAAGAGGACGGCCCAGCCGCCATATTCGTTGAACCTTGCCGAGAGAACCTCATAGGCCTCTTGCTTGCCATAGGCGCTCAGCACCCATTGGCCGACGCTGTCCATCAGCGCGGCACCGATCCAGTAACCCAACATGGCCCCCAGAACCGAGCCGAAGGTCGCGATGAAGGCAATGGCCATCGCGCGGGCGCGACGCGCCAGAACCATGGGGATCATCAGCACGTCCGGCGGGATCGGAAAGACCGAGCTTTCGATGAAGCTGATGCCGAAAAGGGCCGGCATGGCGTGGCGATGCGCCGCGAGTCCCATGGTCCAGTCATAAAGCCTGCGCAGCATCACGGTCCCTTCCGTATTCCGTGGCCGTGGATGGACCGGCAAGTGAACAGGGTCAAGCACCTTGCGCTGCTTTCGCGAGGCTGTGATCATGACCTGTGACATCTTCGGCAATCGTGACCGGTCGCGCGCCTCATGACGCAATGGCGCAGACCGCTTCGCAGAAAGGCGGACCATCATGCAGTGGCGAGGCAGGCGCAGCAGCCGCAATATCGACGACCGGCGCAGCCTTGGCAGGCGTGGTGCGGGCGGCATGGGCATTGTCGGCATGTTGGTCGTGCTAGCCGTCGGCTATTTCTTCGGTGTCGATATCGCGCCGATCGTCGGTGAACTCGATCAACAGCCCGCCGGGACAGGACAGCCGTTGAGCGCGCGCGACCGGGAATACGGCGAATTTGCTTCGGTCATTCTGGCCGATACCGAAGACGTCTGGGCGGCGGTATTGCCGCAACAGGCCGATATCTCCTATGTCGAGCCGACGCTGGTCCTGTTTCGCGGCAGTGTTCAATCGGCCTGCGGCGGGGCCTCGGCGGCCATGGGGCCGTTTTATTGCCCCAACGACCAGCGCGTCTATCTGGATACGGATTTCTTCGAACAGATGCAGCAACGGATGCAGGCGGGCGGAGATGCTGCTTTCGCCTATGTCATTGCCCATGAGATCGGGCACCATGTGCAAAACCTTATGGGCACGCTGGGGCAGGTCAATTCACTGCGCAGCCGCGTCAGCAAGGCGGATTCCAATGCGCTGTCGGTCCTCGTGGAACTGCAGGCCGATTGCTATGCCGGCATCTGGGTGCGGCAGGCGGATCAACGCTTTGACCTGCTGGAGACCGGCGATCTGCAAGAGGCCATGAGGGCCGCCCATGCGGTGGGTGATGATGTCATTCAGGCCGGGGCAGGGCGCACGCCCATGCCCGACAGCTTTACCCATGGTTCGGCGCGGCAACGTCAGGACTGGCTGATGCGGGGCTATAATTCCGGCGACATGGCGCAATGCGATACCTTCGCGGCAGCGGGGCTGTAGGGGTGCGGCTCAATGCGGCAGGCGCGGCGCCCGGCCATGTGTCATCTGCGCCCATTCCGGCCAGAGCCCCAGTTTTTCAAGTGCGACGATCCCGATGGCCAGTGCAATCACCGCAAGAACCAGCATGACACGGGCCTTGCTGGGCGGGTTTCGCGCCCATTTCGATGCGCGAAGCAGCCAGATCAGGTTGTTCATTGCCCGCTCTCCCTGCTAATGCCGGTGGCGCAAGACAACACCCGAATGCCACGAAACACAAGAGATCACCTTGCCGCATCATCAGGACAGCCGCGACCTTCCCTATACCGCCAGCCAGATGTTCGCGCTGGTGGCCGATGTCGAGAAATATCCCGAGTTCCTGCCATGGAACAGCGCGGCGCGGATCCGCACCCGCAAGACGCGCGAAGATGGCGCCGAGGAAATCGCCGCCGATCTGGTCATAAGCTTCAAGGTGTTCCGCGAACGCTTTGGCAGCCGGGTGGTCCTGTGGCCCGCGGACAGCGCAACAGGGGCCCTGAAGATCGACACCGAATATCTGGACGGGCCGTTCAAATACATGCGCAGCGGCTGGGTCTTTACCGACCGCCCCGAGGGTGGCTGCCGTGTCGAGTTCTATGTCGACTTCGAATTTCGCAATGCCATCCTGCAAAAGCTGATCGGCGTCGTCTTTCACGAAGCCATGTCTCGGATCGTCAAAGCCTTTGAAGATCGCGCCCGCGCGCTTTACAGCTAGGATTCATTCAAGCAGCGCAGGATTTCGACATGACTCCGACATCGGGAAAGGCGCAACCGGATCTGATGCCCGCCAAGATTGTCTATGGGCTGTATGCGATTGGCTATCTGGTGGCGGTGACCACGCTGGCCGGTGTGGTCTATGCCTATCTGTCACGTGGCAAGGATCCGGTTCTGGACAGCCATCTGACCTTTCAGATCAGAACTTTCTGGATCAGCCTTGGCATCGCCGTGCTGGCCCTGATCACCACGGTCATCGGAATCGGCCTGCTGATCTGGCTGTTCCTGGCAGTCTGGGGCGTGTTGCGGGTGTTGTCGGGCTTTCTGCTGGCCCATGACGGCAAGCCGATCTCGGGGACGCGGCACTGGGGAATGATGGCCTATTGAGCCCTCCAGCCCAAGGATGAAGGAAAAGGGGCCTGCGCCCCTTTTCCGGCTTTTCAACTCAAGGCCGCTTTCAGGGCTTCGGCGCGGTCGATGCGCTCCCAGCTGAAGGCCGTGGCATTGGCCAGCGCATAGGGCTCACGTCCAAAATGACCATAGGCCGCCGTCGGGCGATAGATCGGGTGCAGCAGGTCCAGATCGCGGATGATCGCGAAGGGTCGCAGGTCAAAGACCTCGCGGACCGCGGCGACGATACGATCATGGGCGACCGTTTCCGTGCCGAATGTGTTGAGGCTGATCGAGGTAGGTTGTGCCTCGCCAATGGCATAGCTGACCTGAATTTCGCAGCGGCTGGCCAGACCGGCGGCCACGATATTCTTGGCGACCCAACGCCCGGCATAGGCGGCCGAGCGGTCGACCTTGGACGGATCCTTGCCCGAAAACGCACCGCCACCGTGACGGGCCATGCCGCCATAGCTGTCGACGATGATCTTGCGCCCGGTCAGCCCGCAGTCACCCACCGGGCCGCCAATGACGAATTTTCCGGTCGGGTTGATGAAATATTTGGTCTCGGCCGACAGCCATTCGGCAGGCAGAACCGGCTTGATGATTTCCTCGATCACCGCTTCGCGCAGATCCGCCAGCGAGATATCGGGATTGTGCTGGGTGGACAGAACGACCGCATCAATGCCGGTCGGACGGCCGTCTTCGCCATAGCGCAGGGTGACCTGTGACTTGGCATCCGGGCGCAGCCAGTTCAGCGTGCCGTCGCGACGGACCTTGGACTGACGTTCCACCAGCCGGTGGGCATAGGTGATCGGGGCGGGCATCAGCACATCGGTTTCATCCGAGGCATAGCCGAACATCAGGCCCTGATCGCCCGCGCCCTGTTCTTCCAGGCTGGCGCGATCCACGCCCTGATTGATCTCGGGGGATTGCTTGCCGATGATATTGATCACCGAACAGGTCGCCCCGTCGAAGCCGACATCGCTGCTGGTATAGCCAATATCATTGATCACGTCGCGCACGATCGATTCCAGATCGACCCAAGCGCTGGTGGTGATCTCGCCCGAGATGATGGCGACGCCGGTTTTTACCATCGTCTCGCAGGCTACGCGTGCGCGCGGGTCCTCGGCCAGAATGGCGTCCAGAATCGCGTCGCTGATCTGGTCGGCGATCTTGTCGGGATGGCCTTCCGAGACGGACTCGGAGGTGAAAAGCGAATATTCAGGCATTGATCAATACCGGTAATGGTCTGGTTTGAAGGGGCCTTCCGGGGACACGCCGATATAGTCGGCCTGTTCCTTGGACAGGGTCGACAACTTGACCCCGATCTTGTCCAGATGCAGACGGGCCACCTTTTCGTCCAGCGCCTTGGGCAGGATATAGACGCCGGGCTGATATTCGCTGCCCTTGGTCCACAGTTCGATCTGCGCCAGCACCTGATTGGTAAAGCTGGCCGACATGACGAAACTGGGATGTCCCGTAGCGTTGCCCAGATTGAGCAGACGGCCCTGGCTGAGCAGGATGATCCGGTTGCCCGAGGGCATCTCGATCATGTCCACCTGGTCCTTGACGTTGGTCCATTTGTGATTGCGCAGCGCAGCGACCTGAATTTCATTGTCGAAATGGCCGATATTGCCGACGATCGCCATGTCCTTCATCTCGCGCATATGCTCGATGCGGATGACGTCCTTGTTGCCGGTCGTGGTCACGAAGATATCCGCGTCGGCCGCCACATCTTCCAATGTGACCACCTCGAAACCGTCCATCGCCGCCTGAAGGGCGCAGATCGGGTCAACCTCGGTCACCTTGACGCGCGCGCCCGCGCCGCGCAGGCTGGCCGCCGAGCCCTTGCCGACATCACCATATCCGCAGACAACGGCGACCTTTCCGGCCATCATCACGTCGGTTGCACGGCGGATGCCGTCGACCAGTGACTCCTTGCAGCCGTATTTGTTGTCGAATTTCGACTTGGTGACGCTGTCATTCACGTTGATCGCGGGAAAGGGCAACTGGCCGTTCTTGTGCAGGTCATACAGGCGATGCACGCCGGTCGTGGTTTCCTCGCTGACGCCCTTCAGCGCATCGCGCTGACGGGCGAACCAGCCGGGGCTGGCCGCGAGCCGCTTACGGATCTGCGCGAACAGGGCTTCTTCCTCTTCGCTGGTGGGAACGGCGATCAGATCGGTTTCGCCTGCTTCGACACGCGCGCCCAGCAGGATATACATGGTCGCATCGCCACCATCGTCCAGGATCAGATTGGCGGTGCCCTCCGGGAACTGGAAGATCCGATCGGTATAAGACCAGTATTCTTCCAGCGTTTCGCCCTTGACGGCAAAGACAGGTACGCCACTGGCGGCAATTGCGGCGGCGGCATGGTCCTGGGTGGAATAGATATTGCACGAGGCCCAACGGACCTCGGCACCAAGCGCGGTCAGGGTCTCGATGAGAATTCCGGTCTGAACCGTCATATGCAGGCTGCCCGCGATCCTGGCACCTGCAAGGGGTTTGCTCTCACCATATTCTTTCCGCAACGCCATCAGACCCGGCATTTCGGTTTCGGCGATATCGAATTCCTTGCGGCCAAATTGCGCAAGGCCGATGTCCCTGATGATATAATCGGTCACGGGGGCGATCTTTCGTTAAACTGAATTTCGCCCCGTGATAATGGATGCCCCCCGAAGGTGAAAGGCCGTTTTGCGCACAGCCGCCCCTTGCCGGGCATTATCAGCGTGCTGCCGCAGGCCTGGCCGTGCCTGTCGCGTCATCTGGGGCACTGGCTCAGTTCGGCTTGCGCGTAGAGCCGCGGGCGATACGCCTGACGAAATCATGAAGCGCGATCTTTGCCGCCTCGACCTGTGGCGTGTCGGGATACCATTCGGACATGCGCTGATCGACGACCATGCGCGCCAGCCCATAAGCAAATGAGCGGCTGGACAGAACCATCAGCCGGATATTCTCATCTTCGGCAAGATGGCCGGCATCGCGGGCCCGTTCCAGCATACGCCCCATCAATTCGTCCAGCGAGGTCGCATATCGGCGCAGTGACGGAACGTTCAGCAGGTTCAGCATGCGGTCATCCGACAACAGCCGGAACTGCGCGCGATGCATGTCGGCCCATTCGATATAGGCTTCGCCCAGGGCAAGAAACTGTGCGACCGAGTCCTGCGGGTCGACCTTGACCACGGCCTTGACGCAGGCATCCATCAAGCGAACCAGCGCCTGTTCCGCGGCCGCCACAAGAACGGAATGCTCATCCGGGAATATCTTGCGCAGATCCTGTGCCGAAACCCCCAGGATCTCGGAAAGATCCTCGATCTGAGGCAATGTCGTCTGAGAACTTTCCAGCACATCAAGCAACGTTGCGATCGTGCGGCCATGCAGGCCGACACCCGCAAGACCTTGCCGTCTGTTGCTCATGTCATCGCCTTTCATGTTGCCGAAATCGGCGCCGAGCTTCTTGTCGATGGTCATCGCCATGGCAGGCCCTTTCACGAAGATGAACTTGACATGTGAACGGATCCGTATTGTCCAATATGTCTATCTAACATTCCAGTTCTTCGAGACAAGCAGTTATACTCCCGTGGAAAAATTCGTCGGCGCTGCGCATGATTCGCGCCCTGTTCCGCGAGATATTCCGAACAAGGTCAGAGCGGTCCGTGACATCCGACACGCAAATGCGATACATGTTCAGCCTCTCTGGATCCCAACTTGACCCAGCGTAACACAGACACGGTTAACGACGAACTAATATAAAAGAACAACCGCCGCGCAGCGGGGCTGCACGGCGGTCTGACATGTCCGGACGGGATCAGGCCTCGGCGCGGGCCTGACGCTTGCGTTCATGCGGGTCGAGATGGCGCTTTCTCAACCGGATGTTCTTGGGCGTGACTTCAACCAGTTCATCATCATTGATATAGGCGATTGCCTCTTCCAGCGACATCCGAACCGGGGGCGTCAGCCGGACCGCCTCATCCGTGCCCGAGGCGCGGACGTTGGTCAGTTTCTTGCCCTTGAGCGGGTTCACCTCCAGGTCATTGTCACGGCTGTGTTCGCCGATGATCATGCCCTGATACAGCTGCTCTTGCGAGCCGATGAACATCTTGCCGCGATCTTCCAGGTTCCAAAGCGCATAGGCAACGCTGACACCATCTTCCATGCTGATCAGCACGCCCTGACGACGCCCTTGGATCGGACCCTTGTAGGGTGCCCATCCATGGAAGATACGGTTCAGAACGCCATTGCCGCGCGTGTCGGTCATGAATTCGCCATGATAGCCGATCAGGCCGCGCGACGGCACATGTGCCACGATCCGCGTCTTGCCGACGCCCGCGGGACGCATGTCGACCATTTCGCCCTTGCGGTCGCCAGTCAGCTTTTCGATCACTGCGCCGGTATAGTCGTCATCGACATCGATGATGACCTCTTCGATCGGCTCCATGCGGACGCCATCTTCTTCGCGGAAGATCACGCGCGGACGGCTGATCGACAGTTCATAGCCTTCGCGGCGCATGTTCTCGATCAGAACGCCCATCTGCAATTCCCCGCGACCCGAGACCACGAAAGCCTCGCCGCCGGGAGTGTCTTCGACCCGGATGGCGACATTCACCTCGGCTTCGCGCATCAGGCGTTCGCGGATGACGCGCGACTGGACCTTCTTGCCGTCCTTGCCGGCCAGCGGGCTGTCATTGATGCCGAAGGTCACGCTGATGGTGGGCGGATCAATCGGTTGTGCGGGCAGGGCGGTCTCGACGTCGAGCGCGCAGAGCGTATCCGCCACCGTCGCCTTGGACATGCCGGCAAGCGTGACGATGTCACCGGCAACAGCCTCGTCGATCGGGGTCTGGGTCAATCCGCGGAACGCCAGAACCTTGCTGATGCGGAATTGCTCGATCCGGTCGCCGTCGCGCGACAACGCCTTGATCGTGTCGCCCGCCTTGGCGCGTCCTGCTTCGACCCGACCGGTCAGCAGGCGGCCAAGAAAGTTGTCGGCCCCCAGGGTGGTGGCCAGCATCTTGAAGGGTTCATCGGCATGTTCGACCTGTTTGGGCGGCTGAACATGTTTCAGGATCTGATCGAACAGCGCAGTCATGTCCTTGCGCGGACCGTCCAGCGTTTCGTCACACCATCCCCCGATGCCCGAGGCATACAGATGCGGAAAGTCGAGTTGCTCGTCACTGGCGCCCAGATTGGCGAAAAGATCGAACACATCGTTCAGCGCGTGATCGGGTTCTGCGGCGGGCTTGTCCACCTTGTTCAGAACGACGATCGGGCGCAAACCGAGGGCCAGGGCCTTCGAGGTCACGAATTTCGTCTGGGGCATCGGTCCTTCTGCGGCATCAACCAGCAGACAGACGCCATCGACCATCGACAGGATCCGTTCGACCTCACCGCCGAAATCGGCGTGGCCCGGGGTGTCGACGATATTGATGCGCGTGCCTTTCCATTCGACCGAGGTTGCCTTGGCCAGAATGGTGATGCCACGCTCACGTTCGATGTCGTTGCTGTCCATCGCGCGTTCGGCGACGGCCTGATTTTCGCGGAAAGAACCGGATTGCTTCAGCAACTGGTCGACCAGCGTCGTCTTGCCGTGGTCAACGTGTGCAATAATGGCGATGTTGCGGATATCCATGGTAGCCTTCCGTACAATTCGCCGCTGCCCTATAGAAACGGGCGGTGAATTGCCAGCGGTAATCGCATTATCAACGCCGATACCGGACGTCACCAGCCCGGTCGGGGTCAGCGCAGCCCCAGAAAGGACAGAATGAACAGGACGACAACGACCAGACCGACAATATAGATGATCGAATTCATGAACAGCTTCTCCTGACAGGGCGCCGCGATCATCGCGGTGCATTGACGGCCCAACCTGCTCAGGCGGATCGGGTTCCATCCTTCACCATCAATGCCTGATGCAGCCAACCCAGTCCGGCGCGGGTCAGGCCATGGGGTTCGTATTCGGCCCCGACATAGCCGCGATAGTCCAGATCATCCAGCATGACCAGAAAGCCATGCAGATCAAAGTCTTTGTCGGACGGTTCCTGACGTCCGGGATGGCCCGCGATCTGAACATGGCGGATCATGGCCTGATGGGTTCTGAATGTGGCCGCGACATCTTTCGACATCATCCGGGCGTGAAAACTGTCCAGTTGCAGCCCCAGGTTTGGCGCGTCGATTTCGGCGATCAACGCCGCCGCCTGATCATAGCTGGTCAGGAAGTTCTCGGGATGCAGGGCCGGGCTGACCGGCTCGATGGTCAGGCTGACCTCGGGGGCGTATTGCGCCGCCCATATCAGATTCCGAAGAAAGACCCTGCGGGCTTCATCGCCCGAGGATTCGCCTGCCATGATATTGATGTGGCGCGCCTGCAGGTCCTGTGCGAATCGCAAGGCGCGTTTGAAGTCGCTTTGGAAACGCGCTTCCAGCCCCGGCACGGCGGCAAAACCACGCGGCCCCCCGGACCAGTTCGGGGGTGGCGTGTTCAGCAGGACGATCTTCAGACCGGCCGCGCGCGCTGCGCGCGAAAGGGTGTCGGTTGCGACATCATAGGGAAACAGAAGCTCGACACCCTTGAAACCCGCATCTGCGGCCGCGGCAAAGCGGTCGTGGATGGGCAGTTCGGTAAACATCAGCGACAGATTCGCAGCAAAACGTGGCATCGGTGCCGTCAGTTCTCCAGAGGAAAGAACTGCCCGCAGGAGCGCACGCCAGCGCGACCATCCGGGCCGGTATCCGCGGCCGCAGCCAACCGGTAGAAGGTCTTGCGGTCGATCAGCGCCTCCAGCCCGGCACGGACATGGACATAGGGCCGGGGGGCGCTGCTGTCACCGCGCAGGATGATCGGATGATCGGCATCCGCCACGACGCTGTCGCCGACATTGGTGGTAAAGACGATGCGATCGGCGGTGATATCGGCATCCGTGGCGATGAAGGGCGCGTCCTGCACGCGAATTCCGACCTTTTCGACCGGTGTGACCAGGAAGTAGTCATCACCTTCGCGTTTCAGAATGGTCGAAAACAGCCGCACCATGGCGGGGCGGCCAATGGGCGTTCCCTCGTGAAACCAGGTGCCATCGGCGCGGATCTCCATATCCAGATCGCCACAAAACGGCGGGTTCCACAAATGCACCGGCGGCAAGCCGCCCTTTGCAGCGGCCTTGCTGGCGGCTGCGGCAATTCCTTCTGCGCTCACGCTTTTGTCACTCTGATCCGGCATTCGATATGGTCGCCTCTTGCTGAGTTGCCTATGCTCCGGTCTAGAGCAGCAGAAGGGCATTGTCATGAGTGCGGATGAAATTCTCGTCGGGCAGGTGCAGGCATTGGCCGAGCGACTGAACGCCGTGCGCACCAGCGTCGAACAGAAATTCGTGGGCCAGCATGATGTGGTCGAGCAGGTTCTGGCGGCGGTTCTGGCGGGCGGGCATGTCCTGCTTGTGGGACAGCCCGGACTGGGCAAGACGATGCTGGTGGATACGCTGGCCAGGGCGCTGGGGCTGGACAGCCAGCGGATCCAGTTCACCCCCGATCTGATGCCCGCGGATATTCTGGGCTCGGAAGTGCTGGACGCGATGCCCGACGGTACCCGCAGCTTCCGCTTTATCGAAGGTCCGGTCTTTACCCAGTTGCTGATGGCGGATGAGATCAACCGCGCCTCGCCACGCACGCAATCGGCGCTGTTGCAGGCCATGCAGGAACACGAGGTCACCGTCAGTGGCCAGCATCGCCCCCTGGGTCGCCCTTTTCATGTTCTGGCGACGCAGAACCCGATCGAGCAAGAGGGCACCTATCCCTTGCCCGAGGCCCAGTTGGACCGGTTCCTGTTGCAGCTGGATGTCGACTATCCCAGCCGCGCGACAGAACGCGATATTCTGCTGGCCACCACCGGCATTGAAGAAGGGACCGCAGATCAAAGCTTTGATAGCGAATCGCTGATCGCCGCGCAGCGGTTGATACGGCAGATGCCGGTCGGTGAAACCGTGCTGGAGGCGATTCTTGATCTGGTCCGGACCTGCCGTCCGGGTTCCGAAGATGCGGCCTCATTCGTGACCGATTCGCTGATCTGGGGGCCGGGGCCGCGTGCGGCGCAGGCGCTGATGCTGGTGACGCGCGCGCGCGCCGTGCTGCAGGGGCGATTTGCTCCGACGATCGAGGATGTGCAGGCCATGGCCGCGCCGGTTCTGCGCCATCGGATGGCCCTGACCTTCGCGGCGCGTGCAAGGGGCGAAACCGTGAACGAGGTGATCTCGCAGGTCATCGAGTCTTGCCTGAACGGGCAACGTGCTGCGTGAGGCTGATGTGACCGCGACCACCGCCCATCTTCGCGCCGGTGCCGAAGCGGCCAGCGCCGATCTGCCCGGGCTGATCCTTTCGGCCGAGCGCCTGGCCGCCATGGTTGCGCCGGGCGCGCATGGATTGCGCCGCGCGGGCATGGGCGAGGATTTCTGGCAATACCGGCCAGCGGGAATCGGGGATAGTGCCCGCGCCATCGACTGGCGCAGATCGGCCCGTTCCGATGCCCAATTCGTGCGCGACCGCGAGGCGCAATCGGCCCAGACGGCGCGGCTGTGGGTCTCTTCGGGACAGGGGATGTCCTACAGCGGTTCCGAATTGCGGCCGACGAAACTTGCAAGGGCACGGGTGCTTGCGCTGGCGCTGGCCATGGTGCTGTTGCGCGGCGGTGAAAAGGTTGGCCTGCTGGGGCATCCGGCACGTCTGGGTCGGGCGCAATCCGGACCACTGGCCGAGCAATTGCTGCGCAGGCCCATGGCCACAGGTGACGGCGATGCCCCCAAAGCGGATGAGTTGCGTCCCAATCAACGGCTGGTCATCCTCTCGGACTTCCTGACCGATATCGACTGGGTCGCCCCGTTTCTTGCCCGTGCCGCTGCTCTGGGCGTTTCGGGTGTCCTGTTGCAGGTTCTGGATCCTGACGAAGAGACATTCCCCTTTGATGGCGCGGTCACTTTCAGATCGCCAAGTGGTGGTTTGCGCCATGACAGCCATGATGCCGCCGGTTTGCGCGAGGCCTATCTGATGCGCCTTGCCGAGCGCCGCGACAGGCTGCGCCGCGCCGCCGAAACCGCCGGTTGGTATTTCACCTGTCACTCTACCGATCAGGCCCCCGCCCATGCCCTGGGATGGCTGTATCAGACTTTGGGGCGTTGATGCTGGTTCTTGGTCCCATCGGATTTGCGGCGCCCTGGGTTCTGACGGCGCTGATCGCGCTGCCTGCACTGTGGCTGATCCTTCGCGCCATGCCGCCTGCGCCGCGCCGGGTCCTGTTCCCCGGGGTCGCGCTGCTGCTTGGGCTGGCCGATCGCTCTCCGGTTGCGCGAAGAACGCCCTGGTGGTTGTTGCTTCTGCGCCTGCTGGCGGTTGCAGCGGTGATCCTTGGCTGTGCCGGTCCGGTCTGGCGTCCTGTGGCCCAGGCAGAGCTGGATGGCCCGTTGCTGGTGGTCATGGACGCCGGTTGGGCCGCAGCGCCAGATTGGTCGAAACGATTGGCCCGCGCCGAAAGAGCCCTGAAGGAGGCCGACACGCAGGGCCGACCCGCGGCCTTGCTGCTGGCGGATGGGCGGGCAGAACCGGCGCCGCTGAGCTTTACCACCGGCGAGAGGTTGCTGGCGCGATTGCGGGCGGCGCAGCCGGTTTCCTGGCCCTCGACCTTGCCCGAGGATCCTCAGGATGCATTGAGCAATCAGCCTGATGGCAGGCTGACCAGCCTGTGGATCTCGGATGGGCTGGATCACCCCGGTCGCGATCTCTGGCGGGCCGAACTGGCAGCGCGTGGCCTGTTGCGGGTCCATGTGCCCTCGCGACGGCTGCTCAGCCTTGAATTGAACGATTCAGACGAACCCGCGCTGTTGCTGCATGGCGCCACCCAGGGCAATCGCCCGGCAATTCTGGCCATCGGTCCCGATCCACAGGGGATCGAACGTGAATTGTCCCGTCTGGCCACCGATGGCGCGACCGTGGGGGCACGCGAAGATGCCTTGGTGGTGCCCGTGACCATGCCGCCAGAGTTGCGCAACCGCGTCCGGCGGTTCCAGATCGAAGGTCAATCCCATGCCGGAGCGGTCCTGCTGGCCGATGATCGGGTGCGCAGGCGCAAGGTCGGCCTGGTCGGAGATGCCGACAATCAGGCCGAGGGCCAGCAATTGCTGTCGCCGCTGTATTACCTGCGTCGCGCGCTGGCCCCTTCGGCCGATCTGACCGAAGGCGGGCTGGGCGATGTGCTGGATTCTGCCCCTGATGTGGTGATTGTCGCCGATCAGGTCGATATGGCCGATGCCGATGAACTGGCCGATTGGGTGAGGGCGGGCGGCATGCTGATCCGCTTTGCCGGTCCGCGCATGGCCGCCTATCAGGATCTGACCTCCGAGCCATTGCTGCCAGTCATGCTGCGTCAGGGCGGGCGCGATATCGGTGGCGCGCTGAGCTGGGGCGATCCGCGCGGGCTGCTGCCATTTGCTGCGGACGGGATTTTTTCCGGGTTGAACGCGCCCCCTGATGTCGCGGTGCGCGCGCAGCTGATGGCCCAGCCCTCGCCTGAACTGTCCGAGCGCACGATTGCCGCGCTGTCTGACAACACGCCCCTGGTGACACGGCAGCGATTTGGACAGGGCCAGGTGGTGCTGTTCCATGTCACGGCCAATCCGGACTGGTCCAATCTGCCGTTGTCTGGCGTTTTCGTCGAAATGCTGGAGCGGCTGGTCGCCACGGCAAAGGTCAGCGCCAGAGGACCGGACAGCAGCGATCGCGCACAGCCTTTCTGGACGCCCGAGATCGTGCTGGACGGCTTTGGCCGCAGCGGCGCGCCGGATGGCCTGTCCCCGCTTCCCGCAGAGGAACTGGACGACGGACCGGGCCCCGGACGGCCCGCGGGGATCTATGCCGCCGGTGAACGCCGCATCGCCCTGAATGCCGGTGGTCCGGTCACGACCGCGACCTGGGACAATGCCGTCATCGAGCAAGAGACGCAGAATGCCGGCCTCGCCCTGCGTGGTTATCTGCTGGCTTTGGCGGCCATGCTGCTGGCGCTGGATGCTCTGGGATCGGCGGCCATCCTGCGCGGCGGCAGAGTGCTGGGCGCGATCCTGTTGTGCCTGTTGTGCCTGCCGTCCCCGCAGGCACAGGCGCAGGACAGCAGCTTTCTTGACCCCGAGTTGATCCGTGCCGCCGACGAAGTTGCGCTGGCCTATGTGCTGACCGGAGATGCAGAGGTTGATCGGACCTCCCGGGAAGGTTTGCAGGGCCTGTCCTTCGCCCTGCGCCAACGCACTTCGGTCGAACCGGGCGAACCCATCGGCGTTGATCTGGATACGGACGATCTGTCGATGCTGACGTTCCTTTATTGGCCGGTCACGGACAGCCAGCCGGCCCCCTCGCCCTTGGCCTATCTGCGGCTGAACCATTTTCTCCGCTCGGGCGGGATGGTGCTGTTTGACACCAATGACGGCGATGTTGCCGGACTGGGCGGCCCGGACATGTCACAGGACCTGCGGCGTCTGGCCGCGCCGCTGGAGGTGCCGCCGCTGGCCCCGATCCCCGAAGATCATGTGCTGACACGGACCTTCTATCTGCTGGACGATTTCCCCGGTCGCTGGAGCGGCAATCCCGTCTGGGTCGAAGCACCGCCAGCCGCCGGGCAAGGTGATGTGACTTCTGGCTTCAGGCAACTTAATGATGGCGTCTCGCCGGTCGTGATCGGCGCCAATGGCTGGGCGCAGGCCTGGGCGATTGACGAAGGTGGCTATCCCCGCTTTCCCATCCGTGGTGGCTGGGAGGGTGAAAGACAGCGCGAGATGGCCTTTCGCTTCGGCATCAATCTGATCATGTATGTGCTGACCGGAAATTACAAATCTGATCAGGTGCATGTCCCGGAATTGCTGAACCGCCTGCGCATCGAAGAGGGAGGGCGACCATGACGCAACTGCGTTTCGATCCTTCCTTGCCGTGGTTGGTTCCTGCCGCTCTGGCGGTGCTGGCATTGCTGGTCATGGTCTTTTCCATCTGGCGCGGATTGCGGGGCTGGCTGTGGCGTGGCTGTGCCGGTCTGGCCGCCGCAGCGGCACTGGCCGGTCCTGCGATGGAACTGGGGCAGCGTTCAGGTCTGTCCGATATCGTGATCCTGCTTGAGGACCGGACCGCCAGTCAGGACCTGGGCGAACGGCCCGGTCAGATCGATGCCGCATCCAAGGATATCGCCCGACAGATCGCGGCCATGCCCGATACCGAGTTGCGCCGGATCAGCCTGACCGATGATGTCGATGGCACATTGCTGGCCACGCGGCTTGCCCGCGCCGTGGCTGCCGAACCGGCCAGCCGTCTGGCCGGGGTCATCACGATAACTGACGGATTGCTGCATGATTCCGCCATGCTGCCCGAAACGATCGATGCGCCACTTCATGTCCTGCTGACCGGTCAGCCCGATGACTGGGACCGCCGACTGGTCATCGAGGAAGCTCCGGCCTTCGCGCTGATCGATCAGGAGGCCCGCATTCGCCTGCGCATTTCCGATGACGGAGAGGTTCCAGCTTCGGCACGCGCGGGATCGGTCAACCTGCGCATCAGCATCGATGGCGAGGATGAGCAGCTGTTTGCGGTTCCCCTTGATGTCTCGCTGGATCTGCCGGTCACCATTGACCATGCCGGTCAGAATGTCGTGCAGATTTCCATTGATGCGCCGGATGCAGGGGACAGGACGGAACTGACCGACCGCAACAACAGCGCGGCGGTCAGCATCACCGGAGTCCGCGACCGGCTGCGGGTTCTTCTGGTTTCCGGAGAGCCCCATGCAGGCGAACGCACCTGGCGCAATCTGCTGAAATCGGATGCCGCAGTCGATCTGATCCATTTCACGATCCTGCGTCCGCCCGACAAATCCGATGGTGTGCCGGTGGATGAGCTGTCGCTGATCGCCTTTCCGACGCGTGAGCTGTTCCTTGAACGGATCGATGACTTCGATCTGATCATCTTTGATCGCTATCGTGTGCGCGGAATCCTGCCCCCGGACTACTTCCGCAACATTGTCCGCTATGTCGAGGATGGCGGGGCAATCCTGGTCGCCGCCGGCCCCGAGATGGCTGGCGTGGAAAGCCTGAATCTTTCGCCCATGGGGACCATTCTTCCCGCGCGCCCGACGGGTCGCGTGATCGAACAGCCCTTTCTGCCGCAACTGACGGATGACGGGCGACGCCATCCGGTGACTGCGGGGCTGACTGGCGCACCCGAAGGCAATGAAGAGCACTGGGGCCGCTGGTTGCGCATGGCCGAGGTGATCCCCGAAGCAGGCGCGGCCACCGTCATGACCGGAGCCGAGGACAAGCCGCTGTTGGTGATGAATCGGGTCGGCAAGGGACGGGTCGCGATGCTGACCTCGGATCAGGTCTGGCTGTGGGGGCGTGGCTTTGAGGGTGGCGGCCCTCAGCTTGAGCTGCTGCGGCGCATTGCCCATTGGTCGATGAAAGAGCCCGAACTGGAAGAAGAGGCCCTGCTTGCTGATGTTTCGGGCGGGCTGAATGTCCGCTTTACACGCCGCACAATGCTGGAAAGCGCCGGTCCGCTGGAAATCACCCGCCCGGACGGAGAAACCGAGACGATCTCCTTGCGGGAAACCGAGAAGGGCAGATTTACAGCCAGTTGGACAGCGCCTTCGGCAGGGCTGTACCGGTTGCGCGACCATGATCTGGAACGGGTGCTGGCGCTTGGCCCCGCCGCGCCACGCGAGTTCGAACGCACGGTGGCGGATGAGGCCGGGATGGCGCCGTTGGTGAAAAGCAGCGGCGGCAAGGTGGTGCGATTGTCTGACGGGATTCCCGACCTGCGTGCCGTGAAGGTCGGCGCACGGGCCCATGGACGCGGCGTGAGGCGGGACTGGATCGGGATCACACCCCGGGATGCCGCAACCGTCACCGGCCTGCGCCGGAAACCGCTGATGCCCGACTGGGCATGGCTTTGCCTGATCGCGGGGCTGGCGTTGGCCGGATGGTTGGTCGAGGGACGCAACAGGGACCGATCCTTGCCCCCGAATGGGGCGTGACGCCGAGGGGCGACTGCTGTTAAGCTTGCCAAGTCGCCGCGGCGTTGTTAACCGAACTCAATTCGATCGAAGGAACGCTTATGGCCGACGAAACGCGCAAACCCGCCCCCTATACCGAGGCTGATCTGTCGTTGATCAAACGCCTCATCCCACATCGCTATCCTTTCCTGCTGATCGACAAGGTGCGCGATATCGTCCCCAACGAGGGGGCCGTGGGCATCAAGAACGTGACCTGCAACGAGCCTCACTTCCAGGGGCATTTCCCGGCCCGTCCGATCATGCCGGGGGTGACCATTGTCGAGGCCATGGCCCAGACATCCGCCGTCGTCGTCGGGATCAGCATGGATCTGATCGACAAGCAGATGCTGACCTATTTCATGGGTATCGACAACTGCAAGTTCCGCCGCATGGTCGTTCCGGGCGATGTTCTGGAACTGCATTGCAAGGTCATGCGCGGCGGCGGGAAAATCTGGAAATTCCATGGCGAGGCCAAGGTGGACGGTCAGCTTGCCGCCTCGGCCGATTTCACGGCCATGATGGATCTGTCGCCCAATGTCTGAGACCGAAATTCACCCCTCGGCCGTGATCGCGCCAGGGGCGGAGCTTGGTGCCGGGGTCAAGATCGGTCCCTTTTGCGTGGTCGGGCCGCAGGTCCGGCTGAATGACGGGGCGGTTCTGAAATCGCATGTGGTCGTCAGCGGTGACACGACGATCGGGGCGGAAACCGAGATTTTCCCCTTTGCCTCGATCGGGGAGGTGCCGCAGGATCTGAAATTTCGCGGCGAGGATGTCCGTCTGGAAATCGGCGCGCGCAACCGTATCCGTGAATATGTGACGATGAACCCCGGCACCGAAGGTGGCGGCGGGGTGACTGTCATTGGCGATGACGGGTTGTTCATGGCCGGGGCGCATGTCGCCCATGACTGCAAGCTTGGGAACCGGGTCATTCTGGTCAACAACGCTTCGGTGGCCGGTCATTGCGTGCTGGAAGATGACGTGATCGTGGGCGGGCTGTCCGGGGTGCATCAATGGGTGCGGATCGGACGCGGGGCCATGATTGGCGCGGTGACCATGGTGACTGCGGATGTCATCCCCTATGGGCTTGTTCAGGGGCCGCGCGGCCATCTGGACGGGTTGAACCTTGTGGGCCTGAAACGTCGCGGGGCGTCCAGGGCGGATATCATCGCGCTGCGCAACCTGCTGGCCGATCTGGGGCAGGGGTCATTTCGGGAAACCGCGCGCAGCCGATCCGAAAATGAGGTAACCGCAATGGAGCGCGACATTCTCGAGTTCATTCTGGGGCCGTCTGATCGCTCTTTCCTGGCACCGAGGCCGGCATGAGCAGAACCGCCGTGATTGCAGGGCAGGGTGCCCTTGCCGAAACCGTCGTCGCCGCGCTGGATGCACCTCTGGTCTATGCGCTGGAAGGCTTCGAACCCGGAATTCCGGCCCAGCCCTTCCGGCTGGAGCGGCTGGTGCCCTTTCTCGATTCTCTGGTCGAGGCCCGGGTCGAGAATGTCGTCTTTGCCGGTGCCATCCGCCGTCCCCGACTGGATCCCGAGGCCTTTGATGCCAGAACGGCGCAACTGGTTCCCCGTATCCTGACCGCCATGCAATCGGGCGATGACGCCGCGCTGCGTGAGGTTCTGGATATCTTCGAGGAACATGATCTTTCCGTGCGCGGTGTGGACGAACTCTTGCCCGATCTGGTCCCCGCAGCCGGTATTCTGACCGGCGCGCCAAGCGAAGCGGACCGGCGCGATGCCGAACAGGCTGCCCGCATCCTGCGGGGCACAGGAGAATTCGACATCGGTCAGGGGGTCGTCGTTGCGCAGGGGCTGTGCCTTGCCATCGAAACCTTGCCCGGCACCGCCGCCATGCTGGAATTTGCGGGCCGCCATCGTGATCTGAAACCCGATCCCGCCGGATCCAAAGGCGTCTTCTACAAGGCCCCCAAGCCGACGCAGGACCGTCGTATCGACCTGCCAACCATCGGACCCGAGACTGTCTCTCAGGCAGTGGCGGCAGGATTGGCAGGGATCGCATGGCAGGCGGGCGGCGTTATTGTCCTTGAGCGTGACAAGACGGTTGCACGTGCCAGCAATGCCGGGTTGTTCCTGTGGGCCCGCGACTGATCGGCTGACTGTCGGGAAAGCTCCGGGCAGTCTTTGTTTCTGGGAACGCCTGAACAGGGCATACGGACTGGAGGCCAGAGATGAAGTTCTTCGTGATCGCGGGCGAGCCTTCCGGTGACCAATTGGGCGCGGCGCTGATGGCGGGGCTGCGCGAATTGTGCCCCGAGGTCGAATTCATCGGCATAGGCGGGCCACAGATGCAGGCACAGGGATTGTCATCGCTGTTCCCGATGGAAGAACTGAGCCTGATGGGCCTGTGGGAAGTCCTGCCGAAATACCGACAGCTGAAGCGACGCATCGCGCAAACCGCCGCCGCCGTGGCAGAGACACAGCCCGCCGCATTGATCACCATCGACAGTCCCGATTTCTGCCTGCGTGTCGCCGCGGCCGCGCGCGAAGCGGATGCGAAGCTGCGCACCGTCCATTATGTTGCGCCCTCGGTCTGGGCATGGCGGCCCGGGCGCGCGGTGAAGATGGCCAAGGTCATCGATCATGTTCTGGCAATCCTTCCCTTCGAGCCACCGTTGATGCAGGCCGCCGGCATGACTTGCGACTTTGTCGGACATCCGGTTGCCACGGCGAGGGTTGCTGGTGCGGATGAAGCCGCGCTGTTTCGCGACCGGCATGGGATCGCCGCCGATGCCCCGCTTGTTCTCTGCCTGCCGGGATCGCGCAAGTCCGAGGTTGGCCGTCTGGCGTCCCGCTTTGACGAAGCGCTGATCCGGTTGCGCGACCGGGTGCCGGAATTGCGGGTCGTTCTGCCCACCGTTCCCGGCGTTGTCCATATGGTGCGCGACATGGCGCGACGCTGGCCCACGGCGCCCATCGTGGTCGAGGAGCGAGATGAAAAGCAGGCCGCTTTCGCCGCGGCGGATCTGGCCCTTGCGGCCTCGGGGACGGTCAGCCTGGAACTGGCGGCCAATCATGTGCCGATGGTGATCGGCTATGACATGGCCCCGATCAGCCGGATGATCATCGGCATGCTGTTGCGCACCGATACGGTCACCTTGGTCAATCTGGTCAGCGAGACCCGGGCGGTGCCGGAATTCCTGGGCCGCGAGTGCCAGCCCGGGCCGATCGCCGAGGCGCTTCAGGCAGTGCTTGAAGAAAAGATCACCCGCAAGGCCCAGCTGGATGCCATGGAACTGACCATGGATCGCCTTGGAAAAGGGGGTGAGGCGCCGGGACTGCGGGCTGCACGTTCGGTTCTGGCAGCGATCTGAGGGCACTTGGCACCATCGTCTCGGCATGTCAGGCCATTCGCGTCATCGCGGGAAAAGGTCTGGCCGGCCACGACAGCCAGGGTGGATGCCGGCGTCCTGCAATATCCCTGAAGGAAATGATTGGAGCGGGTAGCGGGAATCGAACCCGCGCCAAGAGCTTGGGAAGCTCGTGTGATACCATTTCACCATACCCGCGCACCATTTGAATACTGTCTGGAAACGTCTCCTGCAAGAGGGAAACAGGCAGATTTTTGCCCGCGGCAACCGCCTTCGACGACAGATTGACCCCGGCGTCCAAAACCCGAACAACATGGGGGAAAATCAAAGCAAGGGAATCTGTCTGATGGTCCGTTCATATCACCGCCGTGCCTTTTGCGCCGCGACAGCAATCGGCCTGGCCTGCCTGAGCCTGCCTGCCATGGCGCAGGAATGGCCCACCGCGCCGCTACACCTGTTTGTCGGCTTTCCGGCCGGTTCCTCGCCCGATACGATTGCACGTCTTGTCGCCGAGCCGCTGTCCGAGGCTTTGGGGCAACCGGTCGTTGTCGAGAACAAGCCGGGCGCCGGTGGCGTGATCGGTGTTCAGCAGATGCTTGCGCAGCAGGACGGCGGACTCAGCTTCGGCATCACCATCAATGGACCGCTGACGACGGCCCCGCGCCTGATTGCGGATCTTGGCTATGATCCGGCCAGCGACATTGCCCCGGTCGGCCTGATCGCCACCAGCCCGCTGGTTCTTGTGGTCGGCAGCGATTTCCCCGCCGATGACGCCGCCGCCTTTATCGAGGATGCCAGGGCACATCCGGGAGAAATCAGCTATGGTTCGGTGGGACAGGGGTCGGGCGCGCATCTGACCGCCGAGCTGTTTGCTTCGGAGGCCGGGATCGAGCTGTTCCATATTCCCTTCCAAAGCTATGCCGAGGTGACGACCTCGATCCTGGGCGGCGAGATCGACACCGGTTTCATGGCCCCTTCGGCGGCCGTGGCCCATGTCGAAGCCGGCAAGATGAAGATGCTGGGGATCACCTCGTCAGAACCCTTTGCTCAGGTGCCCGATGTGCCGGTTCTGGCCGGGCAGGCGGGTCTGCCTGATGATTTCCGCGCCGAACTCTGGAACGCCTTCATTGCCCCTGCCGGTACGGATGAAGCGGTCGTCCAGAGGTTGAATGCCGAACTGGGCAGGATACTGGCCGATCCCGAGGTGCAGGAAAAGCTGCTGGCCATCGGCTGGCAGACAGCGCCCGGAACTCCGCAGGATCTGTCCCGGCGGATTGCCGAGGATACCGCCATGTGGGGCGAGGTGATCGACAAGACCCAGACAGAGGACTAAACCGCCGGAAAACATGAAAAGAGCGGTTTCATGCAACGTGACTATCAAGACCTTCTATGGGGGGCGATCCTTGCGCTGTTCGGGCTGGCGGTGGCTGCATATGCCGCCGCCCACTACGAGATCGGTAGCCTGCGCCGCATGGGACCGGGTTTCTTTCCCGTGGTTCTGGGCGTGATACTGACCGCCCTGGGAGGCGTGATCACCGTTTCCGCATGGAGCCGCGCCGGCGTGCCCCAGCCCTTCGCATGGCGCGAAGGGATGGGCGTCATTCTGTCACTGGTGGTCTTTGCCGTGCTGATGCCACGCCTGGGCATTGTTGCGACCACGGCGCTTACAACCCTGATCTCCAGTTCCGTGGCACCGCGAGCAGGTGTCAGTTGGCGCCTTGTCCTTTGCGCGGCAGTCACCTTGCTGACATGGGCGGTCTTTGTTCTGGCACTGGACATGACGATCCCCGTCTGGCCATGGAGTCGCTGACATGAACACTCTTGAAGGTCTGGCGCATGGATTGTCGGTGGCACTGCAGCCCTCGGTGCTTGTCTACAGTCTGTTCGGTGCCCTGCTGGGCACATTCGTCGGGGTTCTGCCCGGCATTGGCGCCATGGCCGCGATCACGCTGCTGCTGCCGATCACCTATTACATTTCTTCCGAGGCCGCTCTGGTGATGCTGGCCGGGGTCTATTACGGCGCGCAATATGGCGGCGCAGTGGCCTCGATCCTGCTGCGCTTGCCGGGAACGCCGCAATCGGCGGTGACCACGCTGGATGGCTATCCCATGGCTCAGCAGGGACGCGCCGGGGTGGCCCTGTTCACCTCGATGATCTCGTCCTTTTCTGGCTCGATGCTCGGAATTGTCATTCTTGTGCTGCTGGCGGGATGGCTGGCCGAGGTGGCCACCATGTTCGGCGCAGCGGAATATGCGGCGATGATGATCATGGGGCTGGTTGCTGCGGCAACCGTGGGGGCGGGCAGCCCCGCGAAAAGCCTGGCCATGGTCGTGGCTGGACTGATCCTGGGCTGCGTGGGCACCGATGTGAATTCGGGCGCGCAACGTTTCACCTTTGGCCAGACGCAATTGCTGGACGGTATCAACCTGGTTGCCCTGGCAATGGGGCTGTTCGGCGTCGCCGAGGTGATCGCCAATATCCGCAAGGCCGACCGGCACGGCCCGCCCGACCGGATTTCCCTGCGCCAACTGGTCCCGCAGCGGCATGAACTGCGCAAGATGATCGCGCCGATCACGCGCGGCACGACCCTGGGCGGTTTTTTTGGCGCATTGCCCGGCACCGGCTCGACGATTTCCTCATTCCTCAGCTATGCGCTGGAGCGGCGGATTTCCCGCCATCCCGAGCGCTTCGGCAAGGGCGAGATCGCGGGCATCGCCGGACCCGAAGCGGCCAATAACTCGGCCGCGATCACCGCCTTTGTCCCGACCCTGACCCTGGGGATACCGGGAGACCCGATCATGGCCCTGATGTTGGGCGCGCTGGTCATCCATGGCATCCAACCCGGCCCGATGATGCTGGAGGCCCGCCCGGATATGTTCTGGGGGTTGGTGGCCAGTTTCGGGATCGGGAATCTGTTCCTGCTGATCCTCAACCTGCCGCTTATCGGCATCTGGGTCTCGATGCTGCGCATTCCCTTCAGATGGCTATATCCGGCGATCATCGTCTTCATCTGTCTGGGCGTCTATTCCGTGCGCGGGGCGACCTTTGATATTGCCATGGTCGCGGGTATTGGCGCGATCGGCTATCTTCTGGCGCTGGCATCCTTCAGCCCGGCGATGCTGCTGCTGGGTTTCGTGCTGGGACCGCTGATAGAAACCAATCTGCGCCGGGCGCTGCTGATTTCGCGCGGCGATCCCATGGTCTTCATCGAACGTCCGATTGCCTGCCTGTTCGTCATGGCAACCGTGGCGCTTGTCGGCTTTACCACCATCAAGGCCGTTTCCAGGAACAGGGCGGCGCGACGTCAAATCGCTGCAGCCGCGGCACCGCAACAGGAGGATGACAGAACATGACGAACGCCCCGGATCAATTTGACATTTCCATCGGGAATCCGCTGTCATCCGAGCTTGATCTGTTGTTTGAACGCCATGTCGTGGCAATGCATGCGGACACCCCACCGGAATCCATCCACATGATGCCGCGCGAAACGCTGGTTTCACCCGAAATCACATTCTTCGTCATGCGGCGCGGGCCCAAGCCGGTCGCCATGGGCGCGTTGAAGAGGCTGGATCCTTCGCATGGCGAGCTGAAATCCATGCACGTCCTGTCGGAACTGCGCGGGCAGGGGCTGTCGCGGCGCCTGCTCGACCATATGGTCGCCCATGCCCGTGCGCAGGGGCTGCGCCGCCTGTCGTTGGAAACCGGCGCGCAACCCAGCTTTCAGGCCGCGCGCGGCCTGTATCAGCGGGCGGGGTTTGCCGAATGCCCGCCTTTTGCAAACTATCGTCTGGACCCCAACAGCGTCTATATGACCCTGATGCTCTAGGCGAATTGCGTGAATCAGTGGCGGTGCAGAAGGTTTCGGTCAAAAAGCACGTTGACATGATGGGGAAATTTGACGGATACCACGCCACGAATGCGGGCCGTTAGCTCAGCTGGATTAGAGCAGGGAACTTCTAATTCTCAGGTCGGGGGTTCGAGTCCTCCACGGCTCGCCATTCTCAATCTCCCGCACCAATTCCATGGCGCTTGATTTGCGCGGTTCGGATGCCTGGACCGGCCTTGATATGCATTTCGTGACAGCCCGACGCCATGTTCGCAAGAAGCCGCCAACATATCCCCTTGCCATGCCCCTCTTGTGGGCCCGAATATGGCCGGGCAAAGCCTCCTGCATTCCGTGGCATCTCGATCATCTGTGGACCGGGCAGTCACGCAGCACCCCGGAAAGAATCCGGATCGGATGGCCACCCGCCCGCAAAGGCTGCCATCGCGCCTCGATGGCATTGCAATATGCTTGTGCGCGGCGGCTATCTGGGCGAAATCTGGCGGCGAATTCGTGATCGGCCTGCGCAAGCGGCGCCAATCTTCGCAGTGGTGGCAACAGGACGGCAAGACAGGGCATTTCAATGGCGCAAGGCGAGAGCACCCCAGATACCAAGACCACGGAGCTGACGGTTCCCCGGGATGTCTCGGGGTTGGACCGGGATGAGGCGGCCCGCCTGATTGCCGAACTTTCGGCGCGGGTCGCGCGTGCCAATGACGAATATCACCGGCAGGATGCGCCGACGATCAGCGATGCCGCATATGACCGGATGAAACTCGATCTGGCGCGGCTGGAAAGCCGATTCCCCGATCTGGCATTGCAGGACAGTCCGACCCAAAAGGTCGGTGCAGCACCCGCCGAAGGCTTTTCAAAGGTCACGCATGCCCAACGGATGATGTCTCTGGGAAACGCATTCAGCGAGGAGGATGTCAACGATTTCGTCGCCCGCGTTCGCAGCTTTCTGAACCTGCCCGAAGATGCGCCGCTGGAGTTCACCGCCGAACCCAAGATCGACGGCTTGTCGCTTTCGCTACGCTATGAAGATGGTGAACTGGTGCAGGCGGCAACGCGAGGCGATGGGTCGGTGGGCGAGAATGTCACTGCCAACGCCCGTGTCATCGCGGATATTCCCAAGACCCTTGCCGGAAAGCCCGCTGGCATCGTCGAGATCCGTGGTGAAGTCTATATGTCGCACGAGGATTTCGCGCGGCTCAACGCGACAGAGGGTGGCAAGACCTTTGCCAATCCGCGCAATGCAGCTGCCGGCTCGCTGCGCCAGATTGATCCCTCGGTGACGGCAAGACGGCCGCTGATGTTCTTTGCCTATAGCTGGGGAGAACTGTCCGAACCCTTGGGCCAGACCCAGATGCAAGCGGTCGAACGGCTGAAGGAACTTGGCTTTCGCATCAACCCGCTGACCCGCATTTGCCGCAACGCCAGCGAATTGGTGGCCGCATGGGCCGAGATTGAACAACAACGTGCGACCTTGGGCTATGACATTGATGGCGTCGTCTACAAGGTCAATGATCTGGACTATCAGTCGCGTTTGGGGTTCCGTTCAACCACGCCGCGTTGGGCGCTGGCCCATAAGTTTCCCGCCGAAACTGCCTGGACGCGGTTGGAGCGGATCGAAATTCAGGTCGGCCGGACGGGGGCGTTGTCGCCCGTCGCCCGGCTGGATCCGGTGACCGTGGGCGGGGTTGTCGTCTCGAATGCGACGCTGCACAACGAGGATTACATCGCCGGGCGCGACAGCAATGGCGCCGAGATCCGCGAAGGTCGCGACATTCGCGAAGGTGATTGGGTCAAGCTGTATCGTGCCGGAGATGTCATTCCCAAGATCGCCGATGTGGATCTGTCGCGCCGACCCGCCGACAGCAGACCCTACCAGTTCCCCGAGATATGCCCAGAATGCGGCTCGGACGCCATTCGCGAACCCGGAGATTCGGTGCGCCGCTGCACCGGCGGGTTGATCTGTCCCGCTCAGGCGATTGAAAAGCTGAAACATTTTGTCGGTCGCGCCGCCTTTGACATAGATGGACTGGGCGCGCGCCAGATCGAGATGTTCTTCGCCGACCAGACTCTGCCCATCCGCGAGCCTGCGGATATCTTTACGCTGGCGCAGCGTGATGCAGAGAATCTTGCCAAGCTGAAGAACCGCGATGGATTTGGCGAGAAATCGGTCGAAAAGCTGTTCGCCGCCATCGAGAAAAGCCGTGACATCGCATTGAAAAGGCTGATTTTTGCCCTTGGCATACGCCATGTGGGTGAGGTGGCTGCGGCAACCCTGGCCCGCCATTTCGGCACATGGGAGGCCCTGCTGGCGGCGATTGATGGCGCGGCGCATGAGCCCGCCTTTACGGCACCTGATGACAAGGCCCGGCGCGCAGCATTGCCTGACAGCCCGAACTGGGCCGAACTGACCGGCATCGATGGCATTGGAGCGACCCTGGTGAGGTCGCTGGTCACGACCTTTCAGCAAGAGGCCGAACGTGCCAGCATTGACCGGTTGCTGGCGCAGCTGCATGTTCTGCCCGATGACAGTTCAGCGCAGCAGCAAACCGAAATCAGCGGACTGACCCTGGTCTTTACCGGCACGCTGGAAAAGATGACCCGCGCCGAGGCCAAGGCCCGAGCCGAGGAAATGGGGGCCAAGGTCGCGGGCTCGGTCAGTGCCAAGACCAATCTTCTGGTGGCTGGCGCGGGGGCCGGATCCAAGGCGAAAAAGGCTGCCGATCTTGGGGTCAAGGTCATTGATGAGGACGAATGGCTGAAAATCTCGGCAAGATAGGCCCGCCGCGCGGCCGCCCCCCGGAACTGTTTCCGCTGTTCGCAACGGCGGACACATTGCCCGGTATCGGCCCCAAGGCGCAGGCTGCATTGGGGCAAATGGGGCTGGAGCGACCCCGTGACCTGATTTTCAATCTGCCCGCCAGCGGCACGCTGCGCAGGCGGATCGACCGTGTCGGCGATGCCGTCCCGCCCGAGATCGTGACCATTTCTGTAACTGTCGAGAGGCATTATCCGCCCAGCACTCGCGGTCGACCCTGGCGCGTTCATTGCGTGGATAGGCATGGTGGCGACCTGACGCTGGTGTTCTTTCATCCCCGGCGCGACTGGATCGAGTCACAACTCCCCTTGGGAGAACAGCGCATCATCAGCGGCAAGGTCGAACTTTTTGACGGTCAGGCCCAGATCGCCCATCCCGATCACATCCTTCGGCCCGGTGCCGAACTGCCGGCGGATTTCGAGCCGGTCTATCACCTCTCGGCTGGCCTGACCCAAAAAACAATGACCAAAGCAACTGCGGCCGCGCTGGAGCGGGTTCCCGAGGTTGACGAATGGATAGACCCGCAGGTGGTTGCTGCACGAGGCTGGCCCGGGTTTGCTCAGGCTTTGCAGCAGGCGCATCAGCCGCGGTCGCAGGCCGATCTGTCGCCCGAGCATCCAGCGCGGGCGCGTCTGGCCTATGATGAATTTCTGGCCCATCAGATGACCTTGGCGCTGGTGCGCCGCGAAAGGCGCCGCATACGCGGACGTCCCAGCAAGGGCGATGGCAGGCTACGCGATCTGGTTCTGAAGAATCTTCCATGGCCGCCCACGGGTGCCCAGTCGCGCGCAGTTACCGAGATTGCCGCGGATATGGCCAGTGAATTCCGCATGAACAGGCTGTTGCAGGGCGATGTCGGGGCCGGCAAGACCCTCGTCGCCTTTCTGGCCACGCTGAACGCGGTGGAATCGGGCGGGCAGGCGGTGCTGATGGCCCCCACCGAGATTCTTGCCCGCCAGCACGGCCGCGCGCTGGAGCCTCTTGCGCGGGTGGCAGGAATCAGGCTTGCCACGCTGACAGGACGCGACAAGGGCGAGTTGCGCGCCCAACTGCTGGAGGATCTGGCCCAGGCGCGCATTGATATTCTGGTCGGCACCCATGCGGTGTTCCAGAAAGACGTCACCTTCCATGACCTGAGGCTGGCCATCATCGACGAACAGCACCGTTTCGGGGTAGCGCAACGGCTGGAGCTTTCCGCCAAGGGGGACGCGCCACCGGATATGCTGGTCATGACGGCTACGCCGATTCCTCGCTCGCTGGCCTTGACGCAATATGGCGATCTGGACCTGACGATCCTTGATGAAAAGCCGCCCGGACGTCAGCCGATTACCACGGTGATGATCAGCGATCAGCGACTGGAAGAGGTCATCGTTCGATTGCGGGCTGCCATCGATGGTGGTGCAAGGGCTTATTGGGTCTGTCCGCTGGTCGATGAAAGCGAGGTCAGCGATCTGACAGCGGCCGAGGCCCGATTTGAATATCTGCGGGCGAAATTCGGTGAACAGGTGCGTCTTGTCCACGGGCAGATGCATGCCGATCAGCGCGACAAGTCCATGGCTGATTTCGCCGATGGCACGGCCTCTATTCTTGTGGCAACCACCGTGATCGAGGTCGGAGTGGATGTGCCCGAGGCCACGATCATGGTGATCGAGCGGGCCGAGAGCTTTGGACTGGCCCAGTTGCACCAGCTGCGCGGTCGGGTCGGGCGCGGGCAGGGCGCATCGACCTGTCTGCTGATGTATCACCCGCCGCTGAGTGAAACCGGCGCGAAACGTCTGACCACGCTGCGCGATACCGAAGACGGTTTCCGGATTGCCGAGGTCGATCTGGCCATGCGCGGTGCCGGCGATGTCATTGGCACGGCACAATCGGGTCTGCCAAGGTTTCAGATTGGCGATCTGGAACATCAGGCGGGGCTGATGGCACTGGCCCGCAACGATGCCCGCACCCTGCTGGAAATCGACCCCGATCTGCAGTCGAAAAGGGGCCGCGCCATCAGGTTCCTGATGTGGTTGATGCAGCAGGATCAGGCCATCCGGCTGATCTCGGTGGGGTGAATTGTTAAGATGTTCCTAAAAAGTTCTTTACAGAGGGAACATCATATGAGAACAAAGAGGCAACAGAGAGGAGTTGCCCATGACCCGCGAATTCATCTGTGATGCCCTTGGATTGGCCGCGCTGACCGTCACGACGATTGTCGTTCTTTGGTTGCCCGCAATCCTTCACGCCTGACCTGCTTAGATTGCCCCGCGTTGCAACATGACGCCTCCGCCTGTGCGTCACTCTGGTCTCTGCACGCGCAACTTGACCGGTCCTTCATTGGGCCGGTCTTTTTTTGTCACGCAGCCGCCAAGGCGCTGTCCATGGCCTCGATCGTGGCATCCCATGCCAGCAGGATAGAAGCATGCCGGTTGGGATAGTCCCGCGCCGGCAGCAGTGCTTCCAGATCGGCAAAGGGCGGATTTGGCACCGGACCGTCCTGTTTCAACATGGCGCGCAATTCATCCCGCGCTACCACCAATTCATCCCGTGTCCGTCCCATGACCGCGCCACCCAGCACTGCCGCCGAGGCCTGACCAAGTGCACAGGCGCGGACCTGTTGGGCAAAATCGACGATGGCACCATCTCTCAGCACGACATCCACCGAAACCGATGATCCGCAATGTGGCGAACGTTTCGAGGCCGTGGCCTCGGGCGCATCCAGACGGCCCTGGTGCGGAATAGCCGTGGTCAGCGCCAGAATCCGGCGGGAATAAAGCTGCATGAGATCACTGTCTGCCATGGGTCCTTTTCCCTGCGCTGCGTTCATTCTAGATAGGTTCGCATATAGGAAAAGGGAACCCGATGTTCGACCCGACCAGCCTGAAGTACGATGCCAATGGCCTGATTCCGGCAATTGCGCAGGATTTTGAAACCGGCGAGGTCCTGATGATGGCCTGGATGAATGCCGAATCGGTCGCCCGCAGCCTGAAGACCGGAAAAGTCACCTATTGGTCGCGCTCGAGACAGTCCTTCTGGGTCAAGGGCGAGAGCTCGGGCCATGTGCAGAAGTTGGTAGAGATGCGTGTCGACTGCGATCAGGATTGCCTGCTGGTGCTGGTGGAACAGACGGGCCCGGCCTGCCACACGAATCGCCGCAGCTGCTTTTACACCGCGATCCGCGATGGCGAGCCAGTCGTGATCATGGATCCCATGGTCTGAGCCCGACCATTCGCCAGATGTCGGCGGGCTGGGCTCCGGCCTTGCGTATCGTGCGAATGGCCCGCGCATTGTCGCGCTTGGCCAGCCGGGCTCCCTCGGCATCCCGGATCAGACGATGATGATGGTAGAGCGGTGTTGGATATCCCAGCAGCTGTTGCAGCAGCACATGGATCCAGGTCGATTCGAACAGATCCTCACCGCGGGTCACAAGAGTGATTCCCTGCGCCGCATCATCCACCACAACCGACAGGTGATAGGATGTGCCCATGCCGCGTCGTGACAGGATGATATCCCCGATCTGATCCAGAAACTTGTCGCGAGTCATGAGGAAGGCCTCGGCGGGGCGCATGACCTCGTCGCGAAACTCCAGCCGTGACTGCCCAAGCGCATCAAAGGCGCGGGCCACATCCAGCCGGATCACATCATCTGGCGCCGCATCGGACAGCGGGCGATGGCGGCAGGTTCCGGGATAGATCAGGCCGTCGGGGCCGGCGGGCAGGGCGCCTTCTTGCGGAGCCGAGAGTGCGGCGCGAATGTCACCCCGCTTGCAACGGCATGGATAGGAAAATTCCGCCAATCGTGCCAGCGCGTCACGATATGCATCCATGCGGTCCGATTGGCGCATGACCGGTTGTTGCCACTGCAGTCCCAGCCAGTCGAGATCCTGATAGATCGCCGCTTCGAATTCCGGCTTGCAGCGCGCGCGGTCTATATCCTCGATCCGCAGCAGGAATTCGCCAGCATCGGCCTGCGCGGCGGCCACGCCTGCCGCGAAGGCATGGCCCAGATGCAACAGCCCGGTTGGCGAGGGGGCAAAGCGGGTACGTCTTATTGCGCCGCCAGCCATGCGGAAAAATCATCCTTGGCGCGCTGCGTATAGGCCGGATAGCGATCCTTTCGGCCGCGCCTGCCGCTTTTCACATCCGGCAGCGGCGGGAACAGGCCGAAATTGACGTTCATCGGCTGGAATGTCTTGGCCTCGGCACCGCCGGTGATGTGATTGACCAAGGCCCCCATCGCCGTGGTGATGGCGGGCGGTGGCAGATCATGTCCCTTGGCCTGTGCCGCAGCCATGCGTCCCGCCAACAGGCCCATTGCAGCGCTTTCGACATAGCCTTCCACGCCCGTCACCTGACCGGCAAAGCGCAGATTGGGCCGCCGGCGCAGCCGCATCCGGTCATCCAGCAAGGTCGGGGAATTCAGGAAGGAATTTCGGTGAATGCCGCCCAGACGTGCAAAGCTGGCGTCCTGCAGGCCGGGGATCATGCGAAAGACCTCGGTCTGCGCACCATATTTCATCTTGGTCTGAAAGCCGACGATATTATACAGTGTTCCCAGCGCATTATCCCGCCGAAGCTGAACCACTGCATAGGCTTTCTGTTCGGGCATATGGGCGTTGGTCAGGCCGACGGGTTTCATCGGGCCATGGCGCAGGGTTTCGCGACCACGCTCGGCCATGACCTCGATGGGCAGGCAGCCGTCGAAATATCCGGCGGTTTCGCCCTCGTGAAACTCGGTCTTCTCGGCGGCCAGCAGCGCGTCGATGAAGGCTTCGTATTGGTCCTTGGTCATCGGGCAATTGATATAGGCCCGGCGCTCCTCTTCCGTGTCGCCCTTGTCATAGCGACTTTGTTCCCATGCAATGCTCATGTCGATCGTATCGGCATGAACGATCGGCGCGATCGCGTCGAAAAAGGCCAGCGCATCGGTGCCCGTCACGGACCGAATGGATTGAGCCAGCTTGTCCGAGGTCAGCGGACCAGTGGCAATGATCCAGTTTCCGCTCTCGGGCAGTTCCGAGATTTCCCCGCCCTGGATCTCGATCAGCGGTTCGGCGCGAAGGGCGGCGGTGACGGCCTGCGAGAAAGCCTCGCGATCCACGGCCAATGCCCCACCGGCAGGCAGCCGGTGTCGGTCCGCCATCGCCATGATCAGCCCATCGGCATTGCGCATTTCCCAATGCAACTGCCCGACGGCGTTCATCACGTCGTCATCGGAGCGAAAACTGTTGGAACAGACCATTTCGGCGCAGTCGCCGGTCTTATGGGCGAATGTGCCCGTGCCTGGGCGCATTTCGTGCAGAACGACGGGAACTCCGGCGCGCGCGATCTGCCATGCGGCCTCGGACCCGGCCAAACCGGCGCCAATGATATGAACAGGTTCCATCCGGTCCTCATGTCTGAAGTGTTCAGCTTGGGTCTGCGCTAGCAAAGCGCCGCCCAAAAGAAAAGGGCGGCGCCGATGGCACCGCCCCACGAGTCACTTGCGCGGCAGAATTATTCTTCTGCAGCTGCTTCGGCTTCTTCGCCTTCACCGCCCTCATCATCGCTGGAGCGCAGGGCCGAAGGCGCTGCGATGTTCGCGATCACGAAGTTGCGGTCGATGGTCGGCTTGGCGCCTGCGGGCAGCTTCACGTCATTGATGTGAATGCTCTCGCCGACTTCATGGCCAGCCAGATCGACGGTGAGGTGATCGGGGATATCGCCCGCGGTCACGATCATCTCGACCTCGTTGCGTACGGTCACAAGGGTGCCGCCCTTTTTCAGGCCGGGGCATTCTTCTTCGTTGATGAATTCAACCGGAATGAACAGCTTGACCTTCGAGGTGCGACGCAGACGCATGAAGTCGATATGGATCGGAAGATCCTTGACGACATCTTTCTGAACGCCGCGGCAGATGACGCGAACGTCGTCGTGACCTTCGACTTTCAGGTTCCACAGGGTCGACATGAAGCGACCGGCGCGCAGTTTCGCCAGCAGCTTGTTGAAGTCGAACTCAAGCGCGATGGGGTCCTTGTGGTCACCATACACAATGCCGGGCACCTTGCCGTTGCGACGAGATTGGCGGGCGGCCCCCTTGCCTGTCCCCGCGCGTGCCTCAGCCACCAGATCCGGGATCTCTTTGGCCATTTTTCTAATCCTTAAACAGTTATGAACGCCATCATCCTCCAAGGGTGCATGATGGCAGAGCCGCGCCCATACCCCAGATCCTTCCTGAAGGGAAGCGTCAAATACTGCGCATGGGCAAACTGAAAAGTTTGACAGATGGCATCGGCAAGAATATGCCTATCACAAGGTTTTGCAGTTGTGGAGCTTGTTCAGGCCATAAGCGTTTGCCGTCCCATTTTTACGAGTAACTGATGTATCAACGTATTTATTCGATCGACTACATGCGGATCATGCTTGCCGCATTTGTCGTGATTGGCCACGCCGGCATGGGACGTGAGACATTCGGCGTTTATGGCTTGATCACGTTGAATACGATATTGCGTCTGGCCGTGCCGCTTTTTGCGATGACCGCCGGTTTTTTCCTTCTGCGCACGCGACAACGAAACAAGTACTGGCTTTGGACCAGGCGGATGGCCGTGCTCTATGTCGTCTGGTACCTGATCTATTTCCTGTTCATGGGACTGTGGCATCAGGGTGTCGGACAAAGCCTGCGTGAACTGCTGTTGGGCTTTCGGCATCTGTGGTTTCTGGAAGGTCTGGTCGTCGCCGCCGTCATGATGCACTTCATGGTGGCTCTTGGTCCCAGGGTCATGCTTTGGTCTGCCATCCTGCTGGCCGGGGTAGGGGTGGCCCTGGAATATGCCGCGGTCGGGCATCTGATCGGGATTCCGCTGGAAATCTTTCGCAGCGGCCCGTTCTTCATCTATCCATTCATGGTGATGGGATATCTGTTCGCGTCAAAGCTGACCCAGCCCGACAGCGTGCCATGGTCGATTCCCGCTCGTCCGGCCCTGATTGCCGTCATGATGGCCGGTTTCCTTCTGGCACTGGCCGAGAATGCCTTTTTTCTGACGACGATCAACGAATATGCCCTGTTGGAATATCAGATCGGGATGTTCATCATGGCGCCGGCCATCTTTGCACTGGTCCTGAATGTCAGGGCACCGGAAACGGACCTGCCTCTGGGCGTGATGGCCTCGGCAATCTATGTCATGCACTATCTGTTCCTGCATTTCGCCGCCCAAATGCATGTGCCCCATCCGCTTCCCGCCGCATTGGTAGCCTTTCTCGTCCCGGCGGCATTGGTCTTGCTGATGGTGCGGCTGGGGCGTGGTCAGCGCTGGATGGCGCAACTGTTCTGACGGAACACCCCGCGCCACTCAGGGCTGCGGGGTTGCATATTCCTCGAAGAAGCCGTTGCTGGTCAGCAGATTGTGCAATCCCAGATCGTCAATATGGCGTTCTCCACACAACGCCATGGTCGTGTCCAGTTCCTTGTGGATGATCTCGAGCGCCTTGGTGACCCCGGCTTCACCCATTGCGCCCAGGCCATGGATGAAGGCGCGTCCGATCCATGTGGCATCTGCCCCAAGGGCCAGGGCCTTCAGGACATCCTGACCCGAGCGGATGCCGCTATCCATATGGATCTCGACCTGATCCCCCACGGCCTTGACGATATGGGGCAGCATCCTGATCGAGGACAGCGCCCCGTCCAGCTGTCGCCCGCCATGGTTCGAGACAATGATGGCGTCGGCGCCGAAATCTGCGGCGATCCTTGCGTCCTCTGGGTCCAGAATCCCCTTGAGGATCAGCTTGCCGCCCCACATCTCGCGAATGCGGGCAATCTTGTCCCAGTCAAGCTTTTCGTCAAACTGCTCGGCGGTCCAACTGGAGAGCGAGGATGTATCGCCAACGCCTTTCGCATGTCCCACGATATTGCCGAAGGAATGGCGTTTGGTCTTCAGCATGCCCAGCCCCCAGCGCCAGCGCATCGCCAGATCCAGCATTGTGGGCAGAGTCAGCTTGGGCGGTGCACTCAACCCGTTCTTCAGATCCTTGTGGCGCTGGCCCAGGATCTGCAGGTCCAGCGTCAGGACCAGCGCACTGCAATTGGCCGCCTTGGCGCGATTGATGATCGCCTCGAGGAATTCCTGATCCTTCATGACATAGAGCTGGAACATGAAGGGCGAGGACGTATGGGCGGCGACATCCTCGATGGAACAGATGGACATGGTTGACAGCGTGAACGGAACCCCGAAGGATTCTGCCGCGCGTGCTGCCAGGATTTCGCCATCGGCATGCTGCATTCCGGTCAGGCCGACAGGGGCCAGTCCCACCGGCATGGTCACGGGCAGCCCGACCATCTTCGACGACGTAGACCGGCCGGACATGTCGACGGCCACTTTCTGGCGCAGCCTGATCCTGGAAAAGTCGTCGCAATTGTCCCGGAATGTCTGTTCGGTATAGCTGCCTGACTCGGCATAGTCATAGAACATGCGCGGCGCGCGCGCGCGATGCAGCCGTTTCAGATCATCAATGCAGGTGATTGCCGTCATGTTCGGTCTCTGCCCCGGGTTTGATATGGATGATGCCACGCAAGAGTCTATTGCGCGCTGACTTCAGTCATACGCGCCTTGGTGGCGGGTTCAATGACCGGTACGTTCAGGGCCTCGGCCTTGCGGCGCAGTGCTTCGGCGCGGGCGACCGTCTCGGCCTGCGTGCTGTCCGGGTCTTGCGCGGCCTCACCCGAATGCTCGGGCAAGGTCGGTTCGGCCAGAATCTGCTGGGTCGGCAGCAGTTCCGGATAATCGACGGCACCATTGTGGCAGGCCGACAGGGCCAGTGCGGCAAGAAGGGCGGAAAGGCAGGGCATCTTTTTCATGGGCGCAGGTTACTCTTGTGATATTGCAACTACAACTCGGCTTGGCGACATGGCCGACCGCCCCCTTTCGCTGCGCCGGACGAGCGATTATGACAAGGCATGGCACGAACCCACGGATCCCGCGCAGAAATTACAGGCCCGCTCATTCGCGATGAGGCGCGGCGCCTTTTCGCGCGCAATGGCTATGCGGCCGTCTCGATGCGTCAGATCGCGGCGGCGGTCGGCGTTCAGGCTGGGGCGTTGTATGCCTATACGCCGGACAAACAGGCGCTGCTGCATGATCTGCTGCAATCCCACATGAAGGAACTGCTGGCGGCCTGGCGCGATGATCCCTCGGCGGACCCATTGACCCGGCTGGAGAGATTTGTCCGGTTCCACATCGATTTCAGCCTCGATCACGCCGATGCGGTGTTTCTGTCCTATATGGAACTGCGCAATCTGACGCCGGAAAATTTCCGCAATATCGCCGAGTTGCGTGGCAGGTATGAGGATGCGCTTGACCAGATTCTGCAGGCCGGTGCCGAAGCGGGCGTCATGCATATGATGGATCGCAAGCTGACAACCCTTGCGATGATTGCCATGCTGACCGGGGTGATCAACTGGTATCGCGAGGGCGGTCGTCTGGATCGCGACAGAATCGGTGACATATATTGGGGTCTGGCGCGCGGGGCGGTGGGCGCCAATTGACGACCGGGTCCGCAAGGCGCAAATAGTCGTTCTGGCCGCTTTACGGCCTGATCACTTGAGCCGATATTGACACCATGAGCCTGCCTCCGGGATTCCTTGATGAACTGCGCAATCGCGTTCCGATCAGCCGTGTGATCGGGCGCAAGGTCGTGTGGGATCTGCGCAAGTCCAATCAGGCGCGCGGGGATTGGTGGGCTCCCTGTCCCTTCCATCAGGAGAAATCCGCCAGCTTCCATTGCGACGATCAGAAAGGCTTTTATTATTGCTTTGGCTGTCAGGCCAAGGGCGATGCGCTGACCTTTCTGCGCAATGCTGACGGGCTGGAGTTCATGGAAGCGGTCAAGGTCCTTGCGGCCGAGGCCGGGATGGCCATGCCCGAACCGGACCCGAGGGCGCGCGAACGCAGTGATCGCAGATCGCAACTGTTCGAGGTGACCGAGGCCGCCTGCCGCTGGTTTCGCCTGCAACTTCAGACCGGCGCGGCCAGCGAGGCGCGCGACTATCTGCAGCGCCGTGGTCTGGATGAGGAAACCGAGCGGCAGTTCGATATCGGCTATGCGCCGGACAGCCGCCATGCCCTGGGCATGGCGCTGCGCGAAAAGGGCTTTGACGAGTCGCAGATCATCGAAGCCGGTCTTGTTGCCAAACCCGAGGGCGGCGGACAGGTTTACGATCGTTTTCGCGGGCGGATTATCTTTCCGATCCGGGACGGGCAGGGGCGCTGCATCGGATTTGGCGGCCGGGCCATGGATCCCAACGCCCGCGCCAAGTATCTGAACAGTCCTGAAACGCCGCTGTTCGACAAGGGGCGCAATCTCTACAATCTGGCATCGGCACGGTCGGCGGTCAGCAAGGGTCAGCCCCTGATCGTGGCCGAAGGCTATATGGATGTGATTGCCCTTGCGCGTGCAGGATTCGCAGGGGCTGTCGCGCCTCTGGGCACGGCCATCACCGAAAGCCAGTTGCAACTGATGTGGCGCATCAGCCCCGAGCCGATCATTGCACTTGATGGTGATGCCGCAGGTCAGCGCGCCGCGCAGCGGCTGATCGATCTGGCGCTGCCGATGACCGGGGCGCGTCAGGCGCTGCGCTTTGTGATTCTGCCGGCCGGAAAGGACCCCGATGATCTGATCAAATCTTCCGGGGCAGGGGCGATGCGCGCCCTGCTGGACGGGGCCAAGCCGCTTGTGGACCTGCTATGGGCGCGCGAAACCGAAGGGCAGGTCTTTGACAGCCCCGAGCGCAAGGCCGCGCTGGACCGCCGGCTGCAGGATGCCATCTCGAAAATTCCCGATGAGCTGACCCGCCAGCATTACAGCGAAGAAATCCGCAGCAAGCGCCGCGAACTGTTCGGCAACAACTGGCAACGGCGCGGTTTTGACGGGAAGGGCCGGCCGGGTTCGCGCAAAGCCCAACGCGGGAATGTCGTGCGATTGCCCGCCGGCGTGACCCGCCTTGACGGACCGAATGCCGGACCGTCCCTGCTGGAAGGGGCCAGCCTGCTGCTCTGCGCCCTACGCCCCGATCTGGTGGCCCGGGTCGAGACGCGGCTGGAGCGGTTGGTTCCCCAAGACCCCGATCGGGCTGCGCTGCTGCATGACCTGCTGACAGGCGGGCAATCACCCGCCGGGGCGCGTGCTCTTGAAACACTGCGCGCGGACGCCCATCTGGGCCTGACACCAGCGGTAATCAGGGAACAGGATCAGGAAAACGCCGCGGCGATCCTGGTCAATCTTCTGGATCGCCTGGAGGCAGAACGGGCGGCGGGAACCGAACTGGCCCGCGCCGAAACGGAAATTCAGGGTGAGGTGGATGAGGGCCTGACCTGGCGGATGCAGCAGATCGCACGCGCGCGTCATCAGGCCGAGAGACCCGAAATGGAAGATAGCGGTGACATGAATGAAGATCGCGACGCCTTGTCTGCCCAGCTTCAGGCTTGGCTCAGCAAGGAAATCTGGCGCAAGCCGCCGCGTCGATGACCGGCAGTCACGTGCCGATTCGCGAAAAAGTCGGAGGAATGGCGAATCAGGGTCGGGTGATCGCGAATCGGTTGCGTTCACGGGCTTTGATCCGTCTGGAATTAACGTTAGAACAACGTCAGGTTTGCAATGATTCGCAACTGATTCGCGAATCGATGCCCGAGTAAGGAGCCCTGGATGGCCGCCAAGGACAACGACCAAGACAAGACCGACAAGGACGAGAACGCGCATTCGCTGGACATGAGCCAGGCTGCGGTCAAGAAGATGATCGCCGAGGCCCGCGAGCGCGGCTATATCACATATGATCAGCTGAACACCGTTCTGCCGCCCGAACAGGTCAGCAGCGAGCAGATCGAAGATGTCATGTCGATGTTGTCCGAAATGGGCATCAATGTCATCGAGGACGAAGAAGCCGGCGAGGAAACCGAAGGTGGCGCGGTCGTGACCACGGATTCCGGTTCTCGCGAAGTTGCCGTCACTGCGACCGAGACCGAAAAGCTGGACCGGACCGATGATCCGGTGCGGATGTATCTGCGCGAGATGGGGTCGGTCGAACTGCTGAGCCGCGAGGGCGAGATCGCCATCGCCAAGCGGATCGAAGCCGGTCGCAACACCATGATCGCCGGTCTGTGTGAAAGCCCGCTGACCTTCAAGGCGATCACCATGTGGCGCCAGGAGCTTCTGGACGAAGAGATCCTGCTGCGCGACGTGATCGATCTGGAAACCACCTTCGGCCAGTCGATGGAAGAGGATGAGGCCGAGAGCGAACCGGTCGTCAGCACCGAGACGACCTCTGCCCAGCCGTCGCAGAAGCGCGAAGAACTGGATGCCGACGGCAATCCGATGCGCAATGACGACGACGACGACGAGGATGAAGGCGCGAATCTGTCGCTGGCGGCGATGGAAGCCAGCCTGAAGCCCAAGGTTCTCGAAACGCTGGAAGTGATCGCGGATCATTACGAACGTCTTGCCGACATGCAGGATCAGCGGATGTCGGCAACGCTGAACGAGGATGACACTTTCTCGGCCGGCGCTGAAACCGACTATCAGACGCTGCGCAGCGAGATCGTTGGTCTGGTCAATGAGCTGCACCTGAACAACAGTCGCATCGAAGCCCTGGTTGACCAGCTCTATGGCATCAACCGCCGGATCGTCACGATCGACAGCGGCATGGTCAAGCTGGCCGATTCCGCGCGCATCAACCGGCGCGAGTTCATTGAACATTATCGTGGCAGCGAATTGGACCCGGCCTGGGTTGATCGCATGTCGCAAAATGGCGGTCGCGGCTGGCAGGCCCTGTTCGAACGTTCGCGCGACAAGGTTGAAAGCCTGCGTGCCGAAATGGCTCAGGTCGGCCAATATGTCGGCGTCGACATCGAGGAATTCCGCCGCATTGTCAGCCAGGTCCAGCGCGGTGAAAAAGAGGCACGTCAGGCCAAGAAGGAAATGGTCGAGGCCAACCTGCGCCTGGTGATCTCGATTGCCAAGAAATACACCAACCGCGGCCTGCAGTTCCTGGACCTGATCCAGGAAGGCAATATCGGCCTGATGAAGGCCGTCGATAAATTCGAATATCGCCGTGGCTACAAGTTCTCGACCTATGCGACCTGGTGGATCCGTCAGGCGATCACGCGCTCGATCGCGGATCAGGCCCGCACGATCCGTATTCCGGTCCACATGATCGAAACGATCAACAAACTGGTCCGCACCGGTCGCCAGATGCTGCATGAAATCGGCCGCGAACCGACGCCCGAGGAACTGGCCGACAAGCTGCAGATGCCGCTTGAGAAGGTTCGCAAGGTGATGAAGATCGCCAAGGAACCGATCAGCCTCGAAACCCCGATCGGGGACGAGGAGGACAGCCAGCTTGGCGATTTCATCGAGGACAAGAATGCGGTCCTGCCGCTGGACAGCGCGATTCAGGAGAACCTGAAAGAGACGACGACTCGCGTTCTGGCCAGCCTCACGCCGCGCGAAGAGCGTGTTCTGCGGATGCGTTTCGGCATCGGCATGAACACGGATCACACGCTGGAAGAAGTCGGTCAGCAGTTCAGCGTCACGCGCGAACGGATTCGTCAGATCGAAGCCAAGGCATTGCGCAAATTGAAGCATCCTTCGCGGAGCAGAAAGCTGCGGTCGTTCCTTGATCAATGATTTTGATGCCGCGTCGGGTCTGTCTTTCTTTCTCTATCGCAGCGCAGCCAGACCCGATATCGGTAATGGCGATCTGACGCGCATCCTGTCGGTCGCCAGATCAAGAAACAAGGCAGCCGGGTTGACCGGCTGCCTTCACCACGAAGATGGCCTGTTCTTCCAATGGCTTGAAGGGCCTCATGCAGGATTGCGTCCGGTGATCGAATCGATCCTGCGGGATGATCGGCATCACGATGTGACGGTTCTGAATGAAGGACCGCTTGACGTCAGGCGGTTCGAGGACTGGCAGATGAGATTTTCGGACCGTGACCGCAAGTCCTTGATGGACTGGTTCGCCGCGCAAAGCATGTCTACCGTCGATCGCAATGAATATGCAGGCGGCGTCGTGGCCTTTCTGCAATCCATCGTCTAGAAGACCGGGCACCCTCAGGCGCCCGGATCATTCTCAGACCTGTGCTTCGGCTTCGACCAGGCCGGGAAGTTCTGCAAAGCTTTCAAAACTGGCCCGATGAATCAATTCTCCGGGCGGTGTCTGGCGGTATCCCTTTTCGTAAAGCAGGAACGGGACGGGCAGGGCGGCAGCACATTCCGCATCGAACTCACTGTCTCCGACGAAGATGGCTTGCGGCTTGTCGGGATCGGCACCCAAGGCCGAGACAGCGGCGCGCAGCGGAGCTGGATGTGGTTTCTTTTCCGGTTGCGTGTCGCCAGCCACAACCACGGCGAACAGATGATCGAGGCCGAAATGTTTCAGAACGGTTCGCGTCGGACCCAGAGGCTTGTTGGTGCAAATCCCAAGGGGATGCCCGCGATCTGCCAGGATGTTCAACGCCTCGGCCACACCGTCAAACATGACCGTATGTTCCGTCGCGCTGAGGTAATGGCCCATAAAGGCTGCCTGCATTTCTTTGCGGCTTGCCTCATCAATCTGACAGGCTGTGGAAATCTTGTTCCATAAGACATCCACGCCGCCACCGATAAAACTGCGCACGCGATCAAGGCTGAGTGCCTGCTTGCCATGTTCGGTCAGCGCGGAATTGACGCAGGCGTGAATATCTGGCGCGCTGTCGATCAGGGTGCCGTCCAGATCGAAGACAACCGGACGGGGGGCAAAGCAGACATTCATGTGTTTTTCCATTTGATAGAGCATCCCATTGACGGGATCTGGTCCTGCGGACCTTTGCCGGTCGTGGCGATCTGCAACATCGCCTCAAGCAGCTCGGGTCGGGCGTCCTCGGGGCCTGCGGTTCTTTTCGAGGAATCGAAGCGGCCGCGATATTGCAGCTTGCCATCCGAATTATAGCCAAAGAAATCTGGGGTGCATTCCGCTCCATAATCCCGTGCTGTCTGCTGGGTCTCATCATGGAGATAAGGAAAGCCGAAGCCGTGCTTTGCCGCAAAGGCCTTCATTTCTTCGGGGCCGTCCTGAGGATAGCTGACGACATCGTTGGAAGATATGGCAACCACACCAATGCCGGCGCGCTTCATCACCTCGGCATCACGAACGATCCGGTCGATGATCGATTGCACATAGGGACAGTGATTGCAGATGAACATGATCAGGGTTCCGTTCTTTCCCTGAATATCCGCAAGCCTGTAAATCTTTCCGTCTGTCGCGGGCAAGGCAAACTCGTGCCACGGGGCGTCAAAATCACATACCGGAGGTGAAACAGCCATCGAGATCTCCTGAGAACTGACCAGATGTCGTTGTCCATGACGACAAGCGGTATGACAAGCCTATATGTCAATATATTCCATAATATGGATTACAGGTTTAACAGCAGAGCGCCAATCACCTCTGAATCGTCACGGCTTAAAACTGACGTGTAGCGGCGGAACAACCGCAACCAAGCAAGATCAACGGATATTCCGCTTTTCTTGAACGGCATGAAACAATCGGGATCTGTGCTGTTTCGCCAATGCTGTTGCCGCAGCCCATGACGGAGAGAGAGCGGATCGTGACCGGCGCGGCGGATTTCAACCGGCGACATATCCACCCACGGTCGCCGGAATGCCGCCACGGGTCTTGCGGCTGCAGCATGGTTCACCTACATCTGAAAGCGAAGGAAAAAGGACTGCGTGATGGCAATCGAAGCTCATGAAATCGAAGCCCTTATCCGTGCGGCATTCCCGGATGCGGAGATTACGATCACCGATCTGGCTGGCGACGGAAACCACTATGCTGCCGAGGTGATAGACGAAAGTTTCCGTGGCAAGAATCGTGTACAGCAGCAGCGGGCAGTCTATGCCGCTCTGCAAGGGAAAATGGATGGCCCAAGCGGCGCATTGCACGCGCTTGCGCTGACAACAAAGGCACCCGCCTGAGCAGCCCCCTGCCCGGCCTGCCAACAGACACAGGGCCCGCACAGATCCGGGCCAGTATCCGAAAAGGACTCAGACGATGAGCGATGTGAAATCCCAGATCCAGGAAATGGTCGATGCCAGTGACGTGGTATTGTTCATGAAGGGTACCAAGGAAATGCCGCAATGCGGGTTTTCCAGCCGAGTTGCCGGCGTCCTGAACTACATGGGCGTAGATTTCAGCGATATCAATGTCCTGGCCGACAATGACGTGCGTCAGGGCATCAAGGATTTCTCGGACTGGCCGACCATTCCGCAGCTTTATGTCAAAGGTGAATTTGTCGGCGGTTGCGACATCATCACCGAGATGACCCTTTCAGGAGAGCTGGACCAGCTTTTCGAACAGAAAGGCGTCGCCTATGACAAGGAAGCCGCCGACAAGATTCGCGAAGCCAACGCCTGATATCTTGTTGAAATCATTGGATCAGCGGCGCGCCCTGGCAATCAGGGCGCGCCGTTTTCATTTGCCTTAGCGGCAATCATGGACCGGGCCAAGATGGGCTTTGACCTGTTGAACGAACGCCCGTAACCTTTCCCTGAAGAGATCAATGGGAGGTCCATATGAATATCCTCAAGACGATCAGCGGTTTGGCTGTAGGTGCAACTCTTGCCACCGCACCGATGGCCGCTTCCGCCCAGCAGTTCATCAATATTCTGACCGGCGGCACATCAGGTGTCTATTACCCCGTGGGCGGCGCACTTTCCAAGATTTTCTCGGACGGAATCCCCGACGCCAAGGTGCAGGTGCAATCGACCAAGGCCAGCGTCGAGAACCTGAACCTGCTGCAACAGAACAAGGGTGAGATCGGCATTGCGCTGGGGGATTCGGTCAAATTCGCGGGCGAAGGCAACCCCGAGGCAGGCTTCCCGCAACCTCTGGACAAGCTGCGCGGGATTTCCGCCATGTATCCGAACTTCATCCAGGTCGTTGCCAGCGAGGAATCGGGAATCAAGTCTCTGGAAGACCTGAAGGGCAAGGCACTGTCGGTCGGGGCACCGAAATCGGGAACCGAGCTGAATGCGCGGGCCATTCTCGCGGCAGCGGGCATGTCCTACGAGGATCTGGGCAAGGTCGAGTTCCTGCCCTTTGCCGAATCCGTTGAACTGATGAAGAACCGCCAGCTGGATGCCACGCTGCAATCTGCCGGGCTTGGCGTCGCCTCGCTGAAGGATTTGTCGACCTCGATCCCGATTACCGTCGTGTCAATTCCCGATGAGATCGCCGAGACACTTGGCGCGCCCTATGTCGCCGAGACCATCCCCGCCAACACCTATGAAGGCCAGACCGAGGACGTCGCGACCGTGGCTGTCGTGAACTTCCTTGTCAGTTCGGAAGCGGTCAGCGACGACCTGGCCTATCAGATGACCAAGCTGATGTATGAGAATCTGGACGAGCTCAAGGCTGCCCATTCCGCCACGGCTGGCATCGACGTCAAGAATGCCCTGAAAGGCATGCCGATCCCGGTGCATCCGGGCGCAAAGCGCTATTATGACGAAGTCGGCGTCTCCGCCGAATAGGACAAGCTGTCTGTCTTGCCGGGATCGCGAGGTCCCGGCCATTGGTCTTCTATCCGGATAATCAGTCATGACCCAAGCGCAGCACCCTGCCCCTGCGGACAATCCCGATCTGGGCCTTCACGACCCGCTGGCGGACAGCTTTCCCACTGGAGTCGAAGGCAAGCTGCTGTATTGGATCGCGGTTGCCTTCTCGCTGTATCAGATCGCGATTGCGGCCCATATCGTCAATCTGACCAGCCAGATCCAGCGGGCCCTGCATCTGGGGTTTCTGGTTCTGCTGTGCTTTCCGCTTCTGGCGGCGCTGCGTGGCAAAGGCCGTGGCGCCAAGATGCTGGCCTGGGGTCTGGGTCTGCTGGGAGTCATCGTCGCCGGCTATCAATGGGCAGAATATGTGCCGCTGATGATGCGCTCGGGCGCGTTGAACCAGATAGATGTCGTGATCGGGGTCATTGCGCTGGTCACGACCTTTGCGGCGGCCTATGTGATCATGGGCCCGGCGCTGCCGATGGTGGCGGGGATATTCCTGATCTACGCCCTGTTCGGACAGCATTTCCCCGGGCCATTGGTGACACGCGGATATGATTTCGCACAGGTCGTCGAGCAGATGAGCTATGGCACCGAAGGCATCTATGGCACACCGCTTTATGTCTCGGCGACCTATATTTTTCTGTTCATCCTCTTCGGATCATTTCTGGAAAAGGCCGGAATGATCAAGCTGTTCACGGATGTCTCGCTTGGCATGGTCGGTCACAAGATGGGCGGCGCGGCCAAGGTTTCGGTGGTCAGCTCGGGCCTGATGGGCACCATTTCGGGGTCCGGCGTGGCCAATGTCGTCACCACCGGCCAGTTCACCATTCCGCTGATGAAAAGCTTTGGATATCGCCCGGCTTTCGCCGGCGGCGTCGAGGCCACGGCCTCGATGGGCGGGCAGATCATGCCGCCCGTGATGGGTGCTGTCGCCTTCATCATGGCCGAAACGCTGGGTGTCGCCTATTTCGACGTGGTGCGTGCAGCGATCATTCCGGCATTGCTGTATTTCGCCAGTGCCTTCTGGATGGTCCATCTGGAGGCCGGCCGACGCAATCTGCGCGGCATGTCCAGGGATGAACTGCCCTCGGCGCGGCGCGCCCTGCGCGAAGGCTGGTATCTGATCCTGCCCTTGGCCGTTCTGGTCTATCTGCTGTTCTCGGGATACACGCCACTGTTTGCCGGTACCATCGGGCTGGCCTTGACGATCATGCTGATCCTGGGCGCTTCGGCGGCGCTGGGTCTGCCCCAAGGAACCCTGCGCGTGATCTTCTGGATCGGACTGGGGCTTCTGGCCGCCAGTTTCCTTGAATTCGGCAATAACGCCTTGTGGCTGGGGATCGCTATCCTGCTGCTCTGGAATGCCCTGCGCACGGGTGGGCGCGAAACGATCCGCCAGGTCATCGACAGCCTTGCCGAGGGCGCCAAGACCGCCCTGCCGGTCGGCGTTGCCTGTGCGCTGGTGGGCGTGATCATTGCCACCATGACCCTGACGGGGGCGGCCAACACCTTCGGGCTGTATATCGTCTCGGTCGGCAAGGACAGTCTGATCCTGTCCCTGATCCTGACGATGATCACCTGCATCGTGCTGGGCATGGGCATTCCGACCATCCCCAATTACATCATCACTTCGACCATTGCGGCACCGGCCCTGTTGCAACTGGGTGTGCCCCTGATCGTCAGTCATATGTTCGTGTTCTACTTCGGCATTCTGGCGGATCTGACGCCGCCCGTCGCGCTGGCCTGCTTTGCCGCAGCACCGATCGCCAAGGAAAACGGGCTGAGGATCAGCTTCGAGGCACTGAAGGTTGCGGCAGCGGGTTTCGTCATTCCCTATATGGCGGTCTATACGCCGGCGCTGATGCTGCAGGACGGTGGGCCCCTGGCACAATCCATCGGTTATGCGCCTGCGGTCGCCTATATCGTCCTGAAATGTCTTCTCGCGATCGGTCTGTGGGGCATGACCGTGACGGGCTGGTTCATCCGCCCTTTGGCCTCTTGGGAGCGCGTGCTGACCGCTGCCGCGGCATTTCTGCTGATTGCGGCATTGCCGCTCAGCGATGAGGTCGGATTTGCCCTGACCGCGCTATGTGCCGGTATCTGGTGGTTGCGGAGAACTGCATGAGCAGTTGCCTGATGGTGGGTATGGTCATGCTGTCCCTCGCCACCCCTGAATTCCGGCTGGAGTGGCAGCATTCGGTCGAACATGTGATCTGGCGCGAAAGCTGGGCCATCCAGGACGACAGGCTTGTGCTGCAACAGGCAGCCGTCAAGGGATCGGGGGCTGGCATGGACCCCGGCCCCGATGCGGTCCTGCGCGATGAGTGGTGGGTCTGGGCGCCCCAATTGCCACCACAGCCCGGCCTTTTTCTGGCGGCCAGTGGCGCGACCGACGGCGGCTGGAGCATCTGCGACGGGGATGAATGTCATGAGTTTGGCGCCGCCGAAGGCAAACCCATTCATCTGCGTCCCTGCATCAGCCAATCACCGCCACAATGACAAAGCTTCAATTGCATCGCGGCAGATAGAATGTGATGCTGCTGTCATGACAGATCACACCGGTTTTGAGTTTCTTGTTCTGGAAAAGGATCACCTCGTCGCTGCAGACATGCAGGGCGGGCTGGCAGCCGCGCTGCCGGGCTGCACGGTGACGCATGTTCTGGACCCCTGCGATGTCGTGGCACATCTGCAGGGCTGGGATGAATCGTCCCGGCGGCAATTGGTCCTTGTCACCAAACTGACGATTTCGCAGATGGAAGAATTGGGGCTTGATCAACTGGTCGCATCTGCGAATGCCAAGCTGGTGCTGCGCCAGGGCGATGATCCGGTCGAGGCCGCCGCTGCCCGAGGCTCGTTCAGCCTGCCCTCTCCATTCGTCGAAGAGGATCTGCGCGCGCTGGCCGACCACCTGCTGCATCAAAGCGCGGCGGCATAAGGGCGGGCCAGGCCCGCCCTTTCAGGTCAGCCTTCGCGTCCCGGGTTGTCGCGGCCGCCGCGCAGCTTCGATGCCAAAGTGATCCCGACCGCAAAGGCCCCGATCAGTTTTGCCATGCTGCCCACGTTGGAGTTGGCAGCGCGTGAGCCAGCCTGTGCGGCTTGATGCATCTTTTCCTGCGCCGCCTGAATGTTTTCATCGGTGAACCCGCTGCGCTGCGCCGTATCGCGCGCGAAATGCTCGGCACTGCTGGCCGCGCGGGCGGCGCGAAAACCGGCATTGCCGACGACGGATCTGGCCTTGTCTTCGGCCATCTCGGCCAATCGCATCGCCTCGGCACGTGCCCGGTCAACAGCGGCATCCGCGGCCATGTTCACGCGGGCTTCGACCTCGCGCTTCAGATCATCGGTGGTGGGCATCTCGTGGCGCGGTTTGGACGCAACAAGAAATGCGATCAGCCCACAAGCGAGAAAGATCCCCCCCACGATCAAGGAGGCATAGGTCGCTCCAAGACCAAGCCCGATGGCAAGCCACGACCATAGTGCCGCGATCAGAAAGCCCAGCCCGACAAGGAGGAACAGGCCGGCGACAAGCTTGATGGCCGAACGCCGGGCTGTATCGCCCAAGGCCAGTTGCAGGCGTTGCGCATAGTCAAACATCAACGGGCACCCTTACCGACGCGCCAGAATCAACCCGGCCAGAAAGCCGATACCCGCCGCGATGCCCAGGGCCTGCACCGGATTGCGGCGCACTGTTTCTGACAGATCGTCATAGCGTTCTCCGGCATAGCGGGCCGCGTGATCGGTCTGTTCCTGCCCTGCCGAATACAGCCGTTCGGCTTCGTGGCGGGCACGATGGGCATATTCCTCGCCCATCTCTCTCGCGCGGCCGGTATATTCCTGTCCTGCCCGGCGTGCCTGATCTGCAAATTCGGCGCCACGCTCCTTCAGGCGCTCCAGCCCGGCATTGTCAGTCAGATCCTCGGCCGCTGCCTTGGCCTCATCCGCGACATTCCTTGCGCCGCTCTTGAGGTCATGGCGCGCTTCTGCTGCGGCGTCTTTCGCGTCACGTTTCGCCTGTGCGGTAGTGCTGCTCGTATCAGCCATAGGAAGATCCTTTCCTCGGGTGCTTGTTTCACTTCAGGCACCAAACCCGCACCACCCCTCCTTCGTTCCATTGGCCTGCCGAATTTCGATGCCATGGGAAAGGCCAGTTCAGCCCGGCACAAATGATGCGCGAGAAGGCTGTGCGGATAGCCGCATAAAGATCATTGATTCCGGGGTTTTGATGGTACCGCCTCCCCGGCTCGAACGGGGGACCTCTAGATCCACAATCTAGCGCTCTAACCAACTGAGCTAAGGCGGCATGGGTGCGGTCTTTAATGCCAAGTTTCGCGGGTTGCAAGCCCGACTTGCTGTAAATCTCAACTCAAGTTACAGAAAGCGACATACCAAGCAAGGATCACAGCGTGAGCATCAACAGCGAAAGCAATATTTCGGCAAATCTGCAGGTCGGACCCACGGATCAAGGCATGGTTCGTATCTATGTCGAGGCCGATGGCTTTGATCTGCCTCTGGATTTCGACCCTGAAGAAGCAACGGAAATCGCCGAGGAACTCATGGCCGCCGTCGAGGCTGTGCAGGCCATGGGAAAAAAATCTGGCAAATCTAAGCCTCCCCGGCGCTAAGTGATTCGGGATCGATCACTGCCTGAAGCCGCAAGGACGAAACCCGCGCAATCCGTCGCGTCATCTTGTTGCGCCTTGCGGCGGCAAGGCGGGTTTCAGCGGGCATCCTGACGATCTCGGCGCCGTAGGAATCCGCGCGGATCAGGCCTGTGTGGCCGGGCAGAAGATCGTCGGGAAAATCGGTGTCGACGGCCCAGAAATAGCGGTCGCACCATTCCAGATAGCCCTGCCATTTCCGGTCGCTGATGAAATCCGCGCGGCTGCTTTTGCATTCGACGATCCAGATTTCGCCCTTTGTTCCGACTGAAACAACGTCCACACGCAGCCCTTTGACAGGGCTGAATTCCATCAACGGGCTATGGCCAAGACTGCGCAACATGCGCCCGACGCCCCGGGCGAGTTCCTGACCGGGCATCAGCTTCTGGTGGTTGGCTCGCAAAGACATGGGTCAATCTAGAACAAAAACAGAACGTGACGCAAGCGCACTTGTCACGGCCCTGACGGAACCTTATCTGTCATGCCCGGCGGGTTTCTGCTCTTCTCGCGCGTGGCCTTTTTTCCACTGGCCTATAACTTCTCCGAGGGGGCTGGCTCTGTCGAGGCCCTGGTCTCGTTATCTGGCGCCCACCTGGTACTCCAGGCTTTCGGGAAATCTCGCGCCGCCGCGGTCGCTGCGGTTCCCGCCACAGAAAAAGCCGCCTTGCGTTTGTACGCAAGGCGGCTTTTGCGTTGCCCGATCACGGTCAGAAAGAAGGGGCGGATGAACCCGCCCCTTCTTCCGTATCGATCTGCAAGGCGCAGCTCAGAAGCCGTAAACCACCGCGAGACCCAGCGTATTGTCGGTGCGCACAGCGCGGTCCGACTGATACTCGGTCAGATAGCTGATGCGGGTCGAAAGGCTGTCGCTCATGCGGACATTCACACCGAATTCGTTGGTGATGACGTCATTCACATCCGAGCTGAGGAAGTCCGTGTCATTGGTCAGGAACACGTTTTCGTTCAGCTTGCGGTAGAAGCGCGACGACAGGATATAGCCGACCTCGGTTTCCGAGTCATCGGTCATGTGCTGCGCGCCGGTCTGCGTGTAGCGGACACCGACACCGGCCTGTACGCGCCAGGCGGTCAGGTCGTTGTTGACGATGCGATAGCCCGGACCAAAGCCGAGGAAGCCGTCCAGACGCAGATCCTCGTCCTCGTCCGTGTCACGAACCGACTCGTCCGAGTTGTCGTAGCCGTCAACCAGACCGTCAACGGTGAACCGGCCCAGAGCGAAAGCATAGAGGCTGTCGTTGAAATAATATTGGGCGTCATAGATGACGTTGGTTTCTTCGGTGTCCTTGTTGCCGTCGTCGTCTTCGCCGTATTCGATCGAAATTCCCAGCGTCTGGTTGATCGGATCGGTGTTATAGGACACGCGCCCGGCAAGCGTCAGGTCCTGGTTTTCGACATTGCCGGTGCGGCCGGAATAGGCCAGTGACATCGAGCCGGACAGACCCTGACGGCGCGAAGCCGGACCAAAGCGGTCGGCATCCGACGAGCGATCGAAATCGTCCTGAACGTCATCTTCGATGTCCGAGATACGATCATCAACCGCGGAAATGCCTGCAGCGTTTGCGCCGGTGGCAATCTCGGATTGCGCGAACGCCGGAACCGAAAGGCCGGCAAGAATCACAGCGGTGCTGCTGAGGAGGGCAATTTTTTTCATCGTAAAACCTCTAAAGAAAGAGTTTCATGACTGACCCGAACTTCGGTGTCAGCGCATCTCTGCTGGAGTGAAGCTAGGCTCAACTCCGGCCTCCTTACAGCCCTCCAAATGAGAAGCTTTGATGTCGAAAAAGTGAAAATTTTCGCCCATGACGTCGCTGCGCGAAAACCTGCCGAAACAAAACTGTGAACCGGAAAAACGGAACCCTGTCAGGACCGGCGTTTATGCAGATCAGCCATGAAATTAGATGCGCAGATCGCACAGACCAAGACCAAACAGTTTGAATAAAATCTGAAACAAACGAGTGATTGCACAAAACATAGGCAGAAAAAATGTCGGAATGCAGTCATGTTCTGTTGCCGAAACGCCACGAAGCTCTGCCCGGATCGGCAATAATGTCGCTAAAAACCGTCCCTTTCGCCGTTACCGGCGCGTTTCAGGGGCCAGAATCAGCTTCGGGGTCAGGATAGTATGGCTGCGCTTGCCCGACGGCGGGGGTGTCTTGTCATGCATCGTCATGATCCGGAATCCGAATTGCACCGAAGAAAAGACGATGCTGTTGAAGACCACCAGCATGACGATCGCCAGATGACCTGCCGAATTTTGCATGAGCAAATGGCGCAGCCCGGCGACATCCAATGCGATCAGCAGGCCCGTGAACACGGCAGCCAGACAGATGCCCCAAAGGACGCTGGCAATATAGATTCGGATTAGCCGTGGCATGATTCGCGCCTTTCGATTGGCCGCTGGGGTCCGATGTTAGGCGCGAAAACCGATTCGGGGAATATTTGTTGCGATCAGAATGCGTCGGGGCGGATTTCCCGCGCCATGTGATCCAGCACCGCATTCACGAATTTCGGCTCGCGCCCATCCGGGAAGAAGGCTTCGGCCAGGCGGACATATTCCACGATGACCACCTTCGGTGGGGTCTTCGGGGTTACCAACTCGGCACCGGCCGCGCGAAACAGCGCCCGCAAAACCGGGTCGATGCGATCGATGGGCCATTTGGCGACCAGCCCGCGATCCGTGGCCTGATCGATCCGTGACTGCCATGTCACGGCATCATCGACGATCCGGCCAAACAGGGCTTCATCAGCCTCGGGGGTGCGACCGTCAGGATGGTCGACATCAATGCGATAGGTCAGGAACTCTTGCTGGATGCGATCAGCACCTTGCGACGAGGCCTCCATCTGGAACAATGCCTGCACCGCATAGAGACGTGCTGCGCTGCTCAGCGCACGCCGGTCCGGGCGCTGAGCCTTGTTGGTATCCGTGGATTGGTCGCTCATGTCCGGTCCTGTCCTTCAAGTTGTCCGGCCAGCCGGATCAGATCGCGTTCGTTCAAAGCATCCGTTTTCGGTGTCTTGGCCCATTTGCGGGCCAGCGCGACCAGATGCAAGGCCGCCACAGCGGCACCGCCGCCCTTGTTCTGCCCTTCGGGATCGGCGCGAACCTCGGCCTGTTCGATGTTCTCGACAGTCAGGATGCCATTGCCGATGCAGATCCCTTGCAGCCCCAGCAATGTCAGCCCGCGCGAGCTGTCATTGCAGACCGTGTCGTAATGCGTGGTCTCGCCCCGAATGACGCAGCCGAGCGCGACATAGCCGTCATAATGGGCATGTCGAGCGGCCAGGGCGATGGCTCCCGGAATCTCCAGCGCGCCGGGCACCTCGACAATATCAAGCGCGGCACCGGCCTGCTGGGCCGTCTGGCGCACGCCAGCCAGCAAGCCATCGGCGATGTCACGATAATAGGGCGCCACAACTGCCAGCAGACGGACGGGGTCGGCAAATTCTGGCAGCGCCAACTGGTAATGCGGGGTATTCGAAACCATCGGTTCAGTCCTTCGGGATAGGCCGGGTGGAATGGATCGAAAGCCCGTAGGCGTCAAGACCTACAACCTTCAAAGGTGCAGAATTCGTCAGCAGGATCAGTTCGGACAGGCCCAGGGCCGACAATATCTGGGCGCCAAGACCATATTGGCGCAATGTCTGTGGCCCTGAATCGTCGGGCGAGGCGACGGTATTGTTCAGATCGCGGATCAGCACGACAACGCCCCTGCCCTCGCGCGCGATCTCTTCCATCGCGGCTGGCAATGTTCCCGCATCCGCGCGACCGATTCCCAGAACATCATGCAAGGGATCCAGCGCATGCATGCGCACCAGCACCGGGCCGCCCTGCGTCAGATCGCCCTTGGTCAGAACGACATGTTCGGCCCCCTGCGTCTCATCCGCAAAGATGCGCATCATCCAGTCACCGCCATGCAGCGAGGTCACGGGCTGCTGGCTGCGCTCGGCAATCAGATTGTCATGGCGGCGGCGATAGCGGATCAGATCGCTGATCGTGCCGATCTTCAACCCATGCTTCTGGGCAAAGGCGATCAGGTCCGGCAGGCGCGCCATGCTGCCATCTTCATTCATGATCTCGCAGATCACGCCCGATGGGTTCAGCCCGGCCAGCCGAGAGATATCCACGGCGGCTTCGGTATGGCCGGCGCGCACAAGCACGCCGCCACTGCGCGCACGCAGGGGAAAGACATGCCCCGGCGTAGCGATGTCACTGGCACCCTTGGTCGGGTCGATCGCCACGCTGATCGTGCGTGCGCGGTCATGGGCGCTGATCCCGGTGGTTACGCCTTCGCGCGCCTCGATCGACATGGTGAATGCCGTTTCATGCCTGCTGGAGTTCTTGGCGCTCATCAGGCTGAGACCAAGCGCATCAATGCGTTCCCCCAGCAGCGACAGACAGATCAGACCGCGCCCGTGGGTCGCCATGAAGTTGATGGCATCCGGCGTCGCCATCTGGGCAGGAATGACCAGATCACCCTCGTTCTCGCGATCCTCGTGATCGACCAGAATGAACATCCGGCCATTGCGGGCATCCTCGATGATGTCCTCGATCGGTGAAATCGCGTCGCCATAGTCACGCTCGACCGGTCCGGCGTTCTCATATTGCATGGCTAGGCTCCTTTGCTGTTCATCCCATTTGTCGGACGCGGTGTGATCAGGCCGCGATCAGTTCCGTTCCTGAGTGGCCAGTTGCCGATCCGCTTCGGCCAGACGCGCAACATAGCGCGCCAGCGTGTCGATCTCGAGATTGATCGCATCGCCGGTCCGGGCGCTTCCCCAGGTCGTGACCTGCTGGGTGTGGGGAATCAGGTTGATGCCGAAACGACAGCCATCAACCTCATTCACGGTCAACGAGGTGCCGTTCAGCGCCACCGAGCCTTTGGGCGCGATAAAGCGTGCCAGAGCAGGCGGGGCTTCAAATGTCAGGCGCAGGCTGTCGCCATCGTCATGGGCCTCGACGATCCTGGCGACGCCATCGACATGGCCACTGACAATATGGCCGCCCAATTCGTCCCCGACGCGCAGGGCGCGTTCAAGATTCAGGGTCTTGCCCTCGGGCCAGCCATTCGTGCCGATATTCGTCTTGGACAGGGTTTCGGCCGAGATATCGACATCAAACCAGTCCTGACCTTTCGAAATCACTGTCAGGCAAACGCCATCACAGGCGATCGAGGCGCCGATTTCCACGCCGGACATGTCATAACTGCAACCAATCCGGGCGCGCATGTCGCCGCGCATCTCGACCTGTCGGACCTTGCCAATATCTGTGATAATCCCGGTAAACATCGCCTTGCCCCTTGCTATCCATTCGCAAGTAGGGCATCGCCGGGCCGCACGCAAGCGCCACACGATCCGGCCACAGGCGTCGCGCGACCCGTATCGCAATGCAAAGGCTATGGAATTCCCGAGCGCTCCGTGTCAATCAGACACAACCATGCCGCGATTGGATCCAGATGCAGAACCGACCGATCAAAACAGATGAAGAGATTCTCGATTCGCCGGATACGGCAGAAGGACGGGTATTTCTGATGCTGCAGGGCCCGCATGGCCCCTTTTTTGATCGCCTTGGAAAAATGTTGCGCGCGGCGGGCGCCCAGGTCTGGCGATGCGGTTTCAATGCCGGTGATGCGTTTTTCTGGTCGGACAAGGAACATTTCATCCCCTTCACCGGCCGCATGGACGAATGGCCGGCCTTCCTGGATCGTATCCTGATCGAAAAAGGCGTGACCGATATCGTCCTTTACGGCGATGTCCGCCCGATCCACGCCATGGCACGCAATGCCTCGCGCGAGGAAGAGCTGCATTTCCATGTCTTCGAAGAGGGTTACCTGCGCCCCTATTGGGTCACTTACGAGCGGGGCGGATCGAACGGGCATTCCATGTTGTTGCAGATTCCCCTGGCGCAAATGCGTCGGGCATTGCGGGATGCTCCGAATGATATGCGTCGCCCTCCGGCGAAATGGGGCGATATGCGCCAGCACAAGTTCTATGGCGCCCTTTATCATTTTGTCCTGCTGGTCGCGAACCGCGACTATCGCAATTACACTGGCCATCGCAGCCTGCCGGTCATCGAGGAGTTCCGGCTGAACCTGATGCGTTTCCTGCTGTCGCCCTATTACAATGTTGCATCATTCCTGCAATGGCGCCGCTACAAATTCGCGGGCTGGCCCTATACGCTGGTGCCGCTGCAACTGGAACATGACTCGAATTTTCTGGGTCATTCGCCTTTCAGCGGCAATCGCGAGTTCATCGAAACCGTGATTTCCGCCTTTGCAAAGTCAGCGCCCAGTCATCACCACCTGCTGTTCAAGGCCCATCCGCTGGAAGACGGCCGCGCCGGGAACCGCAGCACGATTCAGAACCTCGCCACACAATTCGGTCTGGCCGATCGGGTCCACTATCTGCGAGCGGGGAAGCTCGCCGAATTGCTGGCCCATGCCCGTTCGGTCGTGACCGTCAATTCGACCTCGGCGCAGCAGGCCTTGTGGCGCGGAATTCCGGTCAAGACGCTGGGGCGCGCGATCTATGCCAAGCCCGGTATCGTTTCGGGGCAATCGCTGCCAGAGTTCTTTGACAAGCCCACACCACCTGATCCGCAATCCTACCGGATTCTGCGGAACTATCTTCTGCAAACCAGCCAGATCCCCGGCGGTTTCTATTCACGGCGCGCCCGCGCGCATACGCTGCGCCTTGTGGCCGACATGATCCTTGCGGCGGATGATCCCTATCAGGCTCTTGCCAGAGGGGCTGTCGCGCATCGGCATCAGATCGACGATATCGAGTAAAAATGGGTCAGAACTTATGGCATGCTGGCCCCAGTCCGGCTAAGCTGTTCGTCAACAACGGCATAACGGCCCGAAGAATAACAGGAGTTTCGAGGTGACAGTCTTCTCTTCCAGAGCCGGCATCCTGCGGCTGACCATGATGGCGGCAATGACCTTACTGGCCGCATGTGCGCTTCCACGTTCCGGGCCGAGCAAGAACGAGATCTATGCGGGGGCGGTCGAACGCGGCGGCAATGCGAATATCATCTATGTCAACGACCACGTGAACCGCGCCACGAATTTCACACCCGCCTACGGGTTTTCTGCCGCCTTCCGGAATGCCGGTCAGGTCGGCGCAGACGAAATCCGTCCCGGCGACGTGTTGGGCCTGTCGGTCTGGGAAAACGTCGATGATGGTCTGCTGACCTCGCTGGGAGCAAGCTCGACTTCCCTGCAGGAAATTCAGGTCGATAGCGGCGGCTATATCTTTGTTCCCTATGCCGGACGCATTCGCGCAGCCGGCAACAGCCCCGAGCAGCTTCGCCAGATCATCACCGATCGGCTGAGCGCACAGACACCGGACCCGCAGGTCACCGTGACCCGCGTCGCAGGCAATGGCGCAACGGTGTCGGTGATGGGCAAGGTGATGGCACAGGGTGTCTATCCGATCGAACGTCCGACGCGCACGCTTTCGGCCATGCTGGCCGGCGCTGGCGGTGTTTCGATTGAACCCGAGGTCGCCGTGGTGACCGTCAAACGCGGCAACACCCAGGGTAAGGTCTGGTTGACCGATCTCTACAGCAGCCGCTCCAATGACATTGCGCTGCGTCCGGGCGACATCATTCTGGTCGAAGAGGATCAGCGCAGCTTTACCGCGCTTGGCGCGTTGGGTGGCCAGACCCGCGTGCCGCTTGGAAATGAATTGATCAGCGCTGTCGAGGCCCTGGCCATGGTCGGCGGACTCAATACCACCCTGGCCGACCCGACGGGCGTATTCATCTTGCGCGACGAGCCGGAATCGGTTGCCTCGAAGGTTCTGGGCAAGCCGGTCTATGGCACCCAGCGCATGGCCTATGTTCTGGATCTGACACGTCCCAACGGGCTGTTCCTTGCCCGCGACTTCCTGATCCGCGATGGCGACATGATCTATGTCACCGAGGCACCCTTCGTGCAGTGGAACAAGCGTCTGCAGGCCATCACGGGCAGCCTGGACTCGGTCGACACGGCGACCAGCATCGGGGACTGATCCCCGAATGGGCCGGAAAATGGGCCTGAACGATAAAACAGCCGCCGGGGATGAACCCCGGCGGCTGTATGCATATAACGGCGGCTTCTGGACCAAACCCCGGCTACGCAGGATTCTGCAACTGGCGGGCTGGCGGCTGGCCCTTGGCATTCCGCGCTCGGAATCCGACTGCGTGGCAATCTGGGGCAACAGTCCGACGGCATGGCGTGGTCGCCATATGGCGCAGAGAGCCGGTGCCCGGCTGTTGACCGTCGAAGACGCCTTTCTGCGCTCGGTCCTGCCCGGTCGCGCCCATGGTCCGCTGGCGCGTCGCGGCCCGATCGGCCTGCTTCTTGATCCCCATGGCGTGCATTTCGATCCCGGTCGGCCTTCGCTGATCGAAACCCATGTCCAGCGCGATCATGGGCCAGAATTGCTGGCGCGCGCGCGTCAGGGAATCGCGCGGCTGCAAAGCTTTCATCTGTCCAAATACAATGCCCACGATCCGCAGATCGTGCCGCCCTCGGACGGCTATGTTCTGGTCGTGGACCAGACACGGGGCGATGCTTCGCTGATGGGCGCCGACCGGCAGCGCTTTCTGACCATGCTGGCGACGGCGCGGGCCGAGCATCCGGGCAAGGCCATTCTGCTGAAAACCCATCCGGAAACGGCAGCGGGCCTGCGCGGCGGCCATCTGACCCGCGATGACCTGAAAGAGGGTGATCTGTTCTGCGACTGGGCCATCTCTCCCTGGGCTCTGCTGCGCCATGCCGCAGCCGTCTATTCGGTCAGTTCCCTTCTTGGGTATGAAGCGATGCTGGCCGGTCATCGCCCCCGTCTGTTCGGCCTGCCATTCTATGCGGGCTGGGGGCAAAGCGACGACGAGATGTCATTGCCCGAAGGGCGGCGCGGACGCGCCGGCTTGGAAGACCTGTTCTGCGCCAGCCATCTGACCGCGCCGCTCTGGTATGATCCCTGCCTTGATCGGCTGACCGATTTCGAGACGGCCTTGAACCAACTCGAAGCCGAGACAGCAACCTATCGACAGGATCGCGACGGGCATCTGGCCTATGGTATCCGGATCTGGAAACGGCGCTTCATTGCCGCGGCCTTCGGCGATGCCAAACCGGTGAAATTCACCCGAAAACCGGGACCGGATGTCACGCTGTGCTGGGCCAATCGGATTTCCGAAGTGCCCCAGGCCACACGCGTCGAAGACGGGTTCCTGCGCTCTCGTGGGTTGGGAGCAGAACTGACGCCACCGCTGTCGCTGGTCGCCGATGATCTGGGGATCTATTACGACCCGACATCCGAGAGCCGGCTGGAGCGCCTGATTGCCAGGGTCGTGCCCCCCGGCGGTGAAAAGCGCGCAAGGGCCCTGATCGATGCCATCGCGGCTGCGCGGCTGACGAAATACAATCTGGATGGCCCCGGATTCACCCTGCCGCCAGATCACCCGCAACCAGTCATCCTGGTGCCGGGGCAGGTCGAGGATGATGCCTCGATCCGACTGGGGGCCGGGGCGGTCAACAGCAATCTGGAACTTCTTTCCCGCACACGCGCGCTGAACCCCGAGGCCTGCCTGATCTACAAGCCCCATCCCGATGTCGAAGCCGGTCTGCGCCCCGGTGCCGTTCCCGAGGCAAAACTGGCGGAACTCGCCGATCACGTGGCGATCAGGGCTTCGGCCGTCTCCTTGCTGGAACAGGTCGATGAGGTCTGGACAATGACCTCGACCCTGGGGTTCGAGGCCCTGATGCGCGGCATTCCGGTGACCGTGTTCGGCGCACCCTTTTATGCCGGTTGGGGATTGACGCGAGATCTTGGGCCGGTGCCGGAACGGCGTCGTGCAAGGCCGGGACTGGAGGCGCTGGTGCATGCCTGCCTGATTGCCTATCCAAGATATCGCGATCCGGTCACCGGCCTGCCCTGTTCGCCCGAAACGATCATTCACCGCCTTGCCGACAGCAGCCTGACCTCACGGGGCAATGGACTGCGCGCATTGGCCAAGCTGCAGGGGGCTATGTCGGGGCACAGCTGGATCTGGCGGCGTTAGGGTCGTTCAGACAGCTTGCCAGCGATGGAACAGGTCCGGTCCGATCCGGCGTGTTTCTGCCAGCCGAAAACGCCTGGCATCAGCCAGCGCCGCATAAGTCAGCGACCCCATGCCCGGCCGCCCGTCAGCGCCCAGAACAAGCCCCGCAGTATAGCCGACCAGTTGATCGACAACTCCGGCCTGGATCAGCCCGGCGGCCAGTTGTCCGCCGCCTTCGCAAAAGACCCGCGTAATCCCGCGCGCGGCCAGATCGGACATGATCCCGGGGATATCTCCAGCCACCTGCCAAAGCGGTCCGAAATCCGGCCCCTCAGGCGGCAGGTCCGGCAAGGCGCCATGTGTCACCACGACCCGCGCCGGCTGTCGCGGGACATCGAAACCGCGCACGTTCAGCGACGGCCGGTCCGCCCGCGCTGTTCCTGCGCCCACCATGATCGCATCATGCATCGCCCGCAGGGCGTGAACATGCTGGCGGGTCTTTTCGCCGGTGATCCATTTGCTTTCCCCCGAAGAGGTCGCAATGCGTCCATCAAAGCTGGTTGCGAGTTTCAAGGTGACATAGGGTCTGCCGCGGGTCATGCGCGACAGGAAACCGACCTGCGCCTGCCGGGCCATATCCGCCCCGACATTTTCGGTGACATCTATTCCTGCCGCGCGCAGCATGGCATGGCCACGCCCCGCCACCCGCGGGTCGGGATCGGTCAGCGCGCTGACCACACGGCTTACACCTGCGGCGATCAGGGCTTCGGAACAGGGCGAGGTCCGCCCGTGATGTGCGCAGGGCTCCAGCGTCACATAGGCCGTCGCGCCCCGCGCCAGATCACCCGCCTGCGCCAGGGCCACACGTTCGGCATGGGGGCGCCCTCCGGACTGTGTCCAGCCGCGTCCAACCACCACGCCATCGCGGATCAACACGCAGCCGACGGCGGGATTGGGCCAGACATTGCCCAATCCACGCCTCGCCAGGCGCAGGGCATGGCGCATGTGCTTCAGATCATTCTGTTCAGTGGTCAATCGATGGACCCGGGTCGCAATTCAGAGACGAATTTGTCGAAATCATCCGCATCCTGAAAGTTCTTGTAAACGCTGGCAAAGCGCACATAAGCAACATTGTCGATGCGCGACAGGGCTTCCATGACGATCTCGCCAATCATCTTCGAGGGAATATCGGTTTCACCCGTGCTTTCCAGACGTCGGACGATACCCGATATCATCTGTTCAATACGTTCGGGTTCGACCGGGCGCTTCTGCATGGCAATGCGGATCGAACGGGCCATCTTGTCCCTGTCGAAATCCTCGCGTCGGCCATTGGTCTTGACGACGACCAGATCCCGCAACTGCACGCGCTCATAGGTGGTAAAGCGCCCCCCGCAGGCCGGACAGAACCTTCGGCGGCGAATGGCAACATTATCCTCGGCGGGACGTGAATCCTTGACTTGCGTATCGACATTTCCGCAAAACGGGCAGCGCATCTTGTTGTCCCCTAAGGTCCCTGATCCGCAGCCACTATAGGCAACTGCGCAGGGCTTGGGTAGCCTTATCCACAGGCTACCATATAGGCGATTTCGCTTTTTCGGCCTGAATGTGGCGGGCAATGGATCGCGACCAGATCACGCCCTCTGAAAACAGGCCGCAACTTCCCGGTCATGCGGCGTTGCGCGATGCTCGACAAGGTAAATTCCCTGCCAGCGTCCCAGCATCATTCGCCCCGAGGCCACCGGAATGCCCAGGCTGACCGGAAGCACTGCGGCCTTGAGATGGGCCGGCATGTCATCCGGTCCTTCGTAACGATGCGTGATCCATCGCATCGACAAATGATCTGCCGGAGGGGCCAGACGCTGCAGCCAGTTGAGCAGATCTACCTGGACATCGGGATCAGCGTTTTCCTGGATCAACAGCGAGCATGACGTATGGCGCACCATCAGCGTCAAAACCCCGTCCGAGGCATCTTCCGCAGCCAACCATTCCGCGATCTTGCCGGTAATTTCATGGCAAGCTGGGCCGTTCGTGCGGACAGTGAAGGTCGCAATCATTCCGCAGCCTCCTGTGGCGGCAGGCTTTCCGGGCCGTCAGACCTGTCGTGATCCAGACCGATCTGCTTCTGGGTGCGCGCGCCAAGTTCGCGCAGCATTTCGACCTGACGGATGACATTGCCGCTGCCTCGGCTGAGACGGTCCATGGCCTGCGCATGGGCGCGCCCCGCCTGATCCAATGCGCGGCCGACACCCTCCATCGAGTCGACGAAACCGGCTACCTTGTCGTAAAGAGCGCCGGCGCGTCGCGCGATCTCGGATGCATTGCTTTCACGGCGGTCCACCGCCCAGATATGTTCCACCGTGCGCAGAGTCAGCATCAGGGTCGTCGGGGTCGTCAGCCCGATCCCGCGTTCCAGTGCAAAACTTGCCAGTGTCGGATCGTGACGCAGCGCATCCGAAAATGCGCCCTCGATGGGAATGAACATCAGCACATAGTCGACCGAATTGTCGTCCATGCGATGATAGCCCTTCTCTGCCAGCGTCGTGATATGCGACCGCAGCGCCGCCACGTGACGCCGCAGCGCCGCCGCAGCCAATGCGGGTTCCTCATTGTTGACCGAAATTTCGTAATCGTTCAGCGAAACCTTGCTGTCGATCACCATGATTTTCTTGCGCGGCATTCTGACGATGACATCCGGGCGCCACATCTTCCCATTCTCATCGCGCCAGGAAGACTGCGTTTCGTAATGAATCCCAGCTTCTAAACCGGAATCTTCAAGTATCCTCTCAAGAACCATCTCACCCCAGGCACCCTGCATCTGCTTTTGCCCCTTCAGGGCGCGGGTCAGATTGACCGCCTCTTGCGAAATCGCCTCCGAGCGTTGATGCAAGGTCAGAATCTGTTCGCGCAATCTTGCAGATTCTTCGTCCAGGACCTTGTTTCTGGCCTGTAATTCCGTCTGGAAGCGGTTGACCTGATCACGAAAAGGCGTCAGCAGCGCCTGAAGCTGTTCACCCTGCGCCATCTGCATGTCGCGTCGCTGCACCTGCAGGGTTTCATGGGCAAGCGCCTTGAACTGACTGCGCATGTCCTCGCGCAGCGCCTTCAGAGTTTCGATCTCGCGCTCGGCGACCTCGCGATCCTTGGCGGCGGTCAGCTCGGATTCGGCCAGTTCCGTTTGCAGTTCGGCCAGTTGCTGGCGCGCCTGATGCAGGGCGTCAGCCAGACCGTCCTTTTCTTCCAGCAGTTCGGCCTGTCGAATCTGGGCGGTTTCCAGCCTGATCTCCTGCCGTCCCGACTGCAGATCCAGATCATGTAACCGTTTCTGCAAGTCCGAGAGATTTTCAAGACTTTCCGCCGCCAGACGCTGCCAGCGCCTCTTGGCGAACCAGAGGCCGATCGAAAGCGTCGCCAGTGCAAGGATCGTGCATTGCAATAGCGTGACATCGCTTAACCAGCCCGAAAGCTCTGCGCCTGAAAACTGCATGCCGATCCTTTGCCTTTCCGGTATCTCCAGACAATGTTCACATTTTGTCCAGAGATTTCAACCCGGATCGGCAACCTGAGGCCGCAACACCTGCTACAATTCCTGCATTACCTGCGCCGCGATTTCGAAACTGCGCAATCGCGCCGTGTGATCATGAATCTGTCCGGTCAGGATGACCTCGTCAGGGTGATGTTCGGCAATCAACCCACGCAACTGTTCCTTGACGGCCTCTGGATTGCCGACAGCGCTGATGCGCAGCGACTGGTCTACCGCCTTGCGCATGGGGATGCCGATCTCACCATCCAGATCGCGCGTCGGACGAGGCAATTTGCCCGGCATGCCGGTTCGCAGTCGCGCAAAGGCCAACTGCATGGTCGTCCGCAGATAGGCCGCCTCCTCGGCATCATCGGCCGCAAAGACATTGATTGCCATCATCACGCGAGGCGCCTGACACCAGGGCGAGGGGCGGAACTTGCGGCGATAGATCTCCAGCGCCTGTTCCAGATCGGTGGGGGCGAAATGGCTGGCAAAGGAATAGGGCAGCCCCAGATGCGCGGCGAGTTGTGCGCCGTATAGGCTGCTTCCAAGAATCCAGATTGGTACATGCGTGCCCTCCCCAGGAATCGCGCGAACTGTCGCGTTTTCCTGTTCGGGGCCGAAATATTCCAGCAGATCGACAACATCCTGCGGAAAGCTGTCGGCCATGGGATCACGCCGCAGAGCCTTGATCACGGCTCCGTCGCCACCCGGCGCCCGCCCCAAACCCAGATCGATCCGGTCGGGGAAAACGGTGGCGAGCGTGCCAAATGCCTCGGCCACGGTCAGGGGGGCGTGATTGGGCAGCATGATTCCGCCCGCCCCGATGCGCATGCGTCGGGTCGCCTGGGCGACCAGACCGATCAGGACGGCCGTCGCCGAACTGGCGATGCCGGGCATGTTGTGATGCTCGGCCATCCAGTAGCGGTGATAGCCCCAATCCTCGGCGTGAGCGGCCAGATCAAGTGTATTGCGAATGGCGTCAGCGGTCTCGGCACCTTCAGGAACAGGGGCAAGATCCAGCAATGAATATGGGATTTTCGTTGTCATTCATCGCAAATAAGCGCGGCCGGCCGAAATGCAATCTCGACCGGCCGCGTTTTCTCGTGATTTCGTCAGCGGCTTCCCCGACGGCGACGGATCAGCCCATCTTCCGCAGATAGGTCCATGTGGGCACCCGTGCATTTCGGGCGACAGACCAGCTTTCGGCATCGCCCAGATAGACGAAACCGCAATTGGTCAGTACGCGCGCCGAACCGGGATTGTCCTGGAACGCCTCGGCAAACAGAGTGCGGGCCTTGTGCGGGTTGGCCCTGACCAAAGCCTCGACAGCTTCGGTGGCAAAGCCGGTATTCCAGAAGCCGGCACCGACCCAGAACCCCAGTTCCGATTGGTCATCATCCATTCGCGTCAGGGACACGACCCCCAGAAGTTCGGCAAGGCGATTGGCTGAACCGTCAATGGCCCAGACATCCTCGCTTCGTCCGACCGAGAGTGCGCGCGCGACGAAATCCTCGGCAGCGCCCGGTGGCAAGGGATGCGGTATGGCGCGTGTACCTTCGGCCACACGACGATCAGAGGTGTAATGGGCAATCATGCCCGCGTCTGAAGGGCGCAGCGGGCGCAGGACAAAGCGATCAGTTTCGATGACGGGCTGATTCAGCGCCTCGGCATCGGCAAGTTTGAGGTCGTCCAATCGCGTTCCCTCCCGCATTGGCGCAGACATAACCATAGTTTCCTCCCCCGGGAAGATATCCCCGAAATGGGTCGGGGGGACCGGCTTTCGCCGATCCCCCCTCTAACACCGGAATGTTAATTTTGGGTTACTCGGCAGCCTCGAGGCTGGCGGGAATCACCGAAATGAAGGTGCGACCCTTCAGGCCCTTCTTGAAGGCCACGTGACCATCGGTCAGCGCGAACAGGGTGTGATCCTTGCCCATGCCGACATTGTCGCCTGCCCACCATTTGGTGCCGCGTTGACGCACGATGATGTTGCCAGCGCTTGCTGCCTGGCCGCCATACAGCTTGACGCCAAGGCGGCGTCCGGCTGAGTCGCGACCGTTGCGGGACGAACCGCCTGCTTTCTTATGTGCCATGGTTCAGTCTCCTTACGCTTCGACGGCGGCATCTGCCGCATTCTTGCTGCGTGCACCGACAGCGGCTTTCACGCCGGTCTTTGCAGCGCCTTTTTCCAGCACGTCGGTCACACGGACCAGCGTCAGCTGTTGACGGTGACCACGGGTCCGCTGCGAGCTGTGCTTCCGGCGGCGCTTGACATAGGTGATGACCTTGTCGGCCTTGATCTGGTCGATGACCTCGGCCTGAACACAGGCTCCGTCCACCAGAGGCGCGCCCAGAGTCGAGCCCACCATCAGAATATCGTTGAACTGCACTTTGTCACCGGCAGCAGCGTCAAGCTTTTCGACGCGCAACACGTCTCCTGCCTGAACCTTGTACTGCTTGCCGCCAGTCTTCAGAACTGCGAACATCGCATCTTCCTTTGTTTGCCGCGTCCTATGGCCGCCGGAATGACCGGTGTTTCGGGTTTCCCCGCCGTCGAACAGCGCATCCCTCTGTCGGGACGTCATTAAAATAATGCACCGGCCAAGAGCGATTGCCCGGCCGGTCGCGCTGATATGGCCCATTCATATACGCAAGTCAAGCATCTGCGCGGGATCAGCCGCCGCTCTTTTCCTCGAGCAGCAGCCATTCCTCTTCGGCGGCTTCCAGCGCGGCCTGACGTTCGGCCATCGCCTCGGTCGCCTTCTCGAACTTCTTCGGCGCAGTCCGGTAAAGTTCGGGATCGGCCAGAAATTCGGCCAGCTTGGCAATTTCGGCCTCAAGCCGTTCAATCACCGCGGGCAGTTCCTCAAGTCGGTGCTTTTCCGTGAAGCTCAATCCGGATTTTGCGGGCTTGTTGCGGACGGCCGCGACAGGTTCTGCCTTTCTCGCCGTCGTTGCCGATGCCTGGCCGGCATCTTCACGGTCCGCTCGCCGCTGGCTGCGATAATCGGTCCAGCCGCCTGCATAGGCGATCGCGCGGCCGTCCCCCTCCATGGCAATCGTGGTATCTGCGACGCGATCAATAAAGTCCCGGTCATGACTGACCAGAAGCACCGTGCCGTTATAATCGCCCAGCAAATCCTGCAACAGATCCAGTGTTTCGACGTCCAGATCATTGGTCGGTTCGTCCATTACCAGCAGGTTGGATTGTCGCGCCATCAACCGGGCCAGCAGCAGTCGCGCCTTCTCCCCGCCCGACAGGCTCCGCACAGGGGCGCGCATCTGCGCCTCGTCAAAGAGGAAATCCTTGAGATAGCCGACAACATGCCGGGGCTGTCCGCGAACCATCACCTGATCCGCCCTGCCAGAGACGCTCATATCAGGATCACCGGTCAAGGATTCCCACAGGCTCTGATCAGGATTCAGCTTGGCACGCGCCTGATCGAAGACCGCGATCTCCAGATTGGTGCCGCGCGTGATCGTGCCTTCATCGGGTTCGACTTCGCCGATCAGCATCTTGATCAGCGTCGTCTTGCCAGCGCCATTCGGGCCCACAAAGGCCACGCGGTCCCCGCGTTGAATACGCAAGTCAAAGGGCTTCAGGATCACCCGATCGCCAAAAGCCTTCGAGATTCCCTTTGCCTCGATGACCCGTTTGCCCGATTGCGAACCGGCTTCAAGCGCAAGCGCCGCGGTTCCCTGACGCCTGATCTGTGACGAGCGTTCCTGACGCAGCGCGGCCAGCGCGCGAACACGGCCCTGATTGCGTTTGCGCCTTGCGCTGATTCCCTCGACGGCCCAACGCGCTTCGGCCTTGATCTTGCGGTCCAGCTTGTGTCTTGCATCATCCTCGGCGGCCCAGGTCGCTTCGCGCCAGTCCTCGAAAGCCTCGAAGCCCTTTTCCTGCCGACGAACCACGCCACGGTCGATCCACAGCGTCGCTCGCGTCAGCCGACGCAGGAAGGCGCGGTCATGGCTGATGATGACATAGGCCGCACGGGTCTGGCCGAGATAGTCCTCCAGCCAGCCGATCGCCTCGATGTCCAGATGGTTGGTCGGCTCGTCCAGCAACATCAGTTCCGGGGTCTGCGCCAGCAAGCGCGCGAGAGCAGCGCGGCGACGTTCGCCCCCGGACGCGGTGGCAACGGGGCGCTTGGGATCGAACTTCAGCCCTTCGGCAGCCATCTCGACCCGGTAGCCCTCGGCATCATCCAGTCCGGCCGCGGCAAATTCGCCAAGCGTTTCATAACCGGACAGATCGGGGTCCTGCTCCATATAGCCGGTATGCGCCCCCGCGTTCAGGACAACCTCTCCGCGATCGGCCTCGACCAATCCGGCCATGACCTTCATCAGGGTGGATTTGCCAGAGCCGTTGCGTCCGACCAGCGCCACCCGGTCGCCCTGCTGGACGGTCAGGGACAGGTCGTCAAATACGGGATCGCCACCATAGGTCAGCGAAATGTCGGTCAGTTGTAAAAGGGGTGCTCTTGCCATGTGCTGCGCCTATCCCGAGGAGTCGCGATGGTCAATCGCCCGCATATTCCGATTCCTTTAGTCGGGTATTGACGCGCCCATGCCATGCTGCGAGAAACGCACAAATCTGACCAAAGGAGTCATCGATGCGTTCCCTGATCCTTGCCGCTCTTGCTGCGACGACCGCCCTGCCCGCCCTGGCCGACGAGGTGAATATCTATTCACACCGCCAGCCCGAGTTGCTCAAGCCGCTGACCGATGCATTCACCGCAAAAACCGGGATTGCCGTCAATACGGCCTTTGTCGACAAGGGCATGGTCGAGCGCCTTCAGGCCGAAGGCGACCGCAGCCCCGCCGATCTGATCATGACCGTTGATGTCGCCCGTCTGGGCGAGGTCAAGGAAGCCGGCGTCACCCAGCCCGTCAATGACGAGGCACTGGACGTGATCCCCGAAACGCTGCGTGACTCGGACAATCACTGGTTCGGACTGACCACGCGCGCCCGCATCGTCTATGCCAGCAAGGATCGTGTGGCTGATGGTGAGCTGACCACCTATGAGGATCTGGCCGATCCGAAGTGGAAGGGCCGCATCTGCACCCGCCCCTTCACCCATGACTACAACGTTGCGCTGACCGCTGCCTATCTGGGCCATCACGGCGCCGAGGAAACCAAGGCCTGGCTGGAAGGCGTGAAGGCCAATCTGGCCAAACGGCCCGAGGGCAATGACCGCTCGCAGGTCAAGTCGATCTGGGCCGGCGAATGCGACATCAGCCTGGGCAATACCTATTACATGGGCAAGATGCTGCAGGATGACGAGCAGAAGGACTGGGCGGAATCGGTGCGCATCCTGTTTCCGACCTTCGCCGATGGCGGCACCCATGTGAATGTCTCGGGTGTCGCGATGACCAAGGCCTCGCCCAATCAGGATGCCGCGCGGCAGCTGATGGATTTTCTGGTCAGCGACGAGGCCCAGAAGATCTACGCCGAAACGAATTTCGAATTCCCGGTCTCGGACCACGTCGAACGCTCGGAACTTGTGAAAAGCTGGGGTGAGTTCACGCCCGACAGCATGCCTCTGGCGGAAATCTCGGATCTTCGCCCGCAGGCACTGGATCTGATCGAAGAGGTGAATTTCGACGGCTGATTCCACCATCTACAGGAATATCACAGGGGCGCAGGCTTTCGGCTTGCGCCCTTTTTCATCGCGTCGCACTAATACCGCAACACTCAGGAGGGCAGGATGGCACGAAAGATCATCATCGACACAGATCCCGGACAGGATGACGCAGTTGCGATTCTGTTGGCGCTGGCCAGCCCCGAGCTGGAGCTTTTGGGCGTCACCGTGGTCGCGGGCAATGTGCCGTTGTCACGCACCGAGATGAACACCCGCAAGATTCTGGAACTGGCGCAGCGGCCCGACATTCCGGTTCACGCGGGCTGCGCCGGCCCGATGGATCGCGAACTGGTCACCGCCGAACATGTGCACGGTCAATCCGGCCTTGACGGGATCGAGCTGCCCGAACCAACCATGCCGCTGCAAGAGCAACATGGTGTCGATTTCATCATCGACACGCTGCGCGCACAACCGGCAGACAGCGTAACTCTGGTTCCCATTGGGCCGCTGACGAATATTGCCACCGCCTTTCGCCGCGCCCCCGACATTATCACCCGCGTGCAGCAGATCGTTCTGATGGGCGGTGCCTATTTCGAGGTCGGCAATGTCACCCCGGCCGCCGAATTCAATATCTATGTCGATCCGATTGCCGCGAAAGAGGTCTTCGCCTCTGGCGTGCCGCTTGTGGTTCTGCCCCTCGACGCCACGCATGAGGCGCTGACCTCGGCCGAATGGATCGCCGAAATGCGTGCCCTGCCGAACCGCTGCGGTCCGGCCGTTGCAAGCTGGACCGATTTCTTCGAACGATATGACAAGGAGAAATACGGCAGCAAGGGGGCGCCGCTGCATGATCCCTGCACGATTGCCTGGCTGTTGCAGCCCGATCTGTTCACCGGGCGCCATATCAATGTCGAGATCGAAACGCAGGGAGAGTTCACCACCGGCATGACGGTAGCCGACTGGTGGGGCGTCACCGAGCGCACACCCAATGCGCTGTTCATCCGCCATGTGGATCGGGACAGGCTGTTTGCTCTGTTGAGCGAACGGTTGGCGCGTCTGCCCTGATCAGTTGTCAGATTGCGTGGCGGCATCCGGTGTCGGCGCTTCATCGGGTCTGGACCCATCGCCGATCCGCATGTTCAGACGCTCGATCAGATCCGTGGTGATGTCGATGGCATCCAGCGAAACAAAGACCGTGCGCCGATCCAGCACGGCAACCGCGCCGCGTTCCTGCATCACTTCACCCATGACCTGCAGCGCCGCCTGAAAGAAGGCGGCCCTGTCGGCTTCAGCCTCGGCGTTAAGTCGCTGGACCATCTGGGCGCGCTCGCGCCGGATCGAGGTGGCACGCGCGTCAAAGGCTTCGGCAAGTTTGCGGAACTCGGCCGGGGCCAGCGCTGCCCGCTTCTGCGTCAACTCTGCCTCTTCGGCTGAAAGCTGGGCGGCGATACGGTCGTTCTCCTCCGCGATCTCTCCGCCTTTCCGGGCAAGCTCGCGCTGCGCCCGCTGCCCCCAGGCCGAATCCTCATACAACCGCTCTTGATTGACCGTCAGGATGGGGGCATTGCCCACGGCCTTGCCCTTGGCTTCGATCGTGCGGGTGGGAAGCGCGGCATGATCTTCGGAATCCACCGTCGCTTCAGAGGTGGTCGAACCCAGATCGGACACCGCAGACGACATGTCGTCTTGCTGCGCCCAGACCGGCGACACGCCCCAAAACAGGCAGAACGCCAGTCCGGTGCATATCGTCCGGCTCTGCATCAGAACTGGGTCGAAATGGTCAGATCGAAGTTCTGCTCTTCGTCATAATCTTCCTTGCGAACAGCCTTCGAGAAGTTGAAGCGCAGCGGACCGATCGGCGTCGTCCAGAAGATCGAGGCACCGATTGCGGCGCGGATATGCATGTCGTCATCGACGGTCTCTCCATCCGTGCCGGTCGTGTCATCCAGCCCCCAGATAGAACCAATGTCGGCAAACAGGCCGCCGGTGATGCCATATTCCTCGGGCAGTCCCAGAGGGAATTGCGCCTCGGCACGCGCGGCCCAGAAATACTTGCCTCCCAGGGCATCCTCATTGTCCGCAGCCAGATCCCTCGGGCCAATGCCATTGGATTCAAATCCACGAATGCGCGAACCCGAACGGAAACGGTCGATGATCCATGTCGAGTAATCGCTATAGGCATGGACGCCGCCAGCCTCGATTTCCCCGCGGAAGGTCACATCATCGCGCCAGGCCGTGGATTCAAAGCCGGCAAGCGCGGTGGTGGTCACGCTTTTGACGTCGCCCCCCAAACCTGCGATATCCTGCGAGAAAGTGAACTTGTACGAGTTCAGCGGATCCAGCCCGGTATTTCGTGTATCCCAGGTATAGGAATATCCCAGCGCCGACGTGATACGTTCGCCCACTTCCCGCTCCAGAATGGCCGAACTGTCCTCATCAAGATCACTGAGCCAGTCTTTCGACAGCTTGTAGCTCAGCTCAAGGCGGCCATTGGCAGAAACCGGGAAGTCGATCGAAGGATTGATGCCGACCGACCGCGTGTCGTAATCGGCATACCAATCCTCGGTTTCGCTATACCAGGTGTTGAACTTGAAACGCAGGTCACGCCCAAGGAAATAGGGCTCGATGAACCTGATCGATCCCTCGCGGTCGCCATCTGCAGTCGACACCGTCATGCCAAGTGTCTGGCCACGGCCCAGGAAGTTCGATTCATTCAGCGAGACATTCAGACCAACGCCTGCGCTGACGCCATAGGACGCCCCGAATGACAGCGAGCCGGTGGGCTGCTCTTCGACGTTGACGTCGACGATCACCTGCTCCTGGCTGCTGCCCTGACGGCTTTCAACCTGAGCGTCCGAAAAATACCCCAGCGCCCGGATGCGTTCGGCAGCATTGCGGATTTCGCGCGGATTGAAGGGGTCGCCCTCAACGGTGGTGAACTGCCGACGGATCACCTCATCCAGGGTGGTGGTGTTGCCCTCGATGTCTATCCGTTCGACGAAGACCCGCGGCCCACGCGTCAACGCGAAGGTCAGGTTGAGGGTCTGGTTCGACGGATTGCGCGTGATGCGAGGTTCGATATTGACGAAATTCAGACCCTGCTGAAGGGCGACCGTCTCCATCCGCCGAATGGTATTGTCGATGGTCGCAGGATTATAGACATCGCCGCGATCAACCCGGTTTTCCTTGCGGAAGGCTGCGGCATCGACGCCGGGAATTTCAGAGACGACATCAACCTGTCCAAAGCGATAGCGCGGACCTTCCTGGATGTTGAAGGTGATATAGAAGGCATCGCGTTCCCGCGTCAGTTCGGGCGCCACGGCCTGAACCCGGAAATCGGCATAACCGCGCGAACGATAGAAATCCGTCAGCATCTTCTCGTCCAGCGGGATCCGCTCGGCGGCGAAAGTATCCCGGCGGATCAGGGCGCGCAGGATCCCTGCCTGCTTGGTCTCCAGCACCTGGCGCAGACGACGGTCGCTGAAGGCGCGGTTGCCGGTAAAGCTGATCCGTTCGACTTCGGTCAGATCACCTTCCTGGATCTCAAATACCAGATCGACCCGATTGTCACCGCGCCGGATGATCTTGGGATCGACACGGGCGGCAAGACGGCCCTCGGTGGAATAGGCTTCGGCGATATTGGACGCATCCGCAATGGCCTGAGAGGGCTGATAGACGCGCCGCGACTTGCTTCGAACGATCTGCGCAAGCTGATCGTCCTTGATGCGGCGGTTCCCTTCGAAACTGATCTGGTTGATCGTCGGATATTCGCTGACCTTGATCACCAGAAGACTGCCTTGCGGGGTCACCTCGACCGTTTCGAACAGGCCAGATCCCTGCAGGCGCTGCAGGGCATCATTCAATTCCCCCGCCGAAACGTTCTGACCACGCGCAATATTGGCATAGGACAGGATGGTCGCCGGTTCGATCCGCTGCGCCCCTTCGATCCGGACGTCATTGAACACATATGCCGATGCTGCCTGCGGCACCAACAGCGCCGCCGGCACCGAGATGGTCAGAGCCGCCACCAGCGCGACCGCGCCCTTGCCCAGTTTCCGTGTCATCGCTGCCCCTCTTTTTCAAGCCTGCAATGGTGCGCTGCGAGCACCTTCTTTTGCGCATAGCTTGTGCCCCAAAGCTGCCCTGCTGTCAAAAGCACATCGCACTTCAGGGGCAGAAAAGATCATTCGTGAGGCCGAAAATCATCAGGCTGAGCACCGCAGCCATGCCAATCGCCGTCAACAGGTTCAGCACGCGGTCGGATGGCGGACGACCACTGATGGCCTCGTAGACATAGAACATCAGGTGGCCGCCATCCAGAACCGGAACCGGCAACAGGTTCAGAAAACCGATGGCCGCCGAAAGAACCGCGATCCACCACAGAAAGCTGGCCCCGCCCGCACTGGCAGCCTGTCCCGTGCTTTCGGCGATGCTGATGGCACCGCCCAGATTGCAACTGCCGATCTGGCCCGAAATCATCGCCCACATTCCCGCCAGCGAAGACGTGATGATCCCCCAGGTCTGCAACGCCCCCAGCCAAAGGGATTCAGCCAGCCCGGCCCGGCGGGTTGCAGGCGCGAAATAGCCCTCGCCTCCGGTCACACCGATCAGCCAGCGTTTTTCATAGCCTCCCCCGGCCAGGGGCAGATCCTGTTGTTTCGGCACCAGCGTATAATCCGCGGTTCCCTGTTCCGGACGCCAGACCGTCAGCGCCAGCGGACGGCCAGCGGCGGCCTCGACACTGCTACGCATCTGGGAAAAGCGCGAGATCGGCTTGTCCTCGATGGCAAGAACCACATCACCCGCCTTCAGACCTGCATCTGCCGCCGCACTGCGGGGTGCAACGCCGGTGATGCGCGGCGGAATCGGATCCGGCCCCTGCACCGTGACCAACTCACCCGCGCGCCGGACCTGCCAGTCATATTCCGTGGCGATCGGCAGTTCTGACCCCACCCGTCCGATATCGCCCCAGCTTGAAATCGGTTGCTCGTTGATGGCGATGATTTCATCACCCGGTCGCAACTCGTTGACGACGCCCGGGGGGGCGGCAGCAATTTCTCCGACGCGGACTTCCTGGGTCGGCAATCCCTGGAACAGGGCAAAGCCCGCGAAGATCAGGATCGAAAGGATGAAATTGAACACCGGCCCTGCCAGCAGCGTGGCAAACCGCGCCCATAGCGGCGCCCCGGTCAGCGTCTGGCGCCGCAGGGCCGGATCGACCTGCTGGCCGGTTCCGGCGCTGGCGGCATTGGAATCCCCCAGAAAGCGCACATAGCCCCCCAGCGGGACTGCTGCGACCTGCCACAAGGTGCCCCTGCGGTCACGCCGCGCGAAAAGCCGCGGCCCGAAGCCGACCGAGAACACCTCGGCCCGAATTCCGGACAGCCGGCCAATGATGTAGTGACCATATTCATGGACAGTCACAATGACCGCCAAGGCCACGACAAAGCTGGCAAGGGTCCAGAGCGTGCCGCCAAATTGCGGGATCATATCTGTCATGCAGCGGCCTCTTGTCGTGCCAGGCGATCCCAATGCAGGACCGTCTCCAATGTCTCGGGTGCAGCAGTGAAACCGTCCCGGCCCGCCATGGCTTCCAGGGTTGCTTCAACCCGGGGCGCCATTTGAGTGAAACGGATCTTTCCTGCGATGAAATCGTCCAGGGCCTGCTCCTTGGCGGCATTGAACACCGCCCCGGACATGCCGCCCGCATGCATGACCTGCCGGGCAAGGCGAAGGGCCGGCCAGCGGGTTTCATCCGGTGCGCGAAATGTCAGGCTGCCAATGGCCGCCAGATCCAGCGGTGCTACCGGCAGCGCCGCGCGTTCAGGCCAGTTCAGCGCATAGCCAATGGCGTGGCGCATGTCAGGCGCGCCCAGATGGGCAATCGTGCCGCCATCGACATGGCTGACCATGGCATGAATGATCGATTCAGGATGAACCAGAACCTTGATGCGATCTGCTTCGACGCCGAAAAATTCCTTGGCTTCTATGACTTCCATGGCCTTGTTGAACATCGACGCGCTGTCGATCGTGATCCGCTGACCCATGGCCCAGTTCGGATGGGTCGAGGCCTCGGCAACCGTGGCCGAGGCCAGGCGTTCCAGCGGCCAGTCGCGAAAGGCCCCGCCCGAGGCGGTAATCGTCACATCCTTGACAGTTTCAAGGTTTTCATGTGCAAGCGCTTGAAAAATTGCAGAATGTTCAGAATCAACAGGCAGGATGGTCCCGCCGTGGGCTTTTGCGACATCCTGAATCAACGGTCCGGCACAGACCAGGGATTCCTTGTTTGCCAGCGCCAGAACGCCGCCCTGTTCCAACGCACGCAACCCGGGGGCCAGACCGGCCGAGCCGACAATCGCCGACAGCACCCAGTCAGCGGGCCGAGCCGCGGCCTCGATCAGGGCCTCGGTGCCTGCAGCGGCCTCTACGCCACTTCCTGCCAGAGCGTCGCGCAGGTCCGGCAACAGATGCTCATGCGCGGTCACGGCGATTTCGGCCTGCAATTCCCGCGCCATTCCGGACAGGCGTTCGATATTGCGACCTCCGGTCAGCGCAACGACATTGAAAGCCGCAGCCCCGCCCGCACGCCGGATCAGATCAAAGCCATTGCTTCCGACCGAACCGGTCGCACCAAGAATTGAGATACGTCGCATTGCTCAGTTCACCGCAGGTAGACTGGTCAAAAGCCCGATCAGCAGGATCGCCAGAACGGCACCGGTGACAGCATCGAAACGATCCATGAAGCCGCCATGGCCGGGAATCAGGTTGGAACTGTCCTTGACCCCGGCGCGCCGTTTCAGCCAGCTTTCGGCGATATCACCCATCTGCCCCGCGAAACAGACCAGAGGAGAGACCCAGACCAGGGATGCGTCGCCATGCCCGGACAACCACAGCAAGGCACCCAGGATTGCCGCGCCGATCCAGCCGGCAACGGTTCCCGACCAGGTCTTTTTCGGGCTGAGCGAGGGCCAGAATTTCGGACCGCCCAAGATGCGACCAAAGAAATAGCCCGCCGTATCCGAAACGATGACGATGCCCATCAGCCACAGCACGAAGCCCAGGCCATAATCTTCACGAAACAGCACGAGACCATAGGCAACAAGCAGGATGGCAATTCCGAAAATGCCATAGGTCAGACGGTCACGACGGGCCGCCCCTGGCAGGCCAAGGATGATCGGCAACAGCAATGCCACCCAAGCCAGCGGGTGATACAGGACCAGCGCCAGAAACTGGGAAACGCCGGCAATCGCGGCCAGGACCAGCGGCCGCCAGCTGCCGAATGGTCCGGCATGCAGTTGCGGATGGCGCCAGCCAGTCATATTGGCCAGTTCCCAGAAGGTGACCGCACAGATCACTGCCATGCCCAGACGCAACCAGATTCCAGTCGCGCTGGCCAGCAGAACCCCGATGCCCAACAAAACCACCGTCGAGGCGATGCGTCGCGACAGATCGCCCCATTTTCCCGAAGTCGAGGGCTGTGGTGTCATGGGATCCCTCTTGCTCATACGCCTCCGAAACGACGCTCGCGCAGACCGAACCTCTCGAGAATTTCGGCAAGATGATCGGGCGTGAAATCCGGCCAGAGCGTCTGGGTAAATTCATATTCGGCATAGGCCGCCTGCCATGGCAGGAAATTCGATGTCCGGGTTTCGCCGGATGTCCGGATCACCAGATCAGGATCAGGCTGACCCGCCGTGTCCAGACATGCGGCCAGATCCGCCTCGCTCGGCGTATCAACCTCACCGCTTGCAACCTTTTGCGCCAGACGACCGGCAGCGCGCGTCAACTCGTCCCGACCGCCGTAATTGATCGCGACGGTCAGGTTCAGGCGGGTGTTTCCCGCCGTCCGGGATTCGATTGACGCCATCAGCGCCTGAAGCTTTGGGTCCAGACGCTCGCGCCCACCGATAAATCGCATGCGCACGCCTTCGGCGGACATGCCCTCGGCCTCGCGCTCGATGTAGCGGCGAAAGATCTTCATCAGGCCAAGAACCTCTTCGGTCGATCTTTTCCAGTTCTCGGTGGAAAAGGCATAGACCGTCAGCCAGTTCACCCCCAGATCGGGGCAGGCACGGACAATCTGCTTGACCCGTTCCGCGCCCCGTCTGTGGCCGACAAGACGCGGCCAGCCGCGCTCGACCGCCCAACGGCCATTGCCGTCCATGATGATGGCCACGTGACGATTCGACGTGGCGCCCTCTGACGCAAGAGCCTGTGCAGTTTTCGCGGCCATTATTACCTCAGACCTGCATGATCTCGGCCTGCTTGGCCTCGAGCGCCTCATCAACAAGGCGGATCATCTTGTCGGTCAATTCCTGAACTGCGGTTTCCCAGAATTTCTGGTCGTCTTCGGGCATGCCATTGGCCTTGCCCTTCTTGACCTGGTCCATGCCGTCACGACGCACATTGCGCACGGCAACGCGGGCGCTTTCGGCATATTGGGCGGCGACCTTGGTCAGTTCCTTGCGCCGTTCCTCGTTCAACTCGGGGATCGGCAACATGATGATGGTGCCATTGGTCTGCGGATTGATGCCAAGTCCGCTTTCGCGAATGGCCTTCTCGACCTTGCCGACCATCGACTTGTCCCAGATGTTGATCGTCACCATCCGGGGTTCGGGCACATTGACCGTTCCCAGCTGGTTCACCGGGGTCATCTGGCCGTAGGCCTCTACCTGCACGGGTTCAACCATGGATGCCGACGCACGACCGGTCCGCAACGATGCGAATTCGTGGCGCAGGCTTTCCATGGCGCCCTTCATGCGACGTTCCAGATCGTCAATGTCGATTTCGATGTCCTCTGCCATATCGGACTGCCTCTGAATTGAATTTCGTTTGCTTGTAACCATAATGCGCAGCATTGGCAAAGGCTTTGCCCAAGTGTCAGGCAAAGGTCAGCCGTCCATCGAACAGATCGCACAAGCCCTGCCGGCGCTGGTATTCTAATCCCCTGCCTCGCCGTTCTGGCGCGGTCCGCCGACCTGCCCCGTCGGCAGTCCGGACAGGCGCTTCTCGATACTGTCCAGCCGTGCCAGAACCTCGTCGCGATAGACCCCGGTATTCTCGTTTTCTTCCTGATGATGGGCGTCCTGCATCGAGTTCACGATCAGACCCACCACGAGGTTCATGACTGCAAATGTCGTCACCAGAATGAAGGGCACAAAGAACAGCCACGCCTTGGGATGAACCTCCATGACCGGGCGGACGATTCCCATCGACCAGCTTTCCAGCGTCATGACCTGAAACAGGGAATAGGCCGATTTGCCCAATGTCCCGAACCAGTCGGGAAAGGTCGGGCCGAACATCTTCGTCGCGATCACGGCCGCAATGTAAAAGATGATTCCCATCAGCAGGAAAACGCTGGCCATGCCAGGCAGGGCATCCAGGAATCCCTCGACCACGCGACGCAGACGCGGCGTTACCGAAACGATTCGCAGCAGCCGCAGGATTCGCAACGCCCGAAGGACCGACAACGCCTGGGTCGCCGGCATCAGGGCGATTCCGACGATGACGAAATCAAAGACGTTCCAGCCATCGCGGAAAAACCGTGCTCCGCGAGCAAAGAGCTTTGCCGCAAGCTCGATCACGAAGATCGACAGGCACAGCGCGTCCAGAAACAGGATCAGCGGTCCGAAGTGGCTCATGACCTCATCCGAGGTCTCAAAACCCAGAATCACCGCGTTGAACATGATGACGGCGGTGATGACATGCTGAGCGACCTGACTGTGAACCATCAGGTCGATACGGGCGCGCAGAGAATTCATGTCAGCCTGTCAAACATGAACGCGGGTATAGGTGCCCCGTCCCTCGAGAATCGCGCGGAAGCCGCCCGGTTCATCCAGTGAGAACACCACGATCGGCAGCCGGTTGTCGCGCGCCAGTGCGATGGCCGAGGCGTCCATGACGCCCAGATGCTTTTGCAGCACTTCGTCATAGCTGACTTCGCCATAGCGTTTTGCATCGGGGAACTTGGCCGGGTCCTTGTCGTAAACACCATCGACCTTGGTGCCCTTGAAGATCGCCTCGCAGGTCATCTCGTTGGCGCGCAGGGTCGCTGCAGTGTCGGTGGTGAAATAGGGATTGCCGGTGCCGGCAGCAAAAATGACAATCCGCTTCTTCTCAAGATGGCGGATGGCGCGGCGGCGGATATAGGGTTCGCAGACCTCATCCATGCGGATCGCGCTGATCACCCGACAATGATGGCCCAGGGCTTCCAGCGCGGATTGCATCGCCAGCGCATTCATGACGGTGGCCAACATGCCCATATAGTCAGCCGTTGTCCGCTCCATTCCCTGCGCGCTGCCCTGCAGACCGCGGAAGATATTGCCGCCACCGATCACCATGCAGACCTCGACGCCCATCTTGGCAACGACATCCACCTCGTTGGCGATTCGCGATACGGTGGGCGGATGCAGGCCGAAACCCTGGTCCCCCATCAGCGCCTCGCCTGAAATCTTGAGCATCACCCGGTTGTACTGAGTGGGCGCGGAGCCCGTTTCTTCGGTCATGAGCTGTCCTTCCATGGGCCCGTCGCTTTCATCGCGGCGCAAAATGTCGCAAAAGACCCGGACAATCAACAGCCCGGAACGTCAGATGCGCCCTACCGATCTATCCCGGATCGATTCCACCCGCCACCTGTTGATCGCAGGTCCGACCGCCAGCGGAAAATCCTCGCTTGCGATGGCCGTGGCCCAGGCGCAGGGCGGGCTGATCGTCAATGCCGATGCCCTGCAGATCTGGTCCTGCTGGCGGGTGCTGACCGCGCGCCCCAGCCCCCAGGACGAGGCCGCCGCGCCACATCGGCTGTATGGGCATGTGCATCGCGGGGCCAGCTATTCGGTCGGCGACTGGCTGCGCGATGTCGAGCCCCTGCTGAACCAGCGCCTGATCATTGTGGGAGGAACGGGACTTTACCTGACCGCACTGACGCGCGGGCTGGCCTATGTTCCCCCCGTGCCACCGGAATTTCGGGCCGAGGGTGATACCTTGCTGGCGCAGGAAGACGGGTTGGCGCGAATGGTGGCGGATCTGGACGCACGCACGCGCGACCGCATCGACATTCGCAACCCCGCCCGCGTCCAGCGCGCCTGGGAGGTGCTGCGGGCCACCGGACGCGGCCTGTCGGAATGGCAGGATGACACGCCCCCGCCCCTGATCGCGCCGCAGCATTCTCAGAATCTGGTGCTGACGGCAGATCGCGACTGGCTGGCCGACCGGATCGCGCTTCGTTTCAACCAGATGATGGCCACCGGAGCTTTGGAAGAGGCGCGTCAGTTGCAGCCCCATTGGGATCCCGGCCAGCAATGGGCCCGCGCCATCGGTGCTCCCGAGTTGATGGCCTTTCTGGCGGGCGACATGGATCTGCAAACCGCGACCGAACGCGCCGTCATCGCCACCAGGCAATATGCGAAATCCCAGCGCATCTGGTTTCGGGGACGCATGCGCGACTGGACAAACTGGCCGGTCGGACCCGATCAATGACGGTTTGCACCTCGCTGTCCCATATCGCTTGAGAAGAATCAGAGAATAGGCGATAATCCGCTCATGACTTGTCTGGCCGGGATGGCGCTGAAATGGATGGCGAGAGAACAGATCTACCACCGGGATTTCCTTTTAAATCTGCGGGTCTGGGACGCATCAAGGCGCGCAGCGTGTCGGGACAGGAGGCTCGGCGGTTGGCGCGGGCCGGCATCTGTGACAGCAAGATTCCCTCGTTTCCGGCAAGAAAATCATCCGACAGCCTGACATTCACGCATCCAGAGCGACCGGTCCGGATGACGTCTCCGCAAGGGCGCGGGGGCGGACATGGCAGACACGGCAAGCCGCAGGGCGTCAGCCTTCTGCCTCTGGCGACCTTTGTCTGGGGGGCACCCGGACCCCGTCCGAAACCCAGAACCCGCACCGAGCATTGCCTGGTCTGGGTCACCAGGGGCCATCTTGGTCTCGACTTTCCGCGACGCGAACATCGCCTTGGTGTCGGAGACCTGAGATATATTCCGGCCGGCACGGCTTTCGCCAGCATTCCGATGCGCGATACCGAAGGCTATGTCGCTCTGATTCCGTCGGCCTTGATCCAGGATATGCGTGCGATCCTGCCAGCAGATGGCATTGCAGGCCATATCGGAGCGACATCGCCCGCACTGCTGGAATGCCTGCGGAAACTGGCCGCTTGCGAAGCAAGGGAAATTTTCGCACCGCTGGCCGGACTGGCGGAAATCCTTGAAGGCTTGAGCCCGTTGGATCGCCACGCGCCCAGCAGACCTCAACAGACAGCGGACCGCCCGCTGGCCGAGCGCTTTCTGACGCTGGCGCGCCATCAACCTCTGGGACAGGTATCGGTGGCCGATCTGGCCCGAAAGCTGGACAGCAACGTCGCCACGCTGGATCGCGCCTGCCTTGCCGCGCGCGGAATGCGCGCGGTCGAGATGCTGAACAAGCTGCGTCTGGAACTGGCGGTCGAGTTGCTGCGCCAGAGCAATCAAACGCCTGCCGGAATCGCGGCGCAGCTTGGCTATTCCAGCCTTGCCCATTTCACCCGCAGCTTCGTGGCGGCAACGGGCCGCACGCCGGACGCCTTTCGCGCTCAGCTTTGCTGAGACGCCCCGCCCATATCCGGACGGCCACGGAACCCTGTCGCAACTACGAATTTCTCGGATGAATCGCTACGGCTTGCCGGCGGCTTGACATTGGCCACCTTGGTGAATGCCTTTTTCAGCATGGCCTGCATATTGGCCTCGGCCCCGCCTGCCAGAACCTTGGCAATAAAGGTGCCGCCCGGTTCCAGCACGTCAAAGGCCAGTTCGGCCGCAGCCTCGACAAGGGCGACGATTCGCAAATGGTCGGTCGTCTTGTGCCCCGAGGATGAGGCGGCCATATCCGACATCACGACATCGGCGGGTCCACCCAGCCAGCCCTTGACCAGATCATCCGCGCCTTCCGAGAGGAAATCGAGCTGATGAATCTCGGCCCCTGAAATCGGGTCCACTTCCTGCAGGTCAACGCCGACCACGCGGCCGATCGGCTTGTCGCCCCTTTCGCCAAGCGCATTCACGCGCTGCACGGCGACCTGACACCAGCCCCCCGGCGCGCAGCCCAGGTCAACGATCCGGGCACCCGGCACCAGAAAACGGTATTTGTCGTCCAGTTCCAGTATCTTGTAGGCCGCGCGCCCGCGAAACCCTTCGCGTTTTGCACGCGTGACATAGGGGTCGTTCAACTGCCGCTCAAGCCAAAGCTTGCTGGACAATCTGCGTCCCTTGGCCGTCTTGACCCGCACGCGCAGGTCGCGCTGCCCACGCCCGCTGGATTTTCCAGCGCGACTGCTTGGTCCCTTGCTCATCATGCAACTCCGTTCATGCCATCCGGCGTCAGCACCCCATCGCGCACCATCTGGGCATAAAGCAACCCCTCACGCAGTCCGCGATCCGCCACGGACAGCCGATTTGTCGGCCAGACGCGCATCAATGTCTGCAAAATGGCGGCACCGGACATGATCAGCGCATGGCGTTCGCGGCCAATGCGCGGATCGCGGCGTCGCCCATCCGGGCCCAACTGCAGATAGGAATGTATGACCTTGTCGATCTGGTCACTGGTCATTTCCAGGCCGTCCACCTTGGTGCGATCATAGCGGCGCAGACCCAGATGGCTGGCCGCGACCGTCGTGACCGTGCCTGATGTCCCGATGATCTGGAAACCCTCATCGGGCGAGCCATCGGCATAGGGCGCGAAATCGGACAGAAGTTCCTCGAAATACCAGCTCATCAGCGCGAAACGGCCCTGATCTTCCTCGACATCCGCGAACTGGTCGCGCAGGGTCGCAACACCCAGGGGCACGCTGATCCAGTCGACCACACGCGCACCACCGGGCTGCGGGCTGCCGAAACCATCAGACAGCCGCATGATCGCACGGGAACGCTCCTTGGGTTCGACATCTTCAAGATCGATCCAGACCAGCTCGGTCGAACCGCCACCGATATCCACGACCATCAGCGTCTCGGTGGACTGGCTGACCAGTGGCGCGCAGGAGATGACTGCCAGGCGTGCCTCTTCCTCGGCCCCGATCACCTCGAAGGGCAGACCGGTCTCGCGCCGGATCGTGCGCAGGAAATCGCGACTGTTGCGGGCCCGCCGGCAGGCCTCGGTCGCGACCAGCCGCATGTTGCGCACCTGATGCTGATCCAGCTTGCGCCGACATACCTGCAATGCGTGAACGGTACGCGCCATCGAGCTGCGGGACAGGCGTCCCGAAGCTTCCAGCCCCTGCCCAAGCTGAACCGGCTTGGAGAAGCTGTCCACGACCGTAAACTGACTGCCGCGCGGTCGCGCAATCAGCATCCGGCACGAATTTGTGCCGAGATCGAGGGCAGCATAAAGCGCCCCCTCCTCGGAATGGCGGGTGACCGACGGCTCGACCGCATTTCTCGGGAACGCGTCCGCACCCGCAGGACGCTTGGGCGCCATAACACACGCCCTCCGATGGTAAGTTGAATGAAAGGTAGCCTGCCGACGATGCGCATACAAGAGGCCGCGCCCGCAAATGACCCGGAGGTCGCAAACGACCATCCACATGGTCGCAAGTGAACCATTCCGGAAATACTCCTGTGCGAACTTTGACGCATGACGGCAAGGACGTGGACAGATGGCGAGCGTGACACTGGTATACTGGCGCGACATCCCGGCGCAGGTGATGCAGGGAAAGGGCCGCGGCGCAACCCGTGTGTCCTTGTCTGAACGCTTTGAACAGGCGATCGACCGCGCGGCAATGAAGGCCGGGCTTTCCGGCACGGATGACTACCTGTCGCAATGGCGCCGCGAGAGTCTGGATGCCCCGGATGCCGCCAGCCTCGCCGCGCAGATCGAGACAGAATACGACAGCCAGAGGATTCGCGCATTGATCGACAATGCCGGTTTCCGGCCCGCAGATGAGGATGACTAGGATGGCCCTGATGCGCTTTCGCTCTCCGCCTGCCCAGAATGCCGCGATGGCAGAGTTCCTGCAGGATGCCTCGCTTGAGGTCATGCCGCGCACCCTGGACAAGATTCCCGATCTGCGGCCCCATCTGCCCGCCGGCGCGCTGGTCTTTGTTGCCCATATTGACGGCACTGCGGTCGAAGACATGCGCGCCGCCGTCTCGCGACTGGCTGCCGAGGGGTATCGCGTCGTGCCTCATCTGCCCGCGCGGCTGCTGCCAGATGAAGCCGCGCTGCGCGATTGGGTCAGCGGTTATCGTGACAGCGGCGCTTCGGGTCTGCTGTTGCTGGCTGGCGGACTGGCAGAGGCCAAGGGCCCCTATTCCGATTCGATGCAATTGCTGGACAGCGGTCACATTCGCGATTTCAGCCAGCTTTTCATTGCCGGCCACCCCGAGGGAAACCGCGACATCGACCCCGATGGCGGCGAGGCCGAGGTAATGCGTGCGCTGAAATGGAAAGCCGATTTCGCCGCGCGCAGCGATGCAGAATTCCAGATCGTCACCCAATTCGCCTTTGAAGCCGAGCCGGTCATCGCCTGGGGCAAGAGGCTGCGGCAGGCGGGAATTTCCATGCCGATCCGGATTGGTGTCGCGGGTCCGGCGAAACTGCAGACCATGCTGAAATTCGCGATCATGTGCGGGGTTGGCCCGTCGTTGCGCGTGTTGCAGCGCCGTGCCCGTGATGTCACGAAACTGCTGACCCCCTATGAACCGACCGAATTCGTGTCGGCGCTGGCGCAGGCCCGACAGAATGATCCCGATTTCCCCATTTCCGCCGCCCATCTCTTTCCCCTTGGCGGAATATCGGCCTCGACAGACTGGCTGAACAAGGCCCGAACAGAATGAAAGGTGATACATGACCCGAACCGTTCTTCAATCGGCGACCAAGACCGCGACAATTGGTTTTGACGAGCCATTCTGCGTCATCGGGGAACGGATCAATCCGACCGGCCGCAAGAAACTGGCCGCAGAACTGGAGGCGGGCGATTTTTCCACCGTCGAACGCGATGCCGTCCTGCAGGTTGCCTGTGGTGCCATGGTCCTGGATGTGAATGCCGGGGTGGTCTACAACTCGAACCCCGATCCCAACATCACCGAACCGCCGCTGATGCGCAGGGTGATCGAACTGGTCCAGGGACTGGTGGATGTGCCGCTTTGCATCGACAGTTCGGTTCCCGCCGCGCTTGAGGCCGGGCTGGAGACAGCGCAGGGGCGCCCGCTGGTCAACAGCGTCACGGGCGAGGAAGATCGACTGGAAACGGTCCTGCCGCTGATCAAGAAATACGATGTTCCGGTTGTCGCGATCAGCAATGACGACACGGGCATCAGCGAAGACCCCGATGTCCGCTTTGCCGTCGCGCGCAAGATCGTCCAGCGCGCCGCCGATTTCGGCATCCCGGCCCATGATATCGTTGTGGATCCGCTGGTCATGCCGGTCGGCGCCATGGCCACGGCCGGACGGCAGGTGTTCTCCCTTGTCCGCCGTCTGCGCGAGGAACTGGGCGTGAATACCACCTGCGGGGCCAGCAATATCAGCTTTGGCCTGCCCCATCGCCACGGGGTCAATGCCGCCTTCCTGCCCATGGCCATCGGAGCGGGCATGACCAGCGCCATCATGAACCCCGTACGCATGGTCGAGATGGAGGCCATCCGCGCTGCCAATCTGCTGATGGACCATGACCCCAATGGCGGCGAATGGATCCGCTTTGCGCGCGTGATCGAGGCGGTCGAACAGGGCGCCAGCTTTGCCGAGGCCAGCAAGGATGCCTCGTCCACTGCGGGCAGTGGACGTCGTGGCGGGCGCAGATCGCGTTCGGCTAAAGGCTGATGATACGGTCGGCCAGCCGCATTTCGGCTGGCCGATGCGCCGCGATCAGGATTGCGCAATCGGGCAACCAGTCGCGCAATCCACGCAGAACCCTTTCGGCAGTTGCTGCATCCAGCCCCTCGGTCGGCTCATCCAGCAACAGGATGTCGGGCCGCTGGATCAACACCCGCGCAAGCGCCAGTCGCCGATATTCGCCACCTGACAGGCCGGAACCGCCCTCTCCCAATTGGTAATCCAGCGCGACCGGCAGCGCGCAAACCGCCAGAACAGCGTCTTTGTCGTGATCATCGCTGTCCGGCGCGGCAAAATGCAGCGCGTCCCGCAGGCTGCCGGCCATCAAGGCGGGCCGTTGGGGCAGATAGCCCAGTCTTCCGTCCCGGCAGATTTGACCGCCATCGAGGGGCAGCAAACCGGAAATCGCGTTCAGAAGCGTCGTCTTGCCCGATCCGCTGGGGCCAGTCAGGGCGACGGTCTCTCCCGGCGCGACGGAGAGGGTGAATTGGTGGATGACAGGCGCAGCACCGGGCATCGGTCTGACGGAGACATACTTCAACTGCAACCCGCCGCCTGCGACCCGCAACGAGGGCTGGGCGGGCACCTGCTCAGGCTGGGGCTGCAGGGCCGGCACGATTCTTCGCGCGGCGCTGCGCATGCGGCCCAGTTCCGCAATACCACGCTGCATGGCTCCGCCCAGCTCGGTCAGGGCCAGCGCGGCAAAGATCGCCAGCGCGGCCTGCGCGGCACCGATCTGCGCCTCGACAGCCATTCTGCCCGCAATCAGGATCGTTCCCGCCAATGTCAATGCGGCCACGCCCTGCAACAACGCCGCGACCCGCCATTCCACCCGCGATTGCGTCATGGCGGTGTCGCGAGCCTGCTGATCCAGTTGCAAAAGTGCCTGTCGGCTTTCCGACAGATGACCCATCGTCGCAAGGAGAACCCGTCCGCGCAGATGGTCGATCACTCCGGCGCGCAAGTCCTGATGCAGATCTTCAGCCAATGCGGCAACCGGGGCCGCGGAACGCCCGCCCCAGGTGAATGCAATCGCGGTTCCTGCGACATAGCTGCCGATCGCCCAGATCGCGACAACCGGCGCGACCAGCATCCACAGAGCCGCAAAGCTGGCCAGCGCGGCAAGAAGCCCGGCCAGCACCGGGAAGACCAGCCTGATCGCCACGCCGTCCAGCGCATCGACATCCGCTGTCAGCCGGTTCAGCGCCTTGCCACCACGCAGACGGACAAGCGTGGCATATCCGGCCTGTGACAGGCCCGACAGCAATGTCACGCGCAGGCTGGCAAGGACCTTGAGCGTGGCATCATGGGACAAGAGCCGCTCGCCATAGCGCCCTGCGGTGCGGGCCATGGCCAGAAAGCGGATCCCGGCCGAGGGCCGAAACACATCGAACACCGCTCCGGTGCCTGCCAGACCGGCGATACCTGCGGCAACGATGAACCAGCCCGACAGCGCCAGCAGCGCCAGTCCAGCCAGCATCACGGCCACCGTCAGTGTCAACGCCCGCGACATCTCGGCCCGTCTTGCGCGCCAGATCAGTCGCAATATCTGCCAAAGCTCTGTCATGGCGTCACATCCACCCGTCTGTCCATTGCCTCGATCAGGCGCGGGTCATGGGTCGCCACGATCACGCTGGCCCCGCGCGCATGCATCGCCAGCAGACCGGCGATGATCGCCCGGGCCGTGTGATCGTCAAGATCGGCGGTCGGCTCATCGGCCAGCACATGGGGGCGGTTCCACAGCGCGGCACGGGCGATGGTCAGCCGCCTTGCCTCGCCACCCGAAACTCCACCGCCCTGCTCTCCCAGAATCGTATCCAGCCCCTGCGGCAGTCGCGCGGGGATATGTTCGGCCTGCGCGATTCTCAGCGCCTCGGCCAGGCTGGAATCATCGAAATCGGCACCCAATGTCAGGTTCCAGCGCAGTGAGGCATCAAGGAAATGCACATGTTGAGGGATCAGCGCCAGTGACTCGCGCCAACCATCCGCCGCGTCCTCGTCAATGGTCCTGTCGCCGATGCGCAGCGCCCCCGAGGCCGGCAATATTCCCGCCAGCGTCAACAGCAACGTGGTCTTGCCACTGCCTGTCGGACCCGTGATCGCCACGCTTTCACCCGCCGCGATATCCAGATCCGGATAGGCCCGGCCCCGCTGGATCAGGTTGCGCAGGTGAATATCCCCCGTGATCGGCGTGGCACGACCACCCTGCCCCGGCATGGTTGGCAGTTGCCGATCTTCGTCGCCGATCAACTCTGCCGCCACCGATTGCGCCGCCACCCTGTCATGCCAGGCCGCCGCCAGATCGCGCAGAGGCTGGAAAAAGGCCGGGGCCAGCAAGAGCAGCCAGATCCCTTCCGCCGGTTGCAGAGCCTGCCCCCAACTGCCGAAATCCAGCTGTCCCAGCAGAGTAAAACCGATATAGACAGCCATCATCGCCACGCCCAGGGCCGCAAACAGCTCCAGCACGGCACTGGACAGAAAGGCGATGCGCAGCACCTGCATGGTCTTGACGCGCAGGCGGTCCGCCCTTGTCGAGAAATCCTCCAGCATGGCATCCTGCGCCCCCAGCAACCGGATATCAATCAGCGCGGCCAGACGGTCCACCAACAGGGAATTGAGGTTGGAAATCTCGTCCATCTGCCGGGCCGAGGCATCCTTGGCCGCCATGCCGATCAGGGCCATGAACACGGGGATGAGCGGCCCGCTGATCATCAGGATCAGCCCCGCCGCCCATGAGACCGGAAATGTGACGGCCATGATCAACAGCGGAACCACCATGACCCGCGCCCTCGCCGCCTGCCAGCGCAGCAGATAGGCGCGCATCATGGCCAACTTGTCCACCAGCAGCGCCGCTGTTTCGGCTGAAGAGGGCAGATCGGCACCGGGTGCGCGCTTTTCCGCCCGCATCAGCAGTTCTGCACGGCCCTGTGCGATGATCGCATCCGCTGCCATCTCGCTTTGTCGCGCGGCGATCATGCCCAGAACTGCACGCAACAGCCCAAGCCCCAGCACAGCGCCCGCCGTCAGGAACAGGTCGGGCGTCCTTCCCGCCGTCATCGCCCCCAGCGATGCGGCCAGAATTCCCGCCTGCGGCAGCCACAGCATTTCAGCCAGAACCACCATCAGCGCGCCGAACTGCATCTGCCGCTTTTGCGGCGCAGTCAATTCGCGCAGTTTTCCTGCAACCCGAGAGGATGAAATGCTCATGCTGCGGTCTTCACGTCCTGGCCCCACGACGTCAATGCGCCGCGAGGTCGCGGCTGCGGTCCCTGCGCAAAGGCGAAATCCCTAACAAGGTCTGGCCATTCGGTCATTTTCCTTTCATGCCATCATGTTTCCGGTTGTCGGCAAAGCCATCTCAAGCAGGCCGCGCCGTTTTCCATGATGCCCGGAAAGCTGGCTGCCCCGGCCGGTCGCGAACAGCCCTGATCCCGCCTCACACTCTCCTGGCCCTCATCGGGTTCGGCTTGACGCAAGCGCTGTCGCGCGGCAATCAGACCCTATGATAGATATTCGCCCCGTCGCGCACCCGATCGGAAAAATCGTTTCAGCCCTGGGTGCCGGGATGGCTTTGCCCATGATTGTCGATATGTGGCATGGCGATCCGCATTGGATCGTCTTTCTGGAATGTGGCGCACTGACCATGGTTCTGGGGGTTCTGACCACGATTGCCACACGGGGAAAACATGATTCCCTGACCATCCAGCAGGCCTTCATGATCACATCGGGCCTATGGGCCGTGCTGCCGATTTTCGGGGCCTTGCCCTTCATGTTGGGTGCCCCCCATGCCAGCCTGTCCGATGCCTATTTCGAGGCGATGTCGGGCGTGACGACCACCGGCACCACCGCCTTTCCCCGACTGGACGGCCTGCCCAAGGGCACCCATCTGTGGCGGGCCATCCTGCAATGGTCGGGTGGATTGGGGATTGTCGTCGTGGCGATGGTCTTTCTGCCGGTGATGAAGGTCGGCGGCATGCAGTTCTTTCGTTCCGAGGGCTTTGACACGCTTGGCAAGGTCCTGCCGCGCGCCGGTGAAATCGCCTCGGAGATGACGCGCATCTACGTGATGCTGACGGCGGCCTGCATCCTGACCTATATCATGCTGGGCATGACGGGTTTTGACGCGGTCATCCATGCGCTGGCCACCTGCTCGACCGGCGGATTCTCGAATTATGACGCCAGTTTCGGGGCCTATCTGGGCGGCCCGGAATGGGCGGCCTCGATCTTCATGGTGCTGGCCTCGATCCCCTTCATCCGCATGGTGCAGGCAATGCGCGGAAATTTCACGCCGCTGTATCAGGACCGACAGGTCCGCGCCTATCTGCGCTGGATATTCTACGCCTGCGCGGTCATCGTCATCTACCGGCTGATCTACATGGAACAGGACGCTCATCCCATCGAGCTGGTGCGCGAGACCGTCTTCAACACGATCTCGACCTTCTCGGGAACGGGCTTTGCTTCGACCGACATGATGGCCTGGGGGCATCTGCCCTTTGCGATCCTGATCATTGTCGGGCTGATCGGTGGCTGCACCGGTTCGACCGGCTGCTCGGTCAAGGTATTTCGCTATCTGGTGCTGTTTCAGGCGGTGCGCGCGCAGGTGCGGCGGATGCATTCGCCCCATCGGGTCTATCCCCTGCGCTACGAGGGCCGCCCGCTGGATCGCGATGTTGTCAATTCGGTCATGGCCTTCTTCACGCTGTTCATGCTGACTTTCGGCCTGTTGATCGTCGCGCTGTCGCTCTCTGGCCTGCACCCCAAGACCGCGCTTACGGCTGCCTGGACGGCCATCGCCAATGTCGGCCCGGCATGGGGCCCCGAGATCACCGCCAATGGCTCGGTCGCGGAATTTCCGCCGCTGTCCAAATGGCTGATGATCCTGGGGATGTATCTTGGCCGGCTGGAACTGGTGTCGGTTCTGGTCCTGCTGATGCCGCGATTCTGGCGTCCTTGATCAGGGGGTCAGCGCCGTGGCCGGGTCCGCGATACGGGCTTCGTTCGCGCCCGGCGCATGACGCGTCAGGCTGTCGGTGATTTCCGCCGCGATTCGGGCCTGATTCTGCGCATCCGAACCGGGCCAGATCAGCACGAAACCCTCGGCACGCCCGTCACGCACCCAGCCTTCGGCATGGCTGATGTGATCATCATTGGCACCACGCAGCAGGATGTGGCCGCGCTCGACCATTCGTTCGGGCCGGGGCACCCACCCCAGCGCCGTCACCAGCCCCGCCAGATCCTGCAGTTCCTGCTGACCGCCCGGCTGGCTGAACAGGATCAGTGCCGCCCCCGAACCGTTTCTGGGCTTGTAGATCGACAGCGCCCGTTCGGCGCGATCAAAGCTCAGTTTCTCCATCGGGGCGGACAAGCTAAGGCCGGTTGCCTCGTCGCGCAACGTGCTCAGCCCCATCTCGACGCGCCAGGCATCCCGCTGACGCATCAGCTCGGCGATCGTCGCACCCGCATCGGGCGAGACCCGCAGATCCGACACGGCGGTCGCAATGGCCTTTCGCGTCATCGGGCCGGTCTTGCCGTCGATGTCGCCATCATATCGGCCTGCCCATTTCAGGACGCGCTGAACCTGATCCAGCGGCGGCAAGGCGACCGCCTCGCCAAGACCGAGCTGCGGATCCTGTCCTTCAATCAGGATATCGCCCATTTCGACGGCTTCCGAGGCAAAGGCATCCCCGGGCACATCACCGCTGGCATTGAAGGCCCTCAGCCAGCCTTGCGCCGCCTCGGGCGTCATCGGGCCAAGGGCAACGGAATACCAGCCATTTCCCAGCGCCCACAGCCCGGCGGCCGGGAAAGTCTTGCGCCATTCTTCCAGCGCATCGCGGGCCTCGGCCTCGGATTGAAGCGATTGCAGACGAATATAGCTGCCGGTTGGCAGTTCGACCGGCGTAGCCGTGTCTTTGGCTGCGGGCGCCAGTTCACCTTCGGACAGCGCTTCCCGGGCATCGGCCGCAAATGGGGTCAGGATGACATCATCACCGGGAATGGCAACAAAACTGTCCTGTGGAATCTGCTGCGCGGATTTCATGTCCTGCAACCGCTTTTCAGCCTCTTCGGGCGAGAATGGTCCCAATCCGATGGCAGTCCAGCCGCGCGGCAGGTCAAAGGTCACCACATCGTCAAAACGCTCATCCCAGTTCGCTGCCGCCTGCGCTGCCGCAGCCTCGCTCCGCTTGGCTTCGATCCGGATGACCGCGTCCTGTGCAAATCCAGTCGCCGGCAATCCTGCCGCCATCATGATCCAAGCCAAACGCCGCATTCCGCTCTCCATTTTCGGGGCAAAGTGCCCCCCTCGTCTTTCGGGCCTTTATTGACCCTGTCGTACGCCGCGCCTAGAAGGCGCCAACGCTTTGCCTGATCTATGCAAAAGGATGGCCCGATGACCAGCCCCAACCGACCCCGCAGCTTTCAGGAAATCATCCTGCGCCTGCAGAACTACTGGGCGGCACAGGGATGCGCTGTGCTGCAACCCTATGATATGGAGGTCGGTGCCGGGACATTCCACCCCGCAACGACGCTGCGTTCCTTGGGTGCGCGCCCCTGGGCGGCGGCCTATGTGCAGCCCTCACGCCGCCCCACCGATGGCCGCTACGGGGAAAATCCGAACCGGCTTCAGCATTACTATCAATACCAGGCAATCATCAAACCAAGCCCGCCAGACCTGCAGGAACTGTATCTGGGCAGCCTGCGCGCCATTGGTCTGGACCCGATGATCCATGATGTCCGCTTTGTCGAGGATGACTGGGAAAGCCCGACCCTGGGGGCCTGGGGTCTGGGATGGGAAGTCTGGTGTGACGGCATGGAGGTCAGCCAGTTCACCTATTTCCAACAGGTCGGCGGTCATGACTGTCGCCCCGTATCGGGCGAGTTGACCTATGGTCTGGAACGTCTGGCCATGTATGTGCTGGGCGTGGAACATGTCATGGACATGCCCTTCAACGACCCCGATGCGCCCATCCCGCTGACCTATGGCGATGTGTTCCGCCAGACCGAGCAGGAATATTCGCGCTGGAACTTTGATCAGGCCGATACCGAGATGCTGTTCCGCCATTTCGAGGATGCCGAGGCCGAATGCGCCCGCATCCTTGCCGCCGCTGAAACCGACAGCGCGGGACGCCGCATCCCCATGGCCCATCCCGCCTATGACCAGTGCATCAAGGCAAGCCATATCTTCAACCTGCTGGACGCGCGCGGTGTGATCAGCGTCACCGAACGTCAGGCCTATATCGGTCGCGTGCGGGCATTGGCCAAAAGCTGCGCCGATCTGTTCCTGACCACCGAGGCGGCAGGGGTGACGGCGTGAACGGCAAGATCGTCGGCCTTGCCCTGATCGGCTCCATGGCTGCGGCGGGCGTGGGGATGTGGTATGCTCAGGAATACGGTTTCTACGACCGGATCGATCCCGACAGCCCGGCCGCACAGGTGCTGGTCCAGACGACCAGCGGTCCCGTGCCCCTGAACGCAAGCTCATTCGAAGGTATCGACGCCAACAGCTCTCCGCTGCGCTGGCGGGCCTGCCTGCGCCTTGACGGCCCCTTGCCCGGCGATGTGATCCCCTTTGACGATCCCCAGCCCCTGAACGGACCGGGCTGGTTCGATTGCTATGACGCCGCCAGCATTGGCAGCGATCTGGAAAGCGGTGCCGCCATCGCAATCCTCAGCCAGTCCGAAATCCGCCCGGATGTGGACCGCATTCTGGCGGTCTATCCCGATGGCCGGATCTATGGCTGGCACCAATTCAATGACAAGACCCCGGAACGCGGAGTGATGGACTGATGCCCGACTTGCTGATCGAACTCTTTTCCGAGGAAATCCCCGCCCGGATGCAGGCGCGCGCGCGCAAAGATCTGCTGCGTCTGGTGACCGATGCATTGGTCGAGGCAGGGCTGACCTATGCCAGCGCCGGGACCTTCTCGACCCCGCGCCGCCTGACGTTGACCGTCGAGGGGCTGACCGACCACAGCCCCACCACGCGCGAAGAGCGCAAGGGCCCCCGCGTCGATGCCCCCGAAAAGGCGCTGGAAGGCTTTCTGCGCTCGACCGGGCTGACCCGCGATCAACTTGAGGTCCGCGACGACAAGAAGGGCCAGGTCTGGTTCGCCACCATCGAGAACCCTGGTCGCCCCGCCGCCGATATCGTGGCCGAAGCGCTGGAACATGCGATCCGCAATTTCCCCTGGCCGAAATCCATGCGCTGGGGCGCGGGCAATCTGCGCTGGGTCCGCCCGCTGCATTCGATCCTTTGCATCCTGTCCGATGATTCAGGCGCGCAGGTCGTACCGCTGACCGTGGACGGCATTGCCGCCGGCAACAGCACCCGCGGCCACCGTTTCATGGCCCCCGACAGCTTCACCGTGACCAGCTTTGACGATTATGCCGCCAAGCTGCGCCGGGCCTGCGTGATGATCGACCCGGCCGAACGCGAAGCCGCCATCCGCCAGCAGGCCGAGAATCTCGCCTTTGCGCGAGGCTGGGAAATCATGCCCGACGAAGGGCTGATGGCCGAGGTTGCCGGCCTCGTCGAATGGCCCGTGCCGCTGATGGGCGTGATCGAGGACCGCTTCCTCGACCTGCCCCCCGAGGTGTTGCAGACCTCGATGAAAGAGCATCAGAAGTTCTTCTCGGCCCGCAACCCCGGAACCGGCCGGATCGAGGGCTTTGTCACCGTCGCCAATATCGAGACCCCCGATGATGGCGCGGCAATCCTGTCCGGCAACCAGCGCGTTCTGGCCGCGCGCCTGTCTGATGCGGCCTTCTTCTATGAAAACGACCTGCGCGAGGCCAAGGCAGGCATGGAAATCTGGGCCGAGGGCCTGAAATCCGTGACCTTCCACAACAAGCTGGGCAGTCAGGCCGATCGCATTTCCCGCATTGCCGCGCTGGCGCGCGAGATCGCCCCGCTGGTCGGTGCCGATCCCGAGCAGGCCGAACTGGCCGCGAAACTGGCCAAGCTGGACCTGCGCAGCGCCATGGTTGGCGAGTTCCCGGAACTGCAGGGCATCATGGGGCGCTACTATGCCCTGGCCGCAGGCCATCCCGAAGCCGTCGCCGATGCCGCCCGCGACCACTATTCGCCGCTGGGACCGTCCGACGATGTGCCGACTGCGCCTGTTTCGGTCGCCGTCGCATTGGCTGACAAGATCGACACGCTGACCGGGTTCTGGGCGATTGACGAGAAACCGACCGGCTCCAAAGACCCCTTCGCGCTGCGCCGCGCCGCATTGGGGGTTATTCGGCTGGTGTTGCAAAATGAAGCGCGCCTCGATCTTGTGACCCTCACCTCTAGCGCAACGATCAAGCATTACTTCCAGGAATTGCGCCGTTTCATGGAGGAGGATGCAGAAGAAGCCGAGTCAGCAGCCAATTGGTTGGGCGTCGACGCAGCGGACCTGCGCTCGATGAAAGATGAGATCCGCCACGCCCTCACGACCGAGGAAGAACGCGAAACGAAATCGCAGGAACTTGTTGCCAAACTGAGCGCAAGGAAAGCGACGAAAGCATCCAACCCTCAAACCCTCCTCTCCTTCCTTCACGACCGCCTCAAGGTCTATCTTCGCGATCAGGGCATCCGCCACGACATCATCGACGCCGTTCTTGCCCAACCGGGCAATGACGACCTCGTCCTTGTCGTCAACCGCGCGACCGCGCTGAACGACATGCTGGCCACCGATGACGGTCAGAACCTGACCCAAGGCATCAAACGCGCCAGCAACATCCTGACGCAGGCCGAGGAAAAGGACGGCGTCGAATACAGCTTTGGCGCCGATGTGAAATTTGCCGAAACCGACGAAGAGCGCGCCCTCTTCGCCGCGCTGGACACCGCCGAACCCGCCATCAAGCAGGCCATGACGACCGAGGATTTCCCCGCCGCCATGACGGCCATCGCTGCCCTGCGCGGCCCGGTCGACGCCTTCTTCGAGGCAGTTCAGGTCAATACCGACAACCAGATTGTCCGGCGCAATCGCCTGAACCTGCTCAGCCGTATCCGCGAGGCAGGCCGCCAGATCGCCGATTTCACGCGGATCGAGGGCTGAAAACAGGCGGCAGGGCATCATCATTGCTGCCCTGCCGCCAATGCCATCCAAATTCAGGCCGGGGACAACAACCGTCAGTTCGGCCACCCTTTGCCTCTGATCTGAACATGCGCATGCGGCGCAGGGCATCGGACGCGCAGCACTGTCATTGCGAAACGCTTGACAGGGCCCTGGCAGATGCCGGCTTTTTTCATCTGAAGAAGTGACTGATCACCGCCCGCTGTGACCAGTCCGTGCGATGGCCGAGAGCACGTCGCGAAACCTATGGGCTGCTTGCCATCAAACAATCACCGTCACGATAACCGGTCCCGTCCACGGGGTCAGGCGCCGGGTAATGAACGGATTCATGGTGGGGCCCCCTTCCGAAAGTACGGGTGCAGACCTTCATCGCCAAGCTGATGTCCGAGGCGCCAAGCCCCATCCGGGAGCGCCGAGAAACTGGACCCGCAGCCATACGATTGGGCCGTTGCCAAGATATCCGGGTGATGAAAGCGGTTGCGGGATGTTATGTTATACGATAACAAAAGAATCAGATTTCGACCCAGAGGGATTTCGCATGAGAACAAGGCATCCAGATTCAGATTTAAGTTGTTGATGTTCCTGAAAACGCGGTTCCACGACGACGACATGCAAGATCCGGGATGAGTTCGAAAACCTGGATATCGGACTGGACCCATTGGCCATGCCCCGACGATGGCGCGATGCATCGCTTTACTCGCGCCAGCCCCTCACCGGACTTCAACGACCAATTTTACACTCGCTGACGGGGCGCAGGCAGAAACAGCCTGCCCCGCCTCGCGGCATCTTCCCGTTCCCGCCATGGAGACCGCTGCATGACCGACTCCCGCCTTCCCGTGACCGTCCTTTCCGGCTTTCTTGGTGCCGGCAAGACGACGCTTCTGAACCGCGTGCTGAACAACCGTGATGGCCGACGCGTCGCGGTGATCGTCAACGACATGTCCGAGGTCAATATCGACGCCGATCTCGTGCGCGCCGATACCGAACTTTCCCGCACCGACGAGACTTTGGTCGAGATGTCGAATGGCTGCATCTGCTGTACACTTCGCGACGACCTGCTGATTGAGGTGCGCCGCCTCGCCTCCGAAGGGCGCTTTGATTATCTTCTGATCGAATCGACCGGCATCTCGGAACCGCTTCCCGTTGCCGCGACCTTCGACTTTCGGGACGAGATGGGCGAGAGCCTCTCGGATGTCGCGCGACTGGACACGATGGTGACGGTTGTCGATGCCGCGAACCTGCTGCGCGACTATTCCAGCCACGACTTTCTTCGCGACCGGGGGGAGACTCTGGGTGAAGAGGACGACCGCACCCTGGTCAACCTGCTGGTCGAGCAGATCGAGTTCGCGGATGTGGTCATTCTGAACAAGGTCGCGGATGCAGGCCCTGAACAGACCGATGCGGCGCGCAAGATCATCCGCAGCCTGAACGCCGACGCGCAGATCATCGAGACAAACCATTCGGAAGTGCCCGCGGAGAAGATCCTTGATACCGGGCTCTTCGATTTCGACAAGGCGCATGAACATCCGATGTGGGCAAAAGAGCTTTACGGCTTTGCCGACCATGTGCCCGAAACCGAGGAATACGGTGTCGCATCCCATGTTTACCGCGCCCGGCGGCCCTTTGCACCGGAAAAGGTTCTTGCCGTCCTCAACGGTGAACTGCCCGGCGTGATCCGCGCCAAGGGACATTTCTGGATCGCGACGCGGCCTGATTGGGTCGCGGAATTCTCGCTGGCCGGAGCGCTGTCGTCGATCAAGCCGCTCGGCACCTGGTGGGCATCGGTGCCGAAGGACCGGTGGCCGGATCACGAGAGTGGTCGGGCCTATCTGGCTGAGCATTGGGTCGAGCCATGGGGAGATCGTCGTCAGGAAATCGTCTTCATCGGAGCGGGGATCGACTGGCCCCGGCTGAAGTCCCGACTGGATGGCTGCCTGGTCCCCGAACATCTGGCACAGGGCCCGGATGCACTTCCCGATCTGCCTGATCCCTTCCCGTCCTGGCAGCGCGTGGCGGCGGCATGACGACGGTCCTGCCTTCGATTGCCGCAGCAGTGAACAGCAGCAGCGATCCGCAGGTGCTCCTGACGATTGGAACGCCGGGCGTATCGCTTGCCTTGTGGAACCGCTCGTTGAATGAAGACCTTGCAAGCCCGCTCGACCTGCTGCCGGCGGACCGTCTGCCGCGGCTTCGCCGCCGCCTTGGTCCCGCCAGCGTCGCCGGGGCAGTCCATGAGGCCTGCGAGGCGACGGGAGCGGGTGCATGCGCCGCGCTTCTGGCCGCTGATGTCGAGGCACTTGCAGCACATGCCATGCGGGTCTTTACCTCGCCATTGCTGGAAATTCGCCTTGACGTTACCGAAGGCCAGCCCTGTCCGAAATGGCATGTCGATGCCGTGCCCGGACGGCTGCTCTGCACCCTGCGCGGCCCCGGCACCGAATATGGTGCCGTCGGGCCTGATGTCGCGCCACGGTCCATTCACCGGATGGCACGCGGTGCTGTCGGTCTGTTCCGTGGCAAGCTCTGGCCGGGGCAAGGGCGCGCCGCCATCCTTCACCGTTCGCCGCCGCGCGACGCAGGCAGCCCGCGGCTGCTCGTCGTGATCGATCCCGCTGGCGAGGCCGAGATCAGCTGATGAGACGTCCATCCAACCTTGGAGCGACCAGGCTCAGGAGACGAAGCCGCGCCGAGGACCCCATGCGCACCTTCGACACCCTGCCATGCCCCCTGCGCCGCTGGTTGGCCGAGGCCGCGATGCCGTGGTCACCCGCGTCCTGCCGTCGCATCTGGATGCGGGCGCGCTTGGAGGGCGAACCTGTCGAAGCGATTCTGGCAAGATTGGACCGGACCGAGATGAAATGCCTTGGCCTTGCCAATGACCCATTCCCGCCGTGCGTCGGCGGCCAAACGTCCCATGAACACGAAAGCCGATGATGACCCGTTCCATTCTGACAACAACCGCAGTTCTCGCGATGCTTGCCAGCCCGGCGGTTGCACGATCTGGCGAGACGCTGGATGTCGCCGCCCAGTTCGAGATTCAGGGGCCCGAGCCCTCGATCAGCGGCTATATCTTCACCCGGATGGGGATCTCCGAGACTCTTGTGAATGCCGAGGCTGACGGACGATTGACCCCCGGTCTGGCCAGCGACTGGCAGGTTGCCGAAGACGGGTTGAGCTGGACCTTCACCCTGCAAGATGGGGTGAGATTCCACGACGACACGGCAATGACCGCCGATGCCGTGGTTAACGCGGGACATCCCTTCCTGTCCCAGCCCGAAGCCCGCCGCGCGCGGAGCCTTGCCATCGACCGCGAGGGAATTGCCCGAGCCGTGCTGCGCTACCCCCAGGGCGCGACGCAACTCTTCCCGCCCTCGGTCGCAGGCTGGCATGACGACGCGCTTCCCCCACTTGGACATGACGTCGAGGAGGCTCGGGCGCTTCTGGAGGGCCTTGGCTGGCTGCAGGGCAGCGACGGCATCCTGACCCGCGACGGCGAACGCTTCACCCTGACTCTGACAACATATCCCGACCGTCCGGAACTGCCGCTTGTTGCCGCCGTGCTCGAACAGCAATTCCGTCAGATCGGCGTGGAACTGACGATCAACACCACCAATTCATCCGAAATCCCGGCGGGCCATCAGAACGGCACGCTGGAACTTGGTCTGGTGGCCCGCAACTTCTCGCTGATCCCGGATCCGATTGGCACGGTGCTATCCGACTATGTGGGGAACGGCGACTGGGGAGCCATGAACTGGCACAACGAGGAATTCGCAACACTGGTCGGTGGGATTGCGCGCGGTGAGGGTGACGATGCGGACCGTGCCGAGGCCGCCGCCATCCTGCAGGACGAACTGCCGATCATTCCGATCGCCTGGTATCAGCAAACCCTGGCCGTCTCGGACAAGGTCGAGGGTGCGACCATCGATCCATTCGAGCGCAGCTTTGGCCTGCAGGACATGAGGTGGGCGGAATGAGCGCAGTTGCCTCCCGGCTGGTGCAGGCGATCATGGTTGCAGTCCTGATCGGGACTGCGACTTTCGCGATGATGCGCAGCCTGCCCGGAGATGCCGCCTGGCGCATTGCCGCCGGGCGCTATGGCTATGACAACGTCAACGCAGCCGCAGCCGAGGCGGTAAGACAGGAACTGGGGCTGGACGGACCGGCCCTGCCGGCGCTCATGCAATGGCTCGGAGATCTGGCGCGACTCGATTTCGGAAACTCTCTTGTGACCGGCCAGCCGGTGGCGGCCGAGATTGCCCATCAGCTTGGCGCATCCGTCTCTCTGGCGCTCATGGCGATACTGCTGTCACTGCTGATCGGACCACCGCTGGGGATTCTGGCCGGGCTCAGGGCTGGCGGACTCCTGGATCGCATGTTGCTGGTCGTCTCCACGGGGCTGAAGGCGGTGCCGCAGGCCGTGACGGATCAAGGTCTGGGGCTGTGACAGCCCTTTCCATTGCGCGAAACGCCAGAACGGCATCTCGGCGATGCGCGCCATCGCGTCCCGCGCGATGCGGGCATTCACGGCGGCAAGGCCCAGGGCCAGCGTCAGGCTGGGCAGGATGAAATGCCGCGCCTCGCCGTGCCCGGCGGCAGGCAGCCACCGCAGTTGCACCGCGATCAGGACGATCAGCACCAGCGCCATCAGGAATTGCGCAATGTCGCGGTGCCCCTCATCACCTATCTGGGTCTGCAGTTCGTGACGCTGGTCGAAGGCGTCATCATCGTTGAATCGATCTTTGGCTGGCCGGGTATCGGACATGCGCTGGTGCATGCGATCTTCTCGCGCGATGTGCCGATGGTGCAGGGAACGGCCCTGGTGCTCGGTCTGGGCTTTGTCGTCGTCAATGCCGCAATCGATCTGGCCATACGCCGACTGGATCCACGGGGGATGGCATGAGCGTTCTGGAAACATATGAGAAGCATGATCCCGGACAGCCCGTGGCGCGCGTGATCGGCGGTGCCTGCATCATGGCAGTGGTTCTCTTCGCCGCGCTTGGACCGCTGATGGTCCCAGGGGATCCTTTCGCGCAATCTCTGATGAAGGCCCTGGCGGGGCCAGAGGCGGCTGCGCCGCTGGGATACGACCATCTCGGACGCTCTGTCTATCATCGGCTCGCGCAGGCATTGCGCCTGTCGCCGCTGATCGCCCTGGCGTCGGTTGCGACGGCGGGGACAGCCGGGTTGCTGCTGTGGGGACGCTGGCGGCGGCGCGGGGCGGGTGGATCGACCGCCTCCTGACCATGTTGGCAGATGCCTTGCTGGCGCTTCCGGGACTTCTGCTGGTGCTGATCGTGCTGGCGATGGTGCCTGGAACGGCTCTCGGATTCTGGGCCGGTTTGTCGCTGGTGCTCTGGGTGGAATTTTTCAGACTGACCCGCGCCGCGACGCGCGAAACCCTGGCCTCACCGGCGGTGCAGGCGTCGCGATTGCTTGGATTTGGCCCTGCGTATCTGTTCCGCGTTCATGTCTGGCCCGAAATCGCGCCGATGATGCTGACTGCCGCCGCCTTCGGGACGGCGACGGCCATCATGGCGATTGCCGCTTTGGGCTTCGTGCATGTGGGCATGCCCGCGCCGACACCCGAACTGGGCCTGATGATGGTCGAACTTCTGCCTTATTGGCGTGAGGCGCCACTGGCCCTGCTTTCGCCGGTGATTGCCACTTTCGCCCTGCTTCTGGGCCTCACCCTTCTGGCCGGGAGCCGCAGGACATGACCCTTCTGAAAGCTGAAGACATTTCGGTGCAGGACGGAAAATCAACCCTTCTGGAGCCGGTATCGCTGCAGCTTTCCCCCGGAGAGCCGCTGGTGATCCTGGGCGAAACCGGTTCTGGCAAAAGCCTGATGGCGCAGGCGCTCATGGGCACGCTGCCCCCCGAGCTTCATGCCAAGGGCCGGGTCGCCATTGGCACGCAGGTCTTGAATCCGGGCGCGCCAGAGCGGTTTCGCGGGCTCTGGGGACGCAAGATCGGGGTGCTGCCGCAGGAACCTTGGCTCTCGCTTGATCCGCTGATGCCTGCGCGGGACCAGGTCGCCGAAACCCATGAGATCGTGCGGGGTCTGCGTCGCAGCGACGCGCGAAGGCAGGCAATGGCGGATCTGGCAGCGCTCGGACTTGCCGGGGCAGAGGCACGGTATCCGCACGAACTTTCCGGCGGGATGGCTCAGCGCGTGGCAATCGCCGCCGCACGCGCGGGTGGTGCCCGGATCGTGATCGCGGATGAGCCCACCAAGGGGCTGGACGCTGCACGCCGGGACGACGTGGCCTCGCTTCTTTTGTCCGAAATGGGAGAGACTGGCGGGCTCTTGGTGATCACCCATGATCTGGCCCTCGCCCGGCAACTCGGTGGCCGGATGATCGTCCTGCGCGCTGGCAGGGTCGTGGAACGCGGCGCAACCGAGACACTCTTTGCCAACCCCAAGGATGCCTATACCAAGGAATTCTTCGCCGCCGATCCCGAATGCTGGATTCCGCGGCCCTCTGCCGCTCGTGGCGGTCCTGCGGTGGTCTCGGCAAGAGATATCAGCCTGTCTCGCGGCGGAAAAATGCTCTTTTCCGGTGTCTCTCTTGACGTCATGCAGGGCGGGGTCTTCGGTGTGACCGGCCCCTCGGGCTGTGGCAAATCCTCTTTGGGCGATGCGCTTCTTGGATTGATCGGACCAGACCGGGGAACGATATCGCGCCGTCCCGGTCCCCATCCGCATGATTTTCAGAAGCTTTATCAGGATCCGGTTTCGGCCTTTCCCGGCAGGCGCACCCTTGGCCAGACCATCGCCGATACCGCGCGGCTTTCGGGCGCGCGTCAGGGCGATGTCGAGAACTTGCTGGACCGGCTCGGCCTTGATGCCGGGCTTTTGAAACGTCGGCCCGGCGCCGTTTCCGGGGGCGAATTGCAGCGCCTTTCACTTCTGCGGGTCCTGCTCAGGAACCCCAGCTTCATCTTCGCGGATGAGCCGACCTCGCGGCTGGGCCCGATCACGCAGGCGCGGGTGATCGCGCTTCTGACCGAAACGACACAACGGGATGGCACGGCACTGATGCTGGTCAGCCATGACGCGGCGCTGATACGGCATACGTCCGATACCGTTCTGACGCTTGGTGTTCCGGGCAATCCGCGTCCGTCCGCCAACGCCTTTTCCCACCGCCGTGTCGCTTCGGGGTTGCATTGAAGCGCGATAAAATCGACCAATGGAATGAAAGGACAGATCATGAAAACCATCCGGATGGCAGTCTTGGCCACCGTCGCCGCCGCGCCGCTCATGGCGCAGGAGACGCGTCACATGGACGCCCATGTGCACGGTGTCAGCACCCTCGAACTTGCCGTCGAGGGCAACATCCTCGAAATGAACCTGCTCTCGCCCGGCATGGATATCGTCGGATTCGAATATGAGGCAAGCACGGATGCAGACAAGGATGCCGTCGAGGCCGCAATCCGCACCCTGCTGCTGCCCGAGAACGTCGTCGCCCTCCCCGAGGCTGCCGAGTGCCGGCTGGGCGAAGTCCTGGTGCATTTGCACGGTGGCGAGCATGACCACGCCGAGCATGAAGACCACGACCATGGCGAAGAAGCGGACCATCATGACCACGCCAAGGGCGAGCCACATGATGAGGCGCATGATCACGGGGAAGCACATGATCATGGTGATCATGCTGAAGGCGAGGATCACCACCACGAGGAAGGCGCCAGCCACAGCGAGTTCCACCTGCGATACATCTTCACATGTGCGCATCCCGATGAACTGGCAACGGTGGGTTTCCCGTTCTTCGAGCGTTTCCAGAACGCACAAGAAATCGAGGCGCAGTTTGTCACCGCTGCGGGTGCCGGGTCGGCCGAAATCGGCCGCGATGCACCGGAACTGTTGCTGAACTGAACATGGCTGAACCCGCCGTTGCCCTGACCGATGTCACCTTCGCCTGGCCTGGGCGGGGCGGGTTCTCGCTTGCCTGCCCGTCCTTCACGGTGGACCTGGGCGAAAGCGTCCTGCTGCTTGGTGCAAGCGGCTCGGGGAAATCCACGTTCCTGTCTCTGGTCTGCGGAATTGTCGCCGCGGACAGGGGAAACGTTGTCGTCGACGGGACCGACCTTGGTGCCTTGCGCTCAGGTGCCCGCGACCGGTTCCGCGCCGAAAGGATTGGCGTGATCTTCCAGCAGTTCAACCTGCTCCCCTATGCGAGGGTGGCGGACAATATCCTGTTGCCACTGCGCTTTGCGCCCGAACGCAGGGCGCGGGCTGGCGACGCGCGCGACGAGGCCGCGCGGCTCTGCGCTGCACTGGGCCTGCCGGGCGACGTTCTGGCGACACAGGCAGGACGGCTGAGTGTGGGTCAGCAGCAGCGCGTCGCCGTGGCGCGTGCGTTGATCGGGGCCCCGCCGCTGATCGTCGCGGACGAACCGACCTCGGCGCTGGATGCCGGAACACAGGACAGCTTCCTGAGCCTGCTCTTCGGTCAGGCGGACAAGCTGGGGTCGTCCTTGCTGATGGTCAGCCACGACGAACGCCTTGGCGGGCGTTTCGACCGGATCATCCGGCTTGAAGACATCGTGACCACCGAAAGGCTTGCCACATGATCCTCCGCCTCGCCATCGGATCGCTTCTTGCGCGGGCGCTGACCGTCGGCATGACAGTGCTGGCCATCGCGCTGTCCGTCGCGCTGTTTCTCGGGGTCGAAAAGATGCGCACGGGGGCACGTGCAAGCTTTGCCGATACGATTTCCGGGACTGATCTGATCGTGGGGGCGCGCTCTGGCGCGGTGCAACTTCTTCTCTATTCCGTCTTTCGCATCGGCAATGCGACGAACAACGTGACCTGGGAAAGCTATCAGGACATCGCCGCACGCCCCGAGGTGGACTGGATCGTACCTATTTCACTGGGCGACAGCCATCGCCAGTTCCGGGTGATGGGCACGACGCAGGCTTTCTTCGAGCACTACAGCTATCGCGGGGGCCGATCGCTTGACATCCCGACTGGCCATGGCCTTGACGATCTATACGACGCCGTCATCGGCGCAGATGTGGCGGCGACATTGGGTTATGAGGTCGGCGATCCGATCATCGTCTCGCACGGGCTGGCATCCTTTACGGCGCATGACGACCAACCGTTCCGCGTCGCGGGGATCATCGCCAAGACCGGCACGCCCGTAGACCGAACGGTGATCGTCAGTCTCGAGGCCATCGAGGCGATCCATGTCGACTGGCAGTCCGGCGCACATAGACCGGGCCAGACGACGCCGGTCGAAGTCATCAGGACGATGGACCTGACACCTTCGGCGGTCACGGCGGCACTGGTTGGCGTAAGGTCGCGATTGCAGATCTTCTCTTTGCAACGGTGGATCAATGAATACCCCGAGGAACCCCTGCTGGCGGTCCTGCCGGGGGTCGCGCTTGGCGAGCTCTGGCAGATCGTGGGTGTCGCGGAAACGGCGCTGATGGCCGTCTCGGTGATGGTCGTGGTCACCGCGCTTCTGGGAATGATGGCGATGATCTTCTCCGGCCTCAACGAACGCCGGCGCGAAATGGCGATCTGGCGGGCAATGGGCGCACGTCCTGCAACGATTCTCGGTCTTCTCGTTCTCGAAGCCATGCTCATGGCGGCGGCGGGCGCTGCGCTCGGCATAGCGATTCTCTACCTGGGGCTGGCGCTGGTGCAGCCGTGGATCGATACGGCTTTCGGCATCTGGCTGCCCATCAACCCGCCCGCCGCCCGCGAAGTCTGGGTTCTCGCAACTGTGATCGGCGCCGCAGGTCTGGCCAGCCTCTTGCCAGCGATCAGGGCCTATCGCCTCTCTCTCGCAGATGGCATGATGGTCAGGATATGATGATTATTCCCCGATTCACACGCCGTCAGTTCATGCTCACCGCCGGGGCGGGAGCATTGCTGCCTTGCGGTGTGATGGCATCGCCGTTTCGCGAAATCACCTGGGATGATCTGATTCCGCCCGGCGTCCCCTATTCGGAAATCATTGGTGACGGCGAGATCGATGAGCAGGCCGACACCTGGAAGCCGATCTTCGACGAGAATGCGACCAAGCTGAACACGGCCCTGGACGGTGTTTCCGTGAAGCTTCCCGGTTATATCATCCCGCTCGACACGGATGCTGACGGGGTCTCGCGCTTCATCCTGGTGCCATATGTGGGGGCCTGCATCCACGTCCCCCCTCCTCCGCCAAACCAACTTGTTTTCGTGACGACCGCCACGCCTTGGCCCTCGGAAAACCTCTGGGATGCGGTCTGGGTCTATGGTCGTCTCAGCACCAGACTGCAATCGACAGAAATTGCCGAGATCGGCTATCAGATCGTGGCAACCAGCATCGAGATCTACGAATGGTAAGCGTTTGATCCCGTTCCGCGATGTTTCCACTTGGACAACTGGGGCCACCTTGGGCCGGACCTGACAGTTGTTCGGGCCATTCACGTCAGCCTCAGTTCAGCAGCAATCCTGTCTAACCGAATAGCGCCTTACCCTGGGCCATGACCTGCAGCAGCAGGTATCATTCAAGACGGCACGGCTGGGCGACCGCCACGGATCAAACCCTTTGCACATCACGTAAAGACAGGATTCGCCTGCCTGTCCAAACAAGCTCATGTTGCCCGACATGATTCAGCCGCGACGATCTCGACGCGGCTGATTTGCGTGCAAGGCCGGGTGGAAAGCCCGCTCATGTCATCGGCAGATGCCCGGAACCAAAAGGCCGGATCACACGACCCGATCAACCATCATGTGTTTGATCGAGGCAATGGCCTTGGCCGGGTTCAGGCCTTTCGGGCAGGTGTTGGTGCAATTCATGATCGTATGGCAGCGATACAGCTTGAATGGGTCTTCCAGCCCATCCAGCCGTTCACCCGTCGACTCGTCACGGCTGTCGATGATCCAGCGATAGGCATGCAGCAGCGCGGCGGGGCCTAGGTAGCGATCGCCATTCCACCAATAGGACGGGCAAGCCGTCGAACAGGATGCACAGAGGATGCACTCATACAGACCGTCCAGCTTCTTGCGGTCCTCGATCGACTGCTTCCACTCCTTGGCCGGCGTCGGGGATTTCGTCACCAGATAGGGGTTTACCGAGGCATGTTGCGCATAGAAATGCGTCAGGTCCGGCACCAAATCCTTGACGACCGGCATATGCGGCAGCGGATAGATCGCGATGTCGCCCTCGACCTCATCAATCCCATAGATACAGGCCAGATGGTTGCCGCCACCGATGTTCATCGCACAGGAACCGCAGATCCCCTCGCGGCAAGAGCGGCGGAAGGACAGCGTCGGATCGATCTCGTTCTTGATCTTGATCAGCGCGTCCAGAACCATCGGTCCGCATTTGTCCAGATCGACGAAATAGGTGTCCAGCCGCGGGTTCTCACCGGTATCGGGATCCCAACGATAGATCTGGAATTTCTTGACGTTGGTGGCACCCTCGGGCTTGGGCCAGGTTTTCCCGACACGAATCTGGCTGTTCTTGGGAAGTGTAAGCTGAACCATGGGTTACTCCTTTCAAAGAGCGCCTTCGGACGGCGTCTCGGCCGTGAACAGGTTTTGCGCCTCGGCGACCAGATCGGCCACCTTCTTTCGCGCATGAGGATTTAATGACAAGCCATTGACTTGCCGAATGAATTCGGTTGCTGCGGGGCGGAGTCTCTCATTCGAGGACCCCGACAGCTCAGGCAGGGCGGCGATCTGCTCGTCGGACAAACCGGCATGGCGCAGCAATTGCGTGCCCGGGCGGGCAAAGGATTCTTCATCCTCCAGCCGGAACCGGACGACATGATCTCCCCCCACAGCCGAAGCCATACGTTTGCGCAGATCGCCCCAACCCGGCAAGTCCTGGGTCTCGCGCGCGAACACGCTGAATTCACGATCATAGCCTTCGCTGCGCACGATCTGCGCCCAAAGGCTGGACCGCCAAGACTTCATGCCCCGGCTGTAGAAGACAAAGGACAGATCGAAGTCACGCGCCCGTTTCTGGATCAACGCCGCTATTCTTGGCAACGCAGGATAGAGACGTGTCTCTCCTCCCTTGCCCGGCGGTGCACCTGCCACATTTTCATGGCTGATCAGCACCGGCAGATCATTGTCGGGCAGACTGTCCAGAACCTCGCCAAGAGCGACCTTCAGCAAGGTTTCGGTATCGGAACTCGGGGTCAGGCTGAAGCGCATCGCCGCCTGACCCAGCGCCTGCATCGGCGTCTGCGGAACTGGTGTGCGCACGATCAGCCTGTCCGACAGCGTCTGCGCATTGCGATACAGATGCCGCTGGATGGCTGTGCTGCTGGTCTTGTGCACGCCCAGATGCATGATCAGTCGCCGCCGCCCGCCGGAACCGGATATATGTTCCGCCGACATGATCAGCCCCGCCAATCGGGATGGTCATACAGGGAACGGGTCGGCAACTGCCCCGAACGTCGCATGACGCAGCGGTTGAAGACATCCGAAGGATCGCGTCCGGCGAGGTAATCGGTCGAAAGCTCAAGTTCGACCTTTCCGGTCACGCCCCGAGATGCGCCATGTCCCCCGGCCACGCCCATCGTGACCTCGCCGCGCGGGCTGGCCGCCAATTCTGCATCGCGCAGGCAGCTTGTTTCGGCCTGCGCGACCGGAACCGGTCCGCAGGCTGAAACAAGCACCACCCATGGCAAGGCAAATATGATGGCCGGACGCGCGGACATCAGATCAGGTGGCCGCCGCGCTGGCCGCGCTGGCGATGCATTGTGTCGTCGCCGGACGCGAGACGATGGCGGCAACACTGTTGGCTGCCCCCGTCGAATCCGAGGCAGCCAAGCGCGCAATATCGATCATCTCGGCCGTCGTGGCATTGTTCACGACGCAATCGGTATAGGGCTGCACATTGACGCCCGGCAGACGCTTCTGCATCTCGGAATTGATTGCCGTTCGCGCCGCCTGACGCGACGCAGCGTCAAGCACCGTGGGGGTGGTCGTTGTTGCCGGTGCCGTCGTTGGCGAAGTCGCCATCGGCAGCGGCGCGACGCATCCGGCCAAGGCCAGAGCGACAACGCCAGAAATCGCGGTCAGTTGGAAACGCATCAGTAAACCCTTTTCTTCGGAGCGATCTTCTTCAGCTCGATTCCGCCCTCTTCCACCTTGGTCAAAGGTTCAAGGTGAACGGGACGATAGGCAAGTTTAACCTCGTTTCCTTCGACCCAGGCAAGCGAATGCTTGCGCCAGTTCGCATCATCGCGATCAGGATAGTCCTCATGGGCATGCGCCCCACGGCTTTCCTTGCGCGCCTCGGCCCCGACAATCGTTGCCAAGGCATTGGGCATGAGATTGGTCAGCTCCAGCGTTTCCATGAGGTCCGTGTTCCAGATCAGACCACGATCCGTCACATGCAGGTCATCCAGCTTGGCCGCAATTCCGCCCATCTTATCCTTGCCTTCGGCCAGGGTCTTGTCGGTCCGGAACACGGCGGCATCAGCCTGCATGGTCTTTTGCATTTCCAGCCGCAGATCGGCAGTGGAAATATTGCCCTTGGCGTGACGCAACCCGTCAAAGCGATCAAGCGCCCTGTCAACTTCGGCCTGGTTGGTCGCGGGGACAGCCCCTTCGCGGTCGATCACCGAACCCGCGCGAATGGCAGCGGCGCGACCAAAGACGACCAGGTCGATCAGCGAGTTCGAGCCAAGACGGTTGGCACCATGCACGCTGGCACAGCCGGCCTCGCCCACGGCCATCAGGCCCGGGAACACCTGATCGGGGTTTTCCTCCGTGGGGTTCAGAACTTCACCCCAATAGTTCGTCGGAATGCCGCCCATGTTATAGTGTACGGTCGGCAGGATCGGGATCGGATCGCGGGTGACATCGACACCGGCAAAGATCTTGGCCGATTCGCTGATGCCGGGCAGACGTTCCGCCAGGCTTTCGGGCGGAAGATGCATCAGGTTCAGGAACATGTGATCCTTGTGTTCCCCGACGCCGCGTCCTTCGCGGATTTCCAGCGTGATGCAGCGCGACACGACATCGCGGCTGGCCAGATCCTTGTAGGTCGGTGCGTAACGCTCCATGAAGCGTTCGCCCTCGCTGTTGGTCAGATAGCCGCCTTCACCGCGTGCGCCCTCGGTGATCAGGCAGCCCGAACCATAAATCCCGGTCGGGTGGAACTGCACGAATTCCATATCCTGCAAAGGCAGACCGGCGCGGGCAACCATGCCGCCCCCGTCGCCCGTGCAGGTATGGGCGCTGGTCGCGCTGAAATAGGCACGTCCATAGCCGCCGGTGGCCAGCACGACCATCTTGGCGTTGAAGACATGCATCGTGCCGTCGTCCAGCTTCCAGCAGACAACGCCGGTGCAGCGCCCGTCGGTGATGATCAGGTCCAGCGCGAAATATTCAATGAAGAATTCGGCGTTATTCTTGAGGCTTTGCCCATAGAGCGTGTGCAGGATGGCATGGCCGGTCCGGTCGGCTGCGGCACAGGTGCGCTGCACGGGGGGGCCTTCACCGAATTCGGTGGTATGGCCGCCAAAGGGACGCTGATAGATCTTGCCTTCTTCGGTCCGGCTGAAGGGAACGCCGTAATGTTCCAGCTCGTAAACGGCCTTGGGCGCCTCGCGCGCCAGGTATTCCATCGCGTCGGTATCGCCCAGCCAGTCGCTGCCCTTGACGGTGTCATACATGTGCCACTGCCAGTTGTCAGGGCCCATGTTCGACAGCGAGGCAGCAATGCCGCCCTGTGCGGCAACCGTATGCGAGCGGGTCGGGAAGACCTTGGTGACGCAGGCCGTGCGCAGCCCTTGTTCGGCCATGCCGAGCGTGGCGCGCAGACCGGCACCCCCGGCCCCGACAACAACCACGTCGTATTCATGCGTTTCGGTTTGGTAAGCAGCCATGTTGTCCTCAGATCGCGATGGTGATGAACGCCATCTTCGCCAGCGCGAAGACTGCCGCGGCAATTACGGCCCAGCCAAAGATCACCGATGCGATGATCGCCACCTTGCGTTCGGTGTGTTGCAGATAGTCATCAATCATGATCCGCGTGCCCTTCATGAAATGGATCATGCCGACAATGATGAACAAGGCCGTCACGATGCCGGGATAAGGGCGCCCGAAATAGGCAATCAATGCCTCGCGCGGAAGGCCGATGGCGCTGCCGATGACCAGCAGAAATGCCGGGGTCAGCAGAATCAGCGCACAGGCACTGACGGTCATGGCCCAGTGATGCTCGGTGCCCGTACGTGCCGAGCCCAGACCGGTCGCAGCCTTGCGGGGGGTGATGTAACGCATGGTCTTGCCCTCGCTTAACCGATGAAAAACAGGATCAGAGAGATCAGCGTCATCACGACAGAGCCAATGATGATCGCCCAGGAGGATTTCTCGGCCTCCTTGATCTCAAGCCCGATTCCGGCGTCATAGAACAGGTGCCGGATGCCGGCCAGCGCGTGGTACCACAGCGCCCAGGCCGAGCCGGTCAGGATGATGAAGCCCAGCCAGGAACGAACGACCCAGTCAGCGGCTGCAAAGGCGCCCGGACTGCTGACGGCGGCGACAAGCCACCAGGTCAGAAGCAGGACGCCCGCCACCAGGGCGTGCCCCGTGATCCGCGTCAGAATCGAGGTCACTGCCGCGATCGGCAGCTTGTAGACCTGAAGATGGGGGGAAAGCGGCCGGTTACCCCGGTTCACGTCGGCCATGGTGCGGCCCTCCTTTGTCGGTTCAAGCTCGACCCGTCGCAGGCTTTCGGCTGGCCGCGCGGGCTGGCGATTGACGATCCTTCTGTCCCTATTTCTGCCACCTGTCACCCGGTTATGCCACCCCGGGTCGCGAAAAATGGCCGATTCGGCAGTTTGTGATCACGCTTGCGGCAGCCGTGATCACAAGTTACCGCAAACAGCCCGTCGCGAGGCCGGGCAATCGCCATAACCGCCGGTTCACAATGGCATCAGTGCCCAGTAATCCAGATCCAGCAGGACATCGGGCAGATATTTTCCATCCTCGCCCTTCAGCGAAAATCTGCTGCTGTCCCCCTTGGTCGCGACCAGACGCAGCCGGATGGCGCCGACACCCGGCGCATCAGTCTCGGCCTTGTCCAGAACCTCGGACCATGCGCGCACCGTGTCGCCTGCAAAGGCCGGATTGGCATGGGCCCCGGAATTCAGGCCGACGATCATCTGCGCATTGGCAAGCCCGTTGAACGACAGGCTGCGCGCCAGGCTGATGATATGGCCGCCATAGATCAGGCGGCGGCCGTCGGGGCGATGGGTCGCATCGAAATGCACCTTGGCCGTATTCTGCCACAGGCGGGTGGCCAGCATATGTTCGGCCTCTTCCAGGGTGACGCCATCGACATGGTCGATCTTCTCGCCCAGCTCGTAATCGGCCAGACGATGCTTTTCGCCTGCCAGATCAAAATCATAGTCCGAGAAATTGAGATCTTCGGGAAGCTGCAATTCCGCCGCGGGCACGGCAGCGGCCAGGTCCGGGACCACCGTTTCCGGAGCCGGGGCCTCGGGATCGCGCTTATGCACCATGACCCAGCGGACATATTCCAGCACCGGCTCGTCCATCTGGTTCAGCCCACGCGTCCGGACCCAGACGACGCCGGATTTCCCGCTGCTGTTCTGCTTCAGCCCGATCACCTGCGATTCCGCACGCAGCGTGTCACCCGGCCAGACCGGCCGCAGCCAGCGCCCCTCGCCATATCCCAGATTGGCCACCGCGTTCAGGCTGATGTCGGGAACGGTCTTGCCAAACACGATATGAAAGGCAGCCAGATCATCGATCGGGCTGCTTTCCAACCCGCAGGAGGCGGCAAATTCATCGCTGGAATACAGCGCATGACGCGCAGGATAGAGCGCGTGGTAGAGCGCCCGCTCGCCCTCGGCGACGGTGCGGGGCACGGCGTGGCGGATCACCTGCCCGATCTGATAGTCTTCGAAGAACCGGCCCGGATTGGTCTTGGTCATTGTTGCCCCAGCTTCATGTCAGGATGATATTCGGCTTCGATCTCTTTGGTGACGGCCTGCGCGCAACGCATGACGCCACGCGCACTGTCAAAGGCGGTCGAGGGTGAACCATGCAATTCCCAGCCTTTCGACAGGGCCTCGCTGACCCGGTGACAAAAGGCCGAAGTGTCATCCTCGGTGATCAATCTGTAGATTCTGGGCAATTCATCCTCCAAACGGCCAAGGACCGATCACGCCATGGATCAGCCCCACCACCAATGTCACGATCACGGCACCGGCCAGCGCCATGAACTCTTTCCTCGTCTCGAACGGGCCGGCGGGCGGGGTCCAGGCTGTGCGGTTGATCACAATGATTTCAACCTGCGCCCAAGCCAGCAGACCGCCAAACAACAGCAAGGATGGCAAATCGCCATTCACCAGCATATGGGCAATCGCCCAAAGCGAGAAACCGACGAGTTGCGGATGACGCAGCACAGCCGTGACGCGGGTCTTCATGCCGCTGGCTGCAAAGAGATAGAAACCGATCAGCACCAGCAGGTTGTTGATACCGACCAGCGCGGGCGACGGCCCCCACCATATCGGACCATCGGCGGTCTTGTAGCCCCAGACCATCAACACGACAGAGAGCAACAGCAGCAGCGCCACAAGGCGCTTGCCGCTTTCACCCATGGAGGCCCGTCTTTCGGGGGCGACCCGCTTGAAGAGATGCGCACCCCACCACAGGGCAAGACCGAGAATCAGGATCAGCATCTGGCTTCCTTTCGCTGGATGTCTATGAAAGCACCCTGCCCCTAACCGGCCATCTCGGCAATCGCCCGGGCCTTGTCCAATGTCTTGCGGGCAGTCTCGATATGCAGGTTCTCGACGATCTTGCCATCGACGACAGCTACCCCCTTGCCCTGCGCCATTGCCTCGTCAAAGGCCGCGATCTGACGACGCGCCAGTTCGACCTCGGCTTCGGTGGGCGCGAAACTGGCATTGGCAACGGCCAGCTGCGCGGGATGTATCAGCGTCTTGCCGTCAAAGCCCATGTCGCGCCCCTGCTCGCATTCGATGCGCAGCCCCTCATCATCCTTGAAGGCATTATAGACGCCATCGATGATCACCTTGCCATGGGCCTTGGCCGCCAGAACGCACAGCCCCAGCCCTGCCTGCATCGGCAGACGGTCGGCACGAAAACGGCTGTTCAACTCCTTGGCAAGATCATTGGTGCCCATCACCATGCCCGCCAGGCGCGGATGCGCCGCGATCTCGGCGGCGTTCAGCATTGCCAGCGGTGTCTCCATCATTGCCCAGAGCGGAGTGTCGGGAATGATTCCGGCAACCACGTCCAGATCGGCGGCGCTGTTCACCTTGGGGATCAGCACGGCCTCGGCCTTGCCTGCCAGTGGTCCGGCGCAGGCGCGGGCATCATCCGCACCCCATTCGCTGTCCATTCCATTGATCCTGACGATTCGCGCACGCGCACCATAGCCCGACTCCAGCGCCGCGCCCAACGCGTCGCGCGCGGCAGGCTTTTCCGAGGGTGACACGGCATCCTCAAGATCAAAGATGATCGCATCGGTCGGCAGGCTCTGCGCCTTTTCCATCGCGCGGGCATTGGCCGCCGGAATATAGAGAACGGACCTGTAAGGGCGAGTCATGAAAACCTCCGGGCAATTATCTTGCGCGAAGCTGCCTTGTTGCGTCAGAAATGGCAAGCCTTTTTCTGCTGCACCGCAGCATCATCCCATGATCCCCTGCCAGATCAGTCGCAGGGAAATAAGCAGCAGCCCCCAGGTGATCAGCTTGTAGAACAGCTCCTGAGGAATGATGCGCACGATCCGCAAACCGACCCAGACCGAGACAAGGGCGACCGGTGTCAGGATCGCCGCAGCCTCGAGGTTTGCCAGCGACAACTGTCCCAACGCCGCATAGGGAAAGAGCTTGGCGAAATTGGTGATGGCAAAGAACCAGGTCGTCGTTCCGGCAAAGACCATGCTGGGCAGGCGCAGCGGCTGGACATAGACCTGATAGGGTGGCGCCCCCGCATGGCTGACAAAGCTGGTATAGCCGGCCAAGGCCCCCCAGAAGCTGCCCTTCACCAGAGACGGCTTGCGCGAACCATTTGAAATATCCGGTCGTATCAATGCGTTGGCAGCAAAACTTAAACCAATTATTCCAACGATCAGCGTCACGCCGCTGTCGGGAACCAGATGGGCCGTGGCCCAGCCAAAGCCGATGCCCAGCATCGCGCCGGGCAATGCCGTGCGCAGCACCGCCATATCGAAACCTCGTCGATAGGCCAGCAGCCCCCCGATATCGGACAGCACATAGACCGGCAGCATCAGCCCCGCCGCCTGCACTGGCGGGATCACCAGCGACAGCAGCGGCACCGCCAATATGCCGATCATTGCCAGCCCGCCTTTCGAAAGCCCCACCGCGATCGCCGCAAGCACCGCAAGGATCCATCCCTGAGTAGTCAATTCCAGCATTTTGCCTCCATCCGCCGATGGCACTGGATGCGACAAGGCTGCACGACAGGCAAGTGTTAGGGCCATCATCGCGGCGATGCAGCGAGACAGACTTGCGATTCGTTGCGCGACCCCTTAACCACCACGCAAGAATCCATCCAAGAAACCGGAGGTTACCATGGCCCGACCCAAGATTGCACTTATCGGTGCAGGCCAGATCGGCGGAACGTTGGCGCATTTGGCCGCGATGAAGGAACTGGGCGATGTCGTCATGTTCGATATTGCCGAGGGCACGCCGCAGGGCAAATCGCTGGATATTGCTGAATCGGGGCCGTCCGAGGGTTTCGACGCCTCGCTGAAAGGCACCAACGATTACGCCGATATCGCGGGCGCTGACGTCTGCATCGTCACCGCCGGCGTTCCCCGCAAGCCGGGCATGAGTCGCGATGATCTGCTGGGCATCAACCTCAAGGTCATGAAATCGGTCGGCGAAGGCATTGCCAAACACGCCCCTGACGCATTTGTGATCTGCATCACCAACCCGCTGGACGCGATGGTCTGGGCGCTGCGCGAATTCAGCGGCCTGCCCCACAACAAGGTCTGCGGCATGGCCGGCGTGCTGGACTCGGCCCGCTTCCGTCACTTCCTGTCGCTGGAATTCGACGTTTCGATGAAAGACGTCACCGCATTCGTCCTGGGCGGTCACGGCGACACCATGGTTCCGCTGACCCGTTATTCGACCGTGGCCGGCATCCCGCTGCCGGATCTGGTCAAGATGGGCTGGACCACGCAAGAGAAGCTGGATGCCATCGTTCAGCGCACGCGTGACGGCGGTGCGGAAATCGTCGGCCTGCTGAAAACCGGTTCGGCCTTCTATGCGCCCGCGACCTCGGCCATCGAAATGGCTGAAGCCTATCTGAAGGATCAGAAGCGCGTCCTGCCCTGCGCGGCCTATGTCGACGGCCCCTTCGGCCTCAAGGGCACCTATGTCGGCGTGCCGACCGTCATCGGCGCCAATGGCATCGAGAAAGTCATCGACATCAAGCTGGACAAGGACGAGCAGGTCATGTTCAACAAGTCGATCGACGCCGTCAAAGGTCTGGTCGAAGCCTGCAAGGGGATCGACAGCAGCCTGGCGTAAGGGTCGCATTGCCGGCTTTGAATTCAACGGCGCGCCAGCAATGGCGCGCCGTTTTTCGTTTCCATCACGAATCATCATGCTTGCGGTAACAGAATGCCGTTTTGTGATCACGCCATTTCTGGCTGTGATCACATCAATCCGAAACAGGCATTTTTTCGTGAAAATATCGGGAAAGCGTTTTTCCCTTTCCATTTGTTGTGTCAATAACCTTGCAAATCTGTCGAACCGGATAAGGGGGTCGAGATGAATATCCACGAATATCAGGCCAAGGCGCTGCTGCGTCAGTATGGCGCGCCGGTCAGCGATGGCCGCGTGGTCATGAAAGCGGATGAGGCAAAATCCGCCGCAGGCGAACTGGACGGACCGCTTTGGGTCGTCAAAGCCCAGATCCATGCGGGCGGTCGCGGCAAAGGCCACTTCAAAGAGGCCGAAGCTGGTGAAAAAGGCGGCGTGCGCCTGGCCAAATCGGTCACCGAAGCCGAAGAGATGAGCCGGCAGATGCTGGGCCGCACTCTGGTCACCCATCAGACCGGCCCTGCTGGCAAGCAGGTCAACCGCATCTACATCGAAGACGGCAGCGACATCGAGACCGAGCTGTATCTTGCGCTGCTGGTCGATCGTCAGACCTCGCGCGTCAGCTTTGTAGCCTCGACCGAAGGCGGCATGGACATCGAGGAAGTTGCAGCGAACACCCCCGAGAAGATCGTCAGCTTCAGCGTCGATCCGGCTTCGGGCCTGTCGGATTTCCACGGCCGCCGCGTTGCCTTTGCGCTGGGTCTGACCGGTGGTCAGGTCAAGCAGTGCGTCGCGCTGGTGAAAAACCTGTATCGCATGTTCATTGAAAAAGACATGGAGATGCTGGAGATCAACCCGCTGATCGTCACCACCGATGGCAACCTCAAGTGCCTCGACGCGAAGATGGGTTTCGACAACAACGCGCTGTATCGCCAGGCCGATGTCATGGCGCTGCGCGACGAGACCGAAGAAGACCCCAAGGAACTGGCCGCGTCGAAATTCGACCTGAACTACATCGCGCTGGACGGCGAGATCGGTTGCATGGTGAATGGTGCCGGCCTGGCCATGGCCACCATGGACATCATCAAGCTGTATGGTGCCGAGCCTGCCAACTTCCTTGATGTCGGTGGCGGCGCGACCAAGGAAAAGGTCACCGAGGCCTTCAAGATCATCACCAGTGACCAGAACGTCAAAGGCATCCTGGTCAACATCTTCGGCGGCATCATGCGCTGCGACATCATCGCGGAAGGCATCGTCGCCGCGGTGAAAGAGGTCGGCCTGCAGGTTCCGCTGGTCGTGCGCCTTGAAGGCACGAATGTCGAAAAGGGCAAAGAGATCATCAGTGCAAGCGGTCTGAACGTGACTTCGGCCGACGATCTGTCGGACGCAGCCGAAAAGATCGTCAAAGCGGTGAAAGGATAATCACGATGGCAATTCTGGTAGACAAGAGCACCAAGGTCATCACGCAGGGCATCACCGGCTCGCAAGGGACCTTCCACACCGAACAGGCGATTGCTTACGGCACGCAGATGGTCGGCGGCGTGACCCCCGGCAAGGGCGGCACCCAGCATCTGGACCTGCCCGTGTTCAACAGCGTCCATGAGGCCGTTGCGAAAACCGGCGCCACGGCCTCGGCGATCTATGTTCCGCCCCCCTTCGCAGCCGATTCGATTCTGGAAGCGATCGACGCGGAGATCCCGCTGATCGTGGCCATCACCGAAGGTATCCCGGTTCTGGACATGATGCGCGTCAAACGCGCCCTGGAAGGTTCCGCCAGCCGCCTGATCGGCCCGAACTGCCCCGGCATCATGACCCCCGACGAATGCAAGATCGGCATCATGCCCGGCAGCATCTTCCGTCGCGGCAGCGTCGGCGTCGTCTCGCGCTCGGGCACGCTGACCTATGAAGCCGTGAAGCAGACGACCGATGTCGGACTGGGTCAGTCCAGCGCCGTCGGCATCGGCGGCGACCCGATCAAGGGCATGGAACATATCGACGTTCTGAAGATGTTCCTGGACGACGACGAGACCGAGTCGATCATCATGATCGGTGAAATCGGTGGCTCGGCCGAAGAAGAAGCCGCGGAATTCCTTGCCGAACAGAAGAAGAAAGGCAAATGGAAGCCGACCGCTGGCTTTATCGCTGGCCGCACGGCGCCTCCGGGCCGCCGCATGGGTCATGCCGGTGCGATCGTTTCGGGTGGCAAGGGCGACGCGGAATCGAAGATCGAAGCCATGAAAAAGGCCGGGATCGTCGTTGCCGACAGCCCGGCCGGCCTTGGCGAAGCCGTGTTGAAGGCCATCAATTCCTGATACGGGAAAATGACATGATGTGTCGGCAATCCCGGCACATCATGTCACGGGCCGATCATGAGGAGATCACGATGAGCTTCCTTCGCGCGACAGCCGCAACGGCCCGGCCCATATCGGGCATCTGTTGCTGATCATTTGACAAGTCGCGCTCCCCTCTTGAGTGTGGGGGGCACGGCAAACCGAGGCTTCGGGGAAGAAATTGACCGATCAACCAACCAGCGCCGACCCTGCATCGACCGGATCCGGTCCTTTCGGCTTTGCCCGCCGACAGGCAGCACCGGTTTCATTGGTCGCGCTTCTCAGTCTCTCGGCCTGCGGAGGAAAGATGACCTCCGACATCCTGCCCGGCGGCATTCCCGCCAGCACCGATCTTCACGAAGCCAGCACGCTGCCACCCAATGCCGTGCGCACCGTCGCGCGCCGCGATTATGGCTGGCGGTTGATCTATCATCCTTCCCGTGCACCCGCGAATGCCGAAACAGACGCTGCCCGCGCCCTGTGCGGACTTGAGCGGCGGCCCGTTGCCGCCATCGAACATATCCCGCGCCTTGATCCCTATGCCGATCCCGGCGCGACCATTATCGACATTACCTGTGCCTGAGACCCATCCAGCCAACCTCCTCCTGCCCTGACCGGGGAAACGCCATGAACGACCAACCCAACAACTCAGATTTTCGCGACTCGTCATTTTTGCAGGGTCACAATGCAGCCTATGTCGAACAGCTCTATGGCCAATGGGCCAAGGATCCGGCAGCGGTAGATCAGGCCTGGGCGGAATTCTTCCGCGGGCTGGGCGACCCGGAAGCGGATGCGGTTCGCGAAGCCGAAGGCGCCAGCTGGGCCCGTGCCGACTGGCCGCCCCTGCCCGCGGATGAGACCACCGCGGCACTGACCGGCGAATGGCCTGCTGGCGACAAGGCCGAGGCGGATGCCGCGATGAAGAAGATCGCAGCCAAGGCCGAAGAAAAAGGCGTCAGCCTGTCGGCCGGCCAGATGCGGCAGGCCGTGCTGGACAGCATCCGCGCCCTGATGCTGATCCGTGCTTTCCGGATCCGGGGCCATCTGCACGCCAATCTGGACCCCCTGGGTCTGCGCGATGTCCCCGATCACGGTGAACTGAAGCCCTCGACCTATGGCTTCGGCCCCGAAGACATGGATCGTCCGATCTTCATCGACAATGTCCTGGGTCTTGAGGTTGCCTCGATCCGGCAGATTTCCGATCTGATGACCCGCACCTATTGCGGCACCTTCGCGCTGCAATACATGCATATCTCGAACCCCGAAGAGGCCGCATGGCTGAAAGAGCGGATCGAGGGCTATGGCAAGGAAATCCAGTTCACCAAGAACGGTCGTCGCGCCATCCTGAACAAGCTGGTCGAGGCCGAGGGCTTCGAGAAGTTTCTGCATGTGAAATACATGGGGACCAAGCGTTTCGGTCTGGACGGCGGTGAAGCGCTGATCCCGGCCATGGAACAGATCATCAAGCGCGGCGGCGCCCTGGGGGTCGAGGATATCGTCATCGGCATGCCCCACCGCGGCCGCCTGTCGGTCCTGGCAAATGTGCTGTCCAAACCCTATCGCGCCATCTTCCATGAATTCCAGGGCGGCAGCTTCAAACCCGAGGATGTCGATGGCTCGGGCGACGTGAAATATCACCTCGGTGCTTCCTCTGACCGTGAATTCGACGGCAACAAGGTGCACCTGTCGCTGACGGCGAACCCAAGCCACCTCGAGGCCGTCAACCCGGTGGTTCTGGGCAAGGCACGTGCCAAGGGCGATCAGCGCGACGATCTGAACGATCGCACGGCGGTTCTGCCGGTGCTGCTGCATGGCGATGCGGCCTTTGCGGGTCAGGGCGTTGTCGCGGAATGTCTGCAATTGTCGGGCATTCGCGGCCATCGCACCGGCGGCACCATCCATATCGTGGTGAACAACCAGATCGGCTTTACGACCGCGCCGCATTTCAGCCGCACCTCGCCCTATCCGACCGATATCGCCTTGATGGTCGAAGCCCCGATCTTCCACGTCAATGGCGACGATCCCGAGGCCGTGGTGCACGCCGCGCGCGTCGCGACCGAGTTCCGCCAGAAGTTCCACAAGGATGTGGTTCTGGACATCTTCTGCTATCGCCGCTTTGGCCATAACGAAGGTGACGAACCGATGTTCACCAACCCGGCAATGTATACCGGCATCAAGTCGCACAAGACGACCCTGCAGCTGTATACCGACCGGCTGGTCGCGGACGGGCTGATCCCCGAAGGCGAGATCGAGGACATGAAGGCGGCATTTCAGGCCCATCTCAATGAAGAATTCGAGATCGGCAAGAACTACAAGCCGAACAAGGCCGACTGGCTGGACGGGAAGTGGTCGGGCTTTGAACGCGAAGGCGCTGAATATGTCCGCGGCGACACCGGTATTCCGCCCGAAACCATGAGCCGCGTCGGCAAGGCTTTGACCACCGCGCCAGACGGCTTCAACCTGCACAAGACCGTCGGACGTCTGCTCGAGGCAAAGAAACAGATGTTCGCCAAGGGAGAAGGCTTCGACTGGGCAACTGCCGAGGCGCTTGCATTCGGCTCGCTGCTGACCGAGGGTCACGGCGTTCGCCTGTCGGGTCAGGACAGCACGCGCGGCACGTTCAGCCAACGTCATTCGGCCTTTATCGACCAGAAGACCGAAGACCGCTATTACCCGCTGAACAATATCTCCGAAGGTCAGGCACGCTACGAAGTCATCGACTCGATGCTGTCGGAATATGCGGTTCTGGGCTTTGAATATGGCTATTCTCTGGCCGAACCCAACAGCCTGGTGATGTGGGAAGCGCAATTCGGCGATTTCGCCAATGGCGCCCAGATCATGTTCGACCAGTTCATCAGCTCGGGCGAAAAGAAATGGCTGCGCATGTCCGGCCTGGTCATGCTGTTGCCCCATGGCTTCGAAGGTCAGGGCCCCGAGCACTCGTCGGCGCGGCTGGAACGCTTCCTGCAGATGTGCGCCGAGGACAACTGGATCTTTGCGAACTGCACGACTCCGGCAAACTATTTCCACATCCTGCGCCGCCAGATCCATCGTGGCTTCCGCAAGCCGTTGGTGATGATGACCCCGAAATCGCTGCTGCGCCATCCGATGGCCGTCAGCAAGGCCGAGGACTTCCAGACCGGTTCGACCTTCCACAGGATCCTGTGGGATGACGCCGAACGGGGCAGCTCGCCGACCAAACTGGTTGCAGATGACAAGATCCGCCGCGTCGTGATTTCCTCGGGCAAGGTCTATTACGACCTGCTGAAGGCCCGCGACGAAGCAAAGATCAATGATGTCTACCTGCTGCGTCTGGAGCAATACTATCCGTTCCCGGCCCAGGCCATGGTCAAGGAGCTCGGACGCTTCAAGGATGCCGAAGTCGTCTGGTGTCAGGAAGAGCCCAAGAACCAGGGCGCATGGAGCTTTGTCGAGCCCTACCTGGAATGGGTGCTGGAACGTCTGGGCGCCAAGCACAGCCGCGCCCGCTACGTCGGCCGAAATGCGGCGGCCTCGCCTGCCACCGGTCTGGCATCGCGTCACAAGGCAGAACAAGAGGCGCTGGTAAACGAAGCGCTCGTTATCGAAGGATAATCCGATGACCACCGAAGTTCGTGTGCCCACCCTGGGCGAATCCGTTACCGAGGCCACGATTGCCACCTGGTTCAAGAAACCGGGTGACGCCGTCGCCGTCGATGAGATGCTGTGCGAGCTGGAGACCGACAAGGTCACGGTCGAAGTGCCCAGTCCGACCGCCGGTGTCCTGACGGAAATCGTAGCCGCCGAAGGTGAAACCGTGGCGCCTGACGCATTGCTGGCCCAGATCGATGAAGCTGGCAGCGCCGCGAAAGCTGCGCCCAAAGAACAACCCAAGCCCAAACAAGAAGCGGCAGTATCATCTCCGGAGGACAATAAGGACATGAGCGGCAAATCCGTGGACGTGATGGTCCCCTCACTTGGCGAAAGCGTCACCGAAGCAACCGTTGCCACCTGGTTCAAGAAGGTCGGCGATCAGGTTGCCGCAGACGAGATGCTGTGCGAACTGGAAACCGACAAGGTTTCGGTCGAAGTCCCGGCCCCGGCGGCAGGTGTCCTGACCGAGATCCTGGCACAGGAAGGTGCCACGGTTGACGCCACGGCCAAGCTGGCGGTGATTGCCGAAGGCGCTTCTGGAGCCAAGGCTGCGCCTGCTGCTGCCGCACAGGCGGCCCCTGCCCAGGCAGCGGCCTCGGGCAAGGATGTCGAGGACGCCCCCTCGGCCAAGAAGGCCATGGCCGAAAAGGGTCTGAGCCGCGACGACGTTCAGGGCTCGGGCCGTGATGGCCGTGTCATGAAGGAAGATGTCGCCAAGGCGGCTGCCCCGAAACCCGCGGCTGCCCCGCGCGCGCCCTCGGCCCCGCAGGATGCTTCGCGTGAAGAGCGGGTCAAGATGACCCGCCTGCGCCAGACCATCGCCCGCCGGCTGAAAGACGCGCAGAACACGGCCGCAATGCTGACCACCTATAACGAAGCCGACATGTCGGGCATCATGCAGCTTCGCAATGAATACAAGGAAGCCTTCGAGAAGAAGCACAAGGTCAAGCTGGGCTTCATGTCCTTCTTCGTGAAGGCCTGCTGCCACGCGTTGAAAGAGGTTCCCGAGGTCAATGCCGAGATCGACGGCACCGACGTGGTTTACAAGAACTATGTCAATATGGGTGTTGCGGTCGGCACGCCTTCGGGTCTGGTCGTTCCGGTTGTCCGCGACGCCGATCAGAAGAGCTTTGCCGGCATCGAGAAGGAAATTGCCGAACTGGGCAAGAAAGGTCGCGACGGCAAGCTGTCCATGGCCGAAATGCAGGGCGGCACCTTCACCATCTCGAATGGTGGCGTCTATGGCTCGCTGATGTCCTCGCCCATTCTGAACCCCCCGCAGTCGGGTATTCTGGGCATGCACAAGATCCAGGAACGTCCGATGGTTGTCGGCGGCGAGATCGTCATCCGTCCGATGATGTATCTGGCCCTGTCCTATGACCACCGGATCGTTGACGGCAAGGGTGCCGTGACCTTCCTGGTGCGCGTCAAGGAAGCGCTGGAAGATCCGCGCCGCCTGTTGATGGATCTCTGATCCTGCCATTCGGTCGGGCGGCGACAAGCTGCCCGGCCACCCCCTGTTCAAAGGTCTTGCAATGCCCGATCACGGCACCACCACAGAACAGTATTTCAGGCACCCGCGCGTTCCGGGCGGAACCGCGCCCCAACCTGACCGTTTGACCAGCGGACCGTCGCCGGATCCGTCCCGTTCTTCGGGCCGCCCGCGATCCGGTCTTCCGGGAAAAGGGAATGTTCCATGCAGATGATCGCGCATTACAGCATTGTTGAATATGCACCGTTCAAGGCGGCTTTCGATGCCGATGCCGAGGATCGCGCAAACAACGGGCTGTCCCTCTTGCAGCTCTGGCGAGAGGATGACCGCAACGTCTGGGCGCTGTTTTCGGTCTCGGACGCTGCGGCAGCCAGCGCCTATCTGGAGGGCGCCGCTGGTGTCTTTTACAGCCATGGCGGGGTGATCGACACCTCCTATCATTTCGTCGAGACCGCATGATGTCACCGGAACTGACCGTCCTTGCACTGGCAGGCCTGTTGCAGACCGCGCAGTTCGCAGCCTATTCGGTTGCGGCCAACCGGCAGATCGGCACCAGGATCGCCATGGGGCCACGCGACGATGCGCCCAGCCTGACGGGATATGCGGGGCGCTTGCAGCGTGCGCTGAACAACCACTTCGAGGGTCTGATCCTGTTCACCCTGGCCGTCGTTGTTGTCACCCTTGGCGACAAAGGTTCGGGGATGACGGCAGCTTTGGCGTGGATCTATCTGATATCCCGAGTGATTTATGTGCCAGCCTATGCTTTTGGCTGGGTACCGTGGCGGTCGGTGATCTGGGGCATCGGCTTCGCCGCAACGAATTTGATGATCTTGGCTGCGCTGTTCTAGGTGCAGCCTGCAAATATCGGGACTGAACCAGCCTTCAGCCCGACCTGTGATGTGGACGCCGTGCGGGGTCCGAAGGACAAGAAGGAGTAAGCCATGTCCACCTATGATCTGATCGTGATCGGTGCCGGACCCGGCGGCTATGTCTGCGCCATCCGTGCCGCACAACTGGGCCTCAAGGTCGCCTGTGTCGAAGGGCGCGAAACGCTTGGCGGAACCTGCCTGAACGTGGGCTGCATTCCCTCGAAGGCGCTGCTGCATGCCAGCCACATGCTGCATGAAACCCACGCAAACTTCGACAAGATGGGCCTGACCGGGGCCAAGGTCAAAGTCGACTGGGCCAAGATGCAGAACTACAAGGCCGAAACCGTGACCGGCAACACCAAGGGCATCGAGTTCCTGTTCAAGAAGAACAAAATCGACTGGCTCAAGGGCTGGGCAACCATCGAAGCCCCCGGCAAGGTCAAGGTCGGCGACACGGTCCATGAGGCGAAGAATATCGTCGTCGCCACCGGCTCGACCCCATCAAGCCTGCCGGGCGTCGAAGTGGACAATGACGCCGGTGTCGTGGTCGACTCGACCGGTGCCATTTCGCTGCCGAAGATCCCGAAATCCATGGTCGTGATCGGGGCCGGTGTCATCGGGCTGGAGCTTGGCTCGGTCTATGCGCGCCTTGGTGCGGAAGTCACCGTGGTGGAATATCTGGATGTCATCACCCCCGGCATGGACGGTGAGGTTCAGAAACAGTTCCAGAAAGTCCTGACCAAGCAGGGCCTGAAATTCGTTCTGGGCGCCGCCGTCAAGGGCACAAGTGTCACCAAGGGCAAGGCGACCGTGACCTATGCGCTGAAAAAGGACGACAGCGAACACAGCATCGAGGCTGAATGCGTGCTGGTCGCGACGGGTCGTCGGCCCAAGGTCGATGGCGTCGGGCTGGACAAGGTTGGCGTCGAGATGACGGATCGCGGTTTCGTCAAGGTCGACAAGCATTGGGCGACCAATGTCAAAGGCATCTATGCCATCGGCGATTGCGTCCCCGGCCCGATGCTGGCCCATAAGGCCGAGGACGAAGGCATGGCCGTGGCCGAGGTCATCGCCGGCAAGCATGGTCACGTGAATTACGATGTCATTCCCGGCGTCATCTACACGACCCCCGAAGTTGCCAATGTCGGCATGACCGAAGAGGCGGCCAAGGCCGCCGGCCACAAGGTCAAGATCGGCAAATTCCCCTTCATGGGCAATGCCCGTGCCAAGGCGATGATGCAGGCCGATGGTTTCGTCAAGATGATTGCCGACGCCGAGACCGACCGGGTTCTGGGTTGCCATATTGTCGGCCCCAATGCCGGCGAGATGATCCACGAGGTCTGTGTCGCGATGGAATTCGGTGCCTCTGCCGAGGATATCGCCCTGACCTGCCACGCCCATCCCACAACCTCCGAGGCCGTGCGCGAAGCGGCTCTGGCATGTGGCGATGGCGCAATCCATGCCTGATCAGGTGGCAGGCGACAAGCGCCTGCCCTTGTCCCATGGCGGGCCAATGCGCCGCCATGGGCCTTCGCGGCGCACACTGATCCTGGGCACCCTGGCCCTGGCAGCCTGTGGCGGTCGGTCGCGAACCCAGAGGATGCCATCCGGCCTGGGCGCAAACGGGCTGTATCCGAATGAAACGCCCTATCTGCGCAGCCGGATCAATTACTGGGCCCGCCACTACAATATCCCGGCAGAAATCGTGCAGCGGGTCGTCATCCGTGAATCCTCGCATCGGCCCGAGGCACGCAATGGCCCTTATTACGGATTGATGCAGATCCTGCCGCAAACCGCGCGCACCATGGGCTATCGCGGTCCGGCTTCGGGCCTCTTGGATGCCGATACCAACCTGCGTTATGGCGTGAAATATCTGCGCGGCGCATGGCTGGTGGCAGAGGGCGACCCAGATGACACCATCAAATGGTATTCACGCGGCTATTACTATGAGGCCAAGCGCAAGGGTCTGCTGAAGAAAACCGGCCTGCGCAGCTAGCCGCGCCTGCGCCGCGCCCGCCCCGCCGAAGCCTGAAACCCGACATCCGGCAGGGTGACCACCCCGGCCAGCTTGTCAAAGGCATCCGTGGCATGTGGAATACCATTGGCCGCCACGAAATGCTGCTGGAACAGCGGCGCGATGGCGGTCTCGATCCGCGTGATCCTGCGCACTTCGGCCTCGATCTCGCGCCGTGCGGCCCGCGAGCACAGCGCCATTCGTGCGCCGGTCCCCGCCGCATTCCCCGCACTGGTCACACGCGCGGGATCGCAATTGGGGATCATCCCCAGAACCAGCGCATGCAGTGGCGAGATATGGGCGCCAAAGGCTCCGGCCAGCACGACGCGATCCACCTCTTCAATGCCGAATTCATCCATCAGCAGTCGAGCGCCCGCATGGACCGCCGATTTTGCCAACTGGATGGCGCGGATATCGCCCTGTGTCACGGCGATGCGCGGTCCGCCGGTTTCGCTGCCATCATGGAGAAGATAGGAAAAGGTCCGCCCGTCAGGGATACAACGGGCGGTGCCGGTCTGTTCGGGCGAACCTATCAGGCCCGAGCGGTCGATGATGCCCGCAATGCGCATCTCGGCCACGATCTCGATGATCCCCGACCCGCATATGCCGGTGATGCCCGTCGCCTTCACCGCATCCTCGAAGCCATCTTCATCGGACCAGCTTTCGACACCGATGACGCGGAAGCGGGGCTCCTTCGTGACCGGATCGATCCGCACACGTTCGATGGCACCGGGTGCGGCGCGCTGGCCGTTGTTGATCTGTGCCCCTTCGAATGCCGGCCCGGTGGGCGATGAACAGGCCAGAACCCGCGTTTCGTCCCCCAGGATCAGTTCGGCATTGGTCCCGACATCGACGACCAGAACCGGTGCGGCGGATTTCTGCGGCTGCTCGGACAGGACAACGGCGGCAGCATCCGCGCCGACATGGCCCGCGATCAGCGGCAGGATATAGATTCGCGCGGCCTCATGGATCGGAACCTCCAGATCACGTGCCGGCAGAGAGAGCGCATCCGAGACCACCGGCGGGAAAGGCGCCTGCCCCAGTTCGACCGGATCAAGTCCCAGCAGCAGGTGATGCATCACCGGGTTGCACACGATGGTCGCATCGACGATCTGCCGGGCGGAAACGCCGGCCTCATCCGCCAATCGCGCGACAAGATCACCCAGCCCGGCCCGCACGGCAGCGGTCATCTCGGCCGCGCCCGAGTCATTCATCATGCCATAGCTGACCCGGCTCATCAGATCCTCGCCAAAGCGGATCTGCGGGTTCATCAGCCCGTCCGAGGCCAGAACGCGCCCATCATCCAGCGCCACAAGGTGGCCGGCAATGGTGGTCGTGCCCAGATCCACCGCCAGACCCAGCAGGGGTTGCTGGTCAAAACCGGGGATCAGGTCGATCAGACGCGGCGCCATGCCCTCGGCCTGTCCAATGATCGCCGTCACCTGCCAGTCGCCCTTGCGCAGCACCTTCTGGATTCGCGCCAGAACCGGCAGATCCGCGGTCAGGCCCTCGATCTGCCATTGCTGCGCCAAGGCGCTGGAAATCCGATCGAAGTCGCTGTCGGGATCATGCAGGCTCGGCTGTGTGACCTCGATGAAATAGCTGCGCACGGCGGGGTCCATGACCATCACCCGTTCGCTCGCCGATTTACGGATCACCTGGCGGTGCAACTGGCTTTCAGGCGGCACATCGATCACCGCGTCCGATTGCAACCGGGCCTGACAGCCCAGACGCCGTCCCGCCTGCAACCCGCGCAGCCGATCATAGCGCTGTTCGACCTCATTTATCGCAGTCAGCGCGTCCGGAGCCATGGCAATGCCATGTTTGGCAAATTGTCCCGCCCCCGGTGCCACCTGGCATTTCGAACAGATGCCCCGTCCACCGCAAACGGAATCCAGATCGACACCAAGCTTTCGCGCCGCATCCAGCACCGAAATTCCGGCAGGCACCCGCCCCCTTTTCCCGGAAGGGGTAAAGACCACCAAGACATCATCCGACATCGCGCACCTCGTTCCTGCAAGGTCCAGAGTAACGGCACGAAGCGGATCACCGAAACCGCAAATGCGGCAACTGCACGAGGAATTGCGACGCCGCCAGCGGGCGCATTCGCCCACAGTCAAAAAAAGGGGCGGAAACCGCCCCTTTTGTCATCTGCCTGTCCCGGGGCCTCAGGCGCCCTTGTAGATGTCGACCAGCTTGCCCAGCATGTCCAGCGCATCCTCGCGCGAACGCTGGAAGCTGTTGCGACCGATGATCGAGCCGTTGCCGCCGCCATCACGGATTGCGCGGGCATCGTCATAGACCGCATCCGCGCCCTTGGCAGCACCACCCGAGAACACCACGATACGACGACCACCGAAGGCCGCCTGCATGCAGTGCTCGACGCGTTTCGCCTGGGTCGAGATGTCGATGGCCTTTTCCTCATAGACCTTCTTGGCCTCGGGCAGTTCCAGGTGATCGGTCGACAGCTTGATCTTGATGATATGCGCGCCGATCAGGGCGGCGATCTGTGCTGCATAGGCGGCGATATCAATGGCGGTTTCGCCGTCTTTGGAAATCGCTTCACCGCGCGGATAGGACCAGATCACGGTGGCCACACCCTTGGCCGCAGCTTCGCGGCGCATTTCGACGATCTCTTCGAACATGTCCAGCGCCATGTCCGAACCCGGATAGATCGTGAAACCGATCGCGGCACAGCCCAGACGCAGCGCATCATCCACCGAGGCCGTCACGGCCTGGTTCTTGCCGGCGGTTTCGGACATCAGGCTGTTGGCGCTGTTGACCTTGAGGATGGTCGGGATCTGGCCTGCGAATGTGTCGGCCCCGGCCTCGATCATGCCCAGAGGCGCGGCATAGGCGTTCAGCCCAGCATCGATGGCCAATTGGTAATGGTAATGCGGGTCATAGCCAGCGGGATTGGGCGCAAAGGACCGCGCGGGGCCATGTTCGAACCCCTGGTCGACGGGCAGGATGATCATCTTGCCGGTACCAGCCAGCTTGCCGGTCATCAGCATCCGCGCCAGTTGAGCTTTTACGCCGGGGGTCTCACCCTCGTAATTGGCGAGGATCCGGCGAACTGTGTCGGTCATCTGCATGAAATGTCTCCTATGATGATGCCGGCTGAATAGCACGGGGGTCGGCGGAGGCAACGCTGTTGACGCTAACGGTCGCAACAAGACTGAAACTCGCTTGCAAAACACCGACATTCTGGCCGTTGTCGGTGATTTTCGATGGTCTTGCAACTCATGCCCGGGCATGCCGATTCAGTGCCGGATCGCCCCGGCTTCGCGCGACCGCGCAAAGAAAAACCGGTGCAGGCAAAGGACATGCCGGCACCGGTTTCAATGTCAGTTCCTTGCTCCGGGCAAATGCCCCGGCAGGTCAGTCGACCGCTGCTTCAAGCACCGCGACCCCCGGCAGATCCTTGCCTTCCATCCATTCGAGGAAGGCCCCGCCTGCGGTCGAGATAAAGGTGAAATCGCCCGCGACACCGGCCTTGTTCAGCGCCGCAACGGTATCTCCGCCGCCAGCGACGGAAACCAGTTCATCCTTGCGGGTCAATTCGGCGGCGGCCTGCGCGGCAGCATTGGTGGCACGGTCGAAAGGCTCGATCTCGAAAGCACCCATCGGCCCGTTCCAGATCAGGGTGCGGCAGTGCTCCATGGCGCCACGCAGGGCCGCGACCGTATCGGGTCCGGCGTCCAGGATCATTGCATCGGCGGGGCATTGATCGACAGGCAGCACCTCGTTGTCGGCGCCTGCCTTGAATTCGCGGGCCACGACGATATCCACCGGCAGATGGATCGTGCATCCACCCTTTTCGGCTTTTTCCATGATGGCGCGCGCCGTATCGGCCATATCGCGTTCGGCCAGCGATTTTCCGACCTCGATCCCCCTGGCGACAAGGAAGGTATTGGCCATGCCGCCACCGATCACCAGATGATCGACCCGGTCCAGCAGGTTCATCAACAGGTCCAGCTTGGTCGAGACCTTGGCACCGCCGACGACCGCCATCACCGGGCGTTGCGGATTGCCAAGTGCTGCGTCCAGCGCCTTCAGTTCGGCCTCCATCAGTCGCCCTGCCCCTGCGGGCAGCAAGCGGGCCAGCCCCTCGGTCGAGGCATGGGCGCGATGGGCCGCAGAGAAGGCGTCATTGACATAGGCACCGCCCAGGGCCGCCAGCGAGGCCGCGAAGGTCGAATCATTCTTTTCCTCGCCTTCGTGAAAACGGGTATTCTCAAGCAGGGCGACATCGCCGGCCTCAAGGCTGGCAACCAGGCGCTTGGCCGGGCCGCCAATGCAGTCATCGCCGAATTTCACCGGCTGCCCCAGCGCTTCTTCCAGAGCCGGAACGATCTGCTTCAGGCTCATGCTCTCGACGCGTTTTCCCTTGGGCCGGTCGAAATGGGCCAGCAGCACCGGAATGCCGCCCCTGGCCTGAATGTCCTTGACGGTGGGCACGATCTTTTCGATTCGCGTCGCATCCGTGACCCGGCCATTTTCGACCGGAACATTCAGATCAACGCGGGTCAGCACGATCTTGCCGTCCAGATTCATATCATCAATGGTGTTGAATTTGGCCATTTCGCGTCCCTTCGGGCTGTGGGGCTTTGGCTGGCGTTCTCCCGCATGGTGGGCGCAAGGTCAACTGCTGACGAGGGCGTGAACCACGAACTGTGGTGAACTGCGTTGCCCTTGCGGGCCTGAACCCCTAGACCATGCGTGAACATGGTAAAGGAGGGCCGGATGGCCGAGATCAAGGATCCCGAAAACACCATCATCATCGAACTGAAAGATGGTCCCGTCGTCATCGAACTGCTGCCGGACGTCGCGCCTCAGCATACCGGACGGATGAAAGAGCTGGCCCGCGCCGGCAAATACGACAATGTCGCGTTCCACCGCGTCATCGACGGCTTCATGGCCCAGACGGGCGATGTCGCCCATGCGAATATGGAATCGGGCTGGAATCCGGGCCGCGCAGGCACCGGCGGATCCGATCTGCCGGATCTTCCGGCAGAGTTCTCAAAGCTGCCCCATGATCGCGGGACGATCGGCGCCGCGCGTTCGGCCAATCCGAACAGCGCCAACAGCCAGTTCTTCATCAACTTCAATGACAACCATTTCCTGAACGGCCAATACACCGTTTACGGTCGCGTCATCGAGGGCATGGAGCATGTCGACAAGATCCAGCGCGGCGAGCCGCCTGCAAGCCCCGACCGGATGATTTCCGTCAAGGTTGCCGCCGATGCTTAAATCGCTGCTGATCCCGGCGGTTGTCCTGCTGGCGGGCAACGCATCTGCACAGGTCGCTGCACCTGCCTTCGAAGACGGCCCCGGTCCCAATATGGTGATCGAGGTCGCAGCAGCCGACGGCACGGCCAAGGGCACCATCACATTGGACCTGCTGGCCGATGCCGCCCCCAAACATGTCGAGCGCCTTGTCGCCCTGGCCAAGGAAGGTGCCTATGACGGGGTGGTTTTCCATCGTGTCATCGACGGCTTCATGGCCCAGACCGGCGACGTCCAATATGGCAAGCAGGGCGGCAATACCTCAATGGCCGGCTCTGGCGGCTCCGATCAACCCGATCTGAAAGCCGAGTTCAGCGATATTCCCTTTCAGGCCGGAACCGTCGGCATGGCACGGGCTCAATCGGTTGACTCGGCCAACAGCCAGTTCTTCATCGATCTGGCCCCGGCGCCCTTCCTGAACGGGAAATACACGGTCGTCGGGCAGCTGATCGATGGCTGGGATGTGCTCAACAGCATCACCAAGGGCGATGAGCAACAGAACGGCGCGGTCCAGACCCCCGATTACATGGCCAAAGTGACGATCACCGAATAGGTTTTCTCGCTGATCCATTCAGACGGGGGGCGAGTTTCGCCCCCCGTTTTTTTGGCCCTTGCGGCCCTGCGCCCGCAACGCCTATCCTGCGCTGCAATGATGATGCAGCAAGCCAATGATATCAAGGAAATCACGCCCTCTGCGGCGATTGATGCCATATCCTATGGCTGGCGCGCCAAATGCCTGCAAAGGCTGGTGCGCATGGAACTGCCGGTTCCCAAAAGCTGGGCGATCGGGGCCGAAACCGTTCAGGCGATTGCCGCCGGGCACGGGGTGCCAAGGGATGCGCTGTCTGCCATCTTCGGGCGTGAAGATGCGCTGGTCAGCGTCAGGCCATCAGCCCAGTCGCCCGATTGGGGCGGGCCGGGCACCGTCCTGAACGTCGGAATCAATGACGTCACCCACAAGCGGCTGGCAAAGCGCATCGGGCAGGAAAATGCCGATGCGATCTATCTCAGCTTCGTGCAGAGCTATGCCATCCATATCGCGCGGCTCGACCCCGACATGTTTGCCCAACACGGCCCCAATGCGCTTGGCGACGCGCTGCGCTGTTACCGCGACGAGATGGACGAGGAATTCCCTCAGGACCCCTATCGCCAACTTGCCGAGGTGTTGCGCTCAATGGCCCGCGCATGGGACGGACCGACCGCGCGGCTGCTGCGCCAGGCCAAGGGCGCGCCTCAGGATGCCCCGCTCGGGCTGGTGGTTCAGGACATGGCGCTGGCCATGGGGTCGGGCATCAGCGGATCGGGCAGCATCCAGTTCGTCGATTCGGTCACGGGCACACCCCGTGTCACCGGTCGTTTCCGCGGGCAACATCACGGGGCGGCGGTCGGAACCGGGGCCGAGACACTCTATCTGACACGCGATTCACGCGGCCCCTCGCTTGAGGATGCGGCCCCCGAGGTATTTGCCGACCTTGTCCGTTTTGGCGTCGCGGCCCGCGAACGCCTGCGCGAAGAGATGCAGATCGAATTCGTGGTGACCGAAGGGCAGATATCGATCATCGATGCCGTGCGCGTTCAGCGCAGTTCCCGCGCCTCGGTCCGCATCGCCGTTGCCCTGGCCGATGACGGGATCATTCCCCACTCCGAGGCGGTGATGCGCGTCGATCCCAGATCGCTTGGCGATCTGTTGCACCATCAGGTGGACCCCCGGTCACCGCGTGATGTGCTGGTGCGTGGCATCAATGCCAGCCCCGGCGCGGCCACGGGCCGGATCGTGTTCAATTCTGCTGCGGCACAGGCCTTTGCCGCACGCGGAGAAGCCTGTGTGCTGGTGCGCCGCGAGACCGTGCCCGAGGATATTCGCGGCATGCATGCCTCGGTCGCCGTGCTGACAGAACGTGGCGGCACGACCAGCCATGCTGCGGTGATCGCGCGCGGGCTGGGACGCCCCTGCATCGTGGGCGCATCCGATCTGGTCATCGACAATCGCAACCGACAGCTGCTGTGCAAGGGGCGGACCTTTCAAGAAGGCGACATGATCACTGTCGATGGCAGTTCGGGCGAGGCCCTTGTCGGCGAGGCAACCCTGCTGGAACCGGCGCTGGATGACAGTTTCACCAGATTGCTGGACTGGGCGGATGCCGCCGGTGGAATCGGCGTTCGCGCCAATGCCGACACCCCCGCGGATGCCCGCACCGCCCGCAGGTTCAACGCCCAGGGGATCGGGCTGTGCCGGACCGAACATATGTTCTTTGACACCGATCGTCTGCCCGCAATGCGCGAGATGATCTTTGCCGACAAGCCGGAAGACCGCCGGCTGGCACTGCAGCGCATCCTGCCCATGCAGCGACAGGATTTCACCGAGCTGTTCGAAATCATGGCAGGGCTGCCGGTCACCATCCGGCTGTTCGACCCTCCGCTGCACGAATTCCTGCCCCATGACCGGCATGGCCTGCATGAACTGGCCGAGTCACTGGACCTGCCGCTGTCGGATGTGACCCGCCGCGTCGAGGCCTTGTCCGAATTCAACCCGATGCTGGGCATGCGGGGCGTGCGGCTGGGGATCACCGTCCCCGAAATCTATGACATGCAGGCCCGCGCCATATTCGAGGCCACGGTCGACGCCAGCCGCAAAGGCGCGCCGATCGTCCCCGAGATCATGATCCCGCTGGTCAGCGCCATGCGCGAGGTGGAATTGGTCAAGAACCGCGTCGATGCGGTCGCAGCCGAGGTCAGGAACGAACGGCGCACCAATTTCAACTATCGCCTTGGTGTCATGGTCGAAACGCCGCGCGCCGCCCTGCGGGCCGGCGACATTGCGGCGCATTCCGCCTTTCTGTCATTTGGCACCAACGATCTGACGCAGATGACCTATGGCCTGTCACGCGATGACGCAGGCCGGTTCATGGGCATCTATGTCGGTCAGGGCGTCTATGCCGAGGATCCCTTTCACGTCCTTGATCAGGATGGGGTGGGAGAATTGCTGCTGACCGGTGCGCAACGCGGGCGCGCGCAGCGCCCGGATATCACCATCTCGGTCTGTGGTGAGCATGGCGGGAACCCGGAATCGATCCAGTTCTGCCATCAGGCCGGGTTCGACTATGTTTCCTGTTCGCCCTTTCGGGTTCCCGTCGCGCGGCTTGCCTCGGGACAATCTGCAATCCGGTCTGCAGAAACCGGAAATAGGTAAAATCACGGAATTGACCTCTTGGACCCGTTTCGATTTTCTGATTCGCCGCACAAAGAGGGGTGATTCCCCGGAAAAGCGGGATTTTTAGGTCCGAAACGGCCCGAAAAAGCGTGAAACATGCAACTTCACGCCCATTCATGGAAATCAGGGAAGCGGTTTTTCGCCTAAATCCTGTCCAATCGACCGATATCGGCAGATCCGGCATTTACATCATGGCAACGCCGAACCGGAAAATCCTATTAGTTCGGCTGTTCTTCGGCACAGGCCATCTGCTCGCGGCTGTCGTGCCTCATAACCTGTCCATGTGATCCGTTAGGGACCATAAAATGAAAACGCTGCTCAAGCGGCTGGTGCATGTCTGCCTATGCGCCTCCGCGACCTATCTGATCCTGTCAGACAATGCATCCGCCGGGGGGAATGGATCATTGTTTTCTGCCAAAGCCGCATTGTTTGGTGCCGCATCCGACCTGAAGGATCATCCTCGCGCGGAACCACTCTTGTACAAGGGCATCGACCCCGTAAAGGTCGAAAATGGTCCGGAACATATTTTTCTTGCCAGCTCCGCGCGCAGCTATTCCGGCGAGGATCTGCGCTGCCTTGCCGAGGCCCTGTATCACGAGGCCCGCGGTGAAGGAGCCAAGGGTCAGGCCGCCGTGGCCGAGGTCATCCTGAACCGTGTCGACAGCCGCGCCTTTCCCGGAACTGTCTGCGGCGTGATCAATCAGCCCAGCCAGTTCAGCTATACCATCGGCGGGCGCAAGCCGATCCGCAACAAGAGCGCATATATGCGCGCCCGCGCGATTGCCGAGGCCGCCCTGGCAGGCGCCCCACGGACACTGACCAAAGGCGCCACCTATTTCCACACGCCCGCCGTGCGACCGGCATGGGCGCGCCGCTTCCAGCGCACGGTCCAGATTGGCCGTCATATCTTCTATCGTCGTGGCCAACGCGTCGCATCGAACTGATTTGCGCATTTGAACTGCACGGCGGGCTTGCCTGCCGTGCGGAATTGCTGTGAATGGCTGTTATGAAACAGCCTGACAGACTTCATCTCCGCGACTATGTGATTTCCGCCGAAATCGGTGCCTTTCAATCCGAACGCGGTCGGGATCAGCGGCTGCGCTTCAACCTTTGCGTCGACCTGCGCGAACCGGTTTCGGACAAGGGGGACGAGGTTGACCGCATCCTGTCCTATGACGTCCTGACCCTGGCCGTGCAAACTGCGCTGGCGGATCAACGCTATGATCTGGTCGAGACCCTGGCCGAACGTATCGCTGCCGAGGTTCTGGCCCATCCGGCGGCCGCGCAGATCGAGGTTTGTGTGGAGAAACTGGACCGCGGCCCCGGCGCCCTGGGCGTGACGATCCTGCGCAAGACCGGGCAGATCGAGATCGCGACCGAATTGCGCCCCTGGCACATGCTGCTCTGGCAAGAGCAGGCGCGCATTGACCAGACCGAGGCAACCATCATCCTGCCACCCCATCCCGATCTTCCCCTGCCAGTGACGACGCAGGCGCAGCGGCGCATCAACCTGCTGGCGCTGGATCAGGCCGCCTGGGCCCTCGCCGAGCATCTGGGGCTTGAGGTTGCACAGACCCGGACCGAAATTGACCACGCCATAGATACCGGAACTGCCGTCATCTGGGCCCCTGCCCGGCTGGCCGCCGATCATCCGGAAGCTGGCCGGACTCAGACCGAACTGGCCTTCTGGCTGGCAGAAAAGCTTGGGGCGCTGTCACTGGATTTCGCCTTTGCCCCCGATCACCCCTTGCCCGAGGCTCCGGCGCAATTCCCGATTCCCCTGCGCCACGCCGCGCTGATCTAGCTTCTACAGGTTCTTACCGCAGTCATGGCTCAATCCCGCATCTATTATCGTCCCGTCCCCGTCCCGCATGGCGGCAGATGGCGTCTTGCCGGCGGCTGGAGCAGCTTTTCCATGTTGGAGCGGCTTGAACGCGGCAAGCTGCCCGAACTGGTGGACAACGCCCCGTCCGAGGTCATCGAAACGCTGACCTCGCCGCGCCCCGCCATTCTGGGGCTGTCCATGGACCGCCCGCGCCTGATGGGCATCGTGAACGCAACGCCTGACAGTTTTTCCGACGGGGGAACCTATGATCCGGTCCAGCAGGCCCGAGGTTTGCTGATGGCCGAGGCAGACATTCTGGACATCGGCGGGGAATCGACCCGTCCCGGCGCCGCAGATGTCGGAACAGACGAGGAAATCAAGAGGGTTTCCCCCGTGATCCGCGCGCTGTCTGATCTGGTTCCGCTGTCCATCGACACGCGCAAGGCCTTGGTCGCCCGGGCCGCACTGGAGGCCGGCGCGACCATGGTCAATGATGTGTCCGGCTTCGACTATGATCCCGAACTGGCGGGAACGGTGGCCGGGAATGGCGTGCCGGTCTGCCTGATGCATGCGCAGGGCGTGCCGCTGACCATGCAGGACAATCCCAGCTATGATGACGTTCTTCTGGATGTCTATGACGCGCTGGAACAGCGGATCGCACGGGCTGAATCGGCAGGAATCCCCCGCCACCACATCGTGATTGATCCGGGCATCGGCTTTGGCAAGACGCAGGCGCATAATCTGGCCATATTGCGGCGAATATCGCTGTATCATGGGCTGGGCTGTCCAATCCTGCTGGGCGTCTCGCGCAAGCGTTTCATCGGTTCGATCGGAAAGGCCGAGATTGCCGCCGATCGCATGCCGGGTACATTGGCGCTGACCCTGGCGGCCGTGGATCAGGGCGTTCAGATACACCGCGTTCATGACGTGGCAGAAATCAAGCAGGGAATTCGGCTGTGGCAGGCCGTCAATGACAAGGACGAGGCAAGAGACAGATGAGCAGAAAGCTATTTGGAACCGATGGCGTGCGCGGCTGCGCGAACAGCTATCCCATGACTGCCGAGATGGCCCTGCGCCTTGGCGCGGCGGCAGGACGGTTCTTTCGGCGTGACGGGCGCAACCGGCACCGCGTGGTGATCGGCAAGGATACCCGGCTTTCGGGCTATATGCTGGAAAACGCCCTGACGGCGGGGCTGACCTCGACAGGCATGAATGTCCTGCTGCTGGGGCCGGTGCCCACGCCTGCGGTCGGCTATCTGACGCGCTCGATGCGGGCGGATCTGGGGATCATGATCTCCGCCAGCCACAATCCGGCCGAAGACAATGGCATCAAGTTCTTCGGCCCTGACGGTTTCAAGCTGTCCGATCAGGCCGAAAGCGAGATCGAGGCGATCGTCAGCGGTGAAATCATCCCGGCGCAACCACAGAATATCGGACGCGCCAGACGGATCGACGACGGTCGCGGCCGCTATGTCGAATATGCCAAGACCACCTTCCCTCAAGGGCAGCGGCTGGACGGGCTGAAGGTCGTGATCGATTGCGCGCATGGCGCGGCCTATCGCGCCGCCCCCGAGGTTCTTTGGGAGCTGGGTGCCGAAGTTATTCCCCTGGGTGTCGAACCCACTGGCACCAATATCAATGACGGCGTCGGTTCGACCCATCCGCAGGCCTGCGCGGCGGCGGTTCTGGAACATGGCGCGGATCTGGGGATCACGCTGGATGGGGATGCAGACCGCGTCATCATCATCGACGAAAAGGGTCAGGTCGCGGATGGCGATCAGATCATGGCGTTGCTGGCCGCACGTTGGGCAAAACAGGGACGCCTGCGCGGCGATGCGCTGGTGGCCACCGTCATGTCCAACCTTGGGCTGGAGCATTTCCTGAACCGTCAGGGCTTGCGGCTAGAGCGCACCCGGGTCGGCGACCGCTATGTTGTCGAGCGGATGCGCGAAGGCGGCTTCAACCTGGGCGGGGAACAATCAGGGCATATCGTGATGACCGATTACGGCACCACCGGAGACGGGCTGATCGCCTCGATGCAATTCCTGGCGGCGCTGACCGATACCGGGCTGACGGCCAGTGAACTGGCGTCACAGTTCCAGCCGGTTCCGCAATTGCTGAAGAACGTCCGCTATACGGCGGGGGCTGATCCCCTGTCCGCCGATGCCGTGCGCTCGGTGATTTCGGGGGCAGAAGCAAGGCTGGCTGGCACCGGTCGCGTCTTGATCCGCAAATCGGGGACCGAGCCCCTGATCCGGGTCATGGCCGAAGCCGAGGATGAAACCACGCTGAATGAAGTCGTGAACGAAATCGTCGCGGCGGTCGAAAAGGCCGCCTGAGCAGCGTCGATCCGCGACATCACGGGAATAGCGGGCAGGATCGCTTCAGATGCTGTCCGCAACCGGATCGTAATCATACAGCCAGTCGAAACGGCGCAACAACATGGATGGCGAAAGCCGGTTGACGGCCCGCAACACGGCATGACCCACCAGCCGCTTGGGCCCGGTCATATGGTAGTTTCCGGCGTTGGCATTCGCAGCCTGCACGATTCGCTGCACCCGCGGCAGGCGATGCGCAGCAAAACGCGACAGGGCGCGCGACTGGTCCGGGTCTCTGTCCAGAGCCGCAGCCAGAAGCCAGGCATCCTCGATCGCCATGACCGCGCCCTGTGCCATGAAGGGCAATGTCGGATGGGCCGCGTCGCCAATGATGACACAGCGCCCGTCCTGCCATCTGCGCGCCACCTGATGGCGGAACAGCCCCCAGATGCCGACCTCCTGCACGGATTCCAGCCAGCCACGGACCGGTCCGCCAAAACCGGAAAATTCCGCGCGCAACCGGTCGGGATCACCGCGATGTGACCATCCCTCTTCGTGCCAGCCGGTCTGTTCCTTTACCGCGACCAGATTTCGCAGTCCCTGCACCAGAGGATAGCTGACGACATGCTGTCGCGGTCCCATGAAGACCCGCGATTCCGCCGGAGCCCTGCCATCATCGGGAATCAGGGCACGCCATGCGGTCTGATGCGTGAAAAAGGGAACTTCGCGACCATTCAGAACCCGACGGACGCGGCTGTGCAGACCGTCGGCCCCGACGATCAGATCGGCCTCGGGCAAATCTGTGATGTCTTGGCCCAGACGAAGGCGGATACCGGCCTGCAATGCCGCCTCCAGAAGTATTTCGATCAGTCTTGCGCGATGGACCAGCCGGAATTCATCATCAGGCCTGTGCCGCAACATATCCAGCCGCGCGACCTCTTTGCCCTGGCTGTCACATAGCTGAACCGCCCTGCTGCGCAGAGAAGCCGCCTGAAACTGCGGCTCCAGTCCCAGCGCGCGCAGCACGCGCAGCGCATTGGCCGATATCTGCAATCCCGCGCCAACTTCGGCTATCTCGGCCGCACGCTCGAACACCGTGACATGAGCACCGCGCTGCCTCAGGGCCAGCGCGGCAGTCAGCCCGGCAATCCCGGCGCCGACAACCGCAACCTCACGCATTGCCAGCGCACCGGCCATGACAGGCGTCAGTCGTCGCGATGAACGCGTTCGCGGCGTTCGTGCTTTTCCTGCGCTTCCAGAGTCATTGTCGCAATCGGGCGCGCGTCCAGCCGTTTCAGGCTGATCGGTTCCCCGGTGCGTTCACAATAGCCATATTCCCCGGTCTCAAGCCGACGCAAGGCTGCATCGATCTTGCTGACCAGTTTGCGCTGGCGGTCGCGGGTGCGCAGTTCAAGGGAACGATCCGTTTCCTCGCTGGCGCGGTCTGCCAGATCAGGGACGGCGCGGGCGCTGTCCTGCAGACCCTCCAGCGTCTCTGCTGACTGCTCGAGCAGTTCTTGCTTCCAGGCTTCCAGTTTCCGACGGAAATACTCACGTTGCCGTTCATTCATGAACGGCTCGTCTTCGGCAGGGCGATAATCTTGTGGAAGAAAGGTTTGGGCTTTCATAGGTCCTCCGGCGGCGCCGGGCAGGTCTTGTTTCCGGCACCTTAGCGGTTCGCATAAAGTATGATGAAAGCCTTGTCACTAGCAGACCAGCCGCTATTTGTGCGTTTCATGCAATTTGTTTCGCGCGTGCAGCATTGAGGGCGTATTCCCGCAAGCTTTTCACGGCAAAGGAGAGTTTTGATGCAATTTTCAGGTACTGAAAAATATATCGCTCCGCCAGAGCTGTCTGTCGCGGTAAATGCCGCGGTGACATTGCAACGCCCCCTTCTGGTCAAGGGCGAACCGGGTACGGGCAAGACCGAACTGGCCCGCCAGGTCGCCGCCGGACTGGGGCTGCCGATCATAGAATGGCACGTCAAATCAACGACAAAGGCGCAACAGGGCCTGTACGAATATGATGCTGTCAGCCGTTTGCGCGACAGCCAGTTGGGCGACCCGAGGGTGCATGACGTTGCAAATTACATCCGCAAGGGAAAATTGTGGCAAGCATTCGAAGCCGATCACAAGGTGGTTTTGCTGATCGATGAAATCGACAAGGCCGATATCGAATTCCCAAATGACCTTTTGCAGGAATTGGACCGGATGGAGTTTCATGTTTATGAAACCGGCGAAACCGTCGCCGCCCGGCATCGTCCGGTGGTCATCATTACCTCGAACAACGAGAAAGAACTGCCCGACGCGTTTCTGCGGCGCTGTTTTTTCCATTATATCCGTTTCCCCGAGGCCGACACCCTGCGCGCGATCGTCAATGTCCATTTTCCCGACATCAAGCCGCGCCTGCTGGACGAGGCCCTGACCCAGTTCTTCGAGTTGCGCGACGCACCGGGGCTGAAGAAGAAACCTTCGACCAGCGAATTGCTGGATTGGCTGAAGCTGATTCTGGCTGAAGATCTGACCCCCGAAGACCTGCGTCGTGACGCGGGTGAAATCCTGCCCAGACTGCATGGCGCCCTGCTGAAGAACGAACAGGATGTGGCGCTGTTTGAAAAGCTGGCCTTCATGGCAAGACGCCAGCGCTGACCTCTGGTCACGACGGCAGTTGAGCCACAGCAGACCCGGCCGGAACCGGTGACAAAGTGATGGTCGGCTGATGAACTGCGGCGGTTTTCGGACCGTCGCGCCTGTCATCCCTTCTGATTCGGCGCGCTGGACTCGGGAAGCCGGGATCAATGTTGACTGATCTCGGTCTTCCCTTTCCGGTGCAGGCGCGACCGGGGCTGTCGGGGCAGTTTGCAAACTGAGGTCGTCCGGTCAGCCCATAATTGCCTGACCATGGAATCCTCCGCCAATTTCACGCGCTGGCCATTTCAGATGGCTGGCGCAAGGGTGGACATCAAGGTTGCGGGCGATATGCGGGCAAGACTGAGCGCCCTTGTCGATATCATCGCGAAAAACCTTTCAGCAAGCCTGAGGGATCAGGGATAGCGGGTCTGCGCGATTCTCGGCGGACATGCCACCGGCCAGCAGGTTGCGCGCCTTGGCCTTGCGAATCTTGCAGGGAAAAGCCCCGGCCCCATCACCACTCATCATGCCTGGATCGCCCTCGGGGTCGGCGCGCGGGGGCGCGAGTGGCGGCGATTTTGACAGGAACATGACCCGAAGATGGTGCATGAAACCACGCAACCGTTGCTGTGACTTCGGGCATGGCCACAGGCGACTGTTTCCAATTTGCTACAGTGCGAGTAATCTTTACTAAAAAACTTGGTTATCCTGCCGCCGGGTATTGAACCGGTTTGTCGACTTCCCTAACGGCAAGTCATCTCGACGCCTTCTGCCGAAGGGAGGGAGGCAAGATCTCTTGCAGTCCTCAAGGCCTCGCTCTTCGTCGTGAAGAAAAACTCATGGGACATATCTCGTTCAGCCAGCGGTCCAAGACACAGCCAGATGAAGCTTCCCGGCACGTAATCGTTGACAAAGAGAACGACATGAACAGAAATACCCCTTTGGAAGATGGCGACACGGCCCCAACCGCAACTGCACGGCACAGGCAGGGGGTCGCGACGACTCTTGGGCTGCTGCCGACCATTGCATTGTCCACAGCTTTTGCGACGCCAGTCCATGCGCAATCCACATCCGATGCGCTGGAACTGGACCCGATTGTCGTTCAGGGCATGGAAGATGAAGGCTATGTCGTTACCCAGAGCAACAATCGGAAATCCACGGCGCCGCTTTCGGATACGCCGCAAACCATCAATGTGATCACCAAAGAGGAAATCGAAGATCGCGGTCTGACCTCTGTTCAGGATGTTCTGCGCACCACGCCCGGCGTCACGCTTCAGGCTGGTGAAGGCGGGGTGGCCTATGGCACCTCTCCCGTCATTCGGGGATATGATTCCAACTCGGCGATCACGGTTGACGGCATGCGCAATTCCTCGCGCACCAGCTATGAGGCATTCAACCTTGAATCCATCCAGATCAACAAGGGTGCCTCGGGCACGACAGCAGGTCGAAGCGCCTCGGGCGGGACGATCAACCTGGAAACCAAGAAGGCCCTCATTGGTCAAGACTTCACCGACACATCCCTGACCGCGGGCAGCGGCGGGCTCTATCGCGGCACGGCCGACATCAACCAGACCTACGGAGACACCGCGCTTCGCTTCAACCTCATGCGGCAAACCGCTGATGATCTTGACGGGCGCGAGAACAAGACCTCTGACCGCAAGGGTTTTGCCGCTTCGGTCGCACATGCATTCTCGTCATCGACGACGCTCACCGCAGGTCTGTATTACTACGAGATGCACGACATGCCCGATTACGGGAACGCCATCCTTGACGGCACCATTCTGGGCGACAATTCAACCTGGTATGGATTGAGCAATCGCGACTTTCGCGACAATGAAACCAGATCCGGCTACCTGACGCTGGACCACACTCTGGGAAATGGCTGGCAGTGGACATCGACCCTGCGCGCAGCGAAGGATCTGGCGGTCTATGTCGCCACCGCTCCGGAATACAGCGACACCTACGGAGGCGTTCTGGCCAACGCCAAATCAGGGAATCGCGAAACAAAAACCATTTCGTTCAACTCGCAGCTCTCCGGAACCAAGAACTGGGGCGGTGTGCAGCATGACCTAGCATTTGGCGTCGACCTGTCGCGTGAAGAAACATTCAAGGGCTCCGTGGATGGCACCACGTCAAACACGACCAGCACGCTCTTCCAAGATCCCGACCACCCCGACAACGGCATGGCCTGGAATGGTGTGCTGGATATCACCGACAGGGAAAGCGAAGGGGTGACCAAGACAACGGCGCTCTATCTCATGGATACCATGACGATCTCGCCCAAACTCGAGTTCAGCGCCGGTCTGCGTCTGGATATCTTCGACGTGTCCGGGGCACGGGTAAATACGGCCGGCCGTGGCGAAGAGGCCGCCTATGTCGACATTTCCGAGCATCAGGAGTTCGTCAACGGCAATGTCGGGATCGTATATCACCCGACCGAGTCCGTTTCGCTGTACGGGAACATCGCCAGTTCGGCCGACCCCGCGCTGGACAACGTCGGTATCCAGACCGATTACGACAGTGATGCGGGCGGCGGTGACATCAACGTGGATCCGGAACGCACCTATACCTATGAAGTCGGTGCCAAATGGATGCCCAATCCCGACCTCCTGCTTGGCGCGGCCCTCTACCGCGTCGAAAAGGAAAACGAACGTGCATATGACGAAACCACGGATGAATACTATCTGGCCGCGAAAAGCAGCCGCTCTCAGGGTGTCGAACTCACCTTCTCGGGCATGATCAACGAACGCTGGAGCATCTCGGGCGGGTATACATATATCGACTATTCAGCCGATGGTGGCGAAACCGATTATGTCAACGGCGTTCCGGAACATGCGTTCTCGCTCTGGACGTCATATGATGTGACCCCCAGGTGGACCGTCGGTGGCGGCGCCTATTACACCGGTACGACACATGCCACATCGACGGTCAAGATTCCGGACTCCTGGCAGATTGATGTCATGGCGCGTTACGAAATCGACGACAGCACCTCTGCCCAGGTCAATATCACCAACCTCTTCGATGAAGACATCTACGAGACAGGCTATCGCAATGGTCGCTTTGTCAATATGGGCTCGGCCCGCACCGTCTCTCTGACCCTGAACAAGTCATTCTAGGTCAAGGCTGAACACAAGGGCCGAAGCGGAAACGCTTCGGCCTGCTCATTGCAGGAGAGTTGTCATGTTGATCACCATTCCCGATCTTTTGACCAGGGAGGAAGTCGCCCACATCCGCGGCAAGCTGGAACGCACCCAATGGCAGGACGGGCTTGCGACTGCAGGGGATCAGGCGGCAGGCGTCAAGAAGAACCTTCAGGTTCCCATGGACAGCGACGAAGGCGCCAGGTTGTCCCAGATCGTTCTGGCCGCCCTGGCCCGCAATCCGGTCTATCAATCCGCTGCCCTGCCGCTCAATGTCTTGCCGCCCATGTTCAACCGCTATGACGAAGGCATGACGTTCGGCAATCACGTTGACGGCTCGATCCGGGTGATCCCGCAAAACGGTCAGCGTATCCGAACCGATGTCTCGACCACGGTTTTCATCACCGATGACGATGAGTATGACGGTGGCGAATTGATCGTCGAAGATACCTATGGCGAACATCGGGTCAAGCTGCCGGCAGGTCATGCGGTGGTCTATCCCTCGACCTCGCTGCATCGTGTCAATCCGGTCACGCGCGGCTCGCGTTGGGCCTCGTTCTTCTGGGCGCAATCGATGATCCGCGACGACTGGCGGAGACACATGATGTATGACCTCGACCGGTCAATCATGCGCATTCGCTCATTGCTTCCCGATGATGACCCTGCGGTGACAAGCCTGACCGCGCATTATCACAACATGATCCGGCAATGGGCCGAGGTCTGAGGTGAACGCGATCCCGGCAGGCATCGTCAGCCTGCAAGACTATATTGACGCGGCCGAGAGACGGCTTTCTCCCGAAATCTGGGCCTATATTGCCGGCAGCGCAGCCGACGGGCGCAGCCGCGCGGCAAACCGTGCGGCCTTTGATCGTCATCGCCTGCGTCCGCGTGTCCTGCGCGACCTGAAAGGCGGACACAGCAGGCTGACCCTTCTGGGAGAGGAGATCGCGCATCCCATCCTGGTGGCGCCGATGGCCTATCACCGGCTTGCCCATCCCGATGGCGAACATGCCACGCTGCTGGGGGCTGCCGCGCGCAAGGCGATCTCGGTCGTATCTTCCCAGGCATCGACGGATATGACCGAACTGGCCGCGCGGGCCCAGGGGCCTCTCTGGTTTCAGCTCTATTTCCAATACCATCGTGATGACACCCTGCAACTTGTGCGGCGCGCGGAGGATGCCGGTTACAAGGCTTTGGTCGTGACCGTGGATGCACCGGTGAACGGCATCCGCAATCAGGAACAGCGCGCGGGATTTTCCCTGCCGCAAGGGATCCATGCGGTAAACCTCGCCGGATTTGCCACGCCCCGATTGCATCTTCCCGAAGGTGGCAGCCAGGTGTTCGACGGGCTGATGCAATGCGCCCCCACATGGGCCGATATCGCCTGGCTGCGCAATCAGACGGAATTGCCCATCCTGCTCAAGGGCATCCTTGATCCAGAGGATGCCGAGCTGGCGCTTGAACATGGCGCAAGCGGTGTCATTCTCTCCAACCATGGCGGACGCGTGCTGGATGCGGGTCTCTCGGCGCTGGACGCCCTGCCGCAGGTGCGTGCCCGCCTGGGGGCAAGGGCACTGGTGCTGATGGATGGCGGCATCCGCCGGGGAACCGATGTGCTGATCGCTTGCGCCCTGGGGGCCGATGCTGTCCTCGTCGGCCTGCCGATCCTGTCGGCGCTGGCGGTTGCTGGTGCCGTGGGCGTCGCCCATGCCCTGGACATTCTGCGCACCGAGTTCGAGGTTGCAATGGCTTTGACAGGATGTAAAACCCTGCGCGACATCACCTCTGACACGCTATGGCACAGCCCGCCTCGCCAGTCTTGAAGGCTCAAGGACCCGAAAGCGTATCATGATGATCCCGATCCAGACCTGGCCCGATGATCTGGCGCGGCGTTGCCGGGACTGGAACAATGGGCGCTGCAGCGACTTTGCCGAGTGCCATGCCATGATTGCACAAGAAACGACATTTGACGCCGCGACAGGCGAACCACTGACCGCAAGAGCCCCTGCGCAGCGCCGAGACATCAACAACTTTCCTGAGGATATCTTACGATGGCTGTCAAATTCGACATGATCCGCGCCAATCTGGCCATGGCGCTTTTCCTCGCACCGGAAGATATCGGCACGAACAGGAAACCGGCGGTCTCGGGCATCGCCCCCGGGGCGCAACGGAGCGCCTGATCCGATGACAGAACTGCACCCGATCCAGCCCGCTGCAACCACCACCTCCCTTTGTGCCGCGCAGGAAGGGCTCTGGTTTGCTCAGCGTCTCGATCCAGAGAACCCGCTGTTCAATACGGGGCAGTTCATTGAACTCGACGGCCCACTGGATCTCGACGCCTTTCGCCGGGCCCATGCCGCTGCAATGGCCGAGGCAGAGGTGCTGCGGCTGCGGATTGTCATGCAGGACGGAGAGCCGCAGCAACGGCTTGATGGTCACTTGCCGGAACTGGAGGTTGTCGACCTGCGCAACGCAGCGGACGGATTTTCCCGTGCCCGCGCCGCGATGGACCGCGACAGCGCGCGCCCCTGCGACCCGACATGCGACCCGCTGGCCCGCTTTGTGCTTTACCGGCTGAGCGACACGCATCACCTCTGGTATGAGCGGATCCATCACCTTGCCATTGACGGCTATGGTATGGTTCTTGTGACCAATCGCGTCGCCGCGCTTTACGGAGAAAGGCTGGGCCGCAAGCCCGCCCCTGCCCTGGCACCCTATCATGACGTCATCGAGGCCGATCTGGCCTATCGCGACAGCAAGGAATTCATCCGCGACCGCGAAGCATGGCTGGGGCGATGCCGGGATCTGGGCACAGCAGCCTCACCCAATCCACGAGCCGCCGAGGTGCCAAGCGCGCATCATTTTCATCGCATTCAACAGGATGTCCCGGCGCCGACCGTGTCGCTGCTGATGCAGCGGGCACAGGATCTGCGCCTGCCATGGCCAGACATGTTGACCTTGCTGAGCGGTGCCTATCTGCGCCGGGTCTCGCCTGATGGGGATGCCATTTTCGGCCTGCCTTTCATGGCTCGCTTCGGGACCGGGGCGGCACGCGTCCCCTGCATGTGGATGAATGTCCTGCCGCATGCGCTCGGACTGGATGAAGACGCGCCGCTTGACCAGGCGCTGACGGCCGGTGCGAAACAACTGGCCGCCGAACGCAGAATCGGGCGCTACCGCTCGGAAGTCCTGCGCAGGGATCTTGGCCGCACCCGGATCGAGGAACGTCTTTACGGGCCGCTGATCAATGTGCAGCCCTATGATGTCGCGCCCGTGTTCGATGGCCTGGACAGCCGCCTGCATATCCTGAACGCCGGACCCGTCGATGACCTGACCGTCAGCTATCGCGGCAATGGCAAGTCCGGTCTTACGCTAGAGATCGACGCCAACCCCGCGCTCTATCCTCTTGAAGAGGTCAGAGCACATCTGCAGCGCCTGCTAGCTTTCCTCTCCGGCGCCTTGCAGGCAGACCGTCTTGGCGATGTGCCGACGCTGACCGGGCCCGAGGAAGGGAAACTGGTCCATGACCTCAATGCCACGGATCACCCGGTTCCGCAGACCACGCTATCGGCCCTGATCGAAAACCGGCTGCTCATGCATCCCCGGTCCGAGGCCGTGCGTGCCGACGGGGCATCGATGAGCTATGGCGATCTGGATCGCCGGTCGCGGGCTCTTGCAGAAGCACTGGTCGCCCGCGGCGCGGGGAAAGACCGCATCGTGGCTGTCGCCCTGGACCGTTCGCTTGATCTGGCGGTCGCGCTGGTCGCGGTTCTGCGTGCCGGCGCGGCCTATGTGCCGCTGGATCCGCAGCAGCCCCCGGAACGCCTGAAGGCACTGATAGAACAGACCGATGCCATTGCACTTTTGGCGCGGGAAGATATCGATTGCGCGGGCGCCATCACGCCATATGACCCGGACCAATGGCCACGGACCCCGGCGAATACCCCGCTTCCCCGACCCGCCCCGGATGATCTTGCCTATGTTCTTTTCACATCCGGTTCGACCGGTGCGCCAAAGGGCGTGATGATCGAACACAGGGCCATCGTGAACCGCCTTCTGTGGATGCGCGAACATTATGACTTCAGCGCCGATGATCGCATTCTGCAAAAGACTCCGACGACATTCGATGTGTCCGTATGGGAGCTGTTCCTGCCATATCTCTGCGGCGGGACCCTGGTCTTTGCCGATCCCGACGCGCATCGCGACCCGGCCCAGATCGCCCGGCTGATCCGACGCGAAGGCATCAGCGTATGCCATTTCGTGCCCTCGATGCTGGCGGCATTCCTGAACCATCCCGACAGCGAAGGCATCCGAATGCGCCAGGTTTTCTGTTCGGGCGAGGAACTGACTCCGAAGCATCGCGATCGCTTTCACGCGCGGATCAGAGCCGAGCTTCACAACCTTTACGGACCGACCGAAGCCGCCGTCGATGTGACTTTCTGGGCAGCCGACAGGAGTGACGACAGCGCGCCCGTGCCGATCGGACATCCGGTCTGGAATACCCGCTGCCATATCCTCGACGGGGCGCTTCGCCCTGTCCCGCAAGGTGTCACGGGACAGCTTTACCTTGGAGGCATCCAGTTGGCCCGGGGCTATCTGGGCCGCGACGATCTGACGGCCGAGCGTTTCCTGCCCGACCCCTTCCGCCCGGGAGAGCGGCTCTATGCGACCGGGGATCTGGCGCGCTATCGGGCTGATGGAGCGATTACCTATCTGGGCCGCAACGACCATCAGATCAAGATCCGCGGCATGCGGGTCGAACTGGGCGAAATCGAACATGCCCTGCGGGAACTGCCCGGCATTCGCGAAGCGCTGGTCATCGCAGATGACAGCACGGGCGCGCAGCAACTGATCGGCCATGTCCTCGCCGGCAAGGAGTTCGACAAGATTGCCGCCCTGCGTCGGCTGGAGCGCCATCTGCCCGCGCATATGATCCCCTCGGACCTGATCCGGCTGGACAGTTTTCCCACCACGGCGAATGGCAAGCTTGACCGCAAGGCGCTTCCACGCCCCGCGCGTCAGGACCTGCAGGGGACGCCGGCGGAAACCGAGATGGAAAAACAACTCGCCGCACTTTACAGCGATATTCTTCAGCTGGACCGCATCCCCCCGCGCGAAGCGGATTTCTTTGGCCTTGGAGGGGATTCGCTGTCAGCGGTGCAGTTGCAACTGGAGCTGGAAAAGACCCTTGGACAGGACCTGTCGCTGGGGCAGATTTTCGAAACGCCCCGGATCCACGCCCTGGCGCGCGCACTTGAAGATCAGGATGCAGCGCAGGGTGGTCTTGGAGCGATTTTCCCGCTGGTTTCGGGCGACGCGAAACAGGCCCCGGTGGTCTTCCTGCATCCCGCAGGTGGGCTTGGCTGGGGCTATCGGACCTTGGCGCAGAAACTTTCAAGGGTCTTTCCCGGCCCGATGTTCGCCATCCAGTCACCCATGCTGACGGGTGCACCAATGCCCGAAACCCTTGCAGAACTGTGCCGCCATTACGCCGATCTGATCATGGCAGAGACGCCATGCCAAACCATCCATCTCATCGGCTGGTCACTCGGGGGGATTCTTGCCCAGGAAATCGCTGTCGAACTCTTGTCGCAGGGGCGGCGGCCCGGCGTCGTGGCACTGCTTGATGCCTATCCGGCCGAAGCCTGGCGCGCAGAGCCGCAACCGGACCCGGTGACGGCGCTGAGGGCGCTTCTGGCCATTGCGGGCCATGACCCGGACGCGCATCCCGAACTGGACACGCGCAGCAAGGTCGTCAGGTTCCTGAAAGACAATTCCCGGCTTCTTGGCGCCCTGCCCCGCGATGTTCTGGATGCCGTGGTGGAACTGGTCAGCGGAACAAATCTTCTGATGCGCAAACATACCCATCGAAGCTATGCCGGTCGCCTGACACATCTGCGCGCCGGGCATGACCATGCCGGACGGGGTTTCACCCCGACATTGTGGCAACCCCATTGCGCGGAACTGGCATCCTTCGATTTGCCCTGCCTGCACAAGGACATGGTTTCGCCCGCCCAGGCACCTGCAATCGCGGAAATATTGTCCGGGTCCGAATCTCAGACCACCTGAGGCCCATCTTTACGTCATGATGGGCTTTCAGTGGCAGCGAAGATCAGGCTGGGCTCAAGCGATGTCGGCAGGCTGGCAATATGCACGGCACCGTCATAGATCTGCCAGCACAGATCCAGGTCGCGCCGGACCGAGAAGGCCTCGACCAGATCATAGAAGCTCTCGGGCGCATCGGTCGGCGGTGGTCCGGCGCTGAAACTGCGCTTTTCCCGATTGCCGCTTCCCAGGTAAAGGGCATCCGGGGCAGCACGGCTATCCTGCATCAAGGCGTCGGCTTGTTCCTCACTGCGCCACAGTGACGGGCTTATGGCGGCATATCGGGCAAAGCTTCCGGGGGCGAGTCGCATCATCTGCAGGGCGAACAACCCGCCAAGGGAATGCCCCCACAGCGTCCGGCGCACTGCATTGATGGTCAGGCCCTGCTCTGCGGCATCACGCAAAGCTCCGGTCAGCAACGAAATGAATTGCGCCGCCCCGCCCGTCGGCCGCGCAGCCGCATCGGGGTCATCTGCGGGAAACGTCAGGTCGCGGGTGCGGGAATGCCGATCGAACTGTCCGGCGCTGTCATAGCCAATGCCAACCACGACAAGGCCCGGCACCTGCGCAAGCATGTCCCTGGTCAGGAAATCGAAGGCCGCATTCCCGTCAAGCATGTAAATGATCGGCCAGCCTTCCGCGGGCGCATGTCCCCTCGGGACGGCCCGGAACAGGCGGTAGGGGTTGTCGTCCTGCGCGGCAAGCGGATGATGGATTCCGGGCAGCAGAATCTGCTCAAGGGAATGGCTGTCACAATGCCCACGGAAAATCCGGTGTTCAGCGATCCGGCCCCCATGCGTGGGAAGTTCAACGTCACATGCCGGAATGATCCGCGGGAAATCAAGCCGCCGTGCAAGCGGACCCTGGCCGGGGCAAGTGATGCGGCGTTCGGACATGTCGCGAATGAGTTGATCTTTTTTGTCGGGTTTGATTTATCTCCACCGTCCTAAGAGCATCTTTCAAGGGGTGCAAGGTTCGACAGATTCTCCGGCTTCGCAAGATTGCTTGGCACCACCTGAAAAGAGACTGACATGATCCGCGAGTTCTCTCCGCTCTGCTTCAAGACCCTGGCTGCAGTAGCGATTGGCTGTGCGCTGCTTCTGGCGCCGACATTCCCTGCCAATGCCGGTTCATCACCGGCTGCCGCCAATGAAATGCAACCCGATGCAAAGCACGACATCGAGATTGTCGACATCACCGGGCGCAAGGTGACGCTGTCGCATCCGGCGTCGCGTGTGGTGCTGGGCGACGCCCGCCACATCATGGAACTTGCCATGCTGCTGGATGATCCCGTGGCCCATATTGCCGGATGGCGTCAGGACAAGTCGCTGGATCCGGCGCGATACAGACTGTTCGCCGAAAAATTCCCGGCGATTGACGACATTGCAACCGTCGGCGCGGGCAACCGTCAGCTTTCGGTCGAAAATGTCATCGCGCTGCAGCCTGATGTCGTCATCCTGTCCTTGCTGGACGCCGAGAACCCCGCCACCGAGGTGCAACTGCAACAGCTGTCCGAAGCAAGCATACCCGTGATTTTCGTCGATTTCTTCAGCCATCCGATCGAGAATACGGAACCCAGCATGGCCATCCTCGGCCAGTTGTTCGCGGCCGAGCAGAAAGCCACGGAACTCATCGAATTCTACAACGCCCATCTGGATGTCATCCGCGACCGTATCGCACAGGCCAACCCGGAACGCCCAAGGGTGTTCATCCAGGTGCATGCCACCCCGCAAAGATGTTGTGCCTCGGTTGGTTCCGGCGTGTTTCACGATTTCATCCAGGCGGCTGGCGGCTACAACCTGGGTCAGGACAACGTGCCGGGCATCATGGGCAATATCGGCCTTGAGAACCTGATCGCTCTGGACCCGGATTTCTTCCTTGCCACCGGCGGGGTCCATTTGCGCGACCGTGGCGGGCTGGTGATCGGTGCCGGGGTCTCGCAGGATGAAACCGATCGCAGCTTCGCGCAGCTTCTCTCGGCGCCGGGCATTGCCGAACTGCGGGCGGTCAAGAGCGGGCAGGTTCTTGGCATCTGGCATCTGTTCAACGACTCTCCGATGCATATCGCCCTGATCGAAGAGCTTGCGAAACGCTTTCACCCCAGGCTGTTCGCCGACCTTGATCCGGCGGCCACCCTGCACGACATGCAGGCACGATTTTCACCGATTGCAAGCGATGGCGTCTGGTGGTCCGATGCCCCGGCCAAGGTCGAATGATCATGTCAGACAGCATTGCTGCCCATCATGGCCAGCGGGCGGCCCGGCGCGTGCTTCTGGTCGTCGCGCTGACGGCGCTGGCCCTGTTCGGGCTTCTGGCCGATATCGCGTCGGGGCCTTCGGGCCTGAGCATTGGTGAAGTGCTTGACGTGCTGCGTGATGCCGAAGGGGTCAGTCGAAGCGCGCAGGTGATCGTCTGGAACGTGCGCCTGCCGGTTGCGGTCATGGCGTTATTGGTCGGGGCGGCGCTTTCCCTTGCGGGGACCGAGATGCAAACGGTTCTGGAAAACCCCCTGGCAGAACCCTTTACCCTGGGTGTGTCATCCGCAGCGGCATTGGGGGCAGGAGTGGCTATCGTTCTGGGGCTGAGCCTGCCGGGTCTGCCCGCCATCTGGTCTGTCACCGCCAATGCCTTCGTCTTTGCCATCCTGTCCCTGGTCATTCTGCAGTTCGCGGCGGGCAGCGGCCCGACCGTGGTCATCCTTTTCGGGATCGCATTGAACTTCACCTCCGGGGCGCTTCTGGCGCTGGTCCAGTTCATCGCCTCGGCGGACGCGCTGCAACAACTGGTGTTCTGGTCCATGGGCAGTCTGGCGAATGTCCGCTGGGAAGGGATCACCCTTGTCGCCGTGGTGCTGGCGCTGACCCTGCCGTTCTCACTGCGTGCCTCCTGGGCACTGACGGCGTTGCGCATGGGGGCCGAACAGGCGCAGGGCTTTGGCGTGAATGTTCCCGGTCTGCGTCGTTGGGCCTTGCTGCGGGTCAGCCTTCTTGCCGCCTCGGCGGTGTCGCTTGTGGGGGTGATCGGTTTTGTCGGCCTGGCCGGACCCCATATCGCCCGCATCATCGTGGGCGAGGATCACCGCTTCCTGCTGCCTGCCTCACTGTTGACAGGGGCGGTGCTCATGTCCTTTGCCTCGATTCTTTCAAAGCTGTTGGTGCCCGGCGTTCTCTTGCCGATCGGGATGGTCACCTCTCTGGTCGGCCTGCCGGTGTTCATCCTGTTGATCCTGCGGCGCGGCGGGGACATGTCATGACCCTCATGCTGTCCAACCTGTCACTGACCCGGGGCCGCAAGACCTTGCTGAGGGACACGACGTTTTCCCCTCTGTTGCCCGGAGAATTCACCGTTCTGGCCGGACCCAACGGCGCGGGGAAATCCAGCCTGCTGCGGGCGATTGCGCAGACACTTCCCTACCGTGGGATGATAGCCCATGAAGGCCGCGACCTGTCGCGGATGCGACGCCGCGAACGGGCTGCCCTGTTGGGATACATGCCGCAGAACCTGCAAAGCCAGTCGGATCTCAGCGTTCTCGAGGGGTTGTTCGTGGCCATGAATGCCGGGGGGCGCAACGCGCTTGACCGCGCCGGACAACTGGCCCGTGCCGAGGCCCTGCTGAAGCGTTTCGACATCTCTCATCTCGCCGGGCGGCGATTGTCGGCCCTGTCCGGCGGACAACGCCAGACCGTCGGCCTCGCCCAGGCACTGGCCCGCAACCCGGCGCTGATCCTGCTGGATGAACCGACAGCGGCGCTCGATCTGGCCATGCAGTTCCGAATACTTGGAGAGATTGCACAGATCGCGGCCGACGGACGGATCGTCATTGCCGTTCTGCATGATCTGACGCAGGCCGCGCGTTGGGCGGATCGGATCATCCTGATGCATGACGGGATCGTCAGGGCCGATGGTCCCCCCGCCGAGGTTCTTACACCAGGGCTTCTCAAAGAGGTCTATCATGTCGATGCGCGTGTCGAGCGAGACAGCCGAAACCATCTGATCATCTCGGTTGACGGCACCTTCCCTGTATCTGCCTGCCAGGCACATCAAGCTTGACAAGCGTCAGGATGTGAAACGGGCCGCATTCGCTGCGGCCCGCCTCGTCACCTCAGTCACGCATCATTTGTGCTTGATGCGCCAGACCGTATTGCCGCCCTCGGCATCACCGCGGGCCTTGTTCACCATATAGACGGTGCCGTCATCGGCCTCTTCCACGAAATTCGGGAAAGGTCCGCCGGGCAGGCTGGCGACCAACTGGCCATCACCGCTGACCACGGCAAGGCTATCCGAGGTGCGATTGGCGACATAGGCCAGATCCTGCCCCTCGACATAAACGACGTTCAGCGGCTGGACCCCAACCGGCACATCGCTTTTCACGCTGCCATCGGCGGCATCCAGGATCAGCAGATCATCGGAATTCTGCGAGGCAACGAAGAGGGTTTTCCCATCTTCAGAAACATCCACGCCAGAGGGGCGGGACACGGATTCCAACGGGAAAATGGTCACTTCGCCGCTGGCGAGATCCACCTTGGCAAGCTCTGGCGTATTCAGAGAGACGGTGTAAAGTTGGCCATTGGCCCCATCCACCGCGACGCTCATTGTCGCGAATTCACCGCCACGTTGTGCAGAGGGGATGGCGATTGTCTTCACCAGTTCAAGCGACGCGGCATCATAGACATTGATGCCCTCGGACATCACGCTGACATAGACGCGATCCGTGGCCGCATCATATACGGCATCGCGTGCATGAGGGGCAGTGTTGACATCGAACTGCTTGACCAGCGACAGATCGTCCTGAGCATAGACAGCGACGGAATTCTGCCGTGTGTTCGTGACCCAGACATTGCCATGGGTATCGTCAACACCAACTCCATAAACCGCAAATGGGGATGCCGGGCGTCCCCCTTCGGCGGGGGCCATGGCGGGCTCGCGCCTGGCAAGGACCTCCAGCGTTTCACCGTCAAGCTTGATCAGTTCGCTGGTCACCGGCTTGCCGCGCCCGCCTGCCGAAGAAGTGACGAAAATCGTGCCATTGGCGTCAGACACCCCGATCTGGTACAGCCCACCGCCCAGCTCGGCCTTGGTGATGTCAAACTTGTCTTCACCGGCATAATCGATCTTGGGCGAGACCTTCAGTTCCACGACACTGGCGCTGTCGGGGCCATCGGTCTTGACCACGATCGGGTGCAACCCCAGGGCGGCATCGGCCGGCACATCGAACTTGGCGCTCACTTCGCCCTTCTCGTTCACGGGCAGATCCTTGAAGAGCACCTCATCGCCGCGCTCGAATGTCACCGTCTGGCCCTGGGTGAAGCCCGTTCCGCGCAGTTCGGCGGTGCCGCCCGCATGGATCGGACCGCGATTCACGCCCGAGATCATGACCCGCGCCTCGAAAGCGGCAGGGGTATCAAATGCACTTTGCGCCGCAGCGCCCTGAGAAAGGGCCATCAGGGCCAGTGCGGCGCAGGTATTGCGACCGACACGAATCGATTTCGACATGAGAATTCCTCTTTTTCAGGTTGTGACTGCGCGGACAGGCTTGGCGTCCTTTTCAGGAAAGCCATTGGCTGGAAGCGTTATTTTCCGCGACACGATCACTGTCAAGAAATAATCTGATAATTTTTGTCGGATTAAATTCACAAGTCAGGAACCGTCATCCGATTGGGGGCTGCCGTCGTGCCACGGCAGCCGATCCGACCATGCAAGAAGCGCAGCAAAAGCAGGATCGCCCCGAAATACCCGGCAGCCCGTCAGACCGCCACAAGGACATCATCACAAGCGGCCTGGCTTGGAACGGGATTCCGGCACTGCAAAGCCGCGTTGAGTTCGGGCAGGAAAGCCGCCAGGCTGAGCGGGCCAAGCATGTCGTCATGCCCGCAATCCAGCGTGATCTGTCGTGCCCCGCCACGCGACAGACTGGCCCAGGGGTTTCCCTGCCAGTCCAGCAGGCCGTCGAGCATGGCGCTTTTCCCCTGCGCCGCGCGAAGCGCTATGATCGGCGCATCGATGCAGGCCGGAACATGACGCCGTGCAAGATCAAGGTTCGCCTCGACAACATCGCGCAGGCGGTCGCGCAGCATCGTGAAGCGCGCCTCGCCCAGGATCGCCTGCAAGGAACGGACCTCGGGACGCAAGAGCATCCTTTCGGCCAGCGCATCCAATGTCCGGACCGCGGGATCCGGCGCTTCGCCGAGAAAGGCTAACGCCTGACGCACCCGGACATCTTCCGCGATCATGCCGTTTGAGGGATGAAACGGAAAGGAATCCAGCAGGCACAGACAGGCGATCCGGGCTCCCTGCCCCTCGAGCTGGCGCGCGACTTCCTGCGCCACCAACCCGCCAAAGGACCAGCCGAGCAGGATATAGGGGCCCTCGGGCTGAACCGCGCGAATTCGGGCCACGTAATCCTGGGCCATCCCGCACAGATCCGGCCAATGGGACGGTTCGGTCAACCCCGGCGATTGCAGGGCACAGATCCCGACATCCTCGGGAAGCGCGGACATCAGGCTGGCATAGCCCCAGCCCACCCCAAGGACCGGATGCAGGCAGAACACCGTCCCCGCGCCGGCGCGGGCCCTGCGCAATTCAAGAACGGGCCCCAGCGGATCGGTTTCCGATGCACGGTCGATCTCATCGGCAAGACGGCGCAGGTTTGGAACGCCGAAAACGGTCGCCAGTGAAATCCTGTTGCCATGGTCGCGTCGCAACGACGCGATCAACCGCGCGGCAGACAGGCTGGTGCCGCCCAGTCTGAAGAAATCGTCATCAATCCCGACATCCTCGCGGCCAAGCGCCTCGCGCACCCGCGCCAGCAACTGTTGTTGCGTCGGGGTCAGCGGTCCGCGCGCGGAGGCCAGAGAGTCATCACATGTCTGCCTGATCGCGGGCAGCGCCTTCACATCCAGCTTGCCATTGGCATTTTGCGGCATGGCGGGCAGGCGCATGAAGGCTTGCGGCACCATATAGTCGGGAAGACATCCGCGCAGATGAGCCTCAAGCGCCGAAGGCTCGACAGGGGCATCGCTGCAGAAATAGCCCAGCAGGTGATCACGATCCGCGGCCTTGACGACGGCCGCAGCGTGAATGCCGTCGAACTGGCGCATGGCGGCCTCAACCTCGCCCGCCTCGATGCGATGACCGCGAATCTTGATCTGGAAATCGATCCGCCCGAAATGCTCCAACGCACCATCCGGGTTCCAGCGACCAAGATCGCCGGTCCGATAGAGCCGACCGAAAGGCGTTTCCCGGAAACTGTCCCGTGTCAGGTCGGCGCGCTGGTGATATCCCCGCGCCAGCCCACAGCCGCCAATCCAGATTTCCCCGATACTGCCGACAGGGGCCGGTGCGCCAAATGCGTCGAGCACGAAAATCCGCTCTCCGGCCAGTGGACGCCCGATATGGGGTCGCGCCGCCGTTTCGGGAGTGATCCGCGCGATGCTGGACCAGATCGTGGTTTCGGTGGGGCCATAGACGTTGAACAACGGGCCACCCTCGACCATTCGTTGGGCCAGATCGCCGGGCAAAGGCTCTCCGCCGACAAGCTTGGTCAATCCTCGCATCTGCGGCCCTGCCCCCTCCAGGGCCAGCGACCACAGCGACGGCGTCGCCTGAAGATGCGTCACGCCCGCGCTTTCAACGCGCGCATTCAGAAGGTCAGGGTCCAGAACCTCTGGACGCTGCGCGATCTCGACCGTGCCGCCGACGCAAAGCGGCAGCAGCATCTCCAGCGTGGCAATGTCAAAGGCTATCGTTGTGACCGACAGCCAGCGTGTCGTATCGTCAAGGCCGATGGCATCGCGCATCGCCGCCAGCAGCGTCCACAAGGCCCCGTGGGATATCTCCACCCCCTTCGGCACCCCCGTCGATCCCGAGGTAAAGATGATATAGGCCAGTTCATCACCCGTGCCAAAACATTCACGCGCCGCGCCCGCCGCCGGGGCTTCGTCCAACATATTGTCATCCAGAACCATGCTTGCACGCTGGTCGTCGGTCATGGCGCCGGCCCGACCGGGCGACAGCAGCACCAGGTCAGGATCAGCCGTCTGCAGGATCAGCGCATTGCGTTTGCCGGGCGCGTCGGGGTCCAGCGGCAGATAGGTTGCACCAAGGCGATGCAGGGCAAGGATGGCCGCCGGCAGGAGCAGGCTTCGCTCCAGCAACAGCGCGACCACGGCGCCACGCCCGATGCCGCGCCGCTGCAGTGCCATGGCCATGCGCGAACTCAGCGCGTCAAGGTCGGCATAGCTCAACCGGCGCGTTCCGTCGTGAACCGCGATCCGTTCAGGGAAATTGCGGCATTGCTGATCGAAGGCATCCAGCCAGTTCTCGCCCGTCGGGCGCGATCCGCCATCGGACCATTGCGCGATCCGCTCTTTCTCGCCGGGCAGATGGATCGCCACGTCACGCAACTCTGCATCGGGATCTGCCATCACCTCGCACAGGAACAGATGCAGCCGATCCAGATGGGCTTCGATCTCGCCCTGCGAATACAGACCCGGATTGGCATTCAGGGTCAGGGTCAGTCCCTGATGTGCGCCGCGATCAAAGATGAAGGCGGTCAGATCATCCACCGATCCGTTGGAGAGATTCACCACTTTCGCGTCTATCGGTCCGAATTGCAGCGCATAGTCGAAGGGCTCGAAATTGACGGCCATGCTGGCAACTTGCTGATCGGCCCGCGTGAAGCCCAGATCGTGGCGAACCTGCTCAAATCGGTATTTCTGATGACGCAGCGCCGACATCATGGTCTGGCCACCTTGTTCCGCCAGATCCGCAAAACTGATCTTTCGCGAAAAGTCGAAGCGCAGCGCGACGGCATTGGCATTCATCATCGCCACGCAACGCTCGGACCGCGCGAGCCGCCCATGCACCGGCATGGCCAATACCAGATCCTCGACCCCGGTCATGCGATGAACATAGCCTGCAAAGGCCGAAACCATGACCTGCGGCAACGACACTCCGATACGCCGGGAAAATGCGCGCAGTTGCTGGCTGTCGTGCATGTTCATCTGCCGACTGGCCGTGATGACGCCGCCGCTGCGGTTGCCACCCTGCGAAAGCGTCACCGGATCGGGCAGTCCGGCAAGCCGTTCCACCCAATAGGCGCGATCCCGATCCGCCCGTCTGCTGGCGGTATAGCCACGCTCGCCTTCCAGCAGCATCGCGGCCGAGACGATCTGCGTGGGGGGCGGCGCCTGCCCATCCAGCAGCGCCGAATAGATCTCGGCGCATCGCCGCGCGACAAGACCGGCGGAATAGCCGTCCAGCAGGATATGATGGGCGCAATGATACCACAGGTGATGACAGGCATTCAGCCGGATCAGCGCCACGCGCCACAGACCTCGCTGGTGATCCTCCAGATCGGCGCGCATCCAGGTCTCTGCCGCCGCCTTGGGGTTCTTGTGATCGCTGAAATCGACAAATGGAACCTCTCCGTCGAATTGCGACGCAATCTCCAGCTGCAGGCCCGTTTCATCGCTGATGACCCTTGCGCGCGAAGCCTCCAGCTCGTTGGCCAGCACATGCAAGGTCTTCAGAAACAGCGATGCATCCAGGTCACCTTCCAGCGACAGATATTCCGCCAGATTGAACATGTAGCCCGGCGGGCAGAGCTGTTCGGCAAACCAGATACCGTTCTGGGCGCTATTGGCCGGCAAACAGGCCTGGGCAAAGCATGCGGCAAAGGGACCCTTCGGCAACATGGGAATTCCTTCGGTCAGATATGAGAACGTGTCGGATCGATCAGTCACGAGAGATGTCTTGGGTAGGCGATGATCGAAACATCCCCGCCAGCCCGGTCGCTGGCGAGAATGCCGACCAGGCCTTTCCTGACGGCAAGCGGATAGAGATGCAGCCCCGGCAGGGCCTTGTCTTTCCACCGGATGAACGCACCCGAAGACTGCATCAGCGCAATCTGGAAACGCCCGATCAGCAGGGGCAGCCCGCCCTGCCATGCCTTGACCGCCGCTTCCGTCGCAGCCCACCACAGCCCCAGGTCGTGACGCGAGCGGATGCCCAAAGCTGCGGGCTGCACCTGCGGGCGCGTCAATGACACAAGCGCCTCGGCATCGTCGGTGCGCAGATCGTCAAGCGCGACAAGATCAACCCCGATCCACCCGCATTTCTGCCGGGCGTGCAGTGTCAGCCCCCCGGCATGAGCGCGCGATACCGGCTGCGCCGATTCTGTCGGATCAAGGGGCACCCCACCGGCGAGATGCGCAACCCTGTCCGCCCATTCCGGGCGTACGACGATAGGAACCTGAATCACCGAATGCGGTCCTCCTGTTCGTATGAAACGCATGGTTCAACGCAGGCGAACATCGCCATGCGGAATCTGCGATATACAACCTATGCGTGTATATATAACGAAAGAGATACACATTGATGACACAGACATAAACGACAAATTTGGTTTATTTTGTGAAATCAATATCAAGAGGCAATGAAAGGCAGCAGCGCGCAAAAAGAAGGCACAACCCTGCGGTGAACTTTCAGGGCAATGATCTCCATCAGAGTGGCGTCACGAACCACCGAAGGAATGATGTCCGCGCCACAGGGGAATGTCATCGCGCTCAAGATCTGCAGGGCAGCATCGCCCCGAACCCAGACAAGAGCGGGATCATCAGCACCTGCTTGCCGGGCTTCGCTGCGCAACACGGCGCAAGACTTTTCGGGCATCCCAGGAAGACGCCGGACCAGGGAAATATCCCGGCCCGGCGTGGAAGGGTCTGATGGACGGTGCCCCGGCCCCGGTTCTCGGCAGTTGCTGCCCGTCATTCCCGCGCAGGGAAATCCACATGGACGTGATTGCCATCGGGATCGCGCAGATGGAATTGAACCACGCCGATCTGATCCAGCACAAAGCGGTCATACGGAATATTCGCGTTACGCAACCGCTTTTCGAATGCGTCCAGGCCGCTTGCGGTCAGGGCGAAATGTTCGAGTTTCAGTTCCGCCTCGGAGCCAACTGCCTGACCGCCATCATGACCGACCAGATGTATGACCGCGACATCATCGGCATAAAGCCAGGCACCCGGAAAGGGAAAGGCGGGACGCGGGCCGATGCGCAGGCCAAGGATATCGCCATACCACGCCAGCATGGTCTCGACCCGACTTGTCCGGATGTTGACGTGGTCAAGCCTGCGCACCTGCATATCAGAAGCCTTCCAGGACGATCTTGCCCCTGGCGCGACCGCTTTCGATCAGCGCATGGGCGCGCTTGAGGTTCCCGGCATTGATCGTGCCGAAGCTCTCGGTCGCGGTCGAGCGGACCTTGCCCGCGTCGATCAGGCCGGCCACGGTGTCGAGGATCTCGCCCTGGCGCGCGATGTCCTCGGTGGTGAAGAGCGACCGGGTGAACATCAGCTCCCAATGGATCGACACGGCCTTGCCCTTGAACGGCATGATGTCGAAGTGCTCGGGATCATCAATCAGGCCAAAGCGGCCCTGCGGCGCGATGAATTCGGCGATCTGCGTCACATAGGTTTCCGAGTGGTTGGTCGAGAAGACGAAGGCAGGCGCGCCGATGTTCAGCGCGGCGATCTGATCGGGCAGCGGCTTGGAGTGATCCACGACATGATGTGCGCCCAGTTCCTTGACCCATTCCCGCGTCTCGGGACGCGAGGCTGTTGCGATGATCGTCAGGTCCGTCTGTTCGCGCAAAAGCTGGATGGCGATGGAGCCGACCCCGCCCGCCCCGCCGATGATGACGATGGCCTTCGCTGCACCCGGCACCGGATCGGTGACTTTCAGGCGGTCAAAGATCATTTCCTGTGCCGTCAGCGTGGTCAGCGGCAGGGCGGCCGCGGCCGCAGTGTCGATGGACCTGGGGGCATGTCCGACGATGCGGGCATCCACAAGGTGATACTCGGCATTGGTGCCCGTGCGGTTGATCGCGCCCGCATACCAGACCTTGTCACCGACCTTGAACTGGCTGACCTGCTCGCCGGTCTCGACCACTTCGCCCACGGCATCCCAGCCGAGGATCACGGGGGTGTCGCCTTCGGCGGGGCGGCTTTGGCGGACCTTCACGTCGACCGGGTTCACCGACACGGCGGCAACCTTGACCAGAATGTCATGGCCCGTGGCGGTCGGTTTCTCGATCTCGAGGTCGATCAGGGCGTCGGCGCGATCAATGGCACCGTTGGTGGTATAGCCGATGGCTTTCATGCTTCTTCTCCAAATTGGAATTGAAAGGTCGCGGCGCCCTTTGGCGCCGCATGTTGTCGTGTCAGGGTTTGGCGGCGCAGGGCGTCAGACATGGCTATCCCGTTGCCCCAGGGGGCTTGCGCGGCGCTGGTAATGTGGGAGGGCCTCTCGACTCCGGGCAGCGTTATGCCGCCGGGGGAAAGAGGCGAAGGACGATCAGCCGATCGGGGTCATTTCGGCAAGGGTGAACCGGTCAATCGCACCCTCGGTCGCGGCCAGATAGGCGGCCAGGTGCGGCGCGTTCATGTGTTCTTGCCAGATCTCGCGGCTTTCCCAGTTCTCGTAGAAGGTAAAATGCGCGGGGTCTTCATTGTCCTGATGCAGGTCGTAGTTGATGCAGCCCTTCTCGGCGCGGGTAATCGGCACCAGCTTGAGAAGCTCGGCCTTCACCAGTTCGATCTGGTCGGGCTTGGCGTGGATATTGGCAACGACCGTAAGTTTCGACATGTTGTCATTCCCTGAATTGGCTGTGACGTTGACACGGATATACGCAGAAGTCGCGGGCGGATAAACGACGCATATTCGAAATGACAATCCCGCCAATCCGGATAATGATGCCGGAATGCCCCCAAGCGTTGCCGGTCATTGCGCATCACGCGTCTTGCCGCCTTCGCGGGCAGCGAAGAACGCCCCCCCCCCCGAGACTCCCCGGCAACAGCGGCGTGAGCACTCAAGACCAGCCTGCCCGGATCTGCGGTGGGATAACCTGACAGCGAAAAACTCCGGGTTGCCCGAAACCGTTGCCGACCGACAACGCCTGTCTGGTCACATCGCCCGCGCCGGAAAACGGCTCATCGCGTTTCGGCACTCCAGATGTCTTCCCATTCAGGGCTTCCCGGGCCGACGACGCAGCGGCCGTCCTGACGCAAGCTCAGGCGCAGGCGGCATCGCTTGATCTCGTCCTCGAACTCATGCGCGGGAATGGCGCGCACGGAATCGGTCAGACTGCGATGAAATGCGTCCTTTGCCGCTTCGAGCGTGTAAAAGACCCATCTGCCGTCCTTCTCGGCCCGCACAAGACCCGCCCTCTGAAGGGTCTTCAGGTTGCGCGACATGTTGTAATGCGTCTCACCCAGCACATCCATCGCCTCGGCGACGCAGATGCGTTCATTGATCTGTAACAGCAGCCAGAACAGCCGCAGCCGGTGGGGCTCGGCTATGGCCTTCAGCGCTTCGACATAGCGGTCATCCATCCCGTCCCCTCCTGGCGATCATGGACCCGAGACTAGCCAAGCCCTTGGCAAACGACAACGCGAACCCGGTGGCTTCAGCCTCCGCCCCCTTCCCTGACCAGAGCGACCAGCACCATGATGACCCCGATCAGCATCACCACGCCCGAATGGGTTGCGTGAAACAGCAATTCGCCCCGGCTTGCTCCGGTAAGCAGAGCAATCCAGAAAAACGGGCAGAACAGCCCCAGCAGGATGATGCAGACCCCCGTTCGGGCGGACTCGGGCAGCTTTCGTTCGACCACCAGCCGCTTCCCGGTTCGCCAGAGATGCGTGTAGGGACAAAGGGACAAGAGGGTGTGGATTTTCATGCCCGGGCCATCCGTCTTGCTGCTTTTCGTGAAACCGTCAGGCAATCGTGATGACAAGCGCCCCTCCGGCAGGCAGGAACTCTTGAAGGGCGATTGCCCATGGATTGTCTGGCATCTTGTGCCCATTCAGTTGCGATCAATATACGCATATTAGCGCATATTGGCATATATAAAACAACCCTGAACGGGCGTTTCAACACATGGCCCTGGCGCGTGCGGTGTCGTGAAGCCGCGCAGGTTGCGCCCCCATTTGGGCGAGCAACGCGACCTCACCGTATTTCAGCGCGGGGCGGATGCCCTTTGCAATGCTGCGCCAATCGTCAAAAGACAAACGGGTGACTGTCCGATCGACCAGTCACCCGCACAAGCCTGGGCTACGGGCAAGTTTGCGAACCGCTTTCCTGCGGGCCCCAGCAAGACAGGGTTCAAGCCGTTCAGACGCCCAGCCGGTCGCGCAGCGCATACCACCAGGATCCGATGACCGAATAGGGCACGCGGAATGTGCGCCCTCCGGGAAAGGGAATCCATGGCAGATTTGCAAAGACGTCGAAACGGCTGACATCCCCATCGATCGCCTCGGAGAGGATGCGCCCGAAGGTATGGGATCCGGTCACCCCATGTCCGGAATAGCCATGCGCGAAATAGGTATTCGACCCGATCCGGCCCATCTGCGGCACGCGAGAGAACGACAATGCGAAATTCCCCGACCATGCGTAATCGATGCGCCGACCCTCCAGCTGCGGGAAGACCTTGCGAAGGTTCTTCCACAGCTTGGCCTTGATGTCCCGGGGATCGGAACCGCCATAGACCGTGCCACCACCGAACAGCAGCCGGTGATCGGCAGACATCCGGTAGTAGTCCAGAATATAGCGCACATCCTCGACACAGGTATCCGCCGGCATCAACTCGCGCGCCAGCGCTTCGCCAAGGGGCTCGGTCGCCATGACCTGTGTCGAGACCGGCATGACACGCGGGGCCAGTTCGGGCACGACATGGCCCAGATAGGCATTCCCGCACAGCACCAGTGTCTTGCAGGTCACCTGCCCCTGGGCCGTGCGCACGACGGGTCGCGCGGCGTCATGGACGACAGAGATGACCGGACTCATCTCGAAGATGGTTCCGCCACGGTTTTCAAAGGCCGCCGCCTCGCCCAGTGCCAGATTGAGCGGGTGCATATGGCCACCGCTCACATCCAGCAGGCCGCCCGTATACAGATCAGAATTCGCGTGTTCCCGCATCTCGTCGCGATCCAGAATCCGCTGATTGCGCAGGCCATAGCTTTCCCAAAGCGCCTTGCGCTCTTCCAGATCGCGCAGATGCTTGTCTGTCAGCGCCGCAAAGACATTACCGTCCTTCAGATCGCATTTGATGTCATAGGTTCTGACACGTTCGCGGATGATTTCGCCGCCTTCCTGAACCAGTCCGGCAACGAAACGGGCGGTGTCCTGCCCATAGCGGCGCCCGATGGTTTGCAGACTGGCGTTCAGACCATTGACGATCTGGCCACCATTGCGCCCCGAGGCACCCCAGCCGATGCGCGCCCCTTCGACAATGGTGACGCGATGGCCCTTTTCGGCCAGATGCAGCGCCGTCGACAGGCCGGAATAGCCCGCACCGACCACACAGATGTCGGTGTCGTGATCACCTTCAAGAGCCGGACGCCGGGGTGAAGGATTTGCCGATGCCGCATAATAGCTGGTCGTATGTTCACCGGTCCCGGCATAGGGGTGGTGCCGGGATTGCGATTGGGCGTTCATCAAACCGCCTCCAGATAGCTGTGATATTCGAAATCGGTGACATGGCTGGTGAAGCGGCGCAGCTCTTGTTGTTTGCACTGCACGAACATGCGTTTCAGCCTTTTGCTGTAGATCTTCTCGACCCGCGGTCCGCGCGAGAAAGCCTCGATGGCCGAAGCCCAGTCTGGCGGCAACGTGTCCAGATCAAGCGAATAGGCATCGCCCTCAACCGGCTCCGGCGGCTGCCATTTTCCTTCAATCCCCAGCAACGCACCGCCAAGGATCGAGGTCAGAACCAGATAGGGATTGGCATCGGCCCCCGCGACGCGATGTTCGATCCGGCGTGCCCTGGGCGAACCGCCGGGAACGCGAATGGCAACGGTGCGATTCTCATATCCCCAGGCGACAGCCGCAGGCGCATGCGCACCGGGCAACAGGCGGCGGAACGAGTTTTCATGCGGCGCAAAGACCAGGGTGTTTTCCTGCATGGTCTCGATCAGCCCGGCCACCGCGTGGCGCAGAAGATCGGTGCCCCGTTCACCGCCATCGTCGAAGACGTTGCGACCTTCATCATCAACCAGCGAGAAATGCACATGCATCCCCGATCCGGCGCGATCCCCATAGGGTTTGGCCATGAATGTGGCGGCAAAACCGTGCTTGCGGGCGATGCCGCGCACCAGACGCTTGAACAACACCGCATCATCGGCAGCGCGCAACGGGTCGGCGACATGCAGCAGGTTGATCTCGAACTGCCCTGCCCCGTTTTCCGAAATGGCGGAATCCGCGGGAATATCCTGGGCACGGCAACCGTCATAGACATCATTCAGGAAGGCATCGAAATGCTGCAGTTCGTCCAGAGACAACGCCCCGTCGGAATCCAGCCGTTTCCCGGTGATCGGCGAACAGGGCGGCTGCGGCGCGGCCTTGCTGGGATCGACAACATAGAATTCCATTTCCGTGGCGACCACGGGCGTCAGTCCGATCGCCTTGAAACGGTCCGAAACCGCCGCCAGCGCGCGTCGCGGGTCGCCGGTGAATGGCGTGCCATCCTCTTGCCGCATCCACAGTTGCGCGAACATCGCCGGGCGCGTCGTCCAGCCCACGGGACTGGGTGCGCGGCCGGTGAAATCGCACAGCCCGTCCGCATCCCCGGTATCAAAGACCAGTTCATTGCCGACGATATCCTCGCCCCAGATATCCATACCCAGCAGGGACAGAGGCATCCGCAATTCGCCATTCAGTATCTTGTCCAGTTGATCAATGGGAACGCGCTTGCCACGCATCACCCCGTTCAGATCACAGATACAAGCAAAGATGGTCTGAATTTCCGGCCAGTCCTTCAGCCATGCGGCCGCTTCCTCGACGTCCATCGGAACACCCAAAATGTGATATAATTTCTTTATATGTGATAGTTTTTTACCTTGAGTCAAGCGTGCTCTCGGGCCATTCTGGGCGACATTCCCTCATGCAGACGAAACAGTGCCCGAAATGTCCCAACGGCCCATCCCTTCCCTGCCCGACCACGACGCCGTGACGACCCAGGAATATGCCTATCAGCACCTGCGCAATGCCATCATGGTCGGTGCCTTTCGCCCCGGCACGGCACTGACCTTTCGTGGCCTTGCCCAGCAACTGGACCTCAGTCCGACACCGATCCGCGAGGCCGTGCGGCGCCTGTCTTCGGAAAATGCCATCGAGGTGCTGGGCAACCGCCGCCTGCGGGTTCCGCATATGACCGCGGGACGGCTGGAGGATCTGGTCGAACTGCGCATCACCCTGGAACGTCACGCGGTGACACGCGCATTTCCCTATCTCTCCGATGTCGCCATCGCAGAGATGCGGGCGCTGGACGACCGGATGGATGAAGCCATCAGCTGTCACGATCTTGATGCCCTGACCCGGCTGAACCACGGCTTTCACCGTTTACTCTATCGCCTGAACCCCGATCACGCCAGCATGCCCCTGATCGAAAGCATCTGGTTGCAGCTTGGCCCCTTTCAGCGTCAGGTCGTCGAACAGATCGAGGCCATCAACAAGATCGACCACCACAAGGCGATGTTGAAGGCACTGCAACAACGTGACCGGCCAGGCCTGTGCCGAGCTCTGGAAAGCGACATCCGGGATGGAGTCCTGCGTCTGGGTCGGCAGATACTGGAAAAGGAAGGCCCCCTTCCGGGCGGAATTCAGACGCGGCAAACATGAAGCCTATTGCCTGCGCCATCGCTTGCGCCCATCCTGACCGGATGATGAAACGCCAGATCCTCGCCACCCTGCTGATCCTGTCCACGACCCTGCCGGTGCTGGGTCAGGACATGCCGGATGACCGCAACGACCCGATCGGACGCGCGCTGGAGGGGTTCATGCGGAATTTCATCGAGGACATCAGCCCCGACCTGAACCGTCTGGGTGAAGACATGTCGGGGGGGCTGTCACGCATGGCGCCGGTGCTGGAAGATCTGTCGGTCCTGGTGGATGATCTGGAAAACTACCAAATGCCCCAGCGGCTGGAAAATGGCGACATCATCATCCGTCGCCGCCCTGGCGCGCCACCGCCGCCGCCCTTGGGGGACAGCCTGCAGGACATGGTGCCACCCGAAGCCCCCCCGACGGTCCCGATCAACCCTGACGCGCCGGAAATAGCACTCTAACCCGATTTTGGCGCGGCCTGATTGGCATCGGCAATCAGGTTGCGAAACTGCCGGGCGCGCTGAATGACATCTTCGAAGGTTTCGATCCCCTTGGCCTCCAGCGCGGGAACAAGGCGAAGGAATATCTCGGCAGTGGCAATGGTGTCACCCATGGCGCTGTGGCGGGCCTCGGGCGGGATTTCGATGCTCAGCCGTTCGGCCAGCGCATCAAGGCTGTGATCGGCGGATTGCCCCCAAACCATTGCCGACAGCAGCACCGTATCCAGAACCGGGTTTTCGAAATGCACGCCGGTCTCATCCCTGATCGCATGCAGCAGCCCCATGTCAAAGGGCGCATTATGGGCGATCAGCACCGCTTCGGCCGTGAAATGGTGAAAGGCGGTCACGGCGGCGCAGACATCGGGTGCCTCCGCCACCATCTCGTTGGTGATATGATGAATCGCAGTCGCGCCGGGTGGAATCTCGCGCCCCGGATTGACCAGCGTGTCAAAGCTTTCCCCGGTCAGGCGTCCTCCGGCGATGCGCAGCCCGGCGATCTGAACGATGCGATCGGTGACATCCAGACCGGTGGTTTCGGTATCGAAGACGACACAGGTCAGATCAGACAGACGCGAGGCAGCGACAGCGCGTTTCCCCAGCGCGAAATCATAGGTCAGCCCAGCCGGCAGATGCCCGTCCTCGGCCAGCAACAAGGGCAGGACCAGTCGGGCCTGTTCCCCGGAAACGGCCTCGGACCAGATGCCGGTGCCATGCATGGCCAGGATATCAGCGCCACTCAGATCAGGCTGGGCGCAATCGGGGGCATAGGACAGCCATTCGTCCAGGCACGCCATGGGCACCGGATTTCCCGACCAGACAAGGCAAAGATGCGGTTCAGCCGGATCTTCCAGCAGGATGTCGAATGCCGGGGTCAGCCCTTCGTCGCGCAGTGATTTGTCCAGATGCCGCAACAGCGCATTCATCTCTCCCGCATCGGCCAGAACAACCAAATTCGGCAAGGCGGCATCGCTGGACAGCCCGGCGGCCAGTTCGACAAGACGTGCCCGTCCTGTCGGCCCTTTTCCCGACAGCAACTCGGACAGCGCCTTGGTTTCCCGGGCCAGGCCCCGGCCCTCATGCTGGATGGCTCGGGCCAGTTCAGGCGGCATCGGCCCCTCCAGCGCGTCCAGCATCGGCACCAGTGTCGCGGCATGACGGCGCAGCGCCTCCAGCCTGTCGCGGGGCACGGCGGCGGCGGATGTGCGGTCGCGCAGGATCAGCAGAATGCCGTCATCGACGCGGCGCATGCGCGCATTCATGCGTTCGCCATCGGCGGTCAGACAGACCAGATCGGTCGCATCTACCCCTGCAGCCAAGCGCGCCGAGGCCGCCTCGATCGCCCCCGAGGAAATGTAGCGATCCAGCCGCCGGTCAAGAGCAATGCCGCGCAGCAGCCGCGCGGCAGCAGAGTTGTAGAACATGATCCGCCCATGGGCATCGGCCATGACGGCTCCGGCGCCGAAATCGGCCAGAATGTTCTCCAGCGTTTCCTTTTCATGGGCCAGTTCGCTGGCATGTTCCTCGACCGCGCGGGACAGGGCCTCGGCGGCACGTGCGCGGGCCTGGGCGGCCTCGCGTACGGCGGGTCCAAGATCGGCAAGATAGCGGGTGTCGGGTTCCTCGGGGGCCTGCCCGGTGCGCAAGCCGCCCGCCAGTGCCTCGATCGGGCGGGCAAGATAGCGGTCAAACAGCATCCAGATGCCGGCCGTTGCGCCCAGACAGCCCAGACCGGCAATCAGCGCGGCCAAGGCCAGCGCATCCACAATGGCTGTCGCGGCCACGCCCGATAAGGACATCCGCCAGCCCGCGATCACCAAAGCCGCCAGGATTGCCGCCAGAACCGCGCCCGCCAGGGCCGCGAAAAGCAGCAATATCCGCAGTCGCAATGGCCGGTCGCTGATCATCTTCCGTCCAGTAATCTTGCCATTTCAGAACGCAGTTCGGACAGTTCAAAGGGTTTGGCAATGAAGCCGTCCGCCCCCAGCGCCAGCCCCTTGCGCCGTTCCACCACGGACCCCCGCGCGGTCATCATCAGGACCAGCACATTCTTCAGCGCCGGATCGGCGCGCAGATCCTGCACGATCTGATAGCCGGAAACATCGGGCAGCATGACATCCAGCAACACAAGATCGGGTCGCGTTTCCCGTATCTTCTCGACGGCCCCCGCCCCGGTCGCCAGACGTTCATGCTGATGGCCGTCGCGCGTCAGCAGGAAATCCAGCGCGACGGCAATGTTGTCTTCATCCTCGACGACCAGAATTGCTGCCATCAGCCCCTTGCCCCACTACAGACCCGAAGAAAGGCCGGATCACTTTCATCCGCCGTCGTCCAGTCAGCCCCCGCGCGACGGATCCGGCTGCCTTGGCAATCGAAATCCTGCGGCACGATCAGGGTTTGACCGCGGCGTTCGAACAGCATGATCTGCCCGTGCCGGACCCCATCGCTGTCATCCTGTATCGTGGCGGGATCAAAGGCGGCAAAGCGCACCGCCACCGGGAACACATAGGTCCATGGGGCCCATGCCTGTTTCTTGTGGCCGACCAGCAGGATTTCAGACCCGGCAGGCAGGCGATCAACCGCGCGCCCATACCAGGAGTAATCGCTCCAGATCGAATAGCTGACCATGGCAAGCCCGATACCCGCCGGCAGCAGCCAGCGCGGAATTTCGATCCCGGCCTTGCGCAAAGCGTGGAAGCTGGCAAACAGCACCGCCGCCGCGCCGATTCCGACAGCCACAACCCCTAGGACCTCGACACCAACTCCGGTCATCCCAACATTCCCTTCCCGTGGCCCATGGCCGATTGCATGCTGCGCACCACCACGAAGGCATCGCGCAGATGGCTGCGTTCAAGATCGGGCAGATCCGAGGGGGACAGATAATTGTCCGGCTGTCGTCCTGCCCTGATCAGATGGGCCTGATTCTCAAGCCGCATCGTCTGAATAAGATCATAGGCGGCAATCAGATCGCGCGCGCCGCTGCCCGAGATGACGCCCCTGGCTTCAGCATCCACCATCCGCGCGCGCGTGTTGACCGAGGTCAGCCGGCCCTGCAGCGCATAGACACGCGCCAGATCCGTAACCGGCACCACGCCATTGTGCTTCATGTCGATATGATGCTTGTGATCGCCGGATCGGATCGTCGCGAAACCGCCGATCAGACCCAGCGGCGGCCGGTGCTTCAGCGAGTTGGACACCATATGGGCCACGAAGATCGAATTCTTCGAGGCCATTTGCAGCGTATCCTGTTGCAGATCGGCAAGCAGCGCGGCATCGCCGGCAATGGCACGCAGATCGAACATGACGCTGGCCAGCATCTGCGCCTCAGGGCTGGGATTTGCGATCCAGTCGCGGAAATAGCCCTGCCAGACCTCGCGCGGCTGACACCAGCGCGGATTGGTCGCCATCATGTCGCCGGGACAATAGATATAGCCGCAGGCATGCAGCCCATCGCTGACAAAGCGGGCCAGCGCCTTGAAATAGGGATCGGCGGGATCGCTTCCCTGTTCAAGGATCAGGCAATTGTCCTGATCGCTGACGCCGGTCTGCTCTTGCCGCCCCTGCGAACCACAGGCAGCCCAAAGCCAGCCTGTGGGCGCCACACCAAGTTTTTCTTGCGCCATGTCCAGAAGGCGGCGCGTCACGGCATCGGCGATGTCGGTGATCATCCGGGTGATCACCTCATGCCTCTGATGCGCCTGCACCAGTCGGTCCAGCAGATCGGGAATGCCGCCGGTCACACGGGCCAGATCGGCGACCGTCCCGGCCTGCAGCGCGTCACGGATCAATCCGGCAGAGCTGATGGCCTGAACACGCGTCAGATCGGTCTGGCTGATCATGCCGATGAAGCGTCCATCCTCGACCACGGGCAGATGTCCGATATGCCGTTTCGACATGATGTTCAGAACATCATGGCCCAGGGCCGTGGGTGGCAAGGTCACCGGATCCGCAGTCATCACCGAGCTGACCGGATCGCGCGTATCGCGCCCCTCGGCCACGACCCGGTTGGACATGTCGCGAATGGTCAGCACGCCGATCAGCCGTTCCCCTTCGGTCACGCCGATGCTGCTGACCCGGGCATCGCGCATCATCCGCGCGGCTTCATTGATCGGTGTCTCGGCGGAACAGGACAGCGGACCGCCCTCTCCCAGCAGTTCCTCGACCTTCAGCAGGGCGATATCCGCGCCGCGATCCACGGCATTCCGTCCCCGCGCGAAAAAGCGGGCAACGCTGCGATAGCTTTCGATCAGCCGCAGGACCTCGTCCCGGGGCAGCATCAGGATTGTCGAATCCTCGGCGGCGCTGGCGGTGGTCATGGCCGTGCCACCCTGCAACAGGCCCCGTTCGCCAAAGGAATTGCGTTGCTGCAATTCCGACACCGGATCGCCATTGCAATCGCTGACACGCACCCGCCCCGAACGGATCAGATAGAGTCCGGCAAGCTTCTCGCCGAAACGGTAGATCGTTGCCCCGGCGGGGTAATCCCTGCAGCAGAAGGAACCGGCCAGTCGGACCAGCTCGTTGCGCGGCAGGCTGTCATAGGGATGGACGGTGGCGATGAAATCGGTCGTATCAGACATTTCCGGCACTCCCCCCAAAATTCAGCAATTCCAGATGTGGATGGCCGCGCCCCGTTGCGGGGGCGCGGCCTGTCTTGTCAGTGAGACGAAGCTCCACCGGCACCGCGCGGAACACGGATGGATTCCACCAGTTCCTGCACTTCAACCGGCGGCTCATCCGTTGCGTTGGACACAAGGAAGGCCACACCGAAGTTGATCAGCGCACCGACCACCCCGAAGGAAGCGGGCGAGATGCCGAACAGCCAGTTGGCAGCCGTATCTTCCAGGAAATTGGTGCCCGAGACGAAGAACCAGCCCTTGTAGGTGAAGATATACAGCAGCGTCGCGATGATGCCGGCCAGCATGCCTGCAATGGCACCCTCTTTGTTGATGCGCTTGCTGAAGATACCCATCATCAGGACCGGGAAGATCGAGCTGGCTGCCAGGCCAAAGGCCAGGGCCACGGTCTGTGCGGCAAAGCCCGGTGGGTTCAGCCCCAGGATCGTGGCGACCAGAATGGACACACCCATCGAGATGCGCGCGGCCAGAAGTTCGCCCTTTTCGCTGATATTGGGGTTGAGCGACCCCTTCACCAGGTCATGGCTGACGGCACCCGAGATCGCCAGAAGCAGGCCTGCCGCGGTTGACAGAGCAGCCGCAAGACCACCCGCTGCAACAATGGCAATCACCCAGCTGGGAAGGTTTGCGATTTCCGGATTGGCCAGAACCATGATGTCACGGTTGACGGTGGTCAGCTCGTTGCCCTGCAGGTTCTGCTCGGCGATGGCCGAGGCCAGCGGTTCGCTTTCGCTGCCAGCTTCGTTATAATACTGGATCAGCCCGTCGCCGTTCTTGTCTTCCCAGTTCAGCAACCCGGTCACCTGCCAGTTGCGCATCCACTGGGTGCTTTCCGCGTTTTCGATGGTATCCAGCGAAACCGCAGGCTGGCTGTAAGTGTCGCCCGTCAGGGCACCCGGCCACATGGTTGCGGTCAGGTTGAACCGCGACATCGAACCGACAGCAGGAGCAACCGTGTAAAGCAGGGCAATGAAGACCAGCGCCCAGCCCGCCGATTTACGCGCATCCGACACTTTCGGCACGGTAAAGAAGCGGATGATGACATGGGGCAGACCCGCGGTGCCGATCATCAGGGCCAGCGTGAACATGGCCATGTCCAGCGTCGACGAGTGATGTTCGGTATAGGCGCGGAAGCCCAGATCCGTCACCACCTGGTCCAGCTTGGCCAGGAACTTGGTGTCGGTGCCATTCAGCGTGCCAAACAGCCCGGTCTGGGGCAGCACATGGCCGGTCAGTTGCAGTGCAATGAAGATCGCCGGAATGGTATAGGCGATGATCAGCACGACATATTGTGCAACCTGCGTGTAGGTGATGCCCTTCATCCCGCCAAGAACGGAATAGCAGAACACCATCGCCGCGCCGATCCACAGGCCGGTCGAGTTCGACACTTCCAGATAGCGCGAGAAGGTGACGCCGACGCCGGTCATCTGACCGATCACATAGGTGATCGAGATGATCAGCAGGCAGATGACACCGATGATCCGCGCGGTTTTCGAATAGAAGCGGTCGCCGATGAACTCCGGCACGGTGAACTTGCCGAATTTGCGCAGATAGGGCGCAAGCAGCATCGCCAGAAGCACATAGCCCCCGGTCCAGCCCATCAGGTAGGTCGAGTTGTCATAGCCGGTGAAGGCGATCAGGCCGGCCATCGAGATGAATGATGCGGCCGACATCCAGTCGGCAGCCGTCGCCATGCCGTTCATCACGGGGCTGACACCCCTGTTCGCAGCATAGAATTCAGCCGTTGAACCGGCGCGTGCCCAGATCGCGATACCGATATAGACCGCGAAGGACAGACCGATAAAGATCAGGTTCAGTGTAAACTGGCTCATGGATCAGTTCTCCTCACTCATCCACGCCATGGTCACGATCCAACTTGTTCATGCGTGCCGCATAGGTGAAAATCAGCACGATGAAGACAAGGATCGAACCCTGTTGCGCGAACCAAAATCCAAGATCGGTCCCGCCGATCTTGATGCCGGATACCAGCGGTCTCAGGATGATCCCGAAACCATAGGATGCCAAAGCCCAGACGGCGAGGCAGATCCAGATGATCCTGAGATTGGCCTGCCAATAGGCATTTGAAGATTGTCTGTCACTCATGTCCTTAGAACCCTCCCTGTTCAGACAAGTCCCTCATCCCGCCATTTCATTATTGCAGCACCCATCAGCCCGGCGGGAAGACCAGGTGATATGGCGGGGCCCGTCAGGGCCCCTGAACCATTCTGTTGTTCTCAGTCCCGGTTCATCCGGTTGGCGATCAGCTCTTCCACGACTTCCGGCTCGGCCAGCGTGGAGATGTCGCCCAGACTTCCATAGTCATTTTCCGCGATCTTGCGCAGGATACGGCGCATGATCTTGCCAGAGCGCGTCTTGGGCAGGCCTGGCGCCCATTGGATCAGATCGGGTTTGGCAATCGGACCGATTTCCGTGCGCACCCATTTCTCCAGCTCGGCGCGCAATTCCTCGGTTGGCTCGACCCCGTTCATCAGGGTGACATAGGCATAGATCCCCTGCCCCTTGAGCGGATGCGGGTAACCGACAACGGCAGCCTCGGCCACATCCTGATGTGCGACCAGCGCGGATTCGACCTCGGCGGTGCCCATGCGGTGCCCCGAGACATTGATCACATCATCGACACGCCCGGTGATCCAGTAATATCCATCCTCGTCGCGGCGGCATCCGTCACCGGTAAAGTAATAGCCGGGATATTGCTGGAAATAGGTCTCCATGAAGCGTTGATGATCACCCCAGACGGTGCGCATCTGTCCCGGCCAGCTGTCGGCGATGCACAGCACGCCTTCTGCGGGATTGCCATGGATCGGTTCCGCCGTGGTGGCGTCCAGAATCTCGGGCTTGACCCCGAAGAACGGAAGGGTTGCCGAACCCGGCTTGGTCTGCGTGGCACCGGGCAAGGGCGTGATCAGATGTCCGCCGGTCTCGGTCTGCCACCAGGTATCGACGATCGGGCATTTCCCCTTGCCGACATGGTCATTGTACCAGGTCCAGGCTTCGGGGTTGATCGGCTCGCCAACGGTGCCAAGAACACGCAGGCTGGACAGATCATGCTTTTCGACGAATTCGGTGCCCTTGCCCATCAGGGCGCGGATCGCGGTCGGCGCAGTGTAGAACTGGTTGACCTTGTGCTTGGCGCAGACCTCCCAGAAACGTCCGGCATCGGGATAGGTCGGCACGCCTTCGAACATCAGCGTCGTGGCGCCATTCGCCAGCGGGCCATAGATGATATAGCTGTGCCCCGTCACCCAGCCCACATCGGCCGTGCACCAGAAGACATCCCCGTCCTTGTAGTCAAAGGTGTATTGATGCGTCATCGCGGCATAGACCAGATAGCCGCCGGTGGTATGCACGACGCCCTTGGGCTTGCCGGTGGACCCCGAAGTATACAGAACGAACAGCGGGTCTTCGGCATTCATCGGGCGCGGCGGGCAATCCGGGCTGACATGTTTCATCTGCTCCTTCACATCGACGTCGCGGCCTTCGATCCAGGTGGTCTGATCGCCGGTATGCTTGACCACCAGGCAACGCACCCGGTCCGAGCAATGCAGCAGCGCCGCATCGGCATTGGATTTCAGCGCCGTGCGACGACCGCCGCGCGGAGCCGTGTCGGCGGTGATCACGACCTTGGCACCCGAGTCATTGACCCGGTTGGCCAGCGCATCGGGCGAGAAGCCGGCGAAAACGATGGAATGAATGGCACCGATGCGCGCGCAGGCCAGCATGGCATAGGCGGCTTCGGGGATCATCGGCAGATAGATGACAACGCGATCACCGCGCATCACGCCCTGGCTCAGCAGGACATTGGCGAAACGGTTCACCTTGTCGGACAGTTCGGCATAGGTGATGTATTGTGCTTCGCTCTGCGGATCATCGGGCTCGAAGATGATCGCGGTCTGATTGGCGCGATCCTTCAGATGCCGGTCGACGCAGTTCACGCAGGCATTCAGGACACCGTCCTCATACCATTTGATGCTGACTTCACCAAAGTTGAAATTGGTGTTCTTGACCTTGGTATAGGGCTGGATCCAGTCGAGCCGCTTTCCCTCCCTGCCCCAGAACGCATCAGGGTCATTGATCGATTCAGCGTAAAGCCTCTCGTAAGCTTCGGGGCCGACATGTGCCTCATCAAAGCCTTCGGGTATGGCGAATTTCTCAGCGGCAGCCGTGGTCATCAAGTCCCCTCCTCACAGCATTGACGCAGCGGCACGATGTCTTGTCCCAAGCACATGGCGCACGCTGCACAACAAACCTGCCCAAATGTTAATCACAAACTTGACTTTATGTTAAGTATTTTTTTTAACACGATTTTTTTGTAAATTTATTGACGGAAAAATAATATGAATTGTAAATCATTCACAATCCCGTCAATAAAGAAAAAAACTGCGACGCCGCCGGAATGCTTCCGGCGGCGCAGGGTGGAAATAAATTTTCGTTCGGTTACTGCGGCCGGTCCATCCGGGCATAGATGCAGACCCTGCCCTTCAGTTTCTGGCTCCAGTTCAGGCGAATCTGCCGCTTGCTCGATCCGATCTGGGTCTGCACCCATGGCATTGCATCCACCTTTTCCCCGGTCGAGTTCGTCAATGCACTTTCCGCCACCACCGATTGCACCGATTTTGCCCAGCCCTGAAAGGGCAGCCCCTCGATCACGGGCAGCGTCCACTTGTTGTTCAGGCTGGCCTGATCATGAATGACCATCAGCGGGTTCGAGACATAATTGACCACGCCATTGAAGGTATTCGCCTCGAACTGGATATTGCGCATGTTGTTGTAATCCAGATCGGCAATCGAGGTATCGACACGCTCGATCCGGTCAATGGCATTGTACAGCGCCTTGAAGACATTTCCGACGACGCTCAGCCCATGCACGAAATGGCCGCTTCCATAGGGTTTCACCGTCAGCCAGGTGAACCAGGGCACGGTCTTGCTGCAAAGACAGGTGTTCCCGGTCAGGGTCAGACCGCCAAAGCTGAACTCTTCCCCGGTGAAATCGGGATAGGCGCTGTGTTCATTGGTCCATTCGATCGAGGCATTGTCGATGTAGTTTCCCGAGATCGTGGTCTGAACATTCTTCTGGGTCAGAACCAGCCCCGCATAGCGCAGCCCGTCATTGCTGTTGTCGCCCTGAAACCAGTGATTGCCGGTGATGATATGCCCGCTGCCGCAGGCCACCATGAAATGCGCAAATCGGACAAATCGGTTGTTGCGCATCTTCACGTCATTGGCGTTCACATTGATGGCAATGCTTGTGCGCTGCTGTGCGGGCAATGACATTTCGTTGGACAGGAACTGGCAGCGGTCGATCAACATGTCCTGACATCCCCGTCCGATCGAGGTGATCGCGCGATCCCTGGGTCGGGTCACATAGCAATCGCGCATGGCGATCATCTCGCCCTTGGGCGGCAGCATGATCGCGCTGGCAACGCCATTGCAGTTGATATCCAGATCCACGAAGTTCAGCCGGTCGATCTGGTTCACGCCTGAGAAATCCAGCAAGTAACGATATCTCTCAAAGCTGTAGTTGCGCGTTCCAGCACCGCCATAAAGCGGCTGCGACAGTTCCAGCCAGCCCGCCGAGACATTCTTGTCCCGAACATAGACCTCGCGCCCGACTCCATTGCCGATCACCCGGCTTCCGATCTCGATGGCGGCGACATTCTCGACATTGGTCAGACGGGTCGGCTTCGAGGGGCTATAGGTCGCGCGACTGCTCCACTGACCCGTCTCCCAATCGCCATCTGCCACCGCAAGCAGACTGCCATTGCAGATCACGCGACGGTTGGAAAATTCGCTCAGACCGGGAGCGATTTCGCCAATGAAAACCGGCTTGTCCAGTTCGACCCGCCGCCCCCGCAAATCCAGCGAGACGTGATCGGTATAGCCAAACAGTGCCTGCAACGCCTTTTCCAGCCCAAGTGCCTCACTGCCGAAAGCATCTGCATAGGTTGGAAAATCAAAGCTCTGCAGAAAGGAAATTCGCGTCGAGGCAGGCGTCTTCAGCGTTCCTTTGAAGCGGATCGGGCTTTCGATCCCCAAGTCGCCATCGATATGGAATTCACCTTCGGGAACAAGGATCCAGCCGCCATTCGCAGCCCTGTCTGCCGCCACGAAGGCCGCACGGTCATTGGTGACGCCGTCACCCACCGCGCCGAAATCGCGCACATCCACCCAGTCGATCAACGAAGGGATGAAGGCGGATGTCACATCCTCGATGCGGATCGATTCAATCCGGATTGCACCGCCATTGGCCCCCACGAGGTCCAGCCCGAAATGCCCGTAGACCGGCAGGGTACCCCAGCCCATATCCACGCCATCACGCGCGCCGACGCCGACGATGGCGCTGACCTCGACCACTTCACCGTATCCGGGCAGCGGGACGGTCTCGCCTGTCTCGGTCAGCCCCGCGACATGATTGCGCGATCCGTCCCCGGCCCAACCGGCAATGCGCACACTGCAGAGGGCACCCGCGACAGCCTTGACCCGTGCCGAGACGCGCAGATACACGCCAGGGATCATCGGCGTTTCGCCCATGAAGCGGAGTTTCGTGGTGGTTTGCTGCTTGTAGATTTCAAGGCAGGGCCCGAAATCCTGATCGGCCGGATTGATCCCGGCATTCTCTGCATCGGCCCAGGTCGGGCTGCCCGATGTTCCGTCGCTGCGCGACCAGGCGTTCAGACCCGCGTGAAATGCGGGAGGCATCAGCAAAAGCCCGTCGGTGATCGCTATGTTCATGTCCATCTCCTCAAGCCGCCCCGAAACAGGCCCGACTACGGCCCGGCGGGATGGCTGAAGAAATAGTTTAGAAAGCGTTAATCCCCGGTGAAGGCGGCGTGCGCTGTTGCGTCGCTTGACGCAACAGCATCACGGATTTCGGACGCGGGGACATCACCCGTCACGACGCGCCCGCGGGCATTCAGGATTGCACGGTGTCGCCTGAAACCAACTCGCCCGACAGGGCCTTTTCAATCAGCAGCCGGGTTTCCTCGATTCCGTAAAGGGCGATAAAGCCGCCGAAACGCGGTCCCTGATCGGCACCCAGCAGCACCTGATACAGGGCACTGAACCAGGCGCGCAGCGGGTCGAACCCGTGTTCCTTGCCAATGGCGAAGACCATGGATTGCAGGGCTTCAGCATCGACATCCTGATCCCAGGCCGCCAGCCGTCTGGCCAAATCCTCCATCGCGGCACGCTCGACATCGCTCGGCAGACGATAGGTCCGCGTCGGGGCCACGAAATCATTGAAATAACGCACGGCAAAACCGGCGGCCTCATCCAGGGCCGGATGGGTCTCGGGGCTGGCCTCGGGCGCATAGCGGCGGATGAAGCCCCACAGCCCGGCGCGGTCCTTGGCCCCGGCTACCGATGCCAGATTGAGCAGCATCTGGAAGGGCACCACCATATCCGACCGGGGCACATTGCCGCCGTGGATATGCCAGACCGGGTTGGCCAGCTGCTGTTCGGGGCTCTGATCGTGATAGGCGCGCAGCTGCTGGTGATATTCGTCCACGGCCTTGGGGATGACGTCGAAATACATCCGCTTGGCCGTTTTGGGTTTCAGATACATGAAATAGGACAGGCTCTCGGTCGAGGCATAGGTCAGCCATTCGTCGATCGACAGGCCGTTCCCCTTGGACTTGCTGATCTTCTGGCCGTTCTGGTCCAGGAACAGCTCATAGGTGAAATGCTCGGGCTTGCGCCCACCCAGAATTTCACAGATCCGGTCATAGATCGGCGTATTGGTGGAATGGTCCTTGCCATACATCTCGAAATCGACATCCAGCGCCGCCCATCTGGCTCCGAAATCCGGCTTCCATTGCAGCTTGACCTGACCGCCGGTCACCGGAAGGGTTGTTTCCTCGCCATCCTCGTCGTCAAAGGTAATCGTTCCGGCAGCGGCATCGACATGCTTGATGGGCACATACAGCACCCGGCCCGATTTCGGGCTGATCGGCAGGAAGCAGCTATAGGTCTGCTGGCGCTCTTCGCGCAGGCTGGCCAGCATCACCTTCATGATGTCGTCATAACGTTCGACCGCCCGCAGCAGGATATCGTCGAATTTCCCCGATTTGTAGTTCTCGGTGGCGCTGACGAATTCATATTCGAAGCCGAAGGTGTCTAGAAAGCGGCGCAGCATGGCGTTGTTATGGGCACCGAAGCTGTCATATTCGCCAAAGGGATCGGGCACAGAGGTCAGCGGCTTTTGCAGATGCTCCTGCAGCATTGCCTGATCGGGGACATTCTCGGGCACCTTGCGCATGCCGTCCATGTCATCGGAAAAACAGATCAGGCGGGTGGGAATGTCGCTGATCAGCTCGAAGGCGCGACGGATCATCGTGGTGCGCGCCACCTCGCCAAAGGTGCCGATATGGGGCAGGCCCGAGGGACCATAACCGGTCTCGAACAGGACATAGCCTTTTTCTGGTGCCTTCTTCTCGTAACGTTTCAGCACCCGGCGCGCCTCCTCGAACGGCCAGGCCTTCGATTTCATTGCCGCATCGCGCAGAGTGCTCATGTCTTGATCTCCTGTTACAAGGCTACGACGCCTTATTGAATGGCGGGCTGATCGTCAATAATTTGCAATGACACAAGACGGAGTCACGACAATGACAACTGAGCTGCCCTCTCTCTCCCCCTGCGACGCACTTGTCGCCGTCATGGTCGCGGTTTCCGCCTCGGATCAGACGATACGCACATCAGAACTGGTGGCCATCCAGCGCATGGTGGACCACGCACCCGTTTTCGCACAATATGATGACGACCGCATTCGCGCCGTCAGCCAGACCGTCATCTCGCTGTTCGAGGAAGAAGACGGGCTGGATGCCCTGTTCGGCCTGATCCGCGAAGCCTTGCCGGAAAAGCTGCATGAAACGGCCTATGCGCTGGCCTGCGATGTCGCCGCGGCGGATGGGCGGCTCTACGAGGGCGAAATAGAGATGCTGGCCGAGATTCGTCATCAGATGAGCATCTCGCGCCTGCATGCGGCCGCCATCGAACTGTCATCACAGGTCCGCCACCGGGTGGTATGACCCCCGCTAGAGGAACCGCGCTGCCCAGCCTGTCAGCATGTCGCGCTGCAATTGCTTGGCGCGGAGCGTCCAGGTGATGACCCCCGCAGGCATTTCCTGCCCCACCGAGGCCAATTGGCGCGGGGCATCCGTGCAAAGGATGGCGAAGCTTGCCGCTTTGCCATCCGTCGTTTCCAGATGGCCGGTCAGATTGGACACGAAATTCAATGTGCCGGTCTTGCCCGAGACAGTGAAATCGCGCTGCTCATTCACCCCGAGATCCTCGTCCAGGGGATTGACCTTCAGCAAGCCTGCCAGTTCTTCGGCCCCCTTCGCCAAAGACACCGCCCGCGCCAGCCCAAGGGCCGTCACCCGGCTTTGCGTTGACAGGCCGGAATGATCTCGCAGCAGAAAATCCTGCCCCAGCCCCTGCTCCTGCAACCAGCCCTGCATCGCACCGGCGGATGCCTCCTGACCAGCCGCGCCGCTGGCCCGCAAGCCGATGACTTCGGCCGTCAGATTGGTCGAGAACTTCAGCATGTCTCGCAACAATTCGCGCAATTGCGGGCTTTCATGGGCGACCACCTCGGTCGCGGCAGGCAGCTGCGAGATCACCTCGGGGCGGGGCAGCACCAGCCCCTTGGCTCGGCACAGGGTCTGAAAGACATCGCCGGCATAAAGCTCGGGGTTGCGCACCGGCAACCAGCGGCTTCCGGCACGCGCGACCGCTGCCCGCGACACCGTCCAGAATTCCTGCCTGTCGTCCTTGTGATAGTCGAAAAGCCTTGCCTGACTGCGGGCCTGCGCGGAAATCGTATAGGCGCGTGGAGAATGCCGGGCTGCACGGGCCTGCAGCGACATCTGCACGCCATCTGCCCCGGGCCGCCAGCCCAGATGGACACGGTTGAAATTCAGGATCATGCCGGACAGTGCCGGATTATAGGCCAGATAATCGGCCTGCGCCGGCGCGATCTCCTCGATTGACGGCAAGGCACCGCCCCAGACGACAAAACGCGCGGGCGAGGCCTGTCCGACGGCCACAAGATTGTCGGCAAGCGCGGCCAGATCATCTGTGTTCAAAACCGGGTCACCACCGCCCGCCAGAATCAGCGTGTCTCCGGCACGCAGGATGCGGGTGCGAAAACGGAAGTCTCCGCCCAGGCGATCCAGCGCATAAAGTGCTGTCAGGGCCTTCATCGTGCTGGCGGGTGGCAGCGGCAGATCTGCACCTCCGGCGTCCATCACCCCGCCGGTCTTGCGGTCGATCAACGCATAGCCAACCGTTGCCGCCGCCCCCGCGCGGGCGATCAGTCGGGATGTCGAAGGCACCGGCCGGACCGGCGGGCGCGAAAACAGCGTCTCATCCTGCGCCAGAACCCGCGAAGCCGGAAGCGCAAGAAGACCCGCCAGGAGAGATCGGCGCCCCAGTGTCCTCATGTGTCTTTCCGGCCGCGGATCATGCCGTTCCTTTTGCGAATGGCGGTCGAGGATTCTGGCGTCATCGGCAGGTTGATCAGAACCCAGGCCGGGGCCTTGCGTGTGACCAGTGTTGCGGCCTCGGCCTGTGGCAAGCGCCAGCGGCGCATCATCTGGGCGGCGGGCGCATGCCGCGCGGCATTGCGCGAACCGGGACGCGCCAGCACACCAATGGGCACGGACCGGGCGATCTCGCGCCAGCGATCCCAGCGATGGAACTGGCAGAGATTGTCCGACCCCATCAACCAGACAAAATTCACGTCATGGTAGAGGTGGCGCAGCCCGGCTATGGTATCCGCCGTCATCCTTGTACCAAGCCGGGTCTCGATATCGGTCACAATGATACGCGGTGAATCCGAAGCCATGCGCGCCGCCGCCAGGCGGATCTCGACAGGAGCCGGCCCATGAGCCTTCAATGGATTTCCGGGCGAGACCAGCCACCATACACGGTCAAGGCCGAACCGATTGAGCGCGACCTTGCTGATATGCAGATGCCCCGAATGCGCCGGATCAAACGATCCGCCAAGCAAACCGATCTTCAGACCGGAGGTCGCCATGGGTAGCCCAGCTCTCATATCGCTCGCTTAGCCCATCACACCGCGCAATCCAACCACATCATGCGCGCATCCCGACCTGTGCAGACCGATGCCGGATCAGACGCCCGAAAATCCGGTCGCTCGGCATGTTTCGTGGTCATATACAATCCGCCAGAGGCTTGGCATATATCGTGACCCGGCCCCTACCCTCGCGCTTGGACTGATACAGGGCGGCATCCACATCCAGCAGCATTCTTTCGACCGACAGCTCGCGATAGCCCGGCGACAGCACGATGCCGATGCTGGCCGAGACGGCACAGGAATTGATGGGCTCTGTCAATCCTTCGATCGCGACTATGATCCGCCGCGCCAGACGTTTCAGCGTCGCAACATCTGTCAGATCGCGCAGCACCAGAATGAATTCATCGCCGCCAAATCTGGCAACCGTATCATGCCCTCGGGTTGCCTGAACCAGAATCTTGCCAACCTGGCACAGCAGTTCGTCTCCGGCTGCATGACCCAGCATGTCATTCACCAGCTTGAAATGGTCCAGATCTATATGGGCCAATGCAAAACCGGGCGTTTCATTCAGTTTGGCGGACGCAAATGCAGATTTCAGTGCCATTTCCAGCCCGCGCCGATTGCGCAAGCCCGTCAGCGGATCGGTATGCGCCTGCAACTGGGCCATTTCCCTCGCCATATCCAGTTGCTGGTTGAAGCGCGACAACTCACCCAACGCGCCATGCATCGCTTCACGCATGAACAGCAGTTCCATCGCAAGCTCTGGCGGCGCGAAATCACGATCAGTCAGCATCGCGCGGCTGACGGCCCGCACAAGATCAATGCCGAACCCCAGGTTGATGACAATCCGACCCGATCCCAGTTCCATCGCGTGCCCGCGCAGACAGATATCCCGCATATGGCAGGGTCGCAGAAACAATCGGTCACCATTCCTTGCTGCCCGGAGCACCACCGCCAGCACATCGGATCCAGAGGCGGAGCGCCCGTTTTCGAACATCTCGTCCAGGCTCCTGGCTCCATCAGATGCAAATTTCCGCAATGTCGAACCCATGCCGTGCAGATGGCCGGCGCCGTCGATCATGCAATGCATCGGCATCAGCCGGTCCAGAGCATCCGGTGACATGGTGATCGTGTATTCCCCATGTGACATCAGAGGGCCTCGACCGTGCCGGACGCCACATCCCGCACAAGGCTGAATTCACGCCCCGCAGAAAAATCGTCATCGGGAATGCCCACGGTGACGACATTGCCCTCGACAGTCACCACGCCCAAGGCACCGTAGTCATCTGCCATGGCACGAATGATGCCGCCCAGAATCGATGGCCAGCCCAGGGAATCCTCGGGCAATGTCAGCCAGAACACCCCCTGCTCACAAACGGAAACATTGATCTCGGGAACCCCCAGATCGGGCACGACGAAATGCACCCGACCTGGCAGTTCTTCCAGGCTCAGGATGAAATCGCGGAAATCATGCCCCGAGAAGCGCAACAACCGGCGAATCGCCTCGCGCCCGGCCAGCCAGGCCCCACCGTCCTCAAGCAACTCCTGCGCCGTCTTGCCCAACTCTGCCGCTGCGGATGTGACAAGATTCCTGACCGAAACGCCCCGCGAAGTGAAAGCGCCCCCCATCAATGCCAGTCTGTCATCGTCCCCCGGGTTCCCGGCCACCCGGAGCCACAAGTCATCGCCATAGGTCTGGCGCAGGAATTCTTCGACCGCTCGAACGACAAGTTGCTGCATGTGTCACCTCTGTCGGCTTCGATAGCAGGCAAAGATAAACAAAAAGGTAATTTCGGGCGGTCGATCTAACCCACTTCCCAGCCATATCCCCCCGGCCCATCCAGAGCGATCCGTGTCTTCAGGAAATCCTCGGGGCGCAGGTTCAGGGCTTCGGCGGCATCCAGAACGCGACCGTCATCTTCAAGGATATAATCCAGCAAGGGTAAATCCAGTTCCGCAGTTCCCGCCATTTGGCGCAGATCCTCCGGACGCAATCCGGACACCCCCAGGAAGCCCTCGACCAACTCGGGGCGTTCCAGGACGTAAAGCAACAATGAAGCCGCAAGCTGTTGCGGCCTGTCCTGATCCTTCATATTTTCACCTTTTCGTGTGAACGGTTATTGGCGCTAACAGGCAGCGCCAACGGAAACCAGTTGTTAATCCTTTTTTGCCAGATTCGTCACTGACACAGATCACACAGATGGACCGGGACCCAATGACTGCACGCATCCTGATAGCTGATGGGACCGCGACGGCACGTATAACCCTGAAAGTACGCCTGTCGGCAGCCTGCTATGACGTCTGTACGGTCGCAAATGCCGAGGATCTTTCGGGGCAGGCCCATCTTTATCGACCGGACCTCATCATCCTGGGTACAGGTTTTGCGCGTGAGAGCCCGGTGGATATGGCCCTGTCACTTATGGGACAACCCGGTCTTGCGGCAATTCCCATCATCATGCTTGCCAATGAGTCCACGCGCCTGCAGGCATTGCGGGCGGGGGTCGCAGCTGTCCTTGACCCGATGATCGATGAACAGATGCTCCTGGCCCGGATACGTGGCCTGCTGCGCGATTCTGACACCGCGGTCAGCCCCGCAGACGCCCTGGCCGAAGCTGCCGCCACCTTTGGGCCGGCACCCCGGCTGACCAATGTCACGCTCGTTGCCGACAATCCGGCGCGCGCCATGCGCTGGCGGGGCGCATTGCAAAAGCGGCTTGATGCGCATTTTACGATCAGCACCCCTACCGAAACGCTGGCTGCAGCCGCTCGCGGACAGGGTGCCGACCTTTATCTCATTGCCGCAGATATATCGACCCGCGGCGACGGGCTGAGACTGCTGTCCGAGCTTCGCGCCCGGAACGGTTCGAAAAATGCGGCATTCGTCGTGGCAACCGAATCTCACCGTTCGGAGCTTTCCGCCATCGCCCTCGACCTTGGCGCTGGAGAGGTATTGCCCGTCGATCTTGACTCTGACGCCGGGGTCGAAATGGCAGCACTGGCCCTTCAGACGCAACTGCTGCGCAAGGAGGAATGCGACAAGCGCCGGATCGAAACACAGCGCAAGCTGCAATGGGCCATGACCGATCCGCTGACCGGTTTGTACAATCGCCGCTATGCACTTCCTCGTCTGACCGAGATTGCCCGCGACATGCAGCGGCGCGGCGACAGTTTCGGGGTGATTGCCCTGGATCTGGACCGTTTCAAGACCATCAACGACAATTTCGGCCACGCCGCAGGTGACGCGGTTCTGGCCAATCTGGCGCGCCGGATCCAGAAGAACACCGGTGACAGCGGGCTCGCGGCCCGCATCGGCGGCGAGGAATTTCTGATTGTGACCCCCTCGCAGACCGAGAGCGAGGCCATGACCCTGGCCGAGCAGCTGCGTGACACGATAGAGGCGCAGCCGGTGACCCTGCCGCGCCTTTCCGGCGGCGGGTCCATCGCCGCGACATGCTCGATCGGCGTCGCAATCGGGCAGTCATGCGATGCGACGCCCAATCCGGAACGGACCGCCGAACTGTCGATGGAACGCGCCGACCGCGCTCTGCTGAAAGCCAAGTCCAAAGGCCGAAACTGCGTGGTGCTGGCCCAACCCGAAACCGTCATATAGACCCGACACTGCGCCTTATGGTCGCGGCCATTGGTACTGGAAATGCGGCGCAGTCACGTCTAGTTTATCGGCAACGCGTGCATTTGCGCGAATTCCATCATGTGCAGAGGTCATTCATGACGCAGACACCCCTTGAGAATGCCAATGCCGCGGCGAGCGACATCGAACGCCCGACAAAACAGGCGATGATACGCGGCGCATTGGGGCGCTGCCCCTCATGCGGAGAGGGCCGGCTGTTCAAGGGGTATCTCAAGGTCGCCGATCAATGCCCCAATTGCGGTGAAGCGCTGCATCATCAGCGCGCGGATGACGGTCCTGCCTATCTGACCATTCTGCTTGTGTCGCATCTGGGGGCGCCGCTGCTGCTGGCCAGCTATATCGCCTGGCGGCCTTCGGCAATCACCATGATCCTTGCCTTCGGGTTGGCGGCAATCGTGTTGTCTCTTCTGCTCTTGCCGCGCATCAAGGGCGGAATGATCGGACTGCAATGGGCGCGCCGCATGCATGGCTTCGGCCGCAACGCCGAACCGGCCAACGCATGACGCCGGGGGATTCTCTCCCCATCCGTCAGGCTGCGACCATGATCCTGCTGCGGCGCAGTCGCGCGGGCACATCCGTTCTGATGGGAATGCGCGGCGCAAAAGCCGCTTTCATGCCGTCAAAATATGTCTTTCCCGGCGGCGCGGTCGACCCCGAGGATACCATGGCGGTGCTGTCGCGACCGCTGGCCGACATCCATCACCGCCGCCTGCTGGCCGAACCGCGTGAGGAAGCCCCAGCGAACCCAAGGGCTATAGCCGCCGCCGCTTTGCGAGAACTGGCAGAGGAAACAGGCCTATTGATCGGCAATCCGGCGTCGCCACCATCGCCTTGGCCGGGCTATGCCGAAGCGGCGCTGGCCGCCGATGCATCGGCGCTGCGATATGTCTTTCGCGCCATCACGCCGCCGGGACGCCCGCGCCGTTTTGATGCCCATTTCTTCCTGGCCGATGCCGCCAGGATCACCGGCGATCCCGACGATTTCAGCCGGGCCTGTGACGAGCTGTCCCATCTGCACTGGGTGCCATTGACCGAAGCACGCAACCTCAATCTGCCCTTCATCACCGAGGTGGTTCTGGCCGAGGTTGCGCAACTGGCCAGTGCGGTCCCGCATGACGCCGAATTGCCAGATCCCGCGACTGTTCCATTCTTTGACAATCGCGGGTCAAGCCCCCGGTTTTCCCAGATCGCCTGATTATTTCCCGGTGAATACGGGCTTTCTTTTCTGCAGAAAAGCCGCGACCCCTTCCTGGAAATCATGGCTGCGCCCGGCCTGCCCCTGCAGGCGGGCCTCCAATTGCAACTGGCTGTCCAGATCATTGCCAAAGGATTGTCTCAGCGCCTCGCGAATGGCCAGATAGGCCGAAGTCGGTCCCTGTGCCAGATGTTTGGCGCGGGCCGCGACGATTTCGGCAAAGTCATCATCCGCGCAGCTTTGGTAGATCATGCCCCAATCCGCCGCCTGTTGCGCCGGGATGGAATCCGCGAACAGCATCATCCCCGCCGCGCGGGCAAGACCGGTCAGACGCGGCATCATCCAGGTTCCTCCGGCATCGGGAATCAGGCCGATGCGGGTAAATGCCTGAACGAAGCTGGCGTTCTCGGCCGCGATCACAACATCCGCCACAAGCGCCAGATTGGCCCCCGCCCCGGCAGCAACACCATTGACCGCCGCAATCACCGGTGCGGAGCAGTTCATGACCGCATGCAGCATCGGCTCGTATTCATCGCGCAGGGTGGTTTCAAGATCGGTCGCCGCCGCCGCATCGGTCAGATCCTGCCCCGAACAAAAGGCACGGCCTGAACCCGTCATCACCACGCAACGGACATCCTGGCTCAGCGTCGCCAAGGCCCGGGTGATTTCGGCACGCATCTGCCGGTTGAGGGCGTTCATCACTTCGGGTCGGTTCAGGATCAACGTGGCGATGCCGTCGCTGATACCGAATTGGATTGTCTGATAGCTCATGCTGGCCTCCCCCGCTTTTCGTCTTGATGAACAGATCAAAGGCGGGGGTAAAGAACGACCTCGCGTCAGTCCTCGCCCATGATCTGCTTCAACCGCGCCTGTTCCTCATCGGAAAGCCGGGTGGTCGGTTGTGTGACCATGGATCGCGACCGGATGAATCGCCAGGCCACGATCAGCGCAAGAATGGCCATGATCGGCCCGGCCAGCCACAGCAACAGGTTGCCACCACGGGCGCGGGGCTCGAACAGCACGAATTCTCCGAAACGGTCAACCACCGCATCGATGACCTCTTCGTCGTCATCGCCCGCCACCAGTCTTTCGCGCACATAAAGACGCAGGTCGCGGCTGATCGCGGCATTGGATTCATCGATATTCTCACCCTGACAGACAGGGCAGCGCAGCTTCTGCGAGATACCTCTGGCGCGCGCCTCAAGCGCGGGATCGCCCAGAACCTCATCGGGCTGAACGGCCATGGCGGCAAAGGGCAGCGTGACCAGCAGAAGAAGAACCGAAATGAACTGTCTCATTCTGCGGCCACCGCTGTCATGCTCTTGCGCCTAGCACCCGCAGCCACGCGATAGCGACGGTCCGACAGGCTGATCAATCCGCCCAGGGCCATGAAGATGGCACCCGCCCAGATCCAGTTTGCAAAGGGCTTGACATAGCTGCGTACCGCCCAGCCGCCATCGGCCTGCGCGTCCCCGATAACCACATAGATGTCGCGCAGGATGCCATTGTCGATCGCGGCCTCGGTGGTGGGCATGGCCTGCACGGGATAGACGCGTTTTTCGGGATGCAGAATGGCCACCTCGGTCCCATTTTGTGAAATTTTCATCGCCGCCATGGTCGACAGGTAATTCGGCCCCTCGATCTGTTCGACGGATTGCAGCGTGATCGTGTAACCGGCAACATCGAAACTGTCCCCGATTTGGGCGACGCGGATATCCTCGGTCTGCCATGCGGTCATCAGGCCGACACCGATGAAGGTCACCCCCAACCCCGCATGGGCGACGGCCTTGCCCCAATCAGCCCGCGGCAGGCGCAGCAGCCGCGACAGTCCCGACGATCCCGTCCGATGCAGCAGTTCGGCCACCGCGCCGGCGATCAGCCACGCCCCCAGCCCCGCGCCTATCACGGCAATCGAGGAACGCCCGGTCGAGACCGCATAGACCAGCAGGCCTATTGCAAGGGCGAAAATCAGCGCGCCGCGCAAAGGTCGGATGGCCCGCAGGAACCTGGCCCGTTTCCAGGGGATCAGCGATCCCATCGGCAACACGATGGCCAGCACGATCATGAAAGGCGTGAAGGCCTTGTTGAAGAACGGCGCCCCGACCGAAAGCTTGCGGTCCCACATCATCTCGGCAAACAGCGGCCACATCGTGCCGATGAAGACCACGAAGGCCGAAACCGCCAGCAGGACGTTGTTCAGCACCAGCGCACCTTCGCGCGAAACCGGCGCAAAAACTCCCTTGGCCGTCATCGTCCCGGCCCGCGCGGCATAAAGCGTCAGCGCGCCGCCGACGAAGGCACCAAGAATGGCCAGAATGAACAGACCACGCTCGGGGTCGCTGGCGAAACTGTGGACCGAGGTGATCACCCCGGAACGCACGATGAATGTGCCGATCAACGAGAAACCGAACGCCATGATCGCCAGCAGGATCGTCCAGCTTTTCAACGCCTCGCGCTTTTCGACGACAATCGCCGAATGCAGCAGCGCGGCGGCCAGAAGCCAGGGCATGAAACTGGCGTTCTCGACCGGATCCCAGAACCAGAAGCCCCCCCAGCCAAGCTCGTAATAGGCCCACCAGGATCCCAGCGCGATACCGATGGTCAGAAACATCCATGCCGCAAGTGTCCATGGCCGAACCCAGCGCGCCCAGGCTGCATCGACGCGCCCCTCGATCAGCGCCGCGACAGCAAAGCTGAAGGCCATCGAAAGCCCGACATAGCCCAGATAGAGAAACGGCGGATGAAAAGCCAAGCCCGGATCCTGCAACAGCGGATTCAGGTCGCGCCCGTCAAAGGGCGGATTGGCCAGGCGCAGAAAGGGGTTCGAGGTAAAGATGATAAAGGCATAGAATGCCGCACCGATCGAGGCCTGCACCGCCAGCACACGCGCACGCAACCGTGGCGGAAGATTGGTGCCGAATACGGCCGCCGCCGCTCCGAACAGCGACAGGATCAGAACCCAAAGCAGCATCGAACCTTCGTGGTTTCCCCAGACGCCGCTGACCTTGTAAAGCATCGGCTTGGCCGTATGGGAATTCTCATAGACCAGCTTCAGCGAGAAATCCGATGTCACGAAGGCAGCGGTCAGCGCTGCGAAGGACAGTCCGCACAGCAGGAACTGTGCCAGGGCGGCAGGATTGGCGCTCTCCATCCATCCATGCCAGTCGCGCGACGCACCGATCATCGGCACCGTCGCCTGATACAGCGACACGGCAAAAGCGAGGATCAGGGCAAAATGGCCTATTTCAGCAATCATAAAGGGCTTCCTCTGTTGCGCGCAGCATAGGGGCAGGAAAAAAGGGGGGAAAGTCCCCCCTTGCTTCCATGTTCTCACAATCGCGTCTGTCAGGATGCGACCGATCCGCGCAAGCTGGCCACCCAATCGCGCAGGGCAGCATTGTCGGCAAAATCGTCATCAGGGATCGGGCCCGAGAAGAACGCCGCATCCGATCCGGCAGCCTGCTGCCCCCTGGAACGAAGTTTCGGCTGCTGCCAATTGCGATTGCGGAAATAATGGGCCTCTCGCGCGCCGAAATAAAAGCCGACAATGGCGCCCAGCAACCACCACAGCGGTTCGGGAACCTGCTGCAGCCCTTGCATGCGCAACGCGAACCCCGCGGGTTCGACCATCGAATAGACGAACAAGCCCATCGTCCCCAAAGCCAGAAATGGTCGAGGAAGACGATTCAACCCATTAATGAAACTGTGAAACATGTCGCCACGACCGGATGAGAACTCTTGCCCGAACTGCGACATTGCACGGATGTGGGCCTCTTCCTGCAGTTCCATTTTCCTGGTCGCATTCTGAGTGAATATCTCGGCCATTCCGGCCGCTGCATGCCCCAATGCCGTTGCGCCGGCACCAAAGCCGATGAAGCGCTCGATCATGCCCATTTGGCGACCCTTTCCCGATGCTGGCTGTCAGACAGATGATAGCGCGGATGGATGAATGCTTCGGCCCGGGTGATCCAACCGCCCTTCGTACCCTTGCGGGTCGTGGCATATTTTCGGCTGGCAGGGCGCTGATCGGCCAGGGCGTAATAGTAATTGCGGCGCGCAATCCCATAGGCATCTGCCAGGTGATCTGGCGCGGCCTCGGCGGCCTCGGCGGCGGCCTGAATGGTTTGCGGGCCGACAATTCCGTCATCTGTCGCAGCAAAGCCCATGCGCGTGATCAACCGCTGCAGGATCTTCACGGCATTGCGCCCCGCATTCACATACATGTCGAACAGGCTGGGCTGCAGCATCTCGGGCAGTTCCGCCAGCCGCGGCCTACGAAAGTAATGTTCAACGAATATCTGTTCAGCCTGAGCGCGAGTCAGAGCCCGGACATCCTTGCCGTCCACCCGGCCATCACGGTTCAGATCAAGACCCAGACCCTGCATCGTGCCGATCGTGACACCGTATTTGGTCGCACCGCCCGGATCATCCGGATCGTCAACATAGCCGCCCTCACGCGCCACGATCTCACGCGCGATCTCTTCGACGCTTTGCATGTAAACACCCCTCTTGCGATCTTCATCGCAAAAGGTGCAGGGGACGGCTTAACCATCCATTAACCATGCGTGCGTTGCAGGGCGACACCACGCAACGGCAGGCTGATCAGGAATTGGGATCCTCGTAGACGCCGCTTTCCTTCAGGGTGTCAACAACCTCACGCGGCATATAGCTTTCATCATGTTTGGCCAGCAGATCACGAGCCTCGAAACGACCGTCGCGATAATAACCCTTGGCGATCGTGCCTTGTCCTTCCTTGAACAGGTCGGGGCGCGGATCATCACCGGTATATGAGACGGGAATTTCGACCACGCCATCGGTGATGACGAAATCGAACCTGACCCCGTCGCGATCCTCGATCGACCCGTCTTTCACCAATCCGCCCAGCTGGAAATATTCGTCGGGCGGCGGCGCCAGCTCACTGACCTGCGAGGGCGAGCGATACAGATTGATGCCATCGCGAAAGCCATAGCCAATCAGGGCCACCGCAATCACCAACGCAAGGGCGGCGGCAACGACCACCTGAACCCGCCTGCGTTTCTTCAATGATTTCAACCCTGCCATGACATTCCTTCAAGCCGATTCGAAGAGGATTGAACGGCGCAGAAACTGCGTCGCCTTGCCGGAAACACGGATCGGATCGCCTGTCGTGAGATATTTCGAGACAGTGCCTTCACCGCGGAATTCCGGTCTGCGCTCAAGATAGTCCGCCAGGCTTTCCGCTACCAGCCCTGCCTGGCTATAAACCTCGACCTGCGGCCCAAGGGCGCGCCGGAAGGCAGCTTCGGCAAAGGGATAATGCGTGCAGCCCAGGATAGCCGCCTCGGGCTTGGGCATGCGACGCTTCAGCGCCTCGACATGGCTGGTCACCAGGGCGTCGGCCAGCAGCTCATCGCCCTGTTCGATCGCATCGACGACACCGGCGCAGGGCTGCGCCTCGACATCCACGCCAACGGCGCGGAAGGCCAATTCGCGCTGAAACGCCCGGCTGGCCACCGTGGCCGGCGTCGCAAACAGGGCGACATGTTTGACCTGAACCTCTCGCGGCGGCGAATTGTCACCCCAGCGGCGTTCGGTCAGGGCCTCGATCATCGGCACGAAGACACCCAGCACCCGTTTTTCCGGCGGCAACCAGCTTTCCTGCATCCGTCGCAGTGCGGCAGCGCTGGCCGTGTTGCAGGCCAGAATCACCAGATCGCAGCCCTCTTGCCAAAGCCTTTCGACACCGGCACAGGTCAGCTCATAGATGTCATCTGCGGTCCTGACGCCATAGGGCGCATGAGCATTGTCCCCCAGATAGACCAGGGGCAGCTCGGGCAACCGGGCCGAGATGGCCTGATGAACGGTCAGTCCGCCCAGACCCGAATCGAATACACCAACTGCCATGCTCCACTCCTTTAGCCGCACGACGTGTTTTTAGGACGCCGCGCGACAATTGGGAATGACCCGTTTCACTCGGCCGCTTCACGGATCGGTGCATCTCCGCTGCGGAACTGCGCCAAAAGCTCCTGGCGACGCAATTCCGCCTCGGCCGCGGCCTTCTCCTTGACCGGCCCATAACCGCGCACGCTCAGCGGCAGTTCCGCCAGTTCAATGGCCACGGGCATCGTGGCATCGGTGACATTGGCAAAGACCTCACGCATGTCCTGTTCGTATTGGCGGATCATGGCGCGTTCGGCCCGGCGCTCGGCACTATAGCCAAAGGGATCCAGCGGCGTGCCGCGCAGCCCTTTCATGGCAGCCAGTACTTTGAAAGCCTTGAACATCCAGGGGCCGAACTCGCGTTTCCTGGGGCGTCCCTGGGCATCCTTGCCGGGCAGGATCGGCGGTGCCAGATGCAGCGACAGCTTGGTGTCACCTTCCCAGGTCTTGGCAACCTGTTCGATCGTGCCCAGATGCAGCCGCGCAACTTCGTATTCATCCTTGTAGGCCAGCAGCTTGAAATAGCCCTGGGCAACGCTGTTGCGCAGTTCTTTTGGCGCGGCATCGACCAGCTTGCGGAACTTCCGCGCCAGCCCCTTGCCCTGATAGGCCACCAGCCTGTCCGCCCGATAGGCAACCGGATCAGGAGAAATCTGCACGGGATCCAGCGGTTTGCGTGCCTGATCGGGGTGGACCATCGCCCAACGACCGATATTGAAGGCACGCTGGTTTTCGGCAACCTTGGCACCATTCAGTTCGATCGCCTGCATGATGGCCCCGTGCGACAGGGGGATCAGACCCTGCTGCCAGCAGGCCCCCAGCACCAGCATGTTCGAATAGATGGAATCACCCAGCATCCGCAGGGCCAGTTCATTGGCATCGAAGAAAGAGACCTTTTCGCCCAGCCGCGCCTCCAGCGACATCCGCAACCGGTCCGACGGCACCTGGAAATCGCGAAACCGGGTAAAATCGCCGGTGATGATCTCATGATCATTGACCACCGCCCCGGTCCGCCCGGTCGTCATCAGCCCGATGGTTCGCGCCCCGGCAGTCACCACCAGATCTCCACCGATCACGCAGTCAGCCTCACCTGTAGCAACGCGAATGGCGCTGATGTCTTCAGGTTTCTCGGCAAGACGCAGATGGATATGCACAGCACCGCCCTTTTGCGCCAGACCGGCCATCTCCATCATGCCCGCACCCTTGCCATCGACATGGGCGGCCTGGGCCAGCACAGCACCGATGGTGACCACGCCGGTGCCGCCAACGCCGGTGATCACGACGTTATGCGTGCCGTTGATGGCAGGCAGATCGGGATCGGGCAGATCGGGGATGTCGAATGTCTCGGCCTTGGGCTTGCGCAGCTTGCCACCCTCGACGGTCACGAAGCTGGGACAAAAGCCGTTCAGGCAGCTGTAATCCTTGTTGCAGCTGGACTGGTCGATCTGGCGCTTGCGGCCCAGTTCCGTATCCAGCGGCACGATCGACACGCAATTTGACTGAACCGAGCAATCGCCGCATCCTTCGCAGACCTCGGGATTGATCCAGACGCGGCGGTTCGGATCGGGAAAGTCCCCCTTCTTGCGCCGGCGCCGTTTTTCGGCCGCACAGGTCTGGATATAAAGGATCGCGCTGACGCCCTTCAGCTTTTCCAGATCGCGCTGCACATTCATCATCTCGGCGCGTTCTTCAAAACGCAGCCCCGCCGGGAAATCCGAGCGGGTCACATCTTCCTTTTCGTCATAGACCACGACGACAGGATCGACCCCCATCGCGACCAGTTCCCGCGCAATCTGGGGCGCGGTCAGACCGCCTTCATTGGGCTGTCCGCCGGTCATCGCAACCGCGTCGTTATACAGGATCTTGTAGGTGATATTGGTTCCTGCAGCCAGCGCGGCCCGGATCGCCAGATTCCCTGAATGATTATAGGTTCCGTCTCCAAGATTCTGGAAAACATGATTTCTCTTGCTGAATGGAGCCTCTCCGATCCAATTGGCACCCTCGCCGCCCATATGGGTAAAGCCCTCGGTGTCGCGGCCCATCCACTGCACCATGTAATGGCATCCGATTCCCGCATAGGCCCGGCTGCCCTCGGGCAGTCTGGTCGAGGTGTTATGGGGGCAACCTGAACAGAACCAGGGCGTGCGCGTGGCGATTTCGGGGGCATTGTCATTGCGGCGCACCTCGGTCAGCCGCTGCAGACCGGCGCGGATATGTTCGGTGCCCCGCCCCTCCTCGATCAGGATCGCACCGATTTTCTGCGCGATCATCACCGGATCCAGCGCGTAGCGGGTCGGGAACAGTTCTTCCCCCGTCTGGTCGTGACGCCAGCCAAGCACGCGCCGCCCGTGCCGATTATCGAAAATAGCCTCTTTCAGCTGAACCTCGATCAGCTTGCGCTTTTCCTCGACGCAGACAATCAGCTCGAGATCTTCGGACCACTCCTGCATGGACTTCATGTCCAGCGGCCATGTCTGGCCGACCTTGTAGGTGGTCAGCCCCAGACGTTCGGCCTCGGCCTCATCAATGCCCAGCAGCGACAGCGCGTGAACCAGGTCCAGCCAGTTCTTGCCTGCGGCAACAAAGCCGATCTTTGCGCCTTGCTTGCCCCAGACCTTGCGGTCGATGCGATTGGCGCGCGAGAAGGCCTCGGCCGCCTGACGCTTGTAGTCGATCATCCGCGCTTCCTGCGCGACCGGCGTATCATTCAGCCGGATGTTCAACCCGCCCTCGGGCATGTCGAACTGTGGGATCACGAAATTCAGGCGATGCGGATTGCCGTCGACCACGGCGGTGGCCTCGACGGTATCCTTCATGGTCTTGAGCCCGGTCCAGACGCCTGCAAAGCGCGACAGTGCAAAACCATACAGACCGAAATCGAGGATCTCCTGAACGCCCGCAGGAGAGAGGACGGGAATATAGGCGTCGATCATCGCCCAGTCGGACTGATGCAGCACCGTCGAGGATTCGCCCGTGTGGTCGTCACCCATCGCCATCACGACGCCACCATGCGCCGAGGAACCGGCCATGTTGGCGTGACGCATCACGTCGCCGCTGCGATCGACGCCAGGCCCCTTGCCATACCACAGCGCATAGACGCCGTCATATTTCCCCTCGCCGCGCAACTCTGCCTGCTGGCTGCCCCAGATTGCTGTTGCGGCGAGGTCTTCGTTCAACCCCGGCTGGAACCGGACGTTGGACTCGGTCAGACGACGCGATTCGCGCATCATCTGCAGATCAACCCCTCCCAGCGGAGATCCGCGATAGCCGGTCACAAGTCCCGCCGTGTTCAGCCCGGCGGCTTTGTCACGTGCTGCCTGCATGAGCATCAGCCGCACAAGTGCCTGCGTTCCGTTCAATAACACATGCGTTTTTGTCAGATCGAATCGGTCGGCTAGCGAAAATTCCTGCTTGCTCATCCCACATGTCCTCCCATGTCTTAAGCATTTAAGCCACTATAGGTCAGAATTGCTGACCGAAAAAGGAAAAAAATCGGGTCTTGACCTAAGCGTGACAGACAGGCAGGGCTGCGCCAGCCTTGCAAAAAATGCATGGCTGACCATGCGGGAATGTGACAACTATGGACTGGGACAAGCTTAGAATCTTTCACGCGGTAGCCGATGCAGGCAGCCTGACCCATGCCGGGGATACGCTGCATCTGTCCCAGTCAGCCGTCAGCCGTCAGATTCGTGCCCTGGAAGAATCGCTGGGAACCACCCTGTTCCACCGCCACGCGCGCGGGCTTATCCTGACCGAACAGGGTGAATTGCTGTTCGAAGCCACGTCATCCATGGCGCGCAAACTGGATTCCGCCTCGGCGCGCATCAAGGACAGCGAAGAAAATGTCCTTGGCGAGCTGAAGGTCACGGCAACCGTCGGCTTTGGCACGCTGTGGCTGGCTCCGCGACTGGTCAAGCTTTACAGAAAATACCCTGACCTGAAGATCGACCTGATTCTGGAAGAACGGGTCCTGGATCTGCCCATGCGCGAGGCCGATGTCGCCATCCGCATGAAAGAGCCCAGCCAGTCCGACCTGATCCGCCGGCGCCTGCTGAACATCCGTATGCGTCTCTATGCGACGACGGAATATCTGGCCCACGCCGGCACACCGAAAACCATGGAAGACCTGGCGAAGCACCGCATCATCTGCCAGAAAACCGATCAGCCACAGGTCGCGGCCGGTGCGCGGCTGGTACAGGAAGTCATGGCACAGAACGTCAATTCGACATTGACGGTCAACAACTACTTTGGCGTTCTGCAAAGCGTCCTGGCTCATGTCGGCATCGGCGTTCTGCCCGACTATCTGACCGCCGACCACCCGGAACTGGTCCGCGTTCTGGACGATACCGAATCCGGCGAAGTCCCGGTCTTCCTCGCCTATCCGGAAGAATTGCGCCAAACCCAGCGCGTTGCAGCCTTTCGCGATTTTGTCTTGGAAGAGATTCAGGCCTATCGCCGCTATCAAAGCGAAAACAGCAACGCCCATTGACGTAACCCCGCCAAAGAAAACGCGTTCGGGTAGTGAAACCCGCCGATTCGGCGGCGAATCTGCAACTTTGGCGTGTAGCCATTCGGCAACTGCATGTCGGCTATGCTGCGCGCGCAGCATGAAAAGACTTGAACCGTTCACATCCTGCCCATAAATCAGGCTACGAAGGCGATGGCAGCCTAACCGCGCATCACCTTCTACCTCCCTGTTGGACTTAGGCCGGGCTTAGTGCCCGGCTTTTTTTTGTCCTGATATGGCAAACCGGGCCGAGCGGACCCTTCCCATGGCGACTGACACGCCATAAAAGGCGCCAGACTCTACCGCCAGGAAGGACCAGAGATGCAGGAACCGTCGATCACCCCGGAACTGATCGCCGCGCACGGGCTCAAGCCCGAGGAATATGATCGCATTCTGGACATTATTGGCCGAGAGCCCAGTTTTACCGAACTGGGCATCTTCAGCGCCATGTGGAACGAACATTGCTCGTATAAATCCTCGAAGAAATGGCTGCGCACCCTGCCGACCGAAGGGCCTCAGGTCATCTGCGGACCGGGTGAGAACGCCGGCGTGGTCGATATCGGCGATGGACAGGCCGTGGTCTTCAAGATGGAAAGCCACAACCACCCCTCTTATATCGAGCCCCACCAGGGCGCGGCGACCGGCATCGGCGGCATCCTGCGCGATGTCTTCACCATGGGCGCCCGCCCGATTGCCGCTATGGATTCGCTGTCATTCGGACGCACCACCCACCCCAAGACCTCGCATCTGGTCAAGGGCGTGGTCGAAGGTATCGGCGCCTATGGCAACTGCTTTGGCGTGCCCAATGTCGGTGGCGAAGTGCGTTTTCACAAATCCTATGATGGCAACTGCCTCGTGAACGCCTTTGCGGCCGGCTTGGCCGATGCCGACAAGATATTCTACTCGGCGGCTTCAGGCGTGGGCATGCCGGTTGTCTATCTGGGTGCCAAGACCGGACGCGATGGCGTTGGCGGGGCCACCATGGCCTCGGCCGAATTCGACGACACGATCGAGGAAAAGCGCCCCACCGTTCAGGTCGGCGCGCCCTTCACCGAAAAATGCCTGCTGGAAGCCTGTCTGGAACTGATGGCCTCGGGTGCCGTGATCTCCATTCAGGACATGGGTGCAGCCGGTCTGACCTGCTCGGCCGTGGAAATGGGCGACAAGGGCGGTCTGGGCATCAAACTGCAACTTGATGCCGTGCCCCAGCGCGAAACCGACATGACCGCCTATGAAATGATGTTGTCGGAATCACAGGAACGCATGCTGATGGTGCTCAAGCCTGAAAAAGAGGCCGAAGCCCGCGCGATCTTTGAAAAATGGGATCTGGATTTCGCCATCGTTGGAGAGACCGTCGCCGAAGATCGTTTCCTGATCATCCATGGCAATGATGTCAAAGCCGATCTGCCGCTGTCCAAGCTGGCCTCCAGCGCGCCGGAATATGACCGCCCCTGGGTCGAAACCCCGCCCGCTGGCGACAACCCGACCCTGCCCGACATCCGCCCGATCGAGGCACTGAAGTCGCTGATCGGATCGCCCAATTATGCGCACAAGGCCTGGGTCTGGGAACAATACGACACGCAGGTCGGGGCCGACACGATCCGCCGCCCCGGCATTGGCGCCGGCGTCGTGCGCGTGCATGGCACCAACAAGGCCCTGGCCTTCACCAGCGATGTCACCCCGCGCTATGTCCGTGCCAATCCCTTTGAAGGCGGCAAACAGGCCGTCGCCGAGGCCTATCGCAATCTCTGCGCTGCCGGGGCCACGCCGCTGGCCACAACCGACAACCTGAATTTCGGCAATCCGGAAAAGCCCGAAATCATGGGCCAGTTCGTCGGCGCGATCAAAGGCATTGGCGAAGCCTGCCGTGCCCTGGACTTCCCCATCGTTTCCGGCAATGTCTCACTGTACAATGAAACCGATGGCACAGGCATCCTGCCGACCCCGACCATTGGCGGCGTGGGCCTGATCGAGGATCTCGGCGGGCTGATCTCCGGCCTGCCCTCCGAAGGCGATCTGCTGCTGGTCATCGGCGCGACCGAGGGGCATCTTGGCCAATCGGCGCTGGCTTATGAAGCCTTCGGGATCGAAAGCGGTGATGCGCCCCATGTCGATCTGGATGCCGAAAGGAAGCATGGCAGCTTCCTGCGCGACAACCGCGAACACCTGACTGCGGCAACCGATCTTTCGGATGGCGGTCTGGCACTGGCCGCATTCGAAATGGCCGAATCCGCCGGCTTGGGCGTCACGTTGGACAGCGATCAGATCGCGCAGCTCTTCGGCGAAGATCAGGCCCGCTACCTTGTGGCCTGCACTCCGGCAGGTGCCAAAGCCCTGACGGCAGCAGCGCAAGCGGCAGGGGTGCCCCTTGCGACGGTTGGCCGGATTGGCGGTGACACGGTTTCACTGGGCGGCGATACGGCCCCGCTGCAAGCACTGTCCTCGCTCTATCGCACGGCCTTCGCGGATGCGATCAGGGGCGACATGCCCGACCACGCATGAGCGTGACCCCGCCCACAGGCTTTGCCGCGATCATCACCGCGGCAGGTCGGGGCAGCCGCGCTGGCGGTGACCGCCCGAAACAATGGTGCCAGCTGGGTGATCGTCCCGTGCTGGCCCACACGCTGGCGGCATTTTCCGGCTTCGAGCGCGTGGTGCTGGTCGTGCATCCCGACGACATGGCTCGGGCCATCGCCCTGACCTGCGGCTCCGTCACCATCGTCACCGGCGGTGACAGCCGCGCGGCCAGCGTCAGGGCGGCGCTGGAATCGCTGGAACATAGCGACATCACCCATGTGCTGATCCATGACGGCGCGCGGCCCCTGGTCAGCGACGAGGTCATCAGCGGCGTCGTCATGGCCCTTTCTACAGGCGCAGAGGCCGCTGCACCGGCCGTTCCCGTGACGGATGCCCTCTGGCGCGGAGAGAACCAACGGGTGTGCGGGACGGCCTCGCGTGAAGGGCTGTATCGCGCCCAGACACCACAGGGTTTTGCCCTTGAAGCCATCTTGCAGGCCCATCGCAACCATCCGCAGGATGCAGCCGACGATGTCGAACTGGCACGCAGATCCGGGATCGAGGTTGCAATTACGCCCGGCGACGAGAACAATCTGAAAATCACCTATCCCGCAGATTTCGCGCGGGCAGAAAGACTGCTGAGAGGTCACATGGATATTCGTCTTGGCAATGGCTATGACGTCCACGCCTTCGGACCGGGCGATCATGTCTGGCTTTGCGGTGTGCAGATTCCCCATGATGCCGGTCTGGTTGGCCATTCCGACGCCGATGTCGGCATGCATGCCCTGACCGATGCGATCTATGGTGCGCTGGCCGAAGGCGATATCGGGCGCCATTTTCCGCCAAGCGATCCGCAATGGAAGGGTGCCGACAGCGCCATCTTCCTGCGCCACGCAGCCGAACTTGCCCGCAAGCGCGGATTTGCCTTCGGCAATGCCGATATCACCCTGATCTGCGAGGCCCCCAAGATCGGCCCCCATGCCGGTGCAATGCAGGATCGGCTGGCGGCAATCATGGATATTGATGCCTCGCGCATCAGCGTCAAGGCGACAACATCGGAACGCCTGGGCTTTACCGGCCGCCGCGAAGGGATCGCCGCGATTGCGACGATCGCTCTCATCAAGGAATAACGCATGGATCGTCTGCTTTGCATCTGGTTCGGAGCCGGGCTTCTGAAACCCGCACCGGGCACCTGGGGATCGGCCGTCGCCGTGCTGCTGGGGCTGCTGTTGCACCGTATCGGGCATTTCCCGTTGCTGGCCGCCGCCACGGTGATCGTGACGATTGTCGGCTTCCGGGCCGTGCGCCGCCATACACAGGGCATGAGCGATCCCGACCGCAGCGAGATCGTCATTGACGAAGTGGCTGGACAATGGCTCGCCCTCTGCTTTCCCTCGGCCGCCTTCTTCTTCGCCCAAATACCCTCTGACACCTTCCCCTATCCCGGCTGGCTGGCCGCATTCCTGTTCTTCCGCCTGTTCGACATCTGGAAGCCCTGGCTGGTCGGACGCGCCGATCGCAATGGCGGTGTTGACGGCGTGATGAAGGACGATCTCTGGGCCGGGCTCTTTGCCGGTATCGCCACGCTGCTGGCCGCCGCCTTTGCCCATCTGGTGCTGATGTGACCCTGGCAGCTCAGGTTCTGCAGGCGGCGCAGGCCCGCGGGGTGATGATCGCCACCGCCGAAAGCTGCACCGGCGGGCTGATCGCGGCCAGCCTGACCGAGATCCCCGGATCATCGGCAGTGGTCGATTGCGGCTTCATCACCTATTCCAATGCCGCCAAGCAACGGATGCTGGGCGTGGCCGCTGAAACCCTGCAGGCCCATGGCGCTGTCAGCATCGAGGTCGCCGCCGAAATGGCGCAGGGTGCGCTACAGCGCTCTCAGGCCGGGCTGGCAGTCTCTGTCACGGGGATTGCAGGTCCGGGGGGGTCAGAGCACAAGCCCGAAGGCCGCGTCTGTTTCGGTCTGGCACAGGCATCGGGCACGACCACCAGCCTGGTGGAATTCGGGGCATTGGGCCGCGCGAATGTCCGTCAGGCCACGGTGGAACATGCGTTGCAGATGCTGCTGGACGCCATGACCGATGACCCCACCTAGCTGCTAGGTCTCACCGCACAAAATCGCCGTCAGGCCGTCAATATCGGACTGGGGCGTGTTCCATGATGTCACCAGCCGCACCGGAACCGGATCCAGTCTTTCCGCCGACGCATCTGGCCAAAGGTGATATTTCGCATCCGCCGCCACGGCACGCTGATGCGCCGCCAGTGGGATCTCGGCAAAGACGGCATTGCTTTCCACCGGGGCCAGCAGCCGCCCTCCGGCCCGCTGGACGCCCTCGGCCAGTCTGACCGCCGCACAGTTCGCCCGACGCGCCAGATCCAGCCACAGGCCACTCTCGGACAGTGCCAGCATCTGCGCCGCCAGAAAGCGCTGTTTGGAAAAGACATGCCCCGACTGCTTGCGACGATAGTCAAAGCCTTCGGCGCGATCAGGATCAAAGAACAGCACCGCCTCTGCTGCCATGGCACCATTCTTGGTGCCACCAAAGCAAAGCGCATCGACACCCGCGCGCCAGGTCACATCCGCCGGTGCAGCATCCAGCGAGGCCATCGCGTTGGCAAAACGTGCGCCATCCATATGGACGGGCAGTCCGGCGGCATGGCTGACCTCGCAGAGCGCGGCAACTTCGTCCGGCGAATAGACCGTGCCCAATTCCGTGGCATTGGTCAGCGACACCATGGCATTGCACCCGCCATTCAGCCCCTCGCCTGCGCCGATACGGATTGCCTCTTTCAGCACATCGGGCCGCAGCTTGCCGGCATCCCCCGGAAGGGTGATCAGCTTGCCGCCGCCGGAAAAGAACTCGGGCGCGCCGCATTCGCTGGTTTCGATATGGGCATCACGGTGACAATAGATCCGGCCATATCCCGGAGACAGCTGGGCACAGACAAGCGCATTTGCCGCCGTGCCGGTCGCCACGAAACGCACGATCGCCTCGGGCGCCTCGAAAACCTCGCGCAGAGCGGCCGTTGCGCGCGCCGTGACCGGATCGGCACCATAACCCATCACCGCGCCATCGTTGCAGTCGACAAGCGCCTGCATGACGGCAGGATGCGCGCCATAGGCATTGTCCGAGGCGAAATTCACGAAAGCTCCTCGATGATGTGGTCTTCCCAGTCCTCTTCGCTCACCTCGGCCTCGCTGACGGTCCAGCCGCGCACGCTGACCTTGGCGCTGTGAACCGTTTCGGGATCACCCGAGATCAACGGATGCCATTTGTACAGGGGCCGCCCCTCATGACGCAGCCGATAGGCGCAGGTCGAAGGCAGCCACCAAGCGATTTCCTTCAGCTTTCCCGGTGTCAGCACAACACATTCAGGCACGAAATCATGTCGGTTTGCATAGGAACTGCATTGACAGCTGTGACCGTCAAGCAGCTTGCAGGCAACGCGGGTGAAGGCCAGTTCGCCGGTGTCCTCATATTCGATCTTGTTCAGGCAGCATTTGCCGCAACCGTCACAAAGAGCTTCCCATTCCTCGCGATCCAGCCGCGACAGAGGCAATTCCCAGAAACGTTCGCGCATCACACACCCGCCAGGATCATGCGTGCCTGATCGGCGTCATCCTCGATCTGCCGGATCAGGGCGTCCAGCGAGTCGAACCTGGCTTCGTCCCGCAGGAAATCGACCAGCGCAATGGACAGATGTTGCCCATACAGATCGCCCGAGAAATCGAAAAGATGCACCTCCAGATTGGGTTCGTTGCGCCCGAACATGGGCCGCACACCAAGGCTGGCGACCCCCTTGCAAGACAGCTGCGCCGAGCCGGTCAGCACATCGACCAGCACCGCATAGACGCCCAGGCGCGGAAGATGCAGATCATCCAGCCGCATGTTGGCAGTGGGCCAGCCCAGCTCGCGTCCGCGCTTTTCGCCATGCACGACTTCGCCCTCGATGCGGTGCCAATGTCCCAGCATCCGTTCGGCATCGCGCGGCCGCCCCTCGGCGAGGGCGGCGCGAATGGCGGTCGAACTGTATTCCTGCCCTTCATGGCCGACCAGCGGAACTGCGGTCACGCCGAAACCAAGCTGCGCCCCAAGTTCACGCAAGATCTCGACATTGCCCGAACGCTTGTGGCCAAAGCAGAAATCCTGCCCGACCGTCACATGGGCAACACCCAGACCATCGACCAGAACCTCGCGCGCAAAGGCCTCGGGCGTCAGACCGGCAATCACCGGACCGAACGGCAACTCATACAGATGCTGAGCCCCCAGTCGCGCCAGTCGATTGGCGCGGGCCTCGGAGTTCATCAATCTGAAAGGCGGAGCGTCCGGCGCAAAGAACTGACGCGGATGCGGTTCAAAGGTCAGGATTCCCAGGGGCGCATCTGCAGCCTTGCGCGCGGCATCAATGACCGCGCGATGCCCCATGTGTACGCCGTCGAAATTACCCATGGCAACCGATGCGCCTCGGGCGTCAGCCGGTATCCCTGTCCAGTCGCGATGGATATGCACTAGGCCCCCAATGGGGCGCAGCCGCCCCGTCAGTCGAACTTGCGGCTTGGGGCCAGCACGACCGCCTCGCCTTTTAGCACGACCGTATCGCCCACGAGACAGCGGGTTGCAAGCGTCACTCGTCTTTTCGCGTGATCGATTGTTTCGACTGTCACTTCTGCACGCACCATGTCACCGGGACGAACAGGCGCCATGAATTTCAGCGTCTGGCCCAGATAGACCGTGCCATGACCCGGCAGTTGCTCTCCGATCACGGCCGAAACAAGCCCCGCGGTCAGCATCCCATGGGCTATACGTCCCTCAAAGATGGTGTCCTGCGCATAGCTGTCATCCAGATGCACGGGATTGCGGTCAGTAGAAACCTCGGCAAACAGCTCGATATCGCGATCGGTGATCTGCTTTTGCAAATGACGCGTCATCCCGACCTCGAGATCCTCGATGACGATCGTGCCACGGGGGAAATTGTCAAACATGGTCTCTTCCATCTGCTGCGCCGGGGTTATTCTGACATTCATGCTGCATAGCAGCATTCAATCCGTCGCGCAACAAAATATACACACACTACCAATCGGCGACATATTATTGCCGAACGAAATCCCACCCCCGACAACAGAAAAGGCCCGCTTGCAACAAGCGGGCCTTTGGAAAATTCATTCAGAACAGGGTCAGCGCAGTCGCCCGATGCTGTATTCAGGATGCAATTGACGCGAGGCCAGCCATTCGCGCAGCAGCTCGGGGTCGGGGTTTTCGACATCATCGCCAAATGCCGCGGCAGCCAGGCCGCCGGTCACGAACAATGCGTCGATCCCCTCTTGCGCAGCGCCGCGAATGTCGGTGTTGATCCCGTCACCCACGGCCAGAATCCGCGAATTGTCGGTCAGATTCATCAGTCGCCGGGCACGCTCATAGATTGGCGGATGCGGCTTGCCGAAATAAAGCGACTCGCCGCCAAGTTCCTCATAGAATTCGGCCAGGGCACCGGCGCAGTAGATCCGCGTCTCGCCCATATCCACCACGACATCCGGATTGGCGCAAAGCAGCTTCAGCCCGCGCTCGCGCGCCAGCATGAAACGCGCGCGATAATCCTCGGGTGCCTCGTTGATCTCGTCAAAGGGGCCCGTCGCGACGATTCCCTCGGCTTCCTCAAGGGGGACGCGGGTCACATCGGGCTGGTCAGCCCATTCCTCGGGGACATCATTGAAGAAGCCGTCATCCTTCGCGGTGCCGATATGCCAGACCTTGCGCCCGACTGCTCCGGCAAACATGGCGTCCTGCGCGGCATCGCCCGAGCTGATCACCATGTCCCAAGTATCTCGCGGCACATTCATGCGATCAAGCTGGGCGATCACATATTGGTTCGGACGCGGCGCATTGGTCATCAACACGACGCGCCCGCCATTCTTGCGGAAGTCCTGCAATGCGGCGACGGCGGCGGCATAGGGCTGCTTGCCATTGTGCAGGCACCCCCAGAGATCGCAGAACAAGACGTCGTAATTCGTGCCGATCTGCGAAAGCGATTGAATGATCCGGGTCATCAGATGGCCAATGCCGGCATGATCTGCTTCTTGCGGCTCAGCACACCGGGCAGGACAACGGTATCGCCAGAGACTGTCACGCCAAAGCTCTTCTCGGCGATCTGTTTGACCAGATCATTGGGGATCAGCAGGGTCGCCTCTTCGTTCAGGATATCAATGATGAACAACAGAACCTCATCCGCGCCATCGGCACCGGCAACCACCGGCATGGCCGCCATCAGGTTCGCCTTGCGGTCCAGCAGGACGCGCGGCGCGGTGGTTTCCAGAACCGAAACGCGCAGCTTCTTGCCACCCACCTCGAATTCCTTGCTGTCCATGCGCAGCAGATCTTCATCACTGAATTCGCTGACATCGGATTTCGCCGCGAACATCTCGGCAGCGAATTCCGGAATATCGACGCCCAGTTCCGCCGCCAGTTTCTCGGCAATGGCGCGATCATGGTCGGTGGTGGTCGGGCTGCGGAATTCCATCGTGTCGGACAGAATGCAGGTCAGCATCGCCCCTTTGATCGCATCAGGCATCTGCGCCATGTCATCACCGATCAGGTCATGCATGATCGTGGCCGTGCAGGCCAGCGGGCGAATGGTAATATTGATCGGGCTGCGCGTCTTGATGCCGCCAACCAGCATGTGGTGGTCGATGATCTCGATCACATTGGCATCGTTGATCGATTTCGGAAGCTCGGCGGGATTGTTGGTGTCGACAATGACGCAATCCTCGCCCTCGGCGACATCGCTGATGATCTCGGGCTTGTCCAGATTCCAGCGGGTCAGCATCCATGCTGCCTCGGTATTCGGCTCGCCCTGCAAGACGGCCTTTGCAGGCAACTTGCGGATTTCGTTAAGATACCAGGCCCAGACGATAGGAGAGCCGGTCGAATCTGTATCGGGGGCGGTATGTCCGAAGACCTTGATCATGTTGCACCTCTAAAGGGGTTCCGAAGTCGCGCGACTTATAGGCGCGGCAGGCCGTGATGTCCACGCGCCCCAAGCTTCGGCAACCCGGAGCTGCCATCAAAAAAGGCGCCCCTTTCGGGACGCCCACAGCAACAGGATCCGAATGCCCTGTCAGGCCGCACGCGACAGCAGAACCTCTTCGACGCGCTTCTGGGCAGAACCTTCGTCAAGGCCGCTGACGGCAGCCACTTCGCGAGTCAGCCGGTCCAGCGCAGCTTCGTAAAGCTGACGTTCGGAATAGGATTGTTCACGCTGTTCATCATTGCGGTGCAGATCGCGCACCACTTCGGCGATCGACATCAGATCGCCGGAATTGATCTTCTGATCATATTCCTGGGCACGACGCGACCACATGGCCCGCTTGACCCGGGCCTTGCCCTTCAGGGTTTCCAGCGCACGGTCGATCAGATCAGGCGAGGACAAGCCGCGCATTCCGATTTCGCTGGCACGGGCCGTCGGCACGCGCAGCGTCATCTTGTCCTTTTCGAAAGAGATCACAAACATCTCCAGACGCAATCCTGCGACTTCCTGCTCTTCGATCGACACGATCTGGCCGACACCATGCGCAGGGTAGACAACAAAGTCGTCAGGACGAAATTCGCTTTTCTTGGCTTTGGACATTCAGGCTTCCTCTAGGTGGCGCCCTGTCGAGGGCACAAAAGACCGTAAGCGGCACATGCCACCTGCGGTCCGATTCTTGATCTTTGTCTTTACCTCATGGCCGGCAGAGAACATGAGGGGTCAATACGGGCGCGCATCCGCCGGGCCTCTGACACCAGACGGACACAAATGAGAATTGAACATAGCATAAATTCGCCCACAAAAAAAGTGGCGCGAAAACACCCGCGCAATGCCATACGCAGGCGTCTTTCCGCTTCGATTTCAGCGCCCTGACGAGTTTCGACCGCGTCATCACGGCAACGTCAGAACGAATCGCCCGTACTATCGGTCAAACATCAACCTTAATCAGCACGTCCGCCTCAGTCACCCTCGCCCGGCGTCTCGGAAAAATATTTTTCCAGCTTTCCGGCCACGCCGTCCATCTCCTCTGCCGTGGGCAGGGGATCCTTCTTCTGGGTGATGACCGGCCATTGCTCCGAGTATTTGCGGTTGAACTCGACCCATTTCTCCATCTCCGGCTCGGTATCGGGACGGATGGCGTCAGCCGGGCATTCCGGTTCACAAACCCCGCAGTCGATACATTCGTCGGGATGAATGACCAATGTGTTCTCACCCTCGTAAAAGCAGTCCACGGGACAGACCTCTACACAGTCGGTATATTTGCACATGATGCAATTATCGGTGACAACATAAGTCATTGCATACTCCAGTTCGATCCGCGCTGACAGTTACGCCTGCGGCCGGAATCATTCAAGGTCACCCGTGCTGAAAAGACCTGTGTCTTTGTCCTGCCGGAACTCGCAGAACATCCGTTCGCCAGCAGGTGCGCACAGGCGAAATCTGACCCGCCGGTCAGCAATCAGCCGGACTTCTGGGCCGCGCCATCATCGAGGATCTCGTAGGATTCCCTTGCTTCACTGGCCGGGCCACGCCGTTCAGGCAAGGCCGTGACCCGGATGCAGCGCAGATGTCCGAAAGCCGAGATGACAATCAGGTCACCGGGACGAATCGCGCGTCCCGGCTTGCGGCAGGGCTGCCCGTTCAGGCGAATGCCACCCCGTTCTATCCGCTCGGCCGCAACTCCGCGCGATTTGAAAAACCGCGCGAAGAACAGCCATTTGTCCAGCCGCAGGGTTTCGGCCGTCTCGCTCACTTCTTGGTCTTGAGCGCCGCAAGAACCGCGAAGGGGCTGTCAGGATCGGTCTTTTTCTCGGGTCGAGAGGAAAAGGTCTTGGGCGATTGCTTCTGCGGCTTGCCGCCCTTGCGCGGACCACCCTTGCCTCTTGGCTTGCCGCCTTCGCGCGCCGGCTTGTCAGCGCGCGCATCGGCCTGCCCCGCATCGCGGCGCTGACCGCCCTTGCGCCCCTGTCCATCACCCTGCGGGCGACGGTTGTTGCGCGGTCTGGGTGCCCAACGGAAGGTGTAAAACACCTCGGTCTCGGCTGCGGCAGGGGGTTCCTTGTCGGTCTCGCCCTCTTCGGCTGCGGCGGCACGACGCTTCTCGGCCTGTTCGGCTTCCCATTTGGCGCGGGTTTCGGCCGCCAGCACGCTTTCCTCTTCGGTCAGCGGCGCATCCGAAGCCTCGGGCGCAGGAGCCTCGGGCTGAACCGGAGCGGCGGCCTTGACCTTGGGACGTTCGCCCTTCTCTGCCGAATAGCCCAGCCCCTGCATCAGCCCCGCGAATTGCTCCAGCGTCATGCCGGTGATCGACAGCATGTCCGGATTCGCCTCGAAGCCGCCCCGCGTGTCCTGTGCGCGCAGCAGGTCGGCCAGACGTTCCAGCATGTCGATGCGGATGGCACGCTCGCCCGCCGGGCGATAGCCCGACAGCGTGTAATACCCGTCCGGAACCTCGGGGATATGGGGAATCGTCACCAGCCCCGGCGGGGGGCTCTCGGGAAATTCGTCCAGCCCCTGGGCCAGCGACCAAAGCACCAGACGCAGACGCGTCGGTGCCGGTTTCAGCAAGGCCGGCATGAAGATCGTGAACTGGCCAAAGCGGACGCCATGCTTGCGCAACATGCCGCGGGCTTCCTGGTCCAGTTCCTTCACTTCATTGGCCACACCCTCGCGGGCCACGACTCCAAGCGTCTCGACCAGACGGAAGGCAAAGCCACGGGCAAGCCCGGTCAGGCTTTCGTCCTTCTGCATGGCGATCAGCGGTTCGAACAGGGCGCTGATCTTGCGATCGATGAAATGCTGAAGGCGGCGCTTGACCTTTTCGGCGATATCTTCGCCGGCCTCTTCATCAACGAAGACCTGCACCGAGGGGCTGAGCGGATCGGCACCTTTGACCAGCTTGCCGACCGCGGAACCACCCCACATCAGGCCGCCCTGTTCGGTAAAGTCCAGCTCGGTATCAGGCGCGTTATAAAAGCGATCTGCCCGCAGATGAAACTCGGGACGCAGCGCTTCATAGCTGACCCTGTTCAGCATCTTCGCCTCGTCCGCCGTTGCGGTCTGGTCGGGACGAAAGCGGAAACCTTCCAGTCGACCGGCGAATTCGCCCTCGACACTTACTTCGCCCTTGTCGTTCACTTCGGCCACAAGGCTCTCCTTCTGCTTGAGCCGGCGCAAGAGCACGGATGTGCGCCGGTCCACAAATCGTTGGGTCAACGCTGCATGCAGCGCATCTGACAGGCGGTCTTCTACAGCGCGAGTTTCTCCGCGCCAATGACTTTCGTCATCAACCCAGCCTGACCGCTGCGCGACATAGGTCCATGTGCGAATATATGCCAGTCTCTTCGAGAGTGCATCAATATCGCCATGCGTCTTGTCGATTCGCGCGATTGCCCGCGCAAGCCAGTCAGACGGGATGCGCCCATCCTGCAAGAAACCATAGATTCGAGCCAGAAGGCTGCTGTGTTCGCCGGTCGATATCTTGCGAAAATCCGGAACCCGGCAGACATCCCACAACAGCCGCACGTCCTTGCCGCCCTGCACGCGGTCGCGGATTTCCGGCATCTCGCGCAGGACCTTCAGCGCGTGAATGTCATCGGCTTCGCGCCCGCGGGTCAGCAATTCGTGGTCCGGTCCGGTCTCGAGGCTCTGCAGCAGTCGATCCATCGTGCCGTATTCCAGCCTGGTGTTGCGCCACATCAGACGGCTGATGGGTTGAAAGCGGTGGTTCTCGATGGCCGAGATCAGCCCCTCATCAAGAATCCCGGCTTCGCCGGTGACGCCGAAGCTGCCGGATTCCGTGTGCCGCCCGGCACGGCCGGCAATCTGGCCCAATTCATGGGGAAACAGTGCCCTGACACGGCGCCCATCGAACTTGTGCGTCGCGCTGAAGGCCACATGGCGGATATCAAGATTCAGCCCCATGCCGATGGCATCGGTCGCGACCAGATAATCGACCTCTCCGGCCTGATACATCTCGACCTGGGCGTTACGCGTGCGCGGCGACAGGGCACCCATGACCACCGCGCAGCCGCCCTTCTGGCGGCGCAGCAATTCGGCCATCGCATAGACGTCATCGACGCTGAAACCGACAATGGCCGAACGCGTCGGCATCCGGCTGAGCTTTTTCGATCCGGCCCACGACAGCGTGGAGAACCGCTCGCGCCGCTGGAACTGAACCCCCGGCACCAAGGCTGCAATCGCAGGGCGCATGGTGTCGCTGCCAAGGAAAAGCGTTTCCTGCAGGCCGCGCAGGTTCAGCAGCCGGTCGGTAAAGACATGACCCCGATCGGGGTCGGCGCACAACTGGATTTCATCGATGGCGACGAAATCGGCACCGACCTCGGGCATGGCCTCGGTCGTGGCGACCCAATACTGGACGCGATCAGGCACGATGCGTTCTTCCCCCGTCACCAGGGCAACGACCGAGGGGCCGCGCAGCTTGACAATCCGGTCATAGACCTCGCGCGCCAGAAGGCGCAGCGGCAGGCCGATGACCCCGCTGCGATGCGCCAGCATCCGTTCGATTGCGTAATGGGTCTTGCCGGTATTGGTCGGCCCCAGAACGGCCGTGATCCGGCCTTTGTCATGCATGCTCATGGCCCTAGATATCGGTGCCCTGACGCTGATCTTCCAGTCTCTGGACAGCGTCAATCGCCTCTTGCTGATGGGGATGGATTTCCAGACTTTGACGATAGGCCTTCAGCGCCCGTTCCTCATCGCCGATTTCCTCGAGCATGGCCCCCAACTGGGTCAGCGCGACGAAATGTCGCGGCTCAAGCTGAAGCGCATGCGCCAGATCGTCAATGGCAGGACCGACTTTCCCGGCCGCGGCATAGGCCTGGGCGCGCGCCAGCCATCCGGCGGCAAAATCCGGGGCATGATCGGTCAGCGCGGTCAGATGCCCGATGGCCAGATCGATCTCTCCCAGGTCCAGCGCCTCTTCGCCGCGCTTGAGCAACAGGTCCATCGCAGCCGAGCCCGATTTTGACCACTCGCGCAGGATATCCGCCTCGGCGATTCGCCAGCCCTCCCCGTCGGGATCCGCCAGTTGCGCAAAGGATTCCTGCATGTGCGATCCGTCCTGCGCCAGCGCAACGTCAGCCTGTGCGAAAACTGTTGCGCAAATGATGAAAATCGGAACTATTCGAGACCGTAATGCCGCGACGACACGGTGGAAATATGCTGGTTCGTGGCCCATAGTCGTGGTGTAACCCAGCCCGGCCACCGGGCACCAGCCCAAGCGCGAAAAGAGGACCGAAATGAGCAAAGTTGTGACTGCTGCCGTTGAAAAGCTGAATGAAAAGATCGGCAGCTTCGGTTCGACCGCAAAATTCGTGATCGAGGACGAAGGCGCGATCATGATCGATGAAAACGGCGTCCATGCGGGCGATGAAGAGGCCGAGGTAACGCTGAAGGCCAGCCGCGAAACCTTTGAAGGCATCCTGAATGGCAGCGTGAACCCCACCACCGCCTTCATGACCGGCAAGCTGAAGATCGACGGCAACATGGGTGTCGCGATGCAGCTTGGCCAGGCCCTTTCCTGAACAGGTTCAGATGATCGAGGCGGCTCCATTTCATCAGCTTCCGGGCGACAGCAGTCGCCCGGCCCGGGCCTTCTGGGCGACGGCCGATGACGGGATCCGCCTGCGCATGGCCTTGTGGGAACATGAATCACCACAGACCAATGGCACGGTGCTGCTGTTTCCCGGCCGCACCGAATATGTCGAGAAATATGCGCCCTTTGCACAGCGACTGAACGCCGAAGGCTATACCGTTCTTGCCATCGACTGGCGGGGCCAGGGCATGTCCGCGCGTTTGCAGGAAGATCCCCGACCGGGGCATATCGGGGAATTTTCGGATTATCAGCGCGACGTGATCGAAATGGTCACCGCGGCGACCGAACTGGATCTGCCCCGACCGTGGCACCTGCTGGCCCATTCCATGGGCGGCTGCATCGGGCTGGCGGCGCTGCATGACGGGCTGCCGGTGGAAACGGCGGTCTTCTCGGCGCCGATGTGGGGAATCAACCTGTCTCCCCTGCCTCTCTGGGCTGCATCCGCCATTGCCTATGTCGCCGGCCGGCTGGGTCGGGGCGGACGGGCGGTTCCCGGCACCGGTGCCAAGGGCACCTATTTGCTGGATGAGGCGTTCAGCACGAACCTGCTGACATCGGATATAGACGAATGGTGCCGCCTGATGCGTGAAGCCGCGGCCTGGCCCGAGCTGACCATCGGCGGCGCGACATTCGATTGGGTCGGCAAGGCACTGAAGGAATCTGCGCGTCTGTCACGCATGGAATCACCCCGACATCCGATGACCGTCTCGTTGGGCAGCGAGGAGAGCATCGTTTCGACCAAGGCGATTGCCGAACGCAGCGAACAATGGCCCGGCTCGCGGCTATTGCATCTCGAAGGTGCCCGCCATGAAGCCATGATGGAAGCGCCGCCCCGGCGCGAGATATTCCTTCGGGCGGCACTTGAGAGATTTCAGTCGGTCTGACCTTCGGCGCCCCCCGTCTCGGCCGGCTTCGCGACATCCGACACGGCCTTGCCATCCACCACGCCGGGCAGACGCAAGCGCACGCGCTTGATGCGACGTGGATCGGCATCGACAACCTCGAATTCGACTCCTGAACTGTGCGAGATCACCTCGCCGCGCAGCGGGACGCGCCCCGTCAACATGAAGATCAGACCTCCCAGCGTGTCGATCTCTTCATCCTCGTCATCGCTGGCAAGCTTGACGCCGGTTTCAGCCTCGACCTCGTTCAGGGGCGCGCGGGCCTGTATCAGCCATTGGCCGGGCTTCTCTGCCACCCAAAGACCGCCTTCAACCTCGTCATGTTCGTCCTGAATCTCGCCGATGACCTGTTCGATCAGATCCTCGATGGTCACCAGGCCGTCCACGCCGCCATATTCGTCGATCACCAGCGCCATATGCGTGCGCTTCTGCTGCATCTGCTGCAACAGAACGCCGATCGGCATCGAGGGCGGAACATAAAGCAGCGGGCGAAGCATCGGGCGAAGCGTGAATTTTCCGCCCACCCCGAAACCATGTTTCAGCGCCAGGTCTTTCAGGTGGATCAGGCCAAGCGGGCTGTCCAGCGTGCCGCGAAAGACGGGAATGCGCGAAAACCCATGTTCGCGAAACATCTCGACCATGTCCTCCAGCGAGATATTCAGCGGCGCGGCAACGATCTCGGCCTTGGGAATGGCAACGTCATCAACCCGCAGGCGGCGCAGATTGACCATCCCAGGCGCTGGCTGGGCGGGGCGGCGCTCGGGATGTTCGGGCTGTTTCTCATCCTCATCCGAACCGCTCAGGGCATCCAGGAAACGTCCGAAGAACCCGCGAGTCTGAGGTAACTCGGCCTCGCCGTCCTGCTGAGAGTTGTTGCCGTCATCGACAAGCGAATATTCGGGTAATCGCGGTTCGGATCTCATTGGACCTTCTCGTCATAGGGGTCGGGGACATGCAGTTCCTGCAGGATCAACCTTTCGGTTGCCTCCATGACTTCTGCATCGGGATCATTCTGATGGTCATAGCCCAGCAGATGCAACACGGCGTGGACCAGCAGATGCAGGGCGTGATGCTCAAAGGGCTTGCCCTGCGCCTTGGCTTCGGCACGGCAGGTTTCATAGGCAATGGCGATATCGCCAAGCTCTTCCTCGTCGGGAAGAGCGGGCCGTTCCCCCGGCGCATGGGGGACATGTTCCACCGAGGGCCATGACAAGACGTTGGTGGCGCGTGGCTTGCCGCGGAAATCGGCGTTCAGCGCAGCAATGCGCTGATCATCGCATCCCATGACAACCACTTCGCCGCCAATCTCATGCCAGTGCAGGGTGGCTTCGACTGCGCGTTCAGCCAGGCCCTCAAGCCCGGCCTCTTCCCATCGCTCATCTTCGATGACGCAATCCGTGGCTATTTCTTCAGGCATCATTCCGAATGGCGCGGCGTGGAACATATCCGCCCCGACCATCTCCACTTTCACCGCGTGCGAGCGCTGCGGCATCTTCGGCGTCATAGGCATTGATGATCCGGGCCACCAGCGGATGGCGCACGACATCCTTGGCCGTGAAATAATTGAAGCTGATACCTTTCACACCATCCAGAATCCGTTCCGCGTCACTGAGCCCCGACTGCATGCCCCGCGGCAGGTCGATCTGGGTTCGGTCCCCGGTGATGACCATGCGCGATCCCTCGCCCAGACGGGTCAGGAACATCTTCATCTGCATCTGGGTTGCGTTCTGCGCCTCGTCAAGAACTACGAAACTGTTGGAAAGGGTCCGACCGCGCATGAAGGCCAGAGGTGCGATCTCGATCCGTTTTTCCTCGATCAGTTTCTGCATCTGTTTCGACGGCAGGAAATCATTCAGCGCATCATATAGTGGCTGCATGTAGGGATCGACTTTCTCCTTCATGTCGCCGGGCAGAAAGCCCAGGCGCTCACCCGCCTCGACAGCGGGACGCGACAGGATGATCCGGTCCACCTGCCCGCCGATCAGCATGGTCACGCCGACGGCAACGGCCAGATAGGTCTTGCCGGTCCCCGCCGGACCAATGCCGAAGGCCAGTTCATTCTCGAACAGAGACCGGACATAGGCCCGTTGCGCATCGGTGCGCGGCTCGACCGATTTCTTGCGGGTGCGCAGTTCGTAATTTCCGCCCGAGAACATTTCCAGCTGTTCAGTTGGCGATGTTTCGGGCACCACATCCACCCCCATCCGCAGTGCTGCGTCGATTTCTGCCGGGGTGACCGGCTTGCTTTGCTCAAGCCTTGCATAGAGGCTGTTCAGCAATTGCTCTGCCTCGATCTGCGCTTCGGCATCGCCGACGACGGCAAGCTGGTTGCCACGCCGAAGAATATGGATGCTCAGGGCTTCCTCGATCTGTGCCAGATGGCGGTCATTGACACCGCACAGATCAATCAACAAGCGATTGTCAGGGAATTCCAACAGGGTTTCGCCAGAATGTGTCGCGACGGGGGGCGTTGGGGTCAGGCCCAAATCTATCTCCTGCTCAGTCTTGTATGTCTATGGTGGCAATCCGAAGGGATTCGCACAAGATCATGTTGAACGATTGCACATTCCAGATTGCACAATCTGTGAAAATTGCGGTCATAGGTGGCAGATCCGACCCTGGATGACAGCGCTCATGTCCCGGCCTTGCCCAGAAAACCCGCAAGTTGCGGCGCATCATCCATGGCACCCACCGGACCATCCCAGGCAATCTGCCCGTCCTGCAGCAACACGACCCTGTCGGCAATCGTGCGCACCGAATCCATGTCGTGGGTGATGGTGATGGCGGTGGCCCCGGTCTCGCGCACGATATCGCGGATCAGCCCGTTGATTCGCCGCGCCCGGATCGGATCCAGCCCGGTCGTTGGTTCATCGAAGAAGATCACTTCGGGGTCATCGGCAATGGCGCGGGCCAGTCCGGCGCGCTTGGCCATGCCGCCGGACAGTTCGGCGGGCATCAGGTCAGCGGTATCTGCAGCCAGTCCAACGCGGGCCAGCTTCTCGATGGCAATCGCCTTGGCCCGCTGTGCCGGCATGCGCTGCATCAGCCGGAATGCGACATTCTGCCAGACGGTCAGGCTGTCAAACAAGGCCGCGCCCTGGAACAGCATGCCAAAGCCGCGCATGAACTCGGCCCGGCGGCGCACGTCCAGCGGCTGGCCGCGCCACAGGATCGCGCCCGCATCGGGGCGCTCCAACCCCAATATGCAGCGCAGCAGCACGGATTTCCCGGTGCCCGACTGACCGATCACGCAAAGGCTTTCTCCCTGCGCCACGGTCAGGTTGATGCCCGTCAGAACGTGCTTGTCTCCGAATGACTTGTGCAGGCCCTGCAGCGCGATCATCGGAAGAACATCCCGGTCAATGCAAAATTGGCGGCCAATATGCCGACAGCCGCGGCGACCACGGCCGATTTCGTCGCCCGGCCCACGCCTTCGGCCCCCCGCCCTGAGTGCATGCCAAACCAGCACCCGCTGACCGCGACGATCAGCCCGAAGAACGCGCCCTTGATCAGGCCGGACATGACGTCCCAATATTCCAGATAGGCCCAGCTGTTGGAAAGATAGGTGGCCGAATTGAACCCAAGTGAATTGATGCCGATCAGCCAGCCGCCCATGATCCCGATCACGTCCCCGACCGCCACCAGGCAGGGCACGGTCAGCATGGCCGCCCAGAGCCGCGGCGTCACCAGCCAGCGCATCGGATCGGTTGACAGGGTTATCAGCGCGTCGATCTGTTCGGTCACCTTCATGGTGCCGATCTCGGCGGCGATGCTGCTGGCAACGCGCGCCGCGACCATCAGCCCCCCCAGAACCGGCCCCAACTCGCGCACCATGCCGATGGCGACGATCGCCGGCACGACGTCACCGGCCTGAAAGCGCGCCCCGCCAGAATGGATCTGCAGCGCCAGTGCCGCGCCGGTGAACAGGGCGGTCAGACCGACCACGGGCAGGGAAAGCCAGCCGATCTGCAGCAATTGCGTCAGAAAGACACGCAGATAAAACGGCCTGACTCTGAAAAGCCCCCGCATCACGAACAGCGCCAGCGCTCCGGTTCCCCGGATACCGCGCAACGTGGCCCGCCCGATCAGCCCGACAGGGTTCACAGATATGTCCGCTCGTATCGCTGCCCCAGCGACGTCAGGATTTCATAGCCGATGGTTCCGGCGTAATCGGCCACACGATCAATGGGCTGCTCGTCACAGATCAGATCAAGTTCGGCCGGAACGCCATCGAGGGCGCTGACATCGGCGGTCACGAGATCCATCGACACCCGCCCCACGATGGGACAGGGCCTGCCATCAGCGTAAAGGCTGGCCCCACTGGAGGACAGGGCACGGAAAATGCCATCAGCATAACCGGCAGCCACGGTCGCAATGCGGCAGCGCTCCGTAGCTGTCCAGGTTGAACCATAGCCGACGAATTCGCCCGGCTCGACCACACGCGTCTGGATCACCGGCAGCGACAGGCGCACGACGGGCCGTGCCTGCGCAAAGGGCAGGCCGCCATACATGCCGATTCCCGGGCGGACCAGATCGAAGTGATAATCCTTGCCCAGCAGGATGCCTCCGGTCGCGGCCAGCGACAACGGCACGTCACAGCCCTCGGTCATGGCGCGGAATGCGGCAAGCTGGCTGGCATTGGCGGGATGTTCGGGCTCATCGGCGCAGGCCAGATGAGACATGATGAAAGCGGGTCCGGCGGCCAATGCCTCGTCACGAATCGAGGCCCATTCCGCGGCCTCCATCCCAAGGCGGTTCATGCCGCTGTCCAGTTGCAGCGCGAAGGGCTGACCCGGACGCATGGCGCGATCGCGGAAGAACTGTTCAGTGCTGTTGAGAACCGGCACCAGCCCGCTCAGGTCCTGCCCTTCCATATGTCCCGACAGGACATTGATGCGGGCGTCCTCGGGCAGATGCCCGCGCAGCACCTGCCCTTCGCGGGCCAGCGCCACGAAGAAGTCGCGCGCTCCGGCCTCATAGAGTGCCGCGGCCACCCTGCCCGCGCCCAGGCCGTAAGCATCGGCCTTGACCACGGCGGCTGCCCGCGCTGTTGGAGCCATGGACGCAAGCGCCCGCCAGTTGGCCACGATGGCCTGAATATCGATCTGAAGTCCCATGCCGGTGGCATGACGCCGGCCCCCGCCCTCGTCAAGCCCACAGCGTCGAAATGCCGCTTTTGCATTTTTGCAATTTGCGATGGATCATTACCACATAGTTTGCAAATTTCCTTGATTTTTCTTTCCTGCAACCTCGTGTCAGGATAGTTTGCAGCAACTGAACCGGGAGGCTTGCCATGAAGGATATTCTGCAAGAGTTGGAGCGCCGTCGTGATGAAGCGCGGCTGGGTGGCGGCCAACGTCGCATCGACGCCCAACACAAGCGCGGCAAGCTGACCGCGCGCGAACGAATTGAGCTGCTTCTGGACGAAGGCAGTTTCGAAGAATTCGACATGTTCGTCGCCCATCGCAGCACCGATTTCGGAATGCAGGAAGACCGCCCCTATGGTGACGGGGTCGTCACGGGCTGGGGCACGATCAATGGCCGCATGACCTATGTCTTTTCGCAGGACTTCACGGTCTTTGGCGGCTCTCTGTCGGAAACCCATGCCCAGAAGATCTGCAAGGTCATGGACATGGCCATGCAGAATGGTGCCCCGATCATCGGCATCAATGATTCCGGCGGCGCGCGGATCCAGGAGGGCGTGGCCAGCCTTGCCGGCTATGCCGATGTGTTCCAGCGCAACATCATGGCCTCGGGTGTCATCCCGCAGATCAGCGTGATCATGGGGCCCTGCGCGGGCGGTGCTGTCTATTCCCCGGCGATGACCGACTTCATCTTCATGGTGAAGGACACATCCTATATGTTCGTGACCGGCCCGGATGTCGTGAAGACCGTCACCAATGAGGTCGTCACGGCCGAACAGCTTGGCGGTGCGGGCACGCACACCAGGAAAAGCTCGGTCGCCGATGGTGCATTCGAGAATGATGTCGAAGCCCTGTCCGAAATTCGCAGGCTGTTCGACTTTCTGCCGATGAACAATCGCGACACCGTCCCGGTTCGCCCCTTCTTCGACGACCCGGCCCGCATCGAGGAAAGTCTGGACACATTGATTCCGGACAATCCCAATCAGCCCTATGACATGAAGGAACTGATCGTGAAGATCGCCGACGAGGGCGACTTCTACGAGATCCAGAAGGACTTTGCGGGCAATATCATCACCGGCTTCATCCGGCTGGAAGGGCGCACCGTCGGCGTCGTCGCCAACCAGCCGATGGTTCTGGCAGGCTGTCTGGATATCGACAGCTCGCGCAAGGCAGCGCGCTTCGTGCGTTTCTGCGATGCCTTCGAAATCCCGATCCTGACCTTCGTCGATGTTCCCGGCTTCCTGCCTGGCACCGGACAGGAATATGGCGGCGTCATCAAGCATGGCGCAAAGCTGCTGTTTGCCTATGGCGAAGCCACGGTCCCCAAAGTCACCGTCATCACCCGCAAGGCTTATGGCGGTGCCTATGACGTCATGGCATCCAAACATCTGCGGGGCGATTTCAACTATGCCTGGCCCACGGCCGAGATCGCCGTGATGGGTGCCAAGGGCGCGGTCGAGATTCTCTATCGCAACGAATTGGGCGACAACGACAAGATCGCGGCGCGCACCAAGGATTACGAGGACCGTTTTGCCAATCCCTTCGTGGCGGCCGAAAAGGGCTTTATCGACGAGGTGATCCAGCCCCGTTCGACCCGTCGCCGGGTGGCGCGCGCCTTTGCCTCGCTGCGCAGCAAGAAGCTGTCCAACCCGTGGAAAAAACACGACAACATTCCTCTGTAGTCGGCGGGACAGAATGAGAATGCACATCTGCGTGAATGATGCAGCCAGGCCACAGACCCGCAAGGTTTCACCTGCGGGCGAGTTGCGGTGCTGTCTCGGGCGACCACGGGACGGTAACATCCAAGTCAGGTCGGCCCGAGAAGAGGACGACCTGAATTCGAGCAGCCGGGCGTCAGCGCGCCCGCCATTCAGGAGCAATATCGCATGTCGAAGAAATTCATTCTCGGCCTCGTTCTGGTTTCGGCCTTTGCCGCCTGCCAGCGCCAGGAACCCGAAGTCTATGTGCCGACCGCAGCCGATCCGGTCACGACCGAGCCGGTCTACCAAGGCAAATACGGCAGCTAACCCAACCAGGAAACACTTGCGCGGGCAGTCCGGCTGCCCGTGCATCCGGCGCCCCGACGACATGAGGGCACCATGCTGAAACATCGTGGCTTTCCAGGCCGCCTGCCCGGCACCGACTATCAATTCACCATTCGCCGAGAGAATCGCAAGAAGGGCGCGACGCCAATCGTGCGCCGTGAACGTTTCCGCGATCGCAAGCCCGCAGACAAGCGGGCCGATGCCGGTTTTCTTTCAGCCCTGATCCAGCATTTCGGCGCCGAGCCCTTTGAGCGCGGCAATCTGGACGCTGGCCGTATCGGCTGGCTGATCGGGCGTGAAATCGTTCCGGTCGGCGAATTTGATCCCGCCGATTACGGGCAATTGCTGCAGATCGATTTCGAAGCCGCCGAAGCTTCCTTCCCGCAACTGTTTGCGTCGGGCCAACAGCCCGATTTCGACTGGGAAGAGCTCGATCTGGATGATGAGGACGAAGGGTGATGGAAATGCGCGGTTCTCTGCCAAATACCGCGATTTCACGCCCATGTCAGTTTGACGGGCTCATCAACTATGTAATAGTCGGTTATCACTCAAAAGAACTGGCCCGCTCAGGGTCTTCAGATACAGGCACACATAAATGCAAACTTCGTTGTTCCTCCGCCTCGCAGGCCTTACCGTTGCTGCAGCGGGTCTTTCCGCATGCGCCTCTGGCTATCAGACCGGCCTCACCCCCGATGCACAGCGTGCCGTCGGCGGCGCGGCCGCCGGTGCGGTCATCGCAAAAGTTCTGGATGAAGACATCGCGGCCGGTGCGGCCATCGGTGCCGCAGGCGGTGCCCTGTGCGACGACGTCGGTGTCTGCCAGAAAAGCTACTAAGACCCGAACTTGCGACCTCGCGGGGGCGGTTCCTGCGTCACTTCAACTGACTGGAAATGGAACATGCGGAAACTTCTCTCCTTCTCGGCGGTCCTCGCGGTCATCGCGGTTTCGGCCTGCACCCAGAACATCAATCCGACCGACACCGACCGCGCGCTTATCGGCGCCGGCGCGGGGGCTGTCATCGCAGATCTCGCCGGTGAAAACGTTCTGGGTGGCGCGGCAATCGGCGCAGCCGGCGGCGCCTTGTGCGACGACGTGCGCCTCTGCCAATAACGGATTTGACCTGCGCGCCGTCGCGGCGCGCAGAGAATCGTTCAGGACCGTCCGTGACCTTGGGTCGCGGGCGGTTTTTTCATGTCTTTTCGACCGGGGGACCCCATGTTCAAGAAAATCCTGATTGCCAACCGGGGTGAGATCGCCTGCCGGGTCATCAAGACCGCCCGCAAGATGGGCATCGCGACGGTAGCCGTCTATTCCGACGCCGACCGCAATGCCCTGCATGTGAAAATGGCCGATGAGGCCGTTCACATCGGTCCTCCGCCGGCCAATCAATCCTATATCGTGATCGACAAGATCATGGATGCGATCCGCCAGACCGGCGCCGAGGCCGTTCACCCCGGCTATGGCTTCCTGTCCGAGAACCGCAAGTTCGCCGAGGCGCTCGAGGCTGAAGGCGTTGCCTTTATCGGCCCCCCCGCTTCCGCGATCGAAGCCATGGGCGACAAGATCACCTCGAAAAAACTGGCACAGGAAGCCGGGGTTTCAACGGTGCCGGGCTACATGGGCCTGATTGCCGATGCCGAAGAAGCCGTAAAAATTTCCGGCGAGATCGGCTATCCGGTCATGATCAAGGCCAGTGCCGGCGGTGGCGGCAAGGGCATGCGCATTGCCTGGAATGACCAGGAGGCCCGCGAAGGTTTCGAATCCTCGAAGAACGAGGCTGCCAACAGCTTTGGTGACGACCGGATCTTCATCGAGAAATTCGTCACCCAGCCGCGTCATATCGAAATTCAGGTGCTGGCCGACAAGGCGGGCAATGCCGTCTATCTGCACGAGCGTGAATGCTCGATTCAGCGCCGCAACCAGAAGGTCATCGAAGAGGCACCCTCGCCTTTCCTTGACGAGGCCACCCGCAAGGCAATGGGCGAACAGGCCGTCGCATTGGCCAAGGCCGTGGACTATAGCAGCGCGGGAACCGTGGAATTCATCGTCGATGGCGACCGGAACTTCTATTTCCTCGAAATGAACACGCGGCTTCAGGTCGAACACCCGGTGACCGAACTGATTACCGGCGTCGATCTGGTCGAACAGATGATCCGCGTCGCGGCAGGCGAGGCTTTGCCCTTTGCCCAGTCCGATCTGATCATCAATGGCTGGGCGATGGAAAGCCGGCTTTACGCCGAGGACCCCTATCGCGGCTTCCTGCCATCGATCGGGCGCCTCAGCCGCTATCGTCCGCCTTCGGAGATTGCGGCAGGTCCGCTGAAGGACACGGGAAACTGGGTCAACAGCACCGCTGGCGGCAACAGTCCCGTTGCAGTGCGCAATGATACCGGCGTCTATGAAGGCGGCGAAATCAGCATGTTCTATGACCCGATGATCGCGAAGCTGTGCACCTGGGCCCCGACCCGCGCCGATGCGATCGAGGCGATGCGCGTGGCGCTGGATGAATTCGAGGTCGAAGGCATCGGCCACAACCTGCCCTTCCTCTCGGCGGTGATGGATCATCCGAAATTTACTGCAGGTGAAATGACCACCGCCTTCATCGAAGAGGAATACCCCGACGGATTCCAGGGTGTTGCTCCCTCGGAATCCGAGACGATGCGCATCGCGGCCGCGGCGGCAGCCATGCACCGGGTTGCGGAGATCCGTCGCACCCGTATCAGCGGACGGCTGGACAACCATGAGCGCCATGTCGGCGAGAATTGGGTTGTCTTTGTCGGTGATACCGAAGTTCCCGTGCGCATCCGGGCCGACCGCGACGGCGCCAATGTGATTGTCGACGGCCAGGATCTGCGTGTCGAAAGCAACTGGACCCCCGGCGATTCTCTGGCACGGCTGACGGTGGACGGCAAGCTGCTGGTGCTGAAGGTCGACCGGATCGCCGCCGGCTATCGGTTGCGCAGCCGTGGCGCGGATTTGAAGGTCCATGTCCGACGTCCACGTGCGGCCGAACTGGTGCGTCTGATGCCCCAGAAAGTTGCACCCGATACCTCGAAATACCTGCTGTGCCCGATGCCCGGCCTGATCGTGAAGATCAATGTCGCCGTCGGAGATGAGGTCGAGGAAGGCCAGCCGCTGGCCACCGTCGAGGCCATGAAGATGGAGAACATCCTGCGGGCCGAGAAGAAGGCCGTCGTCAAATCGGTAAATGCCGAGGCCGGACAAAGCCTGAAGGTGGATGATGTGATTCTGGAGTTCGAATGACATCATCCCCGCGCCAGATCATTGCAAGACCGGCCCCTCCTGCCCCTAGGGGCCTGCGGGGCTGATGCCGCCCTTCGACTCATATCTTGCCCCGCAGGCACAACAGGCCGTGATCGCCGGCCTGTTTCTTGCGATCGGCTGGTGGGTCGTGGCCTATCAGAACCGGAGACGCGATGCGAAACTGCGCGCGGATCGGGTGCGTGATGTTCAGCGTGCGCTGTTCGCGGAAATTCGCGCCTATCTGGCGGCACTACGGCGCGATGATGTCGGAGCCTATGGCGCACAGATCCGCCAGCGAATCCTGTCGGAACCCGGCTATTTTCCGGTGATTCCGACCGAGAACAATGATGCGATCTTCAGGGCGATTGCTGGGGAAATCCACGTGCTGCCGCGTGATACGGTTGATCCGATCGTGCTGTATTACAGCCAGCTCAACGCGATATCAGCCATGATCGCGGATCTGAGACAGCTTGATCTTGCTGTGATCGGCCCGGAAAGGGCCGCCAATATGTATCGGGATTACATTTCGATGAAGCTGGAAGCGCTTGAACTGGGCGATCAGGCGCTGGCAGCGATTCGCGCCAATATCGACGGGCGCGCAGGCGAAGAAGATCGCCCTAGTAGCCCGGCTTCGGGCCAGTTCGGCCAGTGATCGGCGGAGGGTTGTAAGATGTCGTGCTCATCATGGAACTCCATTCCTTGTACTGTCAATATAGGGATGATTGCCCCGAATTTCAATTGTCACGGCATGACGCCCGCGCGGCCTATCTCTTGGCGACGCAACGGAAACTTGTCGATGGCGCGACTGATTTCGCGCGCATCCCAAGGCAAGGGCTTGCGCAGTTTGACCTGCCCGTCCTTGTCCATGACAACCAGCGAAAAGCCGCGCGGATGCAACAGCTGGCGCCAAGGGCTGTTGGCCTCGGGATCGGCATCGGTGATCACCACGACATCGCGCTCGACCAGGGCATCCGGACGGCTGCGCAAGGCCTCGAGCTGTTCGCGAAAGGCCGGGTCTTCGGGGGCATCGGCGAAAACCACCACCGGACGCGCAACCCAACGGAACTGTTCGGGCAGCACGCTTGACGCATCATATTCCGTGATGGCGACCGCTTCGGCTTCGGGAACGGCCGGGGCTTCCACCTCTTCCGGGCTTTGTGGCTGTGGCAAGGGGATATCGGGGACGACCGACGGCACAGCGGCTTCACGCGCAGGCCCCATGGCCGCAAGAGCCATCGCGAACAACAGGAAATTCAACTTCATCGGCACCTCTTCCTTATATGAATATAGGACGAGCCAGCCTTTGGGAAAGGACGGATCATGACAAAACCGACGCTGGAGGAATGGCGCAAGCTGGCCGAGAAAGAACTGAAGGGCCGCGACCCCGACAGCCTGACCTGGGACACGCTGGAAGGAATTGCCGTCAAGCCGCTTTATACCGAGGAAGACACCGAAGGTCTTGAGCATCTGGGCAGCCTGCCGGGACTGGCTCCTTTCACGCGCGGACCCCGTGCCACGATGTATGCGGGCCGCCCCTGGACGATCCGCCAATATGCAGGATTTTCCACGGCCGAGGAATCCAACGCCTTCTATCGCCGCAACCTTGCCGCCGGTCAGCAAGGGGTCTCGGTCGCCTTCGATCTGGCGACCCACCGCGGCTATGACAGCGACCACCCGCGCGTCGAGGGCGATGTGGGCAAGGCGGGCGTTGCCATCGACAGTGTCGAAGACATGAAGATCCTGTTCGACGGCATCCCGCTGGACAAGGTCAGCGTCAGCATGACCATGAATGGCGCGGTCATTCCGATCCTGGCGAATTTCATCGTCGCCGGCGAGGAACAGGGCCACGACAAATCGACACTGTCGGGCACGATCCAGAATGACATCCTCAAGGAATTCATGGTGCGCAACACCTATATCTATCCGCCCGAACCCAGCATGCGCATCATTTCGGACATCATCGAATATACCAGCACCGAGATGCCGCGTTTCAACAGCATCTCGATCTCCGGCTACCACATGCAGGAAGCCGGTGCCAATCTGGTGCAGGAGCTGGCCTATACGCTGGCCGACGGGCGTGAATATGTCCGCGCGGCCATTGCGGCGGGCATGGATGTCGATGCCTTCGCGGGCCGCTTGTCGTTCTTCTTTGCCATCGGCATGAATTTCTTCATGGAGATCGCCAAACTGCGCGCCGCGCGCCTGCTGTGGTATCGCATCATGGATGAATTCGGCGCGAAGAAGCCGGGTTCGAAAATGCTGCGCACGCACTGCCAGACCTCGGGCGTCAGCCTGCAGGAACAGGATCCCTACAACAATGTGATCCGCACCGCCTATGAGGCCATGTCGGCAGCCTTGGGCGGAACACAATCGCTGCATACCAATGCGCTGGACGAGGCCATCGCCCTGCCCACCGATTTCAGCGCCCGCATCGCGCGCAACACGCAGTTGGTCCTGCAGGAAGAAACCGGCATCACCCATGTCGTCGATCCGCTGGCAGGCAGCTATTACATCGAAAGCCTGACCGCGGAACTGGCCGAGAAGGCATGGGCCTTGATCGAAGAGGTCGAGGAACTGGGCGGCATGACCAAAGCCGTGGCCTCGGGCATGCCCAAGCTGCGGATCGAGGAAACCGCCGCGCGCCGCCAGGCCATGATCGACCGGGGCGAGGACGTGATCGTCGGCGTCAACAAGTACCGCAAGGACAAGGAAGACCCGATCGACATTCTGGATGTCGACAACGTCAAGGTTCGCGCCAGCCAGATCGAACGACTGAAAAACATTCGCGCCACCCGCGACGAGGCCGCCTGTCAGGCCGCCCTGAACGAGGTGACCCGCCGTGCGGCCGAGGGAGGCAACCTTCTGGCAGCCGCCGTCGAGGCCGCCCGCGCCCGTGCAACTGTCGGAGAAATCAGCATGGCCATGGAAAAACAGTTCGGTCGTCACCGCGCCGAGGTCAAGACCCTGGCTGGCGTCTATGGCGCGGCATATGAGGGCGACGAAGGTTTTGCCAAGATCCAGAAGGATGTCGAAAGCTTCGCCGAGGAAGAAGGCCGCCGCCCGCGGATGCTGGTGGTCAAGATGGGTCAGGACGGCCACGACCGGGGTGCCAAGGTCATCGCCACCGCCTTTGCCGATATCGGCTTTGACGTGGATGTGGGACCGCTGTTCCAGACCCCTGAAGAGGCCGCTCAGGATGCCGTGGACAATGATGTTCATGTCGTCGGAATCAGCAGCCAGGCCGCCGGCCACAAGACGCTGGCCCCCAAGCTGATCGAGGCCCTCAAGGCTCAGGGCGCAGAAGATATCCTGGTGATCTGCGGCGGCGTCATCCCGCAACAGGATTACGACTTCCTGAAGAAGGCAGGCGTGAAGGCAATCTTTGGACCCGGCACCAATATTCCGGCCGCCGCCGCCGATATCCTGAACCTGATCCGCGCAGCACGCAAAGACTGAAACGACAAGGCCGCAGAGATCAATCTGCGGCCTTGCCCGAATTCCTGTCAAAGCCCTTCAGGCGTCAGACATCCTCGATCCGCAATTCGACCGGATCGCTGACAAGCACACCCGTTTCCGGCAGGACCGTGATCGCGTGATCAATGGCATCCGGCGTGGTCTTGTGGGTCACGACCAGAACCGGAACGCTGGCCTTGTTCGTATGGCCGTATTGGCGCATCCGGTCGATCGAGATGCCGGCATCGCCCAGAACGGTGGCCACCTTGGCCAGCGCCCCCGGCTTGTCCTGCAGTTCCAGCCGCATGTAGTAGGCGGCGGGAACGGCGGTGCGGGCCGGTTGTGCTGCCGTCAGGCCGACAGCCGGCTGACCGAAGACAGGCATGCGCAGGCCGCGCGCGACCTCGACAATATCGGACATGACGGCGCTGGCGGTCGGACCTTCGCCGGCCCCTGCCCCGCGCAGCACGATCTGGCCGACGCTGTCACCTTCGACGATGACCATATTGGTGCCGCCATTCAGCTGGCCAAGCGGGCTGTCCGCGGGCACCAGACAGGGCGACATGCGCTGCTCGAGCCCGCGTCCGGTCATCTGCGCAACGCCCAGCAGCTTGATGCGATAGCCCATATCCGCGGCGCGGTTGATGTCGTCGATGCTGACTCGCTCGATCCCTTCGATCTCGACATTGTCGAAATCGACCTGCGTGCCGAAGGCAATCGAGGACAGAATGGCCAGCTTGTGCCCGGCATCGATCCCGCCGACATCCAGCGTCGGATCGGCCTCCAGATAGCCCAGTTGCCGCGCTTCTTCAAAGACGGTTTCATAGGGCAGACCAGCGCTTTCCATCCGGGTCAGGATGTAATTGCAGGTGCCGTTCATGACACCCATGACGCGCTGGATCTCGTTTCCGGCCAGCGATTCCGTCATGGTCTTGATCACCGGAATACCACCGGCAACGGCTGCCTCGAAACGGATCACCCGGCCCAGGCTTTCGGCCAACTGGGCAAGCTCTTGCCCATGTTTGGCCAGAAGCGCCTTGTTGGCCGTGACCACATCCTTGCCCGAACGCAGCGCGGCCTCGATGCTGTCCTTGGCAATGCCGCTGTCGCCGCCGACCAACTCGACATAGACATCGACATCATCGGCCTGCGCGATTGCCATCGGATCGGTTTCCCAGCGGTAAGCCGACAGATCCGCATCACGGTTCTTCATTTTATCACGCGCCGAAACGGCGGTAATGGTGATATCGCGCCCGGAACGAGCGGCCAGAAGCTCTGCGCGTTTCTGCACGATTTTGACGACACCGATCCCGACGGTGCCTAGCCCGGCAATGCCCAGGCGGAGGGGGGACGACATGAAAGCCTCTCGTCTTGGATTGGTCGGGTTGTTATCCTGACCGCCCGGCCGTTGCAACGCGCGATCGCGTTTTCACGCCAAACTGCTGAAAACTCTTTCTGCAATGGTGGCGCAACAGGCGCAGTTCAGCCCTGCGGAGCATCATCATGGCCTGCCCATTCGCCATCGATCCCGGTCGCGCGCATGATCGATACGACGCGGCGGGCAATGCGCAATGCATGTGCATGGATATCACGCACGTCCTGAGGACTCATGTCGTCGGGATAGCGCTCGCCACGGGTATTGATGAAGGTCGGATGCCAATAGCCCTCCTTGCGGCCGGGCCGCCACGAGGCATGACACAGCAGGTTCCGCTTCAGACGAATCCCGCCAAGAGCCTCGATCAGTTCGTCCCGGTCATGGACACCCGCCTGCAGCAGGGCCGCACCAAAACTGTCGATCAATGTGCCCAGAGAGTCATCGGCGATCTCGTCGATGCGCCGCAGCCATTTTTCCAGTTCGGCGTCACTGGCATCTTCGCCCAGCCCCTGACGGGTCAGGGAAAACAACGCGCGTTTCAGCGCCTCTTCCAGAAAGCCGAAAGCGGCCACTGCATGACCGATCGCCGATGCCATGTCGTCGGAAAGCCGGTCCGGCGCGCGGGGCAGGCTCATGCGGCGATCACCATTCGCATCCGTGGTTCCGCGCCCCGCACTCAGCTACCTGCAATGATGCGCACGTAATTGCGGGTCTCGCGATAGGGCGGCACGCCGCCATATTTCGAGACAGCGCCGGGGCCGGCGTTATAGGCGGCCAAGGCAAGGCGCCAATTGCCGAACTGGTCATACATCATCCGCAGATACCGTGCGCCGCCCTGAAGATTCTGGATCGGATCATTCGGGTTCACGCCCAGCTTGGCGGCTGTTCCGGGCATCAGCTGTGCCAGACCTGTCGCACCCTTGTGCGAACGCGCACGCGGGTTCCAGCCGGACTCCTGCTGCACCAGCCGCAGGAACAGATCTTCGGGGATGCCGTATTTGCGGGCCGCCGCGCGTGCATGGGGAATGTAGTCGCTACGCTTGCCGCGATAGGCCGGAATATTGGTGGAAAGTTCGATATCGACAATGCTGCGGTTTCCGCCATTGGGCTGCAGCCGGGCCGATTGCTGATATTGCGTGGCAAGCCGGGAATCCATCAACCGTGTCTGACGCGCGAACTGATCGGCACGGGATTTTGACGAACTGCCAGACAGGCGCAATCCCTCGGCCGCCGCCGGCATCGCCATAGCTACCACCATGACAGTTCCAACAACTGCCTTCGCGTTCGGAATGATCCGCATTCATCTGCCCTCATTCTTTATGTCGCCGCGTCCCAGGGCAGGCTCGTCCTGCTACCGGAGCTTGAACCGCATCTTTTGGCTGACGCGTTGGTCGAAACTATACAGCAAATCGGAAATCCTGCCAGCAGGAGCGAAATCACGTTTCGATCTCCGCATGCCTTCGGCGGGTTTCCGCCGAGACCCGCAAGGTATTCACATCAGGCATCGGAACGGGTCGGGCTTGCGGCTTGCACCCCGGCTGGGCTAGACCCCATTCTCAAGCGTATCGAAGCAGGGAACTCCGTCATGGCAGGCAGCGTCAACAAGGTCATTCTGATCGGCAATCTGGGCCGTGATCCGGAAATCCGGACATTCCAGAACGGCGGCAAGGTCGCCAATCTGCGGATCGCCACATCCGAACAGTGGAAAGACCGCAACACCGGCGAACGGCGCGAAAAGACAGAATGGCATTCGGTCGCGATCATGTCCGAAGGGCTGGTCAATGTCGTCGAACGCTTCCTGAGAAAGGGCAGCAAGGTCTATGTCGAGGGCCAGCTGGAAACCCGGAAGTGGCAGGATCAATCCGGCCAGGACCGCTACACGACCGAAGTCGTCATCCGCAATTTCGGCGGCAGTCTGCAGATGCTGGACGGTCGCGGTGAAGGTGGCGGCGGACGCGACTTTGGCGGCGGCAACGATGGTGGCTATCGCAGCGAACCCGCAAGCGGCAGCAGTGCCCCGGCTGGCGGGCGCAGCGATTACGACGACGAAATCCCGTTCTGATTTCCACCTCAGTTCGCTGCGAATTTTTACGGGGAGGCCAAGCGGCCTCCCCGGTTTCTTTGGCTGACCGGCCTATCGCTGCATGACATATGTGCCGGGGGCATCGCAGATCGCCTTGCATGCGCCTGACCGAGCGCCCATTTGCGGTGGCGAGACCGCCTCACCCGAGTGCTCTCCCAGCCATCTGGCGAAGGCGACCCACCACGAGCCGTCCTCGGCCTCATGTTCAGCAAGCCATTCTTCCGGCTCGCGATAGCCGGAATCGGCAGAGCCACGCCCCATCCGGAAATGTTGCTCTGGCTGTCCCGGAGCGGAAATGATGCCGGTGTTATGTCCGCCATTTGTCAGCACGAATGTCACCTCGGATCTTGTGAAAAGATGCAGTTTATAGACTGATGTCCAAGGGGCGACGTCATCCTCTTCGGTGCCCACCGCGAAGATGGGCGCGCGAATGGCGCCGAAGCCGACAGGTTTGCCTTTGACCAGATAGCGCCCCTGGGCAAGATCGTTGTTCAGAAACAGCTGCCGCAGATATTGCGAATGCATCCGGGCAGGCAGGCGGGTGGCATCGGCATGCCATGCCATCAGGTCAAGGCCATCGTCCTGTCGACCCAGCAGATAGTTGTTGATCGCCCGCGTCCAGAGCAGATCGCGGGCACGCAACAGCGCAAAGGCACCTGCCATGCTGTCCGAAGAAAGATAGCCCTGCCTTTCCATCATCTCTTCGACCATCGCCACCTCGGCCTCGTTGATCAACAGACGCAACGGCCCCGGCTCGGAAAAATCCACCTGCGTGGCCAGCAGTGAAACCGAGGCAAGCCGATCGTCTCCGTCCCGCCCCATCGCGGCAGCCGCTATCGACAACAGCGTGCCGCCAAGACAATAGCCAAGCGTGTGCAGTCTTGGCGCCCCGGTGATCTTGATGGCGGCATTGATTGCTGCCATCACGCCAAGCTGGCGATAATCCTCCATCCCGATATCGCGATCTTCGGGAAGAGGGTTCTTCCACGAGATCATGAAGACCGTGAAACCCTGATCGACGAGAAAGCGGACAAAGGAATTATGTGGCGAGAGATCCAGAACGTAATATTTCAGGATCCATGCCGGCACGATCAGGATCGGCTCGGGGCAAACGGTGTCGGTCGTCGGCGCATATTGGATCAGCTCCATCAGCTTGTTGCGAAACACCACCTTGCCCGCGGTGGTGGCAAGATTGCGCCCGACCTCGAAAGGTTGCGAGACTGCGGGGACTAGCCCGGACAGCGTCGCCATGTCCTTGGCGAAATTCCTGCTGCCGCGAACAAGGTTCAGTCCGTTCTCGCTCAGGCTGGCCGAGATGACATCGGGGTTGATGGCGGGAAAATTCGACGGAGCGACGGCGTCCGAGAGCAGCCCGGTGACGAATGCCATCAGGTTCTCATGGGCCGGTTCGACACCGCGAACACCGGTCATGGCATCCAGCCACCATTGCCGCTGTCGCTGATGTGCCTGCGCCAGAAGGTTGAAAGGGAATTTTTGCCACTCGGCGCTGTCAAAACGGGGATCGGCTGCACCATCCGCGCCCGACAAGGTTTCGCCAAGGCCTGCGGCAAAGACAGCCTGTGCATTTTCCATCGCTTGCTGAAGCAATTGCATCTGTTTGCCCGGCGAAGCAGCCAGATGAACCGCCCAATCCATCCACGCCCGGGTCAGGACCAAGGGGGACAGGCCGCGGGTCACCCCGCCCTCGCTGGCACGGGCGGACGCGTCAGACAACCCGCCAGCCTGCGCCCGCATGACTGCCCGGGGCTTGTCATCGCGGTATTTTCTTGTCCGTCCAGATAGCTTCGCCATGGCATGTCCTTCCGAGGATGCTAGGGCAACGGCAGTCCCAAGCATGACCTTGCAGGCCGGCTTGCAACGTAACCTTGATCTGTGTCAGCGTTTCGACATTCTACCATCCCTTTTCCCGGCTGTAACCGCGCCGGTTCCAAGCTCGATGATCTCGGCGGTGATCTCTTCCTGCCGAACACGGCGCAGGGTGGCCTCGAAACCCTCCAGCTCTTGCGAAATCTGGCGGGCAGCCGAGGCCATGGCCTCCATCCGGGCCTGATTTTCCGCAGCAAAGGCATGCAGCGCAGCCTTGCAGACCTGCGCGTTGAAATAATCCTGCCCCAGCAGGGACACCAACATCTCTTGCGGCAGTTGCGTCAGGGGGCGTTGCGATCTGGTTTCCGGCAGATCATCCAGAACTATCGGGAACAGACCCTGCCGGACCAGCGTGTTGCGTCCCTCGCGCCAGCCCGTGAAAACCACGTCAAGGCGATCCATGCACCCCCTGGCCACCGCATCATAGATGGCTGTCGTGATGTGATCCGCCAACCTCGGAATCCCCGAACTATGCGAGGGCATCGCGGCGGTCCAATCGGCCTGCAGGCCGCGCGCCGCCGCAACGCTCTGTCCGCGCGTGCCAACCAGGAACAGGCAGTCCGGCGCATGGTCGATGCTGTCCAGCACCCTTTCACTGAAAGAACCGGCAAAGCCCTGTTCGGCGCAAAAGACAAGCAGGGCCTCCCTGCCCCTTGCCGACGGTGCAGGTTCTGCCTCATGGCCTATCATCGCCGACAGGCCGGCAGCAATGGTGCGGGCATAGCTGTCAACCGCCGCGACCTGGGCGCGGGCCTGATGCGCCCGGGCCGCGGCAATGCCCTTCATGGCATTGACCACCGCGCCCAGCTGACGCACGCCTTCGATCCGGGCGCTGATATCTGCCAGCCGTTCCGTCATTGGCTGTCTTGCCCGACCGTCGCCTGATCGGACCGAGCGAAGGATCCAGCCAATCCCGTCAACGCCCGCAACAATTCCTGCTGCAACTCGGGCGCCAGTTCGCCCCGCCCCGCCAATGCCTGCACGGCCCGCGCAGCATCCCGATCCAGCGTGGCGGGCAAGGCCGTGCGAAAGGCGGGAATGGCCGTGACCGGCAGCGGATCCAGCAGGCCAGTCTGCACGGCCAGCATCAGCGCCACCTCATCCGCCAGACGATAGGGGCTGTGCTGGGGCTGTCGCAGCGCCTCGCGGATACGGGCTCCGCGCGTCAGTTGATCGCGCACGCGGCCCTCGGGCATGCCCCCGAAGCGGGTGAAGACCTCCAGCTCCAGAAATTGCGCGTAATCCAGCCGCAACGTGCCGGCCGCCTTGCGCAGGACCGGCGCCTGGGTCTTGCCCCCGACGCGGCTGACCGACAGGCCGACATCGACAGCCGGCTTCTGCCCCTGATGGAACAGCGCTGCATCCAGCACGATCTGACCATCGGTGATCGAGATCAGATTGGTGGGAATATAGGCGGACAGATTGCCGGAATCGGTCTCGGCGATCGGCAGCGCCGTCAATGACCCGCCGCCGCATGCCCCGGACAGCTTGGCGGCGCGTTCAAGCAACCGGGCGTGGATGTAAAAGACATCGCCCGGATAGGCTTCGCGCCCCGGGGACTGTCGTGTCAGCAATGCGATTTCGCGGTGGGTTGCCGCATGTTTGGACAGATCATCAATGACGATCAGCGCATGTTGTCCCCTGTCGCGGAAATATTCGGCCATGGTCATGCCTGCATAGGGCGCGATCCATTGCAGACCGGGTGCCGAGGCGGCCTCGGCCACCAGAACAATACAGCGCGAGAAGTTTCCCTGCGCCTGCAAGGCATCGATGGCCCGGCCCACGCTGGAGCTTTTCTGCCCCACCGCCACATAGACGCAGATCATGTCACTGTCGCGCTGTGCGATCAGGGCATCCACGGCCAGCGTTGTCTTGCCGGTCGAATGATCGCCCACGATCAACTCGCGCTGGCCGCGCCCCAATGCGAACAGCGTGTCGAGGACGACCACGCCGGTCTGCACCGGTTCGGTCACCAGATCGCGTTCGATGATCGACGGCGCCGGTCTTTCGATGGGCCAATGCGCCTGTGCCTCGATCTCTCCCTTGCCGTCCAGCGGCCGACCCAAAGGATCAACGATACGACCCAGCAGGCTTTCGCCCACGGGAACATTGACGACCTCTCCGGTCCCGAACACCTCATCGCCCGCCTCGACATCCTGTGCCGCGTCCAACATCACGCAGCCGATCAGATCCGGGTCCAGCACCCGCGCGAAACCGACCTGCCCATTGGCAAAGCGCAGAACCTCGTCCAGCCGCACATCGCGCAGCCCCGAGATCATGGCAATGCCATCACCGACATCCTCGACCCGGCCACGATGCTGAACACGCGGCCCGATCCCGGCATCACGCAAAGCCGCCGATGCGGTGGAAAACCAGTCTGGATCTCTATTCGGCATCCTGAAGCACCTTTCGGACCTGCTGAAGATCATCCTGCCAGCTGTTGCGCAGGGCAAAGTGATCACCATGCAACTCGATCCCCGCGACAAGACCGGGATCGGTCACGAAATGCAGCCTCACCTGATCGCCCAGAGCCTTGCGCAGGGTTTTCTCGATGGCCGGCCTTAGGTCTTCGGGGTCACTGGCCGTGACCACGCGAACCCCTTTCGGATCCTTTGCTAGCGTCGCGCGATCCTTTTCCGGCAGCGCCGCAATGGCATCCTTCAATCGGGCCACGAAAGCGGCCTGAATTTCGCGACCCTGCAATTGCTGCAGCAACCGCGAGGCAATCTGCAGCGCCAGTTCGCGCGCCTGTTCGGCATTGGCCTGACGTGCGGCCTCGGTTTCCCTTTCGATGCTGGCCCGCGCCCTGGTCAGGATCTCTTCGGCCCTGGCGCGGGCCTCGGTCAGGGCGGATTGGGTCGCGGCCTCGGCCTCTTGTCGCGCGGCATCCAGCAGGGCGACCCGTTCCGCGGCAATCCCCTCTCGCGCCTGCGTGACCTCGGCCAATGCAGCATCGGCGCGGGCCTGCACGGCATGGGCGGCTTCGATGATGGCTGTGGCGGCCTGCTGACGTTTGGCGATGGCGGCGGCAACGGGCCGCCAGAAGACGCGTGACAGCAACCAGATCAGGATCAGGACATTGACGGCCTGCAGTGCCAGTCCCCAGACATCGATATCCATCGGATCAGGCCAGCAACGGATTGGCGAACAGCAACAGCAACGCGATCACAAGGCAATAGATCGCCGTGGTCTCGATCATCGCCAGACCCACAAACAGCGTGCGCGATATGGTGTTCGCCGCCTCGGGCTGGCGCGCGATGGCATCCATGGCGGCGGCGACCGCACGACCCTCGGCAAGGGCGGGACCAATCGCCCCGAAGGACACGGAAAAGGCGGCACAGATGATACTGACGATCGGAGCGTAATCCATCATTTATCCTTTTTCTCAGCAGAGGAAACAGGGGCGGGTTTCGGCTGGCCCTCTTCGACCGTGGCCGAGATGAAGACGATGGCCAGAATGGCGAAGATATAGGCCTGGACAAGGCCGGTCAGCAGATCCAGCGCCATCAGCGGGATCGGCACCAGCAGCCCCGCAAGCGAGGTAACAATGGCGATCACGAACACGCCGCTCATGACATTTCCGAACAGGCGCACGAACATCGAAAAGACGCGGGTGATGCTTTCCATGATGTTCAGCGGGATCATCACGATATTGGGCGCGGCAAAGGATTTCAGATAGCCGCGCAGGCCCGCGCCGCGAATGCCGAACCAGATCACAGAAATGAAGACCAGCAGCGCCAGAGCGGCATCGGTCTCAAGCTGGGCGGTCGGAGGTTCTACCCCGGGAAGCAGGGAGGACCAGTTGGCGGCCAGAATGAACAGGAACAGCGAACCGATGAAGGCGCGATAGGGTTCGGGTCCGGCGCCGGTGGTTTCGCGGATCTGGGTGTCAACGGTGGTAACGATCAACTCGATCGCGGCCTGAAGCTTGCCGGGTTTCAGCGTCAGGCGGCGCGTCAGCAGGAATGCGCCCAGCACCAGCACTGCCATGATCACCCATGTGACCACAATCGCGCGACTGATCGGCACGGGCCCGACGTGAAACAGGATCATTGCATCCAGCGGAGAGTTCATGACCCGGCCCTCCGCGCTTTACCGACCAGAACTGCCTTGGCACTCAACACCCCCCCAAGGGCAGCCAGAAGCGCCAGCCCACCGAACAGAACGGCGAGATAAAGCGCGGCGACCATGGCCCCAAGGCGGCCCAGTGTCAGCCCCAGCGCCAGCAGCGGACGGCCTTGGCCGACGATCAGATCGGCGGTCATGCGCAGGGCTGCGAAATAGGCAAAGCCCAGCAGCAATCCGGCAGAAAAGCAAACGGCAAGAGTCAGCGGCAGGTGGGTCATTTCGCGTTCATCCATTTCCATGCGGTCCAGCCCCCGACGCAAAGACCAAGAATCATGCAGGGGGCGGACCAGAAAATTCCGGTCCCAAATCGGGCATCCAGCCAGCGGCCCAGAAACAATCCGGCCAGCGTCGGCAAAATGAAGATCCAGCCCAGAACGCCAATCTGGGCCAGACGGCGCCCGACGGACATATCCCCCTCGCGCAGCCAGCGCGCGCGGCGCTCCCGGCGCAGGCGGGTCTGGACAACCAGCGGATCTTCCTCGGGGTCGGACATCAGCGGAACGCTCCTCTGTCGGCGTTCAGATGCAGTCGGCTGACCATGCGGCGGATGGCATTCAGTTGCAGTTGCACGGTCTCGCTGCGTTCCACGCGCTCGGCATCCTCTTCGGACTGGAACCTTTCCAGCACATCCCGGTCCAGATGGTCCAGATCATCGCCGGGAACCGCCTCACGCGTGGCAATGGTGATGCCACCATCCTCGCCGACGACCAGAACCCCACCGCGCAGCGCACAGAAATGTTCCCGCCTACCCCGACGCCAGCTGGCAATCGACACGGCCAGCGTGGTCAGGAATGGTGCATGTCCGGGCAGAATGCCGAAGCTGCCGCTGACATCCTCGGCCCGCAGCGAGGTGATATCGGTCTCGACGACCACCGACAGCGGCGTGACGATCTTCAACTGCATGAGGCGGCCTCCTTGCGGCGGGCATCCTCGAAGCTGCCGACCATATAGAGCGAACTCTCCGACCAATCATCCGCCTCGCCATCCAGAATGGCCCGACATCCGGCCAGCGTTTCGGTCAGCGGCACGCTGGCACCCGGCGTGCCGGTAAAGGCCTCGGTCACCATGAAGGGCTGGGTCAGGAACCGCTGCAGGCGGCGGGCGCGCTTGACGATCAGCCGGTCTGCCATGCCCAGCTCCTCGACCCCAAGCAGAGAGATGATGTCGGTCAATTCACGAAACCGGGCCAAGGCCCGACGAACGGCCTCGGCGGTCTGATAGTGGTCATCCCCGACGATCAGCGGATCCAGCAGCATCGAAGAGGACCCCAGCGGATCAATCGCAGGATAGAAGCCTTCGGCTGCCTGGGCGCGCGACAGGACGATGACGCAATCCATATGGCTTGAAATCGTCGTCACCGCCGGATCGGTAAAATCATCCGCGGGCACATAGACCGCCTGAATGGCCGTGACCGCCGATCCGGCCACCGAGGCAATACGTTCCTGCAGGCCCGCCACCTCGCTGGCCAGGGTCGGCTGATACCCCACCCGCGAGGGCAGACGCCCCAAAAGGCTGGAAACCTCGGCCCCCGCCTGAACGAAGCGGAACACGTTATCCATCAGCAGCAGAACGTTCTGATGCCTCTGGTCGCGGAAATATTCCGAGATCGTCAGCGCCGTCAAAGGCACCCGCCAGCGCGCGCCGGGCGGCTCATTCATCTGGCCATAGACCAGAACCGTGCGATCCAGCACGCCGCTGCCCTTCATCTCGGTCAGCAGTTCATGCCCCTCGCGCGAGCGTTCACCCACGCCTGCAAAAACGGAAATCCCCTGGTATTTCTGAACCATGGCCTGGATCAGTTCCATGACCAGAACGGTCTTTCCGACGCCCGCCCCCCCGAACATCGCGGCCTTTCCCCCCTGTGCCATCGGGGTCAGAAGGTCGATGACCTTGATGCCGGTTTCAAAAATCTCGGTGCTGCGGGTCCGGGCCTGCAAGGCGGGCGGCGCGGCATGGATCGACCTGCGCACCACATCGTCGGGCAATGCAGGACCATTGTCCCTGACATTGCCGACCACATCCAGCAGACGCCCCAGCACCGGCCTGCCCACCGGAACCTCGACCGGTCCCTCCAGGGCCTGCACCGGGGTGCCCCGCGCCAGCCCCGTGGTCGTCTGGAATGCCACGGCGCGCAGTGTATTCAGGTCAAGATGGCTTTGAACCTCCAGCAGCAAGGGTGTCGGACCGTCCCACTGGACCTGCAACGCCGCATTGATCGGCGGCAGATCGCCCTGCGCGAACCCGACATCGACCACGGCCCCCCGGACAGCCTGAACCATCCCCAGGCCGCTTGTCGTCGAATCCGTGATTTTCCCGGTGTCGCGCATTGCTACCGACCCCTTGTCATCGCCTGCGTCACCCCCGGAACCTAGGTGATTCAAACGACCGGCACCTTGATCTGGATCAGTAACGGAAAGGTGTCACGCAATGGGCCAAAGGAAACACCGGCTGATTTCATTGAACATCTTCTATCTTCGCGGTCCCGCCACTATGACCGGCCCCGTCGCCTGTCCCCTGTCGGCCATCAGGACATCGCGACGGAATTCGCCATCCGGGATCAGCAACAGGAGTCTCTGCCATGAAAGTCGAACAACCCGTATTGGGCAGGAGGGGAACCATGCTCCTGCTGATTGTTCTCGGAGCTTTTCCCCCGCTGACCATGGATCTCTATCTGCCTGCGCTTCCACAGATGGCCGAGAATTTTTCCACCAGCCACGGCATGGTGAACCTGACGCTTGGTGCCTATATGGTCGCCTTTGCGGTGGGCATGCTGTTCTGGGGGCCACTGAGCGAAAGAACCGGCCGCAAGCCGATCCTGTTCACGGCCCTGGCGATGTATATCGGGGCCAGCCTTCTTTGCGCCCTGGCCTTCAGCATCGAATCCCTGATCGCCTTCCGCATCCTGCAGGGATTTGCCGGGGGTGGCATCACCGTTGTCGGGACCGCCATCGTCAAGGATCTGTTCGACGGTCGGGAAAGAGAGCGGGTCATGGCCACGGTGATGTCCCTGGTGATCGTTGCCCCGATGATCGCTCCGGTCCTGGGCGCCTTCCTGTTGAAGATCGCCTCGTGGCACTGGATGTTCATCGCGCTGGCCATCTTCGGATGCTGTGGTGCCGCTCTTGTCAGCCTCTACAGGGACACGCTGGAGGAAAAATCGACGGGACCGCTTGTTCACGCATGGAGCCGGCTGGCCGTTGTTCTGCTCAATCCCAGATTCGCCTATCTGCTGGCCCTCTTTGCGATGGTGCCCATGTGCCTGATGGCCTTTCTGGGGATCGGAGCCTATGTCTATATCGACGGCTTCGGCCTGTCAGAGCAGACCTTTGGCTTCTTCTTTGCCTTCAATGCCGCATGTGCCACCCTGGGGCCGATGCTGTATCTGCGGCTGGCCCGTTTCATCCCCGTGCAGCGCATCATCCTGGGCTGCTTCGCTGTCCTGATCACGGGCGGTGCGGTGATGATCCTGTTCGGCAGCCTGTCGCCCTTCCTCTTTGCGGCTGTGGCGGCCGTCTCGACCGTCTCGGTGATCGTCGTGCGCGTCCCCGGCACCAACCTGCTGCTGGAACAGCAGGCGCGCGACACGGGATCGGCCGCAGCCCTGATCCAGTTCAGTGCAACGCTCATGGGCGCTGCGGGCATTCAGATCGTCTCCCTTCACCCGGAAGACCTGATCTGGAACTATGGGTTGCTGCTGATGGTGATCGGAACCTTCTGTGCGACGCTCTGGCTGCTGGTTCAGCGCCACCCCTTCGTCGCGGGCAAGCTGCCCCAACCCTTGTGACACAAGAGAGGCACGCCCGGTTTTGGGCATGCCTTCGGCGGCGTCAATGTGCGCCGCCGCCTCCCCGCGCGGCAGGCGGTTTCATCAGCAGGGATGCAAAGGCAAGGCTGGCGAACAACAGGCTGATCAGAACGAAGACATCGATGAATGACATCACCGTGGCCTGTGCCTCAACGCGCGCGGCCATCTGCTGCAGGGCCCCTGTCGTGCCATTCAACCCGTGCGCAGTCAGATTTGCCGCCAGCAGGCTCAACTGGCGCAACGCCTCGTCATTCGACCATGTCACGGCCTCGGACAGGCGGGCATAGTGGAGGCTGCTGCGATCAGACAGCACCGTGTTGATGACTGCCAGCCCGACGGCACCGCCAAGATTGCGCATCAGGTTGTAAAGCCCTGAAGCTCCCTTCATCTTGCTGGGGGGCAATGTGCCAAGGGCAAGATTGTTGATGGGCACCATGCACAGCATCAGCGACATGCCGCGAATGATCTGAGGCAGCAGCAGCTCCCAGAAATCCCACTCTGCGGTCATCCCGGTCAGGATCCACGTCGAACTGGCAAAACCCATGAAACCCACCAGAAGAATGGCGCGCAGATCGACCCGCGACGACAGCATCCCCACCAGCGGCGCACTGATGAACATGGAAAGCCCGGACACAAAGACGGTTTCGCCGATCATCAGGCTGTCATACCCGCGGATCGAGGCCAGATAGAGCGGATAGAGATAGGTCAGCCCGTAAAGCCCGATCCCCATGGTGAAGCTGAAGACCGAACCGACGGCGAAATTGGTGTCCCGAAAGGCCGAAAAATCGACCAATGGCTCTTCGCGCGTAAAGGCCCGCCAGAAGGTCACGATTCCGCCGACCACCATGATCACCGTCATGGTCGAGACCATGTCGTCATCGAACCAGTCGTTGCCCGGACCTTCCTCGAGCACGAATTCCATCGCCCCCAGAAAGGCCGCCAGAGCGCCAAGCCCCAGCCAGTCGAAGCGGTTGAACAGGCTCCATTTCGGGCGGTCGAAATCAATCAGCATCCAGGCGCCGATCGTGACGCCGATTCCCGGAATCACATTGACCAGGAACAGCCAGTGCCATGACATCGTATGGCTGAGATAGCCCCCGACCGTCGGTCCCACCGTGGGCGCAAGCGTCGCGATCAGCCCGATCAGGGGGGAAACGACATTTCGTTTGGCCGGAGGAAATATCGTGAAGGCGGCGGCAAAGACCGACGGGATCATCCCGCCGCCAAGAAACCCCTGCAGCCCCCGCCAAAGGATCATCTCGGTGATCGTGGTCGATGTCGCGCACATGAAGCTGGATGCCGTGAATCCCGCGGCGGCAAGGGCAAAGAGGATGCGCGTGGACATCATCCGCGCCAGAAAGCCCGACAGCGGGATCATGACGACCTCGGCAATCAGATATGAGGTCTGCACCCAGCTGATCTCATCCGAACTGGCTCCCAGCCCCGCCTGAATGTCCGGCAAAGAGGCCGAGACGATCTGGATGTCCAGAATCGCCATGAACATCCCGAAGACCATGATGAAAAAGGCGATGACCCGGCGGCGGGTCAGTTCGGTTGAAAACTCCTGATCCGGGGCAGACATGGCGGCTATTCGGCTTTCGCCAGAATCGCCAGACCCTCATTGGATCCGGTGCGGCTATCCACCTCGACCACCGCAGACAGGCCGGCCCGCAGATGTCCGGTCTCTATCGCAGATCGCGGGATGTCGATATGCACGGGCACACGCTGCACGATCTTGGTGAAATTGCCCGTGGCATTATCGGCAGGCAACAGCGAGAACACCGAGCCCGTCGCCGGAGACATCGAGGTCACCTTGCCCTTGAATGTCTGCCCGGGGATCGCATCAAAGGTGACATGCACATCCGCGCCAAGGGCCAGATCATACATCTGGGTTTCCTTGAAATTCGCCTCGACATAGAGCGAGTCCAGCGGAACCAGCGCGGCCAGATTGGCGCCGGGCGTGACAAGATCGCCAATTTCGATGGACAGATTGCCAATGGTTCCATCCGCAGGCGCGCGCAGAACGGTCAGATCCAGATCGCGCTGCGCCTGTTTCACGGTCAGTTCAAGTTCATGCCTGGTGCCCTGTGCCTCGGCCTTCTGGGCCTGCAGCACACCCACCTGCGCCTCGGCATTCAGGATCGTGGCCTCGGCGCTGGCCAGCGAGGCGGTCGTGGTTTCCAGCGTTTCGGTCGCCTCGTCCAGACGTGCCTGAGAGGTGACGCTGTTCTGGGCCAGTTTCTCGGCTCGTTCATAGTTGCGTTGCGCGGCGCGCAGTTGCGCCTCGGCCACGGCCTTCATGGCCCTGGCCTGTTCGACGCTTGCCTTGGCTGCGGTGATCTGGGCATCTATTCGCGCGATGGTCTGATCGGCGGTGCGGACCTTTTCCTTGGCGGTCTCCAATGCGATCCGGTAATCGCCATCATCCAGTTTCACCAGGATGTCACCCGCCTTGACCCGGTCGTTCTGCTTGACCGGCACTTCGACGACATAGCCTTGCACCCTGCTGCTGATCACCGTCGTGTCGGCGGTCACATAGGCATCATCGGTTTCGACCATGAAACGCCCTGTCGTCCAGTAATCGTAACCGAAATCCAGCGCGGCACCGATCACGGCAAACCCCAGAACCATCAATGCAATCCGCTTGGCGCGTGATTTTTGCGGGGTCGAGGCCAACGGCATCTCGGCCGGATCTGCGGTGACATCAATCTTGTCGGTCTGCACAATGTTGCGGTCGTGACGGGCCATCAGATCTATCCTCGTTCCCTCGGGCGCCCATATTCGGCAAACTCCATCGTACCGGGCGGTTCGATCCGGCATTTAGATGGAGCAAAGGCTCACTACAAGCCTTTATCGCACCGATCGGTTCGATTAGATGGAACCCATGACACATGACACAGCCAAACCGCGCCGCCACGCCGCAGGGCAGGATCCGGCCAAACGGGAAGCCATCCTGAATGGCGCGGCCCGTGTATTTCTGGATTCTGGATTCGACAGCGCCAGCGTCAATGACATCTGTCGGGTCGCAGATGTGTCCAAGAGCACGCTGTATGTCTATTTCAGCGGCAAGGAAGATCTGTTCGAGGCGCTGCTGGAACGTGAAAGAGACCGCGTTTTCGCCAGCTTCGAAGACCGGCTGCAGGGCGATCTTCCGCTGCGGGAAAAGCTGTATGATTTCGCGTTTGCCTTTGCGCAGACATTATGCTCTGCCGAATTGATACGATCACAGCGCACGGTGATCGCCATTGCCGAACGCATGCCCGAGCTTGGCGTCCGTTTCTATGAGGGCGGTGCCACGCGCATGCGCCAGATGGTCGAGACCTTCCTTCGCAACGAAACCGCTTCCGGCACCCTGGACATTCCCGATATCACGCTGGCCGCGTATCAGTTGATCGAACTGTCCACGGCCGGTCTGTGGCGACAATGCCTGTTCAGCAAGATCGAGTCCCCTCCTCCGCAAGAAAGCCTGCGCAAGACCTCGCGCAGCGCTGTCGATGTCTTTCTGGCAATGTATCTGAAGCGCTGACGGCCTCCGGCGCACGATCTGCCCTGCGCATCGCTTGACCGAGCGTTTTTTCGGCCACGCCACGGGCTTGAATCCCCGCCCGTGTTTGCTAACTGAAATGATGCAGGGTTTTCCTGCTATCTGACATCGCTGTATTGCGCAGAAGGTTTTGCCGGACAGGACCATCTCGCGTTCCGGAAACAGGATTCCGGCGGAGGGCGGTGATCACGCGTCACGCCAGTCCGAATCCGAGATGCCACCTCCGGCGGTCATGCCCATGCGGGTGATCGCACAGACCTTCATGCATGCATCGATGAGGCTTCGCTCTCAAGAGGAGGTTTTGCTGATGAAGATCGCGCAGATCGCACCCTTGGAAGAAAGTTGCCCGCCGCGTCTGTATGGGGGCACGGAACGGATCGTCTCATATCTTGCCGAAGAACAGGTCCGGCAGGGCCATGAGGTCACGCTGTTTGCCAGTGGCGACAGCAAGACCAGCGCTCATCTGGTGCCCTGCAGCAAGGAGGCATTGCGCCTTGACCCCATGGTGACGAATTCGCTGCCATGGCATGTCGCCATGCTGGAGGAGGTTCGCCGGCGCGCCGATGAATTCGACGTGCTGCATTTCCACATCGATTTCCTGCACTATCCCATGGCACAGCCCTTCGCGGACCGGATGGTCACGACGATGCACGGACGGCTTGACGGGCACGATCTGCGGCCGGTTTATGCGACCTTTCCCAACTATCCGCTGGTGTCGATCTCGGATGACCAGCGCGGGCCGTTGCCCTTCGTGAACTGGGCGGGAACGGTCTATCACGGCATCCCCCGCGATCTGCTGCCCTTCACCGAACAGCCGCGGGGCGACTATCTGGCCTTTCTGGGCCGGATCTCGCCTGAAAAGCGCCCGGATCGCGCCATCGAGATCGCCCGGCGCGCCGGCATGCCCCTGAAGATCGCGGCAAAGATCAGCGACACGGACCGCCGCTATTGGGAGGAGACCATCGCGCCGATGATCGAGACCTGCGATCACGTCGAATATGTCGGCGAGATCAATGAATCGCAGAAGGCCGATTTCCTTGGCAATGCCCGGGCGCTGCTGTTTCCCATCGACTGGCCCGAACCCTTCGGGCTGGTGATGATCGAAGCCATGGCCTGCGGCACGCCGGTAATAGCCTGGGAAAATGGCTCCGTGCCCGAAATCGTCGAGCCGGGCCTGACGGGCTATCTTGTCAAATCCCTGGACGAAGCCGTCATGGCACTGGGCAAGCTTGACCGGATCAGCAGACGTATCGTGCGGGCGACCTTCGAAGAGCGTTTCACCGCCGATCGCATGGCGCAGGATTATATCGACATCTATCGCGCCCTTCCCGGTGTCAGGGCCGCCACAACGCCAATGTTGCACCTGCGCGACGGCCGAGACGCCGACGTCCTGCAAGCGGCACAATGACAAGTGGAGAAATCGAGATGACCGGGGCATTGCAGCATTCTTCCCTGAACGGGGCGCAAACCGTCGCGCCGCTGGCGCAGTTCTTCATTCCGGCTGCCGCCTCGCTGCAAGAGCGGCGGCCAAGAACATTGAAGCATGGCGACACCTTCGCCGTCTTCGACCATAACGGCGACGTGCTTTCGGGGCCTGGCAGCCCCGAGGGCCTGTTCCACCGCGACACCCGCTATCTGTCGCAATACTATCTGACCATCTGCGGAGAGCGGCCCATGCTGCTCTCCTCGACGCTGCGCGACGACAATGCCACGCTGACCTGCGATCTGACCAATCCCGATCTGCATGATGAATTGGGCCGCTGCCTGATCGCCCATGACAGCATCCACATGCGTCGGACAAGATTCCTGTGGCAGGGCTGTTGCTATGAACGGCTGGCACTGCGCAATTTTGACGAGACGGCCCATGACATCACACTGGAAATCGCATTCGAGGCCGATTTCGCGGATATCTTCGAGGTCCGTGGCGCACAGCGGCCTGAACGCGGCCGGCAATTGCTGCCCGAAGTGAACGCCGCCCATGTCCTGCTGTCCTATCGCGGGCTTGACCACAATCCACGCAGCACGGCCCTGCGTTTCGATCCCGCACCGGCCAGACTGGAGGCCGGCAAGGCAGTCTATCGGCTGACACTTGCCCCCGGTGAGGCGCGCGCTCTTTTCATCGAGATCGGCTGCGACGTGAACGGGGTCGAGGATCCCCCGTCGCAACTGTTCTTTCGGTCGCTGCGCGAGGCGCGCCATGCGCTGAGACGGTCATCATCACGCGCCGCGGCCGTGCAGAGTTCGAACGAGATCTTCAACGAGACGATCCGCCGCTCGATCTCGGATCTCTACATGCTGATGACGGATACCGAAACCGGACCCTATCCCTATGCCGGGGTCCCCTGGTTCAGCACCGTCTTTGGCCGGGACGCGCTGATCACCGCCTGGGAGATGCTGTGGCTCGATCCGGCTGTCGCGCGGGGCGTCCTGCTGCATCTTGCCGAAAATCAGGCAGGGGAACTTGATCCTGACACCGATGCCGAGCCGGGAAAGATCCTCCATGAGGTGCGCTATGGCGAAATGGCCGAAACGGGCGAGGTGCCATTTCGGCGCTATTACGGCAGCGTCGATTCGACACCGCTTTTCGTCATGCTGGCCGGGGCCTATTTCGAACGCACCGGCGATCGGGCGGGGCTGGAAAGGCTCTGGCCGCATATCCGGAGGGCCATCGACTGGATCGAACGTCATGGTGACCGCGACGGAGACGGTTTCATCGAATATGGCAGACGCAACGACAACGGCTTGACCAATCAGGGCTGGAAAGACAGCCATGACGCCGTATTTCACGCCGACGGCAGGCTGGCCAGAGGGCCGATCGCGCTTTGCGAGGTGCAGGGCTATGTCCATGCCGCCCGCCTTGCGGCGGCACATATGGCGCGCGAGCTGGGCGATGACGCCTTTGCCCTGTCACAGGAACGCAAGGCCGAAAAGCTGAAAGCCAGCTTTGACACCACCTTCTGGGACGATGAAATGGGCACCTATGTGCTGGCGCTGGACGGCGACAAGCGCCCCTGCCGGGTGCGCAGTTCCAATACGGGTCATCTCCTCTGGACCGGAATCGTGCGCAGGGACCGGGCCGACAGGCTGGTGCATGGGCTGATGGGACCGTCCTCATTCTGCGGCTGGGGCATTCGCACCGTGGCGGCATGTCAGGCGCGCTATAATCCGATGAGCTATCACAATGGCTCGGTCTGGCCCCATGACAATGCGCTGATTGGTGCGGGCCTGGCGCGCTACGGCTTCAGGGCCGAGGCCGCGCGGATCTTCGAAGGGATCTTCTCCGCAGCAACCTATATCGACCTGCGCCGTCTTCCCGAACTGTTCTGCGGCTTTCCGCGTCGCGACACGCAGGGCCCCACCTTCTATCCCGTGGCCTGCACTCCGCAGGCATGGGCGGCAGGTGCGCCTCTGCTGCTGCTTCAGGCCTGTCTGGGGCTGCGTTTCGATGCGCAGGCAGGTCAGGTGATCTTTGATCAGCCGATCCTGCCCGAGTTCCTTGGAGAGGTCGAACTGCGCAATCTGCGGCTGGGCGAGGGCACGGTCGACATCGCCCTGCGCCGGTCCGGCGATCATCACGTCTCCGCCGATATCCTGCGCCGTGACGGGCCGGTCCGCGTGATCGTGACCATCTGATCGAAACAGCACAACCACATGATGACGCGGATAAAAAAATGTCAAACTTCCCCTTGAAATCGCCTTTCATCCCGACAATCTGATTTGTGTCGACCGCCCATAAGGGGATCGGCAACACAGTCAAGAACCGCGAAAGCGGTCTTGCGAAGGTCTGTACCCATGTTGCTCAAAGGAGGATATGGCTATGGCAACACGACATGATTTTGCACCGCTGTTCCGCTCCAGCATCGGCTTTGACCGGATGCTTGATGCGCTGGAAGCTGCCAGCCGGCTGGACACGCCGGACAAATGGCCACCATATGACATCGTCAAGACAGGCGAGGACGACTATCGCATCGATATGGCGGTGGCAGGCTTCACCGAAAACGATCTGACCCTGACCCAGGACAAGAACATGCTGATCGTCTCGGGACACAGGGAAGATTCCGACAAGGACGGCAACAGCTACCTGTATCGTGGCATCGCCGGTCGATCATTCGAGCGCCGCTTCGAACTTGCGGATCACGTTCGGGTCGAGGGCGCCAGCCTGTCGGACGGCTTGCTGACCGTGAAGCTCAAGCGCGAGATCCCCGAGGAACTCAGGCCCCGCCGGATCGAGATCGCCTCTCAGGCCAGCGACAAGGGCGGCCAACCCGCGCAGATCACGACATCATCGGGGCGCGAGCCTGCCGCCGCCTGAGATTCCCTCTGAAAACCGCATGTGATGCACCGGTGCAACCGGTGCATCCCCTGACAATGTTCTGAAGACAAGGAGGAAGACAATGTCCGTACGTGACCTCATCCCCTGGACCCGGAACCGCAATGATCAAGCCCTGACCTCGTGGCGGGCCGAGACCAGCGATCCCTTCATCGCCTTTCACCGCGAGTTTGATCGCCTCTTCGACAGTTTCTGGCGTTCGTTCGACAGAACTCTGCCAATGGCAGGAGGATTGGGCAGCCTGATGCCCAACAGCTGGCCGAGTGTCGAAATCTCGGAAACGGACAATGAAATCCGTGTCACCGCCGATCTCCCGGGAATGGAGGAAAAGGATGTCGAGCTTCTGCTTGACCACGGTTCGCTGACCTTGCGCGGCGAGAAATCCTCGACCACCGAGGACAAGGAACGGCAATTTTCGGAACGGTTCTATGGCCGCTTCGAACGCCGCATCCCGCTGCCGGTTGAAGTCGATCAGGACAAGGCGGACGCGCAATTCGCCAAGGGTGTGCTGACGGTGACACTGCCGAAATCCCCGTCCGCACAGGCCCAGGTCAAGCGGATCGATATCCACAGCTGACCGCAAGGGCGCATTCCGCCAGCCGCAAGGCCCGGGCAAGCCGCCTGGCAAGATGGCCCCCTGCCCCGGATCCGGTGGCTGGCCCGACAAGCAGCCCCGCCAGCTTTCATCATGCGGCCCCCGGAACAGGCTATCCGGGGGCCGCCGTTGTTTTCCGGGGGTGCAAGAATCGGCCCGGTCATGGATAATGCAGGGCAACGGAGGTGCCGATGCGACTGTTTTCCCTTGCCGTCCTGCTGTTTCCCCTGCCCGCCATGGCCTTCACGGCCGTCAACGGCATGACCGCCCGTCAGATCAGCCCGACAGAAATCGCGGTCGACAATGATCTGCGCCGGATCGAGACGCAATATTGGTGCGCCGCCGCCGATTTTGCCCAACGCGTGCTGGGCCTGCCCGGGAAAACGCGGATCTGGCGCGCTACGGCCAAACCCCGTCAGGCCGGAGAGGCTATCATCTTCACCCTGGACCCGCAGAACAAGGCCGCCAAAGCCGGCCTGTCGCATTTCGGGTCGGGGCCACGGGACGGCTCGGTTTCCTTGGCCATGGCTGCGCAAAATTACTGCCTGAACGAGTTCCCCTTTTTCGACCGCTGAGATCGCCCAGCCATGCCATGAGCCATCGGCAAGGGGCTTGCCGCCCCTGCAGGCCGTGCCCGATCAACCTCCGATCAGTTGCGACCATAGTAGAGTTGGACGACATGTTCGGCCTCGGCAAAGAACAGCCAGCGCGAAACGATGGCCCCCGTCAGATGAAGGGCAAAGGCCAGGATGATGACCGGCAGGGATGCCGGCAAGAACACCAGAAGGACTGCGGGCAACAGGCACATCAGGATGATCGAGATGACGCGCAGCTTTGCCGCATGACGACGACCGACATCATAGGCAAATTCCTTCAGCAAGTAGTTCTGCCCCGAATGCGGTTTCTCGAACAGCCGGATGGAACCGGACCCGCCTAGCCCCGTCGCCGTCGCCATGGAATGCCCCCGCGCCGAGAAACGGCGATCACCCGCAGCCCATGCCCAGATCTGAATTCCCCCCAGCACAAGCAGCGCCACCACCGCCAGCCGCGTCCAGCCGACAAGAATGGCCCCCCCCGCAAGGGCGGTGGTCAGGAAATACAATGGCGTCAAGGCGGAATTCCAGCGCGGCACGGTCTTGAGCTGGGCATAGATCATCGAGGTGGCCAAGACGGTCAGAAGCGCCAGAGCCGACCCCAACAGCGCCAGAAACGGCAATGGCTGGCCGAAGAATACGGCATAAGCGCCGACCACGGCCATGCAGAGCAATGCGGCCAGCGAAGCCCATGCCTCGCGGCTGAGCCAACTGCTGCGCCATTGGCTAAAGGCCCTGAGCGCGCGCTGCGGATTTCCAAGATGGAAGCTGGAGGCCACAAGGCCCGTCACGGCCAGGGCAAAGCCCAGGGCGAACTGGAAAAACGCGATATGGCCCGTGCCATGCGCCCCGGCAAGCAGCGCAAGATAGCCAAAGCCTGCGCCGGAGAGGACAGTGAAGATAATGATCGAAGGAGCGGGATGCATCAGAGTTTCTCCAGTGCCTTGTCGAGCCATGCAAGAAAGCCGCCCGGATTCTCGGCAACCACCCCTGCAGGGGCTGCGCCGTCAGAACAGGTCAGTTGATCCTTCGGACGTGGCGGAAGATATTTGTTCACCGGACGCGTGCCCATTTCGGGCATCAGGTCGAAGCCTCCGCGTTCGGCGCTCAGACGGCTGACATTGCTGTCGGGATCGGCGAAATCACCGAAATGGCGCGCCCCTGCGGGGCAGCTGCGCACGCAGGCCGGGACACGATCCTCTTCCGGCAGGTTTTCGTTATAGATCCGATCGACGCAAAGCGTGCATTTCTTCATCACGCCTGCCTGTGTGTCCAGCTCGCGCGCGCCATATGGACAGGCCCAGGCACAAAGCCCGCAGCCGATGCAAGCATCCTCGTTCACCAGAACGATGCCATCCTCGCGTCGCTTGTATGAAGCCCCGGTCGGGCAGACGGTGACGCAGGGGGCATCTTCGCAATGCAGGCAGGATTTCGGAAAGTGAACGGCCTGCGCCGCCGCACCATTGTCAGGCTGCACCTCGAAGGCGTGAACGCGGTTGAGAAAGGTGCCGACGGGCTCGGCGCCATAGGCATCGCTGTCCGAAAGAGGTGCGCCATAGTTTTCCGTGTTCCAGCCCTTGCAACTGATGACGCAGGCATGACAGCCGACGCAGGTGTCAAGATCAATCACCAGCCCCAGCTTCTTTTCGGTCGTTTGGGGGAGAACAGTCATTTTCCTACCTTCCAGGCGATATTCTGCGGTCCGGTGCCGACGGGTGAAACAAGTGGCGCAAGGGCGGGCTCTGCCTCGTCGCGCGGATCGACCTTTTCGATCCGGACCCGCAGATCGAACCAGGCCGCCTGCCCCGTGATCGGGTCCGAATTGGACCAGCGCAGCCCGTCGCCCTTGGGTGGCTGAAGTTCGCTGATCAGATGGTTCAGAAGAAAGCCCTGGCGGGCCTCTGGCGCGTCGGGCGACAAGGCCCATGCTCCCTTGCGCTTGCCGATCGCATTCCAGGTCCAGACCGTATTCTCATTGAGACCACAATGCAGCGCCACGGGCACGACGATGGTGCCATGGGCCGAAGTCAGCCGCGCCCAGTCGCCCTCCTGAAAGCCATGCGTTTCCCACAGCTTTTGCGGCACATAGAGAGGATTCATCCCGTGGATCTGGCGCAGCCATGCGTTCTGGCTGCCCCAGCTGTGATACATCGCCATGGGCCGCTGGGTCAGTGCATGAACAGGATATTCTGCAGGATCGACATTCTCGTCCCCAAATGGCGGATACCAGTCGGGCAGCGGTGACATCGTGCGCCGCAGGCGGTCGCGCAGGTGTTCTGGTGGCTGAAGCTCTCCGTGGCCCTCGGCGGCGCGCTGGAACCGGCGCATCGGCTCCACATAAAGCTGGAAGAGATAGGGCTGGGGCGCATCGAGGATCCCCATTTCCACGGCCCAGTTCTGATAGGCCATGTTCCACGGCTTGTAATACTGCGCCCCATCGGGAACATGGGACACAAAGAAACCGCCATTCTCGATATAGCGATCCAGTTGTTCGGGATTGATGGGTCCGCGGCCAGCCTGGTCGCCATTTCCGCGGAACCCTGCCAGCGGGCCGATGCCGGGCTTGCGTTCATGATTGACGATGTAATCTGCGTAATCCCGGTATTTCGGGCTGCCATCCTCATTGGTAAAGCCCGGCAACTTCATCCGGTTGGCCAGCTGGATCAGCACCGTCTGGAAGCCCCGCACCTCGCGGTCCGGCTCGATCACCGGCCAGCGGATGGCGTCCGCCACCGCATCCGCCTCGCAGATCGGGCGATCCAGCAGGCTGATGCAGTCATGCCGCTCAAGATAGGTCGTGTCAGGCAGGATCAGATCGGCATAGGCCACCATCTCGGAGGAATAGGCGTCCGAATAGATGATGCGCGGTATGACATATTCGCCATTCTCGTCCTTGTCGGTCAGCATCCTGATGGTCTCGGCGGTATTCATCGACGAGTTCCACGCCATATTGGCCATATAGAGAAACAGTGTGTCGATCCGATAGGGATCACCGGCATGGGCATTGGCAATGACCATATGCATCAACCCATGAGCCGACATCGGGTTTTCCCAGGTAAAGGCCTTGTCAATGCGCGCAGGCGTCCCCTCGGGCGTCAGGGCAAGCTGTTCCGGCCCATGCACAAAGCCCAGATGCGGCCCGTCCAGCGGGCTGTCGGGCCGGCTGTTGAAATGCGGACGGGGATGCGCCTCGGAGGATTTGGGATAGGGAGGCTTGAAACGAAAGCCGCCCGGAACCTCGACCGTTCCCAGCAGGATCTGCAACACATGGATCGCCCGGCAGGTCTGGAAGCCATTGGAATGGGCCGAAATGCCACGCATGGCATGGAAGGAAACCGGCCGACCGATCATCCGCTGATGCGTTTCGCCGCGAAAATCCGTCCATTTCTTTTCGATCTCGAACGCCTCGTCAAAGGCCACACGCGCCAATTCCTCGGCAACCGCGCGGATCCGCTCGGCGGGAATGCCGCAGGTTTCGGACACGGCTTCGGGCGCATAGGCGGGGTCAAGATACATGTCCGCCATATGCTGGAACACGGTGCGATGTCCCTCATGGCGTGCGGCCAGATCGGGAAGGATTCCAGGCGTATCGAATGCGGTGATCTTGCCCGTCTTGCGGTCGCGGACCAGCGGTTTGCCTGCCTCGTCGCGCAGGAACATTCCGGTCCCATCCTCCAGCAAGACCGGTGCATTGCTGTATCGGGCCAGATAGTCCAGATCGACCCGGCCAGCCGAGATGAGGCAATGGATCAGCGACAGAACGAACAGCCCGTCGGTGCCCGGGGTTATGCCGATCCAGTCATCCGCGATCGCATTGTAGCCCGTGCGGATCGGGTTCACCCCGATGACCCGCGCGCCGCGCGCCTTGATCTTGCCCAGGCCCATCTTGATCGGGTTGCTGTCGTGATCCTCGGCCACGCCGAACAGCATGAACAGCTTGGTGTAATCCCAGTCCGGCTGGCCAAATTCCCAGAAGGCACCACCCATCGTATAGATGCCGGCTGTCGCCATGTTGACGGAACAGAAACCGCCATGCGCCGCGTAGTTGACGGTGCCGAAATTCTGCGCCCAGAAGCCGGTGAAGCTTTGCGACTGGTCGCGCCCGGTGAAGAAGGCAAGCTTCGAGGGATCCTTGCGCCGCAAGGGTTCCATCCAGCCTGTGGCAATATCAAGCGCCTCGTCCCAGCTGATCTCTTCGAACTCCCCCGATCCGCGCGGCCCGACCCGGCGCAGCGGTGCCTGCAGGCGTGAGGGAGCATTCACCTGCATGATCCCGGCTGATCCCTTGGCGCAAAGCACCCCGCGGTTCACGGGATGATCCCGGTTTCCCTCGATATAGGCGACCTTGCCATCCTTCATATGAACATTGATGCCGCAGCGGCAGGCACACATGTAGCAGGTGGTCTTGCGGATCTCGTCCGAGACCCTGGGCGATGTATCGACAAAGGGCTGGTTCATGACGGCACCGCCATGTCCATAGCGATGGACAGTTTGACCGGGGAGCGGCCTGCTTTGCCAAAGGCGTCTGTCGTCGCGGATCGCGCTACATTTCCGGGGATCATTCTCGACGGCCTCATATTGTTTTCCTTGAAACTGTGGCTTGTGAGGGGCCGGGACATTTGCCGCCCCGGCCCGACGACCTGTTCGCGCCACGCCCTGCCCAGGCGATGATCCGACCCTGCTGCGATACGGGATCCGATCATGGCGCGGATATCATCCATGTTGAGCACTCTGCCGAAGGTCCTGTCGAACATCCTTTTCATGTCATTCCTCCATTCGCGTGCATTCGGCAGGCCGAGACCCATGCGGGCAGCCCCAGCAGGCCCGCCGCGCAGGACGGCCCTGCGGGTGCTTCAGGCCATGAGCTGTTTCATCCGCGACATCGCCGATGTGATCGGAGCCCAAAGGGACCAAAGCACAAAGAGCAATGCGAGCAGCAGGATCGTTCCGCTGATCGGGCGGGTGAAAAATACCGTCCAGTCCTGGTTGGAATTCGCAAGCGATGTCAGGAAATAGCGTTCTGCCAGAGGGCCAAGTATGACACCAAGCACCATCGGCGCCGATGGAAATCCGATCCGCTTCATTCCCCAGCCCAGAACCCCGAAGGCAAGGCAGACATAGACGTCGAAGATATTGTTCCGGATCCCGAATGCCCCCACGACGCTGAGAACGATGATGAATGCCGCCAGAATCGCCGGAGGTGTGCGCATCAGCGTCGAAAAGACCTGTGCGACCCCGATCCCGGCACAGATCATCAGGATATTCGCGATGATCATGGCCGCAAAGATCGTGTAGACCATCGAAGGGTCCATGATGAACAGCAGCGGGCCCGGGTTGATGCCATGCAGCATCATCGCCGCCAGCATGATCGCCGTCGCGGCACTGCCGGGGATTCCCAGAGTCAGCAGCGGCACCATCGCCGCACCGGTCGTGGCATTCTTCGCGGCTTCGGGCGCGGCCAGTCCCTCTTCGACGCCGGTTCCGAATTCGTCGCCGCGTTTGGAAACCTGCTTTTCCACCCCATATGCAATGACCGCACCAGGGGTTGCCCCCGCGCCCGGGATCATCCCGATCATGCAGCCAAGGCCCGTTCCGCGGGCGATGGCGCCCTTCAGCCTGAACATGTCGCGCAGACCCGCCCCTTTTCCTGCGCCTTCGGTCTTTTTCGGGCGCAGATCGCGATTGGTGGCGATCAGGTCCACGACCTCGCCGATCGCGAACAGACCGATCATCACGACCACGAAGCGGATGCCGTTTTCCATCTCGGAGATACCAAAGCTGAAACGCGCCTGCCCATACAGCGGATCGACCCCGACGGTGCCAATGGCAATCCCCGCCAGCAGGGATACGACGGTGATCACCGGCTGGTCCTTGGCGATGGCAATGACACTGACCAGACCAAGCACCGTCGCCGCAAAGAATTCGGGTTGGGAAAATTTCAGCGCAAAGGCCGCGAATGGAGCCGAGAGAAAGGCCAGAACCAGCGCACTGACCAATCCGCCCGTGGCCGAGGCAGTGACGGCAATGGTCAACGCGCGCTTGACCTCGCCCCTTCGGGTCATCTGATATCCATCCCAGGTGGCCGGAAGGGACGCGGGTGTTCCCGGAACATTGATGATGATGGCCGAGATGGACCCCCCGAAGACCCCACCGACATAGATGCCACCCAGGAACAGCATGGATTGCGTGGGTTCCATCACATAGGTGAAGGGCAGCGCCATCGCCATTGCATTGACAAACGAGATGCCGGGAAGCGCCCCCGCCACGACGCCGACCAGAAGACCGATCACGATCGTGGCAAAGGCAACCAGCTGAAACGCGGAGTGAAAGCCGCCTGCCAGTAATTCGAACGAACTCATGCGACCATCTCCGTCAATAGATTCCAAGGGTCTGAAGCAGCCAGATGCTGAAATGATCGAAGCCCCCCTGCCCCCGGCTGAGCGGCATCAGCGCCAGCCCCATGAAGACCCACAGCAGAATGGCGGTCCCGATCAGTGACACCGACGCGACGACCAGCGGATTCCGGATGCCTCCGTAAAGGGTCCAGATGGCGATGAAACCGGCCGTGGCCAGGGCAAAGCCAACAAGGCTCAGAACCGCGCCATAAATGACGATCAGCAAGATGCCGACCAGGGCCTTGCCATAGCGATAGACCTCGTCATCCTCCTGGGCCTTCAGCATCGGCCGTCGTCCGGCGCGGCCAAGCACCCAAAGTTCGTGCACAAGCCAGATGGCGGAAAAGATCGCCAGCCCGTCTAGGATCAGGTCCGGCCATGCTGCCGGCCCCAGGCCCTCGGTCACTTTCGGCGCACCCTGCCAGAACATGAATTGCGGCAGGATCAGCGCCAGCAGGAACAGCATGGCCGGCAGCACTGCGGGGCGCAGCAGGATCAGGCCCGAGGCGTGATCCCGCGCCGGTCGGTCAGCGACAGCGACTCGATTGGATGAAGTAGACACGGCGCACTCCCTCAGGTTCCGAGATGAGCGGCGATCTGACTGCGGAAGCCGGAAATCATCGCCTGTGCCGCATCGCCCGTCACGGGTTCGATGCAGGAATATGTCTTCTTGCAAAACGCCTGCCAGTCATCCGTCGCCACCGCGCCCAGAACCGCTTCCTGCAGCCGGTCAACGATGTCATCGGGCGTGCCGGCCCGCACCGCCAGGCTGCGGAAATTGTCCAGCCCGGAAATATCTATGCCAAGCTCGGCTGACGTGGGCACATCCGGGAATGCCGGATGGCGTTCCGACGAGAACACCACCACAGGCACCAGTTGTCCTGCCTCGATGAACTGCGCGACATCACCGGGTTCCTCATAAATGGCCTGCGTATGACCACCAATTGGCGAAGCATAGCGCTCGGCCGGGGCCTGGAAGGGAACGTTCTTCATCTCGACCCCGGCATCTGTCAGCAGTTTGAGCGTCACGTCATCCTGAGTGCCATATCCCGATGTCGCGACGGTAATCTCGCCCGGATGGGACCTGGCATAGTCGAACAGCTCCTTGCCACTTTTGTGCGGGCTGCTGGCCGGTACGAAAAGAAAGGACGGGGAACTTTGCACCACGGCGACCACACGAAAGTCCTCGGGCTCATTGTCGCCCAGCCCCGAAGCCCATGACGCCACCGTCAACGAGATCAAAGTGCCCACCGTGTAGCCATCGGCCGGATTCGTCCGCAAATGGGTCAGCCCGGCATTGCCCGATGCACCGGCCACATTCGCCACGGGCAAAGGCACACCCAGCGGTTCTTCCAGCAGTTTCGCCATCTGCCGTCCCATGACATCGGCACCGCCACCGGGGCCAAATGTCACGGCCAGCTCGATAGGCCGGTTCGGATAATCCTGGGCGCTGACCGCTCCACCGGCCGTCATGGCCCCCAGCATCATCAAGGCACGAAGGGCGTTGCCCCTGCTTTTGAACATATCCATCTGTTATCCTCCCTTTGCGTTCATTGACGACGCAGCTTTGTCGGTGGCCTTCCGCTCTCCCTTTCGGTCGGCCACTTGCTGCCTGTTCTAACCTCCGGCCCTCGTGATCTCCAAAAGATGTCTGCGCTGGATCTTTCCCGACGGCCCCTTGGGCAGTTCGGCCAGAAAATGGATCGAGTCGGGACTTTTGAATTTTCCCAGTTTTTCGTGACACAACTCGATCAGTTCAGCCTCGGATGCGGCGGCTCCGGCGCGCAGCGCAACCGCCGCCTCGACCCGCTCGCCATAGCTTGAACATGGGCGCGCGAAAGCAGCCGCCTCGACAACATCGGGATGGGCATAGAGCGCCTCATCCACCTCTCGAGGGGCGATATTCTCGCCACCCTTGATGATCAGTTCCTTGAGCCGCCCGGTGACAAAGACGAACCCGTCGGCGTCCATGCGCCCCAGATCCCCGGTACGCAGCCAGCCATCCTCGGTCAGCGCCTCCTTCGTCGCAGCCTCGTTCTTCAGATATCCGCGCATGACATTGGGGCCGCGCACGGCAATCTCGCCCTCGGTATCAGGGGGCAGCGGCATCAGATCGGGACCAAGGATCACCACCCTGTCGCCATAGGCCTTTCCCGGCGAACCGATCTTGCGCTCGGCCTCGGACAGCGGATTGGACAGGATCTGCGCCGCAGTTTCCGTCAGCCCCATGGTCTCGATCAGCGATATACCGAAACGTTCTTCGAAAGCCCGGTGGACCTCGGGCGCCAGCGCCGAGGATGCCGAGCGGCCGAAACGGATGCGTTCGCGTGTGTCCACATCAGGTCGCTCGTCGCTATGCAACAGATGCGACACGATCGTCGGCACGACCGAGAACCATGTCACCTCGGCCTCGCCGCATTGATCCCAGAACTTGCGCGCAGAGAAACGCTCGCAGATGGCGACGGATCCCCCCGAGACCAGCGGCCCCATGACGGTCACGCAAAGCCCGTTGATATGGCAGATCGGCAGCACGCAAAGCGCGCGATCCTCGCTGGTCAGTTCATGCGCCAGTGCCGTCGTCCAGCCGCCTGCCAGCAGACTGGAATGGCTGTGCACCACGCCCTTGGGACGTCCTGTCGTCCCCGAGGTATACATCAGCAGCGCATCATCCTGGGCATTCAACTCGCAAAGCGGCGCTTCGCCAGTTGCGGCAGGCCAGTCAATGCCATCCTCCACCCGTATGGCAATGGCGTTGAAATCATGCGACTGGGCGGCGCTTGCAAACAGTTCTTCCTGCCCTGCGCCGACGAAGACGTGACTGGCCTCGGAATGGGACAGGGCATAGCCGATGGCCTCGGCCCCGGCCGCCAGATTGATGACCGTGGTGCGAAACCCGCCATAGAGCACACCGAAAAGACAAAGGATCGCGTCCCTGCTGTTGGGCAGCATCACGGCCACGCTGGTGCCCCTGGACACTCCCAGACCTGCCAGACGGGCCGCAATGACGCGTGCCTCGTCGCGAAGTTCGGCCCAGGTCAAGGGCGCCGCACTGCCGGGAAACAGGTGACTGATCGTCCGGCCTGCCGTCTCTGCGCGATGATCAAGCCAGTCGCGGACCGTGCCGATGGGCGGTGTCGAAGCGTCGTAGTTCACTTTCCTGCCTCCGCCCAGTAGTCAGCAAAGATCTCCTCCAGCGCCGGTTCGCGTGCGGGAATGGGACGGATGACCCGTGACCGTTGAACGAAATGGCGCCAATGCAGGTTGTCGTCGATCGAATTTCCGCCCCAGCTTCCACAACCCATCGACAGCGAAAACGGAAGCCCGTTGTCAAAGGCGCCGCCCGTGGCAAAGCAATGCGCCTGGTTGACGATCACGCGGCAGGTCGGCATCCGGCTGGCCAGCGCAAGCGGGCGGTCCGGGTTTTCGGTATGGATCCCCAGCGAATGACCGGCACCCTGAAACTGCAATATCCGCTGCGTGATATCGACGGCGTCTTCATAGTCACGTGCCCGGTACAGCGCGACGATCCGGCTCATTTTCTCGCCCGAAAGCGGATGGCCCGGACCTATCCCCTGCGTCTCGACCGCAATGAAACGCGTGGCTTCGGGCAACTTGTCGCCAAGGCCAAGCTTTTCGATCATCACATCCGCATCCTTGGCGATGATCTCGCGGCTCAAGTGCCCGCCCGGCCACAGGCGTTCGACGATCCCTGCCTCTTCCGAAGCCGGAAGCACCGCCCCGCCGACCTTGCGCAGGGCAGCGGTGAAAGCGTCATAGACGGACTCCACGACGACCAGCGCGTTTTCCGATGAACAGGAAGTCGCATTGTCGAATGTCTTTGATGCGGCGATCTTGCTGGCCGCGTCTTCCAGATCGGCGGTTTCATCCACGATGACGGTCACATTCCCCGCACCGACGCCAATGGCTGGCGTGCCGCTGGAATAGGCGCGGCGGACATTGTCCTGGCTTCCGGTCACGATGGCCAGATCGACCTGTTCCAGAAGACGTTGCGTCTTGGCCTTGCTGCCGGGGGCGGGCAGCATCTGCACAAGGGCCTTGTTCTCGCCGATCTTGTCGAACTCGGCGTGGATGAATTCCAGCAACAGCGTGCAGCAGGCCACCCCTTTCGGAGAGGGCGACAGGATGATCGCATTCCCGCCCTTCAGCGCATTGATGATATTGTTGGCTGGCGTGGCCGCAGGGTTGGTCGAGGGAACGACCGCGCCGACCACGCCGATCGGCCGCAGGAAGGTGGTGATCCCGCTCTCGGCGTCATCGGACAGCACACCGAACGTCTGTGCCTGGCTGATATCGCGCATCAGGCCAAGGGTCTTGCGATGGTTCTTGGTGATCTTGTCGCTCACGTTACCCAGACCCGTCGTCTTCACGGCAAGCTCTGACAGGCTGCGGTTGCGGGCGGGTTCCATGATGGCCCAGCCAGCGGCCTGCGCCGCCCGATCATAGCGCGACTGGCTGCCGTTGCGCTCGTATTCCGCCTGGGCGGCACGGGCCTCGGCGATGATCCGATCGACCACCAATGTTTCTTCCTGAGCGTTCATGATCCTCCCTCCCAAGTTGGCACCGACAGTTCGAAACCATCGTCCCGACAGCACTGCCGCAGGCATTTCCCGAAGCTGCGTGATGCACATTTCTTGTTCCGTCCATCTCAGGATATGTTATGAAAATTACATTGCAAATGTTTTCATAATATCTGCCGAACAGGACATAACCATATGAAAAAAAATGCTTCCAAGGCCGATATCGTTTCCGTTGCCAAGCTTGCCGGGGTTTCTCCGGCGACCGTATCCCGGGCGATAAACCATCCGGAAATGGTCAATCCCAAGACCCGAAAACGAATCGACACGGCGATCCGCAACTCGGGCTACATCAGGAACCGCGCCGCACAGGCCATGCATGGAAAACGCAGCGCCACGATCGGCCTTGTGGTGCCCACCGTCAATTACGCCATCTTCGCCGACGTCGTGCAGTCCTTCAATGACGAGGTCAGCGCACATGGCTTTACCCTGCTGCTTGCATCGCATGGCTATGATCTGTCGCTGGAATACAATGTCATCAGGAAACTGCTGGAACACAGGGTCGATGGCGTGGCCCTGATCGGGCTTGATCACAGCCCGGACAGCCTCTTGCTTCTGAAGAAACAACAGGTGCCGTCACTGGCAATCTGGAATTATTCGCCCAAGTCGGAATTATCCTGCATCGGCGTCGACAATGCCGAGGCCGGTCGTTGCGCGGCCGAACATCTGCTGGTTCTGGGACATCGCCGGGTCGGTCTGGTCTTTCCCCCGACAGCGGAAAATGACCGCGCGCGCACGCGACTGGACGCGGCCCGCAGTACGCTGGCGTCAGCAGGTGTGGAAATTGCCGAGGAATGGTGCGCAGAAACGCTTTACAGCCTGTCGCAATCCAAAAGCGTATGCACCGGGATCCTCGGCCGCGCCAGCCAGCCGACGGCCCTGCTTTGTGGCAATGACATCATCGCACAGGGGGCCGTCTATGCGGCACTCAGACTGGGCATTTCGGTCCCGCGCGACCTGTCGATCATCGGCATCGGCGATTTTCCCGGCTCAGCCGACATGGAGCCGACCTTGACCACCGTCCGCATCCCCGCCAGACGGATCGGAGCGGCAGCGGCACGCCATATGGTCACGGCGATCTCGCATGGGGATCCGCAAGCCGTCACGCGGATGCAGCTGGATGTCGAACTGATGATGCGCGCCACAACCGCGCCGCCAAGACAGCCCTGACGCAGCACTCGCGACCCGTGCATTCGACATCACGGCAGGGCTGCCCGAGGGCGCCGTCCCCGGCTCAATATCCTTTCTGCCGATCCACGCGCCACAGCAGGTCCCTGCCCTGCCGCAGTCTTGTCAGGTTCTGCGCAACATTGGCCGCAGCGGTTCCCGCATCAGTGCGCCCGGCGACATGGGGGGTGATCAGGCAGTTGGGAAAGCCCCAGATTTCGCTGTCCTCGGGCAAGGGTTCCCTGTCGAAGACATCGATGACGGCGACGCCAAGCTGCCCCGTCCGCAGTGCATCCCCCAGATCCCGAAATACGCATTGCGCGCCGCGACCGGCATGCACCAATGCCGCTCCCGGCTTCATCCGGTCAAAGAACGCGCCGGAAAGCAGACCATGCGTTTGCGGGGTCAGCGGCAAAAGGCAGACGACGATATCCGCAGTCGGCAACAGCGAAAGATAGCCCGCCTCTCCGCCTGCACAGGCAATGCCGGGGATGTCACGCCCACTGCGGGACCAGCCTGATACCCGGCACCCCAGCGCGCAAAGCGCCCGTGCGGTCGCCTGACCAATCTCTCCCAGTCCGAGAATCGCGATCTCTGAATTTGCCAAGGACCGTGGGGGATCGGGCTGCCATAGTCTCTGTCCCTGCCGGGTGGCATAGACCGGAAACCTCCGCAGACATGCCAGACAGGCCGCCAGCACATAGTCCACGACATATTGCGTGTTGTTGCCGTCCACCATCTTGATCAGATCGACATGTCCGGGCAGTGTCGAGAACTGATCGACCCCGGCAGACACGGAAAACACGACCCTGAGATTGGGAAACCGCGCCCAGTCATCGACCGGTTGCCAGGTAAAGATGTAGTGGATGTCCCGGGCGTCATACCCCTCGTCCGACCTTACCAGCCGGACCGGAAAATCGCGAAACGCCTTTTCAAAGGCCTCGATCCGTTCAGGGTCTGTCACATTCAGCAAGAGCGCCATGTCAGGCCTTGGCTCCCTGAATGATGTTCTTCATGGGCGTGATCCGCGATCCATCAGAAAAACGGTGCAACCGGAAGGCCGACGGATCGAGACAAGGCGCTTGGCCCGAGATCAGCTCTGCCGCAAGCCGCCCCGCCCCTGTTCCAAGACCGAATCCATGACCCGAGAACCCAGAGCAGACATATAGTCCAGGCAGGCCGTTCCTGACCCCCTCGGTCGCCGAAATCACCGGAATAACATCCGGCAGGACGTCCATGTATCCTGCCCACCGCTGCGCAACTCTGGCATTCTTGAACGGCGCATGGGCGGCTTTCACCGCGGCCAATGCACTGTCCAGAATCCTGTCGTCCGGTTCAGGGTCGAGAATACGCATCCTTTCGAACGGGCTGATATCCGTCGCTTTCCAGCGCCGCGGCGTGCGAAGGGCGTCGAGAAAGGCCGGGCCGATGCCCAGACCTATGCTGCGCCATTCATTTCTCAGCGTCGGCAGGAATCTGGTCAGCAGCCGAAAGCTGTCCGGCGTCAGCTGATAGCGGCCTGGTGTGGCCGAGGCGATCGTATAGCCACCATCGGCACGTTTGCGCATGGCGAAATCGGGATGTTTCAGCGTGCCCTCGGGGCCGTTCGCCAACGGCTCGATGCGCAGGACGCTGCCCTTGGTCTGCAGTTGAGGAAGATCAATGCCCAGGTTTCCCAGGAACAGCCGTGACCAGACCCCGGCGGCCACCAGCGCGGCATCACAGGCAATACGCCCCTTTTCCGTGATCACGGCGCAGACCCTGCCTGCTGCGGTTTCCACGCTGCGAACAGCGCATTCCTGATGAATGCTGCCGCCCTTTTCCTGCACCGCCCGTGCAATGGCCGGGGCCGCCTTCTGCGGCTCGGCACGCCCGTCATGCGGGTTGTGAAGCGCCCCCCTGATATCCGAAGTCAGACCGGGAAATGCCTGCAGAACCTCGTCACGAGTCAGCATGCGCGCGGGAACCTGAAATGATTGCAGGGCATCCACCGCATGACGTTCGGCCTCAAGGGCGGATTCGCTGTTGACCACATAGGTCGAGCCACATTGCCGATAGCCGGTCTGCTGCCCCGTGCGCCGATCCATGTCCTGCCACAGACGCACGGATTCCAGCATCAATGGCATTTCGCGAGGGTCACGATGTGTCAGTCGCACCCAGCCCCAGTTGCGGCTGGATTGCTCGGCCCCAATCCGGCCCTTCTCGCAGATCGCCACGCTCTTGCCCTGTTCGAGCAGTTCCAGCGCCGCGCAAACCCCTGCAATCCCGCCACCGATGATGACGACATCGACCTGCCGTGGAAGCTCGGCATTGCTTTCGACCGGATCAGGTTTCGGTCCCGGCATCTTCGTTCTCCTGTTGCTGTGCAAATCCGGTGCCGGATGTGGCCCTAGGCATAGGGCGGCAATTCAGCCCGCTGTCTTTTCGCACGTATGTTGTCGCGCAGCCGATAGCTGCGCAGTGCAAGTTTCGGAGCAATGCTCATATAGAGGGGTTGCCGGCTCAGGGGCTCGATCCTCAGGTCCAGATCTTTCTCTGCCACGCCCATGGCCCAATCGGACAGGATGCCACCAATCATCGACCCGGTGGGCACGCCGCGTCCCGACAGGCCGGTCATTGCCACCACGCCGGGCGCCAGGGCGTAAAGGCGCGGCACAGTGCGCCGCTGCATGTCCAGATCACCATACCAGAAAAATTCCCAATGCGGCTCTTCGCGCAATTCGGGGTGCAGCCATTTCAGACGTTCAGACAGGATCTTGCGCGTCAGCTCTGGGTCACGCCCGCGCGGGCCCATGGGAAACATCGAGGCGACGATGCGGTTTTCGCGATTGTACTTGTAGACATAGATATCGCCGCGTCCGTCCTGAATGGTCGTGCGCCCCGGCAGGACGACAGCCTGCGAAGCCGCCGAGAAGGGCTGGGTCGCGGCCACGAAGACCCGCATGATCCGAAAGGTCCGGTCCAGCTTTGGCCATCCCGCAACCGTATAGGCCCCGGTCGTGTAGATCACCTTTTCGGCACGCACCGAACCGCGCGGGGTTTTGACCACCCATGCCTGCCCGTCACGATCACAGCCCGTGACTGTCGTGCCGGTGAATATCCGGCCACCCTCTTCCATGACCGCCCGTCCAAGACCGCGCGCATAACCAAGCGCGTTCAGCCCCCCAGCCTCTTCATGCAGCCAGCCGCCGAAAAAGCGCGACGAGCCGGTGACCGCCCGAACCTCGTCACGATCAAGCAGGCGCGTGCGCGCGCCCACGGCGTTATAGCTTTTCATGTGGTTGCGCAGGGTGTCGACATGCGAGGGATACAAGGCCCCCTGAACATAGCCGTTCTGTTCCCATTCACAGTCGATCCCATAGCGCGCGATCATCTCGCCCACCTTGTCATTGGCACGGGTCTGGCGCCGGATCAGGCGTTCCGCCCAGGGCGCCCCCAGATGTGCGCGAAGTTCATCGAGACTGAAATGCGTGAATGTCGGCGTGCAATGGCCCGCGTTGCGTCCGGATCCGCCAAAGCCGATCAATTCGCGTTCCAGCACCGCGACCGAAACGCCCTGCCGGGCCAGTTCCAGCGCCGTGGTCAGGCCCGAATAACCCGCCCCGACAACGCAGACATCGGCCTTGATCTCTTCCTCAAGAGGCCGGGTTTGCGGCGCAGCAGGTGCGGTCGCATACCAAAGCGTATCCGTGAACCTCGAGAATTTCTGCATCAGACCGCCCCCTATTGATGGTCGCTGCGGCTGTCGAACGCATCGCGCAGACCGTCGCCGATGAAATTGAACCCGGCCACGGCAATGGTGATGGTCACCCCGGGCACGATCGCCAACCATGGGGCCGAGGCAAGATATTGCTGCGCCCCATTCAACATGTTGCCCCAGCTGGGCAGCGGCGGCTGGATGCCGTAGCCCAGAAAGGAAATATAGGCTTCCAGCAGGATCGCGCGGGCCACCGTCAGGGTCGCTGCGACGATGATCGGGCCGATGGCATTGGGCAACAGCTCACGAAACATGATCCAGCGATTGGACAGCCCCAGCATATGTGCGGCCTGAACGAAATCCTGGTTGCGCAGCGATTTCACCTCGGCTTCGACGATCCGCGCGACCTCCATCCAGGAGGTGGCCGAAATGATCAGCGCAATCATCACCGGTCCGGGCTGAATGAAGGCCGCCAAAGCCAGAAGCAGAAACACCGAGGGAAAGGATAGAAAGGCGTCCACAATCCGCATCAGCACGGCTGAAACACGCCCCCCGTAATATCCCGAAACCACCCCGACGACAGAGCCGATACTGGTGGCAATCACCATCACCGCAAACCCCACCGCCATGGAAATCTGCCCCGCATGGAACAGCCGCGCGGCAATGTCGCGCCCCAGGGGGTCGGTGCCAAGGATATGCCCGCCCGTTCCCGGCGGCGCAAAGCGCGAAAGCAGGTCTATGTAGAGTTCGTCATAGGGCAGGAGATAGGGGCCGATGAAACAGGCGGCCGTAAGGCTCAGCACCATCAACAGACCGATCAGGGCCAGCCGGTGCCCCAGAAAGCGGCGCAGGGCGCGGGACTTGATGAAGGGCCGTTTGCTGTATGTCACGGTTGTCGTCATGGCGATATGTCCTTCACTCAAGGCGGATGCGCGGATCGATCAGCGCGACGCCAAGATCCGCGATGAGATTGCCGATCAGGACCAGCATGGCCGAGGCCATCAGCAGCCCCATCACCACCGGATAATCCGAATATCCAAGGCTATCGAGGAACAGCCGCCCCATGCCGGGCCAGGTGAACACCGTCTCGGTCACCAATGCACCGCCCAGAACCATCGGCAGTTGCAGACCGGCCAGGGTGATCATCGGAACCAGCGAGTTGCCGACGACATGTTTCAGCAGCACCCGGCGCCGGGTCAGCCCCTTGGCCTTGGCGGTGCGCACGAAATCCTGATTGACCACATTGAGTGTCGAGGTGCGCATGTAGCGGCTCCAGATCGCCACATCGACAAGGGCCAGCACCGACGCGGGCAGGATCAGATGTCGCAGATAGTCGATCACCGATCCATCCCCGACCGTGTACATGTTCCCTGCGGGCAACCATCCAAGGTTGAGCGAAAAGACATAGATCGCAATGAGACCGAACCAGAATGTCGGGATGGACAGCGCCACCATGGCCAGAACCGTCATGCTGTAATCAAAGGCGCTGCCACGTCGCAGGGCGCTGCATATGCCGATGGAACTGCCAAGGGTGACCGACATCACGGTGGCCGAACCCATCAGCAGCAGCGTCGCGAAAAGATGACTGCCGATCACATGCAGGACCGACTGTCCGTCGCGATAGGAGGTTCCCCAGTCGCCGACCACAAGATGCCGCAGCCAGTCGAAATATTGCACCCAAACCGGTCGATCGAGCCCCATCTGAGAGGCGATCTTGTCAATCTGCTCTTGCGTCATGCCCGGACTCAGCGCGAATTGCGACAGCGGGCCGCCGGGGGCAAGGGTCAGCACTGCAAAACCGATGAAGGACACGATCAACAGCAGGATGAGGCTCTGGCCGAGCCGGGACAGAGTATAGCGAAACATGGCGAACGTCCTCTGAATGAGTCGTATTCCGGGCTGGTCGGCCGCATGAAGACAGCCGACGCTGACGCGCAGCAGCGCCGCGCGTCAAAGGCACAAGGAAACTGCCTCAGCTGCGCGCCCAGTCGCGCACATTCCAGGTGTCGATGCGGTTGTTGATATTCGGGACCGGGCCGGTGACATCATCCTTCCAACCCTTGATCAACGCGTATTGGAACATCGGCAGGAAGGGCAGGTCTTCACGGATCACGGCCTGCATCTCCTCATAGATCGCCTTGCGTTCCTCGGGCACAAAATTCCTGGCACCGGTTACCAGCAATTCGTCCACCTTGGGGTTCTGATAGGCGAAGGTGTTCTGCCCCGAGCCACCCAGGGCCGGCGACATGCTGGACAGAAAGTAATCCGACGCATCGGGGTCTGCGCCAGCAAGGACATTCAGGCCGACAACCACCGAGTCGAACTCGGAATTCATCCAATAGTCGCCCCACATGACGGCAGGCGGCAGATTCTTGATCGTCATCTCGACTCCGATCAACGCAAATGTCTGCTGAATGAATTGCTGCGCCTGTTCGCGCAGATGGTTGCCCGCCGTGGTCGAATTGGAAAAGGACAGGCGCACGCCATCCTTTTCGCGAATGCCATCGCTGCCTTTCGCCCAGCCTGCCTCATCCAGCAGCGCGTTGGCCTTTTCGATGCTGAACTCATGCCTGGGCAGCGTCTCATTGTAGTAATAGGACTGGCGCGGCATGTAGGTTTCGGTGGGCGTGGGCACACCATAATACAAAGCGTCGATGATCGAACCCTTGTCGATCGCCATGTAGAGCGCCTGGCGCACGGCCTTGTCCTGGAACTGCGGGCGCGTCATGTTCAGCCCGATGCTTTCGAATGTCGCCGCCCCGACAACCTCGACGACCTTGCCTGGCAGCTTCTCGGCCTCGCCCAGATGGTCGGGCGAGATGTATTGCAGGCCGATCACATCAATGTCGCCGGATTTGAACTGCGTGTACATCACGTTCAGATCGGGCACATACTTGATGATCAGCGTCTTCAGGAACGGCCCGTCCATGTGATAATCGGGATTGGCCTCAAGCTCGATATGATCGCCTGCCATGCGGTTCTTGAACCGGAAGGGGCCGGTGCCGATGGGCGCGGTATTCAGGATCGTGGCGTTCTTGTCCTCGACCCCGTCGAAGGCATGCTTGGGCACCATGTAGGTTGATGCCAGAATTGCCGTCATGGGCGCGAAGGACTCGCTCATGGTCCATGTCAGTTCCGTGTCCGACACCACGGTAATGTCCTTGATGAACCTGTAACCGGTCGAACGGAAGGACCGGAAATCGGGATCCATCGTCAGTTCCAGCGAGAATTTCACATCTTCAGCGGTAAATGGCGTGCCGTCATGCCATGTGACACCTTCCTTCAGCTTCAGCCGCCAGGAAAGACCATCCTCGGAAATGCCGCCATTTGCCACCGAGGGCACCTCGGCAGCAAGGACCGGGAAAAACTCGCCATCGGGATCGAAATCGAACAACGGGTCATAGACGGCGTAATAGACCCCTTCATCGACTTCGATATGCGGCATCAGGGGATTGAACACCGTCGGCTCTTGCGAAAATGCCAGAACCAGCTGACCGCTTGCATCGGCATTGGCCGCAAAGGCGCGATCACGCCCGATCATCATGGGGGTCATGAGACCCGCACCCGCGGCCCCCATCATCATCAAGGCCTGACGGCGATCAAGATGTGCGGATTTTTTGTTCCTGTCAGTCATCTCAGTTTCCCTGTTGTTGCGAGCGAAGGAAATTCCAGAACGGCGCGCGTCATGCGCCGCTCTTCAGGACCCGGCTCGCTCACGTGCCGCGCCCCCTGCGGAAGCATCAGAACCCGCTTATGATCTCGATCTTTGATCCATCCGTGAAACGCGAGAAACGGAAGGCATGCGGATCGACCAATGGGCTGCGCCCGCTGACCAGATCGGCGGCCAGACGTCCCGCGGCAGGACCGATACCGAACCCATGGCCGGAAAAGCCCGTCGCGATATGGAACCCTGGGATATCCTCGATCCCCGAGATCACCGGAACCGCATCCGGTGTCACGTCGATCGCCCCCGCCCATCGCTGCGCGATCTCGGCCTTTTCGAAAACCGGGAAAGCCTTTCGCAGATTGGCAAGAGCTTCGTCCTGCATGGAAAATGACGGTTTCGGATCAAGCACGCGGTTGTACTCGAAAGGACTGGCCTCGGTCAGGGACCATTTGTTGGGAATGCGGGCCTCGTCATAGAAACGCCCGCCGAAACGCAGCAGAAGCGATTTCCACTCGGCGCCAAGCGCGGGAAGAAATTCTCGCATGTAGCGAAAGCTGTCCGGAACGATATCGACGATATTGCGGAATCCATCCGCGATCGTGTAGCCGCCATCCTGGCGTTTGCGGATCGAAAACCCGTCGGACCAGATCGCATGTTCCGGCCCGCCTTCCAGCGGCTTGGTGCGGATGACCGAATTCTTGACCTTCAGCTGAGGCAGACGCAGCCCGGCATTGCGGGCAAAGAGGCTTGACCATGCCCCGCCGGCCAGCAGCACCTGATCACAGGCGATCTCGCCGCGTTCGGTGACCACCCCGCATACGGCCCCTGCCTTGGTCTCGATCCCGCGCACGGCACATTCGGTCAGGATATGCGCACCACGATCCCGCGCGGCCTCCGCAATTGCAGGTGCGGCCTTCTGGGGTTCGGCACGACCGTCGGCCGAGGTGAACAGCGCCCCCTCGATGGGCATCTGCATCCCCGGTGTCATGGCTGCGAATTCTTCGGCCGACAGCATCCTGCTGTCGAACTGATAATCCTTGATATGTTCAAGCCAGCGTTCGTGTTCGGCAAAGGCCTTGGCCGTCCGGCAGACAAAGGCGATCCCGGCCCGCTCATAGCCCAGATCGCGCCCCGTGCGTTCCGCCAGGGTCGGCCAGATGCGCAGGGCCTCGGCCATCAAGGGGATTTCGCGCGGATCGCGGCGCGTGATGCGCACCCAGCCCCAGTTGCGGCTGGATTGCTCATGGGCGATCCCGCCCTTTTCGCAAAGCGCCACTTTCAGCCCCTGGTCGACCAGTTCAAGCGCCGCTGAACATCCGATGATGCCCCCGCCAATGACCACCACGTCAACTTTCCGTGGCAACTCCAGATCACCATGAACAGGCGTCACGAAAGGACCGGGCATCAGAAACTCTCCTCAAGTTGGCAATTCACGCAGAACTCGGCGACGCTGGCCTCATTGGGCAGTTCGATCAGCATCCGGATCACCCGCGCCAGATCGCCGGGCTGGGTCATCGCCTTGCTGGATCGCTCCGTCAGCCCCATGGCCATATCCGTGGCAACGAATCCCGGACAGACCGCCGTCGCACGAATGCCCTGCTCAAAGCCCGTGTGACGCAGGGCATGGGCCAGACCGACCGCCGCAAATTTGGAAATCGCATATGAACCCGACCTGGCCGATTTGACCCGCTTTCCCGACAGCGATCCCAGGATGATCACCCTGCCCCGCCCGGATCGGGCCAGCGCATCCCAGCAGGCCGCCGCAAGCCTGCGTGGCCCCTGGACATTCACCTCCAGAAGCCGGGACATTTCCTCGTCGGTGATCTCTATCGGGGTCTTTGTGGTCGCGATCCCGGCGTTGGCAACCACGGCATCGATCCGCCCCCAGATCCCCATCACTTCGGCGACCCAGTTCCGGGGGCTTTCGGCTTCGAACGCATCATAGGTGAACAGATGCACACGCTCGGGGGCCGCTTCGGCCCATTCCGGCATGACCGGAGTCCGCATTCCCAGTGACACCTGCCAGCCCGCATCAAACAAGGTTCTGGCAGTGGCGGCACCAATGCCGCGGCTGGCACCGGAAACAAGGGCTACTTGAGACTGGGTCATGGGCGTTTCTTTCTCATGTTCAGATAGGCACGCTTGAGCATGCGCATGAATTCCCGCCGGTCGTCCGGAGCGATGAAATCGAAGAACTCCTCTTCCTGCTGGCGAATGATCTGGCGAACTTCCTCGGCAACCCTGTGCCCTTGCGGGGTGATGTAGAGCGCCTGGGCACGCTGGTCCCCGGCGGCCGTTTCCCGCCGGATGTCACCTGCCTTTACAAGGGTATCGATGATCCGGCCCGTTGCGGGACGGTCTCTCATCAGGACTTCGGAAATTTGCGACGGACGAACGCCGGGATAGTCATCGACCAAAAGCAAGGCGGTGATCTTTCCCTTGCCCCTGGCCACGTCAAGATGCGCCATGCGTCGATCCAGATCCCGGGACACGACCGAATCGAGAGATCGGATATACCAGCTGAAGGCACCATCCAGCACATCTATGTGCAGCCCGCCAATCGTGATCGGTGCGTCCATATCCTGATCAGTGGGCCTTTTAGTCATGCCATGGGTCTTCCCTGTCATCCTGTGTTCATGCTTGGGCCAAAATCGGTTTCGCGCAAGAAATAAGTTGTGAAATACAACTATCGGATCTGAAGCGGGCGATGATTGCCCCTCTTTTGGGCATGGCTTTCTCTGTGATCCCACACGCAAGATCCCGGCAGCCCCGATGCCTGCGCCCTTATCGCGCGGCGCGGACCACCTCGCGGTCGTCAAACAAGAAAGAGGGGCATCCGGCGGTCACCCCTCTTGCATCGGCGCGGCAATTCCGCCCATCAGGCGGCATCAATACCGGGAATGGCGGCGACAAGAGAGCGCGTATAGTCATGCTGCGGCCGCTGGAAAATCTGGCTGGGCGGACCGCATTCCACCATCTTGCCGCGATGCATCACGATGATCTCGTCGCAGATCTGGCTGGCAACGCGCAGGTCATGGGTGATGAATACCATGGCCAATTTGCGTTCGCGCCGGATTTGGTCCAGCAATTCAAGAACCTGCGCCTGAATGGAGACATCCAGCGCAGAGACAGCCTCATCTGCGACGATCACCTCGGGGTCGAACATAAGCGCGCGGGCAATGCCGACCCTTTGTCGCTGCCCCCCCGAAAATTCATGCGGATAGCGATCAAAGGCAGAGGCGTCGAGGCCGACAAGCTCCAGAATACCCTCGGCTTTTTTTCGTGCATCCCGATGCGTCAGCAGACGGTGGGCGATCGGTCCCACGGTCAGCGCCTGCCCGATCGTGAAACGGGGATTAAGCGAGGCAAAGGGATCCTGAAAGATCATCTGGATCAGGGGGCGCAGATGGCGGAATTCCTCCTCGGACATGGCCAGCGTGTTTTCCCCCTGAAAGCGGATCTCTCCGCTGTCGGCGGAAATCAGTTTCATCAGCACTTTTCCCATCGAGGATTTCCCCGAGCCGGATTCTCCGACGATGCCGATGGTTTCACCGGCATGCAGGGTAAAGCTGATGTCATTCACAGCATTGACCTCGCGCATTCGCCCCATGAGTCCGCTGCGCGTGCGATAGGTCTTGTGCAGATTGCGGACGTTCAGGACGACGCTGCGCTTCTTGTCGCGCGCGCGATCATCTTCACGCATCTTCGGCACGGCGGCGATCAGTTTTCTTGTGTAGGGATGCCGGGGCGCGGTCAGCACCGAATGGGCATCGCCCTGCTCGACCAATTGGCCCTGTTCCATCACGATCACCCGATCCGCGATTTCGGCCACCACGCCGAAGTCATGGGTGATGAACATGACGCTCATGCCCTTGTGTTTTTGAATGCGGGCAATCAGGTCCAGGATTTGCGCCTGCGTGGTGACATCCAGCGCGGTGGTTGGCTCATCCGCAATCAGGATATCGGGATCAAGCGCCAAGGCCATGGCGATCATGACGCGCTGTCGCTGCCCACCAGACAGGCGAAACGGATATTGATGCTGGATCAGCAGCGGATCGGGCAGACCGACCTCTGTCAGCATCTCGACCACCCGCTCGGCACGGCTGCCCTTGGTGCCGATCCCATGCGTGTCCAGCACTTCGCGAATCTGGTCTCCGACGGTCATCAGGGGGTTCAGGGCAGACAGCGGATCCTGAAAGATGATCGAAACCGCACGTCCGCGCAGTTTGCGCAACTCGGCCTCGGGCAGGTCAAGCAGGGCCTTTCCCTTGAAATCAATCCTGCCACGTTCGACGGTCATCACGTCGGGCAAGAGCCCCATCACCGCATTGGCAGTGACGGATTTCCCCGAGCCGGACTCCCCGATGATGCAAAGGATTTCGCCAGGCATCAGATCGAAACTGATATCCTGCACGGCATAAGGACGGTCATGTTTTCCGGGCAAGGCGACTGTCAGATCGCACACGGAAAGGACGGGGGCCGTCCCCCTGTTGGTATCGGTCATCGGTGTTCTCTTCGTTTATCATTATTATGCCCATCCATAAGAATGCCTGCCCTGAAGAAATCAAAGCATTTGATACCCGCGCCATCGCAACGGGATGACCTGTGCACACTCAGAGAGTCCGGAACCGGGACTGAGTGAAAATCAGGCAAGAATGACAGGAAGGTGGCGCCACGCCTCATGCAGCGCAGCCGCTCACCAATTGTTGAACGAACGCTCAAGTATATTGTTGAGCATTCATTCAAGATTGGCTAGACGCCATTCAGCGGCCTCTTGCAAGTCCGCCCCTCATTTCCCGTGCGTTCTTCACGCCGGGTTCCTTTCGCCCGCCACCCAGCAGGAAAGAACGACCGACATGATGAGCCGTCACCTATTCAGGAATCTTTTGCTGGCCGGCTTGGCCGGTGAAATCGCATTCGAAATCTATGCCTGGCTGATCTCGCCCCTGCTGTTCGGCGTGGCGCTTGCACCGGCGAATCTGGTTGTTGCGCTGATCAGGATCGGATTTGGCATCCCTGTCCCGTATTGGGCCGGATTCATCCTGCATGTCGCGATCGGCACGATCGGATTTTCGGGCTTCCTGTGGATGACCCATCTGATCCTGAAACGAAACCTGGTTCTTGCGGGCGCAATTGCCGGTCTGATCCTGTGGTTCGTTGCACAGGGTCTTCTGGCGCCACTGGTCGGACGCAGCTTCATGATGGGTTTCGGCGCTTACACGCAGTCTTCCCTTGTCGGCCATATCGGCATGGCGATGCTGATGGGATATGTCATGGCGTCGCTGCAGGCCAGACAATCGCGCAACGGGCCCAACTGACAGGCCCGTCGCAATCTGCACCATGCTCTGCCGGTCGCTATATCAACGCCGGAAGACCGTAGATGATGCCAAGTCCAAGGATGAGGGCGAGCGCCGATTTCCACAGGCTTTGCACCGAGATCAGCCCATAGGCGATGATCAGGCATCCTCCACCCACCAGCAAGGCTGCAATCACCGCGGGCACTGGCGCATCGGCCAGACGGATCAGATCGGGCTGTGCCACCATGCCAATCGGGATGAGATACAGCCCCACGCCCAGCGCCATGGCGGTTGCGGCGACGCGCAGCCAGTTTTCCTGGGCCATCCCCGCCGCGATGAAGACCGCCCCGCAAACCGGCGGAGTGATCGTCGACAACAGTGCGAACCAGAAGACGAACAGATGGGCCTGCAAGGGTTCCAGCCCCAACGATGTCAGCGCCGGTCCTGCAACCGAGATGCAGATCACATAGGCTGCAGTTGTCGGCACCTCCATGCCCAGCACCAGACAGGCCAGCGCGGTCAGGATCAGCGTCGGCCAGATCTGACCGTTCGACGCGGAAAGAATCAGCGAGGTGATCTTCACGCCAAGCCCGGTCATCGCCAGGACGCCTACAATGATCGACGCGCACAGAATGATCGAGGCGATCATGGCAACCTGCCGCGCGGCCCCGATCAGCGCGGTCTCGGCCCGCGTCAGGGCCCGCGCCAGGTCCATGCGCATGTCCGCCCCGAACAGCAACAGCAGCGATCCGGAAATAATGGCCAGGGCCGCCGAATACTGCGGCGTATAGCCGATCCAGAACATGCCACCCAACAAGACAGCGAAAGGCACCGCGAAAAAGGCGGATGTGATCGCCACTTCCTGCAGGGACGGGCGCTGATCGGCCGGCAAGGCCCCCAGATTGAATCGACGGGCATAGGCATCGATCCCGAACCAGACCACGACGAAATAGAGCAGCGCCGGCAGCAAGGCTGCAAAGATGATCTGTGTATAGGGCGTGCCGGTCAGCTCGACCATGACGAAGGCTCCTGCCCCCATCAGCGGCGGCATGATCTGGCCACCGGATGAGGCAACCGCCTCGACTGCCGCCGCAATGCGCCGCGGATAGCCCAGGCGGATCATCGCCGGAATGGTCACGGCCCCTGTCGAGGCGACATTTGCCGAAGCCGAGCCCGAGATCGAACCGAAGAGTGCCGAGGCAACGACCGAGACCTTCCCGGCCCCGCCCCGCAGCCGACCGGCGGCAGCGGCAGACAGGTTCATGAAGCCCTGCCCCGCCTCACCGGCATTCAGCACCGCGCCGAAGATGACGAAGATGGCGACAACGCCGACTGACACCCCCGCCAGTTGGCCGAATATTCCACCCTCGGCCAGAGTCAGCGTGCCCATCAGGCTTGCGGCGGGCAGGACGGCATGGCCGAATTCTCCGGGCACATATTGACCGAACCCCGCATAGAGCAATCCGATGGCGGCTATCAGTGGCAAGGGCCAGCCGATCGCCCGGCGTGCAGCCTCAAGAACTGACAGAAGCAGCACCGCCCCGACAACATATTGGAACCACGTTTCGACAAAGCCGTATTGATCGGCCAGTCGGTCCGCGTTCAGCGCGATCCATATCGCGGCCGCAATGCCCGCCGCGCCCAACAGCATTCCAAACAGCCCTGCAACCCGCCCGCGCGGCGTGGCAAAAAAGAACACCCAGGGCAGGATCAGCGCCAGATGCAGTGGACGCGCAACCAGATTCGGCACGATCCCCGAAAAGACCAGCCCCAGATGGAAGCCGACCAAAAGGATCGCGGCGGCCAGCATTGCCAGCCGCCGCGTTCTGGACATCGAAGTCATCGTCATTGAGGCGTCGCCACTCCGATCTCTTCATAATAACGTGCCGCACCCGGATGCAGCGCCCCGATTCCGGCCACCTGATCGGTATTCACACCTGCCCACCAGGGCGCAGTCTCGGCCATCCTGTCGCGTTGCGACCAGAATGCCTTGGTCAGTTCATAGGCGGTGTCATCATCCATTTCGGTCGAGGCAAAGGCCACAACCGTCAGACCCGTGGTGGTGATGTCGCCCGCCTGCCCCGGATAGACATCGGCGGGGATGACCACCTTGTCCCGTCCCGTCTGGGCGATCTGTTCATCACTCAACGAAAGGACACGCACACCTTCGCTGGCAGCCGCCTCGACGACATTGGGTGCAGGATAGCTGCCCGCCGTGACAAAGCCGTCAATCTGCCCGTTCGTCAACGCGTCACCGGCATTCGACAGTTCGGCATCTGCAACCGTGATCTTGTCGGTCAGTCCGAACAGATCCAGATATTTCGCGCCTTCGGTTGCCCCGAAACTGCCCTTGCCCAAAAGGATCTTCTTGCCCTCCAGTGCGTCCAGAGTCGTCGTCCCCTCATTCCCCGCCAGCACGAAATGCATGGTCAACGAAGGGATCGGGAACAAGGCACGGATGTTCTCGAACTTCGGATTGCCCTTGCCCTCGAAAGGCCCCGTCCCGGCCTGTGCGGCCCCCACCAGTGAAGGAGGTCCGGTAAAGACATAGTCGCCTCCGCGTCCGCGCACCTCCATCACGTTCTGAACCGACCCCTGGCTTTCCTCGACCGTCATGGTGATATCGCCATCCGTCGCGGCCTTGACCGCCTCGGACAGTTCTACACCCATCTGGTAATAGGATGTGCCGGTCTTTGCCGATTTATAGGTCAGCCGCGTCTCTGCCCCGGCCACCCCGGCCGCCAGGATCATCGCGCCGACCAGCCCAGCGCAGTGCCAATGTTTCATCTTTCGTCCCTCCTGATCGATCGCGTCACGTCCATGGGCGGGACGCGCAAACTGTCTGCCATCTAGTCTCATGTTCCGCGTTCCGCGGGCAACCGGCTTTTGCCGGAGAGACGGCGCGCGGGGAAGGAAATTGTCCCTAGACGCCCGCGCTGCTTTCGCCATGATGCAATCCAAACCGCGAGAGAGGGAGGCTCTGGTGGAGGAGGCAGACATCCGCCAAGACGGTCACCTGACCGAGGCGCTGGCCCAGGCCAGTATTCTGGTCGTGGATGATGAACCGGGAATGCGCAACTTTCTGGTCAAGACTCTGGCGCCCCATTGCAGGACCGTCGTGGAAGCCGCCAATACCGACGAGGCGGCGGCGCAGCTGTCCGCACGGCATTTCGACATCATGTTGCTGGACAATGTGATGCCGGGGCGCAAGGGCCTGGACTGGCTGGCCGAACAGAACACCAAGGGCGGCGTCACCGATGTGATCATGGTGACCGCCTATGCCGATCTGGAAACCGCCATTGCCGCCATGCGGGCCGGCGCGTCGGATTTCCTTCTCAAGCCCTTTCGCAGCAATCAACTGCTGAACGCCCTGCGCCGCTGCCAGCAGACAGCCATGCTGCGCCGGGAAAACCGCCTGTTGCGCCACGAACTGGACCAGTCCGATCTGGGACGGCGCCAGCGGAACAGGCTGTTGGGAACATCCCCCGAGATCAGCGCCATCCGGGACACGCTGGACCGGGTCAAGGATGTCGATACGCCATTGCTGATCACCGGGCCTTCCGGCTCGGGCAAAGAGGTTGCCGCGCGGCATCTGCACGCTGCCTCGGCACGGGCACGCCATCCATTCGTACCGATCAACTGCGCAACCATCCCCAGTGACATGATCGAGGTCGAACTCTACGGCCATGCCGCGGGCATCCACCCCGGCGCGACCACCGCGCGCGAAGGTCTGCTGGTCTCGGCCCAGGGGGGTACTGTCTTCATCGACGAGGTCGCGGAACTGGACGCGCCTGCGCAATCGGCCCTGTTGCGGGTTCTGGAGGATGGGCTGGTACGACCAGTGGGCACCGAGCGCAGCCTGCAACTGGACGCGCGTTTCATTCTGGCCACATCGAAATCACTCGAACAGGAGGTCGCCGAGGGCCGTTTTCGTGCTGATCTGTTCTTTCGCATAGATGTCCTGAACATCCAGATGCCACCACTGGCGCATCGCGGCACCGATGTGCTGGAACTGGCCGAGATGTATCTGAACGACCTGTCGCAGCGCCTTGGCCTGACGCGACTGGAGATCGACCCGCCGGTGCGGGCCGCGATGCTGCGCCACGACTGGCCCGGCAATATCCGCGAACTGCGCAATTTCATCGAGCGCTCGCTGATCTTCGGGCATTTCCCCCTCGAGACACTTGGCGGCAAATCTGCCAGCGCCGCACCCATCGAACCCCTTGACCAGATGGAACGCCGCCAGATCCTGCGCGCCCTGGAAGCCGTGGGCGGCAACCGGACCGAGGCCGCGCGCCGGCTTGGGGTCTCGCGCAAGACCATTGACCGCAAATGCGCGGCGTGGGGCCTTTGATCCATGACGCGCGTACCGCGTTTCCTGCAGTCGGTCCGGATGCGGCTTCTGGTCATCGCGCTATTGCCGATGCTGGTACTCTTGCCCCTGATGCTGGGCAGCACCATGTGGCGATGGTCGGGCAAGGTCGACGACATCCTGATCACCAAGGTGAATGGCGATCTGACCATTGCCGATCAATATCTGGCGCGGCTGATGGAACTGTCGGGCGAACGGCTGGATGCCATCGCCCGCTCGGTCACGCTGCGCGACGCGCTGGATCAGCAGGATGCACTGGCGGGGCTGCTGGAAGAGCGGCGAGATGCGTTGCAACTGGATTTCCTCTATCTGACAACCGGTGATCACGGCCCCGGCGGCTTTGAACCGGTCAGATGGCCGGTGGTGCAATCCGCCCTGAGCGGTGCAACCGAAAGCGCCATCGACATTCTGTCGGCACCGGAAATGGACCAGCTTGTGCCGGGACTGTCAGATCGCGCGGCGACGCATCTGGTGCCGACGGTCGCGGCCACACCAACCGATCGCGAGGTCGAGGATCGGGGCATGATCATCCATTCCGCCGCCCCGGTCCTTTTGCCCGACGGACGTCGAGCGGCACTGGTGGGGGGACGACTGCTGAACGGCAATCTGGATTTCATCGATACGATCAATGCGCTGGTCTATCGCGAGCAAAGCCTGCCCGAGGGCAGCAAGGGTACCGCAACGCTGTTCCTTGAAGATGTGCGCATCTCGACCAATGTGCGGCTGTTCGAAAATGTCCGCGCTCTGGGCACACGGGTCTCGGCTGCGGTGCGCGCGCGGGTGCTGGACCAGGGGCGAACCTGGCTTGACCGGGCCTTTGTGGTGAATGACTGGTATATCTCGGCCTATGAACCCATTGTCGACAGCTTTGGCAATCGGGTCGGCATGCTGTACGTCGGCTTTCTGGAAACCCCTTTCCGGCAGGCCAAGATAATGTCGGTGCTGACGATCACGCTGGTCTTCCTGCTGATCGCGGCTGCCTCGGTGCCGATCTTCCTCAGATGGGCCGGGCGGATCTTTCTGCCGCTGGAACGCATGACCCAGACCATCGCAAGGGTCGAAGCCGGGGACTGGCAGGCCCGCAACGGCGATACTGGCGATGCCGGGGAAATCGCGCAGGTGGCCAGCCATCTGGACGACCTGCTTGACCAGATACAGGAGCGTGACCGCCAGTTGCGCGACTGGGCCAACAGCCTTGAACAAAAGGTCGAGGAACGAACCGCCGATCTGCGTATCGCCAATCGCAAGCTTGAGAAAACGACCGAGCGCCTGATCATGTCGGAAAAGCTGGCGGCCGTCGGGGAAATCACCGCCTCGGTCGCGCATGAGATCAACAATCCGATTGCAGTGATTCAGGGCAACCTTGAGGTCGCGCGCAGCCTCCTGGGCGAAAATGCCAGCACTGTGGACACCGAATTCCGGCTGATCGACGATCAGGTCTATCGCATCGGATCCATCGTATCGAAGCTGCTGCAATTCGCACGCCCCAACGAATATTCCGGTGCTGCCAATGTCATTTCACCCGCCGAGGTGGTGCGTGACTGCCTGCTCTTGACCCGTCACCAGACCGAAGCCAACGGCATCGAGGCACAGACGGATTTCAGCTCGGCGCGAAAGGTGCTGATGGCGCGCACCGAATTGCAGCAGGTGATCGTCAACCTGATCCTGAACGCGGTCCATGCCATGCCCGAGGGTGGCCAGCTGCAGCTTGTGGTGCAGAATGCGCCGCAAGGCGTGGAAATCATCGTCGAGGACAATGGGACAGGCATTCCCCCCGACACGCTGCGTCGGATCTTTGATCCCTTCTTCACCACCAAACATGCCGTGGGCACCGGTCTGGGGTTGTCGATCAGCCAGACATTGGTGAGTCGCGCCGGTGGGCGTATTACCGTGACGTCGGAACCCGGACAGGGCAGCCGCTTCGTGATTTTCCTGCCCGCAACCGATTTGAATTGAAACGGACAGAATGTCCCGCTTTGCCAGCCCCCTTGCCCGCCGCGAGGACAAAATGTCCCGAACCAACCCCAAAGCAGGCAGATACCGGATCAGAATGTCCATATATCATATTGATTTAAAACGATAATATATTTGACAGAACTACATTCTCCTGCCCAAAACTCGATGTGGCATGCCGCCGCATGCCGGTTTGACGGGTCGCGCGCCTCGGGTGGAGGCACGCCGCCCAGGTCTGACGAGAGAGGGAGGACAACCAAATGAATGACGCCCAAGGTGGCGGCGCGCTCGGCTTTCTGCACAAGAGCAATATCGTCGCCGAACCCGGCTATAACCGCTGGCGGGTTCCGCCGGCATCCATCGCAATTCACCTGTGCATCGGCTCGGTCTATGCATGGTCGGTATTCAACCCGGCGCTCACGCGCCAGCTTGGCGTGGTCTCTCCGGCTGCAGGCGACTGGAGCCTCAGCTCGGTCGTCTGGATCTTTTCGGTGGCGATCGTCTTCCTTGGTCTTTCCGCCGCCTTCGCGGGGAAATGGCTGGAAGAGGTCGGCCCCAGAATGGTCGGGGTCGCTGCCGCCTTCCTGTGGGGCGGCGGTTTCATCATCGGCTCGCTTGGCATTTCCAGCCACCAGCTCTGGCTAATCTATCTGGGTTACGGCGTGCTGGGCGGCTGCGGCCTGGGTCTTGGCTATGTCTCGCCTGTTTCGACGCTGCTGCGGTGGTTCCCCGACCGGCGCGGCATGGCGACCGGCATGGCCATCATGGGCTTTGGCGGTGGCGCGATGATCGCGGCCCCGGTCAAGGGCTGGCTGCTGAACATCTATGAGCGCGCCCCGGAATATCTGGGCACGCAAGAGGCCGTCTCCACGACCATCCAGAATGGCCGCATCTTTGCGGAAACAGCGGCAGGCCAGGTCGAAGTGGTCATTGCGACCGCCTCGCAGGCGGCCGAGCTGGGCGGTCAGGCGGGCGTCTATGTGGTTGGCACCGGAAATACCGGCGCCGCGGCCACCTTCATGACGCTTGGTATCGTCTATTTCATCGTGATGATGATCGCGGCCTTCCAGTATCGCGTCCCGGCCCCGGACTGGAAACCCGAAGGCTGGCAACCCAAACCCGCATCCTCGGGCCTCGTCTCGCAGAACAATGTCGACATCGACCAGGCGCTGAAGACGCCGCAGTTCTGGCAGCTGTGGCTGATGTTGTGCCTGAACGTGACCGCCGGGATCGGCGTGATCGGCGTGGCAAAGACCATGATGAGCGAGATCTTCGGCACCATGATGCCGCTTGTCGTCACCGCCGGGTTTGCCTCGACCTATGTCCTGATGATCTCGGTCTTCAACATGCTGGGCCGGTTCTTCTGGGCCTCGACCTCGGATTACATCGGGCGCAAGACGACCTATATGTGCTTCTTCGTGCTGGGCACGGCGCTGTATCTGTCGATCCCCTATTTTGCCACGGCGGGCGCCAACTCTCCGTCGATGTTCTACCTGATCGGCTTCTATGTCGCGACGATGATCATCTTCTCGATGTATGGTGGCGGTTTCTCGACGATCCCGGCCTATCTGGCCGACATGTTCGGCACCATGCATGTCGGTGGCATCCACGGCCGTCTGCTGACCGCATGGTCGACGGCAGGCGTTCTGGGACCGCTGGCCATCACCTCGCTGCGCCAGGTGTCGGTCACCAGCGCGATCAATGATCTGGCCGGACGGGTCGATCCCGCGGTCTTTGAAGATACCTTTGGTGCGCCGATCTCGCAGTTGCAGGCCCTGGTGGATGCCCATACGGTCACCATCGCGCGCCTGATGGAAATCGCCCCGGCCGGCACGGTGGACCCGACGCCCAGCCTTTACAACACCACCATGTATTGCATGGCGGCATTGTTGGTCGTGGCCTTTTTCGCCAACTTCTTCATGCGCCCAGTGAAAGAGCATCATCACCACAAGGAGCCGGACCTGATGGGCGTTCCCGGTGAATGAAGCGACATCTGGCCGGAGAAATCCGGCCAGCCCCCCATCGGCAACCTGATGCCTTGCAGCAGAACAGGGCTCAAGACCTGCCTTCTCGCTGCCGCATTCGATCCAGGATCGACTTCGTATTCGTGCTCAGGGAACGAGCAGAAGCGCGCCCCCACCTGCCATACCCTCCAGAATGTCATGCGCCCTTTGCGCATCGGCAAGCGGCACAGGCGTCGGCTCCGGTGGTTGCAAGCGACCGGATGCGAATTTTTGCAAGGCATTTTCGGCCATTGCACGATATTGGATGGGGTCGCGCAGGTAATGAAACAGGATGGGCCGGGACAGGGTCAGCGACCTGGCCGCAAGCGTGCTCATCAAGACTGGTTCGATTGGCCCGGATGATTGACCGAAATTCACCAGGTGGCCACAGTACCCCAGAGTTTCGACCGACCCCTTGAACGTGTCAGCCCCCACCGAGTCATAGACGACATCAACACCCCGGCCATTGGTGATGTCAGCCACGGCCCTGGTGAAATCCTGCTGGCGGTAAAGAATGGTATGGGTACAGCCATTGGCCCTGGCTATTTCGGCCTTTTCGGCCGTTCCGACGGTTCCGATCACGCTCGCCCCAAGATTTGAAAGAGCCTGACACAGCATGCGCCCGACACCCCCGGCTGCCGCATGCACCAAGACGCTCATGCCGGGACGGATCCTGCATACAGGCCCGGTCAGCATTTCCACGGTCATCGCACGCAACAGGTTCGAAGCCGGTGCCGCATCCCCTACGCCCGGGGGCATCGGCACGGCCAGGTCCGCAGACAGAAGCCTGTGCGAGGCATAGGCCCCATAGCGTCCCGTCACATAGGCGACCCGATCCCCGACCTGAAAGCCGGAAACCTCGGGGCCGACAGCTTCCACGACACCCGTCGCTTCACACCCCGGAACTCCCGGCAAGGTCAGCGTCTTGTAAAGGCCCGAGCGCACATAGACATCATGGAAGTTCACCCCGATCCCGGTATGCCGAATGCGCAGTTGACCGGCACCTGGCTCACCGACCGTGACCTCCTCGCAGATCAGCACCTCTGATCCACCATATTCCCTGATTACGATTGCATGAGCCATGACAGCTTTCCCTGCGTGCTGGACTGCGGACGGGTTGCAAAGACGGCCATTTCCCTGGCTGCGCTAGAGTTTCGGATCAGGGTCTTCGGTATTCTGGCCTCCTTCCTGCAACAGCAGGTAATGCATGGTCGAAGCAGCCTGTCGAAAGACCATGGCCTCCTGATACTCGGGGTCATTGAACCACGCCTCGACATCTGCCCTGGACGGAAATTCAAGGATCACCAGACGCCCGTCATAGTCATTCCCCTCGACACAGGTGAAGGCTTCGCCCCGGGTCAGGAACCTGCCACCATGTTTCCTGACAAGAGGCGGGGTGCGGTCGGCATATTTCCTGTATGTTTCGACATCATGGATCGACATCATCGACACGACATAGGCGGGCATCAGCATTTCCCCTCGGAATTGATCCGTTCACGTGCCATCGCATCCGCGATCTCGGAACTTGGTTTTCGCTCACGCAGCGCACGGGTCAGGATCTCCTTGATCTTGCCCTGCAACCCTTCGATCTGCCTGATCGACGCTTCGCGCGATGGCTGGGAAAAAATCACGGTCGAGGCCCCCATCATCCCCCCCCCGCGTTCACCACGTAATCGGGCACATAGGCAATTCCTGCCTGGCGCAGCATTTCGCCGTGCCGGGCTTCGGCCAGTTGGTTATTGGCAAGCCCGCAAATGGCCCTGGCCTTGATCTCGGGGATCGTTTGATCGTTCAATCCGGCACCAAGGGCACAAGGTGCGAATACATCGACATCTGCCGTATGGATGCAGTCTGGCTCAACCGCCGTCGCCCCGAATTCCGCAACCGCGCGACGCACCGCGTCGTTGTTGACATCCGCCACGACCAGTTCCGCCCCGGCATCGTGCAGATGTCGCGACAGGGCATGGCCCGTCGCACCCAGCCCCTGCGCTGGGAGCCGAGCGAGGAGATGGCGAAGGACTTCCGCTTCAAGGTCTACGGGCTCGCGCCGAAATCAGCGGCCGACTTCGCCTTTCTTTTGCACGGATTCCACTTCCTCGCGAAGGACGGAACCATGGCGATCATTCTGCCGCACGGTGTGCTGTTCAGGGGTGGGGCAGAGAAGAAGATTCGCACCAAGCTTCTGAAGGACGGGAACATTGACACGGTCATCGGCCTGCCGGCCAAGCTGTTCTACTCGACCGGAATTCCGGTGTGCATCCTGGTGCTGAAGAAATGCAAGCGGACCGATGACGTTCTCTTCATCAATGCGGCCGAGCACTACCAACCGGGAAAACGGCAAAACACGCTGCTGCAGGAGCATATCAACAAAATCGTAGAAACCTATCAGCACAGGAAAGAAGAGGACCGCTATTCGCGAGTCGTGAGTCTCGACGAGATTGAAAAAGAGCATGATTTCAACCTCAACATCTCTCGATACGTCAGTACTGCTGAGCCCGAGGAAGAGGTCGATCTTGTCAGTGTGCATAAACACCTCTCGGATCTCCAGACGCAAATCAGTTCGGCGGCCGCGACGCATAATAGGTATCTGAAAGAGCTTGGAATCACGCCGCTACCACTTGGTTTTGAGAAGGCTACCGATTGACGTCGCCAGGGGCGAAATTGCCGGAAAGAGGAGCAGCCCGGAGCGAACATTAGGGTTCACGCCGGGCATGCACTTGTTGGCGAACGTCCGGTGCCGGTCGCTTTTCCGGTGTTGCCACCGCAATCGAAGTGTTCAGGTCGCGCTACATATTTTCCGAGCCCGATCAATTACTTGCGAAAAATTCACCAAACCGGCGCAGGCAACAGGTTCAGAGAATTTCGGCCCTGAGAGACCGATTTCGGCCGTCTCGCGCCGGGCGTGGTGAATAGCCCCTCCCGCATAACCCTCGAAAACAACGGAAAAATCCGGCTGCGTCCGTATAGGGAGAGCGATTTCAGAAAGATAAGTGGCGGAGACGAAGGGATTCGAACCCTCGAGACCCTTTCGGGCCTGCACCCTTAGCAGGGGTGTGCCTTCGACCACTCGGCCACGTCTCCGCTGATCCGTATATTCAGCTTGCCAAAGACTGACAAGTGCTTTTTCGCGGATATGGGAAACACCGGGCAAGCAATTGTTTTTTTGCTGCAAAACAGCGGGAATTTTCCTTTCCTCCGTCTGAAGCTCACCGGAAACAGCCCGCCATGACGTCGCATGGCGGGCGGAAAAACTGTTGCGGATGAGGCTCTTCAGGCGTTGAACAGGAAGTGCAGCACGTCGCCATCCGCCACTTCGTAGGATTTTCCCTCGACCCTCAGCTTGCCGGCATCGCGCGCGCCAGCCTCGCCATTGCCGGCAATATAGTCGTCATAGGCGATCGTCTCGGCGCGGATGAAGCCTTTCTCGAAATCACCGTGAATGACCCCGGCGGCCTGGGGGGCCAGAGTGCCCTTGGTGATCGTCCAGGCCCGCGCCTCTTTCGGACCGATGGTGAAATAGGTCTTCAGCCCCAGCAGGTCGTAGCCCGCGCGGATCAGTCGGTCCAGACCGGCCTCGTCCAGTCCCATCTCGGTCAGGAACATCTCGGCTTCATCGCTTTCCAGCTGGCTGATCTCTTCTTCGATCCGCGCCGAAATGACGACATGCCCTGCGCCCTGCGCCTCGGCCATCTGTGCAACCTTGTCGGACAGGGCGTTACCCTTGGCGGCCTCGTCCTCGGCAACGTTGCAGACGAAAAGCACCGGCTTGGCGGTCAGCAGTTGCAGCATGTTCCACGCCTTGAGATCATCCGGCGCAACCTCGATGCTGCGAGCGGGGCGGCCCGCCTCCAGCGCGGTCAGCGCCTGCTTCAGCAGCCGGTCCTGATCCTGAGCCTCCTTGTCATTGCCTTTCAGCTTGCGCTGCAGGTTCGCCAGCCGACGCTCGATCGATTCCATATCGGCGATCATCAACTCGGTCTCGATCACCTCGGCATCGGCCAGGGGATCCACGCGGCCTTCGACATGGGTCACATCGCCGTCTTCGAAACAGCGCAGCACATGGGCGATGGCATCCACTTCGCGGATATTGGCCAGGAACTGGTTGCCCAGACCTTCGCCCTTGCTGGCACCTTTGACCAGACCCGCGATATCGACAAAGGTGATCCGTGTCGGGATGGTCTGCTTCGACCCGGCAATTGCAGCCAGCTTGTCCAGACGAGGATCCGGCACCGCAACCTCGCCGACATTCGGCTCGATCGTGCAGAAGGGAAAGTTTGCGGCCTGCGCGGCGGCAGTTTTCGTCAGCGCGTTGAACAGCGTGGATTTCCCGACATTCGGCAACCCGACGATTCCCATGCGAAAGCCCATTGATGCACCTTTTCCTGAATTTCGCGGTTACTTAGGCATCTGCGCCGCGCAAGTCCAGCCTGCGCAGCGGATTGCGAAAGCCGCGGAACGGGGCTAGTGCTGGGGGCAAGCACTTCAGGGACGGGCCATGACCAGAATCGATGACACATTCGCGGCACTGAAATCACAGGGCAAAAAGGCTTTCGTTGCCTATATGATGGCAAGCGATCCCGACGACGCGACCGCGCTTGAAATCATGCGCGCCCTGCCGGACGCCGGGGTCGATGTTATCGAATTGGGGATGCCCTTCACCGATCCGATGGCAGATGGCCCGACGATTCAGGCTGCGGGCCAGCGCGCGCTTGCGGTCGGTGGCAGCGTGACGCGCACCCTGGATATGGTGCGGGCCTTCCGCAAGGATGACCCGAAGACCCCAATCGTGCTGATGGGATATTACAACCCGATCTATGCACGCCCCGGGGGCGTGACAAAATTCCTCAGCGACGCCGTTGAGGCAGGCGTTGACGGGTTGATCGTGGTAGATCTGCCGCCCGAAGAGGATGACGAGCTGTGCGTTCCCGCCAATCAGGCCGGGCTGAACTTTATCCGCCTTGCCACCCCGACCACGGATGATCGCCGCCTGCCCGCCGTCATCGCCAATACCAGCGGCTTCCTGTATTATGTCAGCGTGACGGGCATCACCGGCGGCGCGGCGGCAAATGCCGCTGATGTGGCCCCGGAAGTGGCCCGCATCCAGGCCGCCGCCAATCTGCCCGTCGTGGTCGGCTTCGGCATCTCGACGCCCGAGGCCGCCGAAAGCATCGCCTCGATCGCGGATGGCTGCGTGGTGGGCTCGGCCATCGTCAAGATGATCGGCGAAAAGCGCCCGGTTCCGGAAATCGTAGATTTCGTCAGGAAGCTGGCAGAAGGCGCGCATCGCGGCTAGGCCGGCCCAGCCGACAGGGGCGGGCGAATCTCCGTTCGCCCTACCGTCCCGCAGCAAAGCCGGATATTGTGCAGCCATGGATACGACCGCGCAACACCCGCCCTGCCCAAATCTGCCAAAGCCACGCAGCTTCTGGCAGCGCATTGCCGACCGTCTGGCCGCCTTGCTGGGCAACCAGCGCAGCGCGACGCCGCCGGAACGCTCGGTCGCCTTTACCATCGCGATCATTGCGCTGGGGGCCAAGCTGGCCAAGGCCGACGGCTTTGTAGCACGATCCGAGGTGGCGGCCTTCCGCCGGGTGTTCATCATTCCCCGTGCCGAGGAAAAGAATGCCGCCCGGGTCTTTGATCTGGCGCGTCAGGATGTGGCCGGATTCGACGCCTGGGCGCGCCGGATCGCAGCCATGTTCCCTCCCGGTGATCCGGTTCTGGACGATGTGATCGAAGGGCTGTGCATCATTGCCCTTGCCGATGGCGAAATGCATGAATCCGAGATTGCCTTCATCGAGGAGGTCGGCCGGATCTTCGGCATGTCACCGGCACGCATTCTGGCGATCCGCAACCGCCACGATCCGCATGCGGGCTGCCCTCCCTGCCAGATGCTGGGCGTGGCACCGGACACGCCGCTGCCCGAGGCGCGCAAACGCTGGCGCGAGCTGGTTCTCGAGGCGCATCCGGACCGCGCCATTGCCCGCGGCCTGCCGCCTGAAGCCGTGCGTCTGGCCGAGGCCCGGACCCGCAGCCTGAACGAGGCATGGGAGAAATTCAGGGCCATGCATCTGCCAAGCGATCAGATTTCACAATGAAATTCCAGGAACCGTGAATCGGTTGTCGCCCGCTGGCGGCAAGGCTAGAGTGTCGCGGCAAGATCGGGTGGTGGATGAGCGATAACGAACAAAATTATCAGGTGCTGGCCCGGAAATACCGGCCGGAAACCTTTGCTGATCTGGTCGGTCAGGATGCGATGGTGCGGACGCTGAAGAATGCCTTTGCCGCCGACCGGATCGCACAGGCCTTCATCATGACCGGGATTCGCGGGACCGGGAAAACGACCACGGCGCGGATCATCGCCAAGGGCATGAACTGCATCGGCCCCGACGGCAATGGCAGCCCGACGACCGAACCCTGCGGTGTCTGCGAACATTGCGTGGCGATCAGCGAAGGCCGTCATGTCGATGTGATGGAAATGGACGCGGCCTCGCGCACCGGTGTCGGCGACATTCGCGAGATCATCGAGTCGGTGCATTACCGTGCCGCCAGCGCCCGCTACAAGATTTATATCATCGACGAAGTTCACATGCTGTCGACCAGCGCTTTCAACGCGCTGCTCAAGACGCTGGAGGAGCCGCCTCCCCATGTAAAATTCATCTTTGCCACCACCGAGATCCGCAAGGTTCCCGTCACCGTGCTGTCGCGCTGTCAAAGGTTCGACCTGCGCCGGATCGAGCCCGAGGTGATGATCGACATGCTGACGCGAATCGCCAGGAGCGAGGGCGCGCAGATCGCACCGGACGCGCTGGCGCTGATTACCCGCGCCGCCGAGGGTTCGGCCCGCGACGCCACTTCGCTGCTGGATCAGGCGATCAGCCATGGCGCAGGCGAAACCACCGCCGAGCAGGTCCGCGCGATGCTGGGGCTTGCCGACCGTGGCCGGGTGCTGGACCTGTTCGAGATGGTGCTGCGTGGCGATGCGGCGGCGGCCCTGACCGAACTGCAGGCACAATATGCCGATGGAGCCGATCCCATTGCGGTCCTGCGCGATCTGGCCGAGATCACCCATTGGGTTTCCGTGGTCAAGATCACGCCCGATGCCATCGAGGATCCGACCGTCGCCCCGGATGAACGGACGCGCGGCAAGGAACTGGCCGACCGTCTGGCGATGCGGGTGCTGACGCGCATGTGGCAGATGCTGCTGAAGGCTCTGGAAGAGGTCTCTGCCGCGCCCAATGCGATGATGGCGGCGGAAATGGCGATCATCCGTCTGACCCATGCGGCCGATCTGCCCGACCCGGACGCCCTGATCCGCAAGGTACAGCAATCACAGGCGGCGGGTGATTTTTCGCGCCGGAACACGCCTGCGGGCACGGCAGGAAATGCGCCCCAGGCGCGCCGCGCCGTGCCGCCACGCGCGGTGGTGCAGCCCTCGGGCGCAGCCACGGCGCTGGCGGTTTCCCCGGATGCCTTTGCCGCCTTTCCCGATTTTGCCTCGGTTCTGGACCTGATCCGGCGCATGGGTGACATGCTGTTGCTGGTGCAGGTCGAAAACCATGTGGCGCTGGCCAGATACAGTCCGGGGCGGATCGAGTTCGAACCCCGAGGCAATCCGCCGGTCGATCTGGCGCAACGTCTGGCCGAGCGGTTGCGGGGCTGGTGTGGCGGTCAGCGATGGGCCGTCACGGTCACCAACAGCGGTGGTGCCCCGACGATTGCCGAAACGCGAGAGGCCGAAAACGCCAAGGCGCGCAAACGGGCGATGGAACTGCCGATCGTCCAGCAGGTGATGGCGGCTTTTCCCGGTGCCACATTGAAAAATGTCACGCGCATCACACATGACACAACGATCGCCGAGGAAACGGTCGCCGAAGGTGCGGCCAACCCGCATGATGCAACACAGGGGCCCGTCGCGGAAGTCGAGGAATGGGATCCCTTCGAAGATGAGGACTGAGTAGATGTTCAAAGGATTGGGCGGGCTGGGCGACATGTCCAAGATGGTGAAAGCCGCCAAGGACATGCAGGATCGCATGCAGCAACTGCAGGAAGACATGGACAAGCTGACCGTCACCGGGGAATCCGGTGCCGGACTGATCAAGGCCACCGCGACCGCCAAGGGCGAGCTGACCGGCCTTGAGATTGATCCCTCGATCTTCCAGCCTACCGAAAAAGAGGTCGTCGAGGATCTGATCCTTGCCGCGATCAAGGATGCACAGCGCCGTGCGCAGGACAAGATGCAGTCCGAAATGGCCCGGATCACCCAGGAACTGGGGCTGCCCGCAGACATGAAACTGCCGTTCTGAGGCAATGGCCGAAGGCAGCGATGACATACAGGCGCTGATCACGCTGATGGGGCGCCTGCCCGGGCTGGGGCCACGCTCGGCCCGGCGCATCGTGCTGCAACTGATCCGCAAGCGCAGCGGACAGATGACACAGCTGGCGCAGCTGCTGGATCGTGTCGCCACCAATTCGCGCGAATGTCTGACCTGCGGGAACATCACCGACAGCGATCAATGTGCCATATGCAGTGATCCGCGTCGCGACACCGGTGAAATCTGCGTCGTTGAAGATGTCGCCGATCTTTGGGCGTTGGAACGAGGCAACAGCTTTCGCGGGCGCTATCACGTTCTGGGCGGCACGCTGTCGGCCCTGGATGAAATCGGGCCCGAGGATCTGGGCATCCCCGCCCTGCTTGAGCGGATCGAGAACCAGAATGTGCGAGAGGTCATCCTGGCATTGAACGCCACCGTGGATGGCCAGACGACCGCCCATTACATTGCCGATATCCTGAACGACATGGGCGTTGCAGTGACCGGGCTGGCTCATGGCGTGCCCATTGGCGGCGAGCTGGATTATCTGGATGACGGCACGATCAGTGCCGCACTGAATGCGCGGCGCAAGTTGTGACCATCGTCTGACCTTCGCGCCAACGGCATTCCTGCATGAGAAACCCGCATGGAAAAGGCCCGGGAACTGATGCCCCCGGACCCCGCCTTCAGTTCAGGATTCAGGAATCCAGCTTTTCGACGCGCGGTGCGGTCTTGGCGATCTCGATACGGCGCGGCTTGAGTGCCTCGGGCACTTCGCGGATCAGATCGATATGCAACATGCCGTCGGAATGGCTGGCACCTTCGACCCGGACATGGTCGGCCAGAGTGAATTTGCGCTCAAAGGCGCGGGTGGCGATGCCACGGTGCAAATAGGTGCGGTTTTCGTCTTCCTCGGCCTTGCGGGCAGAGACGACCACGGCACCATCGCGCATTTCCACGGTCAGGTCATCAGCCGAGAAACCGGCCACGGCAATCGAGATGCGATAGCTGTCCTCGCCGGTCTTTTCGATATTGTAGGGCGGATAGGTCGGCGCGGCCAGATCGGCCGTCATGGCGCGATCAACAACATCGGCCAGACGATCAAAGCCGACAGACGCACGGTAAAGCGGGGTCAGGTCAAAATTACGCATGGGTTCACATCCTTCCATAAGCGATGTTCCTGGTGCCCCCCGATCATCGGGCGGGCCTGAACCGGCGCCATTGCGGCCGCCGGTATCATTGATTTAGGCATCGCTTTTTCGGGTTCAAGACATCACCCTGCGCAAAAATCAGTTCGGTTTCTCCAATCCGCGCGGTCGCGGCCCTCCGGTCGCCCAGTCCAGCAATTCCACCGTATGAACGACCGGCAACGCCGTCGCCCCTCCGATCTGCATCATGCAGCCGATATTCCCGGCGGCGATGATTTCGGGTGTGGTCCCTTCCAGAGTTGCAACCTTGCGCGCGCGCAGCTCTTGCGACAATTCCGGCTGCAGCAGGTTATAGGTGCCCGCCGAACCACAGCACAGATGCGGATCTTCGGGTTCGACCACCGTGAAACCGGCATGGGTCAACAGCGATTTCGGTGTCGATCTGATCCGTTGCCCATGCTGCAGCGAGCAGGCCGAATGATAGGCGACGCGATGCGCACCAGGCCGGGTCACTTCGGGCAGGGCATGGCGTTCCAGAAACTCGGTCACATCCTGCGCCAGCGCCGACACCCGTGCAGCGTCCTCGGCGATGTCATCATGCTGGAACAGGTGACCATAGTCCTTGATCGTGGTGCCACATCCCGAGGTATTGATGATAACGGCATCCAGCGGAGCCTCGGCCTCGGCGGCAAGCAAACGGGCGATACTGTCGCGCGCGCTTGCCTTGGCCTGTGATTCCTTGCCCATATGCAGGGTCAGCGCACCGCAGCAGCCGAACTTCTCGGGGATGACCACGTCACAGCCTGCACGCCGCAACAAACGGATGGTCGCGTCATTGATATCGGTGTTCAGCGCCCGCTGCGCACAGCCGATCATCAGCGCAACCCGCGCCCGGCGGGGCCCCGTGGCGGGCAGAAGCTGCCCCTTGTCATTTGCGCTGACCCTGGGAACCGAGGCCGGGGCCATTTCGACCATGGCGCGCAAGCGCTTGTCGGGCAGCAGTGCACGAAACGGGCGGGCCAGCCGCGCGGCATGCAGGGCCAGACGGAAGCGACCGGCATGGGGAATGATGCCTTTCAGCGCCCATCGCAGCGCCCGATCGTGCCAGGGCCGGCGATAGGTCTTTTCGATATGCACCCGGGCATGGTCGATCAGATGCATGTAATCCACGCCGGAAGGACAGGTGGTCATGCAGGACAGGCAGGACAGGCAACGGTCGATATGCTTGACGGTCTTTTCATCCGCCGGACGTCCGGCCTCCAGCATGTCCTTGATCAGATAGATCCGCCCACGCGGGCTGTCCAATTCATCGCCCAGAACCTGATAGGTCGGGCATGTCGCGGTGCAGAAGCCGCAATGAACGCAGCTGCGCAGGATCTTGTTCGATTGCGCGATGGCAGGATCCTGCAATTGCAGTTCGGTGAAATTGGTTTGCATCACTCGGCTCCTGCAAAAATGCCACGCGGATCGAAACGCTGCCGCAGCCCTGCCTCCAGTCGCGCCGTGACCGGATCAGGGGCGGGCAGAACGGCAGGGGCTGCACCCGAAACGCGCCGCGCATGACCCCAGAATTTCGGCAGTTCTGGCAGTTCACCTGCGGGCAGACGCAGCAGGATCAATCCCCCACCCCAATCCATCATTTCCGGCGCAGGCAAGGCGGCCAACAACGCCGGAGCCTCGCTGGGGCGGCAGACGATCCGCCACAGATCGCCTTCGCCATTCTGCGGCCCGTTGCGAAGCTGCTGCCATGGATCGCTGTCCAGAACATGCACCTCGCCGAAACCGGACAAGAGCCGGGTCAGTTCGGCCGCGCGGGTCTGCACCGAACCCGACAGCCCTTCGATACGCAGCAACGCGCCGGCCCCGGGCAGCCAACCGGCCCCGCTGACATCCAGCGGGCTTCCAAGCGCGGTGGTCAGCGCCGCGATCGCCCCGATGGCATCCAATGCGGGCAGCGTCAGAGTGCAGCTTGCCGGTGGAACAGGCGCCGTGCGCAGGCTGAGTTCGGTCAGGGCACCCAATCTGCCCCGACTGCCAGCCATCAGCTTCACCAGATCATAGCCGGTGACATTCTTCATCACCCGCCCGCCATTGCTGATGATCTCGCCATTGCCATCCACGAAACGCACACCAAGCAGCGCATCCCGCGCCGCGCCCAGCTGAATGCGTCGAGGGCCAGAGCTGTTGGTCGCAAAGACACCACCTATGGTCGATCCGGGATGGCAGGCCGGTTCAAAGCCCAGCATCTGTCCCTCGTCCGCCAGCATCTTTTCGACACTGGCCAGAGAAGTTCCGGCACGCACCACCAAGGTCAGCGCGGCGGGTTCAAACAGCGTCACCCCCTGCAGACCAGTCATGTCCAGACGCAGGCCCTGGCCTTCGCCCGGCTGATGACGGGTCGCGCCGCCGGTGATCGACAGGGGGCGTTCGGCCTGCCGGATCAGCGCGGCCAGTTCTGCTTCACTTTCAGGACGCATGATGTACCCCCAGGCGCGCAACGCGCTTGCGTTCCGCCGAAAGATCAAGGGGGAAGACCTTGGCCGCATTCAACAACCAGCCCGGATCAAAGACATCCTTGACGCGCATCTGGGCCTCGAGATCGGCAGAGGAATATTGCTCGCGCATCAGGTCCCGCTTTTCGATACCGACGCCATGTTCGCCGGTGAGGCATCCACCCGCCCTGACACAGAGGCGCAGGATATCCGCGCCCAGAGCCTCGGCCTTGTCCAGCTCGCCCGGCGTATTGGCATCATAGAGGATCAGCGGATGCATATTGCCGTCACCGGCATGAAAGACATTCGCGACGGCCAGCCCGTATCTTTTGGACAGCACGCCGATTTCGGCCAGAACGACAGGCAGGGAGGACACCGGAATGGTTCCATCCAGACAGATGTAATCGCCAAGCTGCCCCATCGCCCCAAAGGCCGATTTGCGCCCCAGCCAGATCCGGCGGGATTCGTCCTCGCTCTGGCTTTCGCGGAACTCGATGGGATCGAATGACTGCGCCACGGCGCGAATAAGCCCAAGTTGCTCGTCAATCTCGGGATCGCTGCCCTCGACCTCGATGATCAGCAGTGCCTCGCAATCGGGATAGCCTGCGCCGGAATGGGCCTCGGTCGCGGCAATGCAGGGACCATCCATGAATTCGATCGCCACCGGCAGAACGCCCGAGCGAATGATCGCGGCCACGCAGGCTCCGGCAGTTTCGCTGCTGTCGAATGCCACCAGAACCGGGCGCGCGCCCGCGGGTTTGGGCAGAATACGCAAAGTCGCCTCGGTCACGATGCCCAGCTGGCCTTCCGCGCCACAGACCACGCCCAGCAGATCCAGCGAAGGCCCCTCGCCGGATGGCCCGCCCAGATCAACGATGGTGCCATCCATCAGCACCAGCCTGACCCCCAGCAGATTATTGGTGGTGACGCCATATTTCAGACAATGGGCACCGCCGGAATTCATGGCGATATTGCCGCCTATGGCGCAGGCCAGCTGGCTGGAGGGATCGGGTGCAAAGAAGAACCCCTGGCCCTCGACCGCCGTTGTGACCGACAGATTGGTGCGCCCGGTCTGCACCCGCACCAGACGGTCCTCGGGCGCGATTTCCAGCACCTTGTTCATCCGGGCCAGTCCGATCACGACGGCATCGGCGGTGGGCATGGATCCGCCCGCAAGGCTGGTGCCGGCCCCGCGCGGCACGACAGGCACGCCAAGGCGGTGACAGGTGGCCAGAACCACCGAAACCTCTTCGGTGCTGCGCGGCAGGACAACGGCCAGGGGTGCACAGCGATAGGCCGACAGCGCATCACATTCATAGACGCGGGTCTCGGCGGGATCATCAATGACGGCATCCGGTGCCGCCTGACGCAAGGCAGCGATGATCCCGGCCCTGTTCGCCAGCACCGCCGTATCCGGCTCGGGCATTTGTATCACGATATTGGCTCCCTGCTCGCGCGCGGTTGGGAACGCGCAGCGGCAATTAGTGGCATCCGGGAAGAATACTGTTTGAACATATTGCTTTCAAGCGCCGCCACCGCCGCATAAATACCGGATATGGACAAGTATCTTTATCTTCCACTCACTTTGGGTTTCGCCGACCTGAGCGCCGTCGCACTGTTGTTCATAGGCTGGTTCGCCATGGGCCGGGTAACCGAACATCCCCCTGCCTCGCGGCCGTCGGTTTCGGTGCTGATGAAACAATACCGGCGCGAATGGATGTTGCAGTTCCTGACACGCGAGCCGCGCATCTTCGATGGCGGCATCCTGTCCACCCTGCGCGATGGGACAGCCTTTTTCGCCTCGGCCTGCATGATTGCCACGGGCGGAATCCTGGCTCTGGTCAGCGACACCGACCAACTGCGCGGCCTTGTGCGCGAGCTGGACCTCGAACAGGGCACCGCGGTCCTGTGGGAGATCAAGCTTCTGGTCGCGATGTTCTTTGTCGTCAACGCCTTTCTGAAATTTGCCTGGGCTCATCGGCTGTTCGGCTATTGCGCCGTCATGATGGCCGCCGTGCCCAATGACGTGACCGACCCCTCGGCACGGGACAAGGCGTTGCAGGCGGCCGAATTGAACATCACCGCGGCGCGCAGCTTCAATGCCGGATTGCGCAGCGTCTATTTCGCCCTTGCGGGGCTGGCCTGGCTGGCCGGCCCCCTTGCCCTGCTTGTGGCGACCGCCGTCGTGCTGTTCGTCACCTGGCGCCGCGAGTTCGCGTCAAACTCGCGCCAGATCATTCTGCATGCTCTGCCATCCCGGGATGTGCACGCTCATGGCGAACCGCAAGGGTCAGAATCACGGCACCCGCAGCCGTAAGCCCGATCCCGACCAGCCCCGGCGCGCGCCAGCCCCAGCCCGCCGCAAGGGCAAGCCCGGCCAGGAACGGCCCCAGTGCATTGGCGGCGTTGAAGGCGGCATGGTTCATCGCCGCCGCCATGTTCTGGGCGCGTCCGGCGACATCCATCAGTCGCGTCTGCAGGGGGATCACCAGCCCCGCCCCGGCCGCCAACAGAAACGACGACAGCACCATCAGCTGCCAGTTTCCAACCGCGAATGAGGCGAAAGCCTGCGTGATCGCCATGGCCGCAAAGCTGACATAGGCGGCGCGGATCGGCCCGAGTCGGCTGGTCACACGTCCAGCCCCCCAGGTGCCGAAAGTGCCGCCCAGCCCGAACATCGCCAGAGTCAACGGAATTGACCATGAGGGCGCCTGCGTCGTCGCCAGGATGGCCGCCGTCAGAAAGGCATAAACCGCGAACAGCCCGCCGAACCCGATCGAACCTACCGCCAGCATCCACAAGACGCGGGGATTGCGCAAAGCCTGCAGTTCATCCAGGGGCCGTGCATCCGGGTTGCCGCCCACGCGGGGTGCGACCCGCAGGATCAGCCAGGACGATGCCAGAGCCAGAACACCGGGCAGTGCAAACCCCCAGCGCCACCCGATACTCTGCCCAAGGAAGCCGGCAAGGGGCACCCCGACCGTATTTGCCACGGTCAGCCCCAGCATCACCTGTGCCGCGCCGCGCGCCCTTTGCCCCAGCGGCAGGGCGTCCGCCGCATAGAGCATCGCCACGCCCAGAAAGCCGCCATGGGGCAAACCCGCCAGAAAGCGCATGGCAGTCAGGGCCATCAGGCCGGGCATCACCGCAGCCAGCAGGTTCATCAACCCGTAAAATGCCATCAGGGCCGCCAGATAGCGACGACGCGGCAATCTGACCCCCAGCAGCGAGGTAATCGGCGCACCGACGACCACCCCCAGCGCATAGGCGCTGATGACATGGCCCGCCTGCGGATCGGAAATTCCCAGGTCGGCCGCGTAATAGGGCAACAGCCCCATGGCGGAAAATTCAGAGGTTCCGACGGCAAAGGCCCCCAGCGCAAGTGCCAGAATGGCATTGCGAAGGCTGACCGGCCCGGAATCAGTGGCGGTTGTCATAAGGCTATCCTGTTCGAGTTCGTCCCAAGGTCATGCCGCAAGGCAGCATTTGCAAGTGACCGCAACCGGTCACCAGCCTTGCGTCACATGCATTTCAGGCCCTTTGTCAGATATGTCCGCGCTGCACCAGAAGCCAGACGATCACCGCGCCCAGAACCAGCAATCCGAAACAGACTGATGCCGCAAAGCTGATCGCACGGCCGCGCCAGCGGCTGAACTCTCCCAGGGGACGCAGATAGGCGATCAGATCGCCATGGGCCCGGGCCAGACCGGCCAGATCCAGCTGCCGGGCGATCTTGGGCTGGGCGCTCAGACGGTCGGCCTCGGCCAGACGCGCAGCAGCATTCCGCAGACGACGCGGCAACGCCCCGCCACGGCGGCGCAACATGACGGCCAGCGGCGGATGCTCACCCCGGCGGGCACCGCCGAAACGTGCCTTGATCAGGTCGGAAACCTCGTCCGCCATGGGTTGAATATCGGTGAAATTGATTGCTTCGCGTGTCATGTCGCGATGATAGACGCTATGGCAGACGGGTGCCAGACATCCTAGGATCACGACATGAAACTGAAGCATAGAATCACCGGCCCGGAAGATGGGCTTCCCGTCATTCTGGTGCATGGCCTCTTCGGTCAGGGCCGCAATCTGGGCGCTCTGGCCCGTCGTATTGCCAAGGATCGTCCGGTCGTGACCGTCGATCTGCGCAATCACGGCGAAAGCCCGCATAGTGAAGAGCATGACTATCCCGCCATGGCTGCGGATCTGGCTGAACTGATTCGCGATCTGGGCGGTCGCGCGGATGTCGCGGGTCATTCGATGGGCGGCAAGACCGCGATGGTGCTGGCGCTGACCCATCCCGAGTTGCTTCGCAGGCTGGTGGTGATGGATATTGCGCCGCTGGCCTATAGCCACAGCCAGTCGCATCTGATCGATGCCATGCAATCCCTTGATCTTTCGACGATCGAACGCCGCAGTCAGGCCGATGCGGCCCTGCGTGAGCTGATCCCCGAAGCAGGCATTCGCGCCTTTCTGCTGCAATCGCTGGAAATCAAACCCGGCCAGAGCAAATGGCGTCTGAACCTGCCGGTCCTCAAGGAACGCATGTCTGCCCTTGTAGGCTGGCCGTCGGATCTGCCCCGGAACAGCTTTCATGGTCCCGTCATGGCGCTGGCAGGTGCGGAATCGGACTATGTGCTGGCCGAGGGGCAGGCAGCGCTGCGCGAATATTTCCCGCAGGTCCGCATCGTCACGCTGAAAAATGCCGGGCATTGGCTGCACGCCGATACGCCCGAAGCCGTGGCCAACAGCCTCGACGCATTCCTGAACGCCCAATAGGCGCAGTCGCGCCCTCCATGACGCAAGTCATGGGCGCGCTGCCATGCCGGACCATCCGCCTGGTCGGATCAGGCCGGGTCCTGCTGCTGATCCGCCAGCCGTTCGGCCAGCGTCTCGGCCCGCGCGGCCAATTCGGCCATGGCCTCTTTCAGATCGGATGGAATCACCGGCACCTCGACCCGCGCCGGATTGGACTGAAGACGTTTCAAGTGCCGTTCAGCCTTTTCTGCACGTTCAACCATGGTGACATAACGGTCGGCCAGCATCAGGCCGGCCAGCAGCAAAAGGCGCGGCTCGGGCATGCGCCCTGCCTGTTCCAGAATCTGGCGGGCCTCGCCGTCCAGAACTTCCGCAGCGCGCTGCAACAGCTTTTCCTCGCCGTCCTGCGCGCCCAGACGGTATTCCTTGTGCCCGATGACAAAATCAACTTCGGCCATTTACCTGTCTCCGTCCTGATCGGATTTCACATCCGGCACGCCTGCAGCATCTCCCGCAACCTCTGGCAATGCGGCAGAGAGAGATGCCCCATTCGCCGTCGGCTGTTGGGCCATCAGTCGCTCCAGTTCCTGCATGATATCGCCCATCTGCGCGATTTCGGCCGCGCGCGCGGCCCGCAGGGCGGTAATTTCGGCCTCCAGTGTCTGGATGGTGGCATCGGCCTGATCGCCATTGCCCGACGCCGCCTCGATCAGGGCGCGATTGGCCGCGGCAAGATCGTCATTGGCCGCCGACAATCGCGCCGCCTCATTCCCGACGGCCTCCAGACGGGCCCGGGCCTCGGCCAGCGCGGCCTCAAGCGGGCCGGCTCGCTGCGTGCGCAGGGCAGCAAGTTCATTGGCTAGGCGTGTGTTTTCTGCATCCAGCGTCGCAATGCTGTCACGCAATTCGGCGATTTCGGCGTCATCGCCCCCTGCCCGTCGCGGGCCACCGGCCTCCAGCAACTGGTCGATGCGATCTAGCGCGGCGCTGAGCCGGCGTTCACTGGCGTTGATATCGCTCATCCCGACGGTCCTTTGATGTCGTGCTTTCCCGGTTTTCGCACCCGGCGGACCATATGACAAGAACGGGCGGGAAAATCCCGCCCGCTCCATCACTTGTTCACGGCCTTTCAGGCAAGTTCTCGCCGTTCCCCCATCAATCCCTTCACCAGGGCCCAGCATCCGCCAAGCAAGACGATGGTGAATGGCAGGCCGGTCGAGACGGCCATCGCCTGCAAGGCACCCAGGCCACCGCCCAGAAGCAGAGCGATCGCCAGCAGGCCTTCGAAGCTGCACCAGAAGATCCGCTGCGCCACCGGCGCATCAACCTTGCCGCCTGCGGCAATCGTGTCGATCACCAGCGAGCCCGAGTCCGACGAGGTAACAAAGAACACGATCACCAGGACGATCCCGATAAAGCTGGTGATCGCGGTCAGCGGCAGATTGCCCAGCATCGAGAACAGCTTCAATTCAAGCGCCGCATCCGCGACACCTTCGAAACCGGCCAGCGTCATCGAGATCGCCGTGCCGCCCAGAGCCGTCATCCACAGGACCGAAATCAGCGAGGGAACGATCAGCACCGCGATCAGGAACTGGCGCACCGTCCGGCCACGGGAAACCCGCGCGATGAACATGCCGACAAAGGGCGACCAGCTGATCCACCAGGCCCAGTAGAAGGCCGTCCAGCCCTGGCGGAAGTTGTCATCCGTCCGGCCAAAGGGATTGGACAGCGGCACCAGGTCACGCGCATAGGTTCCAAGGTTGCCAAAGAACCCGCTGATGATTTCCATCGTCGGCCCCATCAGGATAACGAACAGCAGCAGCACCAGCGCCAGCACCATGTTGATCTCGGACAGGCGTTTCACGCCTTTTTCCACGCCCAGCACCACCGAGGTGGTCGCGATACCGGTGATCATCAGGATCAGCACCACCTTGGTCGTGCTGTTGTTGGCGATGCCGAACAGATAGTTCAGCCCCGCGGTTGCCTGTTCGGCGCCCAGCCCCAGCGAGGTGGCCAGACCGAAGATGGTGGCAAAGACCGACAGAATGTCGATCACATGTCCCGGCCAGCCCCAGATGCGATCGCCGAAAATCGGATAGAAGATCGAGCGCATCGTCAGCGGCAGGCCCTTGTTATAGGCAAACAGCGCCAGCGGCAGCGCCACGACGGCATAGATCGCCCAGGGGTGCAGGCCCCAGTGGAAGATGGTCGCGGCCATGCCCAGATGGCGCGCAGCAAGCTCGTCTCCGGCAGCGCCATTCAGGGGGGCCCAATCGGTCCTGATGCCGTTTTCGACAGTCGTTCCGGCAAGGGAGGTCTGGAAGTGGCTGATGGGTTCGCTGACGCCATAGAACATCAGACCGATGCCCATCCCCGCAGCAAACAGCATGGCAAACCAGCCCGTCAGGGTAAAGTCCGGGGTTGCTTCGGGGCCACCCAGACGGATCTTGCCCAAAGGTGACAGCACCAGCCCCAGGCAGAGCAGGACGAAAACATTGCCTGCCAGCATGAAGAACCAGTCCAGATTGCTGGTCAGCGATGCCCGCAAACCGGTAAAGACCGGTTCAAGCTGGGTAGGGAACAGCAGGGTCACAATGGTAAACAGCGCCACGGCGAGCGCCGAGATCATGAAGACAGGGTTGTGGACGTCAAAGGCAAAAGGCTTGACGCCCTCGATATTGTGCTGACCGATCTGGTAATCGGTCTCGATGATTTCGGTGGGACCTTCAGGAAGGGGAATTGCCTCGCCACCGGCATCGGGTTGGGGTTCAAATCGGCCACTCAGCGCGTCGCGCTGGCGCTTTTCATCTTCGGGATGACCTTTATAGTTCTTGCGGCCGTCCTTCGGGATACGATCATTTGACATGCGTCCCTTTCTCTATCTTCAGGTTTGGATCGGGTCGTGCCTCGGTCGGACACAGCGGATATCCGCTTGCGAGGTCGGGCTTCTTGCATAATTTCATCAGGATGACCACAGCGCCCCCTCAGGGTGCAGGCATTCGCGACATTTGATCCTCGATTCGCGACTCCATTCGAAGCCCAGATGCCGATTCTGCCGCGTCGGGATTACATTTCCGCAAAGACCCGACCGCGACGGATCAGAGGACCTTGGCGGATCGTGCCATGGGCCCTATAAGGCGCAGGCTGTGAAAGGATATTGCATGCGCGAAGCGACCGTCTCCAGAAAAACCGCTGAAACACAGATCGAGGTATCCCTGAATCTGGATGGAACCGGCACTTACGACAACCAGACGGGCGTCGGCTTCTTCGACCACATGCTGGACCAGTTGTCGCGGCATTCGCTGATCGACATGACCATTCGTGCCAATGGCGATCTGCATGTCGATGATCACCACACGGTCGAAGACACCGGCATTGCCATCGGTCAGGCGTTGGTAGAGGCGCTTGGCGACAAGAAGGGCATCCGGCGCTATGGCAGCTTTCATCTGGCCATGGACGACACGCTGATCCGCGCGGCGCTGGATCTGTCGGCCCGCCCCTTCCTGGTCTGGAACGTCGATTTTCCGACCGAAAAGATCGGCAGCTTTGATACCCAGCTTGTGCGCGAGTTCTTTCAGGCCCTGTCGACGCATGGCGGCATCACGCTGCATGTCGACCGTCTGCATGGCGTCAACAGCCACCACATCGCCGAGGCCGCCTTCAAGGCAGTGGCCCGCGCGCTGCGCGAAGCGGTCGAGCCTGATCCGCGCATGTCGGGCGTATTGCCCTCGACCAAGGGGGCGCTGTGATGCGCGTCGCCCTGATCGACTATGACAGCGGCAATCTGCATTCGGCGGAAAAGGCGTTCCAGCTGATGGGACGCGAAGCAGAGGCCGAAATCGTGGTCACCTCGGACCCCGAAATCGCCGCCCGCGCCGACAGGATCGTGTTGCCGGGCGATGGAGCCTTTCCCGCCTGCCGCACCGCATTGGGCGAGGTTGACGGCATGGCCGAGGCCCTGCGCGAAGCGGTCCTGCAGCGCGGCGTCCCTTTCATGGGCATCTGTGTCGGCATGCAGATGCTGGCGACAACGGGCTTTGAATACAGGCCGACCGCCGGGCTTGACTGGATCGGCGGCGAGGTCAAGGCCATCGATGCCCCCGGTCTGAAGGTTCCGCACATGGGCTGGAACGATCTGGTCATCGACCGCCCCCATCCGGTGCTGGAAGGCATCGCAACGGGCGATCACGCCTATTTCGTCCATAGCTGGCAATTTCAGGTCGCCCACAACGAACACCTTCTGGCCCATGTCGATTATGGCGGGCCGGTCACGGCTGTGGTGGGGCGCGACAATATCATCGGCACCCAGTTCCACCCCGAGAAATCACAGGCCGTCGGGCTGCGTCTGATTGCGAATTTCTTGCGCTGGATGCCCTGATCCGCAGGTGATCATCTGTCCTTGCAAAGGAATTCGTGCTAGTTTGCGGCGTGTTCAACCGTCCAATCTGTAAAGTTGTCAGTATCGCGAATGTTGCGCCTGGACCCCATACGCCCGATTGCCAACCGATTTTGCCGTCTGGTCGGCCTGCCCCGCCCGGAACTGACCGATCTTGCCATCGAGCGATGGGAGATCTCGCCCGCCGAAACCCGCGAGGTTCCGCCGGTGATTGCCCTTCCCGGTCAGGCCGAGCGCATCACCCGCACGGAATTCGCCCCCATCGAGGCGGTTCTGCAATCGCTGGCTGGCGACCCCGCCGAATTCATTCCCGCCACCATGGGATACCGGCTGCGAGACGTCGATTTCGTGGACGGTGCCCTTTACGCGGGCGGAGCCGAACTGCACCTGCGGCGGCGCCAAAGATCGCATCTGACCCATCACCACCCGCGCGACTCGATTTCGGGTGCATTGTATGAAAGCTGGGTCGGCAATCGCTGGTTCGGGAACTGGCTGCTTGACGATTGTCTCAGCTATCGGCTTGCCGAGGAATATGGCCAGCCCGTCACGTCCACCCCGCCCCGAGGTGGCCATGTGCCCCGCTATGAAGAACTGCTGTCGATGAACCCGCAGCGGATCGGCGACGTCCATTTCGACGAACTGATCCTGTTTGACGACCACCACAACAACTCGGGCCGCCTTGCCCGCGCTCAGGACATGCGCCAGCGTCTGATTGCCGGGCACGAGCTGACCCCCTGCCCCGGTGTTTTCCTGTATCGCGGACGCAGTGGCGATGCGCGGATTCTGGAGAATGAGGACGAGATCGCCGAGAAGCTGGAAAGCCAATATGGTTTCCGCATCATCTTCGCCGAAGACCACAGCGTGGATGAACTGATCTGCGCCTGTGGCGACACGATGATCATCGCCGGCGTCGAGGGCAGCCAGCTCAATCACGGCATGGCCGTCATGCCTCCGGGGGGCACCCTGCTGACCATGCAGCCTGCCGATCGTGCGACCACGGCCATGAAGCTGCTGACCGACCGCTGGCAGCAGCGATTTGCCCTGATGGTCGGGCATGGCACGGCAGAAGGTTTCCGAATTGAATGGTCCGAAGTGCAGGCCACGCTGGACCTGATCCTGTAGATAAGGACAGGCCTCAGGCTTTCAAATCAATATCAGCTTGAATTGTCAGGGGCTTCCGGTCATTTTCGACACGCCCTGCATATGTATGCGCTGTTCAGGGGCGCGCCTTTTGGTTTGTTGTTCAGTTCGGAGTTATGGGTCCCGTGTGGCGTGAAATTTGCAAGGATTATGAAACACATGGCCGCCGCCTGAGCGATCCGGCCTTTGTCTCTCTGGCCATCTATCGCTATGGCCGATGGGCCATGCAGCGTGAAAACCGCGTCCTGCGCTGGTTCGCCAACAAGCTGTATGGCCTGCTGTGCATTCTGATCCTGAATGTCACCAAGGTCTGGATTCCGCCAAGCGTCAAACTGGGAGAGGATTTTCACATCATCCATGCCGAAGGCTCGCTTTCGATCCACCCCGAGGTGGTGATAGGGGATCGCTGCGGTGTCATGCACAATGTCACCATCGGCACGAATATGGGGCCGGGTGCACCCAAGATCGGCGATGATGTGTTTATCGGCGTCAACTCGACCGTGCTGGGAAGAATCCGCATTGGCAATCGCGTCCGCATCGGTGCCAACACCGCCGTCTCGACCAATGTGCCCGATGACAGCATCGTGGTCGGCTCTCCGGCGCGGATCTATCCCAATCTGCCGATCTTTGCGCAGAAGACCAAGAAACCCAAAGGTGACGCATGAGTGACGCGGGCGAGAAATCCATGTGGCGCCTGTTGGCGGACAACCTTCCCGAACGCGGCGACAAGACGGCGCTGATCGATGCAAAACGCGATGTGACCTATGCTCTGGCCGCGGATGAGGCCAACCGCGTCGCGGCATGGCTGCAGGCGCGCGGCATAGCTGCAGGGGATCGCGTCATCGTGCATCTGCGCAAGGGTATCGATGAGGTCGCCGCCATGTTCGGCGTCTGGAAGATCGGCGCCGTGGTGGTGAATGTGAACCACCAATGGACCGCCGCCCAACTGGGTTATGTCGCCGAAGACTGCCGCGCCCGCGCCGCCATTCTGGGCGCCAGCGTGTTGAAATCCCTGACGAGCCAGCCTCTGCCCGCCTCGGTGACTGATCTGCTGGTGCAGGGCCGCGCCAGCGCCATTCCCGGGAATGCGACATTGTGGAGCGATCTGCCGGCTTCTTCTGCGGATGAGGCCATGCCTGATCCGGGTGATCTGGCGATGATCATCTATACGTCAGGCTCGACCGGAAAACCCAAGGGTGTGATGCTGAGCCATCGCAATATCCGCGTCGGCGCGGATTCAGTGGCCGAATACCTGGGGCTGGGCGAGGATGACCGGCTGCTGTCGGTCCTGCCCTACAGTTTTGATGCCGGGTTGAACCAGTTGACCAGCGCCTTTCTGCTGGGCGCGACGGTTGTGCATCAGCCGGTCTCGATGCCTTCCGAGGTCGTGCGCATGGCGCGCGACCATCACGTGACAACCATTGCCGGGGTGCCGCCGCTGTGGAATCAGGTGGTGCGCTATCTGGATGACGCCGATATTCGATTGCCGGATCTGCGCCGCGTCACCAATACCGGTGGCAAGATCCCGCCAAATATCCTGGAACTGATGCCGAAGGTGTTTCCCGACACCGACATCGTGCTGATGTATGGTCTGACCGAAGCCTTTCGTTCGACCTATCTGCCCCCTGACCGTTTCGCACAGAAAATGGGCTCGATCGGGCGGGGCATCCCCAATGCGCAGATCTTTGTCGTCAAACATGGCGAAGGCATTGCCGGTCCCGGCGAACAGGGGGAATTGGTCCATGCCGGCCCTCTGGTCAGCCTCGGCTATTGGGAACGCCCCGAAATGACGGCTGAAAAGATCCGCATCTGTCCCGAATTGCGGGACCAGCTGGGTGATGCACCGGTCGTCTATTCGGGCGATCTGGTGCGTCTGGACGAGGATGGCGACATGTGGTTCGTCAGCCGCATGGACGACATGATCAAGACACTGGGGTTCCGTCTGTCGCCGACCGAGGTCGAGGATCTGCTGTCGCAATCGGGGCTGGTCGGCGATGTGGTCGCCTATGGTGTCGATGACGACGATCACGGGCAGGTCGTCCATGTCGCCGCCACGATGATCGGAACGGCAGATGTGGACGCGCTGATGTCCCATGCCCGCCGCAGCATGGCGCATTACATGGTGCCCCGCCATATTCATCACTGGAGCGGTGCCATGCCGCGTACCGCAAGCGGGAAACTCGACCGCCCCACCATCATCGCCGCAGCAAAAGCCGCTTTTGACAAGGATATGCAATGAGCCTGACCACCGAAGATCTGATCCGCTTCATTCGTGACGAACTGAATGTCGAAGAGGAAATCGCTGCGGATACCGAATTGTTCTCGACCGCCATCCTGGATTCGGTGGCGATGATGAACATCATAGCCTTCGTCGAAGAAAAGGCGGAAATCGAGGTCCGCCCTGCCGATGTAACGCTGGAAAATTTCGACACCGTCCAAGCCATCGTGGATTATGCGCGTGAACAGGCCTGAATCCGATATCGACCCCATTCTGACGCAGGCCGCCGACCGGTTCGGAACGCCCGCCTATGTCTATTCCACCGATCTGATCGATGCGCGGATCACGGCGCTGGAACGCAGTCTGGGCCGCTGGTTCAAGCTGTCCTATGCGATGAAGTGCAATCCGAACCCCGAATTGCTGTCCTGGTTGCACAAGCGCATTCCCTGTATCGACGTCTCCTCGGGCGGAGAGCTGATGCTCGCGCTTGGCGCGGGATGGCGGGCAGATCAGGCGAGTTTCACCGGCCCCGCCAAGCGCGAGGTCGAGTTGCGCCATGCCATCGAGGCAGGGCTGGGCGAACTGGTGGTCGAATCGCTGCGCGAGGCGCGGCTGGCGAATCGCATCGCCGGTGAAAGCGGCAAGATCCAGAATGTCGTCATCCGCATAGCCCCGGACCGTGTGCCCAAGGGCTTTGGCGACCAGATGGCCGGGCGACCCAGCCCCTTTGGCATCGACATCGAGGAAGCTCCGGCGGCCCTGACCGAGATCGCCGCCCTGCCCCATCTGCGCATCGCGGGTCTGCATATCTATTCCGGCACGCAATGCCTGAAGCCCGCCGCACTTGTCGAGAACTGGGGGATCTTCATCTCGATCTTTCGCGAGCTGTGCGAACACCATGACCTGCATCCCGACCGGCTGATCTTTGGAGCCGGGTTGGGCATCCCTTATCACCCCGGCGACCAGGCTCTGGATCTGGATGAGATCGCCGAGGCCATCGCGCCCGAACTGGACGCGCTGCGCAGCGATCCGCGCTTTTCGGACACCGATCTGGTGCTGGAACTGGGCCGCTATCTTGTCGGCCCGGCAGGCTATTTCGTGACCCGTGTCACCTCGATAAAGGAATCGCGGGGCACCCGCATCGCGATCTGCGATGGCGGCATGAACGGCCATCTGGCGGCCTCGGGGAATTTCGGCATGGTGTTGCGACGCAATTACGTGATCCATCGCGTCGGTGGCGGAGCGGGCGAGGAACCGATCGACATCACCGGCCCGCTCTGCACCTCGATTGACAAGCTGGGGGCCAAGGTCGCCCTGCCCCGCATCGAGGAAGGGGATCTGATTGCCATTCACGCCAGCGGCGCCTATGGTCCGACCTCCAGCCCGGTGAATTTCATCAGCCATCCCGCCCCGCGCGAGATCATTGCCCAGGGCGGCCAGTTGACCGATGCCACACGCATCGAAAGCTGCGGCCTGCGCGACCCGTCCTGACTGCCCCGTCTGGACCTCGCCCGGTCTGGACCCCGCCCGCAGGATGGGGTTCTGTGCAGGCGATATCAAAATGGAGTCCGCGATGACGAAACTGGAACAGCGTATCGCGCAGGCACGCGGGGATGAGCCCGCCGATCTGGTGCTGCGCGGTGGCAAGGTCTTTGATCTGATCACCGGCACGATGATCGAGGGCGATGTCGCGATCTGCGGCGACCGGATCGTCGGAATCGCTGCGGATTACGAGGGCCGGCACATCATCGATGTCAGCGGGCTGACGCTGGTTCCGGGTTTCATCGACACGCATCTCCATGTCGAAAGCAGTCTGGTGACCCCTTTCGAATTCGACAGATGCGTCACCCCCCGCGGGATCACCACCGCGATCTGTGATCCGCATGAGATCGCAAATGTCATCGGGATCGACGGCATCCGCTATTTCCAGCAGGCGTCGGAACATCTGCTGATGGACCTGCGGGTGCAGCTGTCATCATGCGTGCCCTCGACCGAGATGGAAACATCCGGCGCCCGAATCGAGGCTGACGATCTGCAGCAGATGATGAACCACCCTTCGGGCATCGGTCTGGCCGAATTCATGAACTATCCCGGCGTGATCCATCGCGATCCGGCCGCACTGGCCAAGCTGAAGCTGTTCGAGGGCGGTCATATCGACGGCCATTGCCCGCAACTGTCCGGGCGCGACCTGAACGCCTATATCAGCGCCGGCATCCGCACCGAGCACGAGGCCACGACCGCAGAGGAAGCGCTGGAAAAACTGCGCAAGGGGATGCGCGTGCTGATCCGCGAGGGTTCGGTGTCCAAGGATCTGGACGCCCTGCAGCCGGTGCTGACCGAGGCCACCAGTGCCTATATCTGCCTGTGCACGGATGACCGAAATCCGCTGGATATCGGCGAATATGGCCATCTGGACTACATGATCCGCCGCCTGATCGAACTGGGCACATCACCGCTGGCCGCCTATCGCGCCGCATCGCTTTCCGCTGCCGAAGCCTTTGGCCTGAAGGATCGCGGGCTGATTGCACCGGGGTTGCGCGCCGATATCGTCGCCATTGACGATCTAGCGTCCTGCCGGGCGCAACTGGTTCTGACCGCTGGCCGTCCGGTCACGGATGAGGCCTTTGCCGCGCGGCGTGATATTGCCCCTGTCGGCCGCAATTCGGTTCTCGCCCCGCAAGTGAGCGCCGAGGATTTCCGTTCGACCGGCAATCGCAGCCAGACCGATGTCATCGGCATCATCGAAGGCAAGATCATCACCCGCCATCTGAGTGAAGAAATCCGGCCCGTCGATGGTGACAAGCGCCCCGATCCCAGCCGCGATCTGGCACGGATCGCGGTCATCGAGCGCCATGGCAAGAACGGCAATATCGCCACCGGGTTCGTGCGCGGCTTTGACATCAAGGGCGGGGCCATCGCCTCGACCGTATGTCATGACCATCACAATATTGCCGTCGTCGGAATGGACTATGATGACATGGCGCTGGCCGCAAACCGCTTGAGCCGGATCGAAGGCGGGTTCGTCGTCGTCAGGGACGGGGAAATCCTCGCCGAACTGGCACTGCCCGTCGCCGGGCTGATGAGCCTGATGCCCTTTGAAGAGGTCGGCGACGCGCTGATCACCCTGCGAGCTGCCGCGCGCGATCTGGGCGTCATGCTGGAAGAGCCTTTCCTGCAACTGGCCTTTCTGGCCCTGCCCGTCATTCCGGCGCTGAAGATCACCGATCGAGGGCTGGTCGATGTCACGAAATTCGAGATCATCGCCGGTTGAGACAGGCCCTGCCTAGCCGCGCACCCGTTCCACGGCCGCGATCGCGGTGGCAACGGCCTCGTCGATATCCATGTTGCTGGTGTCGATGATCACCGCATCATCAGCCGGACGAAGGGGGGCAGCGGCGCGCTCACTGTCGCGGCGATCGCGTTCGCGCAACTGCACCAGCATCTCGGCCGGATCGGCATTCAATTCCTGGGCGCGGCGCGCGGCGCGGACCTCATCCGAGGCCACGACATAAAGTTTCACCGGCGCCTGCGGACAGATCACCGTGCCGATATCGCGCCCGTCCAGAACCGCCCCCGGTTCACGCAGGGCAAAGCGATGCTGGAAATCGACCAAAGCGGCCCTGACATCGGCAATGGCGGCAATGCGGCTTGCGGCCTGCCCGGCTTCGGCACTGCGCAGATCCGGCCGCGCCAGATCCTCTGCCGTCAGGCTGCGTGCCGCCTCGACCGGATCGCCGCCCTTGGCGCCAGTGGCGCGATAAAGCAGACCGGTATCCAGATGATGAAAGCCAAAATGATCCGAGATCGCACGCGCGATGGTGCCCTTTCCCGAGGCAGCCGGGCCGTCGATGGCGATGACAAATGGCATGTGAAATTGATCCGCTTCTGGTCAAGGCTTGAAGTCGTCTCAATCGCACAGGTCCGCCCGCAAGGTCCAGCCCGCGAGGCTTCCTTGCAGCGTCTTTCGAAATTGTGCTTGGCAAATGCCCTGCCTTGTTCTCCAATGGTCGCGTTGTATTTGTAGTTTCCATTTCCTGTCGTATTCATGCAGACCGATTTTCTTGAAACCATTCTGAGCGCACGGACCGATACTGACGTGCAGCACCATTTTCTCGAGACCCTCGACCATCTCGGATTTTCTCACGGCCTTTATGCAGCACGCTTCATGCTGTCATTGCCAGACAGCATATCCCGCGAGGACTATTATTGCTTTGGCAATTTTCCGGCGCCCTTCATGGATGCCATCGAGTCGCGGCAGTTGCTTGCCTCGTCTCATTGGATGACGTGGTCCCATCAGCAGACGGGCAGCGCCCCCTGCCAGCAGATCGATGCGGAACTGACCACCGAATGCGCACGCCTTGCGGATCGGCACGGGCTGAATTCGGGATATGTCCTCAGCCTCAGAAACCAGATTCCCGACGTGCACGGGATGGTGGTCGTCACACCACATGCGCATGCCAGTCCGATCAAAAGCCGTCGTTTGTGGGAGATCGCTGGCGGACGAATACGGATGCTGTCCACCCTGCTGCATTTCCGTATGGCTACCCTGCGGCGAAACCGCCGCGCACAATCCCTGACCCGTCGGCAGCGCGAAGTTCTGGAATGGAGTGCGACAGGCAAGACCGTTTCGGAAACCGCAGTGATCCTGGGGGTTTCGGCAGCGACCGTCGAAAAGCACCTGCGCCTGGCCCGTGCCGCGATGTCCGCAGGCAATACGGCACAGGCCATTCTGAAAGCCTATGTGACCGATCAGCTGTTCACGACAAGTTCAGACAAATACGATAAAAGGTAAGGGATTCCTGACTTTATCTTCCAAGCAGGGAATACTCTATTCGATCTGCTCCATGAGTGGTGACACCTCGGTGTCAGGAGCTTGCATCCATTGTTCAACGTTGCCTGAACGGGTGCATACCGGCCTTGCCGGTCGGTCCTGCCGGTCACGCCATTTGCTGTGCCCGGCAGGGCCGGGTTTCCCCAACGCGACCACCGGAGTGCCGCAATGAAAAACGCCGGCCAATGGCCGGCGTTCATCCTTTGCATCGATGGGCAATGCTGCCCCGTCAGGAATCAGGAGCCGCCCAGGGTCTTGGCGACCTCTGCTGCGAAGTCTTCTTCTTTCTTCTCGATGCCTTCACCGACAGCAACGCGGGCATAGCCGGTCACTTCGACACCGGCTTCCTTGGCGGCATCGGCAACGGTCACATCGGGATTGACGACGAATTTCTGACCCAGAAGCGTGACTTCCTCGAAGAATTTCTTCATCCGGCCTTCGATCATCTTTTCGATCACGGCATCGGGTTTGCCCGATTCACGAGCCTGTTCGGTCAGAACGGTTTTTTCACGTTCGACCAGGGCCGGATCCAGATCTTCGGCCGAGAGCGAAGCCGGGTTGGTTGCCGCAATATGCATTGCGATCTGACGGCCGATTTCCTTGGCCTTGTCCTCGGGGCCATTCAGCGCGACCAGAACACCGATCTTGCCCATGCCTTCAGCGGCGGCATTGTGGACATAGGACACGATCGTGTTGCCTTCCAGAACGTGCATCCGGCGCAGGGTCATGTTCTCGCCGATACGCGCGATGGCATCGGTCAGCACATCGGCGACGGGACGGCCGTTCAGATTGGTCGCTTTCAGAACCTCGATATCGTCACCGGTGGTCAGGGCGACATCGGCGATGTCCCGAACCAGCTGTTGGAAGTCGGCATTCTTTGCAACGAAATCGGTTTCCGAGTTCAGCTCGACGGCAACACCCTTGCCATCGGTGACGGAGACACCGACCAGACCTTCGGCAGCAACGCGGCCGGATTTCTTGGCAGCTTTTGCCAGGCCCTTGGTGCGCAGCCAGTCAACGGCGGCTTCCATGTTGCCTTCGTTTTCGGTCAGCGCCTTCTTGGCGTCCATCATACCTGCGCCGGTTTTCTCGCGCAGCTCTTTCACCATCGCGGCAGTGATAGCCATGATCCGTCTCCTTTGTTCAACACGTCAGGCGGGGCATATCCCCGCCTGACGACAATTCCGTAAATCTACGGCGTAATTCGATCCGTTCCGATCGGGATCAGGCGTCGGTCGTGGCCTGCTCTTCGGCTTTGACCTCGGCTTCGCCTTCACCCAGCAGCTCTTCAGGAGCTTCGGCCAGAGCACCGACATCAACGCCGGCAGCGCCCATTTGTGCCGACATGCCTTCCAGGGCCGCACGGCTGACCAGATCGCAATACAGCGCGATGGCACGGGCCGCATCGTCGTTGCCGGGGATGATGTAATCCACGCCATCGGGCGAGCAGTTGGTGTCGACGACGGCCACGACCGGGATACCCAGTTTCTTGGCTTCGGCGATGGCCAGGTCTTCCTTGTTCACGTCGATGACGAACAGCAGATCGGGAAGGCCGCCCATGTCGCGGATACCGCCAAGCGAAGCCTGCAGTTTGGCTTGCTCGCGCTCAAGGCCCAGACGCTCTTTCTTGGTCATGCCTTCGGCGCCGCCAGCCATGGTTTCGTCAATCGCCTTCAGGCGGTTGATCGACTGCGACACGGTTTTCCAGTTGGTCAGCGTGCCACCCAGCCAGCGGTGGTTCATGTAGAACTGAGCCGATCTTTCGGCGGCATCTGCGATGGCTTTCTGGGCCTGACGCTTGGTGCCGACGAACAGCACGCGGCCACCTTTGGCAACCGTGTCATGCACGACCTGCAGCGCCGCATCCAGCATGGGAACGGTCTGGGTCAGATCGAGAATGTGGATGCCGTTACGGTCACCATAGATGTATTCGCCCATGCGGGGGTTCCACCGCTGGGTTTGGTGACCATAGTGAACGCCAGCTTCCAACAGCTGACGCAGAGAAAATTCGGGAAGCGCCATATCCATGTCCTTTCCGGTTTGCGCCTTGGCAGAGGTTTTGAAGGCAAATGCCTCAACCGGTGGACCTTTCGCGGATGTCTCCCGCAAGGGCCCTCCTCTGCCTGAGAAGTGAGCGGGCAAATAGCCTCTGCCCGCGACCATTGCAAGTGTTTTCCGCGTGACCTGCTAGACGAAGGCGTCCGGCACGGCCGCTTTCTTGCGGGCGACGTAATCATCAAGCGCCTCGGCGATGCCCGGATCAATCGCCGGAGCCTGATATTCGCCCAGCATTTTCTGCACCTTCTGCGCAGCAAGCGTGGCGGTATCGCGGGCACCTTCCTCTTCCCAGGTCTCGAAAGGCTTGTAGTCCAGCAGGCCGCTGCGCCAGAAGGCGTCCTTGTAATTGTCCTGCGTATGCGCGCAGCCCAGGAAGTGGCCGCCCGGCCCGACCTCGCGGATGGCATCCATGCCCTGCCCGTTCGCAGAGATGTCCACCCCGGCGGCCAACTTGTGCAGCACCCCCAACTGGTCCGCGTCCATGACATATTTCTCATAGCAGGAGACCAGCCCGCCCTCCAGCCAGCCACAGGCATGCAGCATGAAGTTCACCCCGGACAGCAGGCCGATATTCAGGCTGTTCGCCGTCTCATAGGCCGCCTGCGCATCGGGCAGCTTTGACCCGCAGAACGATCCCGCACTGCGATAGGGCAGACCCAGTCGCCGCGCCAGTTGCCCGGCCCCAAGGGTGATCTGCGCAGCCTCGGGCGTGCCGAATGTCGGCGCACCGCTGTTCATGTCGATCGAGGTCACGAAGGCACCAAAGACCACTGGCGCGCCCTTGCGGATCAACTGACTGTAAGCCACGCCGGCCATGACCTCGGCCAGCACCTGCGTGAGGGTTCCAGCGACCGTCACCGGAGCCATCGCGCCCCCGACGATAAAGGGGCTGATGATCGCGGCCTGATTGGCCCGGGCATAGGCCTCCAGCGCCCCCATCATGACCGAATCGAAGGTCAGCGGGCTGTTGATATTGACCAGGCTGGTCATCACCGTGTGCTGATCGACAAAATCGCTGCCAAAGAGAATGCGCGACATCTCGATCGAATCCTCGGCCCTTTCAGGCAGGGTCACCGAACCCATGTAGGGTTTGTCCGACAGCGTCATATGGGCCTGCAGCATATCCAGATGCCGCTTGTTCACCGCGACATCGGTCGGCTCGCAGACAGTGCCGCCACTGTGATGCAGCCATTTCGACATCTGGCCCAGCTTCACGAAATTGCGGAAATCCTCGATTGTCGCATAGCGGCGACCGCCCGCCTGATCACGCACGAAGGGCGGGCCATAGACCGGTGCCAGAACCAGGTTGCGCCCGCCGATCTCGACATTGCGTTCGGGGTTGCGCGCATGCTGCGTAAAGGTCGAGGGTGCCGTTGCGCAAAGCTGGCGCGCCAGCCCCCGGGGGATGCGCACCCTTTCCCCGTCAATATCGGCACCGGCATCCTTCCACAGCGCAAGCGCTGCGGGGTTGTCGACGAAATTGACGCCGACTTCCTGCAGCACGGTTTCGGCATTGGCCTCGATGATCTCCAGCGCCTCGGTGTTCAGTATCTCGAAATCGGGCACATTGCGGGTGATAAAGCGCGAAAACTCGGACCGGGTGGCCGTTCGTTCCGCCCGGCGCGCGGCCCCACCACCTGATCTGCGACCACGGCGCACCGCGCCTGCTTCTTGGGTCATCACATCTTCTCCACGTCTCGACTTTATCCAGTGATACCCCCGCCATCATCCCTGCGCGCCATGTTTGCGCCGGTCCGTCGCCTCAAAGCGACATTCGGTGGCCGGAAAGCGCCGCAGGGCAAAACTGACTAAAAGGATGAATTGTATCGCAGGGTCGCAACCTGCAACATAGGGTCATACATAAATCCCGAGATGAAAGGAAAGGCCGCGATGAGCAGCCAGTTCCGCTTTGGCAGAAACTATGACTTCAGGGAACTTCTGGCAGACGGCATCGTGCATGGCCTGGGGGTGGTTCTGGCGCTGATCGGCGTCACGGCCCTGATCTTTCACGCCAGCATCTGGGGCAATCCGGGCATGCGGATCGCGGCCTGGGTCTATGGGCTGGGGCTGATCGGCGCGCTGACCGTATCCTTCATCTATAACATGCTGCCGCCATCGCGCCTGAAATGGATCCTGCGGCGCATGGATCATTCTGCCATTTTCGTTCTGATTGCAGCAACCTATACCCCGTTTCTTCAGCCGGGAACCTCGGATGGGCGGATTCTGACCCTGTTGATCGCCATCTGGATCATGGCGGCCATGGGCGTTGCGCTGAAATGTGCCCTGCCGGGGCGCCACGACCGTCTGGCGATCCTGCTGTATCTGTTGATGGGCTGGAGCGGCATTCTGGCCTGGGGCCCGATTTCTGAACATCTGCCGCCGCTTTCGGTCACGCTGATCGTCGTCGGAGGCATCATCTACTCGGCCGGCGTCATCTTTCACGTCTGGGAAAAGCTGCGCTATCAGAACGCCATCTGGCACAGTTTCGTCGTGACGGCCGCCGCCACGCATTACGTCGCGGTTCTGGCCGCATTTCGTCAGGCTGCGCTTTAGCCGGCCGGGTCCGGGTCATCCCGGCGGCAATCCCATGCGGGACGAACCGGACAGGGATTCCGCCATTTGTCTTGCATCACCGGAGATGAACGGTCACTTTACGCGCAAAATTCCAGATTCAGGTAAGGTGTCACCATGAACCCCACGGCGCAATCGCAGCAGACTCGGACCCTTTGCAATCTGGCCCCGGTCATTCCCGTCATCGTCATCAAGGACGCGGCCAAGGCCGTCGATCTTGCGCGGTCTCTGGTCAGTGGCGGACTGCCGGTGCTGGAAGTCACGCTGCGCTCCGAGGCTGCTCTGGACGCGATCAAGGCGATGTCTGCCGTCGAAGGTGGCCAGGTTGGCGCTGGCACCGTGCTGACCCCCGATGATGCCAGGCGCGCCAAGGATGCGGGCGCGAAATTCGCGGTTTCGCCCGGCCTGACCGATCGCCTCATTGCCGCCTGCGAGGAACTGGAGCTGCCGCTGCTGCCCGGAGCCGTCACCGCCTCTGAAATCATGCGCGCCGCGGATGCCGGTTTCGACATGCTGAAATTCTTTCCTGCCGAAGCCGTGGGCGGCGCCCCTGCCCTGAAATCTCTGGCCGGTCCGCTGCCGAAAGTCAGCTTCTGCCCGACGGGCGGCGTCTCGCCGGACAATGCGCTCAGCTATCTCAATCTGCCCAATGTCGTCTGCGTCGGCGGCAGCTGGATCGTGACCGATGCCGATGTGGCCGCCGGAAACTGGTCCGCGATCGAGAACCGCGCCCGGACCGCCGCAGCGCTTCGCAACAGCTGATCGGAAATACCGGATGGACAGCGCACGCCGCAATGTCGCGGTTCTGGTGGCCGCGCAGGCGGTGCTGGGATCCCAGATGCCGATCAATTTCATCATTGGCGGGCTGGCAGGCCAAATTCTGGCCCCCAATCCCTGCCTTGCGACTTTGCCCATTTCGCTGATCGTTCTGGGTTCGGCGCTGACCGCGCGACCCATGGCGCGTTTCATGCAGCGCCATGGACGTCAGGCAGGCTTCATGCTGGCGGTCCTTGCTGGCGGGCTGGGCGCGGCAGTCTCGGCTGCCGGATTGTGGCAGGGCTCGTTCCTGCTGTTCCTGGCCGGCGCCATGCTGACCGGCGTCTACATGTCGGCGCAGGGCTTCTATCGATTTGCTGCGACAGATACGGCCACGGAAGACTTTGCTCCGCGTGCGATTTCCTGGGTCATGGCCGGAGGGCTGGTCTCGGCCATCATTGGTCCCGCCATCGTCCGCGCGACAAGCGACCTGACCGCCGTGCCCTTTCTGGCCAGCTATCTGGCCGTGATCGCGCTGAACCTTCTGGGGCCGATCCTGTTCCTGTTTCTGGACATTCCCCGCCCCGCAGCACCCAGCCAGTCCGAGCCCGCGGGCCGTCCCTTGTCGGAACTGCTGCGCAGCCCGCCCATTGCCGTCGCGATGATCTGCGGCATGGTCTCCTATGCGCTGATGAACCTGGTCATGACCTCGACCCCGCTTGCCGTGGTCGGCTGCGGCTATCAGGCATCAAATGCCGCCGATATCGTCAGCGCCCATGTCCTGGCGATGTTCGCGCCCAGCTTTTTCACCGGCCATCTGATCGCCCGCTTTGGCGCGCGACTGATTGTCGGGATCGGGCTGGTCATTCTTGCATGCGCGGGGGCTGTCGCCCTGTCAGGTGTAGAGCTCAGCCACTTCTTCGGCGCGCTGATCCTGCTGGGACTGGGCTGGAATTTCGGCTTCATCGGCGCCACCACCATGCTGGCCCAAAACCATAGCCCGCAAGAGCGCGGCCGCGTTCAGGGCGTCAATGACCTCTTCGTCTTTGGTGGTGTCTTTGTCGCCTCGCTGTCTTCGGGCGGTCTGATGAACTGCATGGGCGGCTCGGCCCAGACCGGGTGGAGCGCCGTCAATCTGGCGATGCTGCCCTTCCTGGTTCTGGCCGGTGCCTCGCTGATCTGGCTGGCCATGCGGCCCGCCAAGATCTAGCCCCTCAGGTCAGAACAGGGTTTTCTGTTCGGGCGGTTTCTTCGGACCCCGCCCCTTTGCCGACCCGCCTTCGGGACGCGCCGCAACGCGGCCGTCAGCGAACTCGATCTCGACCCGTGGCGATTTGTTCGTGGCCTTTGCCGAGGTCAGCACCCCATCCTGACCATGCACGACGGCATAGCCCCGCTTGAGCGTCTCACGATAGCCCAATGTCTGGCGCGTGCGGTCCAGCTGGTCCAGCAGCTCACGACGCCGATCCAGATTGCGCTGCACGGCGGCATCCAGCTTGGCAGACAGCTGCGCCAGACGCTCACCCTGAGTGACCACCGCCCGCCGGGTCGTCGCGACAACGCGAGCCAATGAGCCGTCCAGACGTTGCTGCAGGCCAGTCAGCCGATCACGGCGACGCTCTTGTCGACGCTCTTGCCCCGAGTCCAGGCGCAGTCCGGCCCGTTCAAGCCCATGCCGTTTCGCCGCCGTGAACTGGCGTAATGTCGCAACCGGAATCGGACGCGAAGCCAGTTGCTGGCGGCGCATCCGCACCAGACCTCGCAGGGCTGGTTCCAGCCGCACGCCCCACAGGTCCAGCCTTTGCCGTTGTGCCTCGGTCAGCGCGCCGGGGCGGCCCATCGCGCGCGCCAGATCGCGCAGGCGTTGACGGGGCCGATCGATCGCCATGGCCAGACCACGCTGCATGCGCGCATCAGCCTCTGCCAGACGCGCCATCAAATCGCTGCGCACCGGCACGGCTATTTCCGCGGCGGCGGTCGGTGTCGGCGCCCGTTGGTCCGATGCAAAATCGATCAGCGTCGTGTCGGTTTCATGCCCCACGGCAGAGATCAGCGGAATCCGGCTGTCTGCGGCTGCACGCACCACGGCCTCTTCATTGAAGCCCCACAAATCTTCCAGGCTGCCGCCACCGCGCGCCACGATGATCAGATCTGGCCGTGGCACGGGGCCATCAGCCTCCAGCGCATTGAAGCCCCTGATGGCCGCAGCGACCTGCGGCGCGCAGGCCTCGCCCTGCACCGCCACCGGCCAGATCACCACATGCGAAGGGAACCGGTCGCGCAGCCGGTGCAGAATATCACGGATCACCGCCCCCGAAGGCGAGGTCACAACCCCGATCACCCGGGGCAGGAAAGGCAGCGGTTTCTTGCGTGCCTCATCGAACAGCCCCTCGGCAGCCAGCGCCTTGCGCCGCTTTTCCAGCATGGCCATCAACGCGCCAACCCCAGCGGGTTCGATCTGTTCGACGATCAACTGATATTTCGACTGCCCGGCAAAGGTCGTCATCCGCCCCGTGGCAATGACCTCCATCCCCTCTTCGGGGCGTTGCGACAGCCGCGCGGCCTGCCCCTTCCAGGTGACGGCAGCCAGAACCGCGCGATCATCCTTGAGGTCGAAATACAGGTGGCCCGACGATGGGCGCGACACGCGGCCGATCTCTCCGCGCACGCGGACCCGTCCGAACCGGTCTTCGATGCTGCGTTTGACCGCGCCCGACAGTTCGGACACGGTGAATTCATGGGCGTTGCTGCCCGGTGCGTCTTCCAGAAGGTCCATGCGGCTTGTTCCCTTTCGCAACGCAGACTAGAACGCCGCGACAGCAAGTGAAAGGGCGGCAAATGAACATCCTGATCCTCGGAAGTGGCGGACGCGAACATGCGCTCGCCTGGGCGATCCGTCAGAATCCGAAATGTGACCGATTGATTGTCGCTCCAGGCAATGCCGGGATTGAACGCATCGCGGACTGTGCCAGAATCGACATTAATTCCCGCGCCGATGTTCTTGAATTTGCGGAAGATAACGCAATCGACTTCATAGTCATCGGCCCCGAGGCACCGCTGGCTGCCGGGGTTTCGGATGCCTTGCGCGCGGCGGGTTTTCTGGTCTTTGGCCCCTCGCAGGCGGCCTCGCAACTGGAAGCTTCGAAGGCCTTTACCAAGGAAATTTGCGATGCCTGCGGCGCTCCGACGGCTGCATGGGCGCGATTCACCGATGCCGCTGCGGCCCGCGACTATGTAAGCGCACAAGGCGCGCCCATCGTCATCAAGGCCGACGGGCTGGCTGCCGGCAAGGGCGTCACCGTCGCCGAGACCGTCGCCCAGGCCCATGATGCCATCGACCTGATCTTTCAAGGGGAATTCGGCGACACATCCGTTGTCATCGAGGAATTCATGGCCGGTGAAGAGGCCAGCTTCTTCATCCTGTGTGACGGCACCGACTGCCTGCCCATCGGCACGGCGCAGGACCACAAGCGCGTCGGCGAAGGCGACACCGGCCCCAATACCGGCGGCATGGGTGCCTATAGCCCCGCTCCGGTTCTGACCGATGCCCTGCAGGAACAGGTCATGGCGCAGATCGTCCGCCCGACCGTGGCCGAAATGGCCAGGCAGGGCATGCCGTTTCAGGGCGTGCTGTATGCCGGGCTGATGATCGAGAACGGACAGGCGCGGCTGGTCGAATACAACGTCCGCTTCGGCGACCCCGAATGTCAGGCGCTGATGATGCGTCTGGGCGCGCAGGTGCTGGACCTGTTGCTGGCATGCGCCGAGGGACGTCTGGCCGAAACCAGGGTGAACTGGGCCGATGACCACGCCATGACCATCGTCATGGCTGCCAAGGGCTATCCGGGTGCCTATGAGAAGGGCAGCGTGATTTCAGGCCTTGGCGATATGGCCGAGTCGAGCTTCGAGATGGTCTTTCACGCCGGCACGTCGTCGGACCAGGGACAGATCATCGCAACGGGCGGTCGCGTTCTGGCCTGCACCGGGCGCGGCAATACCTTGGCCGAGGCGCATGACCGCGCCTATCGCCTTGTCGACATGATCGACTGGCCCGAAGGTTTCTGCCGCCGTGATATCGGCTGGCGGGCGCTGTCACAGAACTGACGCCCCCCACCCGCTGCCCATGAAAAAGCCTGCCGGAACTGGGTTCCGGCAGGCTTTGCTCTTCTTCGGGCTGTCAGAACCGGATCACTCGCGGTTGCCCAAGAACTGCAGCAGGAACATGAACAGGTTCAGGAAGTCCAGATACAGCTGCAGGGCACCCATGATGGCAGCCTTGCCGATGAAGTCACGATCCGAACCCGCCATCCGCAGATAGGTGTTCTTGATGTTCTGGGTGTCATAGGCGGTCAGACCGGCAAAGATCAGCACGCCGATGACCGAGATCGCGAACTGCATTGCAGAGCTTTGCAGGAAGATGTTCACGATCGATGCCACGATAAGCCCGATCAGACCCATGATCAGGAAGCTGCCCCAGCCCGAGATATCCTTCTTGGTCGTATAGCCCCACAGGGACAGGCCAGCGAAGGCAATTGCCGTCACAAGGAAGGTCTGCACGATCGAAAAGGCCGTATAGACCAGAAAGATCGAGCTGATCGACAGGCCCATCATCGCGGCAAAGGCGTAGAACATCATGGTCGCGCCCTGCACCGACAGGCGGTTCATCGCGGCCCCAAAGGCAAAGACCATCAGCAGCGGCGCAAACATGATCACCCATTTGAGGGGCGAGGTGTAGATCGCCACACCGAACTGACTGAGCTGGCCGGATGCGTCAACCGCCATGGCGCTGACACCATAGGCGGCGACGGCAGTTACCCCCATGCCAACCGCCATCAGCCCATATACCTTGTTCATATAGGCCCGCAGCCCTTCGTCGATCACCGCACCGCGGGTGCCGACGCCCTGCGCAGAGCGGTAAGTATTGTAATCTGCCATCGATATCTCCCCTTAAGGCGGATCAGGGTGTTCAACCCCATTTGTAGTCTAATATTGGCGGCAGGGCAGCGCATTTCAATGCTCAACCGCCCTCATTCACCGCTGGTTACAATGATATTACAATCTTTCCGACCGATTTGCGGCTGCGCAGCAGCTCATATCCTTCGACCAGTTGCTCCAGCGGCAGAACCTTGCCCGCAACCGGATGCAGTTTCCCTGCTTCGAACAGCGAAAACAGGCGCGACAGGCTGTGTTGCAAGGCACCGGGATCGAGAAGCCGATAGCCACCCCAATAGAACCCGTGGATGCTGATATTCTTCACCAGCGCATGGTTGAGCGGCAGCGCAGGTGCGCCGCCCCCCGCAAAGCCGATCACCAGGAAACGACCGCCCCGCTTCAGGGCGCGAAAGGCGGCCTCGCCCATCTTTCCGCCAACCGGATCATAGACGACATCGACGCCTCCCAGAGCGCGCAATGCCCCCTTGAGATCCTCGCAGGTCTCGCTGTCGATCACCTCGTCGGCACCGGCGGATCTGACCGTCTGCAATCGCCCCTCGCCGCGCGCGACCGCGATGATCCGCGCGCCCATCGCCTTGCCGACTTCAACCGCAGTCAGACCCACGCCCCCGGCCGCGCCCAGCACCACCAACGTTTCACCGGCACGCAAATCGGCGCGCCCATCCAGTGCCAGATGGCTGGTGCCATAGGCGACCTGAAAGCCCGCCGCCTGCTGGAAGCTCATCGAATCCGGAATTTTCTGGCAGGCCACGGGGGGCACGCAGATCACTTCGGCCATGGTGCCGGGATGGGAGACGACAACCCGATCCCCGGGGACAAGGTCAGATATCTCGGGTGCCGATATGACCTCGCCCGCCCCCTCCAGCCCGGCAAGGAAGGGCGGATCCTGCGGCTCCTGATACTGTCCCTTGGCCTTCAGCAGGTCGGCAAAGTTCAGGGCTGCGGCCCTCATGCGGATGCAAAGCAACCCTGGCGGGCATTCGGGCATCTCCACGCTGCGCAGAACCGGGTCCTGCCCCAGTTGTTCAACCGATGCGATTCGTATCTTTTGGGCCATCATTCTCTCCGGTTAGGGGGATCCAGGGGCGCGCAGTTGACTCCTGCATCAAGGCGAATTGCAGAATCTGCATGTCCAGACCTGTCTTTTTGGTCAGAAACAGGCTTGTTAACCATGTTGACACTCGATAATTGAGGTTGATTGCGCTACTGCCTCTTTAGATTGTAAGAGGTATTGTTATGAAGCACAGTGTTGATGTCCATGTTGGTAAACGTATCCGCCATCGCCGGTGGATGATCGGAATGACCCAACAACAGCTTGCCGACAAGGTCGGTATCAAGTTTCAGCAGATTCAGAAATACGAAACCGGCATGAATCGTGTTTCCGCGTCACGCTTGTGGGACATTGCCCGTGCCGTGGACGTCCCTGTCAGCTTCTTCTTCGAGGGCCTGCACGAAGGCGAGATGCCGACATCGGTCGAAGGCGATATCCTTGCGGACAAGGAAGCTTTGCAACTGGTGCGTGCCTATTATGCCATGCCCGAGGCGCAGCGCCGTCAGATCTTTGAACTGGCGCGGGTGTTGTCCGACGCAGCCTGAAAGGCGGGCGGGCCATGACTGGCCCGCTGTTCCCCATCACTCCCCCTGCCCTGTCATCCCCATGATATGTGGCCGTGTTTCCATGTCGAATCAGGGTCGGATCCACAAATCCGGAAAGCTGACCTCTGGCGGCGCGGCGCAGCAACGGATAGACCCGCGACAAGATCATTTTTCGCAGGTTTGGGACAGTGATGCAGGATGCACAGCAGATCATCGACACCGCACATGAGATGGCGGATGCCGCCAGGCAGGCGATTCTTCCGCTGTTTCGCAGCCAAAGCATCATCACGGAAAACAAGCGCCCCAGCGATTTCGACCCGGTCACCCAGGCCGATCGGGCCGCCGAGCAGGCCATGCGCGAGGTTCTGGCCCGTCGTCGCCCTCAGGACGCGATACTGGGCGAGGAATTCGGCCATAGACCCGGCACCAGCGGGCTGACATGGATCCTTGACCCGATCGACGGGACCCGCGCCTTCATTTGCGGTGCAACCAGTTGGGGCGTTCTGATCGGGCTCAGCGATGGTTCGACCATCCGATATGGCATGATCGACCAACCCTATATCGAGGAACGCTTTGAAGGCGGGCTGGGGCTTGCTCGGCTTACGACGCGGGCCGGACAGCAGAATCTTGCGACACGCCCGAACAGTGACCTGTCGCGGGCGACCCTGCTGACAACCTTTCCGGAACTGGGCACGCAACAGGAAGCTGCCGCCTTCCGCCGGGTGGCCGATCAGGCGCAGCTGACGCGCTATGGGCTGGATTGCTACGCCTATGCGCTCCTGGCGCTGGGGCATGTCGATCTGGTGATCGAGGCCGGATTGCAGAGTTACGACATCGCAGGTCCGCTGGCCGTCGTCGAAGCGGCGGGCGGGATTGTCACGGACTGGGCCGGTGGCCCGGCGACCGAGGGCGGACAGGTGATTGCGGCGGCAAGCCCGGAATTGCACCGGGCCGCGCTGGCGCTATTGTCAGGTCAGCACGGCGGCATGACGGCATAGCAACACACCGAAGAACAGGCATATTCCGCAGCATAATACCGCAAGACGGACAGGAGGGCGCATGGCCGATCAGCAGGACCCCCGAAACGACGACAAGAAGATCGTGAACATGTCCGATTCCGAACGCGAAGAGGATGAGTTCCTGCCCCGGCGCGAGTTGCTTGACCAGATCGACGAAGCCATCGAAGCCGAGGACACCGAACGGCTGAACGCGCTGCTAGAGCCGATGCACGCGGCCGATATCGCCGATATCATAGAACAGTTGCACGGCTCCGAGCGAACCGCATTCCTGCAGCTTTATTCCGACAGGATCGATGGCGAGATCCTCTCTGAAATCGACGAGGCGATTCGCGAAGAGGTCCTGGAATTCCTGCCCCGCGATGTCCTTGCCGACGCCGTGCGGGAAATGGACAGCGACGACGTCGTAGACCTGATCGAGGATCTGGACGAGCCCGAACGTGCAGAGATCCTTGCCGCGCTGGACGACAGTGATCGTGCCGCCGTCCAGCAGTCTCTGGCCTATCCCGAACATTCGGCCGGCCGCCTGATGCAATCGGAGACCGTCACCGCGCCCGAACATTGGTCGGTGGGCGAGACGATCGACTTCCTGCGCTCCGAGGACTGGCTGCCCGAACAGTTCTATCACATCATTCTGGTCGATCCGCGCCGCCATCCGATCGGCTACGTGGCCCTGGGCCGCCTGCTGGCATCGCGACGCGAGGTTCCGCTGAAAGATCTGTGCGAAGACAGCTTTCGCACCGTCAGCGCCTATGCCGAAGAGGGCGATGTTGCCTATGCCTTCAACCAGTATCACCTGATCTCGGCGCCGGTCGTGGATGCCGATGATCGTCTGGTCGGCGTGATCACCATCGATGACGCCATGTATGTTCTGGACGAGGAGCATGAGGAAGACATCCTGCGCCTGGCCGGCGTCGGCGAGGATTCCGCCATCACCGATACCGCGCTGGAAACCATGCGCCAGCGCCTGCCATGGCTGATGGTCAATCTGGTGACGGCCATCCTGGCCTCGCTGGTGATCGCTGTCTTCGAAACGACCATTCAGCAGATCGTGGCCCTGGCGGTCCTGATGCCCATCGTCGCCTCGATGGGGGGCAATGCCGGAACCCAGACGCTGACCGTCGCGGTGCGCGCATTGGCCACCAAGAGTCTGACCGGCAGCAATGTCTGGCGGGTCGTCAAACGTGAAGCCATTGTCGGGCTGATGAACGGGCTGGCCTTTGCCATCGTCATGAGTGTCGTGGCCTGGTTCTGGTTTGACGGCGTGTCACTGGGTGCAGTCATCGGCATCGCCATGATCGTCAATCTGACCGTGGCCGCGCTTGCAGGCATATTGATTCCGCTGGCAATGGAAAAGGCTGGCGCCGATCCTGCGCTTGCCTCGGGAACATTCGTGACGACGGTTACGGATGTGGTCGGCTTCTTCGCCTTTCTGGGCCTGGCATCGGCGGTGCTAAAATGAGCGCCGCGGCCAAATCCGAACTGCGCAAGCAGGCCCTCGAGCAGCGTCTGCGTCTTGGCGGGGACCAACAGGCCCTGCATCACCGGTTGGTTCATGCCCTGCAGCCCCATGCCGGACAGATTCTGGCCGGATATTGGCCCATGCGGGGCGAGGCCGATCCGCGCGGGGCCATGGCACAGCATGACGGTGCGACCTGCCTGCCGGTCGTGACCGGACAAGGCATGCCGCTGATCTTTCGGCGCTGGTCAGGAGGAGAACTGGAAAGCGGACCTTTCGGAACCTCGCACCCGCCGGAATCGGCCGGCGTTCTTGTGCCACAGGTGCTGATTGTTCCACTTGCCGGCTTTGACAGGCGGGGAAACCGTATCGGTTACGGTGGTGGCTTTTATGACCGGACATTGGAGCAACTGCGCAGCAATTCCAATGCTGCGGCAATCGGTCTGGCTTTTTCGACCCAGGAACTGCCGCGGATACCAGCCGAATCCTTCGACCAGCCTCTGGACCTGATTGTCACTGATCAGGAGATCATTCGACCTTCAAGATGAACCGGGGCCAAGTTTGGCGGCAATGCCATGGCCATGCGCCATCTGCGGGCAGAGAGCTTTTCCGATCAGCAGACCGGCGTCGGAAGATACTGGCCTTCGTGAAAGGGTATTTTCGCGAAGAAGAAGACGCAGGGGCTGTCCCGACCAGACGTTACTCATGCCGTGGCCACATGGAGGGCCAGAGAGCATCCGGCGCCGGCCCGCTTCCAGGAGGCAACTCCTCCCAGGAAACTTGCCGGTGATTCGCGCTCCCCTGTGCGTTCGACCGCAGCAGATATGATCGTCGAAAATTGTTGCGCGCAGCGGGCCGGGTAGCGGCGAAAAATTGCGCCTGCAACGCCACGGCTTTTCAAAAGAACCTCCCCTTGCCAAAGGCACCGATGCTGGTGTTCTGAGACCATCTCAAGGACAATTCATCAGGAATTTCGCAAATACGGGAGGAGATCGGGATGGGCCTGACACTGACAGATCTGGAGGCTCCGGAGGGCTATGAGCGGCTGATCGAAGCCAGAGACCCTCAGGTTGGGCTGCACGCGCTGATCTGCCTGCACTCGACGGTTCTGGGCCCCGCGGCGGGCGGATGCCGCATGTGGGCATATGGCACCGAGGCAGAAGCGATTGACGACGTGACGCGGCTTGCCAAGGGCATGACCTACAAGAACGCCATGGCGGATCTGGGGCTTGGCGGCGGAAAATCGGTGATCATCGGCGATGCAAAACGCAACAAGACACCTGAATTGATGCGTGCCTTCGGCCGTGCGGTGCAGGCGCTGTACGGACGCTATTATACCGCCGAGGACGTCGGCATATCACCTCGGGACATGGCACATGCAGCCGAGGAAACCCGCTATGCTGTCGGACTGTCGAAAGCCTCGGGCGATCCGTCTCCCTGGACGGCGGAGGGTGTGTTCCGCTGCCTGAAACTGGGCGCGCAGGATACTTTTGGCAGCGATGATCTGAACGGGCTCCGGGTTCTAGTTCAGGGGCTGGGGCATGTTGGTCTGTCGCTGGCAGAAAAGCTGCACGTTGCAGGAGCAAGTCTGATCGTGACCGATATCGCCCAAACAGCGCTGCAGGAGGCTCGCGACCGGTTGGATGCCGAGATTTGCGCGCCGGAGGCAGTCTTTGACCAGCAGATGGATATCTTTGCTCCCTGTGCTCTTGGCGGTGTACTGACTCCGGAGCATGTAGCCCGGCTTTCGGCCAGACTGGTCTGTGGCGCGGCCAACAATCAGCTGGCCACACCTGAGGTTGCGCAGGATCTGATGGCGCGCGAAATCACCTATCTTCCCGATTATGTGGTCAATGCAGGTGGGATCATCAGCGTCGCCAGCGAAATCCACGGCACCGGGGATGCATGGCGTCGAGCCAGACTGGACGGAATCGCGGATCGTGTGGCGCAAATGCTTTCCACCGCGCGCGAGCAAGGCCGTAGCACCACTGTGATCGCCGATGAAATGGTAGAATCGATGCTGGCACGGAGCAGGTCAGCCTAGGTGCGCCGCGAGGGATGGCAACGCCATCCAGCCTTGAGGTCCCTTCGATGGGGGCCTCAAGGCTTCCTGCCCCGGGACGGCACCGAAGTCGGTGGCCCTCAGCGTGCGTCGGCCAGAACCGCGACCAGAGCCGAACGTTCGACATCATCGCATACGAAAGCATTGCCGATTCCGCGTGCCAGAACAAAGCGCAACTGCCCGTCGACGACCTTCTTGTCCTGCGCCATCAGCCCGATCAGCGCCTGATCATCAGGCAGATCGCCGGGGATGTCGCTCAGCCGTGCGGGCATGCCCATCTGGGACAGATGCTCCAGCACCCGGCTGGGCGCTTCCTGACTGCACAACCCCATGCGCGCGGACAGATCGAATGCCAGTGCACAGCCAATCGCGACACCTTCCCCATGCAGCAGCCGGTCGGAATACCCCGTCGCGGCCTCCAGCGCATGTCCGAAGGTGTGGCCCAGATTGAGCAGCGCCCTTTCGCCCTGTTCGGTCTCGTCACGTGTCACGACACCCGCCTTCATCCGGACCGAATGGGCCACGGCTTCCTGTCGCAGCGCCAGGTCATCCTTCAGCGAAACGGCATTTTCCTCTAGCCAGCCAAAGAACTTCTCATCCCCCAGCAGCCCGTATTTCATCACCTCGCCATAGCCGGCCCGGAAGTCACGCGGGGTCAGCGTATCCAGTACCGCGATATCGGCGAGAACCAGCGAGGGCTGATGAAACGCCCCGATCAGGTTCTTGCCATGAGGGCTGTTGATGCCGGTCTTGCCACCAACGCTACTGTCCACCTGCGCCAGCAGCGATGTGGGGATCTGCACGAAACGCACGCCACGGCGCAAGATCGAGGCAGCAAATCCCACCAGATCGCCGATCACGCCACCGCCAAAGCCGATGACGATGTCACGCCGTTCGATCTTCTGTTCCAGCAGCCATTCAACCGTCCGCGTCAGATGGGACCAGCTTTTCGTGGCTTCACCGGCGGGCAGTGTCAGCGCCTGGGAGGCAATGCCTTCGCGGGCCAGCGCGGCCTGCAAACGCGCCAGATGCAGCCCCGCCACGGTCTCATCGGTGACGATCGCGACGCGCGGACGCGACAGCAACGGCGCGATTTCCGGCCCGGCGCGCTCGATCAATCCAGCGCCAATGCGGACATCATAGGCGCGCGCGCCCAGCGGGACATGAATCGTGGTAGTATCTGTCATTTCGGCTCCAGCAGATCGGGGTCGGCGGCACGGATTTCGGCGATCAGACGCGTGGCGGATGCTTCGACGCTGTCGCCACCTTGGGAGTGGAAGATCAGATCGGCCAGACCATAGACCGGATAGCGTTCCTCGATCAGCCTGGCCAATGTGCCCTTGGGATCGGCCGTTTTCAGCAACGGCCGGGTGCTGCGTTGGCGAACGCGGTGCCACAGCGTCTCCAGATCGCAGTTCAACCAGACCGACAATCCCGAATCGGCAATCAGCTTGCGATTCTGCGGCCGCATCCAGGCACCACCACCCGTGGAAATGATTGCCGGCGGACCGGCCAGAATTCGCGACAGGACCTGCGTTTCGCGTCGTCGAAAGAACTCTTCTCCATCGCGGTCAAAGATTTCGCTGATCGTCATTGCCGCTGCCGCTTCGATTTCGGCGTCAATATCGGTAAAACGCACGCCATAGCGTCGCGCGATCTCTGACCCGATCGCGGTTTTTCCCGCCCCCATCATCCCGATCAGAACGATATGACGCTTGAGCCGATGATTCATCCGCGCCCTCCTTTATTCGGGTGACTGAATGGCGTGATCTTTCGGCAATTGCCATATATATTCCAACTCAACCGGCGCCCGAGCCGCCGGAAAATGATGAAATCTAGGGCGAACGAGGCAATTTTCATGCGGTTGATCAAGCTTCTGGTGGTATTGATTCTGGCTGGGCTCATCGGTCTGGTCGGATATGCCTATCTGGGTGACATGGAGCCGCTGCGGCAGGAAGTGCGCAGTCCCGTCGGCAATGAGGTGCCGGGTGACTGATAGATCCGCCCGGATCGGAACGGGACGAGGCCCTCTGCCATTCAGGCTGGGTCCGTCGCTGCTGGTAGTGGCCATATCCGCCTTTGCCGGGGCAGGATCAGCGCAGCAGCCGCTGTCGGCCAGCGATTGGCTGTCGGGCAGCGTGCGCGGACCGGCACGCGAAAGCTCGGCATGGCGACCGATACCGCGCCCATCGATGGAGCCCTCGACATTGCCCGTGGCCACAAGCGGCGCGGTCAGCCCGGTGCAGGTATCGCGTCTGGCCGATGTCGATCGTGACGCCGCCGGAATCATCACCGCCAGCCGGGCCGGGCTGCCCGCCGGTTTGTGGGCAGGCAGCGATCCGGGCGAACTGGCCAGGCTGGTGCTGCAGACTCCCGCCCGTCTTCCTGCCATGTCAGACCTGCTGATCCGGATTCTCACAGCGCAGTTGACGCCCCCCGCCATCTCGCAGACCGATCAGCGGGGCAAACTGTTTCTGGCCCGCGCCGATCGCCTGCTGGACATGGGCGCGCTGACCCCGGCGGATCAGCTGTTGCTGTCCGCCGGCCCCGGTGATCCCGAGGTGTTCCGGCGTCTGTTCGACATCGCCCTGCTGACCGGCGAGGAAGGCCGCGCCTGTCACGAGATGGATGACACGCCCGGCGTCGCACCCAGCTTTTCGGCACGCATCTTCTGCCTTGCGCAGACCGGCGATTGGGCCGCCGCGGCCATCAGCCTGCGCGGTGCCGAAACTCTGGGGCTTCTGAACGCTCAACAAAGCCTGTTGCTGACGCATTTCCTTGATGATGCCTTTGTCGATGGGGGCGAAAGCCTGACGCCTTCGGACAGGGTCACGCCCCTGGAATTTCGCATTCACGAGGCCATTGGCCAGCCCCTGCCCACCGGGCCGCTGCCCATTGCCTTTGCGCATTCCGACCTGCGCATGAACAACGGCTGGAAGGCCCGGCTAGAGGCCGCCGAAAGGCTGGCGCGGGCCAATGCCATTCCGGCCTCCATCCTGCGCGGCATCTATACCGAACAGAAACCTGCCGCATCAGGAGGGGTCTGGGAACGCGCTGGCGTCATGCGCACGCTCGAAGCCGCCATCGCGGCGGGAAATCCGCTGACCGCCCTGCCCCCTGCCTTTGAAGAGTTCCGGCGCAACGGCATGACCCATGTGCTGGCCGCGATGGTGGCCGAGGATATGCCCGCGGATGGCACCGGCGAGGCGGGCGACATGGCGATCTGGCTGCGTCAATGGCAAGGCCTGCCGGTTCCACGGCCCGTCGATATCCCAGACGAATTGGCCAGCGACCAGCAATCCACCCCTCCCGAACGCCAGGGAGAAGCCTTGCTGCAGGCCATGAGCGATATCGACGCCGGCATGGATGGCGATCTGCTGCGGGCAGGCAAGGGATTGGCGATGCTGCGCGCCCTGGGCTTGCAGAAGGATGCCACTCTGGCGGCAACCCAATTGGCTCTGTTGCCCCGGTTCACGGAGGCACCGAAATGAGCCATTCAGACTTGCGGGCAATATCGACCTTTCTTGACGCCATTGCCGCAGAACTTGGCTCGTCACAGAACACGTTGATGGCCTATGGGCGCGACCTGCGCGATCTGGTCGAATGGCTGGCATCTCGCGGGCTGTCTCTGAAGGCGATCACCCGCGACCAGATCGAGGCCTATCTGGCCCATTGCGATGCGCAGGGATTGTCACGCGCGACGCGAGCCCGACGCCTCTCCTCGATCCGGCAGTTCTGTCGCTTTGCGCTGGAAGAGGGCTGGCGCGATGATGATCCGGCGATCCGCATTTCGGGACCGGGACGGGCCAAACGCCTGCCCAAGACACTCTCGACCGAGGAAGTGGATGCGCTGCTGGCCGCCGCTCCCGAATTGGGACGAAACGAGCCCGAGAGGCTGCGCAATGCCTGCCTGATGGAATTGCTCTATGCCACCGGCATGCGGGTCAGTGAGCTGGTGATGCTGCCCGTCGCCTCTTGCCGGGGGGACCCCGCAGTGCTGATGGTGCGCGGCAAGGGAAACAAGGACCGCATGGTGCCGCTGACCGCGCCTGCGCGCGCGGCTCTCTCGGCTTGGATTGCCTGTCGCGACAACGCGCCCGAGGACAGCCGCCTTGGCCGTCTGATCGCGGGCCAGGGCGCGCGCTGGCTGTTCCCCGCTCCCGGCGCTGCGGGCCATCTGCCCCGCCAGAGCTTTGGCCGATTGCTGAAAGATATCGCCATTGCCGCCGGAATCGACCCGTCGCGCGTCACTCCGCATGTCATTCGCCATGCCTTTGCCACACATTTGTTGCAGGGTGGCGCAGATCTGCGCAGCATCCAGACCCTTCTGGGCCATGCGGATCTGGGCACGACCGAGATCTATACCCATGTTCTGGATGCGCGCATGCGCGATCTGGTCCTGAACCATCACCCTCTTGCGCATCCTGCGCCCCCAACCGACAGCGAACGTTAAGGAATCATGGACGACCCTTCGAGTATGTTCGACGCCGCCTTCTGGCTGACCAGCGCGGCAATCTTTGTGCTTTTGATGATGTCAGGGTTCTTTTCCGGCTCGGAAACGGCACTGACCGCAGCCAGCCGCGCCAAGCTGAGGTCGCGCGCCGACAAGGGTGACGCCGGGGCCGAAACGGCAATGAAGGTCACCGAAGACAGTGAAAAGCTGATCGGCGCGATCCTTCTGGGCAACAATGTCGTCAATATCCTGTCTGCCAGCCTGGCAACGGCCCTGTTCACCCGGATGCTGGGTTCGGGCGGGGTCGCACTTGCAACGATCGTGATGACGGTCCTGGTGCTGATCTTCGCCGAGGTGATGCCCAAGACCTATGCAATTTCCGCCCCCGAAACCGTCGCCAGCATGGTCGCGCGGCCAATCCGTTGGGTGACCCGGCTGCTGTCGCCCATCGTGGCCGTGGTTCGGGTGATCGTGCGCGGGATACTGTCGCTCTTCGGACTGAAGACGGACCCTGGCTCGAACATGTTCTCGGTTCGCGACGAAATCGCCGGAGCGCTCTCCATCGGCCATGCTGCCGGCGCGGTGCACAAGGAAGACCGCGACCGCCTTCTGGGCGCACTGGATCTGGGCAATCGCACGGTCGAGGAAATCATGCGCCACCGCTCGGGGATCGAGATGATCAATGCCGATCTGCCTCCGACCGAGGTTCTGGATCAGGTCCTGCACAGCCCCCATACGCGTCTGCCGGTCTACAAGGATGAACGCGAAAACGTGGTCGGCGTGGTCCATACCAAGGATCTGCTGCGCGCGGTCAACAAGGCCGCCCATGAAGGCGCGGGCCTGGATGCCCTGCGCAATCTGGACCTGATGACCGTCGCCATGAAACCCTATTTCGTGCCCGACACCACCGCGCTTGATGAACAGATGCGCGAGTTCCTCAAGCGGCGCACGCATTTCGCGCTGGTCGTCGATGAATATGGCTCATTGCGCGGCCTGATCACGCTGGAAGACATTCTCGAAGAAATCGTGGGCGAGATCGCCGACGAGCATGACACCGAAGACGATCAGACCCTGACCCCGAACGCCCAGGGCGATTACACGGTTGACGGCGGCATGACGATCCGCGACCTCAACCGCCAACTGGACTGGACCCTGCCCGATGACGAGGCCAATACCGTCGCCGGTCTGGTCATCCATATGGCCCAATCGATCCCCGACCCCGGACAGGTCTTTTCCTTCCATGGCTACCGCTTCGAGGTCGTCGCCCGGCGCGAAAACCGGATCACCCGCCTGCGTGTCAGACCTCTGGGGCCCCTTCGCCCGATCGAAGAATAGCGGCGGCCCCGGCCCGGACATCCCGGAACCCGTGGCGCAGTGCTTGCAACCGAGCCGCTTCGCCCCTAACAACCCACGAAACATCTCAGCCCAGAGGGACCGCCATGGATATCGACGCCCGCCGCAAATCCGACCCCGAACATTGGAAACTTGCCAGCGCGATTCGCGTGTTGGCCATGGACGCGGTCGAGGCCGCGAACTCCGGCCATCCCGGCATGCCCATGGGCATGGCCGATGTTGCCACGGTATTGTTTCGCAACCACCTGAAATTCGACGCATCGGCGCCGCATTGGTTCGACCGCGACCGATTTGTGCTGTCCGCCGGTCATGGCTCGATGCTGATCTATTCGCTGCTGCATCTGACCGGCTATCAGCAGATGACGATCGAACAGATCCGCAATTTCCGCCAGTTGGGTGCGATCACCGCAGGTCACCCCGAATACGGCCATGTCGAAGGCGTCGAAACCACCACCGGTCCGCTGGGTCAGGGCATTGCCACCGCAGTCGGCATGGCCATGGCCGAGGAAGCCATGCGCGCCGAATTCGGCCCCGAGCTGTGCGATCACCGCACCTGGGTCATCGCCGGTGACGGCTGCCTGATGGAAGGCATCAGTCAGGAAGCCATCGGCCTTGCCGGTGTTCAGAAGCTGGGCCGCCTGATCGTGCTGTGGGACAATAATGACATCACCATCGACGGTCGCGTCAGCCTGTCGGACAAGACCGATCAGCGCGCCCGCTTCGAGGCCTCGGGCTGGCGGGTTCTGTCCTGCGACGGCCATGATGCCGCCGATATCGACCGCGCACTGAGCGAAGCTGCCGTGGATGACGGTCGCCCGGTTCTGGTTGATTGCAAGACCATCATCGGTTTCGGCGCCCCCACCAAATCCGACAGCGCCAAGGCGCATGGTTCGCCCCTGGGCGCCGAAGAGATCGCAGCAACGCGCAAAGCCTTTGGCTGGGACGCGCCTGCCTTCGAAATTCCCCAGGATATTGCTGCCACCTGGAAGGAAATCGGCGCGCGCGGTGCCAAGCTCCGCGACGCATGGGAAACCCGTGTCAACGCGCTGAGCACTGACAGCCGCGAGGAATTCACCCGTCGCATTGAAAACAAACCCAATGCGCAACTGGCAGAGAATATCTCTGCCCTGAAATCGAAGACCTCCGCAGAGAAACCCAAGCTCGCCACCCGCAAGGCCAGCGAAAACACCCTTGCGGTTCTGAATCCCGACATGCCCGAGAATTTTGGCGGCTCGGCGGACTTGACCGGATCGAACAACACCAAGACCCCCGACATGGGGATCTTCTCGGCTGAAAACCGCCTGGGTCGCTATATTCACTATGGCATCCGTGAACATGGCATGGCCGCCGCGATGAACGGCATCTGGCTGCATGGCGGGTTCCGCGCCTATGGCGGCACCTTCATGACCTTCACCGATTACGCCCGTGGCGCAATACGTCTTTCGGCGTTGATGGGTCTGCCGGTCGTCTATGTCATGACCCATGACAGCATCGGACTGGGCGAAGATGGTCCGACGCACCAGCCCGTCGAGCATCTGGCCATCTGTCGCGCGACGCCGAACCTGCTGATGCTGCGCCCCTGTGACCAGGTCGAAACGGCCGAAGCCTGGGAAATCGCCCTGACCCAGACCAACCGTCCCTCGGTCATGGCGCTGTCGCGGCAAGGTTTGCCGACCCTGCGCAACACCCATCTGGACGAAAACCTGTCGGCGAAGGGTGCCTACGTCCTGCGCGATGCGACCGGCGGCAAGCCCGAGGTCGTGCTGATGGCAACCGGCTCCGAAGTCGAGATCGCCGTCAACGCACGCGACACCCTCGAGGCCGCCGGCACTCCGACCCGCGTGGTTTCGGTTCCCTCGATGGAACTGTTCCGCGCCCAACCTGCGGCCTATCGTCAGGACGTGCTGCCCGCCGGCACCGTACGGATCGCCATCGAGGCCGCCGTGCGCCAACCCTGGGACTGGCTGCTGCTGGGCGAACGTGGCCGCGAAGAGAAGTCGGACTTCATCGGCATGAAGGGTTTTGGTGCCTCGGCTCCTGCCCCTGAACTCTACAAGGAATTCGGCATCACTGTCGAAGCCGTTGTCGAGCGCGCGAAAGCGTTGCTGTAACACACAAAGGGCGGGGCGGTTCACAGCGCCCTGCCCTCCAGAATGGGGACTTTCAAAATGCATGTCTGCATGGAAATCGTCCCTGCTTGCGCATTTTCCTTCGATAAACCGCCAGAATTCACCTACCCGCCCAATGCATTTTGGCAGGGTGATCTGCCTCTGCGGCGGTTGCAAAGGCACACCCGTGCCGATGCAGGAAATTTGTGCCAATTTCTTCTGCCAAGAAGTCTTGCATGGCCGCGCCGAAGAAGCTAAACCGCAGAAACTCTTGGTTCGGCGGTGGGTTGGCGGAGAGGTTACGCACCGGATTGCAAATCCGTGAAGACCGGTTCGATTCCGGTACCCACCTCCAAGAGTTTTCCAACCATCAGAGCATTTTCTATCGGGCAAATGCCTGAGGATATCCTGTGGACCGCAGGTGATTGAGTGCCGCGATCAACGCGCGCCGATTGGCGAATGGGCCGACAAAGACCAGACGGATCTCGGATTTGTCCTGCTGCAACCGCTTTTGCGCCAGACTGTAGCCCAGGTCTGCAACGCGGCGCATGACCGCCTGTGCCTTCTGTTCATCCGCATAGGCCCCGATCTGCACATATCGCGCCGTCGGCGGAATCATCTCTATTTCGTCATCTCCCCTCCCTGCCGATGCTTGCGCGCTTCTAGCTGACGTGTCTGGCTCTTGTGGTTTTGCCGGATATTCCCGGGTCGATCCGGAGGGCGCTGCCCGAACGCGTACATTGGAATCTTCGTCCGAACGCTCGACCTCTCGGGCGGGCGTATCGACATAAGCGGTGGCTGGCAAATCGAGGCTCATCCCTCGACACAGCCCCAGTGTGACGTCCTGACCAAGGCCAAGGTCATCTGCACTGGCTGCCTCATATCCCAACAGGTCACATGTTCTCTTTGCCAGCGGCCCTTGCGACGTGAGCGTCCATCCTCCTTGCCGCACCAGAGCATCGATGCCGGTCAAGACAGGTGAAGAAACGGTCTCAGACAAAGGTTCAGCCCGTGTTTCCCTGGCACGGGGATCTGCCAGAAATTCACCCTGACGCGCGTCGGCGGCAAGCTGTCCGGCCAGCAGATCTTCCGGATCCTTTCTTGCGGCGGTCCGATCATCCTCCCTATCCGCAAATGTCGGGGGAAATCCGCAGATCGGCTGATCGTTCCTGTCGGTCACAGGTTCCCAGCGCCCTTCTTCACGGCGGAAAACACATCCTGCGCCGTCAACATATTGCGCTGCGTCGAAATCATCGGGTGGCAATGGCACCGGGGCAGCACCTGCCGCCAGCGCCATTGCCAGTATCGCGAATGTTCCAAGCAAAACCCGCATCATGCTTCCACAAATCAGAGCCGCGGCTCGTGATAGTGCGAAAGACTGAACTTCGGGTTAACCGCGGCTATTTGGTGCCGAACATCCGGTCACCCGCGTCGCCAAGACCCGGGACGATATAGCCATGGTCGTCCAGTTTCTCGTCAAGCGCCGCGGTATAGATCGGAACATCGGGATGGGCCTCCTGCATGCGCGCCACGCCTTCGGGGGCGGCCAACAGGCACAGGAAGCGCAGGTTCTTCGCACCACGTTCCTTGAGCATGTCGATTGCCGCGACCGACGAATTCCCGGTGGCCAGCATCGGGTCCACCACGATGGTCATGCGCTCGTCCAGGGTGGGAACCTTGCAATAATATTCGACCGGCTTCAGCGTTTCCGGGTCACGATACAACCCGACGAATCCGACCCGTGCCGATGGAATCAGTTCCAGGATGCCATCGAGCAGCCCGTTGCCCGCACGCAGAATCGAAATCAGCGCCAGCTTCTTGCCCGCCAGTGTCGGAGCCTGCATTTCGCAGATCGGCGTCTGGATGGTCGTGGTGGTCAGTTCCAGTTCACGCGTCACCTCATAGGCCAGCAACAGGCTGATTTCACGCAGCAAACGACGGAAACCCGCGGTCGAGACATCATGCTGGCGCATGATCGTCAGCTTGTGCTGAACCAGCGGGTGGGTGATGACGGTCAGATGTTGCCCGGTCACGTAAACTCCTTTCTCAGACGCTCTTGCGTCGCATTGTCACAGAAGGCCGACTCCACCGCCCACTGATTGATTTTCCGGAACACCTCATCGCCCCAACCGAAGGCGCTGGCAAGACGGTCATATTCGTTTCGCATGCTGGTATGAAAGAACGGCGGATCATCGGTCGATACGCAAAAGCGCAGCCCCGCATCGGCCAGACGCGCGATGGGGTGGGATTCCCAGTCGGGATACAGCCCCAGCGCCACATTCGACCCCGGGCAGATTTCCAGCAGGATGTCTCGATCCACCAGATCGCGCAGCAATGCCTCATCCTCGATGGCGCGCACCCCATGGCCAATTCGCGTGCAACCCAGCGCCAGCGCCTCGCGCACGCTGTCTGGGCCGCCCCATTCGCCGGCATGGCAGGTCAGACCCAGACCGGCCTCGCGCGCGCAATCAAAGCTCCAGGCGAAATCGGTGGCCTTGCCGACCTGCTCTGCCCCGCCCATGCCGAATCCGGTGATCCAGTCTCCCGCGGTTTCTGCCGCGCATATGGCGGACTTGCGGGCACGTTCGGGCCCGAAATGGCGGATGGCGGTGACGATGCCGCGGCTTTCGATGCCATGGCCACGCATCTTGTCGGCGACTTCGGTCATCGCGGCCAGATAGTCGCGCCAGGCCGACAGATCGGCACCGCCGCAAAACTCGGGCGAGACGAAAAGCTCGGTGTAAATCACCCCTTCCTCGGCTGACCGTTCCAGCACCTCGGCCAGCAGGCGGGCGTAATCCTGCGGTGTTTTCAACACGCTGGTCGCGGCCTCATAGACCTGCAGGAAACCTGCAAAGTCATCATAGGCATAATGCCCGCGTTCATCGAAGACGCCGGACAGATCAGTGTGTTTCTCTGCCGCGATGGCGCGAATGAAATCTGGCGGGGCAGCACCTTCAAGGTGCAGATGCAACTCGGTTTTCTTCAAAGAAACGACTTTCCCTCTTGTGGTGCCGGCAGATCCAGATGGGCCATGACCGACGCGCCAATATCGCTGAAAGAGACCTGGCCGATCGCCCTGGTCCCGACCCCGACACCCAGAACCGGCACCCGTTCGCGCGTGTGATCGGTGCCGCACCAGCTGGGATCATTGCCATGATCGGCGGTGAAGATCGCCAGATCGCCGGGACGCAATGTGGCGATGAAACGCCCGGCCACAGCGTCAAACCATTCCAGATGCGCGCCATAGCCCCGAATATCGCGCCGATGACCATAGAGGCTGTCGAACTCGACGAAATTGGCGAATGTCAGGCTGCCCGGTTCGGCCTCTTGCCCCAGGCGGACCAGATGACCGGCCAGATCGGCGTCGGACTCTCCCTTGTGCAGCCGCGAAATGCCGCGATGGCTGAAGATATCGCCGATCTTGCCCACGGCATGGGTCGTACGACCTGCGCCAAGGGCGATGTCCAGAATCGTATCCGCGGGGGGGGCAATGGCATAGTCGCGTCGGTGCGAGGTTCGCCTGAAGCTTGCGGCGTCCTCGCCAATGAAGGGGCGTGCGATCACGCGACCGACCTTCATCGCGTGCAGCATCGGCGCCAGATCTTCGCAAAGCTTCAGCAAGCGCTGCAGTCCGAAATGCTGTTCATGCGCGGCGATCTGCAACACGCTGTCAGCCGAGGTGTAACAGATCGGCCAGCCCGACTGGATATGGCGCGCGCCGAATTCCTGTATCACCTGCGTGCCCGAAGCATGGCGGTTTCCCAGAATCCCCCCGGTTCCGGCCAATTCGCAGATCCGGCGGGTGATGGCTGCGGGGAAGGCAGGCTGCTCGTCGGGAAAATAATGCCACTGCCAGGGCACCGGCACCCCGGCGATTTCCCAATGCCCCGAAGGGGTATCCTTGCCCGGCGAGATTTCGGTCGCCGCGCCCCACAGCCCCTGTGGCTGCGCATCCAGCCCCGGAGCGGTCTCTCCGCTGGCCAGCGCCAGTGCCGCACCCAGACCCAGCCCATCCAGAACCGGCAGGCTCAGCCCGCACGCCTGGGCGATATGGGCGATGGTATTCGCGCCAGTGTCGGGCAAATCACCGTTGAAGAAGCGGTCCGCATCCGGCGCACCGCCGATGCCGACACTGTCCATGACAATCAGAAATGCGCGCTTGTCATTCATCGGCATCAACCCTGTGGCGGATCAGCGGTCCCGATTGGGCATCCTGCGCGATCTGATAGGCGTCCTGCACCGCGCGGATGGCAATTTCGGCACCGACATCATCGGCGGCATGAACGAAACCCAGTGGATTTTCATGGCCCACCTCATCGCCCAACCGGGCCATCCGGTCCAGTCCGACCCGATGGTCAATCTGCTCGCCAGCCCGCGTTCTTCCACCGCCAAGAGCGACGACGACATGGCCCAGTGCCGTCACATCGATCTTCGAAACCTTGCCCGATGGCGCAGGAACTGGCCGGACCACAGGTGCCCGCGCCAGATAGGCCTCGGGGCGTTCCAGCAGGTCAGCCGGCCCGCCCTGCGCCGCAATCATGCGAGAAAATCGTTCGGCTGCGGCACCGGATTCAAGGGTTTCATCCAGACCTTCCGTCCCCTGCCCGGCCAGCGCCAGAACCTCGCGTGCCAAGGCCAGTGTCAGATCGCGCAAGGCCCCCTTTTTGCCGCGCAGCACTGCAATGGCCTCGGCCACCTCAAGTGCGTTTCCGGCGCTCTGCGCCAGCGGCTGATCCATATCGGTGACAAACGCCGAACAGCGGCATCCGGCGCCATTGGCGGTGCGCACCAAGGCCTCGGCCAGGGCACGGGTCGAGTTACCCTTGCGCAGCAAGGCACCGCTGCCTTCTTTCACGTCCAGCACCAGCGCATCCAGCCCGGCGGCCAGTTTCTTGGACAGGATCGAGGCCGTGATCAGGTCAAGCGACTCGACCGTGCCGGATTCATCGCGAATTGCATAGAGCCGACGGTCTGCCGGCGCGATATCGCCCGTTGCCGAAACGATCGCGCAGCCGATATTGCCGACGATTGTCTGAAGCTGCTCCTGCGACTGATCACAGAGGAAGCCGGGTATCGCTTCCAGTTTGTCCAGCGTGCCACCGGTATGGCCAAGCCCGCGCCCCGAGATCATCGGAACATAGACACCCCGCGCCGCCAGCAGCGGTGCCAGAATCAGGCTGACCGTATCCCCGATGCCGCCGGTCGAATGCTTGTCCACCACGGGTCCGGGCAGATCCCAGCGCATCAACTGACCGGAATCGCGCATGGCGCGGGTCAGGGCCACGCGCCCCTCCTCATCCAGCCCGCGGATCAGCACGGCCATCGCGAATGCCCCCGCCTGCGCATCACTGACCGAGCCATTCGCCAGCCCCTGCGCGATCAGGGCGGCACCCGGGCCGTCAAGCCGCCGGCCATCGCGAATCGCGGCAATGACCGGTCGGGGATCGGTCATTCGGCATTCCTCATGTGATCCGCGTCAAATCGTCCCGGCAACAGTTCCTGAATGGTGGTCTCCATGGTCTGCCCAGCCACGGTGCCCAGCAGAACCGGCGTGTCGCCCTTGCCGAATTCGGCCAGTTTCTGGCGGCATCCTCCACATGGCGGCACCGGCGAGGGGCTGTCGGCAATCACCGCGACCTCGACCAATTCCGTTTCCCCTGCCGCGACCATGGCTGCAATCGCCCCCGCCTCGGCGCATGTGCCCTCGGGATAGGCGACATTCTCGACATTGCAGCCGCGATAGATCGCCCCCGAAGCCCCGCGCACCGCCGCGCCGACCTTGAATTTCGAATATGGCGCATATGCGACCTCGCGGACCTCTCGCGCCGAATCCATCAAACTCATTGCCTGCCCCTTTCGCCATGATCGGGCAATTTTGCTTGCCCGGAGGAAACAACGCAAGACGAAGCCTGCTGTTCCCCCGCAGCAATTTGGTTTAACGGTAAATCAGTCCAAATTCCGGAGAAAAAAGAGATGGAAGAGCGCAGGCAGGATACCGCCCGCCAGTCAGCACTGGATTACCACGAATTTCCCCGCCCTGGTAAGCTGGAAATCCGCGCAACCAAACCTCTGGCCAATGGCCGCGACCTGTCGCGGGCCTATTCGCCCGGCGTCGCCGAAGCCTGTCTGGAAATCAAGGCCGATCCCGCCACGGCCAGCCGCTATACTTCGCGGGGAAACCTGGTCGCCGTGGTCAGCAATGGCACCGCAGTTCTGGGGCTGGGCAATATCGGGGCCGCTGCGTCGAAACCGGTGATGGAGGGCAAGGCCGTGCTCTTCAAGAAATTCGCCAATATCGACTGTTTCGATCTTGAGGTGAATGAATCCGACCCCGAGAAACTGGCCGACATCGTCTGCTCGCTGGAACCGACCTTCGGCGCGATCAATCTGGAAGACATCAAGGCTCCGGACTGTTTCATTGTCGAAAAACTGTGCCGCGAGCGCATGAATATTCCGGTGTTCCATGACGACCAGCACGGCACTGCCATCGTCGTTGGCGCGGCGGCGACAAATGCGCTGCGGGTTGCGAACAAACGCTTTGAAGACATCAAGGTCGTGTCGACCGGCGGCGGTGCCGCGGGCATTGCCTGTCTTGACATGCTGCTGAAGCTGGGCGTGCGACGCGAAAATGTCTGGCTGTGCGACATTCACGGCCTGGTTCATGAAGGTCGGAGCGAGGATATGACCCCGCAAAAGGCCGCCTATGCACAGGCTTCGGATCTGCGCACGCTGGATGATGTCATCGGGGATGCGGATCTGTTCCTTGGCCTGTCCGGTCCCGGCGTATTGACGCCCGCGATGGTCGAAAAGATGTCATCGCGCCCCATCATCTTTGCCCTTGCCAATCCGACGCCAGAAATCCTGCCCGAGGATGCGCGCGCCGTTGCGCCGGATGCGATCATCGCCACCGGGCGCAGCGATTACCCCAACCAGGTCAATAACGTCCTCTGCTTCCCCTTCATCTTCCGGGGGGCGCTGGACGTGGGCGCGACAACCATCAACGACCAGATGGAAATCGCCTGCGTCGAGGGCATTGCCGCTCTGGCGCGCACCACCACCGCCGCCGAGGCCGCGGCCGCCTATCGCGGCGAGACGCTGACCTTTGGCCCGGACTACCTGATCCCCAAGCCCTTTGATCCCCGGCTGGTGGGCGTGGTGTCTTCGGCGGTTGCCAAGGCCGCGATGGAAACCGGCGTGGCGCTGCGCCCGATCGCCGATATGGACAGCTACAGACACAAGCTGGACGGCTCGGTCTTCCGCTCGGCCCTGATCATGCGCCCGGTCTTCGAAGCGGCCGCCACCACCCAGCGTCGCATCGTCTTTGCCGAGGGCGAAGACGAACGGGTGCTGCGCGCGGCCAATGCGATGCTGGAGGAGACGACAGACACGCCCATTCTGATAGGCCGGCCCGAGGTCATCGCCATGCGCGCCGAACGCGCAGGCCTGCCGATCAGGCCGGAACGCGACTTCGAGATCGTGAACCCGGAAAACGACCCGCGCTATCGCGACTATTGGGAGACCTATCACCACCTGATGGCCCGGCGCGGTGTCAGCCCGGATATTGCCCGCGCGATCATGCGCACCAATACCACCGCCATTGCTGCCGTCATGGTCCATCGTGGCGAGGCCGACAGCCTGATCTGTGGAACCTTCGGCCAGTATTCCTGGCATCTGCAATATGTCAGACAGGTCCTGGCACGGGGCGGGCTGCATCCGGTCGGCGCATTGTCGATGATCATCCTTGAAAACGGGCCGCTGTTCATTGCCGACACGCAATGCCACAACGACCCCACCCCCGAGCAGGTCGCCGAGGCCGTGATCGGCGCGGCCCGTCATGTGCGCCGTTTCGGCATGACTCCCAAGATCGCCCTCTGCGCCCATTCGCAATTCGGCAATCTGGACACCTATACCGGGCGAAAGATGCGCGCGGCGCTGGAAATCCTCGACATGCAGGAACCGGACTTCATGTATGACGGTGAAATGCATGTCGATGCGGCGCTGGACCCAGCCCTGCGCGAACGGATCTTCCCCGGTTCACGCCTGGAAGGTGTGGCCAATGTGCTGGTCTTTGCCGGGACCGATGCGGCATCCGGCGTCAGGAATGCGCTGAAGATGCGCGCCGACGGGCTGGAAGTCGGTCCGATCCTGATGGGCATGGGCAACCGCGCGCATATCGTGACGCCCTCGATCACCACGCGCGGCCTGCTGAACATGAGCGTGCTGGCCGGAACCCCGGTCGCCCATTACAGTTGACCTCTTGCGGTCCGGGACAGCCATCCCCGGACCGCGAATCGCATCTCCAGAGGGGCCGCCTGCCCTTCATATATTTTGCAAACAACCCCGGCCCCTTTGCCTGATTTTGCAGTTTTGTGCTGTTTGCAAATTTTTTTGACCGCCCCCCAAATAATTCTGCAAATATCCCTCTTGATGACGCTAACATTGTTGCGTGAAGTCATGTCTGCTGGATACGAAATAACCAGCTTTCAGGAGGAGGCATGCAATGGCATACCAAGATCTCTATGCGGGATGGCAATCCGATCCCGAAACATTCTGGATGAAGGCGGCCGAACAGATCGACTGGGCTGCGCCGCCAAGCCAGGCCTATTTCGATCAGGGCCCCGCAGGTGAATGGTTTGCCGATGCGACGGTCAACACCTGCTGGAACGCGGTGGATCGCCATGTCGAGGCCGGCCGCGGCGATCAGCTTGCCATTATCCATGACAGCCCCATCACCCATTCCTATCGCGGCCTGACCTATGGCGAACTGCGCGATCGCGTGGCGCGGCTGGCCGGTGCCCTGCGCGACAAGGGCGTGACCAAGGGCGACCGGGTCATCATCTACATGCCGATGGTGCCCGAGGCGCTGGAGGCCATGCTGGCCTGCGCGCGTCTGGGGGCCATTCATTCGGTCGTCTTTGGCGGATTTGCCGCCCATGAGCTGGCGGTGCGGATCGACGACGCCACCCCAAAGGCCATTATCGCGGCCTCTTGCGGGCTGGAGCCGGGGCGTGTGGTCCATTACAAGCCGCTGCTGGATTCCGCGATCGAACAGGCCACCCACAAGCCGGATTTCTGTGTCATCTTCCAGCGCGAGCAGGAAGTCGCCAAGCTGATCCCCGGTCGTGATTTCGACTGGCACAGCTTTCAGTTCGACACCGAACCCGCCGATTGCGTGCCTGTCGAGGGCAACCATCCCGCATATATCCTGTATACCTCCGGCACCACCGGCCAGCCCAAGGGCGTGATCCGCCACACCGCCGGCCATCTGGTCGCGCTGAACTGGACGATGAAGAACATCTATGGAATCGACGCCGGTGACGTGTTCTGGGCCGCCTCGGACGTGGGCTGGGTCGTCGGGCACAGCTATATCTGCTATGGGCCGCTGATCGCTGGTGCGACCACCATCGTGTTCGAGGGCAAGCCGGTCGGCACGCCGGATGCCGGGGCCTTCTGGCGGGTGATCCAGAACCACAAGGTGAAAAGCTTCTTCACCGCCCCCACTGCAATCAGGGCCGTCAAGCGTGACGATCCCGACGGGGAGCTGATCAAGGATTACAATCTGTCCAGCCTGCAGGCGGTGTTCCTGGCCGGGGAACGCGCCGATCCCGATACCATCCAATGGCTGGAGTCCCATCTTGACCTGCCGGTGATCGACCATTGGTGGCAGACAGAAACCGGCTGGGCGATCGCTGCCAATCCTTTCGGGATCGAGACCATGCCGGTCAAGAAGGGCAGCCCTTCGGTCGCCATGCCCGGCTATGACGTGCGTATCCTTGATGACTCGGGACAAGAGGTGCCGCAGGGCACGCTGGGATCCATCGCGATCAAACTGCCCCTGCCGCCGGGCACATTGCCCACCCTGTGGAACGCCGAAGAGCGCTTTCGCAAAGCCTATCTCGAACGTTTCCCCGGCTATTACGAGACCGGCGATGCGGGCTATATCGATGAGGACGGCTATCTCTACATCATGGCCCGCACCGATGATGTCATCAATGTGGCCGGCCACCGCCTGTCCACCGGAGCGATGGAAGAGGTCTTGTCGGCCCACCCTGCGGTCGCGGAATGCGCGGTGATCGGAATTGCGGATTCTCTGAAAGGGCAGATGCCGCTGGGATTCCTCTGTCTCAAGAAGGGGGCCGATATCAGCGATGAACAGGTCTGCCGCGAAGTGGTGACCATGGTGCGCGATCAGATCGGCCCGGTTGCCGCCTTCAAGCTGGTCTGCGTGGTGGATCGTCTGCCCAAGACCCGCTCGGGCAAGATCCTGCGGGGGACCATGGTCAAGATCGCCAACGGCGAAGATTTCAAACCGCCCGCGACCATCGACGATCCGGCGATCCTCGATGAAATCGCAGAGGCGCTGAAAGGGCTTGGCTATCCCCGCAGCTAATCTGGTGATCGCGGCGGGGTCGGTCCCGCCGCATCTTCTTCCTTAGCCCAAATCGGCACCAAGACCGCGCATCAACGCTGTGAAATCCGGGAATGAGGTCGCGATCGGGCTGCCATCATCCACCGTGACGGGCGCTTCGCTGGCCATTCCCAGCACCATGAAGGACATGGCAATCCGGTGATCCAGATGCGTGACGGCAGTCCCGCCGCCAGGCACCTTTTCCATGCCATGGACGGTCATGCTGTCGGGCGTTTCCTCGACGGTCACGCCATTGGCCTCAAGCCCGCGAGCCATGGCATCGATCCGGTCGCTTTCCTTCACGCGCAATTCGGCAACGCCATTCATCACCGTCTTGCCCTCGGCAAAGGCCGCGATGACCGACAGGATCGGGAATTCGTCGATCATGCTGGCTGCGCGTTCGGCAGGAACCGAGACGCCTTTCAGCTTGCCGTGGCGAACAATCAGATCGGCAACCGGTTCGCCGCCCTCTTCGCGGTCATTTTCAAAGACAAGATCGGCACCCATTTCCCGCAGGGTGATATACAGCCCGTCACGTGTCGGATTGCGACTGATGCCGGGCACCCGAATCGCGGAACCGGGCACGATCAGCGCTGCAGCCACCGGGAAGGCCGCGCTGGAAGGATCGCGTGGCACGGCAACCGGCTGTGCCCGCAGTTCGGGACGCCCCGTCAGGGTGACGACATGGCCGTCCGGCGTGGTTTCGCTGTGAATTTCTGCGCCGAATCCGGCCAGCATCCGCTCCGAGTGATCGCGCGTCGGCTCGGACTCGATGACCACCGTCTTGCCCGGCGCATTCAGCCCCGCCAGCAGGATCGCCGATTTGATCTGGGCGCTGGCGACCGGCGTGCGATAGCGCACCGGCATGGGGTCCTGCACGCCCTGAATGGTGATCGGCAGGCGACCGCCCTCACGGCTGGTGATCTGGGCGCCGAATTCGGACAGCGGGTCGGTCACACGCGCCATCGGGCGACGTGACAGGCTGGCATCGCCGGTAAAGGTCGCCGTGATCGGCGTGGTGGCCATGGCCCCCATGATCAGCCGCACGCCGGTGCCGGAATTTCCGCAATCGATCACCCCTTCGGGTTCGCTGAAACCGCCGACCCCGACGCCATTGACGCTCCATTCTCCCCTGCCGTGACGTTCGACCTTGGCGCCGAAAGCTGCCATGGCCTTGGCTGTGTCCAGCACATCCTCGCCCTCCAGCAGGCCGGTGATCCGAGTCTCGCCCACGGACAATGCGCCAAGGATCAGCGCGCGATGGCTGATCGACTTGTCGCCGGGGATCTGCGCCTCTCCTGTCAACGGACCGCTGCGGCGAGACGTCATCGGGCGGGACTGGTTGGCATGGGACATGTAAGCACCTTTTCGATTTCGCCCGTCTTTTACCGCTACCATCGACCCGCTGCCACCATGATCTTGAGCTTGGGCAACCCTATTCCTAGAAGACAGGGAACATGAAGGAGCCAATGATGCAGGAACTCGAATCACTCGAGGCGCTGTCCAATGACGACAAGGCCTGCGAAATGGCCGCCTATCACAAGGCCAAGCGACGCTATCTGGGTGTCGGCAATGGCCGGATCGACGAATTGGTGGCCCAGTGGCGCGCCGCGCGCGACCTGCCCGACCGTATCGCTCTGGCCGCTCAGCTTTGGGACAGCGACATCCACGAGGCGCGAATCGCCGCCGCCAAGCTGCTGACACAAGCCCGGATGCGCCCAGACGAGGAGGTCTGGCAACTGATTACCTCATGGGTGCCGCAATTCGATGGCTGCGCCGTCGCGGATGCCGCGATGATTGCGGGGCAAAAGCGGGTCATCGCCGCGCCACAACGTCTGGTCGAGGTCGCGCCGTGGCTGCAGCAGGACAATATCTGGGTGCGGCGCGCGGCGCTGACGATCACCCTGCCATGGGCCAAGATGAACAATCCCAAACCGCATGAAATCGAACAGCGAGAGCTTGTGCTAGGCTGGGCTGCCGGCCTTGTCGAGGATCGCAACTGGTTCATTCAGAAGGCCATCGCCGGCTGGCTGCGCGACCTGTCCAAGCGCGACGCCAGCCGTGTCTCGGGTTTTCTCCAGCAATATGGCGACCGGATGAAACCCTTTGCGCGGCGCGAGGCTGCGCGGCTGATTCAGGACTTGTAGACCTCGAGCTCCGGCAGATCGGTCAGGGACACCCCGATCAGTTGCAGCGCGGGCAGAGACACCTGGCTGCCGCCCGAGGCCGGACCGTCCAGCGGGATCAGATCGACCTTGGCGGATTTTCCGTTCACCGGGTTGAATATCCGCCCGATCCCGCGCGCCTTGACCAGCGGCGTCTTGATCCAGAAGCCGCCCTCGGTCGGATCCCCCAGCGATGCGATGGTGCTGCCCAGACGGGTTTCCGCGACTTCGGGTGCCTTGGCCGCTGCGGCCTTCTGCGCCGCCGTGGTCGTATCCAGCTGCGATGCCGTCGCCTTGGCAGCAGGTTTCGGCGCGGGGGCGCGTGTGATTGCCGTGGCGGCCGCCAGCTGGTCCTTGGTCAGGCTTGTTTCGACCGGTTCGGACTTGGTCGGGGCAGCTTCTTTCGCCTCGGGGCTGACCCTCGGAGAGGTGGTCGTTGCCGGGGTGCAGGCGACCAGCGCCAATACTGCAAGGGCGGTGGTCGCGCCTGTGGTCATCATCCGCATCTGGACGTTCCTCGTGTTCACTGTCGGTCACAGCCTATCCCGCCTATCCTTGTCGCGTCCACCAGCGCTTGCGTGAACGGCGCCGTCTTGTGCGCAGCCTGCCACAAGCCTAGATTGCTGAAATGACACATATCGCGAACGCCCCGCTCATCGACCCATTTGCACGGCCCATCACGTATCTGCGTGTGTCGGTGACCGATCGCTGTGATTTCCGCTGCGTCTATTGCATGGCCGAGCACATGCAGTTCCTGCCCAAGGCGGATCTGCTGACGCTGGAAGAGCTGGATCGCCTGTGCACCTCTTTCATCGGGCTGGGCGTGCGCAAGCTGCGCATCACCGGCGGAGAGCCGTTGGTCCGGCGTGGCATCATGGGCTTTTTCCGGCAAATTTCGCGCCATCTGGGTGAAGGGCTGGACGAACTGACACTGACGACCAATGGCAGCCAGCTGGGCAAATATGCGCAGGAACTGGTCGATTGCGGCGTGCGGCGTGTCAATGTGTCGCTGGATACGCTGGACCCCGAGAAATTCGCCCGCATCACCCGCTGGGGCCGTCTGCAGCAGGTGCTTGACGGCATCGAAGCCGCTGCCCGCGCCGGATTGCGCGTCAAGATCAATGCCGTCGCGCTGAAAGGCGTCAATGACAGCGAATTGTTCGATCTGGTGAACTGGTGCGGCCAGCAGGGACATGACCTGACCTTTATCGAGGTCATGCCGATGGGCGATCTGGGCAATGAGGACCGTCTGGACCAATATTGGCCCCTGACCGATCTGCGCGCACAACTGGCGCAGCGTTTCACGCTGATCGATCTGGCCGAACGCACCGGCGGCCCCGCACGCTATGTCCAGTTGCAGGAAACCGGCCAGAAGATCGGCTTCATCACGCCGCTGACGCATAATTTCTGCGAAAGCTGCAACCGCGTGCGCGTCACCTGCACGGGTGAGTTGTATATGTGCCTTGGTCAGGAGGATCGCGCCGATCTGCGCGCGCCGCTGCGGGCCAGCGAAGACGACGCCCCCCTGCAAGAGGCCGTGCGCGCCGCCATCGCCCGCAAGCCCAAGGGGCATGATTTCGACTATTCGCGTCAGTCGGTCGGCGGGCAGATGACCCGCCACATGAGCCATACCGGCGGCTGAAAGGGCGTTTGCAGTCCATCAAGCTTCTGTTAACCATTTCAGGTTGGCGGAAGGATGAACCCGATGAAACAGCTATTTCTGGTCACGCTTCTGATGGCGCTTGCCGGCCCGCAGATCGCGGCCGCACATGGTGGAGGTTGCCGCAAAAGCTCTCCTCCGGGTCAATGCTGCCACATGGATAATTCGCGGGGCTCGGTTCACTGCCATTAAGGCAGTGATCAGGCCGTCGCCTCGGCTTTCGACTTTTCCGCCTCGAGCGTTTCGGCGCGCGCTTCGACCAGACGCACGATTTCATCGATCATCTGTTCATTGGACAGCTTGTGGCTTTGGCGGCCGGCGACATAGACCATGCCGCTGCCAGCCCCGCCACCGGTAAAGCCCAGATCGGTCATCAGCGCCTCACCGGGGCCATTCACCACGCAACCAATGATCGACAGGCTCATGGGGGTCTTGATGTGCTCTAGGCGTTTTTCCAGCGCCTCGACGGTCTTGATCACGTCAAACCCCTGCCGGGCGCAGGAGGGGCAGGAAATGATCTGCACGCCGCGCGTGCGCAGGCCCAGAGATTTCAGGATCTCGAAACCGACCTTCACCTCTTCGACCGGATCAGCCGACAGGCTGACGCGAATCGTATCGCCGATTCCCGCCCAAAGCAGGTTGCCCAGGCCGACCGCCGATTTCACCGTGCCGCCGACAAAGCCGCCTGCCTCGGTAATGCCCAGATGGATCGGCGCATCGGTTGCCTCGGCCAACTGCTGATAGGCTGCGGCGGCCAGAAAGACGTCACTCGCCTTCACGCTGATCTTGAATTCGTGAAAATCATTGTCCTGCAGGATCTTGATATGATCCAGCCCGCTTTCGACCATCGCGTCGGGGCAAGGCTCGCCATATTTTTCCAGCAGGTGCTTTTCCAGCGACCCGGCATTCACGCCGATCCGTATCGAGCAGCCATGATCGCGCGCGGCCTTGATCACTTCGCGCACGCGCTTTTCATCGCCGATATTGCCGGGATTGATGCGCAGGCAGGCCACGCCCGCCTCGGCTGCCTCGATGGCGCGTTTGTAGTGGAAATGGATATCTGCCACGATCGGCACCGGGCTTTCGCGGCAGATTTCCTTCAGCGCCCGCGTCGTGTCCTGATCGGGGGCTGAAATGCGCACGATATCCGCACCGGCATCCGCCGCACGAATCACCTGATCCAGCGTTGCACGCACATCATGGCCGTCGGTATTTGTCATCGTCTGGACGCTGATCGGCGCATCGCCCCCCACGGGGACATTGCCGACCATGATCTGGCGGGATTTCCGCCGCTCGATATTGCGCCAGGGACGGATCGGGTTCAGCGACATATGGGCCTCCGCAGGTTCGCGCATGAGATATGCCATCCACGGCCATACGGCAACCGCTGCACGTGGCTGTGATCTTCTGCGCTGTCAGGCGTCATCCAGCCCCAGCGCCGACAAGGCATCGCCCAACTGTTCGCGGGGCAGCATGATCAGCATCTTGCCTTCAAGTTCCAGGCTGACCGATCCCGTCGCACGGTTCGAGGTCCCCACCCGCCCATCCGGCGTGAATTCGATCCCGTCGATGGGCCATTCCAGCCCGCTGCTGCGCCCGCGCGATGGCCCCAAAGGATAGAGCGACACCCGCGTGCCCGCCGCCAAGGCCATATGAATACGTGGGGGCGCGACAAAAACGATGTCATTCGAGGTGATCATGATCGTCACTAGCTGCGACACATTGGCCATGGCGGTCAACGCCGCCAGGGTATGATCAAGCCGCAGCCCCGCGAATCCCACCGCCAGGACGAAAGGCGCGTCGATCCGGGTCAGGCATTTGGTGAAATCGGTGCTGTCCTGTTCGGCGACATGGCACAGCCGTTCGGGCGGGATGCTTTGACGGCTGCGCGCGCTGATGCTGTCCAGATCGCCAATCACCCAATCGGGTTGATGCCCGAGCTGGATCGCACGATCGGCCCCGCCGTCCGCAGCGACCAGCAGCGGCGCCACCGATCGCGCAAGTTCAAGGTCATCGGCGGAAACGGCACCGCCGCCGATGACGGTGACAGCCTGTTTCGACGTCACGATGGCCGGGATCATTCCGCCCGGCCGATACCGTTGAACACACGCTTCAGCGGCATGATCCAGATGAACCCCAGGGCAATATAGACCAGCAATTCGATCCAGATCGGCTGGCGGCCCCATTGCCGGTCCATCCAGTTCACCAGTGTGACGGCGACCATGATATAGGCCGGCAGCCCCAGAACCAGGATCAGCAGCGACAGGCGTTTGCGGGTCTTCAGGTTCATGGGGTGCCTCTTGCCTCAGTCCGAGAACGGATCGGTCACAAGGATGGTGTCGTCACGCTCGGGGCTGGTGGACAGCATTGCCACCGGACATCCGATCAGCTCTTCGACGCGGCGCACATATTTGATTGCAGCGGCAGGCAGTTCGGCCCAGCTGCGTGCACCGGCGGTCGATTCCTGCCAGCCGTCCAGCTCTTCATAGATCGGCGTGACCTTGTCCTGCAAAGCCGCCGCCGTCGGCAGATAGTCATAATGCTGACCGTCGATTTCATAGCCGACACAGATCTTCAGCTTTTCGAAACCATCCAGCACGTCCAGCTTGGTCAGCGCAATGCCGTTCATGCCGCTGATCGCGCAGGTCTGGCGCACCAGCACTGCATCGAACCAGCCACAGCGGCGCTTGCGCCCGGTCACGGTGCCGAATTCATGGCCCCGCTCGCCCAGACGCAGGCCATCGGCATCGTCCAGCTCGGTCGGGAACGGGCCTTCGCCCACGCGGGTCGTATAAGCCTTGACGATACCCAGCACGAAATCGATTGCGCCCGGCCCCATGCCGGTGCCCGAAGCCGCAGCCCCAGACATCGTGGTCGAGCTGGTCACATAGGGATAGGTGCCGAAATCAATATCCAGCAGGCTGCCCTGCGCACCTTCGAACAGGATGCGTTTGCCCGATTTGCGGGCCTCGGCCATGATCTTCCAGACCGGCTGAGCATAGGGCAGCAGGCGCGGTGCGATATCCAGCAATTTGGCTTTCAGTTCATCGCGGTCGATGGGCGCAGCGCCCAAACCTTTGCGCAAGGCGTCGTGATGCGCCAACAAGCGGTCAAGACGCGCATCCAGCGTTTCTTCGTCGGCCAGATCCGCCACGCGGATGGTGCGACGGCCCACCTTGTCTTCATAGGCCGGGCCGATGCCGCGCCCGGTCGTGCCGATCTTGGCCTTGCCTGCGGCCTCTTCGCGCAGCTTGTCCAGATCCTGATGCAGCGGCAGGATCAGCGGCGTGTTCTCGGCAATCATCAGACGCTCGGCCGAAATATTCACACCCTGCGCCGTCAGCTTTTCGATCTCGGCAAAAAGCGACCAGGGGTCCAGCACGACACCATTGCCGATGACGGCCAGCTTGCCATCACGCACGATGCCCGAAGGCAACAGCGACAGCTTGAATACCTTGTCGCCGATGACCAGCGTATGGCCCGCATTATGTCCGCCCTGAAAACGCGCGATCACATCGGCGCGTTCGCTCAGCCAGTCAACGATCTTGCCTTTGCCTTCGTCGCCCCATTGCGCGCCGACAACCACCACATTGGCCATGAGCCGGTCCTTCCGTTGCCCGAAATTTGTTCGGCTCAGGGTCTAGCGCATGGGGCCGCAAGGGGAAAGCGGCGAAATGAAATTCGTGCAACACCGTCGCAAGGGGCCGCGGGGCAACGCGCCGACGCGGTGCGCCCCCTCGATGGGGGCGCACCGCGTTCCCCGCCCCATTTCACCCCCGCCATTTCACCCCCGCCATGTTACAATTCCATGTTACGGCCACAGGTCACCAATCCCGCCCTACCAATGCGGCGGCCGCTGATCGGCCAGCGTCACGGAATTGCCGTTTTCGGCCTCGCGTGCCGCTTCCGCGCGCATCAGCATCTCGACCTTGCGGGTCAGGCGCGCGATCTCGGCATCCTGACGCGCGATGACATCGCTCAGATCCTCGGCCACCCGGCTCAAATGTGCCAGGGCCTCCTCGAGTCGCCCGATCCTGTCCAGATCTGCCATGTGATTCTCCTGCATGTGCTTGTCCATAGCGCGCCCTTCCGTTACAGCAGCCTCGGATTTGGCCGAAAAGGCAGCACCATGGCGAAAAGTCAGAAAAAACAGCCCCGTCCCAAGGCGGAAACGCCGAAGGGCTTTCGTGATTATTTTGGCGCTGATGTCACCGAGCGCAAGGCAATGCTAGACCGCATTGCCGAAATCTATCACCGACACGGTTTCGACCCCTTGGAAACCAGCGCGGTGGAAACGGTCGAGGCGCTTGGAAAATTCCTGCCCGATGTCGACAGGCCCAATGCCGGCGTCTTTGCATGGCAGGAAGAGGCCGTCCCGGGCGGAGGTTCGGGCGACTGGCTGGCATTGCGCTATGACCTGACCGCGCCGCTGGCGCGTGTCGCGGCGCAGTTCCGCAATGATCTGCCCAGCCCCTATCGCCGCTATGCGATGGGTCCGGTCTGGCGCAACGAAAAACCCGGCCCCGGACGGTTCCGTCAGTTTTATCAATGCGATGCGGATACGGTCGGTTCGGCCTCGGTGGCGGCGGATGCGGAAATCTGCGCCATGCTGGCCGATGCGCTGGAAGCGGTGGGGATCAATCGCGGCGACTACATCGTCCGGATCAACAACCGCAAGGTTCTGAATGGCGTGCTCGAAGCTGCGCAGGTCGAGGGCGGCGACAAGGCCGATGACGTCCTGCGCACCATCGACAAGTTCGACAAGGTCGGACGCGACGGCGTTCTGGCGCTGCTGACCACCGGCCGCAAGGATGCCAGCGGTGCCGAGATCGAAGGCGTCGGGCTGCGCCCCGATCAGGCTGAACCGGTTCTGGCCTTCCTGACCTCCAAGGGGGCAAGCAACGCCGAGACTCTGGCCAATCTGCGCAGCGCGGTCGGCGACTCGGCCATCGGAGCCGAAGGCGTAGACGAGCTTGCTCAGATCGCGGCCATGCTTGACGCCATGGGTGTTGGTGGTGATCGTGCCATCATCGACCCCTCGGTCGTGCGCGGCCTTGGATATTACACCGGCCCCGTATTCGAGGCTGAACTGACCTTCGAAATTCTGGACGAGAAGGGTCGCAAGCGCCAGTTCGGCAGCGTCGCCGGTGGTGGCCGCTATGACGGTCTGGTCGAGCGTTTCACCGGGCAGAAGGTTCCGGCCACCGGCGTCTCGATCGGGGTTGACCGCCTGCTGGCCGCCCTGCGCGCCAAGGGTCTGGCCGGTGAAGCCCAGATCGGCCCCGTGGTCGTGACGGTCATGGATCGCGACCGGATGCCCGACTATCAGGCCATGGTCGCCGAATTGCGCAACGCAGGAATTCGGGCCGAGGTCTATCTGGGCAACCCGAAGAACTTTGGCAACCAGTTGAAATATGCCGACAAGCGCCGCGCCCCCGTGGCCGTGATCCAGGGCGGGGATGAGGCCGAACGTGGCGTGGTGCAGATCAAGGATCTGGTTCTTGGCGCGCGAATCGCGGCCGAGGCCAGCCTCGAGGAATGGAAGGCCCAGCCTGCCCAGACCGAGGTCGCGCGCAGCGAGTTGGTGGCAGAAGTGCGGCGGATTCTGGGATGATCTCGAAACGGGACAAACGCAATCTCGGGCAACGGGCACTGGCCGTGTTTCGCGATGCCGGTGCCGAAGAGATCGTGCCCGATATCCTGTTGCCTGCCGAAAGCCTGCTGGATCTTTACGGCGAGGACATTCGTGCCCGCGCCTATGTGACCAATGACCCGATCCGGGGCGAGATGATGCTGCGCCCCGATTTCACGGTTCCCGTCGTTCAGGCGCATATGGCAAACGGCGCAGAGCCTGCCCGCTATTGTTATCTGGGCGAGGTTTTCCGCAAGCAGGACATGGGCGACACCCGCCCTTCGACCGCGCGCGATAATGAGTATCTGCAAGCCGGATTCGAGTTGTTCAGCCGTGACCCTGACGCCGATGCCGAAGTCTTTGGCATGTTTCACGACCTGCTGCGCCCCTATGACGCCCAGGCAGTGATCGGTGACATGGGCCTGCTGATGGCAGCCGTGCGCACGCTGCCCGTATCACAGGCGCGCCGCGACGCCCTGCTGCATCATATCTGGCGACCCGCTCGCTTTGCGCGGCTGTTGTCACGTTTCTCGGCGCCGGTCGCACCGCGCGAATTCCCTGACAGCAATGCTCCATGGGCCGGCATGCGCCGCCAGGACGAAATGGAAACTCGCATCGCGCGACTGCAGGCCGATGCCAGCACGCCCCCCCTGCCCGATATCTGGGCCAAGCGCCTGCGGGAGCTGTTTTCCCTGCGCGGCACATTGACCGAGGTGACAGCCAAGCTGGAACGGATCACCCAGGACTGGCCCGAAATTGCCGGTTCGGCCAAGGGCGTCATTGCGCGTGCCTCGGCACTGGCGGCACGCGGAATCGATCCTGACACGATTCGCTATGATGCCGAACATGGTCGCAACACCATGGAATATTACGACGGTTTCACCTTCAGCTTTTCTGCCGGGCGCGAAGACTGGCCGCCACTGGCTTCGGGCGGGCGCTATGACGCGCTGACCCGCGTGCTGGGCAAGGGACGCGAGATTCCGGCGGTTGGCGGTATCCTGCGCCCCGGCCTGCTTGCCGAACTGGAGCAAAGCCAATGATCCGACTGGGTGTGCCGTCCAAGGGGCGGCTGATGGAACAGACCTTCGACTGGTTCGCAACGCGCGGCGTGCGCCTGTCGCGATCCGGGTCCGACCGCGAGTATGCCGGTCAGGTCGAGGGCGCGGATGGCGTGTCTCTGGTCCTGTTGTCCGCCGGAGAGATTCCGCGCGAACTGGTTGCCGGTCGCATCGAACTGGGCGTGACGGGCACCGATCTGGTGCGCGAAAAACTGCCGGGCTGGGCTTCGGACCTGGAAGCAGTTGCGGAAATGGGCTTTGGCCATGCCGATCTGATTCTGGCCGTTCCCGAATGCTGGCGCGATTGCGAAGATCTGGACGATCTGGCCACCATTGCCCGCGATTTTCGCGCTGCCCATGGCTTCCGCCTGCGCATTGCCACAAAATACCACCGGCTGGTCCGGGCATGGCTGGCCCGCCATGAGGTCGCGGATTATCAGTTGATCGACAGCCAGGGCGCGACCGAGGGCACCGTCGCCAATCACACGGCCGAGGCGATTGCCGATATCACCTCGTCGGGGGCCACGCTGCGGGCAAACAACCTGAAGATTCTGGACGAAGAGCCGATTCTGAAATCTCAGGCCACATTGTTCGCCAACCGGCGCGCGAAGGGGCCCGAGATGCGGAAATTTCTGGATCAGCTTGGCTTGAACTGAGCCTGTCAGACTGATGCCGCGCGAATCACGCGCGGCACGGCCTGCTTACAATCCGACCAGCGCGCGGGCGAATTCATCGGGATCGAATGCGTCCAGATCGTCGATCTGTTCGCCAACGCCAATGGCATGGATGGGCAGCCCAAAGCGGTCTGCCAGCGCCACCAGAACCCCGCCCCGTGCCGTTCCGTCCAGCTTGGTCATGACCAGCCCGGACACATCCGCCAAGTTGCGGAAGGTCTCCACCTGCCCCAGCGCGTTCTGGCCCGTCGTCGCATCCAGAACCAGCAGGGTGTTATGCGGGGCCGAAGGATCCTTCTTGCGGATGACCCGGACGATCTTGGCCAGTTCCTCCATAAGGTCCTGGCGATTTTGCAGCCGTCCTGCCGTGTCGATCAACAGCAGGTCGGCGCCATCGGCCTCGGCACGGGTCATGGCGTCAAATGCAAGGCTTGCCGGATCAGAACCCTGTGCGGCCACCATGACCGGCACGCCGGCACGGGTGCCCCAGACCTGCAACTGCTCGACTGCGGCGGCGCGGAAAGTATCACCGGCAGCAATCACCACATTCTTTCCCGCCGCCTTGAACTGGCTGGCCAATTTTCCGATCGTCGTGGTCTTGCCCGAGCCGTTCACGCCAACCACCAGAACCACCTGCGGCTTCTTGGGATAGATCGGCAACGGACGGGCCACCGGCGACATGATCCGCGCGACCTCGGCCGCCAGCAATTCCCTGAGTTCACGCGATGTCACCCGCCGTCCCATCCGGCCCTCGGCGATATTGGCCGTGACCCGCAGCGCAGTTTCAACGCCCAGATCGGCCTGCACCAGCATGTCTTCCAGATCCTCCAGCATGGCGTCGTCGAGCGCCCTGCGGGGTTCCTCTGGCTTGGCCTCGGAGCGGCCGAACAGGCGCCCGACCAACCCAACGGCTTTCGCGGGCTGCGCAGGGGCAGGTTCCGGGCTGGCCGGTTGCGCGGTCTTGGTCGGCTCGGGGTTCGCTGGCGGCGCAGGGGTCGGTTCGGGTGCGGGGGGAGGCTCGGGTGCCGCCGGGGCATCCGCTTCGGGCGCACCTTCCTTGACGATATCGTCCAGCCCTTCGGCTATCTTCGAGGAAGAGCGAGTCAGCCGCTCGCGCAGTTTGTTAAAAAACGACATATCCGAACCTCTATTCGTCGGCGCAACCCTAATGCTTTGCGCCGACAAGGAAAAGGCGGCGCAAGCCCGCGCCGCCATTCATCGCTGTTCTCATCAGGTGACGGCGCATCCTAGGAGGGCTGGCGCAAATCCTGAAACAATTTCGCCAGATGCCGGGTCGAGGGATCATGTCCTTCGCCCGAATCGCCTTTCAGCAGCGGCTCGACCTGCAGGGCCAGTTCCTTGCCCAGTTCGACCCCCCATTGGTCAAAGCTGTTCAGCCCAAGAATCACCCCTTCGACAAAGACGCGATGTTCATAGAGGGCGATGATCTGACCCAGCGTGAAGGGCGTCAGCTGCGGGATCAGCAAGGTTGTCGAAGGGCGATTGCCGGGGAACACCCGATGGCGCGCCTGCCGGTCCAGTTCCGCCCCTTCAAACCCCTTGGCCCGCATCAGCCCACGCGCCTCTTCCAGGCTGCGCCCGCGCATCAAGGCTTCGGATTGGGCAAGGCAATTGGCGGCCAGAAGGATATGGTGATGCGCCAGTTCCTCTTCGTGGCCACGCGCGGCCAGAATGAACTCGCAGGGAACCGGGGTCGTGCCCTGATGGATCAGTTGATAGAAGGCATGCTGGCCATTGGTGCCGGGCTCTCCCCAGACCACCGGCCCCGAATTCATGGCAAGATCGCTGCCATCCATCGCGACGCGCTTGCCATTCGATTCCATTTCCAGCTGCTGCAGATAGGCGGGCAAACGCATCAACCGGTTGTCATAGGGCAGAACCGCGCGGGTCGGATAACCGCAGATCTGATGATGCCAGATTCCCGTCAGCGCCAACAGCACCGGCAGGTTGCTGTCCAGCGGCGCGGCACGGAAATGCGCATCCATGGCGGCACCACCGGCCAGAAAATCGGCAAAGTCCTCGGGACCGACCGCCAACATGACCGACAGTCCGATCGGGCCCCAAACCGAATATCGGCCGCCTACCCAATCCTCGAACCCGAAGACGCGGCTGCTGTCGATGCCAAAGGCCCCGGTCTTGTCGACGGCCGAGGACAGCGCCACGAATTGCGCTGCCGGTTCTGCGACCGCACCCGCCATCCAGTCGCGGGCCGTCCTGGCGTTGGTCATGGTCTCTATGGTCGTGAAGGTTTTCGAGGCCACGATGACCAATGTGGTTTCGGGGTTCAGTCCCCGCAGGGTATCGGCAATATCGGCGCCATCAACGTTTGACACGAAATGCGTGCGTGGCCCGTCATGATAAGGCGCCAGCGCCAGCGTCGCCATATAGGGCCCCAGATCCGATCCGCCGATGCCGATATTGACCACATCGGTGATCTTGCCGCCCTGCCCCGTGAATTCGCCGCTGCGAACCTTGCTGGCAAAATCGGACATGCGCGCGAATGTATCGCGCACCTTCGGCATGACGTCCTGTCCATCCACCAGCACGCTGCCGCCCAGATTGCGCAGGGCGGTATGCAGGACGGCGCGGTTTTCGGTTTCATTGATCTTCTCGCCGGCGAACATCGCATCGCGACGCGCCTCGACATGGGACTGTCGCGCCAGTTCCAGCAGCAGGTCACGCGCGGCCGAATCGATGGTCGTTTTCGACCAGTCGAAGACAAGATCATCGGCCGAGGTGCAGAATGCTTCGGCGCGGGCGGGCTCGGATGCAAACAGATCGGTGATGCGCAGGTCTTCTTGAGCCGCGCGGCAGGATGCCAGCCGGGTCCAGATATCAGTCATGCCGAAAATATCCCTTGTTCATTCCGCCCAATGGACGGTCGCATTGTCCAGAAAGGCACGGATCGGCGCCTCGATTGGATCAAGTTTCAGCGCCTTTTCCAATGCCTGGCGTTTTTCAGGCCCCATGATCAGGACATGGGTGTGTATGGCGTTGTTCAGAACCGAACGCGTCAGAGTGATGCGCGGCTCTCCGGCACCCTCGGAACGGATCGGCATCAGCATCGGGCTGTCCTTAGACATGGCCGTTGCAAGACCTTCGGCGCCAGGAAAGAGGCTGGCGGTATGCATGTCATTGCCCATGCCCAGCAGCGCCACCGTAATCGGCAGATGTGCGGCCAGATTCTTGCCCAATTCGTCAACCGCGTCTTCGGGTTCGGGCTGACCTGTATAGAGGTCTATGTAGTTCGCACCGGCGGCACGATCCTTCAGCAGATGGCGGCGCAACAAGCGGCTGTTCGAACGCTTGTGATCGCCATCGACCCATCTTTCGTCGCCCAGAAAGACCGTCACCCGATCCCAATCGATATCCGTGCCGCTCAGCGTTTCGAACACCGGCATGGGGGTCGTTCCGCCGGGCACGCAGAGGCTGGCCTCGGCGCCCGAGCGCAATTGCTGCGCCAGTTGCGAAGCCAGTTTGTCCGCCAGCGACAGGGCCAGCATTTCCCGGTCGGGGTATTCCTTGAATTCCATGCTCATGATCGGATTTCCCTCCAGCGTCGATTGTCGCGATGCATCAACCGCAAGGCCTCATCCGGTCCTGAAGATCCCGCGTCATAAGGCTCGGGAGCTTGCTTGCTGTCCTCCCAGGCATTGATGATCGGGTCCGTCCAGGCCCAAGCCGCCTCGACCTCATCGCCGCGCATGAACAGCGTCTGGTTGCCGCGAATGACATCCATGATCAACCGTTCGTAGGCATCGGGCATGTCCTGCCCCTCGGTGCCAAGCGCATCGGCGAAGGACATGTCCAGCGGCACCTGTACCAGACGCATCCCGCCGGGGCCCGGTTCCTTGATCATCACCTTCAGGTTCATACCCTCATTGGGTTGCAGTCTGATGACAAGCTGGTTGGCCTTGGGCGCGCCGGTATCGTCAAAGATCGAATGCGGCGGCTCCTTGAAGGTAATGGCGATTTCACTGGTGCGCGCACGCAGCTTCTTGCCGGTGCGCAGGTAGATCGGCGTTCCCTGCCAGCGCCAGTTCGAAATCCGCACCTTCATCGCGACATAGCTTTCGGTGCGCGAATCGGGGTTTTCCGAATCCTCGAGATAGCCGGGGACATCGCCATCGGCCTGATATTGGCCACGCACGATATCGCCCGGCTCAACAGGTTCCAGCGCCCGGATCACCTTCAGCTTCTCGTCGCGAACCGCATCGGGGTCAAAGTGATAGGGTGGCTCCATCGCGATCAGGCAAAGCAGCTGCATCATATGGTTCTGAACCATATCGCGAATTGCGCCGGACTTGTCGTAATAGCTGCCACGTCCGGCCACCCCGACCGTCTCGGCCACGGTGATCTGAATGTGGTCGACATATTGCGCATTCCACAAGGGCTCGAACAGCACATTGGCGAAACGCACGGCCATCAGGTTCTGGACGGTTTCCTTGCCCAGATAATGATCGATCCGATAGATCTGATGTTCGTCGAAATGCTGGGCCAGTGTCGCGTTCAGCGCCCGCGCGCTTTCAAGATCACGGCCAAAGGGCTTTTCGACCACGATACGGCTGTCGTCATCTGCGATCCCATGCCCGGCCAGACGTTCGGCAATGTCACCAAAGAGAGACGGCGCGACCGAGAAATAGAAGGCATGAACAGCCCCCTCGCGCATCCGCGACTTCAGTTCCTTCCAGCCGCCCTCGCCCTTGGCGTCAATGGGCGTATATCCAAGCAATTCGAGGAATTGTGCCAGACGGGGATCATTTTTCTTGACGCCGGCGAATTCCGAGATCGCCTTGCAGGCCTGATCGCGAAACGCCTGATCATCCTGATCGGTGCGCGCGGCACCGATTATCCGAGAGCTCTCCGGGATCTGCCCGGCAACAAAGCGCCGGAACAGTCCGGGCAGAATCTTGCGATGTGCAAGATCGCCAGTGGCACCAAAAATGACCAGATCGAAATCATCGACCGGAATGACGCGCGAGACCATGCTGTCCTCCTTACCGTCAGCATTTGCCATAGCTCTTGTTAGCGATAACAGCAAGTCGGATCAACCTTTCATCAGTTTGGCAAGCCGGGGCAGCCTGCTTCGTTTCAACATTTGTGGAAGGGCAATATCTCCGCCCATCTCCACGGCCTTGGCATGAACCCGGGTGATCGCCTGCGCTACAAGAGCCTCATCAAGCCTGATCAGTTCCAACAGGAATGCATCTGGGTGAATCGCACGCAAACCCAGCCCCTGCATCACATGACGGGGGAAATCACGCAAATTTGCGGTGACGATATGGGGCGCCGATACATGCAGGGCCGCCTCGATGACATGACGGTCCGCGGCGTCCGGCAGATCCAGGTCGATGGCGCGCTGCCCGTCATGCGCCGCCATGGCATCGGGAAAGCGCAAGGACAGCAGGGCAATCTCGGCACCTGCCACCAACTCCTGTTCCCTGCCCAATCTGCCCGCCGCATGACGCCATTCGTCCAAGATACGCTGCGACCAGACAGGCTGGAACAGCCCGCCGGTCGCGACTTCGATCAGGATCTCGCGCAAGACCGTGGGAAACAGCACATTTGCGTCGAGAACTGCCCTCATCCGTCCAGCCGGAAGAACAGAGACTTGAGATATCCCGTCTCGGCCAGTTGCGGCAGGGTCGGATGGTCGGGACCAGCCTGCCCGCTATAGATCTGCACGCTGCGCCGTCCGCCACGACCGATGCCGCGCGCACTGGCATTGCGGAAATGGGTCAGATCGGCAGCATGCGAACAGCTGCACAGGGCCAGATATCCGCCCGGTGCCACCAGAGGCGCGGCAAGCTTGGCCACACGTTCATAGGCGCGCAGGCCGGCCTCAAGCGTCTGCCGCGAGGGCGCAAATGCCGGAGGATCACAGACCACCAGATCGAACTGGCGTCCCTCGGCTGCCATGGCCTCCATCGCCTTGAACGCATCGGACTGCACGGTTTCAAGATCGCCTTCCCGCCCGACGGCCCGGGCACCTTCGACCGCCAGTTTCAGCGCGGCGGCGCTGCCATCGACACAGGTCGCATGATTCGCCCCGGCTGCCAGGGCCGCCAGGCCAAAACCACCAACATGGCTGAATACGTCCAGAACTCGGCTTCCCCTTGCCAGACGTTGGGCAAAGGCGTGATTGGGTCGTTGGTCAAAGAAAATGCCGGTCTTCTGTCCCCCCATCACATCCGCGAAATAGGTTGCACCATTCATGATGACCGGCACGGCTTGTGTCGGGGCCTCGCCCACAAGGGCCTCCATGCGCTCATCCAGACCTTCAAGGCTGCGCGCACGCCCCTGCCCGTTCAGAATGACGGTCTTGACCCCGGTCACATCCACCAAGGCCTGCGCGATCTGCAAAGCCATCCTGTCCGACCAGGCGGCATTGGGCTGCATGACCGCGACCTCGCCGAAACGGTCGATGATCAGCCCCGGCAGGCCGTCGGCTTCGGCATGAACCAGACGATAGAAAGGCGTATCATAAAGACGTTCGCGCATCTGCAGGGCGATCCGCAGACGCTTCCTGATCCATTCCGCGTCGATCTGCGCGTCCACGTCACGATCCATCACCCGGCCAACGATTTTCGAGGCCGGGTTGACCGAGACCAGCGCCATGGGCCGACGCTCGGCATCCTCCAGCACCGCAAAATCACCTGGTGCCAGATTGCGCGTGCGCCGGTCAAGCACGGCTTCATCGGCATAGACCCAGGGAAAACCGTGACGGATGGCCTGGGGTTTGGATTTCGGGCGCAGGCGGATAACGGGCAGATCATTCATGACGACGGTTCCTTTTCTCGTGCCGATCTCGCATGCCATCCCAAAAGGCACAAGAAGCAAGCAGCGCACAAAAAGCGCGAATCTGCTAGCGTAGCGTGACCATGATCGGACCGGCGTTTCATGAATGATCAAGGCCAGACGGGACAGAGATCGACGCAAAGCTTGAATAGTTACCGCTAACATTATATCAAGGCGCCGCTGCAGAGGAGCCCAGACGATGACCCTGAATGCTACGATTGACCGCGTGACAGACCGCATCAGATCGCGCTCGCAAGACAGCCGCGATGCTTATCTCAGAAAGATTGCCAAAGCCGCCGAAGATGGCCCCCGTCGTGCGCATCTGTCCTGTGGCAATCAGGCCCATGCCTATGCCGCCATGTCCGACAAGGATGACATGGCCACGACACGCAAACCCAATATCGGTATCATCACCGCCTATAATGACATGCTGTCGGCGCATCAGCCCTATGAACGCTATCCCGATCTGATCCGCCGCGCAGGACATGAGGCGGGGGCTACCGTGCAGGTTGCCGGTGGCGTTCCCGCCATGTGCGATGGCGTTACCCAGGGCCGTCCGGGCATGGAACTGTCGCTGTTTTCGCGCGATGTGATCGCCCTTGCTGCCGGGGTCGCATTGTCACATGACTGCTTTGATGCTGCGCTCTATCTGGGGGTCTGCGACAAGATCGTGCCCGGCCTGGTCATGGCCGCCGCGACATTCGGCCATGTGCCCGCCGTCTTCCTGCCCGCCGGACCCATGCCCTCGGGCCTGCCCAATGACGAAAAATCGCGGGTGCGCCAACAGTTCGCCTCGGGCGAGGTCGGACGCGAGGCCCTGATGGAGGCTGAAATGGCATCCTATCACTCGCCCGGCACCTGCACATTCTACGGAACGGCAAACAGCAACCAGATGCTGATGGAATTCATGGGGCTGCATCTGCCCGGTTCCAGCTTCGTCAATCCGAATACCGAGCTACGCGATGCGCTGACCCTTGCAGGTGTCCAGCGCGCGGCCGCGCTGACCAGGCTGGGGAACGACTATCTGCCCGCTGGTCACGTGCTGGATGAAAAGGCCTTCGTGAACGGCATGGTTGGCCTGATGGCTACCGGGGGATCGACCAATCTGGTGATGCATATTCCGGCCATGGCACGGGCCGCGGGCATCCATATCGATATCGAGGATTTCCACGACATTTCCGAAGCCGTGCCACTGATGGCACGCGTCTATCCCAATGGTCTTGCGGATGTGAACCATTTTCACGCCGCTGGCGGCATCGGCTACATGATCCATCATCTGCTGGACGCCGGATTGCTGCATGAGGACGTCAAGACGATCAATGGCACCGGGCTGGACGGCTATACCACCGAACCGAAGATACTGGACGGACGGCTGCAATGGCAGGCTGGCACGGACACTTCGCTGAATGACAAGATCCTGCGCCCGGTGGCCAATCCCTTCGCGCAGACGGGCGGGCTGAAGCAGTTGCAGGGCAATCTGGGCCGAGGCGTCATCAAGGTCAGCGCCGTTGCGCAGGACCGCCATATCATCGAGGCCAGGGCCCGCGTCTTTTCCGATCAGGAACAGGTCAAGGAGGCCTTCCGCGCAGGAGAGTTCACCGAGGATACCATCGTCGTCGTGCGTTTCCAGGGACCGCGCGCCAATGGCATGCCCGAGCTGCACTCGTTGACGCCGACGCTGGCAGTCCTGCAGGACCGCGGACTGAAGGTCGCCCTGGTGACAGATGGCCGGATGTCAGGGGCTTCGGGCAAGGTGCCCGCCGCGATCCATATTTCGCCCGAGGCCTCGGTCGGTGGCCCCTTGGCGCGTGTGCGCAATGGCGATGTGATCCGGCTTGATGCGACCATGGGCACGATCGACTGCCTGGCCGAGGATTTCGAAACCAGAACAGCAGTTCCCTTCGAGGCCGGCGACAGCATCGAAGGCATGGGGCGGGAAATGTTTGCCGCCTTCCGCGCGGTTGCCGGACCGGCAACCTCGGGTGCGGGCGTCGTCGTCTGAGGACGGTGGCCCGTCGGCACAATCACTCGGTTGGCGGGCCGAATCTTTCCAGCATCCGTGACTGTATCTGATCACGGGTCTGGCGATAGAGCGCCAGCTTGGCCTCGCGCCCTTCGACAAGCCCGGAAGGGTCCATGATCGGCCAGTATTCGATCTCCAGATGGAACAGCCGGGTCATCTCCAGCGCCTTCCTCTGACTGGCTGGCGACAACGCCACGATCAGGTCGAAGCCGCCAAGATCATCGCCCCACTCCTGCATTTCGTCAAAACTGCGACTGCGGTGGGCATCCAGCTTGACGCCGATCTCCTCGCAGACCGCGACCGCAAAACCGTCGACCTCCATATCGCTCTTGACGCCGGCCGACTGGACATAGGCTGCATGACCATAGAACTTCTTCATCATCCCCTCGGCCATGGGCGAGCGAATGGCGTTATGGTCGCAGCAGAACAGGATCGAATGGGGTATCTTGCCCTGCGGCATGCGTCAGCCCTGCGGTATCAGGGCACAAATCAGGGTGAACAATCGCCGCGCGGTGTCGATGTCCAGCGTGGCCTTGCCTTCCAGCCGTTCCTGCAGCGTTCTTGCACCTTCGTTGTGTATCCCGCGTCTTGCCATGTCGATGGCCTCGATCTGGGCCGGAGGCAGCTTTTTCACCGCGTCGAAATAGCTTTGGCAGATCTGGAAATAATCTTTGACGACCTGGCGGAAGGGCCCCATGGACAGGTGAAACTCTGCAACCTTCTCTTCGGCCTCGGTCGTCAGGTCAAAGACCAGCCGGCCTTCACGGATGCACAGTTGCAGCACGAAAGGCCCTTCGGGGGCTGGCTGGCCATCGCGCCCCGGCAGAGCGAAACTGTTGTCTTCCAGCAGATCGAAGACCGCGACCTTGCGTTCCTGCTCCATTTCCGCCGTTGCCGGAGGCATGGCGGAATCGTCGATCTTGATCAGGGTCAGGCGGCTCATTCGTCATGCCTTTCATTCAACCGGGCCAGACGAGCCTCTACCGAAGCACCATGTGCCTGCAAGCCCTCAGATGCGGCCAGGCGCATTGCGGCCGGTCCGATCGCGGCCAGCGCCCCCGGAGTCAGCCGAGCCATCGTCGTGCGCTTGAGGAAATCCATGACAGACAACCCCGAAGAAAACCGCGCCGAACGCGCCGTCGGCAGCACATGATTGGGTCCGCTGACATAATCGCCCACCGCTTCAGGCGTATGCGCGCCCAGGAAGATCGCGCCGGCATGAATGCAATGCTGCGCCAACGCCTCGGGGTCATCCACGCAAAGCTCCAGATGCTCGGGTGCGATCCGGTTGGACAATGCGGCGGCCTCTTGCAGGTCGCGCACCACGATCACCGTGCCGTAATCGCGCCAGCTTGCGGCAGCAATTTCCGCGCGCGGCAAGGTCGGCAGAATACGCTCGACCGCAGCCGAGACGGCATCGGCCAGCGCGGGATCTGTGGTGATCAGGATCGACTGGGCATCGGCGTCATGTTCGGCCTGTGCCAGCAGGTCCAGCGCCAGCCAGTCCGGATCCTGTTCACCCTGCGCGATGACAAGCACTTCGGAAGGTCCGGCGATCATATCGATCCCGACACGGCCAAAGACCTGACGCTTGGCTGCCGCCACATAGGCGTTTCCGGGTCCGGTGATCTTGTCGACCGGCACGATGGTTTCCGTGCCATAGGCCATCGCCGCGATGGCCTGCGCCCCGCCAATGCGGTAAATCTCGTCCACCCCGGACAATTGCGCGGCCAAAAGCACCAGCGGGTTCAGCACCCCTTCCGGTGTGGGGACACAAACGACCAGGCGCTGCACCCCTGCCACCCGCGCGGGAATGGCATTCATCAGCACCGAAGACGGATAGGCCGCCTGCCCGCCGGGCACGTAAAGCCCCGCCGCCGAAACCGCCGTCCAACGCCAGCCCAATGTCGCACCCGTATCATCGGTCCAGCTGGCGTCCTCGGGCAACTGCCTTTCGTGATAGGCACGAATCCGCGCTGCGGCAAGTTCCAGCGCCGCGCGATCCTCGGGCGAGACGGTCGCGACCTCGCGGGCGATTTCCTCGGCCGAGATCTGCAACTGCTCGGGCGTCAGGACCAGGCGGTCGAAACGCGCAGTCAGATCGCAAAGGACCTGATCGCCACCCTTGCGGATGTCGGAAATGATTCCGGCAACCGCATCATTGACATCAACGGAATCCTCGCGCTTGGCCGACAGCATGTCGGTGAAACGTGCTTCGAAATCGGCATCTGCGGTATTCAGCGTGACCGGCATGGCTGTCCCATCCTTGTTCATATCTTCGAACACCCCTTACGCGGGATGGTTCGGAACCTTGCCCGATGGCGCAAGATAAGGCTTGGTCACGTCGCGGATGTCCAGATTGATGCATTCCACATCCGCCATCAGCGCGCCATCGCCGGCGAAATCCAATGTGATGCGCCCCGTGCAATCCTCGCCAGCCTGCCAGCCAAGCGCCAGAAGCTCCAGCACGGTATCACCATCGCGATCGATACCGTCACTTTTCAGCGCGGTGACATCATTGATGACCAGCAGGCTGCGAACTCGTTCGAATCCCCGTCCCTCGGCACGGGCGCGATCGACATCCTCCCAGCGGAAGCGATTGATCAACAACGCCAGCCGGCGGGTCTTGGGATCAAAGCTGATTTCGGACGCCGGCAGGATCGCATCCTGAACCAGCGCCGAGACCACCCGAAGATCCTGTTCATCCTCGGCCTTCAGCAAAAGGGGGCGTTCGTCGCCGTCCGCAAAACTTGCGTCCTTGACCATCAGATCTGCTCCTCTTTCACGCGTTCAATATGTGCGCCGACGTCGCGCAGCTTGCGCACGACATGCTCATAGCCACGATCCAGGTGATAGACACGGCTGACCTTCGTCTGGCCTTCGGCAGCCATGCCCGCCAGAATGAGGCTTACCGAGGCGCGAAGATCGGTCGCCATGACCGGCGCACCGCGCAGCTTTTCAACCCCGGTGACCGTGGCATGACCACCATGCACCTCGATCCGGGCACCCATGCGGATCAGTTCCGGCGCATGCATGAAGCGATTTTCAAAGATGGTTTCTTCCAGCACGCTGGTGCCATCGGCGATGCACATCAGCGCCATGAACTGCGCCTGAAGATCGGTCGGGAAACCGGGATAGGGTTGGGTCACCACATCCACGGCCCGCACACGTCCGTTGCGACGCGAGACCTTGATGCCCCGTGGCGTTTCCTCGACGCTGATCCCGGCCTCGTCCAGCTTCTCGCAGAAGGCCGACAACAGGCTGATGCGCCCGCCCAGACATTCGACCTCGCCCCCGCACATGGCAGGCGCCAGCATATAGGTGCCCAGTTCGATCCGATCGGTCACCACGGGATGGGTCGCCCCGTGCAGCGAATCGACGCCCTGAATGGTGATGGTGCTTTCACCCTCGCCCTCGATCTGCGCGCCCATCCGGCGCAGGCACTGCGCGAGATCGACGATCTCGGGTTCGCGCGCGGCATTGTTCAGCACCGTGGTGCCCCGCGCCAGTGTCGCCGCCATCAGCGCATTTTCCGTGGCCCCCACCGAGACCAGGGGGAAATCCACCACCGCGCCGCGCAGCCCGCCCGAAGGCGCCTTGGCATGGACGTAGCCGTCGCGCAGATCCAGTTCGGCACCCATCGCCTCAAGCGCTTTCAGATGCAGATCGACGGGTCTGGCACCGATGGCACAGCCACCGGGCAAGGACACTTCGGCCTGTCCGTCACGCGCCAGCATCGGGCCCAGCACCAGAATAGAGGCCCGCATCTTGCGCACGATGTCATATTCGGCGCGATGACTGGTCAGATCATGGCTGGACATGGCCAGCACCTGACCGTCCTGCAGCGATGTCACCTCGGCCCCGAGGCTTTGGAGCAGCGCGGTCATGGTGCGAATGTCCGAAAGACGCGGCGCATTCGTCAGAGTCAGCGGCTGATCGGTCAGCAATGTGGCAGGCATAAGGGCGAGACAGGCATTCTTTGCGCCCGCAATCGGAATTTCGCCCTTCAGCGGGCCGTTTCCCTGAACGATGATCTGATCCATCTAGCTGTCGTCTCCGCCTGTCTCATTTTCATTCTTGTTGTCCTGATCGGCCTGAGCTGCGCGCGCCCGCGCCTGGGCCTTGCGGCGTTGCAGATTGGCACGCAGGGCCGCACGAAGCCTTTCCTCGCGCGTGGTGCCACCCTTTTGCTTGGTCTTGGATCGATCAGTCATCTGGTTCTGTTATCGCCACGCGGCCCCGCAGTCCAGCAATGCCGCAACATGTTCGGCCAGTTGATGACAGCGGATCGAAAGAAAATTTGAAATTCCCTCTTGCACGTCTCAGCAGCATTGTCTAAACGCCCCTCCACGGCGCTGTGGTAGCTCAGTGGTAGAGCACACCCTTGGTAAGGGTGAGGTCGAGAGTTCAATCCTCTCTCACAGCACCATCATTCATCTTGATCGTGTGACATGTCCCGGGGCCTTGGCCCACTCGGGTCGTGCCGAGACGACCGGCCAGCGGCAATCCATACCGAACCGTTCGATTCGCAACATCGACCGGCCTGGGACATATGCTGCCCGGACCTTTTCCGTCAGGATCACCTGCGCGACAGGGGCCTTTCGCCGCGTGACTGTTCCCCATGCCATGGCCGGCACCGAGGTCGAAGTGGACGGCTTATCGGCGGATATCGCTGCGCGAAACCCGATGGACGGCTCGATCAGGCTGATCGAGAAACAGCTGGAAACCACCGACCACATCCATCTGGGCCAGATCATGACCTATCTGGCTGGGCTGAAGGCACAGAGCGTTCTCTGGATCGCCTCCAGCTTTCGAAAGCCGGAACTGTCCGCCATCCGCTGACCGAGTGAGAATACCGCCGACGGGTTTGCCTTCTTCGCGTTCAAGGCCCGCGTGGCGCGAATCGCAAACAGCCCCTGAATTCCCCTCTTCGAGGTGCTCGAACAGCCGCCCGAGAGCGTCCCCGCCATCAAGGTGGTGCTGTGGATCGGCCAGCAAGCCGCCGGGACCTTCGTCCGGGCGCGCTCTGGCGACGGAGATGACGCATTTGAGGAATGGATCGCCCCACACCTGCCCCGGCTTGAACAGCGACCGGAAAACAACGGTGCGGCGGTTGGAGACGCAAGACTTGCCCGGATTCATCAGGCAAGCCTTGCCGATCCGACAACCTGACCCACCGCGCAGGACCGGCAAGAACATATGCTTGGCCAATCCCTTTCAGCGCCGAATGATATCGTATCACACGGGCCCTGACATCGCGCGGCCTGTCCGGGTCAGATCGAAAGTCTTGCGCCGTCAGTCGACGGCGACGATCACATAGTGTTTGCGAACATATTTCTCGACATGCCAGATCGGCTGCAAACCGTTGTCCATCACGAAGGCATCTCCGGCACGCACGGTGTGGGACTTGCCGTCTGCAGTCTCGATCCGCGCCTCACCTTCAAGAATATGGCAAAATTCGATCTGGTTGTTCATCGGTCCGCGAAACACGCCCGCGGTGCTGTCCCACATGCCGGACTTGAACCGCCCGTCATTGCCGACGAAATGGCTCCAGACCTTCTGCTTCGGCGCTCCCTCGATGATATCTTCTGTGAATTCCTTGTCGAAAGGGGTGACATCCTGCTTTGCAAAATGGATGAACTGCATGGAAATACCTCTTAGCTGAAGCGACGCATGACGCGATCCTGAAACACGGTCGCCCGGTCCAGCATCGACATCGCCGGCGCCATGAGCGGGATGAAGTTGCGCGCCACCCCATGAAAGGACAGCGTTTCGATCGGAGAGACCGGGAACGGCAGATCGTCAACCTTTGCACCCAACGCACGCTGTGCCAGACAGCGCCCCATGACCGATGTCATCGCAATGCCACGCCCGCTGTATCCCAACCCCGCCAGCACACCGGGCGCGGGTTCATGCAGATGCGGCATCAGGTCGGGCGTCACCGCGATCCGGCCCATCCAGGTATAATCCAGAGACGTCCCGGCCAACTGCGGGAACACCGTCAGCAGACCGCTGCGCAACCGGCGATGCCCGCCGAAACTGCCGACCGATTCATTGCTGCCCACACAGCCGAAAATCAGCCGGTTGTCAGCGTCATAACGGCCAAAATAGATCGCCAGCCGGGTATCGGCAAAGGTGACCCGCCCCGGCAGCACGCTGGCCTGAAGTTCGGGGCTGAGAGGGCTGGTCGCCACCGCGATACTGACCATCGGCAGGATCGACCTGCGCAGGCCGGGCCAAAGGGCATCGGTATAACCGTTGGTTGCAAGAACGACCTTCTCGGCGCTCAGCGTGCCACGGTCGGTGCTGACCCGCCACAGCCCCGCACGCCGCTCCATCTGTCTGGCAGGCGCGTTTTCAAACAGTCGCACCCCCAGTGATTTCGCCCGATGGGCAAAGCCGCGCGTCAGTGCCAGCGGTTGGACAAACCCGCCCTTCTCGTGACGCAACGCGAAATCATAGGCTTTCGAACCGATCCGCTCATGCAGGTCAGGTGCCTTGACGACATCGATTGGCGCGCCGGCCTTCTGCCAGGCCGCACCCAGCCGACGCAGCCCGGCGGCAGCCTTGCGGGTGTGGGCTGCCTGATACCAGCCGTTCTGCTCGGCCCCGCAATCAATCCCGAACCGGCGGATATCATCAAACAGATCATCCGCACAGCTGAGGGTCGTGCGGACCAGGCGCTCCGCCTGTGCCTGACCATATTTCGCGGCCAGTTCCTCGGGCGTTGCACGCCAGATCGGGTTGCATTGCCCGCCGCTGCGCCCCGAGGCGCCATAGCCGATATGACGGCTGTCCATGACCGCCACCGAGCTGCCGGCCTCGGCCAGGGTGATGGCGGCGCGCAGGCCGGTCAGACCACCGCCGACGATGACCACATCAAAGCCGCAATCACCGTCCAGAACATCCGTTTGCACCGCTGCCGGCGCCGTCACAGACCACAGGGCCTGATCCTTGGGGTGAGAACCATCGTACATCTCGAACCTCTCGAAGGGCAGGATCACCGCCTTCGGTGATCCGTCATTGCAGTTTTATATTGCAAATATCGAGTTTCACAATGCACAATACGAAACACCCTGCAAGAAAAATCATTCGTCAGGAGTCCCGACCATCAGGCCAAAGCGGGCAGAAACCTCTTTCGTCATCGCCAAAAGCCTGGGGGCCTGCGCCAGAATTTCATCCAGCGACGCATGGCGCAGCGGGCACCACAGGCTGACGCCCGCCAGGATTCGCCGGTCGTAATCCAGGATCGGCGCGGCGATCCCCGCGACCTGCAGGAATTCCTCGCGGTCCGAAATCGCATAGCCGCGTTCCAGCGTCTTCTTCATGTCCGTTTCCAGCGCCGCGCGGGTGGTCAGCGTGGTCTCTGTGAACTTTTCCAGCTCGGCCTGAGCAAAATAGGCATCGCGCTGTTCTTCGGTCATATGCGCCAGGAACAGCTTGCCGACGGCCGTGTTGTGCAGTTCCGATTGCCCGCCCGTCTTGACCGCCAACCGATAGGGATGCGGAATCCGGGTGCGAATAAAGGTGACCGTATGCTCGCTCAGCACCGCAACCGCCACATTCATGCCGGTCTCTTCGCTCAGCTTGATCAGATCCTGATCCTCAAGCAGGCTGATATCCATCTTTTCCCAGGCCGCACGCGCCCAACCAATCAGCCGGGTGCCGACCCCATAGCTTCGGTCGCGATCATCGAACTGCACTAGCTCCTGCCCCATCAGGATCGACAGGATGCGATGGGTCGAGCTTTTGTTGAGTCCGGTAAGATTGGCGATTTCCGTCTGCGTCAGCCGCCCCTTGGTGCGCGCCAGAAGATCCATCACCGCAATGCTTTTTTCTACAATAGAGCTTTGTACTTCCCGAGCCATAATTCCCGTTCTTCTATGTGTTCACCATCGGGGCGGACCCTATCCCGAAAGCATCACCGGGGTGCAGTTGTTTTTCGTGCGTCACGAAAATCTCATATTATCAAACTTTACTTTTACATTGCAAAATTCTGTGAGATAACTGCAGCCATGATTCCGACATCGGTGACAGGAGGACCCGTGGCTTGAAGAAACTGATCAACAAACCCGAAGATTACGTTGACGAAGTGCTGGAGGGCATGGCGCTGGCGCATCCCGAAAGCTTCGTCATAGGTGGCAGCACGGGGCGGATGCTGCACCGCCCCGCGCCGGTTTCCGGCAAGGTCGGAGTCGTGTCTGGCGGCGGATTCGGACATATTCCGGTCTTTGCGGGCTATGTGGGCGAAGGGCTTCTTGACGCCTGCGCAGTGGGCGATGTCTTTGCTTCGCCCGACATGAACCCCATGCTCGAAGCCATCCAATTCGCCGATACCGGCAAGGGTGTTCTCTGCGTCGTCGGAAATTATGGCGGCGACAGGATGAATTTCGACATGGCCTGCGAGATGGCCGAGATGGAGGATATCGCCTGTGCCCGCGTGATCGTCGCCGATGACGTGGCCGCCGCGGGCCCCGAAGAGTCGCACAAGCGGCGCGCCGTGGCCGGCTTCGTTCTGGTCACCAAGGTTGCTGGGGCGGCGGCTGCGGCAGGAAAATCCCTGACCGAGGTCACCGAGCTGGCGCAGCGGGCGGCGGACAATCTGCGCTCGATCGGCGTTGCCCTGACTTCTTGCACCGTGCCGCAGGCCGGCAAGCCCACCTTTCAGATCGCCGATGACGAAATGGAAATCGGCATGGGCATTCATGGCGAACCGGGCGTGCGTCGCGGCAAGCTGCGACCGGTCAATGACATCTGTGATGAGATGATCGACCTGTTGTTGGCGGACAAGCCCATGGCACAGGGCAGTCGAGTGGCGCTGTTGATCAACGGTCTGGGCGCGACACCGGCCGAAGAACTTTATCTGGTGTTCCGCCGCGCCAAGGCGAGGGTCGAGGCTGAAGGTGCCAGGATCGCCTTCCATCTGGTCGGAAATTACGCGACCGCCATGGAAATGGCCGGGGCGTCGATCTCGGTCCTGCATCTGGACGATGCGCTGGAGGAACTGCTGAAGGCCCCCGCATCCAACCCGTTCTGGAAAGCCTGAGATGAATATCACCACTGAAAACCTGCAAACCGCCATCGACAGGATCCAGAACCGGATCGGACCCATTGGCGACGAGATGAACATGCTGGATGGCCAGCTTGGCGATGGCGATCTTGGCGTGACGTTGGTCAATGGGTTCAACAATCTTGCCGAGATACGCGATGATCTGCCCGAGGATCTGGGCAAGGCGCTGTTCAACGCCGCCAAGGCGATCACGGCAGTATCCGGATCCAGCTTTGGCACCTTGATGGCGACGGCACTGATGGCGGCAGGCAAATCGGTCAAGGGAGAAACCAGCGTCGCACTGACCCGCCTGCCCGATCTGCTGGCCAGCGCACAAGAGGCGATGATCGCCCGCGGCGGCGCCAGCCTTGGCGACAAGACCATGCTTGATGTTCTCGACTCCGTCATCGCGGCTCTGCGCGAGGCGGGCGACGATCCCCGCAACATGCAGCAGGCCGCACTCAGCGCGGCGAACAAGACGCTGGATGAATATCGTGGCAAACCCAACAAGGTCGGGCGCGCAAGGGTCTATTCCGAGAAATCCGTCGGGCTGGATGATCCTGGCATGATGGCGGTCAAACGCCTGATCGAATGTCTCGCCGCCTGAAGGCTGCCTGACACAAACGACCAGAGGGGCCGCATCCAGATTGATGCGGCCCCTTTCTTCATGCCCCCCACTAGATCCTTCCGTCCTCCTGCACCCGGCAGGGCCGCGCAAATGCAGCAAGGCCGCACCTGAAGGCGCGGCCTCTGTTCTTTCTGCAATGTGCGATCCGCTGTGCGCGGTTCAGACCTTGCCCTTCCAGGGGACCAGAACCCGCTCGGCCATGCGCATCAGCACGTCGATGGCAAAGCCGATCACGCCGATCATGACGATTCCCATGATCACGATATCGGTGTTCTGGAATTTCGACGCGGTCATGATCATCATGCCCGCGCCCTGTTCGGCGGCGACCAGTTCGGCCGCGACGACAGTGCCCCAGCACACCCCCATAGCTACCCGGGCACCGGTGAATATCTCGGGCAGCGAGTTGGGGATGATCACATGGCGCAAGACCTGCCACTTGCTGGCCCCAAGCGAATAGGCGGCATGCACCTTGGAGATGTTCACGCCGCTGGCGCCGGAACGCGCGGCGATGGCCATGATCCACAACGACGCCAGGAACAGCAGAATGATCTTGCCGCTTTCGCCAATTCCCGCCCAGATGATCACCAACGGGATCAGGGCCAGAGGCGGCACCGGACGCATGAACTCGACAATCGGATCGAACCAGCCGCGAAAGAAATTGCTCAGCCCCATCGCATAGCCCAGGGGAATTCCGACCAGCGAACCCAGCAGAAAGCCCGCCACGACCCGAAACAGCGAATAGCCCAGATGTTCGGACAGCGAGGAATTGCGGAAACCGTCGTGGAGGATCTGCAGGCTGCGCTGCCAGACATCCTCGGGCGCAGGCAGATAAAGCGGCTCCATCTGCCAACCCCGCTCAGGCGCAAAATTCGGCGTGCCCTGGCTGGACAGGGTGACCGAACCATTGGCGACCTTGACGGTCTGCCCCGCCGTGATCGGTTGACCGTCAATCGCGACGATCCGCGCCCCGTCAGCCTTGCCGATCAGGTCATTCTTCTCGACCCGCAGCAGCGCCGAGCGCCATTGCGCGACCGAGGCGACATCATTCAGCACAAAGCCGTCACCGGGATCAACTTCGGGCAGCGACACATCGGCATCCGGCTTGTGAACCACGACGGTCACCGTCGCATCGTCGCGCTGTCCATCCGCTTCGACGGTATAGGTGAAACTGGTGGTGCCGACAAAAGGCGCCGGGGCGTGCAGAAAGGACGGAATCAGGCTTGATCCCGTAAAGACGCCCCACAGCAGAAAGATCGTCAGCACCGACAGGATCCCGGCAGCCCTGTCGGGACGCACCGCGCTTTCATCGCCGAAGGTGACCGTCTTGAGCGAGGTGAAATCACTGGCATGGGCAAATCTGCGCGCCGTGGATATCGCCAGTGCCGCCATGCAAAGCAAGCCGAGGTATATCAAGAGCGGTATCATGCCGCGGCCTCCGAACGTCCCATGATTTCTTCCTCCATGTTCCAGATCATGCTCAGGATTTCTTCGCGTTTCGGTGCGAAATCGGGGTGCTTCTTGACCTCGCGCAGATCGGTCCTGACGCCCATGTCCGCGAAAGGCAGCCGATATTCCGACTGAATGCGCCCGGGGCGCGGCGCCATCACGATCAGTCGCTCTCCCAGCAGCAGCGCCTCTTCCACCGAATGGGTGATCAGGATGATGGTCTTGCCGGTCTCTTTCCACAGCTTGAGCACGAGGCTTTGCATCTTCTCGCGCGTCAGCGCATCAAGCGCCCCCAGCGGTTCATCCATCAGGATGATGTCGGGATCATTGGCCAGGCAGCGCGCCAGCGCCACGCGCTGCTGCATCCCGCCCGACAGTTCATAGGTCGCCTTGTCCTTGAAATCCTTCAGCCCCACCACATCCAGCAGGTGATCGACCTTCTCGCCGATCTCGGCCCTGGGCGCGCCCCGCATCGCCGGACCAAAAGCCACGTTCTCACGCACCGACATCCATTCGAACAGGGCACCTTTCTGAAAGACCATGCCACGTTCGGCGTCGGGCCCGGTGATCTCGTGCCCGTTCAGCCGGATCGAGCCGCTGGTCTGAGCCAGGAAACCGGCGATGATGTTCAACAGGGTGGTCTTGCCGCATCCCGAAGGCCCCAGAATGCTCAGCAACTCTCCGGGCTTCAGCTGCAACGACACGTCCTGCAACGCCTGAACGTAGTTTCCATTGGCCAGATTGAATCGCATCGACACATTGTCGAGTTGTAAACCGCTCATACGCGTTCCTTCAGGCCACGGGGGCCTGTCCATCAATTGTTGCGTTCTCAGGTAAGAAATACGGCACCCGCAGACTTCGACGCCGCATGCGGCGGAAAAACTTGCGGGTGGGGCATCACATTTGTGATGCGGCCTTCAGCGGACCGGTATTGAGGGCATGTTCATAGCTGTCGAGAACATGGTCGATCGCGCCGGTTTCGGCGAAAACCTCGGCGACTTCCTTCATGAAGGGCACAACCCGTCCGCCCAACCAATCCTCGGACAGCTGCTCTTCGGCTTCAGGAAAGGTCATCAGCTCAAGCGAGGCCTTGGCCCCCGCCAGATCCATACCCGAGGCATCGGCCATGGCCTGCAGCATCTCTTCGCTGGCCTCGCCGGAATTATATGTCCGTGCGGCCTCATTCTTGATCGCAAGGAACTTGGTAACGATGTCCTCATGCTCGGCAATGAAATCGGCCGGGGCCGTGGTTGCATCAAAGACCAGAATGCCGATCGCCTCTTTCTCGGCTCCGGTCAGCAGCACATTGCCGTATTCCTTCATCCGGGCAAGGCCGCCGCCATAGCCGCAGGCAAAATCGATGGCCCCTTGCGCCAGCGCCGCTGCGCTGGTGGGCGGGTCCATATCGACGATCTGCAGACTTTCCAGCGGCACCCCGAAATGCTCCATCTGGCGCAGAAAGCCGTGATGCGCCGCTGTTCCCAGGGGCACGGCCACTTTCTTGCCCGCCAGTTCCCCGGCATTGGTCTTGTCGATTTCAAGATCCGAGCGAACCACGCAGTTGTCGGTATCGGAATAATTGACCGCAATATCGATCAGTTGCAGGTCCTGACCGCTGGACACCGCCACGACAAAGGGCGGCACACCCTGGCTCAGTGCGATCTGCACATCGCCCGAAGCCATTGCCGCGCTCATGGCAGTGCCCGTCTCGAAAGAGACCCAGTTAACCTTGACGCCCAATTCTTCCTCGAGCTTGGGGTTGTCCTTGTAGGCCATCACCGGAATCGGCCACTCCGTGTAATAGGCAATGGTGATCTCATCCAGCGGCCCTTCGGCCAGTGCTGGCCAGGCTGCAAGCATGAGTGCAAGGCCGGAAACCAGTCCCATGGTGGTTTTCGCAAGCATTCGGATCTCCTTTGTCGGACATGTAGTTTCATTTTGCAGAAATCGACTTTTATAACGCAAAACTACGTTGAGGATGGTTTTTCCGTCAAGAGATTAATTTGCCCTGCTGCAAGGATGGTCACGACATCAAGCTGCGTAAGGAATCTGAAGCAGGTTCAAGCAGGGCCGGAAATGCGCGCCATCGCCATGCCAAGCCATTGACCTGATTTGAAATATCTGGATGGTTGCAGCGTGATGTCAGCCGCAAGCAGGTGGGCAAGCTGCTGCATCCATGGGGCTGTCCTCTGCCAGTTCATCACTGGCAGAGCGATGTTCATGTGAATGACCGGCCGGTGAATCTGACCGGCGCCGAACCACTATCGGGAAGTCATGATCACCTCAGTCGGGCGCGGTTTCGGCGCGCCAGAGCAGGCATTGATCCAGATAGCTGCGTGCATCTCCGGACAGGCGATGGATACCTGCCAGCCGCGCAAGTTCCAGAACCGGATCCTCGCTGTGGCGCAGATCATCCTCATGCGCATCCATCAGACCCGCGATCTCGGCGCGCGAGATTTCACGCAGGTTGCGATCCAGATCAGGCCGGAATGGGATGCGATAGGCATAGCTGCCCCGCGCCCAGACGAATTCGACACCATCTTCCAGATGGACTTCAGCGCGACCAAGGGCTGCCCTGACCCGCTCGGCAATGCGGCGCCCGGTTCGCTGCCACCCATGCATGGTCGAGATACGTCGCCCCAGCAATGAAATCGGCATCGGACCTTCGGCCTCGACGACCCTGACAACCAGAGCTTCAAGGGTCGGAATATAGGCGGCCTCATGAAAGCGTTCCGGTTCGGGGACGGGTTGCCCGGTATCAGCCTTGCGCCCTTCTCTTTCTGCCGCATTCACCATTCCGGACCGCCCCATGACGACCGCCGGGTCCGGATCTTGCGAATGAGCTTCGGAAACTTCGCCAGCTTCATCGGCCGCGTCAGCCGCTGCGGCTCCACCGGCAAGATTCATCGCGTGATCCGCCCGCGCCGCTGCGCGTTTCCGGCGGTCTTCTTCCAGTGCATCCGTCAGTGCATCATGGATGCGTTCAACGACCGCCGCCGGGTTCTTGAACCAATCCGTCGACCAGATGCGCAGGATCCGCCAGCCAAGGTTTTCCAGCACGGCCTGACGCACCTTGTCCCTGTCTCGCGCCGTGGCCGAGCCATGATAGGTGGCGCCATCACATTCCAGACCAGCCAGATAGACACCGGCGTGATCGGGATGCACGACTCCCAGATCAATGCGGAAACCGGAAACGCCGATTTGCGGGCGCAGCTCCCACCCCTTGGCTTCGATGGCCACCTTGATCGCGGCCTCGAACGGGTTTTCGACCGGACCAAGAGAGCCGTCATCCTGCGCCGGCAGGGCCTCGGGGCCACGCGCGGCGAAATCCAGAAAGCCCTTCAGGTGCTTGACGCCAAGCGACTTGGTGCGGCTCAGGTCGATCTGCTCGGCCCGGACCGATGCAAAGACATGCAGTTCCTGGCGCGCCCGCGTGACCGCGACATTCAGACGCTTTTCGCCGCCATCACCGTTCAACGCCCCGAAGGCCATCGACAGCTTGCCCGCGTGATCGGGACCGAAGGTGATCGAGAACAGCATCACATCCCGCTCATCCCCCTGAATGTTCTCAAGGTTCTTCACGATGACGGGTTCTTCGCGATCCTCCTCGAAGAACCATTCCAGATCGGGATTGCGGCGGCGCTCTTCATCCAGAAGATCAAGGATCAGCCCCTGTTGCTCGGCATTGAAGGTGATCACCCCAAGGGTCGGCCTGTCCTCTTCGGGCAGCGCCAGCCAGTCATTCATCCGTGCGACGCTCATGCGCACAATGGCGCGGGCCTCGTCTTCATTCGTGCGCCCGCGCCCGCGCGCATAGGTGCCGTCAATCTGATGCAGCCGGACCGCCTGCGATGTGGTCGAGGGTGACGGGAAGGTGACAAGCCGGCCGCCGTAGTAATGCCAGTTCGAAAAGGCGATCAGGGATTCGTCGCGGCTGCGATAATGCCAGTTGAGCTGCAAGGTCGGGATCCCGGCGGCGGCGACCTCATCAAGGATCGAGGCCAGATCCTTTTCGCTTTCGGGCAGATCCTCTTCCGAGTCATCGGTGCGGCCAAAGAAATTGGTTGGCGGCAACTGCCTGGGATCGCCCACGATGATGGCCTGCCGTCCGCGTGCAATCGCGCCAATGGCATCCCATGTGGTGATCTGCGAGGCCTCATCGAAGATCACCACGTCAAAGGCGGTCTGTCCCGCCGGCAGATATTGCGCCACTGACAGCGGTGACATCAACACGCAGGGAGCCAGCTTGGTGAAACTGTCGGGCATCTCGGAAATCAATGTCCGGATGGGCATGCTGGGACGGCGCAACCCAAGCTGATGACGCAAGACTCCCAGTTCCGAGCGCCGCGCCACCGCATCCCTGGCGGGCAGACCGTGGCGGATCCGCTGCAGGATCTGACCGGCCGCCATGGCGGTGGCCCGATCATCCAGTGCCCTGAACCTTTCGATCGCATCTTCATGTGACCAATGCGAAAAACCTCTCAGACAGGGTTCGGCATCCATTGCCAGAGGCAGCCACCATTCCGCATAGGCGGCCTCGAACGCCTCGCCAGCGTCGGTCGTGATCTGCCCGGACTCGATGGCTTCGACCAGGGGGCCAAGCCCGGCGGCACAGGCCTGATTGCGCGCACCCATCCATTGGGTCCAGTCCTGCAGATGGCCACGGTTAGACAGGATATTGTCCAGTGTTTCTCCCAGTTCACGCAGTGATATCTGGCCGGTGTCCGCTCCTGCCGTCTGCTGGAAGGCCTGACATTTGGCGCGCCAGCCTTGATAGAGTTCGCGGAACTCGTCGAGCTTGCCGCGCAAGCTGCCGGCATCGCGCCTCGCCAGCGCCTGCGCTGTCTCGCGCCAGAGCGCCTCATCGACGATCTCCCCCGACATCCGCTGCAATGTATCGCGCAGCGCCTTCGCCTCTTGAACCCAGGTCTTCAGGCGGGCTTCATCGGTCTGACATCCCTGAAAGGCCGGACAGCCCTGCAGCGGCACGGCCTCGATCTCGCTGCACAACCGTCTTGCCTGCGACAGCGCAGCCAGATCGCTGGCGGGATCGGCATTGCCGCCCAGCGCATAGGTCTGCAAGAGCTTGCGGACTGCGGATTTTGCAAGGGCCGAGAATGGCCATGTCCTGGTCTGTGCCCGCCGCCAATCGGCATCCATCTGTTCCAGCGGGATGCTGTCCAGTTGATCCATGGGATAGGAAGCCGTCAATCTAGCCACGGCTTCCCGGTATCTCGCCAGAAGCTGCAGCAGGTCATCGACATCCGAGCCTATACGCCCCATGTCACCAGAAAGCGCCCATGTCACATCCTCGCCACTTTCGGGAAAGGCGGCCAGTTCATTCAGCCACTCCAGCCGCTGCACGGTCCCGGTTTCGTCGCGACCCAGACCGCATGGCGCCGTCAATCCCGATGCGGCCTGCATCAACTCACGCGTCGCTGTGCGCAAGACCTCGGCGCGCTCAAGCAGTTCGGCCTGCCAGCCAAAGGACCAGTCGTCCGACCGGATCAGGGGCAGCGGTGGCCGCCCGGCGACAATCTGGTGACAGCGCCCGACGGCTTCGGACAGGCGCTGCAGATGGCGATAGGTCTCGGCGTCATGGGCGTCCTTGTTGTCGAATGACAGGCGGAACGGCATTTGTGCTTTGGCTGCATGACCGACAGCCTGAAAGACGCTGAAGCCCTGCGTGCCCGGGCGATGCAGCGCCGTGACATAGGCATTCAACTGGTCACGCGTAACCGACAGATCGTCCGTCACCTGGATCCATTCACTGTCCGAGGCCTCTCCAGCCCGTTCCCAGCTTCGGCCGAGTTGATCCAGCACCGATCTGCGATCGGATTTGTTGGAATGAAGCTCAAGCACGGCATCGGCCAGGCCATGCGCAGAAAGGCGGCGGTGCACGACATCCAGCGCAGCCGATTTCTCGGCCACGAACAGTACGGTCTTTCCCACCGCCAGACATTGCGCAATGATATTGGCGATGGTCTGGCTTTTCCCGGTGCCCGGCGGCCCGATCAGCACGAAATCATGTCCCTCTTGCGCGGCCAGAACCGCGGACAGCTGAGAGGAATCTGCCGGAAGCGGCGTGAACAGATCGCGCGGGGCGATGCGACGGTCGACATCAGCGGCGGCAGGCAGGCCCGGATCGCCTTCGGACAGATAGGGTTCGGTCGGGTTGTCGACCAGATGCCGGACCAATGCGCTTTCCCGCAGGCTGTCGGTGCGCGCGACAAGATCCTTCCACATCAGGAATTTGGCGAAGGAAAAGGTCGACATCGCCAGATCCTCGACCACCTCGAAGCCACTGACATCCCTGACCTTGCGGCGCATGATCTCGAAGATGCGCGGCAGGTCATATCCGCAGTCGTCGCGGGGCAGTTCGCCTTCCAGTTCCGGGATACGCAGGTCGAAATCGCGCTTCAGGAATTCCAGCAGGGTGGCATTCATGCGCACGTCATCCTCGTGACGCTCGATCACGAAATCCGACTGGGCCGAGCGGCGCGAGATCTTGACCGGAATCAACAGCAGCGGCGCGCGATAGCCACGCGTGTCATGCTCCGATTTCTTCCAGCGCAGGAAGCCTGCGGCAAGGAACAGGGTATTGGTCCCCCCTTCCTGCATGTCGCTCTTCGCCTTGCGATACAGGGCCAGCAAGCGGTTACTGCTGTCCTTGCCCGTCAGGGGAACCGCGATCTGTCCGCGCGCAAAGGCATCGCGCGCGACCTCTTCCAGAACCCGTGGTTCCTGATTGGCCAGCAGATCGCGCCGCTGCAGCGGATCCTCATCCTTCAGCGACAGGATGGTGAACTTTCCGCCACCGGCGATCTGGTCCTCCAGTGCAGAAACATCCGGGCAGAGGAAGGGCAGCGTCTGCTTCGTGTCGCGAAAGTTCAGCAGCCGGTTGCGCAGCGACAGATCCAGCAGTTTGCTCTGCCACCTGGAGATCCGGTCGGCGGCAGTCGCGGGTTCATCCTCGATCAGGTCTCCGGGCAGAAAGTCGAAGTCCAGCGGTTTGGGCAGCGCCGCCGGGCTGGCCGGAATCTCGGAGACATCAACCTCGGGTTCCACGCGATGCGAGGCCAGAGGGCGGATTCTGGCCGCACGGGCGCGCGAAATATCGACCGCCAGCAGGAATGTATGTTCGTTGCGTTCTGCGACATGTTCCCGCCCCGCCTGCACGGCTTCCTCGAAGCCAATTGTCGGGCGCTTGGTCAGCAATGTCGTCTCGATCGCCACGAATTCCCGGGCCTCGATGGCCTTGCGCACCGTCATCACGTCAGGTTCGGTGACCGATCCGAAGTCGCGCGGCGTCAGCCATACCCCCAGCCAGGCGTGGCCTTCGCAAAACAGGACAACCGGATTGAGTCCCGCGGCCTCGAAACAGCCAGCCAGCAACAAGGCGCTGTCCAGACAGGTCGCCAGCCCCTCGGAACGAATCCGTCCCGGATCGCGGATCTTCTGCCCGCTTTGTTCGAATGACACCGGAGGATAGGCATAGGTCAGCCCCAGGGCGGTGGCCGCCGACCAGATCGCCCCGGCCAGCATCCAGGCCCGGCCCGGATCCCGGGATTGATAGCCGTCAATGGCCCCGCTGTGCCCCGCGCGCTCCAGCAGCCGTCCGGCATCCTTCAGGATTGCCGCCACAACACCGTCATTGGGCGAAACATGGGCTGCCAGCAGGTGAGCCATGTCACCAAGACCGCCCCATTCATCGCGGGCCAGCAACTCGATCTGGCGGTCTTCGCGGAAAATCTCATCTTCGCCACAGCGCGCCGACAGCGTGAGATTGCCGATTTCAGCCTCATTCAAGCCAGCAAGCAGCCCGACATCCAAAGGCATCTCCAGATCGGACAGGATGCGTTCGCTGCCGGGCAGCAGGCGATCCACCATCCAGGTGACCGGCTTGATCACGGCAGGACTGGTCATGACCTGAACTTCAAGGTTTTCCAGCGCATGTTCGCCAGCATTGCGCAGGCAGATATCGTTGACGATGGAAACACCGTTCTGGGCGGACGCAAAGTTCACTTTCGCAGAACTGGCAAAGGACACATTCAGGGCTACGGCGCTGGTCTTGTCGTGTTCAGTAGCTTTTGCGTCGCGCATTGTTCCACCTATGTTCCGATCGGGTCCGATGCACCATAAGCAAAGAGGCGTGTCAATGTGCTCTGCACCGCGACAGGCTACCTTCATCGGGAAAGAGAGAACCTTTTGATGTGGCTGTTCAATTCCGCCCCGACTGAAAACGCCCCGGCACGATAATGCCGGGGCGCTCGGGCGGCAGGCCATGCCCGCCGCAATGGAACCGCAACTAGGCGACCGCGATCACGGCAAGACAATCACCGGTCTGGACAAGGCCGGGGAAATGGCGCGCGGCAATGACCCCATCGCGGTTGGCCAAGACCTGGACGGGTTCGACGCCGGTGCGGTCAGGCGGCCAGATCTGAGCGATCACCTGCCCGGCCTGCACCTGATCCCCCAGGTCGGCCAAGGGCTGCATCAGCCCGTCGCGGGTTGCAAAGTGAAAGCAGTCATCACCCGGCATATCGAGCATCTGCGTGGGACCATCGGTTTCGATCTCGCCCGACAGGATTCCCGCATGGCGCAGGACGTTACGCGCGCCGCGTATCGCGATCCGCGTCGATTTTGCGGTTGCTGTCCCGCCCCCGCCCAGTTCGGTCGTCACGAACATCTTGCCCTGCGTTTCGACCGCAGTATCGAACATGCCGACATTGTCGATCTCGCGCATCATCATCGTATAGGGTGCCGCGAAAGCCTTGACCGCCGCGACACAGGCGGCCTCGTGGCTGGCGTCGTCCTGATAGTGGGCAGCGGCATAGGGCAGGAAGTCCAGCGTCTTGCCACCCGAATGATAGTCCAGCACCAGATCGGCAGCAGGCACCAGCACGTCATGGAAGTAATGGGCAATCTTCTGGGTGACGCTGCCATCCGGCTTGCCCGGAAAGCAGCGGTTCATATTGACCTGATCAATCGGGCTGACCCGTGTGCCGGCCCGAAAGGCGGGGTAATTCATATAAGGCACGATGATGATCCGCCCGGTCACATCTGCCGGATCGGTTTCCCAGGCCAGTGCCTGCAGGGCGACGGGGCCTTCATATTCGTCGCCATGATTGCCCCCGGTCAGCAACGCGGTGGGCCCCCTGCCCCCGACGATGACCGTGATGGGAATCATCACCGACCCCCAAGCACTGTCGTTGCGGCTATAGGGCAGACGCAGAAATCCGTGATGCTTGCCGGGCTGATCCAGCGGAATTGTCGGGGAAATGGGATTGGCAGTCATTCCTTCACCAACATCTTGCGGGGCAGATTGCAGAAAGTTTCCGGTTCGCCATCGGTAATGATGATGGATTCGGTGGTTTCATAACCCCATTCATCCATCCACAGACCGGTCATGAAGTGGAAGGTCATGCCCGGCTTCAGCTCGGTGCGATCACCTCGGCGCAACGACATGGTGCGTTCGCCCCAGTCGGGCGGATAGCTGAGGCCGATGGGATAGCCGGTGCGGTTGTCCTTGACGATTCCATAGCGGTCCAGAACCGTAAAGAAGGCCGCCGCGACATCCTCGCAGGTATTGCCGGCGCGGGCGGCACCCAGACCGGCCTCCATTCCTTCCAGAACCGCCTTCTCGGCATCGAGCATCTCGACCGGCGGCTTGCCCAGAAAGATCGTGCGCGACAGCGGCACGTGATATCGCTGATAGCAGCCCGCGATTTCGAAAAAGGTGCCCTCGCCCGATTTCATCGGCAGGTCGTCCCAGGTCAGATGCGGTGCGGCCGCATCCGGCCCGGATGGCAGCAGCGGCACGATGGCCGGATAGTCGCCGCCATGACCCGACCATTCGTCAAAGCGCAGGCCCGCATCATAGATTTCCGCGACCAGATCGCATTTGCGCATACCGACCTCGACCTTGTCGGCGATGCGCCGGTGCATGCGCTCGACGATACGCGCGGCCTTGCGCATATATTCCAGTTCCTTGTCGGTCTTGACGGCACGCTGCCAGTTCACCAGCCCGGTCGCATCCAGAATCTGGGCGTCGGGCAGACCGTAAACCAGCCGTTCATGGGCCTTGGCCGAATACCAGTAGTTGTCCATCTCGACGCCGATAAAGCCGCGATGCCAGCCACGATCGGCCAACTGCGCCCAGAGGTAGTCCATCGGATGGCGCTCGACCGACTGCACGTAGAAATCGGGATAGCCGATGATGTGGTTATCGCTCATCCAGACCGTGCGCAGCGCCCCCTGGGCATCCTGCCCGCGGCCAAACCAGATCGGCGGCCCCTCCGGGCCGACAATGACGCATTGATGCACATAGAAGGACCAGCCGTCATAGCCTGTCAGCCAGGCCATGTTCGACGGGTCACTGACGATCAGCAGGTCAAGGCCAAGCTTGGCCATGCTGGAACGTGTCTTGCGAAGGCGTTCTTCATACTCGGCAGTTGAAAAACGTTCGGCTGTCCTTTGCAGTTCGGGCATTCAGGGCTCTTTCGAAAACGCGGCAAGCGCGTGGGTGGCAATGGCAGTGTCTTGCACGCCGGTGCCCGTCAGATCCGCAATCGTGATCTGCTCGGGTGAGGTGCGGCCCGGATGGTGGCCGGCGATGATTTGTCCCAGCTCGGGGATATCGGCATCCGCGGCGATCAGCCCAAGCTCCAGCGCGGCGCGCAGTTCGCCCAGCAGGCGCGTCTGGCTGGCCCGGTCGGCCACATAGAGATCGGCGTGATCCAGGCAATGGGGATCAAGTTCGTTCTTGCCGGACTGGTCGCTGCCCATGGCGGTGACATGCTGTCCGGGGCGCAGCCATTCGGCGCGCAGGATCGGATGATGTGCGGGGGTCGTGGTCACGATGATATCCGCCCCGGTGACAGCCTCGGCAGGATCTTCGCTGCATCTGGCCGACAGCATCTCATCCCCCAGTTCCGCGCAAAGCGCCCGGGCCTTGGCCCCGTCGCGCGCCCAGATCGTGACCTCGGAAATCGGCCGCACCAGCCGCAGCGCCTGCAACTGCATTCTGGCCTGCAGCCCTGATCCCATGATCGTGGCGCGTCGGCTGTCGGGGCGCGACAGGTGACGGGCGGCGACACCGCCAGCGGCGGCCGTGCGCAGATCGGTCAGATATCCATTGTCCAGCAGCACCGCCTGAACCCGCCCCGTCCGGGTAGACAGCACCACCATCAGCCCCGAGGTCGAAGGCAGCCCTAGTGACGGATTGTCAAAAAAGCCCGGCGATATCTTGACCGCGAAACCGTCCAGCCCCGGCACATAGGCGGTCTTGACGTCCAGTTCCCCGTTTATGTCGGGCATATGCATCGACAGGATCGGCGGCATGACCACCCCACCTTCGGCAAGACTCGCAAAAGCGGATTCGATCACGCCGATCAGCGCCTCGTCCAGCCCGACCCGTTCTCGCAGTTGATCTTCGGACAGGATCAGAACCTCGCTCATGATCCACTCCTCAGGATATCCGCATGTTGCGCAGCGTCGATATTCCGGCCCGAAAGAATCAGCACCAGCGGCCCGTTCTCCGCGCGCAGCTTGCCCGCAAGAACGGCCCCGGCGCCAACTGCAGCCCCACCTTCGACATATTCACCGTTTTCGCGGAACAGATGCCGGATGCCGCGGGCAATCTCCTCTTCATTCAGCAAGATCAGATCATCCATCAGATCGCGCGTCATCTGGAAGGTCAGGCGGTTCTTCAGACCAATACCGCCACCCAGGCTGTCGGCAAGCGTGGGCAGTTCCTCGACCTCGACGGGATGACCCGCCGCCAGACTGGCCGCCATGGCCGCGCCACGCTCCATGCTGATACCGATGATGCGCAGATCGGGGCGGCGCGATTTGGCCGCCAGCGCCACACCCGACAGCAGGCCACCGCCCGACAGGGGAATGGCGATGCTGGCGGCATCGGGGATTTCATCAAGAATTTCAAAGCCAAGCGTTCCCTGCCCGGCAATCACGTCGGAGTGGTCAAAGGGCGGGATCAGGGCAAAGCCCTCGTCGCGCTTCAGACGGCGCGCCTCTTGAAAGGCCTCGTCCTGGCTTGCCCCAATGATACGCGCCTCGGCGCCAAGCGCGGCGATGGCATCCAGCTTGTTTTGCGGCACAAGACGGGACACGCAAATCACCGCAGGCAGTTTCAATTGCCGCGCGGCATAGGCAAGGGCGCGACCGTGATTGCCCGTCGAAGCAGTCGTGACACCGGCCACATCGCCAAGCCGCGCCGAGGCATTCGCCGCCCCGCGCAACTTGAAAGAGCCTGTCTCTTGCAAATGTTCGCATTTCAGCCAGACCTCGCCCCCCGCGATCGCGGACAGGGCGGGCGCGGGGCGCAGCGGCGTCGGGCGAATGATGGTTTCGATCCGCTGCGCCGCTGCGCGGATATCATCAGGCGTCACCATGTCCGGACCTCGAACAGACGACCGGGGCCACTTGCCGGAATTTGCGCGACATCCAGCATCGACCAGAACAGCGCCAGATTCGAGCTGACCACCGGCTTGCCAAGGCGCTGCTCGATCCGGTCGATCAGGGAAACGGCAGGCAAGGCCGTGCAGGAAATGAACAATGCCTCGGCATCGGGATGATTGGCCTCGACGGCAAAATTCACGATCTCATCGGCGGGCAGCAGGGCCATGTCGCGATCATCGGCATAATTCATTGAATGACGGGCGACGACCTTGAAGCCATGTTCCTCGAAGTGATCGCCAACCAGATCGGTCGTGGCGTGAAGATAGGGGGTCATCAGCGCGATCCTGTCGATGCCCATGGCAGTAAAGCCGCGCATCGCTGCCGCCATCGGAGTGGCAATCGGGGCGCGGTCGCCTATGGCGTGCTGCACACCATCGCCCAGCACCGCCGAGGCCGAGGTGCAGCCAAAGGCGATGCCCTTCAACTCGACATCCGGAACCAACAGGGCTGCGGCGGCCCGCAAGCGGGGACCGGTGTTTCGCAGGTTTTCCTCGGTGGTCGGATTGTCAAAGGCGATCCGCGTGACATGCAGACGTGCGTCATCGGGCAACAGACGGGCCGCGTCGGCCTCGATCGTCAGGTCGGTCGCTAGGGCGATCAGCCCGAAACGGTTCAGATTGTCGCGCCACATCGGTGTTGAGCCCTTTCTTCAGACGACCAGAACAGGACAATGGGCAAGCCCGGTGACCTTGTGACTGACCGATCCCAGCAAATAGTTTTCCGTCGCCCCAAGTCCGCGCGACCCCAGCACGATCAGGTCACATTCCTTTTCCTTGGCCATCGAGACGATCGTCCTTGCCGGTTGCCCGGCCTTGATGAAGGCCGAGACCTTTTCCACACCCGCGTCGCGGGCATGGCTCTTGGCATAATCGGCCGCGTCACGGGCGGTCTGACGCATGGTTGCATCCAGATTGCCGCCCGGATCGGTGTTGCCGCGCACCATCGACAGCGATGCTTCCAGCATCGAATGATGGCGATAGACGGTCAGGATGATCAGATGGGCGTCACACATCCTGGCCAGTTCGGTCGCCTTCACCAGCGCCATTTCGGCCCCGTTCGATCCGTCATAGGGAACAAGAATCCGTTCAAACATGGGTCATTCCTTATTTCGAGAAGGCCAGATCACGCAGGAACAGGGCAATCTGCGGAAAGAAGATCAGCAGGACGGCCACGCTCAGCAGCATGAAGATGAAGGGCGGCGTCCCTTTGACAACCTCGACATAGGGTCGTTTGAACACGGCAATGGCGGTAAAGATGTCGCAGCCAAAGGGTGGCGTCGCGCTGCCAATGGCGACCTGCAGGGTGATGATCGTCCCGACCAGAACCGGGTCCAGGCCAACCGCATTCACCACCGGCGCAAAGATCGGGACGAAGATCAGGATCACCACGATCGGGTCCACGAACATGCAGCCCACGAAGAAGGCGATCGAGATCGTGAACAGCACGCCATAGGGGCCCATGTCGTCAATGCCGATTCCCCCCAGAACAGCCTGCGGGATCTGGGCAAAGCTGATCACATAGGAAAATGCCGCCCCCGCCCCGACAAGGATAAAGACAACCGCCGTGATCAACCCCGTCGATTTGGCGGTCGAATACAGCTGCGCCATGCTCATCTCGCGGAAAACGATGGTTTCAAGAAAGACGGCATAGATCACACAGGCCGCAGCGGCCTCGGTCGGCGAGAAAATCCCGCCATAGATCCCGCCGATGATGATGACCGGAAAGCCAAGCGGCCACAGCGCACGCTTTACCGCCCGCCCACGATCCGCCCAGCTGGTCTTTTCCTCGACCGGGACATTGTTGCGCACGGCATAGATGTAGGAATAGATCGAAAACATCGCCAGGATCAGCAGCCCCGGCCCGATGCCCGCGATGAACAGCTCGGAAATCGAGGTGCCCGAAACGACGCCATAGATGATCATGCCGATCGAGGGCGGGATCAGGAAGGCGATGTCAGAGGCATTCACGATCAGCGCCAGAATGAAACTGTCGTTATAGCCCGCCTTCAGCATTCGCGGACGCAGTGGGCCGCCCACGGCAACCACGGTTGCCTGGGTCGAACCCGACACCGCGCCGAACAGCGTGCAGGCGGTCGCAGTCGATACCGCAAGCCCGCCCTTGATATGGCCGACAAAGGCCATGACCAGATCGATCAGCCGGTTGGCCGATTGCCCGCGCGTCATGATGTCGGCGGCAAAGATGAACATCGGCACGGCGATCAGGCTGGCTGGACGGATGCCCCCCAGTATCTGCTGCACCATCGTGTCAAGCTGGCCAAGCCCGCCGAACAGCGCGACAAAGCCTATCAACGAACCCGCGATCAGCGGGATCATCATCGGAAAGCCCAGCAGAAGCAGGACGATCATGGATCCGAAAATTGCCCATGCCATGGTTCAGACCTCTTCTTCCTGGCTGTCGTCATAGCCCTCGAGCGTGCTTGTCGAGAGCCAGATATCCTTGTCGATGATGTTCTTGATGGTCGTCAGCGCGTATTGCACCCCGGTCAGAAAGAACCCCAGCGGCGCCCAGACGATGATCCACCATTGCGGGATTTGCAGCGCCGGCAGCAACCTGCCTCGCGACGCCTGTGCCAGCACGTAATCCAGAGAATACCAGGCCAGCAGCAGCATGGCCGCCGAGGTAACAGCCGCTATCAGGATCATCATGCGCTTGCGCATCCTGAAGGGCATCGCGTCGAAAAAGGCCGACATGCGGATGTGGCGTCCATGGCGCGCAGCATAGGAGATACCGGCAAAGGTGATCAGGATGATCAGCGCCTGATTGAGTTCCTCGGAGAAGAAAATGCTTTGCCCGAAGACATATCGACCCAGCACGTTCGCGCTGGTATTGACGGCCATCAGCAACACCCCGATGGCCAGCAATACGGCCTCGATACGTGCGATGGCGACATCAATGACACCCAGAATGCCCGGCAAGCCCGAGACATATTGGGAATCGTCGATATCTTCGTCCACTGCGCCGATTTCCGCAGCGGCAAGAATGTCGGGATCAGTTTCGGGGGCGTGCTTGTCGTCTTGCGTCATGGCCGCTGTCCCATTTGAAATAATCTGATGAACCCTGCATCCGTATCGCATTGCCCGAAGGCCTCGACCTGTCGGCAGGGTCTGAAACATCCCGCCGCAACAAGCGGCGCGGCGGGACAGGCCATCACTTGGTGGCAGCGTCCAGATCGGCTTTCATCTGGTCCAGAATGTCCTTGGCTTTGGGTCCGCCGATTTCAAGGAACTCCTGCTCGACCGCCTCGGCCGTTGCCTTGAAGGGCGCACGCTCTTCCTCGGTCAATGTGTTGATGGTGATCGAGGGCTTGGCTTCCTTGATCTTTTCCAGCGACTTTTCAGTCAGGCCGGTCTGATACTCGAGAATATAGTCAAATGCCGTTCCGATGGCGTTGTGGATGACGTCCTTGTCCTCATCGGGCAGCCCGTCGAAAAATTCCTTGTTTGCCATGACGGCGGTGGTGAAGTTGTTGTGGCCCGCACGGGTGATGTAATCGGTCACCTCGTACATCTTGGTCGATTCGATGAAGAATGCCGGGTTTTCCTGCCCCTGAATGATGCCGGTCTGCAGTGCGCCATAAACCTCGCCCCAGGGCAGCGGCGTCGGGGTGGCACCAAAGGCCTTGTATCCTTCGACCAGCAGCGGGTTGGTCATCACGCGGAACTTGACCTCGTTGAGGTCCTCGGGCGATTTGACCTCGGTCGTCGTGGTCATCATGACCTCGCCTTCCGGGAACATGGTCAGCAATTCCAGACCCTGTTCGGCATAAAGCGGTGGGAACAGTTCCTTGATCGCCTTTGAATTGCGGAAGAAGCTGTCCAGCTGGTCCTGATCCTGCGGCAACAGATAGGGCACGAAGAACACCTGCGCCTCGGGGATCAGCGCCCCGGTGAAGCCCGGCGACTGGTCGACGAACTGCAGGATGCCGGATTGCGCCTGTTCCATCGTGTCCGCGGATTCGCCCAGGGTGCCAAAGGGGAACAACTGAACCTGATGGTCGGAATTGGCCTCGACCTCTTCCTTGAATTTCTGTGCGAATTTGCCCTGCACCTCGTCCAGGGCCTCTTCGAAAGCATAGCGCCAGGTGTCAGCCATGGCGCCACCGGCGCCCAGTATCAGGGCCGCCAGACTGGCAGCGGTCAGTGTCTTATAGGTCATGTTACCTCCTGTTGATGGGCTTTGGAAACGCAACGCGCTCCAGCCCTCTTGGTTGCGGGATTCGGGTTTCTTTTTGCCCGTTCCGGATTGCCCGAGAGTTCAGACGATCCCATTTCCAAGTCAATTGTTATATTAAACCATGACAATTTTGACGGATACTGTCAAATCGGCGGCCTGCGCCGCATGCTCGGAAAGCCTGTCAGGAAGGCAGAAGCGCCGAGATTATGGTCAGGGCCTTGTCCAGTTCACCGAGGCCTGCCCCGCCAAGGCAAAGACGCAAGCCAGGGCGGCGATCCGACACCGCAAAGCCCGAACCCGGCGCAACCGCCACGCCCTGTTCCAATGCCTGTTCCACCAGCGCCGGTTCATCGCTTCCCTCGGGCAGGGGAATCCAGCGATGCAACCCATATGCCAGCCCGATGCTGCGCTCGCCCAGGATCCGCTGCGCCAGCCGGTTGCGGGCGGCCAACTCGGCGCGCTGCGCCACCAAAAGATCGTCGGCCAGCCCCTGTCCGATCCAGTCCTCGGCAATTTCGGCAATCATCGGGGTCGCCATCCATGACACCGACAGATGCCGGTTGAGGATACGCTCGGTCAGGGCATCCGGCATGGCAACGAATCCCAGCCTCAGCCCCGGCGACAGGCATTTGGTCAGGCCGGTCAGGTAAATGCTGCGGTCTGGCGCAAGGCTGGAGATCGGCGGCGGGCGGCGCGGCGACACCGGGCCGGTCACATCGCTTTCGACAATGATCAGGCCGTTCTCGGCGGCCACTGCGGCCAGTTCTTCCCGCCGCTGGCGGTCCATCATTCGTGGGATCGGCCCCGCTCCGGAGGGCAACAGGAATACCGCGCGCAGCTTGCCATGCGCGGCACGCGCCGCCTCGGCCAGGGCGTCGGGCAACATGCCGCGATCGTCACCCTCGATGCCGCGTATCCTCAGATGAAGATGCTGGATCGCCGGGCGCAGTGCATGGCAGGTATAGCTTTCGGTGGCGATCTCTTCGCCGGGCTGAGCCACCGACATCAGCGCCACCATCAGCCCCGGCGTATTGCCATTGGTGATCAGGATCCGCTGCGCTGGAACCACCACGCCACAGCGCGCCAGCCAGCTGGCCGCCATGCCGCCATAGCGCGCCATGGTCTGGCGCGGACGAAAGGAATACATCGCCGGATCGGGCAGATTCGCCGCGAGACGTTGCAGTGATTCCTGCCAGGCCGTGGCAATCCGGGGCAAAGGCACCGGGGTCATCATCGACAGATCAATCGGCGGGCGGGCCGAGCGCGCCCGAAACCACGGCACCTCGACCGTCTCTCGCGGGCCGGATTTGACAAAGCTGCCCCGCCCGACCTCACCCGAGATCAGATCGGCGCGGATAAGTTCCTCGTAGGCCCGGCTGACGGTCTGCACCGACAGGCCCAGACGCCACGCAAGATCACGATGCGGCGGCAGGCGCGCGCCCGGACGCAGGTTTCCCGCGTCGATGGCGGCGGCGATCCCCTGGGCAAGACTGCGATAGGCGGGGCGGGTGATGTCTGCACGGGTCAGGGGCCAATGTGTCATCCGCGCAGAATCGCTGCCCTGCAGGCGCTTGTCCAGATTGACATTTTACGGCCTTGCGGGAACAAGCAGATCATGACCCGCTTGCGCCCCGACCTTCGGCTGGATGATCGTGACATCGCCATTCTGGCGACCCTGTCGCGCGAGGGACGAATCACCAAGACCGATCTGGCCGCGCGGGTGAACCTGTCCCCGACCCCCTGCTGGGAGCGAATGAAGCGGCTGGAAAAGGCCGGGCTCATCCGTGGCTATCGCGCCGAAATCAGCCTTGCCGATCTGGGGCCGCATGTGCAGGTCTTTGTCACGGTCGAACTGGAAAGCCACCGCGCCGAAAGTTTCCAGATCTTTGAACGCACCATAGAGCGGATGGACCAGATCGTCGGTTGCTGGGCGATTGGCGGTGGATACGACTATCTGATGCAGATCGTTGCCATCGATGTCACGACCTTTCAGGCGATGATGGACGGGCTGCTGGAAAGCCGCGCCGGCGTGCGGCGGTATTTCAGCTATATCGTCACCAAACCCGTCAAGGAGGTGCCACCCGCGCTGGCCCTTCTGGAGGCCAAGGACGGCTGAGGGCCGAGAAAACTCTCGGCCAGCAGCGTCATATCAGAAAGATCCTCTCCCCGCCCATGGGGTCTTTGGTCAGATCATCTGTCAGCTTGCCCCCATGCTTGGCTGAACAAGGAGGTTCGCGATGCTTGATGATCTGTCTGCCCGCCTGTCCGATACATTGACCGATGCCGCTCTGCTGCCATGTCAGGGTGATTTTGCCGGTGAAGGCCGTCTGGCCGTGCGCGACCCTGCTAGCGGAGAACTGGTGGCGCAGGTCGCGATCAGCGACGCTACAGGGGCCCGCGCCGCCGTCGATGCGGCGCAGGCCGCCTTTGCGCCATGGTCTGCCACGCTGCCCCAGGACCGTGCGGCCATTCTGCATCGCTGGCACCGATTGCTGCTGGACAACAAGGAAGATCTGGCCCGCATCATGGTCGCCGAACAGGGCAAGCCCATCAGCGAGGCGCGGGGCGAAATCGACTATGCCGCCAGCTTCGTGCAATTCTACGCCGAAGAGGCACTGCGCCCCAATATCGAGGGCGTCACCAGCCATCTTGCCGATGCCGAAATGGAACTGTGGCGTGAACCTGTCGGCGTCGCAGCGCTGATCACGCCATGGAACTTTCCTTCGGCCATGATCACCCGCAAAGCGGCCGCGGCGCTTGGGGCGGGTTGCACCGTGGTCATTCACCCATCGGCCGAAACGCCGTTGTCGGCACTGGCTCTGGCCGAACTGGCCCGTCGCGCGGGTTTCCCCGAGGGCGTGGTGAACACGGTCATTGGCGATGCGGCAACCATCGCCGGCGAATGGACGGCGGATCCCCGGGTTCGGGCACTGTCCTTCACCGGCTCGACCGAAATCGGACGGCTGCTCTATCGCCAGTCGGCCCAGACCGTCAAACGCCTGGTTCTGGAACTGGGCGGACACGCCCCCTTCATCGTCTTTCAGGGCGCCGATATCGACCGCGCCGTGGCCGAAGGAATCAAGGCCAAATTCGCCACCTCAGGGCAGGACTGTCTTGGTGCCAACCGCTTTTACATTCACCGCCCCGTCTACGAGGAATTCTGCGCCAAGTTCACCGCTGCGGTCGAAAGGCTGACCGTTGGCCATGGCATGACGGATCCCGATATCGGGCCGCTGATTCATGATCGCCAGATCGACAAGCAGATCGCCCATGTTCGGGATGCGCTGGCCAAGGGCGCCCGGCTGCTGACCGGCGGCGATGTCGATGCCGACAAGGGGCCGCTGTTCTTCACGCCGACGGTTCTGGCCGATGTGCCTGACGAGGCAGCGATCATGTTCGAGGAAACCTTTGGCCCGGTCGCCGCGCTGTCTGTCTTTGACGAAGAGGACGAAGTTTTCGCCCGCGCCAATTCCACGGAATACGGGCTGGTGGCCTATGTCCACAGCCTTGATCCGCGGCGCATCTATCGTGCCACCCGCGCCCTGCAATTCGGCATGGTGGCCGTGAACCGCACCAAGGTGACCGGTGCGCCCATCCCCTTTGGCGGGATGAAGCAATCCGGCATTGGCCGCGAGGGTGCCCGACAGGGCCTCGAGGCATTTACCGAAATCAAGTATGTCTGCCGTAACTGGGGATAAGAAAGGACCGAAGATGTTGACGAATGACGAACTGGCGAAATGGGACCGCGAGAGCTTCTTTCACCCCTCGACCCATCTGGGACAATTCGCACGTGGCGAGGCCCCCCAGCGCATCGTGACCAGCGGTGAAGGCGTGTTCATCACCGACCGCGACGGCAACAGGCTGCTGGACGGCTTTGCCGGGCTGTATTGCGTGAATGTCGGTTATGGCCGTCAGGAAATCGCCGAGGCCATTGCCGACCAGGCCCGCGAACTGGCCTATTATCACGCCTATGCCGGGCATGGCTCCGAGGTGAACATCACCCTGTCCAAGATGGTCATGGACCGCGCGCCGGAAGGCATGGCGCGGGTCTATTTCGGGCTGGGCGGATCGGATGCCAATGAAACCAACATCAAGCTGGTCTGGTATTACAACAATATCCTTGGCCGCCCCGAAAAGAAGAAGATCATCAGCCGCTGGCGCGGTTATCACGGTTCGGGGCTGATGACGGGCAGCCTGACCGGGCTGGAACTGTTCCACAAGAAATTCGACCTGCCGCTGGCACAGGTGATCCATACCGAGGCGCCCTATTACTATCGCCGCGAGGACAGCAACATGTCCGAGGCCGAGTTCACCGCCCATTGCGTGGCCAGACTGGAAGAGCTGATCGCTGCCGAGGGCGCAGACACGATTGCCGCCTTCATCGGCGAGCCGGTTCTGGGCACCGGCGGCATCGTTCCGCCTCCTGCCGGATACTGGCAGGCCATCCAGAAGGTCCTGGACAAGCATGACATCCTGATGATCGCCGATGAGGTCGTGACCGGCTTTGGCCGTCTGGGCAGCATGTTCGGCAGCGATCACTATGGCATCAAGCCCGATCTGATCACCAGCGCCAAGGGCCTGACCAGCGCCTATGCGCCGCTGTCGGCCACCATCGTCGGACAGAAGATGTGGGATGTGCTGACCAGGGGCACGGATGAATATGGCGTGCTGGGCCATGGCTGGACCTATTCCGCCCATCCGATCGGTGCCGCAGCCGGGGTCGCGAACCTCAAGCTGATCGACCAGCTGGGTCTGGTGAAGAACGCAGGCGAAACCGGCACCTACTTCTGGCAGACCATGCGCGAGCAAGTCGGCGGACATGCCCATGTCGGTGAGGTGCGCGGTGAAGGCATGCTTTGCGCTGTCGAACTGGTCGCTGACAAGGACAAGCGCGCCTTTTTCGACCCTGCCGAGGGCAAGGGCGCGAAGGTTGTCGCCGCCATGCTGAAACGCGGCGTGATCGCACGGGCCATGCCGCAGGGCGACATCATCGGCTTTGCGCCGCCGCTGTGCCTGACCCGGCAAGAGGCCGACCAGATCATCTCGGTCACCAAGGACGCCATCACCGAAGTCCTGGGCTAGGTCGCAAATACCCTGCCCTTGCGGGCGACAGGGGGCACATGATGAATGGCAAGGGGGCGTCCGGCAGCGGGCGCCCCTTTTGCTGTCCGTTCCGCATGATCAGTGTCGTGATAGGCTGATGACAAGCGAAAAGACCGCAGCCCTTTCGGGTGCGGCCTTTTATCCGTGCGAATGCAGAGACAGATCTTACTTGATCTTGCCTTCTTTGTATTCGACATGCTGACGCACGACCGGATCGTATTTACGAACGGTCATTTTTTCGGTCATCGTGCGCGCGTTTTTCTTGGTCACATAGAAATGACCGGTTCCCGCGCTCGAGTTCAGCCGGATCTTGATGGTCGTCGGCTTCGCCATGGCTAATGCTCCTACTTCGGAATACGCGCCGCCTGCGCCATCCCGTGGAATTCGTGTTGAACCCGCCTTTTAGCCGCGAAAGGCGCAGAGTCAACCGCGAATCATGGAAAAACCTTCGCAGATCACTCATGGCAGCCATGCAGCGCGCGTCACGCCGGTTTCCGGGGGCTACACCGCATCTGCCCCCCCCGAGAAGCAGAAGATGTGCGGGGGGCCTGTAAGCCGGATTCTGTCCAAGAGAAAACTCTCTCTGGATGACCATTCCTCTGGCCCGGCCGTTACCGACCGGATCTAGCTGCCTACCCGGACCTGCTGGGGCAAGGCGGCCCTGCGGATTGCTCCGCGCGCGGTCCCTATTCGGCATTGCTCCCGATGGGGCTTGCCATGCGAGGACTGTTGCCAGCCCTCCGGTGGGCTCTTACTCCACCGTTTCACCCTTACCCGCGCAAGCGCGGGCGGTCTGTTCTCTGTGGCGCTTTCCCTGGGGTTACCCCCGCCGGGCGTTACCCGGCATCGTCGCCTCATGGAGTCCGGACTTTCCTCGCAACACATGGTCACGCGGTCATCCAGCCCCCCGCACCGGCTGCATATGACCCCGGAAGGCCAGCAGGTCAATGCCTCCGGGCACCGAACCGTCACCCGGCACGCTCGACCAACCCCGCAACCATGGCCGCACAGCGCGCATCATCCCCATCCGCCGCGCCTCTGGCCCAGGGGCGAAAGCGCAGGCGAAAGGCCGCAAGGCGCGTCTCTGCATCGCAAGGCGGATAGCCGATCCGGTCGAGACTGGCATCCAGATCAACAGAGGCCCGCTCCTTGCCTTCAGGCCAGATCGCCACCCCTTCCAGCGCCAGACGCCGCCAGTCGAATCTTGGCCCCGGATCCGATTTGCGCCCAGGCGCCATATCGGAATGTCCGATCACCCCCGCCGGAGGAATCGACCAGCGCGCCATGATCTGGCGCAGCAGGACAACCAGCGAATCCATCTGCGCCGCCGCGAAGGGCCGGTCGCCGGGATTGGCGATTTCAATCCCGATGCTGCGCGAGTTGACATCATCCCGACCGCACCAAGATCCCGCCCCCGCGTGCCAGGCGCGATGCTCTTCGGCGACCAGCGCCTCGGCATGGCCCGATTCGTCGATCAGCCAATGGGCGCTGACCTCGGCATCGGGATCGCAAAGCCGCTGTCGCGCAGAGGCTGCATCCCGCATGGCCGTATAATGCAAAACGATCAGCGAGGGCCTCTGCCCTCGCCGATCACCGAAGTTCGGACTTGGATAATGCCTGCTCAAAGCTGCGCGTGGCGGAACTTTTCAGGATCCCAGCCGCAGACATAACCGTCTCCGTCAGGGTCCATTCCGCGCGGATCCTTGCGGGGGCCGCCTGCGGCAAGAAATGCCATTTGCGCGGCATCCGCATCTTCATAGCTGGCACAGACCCGCGCCGCCGTGGCGCTCGACGCGCCGGCACGGCTGTAGATCGACTTGCCCACCGCATGGTCTGCGCCATAGGCATATTGCACCAGAACCGGGACCGAGCCCGGATAGGACGCATCCTGCCCCGCCAGCATCGAGTCAGGCACGATGCGTGTCGGCGCATTCCCCGCAGCCGCGACCGGAGCCACAGCTGCGGCAACGGTATCAGAAGCCACCGGAGCCGCGACAGGCGTATGCCCCGCGATCTTCTCCGGGCTGGGCGACTCAGCCGGCAGGGCAATCGGAATCACCTGCGATTCCGATTGCCCGGTCGTCAGCGCCACTTCGCGCGCCACCTTGTATTCGCCATAACGGGTCGCATCATACGTATAGTTCGGGTTCCAACCCTGCTGTACGCCACAACTGGCAAGAGCCAGCACCGAAATCATCACCCAACCGCGCATCACGCCCCCATGGTCATCATTCATGAATCTGCCAGCAACCGGGGGAAAACTACCACCAGCGTTCGGGTTTGGCTACAAAACCTGCCGCCTGCTCCAGAACCATCGCCTGGTTCAGCAGTTCGCCCTCTTCGAACGGACGCCCGATCAGTTGCAGCCCCAATGGAAGCCCCTGCTTGTCCTGACCGACGGGAACGGAAATCCCCGGCAATCCGGCAAGGTTCAGCGTCACGGTGAACACGTCCTGCAGATACATCTTCACCGGATCGGCCTGATCCATCGCCCCCAGCGGGAAAGCCGCCGATGGCGTGGTCGGGGCGAGGATCGCATCGATGCCATCCGCATAGGCATTGTCGAAATCGCGCTTGATCAGCGCGCGGACCTTGCGGGCACGATTGTAATAGGCGTCATAGAATCCGGCCGACAGCACATAGGTGCCGATCATGATGCGGCGCTGCACCTCGGGGCCAAAGCCCTCGGCACGGGTCTTTTCATACATCTCGACGATGCCATCGCCCTGCCCCAGGCTGGCGCGGTGACCATAACGCACCCCGTCATAACGGGCGAGGTTCGACGAGGCTTCAGCCGGCGCAATCACGTAATAGGCCGGCAGTGCATATTTCGTATGCGGCAGGCTGATATCGACGATCTCGGCACCGGCATCGCGCAGCATGTCCGCACCCTGCTGCCACAATGCGGCGATTTCCTCGGGCATGCCATCGACGCGGTATTCGCGCGGGATGCCGATCTTCTTGCCACGAATGTCGCCAGTCAGCAGCGACTCGTAATCCGGCACGGGGTAATCCGCGCTGGTCGAATCCTGCGGATCGACCGAGGCCATTGCGCCCAGCATGATCGCGGCATCGCGCACGGTCTTGGTCATCGGCCCGGCCTGATCCAGCGAAGAAGCATAGGCGATCACGCCCCAGCGGCTGACGCGACCATAGGTCGGACGCAAGCCGACCGTACCGGTAAAGGCTGCGGGCTGGCGGATCGAACCACCGGTATCGGTGCCGGTCGCGCCAAGGCACAGATCGGCTGCAACTGCCGCGGCCGAGCCGCCCGACGATCCGCCGGGGGTCAATTCCTTGCCGTCACCGGCTTTCCACGGATTGACTGCCTTGCCATAGCAGCTGGTTTCATTGGTCGAGCCCATGGCGAACTCGTCCTGGTTCAGCTTGCCCAACATGACCGCACCGGCGTCCCACAGGTTTTGCGTCACCGTCGATTCATATTCCGGAACGAAACCCTGCAGGATCCGGCTGGCGGCCTGACTGGGCACACCCTTGACGCAGAAGACATCCTTGATGCCGACCGGGATACCGGTCATTGCCACGCCGTTTCCGGCCTTGATGCGCGCATCGGCGGCCCGGGCCATCTCGCGGGCCTTGTCGGCAGTGCCATGCACAAAGGCATTCAGCGAAGCCGAAGCATCAATTGCGGAAAGGCAGGCTTCGGTCAGTTCGACCGAGCTGGCCTGTCCCTTGGCCAGGGCATCGCGGGCCTCGGCGATGGTCAGTTTGTTCAGTTCGCTCATTCCACCACCTTCGGCACGGCAAAAAATCCTTCACGCGCATCGGGCGCATTGGACAGGATCTTGTCTGCGAAACCACCCGAGGTCACGACATCCTCGCGACGCTTGAGCCGCATCGGCGTGACGCCGGTCATCGGCTCGACGCCGGTGACATCGACCTCGTTCAGCTGTTCCATGAAATTCAGGATACCGCTCAATTCCCGCGCCAATGCGGGCAGCGCCTCATCCTTGACCGCGATGCGCGCCAGATGCGCGACCTTGCGGGCCTCGTCTTCGGTGATCGACATGCGTTGTCCCTTGTTTTGGCCTGCGGTTTACTCGCCTCGCACAGGCGCTGCAAGAACCCGCGACCGCAAGTTGCACCACGGGCGCCTTTCCCTTTAGCGCAGAAACAGGCGCTGCGCCAATATCACCGTCTTCGCCAGACCACGCGCGGGGGGGCCATCAGCGCAACGGTTTGGTACGACACCATAAAGTGCCCCTGCCCTTCGCCGCGCGCGCGCCGCGGAAAGGGGCAGGGCAGAGAAAATTCCTGCCGTTTTCATCTTTTTTCATTTTTTTTGAAAAAGGATGAAAAATCCTCTTGCGCCCATCCGAAGCTTTGCCTAAACACCGCTCCACGCCAGCCAGAGACACTGGCAGCGCAAACAAGTGGCCCGTTCGTCTATCGGTTAGGACGCCAGGTTTTCAACCTGGAAAGAGGGGTTCGACTCCCCTACGGGCTGCCACTTTTCCCAGAGAAAACAAAGCCATGCGGCACCAGAGCCCGGTTGTGCGCAGGAATGTTTTGCCCATCGAGTGCTGACGTCCCCAAGCGGGGCGGTCGTGCAGGGCGTTTACAAGAAATCTTCCGCCTTCTAGGAATGACGGGTCCGCAAGCGGATTGCCGCGCGGCCTGCCTTGTCAGTCAAAGCCCTGAAAGGTCGCGATGATATATGCGCTCTCGTCACGTCTTGCGGAAACGGCCCTGCGGATTCGCGCAAGGCTTGGCGGATCAAGGGCATTGCGACAACGACTTGGGATGTCCCCCCGGCCCGAACAGGGCGATATCTGGGTGCATGGCGCCTCGGTCGGAGAACTGACCTCGGCGCGCCCGATCATCGAGGCCCTGGCCAGCGAATTTCGTGTCATCGTCACAGCCAACAGCGAAACCGGTCGCGATCTGGTTGCTGGCTGGGGGCTGCCCGCCTATCTGGCGCCGCTGGACATGCCCGGCGCGACAACGCGCTTTCTGGATGCCGTCCAACCCAGACTGCAGGTCACGCTGGAAGGTGAATTCTGGCCACTGCGTTCACGCCTTCTGGCACAACGCCGGATTGCACAGGCCATGATCGGCGCCCGGATCTCGGAAAAATCCGCAAGGCTCTGGTCCCGCTTTCCCGGCTTGATCGGGCCGGTGCTGGAACGCCTTGCGGCCGTATCGGCGCAGGATCCCTACAGCGAGGCACGGCTGATCGGGCTGGGGCTGCCAAGGGCGGCCGTGCTGCCGCGCCTTGATCTGAAGCTGCTGACGCCTGCCGCCATCATGCCGCCCGAATCGGATGCCAACCGCAGAAACATGATTCTGGCAGCCTCGACCCATCAGGGCGAGGAAGAGCCGATTCTGGACGCCTGGCTTCAGGCACGCAAAGCAAACCCCGAACTGCGCCTGATTCTGGCCATCCGCCACCCCCAGCGCGGCGACGAGGTTGCGGCCCTGATCCGGAGCCGGAATCTGGCGGTGAGGCGACGCTCGGAAGAGGCCGAAGGCGGCGATGTGCTGCTGGCGGATACCCTAGGCGAGATGGACCGCTGGTATCGCCGCGCGGGCCTGTGCATCGTTGGCGGCTCGTTCAGCGACCACGGCGGCCACACCCCCTGGGAACCAGCCGCCTATCGCTGCGCCATCCTGCACGGCCCCAATATCGGGAACTTTGTCGATGCCTATGGCGCGCTGCAGGAGGCAGGCGGGGCACGGCTGGTCGGCACCGAAGCTCTGCCCGATGTCCTGAACGAATTGAGCGGCGACGCCGCGGCGGCGAAAGCCATGGGACGAGCCGCGCGCGAGGTGCTGCTTGCGCAGGCCGGAGACCCCGATGCGCTGATCGCAAGCCTGCGCGATCTTGCGGTCCGGGCCAAGTAACACAATATATGGGCGATATCCGATTGGGAATTGGGTGATGATCCGATACGATTTGCGCTGCGAAAACAATCACGAGTTCGACGGCTGGTTCCGTTCTTCCGACAGCTTCGAGAAGATGCTGGCCGCCGGGCAGATCAGCTGTGCGCAATGCGGATCGACCAAGATCGAAAAGGCGCTGATGTCGCCCTCGGTCAGCAAGGACAGCGCCCGGGCGGACAAAACCGCGCCGCCCAGCCTGACACAGCCCGACAATCCCGCTGCGGCGGCACTGGAAAAGCTGCGTCGGCATATCGAGGCCAATTCCGATTATGTCGGCAACAAGTTCGTGGACGAGGCGCGCGCCATGCATGAAGGCCGCAGCCCCAGCCGCGCGATTCATGGCGAGGCCCGTGCCGAGGACGCAAGAAAGCTGCTGGAAGACGGCGTTCCCGTTGCCCCCCTGCCCTTCATCCCGCGCCAGAAAGCCAATTGATTTCCGCCACCTGTTCATCGGAACGGGGAAAACAGGCAGGCGGATCACCGCTTGGGCAATTTCATTGCGCTCTTGCCCTTTCCCTTAGTCGATCATAAAAGCCCCCGCGAATGACAACCCTCTGGCTGGAGGCCTGCAATGCCGCTTCTGGTGATGAAATTTGGCGGAACATCCGTCGCCGATCTGGATCGGATCAAGAACGCGGCCAGCAAGGTCCAGCGCGAGGTCGAGCGTGGCTATGACGTGATCGTCATCGTCAGCGCCATGTCCGGCCGGACCAATGAGCTGGTCGGCTGGGTCGAACAGACCTCACCGCTGTTTGATGCCCGCGAATATGATGCCGTCGTCAGTTCGGGTGAAAATGTCACCGCGGGCCTGATGGCGCTGACCCTGCAGGAAATGGGCGTTCCGGCGCGCAGCTGGCAGGGCTGGCAGGTGCCGATCAACACGACGGCGGCCCATTCCGCCGCCCGTTTCGTCGACATTCCGCGCGCCAACCTGGATCAGAAATTCAGTGAAGGCTTCAAGGTCGCGGTCGTGGCAGGCTTCCAGGGGCTGGCCCCTGACGGGCGGATCACGACGCTGGGTCGCGGTGGTTCGGACACCACGGCCGTTGCCTTTGCCGCCGCCTTCGATGCCGAACGCTGCGATATCTATACCGATGTCGACGGCATCTATACCACCGACCCGCGCATCACCACGAAAGCGCGCAAGCTGGAAAAGATCGCTTTCGAGGAAATGCTGGAACTGGCCAGCCTGGGTGCCAAGGTCTTGCAGACCCGCTCGGTCGAGTTGGCGATGCGCTATAAAGTTCGGCTGCGCGTGCTATCCTCCTTCGAGGATACCGACGAGAATTCTGGCACGCTGGTCTGCGATGAGGATGAAATCATGGAATCGAAAGTCGTCAATGGCGTCGCCTATTCCCGGGAAGAAGCCAAGATCACCCTGGTGACCGTGGCGGACCGGCCCGGCATTTCCGCCGCCATATTCCAGCCGCTGGCCGATGCGGGCGTGAATGTCGACATGATCGTTCAGAACATCTCGGAAAAAGACTATGACGATCACCCCGGTTCGGTGACCGACATGACCTTCTCGGTGCCGATCAACCAGGTCGAGCGCGCCAAGAAAGCCATTGAACAGGCGAAGGCTTCGGGCGAGATCGACTATGACGAACTGATCGTCGACACCGATGTTGCCAAGGTCAGCGTCGTCGGCATCGGCATGCGCAGCCATACCGGCGTTGCAGCGACGATGTTCGAGGCACTTGCCGCCGAAAACATCAACATCAAGGTGATCGCAACCAGCGAGATCAAGATTTCGGTGTTGATCGACCGCAAATATATGGAACTGGCGGTGCAGGCGTTGCATGATGCCTTCGGCCTCGAAGCGGCCTGATCCGGACAGAACCTCTGTTCCGGCCGACGGCCCGCGCGGGGCCATCGCGACAGCAAAGGCAGGCACGCGATGAATGACCGCAAAGACAGTGAATCACGCAAGCTGCTGCGGCGGCTGAAAGAAATTCTCGCCGCCGCGGGCGATGGTCAGGACAGGCTTGACCAGATCACCCATCACATCGCCGATTCGATGGGAACCGAGGTCTGCTCGATCTACCTGTTCCGTGACGCGAACACGCTGGAGCTTTGCGCGACCGAAGGGCTGCGTCCCGAGGCCGTGCACCAGACGCGTCTGCGCCTGGGCGAGGGTCTGGTCGGCCGCGTCGCGCGCACGGGCCGCCATGTCAATACCGCCGATGCTCCGTCCGAGCCGGGCTTCCGCTTCATGCCCGAAACCGGCGAGGAAGTCTTTCCCAGCTTCCTGGGTGTTCCCATCCAGCGCGTGGGTGAGCGCCTCGGCGTTCTGGTCGTGCAGTGCAATGATTCCCGCCAGTTCAGCGAAGACGAGGTCTACGGACTGGAAGTCGTTGCCATGGTTCTGGCCGAAATGACGGAACTGGGTGCCTTTCAGGACAGCCATTCCGACAGCATGCCGCAGGCACATCGCTTTCCCCTGATGATTCAGGGTGCCACGGCGCAGGAAGGTGCCGCCGAAGGCCAGGTCTGGCTGCATGAACCGCGTGTCGTGGTCACCAACCCGGTCGGTGACGATCCCGAACGCGAACTCGAGCGCCTGCATGAAGGTGTCACCCGCCTGCGCCAGCGCGTAGATACAATGGTCGCCGCTTCGGACATGATCGATGACGCCGACCATGCCGCCGTTCTGGAAACCTATCGCATGTTTGCGCATTCGCGCAGCTGGCTCAAGCGCATGGAAGAGGACATCCAGCTGGGCCTCTCTGCCGAGGCGGCGGTGGAGAAAGAGCAATCCTCGGCCCGCGCGCGGCTGGAGGTGGCCTCGGACCCCTATCTGCGCGACCGGTTGCATGATCTGGATGATCTGTCCAACCGTCTGCTGCGCATCCTGACAGGCCAGGGCGTGGATACCGGCGCCGAACTGCCGCCCCGGCCGATTCTGATTGCCCGCAACATCGGCCCCGCCGAATTGCTGGAATATGGCCGTCGGCTGAAGGGCGTGGTTCTGGAAGAGGGTTCGGTCGGCAGCCATGCCGCCATTGTTGCACGTGCGCTGGCGATCCCGCTGGTCATTCACGCCAGCCGGATCACCACCGAGGCATTGAATGGCGACCCGATCCTTGTCGATGGCGATCAGGGGCTGGTCCATCTGCGCCCGGAAGACAGTGTCGCCACCGCATTTCGTGACAAGATCGCCATGCAGGCCGAAGCGCAGAACCGTTACGCAAGCCTGCGCAATCTGCCTGCGACCGGCACCTGCGGGACGACGATCCAACTGCATATGAATGCCGGATTGATGGCAGATCTGCCCTCGCTCGAGGATTCGGGCGCCGAGGGAGTCGGGCTGTTTCGGACCGAATTGCAGTTCCTGGTTCGCAATCATGTTCCCCGTCGGGGCGAACTGGCGGAACTGTATCGCCATGTCATGGACCGGGCCATGGGCAAACCCGTGATGTTCCGCACGCTGGATATCGGCTCGGACAAGGTTCTGCCCTATATGAAACCGCAGGACGAACCCAACCCTGCCATGGGCTGGCGGGCCATCCGTGTCGGACTGGACAAGCGCGGCGTGTTGCGGATGCAGCTGCAGGCGCTGATCCGGGCAGCTGTCGGACGGCCGCTACATGTGATGTTTCCCTTCATTGCCGACATGAGCGAATATGAAGATGCCCACCGCATGCTGATGCAGGAATTGTCGCGCGAACAGCGGCTGGGGCATGAACTGCCCACCGATGTGCGCGTCGGCGCCATGCTGGAAACCCCGTCGATTGCCTTTGCGCCAAAGAAATTCTTTGAAATGTGCGATTTTGTCTCGATTGGTGGCAACGATCTGAAGCAGTTCTTCTTTGCGGCCGACCGCGAAAACGAACGCGTGCGCCGCCGCTATGACACGCTGAACAGCTCTTTCCTCGACCTGCTGCGCCAGATCGTGGCCCGCTGCGAAGATGCCCGTGTGCCGTTGTCCTTTTGCGGCGAGGATGCGGGTCGGCCGATCGAGGCCGTCACGCTGGCAGCCCTGGGGATTCGCAAGCTGTCGATGCGGCCTGCCTCGATCGGTCCGGTCAAGCATCTGATCAGGCGCATTTCCATTTCGGATCTGCGCCAGGTCATCGAAGAGGCGCAGGCGGCAGGCCTGACCAGTCTGCGCCGTCCCGTGACCGAATGGCTGGCACGGCAATAGCCGGATCGGCGTATTACCGCCGATTCACGGCTTGCTCACGAATTTTGGACAACCAAACAACGTCCTGATGCGTTAGCGATGCGGCTTGCTGGGATGCAGCTGCATCTTTAGAAGGAAACGGTTTTTTTGCATCGATCATCAGATATGAAGCGTCGTGAATTCCTCAATGCCGCTGCTGCTGCGGCCGCTGGCGGAGCCTTTGTGGCAACACCCATCCGCGCAAAGGCACAGGCCGAAAGCACTGCCTCGGACACAATGCATCCCCCTCAGCCGGCAGCAATGGCCTTCAGTTTCGAAGATGTGGCCGGGCTGGCGACCGAGCGGGCGGCGAAGGTCTACAAGCAACCGGTGGCGGATCAGGTCGGAAGTTTCGCCGATCTGAACTATGACCAATATCGCGCCATCCGCTTTCGCCGCGCCAAGGATCCGCTCAGCCGCACCAGCCGGTTTTCCATGGATCTGCTGCCGCCGGGGATGATTTTCTACGAGCCGGTCAATATCAACATTGTCCGTGACGGTGTGCCGATCAAGATCGACTTCGACCCCAAGCTGCTGGAATTCGACCCGTCGCAATTCCCCGATGGTGCCGACCTTGAAACCAAGGGCGACATGGGCTGGTCGGGTTTTCGCCTGCGCACGATCCTGAATCGCCCCGGTGTCATGGATGAATTCCTGGTCTTCCAGGGCGCCAGCTACTTCCGTGCCGTCGCGCGGGGGACACTCTATGGTCTGTCGGCACGGGGGCTGGCCATCAAGACCGGCAGCCCCGACGGCGAGGAATTCCCCCTGTTCACCGATTTCTGGGTGCATGAGCCCGATGAAACGTCCGAATCGGTGCGCATCCACGCGCTGCTGGACAGCAAGTCGTTGACCGCGGCCTTTCAGTTCGACGTCAATCCCGGTGCCGTGACCATGGTTCGCACCCGCGTGGCAATCTTCCCGCGCGTCGATCTGCAACATACCGGCATTGCGCCGCTGACCTCGATGTTCTGGTTCAGCCCGGCCAGCCGCCGCAATGTCGATGACTATCGCCCCGCCGTCCATGACAGCGATGGCCTGCAAATGCACACGGGGGCCGGTCAGGCCCTCTGGCGCAGCCTGTCCTCGCACAAGACCCTGCAGATTTCGTCCTTCATCGACAAGAACCCGCGTGGTTTCGGCCTGATCCAGCGCAACCGCCAGTTCACGGATTATCAGGATGCCGAGGCAATGTATCATCAGCGCCCGTCAGCCTGGATCCAGCCCGAGGGCGAATGGGGCGAAGGCGAGGTCCGACTCATCGAGATCCCGGTCGAAAACGAGTTCAACGACAATATCGTCAGCTACTGGGTTCCCAAGGAGGTCCTGAAAAAGGACCAGCGGCATGAATTCCGCTATCGTCTCAGCTTTGCGCCGCTGCCGCCCAATGACGTGCCATTGGCCAAGGTCCGGCAGGTGCGCTCCGGCAGGTCGATCAATGTCGAAACCACCCGCAGCTTCATCATCGATTTTGACCGGTCGCTTTTCACCGATGAACTGCCCCAGTTCCAGGTCAGCGCCTCGGCCGGTCGCATCGTCCATTCCTATATCAAGCCGCTCGTGGCACAGAATGTCCTGCGTCTGGCCTTTGAATTCGAGCCGGGTGCCGCCACATTGGCCGATCTTCAGGCGCTGCTGGTCGACAAGGACGGGGTCGCCTTGAGCGAAACCTGGCTTTCGCGCTGGTCGGCATGAGCGACGATCAGAACATGACCGCCATTCTGACCCCGGTGCCGCCCGAGGCCCCTCTGGCCATGCCGGTGCAGGATTTTGCCACGGCGCCCAAGGTCAGGCGTCCGCGCGGCCACGATTGCTGGCGTGTCTGGCTGGCCCGCGTCATCGCCTTTGGCGGCACGGCAGCCATTGCCGTGGTCGGGCTGTTGCAGATGTTCGCGGCCTTCGGGGACAAGCCCACGCCCATGCAGATGGCCTTGCTGGTGCTCTTCGTGCCGACATTTGCCTGGGTCGGTTTTTCCTTCTGTGCACTGCTCGCCGGATTGCTTGCACCGCGCATCACGACGCCGCAGGGGCGCAATGATGCACGAATCGCGGTCGTCATGCCGATCTATCACGAAAATGCCGCCCAGAGCATCGGCTTACTGGGGGCACTTGCGACCGACCTGGCGCGGCAGGGAATGACCGGTCGGGCCGAGATTTTCGTGCTGTCGGACAGTCGTGATCCTGCGGTCGCCGTCAATGAAACCCTCGCCGTTGCGGCGGTCCGCGAAAACGCGCCGCTGCCGATCTGGTATCGTCGCCGGACCAGCAATGAGGATCGCAAATCCGGCAATGTGGCCGAATTCCTGCGTCGCTGGGGCGGGCGATATGATCAGATGGTGGTGCTGGATGCCGACAGCGTCATGACCGGTGACACCATTGCGCAACTGTCGGCGCGGATGAATGCAGATCCCGATCTGGGCCTGATCCAGACCATGCCGATTCTGGTGGGTGGTGAAACCATCTTCGCACGGCTGACGCAATTTGCCGGGCGCGTCTACGGCCCGATGATTGCACGCGGCGTGGCCGCCTGGTCCGGAGATACCGGAAACTATTGGGGCCATAACGCCATCATCCGCGTCAGCGCCTTTGCCAGCGCCTGTGGCTTGCCCCGGCTGAGCGGCCGCCCGCCCTTTGGCGGCACCATTCTCAGCCATGATTTCGTCGAAGCCGCGGCCCTGTGCCGCGCGGGCTGGAAGGTCAGGCTGGATGCAGATCTGCGCGGCAGCTTCGAGGGCTGCCCGCCGACACTGCTGGACATGGCCGCGCGCGAGCGTCGTTGGGCGCAGGGCAACCTGCAGCATGCCCGCCTGTTTACCATGCGCGGCGCGCGGGCCATCAGCCGACTGCATTTTGCGATCGGCATTCTGGGTTTCCTGATGAGCCCCATCTGGCTGGCACTGATCCTTGTCGGTCTGGTGCTGTCCGCGACCGTCCTGCTGTCGACGCCGGAATATTTCCCCAATTCCTATCAGTTGTTCCCCGACTGGCCGGTCTTTGACGCGCGACGCATGCTGTGGCTGTTCATCGCCGCCATGAGCCTGTTGCTGATGCCCAAGCTGATCGCGACCTTGCGGGCGTGGATGCGGCCCTTGGGGCAGGAATCGGGCGGGCCGGTGCACATCTTTGCCAGCGCCCTGTTCGAGATTGTCCTTTCCGCCCTGATTGCCCCTGTTCAGATGCTGATCCAGACCCGCCAGATCTTCGACATCCTGCGCGGCCGTGACAGTGGCTGGCAGGCGCAAACCCGGGCTGGCCATATGCCCGACTGGCAAGTGGTGCTCAGCCGGCACTGGGCGCATGTCCTGCTGGGTGTGGCGACGCTGATCGTGCTGGCTCAGTTCTCGCCCGCGCAGTTGATCTGGCTGTCACCCATCCTCGCGGGTCTGATTCTGTCGCCACTGACCTCGCGCCTGTCGGCCAGCCCGATTTTCGGCAGATGGGCCCGGATGCGCGGATTGCTGGTGACCCCCGAAGAGCGAAATCCTCCGGCGATCCTCTCCGAGGCGGTCGCCAAGGCCCGCGCCCTGCCCCGCCCGCTGAGCGGACCCGAGGCGATCCTGCGTCTGGGCCGTGACCCTCAGGCCCGCGCACGGCATGTTTCCATGCTGGAGCCGATGACGACGGAAGGTCCGGTCGCGCAGCGGCTGCCCCATATCACCGCAGCTGCCAAGATCGAGAACGCGGCAGATCAGACCGAGGCTCTGGACTTTCTTGACGCGGCAGAAACCAGCGCGCTTGTCTCGGACCCTGCGCTGCTTGCGCAGTTCAGCCGCCTGCCCTGTTGATCAGGGACACAGCGAAGGTTAGCCCACATCATGAACCGCCTGATCGCCCTTGACATGCTGCGCGGCTATGCGCTGGTCTGCATCATGCTGGACCATATGCCGGTCTCCGGCCTGCGTGGCCTGACGCTGGCAAATTTCTCGATCTTCGACGCCGCCGAACTGTTCGTTCTGCTGTCGGGATTCCTGGTTGGCCTGGTCTGGCAAAGTGTCGAGCGGCGCGATGGCATGCGCAAGGCCCAATGGCGTTTTGCCCGCCGCGCCTTCGAGGTCTGGCGGGCCCTGGTGGTCGGCGGCGTTGTGATGGCCCTGCTTTCGGCAGGCCTGCTGGCGGTCGGCATGAAACATACCGCGATCTGGAACCAATATGCGGTCTGGATCATCGAAAACCCGCTTGGCTATCTGGGTGTTCTGGCGACGATGTGGCTGCAGCCCAATCTGCTGGATGTGCTGGCGGTCTATGTGGTGCTGATCGCCTCGGCGCCGTTGCTTGTGCCGGTGCTGAAACGCTTTCCGCTGATCTTCGCCATCGGATCGCTGATCCTGTGGTGGTTTGCCCCCGTTCTGAACCCGCTTCTGCCCAATCACAACAAGAACGGACTGCTGTTCAACCCGTTCGGCTGGCAGATGCTGTTCTTTACCGGTGTTGCCATGGGCCTGTTTCGCCAGAAATTCATGCCGGTGCTGCGGCGCCATCGCACCCTGTTGACCTCTCTGGCCACGGGCATGTTCCTGTTCGGAGCCACCATCGTCATCGCCTCGAAGATCGGAGAGCCAGCCCTGCCCCTGCGGCAGGCGCTGAAACAGGTCTATGGCAGCATCGACAAATGGCATCTGGACGGCACGCGCTATCTGGCCATTGTCGCCGCAAGCTGGCTGGTCGCGGTGCCGCTGGCCGACGTGATGGAGCGACTGGCCAGCACGAGACTGGGCGTGGGGCTGCAGCAGATCGGCCGGGGTGGCCTGTGGTCATTCCTGGCCTGCGTGCTGCTGTCCGTGCTTGGCGATGCCTTCCAGATGAATCCGCCCGATCAGGGGTTCCTGCGCAAACTGGTGGTGGACCTTTGGGCAATCTTGGCACTCTGGTGGGTTTCGGTCATGTGGCTGACCTATGGCGCACCCTGGCAAAAGCGCCGAAAGGCAGAATAATCCGGTTGCAACGTTCTAAATGACGTCGAGGAACATGTCATAATATTGCTAGATGGTCAGGTTTTCGGTAACTACCGCGCTCATGGTGCAAACAACCATGCACTGCCGGGACCAAGATTTCCCATATCCGCAGGGCCGATCCACCACGGGAGGACACCACTTTGCTAGACCTGACGGCCATTCGCGACGAATTGCAGGCCCATTACGATCTGAAACCGTCGCTCGAGCTTGCCGAAAGCATGTCCGACATTCATGCCCGCATGGACCGCGTGGTGCCCCTGCCCGACTGGGCGGTCGCGGCCCCCTATGTCGCCGCGATCAATCGGCTGAAGCAGGAACGCAATGCCGTCATCCTGGCCCATAACTACATGACACCCGACATCTATCACGGTGTCGCGGATGTCGTCGGGGACAGCCTTGCGCTGGCGATCGAGGCCACCAAGGTCAAGGCCGATGTCATCGTGCAATGCGGTGTCCATTTCATGGCCGAAACCTCCAAGATCCTCAGCCCCGAGAAAACCGTGCTGATGCCCGATATGGAGGCCGGTTGCTCTCTGGCCGAAAGCATCACCGCCGAAGGCATCGCGGAAATGCGCGCCCGCTATCCCGGCGCAGCGGTGGTCAGCTATGTGAACACCACTGCCGAGGTGAAGGCGGCCTCGGATATCTGCTGCACCTCTGCCAATGCCGCCCAGATCGTCGGCGCGATGGAAGGCGACACGGTCATCATGACGCCGGACAAATATCTGGCACAGAATGTCGCCAAACAGGTTCCCCACAAACGTGTCGTCTGGTGGGACGGGCGCTGCATCGTGCATGAACGCTTTACGCCTCAGGATCTGCGCGATTTCCGCAGCTGGCATCCGGATCTGAAGATCATCGCCCATCCCGAATGCCCGCCCGACGTCGTGGCCGAGGCCGATTTTGCAGGCTCGACCGCCGGAATTCTCGAGTGGGTCGGGCGCGAGCGTCCGGCGCAGGCAATGCTGGTGACCGAATGTTCGATGGCTTCGAACATCTCGGACGCGCATCCCGAAGTCGATTTCCTGGGGCCGTGCAACATGTGCCCTTACATGAAGAAGATCACGCTGGAGAAAATTCTCTGGTCGCTGCACAGCATGACCGGCGCGGTCGAGGTCGATCCCGCGATTGCCGCCGATGCCCGTCGTTCGGTCGAGCGGATGATCGCGCTGTCCCAGAAGCTTGCAGCCTGAGGACAGACCACAGGTGCATCAGATCAACACCAACCGCGTCGTGATCGTGGGCGCCGGGCTTGCGGCGCTTTACGCGGCGCTGAAGCTGGCCCCGCGTCCGGTCCTGATGATTTCGCCCGACCCTCTGGGCGAAGGCGCCAGTTCGGCCTGGGCACAGGGCGGTGTTGCCGCCGCCATGAGTGGCGATGACAGCGCAGAGGCCCATGCAAGGGATACGATGCGCGCCGGTGCCGGCAGCGTCGATGCCGAAATTGCCCGCATGGTCACCGATGAGGCGCAGGCGCATATCCTGGACCTGACCAGCCTCGGCACGCCTTTCGACCGTTCGGCCGATGGCGGATATGTCATGTCGCGTGAGGCCGCGCACAGCTTTGCACGCGTCGTCAGGGTGAGGGGCGATCAGGCAGGTGCGGAAATCATGCGCGCCCTGATTTCCCAGACCCGCGCCACACCCTCAATTCAGGTGCTGGAAGGGGTCGTCGCGACGGGGCTGATCCGACAGGGCAATGCCATTGCCGGTGTCTCCATCGCCAAGAGCGAAGGCTCGGCATCGCTGGCCCTGCATGCTCCGGCGGTTCTGCTGGCGGGCGGCGGCTCGGGCGGGCTGTATGCGATCACCACCAATCCTCCCCGCATCCGGGGCGAGGTCATCGGCATGGCCGCACGCGCGGGGGCGGTGATCGCGGATGCCGAATTCGTCCAGTTCCACCCCACCGCGATAGATTGCGGGATCGATCCCGCGCCGCTGGCGACCGAGGCCCTGCGCGGCGAAGGTGCTCATCTGCTCAACGCGGCAGGCGAACGTTTCATGCCTGCGGTCCATCCCGATGCCGAGCTTGCCCCCCGCGATATCGTGGCCCGCGCCATCTATGCGCAGACACAGGCCGGTCAGCGCCCGATGCTGGACACACGCGACTGTCTTGGCCCGCGCATCCTCACGGAGTTTCCCGCCGTGGCCGAAGCCTGCGCCAAGGCGGGCATCGATCCGGTCACCCAGGCGATCCCGGTGGCCGCTGCAGCGCATTACCATATGGGCGGCGTAGCGGTCGGGGCGAATGGCCGCGCCAGCCTGGAAGGGCTGTGGGTCTGTGGCGAGGCTTCCTCGACCGGCCTGCACGGTGCCAACCGGCTGGCTTCGAATGGCTTGCTCGAGGCGCTGGTCTTTGGTCGAATCTGCGCAATGGATATCGCCGACAGCATTGCACCATTCGAGGATGAGGCCGAACCCGTCAAACTGCCCGAACTGCCCGTTGCACCACTGGCCCGCGACGATCTGGTGCAGGAATTGCGTCAGGCCATGACTCGCGGTGCCGGCGTGCTGCGCAACGCGGCAGGGCTGCAACAGACCTTGGCCACCATCGCCCGGATCGAAGCTGCCCAGCCCGGTTGCGATGCGCTGTTGAACATGACCGCCACCGCCACGCTGATCTGCGCCGCCGCATATGAACGGCGCGAAAGCCGGGGGGCGCATTGTCGCGACGATTTCCCCAATGCGGCGGAACCCGCGCGCCGCAGCCGGATGACATTGCAACGCGCGCTTGCCCTGCGCGACACCCTGCTATCGGAGGTTTCATGACCACGCTGCCCGCCCTGCCCGACATGATCCTTGAACCGCTGGTGCGCTCGGCGCTTCTGGAGGATCTGGGCACGAATGGCGATATCACCACCCGGACGGTCATTCCTGCCGGAACCCATTACCGGGCACGGATCGTGGCACGGCAATCCGGCATCGCCTCGGGGATGCAACTGGCACGAATCGCGTTTTCGCTGGTCGATCCGACACTGAAGATTACCGTCATCCGCGATGACGGCAGCGAATTTGCCGCTGGCGACGAACTGGCCATCATCGAGGGCGATGCGGCCTCGATCCTGTCGGGCGAAAGGGTCGCGCTGAACTTCGCGGGACGGCTTTGCGGCATCGCCACCATGACTGCGGCTTTCGTCGCGCAAACCGCAGGCACTGACACCCGCATCACCTGCACGCGCAAGACCACACCCGGGTTGCGCATGGTCGAAAAACAGGCGGTGCTGCATGGCGGCGGCTTCAGCCATCGCTTTTCACTGTCCGATGCGATCCTGATCAAGGACAACCATATTGCCGCTGCGGGGGGCATCAGACCGGTCCTGCAATCGGTCAAGGCCCATGCCTCGCATATGATGCGCGTCGAGATCGAGGTCGATCACCTCGACCAGCTGCAGCAGGTCCTGGACGAAGGCGGTGCAGATGTGGTCCTGCTGGACAACATGTCCACCGAAATGCTGCAAAAGGCCGTGGCGATGAACGCCGGGCGGCTGGTGCTGGAGGCATCAGGCAACATGCGGCTGGAGCGCATCGCCGAAGTCGCCGCGACCGGGGTCAATTACATCTCCTCGGGCGCATTGACGCATTCGGCCACGACGATCGACCTGGGGCTGGATTTCTAGCGCGCTCCGCCCCTATGGGGTTTCGGGGCTACCTTGCCGGTCAAGCAGGTTGAAGACCGAACGCGCGATGACCAGTTCTTCATTGGTTGGGACGACACGCACCACGACCTTGCCATCCGAGATGACCGGGTCGTTCCGGCTGTTGGCCTCATCCTGCAACGCGATTCCCAGCCATCCCAGATCCGCGCAGACCTTTGCCCGCAGCGCGGCCGAGTTCTCGCCGATGCCGCCGGTAAAGACCAGGCAGTCCAATCCACCCAGAACTGCCGCCATGGCACCGATTTCACGGCGAATCCGAAAGGCGAAATAGTCAATTGCCTGCTGGCTTTCCTTGGTGCCGGAGTCCTGCAGAACCCGCATGTCATTCGACAGGCCCGACAGCCCCTTCAGCCCGGACTCCAGATAAAGCAGATCGCTGATCTGCTCTGCGCTCATCCCCTCTTGCTGGAACAGATACAACACCACGCCGGGATCCAGCTGGCCGCATCGCGTGCCCATCGGCAGCCCGTCCAGTGCCGAGAATCCCATGGTCGAACTGACCGAATGTCCGTCGCGAAGCGCACAAAGCGAGGCCCCGTTTCCCAGATGAGCGACCACGCAGCGTTCGTGGCCGTCCGGGTCGATGCGGGCCAGTTCTTCAGCAATATAGCGATAGCTCAGCCCGTGAAATCCATAGCGCCGGATTCCCTTGGCGTAATATTCGCGCGGCAGGGCGAAGGCATCATTCACCCAGGGGTGCCCGCGATGGAAGGCAGTATCGAAACAGCCGATCTGCACGGCCTGGGGAAAGGCAGCCATTGCCGCGCGAACCCCGGCCAGATTATGCGGCTGATGCAAGGGCGCGAAAGCTGAGAGCTGCTCAAGATCGCTCAGGACAGCCTCGTCCAGCAGAGCCGGCGCGTCATGTTCCGTACCGCCATGCACGATCCGATGTCCGACGGCAACGATATGTTCGGAGGCGACCTCTTCCAGAATGGCGCGGATCCCGGCAGCGTGATCGATCGGGCCCAGATGGCGGAAGTGCCGGGATTCACCATGTCCGACCGTAAGGGTGGCGTCATCGCTGCCAAGCGCGTCGACATGGCCCGAGAGACGCAGAACCGGAGATGTGCCCGCGTGATAGACCGAGAATTTGATCGTCGCTGATCCTGCATTCAGCGTCAGAATGTTACTCATGCTGTCCCTTTCGGTTCATGCGCCCCTGCCCCTGCATTTCCGACAGGGTGTCCTGGGCCGATGATGCCTAATTTATCCCGTCTTTCCATATGGCGCGCCCATGGTTTCCAAGAGGCTCTGAACTTCGGGCAGTTCCTCTTGCTGCTGAGGTGGCAGGCGATCAGGCCACAGCCCATGGTTCTGGCGGAAATATTCGATGGTCAATGTATCGGCCTTGCGCCGATCATGACCCTGACAGACAAAGTCGCGCAAGCCTTCCAGACAATGCGCGTCATGCGTGGCTATCGGCGGCGGACAGTCCGAGATGAGCCAGATTGGGTGATTGTTGCGCAGCAGATGCCCTGACAGCCAGGGGTCGTCGACGGTCCACAGGACATCGGGAATATGCCAGGCCTCCTCCGGCAGGAAATCGGGGCGGATCATCGCGCCACGATAGCCTTCAAGGATATCGACATAGCCACAGCTGGCAAAAGGTCGCGCAGGCCGCCATGCTCCAAGGCTGGCAGCGCGGCGCATCCGGTACCACAGGTCACGGCGGAAACGCTGCGCGCGCGGATGATGCGCCGGATCATGGCGCGGGAAATATTTGGTCCCATTGGGTCGGTCTTCCAGATGGTAGCCCTTCTGAACCAGGCAGGCATCGGGATGCGCGGGGCGGGCCGCCAGAAAACGCGCGGCCCAATCGGGATCATATTTCTGATCATCGTCGCAGAAGATCAGCTCGACATCCTGCCCGCGCAGATCACGGGCCGCGGGCAGAACCTTGGTGGCCGGGCCCATATCCTCATCCACCAGAATCAATCTGACACCTTTGGGCATCTGCGGAATATCCGACCGGGCCAGCGGGAACCTGCGATGGCTGCGGGGCAGATACAGCCTGATTTCATCGACCGGCGCGCTTTGATTCAGCAGATCGTCCAGCGTCGGCTGAATCCTGTTCAGACGCGGCGGGATCGTCGTCAGAGAGATCACCAATCCGGTCATTGTCTCCTGCCTGACGCGAAAGCTGCTGTATCCGGAACCGGCGATTTCATGAATTTCATGTTTCCAGACCGATCACCGTTACTCCGGCCTCGCCGTGATACTGCTGAAACAGCCTTTGCGCAGCGTCATAGGTGGCCTTGCCCTGCACCGCCCCGCTGCAGACGACATGCGTGGCTCCATGATTCCTGCGGACCAGAGCATGCCACAGCACCTCGCGCGGGCCGGCCATCCGCGTTGCCAGATTCAGCGCCGAAGGCTCGACATCCGGTCCCGTCCAATCGTGGGCCACGCGCAAGAGTTCATCGGCCTGTGCCGGGGAGGCCATGCCGACAATCGGCTGGATCAGCAGATCAGCCTGCGCTTCCTGCGCCACGCGGGATATCCGCGTCAGACCGTCGGGTTCCGGCAGATCAGCGGGCTGCACGGCCAGAACCTGCGTCCAACCCAGATCTCTGAACCGGTGGCGCAGTTCATTCGGTGTCCGGCAGTCAGAGTGAAACCCGCATGATGGCCGCTGAAGTCCCTTGACCTTGCCACCCAGATAGACTGGCCCGGCGCTATCGATCAGATAGCCGACACCGGGATGAGAGCGGTCTTCGGTTCCATGAAGCTGACGAGCCTCGGCAAGTTTGTCCGGGACCCATTTGTCCGTGACCGACATGATCGCCAGGACGGCACCCTTCGGATCCTGCAGGGCGATATCCCTGCCCGGTTCGATCTGGCGGGCAAATTCATCCGAGACATCAAGCGTGACCGGTATCGGCCAAAGATGCCCGGACGCCAGATGCATCTCGGCCAGAACGAGATCGTAATCCGCCTGTGTCAGGAACCCTTTCAGCGGATAGAAACCGCCATTCATCAACAGTTCCAGATCGCAAAGCTGGCGTGCCGTCAGCACCCAGCCGGGCAGGCGCGCGGCCTCTTGCGTCAATGCCGCTGCCGCTTCGGGCGACACATAAAGCTCGGGGATGGGAAACTGGTTGGGTGTCGTCATGATCGGATGCTCGTCAGTTCAGGACACAAGACGAAACCGCTTTGCACGAAGCGATGCAGCTTGTGCCATCATGACTAGACGCGCCGCTCCGGACACACAAGCGCGACGCCACCGGGCCTCTGCGGGAATACGCCGATCGGGAGGGCCCCGAAAGGACGGGGGCGGCACGACTTGCCGCCCGCGCCCCGCTTCAGCCCGCCGTGGCGTCTGCGGGCAATTGATCCTGCGCCGCATCAGGGGCACCGGCCTCGTCCAGCGATGCAAGATAATGTTCCGCATCCAGCGCGGCCATGCAGCCCATGCCGGCGCTGGTCACCGCCTGACGATAGACATGGTCGGTCAGATCGCCAGCGGCAAAGACGCCGGGGATCGAAGTGCGTGTCGAACCAGGCTCGACCTTCACATAGCCGCCATTGTGCAGTTCCAGCTGATCCTTGACCAATTCGCTGGCCGGCGCATGGCCGATCGCGACGAATACGCCATCAGCGGCAACCTGCCGCGTGGAACCGTCCTTGGTCGAGGTCAGCACCGCGCCGGTGACCCCCATCGGAGATTCCGTGCCCAGAACTTCACTCAGTTCATGATCCCAGATGATCTCGACCTTCGGGTTCTTGAACAGCCGCTGTTGCAGGATCTTTTCGGCACGCAGGCTGTCACGGCGATGCACCAGCGTTACCTTGCTGGCGAATTTCGTCAGGAACAGCGCCTCTTCCACGGCGGTATTGCCGCCGCCGATCACCAGAACCTCGCGATTGCGATAGAAGAAACCGTCGCAGGTCGCGCAGGCGCTGACGCCAAAGCCCTTGAATTTCTCTTCGCTCGGCAGACCCAGCCAACGTGCCTGTGCACCGGTCGCCAGGATGACCGCATCTGCCGTGACACGCTTGCCGCTGTCACATTCGGCCACGAAGGGACGCTGCTGCAGATCAAGACGGGTCACCATGTCGGTGACGATATCGGTCCCCATCTGGCGGGCATGCTCTTCCATCTTGACCATCAGGTCCGGCCCCTGGATTTCCGTTTCACCGGGCCAGTTCTCGACCTCGGTGGTGATGGTCAGCTGTCCGCCCGGCTGCATGCCCTGAATCAGCATCGGGTCCAGCATCGCGCGTGCCCCATAGACGGCGGCGGTATAGCCCGCAGGACCAGAGCCCACGATCAAAAGTTTCACATGTGTGCTGTCAGTCATCAGCCAATATCCCCGATCTAGCTTTGGCGGCTTAGGTAAACCTTTGGCGGCTTAGGTAAACATCCCGAAGCCCCCGCGCAATGCCTGCGCAGGACAAGCTATCCACAGAAACAATGTTGCGCGTCAGGGGCGCACATTGTAGTTTCCGGCAAAATACAAGACCAAGGGGTAACGGGCAGCATGGCCGGCGCAAAATTGGACGAGATCGACCGCAAGATTCTGGCCGAGCTGCAGGGCGACGGCCGGATGACAAATGTCGAACTGGCGCGGCGTGTCGGGATCTCGGCCCCGCCATGCCTGCGCAGGGTCCGCACGCTGGAAGAGCTGGGCTTCATTCGCGGCTATCATGCGGATATCGATTCGCGTGAATTGGGCTTTGAAGTGCAGGTGTTCGCGATGGTGCGGCTGGCCTCTCAGTCGGAACGCGATCTGTCCGCCTTCGAGGCACTGATCCAGAACTGGCCGCTTGTGCGCGAATGTCACATGCTGAATGGCGAGATCGATTTCATCCTGAAATGCGTCTCGCCCGATCTGTCGACCTTTCAGCGCTTCCTGACCGATGACCTGACTGCCGCGCCCAATGTCGCCAGCGTCAAGACTTCGCTGGTGATCCGCGCCGCCAAGGACGAACCCGGCGTGCCCTTCGAAGTGGTCGAGGCCCGCATCCGCGCGGCGGGATAGCCCCCGCCATGCTGCCTGCCGGATCCCTGCTGACCGGGTCCGGCCCGGCATCACCCGCCCCGCGCCGGACGGGATTTCACCGGATTGCCGATGGCCTGCGCAGGATTGCCCGTCTTACCCTGTTGCTCTGGGCAGTGATCACGTTGTCCGCAACGGTATGGGTGCTGTCGATGAACCCTTTCCTTCACCCCTATGTCGAACGTGGAGCGGCTCAGGCGAAATTGCGGATCGAGGCGGCAATCGCGCGGCAGGTAGATCTGGAATGGCTGACACCACGCATCGAAGCGGCCCTGGACAAAGGCGACGTGCAGGATCTGGAGTTGCTGGTCGGGCTGGCGCAGGAACATGACATCACCCTGCCCGAAACCCTGCAAGCCCGTGTCCAGACAAGCCGGGAAGCGCATGAAGGCCTGTGGGCCACCATGGCAGATTGCGGGCGCTGCATGGCTGATATGGAGGCCTGCCCCAGCCTGACCATGATTTCGGCCTGCAACATCCCCTTCGAACTCTCGCCTGCGGGCGATGTGGCCGCGCTTGGCCGTCAGGCCAAGGCCACGATTGCCGGAGACGAGGTCGATGAAGTCGAGGCTGCGCTGGCCGCTATTGGTCTTGTCGCCACCGGATCAAGCCTGATCAGCGCCGGCAGCACCGTGCCGGTCAAGACATCGGCCACGTTGCTGCGCAGCGCACGGCGCGCCAGGGCCCTGACGCCGGGAATGCGCCGGGCCCTGCACGCGGCGGCCACCGGTGCGCGGCCTGCACAGGATCTGCAACACATCATGTCCGATATCTCGACGGTGGCGCGATCGACATCGATGGCAGAGGTCATCCCGCTGCTGCGCTACGCCGATGATCCCGCCGACCTGCGCCGCATCGCCGGTCTGTCCGAGGTCACCCGAAAGGACACGCGCAAGACATTGAAGGTTCTGGGCAAAAGCAAGAGCCTGAAACTGCTGCGCCGGGTCAGCGATCTGGTCATGTTCGCTGTCGGACTGATCGGTCTGGTTCTGGGTCAGATCGCCGCACTTGCCGCCGTCTTGTTAAAACTGGCGCTGCGGCAAGCCCTGAAAACAAGAAAATCGTATTATTCCAGGTAACTACGCAGAATATCTGACAAATCGCGCGAATTACAGGGAGATCGCCGAGATCAGCCTTCCATAGTCGACCTGCCCCTCGTGGGTGGCGCGGCGATAGCTGAAGAAACGCGCCGGATCGGAATAGGTGCAATGACCCGACCATTCCGCCTCGACCCCCAGGTCGCGCAGCTTCATCAGGCCGAACCCGGGCAGGTTGAACAGCGGACGCCCGTTGGGACCACCGCAGAAGAAACGGTGATAACCGGGATCCTCGACAAGAAAATCCTCCATGAAATCCTCACCGACCTCATAGGCGGCCTGGCTGATGCTGGGACCGATGACCGCGTGGATATCGTCGGCCCCAAGATCGCGCATGGCCTGAACCGTGGCCTCGATCACACCGGCCATTGCACCCCGCCAGCCTGCATGGCAGGCCCCGATGACTCCGGCCTTGCCATCGGCCAGCAGAATGGGTTGGCAATCCGCCGTCAGAACCGCCAGCGCCACGTCACCGCGCCGGGTCACGATTCCATCGGCCTTGATGTCGCGCACCTGCGCCACATCATCACCCTCGGCCAAGGTCACGACATCGGCGGAATGCACCTGTTTGACCGTCGCCAGAAATTCGGGCGCGACCCCCATGGCCTGCGCAACGCGCGCCCGGTTGACCACCACCATATCGGCCTGATCCGTGGACCGCCGCCCGCAATTCAGCCCGGCAAACAGCCCCGAAGAGGCACCTCCCTTGCGGGTAAAGAAGCCATGCTTCACATCATCCAGCAAGGGATGAGTCAGGATTTCAAGTGTCGTTTGCATGCAGCCTCAGCGCATCGAATCCGGGCACGGCGGGTGCCCCTCTCGGCCAGATGGCCATCGCCTTGAACAGGTGACCCATTTCATCACCATGCGTCAACCTTCGAAGCGCGGCCATCGCGCCGGTGTCGCCAGCCTCTGCCAGCCTGCGGGCCCGTGTTTCGGCCCCCAGCGACATCAGCCAGTCGCCCTGATGGATCGGACGTGAAACCTCGACCCCCGCCCGCAGGGCGGCCGCCGCCAGAGGCGCGAAATCCACATGGGCGGTCAGATCGGCCTCGCCCGGATTGTCCAGAGGATGTTCGCTGCGATGATTGCGCACCGCCTGAAATGTGTCTCCGACACCGTTCCAGCCGCCATAATCAATGATGATCGCTGCCCCGCCCTGCGCCGCGATCCTCGCCGCAATCGCCGAGATGATGGCGACACCCGCCGCGCAATCCTCGACCACATCGCCGATCCTGCCCTGTCGCGGCAGATCGACCGGTGGCGCAAGCCCGATCCGCAACCCCTGCTCGCCCAGTCCGACAACCCGTTCGGCCCAGCCGTTTTCGACCCGCTGGAATTGCCGCACGGGCAATGCATCGAAAAACTCGTTCGCCACCATGAACAGCGGCTGATCCGGCAATTCCGTGACATCCTCCAAGTGCAGGACCGGCCCCAGCAGATCCCGCTGAACCTGCCGCAAATGTGGTGAACGTTCGATGAGAGCGATCTGCGCGGCCTCGATGGCACCGGGGGCCGCACGCATGGCGCGGCGCATGTCATTCATCAGCGTGCCCCGCCCCGGCCCCGGCTCGGCCAGGGTAAAGGGCGCTGGTCGGCCCTGATCCAGCCATGATTGCATCAGCGCCAGCCCGCAAAGTTCTCCGAATATCTGCGAGATCTCAGGGGCGGTAATGAAATCGCCTTCGCGCCCGAAGGGATCACGGGTGGCGTAATAGCCATGCTGGGGATGCAGCAGGCACAGTTCCATGTAATCGGCAATGGTCAGCGGGCCTGTGGCCCGGATCCGTTGCGCAATGATATCCTTCAGCGCCGTCATGCAGGGGTGCCCACAGCAGGGCGCCGCGTGGCACGCAGGATGAAATACAGGCCCAGCAGCACCATCGGCAAGGACAGCAGCTGCCCCATGGTCAGCCCGATGACCGGCCCGCCGATGACATGGCCCAGAGGGTTGTCCGGCGTGATGAACTGCGGATCGGCCAGACGGAACAGCTCGACAAACATCCGTGCCAGACCGTAACCGGCCAGAAAGATGCCGAAGGTCAGCCCCGGGCGGCGCAGCCCGCCACGCATCACGACGACCAGAAGGATCAGCCCCAGCAACAGCCCTTCCAGACCGGCCTCGTAAAGCTGGCTGGGATGACGGGCGCAGGCCGCGGCGGCAGTGGCGCAGGACTGTGCGGCCTCACCGGGGAAGATCACCCCCCATGGCAGGTCGGTCGGGCGCCCCCACAACTCGGCGTTGATGAAATTGGCGAGCCGCCCAAAGAACAACCCGATCGGTGCCACCACCGCCATGGCGTCCGCCAGCCGCAACGGCATAATGCCCTGGGCGCGACAGAAGAACCACGCCGCCAGGATGACCCCCAGGAATCCACCGTGAAAGCTCATCCCGCCTTGCCAGACCTTCAGGATCTCGACCGGGTTGGACAGGTAGAAGCCCGGCTCGTAGAACAGCACGAATCCGAGCCGTCCGCCCAGAATGACCCCCAGGATGACCCAGGTCAGCAGATCATCGACATCCTCGGCCTTCATCGGCGCACCATCCCCCCAGATGGCGGGACGGCGCATCATGCGCATCATCAATTGCCAGCCGATCAGCAGGCCAGCCAGATAAGCCAGGGCATACCACCGCAGTGACAGCGAAAGCCCGCCCAGTTCGATCGTGAAGATTTCAGGGCTGATGTTTGGAAAGGGGATCATGGGGCCTCGATATCGGATTCGCCGCGCACGCTAGTCTCACCCCGCGCGGAGTCAACATTGAACCCGACCGCAGACCGGCCCATATAGGGGGCAAGCAAGCGACAAGGGCCACGCCAAATGACGACACAGAACAAGTTTTTCGACGATTTCTCGAAACTGATGACAAATGCGATGGGTGTCGCGCAGGGCGCCAAGTCCGAGGCCGAGACAGCCATGAACAGCTGGATCGAGCGCTGGTTGGCTGATCGCGACTTTGTGACCCGCGAGGAATTCGACGCGGTGCGCGACATGGCCATCAAGGCACGCACCGAAAACGCGGAACTGAAGGCGCGTCTGGATGCGCTGGAAGCTGGCCGTCAGGGCGACTGATCGGCACCTTTCAGGTCGGCACTGCCCTGCAACCGGCCTGATTTGTCATAAAGCAGAATTTGCGCGTCTCCGGTGACGACCACTATCCTGTCACCGGCAAAGGTCAGGGCCGCGACAGATGCGCCCGGCGGCAGTTCGATATTGGCGGGCAGATCCGGCAGCACCGGCTGGCCCAGACGCATCCACAGCAAGGCGACAATCGCGATCATGCCCAGCCCCATCACCAGCGTCAGCCCGGTCACCAGCGCCTTGAGAAACCGCAGCTCGGGAACCGCTTTCGCTGCCGAGTCCCAGTCGTTATCATCTTCGGTCATGTCCAACCTCGTTGTCACCATCCCGGCACAGCCGCCCGAACGGCTTGATAAGGCGCTTGCACTGGCAGTGCCAGCAGAAGCCGCGCTGTCGCGGTCGCGCCTGTCGCGCCTGATCCAGCAGGGGGCGGTCTCTGGCCCCGGCGGCGTCGTGCGCGACGGCAAGACCCGCGTCAGCGAAGGCCAGGAATACCATATCACCCTGCCCGAGACCGAAGAGGTCGAGACCCGCCCCGAAGCGATTCCGCTCAACATCGCCTATGAGGATGACGATCTGATCGTGGTCGACAAGGTGGCCGGCATGGTGGTGCATCCCGCTCCGGGCAGCCCGAACGGCACATTGGTCAATGCCTTGCTGGCCCATTGCGGCGATACATTGTCGGGGATCGGCGGCGAACGGCGGCCGGGAATCGTCCACCGCATCGACAAGGACACCTCGGGCCTGCTGGTGGTGGCGAAATCCGACCGCGCACATCACGGTCTGGCCGCACAATTCGAGGCGCATAGCGCGCAGCGACGCTATCTGGCGCTGGCCCATGGCGTGATCGACCCCGCCGATCCAAGGCTGCGCGGCATCGCCGGGGTCAGCTTCGAGGACGGCGGCACGCTGAAAATTGCGACCCGGCTGACCCGTCATGCCACCGACCGGCAGAAACAGGCCGTCTATTTCGACAAGGGCCGCCATGCGGTGACGCGGGCGCGCCTGCTGGAATCCTTCGGCAGGCCACCCCGCGCCATGTTGGTCGAATGCAGGCTGGAAACCGGGCGCACCCACCAGATCCGGGTGCATATGGCACATGCCGGGCTGGGACTGATCGGCGACCCCGTCTATGGAGGTGCCCGCAAGGCTTCGGCGAAAGCACTGGGATCGGCCGCCACGGCGGTGGCAGCCTTCGGACGTCAGGCGCTGCATGCCGCACATCTGGGCTTTGAACATCCTGTCAGCGGCGAACTCCTGTCCTTTGACAGCCCCCTTCCCGATGACATGCAATCATTGCTGGATGAACTGCGCAGGGCGACACCTTGACAGGAACGTGATTCATCACCACGTTACACGGCCCTCGAAACCCGACAGAATAGATCGCAAACAGTGCTATCATACTCTTCGGGCTCCGCATCACGACGGCACGGCGGAACCGTATTCTTGGTGGATGCGTTGCCCGAACTCTGCGAAAGGCCACGGACATGGCAAATTACGGTAATCTTCCCGCGCCCAGCCCCGAACAGGGGTTGAACCGCTATCTGCAGGAGATTCGCAAGTTTCCCCTGCTTGAACCCGAAGAAGAATACATGCTGGCCAAGGCATGGGCCGATCATGGCGACAGCGAGGCGGCCCATCGCATGGTGACCAGCCACCTGCGCCTGGCTGCCAAGATCGCCATGGGCTATCGGGGCTATGGCCTGCCGCAGGCCGAGGTCATCTCGGAGGCGAATGTCGGCCTGATGCAGGCGGTCAAACGCTTTGATCCTGAAAAGGGCTTCCGGCTGGCAACCTATGCAATGTGGTGGATTCGTGCCTCGATCCAGGAGTATATCCTGCGGTCCTGGTCGTTGGTGAAAATGGGCACCACCAGCGCACAGAAAAAGCTGTTCTTCAACCTGCGCAAGGCCAAGTCGAAGATCGGCGCTCTGGAAGACGGAGACCTGCGCCCGGAAAACGTCAAGCAGATCGCCACCGATCTGAATGTCACCGAACGCGAAGTGATCGAGATGAACCGGCGCATGTCGGGGGGCGATGCCTCGCTGAATGCCACGGTCGGTTCGGCTGATGGCGATTCCACCGCGCAGTGGCAGGACTGGCTGGAGGATGAGGACGCCAATCAGGCCGAGAACTATGCCGAGACCGAAGAACTGGACACCCGGCGCCAGATGCTGATCGCGGCAATGGATGTGCTGAATGATCGCGAGAAGGACATCCTGATGGAACGCCGCCTGCGCGACGAGCCGATGACGCTGGAGGATCTGTCCAGTCGCTATGAGGTCTCGCGCGAGCGCATTCGCCAGATCGAGGTTCGCGCCTTTGAAAAGCTGCAGGCCAGGATGCGGGTTCTGGCGCAGGAAAAGGGCATGACCATCCCGGATCCCGACAGTTGAGCGGCCGGCAGGCGCGCCTCGATGATTGACCTGAAGCGTTGTGACGCTATGGTCGCCTGACAGGCAGGCAGACCAATAAACATGACCGCGCTGACGGAATTTCAAAGGCTAGAGGCACAGGGCTCGTGGCGGGAAACACCCGATGCCCAACTGCGCGAGGTGATCGTGTCGGTCGGCGAGGCGACGCTGGTGCTGTCCGACCCGAAATCCGACCGCCCCCTGACGCATTGGTCCCTGCCCGCCGTCACCCGGCTGAACCCCGGCAAGATGCCTGCGGTCTATGCGCCCGGTTCGCAACGCGCGGATGAGACGGTCGAAATCGACGACCCGCTGATGATCGACGCCATCGCGCGGGTTCAGCGGGCCATTTCCTTGCATCGCACCCATCCGGGGCGGTTGCGCGGAGCGCTGACCATCCTGACGCTGGTGGCGGTTCTGGCGGCACTGGTCTTCTGGCTGCCCGATGCGATCATTCGTCATGCCGCGAAGATCGCCCCTCCGGCGCAGGCACGACAGATCGGTCAGGCGGTGCTGTCGGATATCGAGAACAGCACCGGCAAGATCTGCACGAGAAAATCCGGGCAGGCGGTTCTGGACTGGCTTTCGCCCCGGCTGGTGGACGGCAAGGCGCATCTGCGCGTGGTGCCCGGCCCGCTGAACGGCGCGCTGCGCCTGCCCGGCGATCTTTACGTGCTGGGCGGCGATCTGCTGGTCAGCGCCCCCGGCCCCGAGGCCGCCGCCGGCCATGTCATCGCTGCAAGCCTTGCCAGTGACGACCGCGAGGTCACCCTTGGCGCGCTGCAATATGCCGGATTGGGCGCGGTGCTGCGCCTGATGACCCTGGGCGACCTGCCGTCGGATGCCATGGCCGGATATGGCGAAAAGCTGCTGTCGCGCAACCCGCCCCGTCCCGATGATGCAGCCCTGCTGGAACAGCTTGCGCAGCGCGGGCTGGGCAGCGATGCCTATGCCCGCACGATTGATCCGACCGGCGCGGCGGTGCCAGAACTGATCGAGAACGATCCCGCTAGAACCGCCCCACCCGGCCCGCCGCTGTTGACCGATCCGCAATGGCTGGCCCTGCAGCAGATCTGCGCGGGCTAGGTAGGCTAGACGAACTGTTCGCGCAACAGCCGTTCATCCAGTCCATGGCCACGATCGAACAGCAGGCGGTGACGGATATCCGCGGCGCTCTTGATGCGGACTCGCGTGACATGACGGACCGAACGCGAGTCGGCATCGGCCATGACCGGGCGGCGCTCGGGATTGAGAACCTCGAATTCGACCTCGGCAGCCTTGGGCAGCAAGGCCCCACGCCATCTGCGTGGGCGGAAGGGGGCGATGGCGGTCAGGGCCAGCACTTCCGAGCCAATGGGCAGGATCGGCCCATGCGCAGAATAGTTGTAGGCCGTCGACCCCGCCGGAGTCGCGACAAGCGCCCCATCGCAAACCAGTTCCTCCATCCGGGTGCGCCCATCGATATGGATGCGCAGCTTGGCCGCCTGCGGGCCTTCGCGCAGCAGGCTGACTTCGTTGATGGCAAGCGCCTCGTGCAATGACCCGTCCGCGCAGGTCGCGATCATCCGCAGCGGGTTGATGACGGTCTCTTCAGCGGCGTTCAGGCGGTCGTGCAGGATTTCCTCGGAATAGCTGTTCATCAGAAATCCGACAGTGCCCCTGTTCATTCCGTAAACCGGCATGTCGCGGCCCTGCATCGCATGCAGGGTCTGCAGCATGAAGCCGTCGCCGCCGAGGGCAACGACCACCCCGGCCTCGGCCAGAGGCGCATTCCCATAGCGATGGGACAAGCGTTTCAGCGCCTCTTGCGCAAGATCGGCATGGCTGGCGGTGAAGTGAATGGCAGGCGTCATCTTGTCCGGGTCCCTCTGATCCGGGCGCAGCATCGAACGGGGCGACGGGGATGGCAAGCCCCCGACCAAAGCTGCCGCTGCCGCCATTGGCGGCCCGGGTGTCGTTTTGCCGCTTTCAAGGGTGACTGGCATGGGGTATGACAGCGCCATTCCTGCAGCCCCCTAGCCTGAGAGGATGCGAAACAGATGAACGCACCTACCCGCGAAACCGGTTTCTTCACGGAAACGCTGACCAGCCGTGACCCCAAAATCGCCGAAGCCATCGGTCAGGAACTTGGTCGTCAACGTGACGAGATCGAGCTGATCGCATCCGAGAATATCGTCTCGAAAGCCGTGCTTGAAGCCCAGGGTTCGGTCCTGACGAACAAATATGCCGAAGGCTACCCCGGCAAGCGCTATTACGGCGGTTGCCAGTATGTCGACATTGCCGAGAATCTGGCGATCGAACGCGCGAAAGAGCTGTTCGACTGCGAATATGCCAATGTGCAGCCCAATTCGGGCAGCCAGATGAACCAGGCCGTGTTCCTGGCGCTGCTGCAGCCGGGCGACACCTTCATGGGGCTGGACCTCAATTCGGGCGGCCACCTGACCCATGGTTCGCCGGTCAACATGTCCGGCAAATGGTTCAACGTCGTCAGCTATGGCGTGCGCCAGCAGGATCAGTTTCTGGATCTCGAGGCCATTGCCGAAAGCGCACGCCAGCACAAGCCCAAGCTGATCGTCGCCGGCGGCACCGCCTACAGCCGCATCTGGGATTGGGCGGCCTTCCGCAAGATTGCCGATGAAGTCGGCGCCTATCTGATGGTCGACATGGCCCATATCGCCGGTCTGGTCGCGGGTGGACAGCATCCCTCGCCGCTGCCCCACGCCCATGTCGTGACCACCACCACGCACAAGTCCCTGCGCGGACCGCGTGGCGGCATGATCCTGACCAATGACGCGGATATCGCGAAAAAGGTCAACAGCGCGGTGTTCCCCGGCCTTCAGGGCGGACCGCTGATGCATGTCATCGCCGCCAAGGCCGTTGCCTTCGGTGAGGCCCTGCGCCCCGAGTTCAAGGAATATGCCGCTCAGGTCGTCAAGAACGCTCAGGCCATGGCAGATGAGCTGATGAAAGGTGGCATCGACATCGTGTCCGGCGGCACCGACAACCATCTGTGCCTGGCCGACCTGCGCCCCAAAGGCGTCACCGGCAAGGCGACCGAGGCTGCCTTGGGCCGTGCCCATATCACCTGCAACAAGAACGGCGTCCCCTTCGACCCGGAAAAACCCTTCGTGACCTCGGGCATCCGCCTGGGTGCGCCCGCCGGCACGACCCGCGGCTTCAAGGAGGACGAGTTCCGCCAGATCGCGCGCTGGATCGTCGAAGTGGTCGATGGTCTGGCCGCCAATGGCGGAGAGGGCAATGCCGAGATCGAAGCCAAGGTCAAGGCCGAGGTCAGCCAGATGTGCGCCCGCTTCCCGCTCTACGCCGGAATGTAATCCTCGGTCCACGGATCGGAGATGATCAGACGATCACGCCGCCATGGTCCGCCATGGCGGCGTTTTCCTGTCAGCGCCACCAGGTCTGCCGGAACAGCGCGGGCAATGACACCACCAGCAGCAGGCTGGCCAGCGGTAGCGCGAAGAGAAAGCGCATATGCCCGAAACCCAGCGCGCCAATGATTCCCCCCAGCAGAAAGCTGAGCACCAGCCGGACAAGAATCATCAGGTTACGGGTATCGCGAAAGATCGTCGCATCATGCATGATGGCCCCATAGATGCCGCGCCCCAACTCGATTCCGATATCGGTAATCATGCCGGTCGCATGGGTCGTGCGGATGCGAGCGCGCGAAATCTTGGTGATCGTCGCGTTCTGCATGCCCATGATGAAACACAGGCAGGCCAATGAGAACAGCCGCCCTGCCTCCGAGGCAAAGATGCCGCCGCCTGCGAAACAGACCAGAAAGATGCCCTGCAGCGCCAGCGGCAGCGCATATTGCTGACGGGCACGATATCGGCGCGTCCAGTTGATCAGGATCGTCGAAAAGCCTGCCCCCGCCACAAAAGACGAAATCGCCAGCGCCGCAACAAAGGCAATACGAAAATTCAGGATCACCAGATTGTCCGCCAGTTGCGACAGATAGCCGGTCATATGCGAGGTATATTGCCCCAGTGCAAAGAAGCCGCCCGCATTCAACGCCCCGGCCACAAAGGCCAGAAGAGTTGCAAGGCTAAGGTCGCTTTGGGGCGATCTGCGCAGGCCGACCAGAGCGCGCGCCCGTTGCGCCGGTCGGTATATCAGTTTTCGCTTCATCTCTGCCGTCCAGGTCGTCGAACTCCGGTCTAGCCGAATCCCCACCCTGATAGCGCCGATGGCCCCCTGTGCAACAGCCCTGCCAGCAGATCAGATTTGCCAGCCGGGCCTTCGCTTGTCGAAAAAGGCGGCGATTCCTTCAGATGCTTCGCCATCCTCCCATGTTGCAACAAGACGGTCGATGCTGTCCTCGATCACCGCTTCGTCAATGCGCGGACCCAGCGAACGGCATTGTGCCTTGGCAGCAGCAATGGCACGCGGGGCGCCCAGCAGGAACGGCGCAATCTCTTCGTCAACGGCCTGATCCAGTTCTTCCGCAGGCACGACACGGGCAGCGAGGTTCAGTCTTTCGGCCTCATCTGCGTCAAACAGTCGCCCCGAGAAGAACACCCGACGAGCCTTGTCCTCGCCCATTCGCGCCAGAACATAGGGGCCGATGGTCGCGGGAATCAGCCCCAGCTTGACCTCGGTCAGGCCGAATCGCGTCCCCTGGGCGGCAATGGCGATGTCGCAGACCGACATCATGCCCACACCGCCACCAAAGGCATTGCCATGCACCCGCGCAATCAACGGCTTGGGCATCAGGTTCAGCGCCTGCAGCATGGTCGCCAGACATCGCGCCGCGGCGCGACGGGTCTGGGCATCGACCTGCATTTGCGCCTTCATCCAGGCCAGATCGCCGCCAGCGCAGAAAGTGCTGCCCTCGGCACATAGGACAACAACCCGCACGGCAGGATCGGTGCCCAGATCGGCAGCGGCCTGGATCAGCTCCTCCATCATCTGCTGTGACAGCGCGTTGTGCTTTTGCGATCGCGCCAGCCACAGCCGCGCCACTCCGCGGCTGTCGGTCTCGATCCGGATCGTTTCAAACATCAGCACCCTCCCGCATCGACTGCGCCATCTGCGCCGCCCGATTGATCACAGTCATGTCCAGCCCGGTCTGCAGACCCGCAGCGGCCAGATGCGCCGCAACCTTCTCGGTCGCGACATTTCCCTTGGCACCAGGGGCATAGGGGCATCCGCCCAGCCCGCCGACCGCCGCATCGAACACCCGCAGGCCCCTCGCCAGAGAGGCGTCGATATTGTCCAGTGCCCGACCAGCCGTATCGTGAAAATGCCCCGCCAGTTGCGCGGGCGGCAATTCATCAAGAACGGCAGCCAGCATCTTGTCGACGCTTTCAGGCGTGCCCTGCCCGATCGTGTCGCCAAGGCTGATTTCATAGCAGCCCAGATCGCGCAGCGCAGCAGCGACACGTGCCACATTCGCCGGCGGCGTCGGGCCGTCATAGGGGCAATCCGTGACCACGCTGACATAGCCCCGCACCGGAATACCGTCGCGCGCGGCTGCGGCGACGACCGGCGCGAAACGCTCAAGGCTTTCGGCAATCGTCGCATTCAGATTGGCCTTGCTGAAGCCTTCCGAGGCACTGGCAAAGATCGCCACCTCGCTGGCACGGGCCGCACGGGCGGCCTCATAGCCCTTCATATTCGGCGTCAGCACCGCATAGCTGACCCCCGGCACACGCGAGATACCGGCCATGACCTCGGCAGCATCACCCATCTGAGGCACCCATTTCGGGCTGACAAAACTGGTCACTTCGATGCGCCGAAACCCGGCTTGTGACAACAGATCGACCAATGCGATCTTCTCTGCCGCGGGAATCAGCCGCTTTTCATTCTGCAGGCCGTCACGCGGCCCCATTTCAAATATCTCGACGGGTTCAGGCATCGGGCAACTCGTAGAAATCCCGGGTATAGATTTCATCTTCGCCGCCCCGCGCCAGGGCGCGCTGATAGGCCGGACGCGCCATCATCGCATCCCGATAGGCCACGACGGCGGGATAGTCCCCCTCTGACAGAAAGCGGAACAGCGCCTCGATATTGAAGCCCATCATGCAGTCGGCGGCAGAAAATCCCGAGGAAAGAAGGCTCTTCTTCCCTTCCAGATGCGCGTTCAGCGCCCGCGCCGTTACCGCCAATCGCTTGGTGTCCAGCTTCATCAGCGCCACCGAACGCGCGGTTTCCGGGCGCAGGAAAATATGATGGATGTTCAGCGCCTGAATGATATTGGCTTGCGTTTCGGCGAAATTGATCCATTCCAGAAAATCGATCCGTTCGGGGTCGCCCGGCAACGGGGCCAGCCGGTTCTCGCGCTCGGTCAGATATTGCACGATGGCCCCGGATTCAAAGATCGACCTGCCGTCCACCTCCAGCGCCGGGATGCGTCCCGCCGGAGACAACGCCCGAAAATCGGGGCTGCGCAGCGAACCATCGACCAGGGACCAGTTCTGCAACTCGGCGGTCAGACCCAGTTCCTCCAGCAGCCACAACACTCGCATCGAACGTGAGCCGGGTACATGATGCAGTCGGATCATTCCTCTTCCTCCTCAAGTCGGATCAGCGCGGCACCCGCCTCGACCTGATCACCGGCCTGCGCCAGCACCTCGGCCACGACCCCGTCGCGCGCGGCGGTCAGGCTGTGTTCCATCTTCATGGCTTCCAGAACCGCCAGACGATCACCGGCCTTGACCTCTTGCCCGGCTGCGACATGGACGGATTTGACCAGCCCCGGCATTGGCGAGAGCGTCAGCGCGTCACCGCCCGCCCCGGCCGAATCGCGCGCCAGAGGATCAAGCGGCTTGAGATGCACCGTGCGCCCGCCAAAGACGCTGACCCCTGCCTCGTGGCTGACGATCCGGTTGCGCCGCAGCGCGTCATCAACCCACCAGCGGTCACCCTGCCAGCGAACCTCATGCGCATGCCCGTCCAGGGTCACCCGTGCGGCACCCGGTCCCAGAACCTCGACCACGGCCTCGCCGCCCTCCCATGCCACGGTCCGGCGCAGCGGCTGCCACAGGGTCATGCCGCCCTTGACCGAAGGATCGGCCAGGCCGGCCAGACCGATCACCGCCAGCACCCGCGTGCGCGGATCAGGTTCGGCGGCGGCCACCAGTGCGTCCAGATCGCGCCCGATCAGTCCGGTATCCACCTCGCCCGCGCGAAAGCCCGGATGGCGCGCCAAGGCAATCAGGAAGTCAAGATTGGTGACCGATCCGGCCACCTCGGTATCGACCAGCGCGGTCTCCAGCGCCCGCAGCGCCACGGCGCGGGTCGGGCCATAGGTGACCACCTTGGCGATCATCGGGTCATACCAGGGCGAAATCGTATCGCCTTCGCGCACACCGGTTTCAATCCGCGCCCCTTGCGGAAAGCTGAGATGGGCCAAACGCCCGGTCGCGGGCAGAAAGCCTGCCGGCACATCCTCGGCATAAAGCCGCGCCTCGAAGGCATGACCGCGAATCTGCAGGTCTTCCTGACGGGCGGGCAAGGCCTCGCCGCTTGCGACCCGCAATTGCCACTCGACCAGATCAACGCCGGTGATGGCCTCGGTCACCGGATGTTCGACCTGCAGCCGGGTGTTCATCTCCATGAACCAGAACCCGTCGGGACGCAGGCCATTTGCCCCATCCACGATGAATTCGATGGTGCCGGCGCCCTTGTAGCCGATGGCCTCGGCGGCCCGAACGGCGGCGGCCCCCATCGTCTTGCGCATCTCCGCGGTCATGCCGGGCGCGGGGGCCTCTTCGATGACCTTCTGGTGACGGCGCTGCAGCGAACAGTCGCGTTCGAACAGATGCACCGCGCGATGCCCGTCACCAAAGACCTGCACCTCGATATGGCGGGGCTGCAGGACATATTTCTCGATCAGCACATCGGGATTGCCAAAGGCATTGCGGGCCTCGGATTGGGCCGAGATCAGGGCTTCGCCAAAGTCCCCTGGGTCATCGACACGGCGCATCCCCTTGCCGCCGCCACCGGCAACGGCCTTGATCAGCACCGGATAGCCGATGCTCTCGGCCTGCCCGGCCAGATAGTCCGGGTCCTGGTTGCTGCCATGATAACCCGGCACGACCGGCACGCCTGCTTCTTCCATCAGCGCCTTGGCGGCGTCCTTCAGCCCCATCGCGCGGATCGCCCTGGCCGAGGGGCCGATAAAGACCAGGCCAGCAGCCTCGACCGCATCGACGAAATCCGGATTTTCGCTGAGAAAGCCGTAACCCGGATGGATTGCCTCGGCCCCCGTGGATTTCGCCGCGGCGATGATCCGCTCGGCCTGAAGATAGCTGTCTGCCGGGGCCGGCCCGCCGATATGGACCGCTTCATCTGCCATGGCGACATGTCGGGCCGCACGGTCGGCATCGGAAAACACGGCGACCGTTGCGACACCCATCCGGTGGCAACTGTCGATGATCCGGCAGGCAATTTCACCGCGATTGGCGATCAGGATCTTTGAAAACATGTCAGAACCTTCGCTGAACTGGGCAGGCCACGCGCATCCCCGCGCCCCCGCAGATAAATTTTCCAGATGCGCCCCGCGATCACCGGGCCAGGCACCGGGCCTTTGCCCGCCCGCTGCACCCGCCCGGTTTTTCCTGACGCATCTTGCAAGGCTTACATCCGGAATATGCCAAAGCGCGTCGGCTCGATCGGCGCGTTCAGCGATGCCCGCAGCGACAGCGACAGCACGTCGCGGGTCTTGCGCGGATCGATGATTCCGTCATCCCAGAGCCGCGCCGAAGCATAGAGCGGATGGGACTGTCGTTCGAACATCTCGATGGTCGGGCGCTTGAATTCGGCCTCTTCCTCGGCCGACCACTCTCCGCCCTGACGTTCGATCCCGTCACGCCGGACGGTGGCCAGAACCCCAGCGGCCTGCTCGCCGCCCATTACCGAAATCCGGCTGTTGGGCCATGTCCACAGGAAACGCGGCGAATAGGCGCGTCCGGCCATGCCATAGTTGCCGGCACCAAAGCTGCCCCCCACGATCATGGTGATCTTGGGCACATTGGTCGTGGCCACCGCAGTGACCATCTTGGCACCGTGACGGGCGATCCCTTCATTCTCGTATTTGCGCCCGACCATGAAACCGGTGATGTTCTGCAGAAAGACCAGAGGAATGCCGCGCTGCGAACACAACTCGATGAAATGCGCGCCCTTCTGTGCGGCCTCACTGAACAGCACGCCATTGTTGGCGACAATGCCGACCGGGCAGCCCTCGACATGGGCAAAGCCCGTGACCAGAGTTTCGCCAAAGCGGGCCTTGAACTCGTCAAAGCGCGAGCCATCGACGACACGGGCGATCACCTCGCGAATGTCATAGGGGGTGCGCAGATCGGCGGGCACGACGCCAAGGATCTCGTCAGGATCATAGGCCGGGGCCTCGGGGGATTGCCACAGCACGCTGTCGGGCAGGCGCCGGTTCAGATTGCCAATGGCGCGGCGCGCCTGTGCCAGCGCATGGGCATCATCCTCGGCCAGATAATCGGCCACGCCAGACAGGCGGGTGTGCACATCACCGCCACCCAGATCCTCGGCCGTGACCACCTCGCCCGTGGCGGCCTTGACCAGCGGCGGTCCGGCCAGGAAGATCGTGCCCTGATCGCGCACGATGATGGTGACATCGGACATGGCGGGGACATAGGCGCCCCCTGCCGTGCAGGATCCCATGACGACCGCGATCTGGGGAATGCCTTTCGCGCTCATGCGCGCCTGATTGTAGAAGATCCGCCCGAAATGGTCGCGATCGGGGAAGACTTCGTCCTGATTGGGCAGATTGGCCCCGCCGCTGTCGACCAGATATACGCAGGGCAGATGGCATTCCTCGGCGATTTCCTGGGCGCGCAGGTGCTTTTTCACCGTCATCGGGTAATAGGTGCCACCCTTCACCGTCGCGTCATTGGCCACGACCATGACATCCTGCCCGTGAACGCGCCCGACACCGGCAATGACACCCGCCCCCGGCGCGGCACCGTCATACATGCCATGCGCGGCCGTCGCGCCGATTTCCAGAAAGGGAGAGCCGGGATCCAGCAGATTGGCGACCCGTTCGCGCGGCGCCATCTTGCCGCGCCCGATATGACGCTCCATCGAGCGCGCACCGCCCCCGGCGGCAGCCAGTTCGGCGGCCTGACGCGCCGTCTCAAGCAGATCCAGATGCGCCTGGCGATTGGCACGAAAGGTGTCCGAGGACGTGATGACAGCAGAGCTCAGTTTCATTCCTTGTCCTTGCATGTTTTGAAAGCGTGCCCGGACTCAGCCGTGCCGGATGCCTTGTCTTCCGTGTGACTCGCAGCGACGCGGCAGGTTGTCGCAGGCCGCAAGACTGCGTGCCGTGATTGATTCAAATCAATGAATGACGGGGGAAAAACATGTTTTGACGCCCCGGTATTCAAGACATGAGGATCGCCAAGATGCGCCATCTGCTTATCGCCGCCACCTTGACCGCCTGCGGGCTGGGACTGACCACGCCTGCGCTTGCGCAATCGCAGGGCGACTGGACCCTGGGGCTGGGCATTGCGAATGTGAATCCCAAATCCGACAACGGCACGCTGGCCGAAGGAACGGTTCCCGTCGAGATCGACGACAGCACCCGTCCGACCGTCACCGCGGAATATTTCATCCGCGACAATCTGGGTGTCGAGGTTCTGGCCGCGCTGCCCTTCAAGCACACGATCACCTCGAACGGCAGCGATATCGGAACCGTCAAGCAACTGCCTCCGGTCGTCTCGTTGCAATACCACTTTGACGCGACCCCGAAATTCAAGCCCTTCGTCGGCGTGGGTGTGAACTTCACCGGGTTTTACGATGCCGACACCACCGGGGCGCTGGCGGGCAGCGAGTTGCGGGTCAAGAACAGCTGGGGGCTGGCCGCGCATCTGGGTGCCGACTACTGGGTATCGGACCGCAGCGCCATTCGGGCCGATCTGCGCTGGATCGACATTGATGCCGATGTCGAGCTGAACGGCAGCAAGATTGGCGAGGTCGAGGTCGATCCTGTCGTCGCCGGCATCAGCTATGTGATGAAATTCTGACCAGCCGCCGCTCCTGCGGTGCAGATGACGGCGTCCCCTGTCGCCATGGCGGGGGCGCCCTTTCGGTCGGCCCCGCAACTGCTGCGGCAGGGCTTGCGCCGCGCCTGTCACACCAGCCCCATCAATTCCCGGCCAATCAGCATCCGCCGGATCTCGCTGGTGCCCGCGCCGATCTCCATCAGCTTGGCATCGCGGAACAGCCGGCTGACGGTGCTGTCATTCAGAAAGCCCGCACCGCCCAGGGATTGCACCGCCTGATGCGCCTGAACCATGGCCTGTTCACTGGCATATAGCACCGCGCCTGCCGCATCCTGGCGGGTCACCTTGCCCGCATCGCAGGCCCGCGCAACTTCATAGACATAGGCACGCGCCGTGTTCAGCGCGACATACATGTCGGCAATCTTGCCCTGCATCAGCTGGAAGGATCCGACCGGCTGACCGAATTGCTTGCGGTCGCGGATATAAGGCATGACCTCGTCCAGACAGGCGGCCATGATGCCGGTGCCGATGCCTGAGAGGACCAGACGTTCGTAGTCCAGCCCCGACATCAGGACGCGTACACCGCGCCCCTCTTCGCCCAGAACATTCTCGAAGGGGATCTCGCAATTTTCGAAGATCAGCTCGCCGGTATTGGACCCGCGCATCCCCAGCTTGTCGAAATGGGGGCCGGTGGAAAAACCCTCCATGCCGCGTTCGACGATAAAGGCGGTGATGCCCCTGCTGCCCGCTTCAGGATCGGTCTTGGCATAGACGACCAATGTCTGCGCGTCCGGCGCATTGGTGATCCAGTATTTGTTGCCGTTCAGAACATAGCGATCGTTCTTCTTCTCTGCCCGCAGCTTCATCGAGACGACATCGCTGCCCGCGCCTTCTTCGGACATGGCCAATGCACCGACCGCCTTGCCCGAACACAGATCGGGCAGATACTTGGCCTTCTGTTCGGCAGTACCGTTCAGCTTGATCTGATTGACGCACAGGTTGGAATGCGCGCCATATGACAGGCTGACCGAGGCCGAAGCCCGCGCGATTTCCTCGGTTGCGACCACATGGGCCAGATAGCCCATGCCCGAACCGCCGAATTCCTCGGCTACGGTGATCCCCAGCAGGCCCAGTTCGCCCATTTCAGGCCAAAGCTCATTGGGGAACTGATTGTCCTGATCCACCTGTGCCGCCAGCGGCTTGACCCGCTCTTGCGCCCAACGATGCACCATGTCGCGCAGCGCGTTGACGTCCTCTCCCAGATCGAATTCCATCCCTCGCGTGAACATCGCCGAGCCCTCCCGAATTTATTGAACGGTTGTTCATTTAATGCGTATTACCGTATCTCCCCGCGTCACGTCAAGCAAAGCCTGCGCCGGATGGGGCAATGCGTCAACAACGGTGTCTTGCCCCTCTGGCGGTGACAGGACATCTTGGCGCCGCCGCAGCCTGCCCGGAAGGAGACCCTGTGAAACTGCTGATCCTGCGCCACGCCCCCGCGCTGAACCATGGCCGTCTGGCCGGGCGGACAGATGTCGAAGCCGATTGTTCGGACCAGGCCGCCTTTGCCCGCATGCGCGCACGCATCGGCGACCCGGATCAGGTCATCACCAGCCCTGCCCTGCGCTGCCGCCAGACCGCCCGGATGCTGGGCTTTCCCGCTCCACACAACGACGAGCGGCTATGGGAACAGGATTACGGCGCCTGGGAGGGGCTGCCGTTCGAAAGCCTGCCCGATCTGGGGCCCTTGCCAGTCAGCGAGTTGGCCGATTACCGGCCCGAAACGGGTGAGAGCTTTCACGATATGGCTGCACGCGCCCATGAGGCCATCCGCGACCTGACCTGCGACAGCCTGCTGATCGCCCATGCAGGAACGGTCCGTGCCGCGCTTGCGCTGGTGGTGGGGCCGCAGGCACTGTCCTTTTCGGTCGCACCCTTGTCGCTGACGGTGCTGCACAGGACCGGAGACCTCTGGTCCGTCGAAGCCGTCAATGTGACCGCGCCATGACCATTCTGGCCGCCCTGATCGCCCTGCTGATCGATGCCCTGATCGGCTGGCCCGATCGCCTGTTTCGTCGGATCGGCCATCCTGTCGTCTGGCTTGGCCGCCTGATTGACGGATTGGATCGCAGGCTGAACCATGGAGACTGGCGCGTTCTGCGCGGCATGTTCGCCAGCCTTGTGACCATCACGGCGGCCTTGCTGCCTGCAGTGGTGCTGCAAATCCTGCTGGGGCCGCTGCTGGCCGCCGTCTTTGCCTGGCCCCTGGTCGCGGCACGGTCCCTGAATGATCATCTTCGTGCCGTTGCAACGCCGTTGTCGCGACATGATATTGTCGAGGCCCGACAGGCCACGGCGATGATCGTGGGCCGTGATGTCAGAACCGCCGACGAAGCCGCCCTGTCGCGTGCCGCCACCGAAAGCCTGGCCGAGAATGCCTCGGACGGGGTAATTGCGCCGCTGTTCTGGGCCTGTATGGCAGGCCTGCCCGGAATCGCGGCCTACAAGGCCATCAATACGCTGGATTCGATGATCGGGCATCGCACGCCCCGGCATGGCGAATTCGGGCGTTTTGCGGCGCGGCTGGACGATGTGGCGAACTGGATCCCCGCCCGCCTGACCGCATTGCTGATCATGCTGGCCAGCGGAAAGACGCAATGGGCCGGATTGCGTGCGGACGCGGTGCGGCACCGGTCCCCGAATGCCGGTTGGCCCGAAACCGCCATGGCGAAGGCATTGGGGGTCCGACTGTCGGGACCGCGCGTCTATGCCGACCATGTCGCCAATGAGCCGTGGCTGAACGGAGCGGCCCCCGACCCCGATGCGACCACGCTGGAACGCGCGCTGACGCTGTATCGTCGCGCAGTTGTCATTGCTGCTGCAGGAATGGTGATTGCGTTTCTCATCCTTCGATGACTTGCGATCCTGCCATCTGCGGTCCACATCTAGTCAAAAGCTGAAAAGGACATTCCGATGGCAGGACATATGAATTTCGACTCGGTCGAGCAGACAAAGGGCACGGCTTTCGGCGATTTGCCAGAGTGGGACCTGAACGATCTTTACCCCGGCCCGGATTCACCCGAGTTGAAATCCGATCTGGAAAGCCTGTCAACGCAGGTCGAGACCTTTGCGAAACGCTACCAGGGCAAGCTGGCCGATCTCGGACCCGCCGAAATGCTGGACTGCATTCGCGAATACGAGGCCATCGATATCATCGCCGGACAAGTCATGTCCTATGCGGGGCTGCGCTATTACCAGAACACCACCGATGCGGACCGGGCCAAGATGCTGGGGGACCTGCAGGCCCGGATCACCGACATCACCACGGCACTGGTCTTCTTCAGTCTCGAATTCAACCGCATTCCGGACGAGACCTATGAAGCCGTCTTCGCGGCCACCGATGGTCCCGCACGCTACAAGCCGGTCTTTGACCGCATGCGGGCCATGCGGCCCCATCAGCTCTCGGATGAGCTGGAGCAATTCCTGCATGACAATTCGGTTGTCGGGGCCGCCGCATGGAACCGGCTGTTCGATGAAACCACCGCCAGCCTGGAATTCTCGGTCAACGGCGAAACGATGGGGCTGGAAGCCACCCTCAACCTGTTGACCGAACATGACCGTGACCAGCGCGAAGCCGCCGCCCGTGCGCTGGCCAAGGTGTTTGGTGACAACATCAAACTGTTCTCGCGCATCCACAACACGCTGGCCAAGGAAAAGGCCATCGAGGACAAATGGCGCAAGATGCCCTCGCCCCAGCACGGGCGACATCTGTCCAACCATGTCGAGCCCGAGGTTGTCGAGGCGCTGCGCAATGCCGTCACCCAGGCCTATCCGCGCCTGTCACATCGCTATTACGCGCTGAAGGCCAAGTGGTTGGGTCTGGACAAACTGCAGATCTGGGACCGCAATGCGCCCCTGCCCACCGATGCGCCACGCACCATCGGTTGGGACGAGGCCCGCAGCACCGTTCTGGACGCCTATGCCGGTTTCGCGCCGGAACTGGCCGAACTGGCCAAACCCTTCTTTGACAAGGGCTGGATCGACGCGGCCGTGAAACCGGGCAAGGCGCCGGGAGCATTCGCGCATCCGACGGTGACGACCGTGCATCCCTATGTGCTGCTGAACTATCTGGGCAAACCCCGTGACGTGATGACACTGGCACATGAACTGGGGCATGGCGTCCACCAGCGTCTTGCCGCCAAACAGGGCGAATTGCTGGCCTCGACCCCGCTGACCCTTGCCGAAACGGCCTCGGTCTTCGGTGAAATGCTGACATTCCGCGCCTTGCTGGCCAAGACCACCGACCCCGCGCAGAAAAAGGCGCTGCTGGCCGGCAAGGTCGAGGACATGATCAATACGGTCGTGCGCCAGATCGCGTTCTATGATTTCGAATGCAAACTGCATGCCGCCCGCGCCGAAGGCGAGCTGACCCCCGATGACATCAATGCCCTGTGGATGAGCGTTCAGGCCGAAAGCCTTGGGCCGGTCTTTGAATTCATGCCGGGCTATGAAACCTTCTGGAGCTATGTGCCCCATTTCGTGCATTCGCCCTTCTACGTCTATGCCTATGCCTTCGGCGACGGCCTGGTGAATGCACTTTATGCGGCCTATGAAGAAGGCCTGCCCGATTTTCAGGCCAAATACTTCGATCTGCTGGCCGCGGGCGGTTCGAAGCACCATTCGGAACTGCTTGCCCCCTTCGGGCTGGATGCCTCGGACCCGGCCTTCTGGGACAAGGGCCTGTCCATGATCGAAGGCTTCATCGACGAGCTGGAAGCCCTTGAGCAGCAAGCCTGACCGACCCCAGGCTGAACCGGCCGCGCCAGATGGTGCGACCGGTTTCGTTCAGACAGACGCATAAGGCATAAGGCAGAAGGCATGAGGGGAATGGCAAAACGGATTCTGATCCTTTTTGGCGCGCTGATCTTCGCCGCAGCCATTGCCTTTTTTTCACTGGCTCCTGGCTATGTCGAGAACGCGCTGAACCCGCTGCGCATGCCCGAGGACGGCTGGCCCGTCAGCGACAATGCGCAGCAGTTGCATCAGCGGCTGGTAATCGGGGATCTTCATGCCGACCCGCTGCTGTGGGATCGCGATCTGCTGAAGCGCAGCACGCGTGGTCATACCGATATCCCGCGCCTGCTGGAGGGAAATGTGGCGGTCCAGGTGCTGACCACTGTCACGAAAAGCCCTCGCGGCCAGAACTATGAGGAAAACGAGGCCGGGGCCGCCGACAATATCACCCCGCTGTTCATCGGGCAGCTGCGGCCGGTGCGGTCATGGTTCTCGCTGCGCGAACGAGCACTGGTTCAGGCCTCAGCCCTGAACGACATGGCCGAACGCGCGCCCGACCGACTGCGCGTGATCCGCAGCCGCGAGGATCTGGCAGAACTTCTGACCGCGCGCGAAAACGGACAGAGGATTCTGGGCGCAGTGCTGGGCTCGGAAGGTGGCCATCCGCTCGAGGGTGATCTGGCCAATCTGGATGTCTTCTTCGATGCAGGGTTCCGGCTGATCGGATTGACCCATTTCTTCGACAATGAACTGGGTGGCAGCCTGCATGGAAAGGGCGGCGAAGGTTCGGGCCTCAGCCCCTTTGGCCGACAGGTCGTGACGCGCATGATCGAAAAGGGGATGATCATCGACCTGGCCCATGCCTCTCCACGCATGGTCGAGGATGTTCTGGAGATCGAGGGCGCACGACCGATCCTGTCCCATACCGGCATACATTCCCATTGCCGGACGCCCCGCAATCTCGATGACGCCTTGATGCTGCGAATCGCACGAAGGGGCGGGATCGTCGGCATCGGCTATTGGTCCGATGTGGTCTGCGGCACGACCCCGGCGGATATTGCGGCCGCGATCGAGGCCGCCGTCGCCCTGCTGGGCGAGAACCACGTCGCCTTGGGTTCGGATTACGATGGCTCGGTCGATGCACCTTTCGATGCCGCGCATCTCGCGGCGCTGACCCAGGCCCTGCTGGACAGAGGCATGAGCGAAGCGCAGATTGCCAAGATCATGGGCGGCAACATGATGCGCCATCTTGCAGAGACCCTTCCCACGGATGGCAAGAGCGTTTTGGCCCCGTAAGGCTGGTTCGTGGGCATTGGCAAGACCTATCCCCATGCCACCAGCACGGCAGGACAATAAAAATTCATGGATTTCAAAGGGATTTTGACTCCCACTGGTAGGCCCGGAGGGCGTGCGCAAACCGTGTGAAATCAATCCCGTATTCTGTAAACCGGTGCAAACCCACGTCTATAAATTTCAATGGGTTAGCTATGAAATTGTAAACCGGTTTTCGTCCAAATATTATGGTGCAGCCGCCCCTGAAACCTCTGCCTTCAGAGGGCCGCGAAAGGCCATAGGTTCACGCTATGAACGCTTTTTTGTGCAGCGGTTGGGTCGACTTTTTGGCACACCGAATCACGTCAACTTGGGCGGAGAGCAGCCGTTCGCTGCAAAAGCGGTATCGAAGAATTCTGGGCGGAAGCTGACATTCAAAGCGGTCTGAGAGGAGCCCCTCAGACCGTAATAGGACACGACCGATCCATCCTGCGACGCCAACGTTGAATTCACGACACGAAACCGACCCGTCTTGACGACGATGGGTAGGTCTTTCACTTGCTCGACGACCTGTGAACAAACTTGCAACTTGGACGGCATTCGGCGATTGTGCGGCTAGGTTGCCGTTTGCGAACATGGCACCATCGTCGTCTCCGGGAAGTACGCTTCAGCGATCAGAATTCACCTCTCGTCAGGGATACAGGATTACCGCTCTCGTGCTATCTCTCGGAAATCGATGGATTTTTGACCCATGGAGGCTGTTTTGTCAGAGATCGAATGGACTGACACGACTTGGAACCCAGTTGCAGGGTGTACAGCGGCGTCGAGCGGATGCACGAACTGTTATGCGATGCATATGGCTCTGCGGTTGGAAGCAATGGGAATGGAGAAGTATCAAAGGCTCGCGCGGCGCTCAGGCAAAAGAACCGTTTGGACAGGTGCCATCAATCTGGATGAAAAGTCTTTGGAGGCACCGCTGAAATGGCGGAAGCCCCGAAAAATTTTTGTTAACTCCATGAGCGATCTCTTTCACGAGAGAGTGCCATTCGATTTCGTCGAAAGAGTTTGGCAAACAATGAAGAATACGCCGCACCACCAGTATCAGATCTTGACTAAAAGGCCTGAGCGTATGCTTGAGTTCACGAGAGATCATCTCGATGCGGTGCTTCCAAATGTTTGGCTGGGAACTAGTGTTGAAAGCGCGGAAACAGTTGCAAGAATTGACGCCCTTTCTGGCACTCCTGCAATAATCCGGTTTATTTCCTTTGAGCCGTTAATCGCTCCGGTTGGAGAGGTCGATCTAAGCAATATACATTGGGCCATCGTTGGAGGCGAAAGTGGACCGCAAGCGCGGCCCATCAAAGAGGAGTGGATTGATGAAATCCATTCTTTGTGCAAGCGTTACGGAACCGCGTTTTTCTTTAAGCAGTGGGGAACGTGGGGAAAAGACAACAAGAAACGCTCTAAGAAAGCCAACGGGCGGCTGTTTCGAGGGAAGGTTTGGGAAGAAATGCCTACATTCTCGGTGTCTCCATAGGGTTACCGGAGCGCCTTCAGCATGGTTAAGAGACAGTATGACTGGAAAAACGGTGCTAAGATTGGGCCGCACTCCAAGATCAAACTTGAGATTATCAAAGAGTACATTCACGAGTACGTTCGCGTAAGGTGCAGTTTGCCTCAGCAAGAGAGATTTCGGCTGTCCTTTGTGGATGGTTTCTGCGGGGCTGGCGCATACGAATGTGGTACGCTCGGTTCACCCCTGATGGTGCTGCAAACGCTAAAATCAGTGAGCGCCGAGGTGAATCTCAAAAGGAGAGTAGACGGGTTCAAACCGATTCGCTTCGAATTCTACATGTATTTCAATGATCTTTCCCCCGTTGCTATACAAACCCTACGAGGTAGTGTTGATGCATTCCTGCAGGAACACCAAGACGAGAACGGCGGTGCAATGTTCCGCGTGAAGTACTTCGAAGGAGATTTCGGTAGAAACCTTCCAAGTATCTCTCAAATGGTATTGGCCTCTAGGGTTCGAAATACCATCTTTAATCTCGATCAATATGGTCACGCTGATGTATCTGAAGATCATCTTCGTACAGCTCTCTCGCTGACGCGATCCTCCGAAGTGTTCCTGACATTTTCTATCAAGTCTTTCTTGGCATTTATCAGCCCTGCGAGAAGACAAGACACGAGAATATTTGACGGACGGATTGCAGATATCTCCCTACACAAGACCAAGAAGGAGTGGCTTGCGGCAGTAGAAAGGGTAGTATTTGAGGAATTCCAGGCTTTGGCAAATTTCGTCAGCCCGTTCTCTATTAACAATAAAAGTGGGTGGGAGTACTGGCTGGTACATTTTGCAAACTCTTTCCGGGCCAGACAGGTTTACAACGATATTTTACACCGAAAAAAGAACTCGCAAGCGCATGTGGGTCGGTCCGGTTTGCAGATGTTGCGGTATAACTCTATCGAGGATGCGTCGCTGTACCTGTTCGATGCGAACTCACGGTGCGGAGCAAGGGAAGAACTTTTGGCTGACATACCTAAGTTCCTCAAAGATTGCACTCCCGAGGCTTCGCTATCAGTCGCAGACTTTTTCGATCAGACATACAATCAAACACCTGCCCATTCCGACGATCTTAACAGTGCACTAATTAAATCACCGGAAGTAGAGATTTTGACCGCAACGGGCGGGAGACGGCGGAAGCCACAGATGATAAAACGGACAGACACAATACGACTGGCACCACAAAGGTCTTTTCACTTCCTTTGAACCGAGTTGCAGAACAGCCGAACATTATGGAGAATGTAATGGATTGGAAAAAACTCATGTCCGCAACCCGGCGTAAGGACATGCACGACGACAAAGGGCAGTCGCTGAATGCAGGCGGGGATCGAACGGAATTTGAACGAGATTACGACCGAGTTCTTTTTAGCACCCCCGTTCGGCGGTTGGCCGACAAAACCCAAGTATTCCCGTTGGAGAAAAACGACAGCGTTAGAACGCGCCTTACTCATTCCCATGAGGTGTCCAATATTGCACGGAGTATTGGTGTCGCACTTGCTCATCGCGAAGGGACCAAGTTCAATTCCGCTGAGTATCAGCGTGATCTGCCATCAATTCTAGCGACAGTGGGGCTGGCACATGACATAGGCAACCCGCCGTTCGGTCATCAAGGTGAGTATGCCATTGGAGATTGGTTCAAAAAGAATCAGGGCACAGTATTCGAGTTTCTTGAATGCGAGAACTTGAATTTTTCCTCAGATGAGAAGAAGCGTATGCGTCTCGACTTTGAAAAGTTTGAAGGCAATGCTCAAGCGCTTCGCGTGCTCACCAAACTCCAGATTATGAACGATAACTTTGGGCTCAATCTTACGTGCGGTGCCCTGGCTGCTCTAATGAAGTACCCTGGGACTTCGGAGCAACAGGACAGGTCAAACATAGCAACAAAAAAATTCGGGTGCTTTCACTCCGAACTTGATGTGCTGGCGGACATTCAGAAAGAGACAGGGCTGAAAGCTGGGCTGCGGCACCCGTTGACCTTTTTGATGGAGGCTAGCGATGACATTGCTTACTCGGTATTGGATGTGGAAGATGCGGTCAAGAAAGGGCTGATTTCCTATCGAGACTTGATCAGCTATCTCGAAGCTGGGGCGGACGGAAAACCTGAAACCGACACGGTGATCAAGGATGTCTGCACGCGAGCGGACGAACAGCACAAAAAGCACAAAGACTCTAAGCTATCGCCGAATGAAGTAAATGATCTTTCAACCCAGATGTTCAGAGTATTTGCCATCGGAAGCATGGTTTCTGCGGTAATTGAAGCTTTCTTAGAGAGGCAATCCGACATCGAGACAGGTGCTTTGAAAGATGATCTGATCTCAGTATCAAGCGCAGCGTTGCTTTGCGAAAAGCTGAAAACTTTTGCACTCGAGAACGCCTATAAGCACCGAAGTGTTCTTGAGCTAGAACTGGAAGGGCACAAAGTTATCCATTCAATTATGGATATGCTTTGGCCTGCCATCGTTAGCCGTGGTGACCCCCAGGAGGCGACCAAAGGGCATCCTGGAACTCCTTTTGAGAAATACGCCTATGGACGTATCTCGGAGAATTATCGGCGAGTTTTCGAAAGCCCGAACGAGGCCCTGCCCCTAGGTTACCGCCGCTGTCAATTGCTTGCAGATATGATCTCTGGTATGACAGATGGCTTCGCACTAAGCTTCGAGCGGGAACTTAGAGAGCTTCGCTGTTGAGGAGAGAAATGAAACCAGCACTTGACCGGAAAGCCGCCAAGAAGCGTATACACCGCTTCTTTGATGAGCCGATGGCTGAACGTAGTGCTGTTGGGCGCTTCATTAATGAGGTGTCTGTTTGTGCAGATATTTTTGTCTTTGGTGGAGCGCTCAGGGATATCTCCCTTCTTGGTGCTCCGAGCTTCGCCAGCGATGTAGATACCGTTGTTCAGGTGCACGATAGTGAAACCTTCATGGACATCTTGGGGCGGCACGACGCAGTGCAGAACAAGTTTGGCGGACATCGTGTTCGTTTTGGACGATGGAACTTTGATGTTTGGGAGGTCTCGCGAACTTGGGCTTTTGCAGAGGGTGTCGTCGAAGCTCACAGTCCCTTGTCCCTCCTTGAAACCACCTTCTTCAATTGGGACGCAATTCTATATGACTGGCGCTCTGGTTCGCTTCACCACGGCCAAAATTATTTTTCTGATCTTTCTCAGAAGTATTTGGAGCTCGTACTGGAGGAGAACCCGAACGCAGTTGGTGCACTTGTGCGCACACTCCGAACAATTTGCTTGTCTGATGAAATTCAGACCGGGCCAAGGCTTTCTGCATTCGTTATAGCTGGGCTTAAGGACATCTCCAATGAGGAGATATTATCCTACGAAGCAAATAGCTTCTCCCGCAAGAGGCTGTCCGAAATGTTGCTGTCAGACATGAGGGGCAGAGCTTTGGAGTGGGACCAAAACAATGCATTTCAGTGGCTACCCAAGCGGCAATTGTCTCTATTTGACAACCTCGCCAGCTAACTGCGTTCTGGTAAGCATGTTTCTCAATGCTGATCTGCTAGAGCATCGTGAGTTGTTGGCCACTAGACTTTGCATGCGCGGCAAAAGTCCAGAATGGCAGGCCGCACCGCAGCAGTCCAGATCCTCGATGAACGGCAGCATTGGGCCGAGGCTGTGTGGAAACTGAAGTCCATGGTATACTTCCGCGAGGCAGCGGGAGGCATGGATGGCGGGTTTCATTGATGGCATCGACCGGGAGCAAGCCACGCTTTTCCCCGAGCGTCTCGAAGATTGGATTGGGGAGGATCATCTGGTCCGTGTTGTCGACCTCTTCGTCGATGAGCTCGATCTTCTCGCGCTCGGGTTCGGACGCTGTGTGCCTGCTCGAACCGGTCGCCCGGGCTACCATCCATCCGTCCTCCTGAAGCTCTTCATCTATGGCTACCTGAACCGGATCCCGTCCAGCCGCCGCCTGGAACGCGAAGCCGGTCGCAATGTCGAGCTGATGTGGCTAACCGGTCGCCTGGTGCCCGACCACAAAACCATCTCTGACTTCCGGCGGGACAATGGCCCGGCCATCCGCAGGACCTGCGCACAGTTTGTGGAACTTTGCCGCCGGATCGGCGTGCTGAAGGGGGATTGCGTTGCCATCGACGGCAGTAAGTTCAAGGCAGTGAATAACCGCGACCACAACTTCACGAAGAACAAGATCGCCAGCCGTCTGGCACATCTCGAGAGCGATGTTGAGCGCTACATCGATGAGATGGTGCGCATAGACCGTCAAGAGGAGGGTAAGGCCCGGGCCGAAAAGGTTGCCCATCTCGCCCGTCGCTATGGCCGCATCCGGCAGGAGATCGCGCGGCTGAAGTCAATGGAGAAGGCTTTGGCCGATGCGCCCGACGGGCAGATATCCCTGACCGATCCCGATGCCCGCGCCATGTCGACCAGCGCCCGGCACAGCGGCATGGTCGGCTACAATGTGCAGACAGCGGTCGATACCGAGACGCATCTGGTCGTGGCACACGACGTTACCAATCAGGGTTTCGATCGCGACCAGCTCAGCCCAATGGCGACCGCCGCCAAGGAAGCCCTGCAGCGCGACGACCTGCACGCCGTCGCCGACAAGGGATATTTCAGTGGGTCTCAAATCCTGGCTTGCCATCAAGCGGGGATCACCACGACCGTGCCGCGCCCGGAAACCTCGGGCAACCGGGCCAAAGGTATGTATGTGAAGGCCGATTTTGCCTATGACCCGGCACGCGATGTCTATACCTGCCCCGCGGGTGAAGAGTTGACCTACCGCTACACGCGCGAGGAAGACGGGCTGCAGGTCGGTCGCTACTGGACCAATGCCTGTCAGCATTGTCCGGTTCGGCACCGCTGCACCAGTGGCAAAGAACGCCGGATCACGCGATGGGACCATGAGCATCTGGTCGATGCGATGCGCGAAAGGCTGAGCGGGGACGCGGACCCGATGACCCTACGCCGCTGCACGGTCGAACACCCGTTCGGCACGATCAAGGCTTGGATGGGGCACACCCATTTCCTGACGCGGAGGCTGAAGAATGTCAGCACCGAAATGGCGCTCAATGTTCTGGCCTATAATATCAAGCGAGTGATCGCGTTGATTGGCCTCCGGCGCCTGATGCAGGCCATTCCGGCCTGATCGGGTAGCCGCCCCGGGCTCAGTCGTCACGCTCTGCCCAGCAAGGGCTCATCAGGCCGCCATGCGCGCGAAGGAATGGTCGGAGGTCGCTAAAAACGAGCAGTGCGGGAAACCAGCATCAGGTAGGTTTTGCCAGCACGTTTCCACACAGCCTCGGCCGTGAACGACGGAAGACATAGTTTTCAATTCGCTGATGTACTGCGACGCCGAGACTGTCTCTCTTTGAGCCGCTTTTGACCGGGATCCAACACGCGGATACAAGGGAACAAAGAGATGCGTTCGACTGGCAGCAGGGCTGCGCCGGTCGCGAGGAGTGTGAATGGAGAACAATCCGACTACGGGACAATGCCTCTGCGGCGCAGTGAAATTCCGCATATTGGGAGAGTTCGAGAGCTTTTTCCTGTGCCACTGCTCCCGCTGCCGCAAGGATAGCGGTTCGGCCCATTCGGCAAACCTGTTTTCGTCCACGGCCAAGCTCATCTGGGTTTCGGGCGAGGCAAAGATCAAGACTTTCCGTCTCCCCGCTTCACGCCACATGAAAAGCTTTTGCTCCGACTGCGGATCCGCACTGCCTGTTTCCCAACCGGAGGTCGGTTTGCTTGTGGTTCCGGCAGGGTCGCTTGACAGCCCGATCGACATGCAACCCAACGCACATATCTGCTGTTCCAGTCGCGCGGACTGGGACAACGATCTGAGCTCCATCCCAAGGATCGACGAGCTTCCCGGCTAAACGGTCGCGCCGATGATGATCTCAGACAACAGCCAGACGATAAGGACGCGACAATCGGCTTCGTCCGGCTCTGCTGTTATTCGAGAGACAGAGATGCTGCGTGAAGCACGAATGGCCGCAATGGCGGACCGCATTGCAGCATTTTGAAGTGGTGGCCTAGCCCGGTTCTGGGCCGATTATTCTGCACTTGCAGACGGGGAATTCCAATTTTCCTACTGCGCGTCACAGACTTTGGCAGGAAGGGCGGCATCCAGGCGGATGCTACACACTTTGCAAGTGCTGATTCCGGCACACAGATTGCGCCACTGCACACCTCTTGCAGCGTAGCTTGGCACCCTGTGAAGGACGGAGCAATAGCACCACCTCACTGGGGACATCGTACAGCCTCTTGCCTGTAGCGGCATGATTTGATTGCCGTTTGCAACTCAAAATTGAATCATGTAAATCCTGCCGAAATTGCACACTCATTTCACCTACAGGCATCTTGATGGCAACTTTTACATCCGGAACGGCCACCGAATACGCGCAGCAAATCCTTGGATCCGGGGCCACGATCAACTCGGTCACCCAGATTGGCAATGGTGCGCAGATCAGGATTTTTGACGATGCAGCAGATGCCGTCAGCCAAGGCGTTGCACCGCAGAACTCTGGTCTGATCATCTCCACGGGCAACGCCTACAACTTCAACGATGGCGACAGTACCAACGATCATCTGAGTGACTCCCTCGATTCCTCGGGCGATGCTCAGTTGGAGACCACTGTTGGCTCAGGTGGCAGCGCGGACGCGGCCGGTCTGGTGATCAACTTCACTGCCAATGCCAGTGGGTCTTTCACTGTTCCGTTCACTTTCATGACCGAGGAATATCCCCAGTACTTCAACAGCGGGTTTAGTGACGCCGCCGCCGTCTATCTTGACGGTGTTCTGGTTCCGATCAGCGATCAGACCGGTGGTTATTTCAACATCGATTCAACCGAGAATGGCGCATATCTGAGCAATGGCGATACTGATGACACGCTGAGCTATGACTCGACAGACTTCAACGCGATCAAGACCGGCGTGGCCACGCTGAATGTGGTTGAAGGTCAGACCTATGAACTGAAGATCGTCATCGCCGATTTCGGCGACAGCAACTATAACTCTGCGCTGATGATCGGGTCGGATGCGTTGTTCTGCTTCGCGCGCGGCACATTGATCGAAACCGCGGACGGGCCGCGCCCTGTCGAGAGCCTGAAGCCGGGTGATCTGGTCAAGACCCGCGACAATGGGTTGAAGCCCGTTGAATGGCTGGGCATGACCCATGTTGATGCACATCGCCTGGCCGACCAGCCAAAACTCTGCCCTGTGCGGATTTGCGCCGGTGCGCTGGGGCAATCTGCCGACGGGGAATCACTGCCGACCCGTGACCTGATCGTGTCGCCACAACACCGCGTGCTGGTGCGCTCAAAGATTGCCAACCGGATGGCAGATACTCCGGAAGTGCTGGTGCCCGCGATCCGGCTGACGGACCTGCCCGGTATCGAGCAATATTCGCCCGAGCAGGGCGTAGACTATTTCCATATCCTGTTCGACCGTCACGAGATCGTCTACTCCGAGGGAGCCCAGACGGAGTCCCTGTACACCGGACCGGAAGTGCTGAAATCACTGTCGTCAGAGGCACGCGAGGAAATCAGCGCCCTGTTTCCCGAACTGTGTGATCCTGAAAACCTGGCTCAGCCCGCGCGACCGCTATTCGTCGCAAAGAAGGCGCGCAAACTCGTGGCGCGGCACCTGCACAACAAGCAACCGATCTACGGTGATATCACGCTGTAATCGCCGTCCATGGCGCGGGCAGTGTTCTTGGGGTGGTTGTCAAACGATGAGACAAAGTTTGCGCCACCCCTTACTGCCCCTCATGCCACGCGATCAGGCACCGCTGCGCGATGCCCGGCAGGCCACAATGATCGACCAGCAGGATCCGACGCCCGCCCTGCCAGACAGACAATCCCTCGCGGGTGATGCTGATCGAGGCGGGCGTCATCGTCTCCACAGTTTCCACCACTTCGGGCGCAGCTTGCGCCCCTTCATTGCGATGTCGCATGGCGCAACGCGGCCGACAGGGCGTCGGCTTCCTCTTTGGCTTTCACGGCTTGCTCACGAGACCAGACAGCGCGGGTGTCGCCTGTGAAACGCTCGACCATCGACCAACCTTCAGCCGCGGCGAATCCCAGCAGGTAGATCACCTCGCTGATATCCTCAGCCCCGAAGGGCAGCGGCACCCCGAACAGACCGGCCAGCGCGAAGACCAGGGCCAGCACCTGGGCGATGAAGGACCGGTTGGTGACGAACAGGGTCCAGCGTGGCCCCTGCCCCGCCGATGCGGCGATTTCATTCGCCAGCTTCACGGTCGCATTGATTTCACGGATGATGCGCAGCATCAGATCACTCCCATCAGTTTCAGGATTGCGAATGCCCCGATCGCGCCGCCGAAGATCAGCGCGGGCGCGACAGGCGTTGATTTCTTGGGATCGGCCTCGGGCGCCGGGTCATCGGCCACAGCGGCCGGGCTGCTCTTGCCGGCCAGTTCCTGGGCGACCAGGTAGCGCAGGTGATCGCCGCAGCCGATCGGATCGGTCGCGCTGGTCCGGCCGGGCAGCCACGCGATGTCCCATTTGCCCGCCTGCTTCACGCCAAGGGTTAGCTGCACCTCGGCATGGGACAGTATCGTCTGGCGGCTGACCGGGATCCCGTAGCCTTTCGCCAGCCGCGCTGTTTCGCGCACCAGTTGGTGAAGCTGCTCTTCGGTGATCGGATACTGCCCGGCGCTAAAGGGCGACTGCACGGCCCCATGCATGGCGCAGACGGCGATCCCGATGCTGTCGGTATTCAGGCTGGCCGTGTGGCGCGCATAATTGGCCGCCAGCGGGGCGGCATTGGCGCTGATCGGGCGGGTGCCATAGACCACGGTCCCGTCGCCCTCGATCAGCAGGTGATAATGGTCGCGATCGAGCGCGCTGGCGCGATGCGATCCGGCGGTCCAGTGCCAGATGATCCGTTTCATTGCATCCTCACATGAAAAAACCCGCGCGAGGCGGGAGGTGGGACCTATCCTTCAGGTCAGCGTGACGTTGAGGTTTGATCAGGGTATCGTTTAGCCACCAGCTGTGCGGCGTGTGTGGCTTGTTACTCTGTGTTGCGCGGTTTGCCGCCGGTTGTTCATTCAATCTCGCTCCAGCAGCATGAATGCCACCGGCGCGGTTCGGTCAAAAACCCGCTTTCCCCCACAATCGAATTCCAGCGACAGATGCACCGTGACACGCCCCGGTCTCAGCTGATGCGGCACGTCCAGACGCAGGCGCATGGGCGTGTCAGAATCCCCCACCTGCCGCGAAGGGCTGACACCGGGACCGGGCGTGGCGATATTGGTCTCATCCGTGAACAGCGCCGTGCGCGTCAGCAAGGTGCAGGCGGCACCTGTCCTGGTGCGGCGCACCACGATGTTCAGCGTGATCCGGTCGCCCACGTAGACCGGCTCGGTCACATAGGTCAGGCCCGGCGCCTCATGGATCACGCGATCCTCGCCGGTGGCGCGCATGACCTCTTGCGTCAGATAGTCCAGCTTGTCCGAGATGCTGGCCAACCGATCGGGACTGTCCCAGATCGCCTGCAGCCGCTCTTGCCAGGGCGTGAACAGCAAAACCAGCAGCGCCGCGCATCCCGCGAAGGCGACGCGAGCTGTCCATTTCTTTGCTTCATCGGTCACGAAATCCCAAAACGAATGCGTTTTCTCTGTCATGCCCATTCATTGACTCCCGGATGGTTCGCCCTGCGAGGATGAATGCAAATTGATGAAGGGAACTTCTGTGGAGGCGTGTAAAGGGATCGGGAGGCAGCGCGATGGCCAAAAGGCAGCAGTGCGGGACGATTGCAAATCCGCAGCAGGAAAGCGTATTAGGATGAAGCAAGAGCACGCATGGGCAGCCATATCTGCAGTCAGTTAGGTAAAATTTGTCGCTTGTTTGGGGTTAATTAAGTACCGAAAACTAAACTCATTTCGATCGTCTCCCCTTTTGGTATCTCTTACGCTCAACAACTGCACCAGAGCGTAGTGGCCAAGCTTGTTCTTAACGCAAGCGATCTGCCCTTCTGCGAGATTGACAACCCTGCTGGTGAAGTTCGCAGATGTACAATCTGCGACATTTTCAAAGGCGCCCGCGCCTGGAATGAGAGCCACACTTTCTACGTGATCGTTATAAAAGTGCAAACTGTCTACTCCAGCGCGACTAAACTTCAACTCGAAAGTGAGTTCTCCATTACCGATCGAAAAGCGCCCATTGTTGCATGTAAAATCTGCGACAATCCGTCCCTTTAGCCGCTTGTCGCGATATCCGGGCGAGAAAGGCCACCAGACAGCTAAAAGCGTCGAGATACCGCCGAAAAAAACAACGATTGGCTCCATGTTGAAGCTTGCTTTCATTGCATCCGTGATCGACCAAACGACGCACAACACCAAAAAAAGTGTTGCGAGACAGGCTAGGCTTACTTTCTGATTTCGTTCTAAACGGTAGAGGGTATTGTGAAACATGATTTCGCTCCGAATGCGCCAAGTTATCGCTAAGCATAATTCAAGTAGTTTCATCCGGCCAAACCTAAAGAAGCGTCGATCATGCAGCATGGAGACCATCGGAAAGTAGCTGCTCAACTCTTACTTTTCGTCCGTGGATGCCCTCTTCCTGAACGACCGCTCTGGGATATCCGCGAGCAAAACGCGCTCGACAATCACGGATCCGGCGTCGCGGTGATAACCTCAGCGCCGCCCATGCCACACCATTCATAGCTGGTCAGAAGCTCCCAGGCCTTGTCGGTCAGATCGGCCAGCTCAGCCGGATCGCCGGTGGTATCCCAACGCTCCTGCGTCATGAACATGTCATCCATGCGAGAGAAAGCCCATGTGGTGTAGCGGGTCGGGCTTTCATCTGGCCGGCGCGGATGCAGCGCGTCGCCGCCATAGACACTGGTGCCATAGGTCTGCAGGGCATATTCGAACAGCATCCCGCGCGGGCAAACCCAGACCTTGAACCCCGGCACGGCCGCCTCGATCTCTTCGCGCAGGCGCTGCGTCTTCTGATTGATGTCTTCAAAATATTCAGGCCCGCTGGTCGCCTGCGGCGGCCACAGCGTCGGCAGGACCATATAGGCCCGCCCGGCGGCGGCAGCCTCGGAAGCATAGGCCACCAATGTGTTGCGCTGCTCGGTCCATTCGGTTGTTCCCGGATCCCACATGCGCCCTGTGGCCTGGCTGCCAAAGGGTGCCACCCAGAGCGGGCCGTCATAGCTGGCCGTCCGCTCGGGACCATTCATGGCGTAGCGCGCCGCCTCCGAGGAAAACGGCAGGAACGTATAGGGGATGGCATCTGGATCGACACTCAGATCGACACCCCAGATATCGCTTAACAGGATGCCGCCGTGGTCCGGGATGGTATTGCCATCCGCGCCCAGCTTGCCCGCAGCATGCCCCCACCCCGCATCCGAGAAACTGTGGCCGCTGAGCCCGATCACGGTCGAGCGGCTGATGGCAGCGCGCGGATAGAGCGGCGCATCGGGCGAGAAGGTCCGATAGCTGCGCTCGGTGAAGGCAACGGCAATGCGCTGCTCATCCGTCAGGACATAGATCTGGAACGGCAAAAGCCCTCCGGCATTCGCGAGGGCATCCAGAGCCGCCCTCGTCCCCCGCATATGCTGCACGCTCGGCATTCAGAACTCTCCGCAATCGACCGCCCCGACCGCCAGCGTCACGAAGCCGTTGCCGGGATCCTTCGACCAGCTCATCGAGCTGTTCATGCGGATGATTCCGTCGGTGCCATCCGTGCCCCAGAGATAGCCCGAGGTTCCCCCGGAAGTGACCGCCACCAGCTCATCGCTTGATCCCGAAGGGATGTTCAGCGCGGTACGAAACGCATCCACGGTGATGCGGCGCGCCTGCACCCCGGCGGCGCTGCTGTCATGCAGCATCAGGAAATCGGCCGCGCCATCGACGGCGCCCATGGCGGTCAGATCGCCAATGGCCGGCACGATCGGCACCATCGTGTCGGCATCGGTCGGGAAATGCGCGGTCTGGCGGTCGGTTGTCAGATGAATCTCGCCCGCCAGCAGCGCCGAGGATGGCAGATTGGCCTTCAGGCCGCGCTTGTGTTGAATCGAAGGCATCTTTCTCTCCTAGTTGAACGTGCCAAGGTCGATATGCGTGGGAACCGGAGGATCGATCGGACCGGGAACGCCCTCTGCGTCATAGCCCAGCACCTGCCCCGGCTGGCCGGGCGGCAACCCTGCTGCGCGGGGATCGATTGCGGCCGGGTTGCCCTGCGCGTCATATCCGACGACCTGTCCGGGCGCGCCGTCCGGAATGCCTGGTCCGCGCCCCCCTCGAAACCCGACTTTGATGATCATCTTCAGCAGCCCCTTTCGATATCGAGATGAATGATGCCCTCGCGCACCCAGCCATCACCCCAGTCGAAACAGACCGAAGCCGGATACAGCCGGGGCGGCAGGTCGAGCGTGTTGACATCGACTTCGAAGAGCTGATCCTCGGGATCCAGAATACCCGGCAAGGACAGGCAGGCCGTGCCGGTGTCGATGCGCAGCTCCATCGCCACCCCGGCCAGATCCGGGACCATGCCGTCATCCTGCTCGGGCCGGATTGCCAAGGGTGCCGCCGCGCCCGGCTTGAAAGAAAAAACCGTCATCCTATTCCCCTGCGTAGATCGGCTCGGGCACCGGCACCTCGAAGATCTGGTCCAGCTGATCCTCGGTGATGGTGATGCCCTTCTGGACGGCCAGCCACGGCACGAAACCGGTGATGCCCGCATCGCCGACCAGATGGGGATGCAGCCGCCAGATTTTCGGCTCGTATTTCAGGGCCGCCTTCACCATGTCATGCTCGGCCGGCGGCAGGCTGTTCAGATATTCCTCGACCGTTGCGGGAAAGAATGTGCTGTCATCGGCCAGTTCGGATGCCGGATAGGCCCCCGCGGCCGAGAGGCGATAGAAGACCAGATTCTTGTCCGTATTGGTCGCATATCGCGCCAGATGCAGATCGACGGCAATCTGCGCCGGATCGCGCGGGTCGACCCATTGCTCTGTCGCGACATCGAACACCACGAATGGATGATCCGGGCGCAGGGGCACGGCATGGACGGCATCATCCTTGATATAGATCCTGTTCGGGTCGGTGTTGTCCGCGACCGCATAGGATGTAATCCCTGCCGGCGCGATATCGTCGATGGCGATCGATCCGTCATCAGGATCGAGATAGGCATAACGGGTCATCGCTTGCTCCCCGAAACTGACAAGGTGATGTTGGTGATATCGAGAGGACCAGAAGAAACCGTTGTATCGTTGAATTCACGGCTGAACCCATAGACCGAGATAGTCACCGAGCTGTTCCCGACTGCCGTTGCAAACAGATGCGCAGGAATGGCAAATTTGACGTCCCCGCCACCACCGGCGCGTGCCCCGAAACGGGCGCGAGACACCTCGACCCCGTCAATTTCCATATACATCTCGCAAAAGTTGTCAGGGCCCTGGGCTGTCGTATCCACAACTGCCGAGAACATCACCGAGAAGCCACCACCCTCAAAGCCAGTGATTGTCCTGCTGATAATCCTGTGCGGGTTCGATCGGCTGCGGGAAATGGTCATGTCCGACCGGCTGAAATTATACGGCGCATAGATCGCGTTATTGTCGATCTGCAGCGTCCCGATCTCTGCATTGCCAACGCGGATATTGGCGGCGGCAAGATCCGCGAACTGGCCGTTAAGCGCCCGCATCGTGTTTGCCGTGATCAGCTCCGCCGTGACACCGCCCGGCGTGATCAGCGTCGAGCCAGAGCGCTTGCGCAAACAGGACACACCGCTGAAGCCGACCGTGCCGATATTGCCGGAATAGACAGACAGACGGATCCGCGCGAACCGCGCGTCATTCGGCGCCACAAGGGAGGTGTTGTCATGGGTCGATCCGGACGAGTCGGTCAGACGCGCCACCAAGCCCACCGACAGCTGGCTTTCGGAATTGTCCAGCCACTGCACATGGACGCCCGCATTGACCGTCCCGCCAGACACACGCCGAATGCTGGCGGCAAAACTGTATTCCTCGCCCGCGACCACCCGGAACACGCCACCAGACTTGGTGACGAATGATCCGCCGCCGCCCGAGAACCTGACCTCGCCCGCGCTCCGCTTTTGGGACCAGCCGAATGCCCCCGGACCGGCCAGGCTCCAATCGGGATCACCCTCGACGTTCCAGCTCGACGCGCTGACCATTTCGGCATCGGGAACCATATTTCCGGAGAGATCCATCACCGTCAGCATGTCGGCGGCGACACTGCCCTTCAGCAGGATATCGTCAGCCTGCAGTTTCGCGACCGAAGCGGTGCCGCCAGATCCATCGGCAGCGACCAGGTCCAGCAACGAGACCGAATTGCCCGCCTGCGCCTTGATCAGATAACCGGCACTGGCCCCAGTCTCGAGGTCGGAAATGGCCGTCGCCTGCGTCGTGACCGAAGCCTCCAGCGTCCCGATGCGCGTGTCCTCGACTGGCAACCATTCGTCATCCCACCAACGATAGGGCCGATTGTGATCCGAGGTGTCATACCAGATATCCCCATTGCGCGGATCCGCAGGCGCCGTCGAATTTCGAAAGGTCCGAACGCGAGACGCCTCTGCAGAAACCGTGGTCATCTGTGAAGCCAGCGCGCCAGTTTCGCTCGATCTGGCCTCGACCTCCTCCGCAATCGCCGCCGCCGTCATGGCCTCGAACGCCCGCTCCTTGTCGAGCGTGACATTGGTGACAAAGGACGCGCCCGTGGCTCCGGAATTCCGGCGCAGGTAGACATAGCCGATGGCAACCGCATCCGCTGGCACCTCGATCGGAGCAAAATCGCTCGTCTGCCAGCCACTCTGCGTCACCGTCATCGAGCGGGACACCAGACTCAGATTGTCACCGGCCGCATCCACGAAACGCACGCCAATGGTCCAGACCGACTGCGTCCCACCCACGACAGCCGCAGAGAAACCCAGCAAGACCCTCTGCCCTTCCTGCACGCCCACGCCAGGACGATTGAACAGCTGAATCTGGTCGGTGGTGTTCGGCGCTTTCAGGAAATGCGCAGTCGGCGCCGAGCGAATGGCATGCAGGTTGCCATTCTCGTCGCGCTCTTCGATGGTGAACTGCGCATTCACGGAATCCCAATCGGTGAAGTCACCGGTGGAGAACGTGCCATTTCGGATGTAATTGCCGCTATCCAGCGCGGCATCGAACCGAGACTCGACCGTGGTGATCAGCGCAGACAGCGAGCTGTCCGCATCGGCCCGCGCGATGGCCTCCTGACTGATATCGGCCTCGGCATCATCGAGCCGGCTGCTCAATGTGCTGACGGTCCCACTCAGCGCGCTTGTTTCATCTGCCCGCGTGATGGCCTCCTGAGAGATGGCCGCGTCGGCATCATCGATCCGACTGCTCAAGGTGGTGGCCGTCGAGGACAGCGCGCTGGTTTCATTCGCCCGCGTCGTGGCCTCACTCTGGATCGCCGCCTCGGCATCATCAAACCGCGCGTTTGCCGTCGTGATGTATGTCGCCAGAGCCTGCTGGTCATTCGCGACAACGACCTCCAGATCGGTGATCCGGGCCATGGCCGACTGGTCGACCTTGGTGAACGAGACATCGGTGATGGCAATCGGATCCGTCTCGGCTGTCGCCGTGATGCGGACCCGGAACCGGATGCTTGCCGTGCCCGCCGGCGGCACCTCCTGACCCGAGAACACCCGCCACTCATCCTGGACCAGCGTGATCGTTTTCGAGGGATGTCCCAATGACGTGCCGCCGTCATCAAGGAACTGCACCATCACCGCCAGTTCCCGATCGACCCCGGCCGAGGTGGCGTGCAATCGCCACTGGACGACCTCGCCAGCATTCAGATCGATCGGGAACGACTGCAACAGCTCGCGATTGAAAGACGCATTGCTGGCCAGCTCGACAAACTGACCCGCCGGAACATTGGCAATGATGGGATCAGCCGACAATTCATCCTGAGCCACCACCGTGGCCGCAGATGTATGCCCGGACCATCCGGTCAGCCCGTTGCTGAAGCGCGGGTTTTCCAGATAGTTCTCGCTGTTCAGAACAGCGGTCAGGGTGTTGATCTGCGCGGCCAGAGCATCCGTTGCCGTCTGGCGGGCCACGGCCTCGCTCTGCACCGATGTATCGGTGTAGTCGCGGGCGATGTTCAGGTTGTCCATCGCCAGCTGCTCGGCCGCGTCGATATCCGCCTGCAGAGACGTATTCGCTGCCGTCAGATCTGACCGCACGCCCTCGACCTCGTCGGATAGAGCAGACTGCGCCGCGGTGAGGTCAGAGCGGACCTGATCGGCATTCGCCTCCGCGTCTCCAGCCGCCTGCGCCGCCGCGGAGGCCTGCGCCTGGGCATCATCGACAGCCTGCCGGACCTCGTCTTCGAAGTCTGCCCACGTCAGGCCAACATCCGGCGTTGTAACCGAGATCCAAGACGACCATTCCGATCTGGATGTCAGCTTCGACAGCAGCCGCGCCCGGACCTCATAGGTCGTGGCAGGCAGCACGTCGCGCAGATACCAGGCATAGGGATCGGCAAAGCTGCGCGTCGTGTCGATCGTGGTGTCCTTCCCGATCACACGCCCTTGGATCTGGATATTGGTGACGCCGGCCTCATCGCCATCGCAGGCGACCAGAATGGCCGGGCGCCGGCCGACCCCATCGCTATCCTCGATCAGCGCAGCAGTCACGGTCAGCCCGTTGATCGGCTGCGTGAAGCGCACCGGGTTCTTGGGCGGGGTGATGGTGACCGGGGCCTCGAAGCTGGCCGACCAGTCATAATCGGACGGGTCGATCTCGCGCAGCGAGACCAGGACATTCATGCCCGGCGTCTTCACGACCGTCTCGACCATGAAGCGCTTGTTGTCATAGCCGTTGCGGGCGCTGGTCCAGGACACCGTGTCGATGCCGGGTTCCAGCGCATAGGCCTCGGGGGGCAGATAGAACTGGTGACGGCGCATCCGGCGAAAGTCGCGCATCTGCGAGCGCTGAAGCCGCTGCACCTGTCTGGCAAAGGGCACGGCGCCATAGCTCATCGAGGTCGGCAGGTAGCGCCCGCCATCCGCCGCCGTGGCATCCGCGTCGATATATTCCGCCGCGTCCTTGCTGGCCCATTTCTCGCCGGGTTCGGGATAGGTGGCGGACAGGGCGTTATAGGTCTCGGACACCGGATAGAAGGGTTGCATCGTCTGCCCTTCGGTGATGATGATATCCTCATCCGTGAAGGCAAAGACACTGGTGGCCGGAAGGTCGACAACCGGCTTGATCTGCCCACCGACCTCGGCAAAGCGCATGTTCGCGGCCCGGCCGATCTCTTCCAGCACATCGACCGGCGCGACATCGACGCTGATCTCCATGCCGCAGCGATAGCGTGGCTCGGTGCCCCCGCCCGACAGGCTGACCGGATCGTCACAGGCATTGGCCGCCGCGATCCATTCCGCCGATGGCAGACGCCATGCCGGCAGGCCCTTGCCGCCATAGATCCATTCGCTGCCATGAGAGATGCCGCGAATGATGTTATAAGAGATCACGGCCGCGTTGCTGGTCGGCTGCCATGTGGTCGGGTCATCCCATCGCTGCGATCCGCTGCCGCCATTCGTGCTGTCATGGCGGATGTCATAGAGGGGCAGCGGCTCCGGTTCGAACAGATAGGCCGGATAGCTGGTCATCGAGTCGCTGTCATAGCGCACCGTCACCACCGCATAGGCCTTGCCCGTGCCGATCATCTCATCGGTCCAGGGGTAATCCGTGTCATCCGTCGCCGCGAAGATCACCAGCGGGTCGGCAGCCGCCTGCGTGCCGTCATACCATTTGACCCACATGCGCGGGTTGGTGCTGTCGCCATCGTCGCGGTAATTGTCCAGCTCGATGCCCAGATCCACATGGCCGGACGGCAGATTGCCCTCGTCATATCCGGTCACGCTCTCGATCGGGTCAGGCCCGAATGCAGTGGGAACCGACCCGCGCCGCCCCTGCACCACGCTCCAGGGCTCATCATCGATCCACATGCGCGACAGACCCTGCGGCATGGCGCTGAACTCGATCACCTCGGTGATGAACCGCGTGTTCTTGCCCCATGACTTGATGTATTTACGCTTCCCAGCCGTCGCATATTCGCCCACCGTGAAGGTCAGCGGCAGGTCGTCGCCCATCTGGACCTCGAACGACACATTCGCGCCGGGATAGTCGGGCTTGGGCATCAGCGCAGAGGCGATCAGGGAAACGCCGATACCAATGACGGTATTGGCGATGGCAAGCGCCGTCGCGCCGGTCACACCGATGGTCCCGGAAATCCACGTCGCAATCGCCGTGACCGGATCCGCATGGGCAGGCGCAGCCACCGCACAGAATGCGGCAGCGATCATCAGCAGTTTCTTCACGTTTTACTCCCCGACGCGAAAGGCGCGGATCATGGCGGCGCGGGGCAGACGCCCGTGGCCGCTCTCGGTCATCACGATCAGGCTGGTGGCATCGACCATGCCCAGCCCCTGCCCGATCGGGCCAGTTGACGGAACAAGGCACAGATCGCCCAGGCGCGCGAAGGCCGGGTTGATCTCGGGCAGATGCATGGCCACGAAGTCCCCAAGCGTCAGCGCCCCGCTTTCGCGCAGGATCCGCAGCGCCCCCAGCGGGCTGTCATATTGCCCGCGATAGGGTGCGGCCAGATCCTCACCGGTGATCGCCTCGACCACCCGGCAGGCAAAGCCCACCGCACAATCATGGCTGCCCCAGGTGAAGGGCACGCGGCGCTGCGCGTCCAGCTCGGCCGACAGCCGGGCCCGCCAGTCATCCAATCTGCGCAGCGTCATTCTTTCCACCATTGGATTTTGCGGCTGGCAATCATGCCGCTGTAGATCGAGAACTTGTCACCCGCCCGGCGGCGCTTCTGATGCGCATCCGATGACTTGGCCGGGTTCACGGTCGACATCTGCGACAGCAGCTCCGAGCGCACGGTCAGGCTGATGCCGCCATTGCCCCCGGCGGCGGGTGTCGAGATCTGCGCATCATCGACAATCCCGATCCAGTGCAGCTGCGGGTTGGAACTCAGCTGACCGCCATCCCATGTGCTCACATGGGTCTCGACATAGGCCAGCCGCAGATCGAGGCCACGGGCCAGGTATTGCGCCGCATCGGCGATCTGGGACAGCGAGACGGTGATCGGATTGTCGGTCCAGTCTGCAACATAGGTCGGGTCGCTGATCGCGAGATTGCAGCCCCCGATATAGGCGCGGCTGGTCAGACCGCCCGAGGGCGTCTGGACGTTGAAGCCGTGATCCTCATCGCCCGACCAGAACCCCAGCCCTTCGACCGCGCCGGTGTCCCTGTTGCGCCCCTCGATCCACGCGAAATAGACCGGGGCGATCCCCGCGTCACGCGCCGCCTGCAGCGACGACATCAGGCTTGCTTCAAGGATCTTCATGGCTTCTGGACCAGCTTCAGGCTGCCACCGCGCGCGATATCGCCCAAGTCATAGTCAAACGGTTCATATCCGTCCGGCGAGATGATCGCCTTGAAATACGGCTTCACCAGCTCGACGCTGGCGCCAACGGAAATCGACAGCGGCAGATAGGGGCGGACCTCACGCAATTCGCCCCCCGATCCGCCACTTTCCATGACCCGCCCGAAATAGACCTTGTCACTCCCGTAGCGGATCGAGAAGTAATCCCCGACCATCAGCTCGAACCCCGCGGGAAACCCCGAGAACGCGGCACGCGACCTGTCCGATGAAATGCTGGCGATCGTGACGCTGTCCAGCCCCGCAGTGGCACCGTTCTGCGGGCCACCGTAGGTCGGATCGCTGAACAGGAAGCTCTTGCGCGATCCGTCCAGCCCGTCGATCTTGCCGTCGATCTCGCGCGCCAAAGGCGAAGGACGATCCGCCAGGCTCAGCTCGGCCGCCCAGAGCGGGCGCGACAGTTCAGCCGACCAGATCCGCCCGTCACCAGACCCAGAGCTTTCGTCAAACCGCTGCAGGTAAAGGCGGCTCTTGTTCACCCGCAACAGGTCGGAAAAGAACTCTAACGGATAGGGATATGTCAAAGCCATCAGCGGCGCTTTCTCGGGTTCTTGTTGTATTCCTGGATCTGCGAGGGGATCGACTTGGTGACCTGCACGCCCATCTGCGATGCGCTTTGGTCAGCAAGCTCTTTCACCCGCGCGTCGAAATATTGGCTCGGCACGATCTCGACCTGCGTCTTCGACATCGCCCCGCCGCCACCGCTCATCAGGTCGCGGGTCTGGGCGGCGCTGTAATAGCGGGCCGCCCCGGTTGCCTCGATTTCCGGGCCGCGCTCGCCAACGAGGCGGAACCCGCCGACATGCTGCCCGCCATTTGCAAAAGCGGGGATGCCAATCGCTGCAAAAGCCGCTGTCGAGGCACCCCCGCCTCCGGAAAGCCCGGCCCATAGAGCCTCAAAGGCCCGGTTCGCAAATACCCTGGCAAGGCTGCTCAACAATTCGCCGATCGCTTCCCGCGCGGTCTTTGCGCCGGTGACCAGACCTTCAAAGGCCGAGCCGAAAGAGGCCTTCAGATCGCTGGCCTGTTTGCCGGTTTCATCTGCGGCCTTGCCGACATCGCGGATCGCCCCGGCGGCACCACCTGATTTCCCACCTCCCGATGCCGCGGCCGACACCTCATCGAGGGACTCGGCGAGATCCTCGGCAGATGCGATGCCTTGATCCAGTGCCTCAGAGGCGCCCCCGACCGGGGTCATGGATTGCGCCACGGCCTCGGCAACCCCCGCCCCGGCATCCTTGATGCGCTGCCCGCCGCGTCTGATGCTCTCGATGGCATTGTTGTAAAGCTTGTCTGCCAGATTCTGGATATCTCCGGAGGCATCGCTTTTTTCCAGCAATCCAAGCCCGAGCTTTTCGCCAAGGGCCGAGCCCGCAATGGAATTCCATGCCGCCGCCATGCCATTCACCAGCGCGTCCCAGGCCTTCGCGATCTGGGCAAAGGCTGCCGTGAAGGACGAGGCAATCGCGGATGCGACGCCACCCAGAATTTCAAGCAATCCCCAGGCGGTGTTTCCAACGCCCAAAAAGACCGCCTTGCCGACCGTATAGACACGGCTCAGCGCATCCCGGAAACCATCAGCGGCCCCGATCACCCTGCCAAACCAATAGAACAGTTCTCCGATGGCCACGATGAGCGCGCCGATCCCTGTGCGCACCAGGGCACCGCGCAGGACCACCAACGAGCCCGAAAGGCTCAGCGTTGCCACTCTGGCGGCCGCCAGGGCGGCGACATAGCGCACACCGAAGCCGGTCACCGCGACCGCAACATAGCTTGCCAGGCGCTGCATATTGTTCACCAACCCGTCGATCACGGCGCGCAGCAACCCGCCTTCGCGCAGGCTGTCCGTCATTGCCTGCGCCATCCGGCCAAGTGACGGCACAATGGTGATGGCAAGCTGCTGGCCGGCATATTTGCCGATCAGCCCCAGCCGCGCGATCCGGTCGTTTGCCTGTTCGATGGCCGATGAATCCGTGCTGCCAAGTGCCAGCCCGTATGCCTCAATATCCTTGCGGGCATTGCTGAAGGCACTCCCGCCCGCCATGACCGCCAGCAGCATTTCGCGGTTGCGCACCCCCAGATCCTGCAACAGCGCCGAGGCTTCACCGGTCGACAGGCCCAGATCCGCAACCCGGTCCGAGATCAGGGCCAGCTTCTCATCGGCATCCTTGCCATCGAGATCGGCCGCGGCAATGCCCAGCTTTTCAAGCGCCGCCGCCGCGTTCTTGCCGCCGCGCGCGACCTCGCGATCCATTGTCTGAACAGCATCCGTCAGCGTGGACAGCGACACGCCCGCCTCGCTCGAGGCCAGTTCCAGCGCCCGGAAACCGCCAACCGTCGCGCCCAACCGCCGGGCCGATTTGGCCGCCTTGTCGATATCGCCAGCCCCCTTCAGAGCCGCGGCTCCGATCGCGGCCCCAAGGGCAGAGGCAGCCCCCGCAACCGCCAGAAACTGCTTGCGCATCGTGGCAAGAGGCTGCTTGACGCGCCGGGCACCGCTTTCGAACTTTGCGCTATCGAGTCCGAGGTTCACCCGCAGCGCGCCAATGACCGATTGCGACACGGCCAGCCTCCTTACGATGTCGATTGATTGGAAAACCGCGCGCGCCACTGCGCCTGCGTGATGCGAGGGAGCGAGGCGCGCAGGCACCCGAGACGGATCGCGACCTGCCCCTGCTTCTCAGCGCGCGCGCCGCCCCCGGACATGAACTGCTTTGCGTCAGGCAGCTTCTTGGCGCGGTGAAGTGCCTCGACATGCCAGGCCAGCCAGGCCGTGTTGCGATGCTCGCGCTCGAGGCGATCGGACGCGCCCAGCATATGGGTCAAATAGAGCCGCGGCGTCAGCCCCCAGAAATCCCCCGGCGGGAAGCCGGCGGCCGCATAGGCGCGCAGCATCGCGAGGTAATCTAACCCGCCGGATCCGGTCCGGCCGGGGCGTTTCCCAGTTCTGCGGCCTCGGCTCGGGAAGGACTGGCGGCCTTGATGACCTTCATGAGCACATCGACATCCGCGCTCAGCAATTCACCGGCCTCTTTCAGCGTGGCATCGGGATGATGATGCAGCATGAAGGACCACATGATGGCCCGCATGTCCTTCACGCTGACCTTGCCCGCCTCGAAGGCCTCGAAAGTCGCCAGGGCATCCTTGCCGGTCGCATCCTCGAATTCGCACATGGCGTTGAAATCGCAACGCAGCGTGTATCTCCGACCGTGAAGTTCAGCCGTCGCCTCGCCAAGAAAACGGTTGCTCATGGATCGATCGCCTCCGACAGACGGAAGGTGGCCGTCGCCATCATCTTGTCATTGACGGGGGCCGTGCGGGCATAGCCCTTCAGGAAGCCGGCATAGATTTCAGGGGTGCCGGTCTCGGTCAGGGTGATTTCGACCTGCACGGTTTCGCCCGAGGCCTTCAGCCCGAGAAGCAGAACATCCGTGGCGCTGCCGGGAATGTAGTTCATCGGAATGCTGACTTCGCCGCCATCCGTCAGCCCCGAGATGAACTGCTTGCGCCGCCCGGGCGACTTCATGTGGGTGACTTCGATTTCATCGATCTGCTCGTCAGGCATGTCGATGTCACCCACGAATTCCAGTTCGGTCCAGGTCGGGGTCTCGCCGACTCCGATCCGCACCCGGCTGCCATAGCCGATCTGACCATCAGGCATGTCATTCGCTCCAGTTTGTCATGAAATCCATCGAGACCCGGTAAGGCCGTTCGGCCTCACTGGTTCCGGTTTCCCGTCCATCACGCGATCCCGCGTGAAATATTCCCTGCATCGAGCCGCCGCGATATCCGTCCAGCGCGCCCAGGACAGCACGTTGCAGCACCTTCGCATCGCCATAGCTTGCTGCGTAAACATCGACCTGAACCCGCGACTGTGACAGCCTGTCAGGGCCCTGCATGCTGTGTTGGTTTGCGCTGCTGACCACCTGCAAGGTGATCGAGGGCAGCGCGCCGCCCTGCATCCCCTCGCCCCAGTCGACCCGATCCCCGACCCGCACCGCAATGGCGGTATTGCCCAGCAGGATCGCGCGGAACGCCTCTTCCATGGCTCAGCCTTTCGCTGCCAGTTTCGCGGCCCGTTTCTCGGCGCGCCTGATGCTCTTTTCCAACTCGGCCCACAGCTCGTCGGACAGCCGCTCGAGCATGGCGTTCTTGTCCTGATCCCATGCCGGGCGCATGAAGGGTCGCGCCGCCATCTTGCTGGTTCCGAACTCGACCAGATGGCCATGTCTGCCGCCATCCCCACGCAGATAGGACGGCCCCACGAACATCTCGACCGCTGCCTTGTCATCGCGGAACATGCGCCGGTGGATCCGCGCCTGGCGACCGTCAAGCCGGGTTCCCACGATCACCGATTTCGCCAGTTTGCCGGTCTTGACCGGTGCCATCGAGCGGGCAAGATCCGCCGTCGGCTGCGCGGCCTTCTTCAATGCACGGCGCAGGACTGCTTTGCCCGCGGATTTGGAAAGGTTGTCGAGCGCCTTCTCCAGCTCGGCAAAGCCCTCGACATCAATGGTGACACTCATGGCGTCACCGATGCGGTCGTGAACTCGAGGGCAGCCCGGCGCCCGATCTCCTTGATACCGACGATCGCGTAGACGCGGCCCTCGCAGGCCATCCGATCGGTATGTGCGATGCCGGCGGCAAAATTCGACCAGGGCAGTCTGAACCTCGCCTGCAGGTTGGGCACGACCGATCCCGCGCCGAACTTCTCAGCGTCGCTGATTTCGCTCTTTGCAGCCCAGCAACGAGGTCCATGGGGACGATATTCACCCCGGCGCGACTGGAACCCGTCATCGACGATTTCCGCCCGCAAGAACTGCACCGACCGGTCATAAGAAAACCTCGCCATCAGCACAGCACCTGCGGGCGGGTATATTTGACCTGCTTGATCAGCCTGTGAAACCCGAAGCTCAGCACCGGCGCATCATAGCGCTCGCCCACCGAGATCTCGGTCTCGAGCCATTCCTTCACCAGCAGGATCACCGCCTGGCGCATCTGGCGCGGGATCCTGTCCCGATGTTCATAGCCGACCTCGGCAATGATCGTCTCGCCAGCATAGGTGCCCCGGCGGATGCGCGGCTCGTTGAAACCGCTGATCAGTTCGGCACCTTCCGCGTCCCTCAGCGCAATGACCGGCGCGCAGGGCAGCCAGAAGAGCGACCAGCCGCAGGCGGGCAGCTCGATCTCGACCTCGCGCCGCATCATCGGGCGGTTGGTGGCCGTCTCGACGACCGACACGGCCGCCTCGATCAGCGCTTGCAGCTTGGGCGCGGCCTCGGGATCGAAGGGGATATGATCGATCAGCTCCGAGGCCGAGATCGGCAGCCCTACGATATCGGTGAGAACCTTCATGGTGAGCGCGCCCTAGCGGCCCTGCTTGGGCAGGCCGCCCTTGGCGGGACGCTTCACCTCGGGCTCTGCCGGTTCCGCGCCGTCTTGAGCCGTGTCCTTGTCATCAACGACCCCGAAATCGCCCGGATCGGAGGCATCGATGCGCTGGTCGAGTTCTGCCCGAACGCCTTCGAGGCGCTTCTCTTCAGCCAGCAGCCGGGCCCGTTCTTCTTCCAGCCGCTGCCATTCGCGCTCGATCTCGCCCAGGGCCTCCTTGAAGGCATCGGTGTCGCGGATATCACCGATCTCGAGTGTCAGCTTTTCCAGCTTGGGGGCGGGTTGCTTCTTCGCGCGTTTGGCAAAGCCGGATTTCTCCAGTTCGACGGCCTGTGCTTCATCAAAGGCGGCGATCTCGCCGGGATTGTAGCGCGACCAGCCGCGCGTGAATTCAATGGCCACTCTCTTCATGGCTGCTCTCCGAAAATTTGGGGGACGGAATGGCGCGCGGGATCTGCGCCCGCACGCCCGGGCGATCAGAGCGACCAGCCGGCGGCATTGAAACCGGCGAAGGCCACGTCATGTTCCAGCGCGAAATCATGCTCGGAGATGGCGCGCATCAGGGTCAGATCGTTCTGGAAGGCCGAGACCCATTCCGTGCCGTCGAAATACCCGGCTTCCGTAGACACACCGATGCTCAGATCCATGCTGTCCCCGATCATCGCCTCGGAGAATTCCCCGAAATAGATCTCGGTCTCATCACCGCCGGATCCGAGATTGTTCGGGATCTGCGAGGTGATGTGGATCGGCCAGCCCAGCAACTGGCCATTGGCCTCGATCGAGGGGAACAGCTTGTTGCCATTGTCATCGCGCAGATTGGCGAGGAAGTTCTTGGCCGAGGCCCGCATGATCCAGCCCGCCTGGCTCATGTTCACATCGGCATCCTCGACGCGCGACACGACCGTGCGCAGCGCCGCCTCGGCCGCCGCCGAGCTGGCCGCGATCCCTGCATCGGTTGCGGCGATCCAGTTTGCAGCCAGCAGCCAGTTGCGGATCCCACGCGGTGTATTGGCCGTGCCGGTGCCACGAATGAAGGCCAGATCCTCGCGCCGGGCCATGACCTTCAGAAGATCGTCCCGCACATGCTGCGCCATGGCCATGCCGGAATGGCGCAACAGCGAATTGCCGACGGGCACCAGCCCGGTCAGCTTCTTGAAGGACTGGTCGAGCTTGTCGAACTCGGGCTCGCTCGGTGCAATCTGGGCATTCTCGGCGCCATAGCTCGCGGTGGCCGAGGCGGTCTGCTTGGAATGGCGGATCTGACCGGCCGGCATCGGAAAGGTCCGGGCCCCGGCCCGGCGCACCACGACACGCGAGCGCAGAAGCTCGATCATTTCCTGCGCCAGGGGCCGGGGGATGGTCACGCCGCCCGCGGTTTCCGAGGCCCCCGACAGCGCCGCCGAGATCCCCGAATGCCCCTCGGCATCAAGATAGCTGGCCGCCTTGTCCCGATCGCCACGACACCGCGCCAGAGCATGAACCATGAAGCCCAGCCCGACACCTTTCTGATCGGGATCTGCCGCGACGGCAGGACGGGGCGCGGGGATCGCCGTTGCACCCTGATCTCCGACAGCGGCGGCCGCGCGGGCAGCTTCAGCCGCCTCGGCGCGTTTCACCTGGGCATTCAGCGTGTCAAATTCTGCCTGGGCGGCATCGAAACCGGCGACGGCCTCCTTATGGGCATCCTCATCCGGACCGGTTCCGGCATCTTCCAGCGCGGCGATCGCGTCGGCGGCGTCCTGAAGTTTCGTGGCAGCGGCCTGACGGTCGCGGCGAAGGTCATCGATTTTCGGCATTGCCGTGCTCCTACGAAAGAAGCCGCGCATTGCGCGGCCCGGGTGAACCTGCCGCGACCGGCAGGAATGGGAAGAAAGGTCTAGATCCGGGCGAGCGCCGCAGCGGCGCTGGCCCGCGCGCGGAACCTGACCGACGGGCCGGTTGCGCCCGCCGCGCCATAGGTCTCGATCATCCGGGCATAGAAGGCCGCCCTTGTTTCGACGCTGTCTGCCAGGCCGCGGGCAATCGCCTGCTGGCCGGTAAAGACCGCGCCACCGTCACGTTCGTCACCGGTGACAGAGAGTTGCGCCGGCAGCGCCTCGCGCGCGATGCCCCGCCCCGCTGACACCGCCGCGTGAAACTGCCCCTCGGCCTCATCCAGCGACCGGCGCAGCTCGGCCATTCCTTCTTCGGTGCCGGGATCGGGGCGCTTGGCGCGGGCATGACTCGAGGTCAGGAAATACTTTTGCTCGCCATGGCTGTCAGGCCCAACGACAGAGGATGCCATCATCGCAACACCGATCGAGCCAACGATACCGCCGGGCATGACCGCAATGCTGTTGGCCTGCGAGGCCAGCCAATAGGCAGCAGAGGCCGCCATCGGTGCCGCGATTGCATGGACGGGCTTTGCCTGCGCTGCCGCGGCAATGGCACCGGCCGCGCCCTCGCATCCCACGACCATCCCGCCGGGGCTGTTCACATCCAGCACGATGGCCGAGACATCGCCGCGCTCGGACAGTTCGGCCACCGCTTCCGTCAGCCCGAAATATGTCGACCAGCCCAGATAGCGCTCGAGGATCTCGCTGCTCGGCGTCAGGATGCCCCGCACCGGCAGGACCGCGATGCCGCGGGTGATGGTGAAGCGCTCGACCGGTGCCGCCGCCTCCGGCCCGGGCGACATCGCCGCGTCGGGCAGCTCGATCGACATCAGGTCATGGGCAAGATCGCTCGCGATGGCCATGGGCGCCCCCGCCAGCATTGCCTTGATGCTATTCGTCATCGCTGTTTTCCCCTGCATTGCTGTCGCGTGTCATGTTGGGCGGCGGATAGAGTGCATCTCCGCCCTCGATCGGTGCCCATCCCTCTTTGCGCCGCGCCTCGTTGGGCGAGACGAACGGCCCGCCAACGGCCTTTCCAAGCGCCTCGTAGCGTTCCTTGGTGGTCGGGCGCAGCAGCGTGTCGAAATCATGGCGAAAGAAGAAGCCGCTGCGCCGTTCCCGCTCGCTCAGCAGCGACAGCGCATATTGATCTTCAAGCTGCTTGCCCCAATGCAGCAGGCAGTCGGTCAGATAGTCGATGGCGGCCTGCTCGGCATTGGCCTTCACGCCGTTCTCAAGGATCTGCAGCTTCGGCATCGGCACCCGATAGATCGAGGCGAGCTGTTCGCGATCGAAACGCCGCGAGGCCAGCAGTTCCTGGTCGGCCGCCGAAAGGTCCAGCCGCTTGATCTCGTCACCGGCCCCGAGGATCGGCATGCCATTGGCTTCCGGATCATCGATCGCGGCGCGAACCCGACGGCCATTGCGCAGGAAGGCTTCGTCATCCTCGAAGACATCTTCCATCTTGATATAGGCGCGCAGCAAGGTGCCCGAGGCTGTTCGCGCGGCAGCCTCCTGCCCGGCCAGCGCCACGCCGACGCTTTCAAAAGCGACTTCCAGAGGCGAGCGACCGCTCCAGCCATCCAGCGCCATGTAGCGCAGATGCAGCATGGAGCGCGACGGCACCCGGCGCAGAACCCCTGCCCCATCCTCGAAATCGTAAAACCGCTCGCGCCCGTTGCGCAGGACCGACACCGCATCAGGGCCGATCGCCTCGATCAACTCCAGCTCGCCGGCCCCGTCGCGGGGCGCATAGGCATAGGCATTGCCGCGCAGGGCAAAGGTATAGCCCAGCACCAGGCGGGTCACGGTCGCCGGAACACCGGGCGCGCTTTCGACATTCAGCAGATAGGCGGCCGGGTGATCGCGCAGCCGTTCTTCCTGCCCGTCATCGCGGCGCCGATAAAGCTTCAGCGGGATCTTCGAGAGATCGCCCGCGATGATATTGCAGCAGGCAAACACCGTGGCATGTTTCTGGGCGATGGTGGCCGAGACGCGCGGTAGGGTCTTTGCGCGGCTTTGACCAGTCCAGCCGGCATCGGCCATCCAGCTGGTGGCCGATGCCGTCCCGGCGGGGCCGCCCGCGCAGGCCACAGCCCGGACCGGCGGCTCGACCCGCCTTTGCGGGCCGGAGCTGCCACCAAAGATCCGCGTGAAGATGCTCATACCGTCTCGATCTCCCGAGCCTTGCGTTTCCCTTCGGCCGCCTCGGCGCGACCGACCGCCATGATCGCAGCCACGGCCGGATCGATCCGGCCTTTCGAGCGCGCCTTGTTGGGCTTGATATTCTCGGCCGCGTCTTCATCGCGATGCACATTGCCCACGGCCCAGGCGAGCACCGGGTTGCCATTGTGGCGAAGGCGTCCCCGCGCGACCGCCTGTTCGAAGCGCTTCATCGGCGATGACATCGAGGCATAGCCCTGACCATGTTCGATCAGCGGGAAGCGCCGTCGGGTCAGTTCCTTGGCGACATATTTCATGCCCCAGCGGTCATAGGCGACTTCCTGAACATCAAAGACATTGCGTATGACCTCCATCCGCTCGATGACCTGATCCTCATCAATGGCACCGCCGCCATGGACCTCCAGCCATCCCTCCTGTCGCCACTGCACATATTCGCGCTTTTCCGACTGCGCGCGCTGGATGAAGCCCTTGGGCCCCGAGGGCAGGAAGCTGTAGCAGATCAGGTAGATCAGCCCGTCCATCGGCACCGCGACCACGATCGAGGTGAGGTCGGTTGTTTTGGACAGGTCCAATCCAACCCAGGCCTTGCGCCCGTAAAGACTGACCGGATCGAAAGGCTCGGCGCCCATGTCCCAGACGCTGCGCTCGATCCAGGACTGCGCCCCTTCCGTCCAGAGGTTGAGATGCAACCGGCGGAAATTCGGCATCCGCCCGGCAATCGCCAGGGCCTCGTTCAGCTTGGCGCGAAAATCTTCTTCCTTGAAGGCCACCCCGAGGTTCGGATTGGCCATCTTCCAGATCTTGGGATCATGGATGTCACATTCATGGGGCGGCTCGGCCACATAGGCAAAGAACCGGTCATCGCTGACCGAGCCGCGCAGCACCTGCTCGGAATAATCCCGCAGCTCGCCACAGATCGAGACCATATCCGCGCCGGCCGTGGTGATGGCCCAGTCGATCGGCTGCGCCCGCGCGATCATCGAGTTGACGACAATCTCGGCCAGCTCGCGATCCGTCCAGCGGTGGACCTCATCGCGGGCCGCGAAATGCGGGTTGATCCCGTCCGATGTATTGCCGTCGCGCGACAGGCATTTGATCTCGCCACTGGTGCGCGGGACCTCGATCGAGCTGCGCCAGGGCTTCATCAACTGGCTGAGTGCGGGCGATGCAATGATCATCCGCTTCAGCTCCTTGAACAGCAGCCCGGCCTGGTCGCGTGTCGTGGCGGCGCAATATCCCTGCGGCGCGGCCTCGCCGTCAAACAGCTGGGTGAACAGCGCCGGCACCGCAGTGTCGGTTGTCTTGCCGTTCTTCTTGGCGACCTGGTGATAGGTCGAGCGGAACCGGCGCAGCCCATCTTCCTCGCGCTTCCAGCCGAACACACTGCCATGGCGAAACACCTGCCACGGTTCCAGCTTGAGCGGCTGGCCGCCCTTTGGCCCGGTGGTGTGCTGGATCAACTGCGCGAAATTCGTGATCCGCGAGGCGGCCTTGCAATCAAACCACAACCCGCGATCCCTGCCGGTTTCCAGATCCAGCAGATGGCGTTTGCAGGCCAGAGTGACCAGCTCCCCCGCGATCTCGCGCCCCTCGACCACGTCGAGCGCGTAACGCGAGACGGGATGGTCAATCGGTTCCATCGATCTTGCGCATGATGTCTTCGAAAAGATCACCCTGCGCTCCTGCCGAGATCCGCGCCGCATCGACCGGCGACAGCCCGAACAGGGCCGAATCCCGGCGCATCTGGTTCATCGCTTCCTGCTGGGCCCGGAATGCCGCCGTGGCCTTTTGCTGGCGGCCGTTGCGGGTCTGGACCTCGTAATAGAGGCCGTCGACGCTGAGCGCGTAGGTCGCGTCGATGAAATTGGCCACCGCTTCGCAATAGGAGGCGAACTGGTAGAGATAGAGCGGATCAAGGCGATCCCTGGCCACCAGAAGCGGCGCCAGTTCCTTCCAGACATCGACGGACCGGCCTGCCATATGCGGCAAGGGTTCCGGGATATGACGTGCCGGCATGTCACCCTTCATCGGGACGACATTGTCGAGCGATGGTTTGGCACCTCGCATGTAGCGTCTCCTCTTGCCGGAATGACAGAAAATCACCTGATCGAGGTCGGTTAACCTGCTGACAGGTGGGCTTTTTTTATTAAATCGCCGCGCACGAACAGGAAGCTCCCCCCGCCGGTCCCGGGCAGGTGGCCAGAATTTTCCGACCACCCCCGGTCCCTGCGGCTCAGCCGCGCCCGCCGCGAGATCCGGCTCCGACCAGCACTTCCCGCGCGGTCTTCCTGCTGTGGCAGGGCTTGCACAGCGGCTGCCAGTTCGATTGATCCCACATCAGCTTCGCATCGCCGCGATGTGGGGTGATGTGATCGACCTCGCGCGCCGCAGTGACCACGCCAAGCCCGGCGCAATCAGCGCACAGCGGATGGCGATCGAGAAAGAGCCGCGACTGCCTGCGCCAGCGCCGTGTCCGATAGAACGCCGCGCCCGCCAGCGCGACCGCCGAAGTCTTCGCAACATCGCGCCGCGCCTTCAGACGCGCCTGCGCCAGCGCGGCATGTTCCTCGCAATGCGGATGGCCCTCGATGGCAATCTCATCACAACCCGGCGCACAGCACAGCTTCATCACCATGGCGCACCTCGCAATGAAAAAGCGCCCGCAAAGGTTTCCCCCGGGCGCAATTCTGGATGATGGCGATATTTATGGGGCCGTGCGGGATTAACCGTCAAGGCAGAATTTTGCGCTACCCATGATAGCCCTGCATCCGGTCAAGGCAGGAGCGCAGCGCCGATGTCAGCGCCTTTGCATGCTTCCCGTCATCTGACCAGCGATGATCGCGCAGCACCTGGCGCAGGCTCTTGCCATGAAGACACACCGCATCGACCAGATGCCGGTCGAGGATGGGCCGCGCGCCCTGCCCGCCTCGCGCCGACGGGCGCACCCGTCGCACCTGCATCGCCACGCCCGTGCCGATCGAGGCCCGCAACCGCCGGATCGCATCGCCCTCGGCCAGATAGGCATCCATGAAATCCCTGCCGGTGCCGGATCCCGATGTCATGCGCCCCTCAAGGCTTGCCAGCTTCATGCCACCTGCGTCATGGCGCTCGACCAGGTCGCGATAGAGCCGCGCGATCGACACCTGTCCCTTGGTGAAGGGCGGCGGCTGCTTGCGCCGCGCGGCATTCATCGCCAGCCGATCGAAGATGTCCAGCGCCACTGCGGCCTTGAACCCGCGCCAGCCCATGCTTTCCGCCTTCCATCCCGTCTTGTCCCTAGGATCGGGGACCATGGCCTGCGGTGTGACCGATCTTGATGCCCCGCGCGCCGGTGCAACCGGAATGGCAGGGCCGCAGCCCTCGGCCGGCATGGCCCGCGCAAGGATCGCCTCGATCCGCGCCCGCTCGTCCTGATGGCGCTGCAATGCGGCCTGCCTGTCGATGATTGTCATGCTGCTGCCTCTTCTTCCACTGCCGACTGGATGGCTTCGACCTCGGCCAGATCGGCATGCCAGCGCTCCAGCCACCTGCGCTCTTCGGCTGTCGCCAGTCCGGCCTCGATATTCTCGCGGATCACGCGGCGGCGGTGGCGATGCTCTTCCGCGTCCCGCTTCAGATGGGCGATGATGTATTTGCCCGGCGGCGGGCCCAATCGACGGGCCACCTGGAACAGTTCGACCGCCCAGCCTTCCTCCTTCGCGCGCCGCCCCATGGCCGAGCGGATCAGGCTGCGGGCATAGGCGCAGTCGCGCGGCGGCGGTGTCTGCAAGGTCATCGCCCAGGCACGCACCAGCCCTTCTTCCGGCCAGACGCCCTTGGACGCATGACGCGCAATCAGATCAACCAGACCGACCAGATTCGCATCCGACATATAGGTCAGGAAACCCCGCAACCGCTCGAGACTCTTCTCATGCGCCTCGGCGCTGACCCCGCGTTTGCGCGCCAATCCCGCCAGGGGCTGCATCAGCAACCGCTCAACCCGCGCCTTCGCTTCTGCCGTTACACGGCTTTGTTGCACAAATCGGATTGCGACCTGACTTTCCCTTTCCCCGGACAGACCTATCCTACGGGCACCGTGACGGGTATGCCGAGAGCGGTGTAGCGGTTGAGCACCGCGACGCGGATCTGGATTTCGGCGACCTGCCGGTTGAAGTCTCTCGACATCAGGGATTGGCCGAGAAGCTTGATGCAGTTCATCTTGCTCTCGACGCGGCTTCGGCGGTGGTATCCGCTCCATTTTCGCCAGATGGCGCGGCCGAGGTATCGCGATGCATTGACTGCCTCGTTGCGGGCGACAGCTCCGGCGCTTGTGGGTTTCCATGGTTTGGCGTTCTTGCGCGGCGGGATGACGGCGTGGGCATAGCGGGTGGCAATCGCGTCGTGGCAATTTCGAGTGTCGTAGGCCCCGTCAGCCGTGACGCTACCGATGGCTTGGTTTGGCGGGATTTGCTCGAGTAACTCCGGCAACATGGGCGCGTCGCCGACATTGCTGGTGGTGATTTCGACCGCCCGCACTTCCATCGTTTCTTCGTCGATCCCTATGTGTATCTTGCGCCAGATGCGTCGTTTTGAGCCGCCATGCTTGCGGGCGTTCCATTCCCCTTCGCCTTCCGACTTGATGCCGGTGCTATCGATCAGCAGGTTCAGCGGGCCGGTGCCGCCACGAAAGGGCAGGATCACGTTCAATGTCTTCTGGCGGCGGCACAAGGTGCTGAAGTCCGGCACCGCCCAGTTCAACCCGACCAACCGCAGCAAGCTCTCGACGAAACCCGTGGTCTGCCGGAGCGGCATGCCGAAAAGCACCTTCAGGGTCAGGCAGGTCTGGATCGCGGCATCGCTGAATTGTTGCTGCCGCCCACGTTTGCCTGTTGGCGGTGGCGTCCAGCCCATCTCCGGATCAAACCAGATCGAAAGCGATCCGCGTTGCTTCAGTGCTGTGTTGTACGAAGGCCAGTTCCTGGTCTTGTACTTCGTAGGGGCCCAACTGCTCATGCCTCCCAGCTATCACGCTGGATTCATGCAGTGAATCCCCCGCCTATTTGTGCAACAAAGCCCCGTTACACCATTCATCCGCCTTCCCTCCTTTCTCAGCCTGCCCACTTATCCACAGGCAGAGCGCTCGAATTGTTGCGCTTCCCGTAATCTCTTTTCATTTCTTTTCGTTTCTTCTCTTTTCAGCGGTGACAGAAACCGCGCAAAAAAAAGGGACGAGCATGAAAAAACACGGAAGATTCCGTGATTTTTCCGTTCCGTTCTGTAACTTTCCGGGAATATTCTGTGACGGTGACAGAATATCACGGAATGTGACGGAACCGCTCATGCCCCATTCCTCATCTGGAACTCCTCCAAAGCTTGGCGAATGAATGTCTCGCGGCGCTGCGCTTCGGGATGATGCTCTTCAAGCCAGTCGTTGAACCGGTCGAGGAAGTCGGGCGCCTGAAGCAACTGCTTGGCCCCGATCCGGACCCCGATCATTTCGCGCAGATCCTTGATGCGCTTGGCCCGGCGTCGCTGATCCATATCCAGGCGGTTCTTGCGGTGACTGTTCAGGGCCTCGATGGCGACCTGGGTGACCACCTCATGGGCAAAGCGGATCTCGCCGTTGTCACAGCGGACCCTGTACCAGTTGTGCAGCGGAGAGATCGGCCTTGCGCACAGATCGCGCCATTTCTCGACCGACACGCCGCCCGCCCGCGCCAGCAGCCTTTCGTCAATCGGCAACGTGCCAACCGGGCTTTCGTCATGGGCCTCGCAGAACAGCTGGAAACCAACCCACCCCACCTCGGGATCAGCAAGCTGACGAAACCGGCTCTTGCGCCAGCGCTTGAGGTTCCACTGGATGAAGAAATGCGAATCCAACCGATCCTTGCTGGAAATCGGATAGGCCGGCAGGTTTCCACTATCCACGGGCTTAAGGTTGCGAACAGAGGTATTCATGCCGCCACCCAGACCTTCGGGACCGGACCGGTGCCGCGGGGATTGAAGCCGACATCCTTTGGCCGGTCGCCGCGCACTGCGGCCCTGAACCCGCACATCACGTAATCCCCGTCCAGACCGGCAAGGGCGCAGACCGTATGGAAATCGCGTGATCCGAACCAGCGGCGCGCAACAGCGATATCCCTGGGGGTAGCCGTCGTGCTGGTCGTGAATGCCTCGCGCCACGCCTCGGCCAGCACAGCACACCACAGCTCGCGACAATCGTCTTCGGTGATATGCTCATTGCCCTTCACGACGCATGGCAGCCGCGAGCTTTTGAAACCGGACAATCGGACAGTCATCTCCACCCCCAAAATATTCGGAAAAAGCTTTTGCGCTGCAGATCTGCAGGACCGGGCAAAGACCCGGACCGGCAGGAAACTCTGCCCCGCCCGCTGAAGGTGATCTTCCGTCACCCCCGCGCAACTCTCGGCCGGGCCAGCCGCAGGTTTCGCGATCCCGGTTCCACAGCCGCCCGAGGCGGACGAAATCGCGACGGGTGCATGGCCAGGTACTGCGCCCCTACCTCTCCCCCGCCTCGGGCAACCTGTTAACCCGATCTGCATCACCCACGCCGCATGATCTGGTCGAAACGCGGCAAGGTGGCATGCGCGTAATCGACGTGATGGCCATAAGGCGCATTCAGCCCGTCAAACCAGTTGCAGGCCGTCTGGAAGGTCACGCCGAAATGCACGGCGCAGGCTTCGCGGCTGTCAAAGCTGGCAATCATCAGCAATGACCAGCGCCGCAGGAACCGCGCACGGTCGGGACGCTGCGCGTGAACATGCGCCCGACGCATCGCCGCGCGATTGCGCGCACGGCCCTCGAACTGTTTGGCATGGGACATTTGACGACCGCAGCGATCACGCTGCATCGGTATCTTCTGATTGAACATGGGAGTACTCGTTATGATTTGTGCAGTTGGTGTCTTCAGGCCAGTTGCGATCGAACCACTCCATCGCCGCGTTGAAACGGCGGGTCGTGATGTCGGCCCCGGCACGCATTGCGGACAACTTCTTCCCATCGCCAAAGACGCGATAGGAAACGGTCTTGTCTTCACTGATTCCCGCGGCGCGCTTGTAGGCGTCGGCACGTTTTATGAGAGAAGTCACATCGATCATGTTCAATGTGTGCGGTTTCTTTACCGCATTGTCAACGGTTTTTTAACCGCTCTATTAAACCGCTATAGTGCGGTATTTTTCCCGCCATGGATATGAATGCAATCTTAGCCAGGATCAGCAGTCGCATCGAACTGATGAATGCTGATGGCCAGAAAACCAGCGAGCGCGCCATCTCCATGGCGGCAACCGGTTCCTCCGACACAATCCGGAACTGGCGACGCAGTGTGGCCGCTGGAAAACCTGCAAGTGCGACGATAGCGAAGATTGAGCAGGTCGCGGCCGCATTGGGCGTCACCCCGGATTGGCTTCTTACCGGAGAGGGGCCGGATCCAGCCCCAGAAGACTCTGTAATTTCTGAAATTGTTGACCTTCTGCATCAACTAGATGCTTCAGAGCTTCAGATGATACGAGCTGCTGCAAGAGGGTTTCGCGATCAGAACCGGGAGGAGTCAGAATGATCTCTTTCAGCCTCTGTCGAAAAATCTCCACCTCGGTCATCGTTGCCCTCCCACCTTACGCAACGGAACATTAAGCGAACGATCAAGGCAGACACAAGACTGCACATAATGAACTTTGCCAGATGTCGCGTGCAGAAACGCGAATCGCACAAAACTATCTATTAGCGGTTTTTTTACCGCCCATTATTGACAGCGGTTATTTTACCGCGCATCTTCAGACCATCGAAACCCGATGGAGATCTGAACGATGTCTCTGCCACGCTCTCACTTTCTCCCGATCACCCCGGCCATCGTCGATGACGCGCGTGCGCTGGTCTCCTGCGCCAATGCCGCAGCGGCGGCCCCTGAATCCCTGCGCCGCCTGGCATGGCTTGTCACCGCCTCTGCCCATGGCCAGCCCGCTCGCCAGTTGCCGCATCGCCCCCGATCGCTGCGGAGGCCGCAGTGATGAACGCATCGCATCGCACCCGCCCGCTGACCGATCAGGAATGCCGGATCGTCTATGCCTCGCCCTATCTGGGCTGGGATGACCTGACCCAGCGCGAGGCGTCCGAACGCTGCCGTCTCGCGATGATCGCCGCGCAACGCCGGATCTCTGACGACACCGAAACCCTGCCAATCGACCTGCCAGCCATTGCCGAACCCGATGATCTGACGCCGCTTCAGGCCATCATCTGGGGCGATATTATCGCGGCCCTGATCGCGATGGCCTGCACCTTCGCGGGCGGGGCCATCGCCCTGTGGCTGCTCGTCTGACCGGCGCACGATCCCGCGCCCCACATCAGAGGGAAATATCATCATGAAGAACAAGCTTGGCGACCTGAACAATCACCTCTTTGCCGCGCTCGAACGGCTGTCGGATGAGGATCTGAACAGCGACCAGATCGAGCAAGAGGCCAAACGCGCCGACGCCATCGTTTCCGTCGCCGACAAGATCATCGGCAATGCAGACCTTCAGCTGAAAGCCGCGAAGCTCTGGGCCGAGCATGGCTCGCAGATCATGCCGATGCTGCCCAAGATCGGGAGTTCCGACCAATGAAGGGCAAGCGGATCAGCTACAGCGCCGAGGAACTGGCATGGATCGAGGCGCGCAAGAAAATGCCGCGCCGTCAGGCACACGCCCTGTTTTGCGCGACCTGGAGCCGCGATGACGTGTCGCTCAGCAACTACAATGCGCTCTGCAAGCGCAAAGGCTGGATGACCGGGCGCACCGGGCAGTTCCCAAAGGGTCTTGCCCCACACAACAAAGGCAAGCCGATGCCGGATGATCTGCGCCAGAAATGCCTGCGCACCGCGTTCAAGAAGGGCAACCTTCCCCACAATCATCGCGGTCACGGGCATGAGCGCATCGACAGCAAGGACGGCTATGTCGTGATGATCGTCGCCGAGAAGAACCCCTGGACCGGCGCCGACACCCGCCCCGTGCACAAGCACCGCTATCTCTGGGAACAGCGCTATGGACCGGTCCCGAAAGGCCATGTCCTGAAATGCCTGGATGGCGACAAGACCAATTGCGACCCCGACAACTGGGAACTGATCCCGCGGGCCCTGCTGCCCCGACTGAGCGGGCGCTGGACTGGCGTGAAATACGACGAAGCCCCCGCCGAGCTGAAGCCCGCCGTCATGGCCGTCGCCAAGCTGGATCACAAGGCACGCGAGATCCGCCGCGGGCGCAAGACCGCCACCGCGCCAACTTGCCCAGACAGGAGAATGCAATGAGCCGCGCCGATCTGTCATTTGCACCGCGCTTGCTGCCCTCGCCCATCGCAGCCGCCTATCTTGGCGTCAGCGAAACAAAGCTGCGGACGCTTGGCATCCCGCGCAGGTTGCTGGACGGGAAGAAACTCTATGACAGGCTGACCCTTGATGCTTATGCTTCCGGCCTGCCCTCCGAGGGCGAGGCCGACGAGGTGAAGGCATGCGACAAGGCATTCGGTCTGTGAATTTGCCGCGGGTCCATAGGGTCACGAAGGGCGGCAAGGTCTATCGCTGGCACCGCCCTACGCGAATCAAGCTGCCTGACGGCATTCCCGAGACGCACCCTGACTTTATTGCCGCATGGGCTTCTGCGGAAGCATCGGTCCGGCCATCTGACAGAAAGGCGCCCGGAGGGACGATCGCGGCGGAAATCGAAGCCGTCTTGTCATCGAAGAAGTATAAGGCCTACTCGAAGGTTTACCGGCATGAGGTCAGAAGAGAGGCCGACACGATCCGAAGCCTCTACGGCACTGCGCCGATTGCGGGACTTCGCGAGCATCACATCAGGGCCGACCTGGACAAACTGACCGATCGGCAAAGCAACGCTCGCCTGAAGGTCTGGCGACTGATCTGCAAGAGCGCAAAGGACGGGGCGAGAATCACTTCCGATCCATCTGTCGGGCTGCGGAAGATAAACATCAAGACAGACGGCTATTCTGCCTGGAGCATCGCCGAAATCGAATCGTTTCGCGCCAGATGGCCTATAGGAACCGTGCAGCGGGCGTGCTTTGAATTGCTGTTCTGGACCGCCGCCCGCACCGTCGATGCTGTCAGCATTGGCCCGCAGCATGTCAATCGCGATGATGGCGTGCTGGTGTTCAGCCAGAGCAAGACTGGCGGCAAGGCCCACGTCCCGTGGTTTTCAACACTTCCCGACTATGCCGGCACGTGGCTGGATGATCGAGACATGATGCACGAATCACTCAAGCACATGTCCGGCGGATTGACGTTTCTTCAGACCGCCGGTGGAAAATCCCGCAGCGTAAAAGGGCTTGGGAACATGATCCGTCAGGCCGCCCAGGACGCGGGTCTGACCGGACGAAGCGCCCACGGACTGCGGAAAAGCCGCCTGACTCTAATCGCCGAACATGGCGGTTCTGCGCATGCCATCATGGCATGGGGCGGTCACAAGACACTTGCCGAGGCCCAGAAATACACCTCTTCGGCCCAGTTGAAATTCCTTGTTACTGGAACGAAACAAAAACAGAACGAAGTAAACCGTTCTCGTATTTCTGTAAACTTCAGAAAAAGCGATTAATAATCAAGCGCTTGCAGTGGACGTGGTAGGCCCGGAGGGACTCGAACCCCCAACCAAGGCGTTATGAGCGCCCTGCTCTAACCAATTGAGCTACAGGCCCACGCAGCAGCCACTGCCTAATCCCACTCTGCCAAGGCGTCAAGCGACTGCGTTGCGGTGCTTCTGTCGAGGCGGAGCGTCCCGCCCCCAGGATTTTGCCATGCGGTGAAATTCACCCAGGGGTTGCGACACCGCTATACAGCGCAAGGAATTTGACCTATTTTATAAGCATGTATTTTAGTGCCGAACCCTTCATGAACCGGAACCGCCAGCGTCAAGGTGACATGACTTGCCGCGCGGCTCTGCGTGAGGTTTTGCCCACTGAACTCCCGACCAGAGATCAGCGGCCGAACCGCTTCATGGCACGGTGAGCCCATGCTGATCGTGCCCGCCATAATTGTAGCGATTGCATGCGGTTCTGCGGCATTCGGCATGGCGCTTGTCACCGGTTTTGGCCTGAAAGCGGCCTTGATCGGCTATTGGCTGGCAGGAAATCTGGGCATGCTGGCGACGCTCTTGCCCCGCCTTTTCATGGCCTCGACGGACCGCGAACCGGTCTTTCAGCTGCGTGACCGAATCGGCTTTGCCGTGGCCGGTGCATGCATCATCCTGGGGCTCGTGATGATCTTCTGGCAGACCTTCCATGCCCCGATGCTCTGGGCTGCCGAGTTGCAATCCTACGAGATCGGCAAGGTCCTGGGCCTGAACGAGGCACATGTCGACAATCACGTCTATGCTCTCTCGCTCGGCTTCCCGTCTGCCCTGTCCCGATTGGTTGATCATGCGCTGCGGCTGGAACTCTGGGTCGCGGGCCTGCTGATCTATACCCTGGGGCTGACCCAGATCGGTCTGGTTGCCATGAACCGATTTGCCCCGGCAAAGGAATCGGCACCCAATTCCAAGGCATTTTGAGAACCGGATCCGTGCCGGACAGGCCAATCCGCCCCTGTGCAGGAGACCCGATTGCGGCCCGAGCTTGTTATTTTCGACTGTGATGGCGTGATCGCTGACAGTGAAGTCCTGTCCGCATTGGTTCTGATCGAACAACTGGCCGAGATCGGCATTCCCGTCACATTCGCAGATGTTCGGCGCGACTTTCTGGGGCGCAGCTTTCCCACCGTCGCGCAGACGATCCGCGACCGTTTCGGCACCCCTCTGCCCGATGACTTCGAGGCCCGCTACCGCGCCACCCTTCTGGCACGCTTCGAAAAGGATCTGGTCCCGACACCGGGCCTGCGCGACCTGCTGGACCGGATCGACCTGCCGATCTGCGTAGCCACCTCTTCCAGCCCGCCGCGCGTGCGCCGCACCCTGGAGATCCTGGGACTGAGCGAATGTTTCGGCCCGCATGTCTTTACCGCCAGCCAGGTCGCCCGTGGCAAACCAGCCCCGGATCTGTTCCTTTTCGCCGCCCATCAGATGAACAGCAACCCCGCCCGCACAGTGGTCATCGAAGACAGCCCTCCCGGCATTGATGCGGGTCTGGCGGCGGGCATGATCGTTCTGCATTACACCGGCGGCACCCATCTGAAGGACGTCCCGCACCAACGATCCGATGTGCCTGCTTTTGACAATTGGAACGAATTTGAGCATCTCTTGGGTGGAATCCAACAGAAGGCGGCCCATTCGTGAATGCAGGACGTTTCAACCCCGAGACGACACGCCTTGATGATGCCGCGCGTGCCGGTTGGCTTTACTATGTCGCGGGCAACACCCAAGATGAAATCGCCCGCAAGCTTGGCGTCAGCCGTCAATCCGCGCAACGCCTTGTGGCCATGGCGGTCAGCGAAAGGCTGATCAAGGTTCGGCTGGATCACCCGATCGCACGCTGCATGGATCTGGCAAACGCATTGAAAGACCGCTTTGAACTGACCCTTTGCGAGGTCGTGCCCTCGGATCCTGATGCGCCGGACCTTCTGACCGGGCTGGCCATTGCCGCCGCAGCCGAACTGGAACGCGTGCTGAAATCACCGGAACGCCGGATCATAAGCCTCGGCACCGGTCGGGCACTGAAATCCACCGTCGAACAATTGCCACGCATGTCATGCCCGCAACATGTGATCGTTTCGCGTCTGGGCAACATGATGCAGGATGGCTCGGCCTCGCCCTATAACGCGACGATCCGGCTTGCCGAGCGCATCGATGCGCCTCACTATCCCTATCCGCTTCCGGTGGTGGCCCGCGATGCCGCCGAACTTGCCACCTTGCAAAGCCAGGAAGCCGTGCGCAACACGATCTCTCTGTGCGAAAAGGCGCATCTGTCGCTGGTCGGCATTGGCCAGATGGATCGCAGCGCACCGCTGTTCATTGATGGTTTCGCCAGCGCGGCAGAGATGGAGCAACTGGCCAGGGCCGGCGCTGCGGGAGAGATCACCAGTTGGGTCTATGATGCCCAGGGGCGGATCATAGATTGCGATTTCAATGCCCGCGTGGCCTCGGCCCCCCTGCCACAAGCGCCGGAAAATCAGGTCATCGCCGTAGCCGCAGGAGAAGCCAAAGTACCCGCCATGCGTGCGGCACTGACGGGACGGCTGGTCAACGGGCTGATAACGTCGGAGGCAACCGCTGAACGACTGCTGATCATGGCCGATTCCGGATAAGAAATTTTGAATTTTGTTACAGTTATTTAGGCCCCGCCTCTCATGCGAGAGCGGGGCCTTTCCATAGATCCATCTTGACAGAATGCCTGCAAGTTGTGAGTATTTGCCCATGGGATTGGCATATGCCCAGATCTAAGGGAGGATCACGATGAACAAGACAATACGCGCCGCCATGGGCGCCACCGCGCTTTGTGCGCTTGCGGGCACTGCCCTTGCCCAGGATAGCGTCACCCTGACCATCGCCACCGTGAACAACGGCGACATGATCCGCATGCAGAGCCTGTCGGATGAGTTCACCGCACAGCACCCCGGCATCAAACTGGAATGGGTCACGCTTGAGGAAAACGTCCTGCGCCAGCGCGTCACCACCGATGTCGCGACCAGTGGTGCCTCTCATGACGCGCAATATGATGTTGTCACGGTCGGCACCTACGAGGTTCCGATCTGGGCCGGGCAAGGTTGGCTTGTGCCCCTGAACGATCTGCCTGCCGAATATGACGTCGACGACCTGCTGCCCGCCATTCGCAATGGCCTGACCATTGATGGCGAACTGTTTGCCGCGCCCTTCTATGGCGAAAGCTCGATGGTGATGTATCGCAAGGACCTGATGGAGAAAGCCGGGCTGGAAATGCCTGACGCACCCAGTTGGGACCTCATCAAGCAAGCCGCTGCGGCCATGACCGACAAGGACAACGAAGTCTATGGCATCTGTCTGCGCGGCAAGGCCGGATGGGGCGAAAACGTCGCATTCCTGTCGGCGATGGCGAACAGCTATGGCGCCCGCTGGTTCGACGAGAACTGGACCCCCCAGTTCGACAGCGAGCCGTGGCGCAACACGCTGACCGACTACCTGGACCTGGTGACCAATTACGGCCCCCCCGGAGCAGCCAGCAACGGTTTCAATGAAAACCTGGCACTGTTCCAACAGGGCAAATGCGGCATGTGGATCGACGCCACCGTCGCGGCCTCTTTCGTGACCAATCCCGATGAATCGACGGTTGCCGATCAGGTCGGTTTCGCACTTGCGCCCGATAACGGTCTGGGAAAGCGCGGCAACTGGCTGTGGGCATGGACCCTTGGCATTCCGGCAGGATCGCAGCATGTCGATGCCGCCAAGCAATTCGTCGCCTGGGCCACATCCAAGGAATATACCGCGCTGATCGCCGAGAACGAAGGCTGGGCCAATGTTCCGCCGGGCACGCGCAAATCCCTCTATGACAACCCCGAATACCAGAAGGTGCCTTTCGCGAAGATGACTCTGGAAAGCATCATGGCCGCGGATCCGATCAATCCCACCGTGGACCCCGTCCCCTATACCGGCGTGCAATTCGTCGCGATCCCGGAATTTCAGGGTATCGGAACCCTGGTCGGGCAACAGTTTTCGGCCGCTCTCGCAGGGCAGGTCTCGGCTGAACAGGCGCTCCAGAATGCCCAGCAGCTGACGACACGGGAAATGACCCGCGCGGGGTATTTCAAGTAGGCCGAACGGCGGGCCAGCCCTCCTCCGGCCGGCCCGCCAATTTCTTCAAGAACAGCAGACGCCGCGACACTTCTACCGATGCGCTTCAACTTGTGAAGCGCATGAGATGTCGCGATCCGAAAGGCGATTCCAATGGCAACCAAGGCATCGAAAACAGCCGCGCGGTTGATGATCTCGCCCGCCGTCATCCTCTTGTTGATGTGGATGATCGTGCCCCTGGCGATGACCGTGTATTTCTCGCTTCTCCGCTACAACCTGTTGATGCCGGGTATGGAAAGCTGGGCGGGGTTGGAAAACTACCGCTATTTCTTCAGCGACCCCGCATTCACCTCGGCTCTGGTCAATACGCTGCTGCTGGTGGGCGGCGTGCTTCTGGTCAGCGTGACAGGCGGAGTCCTGATGGCCCTGCTGCTGGACCAGCCGTTCTGGGGACAGGGCTTCGTCCGCCTTCTGGTGCTGGCCCCCTTCTTCGTCATGCCGACGGTCTCGGCGCTGGTCTGGAAGAACATGTTCATGAACCCGGTGAACGGCATCTTTGCCTGGCTGTTCAAAACCCTTGGCATGCAGCCGGTCGACTTTCTGACCGAAGCACCCTTGATGTCGATCATCGGCATCGTCAGCTGGCAATGGCTGCCCTTTGCCTCGCTGATCCTGCTGACGGCGATGCAATCCCTGGACAGCGAACAGCTGGAAGCCGCCGAAATGGACGGCGCGCCAACGCTCAAGCGGTTCTGGTTCATCATTCTGCCGCATCTGTCGCGCGCGATCACCGTCGTCATCCTGATCGAGACCATCTTCCTTCTGTCGGTCTTTGCCGAGATCCTGGTGACAACCAATGGCGGCCCCGGCACAGCCACGACCAATCTGACCTTCCTTGTCTACGTCCAGTCGCTGCTGCAGTTCGATGTCGGACTGGGATCGGCGGGGGGCGTTGTCGCCATCATCCTGGCCAATATCGTTGCCATCTTCCTGATGCGGATGATCGGCAAGAATCTGGACGCGTGAGGAGATAACCGACCATGGCACGCGCAATCACCCCCCGCCGCAAGGCGATCATGACCGTCATCGCCTGGACGATCGGCCTTCTGATCTTCTTTCCGATCTTCTGGACAGTCCTGACCAGCTTCAAGACCGAGGCCGAGGCCGTCGCGACCCCGCCCCGTTTCCTGTTCTTTGACTGGACACTGGAAAACTATGCCGCCGTGCAGGAACGCTCGAACTACTTCCGGCATTTCTGGAACTCGGTCGTGATCTCCTTCGGCTCGACGCTGATCGGGCTGATCATTGCCATCCCCGCGGCCTGGGCCATGGCCTTTGTGCCGGGCAAGCGCACCAAGGATGTGCTGATGTGGATGCTGTCCACCAAGATGCTGCCGCCGGTCGGCGTGCTGGTGCCGCTGTATCTGCTGTTTCGCAACACGGGTCTGCTGGACACGCGCAGCGGTCTGATCATCATCCTGACGCTGATCAACCTGCCGATCATCATCTGGATGCTCTATACCTATTTCCGGGAAATCCCGGGCGAGATCCTCGAGGCCGCGCGCATGGATGGCGCCACGCTGAAATCGGAAATCCTCTACGTGCTGACGCCGATGGCCGTACCGGGCATCGCCTCGACCCTGCTGCTGAATGTCATCCTGTCCTGGAACGAGGCATTCTGGACACTGAACCTGACAGCTGCGAATGCCGCGCCGCTGACGGCCTTCATCGCCAGCTATTCCAGCCCCGAAGGGCTGTTCTATGCGAAACTCAGCGCGGCCTCGACCATGGCCATCGCGCCGATCCTGATCCTTGGCTGGTTCAGCCAAAAGCAACTTGTTCGCGGCCTGACCTTTGGCGCGGTGAAGTAACGGAGACAAATCATGGGACGCATTACCCTGGAAGGCGTGGCCAAGCGTTTCGGAGAGACCGAGGTCATCCCGCCACTGAACCTGGACATCGAAGACGGTGAATTCGTGGTCTTCGTCGGTCCCTCGGGCTGCGGAAAATCCACCCTGCTGCGCCTGATTGCCGGGCTGGAAGATGTCAGTGACGGGCGCATCCTGATCGATGGCGTCGATGCCACCCCGCTGTCCCCCGCCAAGCGCGGTCTGGCGATGGTGTTTCAATCCTATGCGCTTTACCCGCATATGTCGGTTCGCAAGAATATCGCCTTTCCCATGCGCATGGCGGGGCTTGACGAGGCCGAACAGAAACGCCGCATCGACAATGCGGCAAAGGCGCTGAACCTGACCGATTACCTGGACCGCCGCCCCGGACAACTTTCCGGCGGTCAGCGCCAGCGTGTCGCCATCGGCCGGGCGATCGTGCGCGAGCCTTCAGCCTTTCTGTTCGACGAACCCCTGTCAAATCTGGATGCGGCCCTGCGCGTCGGCATGCGGCTGGAAATCAGCGAATTGCACAATCGGCTGAAGACCACGATGATCTATGTCACCCATGACCAGGTCGAGGCCATGACCATGGCCGACAAGATCGTCGTGCTGCATGCGGGCCGGATCGAACAGGTGGGCAGCCCGCTGGAACTCTATCGCAACCCGCGCAACGTCTTTGTCGCCGGCTTTATCGGCAGCCCGAAAATGAACCTGTTCACGGGCGATGCCGCGCGCGAATACGGTGCCGAGACCATCGGCGTGCGTCCCGAACATATTTCCGTTTCGCCCGACAGCGGCAAATGGAAGGGGCGCATCGGGGTCAGCGAACACCTGGGCTCCGACACATTCTTCTATGTCGAGGATACCGGTCTGGCCGAGGCCGTCACCGTACGCGCGGATGGCGAGGTCGCGCTGCGTCACGGCGATACGATCTGGATGACCCCGGCCGAGGACAAGATCCACCGATTCGACGCCAATGGCGACCGTATGGCGCCCTGAAGAAGAAACAGGCTGGGGTGCGCCGCAAGGGCGCTGCCCCGGACCGTCCTGAACAGATATCACCGGCGGCGCGGGCGATGCGCCGCATTTCCGGTCCATGACAGCCCGACACGCGCAATCCCTCGCTTTGCGACATGACGGGCCTTTGACGAAAGGTTCCGCGATGACGACCCCCCTGTCACTCTCTGCGCTTGATCAACTGCCGCAATCCGTCGAGACCCCCGGCTATCGGCGCGATGATCTTTCGCCCGGCATCCTGCATGTCGGGGTCGGCAATTTTCACCGCGCACATATGGGTTATTATCTCGACCGGCTGTTCGAGCTGGGCGAAAGCCATGACTGGGCGCTGGTCGGCGCAGGCGTGCGCGCCGGAGACAGCGTCATGCGCGCGCGGCTGGAACGGCAGGACTGGCTGACCACCCTGATCGAACTGGACCCCAAGGGGCTGAATGCCCGCGTGATCGGGTCGATGATCGATTTCGTGGACGTCGATCCGCAGTCCGTCATTGCCGCCATGGCCGATCCGGCCATCCGCATCCTGTCACTGACCATCACCGAGGGTGGCTATTACGTCGATGCCAAGACCGACGGTTTCGATGCCAGCCATCCCGACATGGTCCATGACGCCGCCCATCCCGACGAACCGAAAAGCGTCTTTGGCATGATTCTGGCGGCCCTGCGCCGACGCCGTGCTGCGGGCCTGCCCCCCTTTACCGTCATGTCCTGTGACAACCTGCCCGAAAACGGCCATGTCTGCGCCCGCACGGTCACTGAACTGGCACAGCTGTCCGATCCCGATCTGGCGCTTTGGGTGCGCGACAATGTGGCCTTCCCCAACTCCATGGTCGATTGCATCACGCCTGCAACCTCGGATCGCGAAAGGGCCCTTGTGCGCGAACGTTTCGGGATCAGCGACGATGCCGTCGTCGTTTGCGAGCCTTTCCGGCAATGGGTCCTGGAGGACAACTTCCCCCAGGGCCGTCCTGCGCTGGAACGCGTCGGTGCAGAATTTGTCAATGATGTCAGCAAGCATGAACTGATGAAGCTGCGCATCCTCAATGGCGGACATGCCGCCATCGCCTATCCCTCTGCCCTGCTGGGCCATCATTTCGTGCATGAGGCCATGGCAGATCCGCTGATCACCGCATGGCTGTCGGCGCTGGAAAGCCGCGAGATCATTCCGACGCTGGATCCCATCGAAGGTGTGAATTTCGCCAGCTACCTTGACCTGATCGTCTCGCGCTTTGCCAATCCCGAAATCGGCGATACCATCGCGCGCCTCTGCCAGGACGGATCGAACCGGCAGCCGAAATTCATCCTGCCGACGCTGGCCGACGGGCTGCGCGGCGATGGCGCGATTGACGGTCTGGCGCAAGAAGTCGCCTTCTGGTGCCGCTATTGCGAAGGCAGTGACGAGGCCGGGAATGCGCTGCCGCCCAATGACGACAATCACGAGATGCTGCGCCGTCTTGCGCTGGCATCGCGTCAGGATCCACAGGCCTTCCTTGAAAACCGCGCGGTATTCGGGGCGCTGGCCGACAATCCGCGCTTTTGCAAAAGCTTTGCCGAGCGCCTGACGCTGATCCATGAACATGGCGTGCGCGCGGCCATAGCGGACTATCTGGGATCGGGCGCGATCTGACAGCCGTTGAACAATATCCGCCCGCGCACCCTTTCGCGCGGGCGTCGTTCTGCTATCAGTCTGGCGATCCCGCGCCCGTTGCGGGGGAACCAAACAGGAGCGGGCATGTTTGAAATCGGATATCTGGGCGCGGCCATTGCCGGATTGCTGTCATTCCTGTCCCCCTGCATCCTGCCGATGGTGCCCTTCTACCTGTCCTATATGGCCGGAATTTCCATGGCCGAACTGCGCAGCGACGGGCGCATTTCGGCGGGGGCGCAGCGCCGTCTGGTCCTGTCCGCTATCGCCTTTGCCCTGGGCGTGACCAGTATTTTCGTGCTGCTGGGTCTGGGTGCGACAGCGCTGGGGCAGCTCTTTGCACAATGGCGTCAACCGCTGTCCTATCTGGCTGCGGCCATTCTGGCCCTGTTCGGGCTGCATTTCCTTGGCGTGCTGCGGATTCCTTTCCTGTATCGCGAAGCCCGGATCGAGGGGCCAGCCCGCCCCGCCTCTCTGCTGGGGGCCTATGTCATGGGGCTGGCATTCGGATTTGGATGGACCCCCTGCGTCGGCCCGGCGCTGACGGCGATCCTGATGGTGGCTTCGGTCTCGCAGGATCTGTGGCGGGGCGGCAGCTTGCTGCTGGTTTACGGGCTGGCGATGACCCTGCCCTTCGTGCTGGCGGCCTTTTTTGCCAAACCGTTTCTGGCATGGGCCAATCGCAACCGCCGCTATCTTCGCCATGTCGAACGGGTAATGGGGATCATGCTGATCGTCTTTGCCTTGCTGATCGCCACCAATACCGTCAACCTGATTGCCGACTGGATGATCCGCAATTTCGACTGGACCGCCACACTGACCTGACATGAGGCCGAGATGAGTTTTCTTCGATCAATTCTGCCCCCGCTGCTGTTCGCGGCCACGCTGGCCTCGCCCCTGTCCGCCGCGACGCTCGGCGATGACGGTCTGCATGACGAGCCCTGGATCCGCGAGACATTCAAGGATCTGCGCGAGGATCTGGCCGAAGCCAACTCCGAGAACAAGCGGCTGATGGTGCTGATCGAACAGCGCGGCTGCATCTATTGCACCCGCATGCATGAAGAGGTGTTTTCCGATCCCGAGATCGCCAGCTATATCGCGGACAATTATTTCGTGGTGCAGCTGAACATGTTCGGCGATGTCGAGGTGACCGATTTCGATGGCACCGAGCTGAGCGAAAAGAAGATGGTCAACCGCTGGGGTGCGATCTTCACGCCCACCATGTTGTTTCTGCCCGAAGAGGTGCCCGAAGATGTCAGCGCCGCACAGGCTGCAGTGGCCACCATGCCCGGCGCCTTTGAAAAAGGGACCACGCTGTTCCTGTTTCAATGGGTCCGCGAACATGGATATGAAAAGGAACAGAATTTCCAGCGCTACATGGCCGAAAAGCTGGCCGGACAGGACTAGGACACCCTAGGCGCCCCCGTTCAGACCCGTTTCGCGCAGATAGTGGCGCACCGCATCCGCAACATGGCGGAACCGGTCGCCGCCCAGATGCTTGCCGCCATACCAGCGCGTCACGATGATCACGTGATCCTGCAGCCCGGCCCTTTCCAGCATCTGCAGCATCAATGCGCCTGCGCCGGATTCACCATCGTCATCCTTGACCGGCTCACCCGACAGGATTGCGGCCCAGCTGTTATGCGTGGCCTTGGCAAAGCGCTTGTTGCGCTTCAGCTGCGCCAACAGGGCCGCGACCTCTTCGCGGGTCGAGGCCGCTCCGCCCGAGACCGCATAGCGCGACCCGCGGTCGGAAATGATCTTGTCAAATATCTGCATCCGTTCCTGCAACCGCCCTGCATCCATTCCGCTGCCTTGCCAGATAGCATCGCGGCGGGGCGGATGGCACCCCGATGACAGGCTTCCACCACGGGCGGTGGCATGGCAGTTTGTCCCTGTTCCCGACCGGAGTTCCGCCATGCTGCCCAGCAGAACCGACTTTCCCGAAGATTTCATCTTTGGTGCCGCCACCGCCGCCTATCAGATCGAAGGATCCCGATTCGGCGGAGCCGGTCCATCGCATTGGGACAGTTTCGCGGCAACGCCGGGCAATATCTCCGACAGCAGCAGCGGCGCATTTGCTTGCGACCATTTCCATCTTTGGGAAGGCGATCTGGACCTGATGCGCGATGCGGGCTTTGACGCCTATCGCTTTTCGACAAGCTGGGCACGGGTCATGCCTGATGGGCGCAACCCAAATCCGCAAGGGCTGGATTTCTATGATCGCCTGGTGGATGGCATGCTGAAACGTGGCCTGAAACCCTTTCTGACGCTGTATCACTGGGATCTGCCCGCCGCGCTGGCCGATCGGGGCGGCTGGCGAAATCGGGATAGCGCGCTGTGGTTTGCCGATTATGCCCGCGTGGTTCATGCCCGTCTTGGCGACCGGCTGACCAGCACCGCCACCTTGAACGAGCCATGGTGCATCGCCTGGCTGTCACATTTCCTTGGCCATCACGCGCCGGGGCTGCGCGACATCCGGGCGACGGCCCGCGCCATGCATCATGTCCTGCTGGCCCATGCGCAGGGCATTGCCACGCTGCGGGCCGAAGGCGCGAAAAATCTGGGCATCGTGCTGAATTTCGAAACTGCACATCCGGCCGATGACAGCCAGCAGTCGCAACTGGCCGCGCAGCGACAAGACGCGATCTACAATCAATGGTTCATTCGCGCGCTTATGGGACAGGGTTACCCCCCTGCCGCGCTGGAAGGGCTGGAGCCGCATCTGCCGCAGGGGTGGCAGGATGACATGCAGGCGATTGCCGCGCCACTGGATTGGCTGGGCGTCAATTACTATACCCGCACCCTGCATGCCCATGCCCCCGGCCTCTGGCCCAATGACCAGGCCAGCCACGGCCCCTTGCCAAAAACGCAGATGGGCTGGGAAATCCGCCCCGAAGGCCTGAGCGAATTCCTGTTGCGGCTGTCGCGTGACCATATCGGCGATCTGCCTGTTCATGTCACCGAAAACGGCATGGCCCTGGCCACCTCCGGGGACATCACCGATGACCGGCCCCGCATCGCCTTCATCCGCGATCACCTGCTGGCCTGCCAGAACGCGCTGGCCCGGGGCGTCAATCTGCACGGCTATTTCTATTGGTCTCTGCTGGACAATTACGAATGGGCGCATGGCTATGGACCACGCTTCGGACTTGTTCACGTCGACTACGACACATTGGCGCGCAGTCCGAAAGCCAGCTGGCATGCCTTTCGCGCCATGTTGGGCGGACAGGTCACGGCGCCACGCGGTTGCGCGTGAACCCGTCAGAGTCTATCTGCTGGGCAAGCTAACCATGTGAGGCAGCCATGATCGTTATCCTTGCCCTTCTTATCGGCATGACAGTGGGCTGGTATCGCGCTGCCCGTCTTGGCGGAGTGGCCCGCGACAAGGTTCAATATGCCGCCGCATTCGGTCTGGCCTTTGCCATGCTGGGCCTGTTTGCCACCGTCATCATCGAACGGCTGGCGTAATGTTCATCCCATTTCTCGACAGCCTGCGCCGCCACGGAGTGCCGGTCTCGCTGCGGGAATGGCTGGATCTGATGGGCGGACTTCAGGCCGGGGTCTCCGATTTCTCGGTGGACGGGTTCTATCATCTGGCGCGTCTTGTCCTGATCAAGGATGAACGGCATCTGGACCGGTTCGACCGCGCCTTTTCGGAAAGCTTTGCCGGGCTGGAACAGATTCCGGTCGAGGCTCTGGTCCATGAACAGACAATCCCCGCCGACTGGTTGGAAAAGCTGGCCGAAAAATTGCTGAACGCCGAAGAAAAGGCCGCAATCGAAGGCAGCGGCAGCTTCGAGGCGCTGATGGAAAAGCTGCGCGAGCGGCTGGCAGAACAGCAGGGCCGCCATCAGGGCGGGAACAAATGGATCGGGACGGCAGGAACCTCGCCCTTCGGGGCCTATGGCTACAACCCCGAAGGCGTGCGCATCGGCCAGGACCAAAGCCGCCACCGCCGCGCCGTGAAAGTCTGGGACAAGCGCGAGTTCCGCGATTTCGATGACCGGGTGGAACTGGGTACCCGCAACATCAAGGTGGCGCTGAAACGCCTGCGGCAATGGGCGCGGCATGGTGCCCATGACGAACTCGACCTGCCCGCAACCATCCGCGCCACCGCCGATCACGGCTATATCGACGTGCAGACCCGCCCCGAGCGGCGCAACGCCGTCAAGGTGCTGCTGTTTCTGGATGCCGGCGGCAGCATGGATGACCACAGCCGCATGGTGGATGAACTGTTTTCGGCCGCGCGGGCAGAATTCAAGCACCTGGAACATTTCTATTTCCACAACTGCCTCTACGAGGGCGTCTGGAAAGACAACCGCCGCCGCTGGACCGAACAGATTCCGACATGGGAGGTCATGCATCGTTTCGGACGCGACTATAAATGCATCTTCGTCGGCGACGCCTCGATGTCGCCCTATGAGATTGCCGTGCCCGGTGGGGCGAATGAGCATTGGAACGAGGAACCGGGCGAATTGTGGCTGCGCCGGGCCTGCGAGACATGGCCCGATCATGTCTGGCTGAATCCGGTGCCGCAGAACCACTGGGGTTATACGCAATCCATCGCGATGATCGGGCAAATCTTTGAAAACCGCATGATGCCGCTGACCCTGCAGGGGCTGACACAGGCGATGAAGGCACTTGGCTAGTTTCGTCGGCCCAGCCACTGGCAGGCGCGACCCCGACACCCCATCTTATGGATCATGCTGAAGCTCCTGCCGCTCATTCTTCTGTTCGCCTATCTCGCCGCCATGTGGTTTTTCTCGGCCTGGCGGCTCAAACGCGATCTGGATGAAAATTCGACCCCGCTGAACCATCCAAGGCTGAACAGGGTTCTGGCCGAATTGGGACAGGCAATGGACCTGCCTCCGGTCAAGGCCCATATCTATGAGGTCGAACCCGTGAACGGTCTGGCCGCCCCCGATGGCCGGATCTTCCTGACCCGCGGCTTCATTCGCAAGCTGGATGCCTGCGAGGTCACGCCAGAGGAACTGGGAAGCGTGATCGCCCATGAGTTGGGCCATGTCGCCCATGGGCACAGTCGGCGGCGGATGATCGATTTCGCCGGTCAGAACGCCATACGCCTTGCGCTGTCGACCATTCTGGGCAGATTCATTCCCGGTTTGGGGGCATGGATCGCCAATATCGTCGCGACGGCGGTTTCGGCACGGCTGTCGCGCCAGGATGAATTCGAGGCCGACCGTTTTGCCTCGGCACTGATGATCAAGGCCGGCTATGGCACCGAACCGCAGAAATCGCTGTTCCGGAAACTGGACCGCATGAGCGGCACTGCGCGCGGAACCACTCCGGCATGGTTGTTGTCCCACCCGCCCGCTCGGAAACGGATCGCGGCCATCCAGAACCATGAGACCCGTTGGTCGCGGGAATAACACCTTGTTACCTGATGTATTTGTCCTATTCTGCCACCGGGCAGAAAGGCCTGGTCATGTCACAATCATTTCGCCGCAAAGTTCTTTATATCCCCGGGTTTGATCCGATCCCTCCAAGGCGCTACCGCGAGCTGTATCGCCGCGAGGCAGAGAAACAGGGCCGGATTTCCGGCTATCGCATCGACATGACACGCGGGACCTCGGGACGACGATTTGGCTGGAACTGCTCGGCCAGCTTTCCAGAATCCCGGGCAGAAAGCCGTTTCGAAGTCCTGGTCTGGGACGACCTGGTGCAGGATTCCATGCGCCGCGGGATTGCGGGCACCTATGCACAGCTGGTCAGCACGGCCTGGACCTATATTGCATCGGGCGCTCTATGGCGGCTGATGAAGTTGCGGCGCGGGCCGGTTCTGGCCGCGCTCTACCCGATTGTGGTGCTGCTGCTGCAACTGGCCGTGGCAATCGGCGCGGGCGCGATCGCGGGTTGGGGGCTTAGCCAGATCTCCACATGGTGGCTGGGCCTGCCGGTGGCGCTGGTGATTGTCTGGCTGGTTCTGAACCTGTTTCGCCGACTGGATAACCGAATCTTTGCCTATTACCTGATGCATGATTACGCCTTTACCGCCCAGAACCGCGGGGCATATCCGCCCGAGTTGGAGGCCCGCCTGGCCGAATTCGCCGCACAACTTCAGGATGTCCTGAACGAAGATCTGGATGAGGTGCTGGTCGTCGGGCACAGTTCCGGGGCCTATCTGGCCATTTCGCTGCTGGCCGATGTCCTGCGACAGCACAAGCCCCGGACGGATCAACCCCATCTTGCCCTGCTGACCTTGGGACATGTGGTGCCAATGGCCTCTTTCCTGCCCCGTTCACAACGCCTGCGTGCCGATCTGGCCTGGCTGTCGCAGTCCCCGCAACTGTTCTGGCTGGATGTATCCGCGCCGGGCGATGCCTGCTGCTTCGGGCTGTGCGATCCCGTCGCGGTGACCGGTGTGGCCGGACCGGAACAGCGCTGGCCGCTGGTGATCTCGGCCGCCTTCAACCAGACCCTGTCGCCCGAAACGATGAAAAAGCTGCGCCATCACTGGTTTCGCCTGCATTTCCAGTATCTCTGCGCCTTTGATCGCCCCAATGATTACGATTATTTCGCCATCACGGCAGGGCCGCTTGGCCTTGCCCAGCGCTTTGCGCAGCGCGACCATTCGCCGGGACGTATCACCATTCCCGCTGGACGGGGGTTGGCCCGTTGATCCCGCCCAAACCGCGATCCACCGAAGGCCGCAGCAATGTCCTGCGCCTGGCCAAAGCCTTTCGCAGCGATCTTCTGTCTGCCCTGCCCGCGCGTCTTTACCGCGCATGGATGGCCGAATATCGCAGCCCGCTGATCCACAGCTTTGTTTGCAACGATCCGGCTCTGGTCCGGCTGATCCTGCGTGAACGACCCGATGATTTCCCCAAGTCCAATCGGTTGCGCGAAGGTCTGGCGCCGCTCTTGGGGAATTCCGTCTTTGTCACCAATGGCGCGGAATGGGCCCATCAGCGCCGGATTATCGACCCGGCATTTGAAGGTGGGCGGTTGCGCGAAGTCTTTCCGGCGCTGTGGTCGGCGACCGATGCCGCCATCGCGCGGCTGGAACCGGGCGAAACGGATATCGAACCCGCCACCAGCCATGCCGCCGCCGATGCGATCTTTCGGACCCTGTTTTCCCTGCCGATCGAACATCAGATCGCCGACAGTGTCTTTCGCGCCTTTCGCGCCCATCAGGAAGCCCAGCCCATCGTGAATCCCGCCGCACTGCTGCCCCTGCCGCCATGGGTGCCGCGCCTGCATTCGCGGAAGACCCGCGCCACCGCTGCCGAGATTCGCGGGCTGATCGAGGCCCTTGTCGCCAAGCGGCTGGATGCGATCCGCAATGGCACCGCCCCCGACGATCTGGCCAACAAGATCATGACTACCCCAGACCCTGAAACTGGCCGTTGTTTCTCGGGGCCGGAAATGGTCGACCAGGTGGCGATCTTCTTTCTGGCCGGCCATGAAACCAGCGCCTCGGCACTGGCATGGGCGCTTTGGCTGCTGGCCGCGCATCCTGACTGGCAAGAGCGCGTTGCCACCGAGGGTGCCGCCCTCACACGTGATTTTTCGGCGATCAACCGGTTGCGTGCGACCCGCGCCGTCTTTCGCGAAACGCTGCGCCTGTATCCCCCCGTGCCGATGATGGTGCGCCAACCGCGTCAGCAAGAGACCTTTCGCGGCCGAAATGTACCCAAAAACGCCCAGCTTGTCTTGTCGCCATGGCATCTGCACCGGCATGAGCGTCTGTGGGAAAGACCCGATGAATTCGACCCCGGCCGCTGGGACAGCGAGGCCGGGAAGGCCAGCGCAAGCAAGGCCTATATCCCCTTTTCAGCCGGTCAGCGCGTCTGTCCGGGCGCGGGTTTTGCGATGCTGGAGGGCGTGTTGATGCTGTCGCGCATCACCGCAGCCTATCATCTGACGCCCACGGATCAGACTCCGGTCCCCGTGGCCCGATTGACCGTGCGCGGGCGCAACGGAATCATGCTGCGCCTGACCCCCCGCGCCCCGAAGCAACGCCCCGCTTAACGAAACAGCACCAGTGAGCCGGGCGACCAGGCCAGCCGCGTGCGCGTGCCGACCTCCTGCACATCGCGCCCAAAGACATTGCGCATGGAGATCCGCACCGGATCTGGCACGCCCTCAAGACGCAGATCGTAATAGGTCATATCGCCGTAATAGACGACTTCATCAATGATTGCTTCGGTTTCTCGCGCCTGAGTATGGGGCTGCGACGGGCCGATCAGCGTCATGGTTTCAGGCCGGAACCCGATCATCACGGCGCTATCGTCAGGATTGGATCGGCTGATCTGTGCATGAGGCAGTTCCACACGCCCCAGCCCGCCAACCTCGACAGTGACCAGATCGTCACTCTCGGCAATGACTTCTGCAGGCAGGAAGTTCATCACGCCGATGAAATCGGCCACGCGACGGTCGGTCGGGCGCGCATAGAGCGTCTCGGGTTCGTCAAGCTGGGCAATGCCGCCTTCGAACATGACCGCGATCCGGTCCGACATGACCAGCGCCTCTTCCTGATCATGCGTCACCAGAACAAAGGTGATGCCGACCTGCCGTTGCAGCTTGATCAGTTCCACCTGCATCTGTTCGCGCATCTTGCGATCCAGTGCCGAAAGCGGCTCGTCCAGCAACAGAACCTTGGGTTTCAGGATCAGCGCGCGCGCCAGTGCAACCCGCTGCCGCTGTCCGCCCGACAGGGCATGAGCGGCGCGATTGCCATAGCCTTTCAGCCCGACCATCCCCAGCGCTTCCTCGACAAGGGCGGCCTTCTCCGCCTTGCTCCGCGGATCGCGGCGCAGGCCAAAGGCCACATTCTGCGCCACGGTCAGATGCGGAAAGATTGCATAGGACTGAAACACCATATTGGTCGGACGTTGGTTCGCAGGCACATCCTCCATGTGCTTGCTGTCGATCAGCACCGCCCCTGAAGATATGTCCTCGAAACCCGCAATGGTGCGCAGCAAGGTCGTCTTGCCACAGCCCGAGGGGCCCAGCAGCGAAAAGAACTCGCCCTCGCGGATGGTCAGATCGATCCCGCGCAGAGCGTGATAATCGCCATAATACTTATGAACGTCCTGACATTCGATCATTGCCCTTGGGTCGTCGCTCACAGAAAGCCTCCGCTATCCTTGCCGCCGATCCGGGCCAAGCCACGCCGGCGGAAATATTCACCAACCGCCAACAGGACGATCGACAATGCGACCAGAACCGTTCCCAAGGCCATGATCATCGGAATCTGCTTGGGGAACCGCAACTGGCTGAAAATATAGGTGGGGAGTGTCGGCTCGCTTCCCGCCAGAAAGAAGGCGATGATGAATTCGTCCAGACTGATGGTAAAGGAAATCAACAGCGAACTGATGATCCCCGGCATCACCAAGGGCAATGTCACCAGACGAAACGCACTCCATTTCGTTTCGCCCAGATCATAGGCGGCTTCCTCCAGCGACTTGTCCAGACTGGAAAAGGCCGTGGACAGGATCGCGATGCCATAGGGCATGCAGATCAGCGTATGCCCGACAATCACGGTCAGGATGGACAGTTTCAGCCCGCTGCCCAGCAGCACGACCAGCAGGGACATGGCGACGATGATCTCGGGCAGGACCATGGGCAGCATGATGAAGCCCATCATCCCGCCCTTGCCCGGAAAATTGAACCGGGTCGAGGCGCGGGCTGCGAAAATCCCCAGGCAGGTCGCCAGAACCGAGGATGACACCGCAATGATCAGCGAATTGGTCAATGCGCGGCGCAGGGTGGCATTGGCCCACATCTGGCTGAACCAGTCGGTGGTGAACCCCTGCAACGGAAAGGCGATGATCGTGCCCGAGTTGAACGCAAAGATCGGCAACAGCGCAATCGGCGCATAGAGGAACAGCAGATACAGGATCGCGTAGATCCGCAGACCGCTGCCTTCAAGGGAATGCTGGCTCATTGGCGCACCTTCAGGAAACGACGGTTCAGGAACAGGAAGATCACGCTGACCAGCGCCACGATCAACATTGCGGTCACCGCCAGCGCCGATCCCAGCGGCCGGTTGTCCAGCGCCAGCATCTGCACCTGAATCATATTGGCGATCATCGGGATCTTGCCCCCGCCAATCAGTTCCGGCGTCACATAATCACCGATGGTCGGGATAAAGACGATCAGGGTCGCCGCAATCACCCCCGGCATCGCCAGCGGCAATGTGACTCGCCAGAAGGTCATCACCCGGCTTTCCCCCAGATCGCGCCCCGCCTCCAGCAGCGAACGGTCGATCTTTTCCAGCGCGACAAAGATCGGCAGGATCGCGAAGGGCGCATAGGCATGGGCCAGCGTCAGCACGATCGAATTGACGTTATACAGGATGAAGGTCAGCGGCTCGTCGATGATCCCCAGTCCTGTCAGGGTCGAATTGATGACGCCGTTATAGCCAAGGATCACCTTCCACAGGAACACCCGGATCAGATAGCTCGTCCAGAAGGGAATGGTGATCAGGAACAGCCACATCGACTTGCGCTCGGGCCGGACCATGAAGCTGACATAATAGGCAATCGGAAAGGCCAGCGCCACGGTTACCAACGTCACCAGCGCCGACACCATCAGCGAGCGCAGCATGATCTTGCGCACGATGGGGTCGCCGAGCACCTCGCGGTAATTGTCCAGGGTGAATTCGCTGATGACCTCCAGATAGCCATCCTTGAAGAAGCTGTAGGTCAGAATCGTCAGCAGCGGGGCCGCCAGCACAAGCAACGCATAGACGAACGGCGGTGCAAGAAGGAAAAGTCCCTGTCTGGCTTCAGCGTCAAAGCGTTTCGTCATTCCACCGCCCCGAAAACCACCCGTCTGGCACGGGCCTTTCCCCAAGTATTTCCACAGTGCGATCGGGATGGGAAGTGAATTTACTTCCCTAGCGCCACCACCGTTTGGTCAGTGCCAGCCGCGCAAGCGAGGCCCGGCGCTGGAATGGCGAAATGGCCGGGGTTTCATTGTAGCAGTCAATGTTGCCCCGCCGGACCTCGGCAAGGAAACGTGGCACCCGCGGGCCTGGGTACAGCGCCGCCACGGCACTGCCGGGCACTGCCCGGCGCCCGCGCGCCGCGCGGCGCAGTGCCTCCTGGCCAATCTCGGCCAGACGGACCAAGGCCGCAGGGTCGCGCTCGATCAGCCCCAGCCCCAGCGGCTGCAATCGCGGCAGGGCGCGCAACCAGGCCGAGATTCCGCAACCGAGCGCATGATCCGCGACGATGCGCCGCGCCGAAGCCGGCGCGCCCAACCGCTGCGCTGCCAGCCACATCAAGGCCCCGGTCGTTGAATCCACATAGCTGACCACGACCTCGGGGCCAGACATGGGCTCGCGCTGGCAATCGCGCCGCCGTGCCTCGGCCAGATCGGCCAGACCGCCCGCCTCTGCCCCCCAATGTTCCCAAAGCGGGGTCAGCACATCATGCAGCGGTGGCGCGACGCCCCGTCCCATCTCGGTCAGCCGGTCCACCCACCACTGCAGGCGCATCTCTGCCAGCATCGGCTCATCCGACTGAAAGGGCGCGCGGGCGATTTCAAGATTCAGCGCATAGAGCGTCACCAGCGCCGGTCGCTGCGCGGCATCGGCCACCAGAACCGCGCCAAAGCGATCGGGGTCCTGCTGCCGCAGCAGTTCTGTGCAGGCTTCAATCGTCACGATGCATAGTTCCGTGCAAGCTCATCCAGACGATCGGAATCAAAACCGGGGGTCAAGGCCCATTCAGCCCCCGCCGCCGTGTCCTTCACCTCGACACCCGCCGCCGCGAAACCATCGCGAATGGCATCGGCGCGGGCGAAATCACGCGCCTTTCGGGCCTCGCTCCGGGCATTCAGCAAGGATTCGATCACCGCCGAGGCGCTTTCATCGACCGCAGCCCATTTTCCCATCGTGGGCAGCAGCAGCCCCATCAGATTGGCCGAGGCCAGCAAGCCCGGCAGATCGCCCTTGCCCGCCAGATCGTGCAAGGCCGCCATCGCGCCCGCCGTATTGAGGTCATCACACAAAGCCTCGACCACCGAGGGCGCGGGGCTTGGGGCGGGTTCGATGCCCGCCACAAGACCACGCCAGCGCCGCAGCACGGCCTCGGCTTCGCTGGCCTTGGCTTCGGTCCAGTCCATCGGCTTGCGGTAATGGGTCGACAGCATCACAAAGCGGATCACCTCGCCCGGCACGCCCTTGTCCAGCAGATCCCGGACGGTAAAGAAATTGCCAAGAGATTTTGACATTTTCTTGCCTTCGACCTGCAGCATCTCGTTATGCAGCCAGAAGCGCGCGAAATCGCCATCGGGATGGGCGCAGCAGCTTTGCGCGACCTCGTTTTCATGATGGGGGAACTGCAGATCGATCCCGCCGCCATGAATGTCGAAGGTCGGCCCCAGCAGTGCCGCCGACATGGCCGAGCATTCGATATGCCAGCCCGGCCTTCCGCGTCCCCAGGGGCTGTCCCAGCCCGGCTGGTCCGGCGCCGAAGGCTTCCACAGCACGAAATCCATCGGATCACGCTTGAAGGGCGCAACCTCGACCCGCGCGCCCGCGATCATGTCATCGACCGAACGCCCCGACAGCCGCCCATATTCGCTGTAGGATCGCACATCGAACAGCACATGCCCTTCGGCAACATAGGCATGGCGGCGTGTGATCAGGTTTTCGATCATGGCGATCATCTGGGTGATGTAATCTGTCGCGCGTGGCTCGTGATCGGGGCGTTCGGCCCCCAGCGCATCCATATCGGCGTGATACCAGCCAATGGTTTCTTCGGTGATGTCGCGAATGCTGCGCCCCGTCGCGGCGGCGCGGGCGTTGATCTTGTCATCGACATCGGTGAAATTGCGCACATAGGTCACATGGCTGTCGCCATAGACATGTCGCAGCAGCCGCACCAATACATCAAAGACCAGAACCGGCCGCGCATTGCCCAGATGGGCCCGGTCATAGACCGTCGGGCCACACAGATACAGCCTGACATTGCGAGGATCCAGCGGCTCGAAGATTTCCTTCTTGCGCGTGCGGGTATTCGTCAGCCGGATTTCGACCATGATGCGCCTCTGTTATAAAGTCACAGCGACTTACCTCATCGGGTCAAAGCTTTCCACCCATTCAATCTGCCGCGGCAAGCTGTGTCGGTGCAGGTCATAACCCGACAAGATGGTCTGACGCGCGACGTCGCGCAGCCTTGGGGCCTCGTGGTCGCCCGACAACCCGTGGATCAGCGCCGCCGACAGCGCCGGAATGTCGAAGAATGGCACCAGCCGCCCGTTTTCACCGTCACGAATCAACTCGCGCACCGGCGCGGTATCCGAGGCCACCACATAGCCGCCCGCAGACAGAGCCTCGGTCAGGGACCAGGACAGCACGAAGGGATAGGTCAGATAGCAATGCACCCGTGTCAGCTGAATCAGCGACAGGTAATGGGCATAGGGCAGACGTCCGACGAAATGGACCCGGTCCAGATCCAGCCGCCCCCCCAGTTCGGCCAGCATGACATCCTTCCAGCTTCGCCCGTCGCGGGGGGCGCTGCCATAGCTGACATCATCGCCCCCCACCAGAACGACATGGGCATCGGGACGGGCCGCCAGGACCTCGGGCAACGCCCTCATGAAGACGTGAAAGCCGCGATAAGGTTCCAGCGAGCGCGACACGAAGCTGAGCACCTCATCCCCCGCACAAAGGCGCGGCCCGTCAGGCAGCTGGATCCAGGCGTCCGGATTGGGGCAGACCCGCGTCGTGTCGATGCCATCATGAATGACGGTGATCTTGCTGCGCAATTCCGGGGCGAAGCTCTCGGCCTGATATCGCGTCGGGGAAAGCGCGGCATCTGCCTGCACGATGCCCTGCAGCAAATGCGCAGAGCGAGAGATGGTCAGAAAACGCCCCTCGTCGCTGTCGGGATGCATCTCGGGGTCGAAACCGACATCATGCCCCTTGGTGCGATACATCAGCTCGGCATAGACCAGCAATTTCGCATCAGGCCAGATTTCCTGCAGGAACAGGGTCTCGCCCCAGCCGGTATGACCGATAATCACATCGGGGACATAACCGTGCCGGTCGCGCATCGCCCGCGCACCGCGTGCGGCCAGCAAGCCACGTTCCGCAAAATCGGAATAGCAGCGTCCCAGGACGCCATTGGTCTTGACCGGCTCGGGCGATTTGTAGCGCAGGGTCTTCACGGGGCTGGGGCGCTGGTTCTTTTCGTCCGTCAGTGCCAGAACCTCATGCCCCCGCTTGGCCAGTGCCGGCGCAAGATGCGGGAACTGCCCGGGAAAGTTCTGATGGACGAAAAGTATTTTCATGACCTGTCGAGAAATGCTGCCTTCAACAAATCCCGAGTATAGTCGCTTTGAGGCGCGTTGAATATCTCGGCGGCCCTGCCCTGTTCGACGACCTCGCCCGCGCGCATGACCATGATCTGATGCGACATGGCGCGCACAACCCGCAGATCATGGCTGATGAACAGGAAGGCCAGGCCGTATTTCTTCTGCAGCCCCCGCAGAAGCTGGACGATCTGCACCTGTACCGTCATGTCCAGCGCCGAGGTCGGTTCATCCAGAACCACCACCCTTGGTCGCAGGATCATGGCCCGCGCAATCGCGATGCGCTGGCGCTGCCCGCCGCTGAACTCATGCGGATAACGATTCATGGTCTCGGGCTTCAGGCCGACTTCGACCATGATATCCGCCACCATCTGGCGCCGGTCCACCCCCTCGCGCAGGCCGTGGACGCTCAGCCCCTCGGCGATGATCTGCTCGACCGTCATGCGCGGGGACAGGCTGCCGTAAGGGTCCTGAAACACGATCTGCATGTCCCGGCGCAGGCGCCGCAGCTGTCGGCCACCCCAGCTTGAGATATCCTGTCCCATGAACAGGATCGGCCCGTTGCTTTCGATCAGCCGCATGATCGCCAGTGCCAGCGTGGTCTTGCCGCTGCCCGATTCGCCCACGATCCCCAGCGTTTCGCCCGCCCGCACGGTCAGCGTGGCACCATTCACGGCTTTGACATGGCCCACCGTCTTGCGCATCAACCCGCGCTGGACGGGAAACCAGACCTTCAGATCCCGCGTCTCGACCATCACCTCGGCACCTTCGGCCACCGGATCGGCCTCGCCCCTGGGTTCGGCGGCCAGCAACATCCGGGTATATTCATGCCGGGGGTCGCTGAAGATCTGTTCGGTCGGGCCCTGCTCGACAATCTGGCCGTCCTTCATCACGCAGACGCGGTCGGCGATGCGGCGAACGATGCCCAGATCATGGCTGATGAACAGCATCGACAGGCCTTCATCCTCTTTCAACTCGGCCAGCAATTCCAGGATCTGCGCCTGAATGGTGACATCCAACGCCGTTGTCGGTTCGTCCGCGATCAGCAGATCGGGTCCATTGGCCAGAGCCATGGCGATCATCACCCGCTGGCGCTGCCCGCCCGACAGCTGGTGCGGATAATCGGCAAGACGGCTTTCCGGATTGCGGATGCCGACCCGGTTCAGCAACTGGATGATCCGTTTGCGCGCGGCCTCTCCGGTCAGGCCCTGGTGCAGGGCAAGGCTTTCGCTCAACTGCTTTTCCAGCGTGTGCAGCGGGTTCAACGAGGTCATCGGCTCCTGGAAAACGAAGCTGATGTCATTGCCGCGAATCTTGCGCAGCAACCGCTCAGAGGCACCGACCATCTGCTGTCCCTCGTAGAGGATCGAACCGTCGATCTCTGCGGAATCGCCCAGCAGACGCACCGTGGACAGCGCCGTGACCGATTTTCCCGACCCCGATTCCCCTACCAGAGCAACGGTTTCGCCACGATTGATGTGAAAGCTGACGCCCTTGACCGCTGGAATGACCTCGCCTTCCTGACGAAAGCCGATGGTCAGATCCCGCACGCTCAGAACCACGTCCCCGGCGGAAGCGGCCGTGTCAGGCGCGGCCATGTCGTCTTGCAAGATCATTTGAAGGTCTTTCGGGGGTCGAATGCATCGCGCACGCCTTCAAAGATAAAGACCAGCAACGACAGCATGATGGCAAAGGTAAAAAAGGCCGTGAAGGCCAGCCAGGGTGCCTGCAGGTTCTGCTTGGCCTGCAAGGCCAGTTCCCCCAGCGAAGGCGCCGAGGCCGGCAGCCCATAGCCAAGGTAATCCAGCGCCGCCAGACCGCTGATCGTGCCCGTCACCACAAAGGGCATCATGGTCAGCGTCGCCACCATGGCATTGGGCAGGATATGCCGGAACATGATGGTCCGGTCCCCGACACCAAGCGCCCGCGCCGCACGCACATATTCGAAATTTCGCGCGCGCAGGAATTCGGCCCTCACCACGCCGACCAGCGCGGGCCAGCCGAACAGGATCGTCACGAAGACCAGCAGCCAGAAACTGCGCCCCAATATCGCGAAGAGAATGATGATCACGTAAAGCCCCGGCGTCGAGGCCCAGATCTCCAGCACCCGCTGGAACACCAGATCGGTCCGCCCGCCGAAATACCCCTGTATCGCCCCCGCCGCGATGCCGATGGTCGACGCCACGACCGTCACGATAAGCGTGAACAGGATTGACAGGCGGAACCCGTAAATCACCCGGGCCAGCACATCGCGCGCCGTGTCATCCGTGCCCAGCCAGTGATCGGAATCCGGCGCGCTGGGGGCGGTGCCGACATTGTTGATGGTCTTGTAATGATAGGGAATGGGCGGCCAGATCATCCAGCCCTGCTCATCCTTTGGTATGTCGCTGGCGCCGGATTTGACCGCCTCTATCAGCGATTCGGGCTCGTCCCAGCATTCCTGGCGCCCACCGGTCACGATCAGGCATTGAACGGCTTCGTCGCGATAGATCGCCTCGGTGCCGAAATCGCCACCGAACGCGGTTTCGGGGTAAAAGCGATAGGCCGGAAAGAACAGCTCTCCGCGATAGCTGACGACGATGGGTTTGTCATTTGCCACCACCTCGGCAAACATCGCCACGACAAACAGGATCGAGAAGACCACCAGCGACCAGAAGGCCCGGCCGTTGCGGCGGAAATTCCGCCAGCGACGCTTGTTGAGTTCCGAGATCGCCATCAGCCGCCCCTCGATTCAAAGTCGATACGGGGATCGACGAAGACATACATCAGATCGGACAGAATCCCGACGATCAGGCTCATCAGGCCAAAGACATAAAGCGTGCCGAAGATCACCGGATAATCGCGCTGCACTGCCGCCTCGAAGCCCAGACGCCCCAGCCCGTCCAGCGAGAAGATCGTCTCGATCAGGATCGAGGCGCCAAAGAACACGCCCAGGAACATCGCCGGAAAACCGGCAATGACGATCAGCATGGCATTGCGGAACACATGACCATACAGCACGCGGCGTTCGGTCAGCCCCTTGGCGCGGGCCGTCATGACATATTGTTTGTTGATCTCATCCAGAAAGCTGTTCTTGGTCAGCAGGGTCAGCGTGGCAAAGCTGGAAATCGTCGAGGCCAGCACCGGCAGGGTGACATGCCAGGCGTAATCCTTGATCTTCCCCAATGTGCCGAGATCGGCGAAATTGTCGCTGGTCAGGCCCCGCAGCGGAAATATTTTCCAATAACTGCCCCCCGCGAACAGCACCATCAGCAGCACGGCAAACAGAAAGGCCGGAATCGCATAGCCCATGATGATCACGGCCGAGGTCCAGGTGTCAAAGCGCGACCCGTCCCGAACCGCCTTGCGAATGCCAAGCGGGATCGAGATGATATAGGCCAGCAGCGTCGACCACAGCCCCAGTGTGATCGAGACCGGCATCTTTTCGATGACCAGATCCACGACACTGACCGATCGGAACCAGCTGCTGCCGAAATCAAAGCGCAGATAGTTGAACAGCATGGAAAAGAACCGTTCGACCGGCGGCTTGTCAAAGCCGAATTCCTTTTCCAACTGGGCAATGAACTCGGGCGGCAAACCCCGCGCGCCCTGATATTGATCGTTGATTGCCCCGCCGCCAGCCTCGGCGGCGCCGCCGGTAATATTGCTGAACGCATCCCCCTCGCCCTGGATCTGCGCGGCGATCTGTTCGATCGGCCCGCCCGGAACGAATTGCGTCAGCGTGAAATTGACCAGCATGATGCCGACCAGCGTCGGGATGATCAGCAGCAAACGCCGCAAGATATAGGCGCCCATCAGCCTGTCCTTCTGCCCGCCCCTCGGGACGTTGCGGACCTTGGCGGTCCTGTTCGATTGATCCGCCTTGTCGGCAATCCGGCAGGGGAAATCAAGACATTTGCCCTAGCGCAGCGCACCCGCATCCCGCAATGCCTTGGCCTTGTCCGCGTCATACCACCAGAAATCCATTTCCCCCAGGGCATAGGGCGGCAGGGTCTCGGGGCGGCCATATTGATCGTAATAGGCGACCAGGTGATTGGCGTTGTACCATTGCGGAATCCAGAAACGCAGGCTGCGCAGCGCCCGATCCAGCGCATGGACCCGTGTGGTCAGCTCGTCCTTCGTCTCGGCTTCCTCGACCTGGGTGATCAGCGCGTCGATGGCAGGATTGGCCAGACCCATCGGGTTGAACACATCCCCGACATTGGCCGAGCCGAAATACTGCTGAAGCCCCGAACCGGGGATTTCATCCTGTCCCAGATGGTCGGAAATCAGGTCGAAATCATGACTGCGCTTGCGGTTTTCATATTCGGCATTGTCCACGCGGACATTGCGCGCATCCACACCCAAAGCCTGAAGATTTTGCACGAAGGGATTGATAACCCGATCGAAAGTCTGGCTGTCATTCAAGATTTCGATGCTCAGCTGACGGCCCTGCGCATTTCGCCTCTTGCCGTCGTCGGCCACGGTCCAGCCCGCCTCGTCCAGCAGTTTCGAGGCCTTGCGCAGGTTCTTGCGATCAAGCTGACGTGGCCCGCTGACCGGTGCGGTGACCGCATCCTGTGTCAGGATTCCCTCGGGCAGATCCTTCGCCAGGGGTTCCAGAAGCTCCAGCTCGCCTTCGTCGGGCGGACCGCTGGCCTCGAGATCACTGTTGTCCCAGAAACTGTCGACACGATCATACAGGCCATAGAACAGCGCGTCATTGGACCATTCAAAGTTGAACATCAGCCCGATGGCCTGGCGGACACGAATATCCTGCCAGTCGGGGCGGCGCAGGTTCAGCACCCAGGCCTGACCCGAGGCAATCTGCCCGTCCGGCAGGGTTTCCTTGACGACCCAGCCCTTTTCCAGCGCCGGAAAATTGTAGCGCGTCGCCCAGATTATGCTGCTGACCTCGCGCCGAAAGGCATATTCGCCGGCCTTGAAGGCCTCGAATGCGGCATCGTAATCCGAGAAATATTCGAAACGAATCCTGTCGAAATTATGCCGCCCGCGATTGATCGGCAAATCCTTGCCCCAATAGTCGGGATTGCGGCGATAGATGACCTTGCGGTTGATCTCGGCGCTGTCGAACATATAGGGACCCGAACCGATCATCGGAGTCTCCATGGTCGCTTCCAGATCACGGTCATTCTCGACAAAATCCTTGCGCGAGAAGATCGGCAGGGAACCGACCGACTGGATCACATCACGGCGCGGATAATCGGGCGTGAAGGTGAACTTGATGGTGTGATCGTCGATCACCTCGGCCTTGGAAACCTGCTGGCCGATCACCAGACGAAACGAGGACAGCCCCTTGTCGCGCAGGGTCTCATAGCTGAACAGCACGTCGTTCGCGGTCAACGGCGTGCCATCGCTGAATCTTGCCTCGGGCCGCAAATGAAAGATCACCCAGTCCCGGTTCCTGGGATATTCGATCGACTCGCACAGCAGGCAATAGGCGGCGCCAACCTCATCCGCCGTGCCAGTCAGGATCGATTCCAGCATGATCGAGGACAGGACGGCAGCGCGGCCGCGAAAGGTGAAGGGATTGTAATTGTCGAAGCCCGTGGAATTGGGGATGGCTTCGGAAAGCTCTCCGCCCTTGGGGGCGTCCGGATTGACATAGGGCAGATGGTCGAAATCCGGCGGCAGCTTCAGCTCATCGAAGACACCAATGCCATGCGCGATGATCCTGTCCTCCTGGGCCAGCGCGGGCCCGCCGGCAATGGTGGCAAGAAGGGCGATCAGGGCGAAAGGGCGCATAGGCGAACTCCGGCTGGAAACAGGTCCGGGCACGCTAGGCCAGTCTGGCGCAGACGATCAAGCCGCGTTTTCGTGAGCACCCGGCATATTGTCGGCAGCGCAAGGAAAAAGGGCGCAGCCTTCGGCCGCGCCCTGTTCCGGTCTGCATGATCTAGGGCAGTTTACTGCTGCGTTTCAAGAAAGGCGATCAGGTTTGCGCGATCTTCGGGTTTTTTCAAACCGGCAAAGGACATCTTGGTGCCTTTCACGACGCCTTTGGGGTTGGTCAGGAACTCTTGCAGCGCCTCGGGCGTCCACTGGGGCGCCTCATCTGCATGTGCATGCATGGCATCGGAATAGGAGAACCCGTCAACCGAGGCGACGTTGCGGCCCACGACACCGTTCAGATGCGGGCCGACGCCATCGTTGCCGTCCAGCTTGTGGCAGGCCTTGCATTTGCCAAAGGCCTTTTCGCCCTTGGCGGGATCGGCTTCCGCCATCAGCGCAGCAAAATCGATCTGCACTTCTTCCTTCTCGGCACCGCCGCTGCTTTCCTCGACAGGAATCGTATAGGCTTGGGCATGTTCTTCGCCTTCGCCGCCGTGATGGGCCGCGCCGACGGAATACAGACCGCTGGCCGCCCAATTGGCCAGCAAGAGAAACAGCAGCGCGCCAATCAGCGCACCTGCGGCCTTGGTCACGGTCATGGTGTTGAACATCGCGTGCGGTCCCCGCTCTGGTAAGCTCGTCAATTCGCGCCGTATCTATCCGCTTTCGCTTTGGGTGATCAAGGTATAGTTACCGATATGCACTTAAAATTCAGTCGATGAGGCCGCTTCATGTCACACAACAGGATCGCATTTCAGGGCGAGCCGGGCGCCTATAGCCATGAAGCCTGCCGCAACGCCCGCCCCGACATGGAGCCCTTGCCCTGCCGGACCTTCGAGGACGTGATCGAATCCGTGCGCAGCGGCGCGGCCGATATCGCCATGCTGCCGGTCGAGAACTCGACCTATGGCCGGGTCGCCGACATCCATCACCTGCTGCCCGAATCGGGTTTGCATATCGTGGACGAGGCCTTCGTGCGCGTGCATATCAGCCTTCTGGCCGTGCCGGGAACGCCCCTGTCCGAGATCCGCGAGGCCATGAGCCATACTGTCCTGCTGGGCCAGTGCCGCGGCTTCCTGCGTGACAACAACATCCGTGCGATCACCGGGGCGGATACGGCTGGCTCGGCCAAGGAAGTCGCCGCCCGCGGCGATAGGTCGCTGGCGGCGCTGGCCGCGCCCCTTGCGGCCGAGATCTATGGGTTGGAACGCCTGGCCGATGAAATCGAGGATCGCCAGAACAATACGACCCGATTTCTGCTGATGGCGCGGGAACCCGACCGCAGCCGTCGCGCCGACCGGATGCTGACCAGTTTCGTCTTCCGCGTGCGCAATATTCCGGCCGCGCTCTACAAGGCAATGGGCGGCTTCGCGACCAATGGTGTGAACATGACCAAGCTGGAAAGCTACATGGTCGATGGGGTCTTCACCGCCACGCAGTTCTATGCCGACATCGAGGGCCACCCCGAGGATGCCAATGTCAAACTGGCACTGGACGAGTTGAGCTATTTTACATCCAGACTGGATATTCTGGGGGTCTATCCGGCCGATCCGCTGCGGGCCCGGCAGAAGGGCACCGACAACCAATAAGACGCCCGCCCTAGTGGGCAGCCTGAATTTCCTGCAGGAATTCTGCCACGCGGCGCTCGAACTTGCGGTCCAGCTGGGACTTGCCCAGCTTGGCCGTCTGCAACATCAACCGCGCCTTCATGTTGCGCGGACGAATCTCGCATTCAAAGATCAGGCGCGACCGCGATTTGCTGAGGGCGATGACCGTCGCGTCGATCCGGATATCCAGCGAATCCGAGTGACCGGCCAGCGACAGTCTTTCCGGCCTGTCAAAGCGCGTGACTTCAAGGCGCAGATCACGGGAACGTCCCCGCCAGAGGAAACCGATCAGCCAGCCCATCCCGATGCCCTGCTGCTGGGCCGGATCAATTCGCGTCACGGTAGCACCGCGCCCCATCATCATCCGCTCAAACCGGGAAAAATCGGCGATCGAATCGAACAAGGCGTCGGCCTGGCTGTCGATATCGAAACGCGCTGAAAACTTCATGACAAAAATCCGTAGCCGATGCGTGGCTGCACGAGATGCTGAGCCGTTTGACCACGCTCATAATCCGAAAAAGACGAGTTGTTCAACCAAGTTGCGGAACGTGCCGATATGGGCATTTCAACAGACGGTTGTCACAGAAAGCGGCCATACCGGGATTTCATTGATTTGTTCAATTTGTCTAATCCGCCTTCTTGGATTATTTTTGAGTAAATCACAACCATGGATTGATAAAAAATTTATCTTCCAGCATTTTCCGACATATGAAATGTCGAATCAAACTCTGCCTTGCGTGGCCGAGGAGGATATAAATGCCCGACGGGTGTGGCGATATTGACCGCGGCAAATCCGATTCCGCCTTGGCGACGAGCTGGCTTGATTTGCGCATTCTGGCGACCTCTGACCTGCATATGCAGGTGCTGCCCTATGATTATTATGCCGACAAGCCGGGCGGGCAACCGGGAATGGCCCGGATATCCTCACTGATCGACATACGCCGGAAAGAGGCACGCAACTGCCTGCTGTTTGACAATGGTGATATCTTTCAGGGCACGCCAATGGGCGATTTTCTGGCACGCAGCCCTGCGGGCACAAGCCATCCGGCAATCGAGGCGATGAATATCCTTGGATATGACGCGGCGGCGCTGGGGAATCACGATTTCAACTATGGATTGCGTTATTTGCGTGCGCTTTCCAGCAAGGCGCGCTTCCCGTTTCTTGCTGCCAATCTGCATGTCCGAAACGGGCCGGGCTTCAAACCCTACACGATCCTGCGGCGCAACCTGATTGACAGAAGCGGCATCGAACATCAGCTTTCGATCGGCGTCATCGGCTTGCTGCCCCCACAAACTGCGGCATGGGACACACAGCTCGCCGGTCAGGTCGAATGCCTCGACATCCTGGAGACAGCGCACCGCATCCTGCCACGGATAAAGGCCGAAGGTGCCGATATCATCATCGCGCTGGCCCATAGCGGCATCGGAAGCATCACATCGGGACCGGGCAGCGAGAATGCCGCGGCTGCACTGGCCGCCGTGCCGCAGATCGACGTCGTCATTGCCGGGCACGCACATCAGGTCTTTCCCGGACCGGATATCGCCGCACGGCTCGGCATCGACCCGGTTCTGGGCGCACTTTCCGGCAAGCCTGCCGTCATGCCCGGGGTCGGCGGCTCGCATCTGGGCCGGATCGACCTGCGACTTTGCCGCAAGGAGGGGCAAGGATGGCAGGTCTCGGGCTTTCTGACCCGCGCCGAAGCGGTCCCACAGGATATGCCCGTCGACAGGCGCATCATGGCAGCGGCCAGTGCCGCGCATCATGCCACGCGCCGCCGCCTTGGCGGGCGGGTCGGCCATTCCAGTTCGGCAATCTTCAGCCATGGCGCGTTGCTGGGTGCCGATCCCGGATTGCGACTGATCAACATGGCGCAGATGTGGTATGTCCGCCAAAGACTGTCGCGCGGAAGAAACCGCGACATTCCGGTGCTCTCGGCCGCAGCGCCCTATCGGGCCGGAGGTCGGGGCGGGCCGAATTTCTATACCGATATTCCGGCCGGCCCCCTGCGCCTGCGCAACCTGTCGGATCTTTATTGCTTTCCCAACCGCATCTGCGCACTGAAGATCACCGGCGCGCAGCTGGCCGACTGGCTGGAGCGCACCGCGTCGCTGTTCCGGAGAGTCAACCCCGGTCAGAAGGATGTACCCTTGGTCGACCCGGATTTCCCCGCCTATAATTTCGACCTGATCTCAGGAATTTCATGGCAGGTCGACCTGTCCCGTCCTGCCCGGTTCCATGCTGATGGTCGGCTTGCCGATCCCGCAGCTTTTCGGGTGACAGGATTGCGTCATCGTGGTCGCGCGGTCGACCCGGACGAAGCTTTCATTCTGGCGACCAATTCCTTCCGGTTGTCGGCCTGCGGGCTGTTCGAAGACATCACGCGTCAATGTGAACTGCTGTATGAGGGGCAGGCACATACCACCGACATTCTGCGCAACTATGTCCGACAGCGCCGTCATGTCGCGATGCAGGACAGAGGAAATTGGCAGTTTGTCCGGATGCCCGGCACCACAGCGCTGTTTCGGACCGGTCCCGGCGTGCTGAAACACCTCCATGCGCTGATCCGCCATCATGGCCGGGCAATCGAGGCCCTGGGCCGGGCCGAAGATGGTTTTCTGCGGCTTCGACTGCATCTGTGATCTTCCGAGGGGGTTGCATCGCCCCGCCTCTCGTCATATCTGTCGCGGCGAGAGGTTGGCGCGGGCAAGCGCCTCGCCAACCCGGTCAGGTCCGGAAGGAAGCAGCCGCAACGAGTCCCGCTTGGGTCGCTGTCCAGCCTCTCACCCATTTCCCACCAGTTTAGATGATCCGCAGCACCGATCCCGGTCAGGGCATGGGTGCTGATTCGGCTCGGCCATTGGCACGGACAGGAAAAAGGGCAGGATGCCTGCTGGCCCCCTGCCCCGTTTCATGACCGTTGCCGAACCATTCAGATGGTCGAATACAGCCCTTCATAGATAGGCAGCAGGGTATCGGTCTCGAACAGCGAACTGACCGAAGTGCCGTTCCAGATATTCAGAATCGCCTGGGTGAACATTGGCGCGCTTGGCACGATTCGGATATTGGGTGCGGCCTTCACAGCCTCGGTCGGCTCGATCGAATCGGTAATCACCAGTGATTTCATCACCGATTTCGACACCCGCTCGACCGCCGGGCCCGAGAGAACGCCATGGGTGATATAGGCGTGAACTTCGGTGGCGCCATTATCGGTCAGCACCTGCGCGGCCTTGCACAGCGTGCCGGCCGTGTCGCAGATGTCATCCACGATGATGCAGGCCTTGCCGGCGACATCGCCGATCACGGTCATTTCCGCCACTTCCCCGGCCTTTTCGCGCCGCTTGTCCACGATCGACAGGGGCGCGCCGATACGGGCGGCCAGTTCCCGCGCACGGGCCACACCGCCAACATCCGGCGATACCACCATCAGATCGTCCATCCGACCCTTGAAGTGATGCTGCACGTCCAGTGCGAAGACCGGAGCCGCGTAGAGGTTATCCACCGGAATATCGAAAAAGCCCTGAATCTGTGCCGCGTGAAGATCCAGCGTCAGAACCCGGTCAACCCCGGCCTCGGTCAGCAGATTCGCCACCAGCTTGGCGCTGATCGGGGTGCGGGCCTTGGCGCGCCGATCCTGACGCGCATAGCCGAAATAGGGAATCACCGCCGTGATGCGCGCTGCCGAGGACCGCTTCAGCGCATCGGCCATGATCAGCAGTTCCATCAGGTTGTCATTGGCGGGATTCGAGGTCGGCTGGACGATATACATGTCCTCGCCACGGACGTTCTCATAAACTTCGACGAAGATTTCCTGATCGTTGAAACGTTCGACCCGCGCATCGCACAGGCTGACATTCATCCCCCGGTGCATAGACATGCGTCGGGCGATCGACGTGGCAAGCGTCTTGTTCGCATTTCCAGAAATCAGCTTGGGTTCGGTCATGACGGGCATGGGGCAGGCCTTTGGCAGGATTAGTCGGATTGCACAGCCATTAGCACCGGGCTAGCCTGCGAGCAAATGAACAAGGACGGTCGTTATGGCTAACATCGACTATTATCTGGGGACAATCAGCCCATATTGCTATCTGGCAGCGAACAGGCTGGAAGAAATCGCCGAAAAACACGGCGCAACCATCAATTACAAACCGGTTGACCTGTTGCAGCTGTTTTCGCGCACGGGCGGGGTCAAACCGGCGGATCGTCATCCCAGCCGCATGGAATACCGCGCGCAAGAGCTGACCCGGTGGGCCGACCATCTGAACATGCCCTTCAAGCTGAACCCGGCCTTCTGGCCCTGCAATGCGGCACCATCCTCTTATGCGGTGATCGCCGCACAGCGCGGCGGCACTGGCAATGTCGGGGCGCTTGTTCAGGGTTTCCTTCGCGCCGTCTGGGCCGAGGATCGCAATATCGCGGATGACGCGGTGATTCGCGATATCCTCTCCGCGCATGGCTTCGACCCGCAACTGGCCGATTCCGGTCTGCTGGTCGGTGCCGAAACCTATGAGCGCAATCTGGAACAGGCCGTCAATGACGGCGCATTCGGTGCGCCCTTCTATGTGGTGCGCGAAACCGGTCAGCGTTTCTGGGGACAGGACCGGCTTGATTTTCTGGACCGGCATCTGGCCAGCCTATGACCGGCATTCATACGCGTCATTGGCCGGGCGATTCCGATCGTCCGGCGCTTGCGCTGCACTGCATGTTGGCCAGTGGCAGCTATTGGGGTGCAATAGCCAAGCGTCTGGAGCAACGGGTGGATCTGCACAGCTTCGACATGCCGGGGCATGGTCGCAGCGATGACTGGCAGCCCAAGGCCGATGACCCGGATTACCACACGGCGGTCACGCGGATGGCGGCAAGCTTCATCAACCGCCCTCTCGATCTGATCGGCCACAGCATGGGGGCGACGGTCGCCCTGCGCATCGCTGTTGCCGCGCCAGAGGCCGTGCGCAGCCTGACATTGATCGAACCGGTGCTCTTTGCCGCCGCCGCCGACACCCAGCAAGAGGCCCGTGACCGCGAGATGGGCCACCTGATTGCCAAAGGTGAAATGGAGCAGGCCACGCGACTGTTTCTGGCCACCTGGGGTGCCCAGCCCTATGACAAACTGCCCGCAGCCATGCAGCGACAGATGTGCGACCGTATCGGGCTGGTCCATTCTGCCGGAGAAACCCTGAGCCACGATCACGCGAATCTTCTGCGCCCCGGTGGACTGGAAGCCATAGATGCGCCGGTTCTGTTCATTTCAGGAGAGCGCTCTCCGGCCGTGGTTCATGGCATCGCCGATGCGCTTGCCGCGCGCCTGCCCGATGTGGGGCGGGCCACTGTTCCTGCAGCCGGGCATATGCTGCCCATCACCCATCCCGATGAAGTCGCCGGGCTGGTCGCGCTGAATCTGGACCGGGCCTGAGACAGGAGAAGCCCTGGACCGCGGGCGGTTCAGGGCATTCTACAGATCGAAATCATCTTCGTGTCGCATGGCCCCAATGGCCAACCATTCGGCACGGATCCGCGCGACCCTTGTATCTCCCCAGGTTCGAAACACGATCTCGAAACCTGTTGTCGTGACATTCTCCGCCGAAATATCGGCGCGCTGGTTCTGTCTGCCGTCGATATCCCACATGCCGCAGGAAACATGGACGACCGGAGGTGCCAGGAAGGGTTTTTCGAACGAGATCTGCCTGCGCTCGGCGCGCGGCCCCGTGTCAGTCCACATGGGGCCATCGTCCTGAAATGCGGAAAACATCAGGACACTGCCCTGCATCACGGCGACAGCGCTATGGCTGAATAATTGCATTCTCGTCCCTCCCCAGCGACAGACTACAATGAGGCCTCGACAACACAAGGCCCCGGCTATCTGCCGGGGCCTTGTTTTTTCCTTCAAACTCAACCAGCAGGCGAAGATCAGTCAGGAACGCTGGCCTGGTTCGGATCCAGCCCGACATGTGTGCCAAGGGCTTCCATATCTGCCAGCAACTTGACCGCAGCGGCAACGAATTCTTCGCCCACGCTGCCATGCTTCTGCTCGATCGCCTTCTTCTTGCGATGTGCATCGGCCATCAGGTCGTTGAAGACTTCCTGGGTCAGTTCCTCACGCGGGTGACCGCGCTCCGCCAGCAGGCTGACGGATTCATGGTTGATTTCCGCAAAACCGCCGGTCACCGCGAACTCGCTTGGCGTGCCATCGCTGGCAAGCACCGTCACAAGCCCCGGACGCAGGGTCACGATCGTCGGCGCATGTCCGGGCATGGCGGTCAGATCGCCGTCAGTGCCCGGCAGACGCACCTCGCGCACCTGAACGGAGACGAGTCTCCGTTCGGGCGACACGAGGTCGAACTGCATGGTATCGGCCATTTTGCCCCCTTACGCGGCTTCTGCCGCCAGACGCTCTGCCTTGGCTTTCACGTCATCGATGTCGCCGACCATGTAGAAGGCGGCTTCCGGCAGGTGGTCATATTCACCGGCCACGACTGCCTTGAACGACGCGATGGTTTTTTCCAGCGGAACCTGAACACCGTCCGAACCGGTAAAGACCTTTGCAACGTCGAAGGGCTGCGACAGGAAGCGCTGGATCTTGCGGGCCCGCGCCACGGTCAGCTTGTCCTCTTCCGACAGTTCGTCCATGCCCAGAATGGCGATGATGTCCTGCAGCGACTTGTATTTCTGCAGGATACCCTGAACGTCACGGGCAACCTGGTAATGCTCGTCGCCGACAACGGCCGGGTCAAGGATCCGGCTGTTGGAATCCAGCGGGTCAACGGCCGGGTAGATGCCCAGTTCCGAAATCGCACGCGACAGAACGGTCGTGGCGTCAAGGTGGGCAAAGGTCGTTGCCGGTGCAGGGTCGGTCAAGTCATCGGCCGGAACGTAAACGGCCTGGATCGAGGTGATCGAGCCGTTCTTCGTCGAGGTGATGCGTTCCTGCATCGCGCCCATGTCGGTTGCCAGCGTCGGCTGGTAGCCCACGGCCGAAGGAATACGGCCCAGCAGAGCCGAAACCTCGGAACCTGCCTGCGTGAAGCGGAAGATGTTGTCGACAAAGAACAGAACGTCGGTCCCGGTCGTGTCGCGGAACTGCTCGGCCAGAGTCAGACCGGTCAGAGCAACACGCATCCGTGCTCCCGGAGGCTCGTTCATCTGGCCGTAAACCAGAGCAACCTGCGATTCGGGCAGATTGTCGGGTTTGATAACGCCGGATTCGACCATTTCGTGATACAGGTCGTTGCCTTCACGGGTCCGCTCACCAACACCGGCGAACACCGAGTAACCCGAGTGCACCTTTGCGATGTTGTTGATCAGTTCCATGATCAGAACGGTCTTGCCGACGCCGGCACCACCGAACAGACCAATCTTGCCACCCTTCGAGTAAGGCGCGAGAAGGTCGATGACCTTGATGCCCGTGACCAGGATTTCCGAGCTGGTCGCCTGCGCCGCGAAATCGGGCGCGGGCTGGTGGATGGCGCGGCTTTCGCTGCTTTCGATGGCAGCGCCTTCATCGACCGGCTCGCCGACGACGTTGATGATACGACCCAGGGTCGCATCACCCACCGGCACCATGATCGGGCCGCCCGTGTCGGTCACGGATTCGCCGCGAACCAGACCTTCGGTCGAGTCCATGGCGATGGTGCGGACGGTATTTTCGCCCAGATGCTGCGCCACTTCCAGCACCAGCTTCTTGCCGTTGTTGTTGGTTTCCAGCGCGTTCAGAATCGCCGGCAGGTCGTTCTCGAACTGCACGTCTACGACGGCGCCGATCACCTGCGTGATTTTACCAGTGGCCTCAGCCATGTTGTCACCTCTGCGTTACGGTCAGAGCGCCTCGGCGCCCGAAATGATTTCGATGAGTTCCTTGGTGATCGCTGCCTGACGCGTCCGGTTGTATTCGGTGGTCAGCTTGTCGATCATCTCGCCCGCGTTGCGCGTTGCGTTATCCATTGCACTCATCCGCGCGCCCTGCTCGGACGCCGCATTTTCCAGAAGCGCCGCAAAGATCTGCGTCGCGACCGAGCGCGGCAGCAAATCGGCCAGAATGGCCTCTTCGCCGGGCTCGTAATCATACAGCGCCGAAGCATCTGCCGCATCCGCCTGAGGGGCTTCGGCAGGAATGACCTGACGGGCCGTCGGGATCTGGCTGATCACCGACTCGAACCGGTTGTAGAAGATCGTGGCGACATCGAATTCGCCCGCTTCGAACCGGTCCAGAACCTCATCCGCGATACCGCGTGCGTTTTCATATCCGACACGCTTCACTTCGGACAGATCGACGTGATTGACGAAAACATCGCCAAAATCGCGCTTCAGCTGTTCGCGGCCCTTCTTGCCGACGGTCAGCATCGTCACATCCTTGCCCTGCCCCCGCAGCGTCTCGGCATGCTGGCGCGCCAGCTTGACGATCGAGCTGTTGAAGCCACCGGCAAGACCGCGTTCGGCGGTCATGACGATGAGCAGATGTTTCTGATCCGAACCGGTGCCGGCCAGCAGACGCGGTGCGCTTTCCGAGCCGGCCGCATTCGCGGTCAGCCCGGCCATCACCGCGGCCATACGGTCCGCATAGGGACGCGCGGCTTCCGCGGCTTCCTGCGCACGGCGCAGTTTTGCCGCGGCGACCATTTGCATCGCCTTGGTGATCTTCCGCGTGTTCTTGACGCTTCCGATCCGGTTTTTAAGATCCTTGAGGCTGGGCATCTATTCCCCCTCTCAAGCGCGGGCGCTGTTGTATTCGTCCAACGCCGCCTTGATTGCAACTTCCAGATCACCGGAGACCTTGCGGTCATTCTTGGTCATGTCGTCCAGAAGATCGGCTTTCTGGTTGCGCAGGAACTGCAACAGTCCATCTTCCCAGGCCACGACCTCATTCACCGGAACGTTGTCGATATAGCCCTTGGTGCCGGCATAGATGACGATGACGATTTCGGCATTGGTCAGCGGCCGGTATTGCGGCTGCTTCATCAGCTCGGTCAGGCGTGCACCACGGTTCAGCAGACGCTGGGTTGCGGCGTCAAGATCCGAACCGAACTGCGCAAAGGCCGCCATCTCGCGATACTGGGCCAGTTCCAGCTTGACCGGACCTGCGACCGATTTCATCGCCTTGGTCTGGGCTGCGGAACCCACGCGGCTGACCGACAGACCGGTGTTCACGGCAGGGCGGATACCCTGGAAGAACAGTTCGGTTTCCAGGAAGATCTGGCCGTCGGTGATCGAGATCACGTTGGTCGGAATAAAGGCCGACACGTCGCCGCCCTGGGTTTCGATGATCGGCAGAGCCGTCAGAGAGCCCGAACCGTAATCCTCGTTCAGCTTGGCCGAACGTTCCAGCAGGCGCGAGTGCAGATAGAAAACGTCACCCGGATAGGCTTCACGTCCGGGCGGACGACGCAGCAGCAGCGACATCTGGCGATAGGCAACGGCCTGTTTGGACAGATCGTCATAGATGATCAGCGCGTCCATGCCATTGTCACGGAAGTATTCGCCGATCGCGGTGGCCGCATAGGGGGCCAGGAACTGCATCGGAGCCGGGTCCGAAGCGGTCGCGGCAACGACGGTCGTATAGGCCATCGCACCGGTTTCTTCCAGCTTCTTGACCAGCTGGGCCACGGTCGAACGCTTCTGGCCGATGGCGACATAGACGCAATGCAGCGTCTTCATGCCGTCTTCTTCACGACCGTTGTAGTTCAACTGGTTCAGAATGGTGTCCAGCGCGATTGCGGTCTTGCCGGTCTGACGGTCACCGATGATCAGTTCGCGCTGACCACGGCCAACGGGGATCATGGCGTCGATGGCTTTCAGGCCCGTGGCCATCGGTTCGTGAACCGATTTCCGCGGCATGATGCCCGGAGCCTTCACGTCGGCGATGCGACGCTCGGTGGCCTCGATCGGACCCTTGCCGTCGATCGGGTTGCCCAGACCGTCGACAACACGGCCCAGCAGGCCCTTGCCGACCGGAACGTCCACGATCGAACGCGTGCGCTTGACCGTGTCGCCTTCCTTGATGGAACGGTCGTCGCCGAAGATCACGATACCGACGTTGTCGGTTTCGAGGTTCAGCACCATGCCCCGGATACCACCGGGGAATTCGACCATCTCACCGGCCTGAACCTTGTCCAGACCATAGACGCGGGCGATACCGTCACCTACGGAAAGAACCTGGCCAACTTCGGCCACCTCGGCCTCCTGACCGAAATTCTTGATCTGATCCTTGAGGATCGCCGAAATTTCGGCTGCCTGGATTCCCATTATCCGACCTCTTTCATAGCGTTCTGGAGGGAGGCGAGCTTCGAGCTGATCGAACTGTCGATCATCTGCGAGCCCATCTTGACAATCATCCCGCCGATGAGAGCTTCATCGACGCGGGTATTCAGTTTCACGGTCTTGCCGGTCTTCTTGGCAAGCGTGTCGCGCAGGCGTCCCTGCTGGTCTTCTGTCAGCGCGACTGCGCTGGTCACATCGGCGACGATCTCGCCGCGATGTTCAGCCAGCAGGGCCTGAAGCCGCTGCACCAGCTGGGGCAGCACGAACAGACGGCGGTTCTGGGCCATCAGCTTCAGCGTGTTCGACAGGGTCGGGGAGAGCTTCATCTTCTCGACAACTGCAGAAATCGCATTGCCTTGCTGATCGCGGCTGTAGAGCGGCGATGTGATCAGATTGCGCAGATCCGCGCTGTCATGCAGCGCGGCTTCCAGATCATCAAGCTGTCGGGCCAGCGCGTCCAGCCCTCCTTCGTCATTCACGATGTCAAAGACGGCCTGCGCATAACGCCCGGCGATGCTCTGGGACATGGAAATGGAGTTGGCCACGGTCATCCTTTACGGTTAGCGCAATCCCCGCTGGCGGGCCGGCCAAATGTCCGGTCAGTCGCGGGGAGCGGGTCGCGGTCGCACGGCTTTTGGAGGGCCGTCCTGAATTCTGCGGCGTCTCTAGCAGGTGATTTCATGTCGGGCAACAGTCAAGCACACGGAAATGCGAGCAGCATGGCAATCTGTGACATGGAAAATTCACGGGATTGTAACCGATTGCGTCCTGATAGCCAATCGAGGGTGCGGCAGCCTGTCGCAGCCCCGCAACATGAAAAGCCGTTCCCGGCGATGCGGCAACGGCTTCACGAAGCAGGATTCGCGCCGGGGAACGGCCTAGAAACCCCGCCGGAGTTCCTGACTGAAGGCTGCGCGGGCAAAGCTGCGCAGACCGCCCGCCTGATGTGCGGCGACCATGGCCGGGCTGTCTGCGGCCTGCTCGCTCCAGACATCGCGCACAGCGACTTTTCGCGGCAGCGCGTCAGACTGGACAACGCTCAGCCATTGCGGTGGTTCGACCAGCGCCGGCACCGAAACCAGCGCCCCCATACGCGCCACATCGCAGGGCCAGTCGGCCCTTGCCGCGGCGCGGGCGCTGTCGTCGTGATCCGCGGCGCTCATCTTGGCGCGATGGCTGCGCAACAGATGTGCAGCCCCCCGGGATGACAGGGCATAGGCAGAGGCAAGTCCGGTGCTGGCAGCCAGCGGGCGCAGACGCACGCCTTCACCGGCACCGCGGGTGCCCCAGCGCCAGACCCGTCCCTTGCCGTGGCACAACTGGGTCAGATTCGCATGAAGATAACCGCCGCAGGACAGGAAATCGATGAAGCCTGACGCAATCCGCGATCCGTCCTCGATGATCGTCGCTCCAGGCAAATCCTCGTTCCTGATCGCCTGCCAGGCCCGTCGATGAAGACGGGCCCGACCTCCGGCCGGAGAAGTCCCCCGCACCGTCTCCAATACACGAAACGGAATTCGATGGGATCGCAGGGTTTCGGTCAGTTGACCTTCACGGCGCTGCACCCCAGCGTCGCAGAGAATGAAAATCGGCCAGCCTTCCGATACCGTCGACACGCAAAATGCACACATGACACTACACCGTTTAAAAACTTACCACTCGGTCAGTATAGGCGATTTTCCGCTTATCTCCTACATCACCTTATGGACAGGTATGCAGATGTTGCGAATCAGGCACCATCGCCGCCCAGTTCCCTGTCACCCCGGCTTTTGGCAGAGGTTTCACGCCGTGTCGGCTCGCCCAGGGGACGTCCCAGCCCGACGCCATCCAGAATCTCCAGCGGATTGGGCACATGCACCTTCAACGCCGGTCCCACGGGCGCGCGCGCCTGCTTGGACAGTTCGACCAGGGCCACCCCGGCGATCAGCACGCGGCTGATCCTTGCTCCGGTCCGTTCCCACATCTGGGCGCTGCGCAACCAGAAACGCCGGTCCGAGGGCGGGATATAGACCGCCGATCCATGCCATTCGGTGACGAAACCGGCCGCGCGGGTCTGCGCCTCGATCTGTCCGGTGGTGTAGCTGCGACCATAACCGAAGGGCGTGCGATCAGATGCCGCCCACAATCCGGCGCGATTGGGCACCATCACGATCATGCGCCCCCCCGGCCCCAGCACACGCCATGCCTCGCCCAGCAATGCAGCCGGATGGTCGCTGGTTTCCAGACCGTGCAGCATCACCAGCCGGTCGACGCTGCCCGTTTCAATTGGCCATGCGGTCTCGTCACAAAGCACGCTGTGGTTCGCCATCCCCGCCGGCCAGGCCATCACCCCCTGAGGCCCGGGCATCAATGCCGTGACTCGGCGGGATCCGGCCAGATAGGGGCGCAACATCGGCACGGCGAAACCGAACCCCACCACCGTCATCCCCGTGCAGGCCGAGGGCTGCCATCTTGCCGCAAGCCGGTCGCGCAGGATCCGCTGAACCACCCGCCCCAGAGAGCGTTGATAGTAAAACCGCCGGAGATCGTCGATATCGTGATGCATTGCGCCCCGCACCGCCTTTTGTCAGGTTCGACATCACCACAGAGGAAGGGATTTGCCAATGCCGCTGGAACTCATCACGCTGCGCTGCTTGCAGGACAATTATGCCTATCTGCTGCATGGCGATGGGGGAACCGTGCTGGTTGATGCCCCGGAAGCCCTGCCCATACTGACCGAGCTTGAGGCCCGTGGCCTGAGCCTCGACATGATCTTGCTGACCCATCACCATGACGATCACATCCAGGCAGTGGGCGAACTGGTCGCCAGAACCGGCGCCCGGGTCATCGGTGCCGCCCGCGACGCGCATCGTCTTCCGCCGCTGGATCAGCAGGTCGAACCGGGCGAGACCATCGAGATTCTGGGCGAGTCCGTCTCGGTGATCGATGCGGCGGGCCACACGATCGGCCATATCGCCTTTCACTTCACGCAATCTGCGTTTGCCTTTACCGCCGACAGCCTGATGGCGCTGGGATGTGGCCGTCTGTTCGAAGGCAGCCCCGAGATGATGTGGCAAAGCCTGTCACGGCTCAACGCCCTGCCTGGCGACACGCTGATCTGTTCGGGGCACGATTACTGCGCCGCCAATGGCGCCTTTGCCCTGTCCGTCGATCCTGACAACGCCGATCTGAAAGCACGCATCAAGGCGGTCGCGGCATCATCGCAACCCTGCGCCCCGGCCAGCCTCGCGCTGGAACGTGCGACCAACCCCTTCCTGCGCGTCGAGGCGCTGCGACCCGCCCTGGGCATGCATTACGCCAGAGATGCCGAGGTCTTTGCACGCCTGCGCAGGATGAAGGACAATTTCTAGCACGCGAGCCGAGTCAGTCCCGCAGATGGCGGCCCCGCTTCCGGTGATTTGACCTCCGGCGGGTTGAAATATGCCTCACCTGTCATCACATCTGCCCCTGAATTTGGAAAAAAACGGCATCATGAACGAAAAAGCACTTGATGCCGGATGAATTCCACCAAATCTTAACTGTATCGTGACAGTCTGGGCAGGTGGGCCCCTAAATCTGCCCATACCGCCAGCCGACTGACAGGAGAAGACCGTGCCAAGTTTCTCGAACACCCTGGAACAGGCCATTCACCAGGCGCTTGCGCTGGCGAACGAACAACGACATGAGCTTGCGACGCTGGAACACCTGTTGCTGGCTCTGACCGAGGAACCGGATGCGGTTCAGGTCATGCGTGCCTGCAATGTCGATCTGGACGAATTGCGCAAGCTGCTGGTCGATTTCATCGAAGACGATCTGTCGACATTGGAAACCGATATCGACGGGTCCGAGGCTGTTCCCACCGCCGCCTTCCAGCGCGTCATTCAACGCGCCGCCATTCACGTCCAGAGTTCTGGCCGACAAGAGGTGACCGGCGCCAATGTGCTGGTCGCGATTTTCGCCGAACGCGAATCCAATGCAGCATTCTTCCTGCAGGAAATGGACATGACCCGCTATGACGCGGTAAATTTCATTGCCCATGGCGTCGCCAAGAATCCGGCCTTCAATGAAAACCGCAAGGTGATGGGGTCGGACGAACAGGCCGAGGAAAACTCGCAGGCCGAAGCGGTGCATGAGGCCAAGGAGGAAACCGCGCTCGGCAAATATTGCGTCGATCTGAATGCGAAATCCAAGAAGGGTGATGTGGACCCGCTGATCGGCCGCGAAAGCGAGGTCGAACGCGCGATTCAGGTTCTGTGCCGTCGCCGCAAGAACAACCCGCTGCTGGTCGGCGACCCCGGCGTCGGCAAGACCGCGATTGCCGAAGGGCTGGCCAAGAAAATCGTCGAGGGAGAAACCCCCGACGTCCTGTCCAGGGCCACGATCTTTTCGCTGGATATGGGCGCCCTGCTTGCCGGCACCCGCTATCGCGGCGACTTCGAGGAACGCCTGAAGGCGGTCGTCAAGGAGTTGGAACAACATCCCGATGCCATTCTCTTCATCGACGAGATCCACACGGTGATCGGTGCCGGGGCAACCTCGGGCGGGGCGATGGATGCCTCGAACCTGCTGAAGCCGGCCTTGGCCGGGGGCAAGCTGCGCTGCATGGGTTCGACCACCTACAAGGAATACCGCCAGCACTTCGAAAAGGACCGCGCCCTGTCGCGCCGGTTCCAGAAGATTGACGTCAACGAACCTTCGGTGCCCGATGCCGTCAAGATCCTGATGGGGCTGAAACCGCATTTCGAAAAGCATCACGAACTGCGCTATACCAATGACGCGATCAAATCGGCGGTCGAACTGGCCAGCCGCTATATCAATGATCGCAAATTGCCCGACAGCGCGATCGATGTGATCGACGAGGCCGGTGCGGCCCAGCACCTGGTATCCGAGAGCAAACGTCGCAAGACCATCAGCCCGAAGGAGATCGAATCCGTCGTCGCCAAGATCGCGCGCATTCCCCCCAAGAATGTCAGCAAGAGCGATGCCGAAGTTCTGCGCGATCTGGAAAAGACACTCCAGCGCGTCGTCTTCGGTCAGGACACGGCCATCACCGCGCTTGCCTCGGCCATCAAGCTGTCGCGGGCAGGTCTGCGCGAACCCGAAAAGCCGATCGGCAACTATCTGTTCGCCGGGCCGACCGGCGTCGGCAAGACCGAGGTGGCAAAACAGCTTGCCTCTACCCTTGGCGTCGAATTGCTGCGCTTTGACATGTCGGAATATATGGAAAAGCATGCGGTCAGTCGCCTGATCGGCGCGCCTCCGGGCTATGTCGGCTTTGATCAGGGTGGCTTGCTGACCGATGGGGTCGACCAGCACCCGCACTGCGTGCTGTTGCTGGATGAGATCGAAAAGGCCCATCCCGACGTGTTCAACATCCTGTTGCAGGTGATGGATCACGGCAAGCTGACTGATCACAACGGTCGGCAGGTCGATTTCCGCAATGTCATTCTGATCATGACGTCGAACGCCGGTGCATCAGACATGCAGAAGGCGGCCATCGGCTTCGGTCGTGACAAGCGCGAGGGCGAAGACACGGCGGCCATCGAACGGACCTTCACGCCAGAGTTCCGCAACCGTCTGGACGCGATCATCAGCTTTGCGCCCTTGTCGCGTGAGGTGGTCGTGCATGTGGTCGAGAAATTCGTCCTGCAGTTGGAGGCTCAACTTATGGACCGCAATGTCCATATCGAGCTGACCCCGGAAGCTGCCGAATGGCTGGCCGAAAAAGGCTATGACGACCGGATGGGCGCACGTCCGCTGGGTCGGGTGATCCAGGAAAACATCAAGAAGCCGCTGGCCGAAGAGCTGTTGTTCGGACGCCTGACCAAGGGCGGTGTCGTGCGGGTCATGATCAAGGACGACAAGCCCGCCTTCGATATCTCGGGGCCGGGTGCCCCACGGATCGGCAAATCGGACACGCCGCTGCTGACGGCCGAATAAGGTCTCAATCGCCCCGCAGTCACGCTGCGGGGCGATTTCATTTGGAAAGCTGCTGCAATCTGGCCGGAATCAGCCCGCGCAGCGCATTGCCCATGAAAAAGCCACGCGTCAGATCAGCGGGTTTCACAACCGCCTCGCGAGCAATTCCCTGCTCCAGCATGGATTGCCGCAGGATTCCTGGCAGCAGGCCGCAACCAAGGGGCGGCGTCAGATATTTGTCTCCGTCGCGCACGAACAGATTGGTGATGCTGCCTTCACACAGTTCGCCGCGTTCGTTCAGCAACAAGACTTCATCCTGTCCCGGCAGCATATCGGATCGCGCCGCGTCATAGCGCGGCCGTCGTGTCGATTTGATCCTCAGCCACGGATCTGCGCTGTCCAGCCGGTGGGTCGAGAGGGCAACCGTCCAGAAGGGCGGATTCTCGGGCAATGGATGGGCGACAAGTTCGACCCGACCATTCGCATCAACCGTCAGGCGAAGGCGCGCCCCCCCCTGGTATTGAACGGACGAAATGGCGTCCTTGACAGCCTGCAGATCCAGCGGGAACCCGACGGCCGCGCAATCACGGCGCAGTCGCGCCAGATGCAGCTGCCAGAAGCGGATCGTGCCGTCCGCTTCGCCGCGCATGGTCTCGATGATCTTCAGCCCCTCGGGGACAGGTTCAGAAATTCGGATTTGCACAGCGCTTCTCTCCATTCGGACCCCGCGCGACTGTCATGGGTAATCCCGCCGCCGACATTCAACCGCAAGCGCCCGCCTGCCTCCAGCACCGGGGTCCGGATCGCGACGCTGAATCGCATCGGACCGGACGGATCCAGCCAGCCGATCGCACCGCAATAGACCCCGCGCGGCGCGGTTTCCAGTTCGGCAATGATTTCCATCGACCGGATCTTGGGCGCCCCGGTGATCGAACCGCAGGGGAACAGCGCCTTCAGAATATCGACCAGCCGCGCATCGGGCGACAACTGGCCCTGCACCGTCGAGGTCATCTGATGCACGGTCGCATAGGGCTCGATGTCGAACAGGGCCGGCACGGTGACGCTGCCCGGCTCGCAGACCCGGCTGATGTCATTGCGCAGCAGATCGACGATCATCAGGTTTTCGGCGCGGTCCTTTTCGGATGCCGCCAGTGCCTGTGCTGCCGCCCTGTCCTCTTCGGGCGTGGCACCACGCGCGGCGGTGCCCTTCATCGGGCGGGTAAGGATCCTGCGTTGTTCATCCACGGCAAAGAACAATTCGGGGCTGCGCGACAGAACCACCGGCCCGCCCAGATCGACAAAGGCGCCCTCGCCCACCGGCTGGCGGCGGGCCAGCGCGGCATAAAGCGACAGGGGCTCTCCGTAAGCCTCGGCGATCATCGGGAAGGTCAGATTGATCTGATAGCAGTCTCCGGCCTCGATATAGCGATGCACGGCTACAATCGCGCAGTCATAAGCCTCGCGATCCCATTGCGGCACTGCGGGGCCGATATGCACGCCAGCGGGATCCGGCAGGGGCGCAGCCGGCACCGGCCCGCTGAACACCCCCATCAGGATCAGTGGCATGTCACGATCGCGCGGCATCAAGGGCGTCAGCTTCGCGCTCAGCGCAAAACCCAGCTCATAGGACATGTATCCCGCCAGCCACAGACCGCGCGCCCGGGCCGATTCCATCGCCGCAAGCGCGGGGCCAACCCCCGCCACCGTATCGGCACGGATAATCGTCTGGGGGGCGCGGAACTCGCTGCCGCCGGGCAAGGGCCCCCGATCAAAGCGAATCAGTCCGCTCACGTCTTGGCCTTTGCCCTGGACTGCCCCTTGGCCTTGGCCGCCAGGTCGCGGGCGATCGAGAAGGCCCCCTTGATGCGGTCCGCGTCGCTCTTCCAGTCGCGGCGGACGACGATCTTGTTGTCGGTCACCTTGGCCAGGCCGCGCTGATCCGTCAGGAATTCGACCAGACCGGCGGGGTTGGGGAATTTGTCGTCATGGAACTGGATGGTCGCGCCCTTGGGTCCGGCATCCAGCCGCGAGATACAGGCACGTTTCGCCATCGCCTTGATGCGGATGACCAGCAGCAGCGTATTGACCTCTTTGGGCAGCGGACCGAAACGGTCGATCAGTTCGGCGGCGAAACCTTCCAACTCGACCTTGGTGGTCAGCTCGGCCAGACGGCGATAGAGGCCCAGCCTGACATCCAGATCCGGCACGAAGCTTTCGGGAATGGTGACCGGCACGCCAAGATTCAGCTGCGGCGCCCATTCATCCTCGGGCGTGCCCTCGATCTCGCCCGATTTCAGCTTGGCGATCGTTTCTTCCAGCATCGCCTGATAGAGTTCGAAGCCGACCTCCTTGATATGGCCGGATTGCTCCTCGCCCAGCAGATTGCCCGCTCCGCGCAGATCAAGGTCCTGTGAGGCCAGGTTGAAGCCCGCGCCCAGACCGTCCATCGAGCCAAGGAATTTCAGCCGCCGCATCGCCTGTGGCGTCAGCGGGCTGCGCGGGCGGGTCGTCAGATAGCAATAAGCCCGCGTCTTGGACCGCCCGACCCGTCCCCTGATCTGATAGAGCTGTGACAGGCCGAACATATCGGCACGCCAGACGATCATGGTATTCGCGGTCGGGATATCCAGTCCGGATTCCACGATGGTCGTGGCCAGCAGGACATCATGGCTGCCGTCGTAAAAGGCGTTCATCCGCTGATCCAGATCGCCCGCAGCAAGCTGACCATGGGCAACGATATAGCTGACCTCGGGCATGTTCTCCTTCAGCCAGTCCTCGACCTCGGGCAGATCCGACAGCCGCGGCACCACGAAGAAGCTTTGTCCGCCACGGTATTTCTCGCGCAGCAGGGCCTCGCGGACGGTAACCGAATCGAACTCGCTGGAATAGGTGCGGATGGCCAGCCGGTCCACGGGGGGCGTGCCGATGACCGACAGATCGCGCACACCGGTCAGGGACAGCTGCAGGGTGCGCGGAATCGGCGTCGCCGTCAGGGTCAGCACATGAATATCGCTGCGCAGTTCCTTCAGTCGTTCCTTATGGGCGACCCCGAAATGCTGTTCCTCGTCGATGACCAGCAACCCAAGGTCCTTGAACCGCACCTGTTTGGCCAGCACGGCATGGGTGCCCACGACGATATCGACCGAACCATCGGCCAGCCCCGCCCGCGTCTGCGCGGCCTCTTTCGCGGGAACAAAGCGTGACAGCGCGCGCACATTGATGGCGGTGCCACGAAAACGTTCGGCAAATGATCTGAAGTGCTGTCGCGCCAGCAGGGTCGTCGGCGCCACGACCGCCACCTGTTTGCCTTGCGAGGCCGCGACAAAGGCCGCGCGCATGGCGACCTCGGTCTTGCCGAAGCCGACATCTCCGACAACCAGCCGGTCCATCGGACGGCCTGCGGACAGATCTTCCAGAACATCCTCGATGGCGGCGGCCTGATCCTCGGTTTCGCTATAGGGAAAACGGGCAGAGAAGGCCTGCCACTCGTGATCTTCGGGTTCCAGCACCGGTGCGGGACGCAGCAGGCGTTCGGCGGCAACACGCATCAGCTTGTCCGCGATCAGCCTGATCCGCTCCTTCAACTTGGCCTTGCGCGCCTGCCATGCACCGCCCCCCAGACGATCCAGCAGGCCCGCTTCATGGCCATAGCGGCTGAGCAGTTCGATATTCTCGACCGGCAGGAACAGCCTGTCACCACCGGCATATTCCAGCGCCACGCAGTCATGGGGCACGCCAGCGGCAGTGATGGTTTCCAGCCCGTTGTAGCGGCCGATTCCATGTTCGACATGAACCACCAGGTCGCCGGGCGTCAGGCTGGTCGTGTCCTGCAGGAAATTCTCGGCCCGGCGGCGTTTTCTGGCCCCGCGAATCAGGCGGTCGCCCAGCACGTCCTGTTCCGAGATCACCGTGATCGATCCCAATGCACGGCCCGAGGCGGTGAAACCCTCCTCCAGAGGCCAGATCGACAGGCCGATACTGCCCGACGCATCCGGCAGGTCGCGAATATCCGAAATCTGCTTCAGACCGCTGAGCCCCTCATCGGCCAGCAGCCCGCGCAGACGGTCGCGCGCCCCTTCCGAGAAGCTGGCCACGACCACCCGACCGGTTTTCGCACGCGCCTTGATATGATCGGCCAGTTCCTTGAACAGATTGATCGATTCCGCCTGCCGCTCGGGCGCGAAATTCCGCCCTGCCCGTCCACCGGCATCCAGCACGCCCGGTCCCGGTGGCTGCGCCAGAACCGACAGCCGCAGCGTGCGGTGATTGGCAAGCCAGGACTGCCATTCACTTTCGGTCGGAAACATCAGGTCGGGCGGAACGGGCTTATAGGCGGAATCGCTGCGCCCCTTGGCCGCCATCGCGGCGCGACGTGCGTCGAATTGCTCTTCGATCATCTCGCGCCGGGCGGTGATGACCTGATTGATGTGATCATCCAGCATGACCGAGGCACCGGGCAGGTAATCGAACAGGTTCTCCATATGGTCGTGAAACCAGGGCAGCCAATGCTCGACTCCGGCCATCTTGCGGCCCGCGCTGACACCCTCGTACAACGGATCATTGGTGCCGCCGCCATATTCGGCCCGATAGTTCTGCCGAAAACGGGTGATCGCGGGTTCGTCCAGAATCACCTCGGACATCGGGGCAATCTCGACACGCGACAGTTTCTCGGTGGTCCGCTGGGTCACCGGATCGAAACGGCGCGCCCCGTCCAGAACATCGCCGAACAGATCCAGACGGACCGGACCGGATTCGCCGGGCGGGTAGATATCGATGATCCCGCCGCGCACGGCATAATCGCCCGGCTCGGTCACCGTGGGCGATTGCACAAAGCCCATGCGCACCAGAAAGGCGCGCAAGCCGGCCTCGTCAATGCGGTTGCCGACCTGCGCGGCAAAGCTGGCCTGTGACACCAGCTCGCGCGCCGGAACCCGCTGCAGGGCGCCGTTCAGCGTCGTCAGCAGCACGAAAGGCCCCTTGATCACCCCCTGCGCCAGACCGGCCAGCGTCGCCATCCGCGCGGCCTGCACCTCGGGCGCGGGCGAGACGCGGTCATAGGGGGTGGTGTCCCATGCCGGGAAATCCAGCACCGCCAGTCCGGGCGCCAGAAAGGCAAGCGCGGCGCGCATCGCGGCCATGCGCCGGTCGTCACGGGCAATATGAATGACGGGCTGGCCGCGGCTGGCCTCTCGCGCAACCAGGGCCGCATCATAGCCCTCGGGGGCGCCGGAAAGGATCAGTTGGTCTGCCATGTCGGTTGAGGTAAAGCGCCATGCGCCGGAGTCAAGCGTTACAGCCCGTTGGGATGGGTCAAAGCCCATAAAGTTCCCCAGCCTGCCGTCACCGCAACAGAGAATACCGACAGCAGCGAGACAAGACGGCGATGGCGGATCATGTATCGCCCCGCATCAATGGCCACGCCGTCCAACGGCCGTTCACCGGCCTGACCGGCCGCCAGCAGCGGTGCCAGCTGCCGCGCCAGCAGCACCCGCATCCAGAACAGGATCAGGAAAGGCACCAGCAGCAGGGTCAGCGCCTGTGCCATCTCCAGCCCGTAACCAAAGCCAAGAATCGCGATCGAGGACATCAGGAAGGATGTCACCGCCAGAAAGATCGCTCCCTCCTGTGGCCCCAGCAGCCAGCGCGGAAGGGTCAGCGACAGCCAGTCCAGCAGGGTGATGACCGCAGGGCTTTCGGGTTCTCCGGCTGCCTGGGCGCGGCGGGCCTGCAGCAGAACCTCGCTTGGCACGCCCAGAATATTGCGCCCCGTCGCGGACCACATGCCCAGCAGGGCAAGCCAGAACCAGATCGTCCCGAAAGAACGACTGTCCAGCAGTCTGATCAAACCGTCAAATTCAGGCACGAGGCAGTTCCTTGTTCTTGGTCGCGCGCGACCTTAGAACGGCAGCACGCCAAGGGAAAGCACCCGCTGCCTTCCCGCCCAAGTCCCGAAAGGATGCCATCATGGCCACTCCCATCATCGCCCCCTTCCCCGCCACCCGCCTGCGTCGCCTGCGTCGCACCGAAAACCTGCGCGCCATGGTCAGCGAAGTGAACCTGACGCCCGCCAATCTGATCTGGCCGGTTTTCGTGACCGAGGTGCCCGGCGGAGAGGGCGAGATCGCCTCGATGCCCGGTGTCCGGCGGCTGACCCTGGATGGTGTCCAGCGTGCGGCGGAACGTGCCGCGCGGCTTGGCATTCCGGCGGTCTGCGTCTTTCCTCATTCCGATCAGGATCTGAAGACCGAGGCCTGCGAGCGCGCATGGGACCCCGACAATATCGGTAACCGCGCCATCCGCGCCATCAAGGACGCCGTGCCGGAACTGGCGGTGATGACCGATATCGCGCTGGATCCCTATAATGCCAATGGCCATGACGGCATTGTTCGCGATGGCGAGATCCTCAATGACGAAACCGTCGAGGCGCTGGTGCGCATGGCCCTGGCGCAGGCCGATGCGGGCGCGGACATCCTTGGGCCGTCGGACATGATGGACGGACGGATCGGCGCACTGCGGACGGCTTTGGAGACCGAGGGGCACAAGGATGTGGCGATCCTGTCCTATGCGGCGAAATTCGCCAGCGCCTTCTATGGTCCCTTCCGCGATGCCGTCGGCGCATCGGGGCGGCTGGTCGGCGACAAGAAGACCTATCAGATCAATCCCGCCAATCGCGGCGAGGCCCTGCGCTGCGTGGCACGCGACCTGTCCGAAGGTGCGGATATGGTCATGGTCAAGCCGGGCATGCCCTATCTGGACATCTGTCGGGCGGTCAAAGACGAATTCGGCGCCCCGACATTCGCCTATCAGGTCAGCGGCGAATACGCGATGCTGGAAGGCGCGATCCGCAATGGCTGGCTGTCGCGCGACGCGATGCTGGAAAGCCTGCTGGCTTTCCGCAGGGCGGGATGTGACGGGGTGCTCAGCTATTTCGCGCCGGTCGTGGCCGAAATGCTGGCATGACCGGGCAAGCTGACGTATCTTGCGCGGCAATGGGCTGTCAAAGCGCGCCCCTGATGATGAGGCAACAAAATGAGCAGATACAGCATGATGAACCGCAGATGCTTGCTGGCAACGGGGGGCGCGGCACTGGCGTTGGCCGGGTGCAGCAACGGTGTCGGCAATAACGCGGCAGCACGTCTGGATGCTCGGGTCGATCAGACCCATCAGTTCCTGCTGCAGAACTATCCCAATGCCGCCCCCCTGATCCAGAACGCCAAGGGTGTTCTCTATATGCCCCTGATGACCGAGGCTGCTCTGGGTGTCGGCGGGGCCTATGGACAGGGTGCCCTGCGCATCAATGGCGCGACCGTCGATTACTATTCCGCCACACAGGCTACCTTCGGCTTTCAGCTGGGCGCGCAGCAATACTCCCATATCCTTGTCTTCCAGACCGATCAGGCGCTGGCCTCGTTCCGGGCAGCTTCGGGCTGGGTTGCAGGGGCAGATGCCTATTACGCCATCCCCAATGGCGGCACCAATATCGGCGCCGATTCCATCACCGCGCAATATCCGGTTGTGGCGATGATCTTCGGACAATCGGGCCTGATGGCGGGCGCCTCGATCGAGGGCACGAAATACAGCCGTGTCATCCCGTCGAATCTGACGCTCTAGAAGATCAGCTCCTCCGTCCGGCCCTGCCGGGCGGAACCGCGCGAACAGACCGTGATCAGGTCGAGGTCAGATGCCGCAATCCATGCGTCACATCGGCCCGCACGGCCAGCCGCAAGGCGGGCTCATCGCCCGCACGCAGGGCCGCCAGGATCATCCGGTGATGGCGCGGCGGCTCGTTGCGCTTGACCCGACCGTACAGCGCCCGCATCGTCGGCCCCAGTTGCAGCCAGATCGTTTCCAGCATGGCCAGCATCGCCGGGGCCTGCGCACGCAGATACAGCATGCGGTGAAACTCAAGATTGCAGCGGATATAACCCACCGCGTCATGGCGCTCGACCGCATCGGCGATCCGCGCATTCATCTGCGCCAGACGGTCGATCAGCGCAAAATGCGCCCTTGGCAAAGCCCGCGCGGCCAGTTCCGGTTCGATCAGGGCACGCAAGGCCGCCAGTTCCTCGATCCGCTCATCCGAGAGTTCCGGCGTGGACACCCGCCCCGAGGTGGAAAGGGTCAGTGCCCCCTCGGCAACCAGCCGCCGCACGGCTTCGCGCGCGGGCGTCATCGACATGTGATAGTCAGCAGCCAGTCCGCGAAGGGTCAGCGCGATTCCCGGGTCCAGTTCGCCCAGCATGATCCGGCTGCGCAAACTGCGATACAGACGCTCATGCGCCGCGGGGTCTGATGATCGGCTTGCAGTCATGGGTCCTTCGTGATCACAAATCCGGCGACAGTCAATCGCGGAATTTCCATCTCATCAGATCGCCGCCATGCAAGCGCAGCCATGCACGGCTTGTCCGATAGTCGGGCAGCAGGGCTTCGACCTGCGCCCAGAAGCGGCGGGAATGATCCATATGGACCAGATGCGCCACCTCATGCGCGGCGACATAATCCAGCACATCGGGCGGCGCCATCGCCAACCGCCAGGAAAACATCAGCCGCCCGTCCGCGGAACAGCTGCCCCAGCGCGACCGTGTGTCCCGCAGGGTGATCATCCGATAGTCGCGCCCCAGCGCATGCGTATGATGGTCACAGGCCACGCAGAGACGCTGGTGGGCGTGATGACGCAGAAAAGCCTGCACGACCGGCCCTGCGGTTTTTCCTTGGGGGACAAGCAGGCGGTCATCCTCCAGCTTCGGCGCTGCGACGGCACCGGAAACCACCTGGCGCGCCCTCCCCGCGATCGGAATGGCGACACCCACAGCCACCTTCTGAACCGCGGGGCGGCGCTGCAGGGCCCGGTTCAGCCAGTCCTGCTTTTCCTCGGCGAATCTGCGTCCCTGCGACACGGGCATTGATGCCGGCAGAGTCAGAACCACATCGCCCCCGTCGCGCGGAACACGCAGGGTCATCCGGCGCGCCCGTGCCGAACGACGCAGTTGCACCTCTATGCCATTACCCAATATGATGCTGTTGGACACGCCTGCCCTGCCCCACCAATTCACAAAACCCTTTGACAGCCCGCCGGTGCTGTGGCAGGGGGTCGCCAATTTCCTAAACACGGCGGAAGGAGAATACCATGCCCAAAGAGGAATGGGGCACGAAACGTCTGTGCCCGCATTGTTCGACCCGTTTCTATGATCTGAACAACAATCCCATGGCCTGCCCGGCCTGCGGAAATCAGTTCACTCTGGAAAGTCTGAACGACGGCCGCGGCAAGACGCTGGTTGCCGAAAAGACCTCGACCAAGGACGACAACCTGGCCAGCACCGACGATGATCTGGATACCGACGCCGGAGATCTCGATGATGATCTGCTGGAAGACGACGATGATGACGCCGATGTTTCGCTGGACGAGATCGCCGATGTCGCCAGCGACGACGACGAATAAGACAGCCGACCGATTCCCGGTCGCGTCAGTCTGAGACGCCATGTTCAAACGCGGCCCACGGGTCGCGTTTTTGCATGTCCGGCTGCCGGATGTCATCCGTTTCAGAGCAGATCATCCATTCGGCGAGACCTCTCTGACATAAAAAACGAATATCTTCCTCAACTCTGCATTTTTTTGCTTGCAGCCCCCCAAAGTCCCTTCTATAGGACTGCACACGCAGCGACAGACACAGTCCTGCAGACCTCAGGTGGGGCCATAGCTCAGTTGGTAGAGCGCTTGAATGGCATTCAAGAGGTCAGGGGTTCGACTCCCCTTGGCTCCACCAAATATTCCTGAAAAGCACCAGATAGTTCTGCCTTTATCGTCAGAGGGTTTGCCTCTGCCGCGCAGACGGGTGCTGTTTTCCCTACAAAAATCCATGCTGCCTCGATCACGCGCCCGTGCGTGTTGATTCCGTCGCGGCGCCTTCCCTGTCACACCCGAGAATGGCCCATGAACAACCATTTCTTCGTCGTGACGGGCGGCCCAGGTGCGGGCAAAACCAGCCTGATCACCGAACTCGCCCGCCGCGGCTTCCACACTGTACCCGAATCTGGCCGCACGATCATCCGCGAGGAGATGGCCAGCTGCGGAGCCGCCCTTCCGTGGGCGGATCGCATGGCCTATGCCGAACGAATGCTGGAACGGGACCTGAGCGCCTACAGTGCCGCACAGGCGCTCTCAGACCCCGTGATCTTCGACCGGGGCATTCCCGACATAATGGGCTACCTGACCCTCTGCGGCATCCCCGTGCCGCCCCACGTCGCCGCTACGGCCACGGCAGCCCGTTACAACGCCCGCGTCTTCCTGACACCCTACTGGGACGAGATCTTCACACAAGACACCGAACGCACGCAGACCCGCACCGAGGCCGAAGCGACCTGCGCCGTCATGCGGGAAACCTACATCGCTCTCGGATACAAGATCACGGAGCTCCCGTGCACCGACATCGTATCACGCGCTGATTTTGTCTCTGCGCAACTAGCGCTCTGACCGGATTCTCCAGATGGACGGAGGATCTACTGGAGCGGACAAACCGCGCAGCTCCCTCCTGCCTCCTACTACCTGAAGCCGACGGCCCTTACCGGACCTTCGCAACCGATGCGGCGGTAATCCCCCCCGATCTTAGGGGGCTGCGGAAGTAGAATTTTCTCGGCAGGATGAACGAGGAGATACCGATGAAGAAGACACGTTTCACAGAAGCCCAGATCATGGGCGTGCTGCGCCAGATGGAAGGCGGCGTTCCTGCTGCCGAGTTGTGCCGTGAACATGGCATGAGCAGTGCCACGCTTTACAAATGGCGGGCCAAATATGGCGGTATGGATGCGAGCCTGATCAGCGAGATGAAGGCGATGGCCGAGGAGAACCGCCGCCTGAAGCGTATGTTCGCTGATGTCAGCATGCAAAACGACCTGCTGAAGGAGGCGCTCGGAAAAAAATGAAGCGGCCAGCTCAACGCCGAGAGTTGGCCGTGAAAGCGGTGGCGATGAAGGGCGTCAGCATCGCACTGGCGTGCCGGGCATTTGATGTCAGCGAGACCTGCTACCGATACAGCCCGAAGCTGGACGATGAGAACGAGCAGATCGCCGACCTGCTGCTTGGGCTGACGAAGGCGAAGAAGACCTGGGGCTTTGGCCTGTGCTTTCTCTACCTGCGCAATGTCCAGGGCCATGGCTGGAACCACAAGCGGGTCTACCGGATCTACCGCGAGCTGGAGCTGAACCTCAGGATCAAGCCGCGCAAACGGCTGAAACGGGAGAAGCCCGACGAGTTGGCCGTGCCAGAACAGCCGAACGAAGTCTGGTCCATGGCCTTCATGGCAGATCGCCTCGGGGACGGACGCCAGTTCCGGCTGCTGAATGTCCTGGACGACTTCAACCGTGAAGGGCTGGGTATCGAGGTCGACTTCTCGCTACCCGCGGAACGCGTCGTCAGGGCGCTGAACCAGATCATCGAATGGCGTGGTGCGCCTCGAACCATACGAGTCGACAACGTCCTATGTCAGGAAAATCTGGCTGCTTAGGTCAGCAGGTCGTGTGGCATCCGGCTGTCCGGATACCCTGATAAGGTTGCCCAGACGGGCTCTGCCGTCAAGAAATGATCTCATCCATAGCAAACACAGGGTACGCGCGCTGGCGGCCCTCACCGTCCTTAATACGAGATCCCAAATCCCAAGCAGAAGGCCCGAACATTATCTACGAGGTCAGATTGACTGCCTCCACGGCTCAGTCAGAGAGAGGTCCTTCCGCCTGGGCTCACCCCCTCGAAGAAGGGGCGATAGGGTTCGCCGTGATTGACCACAGCGTGTACGGTGCGCGCCATCTTGGCCGCGATCGCGGTGTAGGCCTTGCGGCGCAGATGAGCGTTGTGTCGGTCTTTCGAGATGTAGCGTTCGAACTTGTCCCGAAAGCTGTTGGTCTTTGTCTGGACCGCCGTCTGGCCGGCCATCCATAGCGTGCGGCGCAGCCGGGCATTGCCGTACTTCGAGATCCGGCTCTGCCCGCGAAACATGCCGGACTGCACGGTGGCAAGATCCATGCCGCAGAACTTCAGGAACTGCCGATGATGCCGAAATCGGCGTAGGTCACCGGCCTCGGCCAAGATGGTCATGGCATTGATCGGACCAATGCCGGGGATGGTTGTCAGTAGCTGATAATCCGGCAGATCGGAGAGCAGCGCGACCGCCCGGGCCTCGATCTCGTTGCGCTGGCGGACGAGGCTTCTACCTTCGGAAAGGACCAGGCGGAACATGCGAACGGCGTCGGAATCCGGTTCCACGGGCAATCCAACAGAGTTGACCGCCGTAGCGTAAATATCTGAAAGCAGGCGCTCCTTGGCGACCTTCCTGCCCACCACCTGCCAAGCGTCTGCGATGAAGGTTTCCTGGCTCATGGCCGTGATCATCGTCGGTGTCGGATACTTCTCGAGGAAGGCCAGGAACCAATCGGTTCGTGAGCTTCGGTGAAACCGTTCGGCCTCTGGGAAATAGAGCGGCAGGTAATGGGTCAGGATGCGGTGCCAGAGCTCGGTCTTCGAGCGTGAAACGATCTCGTGCGTCTTTGACAATTCCTGGATGTCGGCGGTCCCGACGACCAGCGGATCATGAAAGAACTGCACGGCGCCAATCTCCAGCATGTGCAGGATGACCTGGGCATCCTTCGGGTCGTTCTTGTCCCAACTGTTGTGCAGGGCCTCGCGCGTCCGGGCGAGCCCGACAGAAGGGATGAGCTTCAAGTCAAACCCGGCCTGCCCGAGATGATGTGCCAGTGGCCTGTGATAGTTGCCGGTCGCCTCGAACCCGACCCGCACAGGCAGGCCGTAGCTGGCCAGGCTCGCGGACAAGCGCTGGAAGTCTTCCAACGTGTTCATGATCGTCATGCGACGACGGCGCTTCTTGCCCGGTACCTCGATCAAGACCTCGTGGCGGTGCTTGGAAATGTCGATGGCGACAAGCACAGTCGCAGCAGTAGAATGGTTGGCGGGCATAGCCGGTCTCCTCAGCGGTGTGGTTCTGCAAAACCACTGTTGAGACCTGAGACCGGTTATGGCCACACGCTGCGCTATTTGGGGGCTACGCGCGTGGCCATAACCTTAAAACAGCGCTTCTTCCCGACGTGCTACGGCCCAGAATACATCAGCGGCACCCTCATGGAATGGGCCGAAAACAAGGGCATCTCCTTGGCCCACATACAGCCGGGGAAACCGCAGCAGAACGCTTATGTCGAGCGCTACAACCGGACGGTCCGGCACGAATGGCTGGACCTCCACATCTTCGAAAGCATCGACGAGGTGCAGCAGATTGCCACCGAATGGCTCTGGTCCTACAACAATGAACGCCCGAACATGGGCAACGGCGGGATGACACCCGCACAGAAACTGAGAATGGCCGCGTAAATTCTACGACCAAGCCCCCGTAAAAACGGGGGGATTACCACTGAACCAACGCAATTTCATCAGGGCGTACCATCGGCGGACCTCCTGCGATGCCGAGTTCAATCCGTTTGTCGTGCCGGATTTCATGCGCGTCGACGCCCGTCAGGTGTTTTCTCGGGAGAACCGCACATGATGTTCTCGACAGTCAAGCCGTTGCCCTTAAATGTAAAATACCAGAACGGAGAATCCGCAACCTCTCTCGCATCCCGCTTGGCACGTCGCAACGGCGTGTCAGGCATGGCCATGTTACTGTCGGACTTCGGGATCGACTATTTGAAACTATCCAATGGCGATCAAGAGGATTGCGCGCGATTGGCTTCACTTGCCGGTGTCGATCAGGCGGAACTGCATCGCCACACACCTGCGCTAGTCTCTTCTGGCTGGTTCCGGCTGGGCATGGAGGAGATCAAGTTCACGGCCTTCAGCCGAACCGCTCTCAAAGGCTGCCCGCAATGCCTGCAAGACGCCTCAAACCAAAACGATGCTGCGCATTTCGGCCTATGGCAGTTGACCTCAATCCGCACCTGCTGCTTGCACGGCTGTTACCTCACTCCGTTGCCCACGTCGTCTGGGACGCGAGAGCGGTTCGACGTCACCAGACTTACCTCTGGCTTTTCACCACCAGAACCTCAGATTGCGAGCGATCAGGACCTTTTGTTCGAGTACTACCTAAGAAACAGGATCGAGAAAGGGCCCGGGAAAACGTGGCTCGACCGTTTGCCCTTCCATGTTGCGGCGCAGACCTGCGAGGGCTTCGGGCTCCTGCTGACCCTCGACCCGAAGGCGCGCAGGGAAACGGTAACGCCAGCGGAATGGGCGGCTGCAGGCACTGCTGGTTATGATGTCCTGCGTCATGGGCCAGATGCTTTCAGGGAAAAGCTCAAGGATATCCAAAAGGCTCACCCGGTCGACAACACCCTCTACCGGACCCGCTATCGCGTCTTCTTCGAGTGGCTGCGCCACCGCGACGACGACCCTCAGTTCGATGTGATCCGTGATCTGGTGCGAGAGTTCATCTTCCGCAACTTTCCAATCTCCGAAGGCTCCATCGTTCTGGGCCAGCCTTGCCCGGAACAATACGTTCATTCGCTTTCGACAGCACGCTCGCGTTATGGCATGTCTGGCTGGAAGCTGGCGCGTCGCCTGGCCTCGATGGGTCTTGCGGAGAGAAAGACATCTGGTCAGGGTTTCGTGCTGACTGGCTATGTTCCCACGGAAATCATCAATGACATCGCGACCGATTTCGATGCTCTTCTGAACGCCGCCGATGCAGGAAAACACCTTGGCGTCGAGCGTTTCATGATGACCAAGCTGACGAAGCCCGGACTGGTCGAGAAGTATTTCGACGAAAAGAATGCCTCGCCGATGTATCACCCGCGCGACCTCGATGGGTTCCTTGGGAAGCTGCGGGCGCGCGTCGAGCGTCCCAAGGCGGAGGACCTACTCGACATTGCCACGGCATCGCATCGTGTCCGCATACCGACCGAGCGCGTGGTCGATATCATTCTGAGAAACCGCCTTCCGTTGCATGCAGCCGACCCTGCCACCACGCGTTTCTCGGATTTCCGCGTATCGCTCGCCGTGCTGCGGGAGGTCATCGCTACCGATCACCATGGAACCGTTCGGCCGACCCGGGCTGCGAAGATCCTCGGTATCAATATCCGGACGATCCGCAGTCTGATGGACACGGGCATTCTGGAAACTTGCGACATAGAGGAGCTGAAGAGCGGGCGAATGCGACGCTACGTCTGCGCCAAGTCGATGGAGCGGTTTTCCAAAAGCCATATCTCGGTGGTTGAACTAGCAACGGCGAGCGGACGCCTGCCAGGCGTCGAAGCCGTGATCCAGCTTGACCGCGGGGCGCAGCCCCTACCACTTGGGCCGCGCGCCAACATGATTTTCAGGAGAAGCGACGTTCTCTGAAAGATCAGTCAAATGAAGCCGGCCACTGCGCCGGCTTTTTCATGTGCGGTCAGAGGCAAACTTATCCGACCCAAAAGGCAGGTTCAGTTCACCATCGAGATTTTCGGGTGCTGAAATAAAACGGAAATTTTGAACCCCAGAGGCAGAACTTTGTGACGCTTCCCACCCTGTGAAAAGCACCAGATAGTTCTGCCTTTCTCGTCAGAGGATTTGCCTCTGCCGCGCAGACGGTTGCTGATTTCCATACGAAAATCCATGCTGCTTTGATCCGCGCCCGTGGCGTGTCGATCGCTTCGCAGCGCTTTCCCCTGTCAAATCCGAGGATGGCCCATGAGTGACCATTTCTTTGTCGTGACGGGCGGCCCCGGTGCGGGCAAGACCAGCCTCATCACCGAGCTTGCCCGTCGTGGCTTCCACACGATCCCCGAATCCGGCCGCGCGATCATTCGCGAGGAGATGGACAGCTGTGGGGACGCCCTCCCGTGGGTGGATCGCATGGCCTATGCCGAGCGGATGCTTGAGCGCGATCTCCACGCCTACAGGTCTGCACACGCGCACTCAGGCCCCGTGATCTTCGACCGAGGTACTCCCGACATCATGGGCTACCTGACCCTCTGCGGCCTCCCCGTGCCGCCCCACGTCGCTGCTGCGGCTATCCCGTGCTCGTCGGTAGCACAGTCCTGCGGATACGTTGCGACAGGCAACAGGTGTATTCCCTTCGTAAAGGCGCGAAGGCCTACGGCATCGACGAACGGATGCTGCGCCATAAGCTCTTGGAGCGTGGCGACATCTCGAAATCGGGAAAATCTGGTGCCATCACCTATCATCGCTACCCGTCACGGGCGACGCTGCAAAAGCTCGCCAATGAAACCAACGGCGTGCTAAGCGGGTTCGATGCGGCAAACTATCTCGGGCTGGACATCCACTTGCTGCGCACGTTCGTCGTGGAAGGGCTCATCAAGAAAGCAGGAAAGATGGCCCGAAACGCGCCGTATTTCCGAAGGGAAGATCTCGACGCGTTTCTTGGTCGCTTGTATCGCCAAACACGCCCCGATTTGGAATCGGCCAGTGATGAGGTTTCCCTCATTGCGGCCACGCCCGCGTGCCAATGCTCGACCCTCGAACTCCTGAACCTGATTTTCGAACATGACATTCCGCTACGCAGTGCTGCGGGCGCAGACCTAAGGTTCAACGATTTCCTGATATCTGTCGAGCGGGCAAAAACGGCCATAGGCCAGAGCTCAGCTGGTGCGATCAGCATGTCGGAAGCTGCCGGTAAGCTAGGGGTCGATACCGCAACAATCCGCAACCTGGTGAACGCAGGCTACTTGAGTGCTGCTCCGAAGGCCAAAAGGTCCTCCGAACGCTGGCGGGTGGTCGATGAGGCCTCCGTCGCAGCGTTCGGCGAACACTACATCTCGGCTGCCGATCTTGCTCACGAGCTGCGACGCGATACCGCCAATCTCTGCCGCGAGCTTTACAAAAACGGCGTCGAACCACTCATCTTCAACGGCGAGAACCGGATCATCTTTCGCCGCCGCGATGTTGTTGGAAACAACTAAGATCTGATACCAGTGAAAGCAGGTCATGTTTGCGACAATACATGAAATTCATCCACCCCTTAAAAGCTGAGTTATCTAAGTGCACCCTGGAAGCCCAATCGATGATCTTGACGTTAAGATCTCAGAATTCAAAACAAAATACGAAACCCGCAATCCCCCTCTAGCGTGGCCGATCAAGTCTGAGGAAGAAAGCACGCGGGTGTCCACTCTAAGGTGGTCAGACTTGAGCCCTCCCAGTGCCTTGGTTGATAGCTGGGCGACAAGAGTTGGGACGCTTTCCGTAATTTCCGCGCTTTTTGCGATTGGACAACGAGAAGGTGCCGACATAATGGGGGACTCTCAAGTCATGTTGAGAATATTGGGTTTCATAGTATTACTCTCCTGTTTGGTCCCTCTCTGGAACTACCACGTGCTCGTAAAGGAAGTGGGTAACGACAAGAACAAGGATGGATTGCTGAAAGATGAGATAAGAGTGGGCGTAGCGTATACTATTGTTATCCTGATGGCTGCCGGCCCGTTCCTAATCTTCTGGCCGGGCTTCCAAGTGCTTATAAACTTTGTGCTGTCACCACAGGGGCGCTTGGTGACCGTATTATTGATCCCGCTCGGAATGATATTTGCGCTATTATTGGGGAGACTGCAGCGCAAACGCTCTAGATCGAAAGCCAGCGCGCGCTGACTGTTTTACCAGATTAAGAAGGCCGACCACTGTGTCGGCTTTTTTCATATCTTCCGAGAGGCAACCTTATCTAACGAAAAAGGCAACTACAGTTCGGCATCGAGACTTCCGAGCACTGAATTTAAAAGGAAATTTTGACGCTCAGAGGCAAAACTATGTGCCCCTTCCCAATTCCTGAAAAGCACCAGATAGTTCTGCCTTTCTCGTCAGGGGATTTGCCTCTGCCGCGCAGACGGGTACTGTTTTCCCTACGAAAATCCATGCTGCTTTGATCCGCGCCCGTGGCGTGTCGATCGCTTCGCAGCGCTTTCCCCTGTCAAGTCCGAGGATGGCCCATGAGTGACCATTTCTTCGTCGTGACGGGCGGTCCCGGTGCGGGCAAGACCAGCCTGATCACCGAGCTCGCCCGTCGCGGCTTGCATAAGGTCCCCGAATCCGGCCGCGCGATCATCTGCGAGGAGATGCAGAGCGGCGGAGACGCCCTCCCCTGGGCGGACCGCATGGCCTATGCCGAACGGATGTCGGGGCGGGCCCGTGCGCCTACAGCGCCGCACAGACGCTCTCAGGCCCCATAATCTTCGGTCTGGGCATTCCTGACAGCCTGCATGACCCGCCCCTCTGCGGCCTCCCCGTGCCGCCCCACGTCGCCACAGCAGCCTGCACCGTCATCCCCCCAATCAGATGGAAAGGATCTGGCCTGAACCCAAGCCACTCTTGGCACCGGCTCTCGGTTCGCGTTTTCCTGAACAGGCCAATGAGAGGTGATTGATGGCCTGCCACCACGGCCGGACCCGACTGAGGCCATGGCCCTGAAATCCGGCAATCTCTTGGGGGCCCTGTCAAAACCCTTCGGCAAGGGGGCGCAGCAAAAGCTGCTAGCCGCGCTGCCATCCGGGAGTCTTGCCGATACGTTCGATCAGGAAGTCCATGAAGACCCGCACCTTCAAGGACAGCACATTCGATTTCGGATAGACCAGCCAGATCACCGAACGGTCGGCCAGCTTGTAATCGGGCAACACCTGAACCAGTTCTCCCGAGGCCAGTTCGGCGGCGACGCTCCACAGCGAATTCATGGAAATACCCGCCCCGGCCATGGTCACCCGCTTATGAGTCAGCCCGTCATCCACGATCAGGCGACATCCCGACTGGGCCGGATCAAAGACCATATTCTGCCCATGCGGTCCGATCAGGGGGCGCGCCACCTGATTCTTGAAGGCGATCAGCTGATGCTGCCCCAGATCGTCGGGATGGCGCGGGACACCATGTTTCTCGAGATAGGCGGGGGAAGCACAAAGAACCCTGTTGTCATCCGCCAGCTTGCGGCCCTTCAGGCTGGTATCGGCCAGCGCGGAATTGCGGATGGCCAGATCGAAGCTGCCCTCGATCAGGTCGAACACCGTATCCGACAAGCGCATGTCCAGCGTCAATTCGGGATATCTTGCCAGAAAATCCGGCAGGATCGGTGCGATATACAGTTGCGCGAATGTGCTGGGTGCCGTGAAGCGCAATGTGCCGCGTGGCGTGGCCTGACCCATTCCCAGCGCGGCGCGTCCGGCGTCCTCCTGCGCCAGAATTTCCCGCGCATAGGGCAGGAACTCTGCCCCCTCCAGCGAAAGGGAGACCTTGCGTGTCGAACGGTGCAGAAGATCCGCCCCGACGGCGTTTTCCAGCTTGGCCAGACGCGCCCCAGCCACCGCCGGGGCAAGCCCCAGCTCTCGTCCCGCGGCGCTGATGTTCAGCTTCTCGGCAGCCAGCACGAATAACCGCAGCCCGTCCGTGTCCATGATTATATCCCGAATCAGAAATATGAATTATGATTTCTGACATTTATTTATAGATAGCAAGGAATAAATAGGGGTTTGTGCTGATGCTGCCCTCCTCGAAAGGAACGTACGACATGGCCAAGACAATTCTGATTACCGGAGCGACCGATGGTATCGGCCTGCAAACGGCGAAAACTCTGGCCGGGCGCGGGCACAAGATCCTTTTGCACGGTCGCAGCAAGGCCAAGCTGGAGGCCGCAGCCGCGCAAATCGGCAGAGGGTGCGAAACCTATATGGCCGATCTCGGTCAAATGCCGCAGATCGAGGCGCTGGCGGCCGAAGTTCTTGGCAAGCATGACAGGCTGGACGCCGTGATCAACAATGCCGGTGTCTACAAGCTGCCCGATCCGGTGACTGCCGACGGGCTGGACGCGCGCTTTGTGGTCAACACATTCGCCCCCTATGTGCTGACCAATCTGCTGATGCCTGCCATCCCCAAGGACGGACGGATCGTGAATCTTTCCTCGGCCGCTCAAGCGCCTGTCGATATCGCCGCAATGAAGGGCCAGCACCCGATTGACGACTTTCCCGCCTATGCGCAAAGCAAGCTGGCCCTGACGATCTGGTCACGCGTTCTTGCACGCCAGCTTCCCGAAGGCCCGGTGGTGATCGCGGTCAATCCCGGATCTCTGCTGGCATCGAAAATGGTCAAACAGGGATTTGGCGTGGCTGGCAACGACCTTCAGATCGGTGCCGATATCCTCAGCGATCTTGCCACCGCTCCCGAATATGCCAATGCCTCGGGCCGCTATTTCGACAATGACGAGGGGCGCTTTGACGACCCTCATCCCGCAGCGCTGGATGAAGGCCATTCCACCGAAGTCATGCAGGCAATAGTCGAGATGACCGACGGGCTGCGCGCCGTGAGCTGATGCCCCCTGACGCGCGCATGGCCCGCCCGGCAGACGTGTTGGCCGCGGCTACTGCAGCCTGTCGGCCAGCTCGGACACCTTGCCCATGCGATACAACTTGATTTCGCGCCACAGCTTCAGACTGGGCTTCATCGCGAAAAAGATCGAGCCGATGGTAAAGAACCATGTCGCCGGAATCTGCCATGCATCGGAAAAGAACATGATGGAGCCGACGATGAAACACAGCGCGGCCAGAAAATCGACAATGGTATGGGCAATTTCGAACCGCGCATAGAGACGACGCGATTCCGGCGTCGCCTCACGGTTCTCATGGCGGAATATTCCCCGCCAGAAGCTCAACGGTTCAGACCGCCCGCGACCGAAGGCACGTCACCGGGCGCAAAGCCGAAATGACGCAGCCAGCGCAGATCGCTTTCAAAGAATGCGCGCAGATCCGGAATGCCGTATTTCAGCATCGCGATCCGGTCGATTCCCATGCCAAAGGCAAAACCCTGCCATTCATTCGGGTCGATGCCGCCGGCGCGCAGGACATTGGGATGGACCATGCCCGACCCAAGCACCTCAAGCCAGCCATCGCCCTCGCCCACTTTCAGCGTGCCGCCTTCCCATGAGCATTGGATATCGACCTCGGCCGATGGCTCGGTGAAGGGGAAATGGCTGGCCCGGAAACGGGTCTTGACCGGCTTTCCGAAGTAGGCCGAGAAGAATTCTTCCAGCGTCCATTTCAGCTGCGCCATGGAAATGTCGCGACCGATGGCCAGACCTTCGATCTGGTGGAACATCGGCGTATGGGTCTGATCCATGTCCATGCGATAGACGCGGCCGGGACAGATGATGCGGATCGGTGCACCCTGTTCCTGCATTGCCCGGATCTGCACCGGCGAGGTATGCGTGCGCAGCACATGCGGGGGACGATCATCCCCTTCGGCGCGATGCATGAAGAAGGTGTCATGTTCCTGCCGCGCCGGATGTTCGGGGGCAATGTTCAGCGCATCGAAGTTGTACCAGTCGGTTTCGACCTGCGGTCCTTCGGCCACGGCGAAGCCCATATCGGCAAAGATCGCCGTCACTTCCTCGATGACCTGGCTGACAGGATGGATCGTTCCCTTGGGACGCGGGCGTCCCGGCAGGGTCACATCCAGCCATTCACCGGCCAGCCGCGCCTCGAGCGCGGCATCATCCAGCGCCGCCTTGCGTGCGCGCAGGGCGCTGTCGATTTCATTGCGCAGCTCGTTCAGGGCGCGGCCCTTGGTCTGGCGCTCTTCCGGCGTCATCTTGCCCAGCTCGCGCATCTTCAGGCTGATTTCGCCTTTCTTGCCAAGCGCGGCAAGGCGCACATTTTCGATAGCCGCTGGGTCCGCGGCGTCCTTGATACGGTCAAGCCATTGCTGGCGAAGTGGGGTCAGATCATCCATTGTCATGCCTTAGCGTCCCGGTCGGCGCCTGCGTTAGCACTTGTCGGCGCAGGGGGAAAGCCTCGGCCGCGCAACACGGCCGAGGCAAATGGTTATTTCCAGATGTCGTGGTTCACACCGGGCGCAATTTCGGGATGCGCGTCGATATGGAACATCGGCCGCTGTCCCGCCCTGCGCTGGCGCAGATAGTCGCGCGTGACATAGCTCACGGTGCCCGACAACAGGACGATCGCGATCAGGTTGATCGTTGCCATCAGCCCCATGCTGGCATCGGCGAAATTGAACACGGTCGCAACCGACTGGATTGCGCCCCAGATCACCATGGCCAGTGCCGCAACACGCAGCACCATCACGCCGCTCTTGCCTCCGCCCAGATAGATCACCGCGTTTTCGGCGTAAGAATAGTTGCCGATGATCGAAGTGAAGGCAAAGAAGAAGATCGCCACTGCCACGAATATAAAGCCGAAGCTGCCGAAATGATCGGCCAGAGCAGCCTGGGTCAGCGCCACACCGGTCAGTTCCTGGGATGGCATGACATCGGCCAGCAGGATCAGAACCGCGGTGGCAGTGCAGACCAGCAGCGTGTCGATGAAGACCCCCAGTGCCTGCACGAAGCCCTGGCTGGAAGGGTGATGCGGATTGGGCACGGCCACGGCGGCAATATTGGGCGCCGAGCCCATCCCTGCCTCGTTCGAGAACAGCCCGCGCTTGATGCCGTTCATCGCTGCGGCGATCACGCCACCAGCCACGCCGCCGACAGCCTCTTGCAGGCCAAAGGCGGATTTGACGATGCCGATCAGGATGCCGGGCACTTCGGTGATGTTCATGATCATGACGATGATCGCGGCCAGCAGATACAGCCCCGCCATCAGCGGCACGACCTTTTCGGCAACGCGCGCAATCTGCGGAATGCCCCCGAAGATGATCACCCCGGACAGCCCGGCAACCACCAGCCCGACCAGGGCCTTGTTGATGCCGAATGCGCCTTCGACGGCCTCGGCGATGGAATTGGCCTGCACCGCGTTGAAGATCAGGCCGAAGGACAGGATCAGCGCGACCGAGAAGACAGCCGCCAGCCAGGGCTGTTTCAGACCGCGCGAAATGTAATAGGCCGGACCGCCGCGATACATGCCGTCAGGTCCGTGGATCTTGTACAACTGCGCCAGCGTCGATTCGGCATAGGCCGTCGCCATGCCGACCAGCGCCACGATCCACATCCAGAAGATCGCGCCCGGCCCGCCAAGGGTCAGCGCCACAGCAACACCGGCGATATTGCCTGTACCGACCCGGCTGGCCAGGGATACGGTCAGCGCCTGAAACGGCGTGATCCCGTCGCGATCCACCTCGCCCGACCCCAGGACACATCTCCACATTTCCGCGAAATAGCGGAACTGGATGAAACCCAGCCGGATCGTGAAATAGATCCCGATCGCCAGCAAACCGTAGATGAGGATATATCCCCAGAATATCGTATTGAGAAAATCTATGATCGCGTTCATCCGCCCATCCTCTGATTGCGCCCATGCTCAGCGACAGTGGAACGGATACCTGTTTCGAGCAACCTTCGCCCCGTCGCGGCGGCTGACCTAGCGCGCCGAAACCCGCAAGACCACCCCGCCATGGGGACGCAACGTCAAAATCATGCGCGGCTGTGGCGCATGGCCCGCGACCGAGGTGAATCGGAACCGTGCCAGCAGCGTCGACAGGATGATGACGGCTTCCTGCATGGCAAAGCTTGCGCCAATGCAGATCCGCGGACCGGCGCCAAAAGGCAGAAAGGCAAAGCGGTCGGGCGGCGTCAGAAAGCGCTCGGGATCAAAGGCATCGGGATCTTCCCACAGCAGATGATGACGGTGCAGCGCATAGATGGGCAGGATGATCGTGTCACCGGGGCGCACCTCGCGCCCGCACAGGCTGTCGGGGGCCATGGCCGTGCGCGACAGAAAGGCCGCCGGCGGATAGAGCCGCAACGCCTCATTCACGATCTGCTGGACGTAGGGCAAGGCGGGCAGATCATCCGCCCGCGCCGCACGCCCGCCCAGGACCGAATGCGCCTCGGCGGCGGCACGTTCCTGCACCTCGGGATCGAACGCACAGAGATACAGCGCCCATGCCAATGTCAGCGCTGTGGTTTCATGTCCGGCGACGATGAAGGTCAGCAGATTGTCGCGCAATTCCTCATGCGTCATGCTGCGGCCCGTCTGGGGGTCCTGTGCCTCCAGCAGAAGGTCCAGCAAATCCTGACCCGTTCCGCGTGGTTGCGATGCCCGCGCATCGATGGCCTGATCGGCGATCCGTTTCATGCGGCGCAGATCGCCCCCGGCAAAGATCCTGCCCGGGCGCGGCAACCATGCCGGCAGGCCCAGAACATCCAGCAGCGAGACCTTGGCGGTCTGCGAAATATACCGGTTGATCGCGTGATGCACCGCCGCGCGGTCAAAGGGTGCATTGCCCGACAGGGTTACATCGGAAATCACCTCGAAGGTCGCCGCCACGGTTTCCTCGAACAGATCCACCGGTCCGTTGGCCTGCGCCAGCCGGCGCGATGACGCCTCGGCCGCGGCTGTCATCACCGGACCCAATGCGGTGACATGGCGAAAGGAAAAGGCCGGAGCCATGGCGCGACGCTGCCAGCGCCAATGGGCACCCTCGGCCACGAACAGGCTTTCTCCGACGGCAGGTTTCAGGATCAGCTTGGTCGTGACGGACTTGGGGTAATCCTCGACGCGATCCTTGAGGATCCTGCGCAGGCTGTCCGGGTCCATGACCATATGCCAGCGAATGCCGGTCTTGCCCGAAACGATGGGTTGTCGCAGGGCCAGTTCGGGGATGATGCCCAGCACGTTGCGCCGCGCCAGTGCAACCGTCTCCCAGACACCCGCCGGGCGTGTCGCCAGCGCAACCCGTGCCGGAAGGCGACCACTCATGCCCCTTCACCCGGACCGGAGCCGGAGCGACGGCACGAAAGGCTGTGCAGCGGCTGATACATGCCACGACGATAGTGACAGCAACAGGCCATCTCAATCCTCTTCGCGTAACGGCCATGGCATGCGGACATGAAAAAACCCGCGCGGCGGCGCGGGTTTTCAAATTGCTCTGCAATATGACCGTCAGATCAGGCTGCAGCTTTGGCCTTCTCGACGATCGCACCGAAAGCTTCGGGCTCGTTCACGGCCAGATCGGCCAGAACTTTGCGGTCAACCTCGATGCCGGCTTTCGACAGCAGGTTGATAAAGCGCGAATAGGTCATTTCGGCGTCAACCGCACGAACAGCCGCGTTGATCCGCTGGATCCACAGGGCGCGGAAATTGCGCTTGCGGTTCTTGCGGTCGCGGGTGGCGTATTGGTTGGCCTTGTCCACGGCCTGCGTGGCGGTGCGGAAGTTGCGCGAACGGGCGCCATAATAGCCCTTCGCCGCCTTCAGAACCTTCTTGTGGCGGGCGTGGGTGACCTTGCCGGATTTCACTCGTGCCATGTGTCAGTTCCTTCGATCAGCGGTTGTAGGGCATGTATTTCTTGACGATCTTGGCATCCGCATCCGTCAGGACGGTGGTGCCGCGCGCGTCGCGAATGAACTTGGTGGTGCGTTTGATCATGCCGTGGCGTTTGCCAGCCTGACCCGATTTCACCTTACCCGAAGCCGTGAACGAGAACCGCTTCTTGGCGGCCGCTTTGGTCTTCATCTTCGGCATTTTCGTCTCCTTCGTCAGAGTGAACGCGCGACTCGGCAATGCCATATTGGCCGGCCGCACGGATTACGAAGCGCGCCATATACAGGCGCGCCGATGGATTGGCAAGTGCTCAGGGTGCGGTTCCGGTCGCCTCGGCCGTGATGCGCGCCCAAGCCGACAGAATGTCCTGCGGCTGAAAGGGATCAGGGTTGCAATAGGCACCTGCGAAGATCAGCACGATCCCCACGATCAGCGTGATCACTGCCGCGCGCGGAGGCTCGGTACGCAGCAGCTGAATCACTGCCAGCACGATCGAGACCGCGCAAAGCGCCACCCCGCCCAGCAGAAGATAATCGGACATGGAACCCACCCGTTTTCGTTTCGATGTATGGGTCTATTCCGGATCCGAGGCGTAAATCAACCGCTCGTCACAGGGGGTGATGCGCAGGATGTTGGTGGTTCCGGGTACATTGAAGGGCACACCCGCGGTCAGAACGACCTGCCGCGTCTCGTCGGCAAAGCCAAAATCGCGCGCCGCACGGGCAGAAAGGACCACGGCTTCCTTGAAGCGGCTGAGCCGCGGGGTCAGCACGCAATGGGTGCCCCATGTCAGGCACATCCGGCGCAGCACCGTGACGACCGGGCTCATGGCCAGGATCGGCACCCGTGGGCGTTCGCGCGCGACCAGGCTGACCGTCGTGCCGGATTGGGTAAAGGCGCAGATTGCGGCAATATCGGTGGTTTCCGCGATTTCACGGGCCGCGGTCACGATCGCATCGGCAACGCTGTGCAGATTGGCGCTGCGCGAAGCCTCCAGAATGGCACGGTAGTTGGCATCTGCCTCGACCGAGCGGGCAACATTGTCCATCGTCGTGACCGCCTCGACCGGAAAGGAGCCGGCGGCGCTTTCGGCTGACAGCATCACCGCATCGGTGCCTTCATAGATCGCATTCGCCACATCGCTGACCTCGGCGCGGGTCGGCATCGGGCTGTCGATCATCGATTCCAGCATCTGCGTCGCGACGATCACCGGCTTGGCAGCCGCGCGGCAGGCCCGCACCAGGCGTTTCTGGATCGGCGGCACCGAATGCACCGGCAGTTCGACGCCCAGATCGCCACGCGCGACCATGATGCCGTCAGACGCCTTCAGAATTTCGGCAAAGGCACGCACTGCGGCGGGCTTTTCGATTTTCGAAAGAACCGCAGCACGCCCCTTGGCCAGTTGCTTGGCCTCTTCGACATCCTCGGGACGCTGCACGAAGGACAGCGCCAACCAGTCCACGCCCAGTTCACAGGCGAACTCCAGATCCGCGCGGTCCTTGTCAGACAGGGCCGCCAGCGGCAGCACCACATCGGGCACATTCACACCCTTGCGGTCGGAAATCGCGCCCCCCACGGTCACCGTGCAATTGGCGAAATCGGCACCGCATTCATTCACGGTCAGACGAATCTTGCCGTCATTGACCAGAAGCTCGCTACCCTTTTCCAAAGCCGCAAAGATCTCTGGATGGGGCAACTGCACACGGCTGGCATCGCCGGGGGTCGCTTCCAGATCAAAGCGGAAATCGGCACCGACTTCCAGATCATAGGGACCATCCGCGAATTGCCCGACACGCAGTTTCGGGCCTTGCAAATCGGCCAGGATGGCGATGGGGCGCCCGGTCTCGGCCTCGATTTCGCGGATCGTGGCATGACGTTCGCGGTGATCGTCATGGCTGCCATGGCTCATGTTCAGGCGGAACACATCGGCCCCGGCCTCGAACAAGGCGCGGATCATCTCCTTGCTGCTTGAGGCGGGCCCCAAGGTTGCCACGATTTTCACATTGCGATGTCGTCTCATCGGTGCCGTCCCTAATTTTAGCGCTACCAATGCCACAATCATGCCTCAACGGCAACTGGCGTCTGTGACCTGTGTGGCATAGACAGCCTGCGATATGAAGGATGACGCGCAGATGACACAGCAAGCCTTTCGCACCCATGGTGAAAACCGTCAGTCCCGTTGGCTGATCACATGTGATCACGCCAGCAATCATGTGCCCGACTGGATCAATGGCGGCGACCTGGGCATTGCGGCAGAGGATATGGCGCGTCACATCGCCTTTGACGTCGGCGCTGCAGGCCTTGCCGAACAGCTTGCCGACCGGCTGGACGCTCCGGCCATCCTGTCGCAATTCTCGCGACTGGTCATCGACCCGAATCGCGGCGAGGACGATCCGACCCTGCTGATGCGCCTGTATGACGGCACGGTCATTCCGGCCAACAAACATGCCGGCATCGCCGAACGCGAAGAACGGCTGCAGCGGCTGCACCGCCCCTATCACAATGCGCTTGAACAGCTGGCGGGCCGCCATCCCGCACGCTGCATCTGCGCGGTGCACAGCTTCACCCCACAATTGCGTGGCCGCCCTCCCCGCCCCTGGCAGGTCGGCATCCTCTATTCACATCGTGACGCAAGGCTGGGGCCTGTTCTGGTGCAGGCATGCCGGGATCAGGGCTGGGTGACGGGTGAAAACCAGCCCTACAGCGGCCATCTGGATGGCGATTCGATTGACCGACACGCGTTGCGACAGGGCAGACCCAATGTCCTGATCGAGGTCAGGAACGACCTGATCGCAACACCCGAAGGTCAGGCCGACTGGGCCGCCCGCCTTGCCCCCGTGCTGACACAGGTGCTTGCCGCGACCAATCTGTGATCGCGGCAAGGGGGCTGCCGGGGCCGAGGGCGCGCGGGATCAGACGACCGCCTTGCGGCTTTCTTCCAGATAGATCTCGCGCAGACGCGTCGCGACCTGTCCGACCTGCCCGGTTCCGACCGGCTGGCCGTCAACTTCCACGACCGGCATCACGAATGCCGAGGCCGAAGTGACAAAGGCTTCGTCAGCCGATTGCGCCTCTTCGATGGTAAAGCTGCGCTCTTCGACCTGCATCTGCGCCTCGCGCGCAAAGCGCAGGACCGCGGCGCGGGTGATGCCATGCAGGATGTCCTGGCTGAGCTGGCGGGTGATGATCTTGCCGTCCTTGACGATATAGGCGTTGTTCGAGGTGCCCTCGGTCACCTTGCCATCCTCGACCAGCCAGGCATCGTCGACACCCCTGGCCTTGGCCTCCATCTTGGCCATCGAGGGATACAGCAGTTGCACGGTCTTGATGTCGCGCCGATGCCAGCGCAGATCCTCGACACTGATCACCTTCCAGCCGGTGCGGGCAGCCGGAGCATCGGCCAGACCCGGTTTGGACTGGGTGAACATCACCACCGTCTGCGGCGTATCCGCCGAAGGATAGGCAAAGTCGCGGTCACCGGGATTGCCACGCGTCACCTGCAGATAGACCAGCCCGTCGGTGATCTCGTTCCGCGCGACCAGATCACGATGGATCGCCAGATATTCCTCTGCGCTCAGCGGGTTGGGAATCTGCAGTTCCGCAAGCGAACGTTCAAGCCGCGCCATGTGGCCGGCAAAATCCAGCAATTTGCCATCCAGCACGCTGACCACTTCATAGACGCCGTCGGCCATCAGGAAACCGCGGTCGAAAATCGAAACATGGGCCTGATCTTCCGGAAGAAATTCGCCATTCACATAGACTGTCCGCACCGTCGTCATTCCTTTTTTCCGACAATTTGCGATGGTCCTGCGCCGAAAGACGGGCTTCGTCAAGCATCGGGGCGGCATGCCATGGTACGCAATCCGTGCTTGAAGCCCCATCGATGCTGCGCTAATGCTTGCGCAACATCATTTCGTCCAGACGCAAGGATCAGCAATGAGCTTCCGCACTCAACCTCTGCCGCCCGCCCGCCTGAACCGCTGTCAGCTGTTCGGCCCCGGCTCTCGCGATGGTTTGTTCGAGAAGATGGCCAGCTCTGCCGCCGATGTCATCAATATCGATCTGGAAGATTCGGTCGCCCCCGATGACAAGGACAAGGCGCGCCGCAATACCATCGCGGCGATCAATGATGTCGACTGGGGCGACAAGACCCTGTCGGTGCGCATCAACGGTCTGGATACGCCCTTCTGGTATCGCGATGTGGTCGATCTGCTGGAACAGGCGGGCGAGCGTCTGGACCAGATCATGATCCCCAAGGCCGGCAATGCCAGCGACATTTATGCCGTCGATGCGCTTGTCACCGCGATCGAGGCCGCCAAGGGCCGCAGCAAGCGGATCAATTTCGAAGCCATCATCGAAACCTCGGCCGGCATCTGCCACGTCGAGGAGATCGCCGCCTCTTCCCCGCGCCTGCAGGCGATCAGTCTTGGTGCCGCCGATTTCGCCGCCTCGATGGGCATGGCGACCACCGGCATCGGCGGGACTCAGGAAAACTACTACATGCATCACGAGGGCCAGAAGTATTGGTCAGATCCCTGGCATTGGGCGCAGGCGAATATCGTTGCCGCCTGCCGGACGCATGGATTGCTGCCGGTTGACGGCCCCTTTGGCGACTTCAAGGATGACGAGGGCTTCCGCGCCCAGGCCCGCCGCTCGGCCACATTGGGCATGGTCGGGAAATGGGCCATTCACCCCAGCCAGATCGCGCTGGCCAATGAGGTGTTCTCGCCTTCCGAGGCCGCCGTCACCGAAGCCCGCGAAATTCTGGCCGCCATGGAAGAGGCCAAACGTTCCGGCGCAGGCGCCACTGTCTACAAGGGCCGCCTGGTTGACATCGCTTCGATCAAACAGGCCGAAGTGATTGTAAGACAGGCAGAAATGATCCAGAACAAATAGGAATACACAAGCGGCGGCCGTCTGTGGAGGGATGGAAGCCGCGCCGTGGAGGGCACAGGCCTCGCGCATGTCGCGAGGCCTGTCGCGTTAGGGCAGGGTGGATCAGCTTTCTTCGCAGGCAACCGTACCGGAGCCGATCGATCAGAAATCCATGGCCCGCGCAGCCCGGGCCAATCAGGCCCGGCGCAGTTTCCTGAAGGCCTCGGATGCGCCCCATCCTGCCGCGACCGCGACGAAAAGCGACATCAGCCCATACATCAGCGGGTCATCGAAAGCGAGACGATAGAGCCAGCGCTCCAGCCCGACCTTGCGCACCTCGATCGGCGCCAGATACATATCCACGACCTCCCCCCCGCGCAGCAGGAAGATCCGCGTCTTGTAGTTGCCTTCGATCAGATTGGCCGGCAGGCTGATATCGGCGCGAAACAGCGTCTGATCCACGACCTTCACGCTGCCTTCGTCCAGACGATACAATCCATCCGCCTTGCGCAGTCGGATCAACGCCTCGGTGTAGGGCACGACATCATCGACATCGATCTCTCCGCCAAAGGCGCGCAGTGCCAGCGGCAATGAAATGCGGTAGCGATTGTCAAAGGCGGGATCCAGAATTTCATCCAGCGGCCCGCTGGTGGCAACGGCATAGAAGCCGGGTGCCGCGCCGACATTGACGCTTTCCGAATTGATCCAGATCCCCAGCTTGCGGTCCTTGCGCCAGATGGTCAGCGGCTCGGCCGGAGCCTCTATGGTCACGATGACCTGCAGGGGATCGCCTTCGGGGATCGGCGTTTCGCGCTTGACCGCACCATAGATCAGAATCTCCGACCCATCGAAACTGGCGGTGATCGCGACCGAATCCCGCGACAGCCCCGCCACGACCTGCTCGGGCGGAACGTGGGGTTCGGGTTCGACCTCGACCCGGGCAAGACCGGGATGGGGATACAGCGAATGGCCCTGATCGTCAGGGTGCAGCGGCACGGTCGATCCGCCCCCCTGCTGCGCCAGTGCGGCACCACTGAACAGGCAGAGCGACATCATCAGGGCGAACAGAGCACGCATCAATGTTCTCCTGCACTGATGGAATACAGTTCGTCGGGCTGCAGGAACAGATCCAGCGCCAGCTTGCCGCAGACCAGCAGCACCAGCAGCGCCAGCAGAATACGCAACTGTTCGGCCCGCAGTTTCGCCCCCAGCGTGGTGCCGATCTGCGCACCGATGACCCCGCCGACAATCAGCAGCACCGCCAGCATGATATCCACGGTGTTATAGCTGATGGCATGCATCAGGGTGGTGAAAGCGGTCACGAAGGTGATCTGGAACAGCGAGGTGCCCACGACGACCTTCGTGGGCATGCCCAGAAGGTAGATCATCGCCGGAACCATGATGAAGCCCCCGCCGACCCCCATGATCGCTGCCAGAATGCCGACCGCCACCCCGACCAGCAAAGGTGGGAAAACGCTGATATACAGACCCGAGGCCCTGAATTTCATCTTGGCCGGCCAGCGATGCACCCACATGTGCTGGTGCAGACGCTTGCGATAGGTGGGATTCTTGGACCGGCGCAGCGCACGCAGGCTTTCCTGCAGCATCATCAGGCCGATCAGCCCAAGGAAGACGACATAGCAAAGCTGCACGACCAGATCGACCTGGCCCAGTTCTTGCAGGATGGTAAAGACATAGACGCCCAGCCACGAGCCAACCAGACCGCCAGCCAGCAGCACCCCGCCCATCCGGAAATCGACGGTCTTTCGTTTGACATGGGCCAGCACGCCCGACACCGATGAGGCCACCACCTGATTGGCCCCGGTCGCGACCGCAATCGCCGGCGGGATACCGATAAAGAACAGCAGCGGCGTAATCAGAAATCCGCCGCCAACCCCGAAAAGACCACTCATCAGCCCGACCAGGCCGCCAAGACCGGTCAGGGTAAGCGCATTGACCGATACCTCGGCAATGGGAAGGTAGATCTGCATCGCGCGTGCCACTTTTTGTTTGCGAAACAATGCAACGCACGGGCTGTCGCGTCAAACCGGTTTCCCGGAGGCCGGCAACGGGTTGAAGCGCGTCCTGCAGATCGCTAAGCAAGACAGGATGATAGCAGGCAGACCACCTGTCATGCTGCAGATCGTGCTGCGGGGCTGACATGCGCATACTCATTACCAATGACGACGGAATCAACGCGCCGGGCCTTCAGGTTCTGGAAGAGATCGCCGCCGAACTGGCCGGCCCGGGCGGCGAGGTCTGGACCGTCGCACCCGCCTTTGAACAATCGGGCGTTGCCCATTGCATCAGCTATTCGCATCCCACCATGGTGGCACGGCTTGCCGAGCGCCGCTTTGCCGCCGAGGGCAGCCCGGCCGATTGCGTTCTCGCCGCGATCTCGGACATCATGGTTGATGCCCGCCCCGACCTGGTGCTCTCTGGCGTGAACCGTGGCAACAACGCCGGTGAAAACGTCATGTATTCCGGCACGGTGGGCGGCGCGATGGAGGCCGCCTTGCAGGGCCTGCCCGCAATTGCCCTGTCGCAATATCTTGGCCCACGCACCGCGGATCTTCAGGATCCGTTTGAAACCGCCCGCCAACATGGCGCCGGGGTCGTCCGGCGGCTTCTGGATTATGGCGACTGGGAATCCGATGCGGATTTCCGGCTGTTCTACAATGTGAATTTCCCGCCGGTTCCGGCGTCGGGCGTTCAGGGCATCCGCGTCACCCCCCAGGGACGGCGGCGCGAAACCAGCTTTGGCGTCGTGCCCTATACCGCACCGAACGGGCGTCGCTTCATGTGGGTGTCTGGCGGATCGCAGCAGACGCCGGCCGCAGAGGGCAGTGATGTCTCTGCCAATCTGGCCGGTTTCGTATCCGTGACGCCGATGCGCGCAGATCTGACCTGCCACAACTCGCTCGACGGATTGGCCAAAGCGCTGAATGGCGATATGCTTGCTTGCAGCCAGCCAACGAATAGCGACGCCGGATGAGCGAACAGGACGACAACGAGGATAGTGCAGCCGAGCGCAAGATGCGTTTTCTGTTTCAGCTTCGCTCTCGTGGCGTGACCGATCCACGTGTTCTGGATGCCATGGAGCGCATAGATCGCGGATTGTTCGTGCGTGGCCAGTTTTCCGACCGCGCCTATGAGGATACGCCGCTTCCCATCCCCTGCGGGCAAACCATCAGCCAGCCCTCGGTGGTCGGGTTGATGACACAGGCCCTGAATGTCGGACCACGCGACACGGTTCTGGAGGTCGGCACCGGCTCTGGCTATCAGGCCACGGTCCTGTCGGGCTTGTGCCGGCGCGTCTATACCGTGGACCGCCACAGGCGTCTGGTCCAGGAAGCCGAGGTGATCTTTCGCGAATTGGGCCTGTCCAATATCACCGCACAGGTCGCCGATGGCTCGCGCGGGTTGCCCGATCAGGCGCCATTCGATCGGATTCTGGTGACAGCCGCGGCCGAGGATCCGCCCGGCTCGCTGTTGGCACAACTGAAGATCGGCGGTATCATGGTGGTGCCGGTCGGGCAGTCGGACGCCGTGCAGACGCTGATCCGCGTTACCCGAACCGAAACGGGATTCGACTATGACGAATTGCGCCAGGTGCGTTTCGTCCCGCTGGTCGAGGGGTTGGGACAGACATGACCCCCTTCCAGAGTATTGCAGGTTGAGGACAGGTAAATGAGCAGGACTTCCTTGCAGATCATGGCGGCAGGCGTGACCCTTGCCGCGCTGGCGTCATGCGGACCAACGACCGGCTTTGATCCGGATCTGCGCGGCTGGGTGACCGGTAATCTGAACACTTCCGAGGCCGCCGCGAAGGCCGTGCCGCGGCCCGCCGCGGATTCCCGCGGCATCATCACCTTCCCGAACTATCAGGTGGTGGTCGCACGCAAGGGGGACACCCCCGCGATGATCGCCGCCCGACTGGGACTCGGCGCATCCGAATTGGCCAAATATAACGCCCTGAGCCCCGACACGCCGCTGGAGGCCGGGGCAACACTGGTCCTGCCAAGAACCGTGGCGGCCGGGACCGCCGTCTCGGCAGGAACAACGAGCACCACCGGGCTTGTCAGCGACCCCTTTGCGGGCGAACCCGCAAAGCAGACCGAGGCCGAGAAATCCGCGGCACCGCAAAGCAAGCCGACCACGGTTCAGCCCAAACAGCACGTCGTCGTCGCCGGGGAAACGGCATGGTCGATCTCGCGCAAATACGGCGTCAGCGTGCAGGATCTGGCCAGTTGGAACGGCCTGCCGGATTCCATGGATGTGCGAATCGGCCAGCGCCTGATGATCCCCGTTGCCGGGCAGGAACCCAAGGATCCCACCGCAATCACCACCGCACCGGGCAGTGGCAGCCCCACGCCACGCCCCCCTTCGGCTGCCGAACCGCTGCCCAAGGAAGAGACCGCCCCGGCTGCAGCCCCCGGCCCCAAGCCTCCTGCAACCGATCTGGGCTCGACCCGCACGGCCGCATCATCGGACGGACGTTTCAAGATGCCGGTCAGCGGGTCCATCATTCGCGTCTATGAGAAAGGCAAGAATGACGGGATCGATATCGCGGCAGCGGCGGGCGCACCGGTCAAGGCTGCCGGCAGCGGCACCGTTGCGGCAATCACCCGCGACACGGCGGGCGTTCCCATTGTTGTCGTGCGCCACGATGGCGGCTTGATGACCGTTTATACGGGACTTGAAACGCTTGACGTGGCCAAGGGAGAATCTGTTTCCTCGGGACAGGACATCGGAGAAGCCGGCAAGACGGGCGTCGTTCATTTCGAAGTGCGCCGCGGCTTTGAAAGTGTTGATCCCGAAGACTATCTGAACTGATCCGCCGGTCCTCCCGGTTGTCTGTCTTCTGGGGCAACCGGGAGGACCGGAGCGGAGATCTCGAAGCTGCCGAGTTCCCCCTGCAACCGGACCAGGCCCGCCGGATGTTTCGCAGTTCAGAGCCGATCAAGCTGATCGTCGATTGCCGCTGCGACTTCGCGCCGGATCACCGCGCGCAGATTTTGCGAAAAGCGCTGCCCCAGATCCCCATGCATCTCTTCGCGGATCATTTCACGCAGGATCTCGCGAATCCGCTCGTCCTCCTTCGCAGAAACTCCCATGGGAGAGCGATCTGACGGCACATCTGCACGACTTTCAGGCAGGTCCTGGCAGTCAACTTCCCGGGGGCTGATCTGCCCTGTCAGACTCGCTTTCCATTCAAACGCCTCGGCAAAGCTTGCATCGTCGTCTTCAGGTGCAACCTGCACGGTCTGGTGCGTCAGGTGAACGACATTCTCTGCCGCTTCTGCCTCGCCGGGCCCGTCATCCGGGCGGGCAAAGTCGCGCCAACGGATCGAGACGTCCTGCACATCGCGAACCACGCGGCGGGTCTGGTCCAACTGCAGCGGACGCTTGCGTTCCGACGGATCCTGCGGCGCACGGTTCTCAGGCCGCTCAACCTCGCGCTGCGCATCGTGTTGCGGCGACCTGATGATGGGTTCCACGCGGCATCCTGCTTCCGAGGCGGCCGCAGCCTGTGCGGACGTTGCCCCGTGTCGCAAGACGGGCTCGACCCTGTGTCGCATGGCAACCGACTGGTCGATCGGCCTCAACCAGGGCGGTTCCCTTCGCATTTCCTGCCGGGAAGTCGAATCCGGATCTGACGGGGCGATATCGTCGGCCGGTTTCCCTTGGCGCCGAGGCTGTGGTGGTGAAATGGTCCAGTCAGAGGCATTGCGGGCCCCGGCCAGCCGACGTGCCAGACCTGCCTCACCGCCATAGCGTTGCGCCAGATCTTCGGCAGGGTCGGTTTCCGTTTCCTGATGACTGTCTGCTGCGGCCTGCCTCTCCCAGCGGGGAGAACGACCGGCGGCTTCATCTGCGGCTATCAGCTTTCGTATCGTGCCAAGCACATCGCTGATATCTTCGGTCAGGCGGGCGGCATCCTGCGATCCATGTGAATCTTTCATGCCGCCCCCCGGTTTTGGAAGGCTTCAGTTGCCCTTGCCGATTGCACGCAGAACGCGGTCAAGGCTCTCGCCCTGCTTGCTGGTGCGCGGCGCGTTGCGCACGGCATTGTAGTATTGCGATGGGTCATAGGTCGGAATCCCCAGTTTCAGGTGTTCTACCGTCAACAAACCCATAGCAGCCAATAGTTGATAATGTGCTAACTGCAGATTGGCTTCCGCCGTGATCTTGTCGGCGCGGGCCTCCAGCAGCGACTGTTCGGCATCCAGCACGTCCAGAGTCGTGCGTGCGCCCAGTGAGGCCTCTTCACGCACACCGTCATAGGCCTGCTGTGCAGCCGATATCTGCTGATCGATCGCGCCGATCTGTGCGCGTGCAACCGAGATATTCGACCATGCGGTGCCCACCTGCTGGCTGACCTGACGCGCAACATTCAGCAGCGATGCACGGGCCTGATCGCGCTGTGCCATCGCCTTGCGATGCGCGGCAGAGAGACTGCCGCCCGAGTAAATCGTCTGGCTCAGGCTCAACCCGACCGAACCATCGATGGGCTGATCATAGCCGCCGTTCTCGGGGTTGTTCATGCCGACGATTTCCGCGCTCAGCGACCCCGACAATGACGGATTGCGTTCCGCCGCTGCTGCCGCCACGGCCAGTTCGGCCGCAGCCGCGGTCCGTTGTGCCTGAAGGATCGAGGGATGATTCTTCTGAGCGATGGCGCGCGCTGCATCCAGATTCTTTGGCAGTTTGGGCAAGGGCGGCGGTGCCGAAAGCGTACCGGCCTTCTTGCCCACTGCAGCCAGATAGGTTTCGCGCGCAACCTCCAGGTCACCCTGCGCAGCCGCCAGAGAGGCCTGCCCCTCGGCCAACTGGGCATCGGCCAGCGCAACATCGGTCACGGTGATCTCGCCAACCTCGAAACGGTCAAGCGCTGCCTGACGCTCCTGGCTGACCAGTTTAACCGAATTCTGTTGCAGCGCGACCTGCTCGGTCGCTTCGCGGACCCCGAAAAAGGCCTGCGCGGCGGTCAGCAACACATCCTGTTCGATGGCGACAAGTGCCTGCCGCGTCGCCAGGACCTGCTCTTTCGCACCGTCGATGGCCAGTTGCGAACGCCCCCAGTCATACAGGACCATTTCCGCGCTGAGACCCAGCGACGTGGTGCGCAGAGTGGTTGCGCCTTCCTTACGCGAGACCGTGTGGCCGGCGATCCACTGCACCACCGGCCGCAATTGTGCCACGGCGCTGGCGACATCTTCATCCGCCGCGCGCAGGACAGCACGATTCTGTTCGATCAGCGCAGAGTTGCGATAGGCCGCGACCAGAGTATCGGCCAACGTCTCGGCACTGGCCTGCCCGATCGTCACGACCGATATCCCGGCCGCGATCACGACAGCGCGGATCTTGGATAATTTGCTCACAGGCAGAATCCTCTTTCGCGCTCGAAACCTTGCAGCAAGGGAGCATGCGCATGGAATGCGTAGCGCCAGTTGACGCGTCCGTTCAGGCGGTGTCCGATACGGACAACGCCCAGTGACCCCTCCACGAACAGGGCAGCGATCTTGCCACCCTCTTTCAATTGGTCAATGATCGCAGCGGGAACCTCTTCGACGCCGCCCTCGATGAGAATGGCATCATAGGGGCCCTGCTTGGCATTGCCTTCGGCAAGGGCTCCGGCAAGAACTGCGACATTATAGACGCCGGCATCGGCCAGTCGCGTCTGTGCCTCGGCGGCCATGTCCTCGTCATCCTCAATGGCGACGACGGCTTCCGCCATGCGCGCGATCACCGCGGCCGAATAGCCAAGGCCACAAGCGATATCCAGGACTAGGTGATCCGGCTCGATATCCAGCGCATCCAGCATCTTGGCCAGAGTGCGCGCCTCGAGCATGACACGCTTGTCGCTCAAGGGCAGATTTTCTCCGGAATAGGCGACGGCACGACGGGATGCGGGGACAAAATCCTCGCGCGGAATCGTCAGCATAGCTTCGATAATCGGAAACTTTGTTACATCGTTCGGACGAACCTGAGTATCCACCATCATGGTGCGGCGCGCGGCGAAATCGGTCATGTCGGAAACCTCTGCTCGACCTGCTTTGCGCGCTTATTGCCACGATTCACGAGGCTGGGCAACGCCGCTTGGGCCATCTTGATCCTGCATTTTACAAAGATCTGCACTGATTTGAACCAAATTTCACGCCTGCAGCGCCACCCTGCACCCCGATTTGGCAGGGTGCCGCCGCGAAATTCGCGGATCGCTGACAGATCTCTGGCTTCATCGCTTACCATGTCGCGCCGAATCCCGAAAGGTCCGGCGCGCTTGGAAAGCGTGGTCAGTTGTCCATCTTCAGCGCCTGAATGAAGGCCGCCTGAGGGATTTCGACCTTGCCGAACTGGCGCATCTTCTTCTTGCCGGCCTTCTGCTTTTCCAACAGCTTCTTCTTGCGCGTTGCGTCGCCGCCATAGCATTTGGCGGTCACATCCTTGCGCATGGCCGACAGCGTCTCGCGTGCGATGACGCGGCTGCCGATGGCAGCCTGGATCGGAATCTTGAACATATGCCGCGGGATCAGCTCTTTCAGCTTTTCGACCATGACGCGGCCACGCGACTCGGCGCGGTCGCGATGCACCATGATCGACAGCGCATCCACAGGTTCGTCGTTCACCAGGATCGACATCTTGACCAGATGATCCTCGCGGTATTCGCTGATCTGATAGTCAAAGCTGGCATAACCCTTGGTCACCGATTTCAGCCGGTCATAGAAATCGAAAACGACTTCGGCCAGCGGCAGGTCATAGACCGCCATCGCGCGGCTGCCCGCATAGGTCAGATCCATCTGGATGCCGCGCCGGTCCTGACACAGCTTCAGCACATCGCCCAGATATTCGTCGGGCACCATGATCGTGGCCTTGATGCGCGGCTCGGTGATATGGTCGATCAGCGTCGGATCGGGCATATCTGCGGGATTGTGCAACTCGCGCACCTCGCCATCACGCATATGCAGCTTGAACACCACCGAAGGGGCGGTGGTGATCAGATCCAGATCATATTCGCGTTCCAGCCGGTCGCGGATCACCTCAAGGTGCAGCAATCCGAGAAAGCCGCAGCGGAAACCGAAGCCAAGCGCCGCCGAGGTTTCCATCTCGTAGCTGAAACTGGCATCGTTCAGCGCCAGCTTTTCAATCGCGTCGCGCAGCGCCTCGAAATCATTGGCATCAACCGGGAACAACCCGCAGAACACCACCGGCTGCGCGGGCTTGAAGCCCGCAAGTGGCGTCGCACAGGGCTTTTTCTCATGCGTGATCGTATCGCCGACCCGCGTATCGCGCACCTGCTTGATCGAGGCGGTGAACACGCCGATCTCGCCCGGTCCAAGTTCGGGAATATCCTTCATCGCCGGGGTCAGCACGGCCAGCTTGTCCAGACGGTAGGTCGCGCCGGTCTGCATCATCTTGACCTGATCGCCCTTGCGGATCATCCCATCCATGACGCGGATCATGACCACGACGCCAAGATAGGGATCATACCAGCTGTCGACCAGCATCGCCTTCAACGGCGCATCACGATCCCCGGTCGGAGCGGGCAGACGCGTAACGATGGCCTCCAGCACATCGGGAATGCCGATGCCGGTCTTGGCGCTGATCGGAACTGCCTCCGAAGCGTCGATCCCGATCACGTCTTCGATCTGTTCCTTGACGCGGTCGGGCTCGGCGGCCGGCAAGTCGATCTTGTTCAGGACCGGGACGATCTCGTGATCGGCATCAATGGCCTGATAGACATTCGCCAGGGTCTGCGCTTCGACCCCCTGCGTGGCGTCAACCACCAGCAATGATCCCTCGACCGCGCGCATCGAGCGGCTGACCTCATAGGCGAAATCGACATGGCCCGGCGTGTCGATCAGATTGAGCACATAGGTCTCGCCATCCTTTGCCGGATAGACGATGCGAACGGTGTTGGCCTTGATGGTGATGCCACGCTCGCGCTCGATATCCATGGCGTCCAGCATCTGGGCCTTCATGTCGCGTTCAGCGACAGTGCCCGTCAGCTGAATCAGCCGATCAGCCAGCGTGGATTTTCCGTGGTCGATATGCGCCACGATCGAGAAATTGCGTATATGGGACAGCTCGGTCATTGGGCGGCTATACAAGGCCCGGGACGCCACGAAAAGAGGCTTTCGCGCCTCGGGTGCCGCTTCTTGCCCGAGGCATTGCCTCGGAGCCGCGCCGGCCCTTCGTTGGGGCGGCGCGGCTGCCCCCGGACCCGGGCCGGCAAAGCGCGCAAACCCTGCCTTCGCCCCCTTCTAGCCGGGCCGGGCCATGCCGGACGCCGATTCGCTTGCGCCGGTCTGGCGCAACCGGGTTTCGCGCCACATGGCATAGCCACCGGCGACAGCGATGATCGCGGCTCCGGTCAAGGTCAGCGCATCCGGGCGTTCGCGAAAGACGATCATCGCCAAGGCTATCGCGAAAACCAGCCGTGAATAGCGAAACGGAGCAATCGCACCGATCTCCCCCACCCGGATCGCGATGACCATGGTGACATAGCCCCCCAAGCCGAACGCCAGCGAGGCCGTCATGGTCGCAATCTCGCCTCCCGAAGGCATGACCGGCCTCTGTTGCGCAACCAGCATCAGAAACAGACCGGCCACCGCCATCGACCCGAATGCCGAGGCTGTCAGAAAGCCCGAACCGATATTTGCCGGCAGCTGGCGCGTCAGCAGATCGCGCGCGGCCAGCGCAATGACCGCAATCACCGCCAGGATCGAGGCCGGCTGAAAGGCATCCGAGCCCGGCCTGACGATCAGCAGCACCCCGACAAAGCCGATAATGATCGAGGACCAGCGCCGCCAGCCCACCGGTTCTTTCAGGAACAGCGCCGCCCCCAGGGTCATCAGCAGTGGCGATGCCTGAAGAATCGCCGAGGCAATGCTGAGATCGCCGATCGACAGCGCGGTCAGAAATGCGATCCCGGCCACCGCCTCGGCCAGATTGCGCAACAGGACCTTGGGCACATAGAGAAAACGCCATTCCAGCCCTTCGGGACTGAAGGCCAGCCACAGGCCAAACAGCAACATGCCCGCCAGGCCGACCAGCAGCAGCAGTTGCCCGGTCGGAATGTCGCGTGACAGCAATTTCAACAGGGTATCTTCGCAAGAGAAGCTGGCCATGCTCAATGTCATCAGCAGGGCAGCCCGCGCATTGGGGGTCATGTCCTGCACTCCAGCATCTCGATCAGCCCCGGAAGCTCCGTGATCCTTGCCAACTCGTGCAGGCGGGGATGCCTTTCGGGCTCGGCATGTTCCACTGACCAGGTCATGTCATGGGGAATGAACACCCCGATTCCGCCAAGCTCGACCGGCGGAAGCACATCGCTTTTCATCGAGTTTCCCGCCATCAGGAAACGTTCGGGCGCAACGCCGTGCCGTTTCAGAACCCGCGCATATTGGCCCGGCGTCTTGTCGGCCAGAATCTCTATCGCGGCGAATCGTTCCGCCAGACCCGAGGCTGCGATCTTGCGCTCCTGATCCATCAGGTCGCCCTTGGTGATCAGGAACAGACGGCGATTCTCCAATGCGGCCAGGGCATCCTCGACCCCCTCCAGCAGATGCACGGGATGGGCCAGCATATCCCGCCCCATCTCCAGGATTCTGCCGATGGTATGGCCATCCACGCGCCCCTCGGTCAGTTCGACCGCCGTCTGGACCATCGACAACATGAAGCCCTTGATGCCGAAACCATAGCGCGACAGGTTGCGCTTTTCGGTCTCGACCAGCCGTTCGGTCACCGCATCACGTTCCGCATGGTCCGCCAGCATATCCGCGAAAGCCGCTTCCGTGCTGCGGAAGAAGGTCTCGTTTTCCCAAAGGGTATCATCTGCATCCAGACCTATGGCGTCGAACATCATGACCTCTCGCGGCGCGTTGTCGCAGTCAGGCAGCGAAATCACGGCTCTGCCGCTTTGTCAAACCCGGTGCTCGACCGCGCCGGAGAGGCCTGCCCGGCCCCTGAAATGGCACGTTTTTCCGCGCCACGCGCCATCTGCCAGCGGTGAAATGCCCTTTGCACGCATCGCCGGGCCGCCTCTCTCTTGCCGCTTCCACGCCGCGCGACCGCCACAGTCCGGACCGGGAAATCATCTGGAAGATTGAGCGGCATCGCCGATTTTGCTACCTTTGCCTCCTAAGAAGGGAATCCAGACCGGGTCAACCGGCGCACCCTCACCTGAGGACAAGACCAGGAAACCGAGGAGACAGCCCCATGCTGAACCGTATCGTGATTGCGGCGGCCGCCATCGTTCTGACGGCACCGCTGGCCATGGCCGGCCCCATCGACAGCGCCTGCGTGCGTTCCGACCGCGCACAAGGAAACAGACATCTGTGCAGTTGCATTCAGCGTGTCGCGAACAAGACCCTGTCGCGCTCGGATCAGCGCCGCGCCGCGGCCTTCTTCAGGGACCCCCATCAGGCGCAGGTCGTGCGCATGTCGAAATCGAACGCGGACAATGCCTTCTGGGCGCGCTACAAGCGCTTTGCCTCGTCGGCCGAAGCCTATTGCCGTTGATCCCTTGCGCATTACCGTTCTGACAGGTGCCGGCATATCAGCCGAAAGCGGATTGGCGACATTTCGCGCCAGCGACGGGCTGTGGGAAGAGCATCGCATCGAGGATGTGGCCAGCCCCGAAGGCTTTGTCCGCGACCCCGATCTGGTTCACCGGTTCTATAACGACCGCCGCAAGGGCGCGGCAGCGGCACAGCCCAACGCGGCCCATCGCGCGCTGGCGGAACTGGCAGGACGACATGATCTGACGCTGATCACCCAGAATGTCGATGACCTGCATGAACGCGCGGGAAGCCCGGATGTCATCCATATGCATGGTTCCCTGAGCACCGCGCTTTGCGCCAGTTGCGGGCATCGCTGGCCTGCCCCGGCGGAAATGTCCCCGCAAACGCCATGCCCGTCCTGCGCGGCGCTTGCGGCACGGCCGGATATCGTCTGGTTCGGAGAAATGCCCTATCATATGGAGCGGATCTGGGCGGCGCTGGAGGATTGCGATCTTTTCGCCGCCATCGGCACCTCTGGCAATGTCTATCCTGCGGCCGGATTTGCCCAGCATGCCGGGCGCATGGGGGCCAATTGCATCGAGCTGAACCTGCAGAACAGTGCCACCTCGCGCGATTTCGACCACCATATCCGCGGCCCGGCCTCGGAGACGGTGCCCGGCTGGGTGGCGTCGCTTTCATGACACAGATGCCCTGCCCTTCTTCTGGCGGTGGGGCAATTGTCCTTGCGCGAATCCGGACGCTGGTCTAGCTCCGCCCTGCCTCGGTTCCGGGATTTCCCGGTGAAAAGGGAATGCGGTGAAATTCCGCGACTGCCCCCGCAACTGTCAGCGGTGAGCGAGGCCGGAACATGCCACTGTCCGCCAGATACGGATGGGAAGGCCCGGCCGACCAGTGACCCGTGAAGTCAGGAGACCTGCCGAAGCCCTATCACCCTGAGTGCATGCGTGGGGCATGCACGAAACGGATGTTCCGATGTGGTGGTAACCGCCGTCCGGCACCGCCGCCGGACAGACCGCAGACCGCCCGCTTTGGGCGCCTGAAAGGGACCACGACGTGAAACGCCTTTCCATTCTCGCGACTTCGGTCGCAGCATTTGCCTCTCCCGCACTGGCGCAGGACAACACGGTCCTGCCGACCATCACTCTGACCGCCAACCGCGAAGCGACCGAACTTTCGCATTCGGGCAGTTCGGTTTCGATCCTTCAACGTGAGGACCTGCAGGATCAGGTCGGGCAGCCGATCGCAGAGACATTGTCGCGCCTGCCCGGGGTCAACTGGCGTCAATCCGGCCCCCTGGGCACCACGGGTTCGATCCAGTTGCGCGGTGCGCCCAGCCAGTATCTGCCCGTGCTGATCGATGGCATCGACGTTTCCGACGCCGCTGCCGGGCAGCCCTATTTCGACATTGGCGGCCTGACCGGCAGCAGCATAGACCGGGCGGAATTGCTGCGCGGCGCGCAATCCGCGCTCTATGGGTCGCGGGCCATGGCCGGAGTGCTCAGCCTGCAATCCCTGCGTCCCACCCAGGATGGGCTGCATCAGGAATTCGCCATCGAGGCCGGCAGCTATCGCAGCCTGCAGGCCAGCTATGGCGTGACCCTGCGCCGCGACGACACCGATCTGGCATTCCAGGCCAGCCGGATCATTACCGACGGCTACTCCGCCAGCGATGAGAACGACGGCAATACCGAAAATGACGGCTATGAAGCCACGCGGTTGACATTCTACGCCGCACATCACCTGCAGTCAGGCGTGACCATCGGCGTGAACGGTTTCTGGGAAGAGAGCCGTGCCGATTTCGATGATGGCTTTTACGATTTCGCCACCGGAAACTATTATTTCGGAGACACCTATGGCACGCCGGGGGACGACTATACCGACAAGGAATCCTATGGCCTGCGCGCCTTCGCCGAGTTCTCGACCGGATCGATCGATCACGAAATCGCCCTGACGCGCTATCAACTGGACCGCAGCAGCTGGACGAACGGCTATGAATCTCCCTTCAAGGGCACGCGCACCAAACTGTCCTGGCATGGGGCGACCGATCTGGGCAGCAATGGCACGCGGGTGATCTTTGGTGCCGACACGGAAAAGGAAAAGGCCGAGGGCAATGGCGACGCTCGGCTATCAGGTGTCTTTGGCGAAATCGCCATGCCCGTGGGTGACAGCATCGATCTCAACGCATCGCTGCGCCGCGATGAGCATGCCCAGTTCGGCGGTTTCACTTCGGGGCGGGTGGCAGCCGTCTATCGTGCCAGCGACGACCTGCTGTTCCGCGCGGCCTTTGGCAACGGGTTCCGCGCACCGTCGCTCTATGAACTCTACAGTGCCTATGGAGACGACGACCTCCAGCGCGAGGAAAGCCGCACGGCGGAAATCGGGGTCGAAAAGCTTTGGGGCAACGACAGCCATCTGCGCGCCACCGCCTTCTGGATGGAAGCGGATGACCTGATCGGCTGGGATCCCGACAGCATCTCCTGCGCTGCCGCATCCGGTCCCTATGCCATGCCGGGCTGCTATGCCCAGGTCGATGGCAAGGCGCGGCGTTCGGGGCTGGAGCTTGATGCGCGTCACAGCTTTGGCAACCACAGGCTGACGGCAGCCTATACCTATACCGACAGCGGCCCGACTTCGGAATGGGCCAAGGTTCCCCGGCATGTCCTGAATCTGGGTTTCGAGACCACATTCTCGACCGACACGACGGCAGGGATCCAGCTGCAGCATGTCGCGGACCGTCCCGATGACCTGGATGACTTCACGACCGTGGACCTGATCCTGCGCCAATCCCTGCCCCGCGATGTCGAGGCCTATCTGCGGCTCGAGAATATCTTTGACGAGCAATACCAGTTGAATGATGGCTATGGCACCTCGGATCGAGCGGCCTATGTGGGCATCCGTGCGTCTTTCTAGAACCCTTGTCGCGCTGGTGTCAGCCTGGCTGATGGCGGCAGCGCTGCCGGGCCATGCTGCCCCGCGGCGTGTGGTGTCGATGAACCTGTGCACGGATCAGATCGCCATGATGTTGGCGGCGCCGGGGCAACTGATCTCGGTCAGTGATCTGGCGCAGGATCCGCGCATGTCGCCCATGGCGGCCCAAGCTGCTGCCTATCCGATCAATTATGGCCGCGCCGAGGAAATCTATCTGATGCGCCCCGATCTGGTGCTGGCGGGTCAGTTTGCCTCGGGGCCGACGGTCGCAATGCTGCGCCGGCTTGGCCTGCAGGTCGAGGTTCTGCCCCCTGCCGAAAGCATCGCCGCGATTCGCAACGAGATCACCCATGTCGGTGCATTGTTGGGACAGGATGCGCAGGCACGTGATCTGCTGGCGCAATTCGATCAGGGGCTGGCGCGGCTGGCATCCGGCAGGGATCGGGGCCGGGCGGCGCTCTATTATGCCAATGGCGTGACCTCGGGGCCGGATACGCTGGCCGGCACCATTCTGGCACAGGCCGGCTTTCGCAATATCGCCGCGGAAATGGGGATCCGCCATACCGGCAGCCTGCCGATGGAGATGCTGGTCATGTCGCGGCCCGACCGGCTGATCACCGGAGCGAAATGGCCCGGACAATCGCGCAGCGAAGCCATTCTGGACCACCCGGCGCTGGCCCGCATTGCCCCCGCGGCACAAAAGGTCACCGATCAGGACTGGATCTGCGGCACGCCCTTTATCCTGCGCGCCATCGAGAGTCTTGAATGAAAGCGCTGGTTCTGTCCCTGACCGCGATTGCCGCACTTCTTTTTGCGCTGTCGCTGCTGACCGGCCCGGCAGGCATCGGTGCCTGGCAGGGATTGGCCGCGCTGTTCAACGGCGGTGACGGTCCGGTTCCGATAGTCATGCGTGAGATCCGCCTGCCGCGCGCGGTTCTGGGCTGCGCCATTGGCGCGGGTCTTGGTCTGACCGGTGCTGCAATGCAGGGCTATCTGCGCAACCCGTTGGCCGAGCCGGGGCTGATCGGCGTTTCCGGCATGGCAGCGCTGGGGGCCGTTCTGGCGATTCAATCCGGGCTTTCTCTGGCCTCGCCCCTTGCCCTGCCTGTATCCGCGCTGATCGGCGCGGCCATCGGCATCGCGCTGCTGTTCATGCTGGCAGGTCCGCAGGGCGGCTCGGTAACGCTGATCCTGGCCGGGGTGGCGATTTCCGCGCTGGCAGGTTCTGGCACGGCATTGGTGCTGAACCTTTCCCCCAATCCCTATGCCGCCAATGAAATCGTGTTCTGGCTGATGGGATCGCTTGCCGATCGCTCGATGGTTCATGTCTGGCTTGCGCTGCCGCCAATGATGCTGGGCGCTGTGCTGATCTGGACGACCCGGCGCGCGCTGGACGCGCTGACACTGGGGGAATCTGCGGCGGCGGCGATGGGAGTCTCACCCGCCGCGCTGCGCCTGCGGCTGGTCATCGGGGTCGCGCTGATCGTCGGCCCCGCCACCGCCGTTGCGGGAGCCATCGGATTCGTCGGTCTGGTCGTGCCACATATCCTGCGTCCCTGGGTGGGTGCCCGGCCCTCGGCACTGTTGCTGACATCGGCTTTGGGCGGAGCGGTTCTGCTGTTGTCGGCCGATATTGCCGTGCGCCTGATCCTGCCCGAACGCGATCTGAAGCTGGGGGTCATCACCGCATTGGTGGGGGCGCCACTGTTCCTGCATCTGATCTGGAAAACGCGCAGCGGAGGGCGGATGTGATGCTGCTGGAACTTCAGGGCCTTTCGGTCACCCGCCGCAACAGACCGGTGCTGAGCGATATCAATCTGACGCTGGACCGACATGAGTTGGTCGGCCTGATCGGCGCGAATGGCGCGGGAAAGTCCACTCTGATGGAAACCGCGCTGGGGCTGCTGCCGGTGACCGCGGGTCACAGCAATCTGGCCGGGATGAGCGCGGCGGATCGTGCTCGCAAAGCCGCCTATCTGCCCCAGTCACGCGAAATCGCATGGCCGGTCAGCGTCGAGGACTTGATCGCACTTGGCCGTATTCCCTGGCCCGGTAGCGGGCGTGCCGCCGTGGACCGGGCGGCCATAGACGCCGCCATCGCCCGCATGCATCTGGAGCCCTTTCGCAAGCGCACCGCCATGCGCCTGTCTGGTGGCGAACAAAGCCGGGTTCTGATCGCCCGCGCGCTGGCGCAGGAAACGCCCCTGATGCTGGCCGATGAACCTATCGCCGGGCTGGACCCCGCCCAGCAACTGGCCTGCATGCGGCTGTTTCGCGAATTGGCCTGCGAGGGACATGGACTGCTGGTCTCGATCCACGACCTGGGCCTGGCCGCGCGGTTTTGCACCCGCCTCGTCCTGCTGGCCGAAGGACGCATCATCGCCGATGGCGCACCACAGGATGTTCTGGGCGACGAACTGATGCAACGTGCCTTCCAGATTCGCACCCAGCGGATCGAAACCGAGCACGGGCCATTGATTCTGCCGCTGTGATCGCCGCGAGCCGGTTTCAGCCCATGCTGCCCAGAATGTCTTCGGTGATTGCGGCGACTTCCTCGCGCGCCACCGCATTGCGGGACTGTTCGACTACGCCCAGCCCCAGACCCAGGGTCTCGGCATAGGCGACACGGTTGGCGATTTGTGTCGGCGCCACGATTGCGCCCAGTTCCACCGCCTTTTCGCTGACATCCAGCGACAACCGGGTATTGGGCCGCACCCGGTTCAGCACGACCAGCACCGGCGCCTTTTCCCGCCGTGCCAGATCCAGCACACCTTCGGTCGCCCACAGATCGACATGGCTGGCCGAGACCGGCACCAGCACCAGATCCGCAACCCGCAGCGAGGGTCGCAGATCGCTGTCGATCTTGGGCGGCGTGTCGATGATCACATAGTCAAAGCGCCTTTTCAGCTTTTCGGATTCATAGCTGGCCCCCCAGGCGGACGAAGTCGAAAAATCAAGTGCCTCATCCTCGCCATAGCTTTCGATCCGCTCCAGAAACCATCGGCCCAGGCTGCCCTGCGGGTCGGTATCGACCAGCGCAACGCTATGCCCCCGCTGCCACAGGGACACGGCCAGATTGACGGCCAATGTCGTCTTGCCCGATCCGCCCTTTTGCTGGGCCACAGTGATGATCTTGCCTGCCATCCCGATCCCTCTGTTCTTCTTGTTTTCGTCAGCAGACTAGCGGCCGGCATTTGTCTTTGCACGGGATTTCTGGTGCAGCCGCAACCTAGTCGAAAACCGACTGCACTTCATACATGACCGGCTCAAAACTTTTGCACATGGCATGAATCTCGCGGTTGCGCCTGCGCATCTCATCGCTGCGCAGCATGGCCTGGTAATCCTTGCGGTCGCGCCATTGCGAATAGGTCGCGATGCGCGTCTGCGCATCGTTCAGATGGATCGCCCCCGCAATGAAGCCGCTTTGCTTGCGAATGACCTGATCCCAGGCCTCGTTCAGCATATCAAGCACATCATGGGCGGTTCCGGGGCTGACCTCGAAGGTGCAGATGACGGTCTGACCGTCGAAATCCGGGGTGATATCGGGCATGGCTGGCCTCCTCACTGGCGATGCGTCGTGATCAGCCTAGGCGGGAATCGCCGCGCAGCAAAGCGTGAAGCTGACAAGGATTGCCCGCGGGCATGCAACTGTGCATGGTCGCAACGAACTCAGGAAGGAGACCGCGATGATCCCGGTATTCGATGGCCATAATGATTTTATCCAGCGTGTCGTGTCCGCAGGCAACAAGGGCACCGAGGTCTGGCTGAAGGGTGATGGAACCGGGCATATGGATCTGCCCCGTGTGCGCGAAGGTGGCATGATCGGCGGATTTTTCGCGATCTGGGTTCCCTCGCCCGCCGGTCCAAATGACGATGTGGCCGTGGCGATCATGCAGAACCCTCCCTTTGCGCTGCCGCTGCCCGAAGAAATCCCCCATGACAGCGCCCTGCCCCTGGCATTCCGCCAGGCCGCCGCGCTGCGTGCGCTGGAGCGGACCGGCACATTGGAGGTCGTGACCAGTGCCGCGCAGATCGACTCCGCCGCGCAACAGGGCCGCATCGCCGCCGTCATGCATATGGAGGGCGCCGAGGCGATCCGCGACATGGATGCGCTGCACCTGTGGCACAGCGCCGGGTTGCGGTCTCTGGGGCCGGTGTGGTCGCGCCCGACGGCCTATGGCAATGGTGTTCCCTTCGCGTTTCCATCCTCGCCCGATACCGGAGAGGGGCTGACCGCTGCGGGCCGCGATCTGGTGCGCGAATGCAATGAACTGCGAATCATGCTGGATCTGTCGCATCTGAACGAGGCCGGTTTCAACGACATCGCATCACTGTCCGACGCCCCGCTGGTCGCCAGCCACAGTTGCGCCCATGCCATCTGCCCCAGCGCGCGCAATCTGACCGACCGCCAGCTGGACCAGATCGCCGAAAGCAAGGGGCTGGTCGGATTGAACTATGCCTCCAGCTTTCTGCGTCCCGACGGCAAGCGGCTGCCGCTGGAGGGATTTGACGTCATGCTGCGCCATCTGGACCACCTGCTCGAGCATCTGGGCGAGGATGGCGTTGCGCTGGGTTCGGACTTCGACGGGGCGTTGATGCCCGCCGATCTGAGTGACGCTGCGGCACTGCCGAACCTGATCCGGGCGATGCAGGACCACGGCTATGGAAAGGACCTTGTCTCGAAGATCACCAGCCGCAACTGGATCGAGCTTCTGCGCCGGACCTGGGGCGCCTGACCTGCCGTTGCGGGGCAAGGGACAACCTTGCCCCGTCACATATCGATCAGTCGGTCAGTCGGTCAGTTTGCCGGTCGCACCCGTATCCGCCTGCGCCACCGCCATCATCTGCGCCAGCTCGGGATCTGCATTCAGATCCGCCAAAGCATAGTTTGCCGTCAGGCTGTCGGGTGACAATTCGACGTTCTTGACCACCTGCGGACCCGGTGCCGCCGGGCCATAGGTTTGCCCCGCCACCGCGAAATAGACCGCACCGGAATTGCCCGTGCGCAGCAGGGGCGGCTGTTCCAGCTTGGGCAGGGTGAAACGTTCCCCCGCATCCATGATTTTTTCCAGCAGCACGGTCCCATCAGCGGTCGTCACGCGAACCCATGCAGGCCGAACGGCCAGAAGTTCAAGCTCGGGCGCATCGGCGGCAACAGTACGTACGACGGCCGGTGCTTCTGTCGCGGTTGCCGCGGATCCTGCCTGCGCAACATCGGCCGCGGACGCTTGATCCGCCCCCGATATGGCATCCGGCGTCATGGCGGCATCGGCAATGTCGAACTCGGAGAAATAACCCAGACCGGGATCGATCGCCGCAATCGGGCCATCACGGGCCGTCAGGACCGGCGCTTCCAGGATCTGGGGCCGATAGAGCCGGTCCAGCGCCTCGGGCTGAGGCAGATTGCGCACGATGTCACCGGTATCCGCCAGTTCCAGCGCAGGTTCGCTCATGCCGACCCCTTGAGCGGGATCAAGCGCGGTCACGACACCCGGCGTATCTTCCCCTGGCGTCAGGGTGACGCGCTGAACCTCTTGCAGGACAGTCCAGCCACCATACCCAAGACCGAAGACCACCAAGGCCAGCACAAGCACGGAGCCGATGGCACGCGGTTCTACGCTGGACCAGAAACTTTCCTGCTGGGGAATGAACAAGGCGCGCGGATTGGCCAGCGCCTCGGCGGGGTCCGAAGGTCTCCGCGCCGGCTTGGGCCCCGAGGCCGAAGGGGCCATGCCATGTGTGGGTTGAAATCCGGATTCGGCACAGAACCTGCGGAAGGTCCAGTCCGAGTCCATGTTCAGGTAGCGTGCGTAGGAACGCACATATCCTGCAATGAAACTGGGGGTATCGAATGCAGTGATGTCGCAATTTTCAATGGCTGCGACATAAGAGGCCCGGATGCGCAATTCACGCTGAACATCCAGTAGCGATTTTCCCAAAGTCGCACGTTCGCCTCGCATAATATCGCCAAGACGCGTGTCATCTTCGAGGAAATCGCACTCTTCCTCCACCTGCACATACTCCCCTGCCGGGTGCTCAGCCCGCAGTTTGCCCATGTTTATTTGCCCTGCCCGCCTGACAGATCGCCCGAATCGGACGATACTTTAAAATTATTAACTAAATACTATCACGCGACTGCGAGCAGTTCACCAGTGGAATTGCGTCACGCGCTCATTTCAGCGCGATTCAGCGCGCACTGCGACCAGAGCGAATCCATCGCGCGCACGACGCGGTCGATCTCCTTGGGATCATGGACAGGAGAGGGTGTGAAGCGCAGCCGTTCGGTGCCACGCGGCACGGTCGGGAAGTTGATCGGCTGCACGTAGACGCCATGATCGCGCAAAAGCATGTCGGAAAGCGACTTGCAATGCACCGGATGTCCCACATGCACGGGCACGATATGGCTGCCGTGATCAATGATCGGCATCCCCAGCGATTTCAGCCGCATCTTCAGAATGCGCGCATGCAGTTGCTGGGCATCGCGCAATTCCTGTCCGCCAGCCCCTTTCAGGAAGCGGATCGAGGCGACTGCGCCGGCAGCCACCGCAGGCGGCAGCGACGTGGTAAAGATGAAGCCCGGCGCATAAGAGCGGATCGCGTCACACATCTTGGCCGTGGCGGCAATATAGCCACCAAACACGCCAAACGCCTTGCCGAGCGTGCCGTTGAAAATATCGATACGATCCACCAGACCGTCGCGCTCGGCCACACCGCCACCGCGGGGACCATAGAGGCCGACGGCGTGAACTTCGTCCAGATAGGTCAGCGCGCCGAATTCATCTGCCAGATCGCAGATTTCCTCGATTACGCCAAAATCACCATCCATCGAATAGATCGATTCGAAGGCGATCAGTTTCGGCGCCGCGGGATCATCGGCCTCAAGCAATTCGCGCAGATGTGCGACATCATTGTGCCGGAAAATGCGCTTTGCCCCGCCATTGCGCTTGATCCCTTCGATCATCGAAGCATGGTTGAGCGCATCCGAATAGATGATCAGCCCCGGGAACAGCTTGGGCAGCGTCGAAAGCGTCGCGTCATTGGCGATATAGGCACTGGAGAAGACCAGAGCGGCTTCCTGCCCATGCAGATCGGCCAGTTCGGCTTCAAGCTGCTTGTGATAGATCGTCGTGCCCGAGATATTGCGCGTGCCGCCCGAGCCTGCGCCTACCGCATCCAGAGCTTCATGCATTGCGGCCAGCACGACCGGATGTTGCCCCATGCCCAGATAGTCATTGCCGCACCAGACGGTGATATCCTGCTTTTCGCCGTCAGGACGGGTCCAGACGGCCTTGGGAAACTGGCCCTTGGCGCGTTCAATGTCGATGAAGGTCCGATAGCGACCTTCTTCATGCAATCGTCCAATGGCCTGGTCCAAAGCGGCATCATAGTTCATCGCGGGCTTTCCCTTGCAAGGCTGGCTAGGTGCGATCATTGTCCGATCACGCGAGGCCCGTCGTTGATACATATCAATTTTCAAAAAAGACAGGACCAAATTGTCGCAACCGGACCAAAGTCGTTACATCGCAATATCAAGGTCAATACAAGATGAAGGCTGACATGCAGGAACCCGCACAACTGGACGATATCCTGGCGACACTGGATGCAGATCGCGATGGCGCCATCGCGCGCCTGCTGGACTTTCTGCGCATTCCGTCGATCTCGACGGATCCCGCCCATGGCGAAGATGTCCGCCGCGCGGCCCGGTGGCTGCGCGATGAGCTGGCCGAACTGGGATTTGATGCAAAGATCCACGACACGACCGGACACCCCATGGTGGTGGCGCGCTCGCAGCCCGGATCTGGCCGGTCAGTGCTGTTCTATGGCCATTACGATGTCCAGCCTGTCGATCCACTGGAACTGTGGAACCGCCCGCCCTTTGAACCCGCCATCGAAGATACCGAAGACGGGCCCGTCATTCGCGGACGTGGTGCCTCGGACGACAAGGGGCAATTGATGACCTTTCTCGAGGCCTGCCGGGCATGGAAGGCCGTTCATGGTGCCCTGCCCTCGGACCTGATCCTGCTGTTCGAAGGCGAAGAGGAATCGGGCTCGCCCTCGCTGCGACCATTTCTGGAATCCCATGCCGACGACTTGCGCGCCTCGATCGCCCTGATCTGCGACACCGCGCTCTATGCCGATGGCCGACCCGCCATCACGACGCAGCTGCGCGGTTTGGTGGGCGAAGAGGTCATCGTGACCGGCGCGGATCGCGACCTGCATTCGGGCAGTTTCGGTGGCCTGGCGGCCAATCCGGTCATGGTTCTGGCGCAGGCCCTGGGATCGCTGAAGGATGAAACCGGGCGGGTCACCCTGCCGGGCTTTTATGACGGCGTCGAGGAACCTGATGAGGCGCTGCGGCGCGACTGGGAAGCGCTTGGCTTTGACGCAGGTGAATTCCTTGGCCGCGTCGGCCTGTCGAAACCGATCGGGGAACAGGGACGAACCCCGCTGGAAATGCTGTGGAACCGCCCCACGGCGGAAATCAACGGCATCGAGGGCGGCTACACCGGCGATGGCTTCAAGACCGTCCTGCCAGCAACCGCACACGCCAAGGTCAGCTTTCGCCTGACCGGCAAGCAGGACCCGATCAAGATCCGCGAGGCATTCCGGGCCCATATCCGCAGCCACCTTCCCAAGGACTGCAAGGTCGAATTCCATGATCACGGCGCCAGCCCCGCCAGCGTCATGGATACATCCGATCCCGCCTTTTCGGCTGCAAGACAGGCACTTGGCGATGAATGGGCGCGCGACGCCGCCTTTATCGGCGCGGGCGGCTCGATTCCCATTGCCGGAGATTTCAAACAGATCCTGGGCATGGATTCGATGCTGATCGGTTTCGGGCGCGATGACGATCGTATCCATTCTCCGAATGAGAAATACAATCTGGAGAGCTTTACCAAGGGCGCGCGGTCATGGGCGCGCATTCTTGCTGCCCTGCGCTGATTCCACCGCGCAAGGCCATTCAAGAAACGGACAGGGCGAGTTTTCGCCCTATCCTTCCTGCGAACAATACCTGCGCGAGCTTGTCCACGAGGCAATATCCGCGCGTTTCCTGGGGTTGCGCATCGGCGCCCAGTCGCGCGCCACGCCACGCCAGCCGCCCGTTTCATCGCGCACCACGGCATTGTCGCGCGCGACCTGACGCGACATGATCCTGACCGCACAGCTCATGTTGTCGGCACCATTGGTGATATTGCCCGTGCAGCCATAGCTGCGCCAGGTCGCAGGCGCGATCTGCATCAGGCCCAGCCATTTCCCGCCACCGCCACTGGCCTTGGGGTTATAGGTGCTTTCATGTTTGGCCAGCGCCGACAGCAGCCCCGCCCAGAATGCCTTGCGCCCGGTCTTTGTCAGTTCGGCATAATTGGGGCAGAAGTCATCAATGTCATCGGGAACCCTGGACAGGATTGCCACCCCTTCGCGGTCCAGCGCCGCCAGCGTGGCCTTGGTCCAGGCATCAGAGCCCTTGCGGTCCTGCCAGCGCATCGGTGGATTGGTGGCCAAGGACATCCGCCTGGCCTCGGCCTGCGCCGCCTCATTCTCGGCCTGCTGATCGGTGGCGGGCTGGCATGCTGCCAGAAAGGCCAGAAAGGCGAATGGAAGCAAAGCGGCGCGCATGAATATCTCGGCTTCTCCAGTTTCTCTGCCATCAGCGATGCGCCGCAAGTCCCTGTCGCGCAAGCCGGGGTGAAGGTGATCGGCAGGATCACGCCAGCGCCCCCGAGACCAGGCGACGGTTTTCCGCCGAAAATCGGCTTGCATGGAGTCTTGCCGCGCCGGTTCACGAAGTCTTAACCAGTTCCGCCCTCGGTCGCCGGCATCTTCGACGAATGAAATTCTCCGCTTTCCCCTTTCGGATCGCCCGCAAGGCCGTGACAACCCGCGCGCTCTGACCTAAAACACCCGCCAGAACGCCAACCCGCATGCGAGGCCCGCTGATGCTTGATCATCTTTCATTCACTGAACCCCAACCAAAGGTGATTGCCGGGGCCAAAGGCGACTGGGAACTGGTGATCGGGCTGGAGGTTCACGCCCAGGTGTCCTCGAACGCAAAGCTGTTCTCGGGTGCCTCGACGGCCTTTGGGTCCGAACCCAACAGCAATGTGGCCTTCGTCGATGCGGCCATGCCGGGGATGCTGCCGGTCATCAACGAATATTGCGTGGAACAGGCCGTGCGCACCGGACTGGGCCTGAAAGCCGCCATCAACCTGGTCAGTGCCTTTGACCGCAAGAACTATTTCTATCCCGACCTGCCTCAGGGCTATCAGATCAGCCAGCTCTATCACCCGATCGTCGGTGAGGGCGAGGTGATCGTCGACATGGGACCGGGCGTCGCGCGCCGTGTCCGGATCGAGCGGATCCATATCGAACAGGATGCCGGGAAATCCATTCACGACATGGACCCCAACATGTCCTTCGTGGACCTGAACCGCACCGGCGTCGCGCTGATGGAAATCGTCAGCCGTCCCGACATCCGCGGCCCCGAAGAGGCCGCCGCCTATGTCGTCAAGCTGCGCCAGATCATGCGCTATCTGGGGACCTGCGACGGCAACATGCAGAACGGCAATCTGCGCGCCGACGTCAATGTCAGCGTCTGCCCTCCCGGTGCCTATGAGAAATACCAGGAAACGCAGGATTTCAGCCATCTTGGCACGCGGTGCGAGATCAAGAACATGAACTCGATGCGTTTCATCCAGGCGGCAATCGAATATGAGGCCCGCCGCCAGATCGCCATTCTGGAAGATGGCGGAGAGGTGATTCAGGAAACCCGCCTCTATGATGCCGACAAGGGCGAAACCCGGTCGATGCGCTCGAAGGAAGAAGCGCATGACTACCGCTATTTTCCCGATCCCGACCTGCTGCCGCTGGAAATCGAGCAGGAATGGGTCGACGCCATCGCCGCCAGGATGCCTGAACTCCCTGACGAGAAAAAAGCCCGCTTCGTCAAGGACATGGGCCTGTCGGAATATGACGCTGGCGTTCTGACCGCCGATGTCGACAATGCCAATTTCTTCGAAGCCGTGGCGCAGGGGCGCGATGGCAAGATGGCTGCCAATTGGGTCATCAACGAATTGTTTGGCCGTCTCAACAAGGAAGGGCTGACCATTCAGACCTCTCCGATCACGGCTGCTCAGCTGGGCGGCATCGTCGATCTGATCGCCAAGGGTGACATCTCGGGCAAGATCGCCAAGGATCTGTTCGAAATTCTGTGGACCGAAGGCGGCGATCCGGCGAAGATCGTCGAAGAACGCGGCATGAAGCAGGTCACCGATCTGGGCGCCATCGAAAAAGCCGTGGATGAGATCATCGCCGCCAACCCTGCGCAGGTCGAAAAAGCCAAGCAGAACCCGAAACTGGCCGGCTGGTTCGTCGGTCAGGTGCTGAAAGCAACGGGTGGCAAGGCCAATCCGGCAGCGGTGAATGAAATGGTTGCCAAGAAACTGGGCGGTTAACCCGCCCTCTTTTTCCTTGCGCAGATCGGCTGCGCCGAAGCAGGATCAGAATATGGCATTTGAATATACCGTTATTGCCGCGCCGACGCGCGGCGAAAAAGCCAAGGACGCCAAGTCCCCGACCGATCGCTATGCGCTGGCCCTGACCGCCGAACTGAACCGCATGGCAGCGGATGGCTGGGAGTATCTGCGCGCCGATGTTCTTCCCAGTGAAGAGCGCAGCGGACTGACCGGCCGCACGACCGTCTATCACAATGTGCTGGTCTTCCGACGCCCGATCACCACGTCAGGCATGACAGCGGAACTACCGGCCGTCAGCCAGTCAGCGCCCGAACCGGCCGCCCCCCCTTCTGCGAATATTCAGGATCAGCCCGCCGGCACACAAGACAAGGCCGAGTGATCCGACAAGAGATGGCCGCCGCCGCGGTTCCCCGCTGCGACGGCCACATTTCGATCAGATCTTTGCCAGTCGAAACCGCAGCCTATTGCGGGGCGACCGGCGTTTCCTCGACAATCACCAGATCACGTTCGGACGCGCCTTTGGCATGGGCCAGCGCAGCCTGATACTCTGCGCTTTCATAGCAGGCGACTGCCGCCTCGAAGCTGGGGAAGCGGGCCACGACATTGCGAGCCCGGTCATTTCCCTCCATCTGCCGATAGCGACCGCCACGGGCAAGGAATTCACCGCCATGGGCGGCAATCGCCGGACCGGCTGCCTTGGCATAGCGGCCATAGGCGTCGGCATCTGTCACATGGACATGGGCAATCCACAGTGCGCTCATGCTGTTTCTCCGATCAGTTTTTCAACTTCTGCCAGGGCAGCATCGGCCGCATCAAGGCTGGGTGCGCCACCCTGTGCCCGATCAGGCCGGCCACCGCCGCCCTTGCCACCCAAGGCCGCCGTCGCGGTTTGCACCAGCGTCACGGCACTGACACGATCGGTCAGATCAGGCGTCACGCCCGCGGCCACGGTGGCCTTGCCATCGGCCTGCGCCAGAACAAGAATCGCGCCGCTGCCAAGCTGCTGTTTCATCTCATCCACCAGCGGACCAAGTTCCTTGCCCGACACGCCGTCGACAACGCGCCCGATGAACTTGATCCCGCCGATATCCTTGGCTTCCGCAGCACCGCCACCGCCCATGGCAAGCTGCCGCTTGAGCTGTGCGACCTCATTGGCCAAGGCCTTGCGCTCATCTGCCAATGCGCGCACGCGATTGACAACATCGCCGGCCTGCGCCTTGAGGATCGTCGCGATCTCGCCAAGCTGGGTATCGCAGGCGCGCAGGTGATCCAACGCCGCCTGCCCGGTCAACGCCTCGATCCGGCGCACGCCAGCGGCCGAGGCACTGTCGCTCAGCAAGGCAAAGGCACCGATGTCACCGGTGCGTGCGACATGGGTGCCGCCGCAGAGTTCCAGCGAATAGGTCTGCCCATCCGGCCCCTTGCCGGAATTGCCCTGATGGCCCATCGCGACCACGCGAACCTCGTCACCATATTTTTCGCCAAACAGCGCCTGCGCCCCGATGGCACGCGCGTCATCGGGCGTCATGATGCGGGTTTCGACGGGTGTATTCTGGCGGATATACTCGTTGACCTCGGCTTCGATGCGCGACATTTCCTCGGCGGTCATGGCGTGATTATGGCTGAAGTCGAAACGCAGACGCTCGGGCGCATTCAGGCTGCCCCGCTGCGCGACATGTTCGCCCAGGGTCCGGCGCAGCGCTTCATGCAGCAAATGCGTCGCCGAGTGATTGGCACGAATCTGGCTGCGACGGTCATGATCGACCGAGAGCTGGGCTCCTTGTCCGCGCTGGATCGTACCGAGGGTGACCTCGGCCATATGCACAAAGACGCCGGCGACCTTCTTGGTATCGGTGACACGGGCAGCGCCGGTCTCGGTCTTGATCAGGCCGGTATCCCCGACCTGCCCGCCCGATTCGGCATAGAAAGGCGATTGGTTCACCACGATCTGGACCTGCTCACCCAAGGCAGCCTCGGGGCGTTCGGCACCATCGGCCACCAGGGCCAGGATCTGGCCCTCGGCCTCTTCGGTGTCATAGCCCAGGAACTCGGTCACGCCATGCTGTTCGGCAATGTCAAACCAGATCGCGGCATCCTTGGTTTCGCCGCTGCCCGCCCAGGCCGCGCGGGCCTTGGCCTTTTGTTCGGCCATGGCGCTGTCGAAACCTTCGATATCGACGGCACGACCCTTTTCACGCAGGGCATCCTGCGTCAGATCCAGCGGGAAGCCATAGGTATCATACAGCTTGAAAGCCGTTTCACCGGGCAGATTGCCGCCCTCGGGCAGGCGCGACAATTCGTCGTCCAGCAGACGCAATCCGCGATCAAGAGTCTGACGGAATCGGGTTTCCTCGCTGCGCAGGGTCTCTTGAATCAGCGGCTGAGCGCGGCTCAGCTCGGGATAGGCTGCGCCCATCTGACTGACCAGTTCGGGCACCAGTCGGTGCATCATCGGATCCTGCACGCCCAGCATGTGCACGTGGCGCATTGCGCGACGCATGATCCGGCGCAGCACATAGCCGCGACCTTCGTTCGAGGGCATGACGCCATCGGCAATCAGGAAACTGGTCGAGCGCAGATGGTCGGCGATCACCCGGTGATGGACCTTGCCGGGGCCGTCCGGATCATTGCTGGACAGGTTTGCGCTGGCCTCGATCAGATCGCGCATCAGGTCGGTGTCGTAATTGTCATGCTTGCCCTGCAGCAGGGCACCGATGCGCTCCAGCCCCATGCCCGTATCGATGGACTGCATGTCCAGGGCACGCATCGAGCCATCCTCGAACTGCTCGTTCTGCATGAACACGATGTTCCAGATCTCGATAAAGCGGTCGCCATCCTCATCCGCGCTGCCCGGAGGGCCGCCCCAGATGTCTTCGCCATGATCGAAAAAGATCTCGGTGCAGGGACCGCAGGGACCGGTCGGGCCCATCTGCCAGAAATTGTCATTGGTGGCGATGCGGATGATCCGGTCATCGCTGAGCCCCGCGACCTTCTTCCAGGTCTCGGCTGCATCGTCATCGGTATGATAGACCGTGACCAGCAACTTCTCCTTGGGAATGCCGAACTCCTTGGTCAGCAGGTTCCAGGCATAGGGGATCGCCTCGGACTTGAAATAATCGCCGAAGCTGAAATTCCCCAGCATCTCGAAAAAGGTGTGATGGCGTGCGGTATAGCCGACATTGTCCAGATCGTTGTGCTTGCCACCTGCCCGCACACATTTCTGCGCCGTCGTTGCGCGGTTGTAGTCGCGCGTTTCCAGCCCGGTAAAGGCATTCTTGAACTGGACCATCCCCGAATTGGTGAACATCAGGGTGGGATCGTTGCGCGGAACTAGCGGGCTGCTCTCGACGACGCGGTGGCCGTTCTTTTCGAAGAAGCCAAGAAAGGTGGAACGGATCTCGTTCAGACTGGGCATAGGGGGCCTTCATCGCAATGCGGTGGCATCATATTCCGGACAGAGCCGGGCTGGCGTTCGGTCTAGCCCCGGCAAGGCCGGCTGTCCAGCGACCAGCACGGACTCTTTGCGGTTTCCGCCGTGCCAGGCCTACGCATTTGCGGCCTTTTTCTGGTCATCACGTGGAAAACGCGGGAACCGGGTTCCCGCGTCCTCTGCCTGATGATCCGCTCAGACTTCGGTCAGAGCGTCATCATCATCCCCATAGGGCAGGAACTCCAACCCGTGACTGGCCCTGATCTTGTCCTCGATGGCCAGTGCGACATCGGGGCGATCGCGAAGGAATTTCTTGGCGTTTTCCCGACCCTGACCGATCCGTTCATCCCCATAGGAATACCAGGCCCCCGACTTCTCGACGACGCCGGCCTTGACGCCCAGATCGATCAATTCGCCGACCTTGCTGATGCCCTCGCCATACATGATGTCGAATTCGACCTGCCGGAACGGCGGTGCGACCTTGTTCTTGACCACCTTCACCTTGGTCGAATTGCCGATCACCTCGTCGCGGTCCTTGATCGAACCGGTGCGGCGGATGTCCAGCCGGACCGAAGCATAGAATTTCAGCGCGTTGCCCCCCGAAGTCGTTTCCGGACTGCCGAACATGACGCCGATCTTCATGCGGATCTGGTTGATGAAGATGACCATACAGTTCGAGCGCCCGATATTCGCAGTCAGCTTGCGCATCGCCTGGCTCATCAGGCGCGCCTGCGCACCGACCTGATGGTCGCCCATGTCGCCCTCGATCTCGGCCTTGGGTGTCAGGGCGGCGACGGAATCGACGACAACCATGTTGACCGCCCCCGAGCGGACCAGCGTATCGACGATTTCCAGCGCCTGTTCACCCGTATCGGGCTGGGAAATCAGCAGTTCGTCCAGATTGACGCCCAGCTTCTTGGCATATTGCGGGTCCAGCGCATGTTCGGCGTCGACAAAGGCGCATACGCCGCCCTTCTTCTGCTCCTCGGCAACCGCATGCAGCGTCAGCGTGGTCTTGCCCGAGCTTTCCGGGCCATAGATCTCGATGATCCGTCCCTTGGGCAGGCCGCCAATCCCCAGCGCGATGTCCAGCCCCAGCGAACCGGTCGAGGTGGCCTCGATATCGGCAACCGGGCTGTCCTTGCCCAGCTTCATGATCGACCCCTTGCCGAACTGACGTTCGATCTGTGCCAAAGCACTGTCCAGGGCCTTTTGCTTGTCCGCACTGCGTTTGTCGGTCATGTCGAATATGCTCGCCTGTGCCATGTGATTTCCATCCTTATTTCACAGCCCCCGAAGCAGAGCAATCTGCCTGGTCAGCGCTTGATGTTCTACCGTTGTTCTCATCCATGGATGCGCGAAACTGCGGGTCGATGCAAGTTGTTTGTCCCTCACTGCTGCGCGTTCCATGCGATTATCCGTGATGTTCCGTTAACAAAGCGTTTACTTCGCGGGATGCGGCCGATATTCGCCAGCCGATCCATCCTTTGACGTCAGATCACACAGGTCGTCGCAACATGCTGATATTCTGGAAACATCGCCTGGTCTTTCTGGCAACACCCAAAACGGGATCGACAGCAATCGAGGTGGCGCTGGAATCGCTGGCCTCCGGCTCGCTGCAAAGGCCCGCGCCACTGAAACATTCCGACTTTCACGCCTATCATCATTTCATCGGCCCATGGCTGAAACGCCAGTCCGGTGTCGAATTCGATACCGTAGCCTTGATGCGTGAGCCGGTCGAATGGCTGCGCAGCTGGTATCGCTTCAAGCTGCGTGACGATCTTGAAGACCCTCAGGAAGGCATCACCGGCATCAGCTTTGACGATTTCGTCGGCCAATATGTTGCAGGCAGCGGGGCCGCAGCCCGCGGAATCGGATCCCAGTCCGATTTCCTGACCTGCGCCCAAGGTCGGGTCGACCGGATATTCAGATACGAACAGATCGACGATTTCGTCCATTTTCTGGAAGACAGGATGGACTGTCGCATCGAGTTGCCACGCGTCAACGTGCCCCCTGCGGTCGAAACGGATCTGCCGCCATCGCGCGAACAGGAGTTGCGCGCCATGCTCTCAAGGGATTTGACGCTTTACGCCTCGCTCTAGCAACTTCAGGCGGCAAGCCATCACTGCTGTCGGGACGGTTCCGCGGGTTTCGAAAGTTGCTGCTGCACGATTTCGGCAAGCTGCATCAACGTGAAGGGCTTGACCAGGAATGCCGAATTCTCGACCGGTGCGTGGTCATCGCCGAAAATTTCCTCGGTGTAGCCGGACATGAAGACCACAGCGGTGTGCGGCCTGTCCCTCCGCGCCTGGCGTACCCAGGTCGGGCCATCCATACCCGGCATGACCACATCCGTCACGAAGACATCTACCTGCAGCGCCCCATCCTGCAATATCTGCAAAGCCTGCTCGGCGCTGCCGGCCTCGAGCACATGGAAGCCCTTCAATCCGAGCGCACGAGAGGCAAATGCGCGAACGGGCGCCTCATCCTCGACCAGAAGCACGGTGGGTTTCTGCGCCCCTTTCACCGGCACATCAGCCGGAACTGGCGCCTCTTCAATCCGGGGCGGGCAATGTTCCGTGGGCATCTGCGCGGAAAAATACAGGGTGAAACTGGTTCCGCTGCCCAGCTTGCTGTCGCAGAAGATATATCCTCCGCTCTGCTTGACGATGCCATATACCGTTGACAGCCCCAGCCCGGTTCCCTCTCCGGTTCGCTTGGTCGTGAAGAATGGTTCAAAGATCTTCTGCAGATGCGCCGGCGCGATGCCGCAGCCCTCGTCGCGCACGCTTATTCGCACGTATTCACCGGCGGGGAGTTCGACACGCTCATATGTCACGGGTCGGGTGATCTGGACGAAATCGGTGTCAATCGTCACGTCACCTCCGTCCGGCATGGCATCTCTGGCGTTGACGACAAGATTCATGATGACCTGCTCCAACTGACGCTTGTCGGCACGGATGGGGCGCAGAGCCGGATCATGGTTGATGGTCAACCGGATCCGTTCTCCGACAAGGCGGTTCAGCAAATGCGTCAGATCGGCAAGCGTGTCGCGCACATCCAGCGTTTCCATGTGCAGCGCCTGCTTGCGCGAAAATGCCAGCAACTGCCCCACCAATGCAGCGGCCCGATTGGCATTCTGGTTGATCTGGTCAAGATCCGCATAATCGGGATGATCCTTGTCATGGCGCAGCATCAGCAGATCGCAATGTCCGCTGATCGCGGTCAGAAGATTGTTGAAGTCATGGGCTACGCCTCCGGCCAGCTGGCCAATGGCCTGCATCTTCTGGCTTTGAACGAATTGCGCTTCCAGCCTCTTCAAGGCGCTGGCGTCATTCAACACGGCGATCAGGCGCGCGCGTTCTCCGGGATAGACCGCCAGTGACACCTGGAAATACCTGTCCTGCGATGCGGCACTCCCATCGGCAGGCCCCTTGCCCCGCTGGCGCAGAACCTCGGGGCGGCCCTCGATCCGTCCGGCGCTGACATCAGCAATCCAATCCGCCAGTGGCCGGCCTGGCCCTTCCAGCAGATTGCCAAGATTTACATCCACAAGCTGCCCGGCATGGGCCTTGCCCAGAAGACGGCAGGCCGCTTCATTCGCATAGGAAACCCGCCCGTCACGCCATATCTGCAACAGCGCCACCGGCAGGGCGGCCAGCACCCCCAGATCGCCCGGATCCGTTTCGTCAGCACTCATCGCGACATCCATCGGCGTGATGGCGTCATCCGGCCGGTTATAGGACCAGACCCGCAATGGCGCATCCACGGCGCAACTCAAGGCAAGCACATTGCCATTGCCCAACGGCAATTCGGCATTCCCGCCAGCCATGGCCCGTTTCATGAGGTTGTTCACATCTGCCCTGGCATCGGCGCGAAGGCGCTGAAGCAATGCCAGAATATTCTGCCCCACGATATCGCCAAACTGATCCCGGGATGGCGCATTCTGAAAGATCACCAGTCCGTCACCGTCGCAGATCCAGACCGGCTCGGGTGCCGCAGATACCTCGCCCCGGATCGCCTTGAGCGCACGATGGACCGCCAGACCCTTCATGCCATGTGACAGCGACAATGCGCCACCCAGAAGATACCAGGCCACGGCCAGGGTCGAAAAGGCGATTGCCGTCCTGCCGACCTCAAGCGATGGCATGACCAGCAATCCGATTGAACCGATCATCGCCGGCGACAGCAGAACCGGCAAGAACGCAAGAGCCGCCCCGGAAAGTCCCAACCGTTCGTTCAGCTTCACCATCTGGATCGTCCCTCTGCGCACCTGCCGCTGAAAAACTTGCGGCAGAGAGCTTAACATCGGGTTAATCCATTGCAGCCCGGAAAATCACGGATTTCTCTGCAAGAGCGCCAGGAAAAATCCGTCGCTGGCCGTCACCGGGGTCCAGAGCTGACGTGAAATCAGGGAAAACCGGTCGTTTCTCGACAGGAAGGCCGCGATCTGCCGGTCATTCTCTTCGTCAAGCAACGAACAGGTCATATAGGCCAGATGCCCGGCCGGGGCGACGAATTTCGAACAGGAATCCAGTATCTGCGACTGGGTCGCGGTCAGATTGTCCAGATTCTTCTCGTCCAGACGCCATTTCGCATCCGGGCTGCGCCGCCACGTGCCCGAGCCCGAACATGGCACATCGGCCACCACCAGCTGATATTTTCCCGCGACCCTGTCAGTCAACCTGATCGAGACGCCCGCACGCGCCGCACGCGCCGGAATATCCTGCATCCGTCCGGGATCTGCGTCATGGGCGTCAATTTTCAGGCCACCCTGCCGGCACGCCAGCGCCAGCGCCTTGCCGCCCCCACCTGCGCAGTAATCCAGAACCCGGTCACCCGATTTCAGCGGCAACGCGGCACAGGCCATCTGCGGCGACAGGTCTTGCAGTTCGACCAGGCCTTCCAGATAGGCCCCACTTCGCGCAATCCGCCTCTCGCCCGAAGTCACCTGCAAGGCGCCCTCCAGCCGATCATCGGCCTTGGCCTCAACGCCATCATCGGCCAGCGCGGCCAGTGCCTGCTCGACACTGGACTTGCGCCCGTTCACGCGCAGCCAGACCGGAGCGCGCTGTCCCATGAGGGCGGCAATCCTGTCCGCTTCCTCCCCCAGGGATTCGCGCCAGAACGGCAGGATCCATTCAGGAAGGTCGATCACCGGGGGTGAATCCACACCCTGATGACGCTCGGCATCGCTCAGTGCCGCGGGGGCATGGCCCATGCCGGTGAAGACCGTGTCGGGATCGGTATCACCATCCCGCAGCATTCCGATCATCAGACGGCGCCCGTCACAACCGCCGCCAAGCGCGGCAAGGCTGTTGCGCCGACGCAGCGCCTCGAAGACCAGGTCACGCACGGCCGCACGATCACCCGACCCGGCAAAGCGGCTGGCGCGGGACCAACGCAGAAGCGATTGCTCGGCCGGATGTCCCGCCAGCACGCGATCAAGAATCTCGATAGCGGATGCGATACGCGCTGCCGGAGTCATGCGCGACCTCGGCGATCCCGGTCAGGACAAGACCATCTCGACTGCGCATCAGGAATCATGAACCCATCCTTCCAGCTTTGCCCGCCCCCAAAAAAAAGAGGCCCCGACATTGCGCGGTCCGCCCGAACAGACGGGCCGCGCATGCGAGGATCATCCCATCCGGTAGTTGGGGCTTTCGCGCGTGATCGAGACATCATGGACATGGCTTTCCTTCAGCCCTGCCCCGGTGATGCGGACGAATTCGCAGTTGCGGCGCATTTCCGCAATGGTTGCACATCCGGTATAGCCCATGGCCGCACGAAGCCCGCCCACCAGCTGATGGATGACGGTGCCTGCCGGCCCCTTGTAAGGCACCTGACCTTCGATGCCCTCGGGAACCAGCTTGTCGGTTGCGGCGTCCTTCTGGAAATAGCGATCGGCACTGCCGCGCGCCATCGCACCCATGCTGCCCATGCCGCGATAGGATTTGAAGCTGCGCCCCTGGTACAGGATCACTTCGCCCGGACTTTCATCGGTGCCGGCGATTGCACTGCCGACCATGGCACAGCTTGCACCCGCCGCGATGGCCTTGGCGAAATCGCCCGAAAACTTGATGCCTCCATCGGCGATCACCGGGATATCGCCCGCCGCCGAAGCCGCATCCATGATCGCTGTCAGCTGCGGCACGCCGACACCGGCGACGATGCGCGTGGTGCAGATGCTGCCCGGCCCGATGCCGACCTTGACGGCATCCGCACCCGCGCCGATCAGCGCCCGGGTCGCCTCGGCCGTTGCGACATTGCCGGCGACAACCTGAACGTCACCCGCATGGGCCTTGACGCGTTCGACAGATTTCGCGACGCCCGCCGAATGGCCATGCGCCGTGTCGATCACCACCATGTCCACGCCAGCCTCGATCAGGGCCATGCTGCGTTCAAATCCCTCGTCCCCGACGGTCGAGGCCGCGGCGACGCGCAGACGTCCCAGATCATCCTTGCAGGCCTGGGGGTTCAGGACGGCATTCTTGGTGTCCTTCAGCGTCAGCAGACCGGTCAGCTTGCCCTGGCCATCGGTGACCAGCAGCTTTTCGATCCGGCGCTCTTTCATCAGGTTGATGGCCTGCTCGCGGTCCGCAGGCTCGGTCAGCATGGCCAGACCTTCCGAGGTCATCATGGCACGCACCGGCGTCTTGTCATCGCTGGCAAAACGCATGTCGCGATTGGTCACGATACCAAGCACCCGGCCTTCCGAGTCAACGACCGGAAAACCGGTGACGTTATAGCGTTCCTGCAGGGCCTTGGCATCGGCCAGCGTCTGGTCGGGCCGCAGGGTGATCGGCCGGAACACGATGCCGGATTCGAAACGCTTGACCTTGCTGACCTCATCGGCCTGTTGCTCGGTCGTCAGGTTGCGGTGAATGACGCCCATGCCGCCCGATTGCGCCATCGCGATCGCCATCCGGCTTTCGGTGACGGTATCCATCGCGGATGACAGCAGGGGAATATTCATCCTGATCGAACGGGTGACATGGGTCGTCACATCCGCAGTGGATGGCATCACCGTCGAAGCGGCGGGTACCAGAAGAACATCATCAAAGGTCAAAGCCTCACGAATCTGCATGGCGGGGGTCCTTGCGGCAATTTCGTTTGGCAGTTTCCCCTTTCACGCGGCGGCGGGATTGTCCAGCCCGCGGATGCATTTTTCACAGGACGCAGATTCAGGCATGGGTGCGGCAATCGGCCATCACGAACACGTTGCGACAATGTCACTGTGTCGCAAGGTCACATTAACCAAGAAGCCTATTTCCCGGGGACGCAGATTGATTCGCCGTTTACTCTGTTTACTCTGCACCCAAGGGTCATCTGATCCGACAAAGGGAGGTAACAATCATGAAGTTTGCATATTCGGGTCTCGCGGCGCTGCTGGTAAGCACTGCACCCGCCTTTGCCGGTGGTATCGAACGGGCACCCCAGTCACTGAGTGCCCTGTTCGAGGACGGGAATTACGTGGAACTCGGCTTTGGCGCCGTCACCCCAAGCGTCGAGGGCACGGATTCACTTGGCTATTCCACCGGCGATGTCGCCAATGGATACGGTTTCTTCAGCCTGGCCTACAAGCATCAGTTCAACCAGAACCTGTCGGGCGCCCTGATCATCGAACAGCCCTTCGGTGCCGATCTCAGCTATGCCTCGGCCCTGAATGGCGGTTCGGTCCTGCTGGGCGGCACCGCAGTCGAGGTGAATTCCACCACATATACCGCCCTGCTGCGCTATAAGTTCGACAACAACATCTCGTTTCACGGCGGTATCCGCGGATCATATGCCGATGGCGATGTGACGCTGGACGGCGCAGCCTACAGCTCGGTGGCGGGATATAACGTCAATCTCGACGGGGCGTGGGGCGTGGGCTATGTCGTCGGCGCAGCCTATGAAATTCCCGAATATGCGGCACGGGTCTCACTGACCTACAACTCGAAGATCGACCATGATTTCGACACCGTCGAAACCGGGCCGCTGATCTCGACGCCTTTCGGTGATCTGCCCTTGCTGAACGGGGAATCGACCACCACCGTCTCGACCCCCGAAGCCGTCAACCTGGAATTCCAGACCGGCATCGCCGCCGATACCCTGCTTTTCGGATCGGTTCGCTGGGTCAACTGGAGCGAATTCCTGGTCGATCCCCAGAATTTCACATCCGTGACCGGGGCCGGGCTTGTCGAACTGGAAGACACCACGACCTATACGATCGGCATCGGGCGCAAATTCTCGGAAACATGGTCGGGTTCGGCCGCCTTCACCTATGAGCCGGATGGCGATGATCTGGTGTCGCCGCTGGCCCCGACGAACGGCCGCATGGGCATCACGCTTGCCGCGATCTACACCATGGACAACATGAAGATCACCACCGGCATCAACTATACGAAACTGGGCGATGCCAAGCCGGAAACCAACGACACGGCGCGCGCCTCGATGGAGGACAACGACCTCTGGGGCGTGGGTATCCGTATCGGCTACAGCTTCTGATCGCCTTGACACCACGACCGAAGGCGGCCCTGTTCGGGCCGCCTTTTTCATGCCGGTGCCGCCCCGTGCCGTGACCGACCTGCGCGGCGGAAAGCATGACCGCTCCCTGCCCTTCCCTATGGCGCGTCGAGCCACTAGTTATGGCGCCAGCAGCAAGGGGTGCGTGATGATCTATGGCAGTGGCCGCGAGTGGCTGGAATCCGCAAACAAACGGGTCGTCCTGTTCGGCATGTCCGGCCTGGGCAAAACCTATCTGTCCAACATGCTGCGCGACGCGGGAAACTGGTTCCACTATTCGATCGATTACCGTATCGGCACCCGCTACATGGGCGAATTCATCGCCGACAACTTCAAGCGCGAGGCGATGAAGGTCCCGTTTCTGCGCGAACTGCTGATGTCGGACAGCGTCTATATCGCCAGCAATATCACCTTTGAAAACCTTGCGCCGCTGTCGACCTATCTGGGCAAACCGGGCAGCGCCAGCCGCGGCGGCCTGGACTTCACCGAATATTGCCTGCGTCAGAACCAGCATCGTCATGCCGAAATCTCGGCCCTGCTGGACACCCGCCATTTCCTGGACCGGGCGATAGATATCTACAACATTCCGCATTTCGTCTGCGATTCCGGCGGCTCGATCTGCGAGGTGGTTGATCCGCAGGATCCGCAGGACCCGGTTCTGACGGCGATGGAGCGGGATCTGTTGATGGTATGGATCAAGGGAACCGAGGCCCATACCGCTGAACTGGTCCGCCGGTTCGACCGCGCGCCCAAGCCGATGTATTACCAGCCACAGTTTCTGGAAGATGCCTGGATTTCCTATCGCGTGGAAAAGGGCCTGCAGGAAGATGAGGTCAACCCCGACGACTTCATCCGCTGGACCTATGCGCGGGCGTTGGCCCATCGCCAGCCTCGCTATGAGGCCATGGCACAACGCGGCGTGACCATCACCGCAGAAGAAGTGTCACAGATCCGCAGCCCCGAGGACTTCAACGCCCTGATCGCCCGCGCCATCGACCGCAAGGATTGATTTCATGCCCATTACCCTGAACGAGAACCTGCCCGCATATCGCATCCTGTCGAATGAAGGCGTGATGGTGATGTCGCCGGGACGGGCCGCAACCCAGGACATCCGGCCCCTGCGGATCGGGCTGCTGAACCTGATGCCCAAGAAGATCCAGACGGAAAACCAGTTTGCCCGTCTGATCGGTGCCACGCCGCTGCAGATCGATTTCCAGCTGATCCGCATGTCCGATCACGAAAGCCGCAATACCGCCGCCGATCACATGGAGAGCTTTTATCGCCCCTTTCGCGACGTCGAGGCCACGGGCGAGAAATTCGACGGGCTGATCATCACCGGCGCCCCGATCGAGCATCTGCCCTTCGATCAGGTCACCTATTGGGATGAACTGACCCGCGTCTTTGCATGGACCCAAAGTCACGTCCATTCCACCTTTGGGGTCTGCTGGGGCGGCATGGCCATGGCATGGCATTTCCACGGCCTGCAAAAGCATATGTTGAAGCAGAAGGCCTTCGGTTGTTTCCGCCATCGAAATCTTGACCAGACCTCGCCCTATCTGCGCGGCTTTTCCGATGACGTGCTGGTTCCGGTCAGCCGCTGGACCGAGATCAATCAGGCCGAGGTCGATCAATGCCCCGATCTGACCACGCTGCTGGCCAGCGATGAGGTCGGCCCCTGCCTGCTGGAGGACAAATCGCGGCGGGCGCTGTATATTTTCAACCATCTGGAATATGACAGCACCACGCTGAAGGAAGAATACGACCGCGATGTCGAGGCCGGAAAGCCGGTCAATATCCCCCGGAACTATTATCCCGATGACGATCCGACGCAGCCGCCGTTGAACCGCTGGCGCAGCCACGCCCATCTGCTCTACGGTAACTGGATCAACGAAATCTACCAGACGACATCCTATGACATGTCGCGCATCGGAGAGGGACAAGACCATGGCTGATACGATGAGCATGCCTCTGGTGGGCCAGATCAGCGACTATCTGCAGAACGGTGCGCCCAAGGAGATCCGCGAAACCATCGAGAAGGCCGGCAAGAACGAGATCCTGGATCGGAGCTACCCCTATCGGCAGCAGATGGACAAGGACGAATATCAGTCCCGGATGGAGAACCTGCAGCTTCAGCTGGTCCGCATGACACATGGTGTGAAAACCACCGGGCGACGTGTCGTGGTTCTGTTCGAAGGCCGCGATGCCGCCGGCAAGGGCGGCACGATCGAACGTGTGCGCCAGAACCTCAACCCCCGGTCATGCTATATCGTCGCCCTGCCCAAACCGACCGAACGCGAGACGACCCAGTGGTATTTCCAGCGCTATGTTGCCCGCCTGCCTGCCGGCGGAGAGATCGCCCTGTTCGACCGCAGCTGGTACAACCGCGGCGTCGTCGAACGGGTCTTCGGTTTCTCAAGCGGTCCGCAGCGCAGCGCCTTTTTCCGGCAACTGCCGAATTTTGAACAGACATTGGTTGATGACAACATCACGCTGGTCAAGCTGTGGCTGAATGTCGGTCGGGCCGAACAACTGATCCGCTTTCTGGCGCGCGAAAAGGACCCGCTGAAACAATGGAAGCTGTCGAATGTCGATGTCGAAGGGCTGGCCAAATGGGATGAATACAGCGAGGCCATCCACGACACGCTGCATCTGTCGCATTCGCCGATTTCACCCTGGACGGTGATCCGTTCCGACGACAAGCGCCGCGCCCGGATCGCCGCGATTCAGACCATCCTGCATGCGGTCGATTTTCCCGGCAAGGACAGCGCCATGATCGGGACCGTCGACAAGATGATTGCCGGCGGCCCGGAAATGCTGGACGCCTGAGCACACGCCCCTTGGCAGATGGCTTGCCGGCCCCGACGACGCATGCGCGGCAGGGCACGCAAGGCTCTTGCTTGGTCCATGGGCTGGGGCTAGCGTCTTGGAGAGTCTCCAACAGGAAAGCCATCTCATGCGTTTGATGACGACAACATTTCTTGCCGCCGGTCTGGCGCTGCCCGCATTCGCTGCAGATCCGGAACTGACAGTTTTTGACTGGGCAGGTTTCGAGGAGCCCGAGATCTTTCAGGGCTATATCGACAAACATGGCGACAGCCCGACCTTCGCCTTTTACGGCGACGATGATGAAGCATTCCAGAAGCTTGCCTCGGGCTTCAAGGCGGATGTGGTTCACCCCTGCAGCCAGATGGTCGGCAAATATCGCGACGCCGGCCTGATAGAACCATGGGATGTGTCGAGGATCCCGGCCTTTGACACGCTGGATCCGAAATTCCTGGCATCCGAAGTGTTCAAGGATGATGACGGCGTCTGGTATATTCCCACAGACTGGGGCGCAACGGCCATCGCCTATAACACCGAGACCGTGCCGCAGGAGGACGTTTCAACCCTGCAGGTCTTCGTCGATCCCAAATATCAGGGCCGCACTTCTTTGCCCGACAGTTCTGATGATGTCTGGGCGCTGGCCTATCTGGCGACCGGCACCACGGATTGGACCGCAGTCACCGACGAGCAATTCGATGCGGCCGCCGAATGGCTGCGCCAGGCCCATCAGAATGTCGCGGCCTATTGGGCAGATCCGTCGGAACAAGCGCAGCTGATGGCTTCGGGTGCCGTGGATATCGCCTGGTCCTGGAATGACGGCGTGGTCTATCTGCAAGAGGACAACTATCCGGTCGGCTTTGAACGGGCCCCGAAAGAGGGTTCCTCGACCTTCTTCTGCGGTTTCGTCAATCTGAAGGACGCCCCTGGCAGCGAAGACAAGGCCTATGACTTCATCAATGCCTGGTTGGAGCCCTCGGCAGGCAAGGCGCTGCTTGATGCCATCGGCTATGGCCACACATCGACCGAAGCCATGGCGACGGTGGCAGACGAGCAGGCGGTGAAGGACGGGTTGTCGGAAACCAATGCGCCAATCCTGTCGCAGACACCGAATTCACCCGAACAGCGCGAAAGACAGCTGGCCGAGTTCGAAAAGATCAAGGCTGGTTTCTGATCACGCCTTTCAAAGGATGAAAATGTTGCGGGGCCGGGATGCGATATGCAGCCCGGCCCCTTGCCGTTTCACCCAAAGGCAGGCCTCCACTGTCAGGCCGCGTCATCACGGGCAATATGGATCGCGCCATCGACCACTTCGATCGGCACCGGCTCCAAGCCGCAATCCGCCCCTTCGACGACCGCGCCGGTGTCGATGTCGAACCGCGCGCCATGGGCAGTGCAAAGCAACTTCGTGCCATCCGCCGACAGGATCCGGTCGCCGCGATAATTCAGCGGCAGGAACTGATGGGGGCAGGCATTCACATAAGCCCGAAAGCCGTCACCGCGCCGCATGATCAACAGGGGAAAGCTGCCCTTTTCCGTTTCCACGGTCAGGGCTGCCGGTTCGTTGACCTCTTCGGCCAGGCAAAGCCGGGTGCCCGGCGCAGGCGCCGAGGAATAATCGGTCCAACTCATTGCTGCCAATGCGGCCCCGCCAACGGCAGGGCCTTCTCCATCATTCGGCCGGGGTGGCGTCAAGAACGCCACGGCGGATCTGGTCTTCCTCGATCGATTCGAACAGGGCGCGGAAATTACCCTCGCCAAAGCCGTCGTCCCCCTTGCGCTGGATGAATTCGAAGAAGATCGGCCCGATCACGGTTTTCGAGAAGATCTGCAGCAGGATTCGGGTCTCTCCGCCGCCGACGACGCCTTCGCCATCGATCAGGATGCCTCGCCGCTTCATGCGGTCGATCGGCTCTTGATGTCCTTTGACGCGCTTGTGCGACATTTCGTAATAGGTGTCGGGCGGTCCGGGCATGAATTCCATACCGGCATCGGCAATCCTGTCCGTGCCCGCATAGATATCTTCCGACGCAATGGCGATATGCTGGATTCCCTCGCCCTTGTATTCACGCAGATATTCCTCGATCTGGCTGTGATCATCGGTGGATTCATTGATCGGAATCCGGATCTTGCCATCGGGCGAGGTCAAGGCACGACTGACCAGGCCGGTCTGTTTGCCCTTGATGTCGAAATACTTGATTTCGCGGAAATTGAACGTGTCGTGGTAGAATTTGTACCAGGTGTCCATATTGCCGCGGATCACGTTGTGGGTCAGGTGATCGAGGTAATAGAAACCGAAACCCTCGGGGCGCGGATTGACCTCGCCCAGCCAGTCGAAATTGGCTTCATAGGCGCTGCCGTCCTCGCCGTAGGTATCGACGAAATACAGCAGCGAGCCACCGATGCCATAGACCGCCGGCACATCCAGGGATTTGCCGCTGCCGGTATATTCGGTCGCGCCCAGATCCAGCGCGCGCTTCAGCGCGGCCTGTGCATCAACGACCCGCCATGCCATCGAAGGCGCACAGGGGCCGTGATCGCGGACGAATTCCGCCGCGTGGCTGTCGGCTTCGGCGTTCAGCAGATAGTTGATGTCTCCCTGGCGATACAGGGTGATGTTCTTGGTCCTGTGTCTGGCAACGGGGGTGAACCCCATCTGCCGAAAGATCCTGTCCAGAATCTCGGGCTGGGGATGGGCAAATTCCACGAATTCGAAACCATCGGTGCCCGCCGGGTTGGATGCGCTGATAGTCGCCTTGGGGGCGTCATGAGGAAATGGTCCCATGGCATGCTCCTGTTCGTTGTGTCATGTCGCTCTGTCTTCATGATGCCATCACCACGCTGCAAAAACCTTGCGAAGGAACGCGCTCTTCGCGCATTATCGCACGAAACATGCATGCAGTCGGAAAGATGCGCACAAAATGGAACTGGACAGCTATGATATCGCGTTGCTTGCCGCATTGCAGAAAGACGGATCCATGACCAATGCGGCGCTGGCCGAGATCGTCAATCTCTCGCCATCGCAATGCTCTCGCCGTCGCGGCGCGCTGGAACAGGCGGGCGTGATCGAAGGGTATTCGGCCCGCCTCAGCGCTGCCAAACTGGGCTATGGGCTGCGGGCGGTGATCCGGGTGAACCTGTCCAGCCATGGACAGGGCAAGGAAAGCGATTTCGCGCGATTTGTCACCGCACAGCCGCTGATCCGTTCGGCCTTTTCAGTTTCGGGCGATGCGGATTATGTGCTGGATGTGCGTGCACGCGATCTGGATGCCTTTGCCGATTTCGTGCATCGCCATCTGCTGCCCCATCCGCAGGTGTCGCAGGTTCGCTCGGAAATCGTGCTCAAGACGCTCAAGGATGAAAGGGGCGTCTCGCTCGGCTAGATTATCGAATCCGCTCATCATCTTCTGGAATATTATGAATTTGCCGTCGCCGAGAAGCGCGCCTATGTTGCCTGCTTCCTGACAAAGGCGCGAACATGACCGGCAAGCTTCCACTCTCACCCGCTTTCGCAGCGCTGAACCGCGCTGCCTCTGAACGCATTCTGATTCTGGATGGGGCGATGGGCACCCAGATCCAGCAGCTTGGGCTGGATGAGGATGACTATACCGGTCACGCCTCGGGCCATGTCTGCCGCCATCACACGGATCATCCGCAAAAGGGCAACAACGACCTGTTGATCCTGACCCAGCCCGAGGCGGTCGAGGATATCCATTATCGCTATGCCATGGCTGGCGCGGATATCGTGGAAACCAACACCTTTTCCTCGACCACGATCGCACAGGCGGATTACGCGCTGGAAAATGCCGTGCATGATCTGAATGTCGAGGGTGCGCGCATCGTGCGCCGGGCGCTGGACCGTGCCACCGCCAAGGACGGGCGCCCACGCTGGGTTGCCGGCGCCCTGGGACCGACCAACCGCACCGCATCGATCAGCCCGGACGTGAACAATCCGGGCTATCGTGCCGTGACCTTTGACGATTTGCGTCAGGCCTATCTGCAGCAGGCCAACGGTTTGATCGAAGGTGGTGCCGATATCCTGCTGATCGAGACAATCTTCGACACGCTGAATGCCAAGGCCGCGATCTTTGCCTGCATGCAGGCGATGGAGACGCATGGCCAACGCCTGCCGCTGATGATTTCGGGCACGATCACCGATGCTTCTGGGCGCACCCTGTCGGGGCAGACGCCGACGGCCTTCTGGCATTCCGTGCGGCATGCCCAGCCCTGGACGGTCGGGCTGAATTGCGCCCTTGGGGCCGAGGCGATGCGCCCGCATCTGGCGGAACTCTCCGGCGTGGCCGATACGCTGATCTGCGCCTATCCCAATGCCGGCCTGCCCAATGCCTTTGGCCAATATGACGAAGGACCCGATGACACTGCGCGCCAGATCGCCGGTTTCGCCCGCGACGGATTGGTCAATGTGGTCGGCGGCTGCTGCGGCACCACCCCCGAACATATCAGCGCCATTGCCGAGGCGGTGGCCGAATTTTCTCCGAGAAAGGTCCCCGAATATGCCTGACCGCCAGTTGCGCCTATCCGGCCTGGAGCCCTTTGTCCTGACGCCCGACATCCCTTTCGTGAATGTCGGGGAACGCACCAATGTCACCGGCAGCGCCCGCTTTCGCAAGTTGATCAAGAATCGTGACTATGCCACCGCATTAGAGGTCGCCCGCGATCAGGTGGAAAACGGCGCCCAGATCATCGACATCAACATGGATGAAGGGCTGATCGATTCCAAAGCCGCCATGGTCGAATTCCTGAACCTGCTGGCGGCCGAGCCGGATATCGCCCGCGTGCCGATCATGCTCGACAGCTCGAAATGGGAAGTGATCGAGGCCGGTCTGCAATGCGTTCAGGGCAAGCCGGTCGTCAATTCGATCAGCATGAAAGAAGGCGAAGAGCAGTTCCGCCATCACGCCCGGCTTTGCCTGGCCTATGGCGCGGCGGTTGTGGTCATGGCCTTTGACGAACAGGGTCAGGCCGACACATGCGCACGCAAGATCGAAATCTGCGCCCGCGCCTATCGCATTCTGGTCGATGAGGTCGGCTTCCCGCCCGAAGACATCATCTTTGATCCCAATATCTTCGCCGTGGCGACGGGAATCGAGGAGCATGACAATTACGGCGTCGATTTCATCGAGGCCACCCGCTGGATCCGCCAGAACCTGCCCCATGCCCATGTCTCGGGTGGCGTGTCGAACCTGTCTTTCAGCTTTCGCGGCAATGAACCCGTGCGCGAGGCGATGCATGCGGTGTTCCTGTATCACGCCATTCAGGCGGGCATGGATATGGGCATCGTCAATGCCGGTCAGTTGGCTGTCTACGACCAGATTGATCCCGATCTGCGCGACGCCTGCGAGGATGTGGTTCTGAACCGCCAGCCCGAATCGGGCGGCACCGCAACCGAACGCCTGCTGGAGATCGCCGAACGTTTCCGTGGCGATGGCGGGGCACAACGGCGCGAGAAGGATCTGACATGGCGTGAATGGCCGATCGAAAAACGGCTGGAACATGCGCTGGTCAATGGCATCACCGAATATATCGATGCCGATACCGAGGAAGCCCGCCTTTCAGCCGAGCGCCCTCTGCATGTGATCGAAGGCCCGTTGATGGCGGGAATGAATGTCGTGGGCGATCTGTTCGGCGCGGGCAAGATGTTCCTGCCGCAGGTGGTGAAATCGGCACGGGTGATGAAACAGGCCGTGGCAGTTCTTCTTCCCTATATGGAAGAAGAGAAACGCCTGAATGGCGGGACCGAACGTGAGACCGCGGGCAAGGTTCTGATGGCAACGGTCAAGGGCGATGTGCATGACATCGGCAAGAATATCGTCGGCGTCGTTCTGGCCTGCAACAACTACGAGGTGATCGACCTTGGCGTGATGGTGCCGCCCCAGAAAATCCTGGAAGTCGCCCGGGCCGAGAAGGTCGATGTGATAGGTCTGTCGGGTCTGATCACGCCATCACTGGATGAAATGGTCCATCTGGCCAACGAGATGGAGCGCGAGGGCTTCGAGATCCCGCTGCTGATTGGCGGCGCCACGACCTCGAAGATCCACACTGCCGTCAAGATCGCGCCGCGCTATTCCAAGGGACCGGCGGTCTATGTCACCGACGCCAGCCGTGCGGTCGGCGTTGTCTCTGCCCTGCTCAGCCCGGCGCAGCAGCAAAGCTATGTCGCCGGCATCCGCGATGACTATGCGCAGGTCGCCGAAAGGCACGAACGGTCAGAGGCCGCCAAGACCCGCCTCTCGCTTCAGGCAGCACGCGACAACGCGCTGAAGCTGGACTGGACCGGTTTCGAAGCCAGAACCCCCGGCTTTACCGGAACCCATGTCGTGGACGATTGGGATCTGGCCGAGATCGCGCGCTATATCGACTGGACCCCGTTCTTCCAGACATGGGAGCTGAAGGGCGTCTATCCGCGCATCCTTGAGGATGAAAAGCAGGGCGAAGCGGCGCGCAGCCTGTATCACGATGCCCAGCAGATGCTGGCGCGCATCATCGCCGAAAAATGGTTCCAACCGCGCGCGGTGGTCGGATTCTGGCCAGCCAATTCGGCGGGCGATGACATCCGCCTGTTCACCGGCGAGGACCGCCAGCAGGAACTGGCCACGCTGCACACCCTGCGCCAACAGGTCAGCAAGCGCGGCGGACGCCCCAATGTGGCCCTGTCCGATTTCGTCGCGCCCGAAGGTCATCGCGACTATGTCGGCGGCTTCGTCGTGACCTCGGGGCCGGAAGAACAGGAGATTGCCGCCCGCTATGAACGCGCCAATGACGATTACGGCGCGATCATGGTCAAGGCGCTGTCCGACCGCATTGCCGAAGCCATGGCGGAAATGCTGCATGAACGGGTGCGCAAGGAATACTGGGGCTATGGCGCGGATGAAACCTATGCCCCGGATGAATTGATCAAGGAACCCTATGCCGGTATCCGCCCCGCGCCCGGCTATCCGGCACAGCCCGATCATACCGAGAAGCTGACCCTGTTCCGCCTGCTGGAGGCCGAGAAACACACCGGCGTCGAACTGACCGAAAGCATGGCGATGTGGCCGGGAAGTTCGGTCTCGGGGCTCTATATCGGCCATCCCGAGTCCTATTACTTCGGTGTTGCCAAGATCGAGGAAGATCAGGCCCGCGACTATGCTGCACGCAAGGGCATGGATCTGGCCGAGGTCGAACGCTGGCTGGCACCCGTGCTCAACTATGTGCGCAAGGAAAATGCCGCCTGAGTGGCACAATGGACAAGGGGGCGACCGTCATGGATCGCCCCCTGCCCGTCTTGTCACCTGTCTTGTGGCCTAGTCGTCGCTGTCGCGCGCATAGACATCTTCGTAACGAATGATGTCGTCTTCCCCCAGATAAGAGCCGGTCTGCACCTCGATCAGGACCATCGGAACCTTGCCCGGGTTCTCCATCCGGTGCACCGCGCCCAGGGGCACGTAGATCGACTGGTTTTCGGTCACCAGGGTCACGGTTTCATCCACGGTCACCTTGGCTGTGCCTGAAACGACGATCCAATGTTCCGACCGGTGAACATGGCTTTGCAGCGAGAGAGCCGCCCCCGGTTTGACAACAATGCGCTTGACCTGAAAGCGGTCGGCCAGCGCCAGTGTTTCGAACCAGCCCCAGGGCCGGTGATCGCGCGGAAACGCCACCGCCTGCTTGCGGTTCTTCTTGCGCAGCGCGGTCACCGCCTGTTTCACGTCCTGCGCGCGGTCCTTGTCAGCCACCAGAACCGCATCGCTGGTTGCCACGACCATCACGTCTTTCAGGCCAATGCCGACGACTTCCAGGTCATCGCTGTCCGAACGCAGCAGCACGTCATGACAATCGATCGCCGTCGCATGCCCGGTCAGCGCCACGCCATCCTCGGAGGGGCTGCGCTCCAGTGTTTCCCGCCAGATGGCATCCCAACCGCCCAGATCGGACCAGCGGTCCGAAAAGCGGACCACGGTCAGGTTATCGGCCTTTTCCATCACCGCATAATCGATGGATTCATCCCCCAGCCCGTCCCAGGGTTTGGCTGCAAGGCGCAGGAAACCGATATCCGTCTTGGCCCCGTCGATCGCCGCCTGAACCGGTTCGACAAAGGCGGGGGCATGCTGGCGGAAAGCTTCGATCATGGTGCGGGCACTGAACAGGAAGATACCTGCGTTCCACAGGAAATTCCCGGCTTCCAGCATTTGCGCCGCGCGCGCGGCTTCGGGCTTTTCGACAAAGCGCGTCAGGGGCTGCGGCCCCTCACCCTGCCCGGCAAGCTCCAGATAGCCATACCCCGTTTCGGGACGATCCGGCGTGATGCCAAAGGTCACGATGCGCCCCTCTTTCGCCGGTTCGATCCCCTGTTCGACGGCGCGGGTAAATGCCTCGGCATCGGGAATCACATGGTCAGAGGGCGCAACCAGCAGCAGCCGGTCGGGATCCTGTGCCGCGACCATCAAGGCGGCGGCCAGAATGGCGGGCGCGGTATTGCGTCCTGCCGGCTCGATCACGATCGCCTCGGGCGAAATGCCGATCTGCTCCAGCTGTTCGGCGACAATGAAGCGGAAATCCGCATTCGTCATCACCATCGGCTCGCCATAGAAGGCCCCGGACAGACGGCGAGCGGATGCCTGGAACAGCGTTTCCTCACCGATGAGCGGCGCGAATTGCTTGGGAAAGCTTTTGCGCGACACGGGCCAAAGACGCGTTCCCGACCCGCCTGCCATCAACACTGGTGTAATCATACCCATCCAATACTCCCGCGTGCGCGGATGCGCCGCACCTTCAAACTGCATCGCCCGACGGGGCGCTTCGTGACGACCTGCCTGCGGCGGTCATGACGGCTTTCGGCAAAAAGCCGTTGTAAAACGGATAGCTCATGCGCAACTCTGCGCCAAGGCATGGCTTTGCCCGAATTTGAATTTCTGCGCCGCCTGAAGGTCGCGCTGCCCGTGCGAACAAGGTCATGCCCCCTGCCTCACCCTGAAGCCGGAGATCGACCCGCCTTCATGGGGCGGCCGGAAACATAGGTCTGGGCGACGGATCGGTCGTCCCCCATGATCTGCAGGATGAACAGTTCTTCGGACAGGGTCTCGGCACGCTCCATCCGCATCGCCATGGCCGGGGTCGCACGGGCATCCAGCACAACAAGATCAGCAGCCGAACCCGGCGCCAGCGTGCCGATGCTGTCCTGCATTCCCAGCGCCAACGCGTTCCCCCGCGTGGCCCAGTGGAAGGCCTGAAGAGGGTGCAGCATTTGGCCACGCAACTGAAGGATCTTGTAGCCTTCGTTCAGGGTTTGCAGCATGGAATAGCTGCTTCCCCCGCCCACATCCGTGGCGACGGCCGTGGTGACCCCCGCCTTGCGCAGCCCGTCGCGATCGAACAGTCCCGACCCCAGGAACAGGTTTGATGTCGGGCAGAACACCGCGCGACTGCCACTTTCGGCCAGGCGCATGATTTCGCGTTCGCGCAGGTGAATGCAATGACCCAACAGCAGTCGCTCCGAAAGAAGGCCGTGGCTTTCATAGACATCCAGATAATCCCGCGCTTGGGGATAGAGGCTGAGGGTGAAGTCGATTTCCTCCAGGTTTTCGCTCATATGGGTCTGGACATGACATTGCGGATATTCGCGGGCCAGCGCTCCCGTGGCCTCCATCTGTTCGGGGCTGGAGGTGATCGCGAAGCGCGGCGTGATGGCATAGCGCTGCCGCCCCCGGCCATGCCATTTTTCCAGCAGACGCTTGCTGTCGTCATAGCCCTGTTGCGGCGTATCCTGAACGGCGGGCAGCGCATTGCGGTCCATCATAACCTTGCCTGCGATCATCGCCATGTCACGAGCCTCGGCAGCAGTGAACAAAGCTTCGGCGCTGGTGGCATGAACCGAACAGAAGGCTGCGGCCGAAGTGGTGCCATGGGCGATCAGCTGATCGAGGAAAAAGCCTGCCATGCGCGTGGCGTGATCGCTGTCGGCAAAGCGTGCCTCCTCGGGGAAGGTATAGGTGTGCAGCCAGTCCAGCAATTGCGCGCCCCAGCTGGCGATCACCTGCACCTGAGGGAAATGGATATGCGGGTCGATGAAGCCCGGCAGGATCAGCCAGGGCCGGTGGTCGGTCTCGGGCAGATCGGGGCGGGCCAGATTGGCGTAATCATCCACCGCGACGATCTTGCCACCTTCGGTCAGAATGGCACCGTCGGGCAGATAGCGGTGATTGTCATCACTGTCGGCCGGATCCGCGTGAAAATCGAGAACACGTCCTCGGATCAGATGTTGCATGGGTATTTTCTCGAAGAAGAAGCTGTCAGGCGCGCCATCAATTCGGCGGCAGTGAATGCGGCGATGACTTCGGGGCGCTTGTCGGAGCTGAAGCCCGTGCCGATCGGACATGTGAGGGGCGTGGGATCAATGCCTTTCGAGCGTGCGAAGCGATTGAAACGGGCGCGTTTGGTGGCGCTGCCGATCATGCCGACATAGACCATATCACCGCGCGCCAATGCTTCGGTGGCAAGCAGGAAGTCCAGCGCGTGGTCATGGGTCAGAATGGCCGCCGCACTGCCTGCAGGAGCTGTGCGCAGCAGTTCTTCGGGAAGTGGCGTCAGCCGTGTCCTGATGCCGGCTGCGGCCCGCGACAGTTCATGCGGACGTTCATCTATCAGTTCCGCCTGAACCGGCAGGGGAAGCAATGCCAGGGCCAGTGCGCGGCCCACATGGCCGGCGCCGAAGATCAGCACCCTTGGCTCATGGCGCGGCGTTGCCGGTTTGCGATCCAGCGTCAGGACCACCCGACCGCCACAACATTGCCCGATTTCGGGACCAAGTGGGATCTCGATGCTTGCGCTGGCCTGATCCTGCGCCAGCATCTGTCTTGCCCGGTCGATGGCCATATATTCCAGTTGCCCGCCGCCGATCGTGCCGGTGACGCTGTCGGGGCCGACAAACATCTCGGCCCCGGCCTCGCGCGGGGTCGAGCCGAAGGTCTGTGCAACACGAACCCGGATCATGAGGTCAGCCTCTGGATGGCCATCAGCACGCGTTCGGGCGTTGCGGGCGCATCAAGCCGAGCAGGTTCGCGATAGCCGCCAACCGAGGCGACCGCCATATTGATGGCCTCGAAGACCGAAATGCCCAGCATGAAGGGCGGCTCTCCCACGGCTTTGGAGCGTTTGATGCTGCGCTCGGCATTTTCCGACCAATCGGCCAGTTGCACATTGAAGATGCGTGGACGGTCCGAGGCCAGCGGGATCTTGTAGGTCGAGGGCGCATGGGTGCGCAGCCGTCCCTGGTCATCCCACCAGAGTTCCTCGCAGGTCAGCCAGCCCGCGCCCTGAACGAAGCCGCCTTCGATCTGCCCCTTGTCCAGGGCCGGGTTCAGGCTGCGGCCCACGTCATGCAGGATATCCGTGCGGTCGATGACATATTCGCCGGTGAGCGTATCGACGGAAACCTCGGAGACCGCAGCGCCATAGGCGAAATAGTAGAAGGGCCGACCTCGTCCGGTCGCGCGATCCCAATGGATCTTGGGGGTCTTGTAGAAACCCGCCGCCGACAGTTGTACCCGCGCCATATAGGCGGCAGAGATGACCTCATTGAAGGGAATATCGCGATCTCCGGCGCGGATATGGCCGGGGATGAACTGCACGTCCTCCTGGCGGACCTGCCATCTTTCCGCAACAAATTCGACCAGTCGTGACTTGATCTGTTCGGCCGCATCCAGTGCTGCCATGCCATTCAGGTCGGTTCCCGAAGAGGCCGCCGTGGCAGAGGTGTTTGGGACTTTCTCGGTTGTGGTCCGGGTAATCTTGATGCGTGAGAGATCGCATTGGAAGGCCTCGGCCACGATCTGGGCGACCTTGGTGTTCAGCCCCTGCCCCATTTCCGTGCCACCATGGTTCAGCGCGATCGAGCCATCGGCATAAATGTGGATCAACGCCCCGGCCTGATTGAACCATGTGGCGGTAAAGCTGATTCCGAATTTCACCGGGGTAAGCGCGATCCCCTTGCGAATCACGCCGCCGCGCGCATTCCAGTCCAATACTGCCTGCCGACGTTTCTGATAGTCGCTACTGCGTTCCAGTTCATCGAAGATACGCGGCAGGATCTGGTCCGAGACCTCTTGATGATAGGGAGTCAACTGCCCGTTGCGATAGAGGTTGCGTTGGCGGATCTCATAGGGGTCGCGGCCCAGTGCATAGGCGATTTCCTCGATCATCCGTTCGGCCACGATCACCCCCTGAGGGCCGCCAAAGCCGCGAAAGGCGGTATTGCTGACCGTATTGGTCCGCATCGGGTGGCTGCGCAATTCGACATCGGGGTAGAAATAGGCGTTGTCGGCATGAAACAGCGCCCGGTCCGTCACCGGCCCCGACAGATCGGCCGAGAACCCGCAGCGGGCATACCAGTCGCCCTGAACGGCGAGGATGCGTCCCTGATCATCGAACCCGACCTCGTAATCGACAACGAAATCATGGCGCTTGCCGGTGGCGATCATGTCATCGTCACGGTCGGGGCGTATCTTGACTGCGCGGTTCCAGCGCCTTGCGGCCACGGCGGCCACGCAGGCGAAGAGGTTCATCTGGGTTTCCTTGCCGCCGAAACCGCCGCCCATCCGCCGGACATTCACCACGACGGAATGGCTGGGAACACCCAGAACATGTGCCACCATATGCTGCACTTCGGAGGGGTGCTGGGTCGAGACATTGACGGTCATCTCGTCATCCTCGCCGGGCACGGCGATGGCGATCTGTCCTTCTAGATAGAAATGATCCTGCCCCCCGATCCGGAAACTTCCGCGGATCCGATGCGGCGCGCTTTTCATGCCGGCCGAGACATCGCCGCGGCGCAGGGTCATCGGCGCGGTGACATAGCCCATGTCGGCCTCACGGGCGGCAATGGGATCAATGGCATGGGGCAAGGGCTGATAGCTGATGCGGGCCTTTTGCGCCGCGCGCCTTGCCTGATCGCGGGTCAGGGCGACCACGGCAAAGACCGGCTGCCCCCAGAACATCACATGCCCATCGGCAAGGATCGGATCGTCATTCAGGCCATTGGGTGAAACATCGTTCACTCCTGCCAGATCGCTGGCTGTCAGCACCCCCAACACCCCTTCCGATGCCAGCACGTCGGAAAAATCCATATCGGCGATCTTTCCATGCGCGCAGTCGGACAGACCAAGACAGGCATGGACCAGACCTGAAGGTTCGTTCATGTCATCGGTATATTCGGCGCGTCCGGTGACATGCTTGATGGCGCTGTCATGCACGGTATCGCTATGTGCGCCGCCCTTGATGCCGGTCGGTTCACTCATGCGCGCTCCTCCATGGCAAGGGGCAAGCGGACCGGTTGATCCGTGCCGGATTGCTCCAGCCAGAACCGGCGGAACAGATTGGTCGCGACGGTCAGGCGGTATTCGGCGCTGGCGCGCCAGTCGGTCAGGGGCTGAAAATCATCTGCCAGCGCATCGGCCGCGGCAGCAAAGCTGTCGGCGCTGAAGGGCTGACCGGTCAGCGCGGCCTCGGCATGGCTGGCCCGTTTCGGCGTTGCTGCCATGCCCCCGAAGGCGATCCGGGCATCAGCGATCCGGCCATCTTCAAGCGCAATGCAAAACCCTGCCGCCACGGCGGAAATATCGCTGTCGCTGCGCTTGCTGATCTTGTAGGCGGCGATGCGCGCCTGCGGGCAGGTCGGGATCACGACCTGTTCGACGAATTCACCCGTCCGAAGATCCTGTTTTCCGTAGTCGATGAAGAAATCATGCAGGGCGATCTCGCGCCGCGTCATGCCATGCCGCAGAATCAGCCGCGCCCCCAGCGCGATCAGCAGCGGCGGCGTATCGCCAATGGGCGAGCCATTGGCGATATTTGCCCCGATGGTCCCCATATTGCGCACCTGCCAGCCACCGATGCGGTTCCAGTATTCTCGCGCGGCGGGGAAATGGCTGGAAATGACCGGCGCTGCTTCGCTATAGGTCACCCCCGCACCCAGTCGGATTTCGGTCTCTGTTTCGCTGATTTCCTTCATCAGATGGCCGATGAAAACCGCCGGAGAAATGTTCCGCATCTGCTTGGTGACCCAAAGCCCGACATCGGTCGCCCCCGCAACCAGCCTTGCATCGGGGGTTTGCGCCAGTATTTCGGCCAGATCATCCGTGTCGGCGGGAATGATCGCGCGCTGACCATCGCGGTTCAGCTCGATCCGCCGACCCTGCATGTCACGCAAAAGCCCTGTGACCCGGTCGCGTTCACCTTGCAACAGATCGTCAGATTGCCCCCCCTCGCGCCCAACGGCCTGCGCCGCGCGAATGATGGGCGCATAGCCGGTGCAGCGGCACAGATTGCCCTGCAATGCCTGCTCGATCTGCGCGTCAGAGGCATCCGGCTGTGTCATCCACAGCCCGCAAAGCGACATGACGATACCCGGCGTGCAAAAGCCGCATTGGCTGGCGTGATGGTCCACCATGGCCCGCTGCACCGGATGCAGCCCTCCATCCGGGGCTTTCAGGTATTCGATGGTGACGACATGCTGGCCATGCAGCGATGCCAGAAAACGGATGCAGGCATTGACCGGCTCATAAATCAGGCCGTCGCGCCCCAGACGCCCGACCAGCACCGTGCAGGCCCCACAATCGCCCTCGGCGCAGCCTTCCTTGGTTCCGGTCAGACGCCGTTCCTCGCGCAGATAACCCAGCAGCGTGTCCGACGCGCGAACGGCGGACAGGCGGACCTCCTGATCGTTCAGCAGAAAGCGCAGCTCGGTTGTCATGTCGTCCCTCCTGGCTTTGCCTCTGTCCCGACCGATGCCGGAACAGGAAACGGTCTGTTTTGTCTCGAATGGAAGACCTTGCACGAGACAGGGAAAGCCTAGCGCCACCATGCCCCACCTGAAAAGACTGCGCGTAATTCCCTGCCCCGTCCAGCCCGCAAAGAACCACCCCCGGAACGGCGGGGCTGCGGGGACGAACGAGATCGGTTGTCAGGGAAAAGGCCAGCCAGGCTGCACAAGGCGCGGGCAAAGCCGAATCAGCAGGAGATGCGGCCGGGATCACGCCCCGGCCGCATCCCGTTCAGCCAAGCACCCGTTTCAGCGCCGGCAGGCGCGATAGGACCAGCCAGTCAAACAGCAGCACGGTGGCGATGGTCAATCCGGCCATCGGGAAGGCCAACGAGACGACCAGCCCCACCAGCACGGCACCCTGCCACAGCGGCATATCCGCAGGCAGCGGCGGGGCGGCCAGACGGAACTGGCCAGCGGGACGACGCTTCCACCACATGATGACACCGGACAGGCAGAGAAAGATCACCGACAGGCAGAACAGCGTATTGGCCAGCACGCTCCACAGACCCAAGGTGCCCATATGCAAGGCAATGCCCACCGCCATCGCCTTGCCCATCAGCGAGTAGTCCTCGAAGCGGATATCGGCCAGGATCTTGCCGCTATACTGGTCGATATGCACGACGCGGTCGCTGGTCGGATCGACGCTGTCGTTGTTCATGGAATCGCGGCTCAGCGTCCAGACGCCTTCGGCGCCCGAGGGCAGGTTCATCTGGTAGCGGCCCTCATAGCCGATCTTGCGCGCCATGGCATCGATGCTGTCGATATCCACCGGTCCGTCAATGCCATCGCTGCCCTTGTCGGACCCCGAGGCGGGCATCGGCGTTTGTTCCAGCGCCCATGGCACCTCTTTCGGGCCATGGTTCATGCTGGCATGAATGTCCTCGGACAGGGGGATATCCCCGTATTTTCCGGCCGGAAAACTGGACCAGGCCTGAACCAGCTTGCCGCCCCAGACGCCAGCCCAGGACAGGCCGGAAATCAGAAAGAAGAACAGGAAGATCGCGATCCACGCCCCGATGGAGGCATGCAGGCTCTTGAACAGTTGCCGCCCGCGTGCGCGCAGGTCGGGGATGAAGGCCCGGGCCATGCCACCGTCGCGGGGCCAGGCCAGAAACAGGCCCGTCGCCAGCAAGACGATTCCCAGCGAAGCGGCAATCTCGATCATGCGGTCGCCGGTGACGCCGATGCGCAATTCCCCATGCATGCTGTCGGCCCAGTCGTACCATCCGCTGCGCCGGTTGAACTGTTCCAGAACCTCGCCACGATAGGGATCGACGACGACCATTTGCGCGCCGTCCGCGTTGTCGACCCGAAAGATCGCGGCCAGTTCGTCATTTCGCGGCGCGACATATTGCACCAGCTTGCCATCGGGGACCGCTGCAAGGGCGGCATCGGCCTGAACCGAAACGGCCAGCGGTGCGCCATCGGGCACCACTGCAGTCTTTTCGCCGTCGCGACCGTCTATCCAGGCGATCCACAGCATCATCATGCCGGTGACCGCAAGGATCAGGAAGAAGGGGATCACGAAGACACCGGCATAGAAGTGCCAGCGCCATGCGGCACGATAAAGACGCGTGCTGCGCCCCTGATCGGAGGCTTTCAGGGTGGAAAACTGGCTGTCAGTGATCGCCATGGCACCCCCCGGCCGGGCCATGGGCCCGCGTGGAAAACAGATGTTTCATTGTGATATCTCCGGCTGCGATCTGCGCGCCCGTCTGGGCCGGCAGACCGGTATTTCGCTTGTTCTGATGTGGTCGGGCGGAACTGCCGCCTGATCAGACGCGCGGTGGTGCGCGGGCGAAATGCGTGGCCGCTATGCGGGTTTCATGCCAGAGATGTCCCTGACGCGCAGGCTGCAAGGCTCCAGCCAGCGCAATCCAGACCGGCGTTTCGGGCTGAACCCAGCGGTCAAGGGCATGAACCAGAAGGCAGGGAGCCTCGTGATGTGCCTCGCTTTGGGGGGCGGGCTGTCCATTGTCGGTCAGGGTGATCTCTTTCAACCCGGTACCGGTGCAGATGACCACCGTCCGGCTGCCGATCAGCCCAAGGTCGGACAGGGCCGCCGAAGTCTTCGGCAGCAACAAGCCCAGCATGACCCCGACGATCAGGGTGATTTGAACGATTCGGCGTGACATCACCGACCAAATAGCCTGAAATCGCGATGCCGATAAGTTGAATTCTCGTGTTCGGCGGATTCCCCTTGCAGGCAGCGGATTACATCCCGGCCAGTTCCATCCCGTCCGCATTGCGGAACCAGCCTCTGATCCGCGCGCGTTCCTCGGGCTCCATGAAGCTGACATTGGCCGGGGGCATGGCATCGGTCAGCCCGGCCTGCACATAGATTGCGCGGGCGGCACGGGCGATGTCGGCCGGCGTTTCCAGCATCAGTGATTTCGGCGCGTGATGGATGCCGTCATAGACCGGTTCGCGCGCATGACACATCGAACAGCGCCCCATGACGATATCGTTCACCTCTTCGAAACCGGCGGCATCGGCATAACGCTGTTCGACGGGCGACAGCAGGCGGGCCTCGGAATCGCCGAGGCTGTCCTGGTTGAGCCCCGCCGAGCTGATCCACATCACCATGATGAACAACACCGCCGTCACCAGCCATGTCCACCACAGTCGCCCCTTGCGCGCATGCATGCTGTTGAAGAAATGCCGGATGCTGACCCCCATCAGGAATATCAGCGCCGCGATGATCCAGTTATAGCGGCTGGCGAAGGCCAGCGGATAGTGGTTCGACAGCATCAGGAAGACGACTGGCAAGGTCAGATAGTTGTTGTGAGTCGAGCGCAGCTTGGCGATCTTGCCATACTTCGGATCCGGTGCCCGCCCGGCCTTCAGATCCGCCACCACGATGCGCTGATTGGGCATGATGACCAGAAACACATTCGCGGTCATGATCGTCGCCGTGAAGGCCCCCAGGTGCAGCAGCGCCGCACGGCCCGTGAAGACCTGGTCATAGCCCCAGCCCATTACCACCAGCGCCACGAACAGCAGCAGCATCAACGCGGTCGGCCGGTTCCCCAGCCCGGATCGGCAAAGGCCGTCATAGATCAGCCAGCCGATCGCCAAGGAGCCGGCAGAGATCATGATCGCCTGCCATGTCGCCAGATCGGCCTTGGCCGGATCGATCAGGAACAGATGTGCCCCGGCCCAATAGGTGACCATCAGCAGCGCCGCCCCTGAAAGCCAGGTCGAATAGCTTTCCCATTTGAACCAGGTCAGATGCTCGGGCATGCGATCGGGCGCGACCAGATATTTGCGGATATGGTAAAAGCCGCCGCCATGAACCTGCCATTCCTCGCCATGCACGCCTCTGGGTATGTCGGGCGCGCGCTGCAACCCCAGATCCAGCGCGATGAAATAAAAGGAACTGCCGATCCATGCGATGGCGGTGATGACATGGGTCCAGCGGATGGCAAAGCTCAGCCATTCCCAGATGATGACCTGATCCGGAATCATCATTTCAGCTGCCCCGATAGGTCGAATAGCCAAAGGGCGAAATCAGCAGCGGCACATGATAGTGATCCGGCTGCGACATTCCAAAGCGGATCGGGACGACATCCAGAAAGCGCGGGCTTTCTGCAGCCACTCCGGTCGCGTCCATCCAGGCGCCTGCGTGGAACTCCAGTTCATAGATGCCCGGCCGGAACTGCTCGACCGGCAGGATCGGGCGATCGGTGCGCCCATCGGCATTGGTGCGCAGCCGGATCAGTTCGGTCCGGCCTTCCTCTTCGATCCGATACAGCACGACCTCCATGCCGCTGGCGGGTTGGCCGCGGGCGGTGTCCAGAACATGGGTTGTCAGATATCCCGACATTGATGCCTCCGCTGCTTGTCCGGCGACAGTGTTACCCGATTTTGCCTGCTTGACGAGATCGCGATCACGCGAAAGCGATCCATTTGTTCTCTCATGTCTTTTGAAGCCAGTTTTCAGCAGCCGATGCCGATATCGGTGCAACCTCTGATCGGCATATTGCCTTTTTCACTTGCTGGCGGGCATTGTTCGCGCCGAGCAAGATGCAAATCGGGGATAGACATATGGCCGAACCGACCCGTCGTCGCGGACGTCCGCGCAGCGCAAGTGAAGCCTCGGGAACGATTCAGGCATTGGATCGCGCTTTGGACATTCTGGACCTGCTGGCCGCGAACCCGGGGCTGACCCTGTCGGAGGTGGCCGAAGAGATGGGGCAGTCGCCCTCGACCGTGCATCGCGTGCTGCATACGCTGGCAGCGCGCCGGGTCGCCGAAAGCGATCCGGCCACGCAGACCTGGCATATCGGCCCTGCGACATTCCGGTTGGGCGCGGCCTTCATGCGCCGCTCGGGCCTTGGAGAGCGCGCGCGCCCCTTCCTGCGCACCCTGATGGAACATACTGGCGAAACGGCCAATCTGGGCATTCCCGAAGAGAATTCCGTGCTGTCCCTGGCACAGGTCGAAACACATGAATCCATTCGCGCCTGCTTTGCCCCGGGAACGCGCCTGCCCCTGCATGCCTCGGCAATGGGCAAGGTATTGCTGACCTTTGGCCGCCCCGAGCGCCTGCAACAGCTGATCGACACCACCGGATTGGCGCGCTGTACCGACAAGACGCTGATCACGCGTGACGCGCTGCTCGAAGACATGCAGCGCATCCGCACACGCGGCTTTGCCTTTGACGACGAGGAAAGGACCCGTGGCATGCGCTGTATCGCCGCCCCGGTCCTTGATCACGACGGCAAGCTGGTCGCCGCCATCTCGATCAGTGGCCCGACCCAGCGCATCGGCCATGAACATGTCAAGACGCTGGGGGCCGTGGTCGTGGCGACGGCGGGCGATCTGACACAGGCCCTGGGGGGCTAGGCCTCTTCTTTGGACGCGATATTCAGGCTTTGGCGCGCAAGGGCCGCAATCAGGTCGGTGCGCGTCACGATACCGACGATGCGCTCTCCGTCCAGAACCGGCACGGCATCGAATCTTCCATCGGCCATCTTGGGCAGCAGCCCCGCCACCGGATCGTCGGGACCGATGACCGGAGCATCGGTTTCCATGATATGTTCGGCCCGCAACCCCAGTTCGGCGTCATTCTCCAGCAGCACCGCCATGGCCGAACCGAAACGCTTGCCCGAGGCAAAGGCATCGCGGCGTGCGCGCCGGATCAGGTGCAGCTGGAAGATCACCCCAAGATAGACATCCCCCGGCCCCGTGACCGGCAGCGAGGTAAAGCCATGCTGGCGGAACAGATCGGCCGCGCTGCCCAATGTTGCATCGGGCGGCACCGTGACCAGATCGCGCGACATGATATCCGCCGCGGTCAGCGGCCCGGTCCGATGGCTGGCGGCCTGCATCTCGGCCGCCGCGATCAGACGCGCGAGATCCTCGACCCCAAGGTTCAGCGACTGTCGATAGCTGGCCAGGATATCGGTCAGTTCCTCGGCGCTCAGGCCCAGGCGTTCGGCCGGTTCCGGATCATCGGTGCCATGGCTGTTGGGGTCTTCGAACTGGCGCAACGGATAATGCCGCCCGGTCGCACGGGCATAGACGATGCCCACCGCGACCAGCAGCGCCGTTCCCAGCGCAACGGGCGACAGGGCGAACCAGAAGCCCATCTCGTGCATGGTCTCGGCATTCATCGCCGCCGTCATGGCGACCGCCCCGCCCGGCGGATGCAATGCGCGCAGCAGGATCATCGCCACGATGGCCAGGCTGACCGCCAGCGTGATACGCAGGTTCGGGTCGTCGATCGTCAGGCAGATGGCCACCGCCACGACTGCCGAGGCACTGTTGCCGATGACCGCCGACCAAGGCTGCGCCAGAGGGCTGCTGGGCACGGCGAAGATCAGAACCGAAGTCGCCCCGAAAGGCGCGATCAGATACAGTCCCAGATCCAGATTCACGGCAGGCAACAAGACGACCAGCGCCGCAACTGCCAGGCCAAGCAGTGCCCCGCCCCCTGCACGCAGCGATTCCTTGACCGAACCAATGGGAATCGCCGGCCCCAATGCCCGCAAGGTGCGTCGTGTCAGTGTGGTGGTCATCAGCATCCCCCTGGCCAGAGCGGTCTGCTATAGCCCCTGCCCCGCCTCTTGCAAGTCCTGCCCAATTTACAGGCAGGGCAAATGTCGTCGCGCGCGTGATTTCCGCGACAGGATGCTTGCTCCGCCGGCCATGACATTGTTTGCTTTGACCTATCCATTGAAGTGAGGAGCGACATGATGCGCTACAGTCGGGATCTACGCGGATATGGCCGGTCCAGCCCCGATCCGAAATGGCCGGGCGGCGCAAAGATCGCCGTGCAGATCGTGGTCAACTACGAAGAAGGCGGCGAAAACAGCATCGAACATGGCGATGCGGCCTCCGAGGCATTTCTTTCCGAAATCATCGGGGCGCAGCCATGGCCCGGACAGCGCCACTGGAACATGGAATCGATCTATGACTATGGCTCACGCGCAGGCTTCTGGCGGCTGTATCGGCTGTTGAAGGATTTTCCCGTCACCGTCTATGGCGTTGCCACCGCGCTGGAGCGCAGCCCCGACCAGGTCGCCGCCATGCAGGAGGCCGGCTGGGAAATCGCCACCCACGGGCTGAAATGGATCGACTACAAGGATGTGCCTCGCGAAACCGAAGCCGAGCATCTGGCCCGCGCCATCGAATTGCACCGCCAGGTGACCGGCCAGCGCCCGCTGGGATTCTATCAGGGCCGCACCTCGATGAACACCGTCGCCTTGGGATGTGAGGAAGGCGGCTTTGCCTATCTGGCCGACAGTATCGCCGATGACCTGCCCTATTGGCATCTGCATCAGGGACGTGCGCAGCTGATCGTCCCCTATACGATGGATGCCAATGACATGCGCTTTTCCAGCGGTCAGGGCTTTGGCACCGGACAGGAGTTCTTTGACTATCTGCGCGACAGTTTCGACATTCTCTATGCCGAAGGCCAGGCCGGCGCGCCAAAGATGATGTCGATCGGCCTGCATTGCCGGCTGGCGGGCCGACCGGGCCGGGCCATGGCCATTCGCAGGTTCCTGGACCATGCCTGTGCCCATGACGGAGTCTGGTTCGCCACGCGGCTGGATATCGCGAAACACTGGGCCCAGACGCATCCCCATGTCGCGGAGCGGCTGCTCCCGTCACAGATGGATCGCGATGATTTCGTCGCGCGTTTCGGCGGCATCTACGAACATTCACCCTGGGTCGCGGAAAGGGTCTGGGACGGCGAGATGGGGGCGGTTCACGACCACGCCACCGGGCTGTCACGACGCATGGCACAGATCTTTCGCGCGGCCAGTGACGAGGAACGCCTTGACGTGCTGAAGGCCCATCCCGATCTGGCGGGCAAGCTGGCCGCCGCGCGGCGTCTGACCGCGGCCAGCACGCAGGAACAGGCCAGTGCCGGTCTGGACGCCCTGACCGATGACGAGCGCGCGGCATTTTCTCGCTTGAACAGCGCCTATGCCGAAAAGCACGGATTTCCCTTCATCATCGCGGTGCGCGACCATGACAAGGCGTCGATCCTTGCAGCCATGCAGAGCCGCGTCGAGAATGACACGTTCACCGAGCGTCACGAGGCCGAGGAACAGGTCATCCGCATCGCCGAACTTCGCCTGAAAGAGATCCTGCCATGACCGACCATCCGCCAAGCGACAGGCCACGCGCCCATCCGATCCCTGCCTATGCCGGGCCGCTGGCCGGCCTGCCCCCACAACGGGACCTGACCACGGATACGGCTGTCTTTACCGAGGCCTATGCGGTAATTCCCCGCAGCGTGATGCGCGATATTGTCACCAGCTATCTGCCACATTGGCAGGGCATGCGGATGTGGGTTCTGGCGCGCCCGCTGACGGGTTTTGCCGAAACATTCAGCCAGTATATCGTCGAACTGTCCCCCGGTGGCGGCAGCGACATGCCCGATGACGACCCGCAGGTGCAGCATGCGATCTTTGTGACCGTCGGCGCGGTGGCACTTTGGATCGCCGGGCAGGAACATCTGCTGGAGCCCGGCGGTTTCGCCTATGTCCCGCCGGGCACCCCGTGGAAGATCCGCAACGGCGGCTCGGAACCGGCGGGCTTTCACTGGTGGCGCAAGCGCTGGCAGCCCAGTGCCGATCTGGCCAGGCCCGATCCGATCATCCTGCGGGAACAGGATATCACCCCCGCCCCGATGCCCGACACTGATGGCGCATGGGCCACGACCCGATTCATGGACCCGGACGATCTGCGGCACGACATGCATATCACCCTGGTCAGCTTTGAACCCGGCGGTTCGATCCCCTTTGCCGAAACCCATGTCATGGAACATGGATTGTTCGTGCTGGAGGGCAAGGCCGTCTATCGTCTGAATCGTGATTGGGTCGAGGTCGGCCCGGGTGACTTCATGTGGCTGCGCGCCTTCTGCCCGCAGGCCTGCTATGCAGGCGGACCGGGCCGGTTCCGATATCTGCTCTACAAGGATGTGAACCGCCACGCTTCCCTGTGGCCCAACCGCTAGCGATGCAGTTCAGCTTTCGATGCGGGGGGCACCCTTGCGCTGTGCCGGGGCCTCGGGATCCGACCAGGACACGCGCAGGCTGACCTCGCATCGACCATCTTCGCGTTCGGCCTTGATCCGCAGATCCATCAGGCCGGCGGTCTTCAGTACCAGCTCGTCCTTGTCATCACCCAGCGTCATCTGACCCTTGGAAAACCCTTTGGCCAATGAGGACAGCAATGTCTTGATGGTCTTCCGGTCGGCCAGCGATTCATGCGTGAAACGCTTGTTCGGGTCACTCATGCGGCATCCGTTCCTTATGTCATGCGGTCAGGCGCGAAATGCTTGGCCCAAGGATAATCCCTGCTCAGACCGACCACATCTCCACTGGGAAAGATCAATGTCGCACCTGCCCCGACGCCATCCAGACCTTCCAGCCTGCGCGAGCTCCGGTCAAGCGTGACATCCCCTTCCAGATGCAGCAGGCCACATTTGGCAAGCAGCCGCTGCCCCCGGTGATTGTTCACATGGCCCTGCACGACCATATGGATGCCCGCGCGATGCAGCGCGGTGACGCCCTGCCCCGTCAGTTCGCAATCCGACCGGCGATACTTGGTGCGCACAAGATTGGCCAGCGGCCCGAAATAGAACCCCAGAGAGGCATTTTCAGCCTCGTCGCGATAGCGGGCATTCACCGAGGCGACCCCTGCCTGCTGCAACATCTCGCACATGCTGTCACATAGCCCCGCATGCACGAACAGCAGCGATCCGACCCGCGCCACGACATCCATCCTCTCATAGAACCATGCATATGCGCCGTCCGGCTCGAAGAATATCGTATGACATTTCAGCGCTGCGGCCAGGATTTCGCGGCTGGTCATGCCCGAGCGACGACTTTCGTGATCGAATTTCCTCTGCTTTTCCCCAAGCTTGGCGATCTCGGTCGCAATCACCTGCGGACGCAGTTCAGCCTGTGCGGCCGCAGCAAATCGCGTCGGCCAGTCAGGGCCGGGCAACAGCCGCGCGCGACATGTGGCCTCATCGGGCATGGCGGCCAGGTCATCCGCCGTCACGAATCGTTGCAGGACCTCGTGCAGGGCAGGCAAAATCTTGCGCCCCATGCGCAGGAACAGATGTTCGGTCATGGGGTTGCGTGGCCCGCGCAGGGCCGCAACCGCCATGCGCATGCGCAGATCGTGATTGCCCGCCAGAATATGCAGATCGGCCCCAGCCTCGCCCAGCGCGCCCAGCGCATCCAGCAGCGCCAGATTGCTGGGCCCCTTGTCCAGCGAGTCGCCGCCCAGAATGATGCGCGCCTTGCGGCCAAAGCCGGTCAGCGCAATTCGGCACCCCTCGCGCCGGATCACACCGGCAGCACAAAGCGACAGCAGCAGTCCCTCGGCATCGGCATGTGGATCCGAGACGAAAATGATCGGGCGGTCGGGCCAGCGCCAGCCCCCATATTCGCGGGCGCGGGCCAGGCATGCCATGATCTGCGGGTGGGTCGCGGCATCGGGCCAGGGACGTAGTTTCCGGGGCAAGTCAGCCAGTTGCGCATCGGTGTCGAAAACCGGCGGCAAGAGCTGTGGCTCGCCATGCTGATGATAAAGCGCGTGTTCCAAGTTCGGGGCCTTTCCATATGGACAAGGCTCAGTCGAGAGGAACCTCTTTGGGCGTCCTGATCTTCCATTCCCCGGCCAGATGCTGCCAGCTACCACGGCCATCGTGACAGAACAGTAAAGGCCGGGCATGATACATGGACATTCCGGCAATATCTTCGCGCCGCAGCAGGCCCAGATGATGGCAGGCATGGCGAAAGGATGCCCCGTGCCCGACCAGCACCGTCAGCGAACCCGGATGCAGGCATCGCTGGATATAACCGGCGACGCGGCGGCCCGCGTCGGACAGGCTTTCCGCGCCCTCCAGCGGCAGGCGATAATCGCTGTCGGATTTCCAGCCCGGCGGAGGTGGTTCGCAGCGGGGATCGTCACGCAGCACGGCCTCGATCTCGGACAGGGTCAGATTTGCCGCACAACCCACCCCCCGTTCGGCCAGATCAGAACTCTGGACAATGTCGTCCACCGGGTAGCCATGGGCACGCAGGCCGGCAAGCAACTCATTGGCAGTCTGCCATGCCCGCAATTGCCGCGACGAATGGATCTGCGCCACCGGTTTCAGGCCGAACTGCGCGATCATCTGCACAAGCTGGCGCGCGCCCTCCCGGGCCTGCTCGATTCCCTCCTGGCTCAGCGCAAAGGGTTGTCGCGCGGACGGCGCATCGGAGCGCTGGCGATAGGCCCCATGACGCAGAAAGGCGATATAGGCGGGACTAGCCATCAAACAGCCGCCGCCCCTCTTGCGCAAGCAGATCGAAATCGATCCGGCCCGAGACCTCGCTGACCCGCGCCCCCTTCAGCGCCTTGAGATAGGCTGCCGGATCAATCGTGGCTCCGCTGGGTTCGAAATGCCCGTCCGGATGCTGATGGAACGGGCCGGGGCTTTTCATGATCGCCCCCAGCAGATCCCGCCGATCGGCCAGGGATATCGGTGCCACACGGGTCGGATGGCTGCTGTCATGGCTCCAGTTGAGCACCCAGAAATCAGTCAGCGGCCCCGACAGGCACATTCGGTCCGGACCATAGATCCGGGGCACGATCAGATCGTGTTTTTCCTCCAGCGCCCAGAGTTCACTGGCCGGCATCTGCTGCAATTCAGCGCGCCGTTGCGACGACAGAAGTCCATGCAGACGCGAGTTTCCAAGGATGGTGCCGGGATTGATCCGCGGATGCTTGGGAATGCCCAGGACACGGGGCGGTTCTCCGGCTTGCACAAGAATCCGGTCATTGCTGAGAAACTGCATCCCATCGATATCCATCATCTTCAGGATGGAAGTCGATTTTCCGCCCCCCGACAGTCCGGAAATGGCCAGCGTGCGTCCCTCCCGGGTCGCGGCAGCGGCATGACACAGCTGCCAGCCCTGACGCAGACAGGCCGACAGAACCTGGGTGTTCACGAAGTTGATCACGGTGCTGATATTGTCCTGCAGCGGCCCCAAGGCGACGGCAATGTCGCGCGCCTGCAGGAATGTCACCCCACTGCGAATTTTGCGCACCAGTCGCCCGTCCTGCAGATCACAGATGGCATCCTTGCGGCCGGTCTTGCCGGGCTCGCGTTGCCATTCGGTCCAGTCGATATCCTGCGCCAGTTCCTGCCCCGGCAGCAAATGCACGGTGATTTCACCGGGTTCCGGGCTCAGGGTCTCAACAAAATAGTCCATCAATCTGGCCCGCAGCGGTTCGGGGCAACGCACGGTCAGCCTCACATGGCCAACTCGCATGTAGAATGCCTCGGCCTTGGCAGCCACAGAGAGGTCAAGACCGGAAAGCAACTCATCGACACGGTTCATCGCGAGACCTCGCCCAGCACATGATCGACCACCATCGTGGCCGCATCCATGCCGCAGCCCTTCAACGCACCGGAATAGCCGCCAAAGGCAGAGACCTCGAAAACGATCGGACCATCAGGCGTCATGGCGATATCCACCGTGGTGAAGGTCAGACCAAAAGGTGCCTGAGCGCGCCGTCCCAGCTCGATCAGTTCCTCCGAGGGCTCATAGGGCGCATATCTGCCCCCCGAATGGATCGTGGTGTTCCAGCTGCCGCTTTGCCCGACGCGGGCATAGGTGCAGAGATATTCCCCGTTCAGGAAGACCATGCCCAGATCCTCGCCCGAGAGATCGAGCTTCTGCTGCACATAGATCACCGGGTTCGCCTGTCTGAAGGCGGCAATCCGCGCCGCCGCATCCGCCGTATCGCTGTCCAGCAGCATCATGCCGCGCGCCTTGGTCGAGAACAGCGGCTTAAATACCGCCGCGCCATAGCGTTGCAGGGCTGCAAGGGCCGCGCCCTCATCCTCGGTGACGGTGGTTGCGGGCATGGGAATGTTGGCAGCGCGCAGGGTCATTGTGCAGGCCAGCCGGTCCATCAATCGCAGGACACTGACGGCAGGGCTGAAGATACGCACCCCCGAAGCTTCGGCTACGCGCAGCATTTCCAGCCGGTCCAGCGCATCGGGACTGTAGTCCTCGGCGATCTTCTTGAGGATCAGACCATCCAGCTGGCAAAGATCCACATCCGCGCAATGCAGGGTTCCGGCCTCCAGATCCAGCACGGCCTGCGACATGTCGATGACCTGCCGATAGCCGGTCCGCGCCTCCAGCGCGTCGGCCAGGCTTTCGGTCGACCATTTCCCAGGGGTGCCGATCACCCCGATTTTCCTAGTCACTGAACAGCATCCTTATGGGCAGTTTGAACCGGGCTTCCCGTCCCTCGGGAACCGCCAGGGCGGATTCAAGAATATAGCGCGCACGCAGGATCATACGCCGCGCATGGTTCTGATCGACAACAAAACGGGTGGAACTGGCGAAAGAGCGCGCCAGCCCCAGCGCAAGCCGGTATTCAAAGGTCGGATCCCTGTGGCGTCGGGCAAATTTGGCGGCCATTGCATGCATATCGCTGGCCACCTTGGCAATGCGGTTGCGCGTGGCGCTGTCCAGCACCTGCAGACGATAGTTCGACACCATGAAGACCGAAACGTCCTGCACATAATCCATATAGCGAGACCGATGCAGATCAATGAAGCGGATCTTGTTGCCCACGGCGTCATGGATCACATTGTCCAGATTGAAATCGCCGTGGATATAGACCGAGAACGGCGCAGCCAGCCCCGCTTCGCGACGCGCGGCGGCGGCAATCAATTCGTCCAGATCCGGAATCCTCAGCCCGTTCAGGTTCCGGACTCCCTGCGCAAAGCGTGGGTGAAGGCGATAGACATCCTTCATCCGCTTGCTCAATTGCTCCATCGCCTTCATCTCGGCGGGCTCCTCGGTGCGGGTCTGGCGCCAGATATCCCCCACCGTCTTGTGCAGAGCCTTCTGGGCGCGGGCCAAGGCCTCGTCACTGCCGGCGACGACGATATCCTCCAGGGTTTCACCCTCCAGATGCTCGATCAGCAATGCTGCGGATTTTCCATGTCTTTCGTAGGACAGGATTTCCGGGGCCAGCCCCGGATAGACCGAGTTCCAGCTCTTGACGCCCACCCGCTCTTGCTTGACCTTGCGCCGATCCCCGTCCTTGAACACGGCGGCGACGGTTTCGCCCTTGGCGTTGCGCAGGTTTACGCTGGAGATGGCGCTGCCTGACCTGGTCTCGGCCAAGGGCTGCAGACGAACCTCTTCATCGCCCTTGCCCCCGCCCAGAACGCTGCGCAGGGTGAAATAGCGGTCAAACTGCACTGCCTGCCCGATATTCATCGACAGCAGCGCCTCGCTGATCGCCGACAGCCCCTCTCCCATGCGGTGGATTTCGTTCAGGGTCAGCAGGCCATGGGCCAGATCGGCACTGTGTTTCGAGCCGCGCATGTCGCGCGTATAGGTGCGAAACAGCCGATCGTGAAATATGTCGATCTGGCTGCGGGATTTGCCGATTTCGACCGCCAGCCGACTGTCGCTGGTTTCCATCGCCTTGGGGATGCAGGCAATGGTCTTGCCCACCAGTGTCACGGGCGCGACATAGGTCTTGGTGCGCAGCAGCCTGTTGCGTTCTGCCTGTTCGACATGTTCCACCGCACGACGACCAAGGCGCGACACCAGATCCAGGTTCCGCGCGATCGTGTCGATTCCCTGCAAGCGCAGCCTTTGCGCCTCGGTCAGCTTGGCGCGCATCATCCCTGCCAGACAGGCCTTGCGCACCCGTGCCGACAGATTGTTGGAATAGCCCGCCCTCTGCACCAGTTGCAGCGCCATCTCGGGATGGGGTTCCTGCATATAGCTGGTCAGGCGTGTCAGCTGACCGTCAAGTTCTGCCAGCAGGAAGGACATGTTCTCGACGACGGCGTCAGGACGCGCCATGACGGATCCTTCCCGGGCCGACCGCCACGGCCCCGCCCGTCAGGCCATTGCGGTCGATGGATCCGCGCTTGACCCGGAATGGAAACACGGGTTCCCTGCCAATGACAGCCTGACCGGTTGGAGATATGTCATCTTCGTTCCTCATCTGATCTTATGCGCCCAGCCCATCATGAAATCCAACAGTCAATCGGACCGAAGCAACCAGCCGGAGATGAAATTTTCATGACAGCTGCGCGCGTGGAACGTGAATTGCGCCTTCCGGATGATCTGCGTGTCGCCCGGGCCCAAAGCGCCCCGCACCTCGGGCCGCGCATCCTGTTTTTCAGTGGAGGCAGCGCACTGAACGGCATTTCCCGCCGGTTGAAGCATTATACCTTCAATTCGATGCATCTCATCACCCCTTTTGACAGCGGCGGCAGTTCGCAGACGCTGCGGCAGGCCTTTGACATGCCAGCCGTGGGCGATTTGCGCAGTCGGCTGATGGCATTGGCCGATGAATCGGTTCTGGGGCAGCCCGATGTCTTTGCCCTGTTCAGCCACCGCCTGCCGAAGAATGGCGCGCAAAAGCGTCTACGCGCCGAAGTCGCACTGATCATTTCCGGCAAGCATCCGCTGGTGGCGGCGATCCCGAAACCCATGCGGCAATTGATCCAGACATTGCTTGGCGAATTCGCAGCTCAGGTGCCTGAGGATTTCGACTATCGCAATGCCAGCATCGGCAATCTGATCCTGGCGGGCGGCTATCTGAGCCACGGGCGAGAGCTGGAGCCGGTGCTGTTTCTGATGTCCAAGATGGTTGACGTGCGCGGCATCGTGCGCGCGATCGTGGATGCCAATCTGCAGTTGGGCGTCGATCTGGCGAACGGACGGCGCATCATCAGCCAGCGCCTGATCAGCGGCAAAGAGGCCCCCGCCATCGACAGCCCCATCACACGCTGCTTCCTCAGCGACGGGCGAAACGAAATCCCACCCGCTGACGTGCCGCTGCCCAAACGCAACAGGAAGCTGATCGAGCAGGCCGATGCGATCTGCTACCCCCCCGGCAGCCTCTATTCCAGCGTCATCGCCAATCTGCTTCCCGCAGGCGTCGGTCGTGCCATCGCGGCGCGCCACATCCCCAAGGCCTATCTTCCCAGCCTTGGCCATGATCCCGAGGCTCTGGATCATGATCTTGCCGATCAGGTTGGGGCCATTCTGGCCCCCCTCCGTGCCGATGCCGGTTCAGACAGCCGCCCGAGCGACTTCATGACTCATATCCTTTGTGATGAATCTCGGCCGCAAAGCCAATGTGACCGCGTCACGGAACAATATGGCATCCCTTGCCTGCGCCTGCCGCTTGGCAGAGCAGAAGACTGCAAATACGACCCGGCCAGAATCGCCCGCATATTGATTTCACTGGATTAGTCCCGCGTCCGGACAACGCATCAGGCGGCATTCAGCATCTCGACAGCGCAACCACCTGCCTCAACAGCGCAAGAGACATGGGCGCCCGACGACAATCGCTTCATATATTGGGGGGGGGGAATGGTGCCCGGAGGCGGATTCGAACCACCGACACGCGGATTTTCAATCCGCTGCTCTACCAACTGAGCTATCCGGGCCACCTTGATATCGTTTCGACATCCGGTGTGGAGCGGTATTTACGGATCTCCGCGCGGCGTGTCCAGACCCAAAACGACGAAAACTTCAATCGTCTTCATCTTCTTGCGAAGGAACATCATCCAGCGGCGGACCGGGGATGACATACTCCCCCCTCAGCCACTTGGCCAGATCGACATCGGCGCAGCGTTTCGAGCAAAAAGGACGGTATGCCGGCACGCTGTCCTTGGAACAGATCGGGCAAGCCATCAGAACGCCTCCGCTGCCAGACGCGCCAGAGGCACGCGGTCACGCTTGCGGCTGATTTCATACAATCCCATGGCGGTCCAGCCGATCATCGAGGCTTCGGTGCTGTCAGCCTTGAAGGCCGCGCGGATCACCTGATCCAGCGTGGCACGGTCGCGCTTGGGCATCGGGGCGAAATCGACGACGATCTGGCCTCCCAACCCTCTGAGCCGCAATTGGCGCGGCAAGTCCCGCGCAATGGCGATATTGGCCTTCAGCGAGGCGGCAGGAGAGGTATCACGCCCGGTATTCACATCAACGGCAACCAGGGCGCGGGTTGCCTCGACAAAGGCGCTGGCCCCGCCGGGAAGATCAACCCTGGGAGACAGCAAGGCTTCGACAGCATCGCTGACTCCGTTCTGGTCAAAGCTGCCCTCGCCCTGTTCGACAGCATCCGGTTCCGGTTCGGCCCAGTCCAGCCAGGCCTGCTCCCAGGCGTCCGGCGCATCAAGCAACAGCTCTTCCTGGCCCATCCGCTCGGACATGATCCGGTCGGCCAGTTCCAGCAAGGGGGTCAGCTCTTCGCGGATCTCGTCATGAGAAGCATGTTCCGCTGCGCTGCGGATGACGATGCCATAGTCACGGCCTTGCAATGCCTCATGCCCGACCGCCTGCAGCGCTTCGCGCAACTCACTTGCGCGAATGCGCCGCGAGACGTTCACTCCGGGAGCGCCGGGGGTCACAAGCCCGTAGCGACCGCGAAATACCAGCCGCGTCGACAGCGGGATCGCCTTGCCCTCTTCTGCGACACCGGCGACCTGAACCAGCATCGGCTGACCCTCGCTGATCCCGGAACGTTCGCGCAGATAGCCGCGCTGCCCGTCGGGCAAACGCACGAAGACACCGCCCTGCCCTTTCATCAGACGTTCGGTCACGCAGCGGCAGATCGCACCCGGGGCAAGCGCCTCGCCCGAATCAATGATCAGATCGATCAGCTGGCCGTCCTGCATCAGGGCAGCGGCCGGTTCGCCAAACATATGGTCCAGAACGACCTGACGACCCTTCATGGCCGATCTCCTTCAGTGTTCGCAACAATTCCGATCGATGCCAGCAAAGAGGCCGTTTCTGCCAGGGGCAGACCGACCACGGCAGAAAACGACCCCTGGATCCAGGGGATGAATACGGCCGCCGCCCCCTGAATGGCATAGGCCCCGGCCTTGCCGTGCCAGTCGCCGACATCAAGATAGGCTGCAAGTTCGGCTTCGGTCACATTGCGCATGCGAACGGTCGTTTCGACCAGACGCGAACGGACCTTGCCCCGATAGCTGAGCGCCACCGAGGTCAGAACCTTGTGTCTGCGCCCCGACATGAGGCGCATGAATTCGGCCGCTTCGTCGCGGTCTTGCGGTTTTCCAAGAATGCGCCGCCCGACCGATACGGTTGTATCTGCGGTCAGCACGGCCTCATCGGCATCTGCCTCGATGGCATTGGCCTTTTCCAGAGCCATGCGCGTCACGTAATCGCGCGGCAGCTCGGCCTTGAGCGGGGTCTCATCAATATCCGCCGGGCGCAGCGCAGCCGGCTTGATCCCGATCTGTGCAAGCAGATCGAGACGACGCGGGCTTGCCGATCCAAGCACCAGCCCGGGTCGCCCGGAACCGGTTTCTGCCAGTGCCATCGGCACCGGATTACTTGAAGCGATAATTGATACGCCCTTTGGTCAGATCGTAGGTGTTCATCTCGACTTGAACTTTGTCGCCAGCCAGAACTCGGATGCGATTCTTCCGCATCTTTCCTGCCATATGCGCGATGATTTCATGGCCGTTTTCCAGCTCGACTCTGAACGTCGCATTTGGCAGGAGTTCCTTCACGACGCCGGGAAATTCGAGCATTTCTTCCTTGGCCATGGTCACTCCGTCATAGACGCCCCGCAGGATTCGGGACGGACGTTAGATGCGTCCAACCAGCGCCGATTTCAAGAGAAAATCGCGCATTCAGCCGTTGCTTCCGATTTTAGTGTGGCTTTTGTTACTTTCAAGGTCGGAATCGGCCAAATCCTGCCCCTCGCCAATGGCTTTTTCGCGAAACGGGTCCGGCTGGCCAATATCCTCAATCGGCGGCTCGACCGTCGAACCGGCCGGGGTGACATCGCCCGCCATATCGTCCCCAAGCGAATCCTGCACCGGAAAAGCCTCGGTCCTGTGCGTCCCCGCGCGGCCATGCAGCCGAATGGCGTGACAGCCCTCGGCCTCTCCGAATTTGCCGCTTCCCAGGAGTTGCCCGCTGGCGGTTTCCAATCGCGCCTCGGACAGGCTGACACGAGGCAGCGGCAGCAATTTGCCCGCCGTCAGCCCACGCAGTTCCGCAAGCGTCATATGGCGACGGCACAGCACTCCGTGGATCTCGACCGGCGCCTCTCCGACTGCGCTCGCCAGTCCGACCGGCGGTGGGACGGAATCTGCGGCCGGCAGCGGGTCACGCGCAGCCTGCGCCTCGGCGCGCGCGGAATTTTCCGGTGGCAGAGCATGTTTGTCACTCTGAGGCACCGCCAGAAATATCTTTCCCTGCCGGATCGCACTGCTGCCGAACTGCAGTTCGAACATTAGACTGCGATAGGGCCGGTCCTCCAGCATCAATGTCAGCGGCCTCAGGTCATCCAGAAAGGATGCATAGCGATAGCCCGAAACATCCGCGAATCCTTCAACCTGAATCAGCTCGCGCGCCAACTCCTCAAGAAGCGCATTGACGAAATCGGAACAGATCAGCGCATCGCTGCGCGTCGGGCGGCGGGGTTCGATACTGCGGCCGGTGATACGGCCCAGGGTCTGAATTTCGATCAACGCGGTCACCGTTTCCGGACATAGCGCAATCATCCCGATCAGATCGTTTTTACCCTGCAGCACCATCAGCAAGGAAGGCAGGGGCACCACCTCGGGCAGTTCGGCCAGCGTCACCGCGCCCGGCACCACCGACAAGGGCTGCAAAGCCAGACGATACAGCCGGTCCGCCGCCCGACCCACCGCCGTCGCGGCCCCGCGGGCGGGCGTTGCGGGGGCTGGCACCGGCAATTGCGGCACGCGCCCCTCGTCGATTGTCGCCCGGTTGCGCGCTGCCAGCATGTGCCGCAGAATCCCGCCACGCGACGATGTGATCCCCGCAGCGCTTTTGCCTGCCTCACCCGACATCTGTCACCCGAATCATTGCCTTGTCTGGCTGCAGACTGGCACGGACCGGTTTCCAAAAGCTTTACGCCTCGGGCTCCGCCCGCCCGATCGAGGGTGGCTTGATCGGCAATCTGATCCTGAAGGCCGCGCCGCCCAGGCCCGGCAGATAGGAAATATCTCCCCCCAAAGCGAGCATGATTTCCCGGCAGATCGCCAGCCCCAGCCCCGCACCGCCCGCGCGGGCGGGGTCATTGAGACGGGCGAATTTTTCAAAGATCAGCGATTGGCGCGTTCCATCGATCCCCGATCCGTTGTCAACGATGTCGATCTGTGCGCCCGCACCATTGTCGCGCCGCACCCTGATTTTCAGCACCGGCCTTTCGGCATCGCAGTATTTCCGGGAATTGGTGATCACATTGATCAGCACCTGCAACAGGCGGTCACTGTCGGTGATGACAACCAACTGTTCATCAGGAATATCCCGGTCGATGGTGAAGACCCGATCAGGACATGTGGCCGAGGCCGAAGAAAGCGCCCGCGTGATCAGGTCATGCAGGTTCACCACCCCAAAGGACATGCGGGCACGGCCACTTTCCAGAACCGACAGATCCAGCAGATCATCCAGCAAGCGCGTCAGCCGTCCGGCTTCCTCGTGGATGATCTCGGCAAAGCGGGTGCGCTCGGCCTCGGACAGATCCGGGGTCATCAGGATCTCGGAAAAGGCCCGGACCGAGGTCATGGGCGTGCGCAGTTCGTGGCTGATCTGGCCCAGAAATGCGTCCTTCTGGACCGAGAGCGCGGTCAATTTCTCGTTCGCCTCGCGCAATTGGGTCGCGGTCCGGGCCAGTTCGGCGGTCGCGGATTCCAGCCTCTGGGTTTCCTCCTTGGCGCGCTGCGCCTCATCCGCCACCTGCAACAGATCCGAAACCGTCAGCGCCGCGCCTCCTCCGACCCGGTCGATCATGGCGTGGGCGGTGGCCGCGCCGATCGTGCCGGAAAGCTTGCGCTCCAGCCGGGTCAGAAAGCGCGGCGTCAGATCGGGAAGATAGCCGGACTTGCCCTGTGCCACGGCCTCGGACTGAAAGAATCGCAGAGCGGCATCGGCCCCCCAGACGCGACGGCTCATGGCCAGCAAGGGTTCGGCGCGATCCTCGCCGCGCATCATCCTGCTGTGGCGGATCGGCTCGACCGAACTGACAAAGGACAGGCCCTGCAGCCGCTCGACCGGATCGGGAAAACCGACAAGCGAACATCCCACGAAGGCCAGCGTGTTCAGCGACAGCGACAGGAAGATGCTGAAGGCCAGCGGGTCCACGTCAGGCGGCAGACGGGGCATGGTGCCAATACCCACCGAAGGCAGAAAGATCATCACCATCCACAGCACGAAACCCGTGCCGACCCCGGCATAGGCTCCCCTCCGGTTCGCCCCCCGCCACAGCAGGCCGCCCAGCATCGCGGGCAGCACCTGTGCCATCCCGGTGAATGCCACCAGCCCCATCGCCGCCAGCGCCGCGGAACCGCCCGAAGCCTCGTGATAGACCCAACCGGCTCCGACGACGGCGACGATGGCAACCCGACGGGCATTCAGAACGAATCCCCTGACGTCCTGGGCCTCGTCATCCTGACGTTCGTCACCCTCGGCACGCCGACGCAGGGCAAGCCAGCCCGGCACGATCCAATGGTTGGAAATCATCGTCGACAGGGCAATGGCGCTGACCACCACCATGGATGTCGCCGCCGAGAACCCGCCCAGAAACACCAGAAAGGCCAGCAGGTCCCGATCCGCCGCCACCGGCAGGGTCAGCACGAACAGATCAGGGTTGGCACCGGCAGGCAACAGTTGCCGCCCCATGACCGCAATCGGCAGGACGAAGAGCGACATGGCGAACAGATAGGCAGGAAAGGCCCATCCGGCGACATGCAGACGTTCCTCATCCGCGGCCTCGACCACCATCACCTGGAACATCCGCGGCAGGGTGATCAGGGCAGCGGCCGAAACCACGATCAGCGCCGTCCAGCGCCCCGGCTTCAGCAACCAGCCCTGTGCGAATTCGGGGTCGCGGCTCGCCTCGGTGATGCGCCCGAACATGTCGACCGGACCGTCCGCCAGCCCCCAGACCACGAAAACACCCAGTGCCAGGAAGGCCAGCAATTTGACAATGGCCTCCAGCGCGATGGCCGTGACCACGCCGTGATGGCGCTCGTCCGCGGCCAGATTTCGGGTGCCGAACAGAATCGTGAACACGGCCAGCCCCGCCGCGACCCAAAGGCCTATCCCGCCCCCGAGCGCGCCCGAAAGCGGCGTCCCATGCGGGGTGTCGGTGGCAAAGACCTCGAAGGAAAGGCGCACCGATTGCAACTGCAGGGCGATATAGGGCGTGGCGGCAATGACCGCGATCAGGGTGATCAGCGCCGCCAGCGGGTTCGATTTGCCGAATCGCGCCGAGATCAGATCCGCGATCGAGGTGACATGATGCATCTTTGCAACCCGCACCAGCCGGCGCAGCCCCCACCAGGCCCCCGCGCAGATGATGGTCGGCCCCAGGTAGATGGTCGCGAATTCCAGCCCGGATCGGGTCGCATAGCCCACCGCGCCATAAAAGGTCCAGGCCGAGCAATAGACCGAAAGCGACAGCGTATAGACCAGCGGATGGTCCAGCCAGCCGACCCGTCCGCGCGCGGCAGCACGATCTGCCGCAAATGCCACGGCGAACATCAGCACCACATAGGCCAGACAGCCCGCGACCAGCGCCTCAAACGGCATTGTCATCGCCTTTTTCGGATGAGGCTTCCCGGCCATGCTCTGCCGCATCAGCCTCGGCACGCATTGTCGCCGCTTCCGAACGCAACAAGGCCCGGTGCAACAGGCGAATGGACAGTATCAGGCAGGCCCATAACGCGAAGAACCAGGTCGCCCCGCCGCCGAAACTGACCAGCCGCGGCATCCACCAGACCGGCACGAAGATCGCAAGCGCCGCGACAACCGGCAGTATCCGCGCCACATCGCCCAGCCTGCGGCGGCGGAACGAGGCGCGCTCAAGGAACAGCGGGCGGTCCGGCATCAGTCCAGGAACTGGCGCACGGTGGCGCGCAATTCGTCATTGGCAAAGGGCTTGGCCAACACGACATCGGCCTGTTGCGCGGAATCGGCCCCCTGCCCGCGTGCGGTCAGCATCAGCACCGGGGTCGAGGCAAGCTGGGGGTCGTCATCGCCGCGCAGATCCGCCAGGATCTCTGCCCCCGAACGATTGGGCAGCATCAGGTCCAGAATGATCAGGCGCGGCCGCGCATCGCGGATCTTTTCGATGCCGCCAATCCCGTCGGGATGCAGTTGCACCTGCCATCCGTCACGAGTCAGAATGAACCGCAGCGCTTCGGCAATATTCGGCTCGTCCTCGATCATCAGGATATCAGGCGGCATCAGCGTGGCGCAGCTCCCATGGTTGCGACGTCCAGCAATGATGAGACGGATATCCTGTTCTGTCAAAGAAGGATTTCCTGTTCGCGCCAACACAGCCCTAGGCTGTAGAAAGGATCGACGGCTCGCGTCTGGCTCCGCATTCCCGCCGCGGGCAGATCCGGCAGGCCGGCCCGATCGGCACCGGCCCGGCACCGGCCTGTGCCCTTTCGGGATCATAGGGCAGGATCAGCATCAGCGCCTGCGTCAGAACCGGGCCGGTCACCCCTTGGGGCTGGCTGCGGACGGCCAGGCTCAGCGTGGCAAAGCGTCGGCCCTCGGGCGTCAGGACATGATGCGACAGCGCCAGATGAGGCTGGGCCAGAGCCTGATAGAGCGGCCAGAGCGGGCAGGAATCCACCGGGCGGGGCAAGGGAAAACCATCCGTCGGACGGCGTAGGGTCAGGCTGCCCGAACCGTCGCAGATCAACAGACCCGCACGTTCGAACCCCGCCGGGCGCAGGATGGCCAGCCGCCGCATCACCAAGTCCAGCGGTCGGCCCAGCATGGCGGCGATCTGCACGGGGTCACCGCTTTCCGCGGCGGCGGCGCTCAGGGCCTCATCCGGCAGCGCCTCGGCATCCTCTTGAAAGCGCTCCAGATGCTGTTCGGCCATCATTCGCGCGACATCCGAGGCCAGGTCGTCGGATTCGGAAATCGGCGGAAAGCCCGCCATCATCCATGCCTCGACCTCTTCCTGCGGGGTATGGATGCTGCCTTCGGTCTCGAAACTGTCCAGATAGCGCACCAGTGCCTGGGCCGTATGGGACAGACGCAGGCTGTCCTGATTGAGGTTGTCGTGAAAACGCTGCCGCCATTCATCCGGTATCTCGTCACCCTCTGACAGGATCGACGCGGTCGAACGCAGCGAGGTGACGGCCGACAGAACTTCGTGCAGCGTCGTCAGCAGATAGGGATCCTGCGTCATCCGGTCAGAAAGATCGACCAACTGCGCGGACAGAGCCTCGGCCTGTCGTGATGTCGTCACCACCACCGAGGCCCATCCGGGAAAACGGGCCAGAAACTCTGTCGCATGATCCAGTTCGGGCAACGGTTCGGCCATTCCGGGGGGCAAACGCGCCGCCGCCTCGCGCAGGGCGGCAATACGTGCCTCTTCGCGGCCCTCGGCCAGTTCTTCAGAAGCTACGCCCAGCACTTCAGCCAGCCTTGCAACCAAGGCCTCACCGGCGGGGCGGTGGTTGTGCTCGATCAGATTCAGATAGGCGGGGGAAATCCCGGCGGCGCGGGCAACATCGGCCTGTCGCATGGACAGCGACAGGCGCCTTTCCCGAATGCGGGTCCCCGTCAGGACATGTCTGGCGCTGCGCGATTTCATGCCCCTATTGAAACCCCGCCGCGCATCCGAGGCAAGCGGCTTGCGCCAGCCGCCCCCGATCAGAGCACGATGCCGTGGCGCCCGGCCAGATCGGTGAACAACTGCCAGGCCACACGGCCCGAGCGTCCGCCACGCGTGGCCTGCCATTCGATCGCCTCGGCACGCAGCGTCTCGTCGTCGATCTTCAGATCATAGGCATCGCAATAGCCGCGCACCATCGCCAGATATTCGTCCTGACTGCAGGGATGGAAGCCCAGCCACAGGCCGAAACGGTCCGACAGGGATACCTTTTCCTCGACCGCTTCACCGGGATGGATGGCCGAGGCGCGCTCATTGTCGATCATGTCGCGCGGCATCAGGTGACGCCGGTTCGAGGTCGCATAGAGAATCACATTCGACGGCCGGCCGCTGATGCCGCCATCCAGAACCGCTTTCAGCGATTTGTATTGCGTGTCGTCATGGCTGAAGGACAGGTCGTCGGAGAACAGCAGAAAGCGCTTGTCGGTCGCACGCCCCAGAATCGCCAGCAACCTGCCGACCGAACCCAGATCCTCGCGCGCGATCTCGACCAGCACCAAAGGCAGGCCCTGCGAGACAGCCTCGGCATGAACCGCCTTGACCAGCGAGGATTTCCCCATGCCGCGCGCGCCCCAGAGCAGGGCGTTATTGGCACCAAACCCCCGCGCGAATTGCAGGGTATTGGCCAGCAGCGTTTCCTTGGCGCGTTCAATGCCGACCAATTGCACCAGATCGACGCGTGATACCGTGTCCACCGGCACCAGCATGTCCGGGTCAGCGCGCCAGACATAGGCGGTCGCCTCGGTGAAGCTGGGGGCAGGCTGTGGGGCCGGAGCCAGTCGCTCCAGCGCCTCGGCAATCCGCGTCAACGCATCCGATGACATCCCCGTATCCTTCATGGCCCCGTCCTTCATTCCCCAGTGTCCTTCATTCCTCAGTGTCGTCCCACAGCCCCTGCGCGCGCAGTTCGGCTTCGCGCTTTTTCTCGATCCGGCGCACCAGATGGATCGAAATCTCGTAAAGCCCGAAGACGACCACGAACAGAACCACCTGCGAAATCACATCGGGCGGCGTCGCAAAGGCGGCCAGCACGAGAATCGCCACGACGGCATAACGACGCACCGAGGCAAGCCCTTCGGCAGACACCAGACCGGCCTTGCCCATCAAGGTCAGCAGGACCGGCAGCTGAAAGCTGAGTCCGAAGGCCAGGATGAACTTGGTGGTCAGCGACAGATATTCATCGACCGAACCCTGAAAGACGATGGCCGCCATCGGGTTGTCGCCGGCAGCGCCCGCCGTGCCGTCATCCGGCAGTGTCAGCGGCCCCTGCTGAAAGCCCAGGAAGAAATCATAGGCCATGGGCAGGATGATGTAATAGGCAAATGCCGCGCCCAGAAAGAACATGATCGGCGAGGCCAGAAGGAACGGCAGGAATGCCTGTTTCTCATTGCGATACAGGCCCGGCGCAACGAAGCGCCACATCTGATAAGCGATGACCGGAAAGGCCAGCGCGAAACCGCCCAACAGCGAAATGCGGATGGCGACAAAGAAACCTTCCTGCAATTTCAAAAGGATAAGGCCACATTCCTGTTCCCGCGCCTCAAGCGCGTGACAGATCGGCTGTGTCAGGAAATTGTAGATCGGGTTCCAGACCGTATAGCACAGGACCATTGCCACCATGAAGGCGATCATCGACCAGATGATGCGCGTGCGCAGTTCGGCCAGATGCTCGATCAGCGGGGCCGAGCTGTCGTCCAGATCATCGTCCTGTTCGGTTTTTGCCGTCACGTCAGTCGTCTTTCATGTCACTGCGCCGCACGGCATGAAGCTGCCGCGCCCCCGCAGGCTGGGTCGCTTCGGATGTGGCAGGGGCAGCCGGTGCTGGCGCAGAAGCGCCAGTCTTGCCCTCTTCCGGAGCCTTGGCCCCGGAGGGTCCGGTCCCGAGGCCCGGATCCGGCTTGGCCGTCTCTTTCGGGCCGGGAACCTTGGGATCCCATTTCTCGAAACGCTCTGCGGCGCGATCCAGCGCGTCCAGCCCCAATGCCTTTTTCGAAGTCAGCGATTTCATGTCGCGCAAGCTGCCCGCGGCCTCATCCAGCCCAGAACCCTTGGCGGCATCTTCCATCGCCGAGGTGAATTCGCGCGCCATTCCCCGCGCCTTGGCGGTAAAGCGCCCCAGCGAATGGAACAGATGCGGCAGATCCTTGGGACCGACCACGATCAGCGCCACAACGCCAATCACCAAAAGCTCGGTCCAGCCGATATCGAACATGATGTGCCGCGCCCCGTCCGAATCAGCTGCGGTCGGTGTTGTTCGGCGTCACGTCGCGCGCCTGTTCACCGGGCGTATCCGTGGTGTCCTCGACGGCTTTTTCGATCTCTTCCGAGCCGTCCTTGACGCCTTTCTTGAAGGCCGTGATACCCTTGCCCACTTCTCCCATGAGGGACGAAATCTTGCCACGTCCGAACAGGACCAGCACGACAACCGCGATCAGAAGAAGGCCGGGAAGGCCGATATTGTTCAGCATACGAAACTCCCTTGTCGGACGGATCCTCCGCCCGCGGGTCAGATTTAGGGCCTTGCAGGCAGGATTGCAAAGCCCGAATCGGTCACGATTGAGTTCGGGCGCATTCTATTTTCGGTTCCTGCGCTTGGCAGAGCATCCGACGCGGGCGATAAGGTGGCATGGACCTGTCGCTTTACATCACCGCATTCGTCACGCTGTTCGTGGTCATCGACCCGATCGGGCTGACCCCGATCTTCATTGCGCTGACCCCCGGAATGAATGCCGCGCAGCGCCGCCATATCGGCTTTCGCGCCGTGGTCATTGCCGCCGTGCTTCTGATGCTGTTCGGTGTTGCGGGCGAAGCGATCCTGTCTGCCGTCGGCATTTCGATCTCGGCCTTTCGTGTCGCAGGCGGCATGCTGCTGTTCCTGACCGCCCTCGACATGCTGTTCGAAAGGCGCACCGAACGTCGCGAGGGTCAGGGCAGCGCCGATCCCGAGGCGCAGGACCCTTCGGTCTTTCCGCTGGCCATGCCGCTGCTGGCCGGACCGGGCGCATTGGCCACGATGATTCTGCTGGGCGGACAGGACAGCGGCTGGCTGCATCTGTTGCTGATCAATCTGGTGATGCTGGCAGTGCTGCTGATCGCGATGGTGCTGTTTCACCTGTCCACCCCGCTGGCACGGGTTCTGGGGCGCACCGGTGTCATGGTCGTCACCCGTCTGCTGGGCATGTTGCTGGCCGCGCTTTCCGTCCAGTTCGTCTTTGACGGATTGAAGGGATCGGGGCTGTTCTGATGGCGACCGATGACGGCATGCGGCTGGCCTATTACATCGTGCTTCTGGTGGTGATCGGCGGCGCAGTGCTGTTCGAACTGTCTGGTCGCGGCAGCAAGGCGTTGCGGCAGTTGGGCCTGTGGGTCGTGATCTTTGCCGGCGCGTTCTTTGCCTCGGAACTGTGGATGAATGGCGGCCTGTCCGGTCAGCGACAGATGGTCACCAGTGGCGGGCGCATCGAGATCCCCGCCTCGCGGGACGGGCATTTTCACCTGACCGCGCAGCTGAATGGCGTCCCGGTCCGATTCATCGTCGATACCGGTGCCTCATCCATCGCCCTTGGCCCGGAAGACGCGCGACGCATCGGTATCGACACCGGAGATCTGGCCTATATCGGCACCGCCATGACCGCCAACGGTCAGGTCAAGACCGCGCCCGTGACCATCGACGAGCTGGCCATCGGCGATATCCTCGACCGCAATGTCCGGGCCTGGGTCATCGATGGTGATCTCGACGGCTCCTTGCTGGGCATGTCCTATCTGCGGACATTCGCCCGCGTCAGCTTTGAAAGCGATCTGCTGATTCTGCAGCGCTGAGGCTCTTGCCAGGCGCATCGCCCTGTCCTATCGTCGCGCCATTCCGTTGGGGTGCCCTGCTTGTCGGGGCTGAGAGGCCGCGTGCCAACCCATCGAACCTGATCCGGGCAATGCCGGCGTAGGGAACGGAGACAGAGTGGCCCCAGATCGCGCCACATCTCTTTGTCCCATGCCGCATCCCGAAAACGGAGGACGGCATGAAGGGCTCGGCAAGGTTACTGATCATCGCGGGATCCGACAGCGGCGGAGGCGCCGGGATTCAGGCCGATATCAAGACAGCTTCGGCACTGGGGGTCTATGCGGCGACCGCGATCACGGCCATCACCGCCCAGAACACCCAGGGCGTGCAGGCGGCGCAGGCGGTCTCACCCGAGATGGTTGCCCGGCAGATTCGCTCGGTTCTGGATGACATTGGCGCGGATGCGGTCAAAATCGGCATGCTGGGGTCGGCCCGGATCGTGCAGACCGTGGCGACCGAACTGCGCGATTTCGACGGCCCCGTGGTGCTGGACCCGGTCATGGTCGCAAAATCGGGCGACAGGTTGCTGGAATCCGACGCCATCTGCGCGCTGATCGGCCAGTTGCTGCCCCGCGCCACCCTGTTGACCCCCAATCTGCCCGAGGCCGCGCAACTGCTGGACCAGCCATCGGCCAGATCGGCCAACCAGATCTGCGAACAGGGTGCCGCGCTGAAGCGGCTGGGGGCGCGTGCGGTTCTGATGAAGGGCGGACATTCCCCAGATGCGGATTGTACCGACTGGCTGATCAGCGATGAACCGCCGCAGCATTTCACCTCGCCCCGGCTGGCCACATCCAACACCCATGGCACGGGCTGTTCGCTGTCTTCTGCGATCGCTGCGGGCCTGAGCAAGGGCGCATCGCTTGGCGAGGCCGTGCATGACGCCCATCACTGGCTGCATCGTGCAATTGCGCAGGCCGACGGGCTGCAGATCGGCAAGGGCCATGGCCCGGTGCATCATTTCCACGAGGTCTGGGCATGAAAAATCTTTTCACCGTTCTGGGCGCAGGGGTCGCGGGCCTCTGTGTGGCAACCGAACTGACCCGGCGCGGCGCCGCCGTGCAACTGGTCGATCCCGCCGGTCCGGCGGGACAGCATGCCTGTTCATGGTGGGCCGGCGGCATGCTGGCCCCCGATTGCGAAGGCGAAACCGCCGAGGAACCCGTCGTCCGGCTGGGCCGCGAGGCCGAGGGCTGGTGGCAGGCGGCAGGCGTTCCCGTCACCCGCCGCGGATCACTGGTGCTGGCACCGGGGCGCGACCGGGCCGAGCTGGACCGCTTTGCGCGGCGCACCGAAAACCATCGCTGGCTGGATCGCGACGAGTTGGGTCGGGCCGAACCCGCCCTTGCCCCGCGCTTTTCCCGCGCGCTGCATTTCTCGGCTGAATCACATATCTGCCCGCGTGACGCGCTGGACATCCTGACCCGCAGTCTGGCCAGCCAAGGGGTGCCCGTTCAGGCGGATGCACCGCGCGGGCAGATCATTGACTGTCGTGGGCTGGCCGCCGGGGACCGCCTGACCGACCTGCGCGGCGTGCGCGGGGAAATGGCGGTGTTGCGCGCGCCCGAGGTCCAGATATCGCGCCCCGTCAGATTGCTGCATCCGCGCCACCCGATTTACATCGTGCCGCGCGGCGATGGCGTCTACATGCTGGGCGCGACTCAGCTGGAAAGCGAGAATCGCGGCCCGGCGACGCTGCGCTCGGTCGTGGAACTGCTGAACACGGCCTACAGCCTGGACCCGGCCTTTGCCGAAGCCGCCGTGCTGGAACTGGGCGCCGATGCGCGCCCGGCATTCCCCGACAACCTGCCCCGCATCCGCCGTCATGAAGACAGGATCTTCGTGAACGGCCTGTTCCGCCACGGCTTCCTGCTTGCCCCCGCCATGGCGCGGATGGTGGCCGATCTGGTTCTTGAAGGCAAAATCCCCGAGGTGATGGATGAAGATCATGGTGAATGGCACCCCGCATGAGGTCGCCGCAACAACATTGGACGAGGCCTTGACCGAGCTTGGGTTTACCGATGCCCGCTTTGCCACGGCCGTGAATGAATCCTTCGTTCCAGCCGACCGGCGGGGCGATCAGCGACTGGAGGCCGGCGACCGGCTGGAAATCCTGTCGCCGATGCAAGGGGGCTAGGATGGTGCAATTCTATGACTGCGATCTGCCTTCGCGCCTGATGCTGGGCACGGCGCAATATCCCTCTCCGGCCGTATTGGCCGAGGCTTTTCGCCGCTCGGGTGCGGGGATTGCAACTGTCTCGCTGCGCCGCGAGGGCAGCGACAAGGGCGCCGCGCCCTTCTGGCAACTGGTCCGCAATCTCAACGTGCGCCTGCTGCCAAATACTGCCGGCTGCCACAGCGTCCGCGAGGCTGTCACCACCGCCCATATGGCGCGCGAGGTCTTTCAGACCGACTGGATCAAGCTGGAAGTGATCGGTCATCCCGACAGCCTGCAACCCGACCCTTTCGGGCTGGTCGAGGCTGCGCGCATCCTGACCGAAGACGGCTTCAAGGTCTTTCCCTATACCACCGAAGACGGCGTGCTGGCAGGTCGCCTGCTGGATGCCGGGTGCCGCGTCCTGATGCCCTGGGGGGCGCCCATCGGGACCGGGCTGGGTCTGAACAATGTCTATGGGCTGCGGATGCTGCGCGCACAATACCCCGATATCCCCATGGTGATCGACGCCGGTCTTGGCCTGCCCAGCCATGCGGCCAGCGCCATGGAAATGGGATTTGACGCGGTCCTGCTGAACACGGCCGTTGCCAAGGCCGGTGATCCGGCGGCCATGGCCGAGGGCTTTGCCCGCGCCATCGAAGCTGGTCGACTGGCCTTCGAGGCCGACCCGATCGAGCCGCGCGACATGGCCGCGCCCTCGACCCCGCTGATCGGCATGGCGGAACTGGCATGACCCTGGACCGTTTCTATCCGATCTTCGATCATCCCGACTGGCTGGAACTGGCGCTGCCTCTGGGTGTGCGACTGGTGCAGATGCGCATCAAGGATCTGTCGGCGGATGAAACCCGTGCACTGCTGGCCCGAAGTCTTGATCTGTGCCGTGCAGCCGGGGCCACCATGGTCATCAATGACCATTGGCAGCAGGCCATCGACCTTGGCTGTGAATGGGTCCATCTGGGACAGGAGGATCTGGACAGCGCCGATCTGCCCGCCATCCGCAGCCGTGGAATTCGTGTGGGAATTTCCACCCATGACCGCACAGAACTGGGCCGCGCCCTGTCGCTGAAGGCCGATTACATCGCCCTTGGTCCGGTCTGGCCGACGATCCTGAAAAAAATGAAATGGCACGAACAGGGAGTGGACCGCCTGGCCCTGTGGCGGCAGCTCTGCGGGAAGACGCCTCTGGTCGCAATCGGCGGCCTGTCAGTACAACGCGCGCCCGAGGCCTTTGCCGCAGGGGCCGATATCGTTTCTGCCGTGACCGACATCACCCTGCACCCGACACCGTCACGGCGCATCGTTCAATGGCTGGAGGCAACGCGATGAACCGCTATGCACGACAGATCATGCTGCCCGAATTCGGACCCGATGCACAGGCAAGGCTGGCTGCAGCCCGCGTCCTTGTCATTGGTGCCGGAGGTCTGGGTGCGCCGGTTCTGCAATATCTGGCCGGTGCCGGAATCGGTCACATTCGACTGGTCGACCCCGATCATGTCGAAGAGGGAAATCTGCACCGCCAGACATTGTTCCGCATGGGCGATATCGGTCAGCCCAAGGCAAGGGTCGCTGCTGCGACTCTGGCCGGGCTGAACCCGGATTGCCGGATCGAGCCGGTCATTGCCGCCCTTGATCCGGCCAATGTCGCCGGTCTGGCGCAGGGCGTGGATCTGATCCTCGATTGCGCCGACAGCTTTGCCAGCAGCTATATCCTGTCCGATCACGCATGGCGCCATGACATGCCATTGATCTCGGCCTCGGTCATTGGCCAGCAGGGTTATGCCGGAGGGTTCTGCGCCGGCGCTCCCTCCCTGCGCGCGGTCTTTCCGTCGCTGCCCCGACGCGCGGGAACCTGTGCCAGCGAGGGCGTTCTGGGGCCGGTGGTCGGGATCATCGGCGCGATTCAGGCGCAGATGGCGCTGGCGGTTTTGGCCCAGACGGGTGACTCGCCCCTTGGCCGCATCGTCAGCTTTGATGCAAAGACCTATCGTTTTGGCGGCTTTGGATTCCTGAATGCGCCCGAACCCGTGCATGCCGTGCCATTCATTGCCCCTTCCGATCTGACAGCACAGGATCTGGTCATCGACCTGCGCGCACCCGAGGAAGGCCCGCTGGCCACTGCCAATGCGCGACGCATTGCCCCGGACAGAATTGACGCCGACCTTCCGACCCCCAGCCCCGGGGCCAGAACGGTGCTGTGCTGCAAATCAGGTTTGCGCGCATGGCATGCGGCCGAGAGGCTGGCCGACCTGCGTGAGGGGAGTTTTGCCCTGATGGCCATTGGCTAGGAGCGGCGTCGGGACAGCCAGTTCCCGAAACGCCCCCAGCCCCGGAACAACCCGCGCGAGGCGACAGGCTTGAAAACCATCTCGGGGCCTTCGGGGTCCATGATCTCATTCTCGGCCAACCATTCCTCGACCCCGTTCAGATCAGGCAATTCATAATCGGCCAAGCTGCGCCCCTGCCCCACCGGTGAACGCAGCGCCTCGATGGTCGCAATCACGGACCCCCTTTCCTCAAGGCTGCAGGAGACCTCTTCCACGCTGCAGTCCAGATGCTCGGCCAGCAGATCGTTGCGAATCGCGGTGATCCCCCGTCGCACGCCCTCATTGCCGGGCACATCCGCGCCAAGCACCACATCGCATTCGGTATCCAGCCGCAGCGAGCGATTGTTGAAATTGGACGAGCCGATCCGCAGATAGCTGTCGTCCACGATCATCACCTTGGCGTGGATATAGATTTCCTTTCCTGCTGCGGTCAGGGCATGCAGCACGCGCAGCCGGCCATATGTGTCATGCCGGCGCAGAGCCTCGATCAGACAGGCCCGGGCACTGTCCATGGCCTCGCTTTTCAGCCAGCCTTCCGCATGCACCGGATTGACGATGACAATCTCGGGACCGTCGGCTTCGGCCAGCCGTTGTGCCATGGCCCGCGCGATCAGGCGCGAAGCGAAATACTGGCTTTCGGCATAGATGCAGTGACGCGCCCGTGCGATCAGATCCAGATAGACCTGTTCGATCTCATGAATGCCCTCGACCTTGTCATGTTCCGGATGGGTCCGACAGATCCCCAGTTTCACATCACGGAAATTGGGCTGCAAAAGCTGCGGCCAGCAGTCATCTTCGCTCTGCGGCGGGGGCAGGCTTTCGCCCGTGGCAATCCGCCAGCGTTCACGGGCCAGATCGCCGCAGGCACGCGCCGCCGCGCCGTCAAAGGCGCTGGTCGCATCATGCCATGGCGGATGGGCTGCGCCATCGGGACCAATGCGGCCGGGATCGTCGTCCAGATGCTCGCGCCTGTCCCAGCGCCCCGTGGTCATGTCTATCCCGCCGCAGAAGGCGACATTGTCATCAATGGCAACAATTTTCTGGTGATGCGAGCTGGCCAGAGGATGTTTGCTGTCCAGCTGCAGGGTGATGCGTGGATGCGCCTTCCAGCGCAGAACAGTAAGCAGGGTCCGGCCACGAAACAGGGTCTTGAGCGCGCCCTTGTCCCAGCGCAACAGCCTGATTTCCAGCTCCGGGCGACGCTTGGCCAGCCAGAGGATGAAATCGCCCAGATGTTCCGGCCCATCATCATCGCCCGAACCAATCGGAATGCGCGCATCGAAATCCCAGCCGATCAACAGGATGCTTTGCCGCGCCGCCAACATCGCCTGACGCGCCGCGTTGAAATAGGCATCGGCATCCACGATCACCGCAAACCGACCGGCATCTTCGATGCGCCAGCAATTCTGTCCCTCGGACAACAACTGTTCCTGCATCTGCGCCGCCTTTGCCCCCTCATGCACGCGCGTCACATGCGCGCCAACTGCCGAAGGGTAACGGGAAAACGGACCGGCAGGTTCCATTCCGCTGCCGACAGGCGCGATATGCCCCTGCCGAGGTCTTCAAAGACGCCCCGGAGCGTGGTCCAGGCTGCGTCGGTCCGCCGCAGCTTTGCGGGCCGGTCGCGCGCCCCTTGCAACATGAGCCTCAGGAGGCTCGAAGGGGCGCTACGCCCGGATGATTCCGGCTAGGCCTCCGCCTGCGCATCAGCTTCCGCAACGGCCAGCCGCGCCAGTTCCAAGGCCGCACTGCGATCTGCGGCCACAGCGATGAAACGCGCATTGTGGCAGAATTTCGCGCCGGGAACGCCCGAGGCGGCCTCCAACGCGGCATCCGTCAGCCCGGCCCATGAGGCAGGCAGGTCGGCACGCAGGGCAAACCCCTCGGGGTCGCGGCGAATACCGGCCAGCATCCAGTCGGTCTCGCGCGGGTGAACCACGAACAGCATGTGATCTGCCCCGGCCTTGTCGATGGCCGAGCGGAAGGGCATGCCCATGGGCAACTCAAGGATCGGACTGTCACCTGCCGCCGCGATCGCCTGCATGACGACCGCCTCGGCACGCAGCTTGGCGGCCTTGCGGGCTATGGCGGCCTCGACAAAGGCGCGGGCAATGGTCAGGGCACCGTCAAAGGCGCGGTTTTCGGCCTCGTCACCGCGCTGGTCAAAGACCGGCTTCAGGCTTTCCAGAAGCACCGGCAGGGACAGATCCCCCAGCGGACCCGAGGGCGACAGCGCGCCATTGTCCACCAGATCGACGGGCAATACGAAATCGGCGTCAAAGGAGGCATGAACCGGCGCCAGATCATCCTCGGGCAGACCCGACGCGCGCAGGTAATCCATACCGAACTGCCGCCAGATCAATCCGAAAGAGCTGTAGGGCTGGCCGTCGTCGCGCAGGGGCGGGTTCTTCTGGTGATGGTCAAAGATCAGGCGGGCCGGATCATGGTCGCGCCCGACATCATAGATCACCCGATCCGGGGCCGGGGTGATCCATTCCGCATCACGGGACCGCACGATCCGCGCCTGCGGATAAAGCCGGGTCAGGATGACCGAGGACAGAAGTTCGTCGGCATGGAAACCGCCGGAATGGGTAACAAGATAGGCAATGCTCATGGTCAGTCCCGAAAAAGAAATGACCGCCCGAAGGCGGTCGTCATGGAAGCAAAGGCCCGAAAGCCCAATCCCCGAACCGGACATATCCATGATCCGGCCCGAAACCTGCAGAAATTCGTCGCGATCAATGCGTCCAGGGCATACGGCGGTCGGTTGCGAAATTCTCGCCATAACCGCGCATGCGCACATTCGCGCGGCGTTTGTGAGGTTCCAGAACCTCGAATTCCAGCCCGTGGTCGCGGGCATAATCCTCGGCCTGCTTGCGGGTGTCGAAACGCAGCCGCACCTGGCTTTGGGTGTCGTCGCTGCTGGTCCAGCCCATCAGCGGATCGATCTCGCGCGGATCGGCGGCGGGGAACTCAAGCAACCATCCCTTGCTGCGCGCAGTGCCGGATTGCATGGCGTTGCGGGCGGGCTGATAAATGCGGACACGCATGGCTGGCTTCCTCTGGCTTGGACCGTGCATCTTATCGCCAATGCGGCAGGCCGGTTCAAGCCCCCCGTCCCCTTGCCCGGTCACAAAAAGGCAAGCTTCGCCCGGGGGAATGCTTGTCAGGGGCCGACAGGACACTATCATCGGGGCCGTCTGCCCGTTCGGGAAGGATGTGACGTGAAACCCTCTGCCCTGTTTCCGGCATTTGCCGGTCTTGCCCTGATGGCCGCCTGCACCGAAACCGCTCCCCCGCAACCTCTTCGCTGTTCGGAGCAGTTCCATCACCAGTTGGTCGGCAAGAATATCGGCGAGGTCACCCTGCCCGATGCCCTGCGGCGGCGAATCATCATCCCCGGTGCCATTCCCGGACCGGTCGAAGACCCCGCGCGGCTGAACATCCATGTCGATGACAAGGGCTGGATCATCGACGCCGGCTGCGGCTGATCCCTTAGCGGCGGCGCTTGGAACGTTTGTTACCCCCGCGCTGCCCTGCGCGACCCGCCGTCGAACGCCCCGAACTGCCGACAGCGGCCTCGACCGCCTCGCGCACGGCGGATTGACGCGACAGCGGGTCGTCCGAGACGACCAGATCGACCGCCTCCAGACGCTTGACCTCATCACGCAATCGCGCAGCCTCCTCGAACTCCAGATCCTCGGCGGCCTTGCGCATCTGCACCCGCAGCGCCTCCAGATGCGCCTGCAGATTGGCCCCGACCAGTGGTTTGTCGACCTTGGTGGTGACGCGCGACTGATCGGTGTCGCCCTGCCACAATCCCGACAGGACGTCATCGATATTCTTGCGGATGGTGGTCGGGGTGATGCCGTGTTTCTCGTTATAGGCAATCTGCTTTTCGCGGCGACGCTCGGTTTCGGCGATGGCGCGTTCCATGCTGCCGGTCACGCGGTCAGCATACATGATCACCCGTCCCTCGGCGTTCCGCGCGGCCCGCCCGATGGTCTGGATCAACGAGGTTTCGCTGCGCAGGAAGCCCTCCTTGTCGGCATCAAGAATTGCCACAAGTCCGCATTCGGGAATGTCCAGCCCCTCGCGCAGCAGGTTGATCCCGACCAGAACATCAAAGGCACCCAGCCGCAAATCGCGCAGGATCTCGATCCGCTCGATGGTGTCGATATCGCTGTGCATATAGCGGATGCGGATGCCCTGCTCATGCAGATATTCGGTCAGATCCTCGGCCATGCGTTTGGTCAGCGTCGTGACCAATGTGCGATAGCCTGCGGCAGTGACACGGCGCACCTCGTCCAGCAGATCATCGACCTGCATCTCGACCGGGCGGATCTCGATCTCGGGGTCGATCAACCCGGTCGGACGGATGACCTGCTCGGTAAAGACGCCGCCTGTCTGATCCATCTCCCATCGTGCCGGAGTTGCGCTGACAAAGACCGATTGCGGGCGCATGGCGTCCCATTCCTCGAATTTCAGCGGCCGGTTGTCCATGCAGGACGGCAGGCGGAAGCCATGCTCGGCCAGCGTCAGCTTGCGCCGGAAGTCGCCGCGATACATGCCGCCGATCTGGGGCACGCTGACATGGCTTTCATCGGCGAAAACAATGGCATTGTCGGGGATGAACTCGAACAAGGTGGGGGGCGGTTCACCCGGTGCCCGCCCGGTCAGATAGCGGGAATAGTTCTCGATCCCGTTGCAGACGCCAGTGGCCTCCAGCATCTCGAGATCGAAATTCGTGCGCTGCTCCAGCCGCTGCGCCTCCAGCAGCTTGCCCTCGGCCTGAAACTGCTTCAGCCGTTCGACCAGTTCCTTGCGGATGCCCTTGATCGCCTGCTGCATGGTCGGGCGCGGCGTCACATAGTGGCTGTTGGCGTAAATCCGGATCTGCTTGAAGTTATCGGTCTTCACCCCGGTCAGCGGGTCGAACTCGACAATCGCCTCCAGCTCATTGCCAAAGAAGTCGAAACGCCAGGCGCGGTCCTCAAGGTGGGCCGGCCAGACCTCGACCACATCACCGCGCACCCGGAAACCGCCGCGCTGGAACGAGGTATCCAGCCGCTTGTATTGCTGGGCGACCAGTTGCCCCAGGAACTCTCGCTGGTCGTAGCTTTCCCCGACCACCATATCCTGAGTCATGGCCGAATAGGTTTCGACCGAGCCGATGCCGTAAATGCAGCTGACCGAGGCGACGATGATCACGTCATCGCGTTCCAGCAGCGCCCGGGTGGCCGAGTGACGCATCCGGTCGATGGCCTCGTTGATCTGCGATTCCTTCTCGATATAGGTATCGCTGCGGGCCACATAGGCTTCTGGCTGGTAATAGTCGTAAAAGCTGACGAAATATTCGACCGAGTTGTCAGGGAAAAAGCCCTTGAACTCGCCGTAAAGCTGGGCCGCCAGGGTCTTGTTCGGGGCCAGAATGATCGCCGGGCGCTGGGTCTCTTCGATCACCTTGGCCATGGTATAGGTCTTGCCGGTGCCCGTCGCACCCAGCAGGACCTGATCGCGTTCCCCGTCCAGAATGCCACGGGTCAGTTCGGCAATCGCAGTCGGCTGATCGCCGGCCGGCTGGAACTCGGAATTCATGACAAAACGTTTCCCGCCTTCCAGCTTGGGGCGAGAGACTTCGGGAAAACGCGCGACGGGCGCGTTGGTATTGTTGTGACCCATGAGGCAGCCCTATTGTCGCAGGAACCCTCAACCTGTGTCTTGCGCCGCAAAAGTCAACCTTGCGCGGCGCAACCGATGATCAGCGTTTCAGGCGTCCCGGCGCAAGCTCGGCCCAGCCCTGCCCGCCATCCAGCTCATCGGCAAGAATTTCCGATGTCACCGGCCCCAGTGTAAAGCCCTGATGCCCATGCCCGAAATGCGCCCAGAGATTGGGTTGATCTGGCACACGGCCCACCACCGGCAACATGTCCGGCATGCAGGGACGACGGCCGGTCCAGGGTTCCGCCTCGACCGGGGCTCCGATATCGAACAGTTCTTTCGCGGCTTCTTCACCATGGCGCAGTTGCGGGGGCGTCAGCCGCGGGTTGCGTGTCAGTTCGGCTGCGGTGGCGATCCGAAGCCCGCGCCGCATGGGTGACAGGACAACCGAGTTGCCGAAATCGGCGATCGGATGCTGGGGCGGCACATCCATGTGATAATGGCGATGATAGCCGCGCTTGTAGACCATCGGCACCTTCAAGCCGAAACGGCCCAGCAGCATTGGCGACCACGGTCCCAGCGCCACGACGGCATGTTCGGCCTGTGCCTCATCCGCAACCCAGGCGGCCCCCTTGCGATGCAGATCGCCTGCATCGCCGTTCAGGATACGCCCGCCATTCTTCTGGAACAGCGCTGCATAGGCCGCCACCAATGCGCCCGGATCGGAACAGTTCCAGGCGTCCGACCAATGGGTTGCCCCGGCAATATCGACCTTGATCGACGGCTCCAGCGCGCGCAGCTGGGCACTGTCCAACAGAGTGGATTCGACGCCGAACTCGGTCTTGAAACGCTCGACCACACCGCGCGCCTTGTCCAGCTTGGCCTGTGTGCGGTGCAATTCGATATAGCCGTTGCGGCGAATGATATTGTCCGCGCCCGATGCCGCCACCAACGGCTCATGACGTTCGGTGGACTGGCGGATCAGCTTGCCCCAGGTCTTCGAGGCCCGCCGATGCGCCGCCGGAAGAGAGTTTCGGGCATAGGTCAGCACCGCACCGGCCTGAGACAGCAGGCCGGGGATGTTCCATTTCACGTCATAGCCGCGACCCAGCGCGATCTGCAGCAGGCTGCCCGGCGCCAGCGGCATGGCATAGGGCTCGACCGCTTCGGTCTGGATCAATCCGGCATTGCCATAGCTGGTTTCACGACCCGGCGCGTTGCGATCGATGATCGTCACGTCATGCCCGCGCGCCTGAAGCGACAACGCGGTTGTGACCCCGACCATTCCTGCACCAAGAACCAGAACCTCGGACATGACTGCCTCCTTGCCAAACTTCTGACGAGGGATGCAGATTCCGCCATCCTACGGCAAGAATTTTCGCGCAATCTTCGACAGTCGTCGAAAACTTTGCAAGATTCAGGCGAAAAGCTCGCGACAGAAGGTCAAAGCTTCGACAAGAGCGTCCACTTCTGCCGTCGTATTATACATCGCAAAAGAGGCCCGCGCGCTGGCATTGATTCCATAGAAATCCATCAACGGCATGGCGCAATGGCTGCCGGCGCGGATCGCGATGCCCTTCTTGTCCAGGATCGTCGACAGATCATGGGCGTGGGCACCCTGCATGGTCATCGAAAAGATCGCGCCCTTGTTGGCCGCATCGCCCTGGATGTTCAGCCAGTTCAGCTTGCGCAGGCTGGCACGGGCGTGATCGCGCAGCACGCGTTCATGTGCGGCGATGTTGTCCATGCCGATCTGCATCAGGTATTCCAATGCCGCGCCCAGCCCGATCTGATTGACGATGCCCGGCGTTCCGGCCTCGAAACGCAGCGGCGGATCGGCATAATCGATGGCGTCGCGGGTGACGGTGCGGATCATGTCGCCACCGCCAAGAAAGGGGCGCATCTCGGCCTGCCGTTCGGCACGGATCCAGATCGCACCCGACCCCGAGGGACCATAGAGCTTGTGCCCCGTGATGCAGTAGAAATCGCAGCCGATCGCGCCGACATCCACCTTCATGTGAACCGAGGCCTGAGACCCGTCGACCAGCACCGGCACATCCGTGCCCTGCGCGATCGCAGCGACATCGACCACCGTGCCGGTCACATTCGACATATGCGTGACGGCGACCAGCCTGGTGCGCGGCCCGATAGCGGCCAGCACCTTTTCCGCCGGCAGGCTGCCATCGGCTTCGGGTTCGACCCATTTCAGAACCACGCCCTGTCGCTCGCGCAGGAAATGCCAGGGGACGATATTGGCGTGATGTTCCAGAACCGACAGCACGATTTCATCGCCGGCCTCAAGCCGGGGGGCGGCCCAGCCATAGCTGACCAGATTGATCCCTTCAGTCGCGCCCGAGGTGAAGATGACCTCATCCTCGCGCGGGGCCGACAGAAAGCGGGCAATCGTGGCGCGCACGCTTTCGTAATTGTCCGTCGCCAGATTGGACAGGTAATGCAGCCCGCGATGCACATTGGCATATTCGCCTGAATAGGCGGTGGTGATGGCGTCGATCACCTGTCGGGGCTTTTGCGCACTTGCGCCGCTGTCCAGATAGATCAGCGGCTTGCCGTTGACCTCACGCGACAGGATCGGGAAATCCGAACGGATCTTCTGGACGTCAAAGCTCATTGCGCTATCTCCGGAAACAGGCCGAATGCCGCGGCCAGCACCGATAGCGCAAAGCCAGCAAGAAAGGCCGTCGCGACAAGGCCCAGGAATACTTTAGGGCTGCTGCGGAAACCATGCAGCGCCTTGGTGAAATGCACGGTCAGCCACAGGAACAGCGCAATCGCCATGATGCCAAGGATGCCGGCAAAGGGCGGCAGGATGACCGAAGCAACGACCTGCACCACCTGCACGACCAGCAGCACCACCTCGATCCAGACGGTCAGCAGCAGCGCATCGGCGAAATTGCCATGCCCGCCACAAAGCCGGCCCACCGCCGCCATCAGACCGGCGGCCAGAACAATCGCGCAAAGCTGCATGACCGCCATGGCCAGCGGCTGCGCGGTCAGCGACAGGACCATGACCTCGCCATCAGGCAAGGGGAACATCTGAGACGACAGCCATGCCAGTATCGCCGACAAGGCAACGGCCAGAAACAGCCCCATCCAGCGCACCTGCATGGGCAGACCTGCGCCCATCAGCATGCGTGCGGCCGCCTCGGGGTTGCGAAAGGTCAGCCCCAACAGGGCTTTCATGTCACCAAAGCTCATTTTTGCCTCGCCAGAGCAGATATTCCGCCACACCAGATGCCCAGGAAACCCAGCCCGGCAACAATCTGCACCAAAGTCAGCGCCGGCCCCGGACCGATCATGCCGCCCACAAGCCCCCACAGCAGCATGGCCGGTGACACCGCCAGCAAGGCCCAGAACAGCGCCAGCCGCGAATCCTCGGCAGACAGACGCCAAGGTGTCAGCCGCAGCACGAAGGACAGCAAGGAAGCCAGAGCATAGGCCAGCAGCGGCATCAGGAACAGCACCGCCAGCAAGGCCCCGCTCATGCGGGCCTCGAAGGGAACCGAGGGGTCCAGCTGGGCCTCGCGTGCGCGCAACGGCGCCTGAGCGATCAGAAAGATCAGCATTGCGACCATCAGCACGACCAGCTTGACCCGTTCGGGCATGGCCGACAGGCCCCGCACCACCCGGCGCGGGGCCCACCAGCTTGCCATGATACGCGGCAACATGCCGCCGCGTGTCACTGTTTGGCGCGCAGGGTCAGCCAAGCTTCCAACCGATCATTGATCTGTTCACGCAGAACCTCGTCCTCGATCTCTTCCAGCGCATCGGCCAGGAAGGACAGCACAAGGAACACGATGGCGCGTTCATAGGGCACCCCGCGCGAGCGCAGGTAGAACAGGGCCGTTTCGTCAATGGCCCCGGTCGTGGAACCATGAGAACATTTCACGTCATCGGCATAGATTTCCAGCTCGGGCTTGGCAAGGAACTGGCTGGCCTCGTCCAGAAGAAGAGCCTGGCTGATCTGGTAGCCATCGGTTTTCTGCGCCCCCGGCTTGACCAGAATCTTGCCCTGGAACACGCCGGTCGCACCGTTCTTCAGCACCTTCTTGAAGACCTGACGGCTTTCGCAGCGTTCGGCCCGATGGGTCACGAAAACCGTGTCGTCGTGATGGAAGGCCCCGACATGGCCGTCACCCAGCGCCGCAGCGGCGATATGGGCTACGGCATCGTCACCGATGATATCAATGATGCCTTCATTTCGCATCACCGTGCCATTGACCGACAGCGCAAAGGATTTGAATTGGGCCTCGGCATCGACGCGGGCAAAGATATGGGACAGCCCCACCGCCTGATGATCGGCGCGCTTCGAGCTGATCAGATGCAGTTTCGCGCCCCTGGCCAGATCGGCTTCGACCACGCCGTTCGCACGTGCGCCCGTCATGCCGGTTTCCAGCAGGGTCAGTTCAGCACCTGTCTCGACGCGAATGACGTGATGCCAATGCACATCGGCCGCCTCGTCAGCGCGACGATGGATGATATGCACGGGCTTTCCGGGCTTGCCGGTCACATGGATCAGCACGCCGTCGCGTGCGGCAACCGTGTTCAGCGCGGCAAAGGGTCGTCTGACCGGCGACTGACCGGCCGCCTCGAGGCTGCCATAAAGATCAGCGGCCCAATGCTCTGCGTTTGCATCGGCATTGGCCAGAGTCTCGATGGTAATGCCGTCCAGCGCCAGATCATCCGAGGAGGCAGCATCAAAGACACCATCCACGAAAACCAGCGTCAGACGGTCCAGATCGGTGAACAGCGGCGAATCGGCAGCCTCGGGATCGAACTCCAGCGTTTTGGGCGACACGGCGTTGAAGGGGCGCGGGTCGGTATAGCGCCAGTATTCGTCGCGCGGGCCGGGCAGCCCCATGTCACGCAGGCGCGTCAAAGCCTCTCGGCGCGCAGCGGCAGTGAACCCGCCTGTCGGCAGCGACAGCGCGGCAAGGCGCGCATCCAGGGCATCGGATGCCTTGGATGCGGTGCGAGCCTGCGGCGTCACTTCCTTTGGTTTGACAGCAGTTTCCGACATCAGCCAGCCTCCGCCAACAGATCGCCATAGCCTTCTTCTTCAACCTGCAGCGCCAGCTCGGGGCCGCCGGATTTGACGATGCGGCCATTGGACATGATGTGGACGACATCGGGCTGAATGTGATTCAGCAGGCGTTGATAGTGGGTGATGACCAGAAAGCTGCGGTTCTCGTTGCGCAGGGCATTCACACCGTCCGAAACCAGACGCATCGCATCGACATCAAGACCGGAATCGGTTTCGTCCATGATGCACATCCGCGGCTCCAGCATGGCCATCTGCAGGATCTCGTTGCGCTTTTTCTCGCCGCCGGAGAAACCGACATTGACCGGGCGCTTCAGCATGTCGGCGTCGATCTTCAGATCCTTCGCCTTGGCGCGCACGACCTTGAGGAATTCGCCCGAGGACATTTCTTCCTCGCCGCGTGCCTTGCGCTGCGCGTTCACGGCGGTGCGCAGGAAGGTCATATTGCCGACACCGGGAATTTCGACCGGATACTGGAATGCCAGGAACAGCCCGGCCGCTGCGCGTTCTTCGGGGTCCATGTCCAGCAGATCCGCGCCTTCCAGCGTCGCGCTGCCTTCGGTCACCTCATAGCCGTCACGGCCCGACAGGACATAGGAAAGGGTCGATTTGCCTGAACCATTCGGGCCCATGATGGCATGAACCTGACCGTTCGGAACCTCGAGGCTCAACCCCTTCAGGATCTGTTTGTCTTCTTCTTCAAGCTTGACGTGCAAGTTGTCGATCTTAAGCATTTTTACCTCATCAGATGGTGGCGGCGGTGCCGTTCCTCCGGCACCATCATCATTTCGTCATGCACCCTGAAACGGGCGAGTTAACCAACCGAGCCTTCAAGGGAAATCGCCACAAGCGCCTGGGCTTCCATGGCAAATTCCATCGGCAGCGCCTGCAGGACATCGCGGCAGAAACCGTTCACGACCAGCGCGACGGCCTCTTCCTCGTCCATCCCGCGCGAGCGGCAATAGAACAGCTGGTCGTCATCGACCTTGCTGGTCGTGGCTTCGTGCTCGACCCGGCTGCTGGTGTTCTTGACCTCGATATAGGGCACCGTATGCGCCCCGCATTTGTCGCCGATCAGCAGGCTGTCGCATTGAGTATAGTTGCGGCTGTCGCTGGCGCGGGGATGCATGCTGACCAACCCGCGATAGGTGTTCTGCGCCTGCCCCGCCGAGATGCCCTTGGACACGATGCGCGAGCGCGTGTTCTTGCCCAGATGGACCATCTTGGTGCCGGTATCGGCCTGCTGCCAGTTGTTCGCGATGGCGATGGAATAGAATTCGCCCTGCGATTCATTGCCCCGCAGAATGCACGAGGGATATTTCCAGGTGATCGCGGAACCGGTCTCGACCTGAGTCCACATGACCTTGGCGCGATCCTCGCGGCAATCGGCGCGCTTGGTCACGAAGTTATAGATCCCGCCCTTGCCGTCTTCATCACCGGGGAACCAGTTCTGCACGGTCGAATATTTGACCTCGGCATCTTCCAGAATCACGATTTCCACGACCGCTGCGTGCAATTGATTCGTGTCGCGCTTGGGAGCCGTGCAGCCTTCGAGATAGCTGACATAGGAACCCTTGTCGGCGATGATCAGGGTCCGCTCGAACTGGCCGGTGTTCTCCGCGTTAATACGGAAATAGGTCGACAACTCCATCGGGCAGCGCACGCCCGGCGGCACATAGACGAAGGAACCGTCCGAGAATACCGCGCTGTTCAACGTGGCGAAGAAGTTGTCCGACTGCGGCACAACGCTGCCCAGATATTTCTTGACCAGTTCCGGATGTTCGCGGATGGCTTCGCTGATCGAGCAGAAGATGACACCGGCCTTGGCCAGCTCGTCCTTGAAGGTCGTGCCGACGCTGACGCTGTCGAACACCGCGTCCACGGCGACCTTGCGACCCTCTGCGGGGGCGGCATCTGCGCCTTCGACCCCGGCCAGAATCATCTGTTCTTTCAGCGGGATACCCAGCTTTTCATAGGTCGCCAACAGCTTGGGATCAACCTCGTCCAGCGATTTGGGCTTTTCTTCCATGCTCTTGGGGCGCGCATAGTAATACTGATCCTGAAAATCGATTTCGGGATAGTTCAGCATCGCCCATTTCGGTTCGGTCATGGTGACCCAGCGGCGATAGGCTTCCAGCCGCCAGTCCGTCATCCATTCCGGTTCGCCATTCTTTTCCGAGATCAGACGGACGATATCTTCATTCACGCCCTTGGGGGCGTATTCCATCTCGATCTCGGTATTCCAGCCATATTTGTAGCTGCCCATGTTCTGCACGGTCTCGACCGTTTCGCGGTCGACACCTTCACGCACATCAAGATCGGTGGTGTCGGTCATCTCGTGTCCTTCCTGAGGCCCGGCATCCCGCCTAGCCATTCCTGTCGCGCCAGCGTGAATACGCGGTTTCCCACGCATCCGCAAATCGGTTCATCTGATCATCACCCAAAGCCGGGCTTATGGATATCCTGATCGCGGATTGCGCTTGCTTATCATCAAATCCCATTGCCTGAAGAACACCGCTGGCCCTGACCTTACCCGATGAACATGCCGAACCCGCCGAAACGGCAAAGCCCGCCAGGTCCATCTGCATGACCTGCGTTTCTCCCTTCCACGCCGATGTAAGAATGCAAGAGGTGTTCGGCAAGCGGCGGGCCTGTTTTCCTGCGATTCGAATATCGGGATGGGCAGAGATCAGCCGCGCCTCAAGCGCATCACGCCTTTGGGCAACCTCGTCCCACAAACCGGCCTCCAGATCGCGCTGCGCGGCCTCTGCCGCCGCGGCAAAGCCGGCTATGCCGATCAGGTTCTCGGTGCCCGCGCGACGGCCCTGCTCTTGCCCGCCGCCCCGGATCATTGCGGCCAGATCGGTGCCCTTCTTCAGGATCAGTGCCCCGATCCCCTTCGGGCCGCCCAGCTTGTGCGCGCTGACGAAGCCGGCCTCGATCCCCAGCCAGTTGAAGGCCAGGGGGATCTTGCCGAAAGCCTGGGTCAGATCGCTGACGGCCAGCCCCGAAGGCAGCGCCTGCAAGACGCCGGTTTCGCTGTTGGCCAGCTGCAGCGTCGAGCGCGCCGGATCGGCAACGGTCACGATTCCATGCGAATCGACCGGCAGAACCGCGTTGCACCATGCCTTGACCGCATCATGTTCGACAGCAGCGCAATCCAGGTCGCGATGGGCCAGCACCATTGCTGCTGCCTCGGTCGCGCCCGAGGTAAAGACCACATCCGCCCCATCCGCGCCAATGGCATGGGCGATGCTTTCGCGGGCGCGCTCCATCGCCATCTTCGCGGCGCGACCCTCGGCATGAACCGATGAGGGATTGCCGGTCATGTCCATGGCCTCGACCATTGCCGCGCGCGCCTCGGGGCGCAACGGCGTGGTTGCATTCCAGTCCAGATACAGCCGGCTCATTGCAGCGCCTCGGAAATCTCCTGCGCCAGACGGCGGGCAACATCGCCCTTGGGCATGCGCGGCCACATCTGGGCACCGCTGTCACGGATGACGGTCACGGCATTGTGCTGGCCGCCCATGACTCCACTGTCGGGGCTGACATCATTCGCCACGATCCAGTCACAGCCCTTGCGGCGACGCTTGGCGGTCGCATTCTCGACAACGTCATCCGTCTCGGCGGCAAAACCGACCACCAGTTCCGGCCGCTTCAGCCCCAGACGGCTGACCCATGCCAGAATATCGGGATTCTCGGTCATTTCCAGCGCGGGCGGCTGGCCCGAGCCATCCTTCTTCATCTTGTGATCCGCTGCATTGGTCACGCGCCAATCGGCCACCGCCGCGGCCATGACCGCAATATCGGCAGGCAGGGCCGAATCCACGGCATCGCGCATCTCGCGCGCGGTCTCGACCTGCACCACCTTCACCCCGTCGGGCGGCGCGACACTGGCCGGTCCGGTCACGAAGGTCACCCGCGCGCCCAGATCGCGCAGCGCCTCGGCAATCGCGCGTCCCTGCGCCCCCGAGGAACGGTTGGCGATATAGCGCACCGGATCGATCGGCTCATGGGTCGGCCCCGAGGTCACCACCGCATGGCGCCCCGCCAGCGGCCCGCCCTGAACCTTGGTTTCCGGCAACAGCTTCAGCGGTTGCGACACGGGAATCAGCGCAGAACGGATCGCCTCCAGAATGTCCTCGGGTTCGGACATGCGCCCGGCCCCGAATTCTCCGCAGGCCATGTCGCCCTCGTCCGGGCCGATCACCTGAATCCCGTCCTGACGCAGCATCTGCAGATTACGTTGCGTCGCCGGGTGGTTCCACATCCGCACATTCATCGCCGGGGCGATCAGCACCTGCTTGTCCGTCGCCAGCAGCAGGGTCGAGGCCAGATCATCGGCCAGACCATTGGCCATTTTGGCCATCAGATCCGCCGTGGCCGGAGCCACCACCACCAGATCGGCGTTTCGCGAAAGCTGAATATGCCCGATCTCGGCCTCGGTCGAGATATCGAACAGACCGTCATGCACGGCCTCGCCCGCCAGCACCGATACGGTCATCGGTGTGGTGAATTGCGCCGCTGCCGAGGTCAGGACCGGCGTCACGGCCATGCCCTCTGCCCTGATCAACCTGATCAGCTGAGGCACCTTGTAGGCAGCGATTCCGCCACCGATGATCAACAGGATCCGTTTGCCGTCCATATCGCCCCCGAAATTCTAGGCGACAGATAGTGCGGTCCGCGCCATGCCGCAAGGAAGCCCGGGCGTTAACCACTCGTTAAACCTCGCCGGTTAACCGTTTCGCAATATTCGAAAGGGGGCAGGATGGTCGCCATCGCCTATTCGGTAGCGTTCGAAGGGATCGAGGCAAGGCTGGTCGAGGTGCAATGTTCGGCCTCGCCCGGCCTGCCCGGCTTTGCGATTGTCGGCCTGCCCGACAAGACCGTCAGCGAAGCAAGGGAACGGGTCCGCGCCGCCTTCGGGGCATTGTCGATCGCCATGCCCAACAAGAAGCTGACCGTGAACCTCTCCCCTGCCGATCTTCCCAAGGAGGGCTCCCATTTCGATCTGCCCATCGCACTGGCGGTGCTGGCGGCACTGGACATCATCCCGCACGAGGAGTTGTCGCGCTGCGTCTGCATGGGCGAGCTGGCGCTTGATGGCCGGCTGGTCGGTGTTGCGGGTGCCCTGCCCGCCGCAATGGCCGCCGCCGAGGAGGAGCGCGCACTGATCTGCCCGGCCTCTGCCGGTCCCGAGGCCGCCTGGGTCAGATCCGTCCCGGTCATCGCCGCAGGGTCGCTACGCACCGTTGTCGATCACCTGACCGAGCGCAAGCCGATTGCCCCGGCCGCGCCCGGTGTCATTTCGCGCGATGCGCCTGCGGGCTGCCTGTCCGACATCAAGGGTCAGGAACGCGCCAAACGGGCACTGGAGATCGCAGCCGCCGGGCGGCACCATCTGTTGATGGTCGGCCCGCCCGGAGCCGGAAAATCCATGCTGGCCTCGCGTCTGGTCGGATTGATGCCGCCGCTGACACCCGCTGAAGCGCTGGAAACCTCCATGATACATTCTCTGGCGGGGACATTGCGCGACGGAGGCATTTCGCGCCACGCGCCCTATTGTGACCCCCATCACAGCGCATCGATGGCGGCGATTGTCGGCGGCGGACGCAGCGCGCAGCCGGGCCAGATCAGCCTGGCACATAACGGCGTCCTGTTCATGGACGAACTGCCCGAATTTTCGCGACAGGTTCTGGAGACGCTGCGCCAACCCATCGAGACCGGCGAAGTCGTCATTGCCCGCGCCAACCGGCATGTGCGCTATCCCTGCCGGTTCCTGCTGGTGGCGGCGGCGAATCCCTGTCGCTGCGGACATCTGGCCGATGCGTCGCGGGCCTGCGCACGCGCGCCAGGCTGCGGAGAAGATTATCTTGGCAAGATATCAGGGCCGTTGATGGACCGCTTTGACATACGGCTGGAAGTTCCGGCGGTCAGCTTTCTGGAACTGGAACTGCCAGCCGGTGGAGAGCCCAGCACAGCGGTCGCCGCCCGTGTCACCGCAGCGCGCGAGATCCAGCGGGCCAGATTTCGCGACCTGCCCCGATTGCGGGCCAATGCCGATGCATCGGGAGCGATTCTGGATGAAATCGCCGCGCCCGACAGTGCCGGACGCGCTCTGATCCTCAAGGCGTCAGAGAAGCTGGGGCTGACCGCGCGCGGCTATCACCGTATCCTGCGCACCGCCCGAACGATCGCTGACCTGGAGGGTTCGGACAAGGTGCTTGGTCCGCATCTGGCCGAGGCCATCAGCTATCGTCTGCCCTTTGTCAGCGGCGGCTAGGCTTTTGCCACCTTGCGCTCGATGGCCTCCCAGATCGCGGCGGTGGCATTGATGCCATCGAAACGTTCCAGTTCCTGCAGACCGGTGGGCGAAGTCACATTGATCTCGGTCAACCAGCCGTCGATCACGTCGATTCCGGTGAACAGCAGGCCCTTTTCGCGCAGGACAGGGGCGATGCGTTTGCAGATTTCATGCTCGCGCTCGGTCAGACCGATCTTTTCGGCGCGGCCACCGACATGCATGTTCGAGCGCGCCTCGCCTTCCTGGGGAACACGGTTTATGGCCCCGACAGGCTCTCCATCGACAAGGATGATCCGCTTGTCGCCCTTGACCACCGCGGGCAGATATTTCTGCGCGATCATCGGTTCGCGATTGATGTCTGCAAAGGTTTCCAGCAGTGCCGAGAGGTTCGGATCACCGGGACGCAGATGGAAGACACCGGCACCGCCATTGCCATAAAGCGGCTTGACGATGATCTCTCCGTGACGTTCACGGAAGGCGCGGAAGGCCGCCGGATCGCGCGCAATCATGGTCGGCGGGGTCAGATCCGGGAAATCCAGAACCATCAGCTTTTCCGGGCAGTTCCGCACCCAGAACGGATCATTCACCACCAGGGTCCCGGGATGCACACGGTCCAGCAAATGCGTCGAGGTCACATAGGCCATGTCGAAGGGGGGATCCTGACGCAGCCAGATGACGTCGAACTCGGTCAACTCCACCTCGGCCCAGTCACCAAAGACGACATGATCGCCCTGCTTGCGCCGCAGAGTGACGGGACGCCCGCGGGCAATGACGCGGCCCTCGTCATAGCGCAGCTGGTCCACGGTATATTGAAACAGCCGGTGACCACGCGCCTCGGCCTCCAACCCGATGCGGAACGTGCTGTCCGCGTCAATCACGACATCCTCTAGGGGATCCATCTGCAAGGCTACGTAAAGACTCATGGCGCGCTCCTGATATGCGACGCACGCCTTGTCGCCTGATGACATTTCGGATGCAAGAGGCCCGCTCAGCCGCTGGCAAAGGCATTTCGGATGATCTCGACCCGCCCCATGGCATCGACCAGCGCGGCATCGAAACGCATCTCGCTGTCCATGCCAGAGGGCAAGGCCGCACAATATTCGATCGCGGCATTGCATATCCGGTCCATCTGCGCGCGGTTCAGGCGTTGCGCGGCGACATCATGGCTGCGCGCCTGCTTGACCTCGACAAAGACCATGCAGGCCCCGTCGCGGGCAATCAGATCCACCTCTCCGCTGGCGCCACGCCATCGTCGATGCAGCAGTTCCATACCCTGCGCCTGCAATCTGTCTGCCACCAGATCCTCGGCCATGGCACCCGACAGATTGGCCAGCCTGCCCCGCCTCTGCCGCGGCGACGGGTCGCTCGTCCTTGACATCAATCGCCCCCTTGCAGCGGCGAATGCCGCCGCTATTCGTCCCTGTCCTGCGCTTCCCTGGCCAGTTCCAGCGCGGTCTGATAGACATCACGACGGGCCAGCCCCAGTTCGTTCGCCACCTCACGCGCGGCGTCCTTGACCGTCATCCGGCCCAGCCGTGACGTCAGTGCCTCGTTCAGATCGACGGGCTTCACCTCGGCGGTCGTGCCGCGGTCCAGCAACATCACCACCTCGCCCTTCAGCGAGGCCATGCGCGGGTCATCGGCCAGTTCGCGGGCTGTTCCCCGGATCACCTCCTCGAATTTCTTGGTCAGTTCGCGCGCCACCACGGTCACGCGGTCGGGATCAATCTCACATAATTGTTTCAACGTCTGGTTAACGCGGCGCGGGCTTTCGAACAGGATCACCGTCGCGTCCAGAGACGCCCATTGCCGCAGCCATGTCGTGCGCGCGCCCTTGGTGGCCGGCGGGAACCCCGCGAACAGAAAGCGGTCGCTAGGCAGCCCCGACAGGCTGAGCGCGGCCAACGCGGCCGAGGGCCCCGGCACGACATGCACGCGCGCGCCCTCTTCCGCCGCGTCGCGCGCCAGCCGATAGCCCGGATCTGCCACCAGCGGCGTGCCTGCGTCCGAGGCATAGGCGACGCTGGCCCCTTCCTTCAGGGCCTGCATCAATGCGGGACGGGCGCGGTCCGCATTGTGGTCGTGATAGGACAGGATCCGTCGTCCCCGCAACGGCACGCCATGAATGTCCATCAGGTGACGCATCACCCGCGTATCTTCGGCGGCCAGCATATCGGCACAGTTCAGCACATCCAGCGCGCGCAGGGTAATGTCGCGCGCCGCGCCGATGGGAGTGGCAACCAGATACAATCCCGCCTCCAGCCGGTCGCTCTGGATGTGGGCCTGCAGCCGTCGTGCGGGTTCGATCTGGTTTTTTTCGCTCATCACCTTGTTCCTTGCCGCGTCGGAGCCTCCCGACAATTGCCAATCAGGGCCGTTCCCAATAGGCTGCGATCAGCCTGACCGGCACAAGTTCATTTTTCAGGGAAGTTTCACATGTTCGCATCTGCCACAACCCGGCCCGGCCTTGGCCTGCGCCGCGCAATTACGCGCGCCGGGGCCGTCATTTCCGCATTTTTCCTTGCCGCCTGTGATCCCTCTGGCTTCAGTGAACAGGCCACCGGTCCCAGCATCGGCCAGCAGATCGACCCCAGCCAGCCGGTGCGCATCGCCCTGCTGGCACCCGGCGGCAGTGGATCGGACAATCTGGAATGGCTGGCGCGCAGCCTCAAGAACTCGGCGCGCATGGCCGCCGCGGATGCCCAGGGCGCGGTGATCGACCTGCAGATCTATGACACTGGCGGAGATGCCGGCCGTGCGGTCGCCCAGGCCAATGCCGCTGCCGATGCGGGCGCGCAGATCATCATCGGCCCGCTGTTCGCCGAAGCGGCCAATGCCGTGGGTCACGCAATGCGTCCGCGCAACATCAACGTGCTGTCGTTCTCGAACAATGCCGAGATCGCCGGCGGCAATGTGTTCGTTCTGGGCAACAGTTTCGAGAATGTCGCGGACCGGCTGGTCAGCTATGCGGTGAAGAACGACAAGCGCAACATCTATGTCGTTGCCGAAGACGACATTGCCGGTCAGATCGGCGGTAGAGCGATTGAGACGGCCATTGCGCGCAACGGTGCCAGACTGGCCGGGCGCACCAATCACCCTGTCTCGGTCAGCGGCATCGACGCCGCCACACCGCAAATCGTTGCGGCGGCTCGCTCGGGTCAGGTCGATTCCGTGTTCATGACCGCGAACAATCAGGCGGTTCTGCCCTATCTGACCGAGAAACTTGCCGCCGCAGGCGTCACCTCGCAGGTCACGCAGCTCATGGGGCTGACCCGTTGGGACCAGCCGGGATCGCGCGTTTCCCTGCCGCAGCTTCAGAACGGCTGGTTCGCGATTCCCGACCAGAGCCTGCAGTCGCAATTCGAATCCCGCTACAAGGCCGCCTATGGTGAACAGCCCCACGAGCTTGCCTCGCTGGGATATGATGGCGTGGCTGCCGTCGCCTCGCTGGTGCGGGCAGGCAAGAAGAACGCGGTGACCACTGCAGGTCTGACCCAGACTTCGGGCTTTGCCGGGGTTGGCGGCATTTTCCGCCTGCGCCCCGACGGAACCGCGCAGCGCGGTCTGGCCGTGGCAACGATTCGCGGCAATCAGGTCCTGATCCTTGATCCGGCACCGCGCAGCTTTGGCGGTTACGGCTTCTGACCTTGAGCATGCCGGAAGCCACGCCCCAAACACAAAGCGCCCCGGCCTTGCCCGGGGCGAATGAACTGTTTGCCCCCGACAGTTTCATCGAGGCACTTGACCAGCGCCTTGCCGATCTCAGCGAAGCGCGCGAAATCCGCAAGGCCACGGTCGAAATTCTGACCGAAGCCCGCGCCGCCGCCATGGCCGATATCGAGGCCGGATTCGCCAGCCATCCGCGCGCCGCGCGCGAGACGGTGCGCGCCATTGCCAGCCTGACGGATGGCATCGTGACGGTCATCCATCATGTTGCGACGACGCGCCTGCATCCGCTGCACAGCGCCTCCGAGGGCGAAAAACTGGCCGTGCTGGCCGTCGGCGGCTATGGCCGGGCCGAGATGGCCCCGTCCTCGGACGTCGATCTGCTGTTCCTGACCCCCTACAAGATCACCGCATGGGCCGAAAGCGTGGTCGAATCCATGCTCTACATGATGTGGGATCTGAAGCTGAAGATCGGCCATTCGATCCGCAGCGTGGATGACTGTCTGCGGCTGGGTGCCAGCGACATGACGATCCGCACCTCGCTGGTCGAACACCGTCTGGTCACAGGCCATGCGCCGTTGACGCAGGAATTGCGCGACCGGCTGTGGAACGAACTCTTTGCCAAGACCATTCCCGAATTCGTCGAGGCCAAGCTGGAGGAACGCGATACCCGGCATCAGCGCCAGGGTGGCCAGCGCTATGTTCTCGAGCCCAATGTCAAAGAGGGCAAGGGCGGGCTGCGCGACCTGCAGACGCTGTACTGGATTGCCAAATATATCCACCGCGTCGATCGCGCGGTCGAACTGGTTGATCTGGGCGTCTTTACCCGCGACGAGCATCTGGCCTTCTGGCAGGCAGAGGATTTCCTTTGGGCCGTGCGCTGCCATCTGCATCTGATCGCGGGGCGTCCCGCTGACGTGCTGTCCTTCGACATGCAGGTCGAGGTCGCCCGGCGCATGGGCTATCGCGACACCTCTGCCCGGCGCGGCGTCGAATATTTCATGCAGGACTATTTCCGTCACGCCACCCGCGTAGGAGAACTGACCCGCGTGTTCCTGACCTCGCTCGAGGCCCAACACGTCCGAAACGCCCCGATTCTGGGCCGCCTGTTCCGCCGCCGCCGCAAGCTGAAGGCGGGCTTTGTCGACCTGCACGGGCGGTTGTCCATTGCCGATGAGACGGAATTCCTGTCCAACCCGCTGAATATCCTGCGGCTGTTCGAAGAAGCCCTGCGCACCGGAATCCTGATCCACCCCGACGCCATGCGCCTTGTCTCGGCGAACCTGAAACTGATCGACGACCGGATGCGCAACGACCCCGAGGCGATCCGGATCTTCATGGACCTGCTGCTGAAACATGGCAATCCCGAACGCTCGCTGCGCCGGATGAATGAGCTGGGGGTTCTGGCCGCCTTCATCCCGGAATTCGAGCCGGTCGTGGCGATGATGCAGTTCAACGTCTATCATCACTATACGGTGGACGAACATTCGATCCAATGTGTCGCTGCCCTGGCCGAGATCGAACGCGGTGAACATCCCTCGGATCTGCCCCTCTCCAGCGAGATCATGCGCGACGGCATCAACCGGCGCGTGCTGTATCTGGCGACCTTGCTGCATGACATCGGCAAGGGCCGCCCCGAAGATCATTCCATCCTGGGGGCACGCATTGCGCGACGCATCGCAACCCGTTTCCGCTTTCAGCAGGATGATGTCGAAACCGTGGAATGGCTGGTGCGCAACCATCTGTTGATGTCCGATGTCGCCCAGAAACGCGACATCTCGGACCCGCGGACCCTGCGCGACTTTGCCAAGGCCGTGAAGACCCGCAAGCGGCTGGACATGCTGCTGGTGCTGACCGTCTGCGACATTCGCGGCGTCGGGCCGGGAACATGGAACAACTGGAAGGCGGCGCTGCTGCGCAAGCTGCATGAAGAAACCGCGCTGGTGCTTGAAAACGGTCTGGAAGAACTGAACCGCGACCGCCGCCAGAACGAGGCCAAGCGGTCCCTGCGCCACATGCTGATTGCCAAGGGCTGGGAAGCCCGCCAGATCCGCACCGAACTGGGCCGACACTACGACAATTACTGGCCGGGCCTGCCGACGGAAACCCAGGCAAGCTTCGCGGAACTGCTGCACGGGATCGGTGCCGATGACATTCGCATCGACCTGCGCGCCGACCATGAGCGCGATGCGACCCGCGCGGCCTTCGTGCTGGCCGATCATCCCGGCATCTTTTCGCGACTGGCCGGGGCGCTGACACTGATGGGCGCCAATGTCGTGGATGCACGCACCTATACGACGCGTGACGGCTATGCGACGGCCGTATTCTGGATTCAGGATTCCGAGGGCCATCCTTTTTCCGAAGAACGTCTGCCGCGCCTGCGCCAGACGATACTGCGGACATTATCGGGGGAAATCGTCGCGCGCGAGGCCTTTGCCAGTCGCGACAAGCCCAAGAAACGCAACCGCGAATTCCGCTTTCCGACCCATATCACCTTCGACAATGAGGGCAGCGACATCTATACGATCATCGAGGTGGATACCCGCGACCGCCCCGGGCTCTTGTATGATCTGACGCGGACTCTGGCCGCGAACCATATCCAGATCGTCAGCGCCGTCATTGCCACCTTCGGGGCGCAGGTCGTTGACAGCTTTTACGTCAAGGACATGTTCGGGTTGAAAATGCACAGCGAGTCCAAACGTGACGCGCTGGAGAAAAAACTGCGCGCGGCGATCGCCGACGGAGCAAAACGGGCAGAGGCGTAGTCGAGATGAAATCCGGATTGGTGCGCGGGTTCCTGTCAGTGGGAATCTGGACCTTCGTATCGCGCGTGTCGGGCTTTGTGCGCGACATCCTGATGGCGGCATGGTTGGGCACCGGACCGGTTGCCGAGGCTTTTCTGATCGCGCTGTCGCTGCCCAACATGTTCCGCCGGTTCTTCGCGGAAGGTGCCTTCAACACCGCTTTCGTGCCGATCTTCTCGAAAAAGCTGCAAGACCGCGAGGATGCCCAACGCTTCGCGAATGAGGCATTTTCGGGACTGTTCGTCACCGTGCTGTGCCTGTCGGCCATCGCCATGATCTTCATGCCGGTGCTGGTCTGGCTGATGGCCTCGGGCTTTCAGGGCGATGAACGTTTCGGACTGTCCGTCGAATACGGGCGGATCACCTTTCCCTATATCCTGCTGATCTCCATGGCCTCGATGATATCCGGGGTGCTGAATGCCAATGGCCGATTCACGGCGGCGGCGGCGGCTCCGGTGCTGCTGAACCTGCTGTTCATCGTGGCAATGGCACTGGGACGCTGGCAAGGATGGGATCTGGGACTGACCCTGGCATGGGCCACGCCGGTCACCGGGATTTCACAGCTTGCGCTGGTCTGGTGGGATGCGCGGCGCACGGGCTGGACCTTTGTGCCCCGCCGGCCGCGTCTGTCGCCCGATATGCGCCGTTTGCTGGCGGTCGCCCTGCCGGCGGCCTTCGCGGGGGGCGTGGTGCAGTTGAACCTGCTGATCGGACGTCAGGTCGGGTCACGTTTCGAAGGCGCCATCGGCTGGCTTTCCTATTCCGACCGGCTGTATCAATTGCCACTTGGTGTGGTCGGCGCGGCGGTTGCCGTGGTCCTGCTGCCCGAACTGGCGCGCCGCTTGCGGGCCGAGGATCACGCCGGAGGTCAGGCCGCCTATTCGCGCGCCACCGAATTCGGGCTGTTCCTGACCCTGCCGGCGGCCTTTGCCATCGCCGTGATCGCCGAACCGATGGTGGCCACCCTGTTCCAGCGCGGCCAGTTCACCGCCCATGACACCGCCCAGACCGCCAGTGCGCTGATCGTCTATGCCCTGGGCCTGCCCGCCTTCGTCCTGCAAAAGATCCTGCAGCCACTGTATTTCGCGCGCGAGAACACCAAGGCCCCCTTCCGCTTTGCCTTGATGTCGATGGTGGTGAATGCCGTCGTCGCCTTTGGCCTGATGCCGCTTGTCGGTTTTCTGGCCGCCGCCCTTGGCACGACCATTGCCGCATGGGTCATGGTGGGTCAGCTCTGGCTGGGAACCCGCACCATGGGACAGGCAGCCCGCGCGGACGCGCGGCTGCTGCGCGCCGCGCCCCGCATTCTGCTGGCCTCGGCGCTGATGGCGGTTGCCCTGTGGTTCACCAAGGGCTGGCTTGCCTCGACGGATATGGGGCGCATCCCCGCGCTGGCGATTCTGGTCTTTGGCGGCGCGGCGCTTTATTTCGGGCTCAGCTTCGCGACCGGCGCCTACCGCCTTTCCGAGCTGAAATCCGCGGTCAAACGCTCGCGCTGATCACCCGGTTCATCGCTGGCGGATGTGGCGCAGGGCGCGCGCCACTCCGCCATCGACCAGCAGAAAGCTGAGCCCAAAGCCAATCGCGAATCCGGCGATTTCGGCAATCCAGCCGTATCCGGCATTTCCGAAGATCACGCCGAAAACCAGTTGGAACAGCAACAGCATTCCGATCAGGGTAAATGCGCGCAACCGGTTGGCATGAGTGGCCGCCAGCCGCGCCCACAACAGGAAGGTAAAGGCACCCACCAGCCCGTAGACCGCCGGATAGCCGCCAATCAGCGGCGCGGGGCGCCCCGACAGCAGCGACATGGCTGCCGTATAGACAAGCGCGCCGCCCGCTGCCGATCCCAGATACAATACGATCACGGCCCATGGGCGGAACTCGCGCCCCACAAGATTTCCCAGTGCCAGCGTAAAGGCCAATACGAACAACGCATGGGTCAATGAACCATTCACGAAGCTATAGGTCACCAGCCGGTACAGCTGATCCCAGTCGATCACCCCCAGCGACCACATCCGCTGGATCATCTCGGGGGCAAAGGCCGTGATCTGCATGGCCGACAGGCGCAGGCCCACGCCCTCGGCGCCACCGACAAAACCGGCCCGCCCAAGCGCAAAGACGACCTCGGCGGCGATCACCGGCAGGGCCAGCAGCCAGACCGCGGCGGGCAACGGGTTCAGGGGGGACTGGTTCAGGCCATCGCGCATCTGGTTTCCTTCAAGGTTGCGAACGCTGCGACCAACAGCTAAGCCAGCGCAACGGAAAATCCAAGCAGGCCAGACATGAGCGAGACGAGCAATCCGGGTTTCACCCCCCGCATTTTTTCGGGCATCCAGCCGTCGGGCGGGTTGACCCTTGGTAACTATCTGGGGGCGCTGAAACGCTTTGCCGCCCTTCAGGGCGATCAGGCCGAAACGGTCTATTGCATCGTGGATCTGCATGCGATGACCGTCTGGCAGGACCCCGAGGCGCTGCGCAACCGCACCCGCGAGGCCGCCGCCGCCTTCATGGCATCAGGCGTCGATCCCGTGAAATCCATCCTGTTCAACCAGAGCCAGGTCAGCGCCCATGCCGAAATGGCATGGTTGTTCAACACGGTCGCCCGTGTCGGCTGGATGTACCGGATGACCCAGTTCAAGGACAAGGCCGGCAAGAACAGCGAAAATGTCAGCCTTGGCCTGCTGGCCTATCCGGCGTTGATGGCGGCCGACATCCTGACCTATCAGGCCACCGCCGTCCCTGTGGGCGAAGATCAGAAGCAGCATCTGGAACTGACCCGTGATGTCGCGGCCAAGTTCAACCATGATTACGGCGTCAATCATTTCCCGATCACCGAACCCTTGATCGAAGGGGCGGCCACCCGCGTCATGTCCCTGCGCGACGGTTCCAAGAAGATGTCGAAATCGGATCCTTCGGATGCCAGCCGCATCAATCTGACCGACAATGCCGATGCCATCGCCCAGAAGATCCGCAAGGCACGCACTGATGCCGATCCGCTGCCCGGAAACATGGAAGGTCTGAAAGACCGGCCCGAGGCGCGCAACCTGATCAATATTTATGCCGCATTGGCAGATGAGACCCCCGATCAGGTCCTGGCGCGTTTCGAAGGTCAGGGCTTTGGCGCCTTCAAGCCCGCCCTGGCCGAGGTTGCCGTTGCCACATTGGCCCCGATCACCAGGAAAATGGGTGAATTCATGGACGACCCGGCCGAGATCGACCGGATTCTGGGTCAGGGCGCGATACGCGCCGATGAGATCGCCTCCCCGATTCTGGAGCGCACCAAGGACATCATGGGGCTGCTGCGGACGCGTCCCTGACGGCGCCCTTCATGACATGAGAATGCCGCCGCCCCCTTGCGGCGGCATTTCAGTTTGGCCACAGCTGCGCGAAAAAGCCGCAGGCTGGGGTTGCGATCCGGCGATGTTTGCGCCTATCAGCCCCCAATACGCGCATGGACCCGGTGAGATTCCGGGTGGCTCTTCCGGCCGCTGATCCGCCGGATAAACCGAACCTTATACAGCAATGCCGACGTGACCCGCATAGGTCGCACCGGTCGGGAACGGATTGTTCATGTTTTCATTCGATACCTACAAACGCCAATGGACCGGGAATATCCGGCCTGACCTTCTGTCGGGCCTGGTTGTGGCTCTGGCGCTGATCCCCGAGGCAATCGCCTTTTCAATCATTGCCGGCGTCGACCCGAAGGTCGGGCTTTATGCCAGCTTTTCGATTGCGGTGATCACCGCGATCACCGGCGGGCGACCGGGGATGATCTCGGCCGCAACGGCGGCGACCGCCGTGCTGATGGTCACATTGGTGCGCGATCACGGCCTGCAATACCTGCTGGCCGCCACAGTTCTGGCCGGGCTGATACAGATCTGCTGCGGCTTGTTGAAGCTGGGCTTCGTCATGCGCTATGTGTCGAAATCGGTGATGACCGGCTTCGTGAATGCGCTGGCGATCCTGATCTTCATGGCACAACTGCCCGAGCTTGACCCAAGCAGGGTGCCATTCCTGACCTACCCGCTGGTGGCCGCGGCACTGGCGATCATCTATCTGTTCCCGCGCATCACCAAGGCCATCCCCTCACCGCTGGTCACGATCATCGTCCTGACCTCGCTGAGCATGTTGATGGGCTGGGACGTGCGCACCGTCGGCGACATGGGTGAACTGCCCGACACGCTGCCCGTGTTCCTGATCCCCGATATTCCGCTGAATCTGGAAACGCTGCAGATCATCCTGCCCTATTCACTGGCCGTCGCTGTCGTCGGCCTGCTGGAAAGCCTGATGACGCAGAACCTTGTGGACGAGCTGACCGACACGCGCTCGAACCGCAATCAGGAATGCATCGGTCAGGGCCTGGCCAATACCGCCACCGGCTTCATCGGCGGCATGGCGGGTTGCGCGATGATCGGCCAGTCGATGATCAACGTGAAATCCGGCGGGCGAGGACGTCTGTCCTCTTTCGTCGCCGGGGTCTTCCTGCTGATTCTCGTCGTGGGTCTGGGCGATCTGGTCAGCCAGATCCCCATGGCAGCACTGGTCGCGATCATGATCATGGTGTCGATCGGCACGTTCAGCTGGTCCTCGATCCAGAACCTGCGCACCCATCCCCGTTCATCCTCGGTGGTGATGCTCGCGACCGTGGCAACCGTGGTCTACACGCACAATCTGGCGATCGGCGTTCTGGTCGGCGTGCTGCTGTCGGGCATCTTCTTTGCCGCCAAGATCGCACAGCTGTTCAGTGTCAGCTCGACGATTTCCCCGGACGGGCGCGAACGGCGCTATGTCGTCCAAGGCCAGCTCTTCTATGGCTCGGTCGAGGATTTCATGGCCGCCTTCGACTTCCGCGAGGCTCTGGACAAGGTGATCATCGACGTCAGCGGCGCACATATCTGGGATATCAGCTCGGTTCAGGCACTGGACATGGCGATTCTGAAATTCCGCCGCGACGGGGCCGAGGTTGAACTGGTAGGCTTGAACGAAGCCTCTGAAACCATCGTTGACCGGCTGGCGATTCACGACAAGCCGGGCGCGATGGACAAGCTTGCGGCGCATTGAGGAGGGCATCGTAATGGCCGAGAAGATTATCGCTTTGGTGGACGGGTCGATCTATGCGGCCTCGGTCTGCGAACATGCAGCCTGGATTTCCGGGCGCACCGGTGCGGCGGTGGAATTGCTGCATATCATGGGGCGCCGTCAGGGCGCGGACCAGCAGGATCTGTCCGGTTCGATCCGGCTGGGAGCACGCAAGCGCCTGCTGGAAGAACTGGCCACGCTGGATGAACAGCGGGCACGGGTTGCCAATGAGCACGGCCGGGCCATCCTGGATGATGCCCGCGCCCTGGTGGAAAAGGCCGGCGCGACCGAGGTCACCACCCGGCTTCTGCAGGGCGATCTGGTTGAAACCGTGGCCGAATTGCAGTCGGAAACCCGCGTTGTCCTGATCGGAAAACGTGGCGAGGCTGCCGATTTCGCCAAGGGGCACCTGGGGTCGAATCTGGAACGTATCGTGCGTGTCAGCCAGAAACCCGTCCTGGTCGCCTCGCGCGCGTTCCGTCCGGTCAACAAGATCCTTGTCGCCTATGATGGCGGCGCTTCGGCACAGAAAGCCGTTGATTACATGGCACAAAGCCCGCTGTATCAAGGGCTGGAGCTGACACTTGTCACGGTTGGAAATGCCGATGCTCAGACGCAAAGCAAACTGAAACTGGCCGCAGACAAGCTGCGCGCAGCAGGGTTGCAGGTCGCGACGCGCCAGGTCGACGGCCACCCCGATTCAGCGCTGAGCGCGCTGATCGAAGGCGAAGGCTTCGACATGCTGGTGATGGGCGCCTATGGTCACAGCCGCATCCGCAGCCTGGTGATCGGCTCGACCACCACGGAAATGGTCCGCAGCTGCAAGGTGCCGGTGCTGATGTTCCGCTGAGTTTCCCCGGCCTCTGATCCGCAGATCAGCCCTGCCGGGTCAGACGGCGCGAATTTGCACGCGTGCGTTTGCTATAGGGGCGCAGCGCGGCGGTCATGACTCGTTCGAGACTTGCGCCACGGCTTGCCGCCTCGGTCATCGCGAACAGCGACTCCGAGGCGGCAGCATGTTTTTCGGCCACCATCCGGAACGGCTCGCCCGGGGATTGCGGGGTCAGCCCGATCATTCCTGCCATGCGCATGGTGATCACCATTTGGGAATCAACAGCGATCCGTGCCATCTGTGCCCAGACCCGGGCAGGCACGATGGCAGCGCCCATCAAATTCTTCAATTCTGTCATTGTATCTTTCAAATTCCTTGGGCGGTCAGAAAATTCCGACGCGCCATATGGCAGACAATGTATCACAGTTTTCAAAAATGACCGTGTTACAATATTGTCAATCGCTCATCGGCAATCTTGGCAAGCCCTGCGCGGCGTGTATAGAGGCATCCCATGACCGAAAGCATCACCCTTCGCCGCCCAGACGACTGGCACCTGCATTTGCGCGATGGCGCAATGCTGTCGGCCGTGGCCCCGCTCTCTGCCGGTTTCGGCCGCGCGATCATCATGCCCAACCTTGTGCCGCCCGTCGTGACCGGCCAGCAAGCCGCCGCCTATCGCGACCGGATTCTTGCCGCCCTGCCCGAAGGCGCGCCGCTGCAACCGCAAATGACGCTCTACCTGACCGATGGCACCGATCCCGCCGACGTGGTTGCCGCGCATCGCGACGGTATCATCCGCGCAGTCAAGCTGTATCCCGCCGGGGCAACCACCAATTCCGCCAGCGGCGTGACCGATTTCGACCGCGTGCGCCCCGTTCTGGACGCCATGGCAGAGGCCGGCATCCCCCTGTGCGTGCATGGTGAAGTTACCGATTCCGAAGTGGATATTTTCGACCGCGAGGCCGTCTTCATCGACCGCATTCTGGACCCGCTGCGCCGCGCCACCCCGGATCTGCGGGTGGTGATGGAACATATCACCACCGCGGATGGCGTCGCCTATGCCCGTTCCGGCGGCGAGAACCTGGGCGCAACGATCACCACGCATCATCTGGTCATCAACCGCAATGCCATCCTGGCAGGAGGCATCCGCCCGCATTACTACTGCCTGCCGGTGGCCAAACGCGAAAGCCATCGTCTGGCATTGCGCGAGGCGGCAACCAGCGGCGAGGCCCGGTTTTTCCTTGGCACCGACAGCGCGCCCCATCCCGACAGCGCCAAGCTGCAACCCTGCGGCTGCGCCGGGTGCTTTACCGCGCCCAACACGATGTCCATTCTGGCCCATGTCTTCGAACAGGAAGGCAAGCTGGACAAGCTGGAGGCTTTCACCAGCCTCAATGGGGCAGCGTTCTACGGCATGGCCCCCAACGAGGATCGCATCCGCCTGACCAGACGCGATCAGCCCGCCAGCTATCCCGAGACCGTTTCCACCGGAGACGAAACCGTAACCTTGTTCGATGCGGGTTTCCCGCTTTACTGGCATCTGGAGGACGCATGAGCCTGCCCTATCCCACCCGCGAGGAAATCGCCCGTCTGACAGCGCGCATGCTGCTGGAAATCAAGGCGGTGGATTTCAACGCCGAACAGCCATTCACCTATGCCTCTGGCCTCAAGGGGCCGACCTATGTCGATTGCCGCCGCATCATCAGCTTTCCCCGCGTGCGCCAGACATTGATGGATTTCCTGGCCGCCACGGTGATGCGCGATGCCGGGTTCGAGGCCTTCGACAATGTCGCAGGCGGCGAAACCGCGGGCATTCCCTTTGCCGCGATGATGGCCGAACGCCTGGCCCTGCCGATGACCTATGTGCGCAAGAAGCCCAAGGGTTACGGCCGCAATGCCCGGATCGAGGGCGTGATGACCGAGGGGCAGCGCGTGCTGCTGGTCGAGGATCTGACCACCGATGGCGGCAGCAAGCTGTCCTTCGTGGATGCAATCCGTGAAACCGGGGCAAGCTGTGCCCATACTGCCGTGATTTTCTATTACGGCATCTTTTCCGAAACGACCCAGCGCCTTGCCGATCACGGTGTCCAGCTGCACCACCTGTGCACCTGGTGGGACGTTCTGGAAGAGGCCCGCAAGCAGGAAGCCTTTGACCAGAAGACGCTGGACGAGGTGCGCACCTTCCTGACCAATCCCCGCGCCTGGCAGGCAGCGAACGGCTGACCTCACCCAGATGCAGATGGCCCCAACCGGCGCGATGTGACATAAATGGCCAACGACAAGAATCGACGGGGGCATCGAACATGAGCGGGTTGCGGGTCATCATTCCGGGTCAGGAAACCGACGGCGAAGACAAGGCTGCGATCCCCTATTCGCTTGAGGCGGAACAGCAGTTGCTGGGAGCCTTGCTGACCAATAATGACGTCTTCGACCGTGTCAGCCAGGTCATCAAGCCCGAGCATTTCTATCATCCGGTTCACGCGCGCATCTTTGAAATCTGTGCCGAACGCATCCGCAAGAATGCGCTGGCAAGCCCGGTCACCATCAAGGCCTTCCTTGAAAATGACGACGGGCTGAAGGAACTGGGCGGCGCACCCTATCTTGCGCGGCTGGCCGCCTCGGCGATCTCGGCCTATGCGGCGCGTGACTATGCCCAGATGATCCGCGAATTCGCACTGCGGCGCGAATTGATCGGACTGGGACAGGACATTTCCGCCCGCGCCGCCAGTGTCGAGGTCGGCGACGACGCCGAGGAACAGATCAAGGCAGCCGAGCAAACCCTTTACAAGCTGGGCGAACAGGGCGTGGCCGAACGCGGATTTCAAAGTTTTCTGAAAGCCGTGACCGGAGCCGTTCAGGCCGCCAATGCCGCCTATCAGCGCGACGGGAAACTGTCGGGCATTTCGACCGGCCTGGTCGATCTGGACAGCAAGATGGGCGGGCTGAACAATTCCGACCTGATCATTCTGGCCGGACGTCCGTCGATGGGGAAAACCTCGCTGGCAACCAATATTGCCTTCAATATTGCCAAGGCACACAAGACCGGCGAACGCCCCGATGGCTCGATCGGCACGGTCGAAGGCGGTGTTGTCGGTTTCTTCAGCCTTGAGATGTCGGCCGAACAGCTTGCTGCGCGGATCCTGTCAGAGGCAGCCGAGGTGCCTTCGGAGCGTATCCGCAGCGGGAACATGGACGAGGGCGAGTTCCGCCGCTTTGTCGAGGCCGCCCATGCCCTTCAGAACTGCCCGCTCTATATCGACGACACACCTGCCCTGCCGATCAACCAGCTGGCCGCCCGCGCGCGCAAGCTGAAGCGGACCCATGGTCTGGACGTGCTGATGGTCGACTATCTTCAACTGCTCAAGGCCGCCAGCGCCAAGGACAGTCGTGTGAACGAGGTCAGCGAGATCACCCAGGGCCTGAAGGCCATCGCCAAGGAACTGAACATCCCGGTGATTGCCCTGTCGCAGTTGTCACGCCAGGTCGAAAACCGCGATGACAAGCGGCCTCAGCTGTCCGATCTGCGTGAATCGGGCAGTATCGAGCAGGATGCCGATATCGTGATGTTCGTCTTCCGCGAGGAATATTACCGCGAGCGCGAAAAGCCCTCGGATGCGGATCTGGATGCCATGGCCAAATGGCAGCAGATCATGGAGCAGGTGCACGGCAAGGCCGAGGTCATCCTTGGCAAGCAGCGTCACGGCCCGATCGGCACCGTCGAACTGTCCTTCGAGGGGCAATTCACCCGTTTCGGCAATCTCGCGCGCGACCGCCAGTCGCAATGGGATTAGGCGCGACCAGGATGACAACTTTCCGATCAGACCTGTCGCTCCACGGATGAGCGCAGCCCGAACGCCACCCCATCCCGTGACCCTGGTCGCGCTATCCGGTGTGTCCGCATTGTCGATGAACGTGTTTCTGCCCTCTCTTCCGGGCATGGCACGGGATTTCGGCGTCGATTACGCGCTGATGCAACTGTCCGTGTCGGCCTATATCGGGGCCAGCGCCCTGCTGCAGTTGCTGGGCGGCCCGATCAGCGACCGTTTCGGGCGCAGGCCGGTGGCGCTGACGGGGCTTGTCCTGTTCCTGCTGGCAACGGTGGGGACTTTGATCGCGCCCACGGCATCGAGCTTTCTGTTCTTTCGGATGATCCAGGCGGTCATCTCGGTCTGCATGCTGCTGTCTCGCGCCACCGTGCGCGACATGTTCGAGGGCGACAAGGCAGCCTCGATGATCGGCTATGTCACAATGGGCATGGCCGTGGTCCCCATGATCGCCCCGGTGATCGGAGGGATCATGGACGAAGCCTTTGGGTGGCGGGCGAATTTCGCCATGATGGGCCTGCTGGCAATGGTTGTGCTGATCGTCGTCTGGCGCGACATGGGCGAAACCGTCCGTGGCGGCGGCATCACCATGCGCCAGCAGATCGCCAACTATCCGGTTCTGGCACGGTCGCATCGTTTCTGTGGCTATTGCCTTGCGGCAACGCTCTCTTCGGGCTGTTTCTTCGCCTATCTGGGCGGCGCCCCCTTTGTCGGAGAGCAGGTCTTTGGCCTGACGACCGCTCAGGTCGGCTATTTCTTCGCCTCTCCTTCGATCGGTTATCTGACCGGGAACTTCCTGTCGGGGCGCTATACCGCGCGCATCGGGTTGAACCGGATGGTGCTGGCCGGAGCGTCGATCTGCTTTGCGGCCCTGTCCCTGTCGCTGATCTCGACCCTTGCTGGCGTGGTCAGCCCGCTGATCTTCTTTGGCTCCATTGGCATCATGGGCCTGGGCAACGGGCTGGTCATGCCCAATACCAACGCCGGCATGATGAACGTCCGCCCCGAACTTGCCGGCACGGCCAGCGGTCTGGGCGGCGCCCTGGCCGTGGCGGGTGGCGCGGCGCTTTCCGCCGTGGCAGGCGCTCTGCTGACCCCCGGATCGGGGGCGGCACCGCTGCTGGTCATCATGTGCGCCTCGGCACTGGGATCCTTGCTGGCAATCCTCTGGGTCTTCAGACGCGAAAGGCAACTGGCCCGCATGGGGTAGATATCTGCGGGAAACCCGATCTTAATCTTTGGCTGCCATCGTTGTCCCATGGCACCAAGCATCCCCGTCCCGATCCGTCGCGCAGATGACCCGCCGCTGCCCACCGGCAGCAAGGGGCTTGCCCGAAGGACTTTGCAAAGGCTACAGCCTTATTTGCAAAGAACGGAGGCAAGAATGGCCACCCAAAAGATTTACGCCGGCACGGCCCTGCGCGAAACCCGCGCCCGGGGCGGATTGACCCAGAAACGCTTTGCTGAACGGCTGGGGGTCTCTCTGCCCTATCTGTCGCAGATGGAGAACAATCATCGCCCCATCTCGGCCGGGGTTCTGCTGCGCCTTGCCCAGGAATTCGGCATAGATCTGACCACCCTGGCGGCGGGCGATGCCGAACGCATGGTGATCGACATGCAGGAGGCACTGGCCGATCCGCTGTTTGATACCACCCCGCCCCTTGCCGATCTTCGGCTAGCGGCCACCAATGCTCCGGTTCTGGCGCGGGCATTCCTGGATCTCTACCGGGCGCATCGGCAGGGCCAGGAACGCCTGGCCGCTCTGGACGAAGCCATCGGTGCCGCCGGACAGAATGCCTTGTCGACGCCCTGGGAGGAAGTGCGCGACTTCTTCCATTATTGCGACAACTATATTGACGCAGTGGACCGCGCGGCGGAACGTTTCGCCTGCCCTCAAGGCCAAAGGATAGACCTGTGGCAGGCAGCCGTCTCGGCCCTGGCTCAGAACAATATCACCGTGTCGCTGGTCGAACTGCCCGCGAATGCGGTCTTTCGCCGCGAAGGCAATGTCATCGCGGTCAATGCCTCGGCCGAGGCGGCGACGCGACTGTTCCAGCTGTTGCATCTGGTCGCGCTGGAACGTCAGTCGGACCTGCTTGAGGCAACGCTGGATCTGGCGCGTTTTCGCAATCCGACCGCGCGCGAGATCGCCCGGCTTGGCCTTGCGAATTACTTTGCCGGTGCCGCATTGATGCCCTATCGCGATTTTCTGGCTGCGGCCCAGACCGAGCGGCATGACCTTGAACGTCTGTCGCATCTGTTCAATGCATCCCTTGAACAGGTCGCGCACCGGCTGTCCACCCTGCAACGGCCCGGCGCCAAGGGCGTGCCGTTCTTCTTCGTGCGCGTTGATCAGGCCGGAACCATCACCAAGCGTCATTCTGCCACCCGGTTGCAGTTTGCCCGCTTTGGCGGTGCCTGTCCGCTGTGGAATGTCCATCGGGCCTTCGAACAACCGGGGCGCTTTCTGCGCCAGCTTGCCGAGACGCCGGATGGAGTCCGCTATTTGCTGCTGTCGCGCGAAGTCTCGAAACAGGCCGGGGTCTTCAATGCGCCGGTGCGCCGCTTCGCCATCGGCCTGGGCTGCGAAATCGCCCATGCCGAAGGCATGGTCTATGCCGACGGGCTGGATCTGAACCAGCCACAGGCCTTCGAGCCGATCGGCATTTCCTGTCGCATCTGTCCGCGGCCAGATTGCCACCAGAGATCGGTCCCCCCAATCGACCGCCCCCTGCGCATCCCGGCAGACCGCAGCGGGCCACTGCCCTATGAAATCACCTGATATTCTCGTGAATGGCCGAATTCTTCGGCGGAAATTCGCCGCTCGGGCGTGTATTCGCCCATTTCTCCGCCATGGCGGACCGGACGTGTTGCCATGAAGGCACGGCTCCTGTTTACCGCCATAGGACTGGAACCAGAGTGCCCCGGACTGAACAGGGGTGTGTCGCCGGGGGACATATCTTGTCACTGAACTTCGTGAACCGCCTGAACAGCTCGTTGGAACGCATCCTGCCCGAACAGCGCCTTTTCCTGCGCTCGGACGGGGCCACGCGTTTCGTCAGGCTGCGCCCGTTGACCCAATTGCTGGGGCTGGGCGGGGTAGTGGCAGTTCTGGGCTGGACCCTGATTGCCAGTTCCATCCTGGTCATCGACACGATCAGCTCCGGTTCTCACCGTGATCAGGCGCTGCGGGCACAGGATGCCTTCGAAGAACGTCTGGATGAGCTTTCGGCCGAACGCGACGCCCGCGCAGCCGAAGCAGTCGCGGCGCAGCAACGTTTTACCGTGGCCCTGGACCAGGTTTCGCAAATGCAGTCCAAGCTGCTGGCCATGGACGAGCGCCGCCGCGAGTTGGAAACCGGGCTTCAGGTGGTTCAGCAGACCTTGCGCGAAGCCATGAACGAACGCGATGACGCGCAGCGGCTTGCCGCGGCAGCTGGCGACAAGGATCCTTCCAGCAACCACGGCAGCGTCGATGACGAACTGTCGGTCACGCTGGACGTGCTGTCCGAAGAACTGCGCACGGCTGCGGCAGAGCGCGTCGAGGCCCTGCACGAGGCGGAAACGGCCCGCTCGACTCTTGCGGATGTCGAAGAGCAGCGGGATGAAATCATTGCCCGCAACGACGAAATCCTCAACCAGCTTGAAAACGCGGTCACCGTTTCGGTGAAACCGCTGGACAAGGTGTTCCGTTCCGTCGGCATGAACCCCGACGAAGTGCTGCGCACCATTCGCAGCGGGTTTTCTGGTCAAGGCGGCCCTCTGACCCCCCTGTCGCAATCCACACGTGGCAATGCTGCCCTGTCGAAGGAAGAAACCAAGGCGAAGCAGATCATCGTCACGCTGGACCAGATGAACACCTATCGCATCGCCATTGAGAAACTGCCTCTGGCCATGCCGGTCAAATCCAACTTTCGCTATTCATCGGGGTTTGGTCGCCGCTGGGGCCGGATGCATGAGGGCATCGACATGGCCGCTCCGGTGGGCACGCCGATCTATGCCACCGGCGATGGCGTGGTCACCTTTGCGGGCCGCCAGAACGGTTACGGCAACCTGATCAAGATCCAGCATGAACTGGGCGTGGAAACGCGTTTTGGTCACCTGTCGCGAATCCGCGTCAAGAAGGGGCAAAGGGTGTCGCAAGGCGATCTGATCGGTGATATGGGGAATACCGGACGCTCGACCGGTCCGCATCTGCATTACGAGGTACGGATGAAAGGTCGGGCAGTCGACCCGATGACCTTCATCAAGGCAGCTAGCAATGTTTTCTAAGACCCGCGTGACAGAGACCCGTTCACAACAATCCACCGCGACCTCCGCCCCCGAGACCTCGGCACCGGCGACCCCGGCCCCGGCCCCGGAACGGCCGACAGAATCGGCGCCTGCGGCATCTCGCATGCGCAACACGCCCTCGGTCCTGTCGTCGGATCTGAAGGTCAGCGGCAACATCAGCACGGATGGCGACATCCAGATTGAAGGCAATGTCGAAGGCGACATCCGCGCCCATCAGCTGGTCATTGGTGAAAGCGCCACGATCAAGGGCGAAATTGTCGGCGACGACGTGGTTGTCAACGGTCGTGTCATCGGACGCGTCCGCGGTCTGAAGGTTCGCCTGACGGCCACCGCACGCGTCGAAGGCGACATCATCCACAAGACGATCGCGATCGAATCCGGGGCCCATTTCGAAGGCTCGGTGCAACGGCAGGAAGATCCGCTTGCCAATGGTGGCACCAAGAAACTGGCAGCCCCCACCGCCAGCTGAGCAGGCCCATCCCATCCGCTTGCCAACGGCCCGCCATTTGCGGGCCGTTTCGCATTGTGCCCCCCTTGACGCCGCCGACCGGAAACAAGACCTGCCCAGCCGTGACCCCACGCCATCGCAGGAACCACAGACATCCCCTCTCTCCGGCAATGCAAACGATGGGATCTCAGTCCGGATCCGGCAGCAGGCGGCGGTACATGTGCCAGCTTGCATGACCCAGCACGGGCAGAACGACCAGCAGTCCCAGGAAATACGGGATGATCGCCAGGAACAGCAGTCCCGCAATCATGGCCGCCCAGACCAGCAACACCAATGGATTGGCCGTGACTGCCTGAACCGAGGTGATGATGGCGGTAATGAAATCGACCTCACGTTCCAGCAGGATCGGCAGACCGACCACGGTGAATGAAAACAGCACCGCGGCAAATCCCGCACCGATCACCGTTCCGACCAGCAGCATGACCAGCCCGCGCCCTTCGAAGATCAGTGCCGCAGAAGAGGTGATATTGGTCAGCGATGACACCCCCATGAACAGTGCAAACACCGTATGGGCCACGAAAACCCAGAACATGAACAGCAACAGCACCACCATTGCCATCGAAGGCACCTGCCGGTCCTTCTGCGCAAAGACCACGCGCAGCACCGACGGCCAGTCCAGTTGCTCTTCCATCTCGATCCGTCGGCTGACCTCGTAAAGGCCAATGGCCGCAAAAGGCGCGATCAAGGGAAAGCCAAGGACGAAGGGAATCAGCCACCAGTCCCGTCCCGCAGCAAAAGCCACCAGCGCCAGGACCAGTCCGCCCAGAACATAGAATGCACTGAAGAACAGGCCAAAGGCCGGCGCGCGGCGGAAATCACGCCATCCGGCCACCAGCACCGTACCCAGATCGGACATGGAGATATGGGCCGGTGGCGGCAGGATATCCGGCTGAAGAACGACGGGATCGACAGGCTGCGGCCTGTCATCCCCGGTCTCTGGGGTCATATCGGCTCTCCATATGGCGCAGAGTCACCCCAAAGGTTAGGCCGGATCGCAGAACCACGCAATAAAAAGCACAGCGTCAGCAAAAGCGGGCGTGCAGCGCCTGTTTGACCGGCTCGGTGACGAATTGCGAGACGTCACCGCCCAGCCGGGCAATTTCCTTGACCAGCTTCGAGGCAATCGCCTGTCGGCGCGCATCGGCCATCAGGAAGACCGTCTCGATACTGGAATCGAGGGCACGGTTCATGCCCACCATCTGGAATTCATATTCGAAATCGGCCACGGCCCGCAGCCCCCGCACGATCACCCCCGCGCCGACGTCGCGCGCGCAATCGATCAGCAGGTTTTCAAAGGGGTGAACAAGGATCTCCCCTCCGGTTCTTGCCGCGATCTTGTCGCATTCCGCGCGCACCATCTTGACCCGCTCGTCCAGGTCAAACAATGGCTTCTTGTCACGGTTGATCGCAACGCCGATCACCAGCCGGTCCACCAGAGCCATGGCGCGTTCGATGATATCGACATGCCCAAGCGTGATCGGGTCAAACGTGCCGGGGTAAAGGCCAATACGCATGGGCAGTCATCCTCGTCCTTGATCCCGACAGGAAAACCCGATTCCAGCCCTGAATGCAACGGCACCGCGAAAAACGCGCCTAGCTGCCCATGATCATCCCGGTCAGGGCCTCTTTCTCGGCCGACAGTTCCTTCAGCCGCCCGCTGACCGCATCCCCGATAGAGACCAGCCCCAGCATATGCCCGTTCTCATCGACCACCGGCATATGGCGAAACCGCCCTTCGGTCATGCGTTCCAGCACGGACATGGCATCATCGCCCGTCACGCAGGTCTGCACTTCGCGGGTCATCACCTCGTTGATCGTGGTTGAAAGCACCTCGGGCCCCTTCAGGCCAAGCTGCTTCACGATGTCCCGCTCGGAAAGGATCCCGGCCGGGGTCTTGCCGTCTTCGGAGACCACGATGGCACCAATACGCTGTTCGCACAGCACCCTGGCAGCCTCGGCTAAGGTCGCATCGGGACGGATCGTGACAATCGTCGCTGCCGCAATCCCCGGCTTGCCGGATGTTTCCTTCATGGATAGCAACTGTTTGACCAGCATCGACCTGTACTCCCTTCAGCGTAGTATCAGGTTTATCCTTTTCCCCTATTCGTCCCGCGTCAAGTGTCTCGCGTCATGCCTGCCCGCACCAGGCCCTCCAGACGCGCTGTCTCTGCCCGCAGATTATGGGTCAGGGCCTCGGCCAGCAGGTTCATTCGACGTGACCCGCGATCATCCGCATGGCGCAGCAGCCAGAAGCTGCGCTTGAGCGCGATTCGATCCGGCAGGATGACCTGCAGATCAGGGGCGAAGGGAATGGCAAAGTCATGAACGATGCCCAGCCCCGCCGCCGCGCGGATCGCCTGCATCTGCACCGAGACCGAATTCGAGGTGATCTGGGCAGTCTGAACCCCGGTTTCGGACAGATAGTCCAGCTCGCGATCAAAGATCATGTCGGGAATATAGCCGACCATCCGGTGACGGCGAAGATCCGGCAGATCGCGAATGTCCGGATGGCGTTGAAGATAGTCGCGATGGGCGGCCAGATGCAGGTGATAGTCGGTCAGCCGCTGCACGGTCAGCCGCCCCGTATCGGGGGGCGAGACGGCAATGGCCATATCGGCCTCGCGCTTGGACAGGTTCACCACACGGGGCAAGGCAACGATCTGCACCTCGAGCCCCGGATGCGCCTCGCACAGCTTATGGGCGACCTGCGGCAACAGGTAGTTCGCACAGCCGTCAGGCGCACCGATCCGCAGGACGCCGCTGATACCCGCCTCTTGCCGGGTGGCTTCATTGGCGGCCTTGGCCGCCTTTTCGGCCGCCTCGGCCGGCGCAACCAGCCGACCGCCTTCCGCCGTCAGCCTGTAGCCTTGCGGAGTCTTGGCAAACAGCGTCGCCCCGATGTCATGTTCCAGCCGCGCAATGCGCCGCCCCACGGTCGAGGCATCCATGGCAAGGCGCCGCCCTGCCCCGGAAAGGCTTTCCGACCTCGCCACAGCCAGAAAAATGCGAAGATCATCCCAATCCACAGCGTCATCCTTTGCAAAAACGCAAAACGTTTTTGTTAACATGCCTCTTTTACCGGCATTTCCGCAAGGCTATCCTTTCGCCAATGCGATATGGAGGATGCAATGAAAGAGATCCATCACTGGGTTGACGGCAAGGAATACAAGGGCACTTCGGGACGTTTCTCGGATGTCTACAACCCTGCCACCGGCGAAGTGCAGGCCAAGGTCAGCCTGGCCACCAAGGCCGAGCTTGATGCCGCCGTCGAAAGCGCCGCCCGCGCTCAGGTCAAATGGGGTGCCACCAACCCGCAGCGACGCGCACGCGTCATGATGGAATTCGTCCGTCTAATCAATCGCGACATGGACAAGCTGGCCGAGGCGCTGTCCTCGGAACATGGCAAGACCTTCCCCGATGCCAAGGGCGACGTGCAGCGCGGTCTGGAAGTGATCGAATTCTGCATTGGCGCACCGCATCTGCTGAAAGGTGAATATACCGACAACGCCGGGACCGGCATCGACATGTATTCGATGCGTCAGCCCCTGGGTGTCGTTGCAGGCATCACGCCCTTCAACTTCCCGGCCATGATCCCGCTGTGGAAAATGGGTCCGGCGCTGGCTGCCGGCAACGCGATGATCCTGAAACCCTCGGAACGCGACCCCTCGGTGCCGCTGATGCTGGCGCAACTGCTGCAGGAAGCCGGCCTTCCCGACGGCGTGCTGCAGGTCATCAATGGCGACAAGGACAGTGTCGACGCCATTCTGGACAGCGAGATCATCCAGGCCGTGGGCTTTGTCGGCTCGACCCCGATCGCGCAATATATCTATGAACGCGCAGCGGCGACGGGCAAACGTGCCCAGTGCTTCGGCGGTGCGAAGAACCACATGATCATCATGCCCGATGCCGATATGGATCAGGCAGCAGATGCGCTGGTGGGTGCCGGTTTCGGCGCTGCGGGCGAACGTTGCATGGCGATTTCGGTTGCGGTTCCCGTGGGCGAGAAAACCGCCGATGCGCTGATCGAAAAGCTGATCCCGCGGATCGAAAAGCTGAAAGTCGGCCCCTATACCGCTGGCGATGATGTCGATTACGGCCCCGTGGTCACCAAGGCTGCCAAGGAAAACATCCTGCGTCTGGTGCAGACAGGCATCGATCAGGGTGCGGAACTTGTCGTGGATGGTCGTGACTTCAGCCTGCAGGGCTATGAAGAAGGCTTCTTCGTCGGTCCGCATCTGTTCGACCGCGTCACCCCCGACATGGACATCTACAAGACCGAGATCTTCGGTCCGGTCCTGTCGACTGTCCGCGCCGGCAGCTATGAAGAAGCGATCAAACTGGCCATGGACCATGAATATGGCAATGGCACCGCGATCTTTACCCGCGATGGCGATGCCGCGCGCGATTTCGCCAGCCGCATCAATATCGGCATGGTCGGGGTGAACGTTCCGATCCCGGTTCCGCTGGCCTATCACACCTTTGGTGGCTGGAAAAAATCGGGCTTTGGCGACCTGAACCAGCATGGTCCCGATGCGTTCCGCTTCTATACACGGACCAAGACAGTCACCGCCCGCTGGCCCTCGGGCATCAAGGACGGTGGCGAGTTCAACTTCAAGGCCATGGACTAAACCCTGGCTCACAAGCCTATGCGCTCGGACGATCCGGGGATATCCCGGGTCGTCACAAGACGACGATCAAGGGACGCGCGTCTTCGATTCGCGTCCCGGTCTCGGCGGATCAGAAAGGGCAGGATCGTGACCGCACAGCCCATGTTCATTCCCAGGGCCGCCGTCAATCGGCAGCTTGCCGATCTGTCCGCCGGACATTCGGCCCTTGCGAAACTCCGATCGGCTGCCCCTGACGCCTGCACTCTTTCGATACATCCGCGCGGTGCCGTCTTGCCGCCTGCCGGGCATGATCAAGGGCCACTTGCAGAAACGGATATCAACGCCGACAATTAAACAATCGTTTAATTCATGAGAGGATGGGGGGAGACATCAGATGGATTTCGCGCTCAGTGAAGAGCAGCAGGCAATCTTTGACATGGCCAGGGATTTTGGCCAGTCCCGCATTGCCCCACACGCCCGCGAATGGGAAGCGCAGGGCACCATCCCGCGCAGCCTCTGGACAGAAACCGCACAGCTGGGATTTGGCGGGCTGTATGTGCGCGAGGAAAACGGCGGATCTGGCCTGTCGCGACTGGATGCGACGCTGGTCTTCGAAGCACTGTCGATGGCCTGCCCTTCCGTTGCCTCATTCCTTTCGATCCACAATATGTGCGCCGGAATGGTCGACAAGTTCGGCAGCGATGAAGCCCGCGCGACCTGGCTTCCCGGCCTGTGCAGCATGGAAAAGCTGGCCAGCTATTGCCTGACCGAACCGGGCAGCGGATCGGACGCGGCCGCGCTGCGCACCCGTGCCGAGGCCAGCGATCAGGGTTACAAGCTGAATGGCGTCAAGGCCTTCATCTCGGGCGGCAGCTATTCGGATCTCTATGTCGTGATGGTGCGCACCGGTGCCGAGGGCCCCAGGGGCATCAGCACCGTGCTTGTCGAAACCGGAACCGAGGGCCTGTCCTTTGGCGGGCTTGAAGACAAGATGGGCTGGCGCGCGCAACCCACCGCACAGGTCCAGTTCGACGACTGCATGATCCCGGCAAGCAATCTGCTGGGCGAAGAAGGCAAGGGCTTCAGCTATGCCATGGCCGGTCTCGATGGCGGACGCCTGAATATCGCTGCCAGTGCCCTGGGTGGCGCTCAGGCTGCCTTGGACCAGACGCTGACCTATATGGGCGAACGCAAGGCCTTTGGAAAATCCCTCGACCAGTTCCAGGCGCTGCAATTCCGGCTGGCCGAGATGGAAACCGCCCTGCAATCGGCGCGGATATTCCTGCGTCAGGCAGCATGGAAACTGGATCAAGGCGCGCCGGATGCCTCGAAATTCTGCGCCATGGCCAAGCTTTATGTCACGGATCGCGCATTCGATGTGGCAAACCAATGCCTGCAGCTGCATGGCGGCTATGGCTATCTGGCCGATTACGGGATCGAGAAGATCGTGCGCGACCTGCGCGTTCACCAGATTCTGGAAGGCACGAATGAAATCATGCGGCTGATCATTGGTCGCAGCCTATTGGCAGAACGGGGGTAACGCGTGCAAGATCTGAACATCCGCATCTCGGGCAAGGCCGGGCGCATCACCTTTACCCGTCCCAAGGCGCTGAATGCGCTCAGCCACGACATGGCGCTGGAAATACAGGCGGCGCTGGACGCATGGTGCGACGATCCGGCAGTCAGCCTTGTGGTGATCGATGCCGAGGGCGACCGGGCGTTCTGCGCCGGAGGCGATATCGCCGCGGTCTATCGCGCCGGAATATCCGGTGATCACAGTGTCGGACGGGCCTTCTTTCGCGACGAATACCTGCTGAATGCCACGATCGCAGAGTATCCCAAGCCCATCGTCGCCTTCATGCAGGGTTTCATCATGGGCGGCGGCGTCGGCATCGGCGGCCATGCACAACAGCGCATCGTTGGCGACAGCAGCCAGATTGCCATGCCTGAATCCGGAATCGGCCTGATTCCCGATGTCGGTGGGACATGGCTTCTGGCCCATGCACCCGGACGAATTGGCGAATATCTGGCGCTGACCGGCGGACGCATGGGGGCCGGGGACGCCATTCATGCCGGCTTTGCCGATGTCTATCTGCCCGAGGCAAGATGGCCGGAACTGATCCGGACACTGGAACAGACCGGAGATTTCAACCGGATCAAGGGCGAAACCCCGCCCGAATCGCCGCTGGCAACCCGCGATCTGTCGCCCTTTGGCCAGCCCGATCTCAAGTCGATCACTGCGGCTCTGGAAGAGGCGGGCGATGAATCCTCGCTCAAAGCCATCCGGCGCAACTCGCCGCTGTCCATGGCGGCGGGGCTGCGCATGGTGCGCGAGGCGCGACGTGACCCCAGCATTCGCGAATCATTGGCGCGCGAATTCCGCTTTACCTATCGCGCCACCGAATTCGCGGATTTCCTGGAAGGCGTGCGCGCCCAGATCATCGACAAGGACCGCAACCCGAACTGGCAGGCCGATCCGTCCCCCGAGAATCTGGACAGGATGCTGGCGCCCCTGGGAGAGCATGAAATGAAATGGGAGACAGGAAAATGAAGATCGGATTTATCGGGCTTGGCAATATGGGCGCCCCCATGGCCGCCAACCTGGCCAAGGCAGGCCATGAGGTCGCAGGATTCGATACCGCCGCCCCCGCGCCCGATGGCGTTCGGGCCGTCGATAGCGCCGCCGGGGCCGCAGCAGATGCCGATGTCGTCATCTCGATGCTGCCCAACGGCCAGATCCTGCGGGCCGTGGCCGATCAGGTGATCCCGGCGATGCGCGAAGGTGCGGTGTTCTGCGATTGCTCGACCGTCGATGTTGCCAGCGCGCGCACGGTGGCCGAACAGGCGTTGGCTGCGGGCTTGGGCGCGCTGGATGCGCCGGTGTCAGGCGGCATTGGCGGCGCACAGGCCGGAACCCTGACCTTCATGGTCGGCGGGCGGCAGCAGGATTTCGATATCGTCGCGCCGCTGCTGGACATCATGGGCCAGAAAGCCGTGCTCTGCGGCGAGGCCGGTGCCGGACAATCCGCAAAGATCTGCAACAACATGATCCTTGGCGTCACCATGCTGGCCACCTGCGAAGCCTTTGCGCTGGCCGACAAGCTGGGCCTGGACCGCCAGAAGATGTTCGACGTGGTCTCGACCAGTTCGGGGGCCAGCTGGTCGATCAACAGCTATTGCCCGGCACCCGGTGTGGGACCGCAATCCCCGGCAGACAATGATTACAAGCCGGGGTTCGCGGCGGAACTGATGCTGAAGGATCTGCGTCTGGCCCAGGCCGCGGCCGAGGATGTGGATGCCGACACCCCGATGGGTGCCCTGGCCACCGAGCAATACAAGACCTTTGTCGAGGATGAAGACGGCAATGGTCGCGATTTCTCGGCCATGCTGCCCCGATTCGCGGCGCGCAGCCGTCACTCTGGCGAAAGCTGAACCCTCGACCCTTGATTGCCGGACCCCATCACCACAAGGTGATGGGGTTGCCTGGCTGATCGGGGAACCTGAAGCACAAATTCCTTGTTCGGTTCCCGACTGAAAAGGAATCTCATCATGCGACTGCACATTCTGGCGCTGGTGGCTTCACCGGGCTTGATGCTGGCTCTGTCCTCCATGCCGATGACGGCACAAGACATGTCGCAGCAGAATGGCTTTCTGGCACAGCATTCTTCTGCTGCGCCCGCCGCCGCGCTTCGAGTCGGCGAAACCGTGGATATGGACAGCATCGATCTGGTCCAGCGCCCCGGACGCTATGGGCTGGGCACACCGCCTACGGGCAGCGTATTCGCTCTTGCAGGGAACCAGCTGATGCGCATCGACCCCGACAGCGGAAAGATCCAGTCGATCCTGCGCGACGTGGTCAGACTGACCGACTAGCGCCGCAGCGGCGCCTCAGCCCTCCAGCAAGGAGATGGCTGCATCCGATGCCGCCTGGGTGATCCTGTCGCCCGACAGCATCCGCGCGATTTCATCTATGCGGTCATCACGTTCAAGCGGAGTCACGGTCGAGGTGGTCATGCCGTCGTGAACCGATTTCGATACCCGGAAATGATTGGCCCCCTGCGCCGCGACCTGCGGGGAATGGGTGACGACCAGAACCTGTGCATCCTCGGCCAGACGTTTGAGACGACGTCCGACGGCATCGGCGGTCGCCCCGCCAACCCCCCGATCGATTTCATCGAATATCAGCACCAGCGCGTCATTGCCCTTGGCCAGGCAGACCTTCAGCGCCAGCAGAAAGCGCGACAGTTCGCCGCCCGAGGCAATCTTGTCCAGGGCCCCGGCAGGCGCTCCGGGATTGGTGGCCACGGTAAATGCGACGATGTCACGCCCCTCGGGCCCGGCCTCACCGGGGCTGATGCCGGTGGTAAAGACAGCCCGCTCCATCTTCAGCGGAGCCAGTTCGGCGGACACTGCCTTGTCCAGATCAGCCGCCGCCCGCCGTCGCCTTTCGGTCAGTTCGGTGGCCAGCCGGTCATATTCCGCATCTGCTGCAGCCGCGGACTGGCGCAATTCTGCAATCCGCTGATCCCCGGCATCCAGACGGTCCAGACGGTCGCGCAGTTGCGCGGCCAGTCCGGCGAGATCATCGGCTAGAACCGAGTGCTTCCGCGCCAGAGCCCTCAGCGCGAAAAGGCGTTCTTCCACCGCTTCCAGCGCATAGGGATCGAAATCCATCCCCGACAGCGCATCCTCGACACCCTGATAGGCTTCGCCCAATTCGATCAGGGCACGCGACAGGGCTGAAATCGGCGCGTCCAACCGTCCTTCGGCCTTGTCCGCCGCGCCTTCCAGCCAACGGCTTGCCTCGACCATGGCAGATTCCGCGCCCTCGGCCCCCAGCAATGCCAGTGCACGCTGCACATCCTCGCGGATGCGTTCGGCGGCCTGCATGTTGCGCCGGCTGCTGTCCAGCGTCGCTTCCTCGCCCGCCTCGGGGGCCAGATCCTCCAACTCCTTCACCGCGTGGCGCAGGAATTCCTCTTCCTCGCGCGCCGCCGCCTGGGCCGCCAGGGCCTCTTCAAGCAAACGTCCGGCCTCTTTGCGGGTGCTCCATGCCTTGCGAATCGCGCTCAGATCCACGCCGCCATAGGCATCCAGCAAGGCACGGTGCCCGCGCGGGTTCAGCAATCCGCGATCATCATGCTGACCATGCAATTCAACCAGCGTTTCCGACAAGCGCCGCAGAACCTCGCCCGAAACGCGCCGGTCATTGACAAAGCCGGTCTTGCGCCCGTCCCCGCCGTTGATCCGACGCAGGATAAGCTGATCATCCTCGACCTCGATCCCCGCATCGGCCAGCACGGCTCTCGAGGGATGATTGGGGGGCAAATCGAAGACGGCGGTCACCTCGCCCTGTGTGGCCCCCTGCCGTACCAGGTCCGCGCGACCACGCCACCCCAGCACAAATCCCAGGCAATCAAGAAGAATGGATTTTCCCGCGCCGGTTTCCCCGGTCAGAACGTTCAATCCCGGCCCGAACCCAAGCTCGAGCCGGTCGATCAGCAGCATGTCCCGAATATCCAGTGATCGCAGCATGTGGGCGCAAATGGCCACGCTAGCCCGATCGGGCTGGCGTCACAGCCATTCTCCTTGAATCATCTGGCGATAGACTTTCGTCAGCCAGTTGTCACCGGTCGCGTCCGCCGACAAGCCCTGACCGCGCAATTGCTGATAGGCATCGCGATAGAAAGGCGAACTCTGGAAGTTATGGCCCAGAATCGCGCCGGCGGTCTGCGCCTCGGGATAAAGGCCAAGCGCCAGATAGGCCTCGACCAGACGCATCAGGGCCTCGGGCGTCTGGGTCGTGGTCTGGAACTCCTCAACCACGACGCGGAACCGGTTGATCGCCGCCGTGTAATGCCCTCGCTTGAGGTAATAGCGGCCGATCTCCATTTCCTTCGCGGCAAGATGGTCGAAGGCCAGATCGAATTTCAGGATCGCGCTGCGCGCATATTCGCTGTCGGGATAGCGTTCGATGACTTCACGCAGCGATTGCAGCGCCTGGAAGGTCAGGCCCTGATCGCGGCCGACCTCATCAATCTGATCGTAATAGGACAGCGCCAGCAGATATTGCGCATATGCGGCGTCTTCATCGCCCGGATAGGTATCAATGAAACGTTGCGCGGCCGAGCGCGCATCTTCGTATTCCTTGGCGCGATGGCTTGCATAAGCCTCCATGATCAGCGCGCGCTTTGCCCATTCCGAATAGGGATAGAGCCGTTCGACTTCACTGAAATAGAATACCGCGTCCTTGGGCTTCGCGCTGTTTTCCAGCTCGAACTCGCCGCGTTTATAGATCTCTTCCGCCGTGAAACGATCAAGATTCTTCCTGTCAGCGTCGCCATCCTTGCCCGAGGAACAACCCGTCAGTGTCATCCCCGCCAGCAACACAGCCACCAAGGAAGCCGATATTTTCGAGCGCGCCATATTCACCCTGCCCTACGATTCTGCCCTGCGTCGGCCCGCTTGAGGCCGGGCTGCCGGCACGTCCTAGCATAGAACATCGGGGGGCGCAAAATGGCAATCTGTTGAATTTCACGCGAAAAGGAAAGCATATCTTCTGCGACCCGCCGCCCAAGCCGCGAACCGCCGTGATCACGTGGTCTCTTGAGGATCAGACGGCCACCTGAAATGACTGTGCCGGCCGGGCATAGCCGGCCACGCCTGCACCGGGCAGACGGGTTTCCAGCGCGTCCGAGCAGACTTCCCATTCCCAGGCCGTCGGATCGGCGAACAGGGCGCGCAGCAGCCGGTTGGTCATCGCATGTCCGGCGCGATGCCCGGTATAACGGGCAAGCAGCGGCGACCCGGCCAGGGCAAGATCGCCCATGGCGTCGAGCATCTTGTGGCGCACGGCCTCGTCGCGGTGGCGCAAACCGCCCGGCGACAGAACCTTGGCGCCATCAACGACCACCGCATTCATATAGGTGCCGCCAAGCGCCAGACCGTTCTTGCGCATCATCTCGACATCAGCACGGCGACAGAACGTCCGGCTGTCGGCCAGTTCACGCAGGAAGGCACCATTGGCCATGTCCAGGCGTTTTTCCTGATGGCCGATCGCGGCATCGACAAAGTCGATCTGAAAATCGATCTCGAGATGATCGGCGGGCGTCAGGCGGGCAAAGGCTTCACCATCGCGGACCTCGACAGGCCGCAGCACGCGAATCGCCCGAAGCCGGGCCGCCTGTGTCCGAATACCGGCCTGCAAGATCGCCTCGACGAAGGGGGCGGCCGAACCGTCAAGGATCGGCACTTCGGGGCCATCCACGGTGATCATGGCATTGTGAATACCCGTTCCGGCCAAAGCCGCCATCACATGTTCGACCGTGGACAGGGTCACGCCATCGCCATTGTCCAGCAGCGTGCACAATTTCGACGGGGTCACATTGTGCCAGCGCGCGGCAATATCGACCGAAGGTGTCAGATCCGTCCGGCGAAAGACGATGCCATGACCGGCGGGCGCAGGCAAGATATCCAGTCTAGTCTGAGCACCCGAATGCAAACCCACTCCGGTGAAGCTGACCATCTTTTTCAATGTTGCCTGCATGACGTGACTGCCTTCGAATGCTGTTTCGGGACATGGAACGACCCGCTGCATATCCAGCTATGCCCCCCGGCGCATTCCTTCAATTAACGAATTGTAACCACATGAAACATTCGTGACGAATAGAGCGAGAAATCGCAGAGCGCTCGGAACATCATCTTGAAATAAAAACAGAAAAGGCCGCCCAAGGCGACCTTTTCAGGATTTCAGATGTGACAGGTTGATGATCCTGTCAGTTGGCCTGCCGGCGCAGGAATGCCGGGATCTCGACATTGTCCTGACCGTGATCGGGATTGGCCAGATCGTCGAAATCGGTTTCCTGCTGACGTGCACGGGCCGCGACACGGTCATTGACGCGCTCTGCGATCGAGGCACCTGCAGGACGCTGTCCGCCGGCACCGGCTTCGCTGTTGTGACCGGCCATACGCTCCAGCATCCGGCCCAGGCCGCTCATGCGGTTATGCGTGCGATTGACATCGCCTTGCTGGGGCTGCGGCGCAGCCGGACGCGCCGGAGAGGCAGCCGCCTGAGAACGCTGACCCTCGTGGTTTTCAACTGCACGACGCAGACGATCCATGACCTGCGGTGTCGGCTGGCCGCGCGTTCCTTCGGGCGCGCGCGGTGCAACGAAATCGGTCAGATCATCCTCGATCCGCACGGCATTGGAACGCGTCGCTTCCTTGGCGGGCTGATAGGCCGGGGCGGGCATGTCGTCCTTGGCGCCCTGCTCGGCCTGCTGTGTGTCCTCCGACGCCGCGGTCCGGCGTTGCGGCTCTTCCTGCTGCGCGGGCGCAGGCTCGGCCTTTTGGGTGGCCGAAGGATTCTGCGTCAGGGGCTCGGCAATGCTGCGACGCGGAGCCGGCACATCCGCCACGCTGACCGATGCGTCGATGCCGGTCGCAACGACCGAAACGCGAATATTGCCATCCATATCGGGGTCCAGCGTCGAACCGACGATGATATTGGCATCGCTGTCGACCTTGTCGCGAATGACATTTGCGGCTTCGTCCAGTTCGAACAGCGTCATGTCATAGCCGCCGGTGATATTGATCAGCACGCCGCGTGCGCCGTTCAGGCTGATTTCATCCAGCAGCGGGTTGGCGATGGCGCGTTCGGCTGCCTCTTGCGAGCGGTTCTCGCCCGAAGCCTCGCCGGTGCCCATCATGGCCTTGCCCATCTCGTCCATCACGGCGCGAACATCGGCGAAGTCCAGGTTGATCAGCCCCGGACGGACCATCAGGTCGGTCACACCCTTGACGCCTTGATACAGCACGTCATCGGCCATGGCGAAGGCCTCGGTGAATGTGGTCTTCTCATTCGCCAGCCGGAACAGGTTCTGGTTGGGAATGATGATCAGCGTGTCGACAACCTTCTGCAGGGCTTCTACGCCTTCCTCAGCCTGACGCATCCGTTTGGTGCCTTCGAACTGGAACGGCTTGGTCACGACACCGACGGTCAGGATCCCCATTTCCCGCGCGGCCTGCGCGATGATCGGCGCGGCACCGGTTCCGGTGCCCCCGCCCATGCCGGCCGTGATAAAGCACATATGCGCGCCCATCAGGTGATCGACGATATCCTCGATGGTTTCTTCGGCCGCCTTGGCTCCGATCGAAGGCTTGGCACCGGCGCCCAGCCCCTCGGTGACTTTCGGGCCCATCTGGACACGGCTGGAGGCATGCGATTGTGCCAGGGCCTGGGCGTCGGTATTGGCAACCACGAACTCGACCCCGTCGAGTTTCTTCTCGATCATGTTGTTGACCGCGTTGCCGCCCGCACCGCCAACACCGAACACGGTGATGCGGGGTTTCAGCTCGTCTTCGTCATTCATCATCAGATTGAGGTTCATGGTTTCCGCCTGTTTATCGCTGTTCTCGCCGAGCCGTGCCGCCCGTTCGAATCCCCCGGGTATTCCCGTCAATCGTAACGCCTAGCAGCTGTCACGTCACCATTAAAACGGTTTTACGCCGCAAAATATGGGTCATCGACGCTGCAAAATAGGCGGCATCTTGCCAGTCGTGCAGAATATGGTGGCCGCAGTGCAGCCGCCCCATATCCCGTCAGGTTTCGATCACCAGTTATTCTTGAACCAGCGATACGCACGTCGCAGGCTGCGGGCCGGATAGGCCTCTGCCGGCATTTCGAAATCCCACCACTCGTCCTGCGGATGAGCCGCAAAGAGGGCAAGCCCCACCGCACTGGAGAAGCTGGGATCGGTCAACTGATGAGCCAGACCGTCAATCCGCAGCGGACGTCCGCAGCGAATGTTGGGGCCAAGAATCCGCGCCGCCAACCCGTCCAGGCCCGGAATCTGGCTGCCCCCCCCGGTCAGGACGATCTGCTGACTGGGCATGTAATCGAATCCTGCCGCGTCCAGAACCTGACGGACATTTTCCAGGATTTCCTCGACCCGCGGACGCATGACGCCGATCACATCGGCCCGGCTGACCGTGCGCCGGTCGGATTCCCAATCTCCCGTCTCGCCGCCCACCTCGATCATCTCGCGATCATCCCAGCCGGTGGCCTCGACCCCGCCATTCAGGGTCTTGAGCCGCTCTGCCATGGCCAGGGGAACCCGCAGGCCCTGCGCGATATCCTGGGTGATCAGATTGCCGCCGATGCGGACGGTGTCCGAGAAGATCATGTGTTTCTTGACAAAGATCGAAACGCCGGTGCCACCACCGCCGAAATCGATACAGGCGGCGCCAAGCTCCTGCTCGTCCTCGACCAGGCTTGCCCGCGCCGAGGCATATGAAGCCGATGCCACCCCGGCCAGTTCAAGGTCGCAACGACGGATACATTGCACGACATTGCCGATGACATCGCCATCGACCGTCAGAACATGCATGTCGCAGGCCAGCTTGTTGCCCAGATGGTCGCGCGGGTCGCCCAGTCCGCTGCGGTTGTCGACGGCGAAATTGACCGGATGCGCATGCAGCACCTCGCGACCGCGGCCAAAATCGGGGACATCACAGGCCGCAAGGACCGAGGCCACGTCATGTTCGGACACCTTGCCCGATTCCAGCACGATCTCTCCGGCCAGACCGTAAGAGGCCGGCCGCCCCCCCGAAAGACAGGCGATCACGTGATCGACGCGCACCCCGGCAAGCTTTTGTGCCGCGGCCACGACCGTTCGGATGGCGCGTTCGGTTTCGGCCATGGTCTCGATTTCGCCATAGCGGACCCCACGCGACCGGGTCGAGGCAGCGCCGATCACCCGGAAATTCGCCTGTCCGGCCATCGGCCCCACACCATCGGTTTCGCGAAAGGTGCCCGTGCCGTCGAAGCGCAGCACCATGCAGGCAATTTTCGAGGTGCCGATGTCAAGAATCCCGATCACACCACGTTGCAGCGCCGCACGCCGGATATTCCGCATGGCTCGTTGTGTCTGATACAATTCGGTCATCCTGCCTCAGCCCCCCTTCTTCCCGTCCTCGATGACATTCCCGTCCGGCCCAAGCTCTGGCAGCCCGCGCGCCAGGCGGATGGTATTGCGCGCGTCCAGTCCCAAGCGCAGCACCGGGCGCGACGGATCGCGCAGGTCCACCACCTTCACATCACGTCCCAGCATATCTTCGGCGCTGTTCAACGCCATCGCCGCCTCCAGCGCGATCACGGCCCCTTCGGCCGGCAGCATGATCCGCTGATCATGGTCCAGAACCAGATCCCAGCGCCGCTCGCCCCGTCGCACCAGACCACGCACACGTGGCAATATCGGGCCAGCCGCATCCAGCAGCTCCAGCGCCTCATCCGTGACCAGATCGGCCCCCTCCCCCGCGATCAGCGGCAGATCCGGACGCACATCCCGCGAGGTGACGCTGGCCACACGATGGCCGTTCGCATCCAGAATCTCGATCCCGCGGCGATGACGCCACAACAGCGCGGGCTGACGCTCTTTCACCACCGCCGAAAGGATTCCGCCCGGCTTGATCCGCAAATCGATGCTTTCGATGGCGTCCAGCTGCATCACCTGCAGGCGCAGCGCCGGCAGGTCGATGTCAAAGCTGGAGGCCGGCAGATCCACCGGCAGCATGGTGCGCAGCGCCTTTTCGACGACCGGGCTGGCGCCCTCGACCGACATCATGCGGACCTGGAATTCTTCACGGCTTTGGACCTTGTCGATCAGCCCGATGACACTGTCCGTCAGCGCGGTGCGACGATCCTCGTCCGACAGCCAGATTCCCGCCGTCGTGACGACTAGAAAAACCGGCACGCCGATCCTGACGATACGGCGATACAGCGGCGTCAGCCACATCCGTTCCAGACGGTATTTCAGCCGCGACGGCGCCGGATCACGCTTGACGCGCGGCTGTTGCGCGGCACCGTCAAGCCGACGCGGCGGGCGGTGGTCGATCACGTCCTGCATAGCGCGTCCTCGACCATCCAGCGCATCAGGCTGGGGAAATCGATCCCCGCATGTGCCGCCTGTTCAGGTGCCAGAGAGGTCGGCGTCATGCCGGGCTGGGTATTCACCTCCAGCAGGATCAGCCCGTCGATCCCCCGGCTCTCGTCCCAGCGAAAATCGGTGCGCGACAGGCCGCGACATCCCAATGCCTCATGCGCACGCAATGCATAGTCCAGACATGCCTGACGAATCGGCTCGGGGATCTCGGCGGGAATCACATGGCGCGATCCGCCGACGGTGTATTTAGCGTCATAGTCATACCAGCCCTCCGTCAGGATCTCGGTCACGCCAAGCGCATGATTCCCCATCACGGCAGTGGTCAGTTCGCGCCCCGGTGCATAGCTTTCCACCATCACCCGTTCGGGCATGGAGTCAGACAGCTGCGGCGGCTGATTGGCCCCGTCATGCACGATGTAGACACCGACCGAGGACCCCTCGTCATTGGGTTTGACCACATAGGGTGGGGGCAGCACATGACGGCGCGAAACTTCGGCAGAATCTGCGATGACGCTTTCGACAACCGGCAGACCGGCCTCGCGAAACGCCTGTTTGGCAACGGTCTTGTCCATTGCCATGGCCGAGGCCAGAACGCCGGAATGGGTATAGGGCAGTCCCATCCATTCCAGAATGCCCTGAACGCAGCCATCCTCGCCCCAACGGCCATGCAGGGCATTGAATACCACATCAGGCGCAACCTCAGTCAGACGCGCAACGATATCATCGCCGCGTTTCTGCCCGAGTTCGATCTCGGTCACCTGATATCCCGCCACCCGCAGCGCATTCGCGCATTCGCGCCCCGATGACAGCGACACCTCACGTTCGGCTGAGGGGCCACCCATCAGAACTGCAACGGTGTGGGCTGTCCTGCTCGACCTGCCCGCCACTTCTGTGCCTTTCGTGCCCGGTTTGCCCGGGCTTCTTTCCATATCACGCGGTCGGGTTAGTCCCGATCCTGCGGCTTATGGTCAAAAGATAGCCCTAAAGCTTGGATCACAAAAGAACAATTTTCCGGCTTGCGCGATTTATCGACCTTTGGGGGAAAGCGCGTCACCGATACGGATGACTTCCCACTGCAATTCATGACCGCTGCTTTCCTTGACTCGCCTGCGAACAAGCTCTCCCAGGGCCTCGAGATCTGCTGCCGTGGCATGGTCTGCATTCAGCAGGAAATTGGGATGTTTCTCGGACATTTGCGCCCCGCCCAGCCGGTATCCGCGCAATCCGGCACGGTCGATCAGAGACCATGCCTTGAGGTCATGGGTGTCATCCGCCCGCCCCGTCGAGCTGAACCCGGCCGGATTGCGAAAGGTCGAACCCGCGCTGCGCTCTTTGGTGGGTTGGGTCTCGTCCCGCCTGGCGAGTTGCTGCACCATGCGGGCGTGCAGCGTTTCGGGATCAGCGCGATCAGCGCGGAAACTCGCCTGCGTCAGCACCCAGCCTTCGGGCAGGGTCGAATGGCGATAGCCGAATTCCAGATCGTCAGGCGAAAGGGTGACCACACGCCCATCGCGCGATACCGCCTGCGCCGACAGAAGGTGATCGGCCACATAGGTGCCATAGCATCCCGCATTCATCCGCACGGCACCGCCAATACTGCCCGGAATCGTGCGCAGGAACGTCAGGTCCAGCCCGGCATCCGCCGCCCTGCGCGCCACATGTGCATCCAGCGCGGCGGCCCCCGCTGTCACGATATCATCTTTGATCTCGATGTTGTTGAAGCCGCGCCCGAGGCGCAGCACGATCCCGCGGATACCACCATCGCGCACGATCAGGTTGCTGCCGACGCCCATCGGGAAAACCGGCATTGCGGGGTCCAGCGCCCGCAGGAAATCGGCCAGATCCTCGATATCTGCTGGCTGGAACAGCCAATCGGCCGGCCCGCCGACCCGCAACCACGTCAGACTGTCCAGAGGACGGTTTTCGGTCAGGGCGCCGCGCGGGGTGGGAAGCTGTTGTGTCATGAAATGCAGGTATCCAGCAGGTAATTCTGCGTCAATATGTTCAAATGGCCGTCAACTGCGGCTGGCACGCCAGCCGCTAATCCAGAGGTGTGACGCTGTCGTTCTGTCGTTTCCATCCATGCTGGCACAACAGGATTGCCATCCCCAGCGCGAATCCTCCGGCACCGGCCATCGGGCCCCAGCTCAGGGTCAGCAGACCCAGCGCCGGGACGCCCAGGGCGATCAGCGCCCAGAAGCAGCGGAGCGCATGAATCCCGCGCAGGCGGGGCAACAGGAAGCCCAGCAACAGCCAACCCCCGGACAAGACCAAGGTCATGATCTGAACCGTGGTCACGCCGCCTGACCCTGAAGGCGCGCTGGCAGAGCATTGGCCCAGGAAGATATGGTTCCTGCCCCGAGGCAGACAACCATGTCACCGGGCCGCGCCTGTTCACGAACCAGACGCACCAGATCATCCTCGGACAGGATCTCGCGGGCATGGCGATGGCCATGTGCGATCAGCCCGGCAACCAGGTCGTCACGTCCGGCACCCGGAATCGGGTCTTCACCGGCGCCATAGACATCGGCAATGCCCACGACATCGGCTTCATTGAAACATGTGCAGAAATCGTCGAACAGCGAAGCCAGCCGCGAGAAGCGATGGGGCTGATGCACCGCGATCACGCGCCCTTCAGTCGATTGCCGCGCCGCCTTCAGCACAGCCGCGATTTCCACCGGATGATGTCCGTAATCATCAATGATGGTGACGCCATCGACCTCTCCGACCCGCGTGAAACGACGACCCACGCCACCGAATTTCGCCAAGGCGTCACGGATCTCTGCCTTTTTCATGCCCAGATGCCGCGCGACAGCGATGGCTGCCAGACAGTTCGAAACATTGTGGTCTCCCGGCATCGGCAGGGTGCAGCCCTTGATCACCTCGGCATGTTCAGCATCGCTTTCGCCCTGCAGTGCCACATCGAAATGCGCCACGCCCTTTGCATAGCGCAGATTGACCGCGCGCACGTCGGCCTGTGCGTTGAAGCCAAATGTCACCACGCGGCGGTCGGTCAGCTTTCCGACAAGGGCCTGAACCTCGGGATGATCTGTGCAGCAGACGGCCAGCCCATAGAAGGGCACGCCCGAGGCAAAGTTGTAGAACCCCTGCCGCAACGCATCGAAATTGCCCCAATGCTCCATATGCTCGGGGTCGATATTGGTGATGATCGCGATATCCGCAGGAAGCCGGTTGAAACTGCCGTCGGATTCATCGGCCTCGACCACCATCCATTCACCCTCGCCCGCCCGCGCGTTCGACCCATAGGCGTGAATGACGCCGCCATTGATCACGGTCGGATCGATGCCACCTGCATCCAGCAAGGTCGCGACCATCGTCGTGGTCGTGGTCTTGCCATGGGTGCCGGCGATGGCAATGTTGGATTTCAGCCGCATCAGTTCGGCCAGCATCTCTGCGCGCCGGACCACGGGCAGACCACGGCGACGCGCCTCTTCCAGCTCGGGATTGCCTTTCTTGATCGCGGTCGAGATGACCACGACACCGGCAGAACCGATATTTTCGGCGCGCTGCCCCTCGAAAACGGTTGCGCCCAGCCCGGCCAGCCGCTCGGTGATCTTCGAGCTTTTCAGGTCACTGCCCTGCACCTGATACCCCAGTGTCAGCAGAACCTCGGCAATGCCGGACATGCCGATTCCGCCGATGCCGATGAAATGGATCGGGCCCAGTTCGTGGGGCAGCTTGGTCGCGGCATTCATCACATTATCTCCGTGACTAGATCATAAAGACGCCGCGCCGCATCGGGCCGGCCAAGTGTCAAGGCGGCAGCGGCCATTTCCGTTGCCTGTGCAGGATCGGACATGATGTCGCGGATGTCCTGTGACAGGGCCGCCGGATCAAGCCCGACCTCGGGGTGGATATGCGCGGCCCCCGCGGTTTCCATCGCGCGGGCATTCGCGGTCTGATGGTCCCCGGTCGCTGCGGCATAGGGGATCAGCAAGGCGGGTCGACCGATCACGCAGATATCGGCAATGGACGAGGCCCCCGACCGGCTGATCACCAGCTGCGCCCGCGCCAGACGTTCGGGCACATCGGTGAAAAACGGCTGCACATCGGCAGACACACCGGCGTCGCGATAGGCATCCGTCACCCGCTGACCATCTTCGGCACGGGCCTGATGGCTGACACGCAGGCGACCGCGCAGATCATCGGGCAGCGCCGCGATCGCGGCGGGCACGACATCGGACAGGACGCGCGCACCCTGGCTGCCCCCGATCACCAGCAGGTGAACCTCTTCACCTTCCGAGGCCGCCTGATAGGGACTGGCCGCAAAGTCCAGAACCGCCGCGCGCACCGGATTGCCGGTATGGATGCCCTGCACGCCCGCTGGCAGTTCCGTGGGCCATGTGCCGCAGGCCACGCGCTGAACGCGACGCGCGAACAGGCGGTTGACGCGGCCCATCACCCCGTTCTGTTCATGAATCATCCGCGGAACGCCCATGGTCAGCGCAGCCGCGAGCGCCGGGATGGTCGGATAGCCACCAAAGCCGATCACGACCGAAGGGCGGTCCTTGCGAAACTCGGCCCGCGCGGCAGAAACTCCGGCAGCAATCTTGAGGGGCGCCATCAGCTTGCCTGTCAGACCACCGCGGGCAGTCGTGGCCGATTTCACGATGCTGCGCGTCACCTGATCGGGGAATCCGCCCGCATAGCGCGCGCCGCGATCATCGGTTGACAGCTTGACCCGCCAACCTTCGGCCAGCAGCATTTCAGCCAGGGCCTGTGCGGGGAACATATGTCCTCCGGTACCACCGGCAGCAATCAGGGCAAGAGGTTCGTTCATCACCGTCTCCGTCGCAGGATTTCGGCCATTTCGCCCTGTGGACGTGTGCGCGTCAGCGCCAGCAGCATTCCCAGTGCGATCCCCGAGGCAATGACCGAAGACCCGCCATAGCTGACGAAAGGCAGCGTCATGCCCTTGGCGGGCAACAACCGCACCGCAACACCCATGTTGATCAGCGCCTGAACGCCAAAGGCACAGGCCAGTCCGGTGCCCGCAATGCGCACGAAGGGATCGCGTTCCTTCATCAGCCGCAACAGAGAGCGCACGACGATCGTGCAATACAGCGTGATGATGACCAGGACCATGATCAGGCCATATTCCTCGGCCGCCACGGCAATGATGAAATCGGTATGCGCGTCAGGCAGGGACCATTTCACCGTGCCCTCGCCGACGCCGACCCCGAAGAAACCGCCTTCCTGAATGGCATTGGTCGCATATCCGATCTGCGTGCGCGGATCCACGTCGGGAGACAGAAAGCCATTGATGCGGCGTGCGAAATGTTCTGACGCGCCATAGGCAAAGAAACCACCGGCCAATGCCATGCCGGCCACGCCGAACAGCAGGATCATCGGCGCCCCGGCAACGAAATACATCACCAGCCAGGCAAACAGCACCAGCGAGGCCTGCCCGAAATCGGGTTGCAGCGCCAGAAGGATGACCACCGTGAACAGGGCAACGAAGGAATAGGCCTTGCCCGGCGGTCCTCCGACCTCCTGGCTGGCGGCCATGAACCAGGCGCACAGCGCAACGAAACCCGGCTTGAGAAATTCGGACGGCTGCAACGACACGAAGCCCAGGCTGAGCCAGCGTGTTGCGCCCTTGCCGAAATCCGTGCCGATGAAGGGCAAGGCAATGATCAACGCAAATGCTGCAAGAAAGCCCATCACGCCGATCCGCCGGATCTGCCGCGGTGACAGCATCGACAGGACCAGCATCACGCAGATCGCCATCCCGCCAAAGACCGCCTGACGCTGGACATAGTAGAAACGCGGAAGATGGTTCTTCTCGGCCAACGGCACCGACGCAGCCAGCCCCAGAAGCAACCCGGTCGCAAACAGAAGCAGCACGCAAGCCAGCGACCATTTGTCAATAGTTCTCCACCAACGTGGAAGAATCGGGTCACCCGCCCGTACGGGCGTGGCGCCAAAGACCATCTCGGTCATGGGAATACCGCCGTCACTGCCTCTGCTCTGCCCGGTTATCCGGGTCTGATCTCCACGATAGCGCGATTTTCACCGTCGCGCTACCGTCTATTCATGCCCCCGATACGCCCCCCATGCAACGCAGGGGCGCGCCATCCCTAGCCAAGCGTGGCCAGCGCCGGGAAAGTTTCAAGCAGCCAATAGGAAAATGCCGAGAAGGCACCGGTCAGCAGCATCAGCCCGACGACCAGCAACAACAGCCCCATGATCCGCTCGATGGTCTTCAGATAGGGCTTGACGCGATTCATCACCCCGACCGCATGCTTGATGAAGATTGCTGCCAGCAGAAAGGGAATACCCAGTCCAAGCGCATAGACCGCCAGCAATGCCGTGCCCCGCGACAATTCGCCCCCGGCCGCCGCAAGTGACAGGATCATTCCCAGTTGCGGCCCGATGCAGGGCGTCCAGCCAAACGCAAAGGCCAGACCCAGCACATAGGCCCCCAATGCACCTCCGCCCTGCTGACCGGTATCCAGCCGCGCCTCCTGGTCCAGGATCGGGATGCGGAAGACATGCAGGAAATGCAGCCCCATGATCATCACCACGACCCCTGCGCCCTTTGACAGCAGGTCCTGATACTGCAGGAAAGCGCGTCCGAATGCCGAGGCCGCAAATCCCATGATCAAGAAGACCGTGGACAGGCCCAGCACAAAGAACAATGCCGGCAGAACGGCGCTGCGTTCCCCGGTTTTCAGGCCGTTCACCCCCACCCCGGTCATATAGGCCAGATAGGGCGGCACGATGGGCAGCACGCAGGGCGACAGGAATGACAGAAGGCCCGCCAGCATCGCGATGAATGCTGCAGGCAGGAATGCGGCGGTGGCAAGTTCGATTCCAAACATGTGGCGCAGATTACCCGTTATGGCGGCAGACGACAGGGCCGTTGACCTCACGCTTGCGTGGGCAGGCAAAAAAAAGAGCGCAGCTTTTGCCGCGCTCTTTCATTTCCGTAGCGATCCGGCTGGCTCAGCGTCCTGCCGACCACCATCCACGGCGTTTGGGCTTGACCTCCTTGGCCTCGGCCATTTCAGGCTCGCGGCTGTCGTTGGCGCTTTCCTGAACGGGTTGGGCAGCGGCTTCGATCTCCACAACCGGTTCCTCCACAACCGGTTCCTCCGCGGTCGTTTCCGGTTCGGGCTGGGCCGCAGCTTCAACCTCGGAGACATCCCCTCCGTCCGCCTTGACCTCGGTCTCGACCTCGGCCTGAGCAGGGCTCACATCCGCAGCGCCGCTTTCCACCGCACTCTGGGCCGCCGCATCCTGCGCGGCATTTTCCGCAACCGTCACTTCCGGAACAGATACCGGTTCAGCCGGTTCGGCCTCGGCCTGTGCGGGGGCGCTGGAATAGTGCTGATTTACGCCCGGCAGGCTTTCGGCAATGGTGTCTTCGGTCGCATCATGCAGATCAACCACCTCGGGCAGGGGCGAAGCCACCTCCTGCTTGTCGGCCTTGACACTGCGCCCGCGACCACGGCTGCGGGACCTGGGCTTGGGCGTTGTTTCGGCCTTTTCTGCGGGCTGCTCATCCTTGCCGGCATCTTGCGATGCAGAGGCAGGCTCTTCAGCGACCACGACGGCTGTCTCGGTGACCTGCGCCTCGGCTGTGGCGGTTGTTTCCTCGGCAGAACCGGAATCTGTCGTTTCTGCATTCGACGAATTTCCATCCGCCTGCTCATCGCTGCGCTCGCCCGACTTCCGCCGCCGCCGCCGCCGACGACGACGACCGCGACCATTCTCGCCGCCTTCATCCTCGGAAGTTTCGTTGCGAGGTTCCTCAGACCGGTCGACTGCCGGTTCGGCAACGGCTTCCGCCTCGACCTCTGCATCGGGCAGATCATCCTCATCATCGATCTGCGCCATCAGTTCTGCGTCAACCGACAGTACGGCATTGGACACTTCGGGCACGAAGCGGGTTGCCGTCTTGAATTTCTCGATGGCGAAATCCGGGGAAATCAGCTGGGGATCCGCCTCGATACGCACGGCCATGCCATAGCGCTGCTCGATCCCGGCGACATGCTCGCGCTTGGCATTGATCAGGAAATTGGCAACGGCAACAGGTGCCTTGACCAGAACTTCGCGGGACCGCTTGCGGGTCCCCTCTTCCTCGATGGCACGCAGGATGGTCAGCGCAAGGCTGTCATCACTGCGGATCAGGCCGGTGCCATGGCAATGCGCACAGGGCTGGGTCGTGGATTCCAGCATGCCCGGACGCAGACGCTGGCGCGACATTTCCATCAGGCCAAAGCCCGAGATACGCCCCACCTGAATGCGCGCACGATCCGACTTCAACCGGTCCTTCATGCGCTTTTCGACAGCGGCGTTGTTCTTGCGCTCTTCCATGTCGATGAAGTCGATGACGATCAGACCGGCAAGGTCACGCAGACGCAGTTGACGTGCCACCTCATCGGCGGCCTCGAGATTGGTCTTGAGCGCGGTATCCTCGATCGAGCCTTCCTTGGTGGCACGACCGGAGTTCACGTCGATGGCCACCAGCGCCTCGGTGATGCCGATGACGATATATCCGCCCGATTTCAGCTGTACGACCGGGTTGAACATTCCGGCCAGATAGCTTTCCACCTGATAGCGCGCGAAAAGCGGCATCTGGTCGGTGTAATGCTTCACGTTCTTGGCGTGGGACGGCATGATCATCTTCATGAAGTCCTTGGCGGTGCGATATCCGCGCTCGCCCTCGACCAGAACCTCGTCGATCTCTTTGGAATAAAGATCACGGATGGTCCGTTTGACCAGATCGCCCTCTTCGTAGATCGCGGCCGGGGCCACCGATCTGAAGGTCAGATCGCGGATCTGCTCCCACAGACGCAACAGATATTCGTAATCGCGACGAATTTCGGTGCGCGTGCGCTGGCTGCCGGCGGTGCGGATGATAAGTCCGGCACCCTTGGGCACATCCAGTTCGCCCGCGATATCCTTCAGCTTCTTGCGGTCGGCAGCATTGGTGATCTTGCGGCTGATGCCACCGCCACGGGCGGTATTGGGCATCAGGACGCAGTAACGACCGGCCAGCGACAGATAGGTGGTCAGCGCAGCGCCCTTGTTGCCACGCTCTTCCTTGACCACCTGCACCAGCATGATCTGGCGGACCTTGATGACTTCCTGGATCTTGTAGCGCCGCGGCCGCGGCTTTCTGGGCACGCGGATTTCCTCGGTGACATCCTCATCGGCAACCGACTCGATGGAATCATCCTTCTCGGTCGCATCGTCACCCGAGGTCGCTTCGGCCTCATTCGCTTCGGCTTCGGCGGCTTCGGTCGCGCCCTGATCTTCCGGGGCTTCATGCCCTGCGGCATCTTCCCCCGCAGCTTCTGCATTGCCATCGCTGGCCTGGGTCTGATTGTCCGTGGCTTCGCCGGCCTGATCAGGCTTTGCCTCAGCATCGGCATCGGTCAGCTCGGCAGAAACCGTCTCATCGGTGTTTTCCGCCTTGGCGGCACGGCTGCGGCGACCTTTCTTCGGGCGTGCGCTTTCCTCTGCCTCAAGCGCATCGGCATAGGCCTGCTCTTCGGCCATCAGCGCTTCGCGATCAGCCGCCGGGATCTGGTAATAGTCGGGGTGAATTTCCGCGAATGCCAGAAATCCGTGGCGATTTCCGCCGTAATCCACGAAAGCGGCCTGCAACGAGGGTTCGACCCGCGTCACCTTTGCCAGATATATGTTCCCCGAAATCTGCCGCTTGTTGAGTGTCTCGAAATCAAATTCTTCGACTTTTGTTCCGTCGACCACAACCACCCGAGTTTCCTCGGCATGGGTGGCATCGATCAGCATCTTTTTTGCCATTGTTTTTTCTTTCACGCAACATTCTGCCCGGCGGAGCCAACTGGCCCGCATGGCGGATGTTGCTGGATGATTGGGACGCGGAAGCGGCAATAGCTGCGGGGATCAGTCCGGCCCGGCCTGTGGCCTGCCCTCTGGGATCCTGTCCGTCCAATGCGCGCGTCATCGCGTCTGTTCCTTACGAAGACCCGTCAACCAAAGCTGACCGGGCCACTGTCTGATGTCGCTTCGGTCGCAAAATCACGTCCTGAAGCGGGTTTTCCGCGTGGCACATCGCCTGCCAGTCTGGCTGAAACCAGAGGTGCCGCGCTGCGAAACTTTTGGCGCATGGCAACCCAAAGTTGTGGGCGCACTGCGCATTCCTTCAACATAGAGGTGAAAGGTGGGAAAATTCAATGCCAAAACGCCCCAAGGCGCAATTACGCGGCGCTCTCGGCACGGAACGGCCGGCCTGATCCGGCCCGGATCCTCGGCGCGGCGGCATCGGCACAACCGGCCTGCGGCACCCGACAACTGACGTTACGGCAAGTTTGATTGCTGTCGGGACCGGGCGGAAACTGACAGGCATCGCACGCAGCCCTTGCCGCACAATCAATTGAAAAAGTTATTCTTACCGGATCGGAAACCGCCGCAGCCGGCTTCACGCAGTCTTAACAGTTCTTTCACGCGGCTGTCGCATCATCGACCTATCACATCGCCCGAAAGTGGCTGTTCAGGAGGTCCGGAATGCCGGTCGTCAAGGTCAATGCCGATCAATCACCGCCGCAGCGGTTATGGCAGACCGCCGATACGCTGCCCGAAGGCGCGCCCATCATCGTGATGGTCCACGGATACCGCTATTCACCTTCGGAGCCCGCCCATGACCCGCACCGCCACATTCTGTCCCTCGATCCCGATCAACGTTGCCGCCGTTCAACCTCGTGGCCCCGCGCCCTGGGTTTCTCGGATGACGACACCCAGCAAGGCCTTGCGCTGGCCTATGGATGGGAAGCACGCGGCAGCCTTGGAGGCGCGTATCGCCGCGCAGGCGAGGCAGGCAAGACGCTGGCGGGGATCGTTTCCCGGCTGGCGGATCAGACCGGGCGTCCGGTCGCGATCATCGGCCATTCGCTGGGGGCGCGAGTCGCGCTTCAGGCGCTGAACGCAGCGCAACCCCACAGCATCGGCCGCGTCATCCTGTTGACCGGCGCCGAATTCCGCGACAATGCCGCACGGGCACTCGTCTCTCCTGCCGGGCAACAGGCCGAGATCATCAATATCACCTCGCGCGAGAATGACCTGTTCGACTTCGCCTTGGAACAATGGCTGGCGCGGGGCCGCCGTCAGGCGCTGGGGTTCGGGCTGGACAAGCCCGCCCGCAACTGGGTCGATGTGCAGATCGATCAGGGCGAAACTCTGGCCGCGCTCGAGGATCTGGGCTTTCCGACAGAACGCAGACCCTTGCGCCTGTCACACTGGACACCTTATCTGCGGCGCGGTCTGTTCGAATTCTATCGCACCGCGCTCTGCCAGCCCTGGGCCTTGCCTTTGGGGATGCTGCACGCTCGCCTGCCGGGCCGGATCGAACCGCGCTGGTCACGCCTGCTGGCAACACCTTCAACCATTGGCGCCCTGCGGATCTGAACCTGCCGCCCTAGCCCTTGCCCTCGCCATCACCCTGCGGCAACGCATGGGCCTTGAACAGGCCGGCATTGGCGATCAGGAAAGCGAACAGGACCAACGGCAACCCGAAAGTCTTGAAATAGACCCAGGTGCTTTCCGACATGGTGCGCCAGACCAGTTCATTGGCCATGGCAAGTGCAAGAAAGAGGATCGTCATGCGCAGGGTCAGCTTGCGCCAGCCATCGGCATTCATCGGCAGTGCCTCGGACAGGACCGCCTGCAGCCAGTTCTTGCGCGCAATCAGACTGAACCCCAGCAGCCCGGCAAACAGCAGATAGATCATGGTCGGCTTCATCTTGAAAAAGCGTGGGTCATTCAGCCAGACGGACAGGCCACCGAACACGACCACCAGAACAAGGGTCGCGATCTGCATGGGGGCAAGGCGACCGCTGAGACGCCATTGGATCAGCGTCGCAAGGGCAAGCGCGGGAATGAATACCAGCGTCGCAAGGATGAAACCGCCATATTCCTGACCCCAGAGGCTGACCGTTTCACCGCGCTTCAGGACAAAGACCAGAAAGAACAGCATCACTGGTCCCAGCTCCAGTGCCGGTTTCACCCATGGTTTCTGATCTTTCATCTGCCGTTTACCTTTTCATTGGGACTGCGCCCGGATCTTGTCATGTCGAAGGCAACATAGGATGGCCCGACCCGGATGACAAAGCCCCATCACGGCTTCGTTCAATCCAGCGGAACCGCAGCAAGGATCGGGCCGGGCAAGCTGGCATCGCCCAGCTCCTGCTGAACCAGCAGGGCATGGCGCGTATCCGGCGGGAAATCCTCGCCATTGGCCTCATCAGGGCGCACGGTCAGGCGCAGCGGCTGTTCGCCATTCCATCTGGCCAGTTCATCCAGCCCCAGCACGACATTCGCATAGGTGATCGTACGACCGCGATTTTCGCCCGAGGTCACCTGAATCTCGCGCTGCGGGGCAAAACGCACCAACAGGATGGCCATGGGGGCGCCCAGTTCGGACAGTGGACTCATCTCGATCACCTCGCCGTCATCCGTGCTTTCACGCTGGACGCTCAGCATGGCCGGGGCGATGCGATGTCCTTCGATCAGGCTCATCAATTGCGCCGGACCGGGGGCAACGGCGGTATCGCGGCCATCAATGATCAACTGCGGTGTATAAAGAGCGCGCTCGCCCGAGGCGCGGGCATATCCTTCCTGGCGGTCGGTGAATTCGGGCCGTGCAAAGCTGTCGGTCCAGCCCAGATAGTCCCAGTAATCGACGTGGAAGGACAGCGGCAGGATGTCGCGGCGCTCTGAAAGACGCGCGATCATCGCATCAGCCGGAGGGCAAGAGGAACAACCCTGCGAGGTAAACAGTTCGACCACGACGGGCAGCGCAGCAATGGGCATCCGTTCCGCGGATGGGGGCATTCCGACCGGCGCGAAACTGTTGAGGGTCGGGCGGACAGGCGCGGCAAAATTCATCGCCCCCGGCGCCGCGCGCCCCGGATCATCCGGGGCGGTGATCACCGCGATACCGTCGAGATCCTGCGCCTGCGCGCCGCCCGCAAGCGCCGTCAGCGACAGTGCAACCAAAAGGCCGGCGCAGACGTTGATTATCTGCCGGGGGATTCCGCCATGAGCCATATCGATCTTGCACTTGATGAACATACCGACATGCATAGCGGCACCTTGTGCACCGGAACAAATCAACGCTTTGTTAGCCAATGCGTGAAGACAGGTGACCGTGCCACTTGAGCAACAGGAGCCAAACGGCATACCGTTGCATACAATTCTTGCCGCCCCCCGCTTGAACTGCGCCTTGGGGCGCAGCATATATGAAGAACGCCCGACCCCATCCAGTTACCAGACAGGGAGGCCCTTATGCCCATCACCACCGGAACCGACACCGCCAATACGCGCCGCACGTTGCGCGTGGGCGAACAGTCGGTGGATTATTTTTCGATCAACGCCGCCTCCGAGGCAGGACTTGGGGATTTCTCCAGACTGCCCGCATCGCTGAAGGTGGTCCTGGAAAACATGCTGCGCTTCGAGGATGGCGGCCATACGGTCAGTGTGGATGACATCAAGGCCTTCGCGAAATGGGCACAGGATGGCGGCAAGAGCCCGCGCGAGATCGCCTATCGCCCCGCTCGCGTGCTGATGCAGGATTTCACCGGCGTTCCTGCGGTTGTCGACCTTGCCGCCATGCGCGACGGCATCAAGGCACTTGGCGGCGATGCACAAAAGATCAACCCGCTGAACCCCGTGGATCTGGTCATCGACCACTCGGTGATGATCGACGAATTCGGCACTCCGCGCGCCTTTCAGGTCAATGTCGACCGCGAGTATGAGCGCAACATCGAACGCTATCAGTTTCTGAAATGGGGCCAGAAGGCCTTCAGGAATTTCCGCGTCGTTCCGCCCGGCACCGGCATCTGCCACCAGGTGAACCTTGAATATCTGTCCCAGACCGTCTGGAGCGATACCGATCAGAACGGCAAGCTGGTCGCCTATCCCGATACCCTGGTCGGCACTGACAGCCACACCACCATGGTCAACGGCTTGGCCGTTCTGGGCTGGGGTGTCGGCGGCATCGAGGCCGAGGCGGCGATGCTGGGTCAGCCGATCTCGATGCTGATCCCCGAAGTCGTGGGCTTCAAGATCACCGGTGCCTTGACCGAGGGCGTGACCGCCACCGACCTTGTGCTGAAGGTCGTGCAAATGCTGCGCGAACATGGCGTGGTCGGAAAATTCGTCGAATTCTACGGCGACGGACTGGATCACATGCCGCTGGCCGACCGCGCAACCATTGCCAATATGGCCCCGGAATATGGCGCCACCTGCGGTTTCTTCCCGATCGACAACGAAACCCTGCGCTACCTGCGCCAGACCGGCCGCGAGGAGGATCGCATCGCTCTGGTCGAAGCCTACGCCAAGGAAAACGGCTTCTGGCGTTCGGCAGATTACGAACCGGTCTACACCTCGACGCTGGAACTGGACCAAAGTCAGGTCGTCCCGGCGATTTCGGGTCCGAAACGTCCGCAGGACAATGTTCCGCTGACCGAGTCGGCCTTTGAATTCCGCAAATATATCGCCAACACCCGCAAGCTGGCGGAACCGACCCGCGATGGCACCCGTGCATGGAGTTCGGAAGGCGGAGCGCCTGCGCCTCATGACCTGCCGGGCCATCACGAAGGCTATAAGTCCGGCAGTGTCGATGGCGAGGATTACAAGCTGCACGACGGTTCGATCGTCATCGCGGCGATCACCTCCTGCACCAATACTTCGAACCCCTATGTGATGATGGCCGCCGGTCTGGTAGCGCGCAAGGCACGTGCGCTTGGCCTGACCAGAAAGCCCTGGGTCAAGACGTCGCTGGCACCGGGGTCACAGGTTGTCGCCGAATATCTCGAGGCGGCCAATCTTCAGGAAGATCTGGACGCGCTGGGGTTCAACCTGGTCGGCTTTGGCTGCACGACCTGTATCGGCAACTCGGGCCCGCTTCAGCCCGAGATCTCGAAGTCAATCAATGACAACGATCTGGTCGCGGTCTCGGTCCTGTCGGGCAACCGCAACTTCGAGGGCCGTATCTCGCCTGATGTGCGCGCCAATTATCTGGCCTCGCCGCCGCTGGTCGTGGCCTATGCGATTGCCGGCGACATGAATATCGACCTGACCAGCGAGCCCCTGGGCTTTGATCAGAAGGGCAATCCCGTCTATCTGAAGGATATCTGGCCGAACTCGAAAGAGATCGCGGAACTGGTCGATACGCTGGTCACGCGCGAGATGTTCCGCGAAAAATACGCCGATGTCTTCAAGGGCGATGAACGCTGGCAGGCGGTCGAGGTGACGGACACCGAAACCTATGATTGGCCGCCCAGTTCGACCTACATCCAGAACCCGCCCTATTTCCAGGGCATGGGCAAAGATCCCGGCACCATCAGCAATATCAGCGGTGCCCGTGTGCTGGCATTGCTGGGCGACATGGTGACGACCGACCATATTTCGCCCGCGGGCTCGTTCAAACCCACCACACCGGCGGGACAATATCTGACCGAGCATGGCGTTTCGCCGCGTGACTTCAACAGCTATGGGTCGCGTCGGGGCAACCACGAAGTGATGATGCGTGGCACCTTTGCCAATATCCGCATCCGCAACGAGATGCTGGACGGCGTCGAAGGCGGCTATACCAAGGGCCCCGATGGTCAGCAGGCGGCGATCTATGATGCCGCCATGGCCTATGCCGAAAACGGCACGCCCATGGTGGTGATCGGCGGCAAGGAATATGGTGCCGGTTCCTCGCGCGACTGGGCCGCCAAGGGCACCAATCTTCTGGGCGTCAAGGCGGTGATCGCCGAGTCATTCGAACGCATCCACCGCTCTAACCTGGTCGGCATGGGGGTGATCCCCTTCGAATTCACCGAAGGCGATACCCGCAAGACACTGAATCTGACCGGCGACGAAGAGATTTCGATCAGCGGGCTGGAGGGCGATTTCAAACCGCTGTCGCTGGTGCCCTGCACCATCACCTATGCCGATGGCCGCAGGACAGAGATCACCCTGCGCGCACGTGTCGATACCGAGGTCGAGATCGACTACCTGCGCAATGGCGGTGTGCTGCACTATGTGCTGCGCAATCTGGCCACGGCCTGATCCCTGCCTTGCCGGAAACGGAAAACCCCCGGCAACGCCGGGGGTTTTTTGATGCGTTGCTTTCCGGGTCGATCACCCGCCGATGGCAATGCCTTCACGGCGCGGATCGGCCCCGCCCTGCAGCCCGTCCGGCGTGATTGCGATGCCGTGCAAGCCCGAATTCAGATCACGTTCGTTCACCTCGTAACCCAGATCCGCCAGAGGCTGCGCCAGATCAACCGCCGCGCTGCCGGCCTCGACATCCATGGTGCCGAAACGGTTGACGATATTGGGCAGCGAAATGGCCTGCTGGATGTCCAGCCCCCAGTCAAGATTGCCGATGATCGCCTTGGCGACATAGCCGATGATCCGGCTGCCGCCCGGAGAGCCAATGACCAGAACCGGCTTGTCGTCCTTCATCACGATGCTGGGGGCCATCGAGGATCGCGGGCGCTTCCCCGGCTCCAGACGGTTGGCGATGGGATAGCCCGCCTCGTCATGGGTCGAGAACGAGAAATCGGTCATTTCATTGTTCAGCAGAAAGCCCTGCGTGAACAGGCGCGAGCCAAAGCCGTTCTCGATCGTTGTCGTCATGGACAGCGCATTGCCATAGGAATCGACAATCGCGATATGTGAGGTTGAGGGGAACTCGATCGCGTTGTCCTGCCCCCACAGCATGGCGTGGGTCCAGCCCGGCGAACCGGCGCTGACTTCGGGCAGGGCATCGTCCCCGGCCAGCAATTTGGCCCGCTCGGCCAGATAGCCGGGATCGACAAGCCCGCTGGTAGGCACCGGCACGAAGTCGCTGTCGGCCATGTAGCGCCCGCGATCGGCAAAGGCCAGGCGCGACGCATCTCCGATCAGACGCCAACTCTCGGGATTGTCGGCACCAAGACTGGCCAGATCGTAATTGCCCAGCATTCCCAGAATCTGCCCGACGGTCAGCGCACCCGAAGAGGGCGGCCCCATGCCGCAGATATCGTGATCGCGGTATTCGGCGCAGACGGCCGGCCGTTCGATGACCCGGTAGCGGGCCAGATCCTCGAGGGCCAACAGCCCAGGGTTGCCCTCGGCATTGCGCACGGTATCCACGATGCCTTCAGCGATTTCGCCATGATAGAAAGCCTTGCTGCCCTCGACGGCCAGACGTTTCAGCACATGGGCGTAATCGGCATTCACGACCGTATCGCCCGCAGCAAGCGGGGCGCCGCCAGGCAGGAAATAATCCCGCGTGGCCGGAAAGCGGCCCAGACGCTCGACATCATCGGCCACCGCCCCGGCAAGACGCGAAGAGACGGTAAAGCCGTTCTCGGCCAGTTCTATCGCCGGTTCAAAAAGGCTGGCCCAGTTGGACTTGCCCCAGCGACGATGCGCGGCCTCCAGCAAGGCCGGGGTGCCGGGCGTGCCGACCGAGCGGCCACCAACCACTGCATCATAGAATGCCAGCGGCTCGCCATTTTCATCCTGAAAATAGGTCGGCGTGGCGGCCAGCGGCGCGGTTTCGCGCGCATCCAGCGTGGTCAATTCGCCCGTCGCGGCGTCATACCAGACCAGGAACGCACCGCCCCCAAGCCCCGAGCTTTGCGGCTCGACCAGCCCCAGCACGGTTTGCACCGCCACCATGGCATCGGCTGCACTGCCACCCTGTCGCAGCACCTCGGCTCCGGCTTGAACAGCCAGCGGATTGGCTGCCGCGACCATCCAGTTTTCGGCAGTGACGGGTTTGCCTTGCGCCTTGCTTTCCAGCGCCGCAAGACCGGCCTCGGACAGACCTGCGAAATCGGCAGCCTCGGCCGCGGCGCTGCCGCTTTCGGGTGAAATTGCATCGGTTGCCTGCTGCGCCGCGCCGGGCAATGCCCAGACCGTGCCCATCAGCAGCGCAGTGACAAGACTGAAACGTGTCATGTCTGACCTCCCCATCATCTACAGATGGGTGCAGTCTGGTCCGCGCGCCCGACGGGCGCAAGACGGCTGTTCACTCTTCTTCGGCCAGCGCCTTTTCCAGCTGTGGAAGAAAGCGGTTGGTGTAATCCTCGCGCACCATCGGCCCGGCAAAACGGAACAGCACGTTGCCCTCTCCATCGATGATGAAGGTCTCTGGCGGGGCAGTCACACCCCATTCAATGGCCGTGCGCCCCTTGGGGTCGGTCGCCAGCGCGTGGAAGGGATCGCCGTCCTGCGTCAGAAAGGACATCGCGTTGGCCTCGGGGTCCTTCAGGTCGATGCCATAGACCGGCAGTTGCTTGCTCAATTCGGTCAGTGTCGGGTGCTCGGCGCGGCACGGCGGGCACCAGCTGGCCCAGAAGTTGACCAGCTTGACGCCCGGTTGCTGCAACATCTCATGCGTCAGTTGCGTCTTGCCCGGCAAGGTCGTCTCGGACACGGCCGGTGCAGGGCGCCCGACCATGGTCGAAGGCAATGCGTCGGGATCATCGCGCCCCATGCCCCACAGGAACATTCCCGCAAGGGCCGCAAAGGCCAGCGGCGGCAGCGCAACAAGCGGTGAAATCCTAGCCATTCTCTTCCTGCTTTTCCAAGGCCCGCCTGGCGCGGGCATTGGCCGCCACGCTCTGCCAGATCAGGCCGATCAACAGCACCGCGGATACGCCATAGGCGGCCAGAACGGTGCCTGCATATTTACCCAGATCAATCATGCCCGCGCCTCTCTGGCCTGCAATGCGACCAGACGCCGCTTGCGGATCTCGGTGCGTGTCCGAATCAGGACCAGCGCCAGGAACAGCAGCAGGAAGCCCAGCATCGAAAGATATAGCGGGTAGCGGTAGACCGCACTCATCCGTTCGCCCGGAGCAACGGACAGCGAGGCCCCCTGGTGCAACCCCTGGTTCCAGAACAACACCGCATAGCGGCTGAGCAGCGCAAAGACCGAACCGACCAGACAAAGCACCCCGGTCAGATCGGCGGCGCTGTCGGGATCCTCGACCGCCGCCCAAAGCGCGATATAGCCGATATAGAACAGAAACAGGATCAGGAAGCTGGTCAGCCGCGGATCCCATTCCCACCATGAACCCCACATCGGCTGGCCCCAGATTGCACCGGTCATCAGCGCAATCAGCGTCATCACCGCCCCGATCGGCGCGGCGGCCTTGGCCGCCAGCGCGCTGACATGATGCCGCCGGATCAGCCAGATCAGCGAGGTCACCAGCATCATGACCCAGATATTGATCGCCATCATGGCAGCGGGCACATGCAGAAAGACGATCTTGACGGTCGCGCCCTGCTTGTAATCCTGCGGCGTCAGAAAGCCCCACAGCACGCCGCCAATGGTGCAGACAGCCGCCCCCGCAACCACCCAGGGCAGGATTGCGCCACTGCTGCGCATGAACTTGACAGGGTTTGCATATTCCCAGATCGACATGTCGTATCCCCTATCGCCCCCTTTGGTGCGGCTCAAGTCACATCAGCGCAAGTTGACGCGCAGCGCCGCCGCAGCGGCAAATGGCACCAACGCAACAACGGCGGCGCTAATTCCGCCGAGGAACAGGATCGGTGTCACCGGATCGGCATCCTGCGCACCCCGCCTGACGATCTCGGTCCCGAAAATCAAGGTCGGAATGTACAGCGGCAGCACCAGCAGGGACAACAACAGCCCCCCGCGGCGCAGACCGACGGTAATCGCCGCCCCAAAGGCCCCCAGAACCGACAGCGCCGGCGTGCCGATGAACAGCGAAACGACCAGCCAGGGCACGGCATTTCCCGGCAGATGCAGCAGCAGGCCAAAGACCGGCGCGGCCACGATCAGCGGCAGGCTGGTGGTCAGCCAATGCGCCAGCGCCTTGATGGCCACCACACCTTCCAGCGGCAAGGGGGCCGTCGCCAGCAGATCAAGGCTGCCATCCTCGTGATCCAGCGCAAAGATGCGGTCCAGCGACAACAAGCAGGACAACAGTGCCCCGACCCACAGGATTCCCGGCGCAATGGGGCGCAAGGCCTCGGTCTGCGGTCCGACACCAAAGGGCACCAATGCGCAAAGTATCAGGAAAAAAGCGACGGCCAGCCCGAAACCGCCACCCGCACGGGTTGCCAGAACCAGATCGCGTTTCAGCAGGGCCAGCATGACGCCCCCTGCTCCATCGTTGCCCTGCAGGGCGAAAGCTCATGCGCGCTCATGCGAAGGCCTCGTTGAAACCGGCAGGTCTCGCGCCCTGCCCCGGTCGCGCGCGGAAGGGCGTCAGGTCAAGCACGTCGGCCCCGGTCAGGCCCAGATCGATATGCGTGGCCAGAATTGCCGCGCCGCCTGCCTCGAGATGTTGGCCAATGACCCTCGCAAAGCGCTCGACCGATTGTGCATCCAGCGAAACGGTCGGCTCATCCAGCATCCAGACCGGCCGCCCCGTCACCAGCAGCCGCGCCAGACCCAGCCGCCGTTTCTGCCCCGCAGACAGCGCGCCTGCCGGGCGATCTGCCAATGCGGTCAGTTCCATGGCCTCCAGCGCTGCCTCGATCGGGAAACCGCCGAAAACATCTGCCCAGAAGCGCAGGTTTTCCGCCGCCGTCAGCGCAGGTTTCAGCCCATCTGCATGGGCGGCATAGGCAATGGCATCCTCGTCATGTTCAATGCTGCCGCTGACCGCGGGCTGCAACCCGGCAAGCGTGCGCAGCAGGCTGGTCTTGCCGATGCCATTCGGCCCGCGCAGGATCAGTGCCGCGCCGGGATGCAGCGAAAAGGAAACGCCTTCCACGACCCGCATTCCGCCACGGGCGACCGCCAGATCCGTGACGCTCAGCAGCGTCACAGGGGGACAAGGGCGCAGGCGACCCGCCGGCCCTCGGAGAGGGTCACATTATAGGTCCGCGCAGCCGTCGGCGAGGCCATCGCCTCGACCATGACGCCAACCTCGTCCAGCGCCTCGACCAGATCCTTGGGCGGATGGGCAATATGTTCGCCCATTCCCAGGAACAGCACGTCGATCTGCCCCGCCAGGGCCAGCAGCGCCGCCCGGTCCGACAGGCCGCCCCAGGCATCGGCGCGCGTTCCCGTCACCAGAACCGGCCCGCGAATGACGGTACCGCCGACGCGGAAGAACCCCGGCCCATAGCCGTCAACCGCAACGGCGCCGCCGAAATCGGTGGGCTTCATCGCCATCAGTCAACCTCGGCGCCGGAAAACGGCGAACCGACCTCTTTGGGATCCTTCTTGGACCAATCCCGTTTGACGCCCAGCCACAGCACCACGTTCTTGGCCACATAGACCGAGGAATAGGTGCCGATCAGGATGCCGAAGGTGATGGCAAAGACGAAGCTGCGGATCACGTCACCGCCCAGAACCAGCAGCGCAATCAGGGCCACCAGGGTCGTTCCCGAGGTCATCAGGGTCCGCGACAGTGTTTCATTGACCGACAGGTTCATCAGATCACGCAGCGGGCGCTTCTTGTATTTCATCAGATTTTCACGCAGCCGGTCGAAGACAACCACGGTGTCATTGATGGAATAGCCAACAATCGTCAGCAGCGCAGCGATGGTGGTCAGGTCGAACTTGATCTGGAACAGGCTGAAAATGCCCATGGTGATCAGCACGTCATGAACCAGCGAGACGATGGCACCAATGGCAAACTGCCATTCAAAGCGCACCCAGATATAGAAGGAAATCGCCACCAGCGAGGCAAGGACCGCATAGATCGCGGTCTTGATCAACTCGCCAGACACTTTTGGGCCGACCGATTCCACCGAGGGGAAGGTGATCGCGGGATCAACAGCTTTCAATGCCGCCTCGACCGCGCTGATGGTTTCGGGCGTAACCGATTCCACCCCATCCTGTGCGCTGATGCGCACCTGCGAGACGAATTGATCGTCGCGGAAGGTGGGATCGAAAACTTCGGAAATCGCCACATCCCCAAGGCCAAGCGGCTGCAGCGCCTCGCGATAGACCCCGACATCGATGGCCTGGGTCGATTCCGTGCGGATCGTCGTGCCACCGCGGAAATCGATGCCGAAATTCAAACCGAAGATCAGCAGGAATACCACCGACAGCACCGCAAGAATGGTCGAGAACCCGAAGGTCAGGAACTGCCAACGGAAGAAGTCGATATTGGTCTGCGCGGGAACCAGTCTCAAACGGAATGCCATCTTACACCTCAATGTGGCGCGGGCGCGCACGTTCGAACCAGAATACAGTGATCAGCCGCGTCACGAACAGCGCCGTAAAGACCGAGGTCACGATCCCGATGCTGAGCGTCACCGCAAAGCCCTTGACCGGCCCCGACCCCAGAACGAAGAGGATCGCGGCAATGATCAAGGTGGTGATATTGGCGTCGACAATCGCCGACATGGCCCGTTCATAGCCCAGTTCGATGGCCCGCGCAGGGCCGCGCGCCGTGCGCAGCTCTTCACGGATCCGTTCGAAGACCAGCACATTTGCGTCCACCGCCATGCCGATGGTCAGCACGATCCCGGCGATCCCCGGCAATGTCAGCGTTGCGCCAATGATCGACAGGATGGCAAAGACCAGAACCATGTTCACGCCCAGGGCAACGGCGGCAAACACCCCGAACATCCCGTAGGAGAGCACCATCAGCACGATGACGGCGGCAAAGCCGACAGCCGATGCGATCCGTCCGGCATCAACGCTGTCCTGGCCCAGTTCGGGTCCGACGGTGCGTTCTTCCAGAAAGTTCAACTCGGCGGGCAGAGCACCCGCGCGCAGCAGCACGGCAAGGCGATTGGCCTCTTCATAATCCATCGAGCCCGAAATCTGCCCCGAACCAGTGGTGATGGCCTGCCGGATCACCGGCGCCGAGATCACCTGATCATCCAGCACGATCGCGAAGGGCTGGCCGACATTGGCCGAGGTATAGGCCCCGAATTTTCGCGCTCCGGTCGGATTGAAACGGAAATCGACCGCAGGCAGACCGTTCTGATCCGTCGAGGGCAGCGCATCTGTCAGTTCCTCGCCGGTCACGACCGGCGTTTCCTCGATCGTATAGTAAATTCCGTCCTGATCGGCCGAGGGCAGCACCACCTGGCCAATGCCGACCCGCGCATCGGGGTCGCCTCCGGTTCCGACGACGGGATTGAAGGTCAGCTTTGCCGTGGTGCCGATCAGCGCCTTGAGTTCGGCCGCCGAACCGATGCCCGGCACCTGGATCAACACGCGATCCTCGCCCTGACGCATGATCGTCGGCTCACGCGTGCCGACCTCGTCGACACGGCGGCGGATGATCTCGAGGCTTTGCTGAATGGTGCGATCATCCGTCACGGCCTTTTCGGCATCCGAAAGCTGAATGGTGATCGTATTGCCCGCAGCACTGATCGCAAGGCTGGTCTGTCCGGCACCGCTGAGGGTCGTCACCGGTTCGGAAAACCCGCGCACGATTTCCACGGCACGGGCCAGTTGTTCGGGATTGCCGATCTCGATCTTCAGAACGCCGTCCTCGGCGGGAACACGGCGAATGGCCCCCACCGTGGCGCGCTCGGCGGCAAGGGCACTGCGCAGTTCCGGCCACAGCGAATCCATGCGCGACTTGTAGACCTGCTCGACCTTGACCTCGCCAAGCAGATGCGCGCCGCCGCGCAGATCCAGCCCCAGATTGACCAGCCCATTGGGCAACCAGCCCGGCCAGCCGTCGCGGGCGGCCTCCAGCTCGGGCGTTGTCACGCCTGTTTTCTCGATCGTGGCGACGGCATCGTTATGGGCCTCGACACGTTTGTAGAACAGGTTGGGCATGGCATAGGCCAGTCCCAGAAGGCAGATCCCGATGATCAGGATGCGCTTCCACCGGTCGATCTGAAGCATGTTGGCTTACGCCCTCTTGTTATGGTCGGCTCAGCTGTTCGCTGCGACGGGCTGGGTCTTGTTCAGAACCTGCGCCACCGTGGCGCGCACGATGCGGACTTTCACGCCCTGCGCGATCTCGACCTCGATTTCATCGTCGCGGACGGTGGAAACCTTACCGATCACCCCGCCCTGCGTGATGACCTGATCGCCTTTTTTCAGCGATGCAACCATTTCGCGATGCTGCTTGGCACGCTTTTGCTGTGGGCGGATCATCAGGAAGTACATGATCGCAAAGATCAGGATCAGCGGGATGAACTGCGCGAAAGCGGCAGTCGAACCACCGGATCCGGCGGCCTGTGCGAAAGCGGGAGTTGCGAACATGAATATTCCTCTCGGCTGGCAGACCGGGTCGCCCGGTCCCGTTTATTTGGCGCGCAACCTATCTGCGGTACCCGCCCTTGGCAAGAAAGCGCGGACACCGCCCGGCGCAAGAGTGAAAACAGCTTCGTGAAGACGGTTTCGACAAGGCTGTGAAGATACGCAAACGGATGTATCCGCATTGCCGAACTGCGCCATGTCTTCGCGGACAGACCTGTGGACTCGGGCCATCTGCTGTGGCAGTCGAAGGGCTGTTCCGGACCAGCGACAAGGTGAATTGCAATGGCCGACTCCAGCCCCGCCAAGCGTGACATCTCTGCCGAGATCACGCGCCTGATCGAGATCATGGCCCAGCTGCGCGATCCCGACAAGGGCTGCCCCTGGGATATCGAACAGGATTTCGCCTCGATCGCCCCCTATACAATCGAAGAGGCCCATGAGGTCGCCGATGCCATCGAACGCAAGGCTTGGGACGAATTGCCCGGCGAATTGGGCGATCTGCTGTTGCAGGTGGTGTTTCACGCGCAGATGGCCTCCGAGGCGGGCATGTTCGACTTCGCCGATTGCGCGGCGGCCATATCGGACAAGCTGGTGTTCCGTCATCCCCATGTCTTTGGCGACGAAAGCCGCGACAAATCCGCCGAACAGCAGATCAAGGACTGGGAGGCCATCAAGGCCGTGGAACGCGCCAACAAGGCCGAGCGGGGTACCCTGGACGGCGTGGCCATGGGGCTGCCGGCCCTGACCCGTGCGCTCAAGCTGCAGAATCGGGCCGCGCGGGTGGGATTTGACTGGCCCGATGCGTCAAATGTTCTGGACAAGATCACCGAAGAAGCCGCCGAACTGGTCGAGGCCCGCGATGAACTGGACCATGATGCGCTGGAGGAAGAATTCGGCGATCTGCTTTTCGTGATCGCCAATCTGGGCCGCCATCTGAAGCTGGACCCGGAACTGGCGCTGCGCCGCGCCAATGCCAAGTTCACGCGCCGCTTCCAGGCCATCGAGGCCGCGCTTGCCGACGAGGGCCGGCGACCCGAAGACAGCGATCTTGCCGAAATGGACCGGCTGTGGGATCAGGCCAAGCTGGCGGAAAAGGCAGCGGGTTAGCCCATCAGCACCTTGCGCGCCATGTTCAGGGCGACAAGGAACAGGAAGATCGCGAAGTAACGTTTCAGCCTCGCGGCATCGGTGCGATGCGCCAGTGCCGCCCCCAGCGGGGCAGTGATCATCGTCATGGCGATGGTCACCAGGAAGGCCGCGACATTCACCGATCCGACCGTGAAGGGCGGTGCATTCTGCGCCGGCACGAACAGGAAGGTCGCCACGGAAGGTGCCGCGATCAGAATGCCAAAGCCTGCGGCCGTCGCCACCGCCCGGTGAATGGGAATCCCGTGCAGCGTCATCAGCGGCACACCGATGCTGCCGCCGCCAATGCCCAGCAGAACCGAAACGAAACCCGTGCACAGCGAAATCACTGCCTGTTTCCATCCCTGCGGCATCCGGTCCCCCAGGCGCCAATGTGGACGCGAGATCGCCATATATGTCGCGATGACCACCACCAGCACGGCAAAGACCAGCTGCAGCGTCTGGGTGCGCAGCGCCTGAACCGTCAGCACACCCGACACAGCCCCGATGGCAATTCCCGGTGCATAGGCCCGCAGGATCTGCCAATCGACCGCGCCACGGCGGTGATGGGCCAGAACCGAACGCAGCGAAGTCACGATGATTGTCGACAGCGAGGTGGCCAGACAGATCTGCATGACATCCGGGCTGCCATAGCCCGCCTGCGTGAAGACCAGCAGAAAGGCGGGCACCAGAATGATGCCTCCGCCCACCCCGAGCAAGCCTGCCAGAATTCCCGCGAATGCGCCGGTGGCCAGCAGAATCAGAACCGGTATGATAAATTCACTCATGGGTCGCGGGTTAGCGCAGCATGCAATCGCGCACCAGTATGAATTGCGATCACGCCGCCGCTTGCATCACCTGGTCAAGGGCCGCGTCATAGACCTCGATCCCGCCTTTGGACGCACCTTCGGAGAGGGTGCGCTTCCATCCCCTTGCGCCCGCCCGGCCGTGAAACAGGCCCAGCATATGGCGCGTGAACTGATGCAGACGTCCGCCACCTTGCAGATGTGACTCGATCACCGGACGCATGGCGACGGCAACCTCGCAGGGGTCCGTGAACGGCGGCGTCGCATCCCACAGCCGGTCCGCAGCCCCCAGAATTTGCCAGGGCTGATGATAGGCCGCACGCCCGATCATGACGCCGTCCATATGTTGCAGATGCTCATCCAGCTGATCCATGGTCGCAATGCCGCCATTGACCGACAGATGCATCTCGGGAAACGCCTGTTTCATGGCAAGGACCAGCGGATAGTCCAGTGGCGGAACCTCGCGGTTCTCGCGCGGGCTCAGCCCCTGCAACCACGCCTTGCGTGCGTGGATTGTCATGCGCCGGATTCCGGCCTGCTGCATTCGCGCCAGGAAATCGGGCAGCACCTCGGACGGTTCCTGATCGTCGACGCCAATGCGACATTTGACAGTCACCTCGGCGTTGCTGACCTCCATCATGGCCTGCACACATTCGGCGACCAGATCCGGAGATTTCATCAAGACCGCCCCGAAGCAGCCCGATTGCACGCGGTCGCTGGGGCAGCCGACATTCAGATTGATCTCGTCATAGCCCCAGTCTGCCGCGATGCGTGTCGCCTCGCGCAATTCGGCGGGGTCCGAACCACCAAGCTGCAGCGCCACCGGATGTTCTGCGGCGTCATAATCAAGCAGACGTGACCGGTCACCATGAATGACCGCCGGCGCGGTCACCATCTCGGTATACAGCAGCGCGCGGCGCGACATCATCCGGTGAAAGACGCGACAATTGCGGTCGGTCCAGTCCATCATGGGTGCCACGGAAAGCCGAAAAGAACCGCAAGAATCTGATTTTGCTTCACTAATCATACTTCACCCCTCGGCTACTCAGCTTCAAAACTACTCCATTCCGGCGGGTTATGCCTTATTTCGCCGGGTTTCGCGAGCCGTGTTGCTACGGCGTAGCAACTCACGACGCCACCCGTCCAAGCGGTCGAGAGGCCCTCCCAAGCCGTCAGAGCGTCCCGATTTCCGGGGTTCTGACCTCGGACCAACCTTCTGACTACAATCGACCAAGGAAGTCCAACCATGACCGCAAACATCATCCAGTTTCCCGCCAACCGAGTGGCCGCACAGCTCCCCGCTCCTCAAACTGAAAACGTGCGTGATGACAGTGCACCGACGAGGAATCTGCCGAGGAGGGCTTCGAACGCGCGATCAGATGGTCGCCGAATGCATAACCCTAAATCTCGCAGTGTCGAACCCAACATTCAAGAGATTCCTGGCGAGAATGGCGGATGCTCCTATCGCGTCCAGATCCGCAAGTCAGTTCAGGGGGAAAGCGTCAGCTTCACCAAGACCTTCTCCAAGCTTGCCATGGCGAGGAAATGGAAAAAGCGGAAGCTTGCCGAAATCGAAATCGATGGCGTTCAAACAGTTTCGAAAAAAGGTGATACGGTAGCGGCTGCGATCACAGCTCGCCTCGCAAAGCACAAGCACTTGGGCCGTTCGGCGAGGCAGCAACTCGACTGGCTGAAGAATAGTGACTTCGGAAAAAAGAAGTTGACCGAGCTGTCGTTAGAGAGCCTGACCGACCTCGCAGACGACATGCTGGCGGAAGAGCGGCAACCTCAGACGGTAGCCGGGTACCTTGCAATTCTCGTGAACACGCTGCACTGGGCGTCCCGGCGCAATTTCATCATTCCTGTTGCCGCCCTTAAAGAGGCGATGGAACATATGTGGGAAGACGAGATACTTGCTCGCTCAGAGGAGCGAGATCGTCGGCCCGCTATAGACGAGTTGGACAGAATTCTCGGGGCTGCGGTAGATAACAAGCGTCAGAAAATTCCTCTTGCAAAGATAATCGTCTTCGCGATTTTCAGTTGCCGGCGTCTCGGAGAAATATGCCGCCTCCGGTGGGAAGACCTGCGTATCGAGCAGAAGAAGATCCTTGTCCGTGACATGAAGCACCCGAGGAAGAAGAAAGGCAATAATGTATGGTGCAATTTGACCGACGAAGCGCTTGCCATTATCCTCTCAATGCCCCGGGAAGGAGAGTTCATCTTCCCGTTCAAATCGTCGTCCGTCGGAACCGCTTGGCGTCGCCATCGCGACCGGCTCAAGATCCAAGATCTCCGGTTCCACGACCTTCGGCATGAAGGTATCACCAGGCTCTTCGAGATGGGAATGCCTGCAGCCTTCGTTGCCAAGCATTCAGGACACAAAAACGGCGGATGCCTCTATCGCTACGAGCATGTCGAAGAAGAAGGCGACAAGTTCGCTGGATGGCCTTGGAGTCAGTGGGCAGCTGAGGAGGGTGTAGGAAAAGTTGTCTGATGACACGGGAAATTTCTGATTCCTCGCCTGAACAGGATGAACCCACTTCCTGAGCATCCTGAAAACGGAGGCTCAGATGGATACCTTGGAACTGCTCCTAAAACACTTCAACTTCCTGCCTTTCATTCCTCTTGAAGAGGCAGGAACCCTATGGGGGCACACAGAAAAGACGATGAAGGAGAAGATCGACGCCGGCGATATTCGCCTTCCCTATTTTACCCCTGACGGAAAGCAGAAGTCAGTCAAGCTCGTCCGCCTCGAAACCGTTGCGAAGATCCTGGATCAACGGGCGTCAGACGCAGAGAACGAATTCCAGAAACTTTGGAGCTGACTTTCTTGTCAATTGCCTTTAGCCGGGCGGATGCTGTCATTCGAGGCATGCGCGCTCCCCCAGACCATCATCCTCAGGAATGAAGGAAAACTACAGCCCCTTCATACTTACAACCTTGAACACGAGACCCTCAGTCCCGCCCAGATTTCTCCATCTGTCCTAACCCTCGCAGGAATTTCGACCTCCGCCGCAAGATTCCGCTCCCTGCCGTTTCCGCCGGAAAACCGATCGACCGATTTCCTGATCACACCGAGCAGAAACGGAGATCAGGAATGCTTGCCCGCATCAAGTCCCTCGTCGGCAGGAATAACGCCAATGCGTCGAAGCCGAACTATTTAATCCCGTCAGGGGAAACGGCCCCTCCGCCACGAGAGCCCACGCCACTGCCCCATGCGGAACCGCCCGCCGGCGCCTTCCCCCTCGACTGCCTGACGCCGAAGCTACGTAGCGCGGCCGAGGCAATCGTCAGGAAGACACAGGGGCCGGCCGCCCTTGCCGCGCAATCCGTTCTGTCGGTGGCCTCGCTGGTCTCAGGAAGCCGGGCCAAGGTCCAAACCCTCGGATCGCCCTCGAACGCGACCGCAGCCTTCGTCACGATCGCATTGTCGGGCGAGCGGAAGAGTGCGACGGACAAGATCGCGAAAACCGGTATCGACCGGGTGATCTTGCGTCTCCGGAAGGAACACGAGATCGCCATGGCGCGGCACAAGTCGGAGATTTCAAGCGCCGGGCGGGGAGAAGAAAGACCTGCGGCTCCGGTATGTCCAAGCTTCCTGGTGACAGAACCCACGGTCGAGGGTGCCTTCAAAGCAATCGCGTCCGGATGCGGGTTTCTGGGCTGGTTCACGGACGAAGCCGCATCGTTTTGGGGCGGCCATTCCATGTCCAAGGACCAGCGTGCGAAAACGAGCGGCATCGTGTCGAAATTCTGGGATGGGGATTACTTTTTCCGTCCGCGTGCCGGTCGGGAGGGCGACGGCTATGTCCCTCCCACTTCAACCACGATCAACCTCATGTTCCAACCGACGCTGATCCGTGACACCTACGGCGACGAATTCCTGATCGGTCAGGGAATCCTGGCAAGGATGTTGCCGTGCTGGCCCGTCAGCAACATGGGCAACCGCAAATATCGGCGTCCGACGGCCGAGGACGAGGCTGCCGCGGATCTCTTCCACGACGAGGTGGAGGCCGCGCTGATAAACACGCTGGAGGACACCACCGAGAGGCTTCTCGCGCTTTCGGAGGACGCCCTGGCCATCTGCATCGAGTTTCACGACAAGATCGAAACCGAACTCGGCCGCGGCGGCTGGGCCGCGGACATCTCAGGGTTCGCGGCCAAGGCGCCGGAACACGCATGCCGGCTCGCCGCGATCATGACGCTCTTCGAAGACCGCGACGCCGAGACTGTCTCCGGCGACGTCATGAAAGCAGCATGCGAGTTGGTCAAATACTACCTGGGCCAATACAAGTTTCTGTGCATCGCCGCGACGAACGAAACCGAAATGGCACAGGCCCAGACACTTCTGGATTGGCTTCTGAAAAACCTGCAACCCGGTGACGGGTTCGCGACCGATCGGATCTTGCAGTACGGGCCGGTTGCCGCCCGGCGGTCGAAGGCTCTCGATCGGCAGCTGACCGTCCTGATGCAATACGGATGGGTCCACGAGCTTCCCGCAGGCACGAAGATCGATGGCAAGAAGCGGCGCAAGGCCTTCCGGCTCAGTCCCGAGGCATGACCCGGAGTGGTGGCCGGCATTCCTGCCGGCCACCGGGACGCCTTTGAAAGGTGGACTCACCGTCCCAGCAGCACCTTCTCGGCATCGATCCGGGCCCGGCAGATGGAGCGGATATGCGCGATGCGCCTCAGGGACCTGACGCATGCGTCGATCGCCTGTCCTCTGTCTGTCAGGTCCAGCATCTCCCGCACCTCTCCGACGGCTCCGATATCGGGTTCGTTCCGGCCATCGAATACCGTGAACGTGCCCAGGATTTCGCGCTCGCGCTCCCGTTCCAGGACCGCCGATAGAAGGTTGATGTCCGTGTTGTCGCGACGCGACAGACCGGCACAGGCGCGCATCGCCTCCAAAGTGCGTCGCAACGATCCACGCTCGAGCGCGTCGGCGGCAACCTCGTTGCCAGGGAAATGGTCGATGAACGCCCGGGTCATCCCGATCAGCAGGGAACACAGTTCATCGAGAGGCATTTGGTAATACGTCTGCATGTCTTTCTCCAGAAGAGTCGGTCACGACGGGATTGCCGCGCCTTCAAGCTGCCGGCCCTTGCGGGCCGATTGCGTCATGCAGCCGAGAGGTCGAACAGCTCTCTCAGGATGACATCGCACCCGGGATCCAGATCCGAGATCGTGACGAGAAGATCATAGAGACTGTCGGCCTCAATGCAGATCTCCTCGACCCGCGGATCCAGTAGGTCAATCATCGCGAAGCGGGCTGTTTCCTCGGTCTCCGGATCCCCGACGAGATCGAGGCACACAAGCCGATGCAGCCAGACCAACTCGTGCCGCAGCGCCCGCGTGAGCGAGGAGCTCTCGGAAACTCCCGACAGAAGCCGAAGGCAGCGACGGTGCGCAGTCGGGCCGCCGAGCAGCGCAGCGGCATTGAGCATCGCTGTCGCATGCTCATCGAAAAAGGTCCTGGTTGCGACGAGTGCGGGATCGCGCCCCGCAATGACAGAATTGGTCGCGTAGTTGAACATGAGTAGGTCTCCTATGGAAGTCGACGCCGTTCGTGGCAGTCAAGGCCCCGAGAAATCTCCTTTTCCGTATCGGGGGTGTTTTGCCGGCGCTTCCTTCGCAGCAGGAGCAGTCTTCGCCGGCGTGGTTGACGTCTTTGATCTCGGGGCGCCGCGTTTCCGTTTGCCGCGCTCTCGTCATGAGGAGCGCGGCAAAGGAATAACGGCGTCCATCCCTTCTCTTCTTCCGAGGGCTGAGCGGTTCCGGACGTGGAATTGAAGAATTCGCAATCTCGGTCCGGATGTTGCGGCAGGTTGCGGCGGAGGACGGAAAAAATTGAGAATGTGCCCTTCCTACCCCATGCGGGTGAAAAGGACCCTTCTTCAATTGAACCGGAAAAATGCAGATATTACGGTGTTTTGTGGCGGTGGGCGGCGGGCCCATCAAAACCCTTCGGTCAGGCTCAGGCACCGTCATGTCTGCTCGACGATGACCACTGGGCACCCCCGACCCAAGCCGCATTCATGGCGTTCCCGACCCTCGAGATTGCCGCGATGCGCTGGTGGGCGGACAGCGTGCGCCCTTCACCCTGAGCGAATATCGACCAGACGTCTCGCCCCTCCGGCTTCAGCGTCCGCCCCAACGCCTGCAACGCTATCTCGGCTGTCGCCCGCAGTGTTCGACGTGTCTCCCGCTCCGTCACATGGGGCACGACACGCGATCTCGTGGTCTTCGCAACCATGATGCCGCTCGATGTCGAGACGGACGAGAATGCCGGGCGCCCGGGCCGCGAGCCAGGTGGCAACGTCGCGGGCGTCCGCCTCCAGCTGCCTGGCCGCCGCCCAGGTCCTTTCCATGACAGCAAGAGTTTCGGAAGACCTGCGAGGGTAGTCGTGCATGGGTTCCTTCCTGATCGTTCATGCCTGGTTCCCGGCAACAGGGCCCCGGAAAGGGGCCGGCAACGCACGCCGTCCCTTTCGAGGTCCATGCCGGACTCTCCTTCGCGGGGCACTTTCGGCGTCTCGATAGCCAGACCGGCCCCGGGACAGGGAAGCCGTCTCTGAGGCTACACGCGCAAGGGCGTGGGGGACGACCTCAGGCCGGCAATGCGTGCGCCATGCTCTCGTGCGGCTCTCATCCCTTGCGCGTGATCGTAGCTGTCCATGGTTGTGGCGGCGCTCTTGTTACCGATGAGGGCTGGCGCCAGGTATCCCCCGCTCTGAATCTCCTCTGAGGCTTCGGTCGCGGCATTGTCCCTGACTCGATGGATGCTCACGCGCACACCGAGATGCTTGCAGGTCAGATCGCCGACCAGACGGCCGAGTTGCGCCGAGGTGATGGCCGCACCCATATCGATCATGCTCGGAAAGAGCGCCGGTCCCTCATCGAACAGTGGCCGGAAACGCTGCTGGTAGTCGTCGAGAGCCGTCCATAGCACCGGGTTGCACAAGAACTTGTCATAGCCCGCGAACCGCTTCTTCGCCTCACGCATTTTCAGAACGCGCCCGGGTAGCACGACATGAACGTAGGGTTTCTCGAGGAGCACGACGGTCGTGCCGAAGGCGAGGTGCGAAAGGGCCCGAGCCCGCTGCGGCAGGGCGGCGGCAAAGGACAACAGCAGGCCGTTGCGGAAGTCGCGTGCGACATGCAGACTGTCAATCGGCAGGCAATCTTGACCCCCTATCGGCGTTCAAAAATGACCCCCATGGAGCGCACGGGTAGCTGGCCCGATGCGGTGTAGCCCCCATACAGCGCAGCCGTATCGGGCCAGCGTGGCCGTCGGTCATTCTCGGGTCTTGAAGCGCCAGCTCTCGTTGCCGGTTTCGACGATGTCGCAGTGATGGGTCAGCCGGTCGAGCAGCGCCGTGGTCATCTTCGCGTCGCCAAAGACCGAAGGCCATTCCCCGAAGTCGAGATTGGTCGTCACGATGATCGAGGTGCGTTCGTAGAGGCGGCTGATGAGATGGAACAGTAGCTGGCCGCCGGTCTGCGCGAAGGGGAGATAGCCGAGCTCATCGAGGATCAGGAAGTCGAGGCGGCAGAGCAGGTCTGCCGTGCGCCCCTGTCGATCGGCACGGGCTTCGGCATCGAGCTTGTTTACCAGGTCTACGACATTGAAGAAGCGCCCCCGCTTGCCGCGCCGGATGCAGGCCCGGGCGATGCTGACGGCCAGGTGCGATTTACCAGTCCCGGTGCCGCCGATGAGGACGACATTGCGCTGCTGTTCGAGGAACTCTCCGGCGGCCAGATCGCGTACCAGCGTCTCGTTGACCGGCGTTTCCTCGAAGCTGAACTCGTCGACCTCTTTCGCCAGCGGCAACTTGGCGATCGTCATCTGATATTTGATCGAGCGCGCCTGCTTCTCGCTGATCTCGGCATTCAGCAGGTCGCCGACGATCTGTTGCGGCTCGTGCTGGCGCTTCACCGCCGTGGTGATGATCTCATCGTAGGCGGCCTTCATGCCGTAAAGCTTCAGCTGGCTCATCGCGTCCAGCACTTGTGATCTTTCCATGGTTGGGTCTCCTGAGACTGTCGTAGCGTTTGCAATCGGCGACGGGCTCGCAGGTCAGTCGCAACGCGGCCGGCGTATCGATGGTCAGTGGCGGTGGCGGCTCCCGATGCCGTGCAAGGATGTTGATGACGACCGAGGCCGCAGGGACCCCTTCGCTCAGGGCCTCGGCACAGGCAGCATCCACCGCATCCAGCCCATCGATCGGGATCATGCTCAGGATCTGGACCATCTGCCGGTCGCCGTTCGGCACCTTGCCAAGCTTGCGCTGCACGCGCCTGATCGCCGGCGGCAGGTCCCAGCCCTTGAAGGGGGCCCCATTCCGGAGGGCGCCGGGCTTGCGAGCCAGAACCGGAATGTAGTGCAACGGGTCGTAGATGGCCTTGTCGCGCCCGAAGGCTCGGGCGTGCTGCCCCACGATCTTGCCGTCCTGCCAGAACTCGACCCGCTCGGCATAGGCACGGATCTCGACAGGTCGGCCAACGGCCCGGCCGTTCACGGAGTAGCGGTTCTTGTCGAACCGGACGAGACAGGTCTTCGAGACCGAGGCTGGCACGGCATGGAAGCCGTCGAACGGACCGACGTAGGGGACAAGACTCGTGCGCTCGTCCTGGAATACCTCCCAGATCGTTCGATCCCGAAGCTCCTGGTGCGGGTTGGCTTTGGCCCAGGCAACACAGCGATCCTCGAGCCAGGCGTTGAGTTCGGCGTAGCTCTTGAACTTCGGCCGAGGCACGAAGAACCGCCGCCGGACAACGCCGACCTGGTTCTCGACCTGTCCCTTCTCCCAGCCGGATGCCGGGGTGCAAGCGACGGGATCGACGAGGTAATGGCTGCACATCTGCTGGAACCGGCGGTTGTAGGCGCGGTCGCGGCCGACGAAGATCGTGTCGACCGCGGTCTTCATGTTGTCGTAGATGCCCCGTGTGCAGGTGCCCCCGAAGAAGGCGAACGCCTTGTCATGGGCGTCGAAGACCATCTCCTGCGTCTCGCGGGGATAGGCACGCACGAACAGCATCCGGCTGTGACACAGGCGGACATGTGCCACCTTCACTGTGGTCGTCGCGCCATCGATCACTACGATCTCATGGCTCCAGTCGAACTGGTAGGCTTCCCCCGGATCGAAGCTCAGCGGCACATAGGCCGCGGCGGATGCCACCACCTCCTCCTTGGACCAGGTTGCCGCGTATCGCCGGACCGCATCATAGCCGCCATCATATCCTCGGGCCCGGAGTTCCTCGAAGATGCGGATGCGGGTCAGTCGCTCGCGCTTGGGCTTCCGCGCGTTCACCGACAGCATCTCGTCGAGCAAGTCTTTCCAAGGTCCGATCTTCGGCAACGGCTGAATGGTTCGCTCGTAGGTGAGCTCCGTTGCACCTGATCGGATCACCTTGCGCACCGTGTTCCGCGACACCCGCAGTTCACGGCAGATCTGCTTGATCGACTTCTTGTCCTGAAAATACGCCCGCCGGATCTTCGCTATCGTCTCCACGACCAACATCCCACACTGTGCTCCCCGATGACCTCGGGGGCATCATCCACATCAGTGTAAGGGGGTCATTTTTGGACGCCGATCACCCCTCTACGGGGTCAAAATTGCACGCCGGTTCACAATGCAGACCTCGAGGGCCATTCTCCCGTGCAGCGCCCATGAGATCGACGCCGAGATCGAAAATCGTCGATGCGCCGACGATCTGCGCGCCGGTCTTCGTCGGTCGGCCGGCGACCTTGGCGAGGGCATCATGCCGCGCGATGACATGCTCGCATCCCGTGCTATGGAAGCCGGGATCCGCCACGACGCGAAAGCCGGAGAGGATGCGCGATAGATAGTCGGCAACGCTCCGATCCGAGACACCGTCAGCCCTCAGGTCGGTCGCGTAGACATGGAACGAGGTACCTGTTGGCCGCAGCTCTCGACCGAGAACGGCGGACGCGCGACACCATCGCGCCAAGGCATGCGCCACAGACTGAACATGGTTCGCGCTCCACTTCTCGGAGTGAGGCCCGGGTTCACTGACCAGTTTCGTGACGAGCTTCCCTTGCCACTTTTCAGGGAGTGAGGAGATGGCGAACCGGGCCCGCTCGTCCATCGACTTCGCCGCGACCTTCGGACCACACCGGCTCTGCCGCAGGACCTTGCCGATCATGCCCGCGACCGGGACACCCCACAGGACGGGCGCACCAAGTTGTACGTATGCGAGCTCAGAAGCAGCATATTCTTTCCCGAGGCGCGCCGAGAGCGCGTCGAGATAGCCGGATATTTCCGTCCGGTCCGGCACGGGCATGGGCATGGGCATGGGCCAGCCCATGTCGCAGCGCCATTGCGAAAAGCCAAGCACAGAGCGAAGTACGGGCCCGGGATCGACGCCTGGTCGATCCCGGGCGAAGGCCTCGCGGAAGTCCTCAGGTGAGCACGGTGCGGCCCGCCCGGACTGAGGTTTCGTGGCCCGCATCAGAAGATCTCCCGCCTTGTTGCATCAGCCGGCCGGTCAGATCGAGCGGGCTGGAGGTTCGGGCAGGCGCACCCGGGGCCCGATTCAGCGTCGACGACGAGACGGGAATTCCGGTCGTTCGTTGCGGCCATGCGGGTGCGAAGTAATTGTTCGTCCGCGCGCCTCTGGAGTGGGGTCTTCATCCTGTTTTCCTTTTCTTCTTGGTTTTTTCGGGCTGCCGGGATTTTTGATCGGCGAGGTATTTGCTCCACCGGTCGAGAGCGAGATCCTCGTCTATCTCGGCATAGTGAGCGAGGGTCGTCTCGAGCCGCTTGTGTCCGAGGAGACGCTGGACATCAGGCAGCCGATCCGGATCTTCCCTGAGCCAGAGCCAGCCCAGAAAGTGCCGATAGAGGTGGGGATTCATCTTGAACCCCACGATCCGTTTCGTGTGCCGGACGAGACGCTCGAGCAAACCGGCATAGGGTTGCCCCAGATCGCCCCTTTCCCCCTGTGACGGGAAAAGGAATGGATTTTCGTCGTCTCCTGCTCGCAGAGCCTTCGGCCGGACCTTCTCGATGAACGATTTCAACCTGGCCGAAGCGTGCTCATCGAGCGGTATATGAAGATCCGGATCATCGCTGTTGCGCCCCTTCACCTGCACATTCGGAATAATGATGCGCGCCGTTCCACCCGCCCAGGAAATCCATGACAGACGGATGCCGGTGATATTGGCCCGCCGTGGTGCCCGCGCCAAGAGAATGTCACTGGCGATCGCACACATGATGTCCCGTGCCTCTTCAGGGCCGAGCAGATCCATCCTGGTCTTGCCGCGGGACTTCCGTTTCCGTTTGTCGATGATCGAGTTGACCTCGTCGGTCAGGATGTCGCTCAGATCGATCAGCCGCTGCTGGCGGTCACCGATGATCTGCCGCAGCCGGGCCTTGTTACGACGCGAGATGCCTGTCTCGCCAATCGCATGTTCCTTGATATGCGCGGCGATGGCATTCACATCGTCGGCGCTTCGACCGATGTAGTCCCGCGCCAGCTTCTTCAGCGTCTTCCCGACTGACTCGGCATAGCTGCTCGGGAATTCGTCGTCGGAATTCCCGGAGCTCAGAACGTCGAGGGCGCTTTCGATGACATCCGGATCTGTATACTCGGTCAGATTCTCGATCAGATACCCCGTTGCGGCGAAAAGCGCCTTGGCCCCTGCGATAAGCTGGTAACGGCGGTTTTCAAGCGTCCTCTTGCTCCATGTCTGTCCGGGCAAGAGGAAACCAGCCGACTGCCGATCCTCCTCGGTGCGCTTGCGGCCCCCGTTCTTCTTTTTCAGAAGGGCTTTCTTCGAGTTTACCGGGCCCGAGGTCTCCGCGGCGTCCAACTGCGCGAGGAACGCTTCTTCCGACAGCCCATCACGAGACGCCTCGCCCCTCAGCCACCGGCTGACAGGCCCGTCGAACTCGGAGAGCAGCTCGGAAAAGACCGAGGCATCGACGCCATACTTGTTCCTCCCGTCCGGGAACGGGTGCTCCACCACGTTGAACCCATAGGAGCTGAAGTCTGCATCGGTCGCGAGGCGTGTGCAGAGCGCCGAGATGCGCTGCACGTGCTTCTTGCAAGTCGCTTCGCCCTTCGGGCTGACCGCGAGCCGGTGCAGATAGTATTCATGGAGAACCTCTGTGGAGATTTCATCAGGTGAAATTTTCCGCTGATAGAGGAAATGGAAGAATGTTCCCGAGATCAGCTTCAGGTCATTTGGGCAATCGGACTCCGACAGCACATCGTGGATTTCGCGATAGATGCCTCTCACGTCGCGAATTCCGTTCGGCCGGTTTCGACCGCCATGAGAGTGAATAGCCGCCAGGATGTCGGATTTGTAGGTGGCGAAGCTGTTTTCCGTAAGATCGAGGGTTGCAGCTGACCAGCTCGACAATTTCTCGATCGCGCGCCGGCGATCCACGATTTCGATCTCGGCCACCCAGCCCGCGGCCTTCAGAAATGCCTTGAGGCGGGAGATGAGCACACGGTTGCGGCTGTCGGATTTCTCATCCCCTGTCGGGCGGGCCAGGTCGCTCATCAGGCGCGAATAGGTCATCTGACCCGCCGGCGTCGGCAAGTGGATCCCCATGACCTCGCCGAGCGCATCGAGAGTTTTCCTGTCCGATCGAATTCCGGGTATCTCGAGAATATTTTTCACGGCCTTCGGATTCAGACCGGCCTGCAAGGCCAGCGCGTGCTTGGTCACTCCGGTTTCGTCGAGATAGTCCCGAATTTGATCTTGAACCGTCATGTCATCACTCCCGTGCTCGGCTCGGCGCTCACTCGAGATCGAGATCCGCCCTCCGTACGGGGCGGATCCGATGCTCGAAAAGCGCCAGCCAGTCAGGGTGAACGAGCCAGCTCTTGCCAAGTTTTGTCCCGTCCAGGAAAACCCTGCCGCGTTCAGTCACGGTCCCTTTCACGATCCAGTCGCGGATCGTCCGCGGATGGCGTCGCAGTTTCTTGGCGACGTCTGCTGTTGTCAGGTATTCGTCGTAATTTTCATCTTCGGAAGCCTGCTTCTTATCTTCGGACATCTTGGTCTCCTCTTTTCTACAAGAGGGACCTACGCCCCGGCGGAGAGGCACCAAAACGCGGACGCGATCTTTTTTGGAGGCTCGGCGAAAATGCAGCGGGTAGCGGCAAGAAAAAATCTGCTAATTTTGCGAAATCCGGTGCAAGTTAGCCCGATTAGCAGAAATAACCGTGCGCGGGTGCGTGCGCTATCATTCCATGGCGAGCACCGTTGAATGCCTCTCAACCGAACTCGCGATGCCGCCTGCCACTTCGAATGAAATCGATGACTTCTTCGATCAATGCTTGGTCCGCTTGCTTTCCGATAGCGCATTCCCAGACAATCGCAGTTCGCCAGCCCAATTGGTGAAGCTCCTCCAAGGCACGAGAGTCACGAGCCACATTCGCGGAGAACTTCCCGCTCCAAAACTCTACATTGCTGGAAGGCATCGTGGCTTTGGGGCACCCTGCATGTCGATGCCAATAGCATCCATGTACCTGAACTGCGACATTCCACTTGCGAAGAACTATATCGGGAGACCCCGGCAACGATCGAACGTTCACACGATAGCGATATCCGGCGGCATGGAGCGCCGTCCTGAGAAGCATCTCGGGCTTGGTGTTCTTGCCACGGATGCCAGCCATCATCCGCGAGCGCGTCTTCTTGTCTACGATGTCTGTCATGACAGTGATATGGCTCCAGATGGTAGATTTTCGACCTGGCTCCTGACGGCAAACCTGGTAAAACACCTCGACTCCGGAGGTGTGGTTTGGCGAAGAAATATGCAATCATCGATCTTTTTGCTGGGCCTGGAGGGCTCGGAGAAGGCTTTTCGCGTGCTGGTCAGGAAGCCGAGGCGAAAGCGCGCATCCACTTGTCGATCGAGATGGAGCCCCATGCGGTTCAGACGTTGCGCCTTCGGTCGTTCCTTCGCAGTTTCGAGACTGTCCCTCGAGAGTATCATGATGCGCTCAATGCAGGCCATGGTCTGCCAGACTGGAAAGAACTGTATCCGTCAAACTGGGAGCAAGCCAACGCTGAGGTGAGACAACGGGTGCTCGGCCAAGAGGGCGTTTTCGAGGAGCTTGCCGTCGAGTTGGACAGAGCGCGCGAGACCTATCACGGCGATACGATCCTGATCGGAGGCCCCCCATGCCAAGCTTATTCCCTTGCCGGGCGTTCCAGAAACAAGGGCAAGCAGGGTTACATCCCGGAGGATGATGACCGGCACTATCTCTATCGCGAATACGTGCGGATTCTGAACCGCCTCGAACCAAGCGTGTTCATCATGGAGAACGTGAAGGGGATGCTGTCCTCGAGGGTCGATGGCGGCGGCATCTTCAGTCGCGTGCTCGATGACCTCGAAGCCGCCGGCGAACATGGGTATCGCCTTCTGCCTCTTGCAACGACGCCGCCTGCTAACGGTGAAAGAGCGGATGGCCGCGATTTCCTAATCCGGGCAGAGGAACACGGCGTCCCGCAGGCTCGGCATCGCGTGATCGTGCTTGGGATCCGCAATGATATTCCGATCCCCACAATCGATGTTCCGCTGCTCGGCGAACCACAGGTCCCCGTCACTGTTTCCGAAGCCATCGATGATCTTTTGCGCCTTCGCAGCGGCCTGAGTCGCAAGGACAGCGCGTCGGCTTGGCACGACGCCGTGCACGAACAAGCAGAGCGGATCGCGCGCGACAAGGCCATAGAAACCGATATCCGCCACATCGCGCGTGATGTCGCAAATGCCGACTCCCGGCCCGAGTTTCGGACAGCGCGCACGAGAGGTAACGGCGAATTCCTTCCGAACCACCTTCGCGACTGGCTACTGGACGACACGCTCGCCGTGACGCTTCACCACGAGACCCGGGGGCACATCCCCGCAGATTTGGGCCGATATCTGTTCTCGGCGGCGTATTCCCGTGTCCACGACCGGGCGCCGAAGCTCTCGCAGTTTCCGGAATTCCTGCAGCCCGAGCATCGAAACCGCAGCTCGGGAGACTTCGCGGACCGCTTCCGGACCCAGGTCGCGACGCGTCCATCGACGACAGTGACGAGTCATATATCCAAGGACGGACACTATTTCATCCATCCTGACCCTGGCCAATGCCGCTCTCTCACCGTGCGAGAGGCTGCTCGGCTTCAGACCTTTCCAGACAACTACTTCTTCTGCGGTCCGCGGACCATGCAGTATCATCAGGTTGGAAACGCTGTCCCCCCCTATCTCGCCTATCAGATCGCGAAGGCCGTCCTGCGGCTCGTCGGTTGAACCCGGTGTTACGCTTTAGGTTGCGACTCAGCTGTCCGCCGTTGCCAACGGGAGCGACGCGGGAAGGTCGTCCGTCACGCCTGCCACGCGAAAGAAGATCTTCTCGATCTCCCGTGTCAGCACCGACTGCTCCAGCTCGCCGAGATCGATGATCTCGTTGCGCAGCCTGACCATCTTCGTCGCGGCGCGCATCACCTCCTCCATGCGCCCGCGGCCGATCCGCCCGGATGTCACCATCCAGGCGGATGCAATGGTTCGGGCCAGCTTGCGGTCCCCGGCAAGCGATGCGCGCTCGAAGATCTGAACCATCGCGTCTTCACTCAGGCCGTGAACCAACTGCCACCTGTCGGCCGCGTCGGGGCCAAGATCGAGGGTGACCCCACGGATCCAGAGTCTCTGGAACGCATTGCGCACACCGCCCTGGAAGCGCTCCAGATTGCGATCAGGGAACCGCCACGAGACGACATCGGCCAGAAGCGCCGACGACAGGAACGCCCAGACGTCGTCCCTCAAGGCCTCGCCCGTCGAAAGGATCTCCTGATCGCCGAGCCAAGTGCTCACCTCCGCGTCGAATGCAGAGCGCGACTTCTGGTCCGAGCTTTCCGGAAACCCGTGCCTTTGCGCGATCTGCCTGATGTCGCGGGCAATATCGACAGCGGATTCGGCACTGACCGATCCCCCGCTGGGGGCGAACCAGAGGAAGGAGGAATGCTCGTCGAGAATGTCGAGCACCTCTTTCACGGTCGGCATCTCGCTTCCGACGTCGTCGATGATCCTCATCACGCCCAGCTCGTTCAGGCGAGGCAACAGCAGGACCCGTGTCATTCGCCTTCTCCGACCTGTGCAGCAGCCATGATTGTTGCGCGGAAACGTCCCGGAGCGCCGGTCATCTCCGCTCTGATCTTGTTGAGGGACTGCCCAGGGAACGCCATGTCCAGCCAGTTCCTGACCTGATCCCCGACCGAGCCCGCAACACAGTCCTCGAGCGCATCGTCGCAATCGGGCATGGAAACAACATTCTCAATCATTTGGGACATCACATCTCCCAGCACCGCCTGGACCGTCGCCGGATCACCCGCAACGAAGCGTTCGCAGAGTTCGGTGTAGTCGGCGTTCACGTAAACCCGCACGGCACCTCCGAAGTCGGCGTCGAGCAAGCCGCTGCGCCAATGAACGTACCAAGGTGCCGAGGCATGCGGCTGGCCGGCGAATGCCGACGCGAAACTGATGGTCTCGAGCGGGAAGCGTGCCGTTCCGCCATCCTCGAGCAGAATGTCCTTGCGGTCTGTCCAGAGCCTTGCACCCGGCATTGCCGGCGAAAGCGCACCGGGACTGGCAGGCTCTGCATCCAGCACGATCCCGGCCTCCAGCAGAAGGCGCCCGGACAAGCGCGATCCCGTCACGACAGCACGGACCTCGAATTCGGGCGCGGAAGGCACAAGCTTTCGCGTCTGGATCCGGTCCATTCTTCTGGGGATCTTCCCTGAGCCGGTTCCGGCTTTCAGGACAAGGGCCATCGAAAGCTGATCGAGCGGAATGCCGAGCTGCGCCGCCGCCCGGTCGAAATCGATCTCGAAACGGGCACCCACCTCCAGGTCCCGTTCATAATCCCAGCCTTCAAAGATGTCGGTGGCCGGCACCAGAGGTTCTCCCGGATCGCCGATCCGCCACCCCGCGAACCCGATCGAGGCCGCGTCGAGACGGCTGAATGGAAATGCAACACGCTGGCTCATGCGTTCGCCTCCTCAAGCGACAGCCGCAGCCCGATGGCCGCCTCGTCTGGCACGGGCACCCTGCAGACGACCTTGCCCGCCATGGTGCCGATTGCCATGCTCTCGCCCGGCTCAGTCGCATCCGCGACGGTGAGGTCGAGGACCTGCCCAGTAAAGCCGAGGTCCACATCATCCGGAGATGCAATACCCCCGTCCATGACCAGGTGCGGCACGGCCCTCAGGACAAGGTCCGTTGATCGTCCGTCGTTCGACAGTTCCGCTTCGAAGACGGCAATCTTCCGCCCGGCATCAATTTCCAGATGTGTGAAGCGAGGCGAAGATACTCTTGTCCGTTTCGTCGTTCCACTTCCGCCGCCTCCGGATCGGCGACCGGGGCCCTTGGCCGATCCCCCCTCCAACAACCGACCCATGAGCGTCGCCGTGGCCGCGAGGGACTGTCCCTTTTCTTCCGACTGTCCTGAAGCGGATAGCGGATTGGCGAAGGTGCGCGCGGCCTCGTTGATCCGCTTCAGTCCGACATTCACGAAGGTCTTCGAGCGTCCTTTGGGAAGGTTGTCGGGGATCCAGTCGTCATGTGCTGGTGGTTCGGCGTCGGCGAATGCCGCTTCGACCTCGTCGTCATCTGAGCAGACGAAAACGCCCCCCCATTCGAACCGGGCATCCGAGAACGCCTCGCCTTCGACATACTTGACGACCAGTTCGACCGGCCGCATCAGCGCGATATGGCTGGCCTGTTTCGGGAACGGGCTATGGGCACGCAGCGCGGCCGGATTCCGATCGGAGCGCAACCCCTTGACCATGGCAATCCGGCCCAGATCCATAGCCGGACGCTGGCTGAGGACGATCTGGCCGCCACCTAACCTGATCTCCGAGAGCGCCCGGGCGAAATGATCGAGTGGCGGATAGTCTTCCGGATCGGGAACGTGGATATTCTGTCCGTCCACGTCGATGGACACCGAGAGCTTCCGATGATGCGGCGTGTCCCTACACATCCTCGGCCAGAAATTCCAAAGGACGGTTTCGAGCAAATGCGGACCGACCGGGAGCCGCTCATCCTCGTCGTCGTCCTCATCGAGGCGGGGCGAGACGATCATGATCGTCGTCCCTGTCGCTTCGGCGCTTCGTTCGGGCAGACCGAGCAAGCCTGCCAGACGGATTGCCTCATCCCCGGAGAACGGCTCCACTCCGCTGGTACCGTCGAGACTTCCCCACCAGTGTCGCCCGGTAAATCGCTTCCGGACGTCACCTTCAATCGCCGCGAAGGTTCCGCCAAGGCGGCATGCCATCAGCCTGCGAACAGGAAGGCCGTCGCAGGTCGTCTGGCTGTCGACGAGAATTGTCGAGTGTCGGCTCAACGCATAAAGCGACGTCTTGCCGTAACCATATGTTCCCCCGCCCTGATGGGTGTCACGCGCGGCGCCGACATTCCGCATGAAATTCACGAAATCCGGATCTTCCGGCCCATCCGCCACAAGGTCCGCTCGGGTTGGTCCCGAAAGCCCGCTTGTCCCGAAATCAGCGATCTCGAAGACCTCGAGGCTTTCCCCCATCAACTCCTCCTGAAGAAGAGCAGCGTCGGCGTCCTTCGGAATTTCCGCAAATACGTGCCTGCGGAGCGCAGCGAATTCCTCGCCCCGAAGAACGCGGCTTCGCAGCATAACCTTCGGTCCCTGGCCCGGCAGCGTGGCGTCCATCGAATTCTGCAACGCTTCGCGGATGACCGTCTGCAGAAGCCCGAGCGTCGGCCGCCCGAGAAGCCGTCTGAAGCCCTCGCCGGTAATATTTCCCGTCGTGGCGAAAGGTTCGCTGTAAAGCTCCATAGACTTCATTCCGGAAATCCTTTTAGCAACTTTTCCATATCTTCGTGGGGAACAAGGAAGTCGCGAGCATGCGAAAGATCAATTTCATAAGAAAGCTTTGCGACACCTGCCGGCAAGACACCGGCCAAGAAATCATCGGGCGTCAGTCGCGGAAACCCCGGCTCTACGCGATAGATGTCCAAGCCTTCGAAAGAGAAACGCGTGCGGTTCCACCTGTCGTCATCAGGCGCGTCGCACCCCAACTTGCCCAGAGCCTCGGTCAGACGGTGAGAATCAGCACCGGCCTCGATGATCGACTTGCATAGACCGGATACAGACAGTGTACCCTCCTCCGCCCTTTCCAAGCGAACGTGCGTCAGAAGAAGTGTGCCCCCTTCCGGCGGATCGAGTTGCAGTATCCCGTTGATGCCCAGATGCCCGGCATCCGCACGTCCCGACGTCTTCACCTCGATCGCACGAGCACCGCTCCGGAAGTCGTGTCGCTGGCCGAAGGGCCCCGTCCACGATGAAATGGCGCCAGGCTTCAGATCCACAATCCGTTTCAGGATCAGCAACTCGCCGACCAACCCCATGACCTCTGCCGACGACGGGTCCTTCCGGCCCCGGCCCATCAGCAGTGCCCGGAAATCCGATATCGTTCCCGACACGGCCTTAGTTGGAGCCTGGCCTTCGCGCAGTCTTTTGAGGATTTCACCTGCCAGCTCTACAAATACATTGTCGAGCTTCCGGTCGGTAACCATCAAGTCAATAAAGGATACCGAGCGGCTATCCATCTTGAATGTGCTGACGCCAGCGAAGAGGTTCGGCCCCGATCCCAGATCCTTCGGCGGAGTGATTTTTCCAAATGGCACAAGCAAACGGGGTTCGCCAGATGGACCAATGGCATAGAGTGCCGGACCGAATCCCGTTTCGACCCGGGTGCTCAGACTTGGCACCTCGAGCTTTCCGTCGCCGCCCTCGCTGGACCTCAAACGGCTCCAGATTTTCCGCGCACCGTCAGGCATCTCCCGACTCCAGTGGTTCGCCGATTTCTTCGAGTTCGTCCTCTTCAAATTGATCCGTGGCCGGCGCATCCAATTCGACGGCGAAGTACCCGCCTGAGCGATCCTTTTGTCCCGGGAAAACGATACCAAAACCCATCACATCCTCGACCGCATCGAGGGCTACACGCGTCTTCGATGAACCCTTCGGAGGAGATTTGGCATTGATCGGGTAGAGCAGGAGTAGTGGCACTTTGGGCCGAAGGTTCTTGAAGTTCGTCCAGTCTTCCTTGCCGTCGAAGTCCGCGATGCGCCCAAGCTCCGCATCCACAAGAATGTCCCGCTTGGACATGAGCGCCTTGATGTCCGCATAGTGATCAGGCGATGCAGCCAGTCGCGAACGCCGTATCGTGCGGACTTGCCCCAGTTTACCGAGTTCTTTGGTCGACACCGTGTCGCTCCGGGGCTGCATGATGGCAACGTTCCATGGTCCGAGAATCTCTTCCACCTCATCGAGGTAGCCGAGAAGGTGAGGTTTCTTCAAGTCCATGTGCTCGGCACAGATTTCGGTTGCCACGAAGAAGCACCGGACGGTTTCGAAAGGCACCTGCCGGAATAGAACGTGGCCCTTTTCGTCCGACCTGTCCGCAGCTTCCTCGAAGCAGGCGTCGACGAGATTAGCCGCCGCGCGCCAGTTGCCTCTCAGAACATCCGCTTTCAGGTGATCGAAACGGATCGTCTGAACATGCTGACCATCGTAGCTCATGCTCGTTCGATGCACGTGCTTCATCTTCGCCGCTGATGTTATGGCCATGCCAGGTATCGCCCGCACCTTCACGGCAAACTGCATCGGGGTCAGATTGCGGCGTTTGTATTCAGCGATGTTTTCCCTGATTTCCTCCTCGATTCTTGCCAACGCCCGGAAGTTCGCGATCAGGTCTGCGGTTGTCCACAATCTGGGGAGGTCGTCATAGCCAGGTCGGTATCCGAACCAGCGCCCCATCTGAAGGAGTGTATCGTATTGCTTCGACGTCCTAAGAAAATAGGAAACCGATAGCCCCTCCAGCGTCAAGCCACGCGCAAGAACCGTGCCGCCGACAACGATACAGGTGACAGGACCGTTCTCGTAGTCGAGACGCCGAACGCTTTTCCCGTTCTCGACCGGAAAAGTCAGTGCCTCGAGCACATCTGGCAGATACCTTCGAACCGTCTCCAGGCTTTCAGGAATGCGCTCCTTGCCGGAGGGAGCTGTCCGCTCCACCTCATCAAGATACAGCTTGTCGAACCTCGATCCGATTTCCCCTGTACCCGAGACGATCTCCGGACCGTGCCTTTCGATCCAGTCACTGATCAGGGCGGACATGTAATCGTGCTGGGCCACGTATTGCGACGAATGAACCAGCATGGACATATGCTTGTCCTGATCACCCCGTGATCGGCGGATGGCGCAGCTTGCGAGGAACCACATGATCGCGTTCTGGAGGCTTTGCGTCATGGCCGGTCGGAAACTCTCTTTCTCGTCGTTTCTGGTTGGTCTGATCAAGTCCGGGTCGTCCTTGTCGAGAAGCCGCACCATGTCGCGCCCCTCGTTCTCCTCCTCGGCCGAGTCGCTTCCGAAAACCTCTTCTGCCCCGAAATAACCGATCGGCTTTTCGAGCGCGGTGATGAAGTCGGCAGGATAAAGGTCGTCCAGTTCGTCCTGATTGTAGGGAAACGGGTCGATGAAAACATTCGCGAACGGGGTCGCAGTATATCCGACATATGAAACCGCCGGCAGCACAGCCAAGACCTGCCGGATCGCTTCATTGATCCGGGTCATGTCGAAGTCTCCCCGCGATGAGTTGACGGATGCTTGGTCACATTCGTCATCAATCAGCAGAACCTTCAATCTGTCCATGACGATTTTCGGCGTCTTGCTGATCGTCTTGCAAAGGGCGCTAAGGCGACTGACCTCCTTCTTCATCACGATGAGCTGTGCGTGACCTTCATGCGGCATGGTAAAGGCGCCATTCGCCGGGTGGCTGAAGTCTCCAGTTTCATCGCTGGTGGTATACAGCTCCCACAGGTGCCTATGTCGTCCGACCACGTCCTTGGCAAAGCGATCTTGGGTCTGCTTCCTGAGCTTGTTTGTCACCCCGCCCAGCACGATGATCAGATTGTAGCCAGCATCAACAGCCTTCGCCATCACAGCCGTCATGTTGGCCGTCTTGCCAGATTGGACATAACCGACCACGAGTCCACGGCATCGGAACTGCTCCTTCGCGGGGTTGTCGAGAAGTGAAACCACTTCATTGGACGCTTCATCCAGCGACCGGATCGTCTCTTCGGCCCAGCCTTTCGTGTTCAGCAGATAGGCGTGAAGTGCGGGCCAATGACGATCGTTGCCTCGAGGACCGTCATACCACTTCTCCCGATCCGCGATTATGGAGTTCTTCCGGAGGATTACGACATCCTGCTCCGTTGCTCGCACCCTCTCCACTGCCTCGTCGAGGTCCGAGATCATCTGCTCGGTGAAACTCATGCCCCAGCTCTCGAGGTTCTCTCTTACTGCCGCTGCAACCTGTTCCAAGTTGTCGTAGTTCGACTTGCGATCTCGGATTTCCTTTTCGAACTTGAGAACCTGTGGTGAAGCGGTCATAGCAATTCTACTCTCCTGTAATTGAGGCAAGTTTGGTCAGTTTTCTCGACAATGAAAAGTCCGGTGTTGTCTTCTTCGCGTGAATCAACTCCCACGCTGAACTCGCCCGATCCGGACGCGAGCGGAGGCCTCAATAACCGGGACGTACGCGTTGCAAACTCCACCTCGAGCACCCCTTGTTTCTCGGAGACCACATCATTCGAGTTCCACGACATGCACGTCAGGGATCACCTCGCGCCCCAGGTCGACGAGGTGCCGGTGATGAGTAAACATGATCGCCTGTCCGGTCTGCCCCATCTCGGCGGTCAGTGACAGAGCCGCGGCCGCGCGGGTGTCGTCGAAAGTTTCGAGGATGTCGTCGGTCAAAAACGGGAGCGCCCCGTAGCGGGCGGTGAAATCGGCATGGCCGGCCACCCGCAGTGCCAGGTAGAGCCGGCCACGCGTGCCGGTGGACATGGCGTCGGCGGCGACCGGCTGGCCGTCGCGGATGCCGACGAGCCGCTCGCCCGCCCCCGTCGGCTGCGCCTCCAGCTGCGGCCATTCCCCACCGATCATGCGCGTGAAGGCGCGTTGGGCGGACTCGAGCATCGGGCCACGACGGTTCTCACGCAGACGGCGAAGCGCGCCCGAGGCCGCCATCAGCCCGATCCAGGTTTCGGCGGCACGGCGCGCGGCCTCGCGCAGCTCTTCCAGAAGGGCGGCCCGCGCCTGCCCCAGGTCCACGCCGCCGGCGGTGCCGAGCGCGGCGTTCAGCGCCTGCCGCGCCTCGCCCCGTCTGCCGATGGCCTCCTCCCGGTCCGTCTCCGTATCCTCCACGGCCTCGCGCAAAGTGTCGGTGCGGCACGGGTCAATTTCGGCCTCCTCGGCGGATAGCGCGTCGGCATCGAACCCTTCGGCGGCCCTGGCGCGCTCTGCATTCAGTTCCGCGATCTCGGTTCGTAGCCCGTCCCGGTCCAGACAGCGGCGCAGGGCGCTCAGCGGGTCGTCCCCGGGAGCGATCTTCTGGCCCCGGAAGACGGTAGCGATCTCTTCGGAGGCCCGCTGCGCCGAGCGGGCCTGGCTCTCGCGCTCCGCCTCGAACTTTTCGCGCGTCTTGCGGGTCTCCTCGATCCGGCGGGCGGTTTCGCCCATCGCGCTGTCGCGCGCCGCCTGGGTCCTGAGCGGGGAGTCGAGATGGAGGTCCGCCACGTGCAGGAACTTCATGACTTGATCCTTTCGTTTTGCGGCTCCGACATGCAGCGGGGCACTCTCCGCATGACTATCAGTTCCGTCTATTCGCGACGCCCCAACGATTCGTTGACAGGGTCATTGAAACGAAAGAGGATGTCGAAACCTGTCACTCGCCAGGAGCCGCAAATGTCCTACAGCAAGGCCACCGACCTGCTTCGCCTCGCGGACATGGCCACACGCGCGTTTCGAAGGTGTTTCCCTGCAAGAGATCGCCGAGGAATTCGGGTGCGACCATCGCACGGCACAGCGGGTAACACGCGCCTTCGAAGCCGCGTTTCCACAGATCGAAGTGAACGAAGATGCGGAACGCCGGCGACGCTGGCGCCTTCCCCGTTCCGACCCGCGCTGGCTCCAGGCCCGAGGGCTGCGCGACAGCGAACTTGCCGCGCTCGACATGGCGGCCCTGCGCGCCGAGCGCGATGGCGCGTCTGACGATGCCCCAAGCGCCTCTGCGCTCTTCGGGACCGTTTGCTCGCCGCCATGCCATCCTCTCTGGCACGCCGGACCGAGGCCGACGCCGAGGCATTGCTCGAAGCGCAGGGGTTCGCCTCCCGCCCGGGGCCCCGCGTCGTGACGGACACGCACTTGCTCGGCGTGTTGACCGAGGCGCTGCGCGCGCCTTGGAGGCTCAGGGTCTCATACCGCGGTGCACGGGACGACCGGCCGAGGGAACGGCTCGTCGAGCCCTACGGCCTTCTTCTGGGAACCCGCCGCTATTGGGAACCCGCCGCTATCTTGTGGCGCGCCCCGCGGTCGGTGATGGCATCATGCTCCGCTACCGCCTCGATCGGATCGAGACCGCCGAGATCACGGCAGAGAACTTCCGCCGCGATCTCGACTTCGATCTCGCCGCATATGCCTCCCGCGCCTTCGGGTCCTATTACGGTGATGACGAATACGGCCCCGTTACTTGGCGTTTCTCCCCGGAGGCGACAGCAACGGCTCGGCAGTTTGTCTTTCATCCCGACCAATCGATAACCGAAGAGCCAGACGGCTCTCTAATCGTTCGATTTGAGGCCTCCGGGCACTTAGAAATGGCTTGGCATCTTTACATGCGGGGCAACCAGGTAGAAGTCTTGGAGCCTGCGGCCTTGCGGGAAATGGTGCACGACCACCGGCGTGCGGATTTCCCAGCTTTGCCTCGACCCGACTATCCTACACCATGTTCCAACGAACAGAAATCAAATGCCCTCGGCGTAACCTAAGACGATGCCAGCCAATCGGCTGGCCAGCGCATCTGCAGCTTGCGTGACAACGTGCTACGAAACTGCTACGAGCGATCCAGAGCCACGGCAAGCAGCCGATTTTGAATGATTTTTTCAGGGTAGGTCCAGTCCATCATCGGGGCAACCGAAAGGCGGGCAGCACTGCGGATTTCGGCAAACCCCGGTTCCATGTGGTTCTTCGGCTCCGTCATCTCGCGCGCTTTCTCCGGTTTCCACCTGATTTTTTGCCGCCTTCGGCATAAACGCTACAGCATGTAGCACAGACGCCGCCCTCTACCACCTTGCGGTGACCAATTTCCACTGCCCTGTTCGACCGGCCCGCGGTTTCACGCCCAAGGCAGCGGCTTCTCATCCCCCCCCGCATCGGGTCGCAAAATCTTCTGCCGCCCGCAATCCGCTTGCAGTGCAGCGTCGTGACGACTAGAAGTGCCCAAATTTTCAGGCCGCCGTGCTCGGTGGCCCTTCTTGCTATGAGGACGATGATGCAGGTCAAGGAAACCCAGAACGAAGGTCTGAAGCGGGGCTATCAACTTACCCTGCCAGCCGCCGACCTGGCCGCGACGGTCGACGCCAAGCTGAAAGAGGCGCAGCCCGAAATCGAAATGAAGGGCTTCCGCAAGGGCAAAGTCCCGATGGCGATGCTGAAAAAGCAATTCGGCCCGCGCGTCATGGGCGATGCCATGCAAGAGGCCATTGATGGCGCTCTGCGCAAGCATCTGGAAGAATCGGGCGACCGCCCGGCCGCCCAGCCCAAAGTCGAAATGGAAGATGGCGAGAACTGGAAAGAAGGCGACGATGTCGTCGTCAATGTTTCCTACGAAGCTCTGCCGGAAATCCCCGAAGTCGATCTGAGCAAGCTGTCGCTTGAGCGTCTGACCGTTCCCGCCGAAGAAGCTGCGGTGACCGAAGCGCTGGAAAACCTTGCGAAATCGGCTCAGAACTTCGAGGACCGCCGCAAGGGCAGCAAAGCCAAGGATGGCGATCAGGTCGTGATCGACTTCAAGGGCTTTGTCGATGGCGAAGCTTTCGAAGGTGGCGAAGCCGAGGACTATCCGCTGGTGCTGGGCTCCAACAGCTTCATTCCGGGCTTTGAAGCGCAGCTTGTCGGCGCCAAGTTCGACGAAGAGATCAAGGTCGAAGTCAAATTCCCCGAGGAATATGGCGCCGAACATCTGGCCGGCAAGGACGCCGTGTTCGAATGCAAGATCAAGGCGGTCAAGGCCCCCAAGCCTGCCGAGATCGATGACGAACTGGCCAAGAAATTCGGTGCGGAAGATCTGGACGGTCTGAAAAAACAGATCACCGAGCGTCTGGAAGCCGAATATGCCGGTGCAGCACGTGCGATCATGAAGCGCGGCCTGCTGGATCAGCTGGACGAGCAGGTCAAGTTCGAACTGCCCGAATCGCTGGTCGAAGCCGAAGCGCAGCAGATCGCGCATCAGCTGTGGCATGAAGAGCATCCCGAGGTCGAAGGCCACAATCACGACGCCATCGAGCCGAGTGATGAGCACAAGAAACTGGCCGAGCGCCGGGTCCGTCTGGGCCTGCTGCTGGCCGAAATCGGTCAGAAAGCCGAAGTCACCGTGACCGATCAGGAAATGACACAGGCCGTCATGCAGGCCGCACGTCAGTATCCGGGTCAGGAACGCGCATTCTTCGAATTCATCCAGCAGAACCAGGCTGCACAGCAACAGCTGCGCGCACCTCTCTTTGAGGACAAGGTCGTTGACCATATCGCTGAACAGGCGACCGTCGAAGAAAAGAAGGTGACCAAGGAAGAGCTGGAAAAAGCAATCGAAGCTCTGGACGAGATCTGATCTGCGTCACATTGTGATCGGGAAAGCCGTGGCATCTGCCGCGGCTTTTTCTTTATGGGGTGACGCGATGCCCTTCGGGCTGGGCTGCTCTTGCATGCATGGCCCACCGAGCATATTTGCAAAAGCATGACCGCCCCATTGAACCTGATAAAACTCTGCGTCGGCGCCGAAGGCCCCGAGGATCTGGAACGCTGGCAAGATATGCGGTTCGGGGACGGCCCGGCCGTTCATGTCACCCGGATGTGGCCCAAGCGCGAGGCAGAGCTGCTGGATGGCGGTTCGATCTATTGGGTATTCAAGGGTGTTCTTCTGGCACGGCAGAAGATCCTGCGGCTGGATGAAAGCTTTGGCGAGGATGGCATTCGCCGCTGTGCGCTGGTTCTGGACCGCGAGTTGCACCGTGTCTCGGCCGTGCCGCGCCGCCCCTTTCAGGGCTGGCGCTATCTGGCCGGAGAGGACGCACCGCCCGATCTGCCCAAGGGCCGCGAATCCGAAGACCCCCTGCCGGCCGAGATTGCCGCCGCACTGGCGCAGATGGGGCTTGTCTGAACGGAACCGCTAGCCGGCGGCACGCATGATGTCGCGCAGATCATCCGCCGACAACATGGCCGGATTGGCCTTCATGGAGGATGAGCTGGCGGCGGCCCGTGCTGCGCCCTCGATCGCCTCTTCATCGACGCCCAATGCGCCAAGCGACAACAGCCCCGAATCCTGCGAGAACTGGATCAGCCTTGTGACTGCGGCTTCCATGTCCCCCCCCTGCCCGCCGAATCCAGCATTGATCCAGCCGGCGACCTGATCCAGCCGCGCGATCAGGGCCGGATCGCCTGCGGCACGCCGATTGGCGCGCAGCACATGAGGCAGCAGCACGCCGCAGATCGCGCCATGCGGCGCTTTGGTCAGCCCGCCCAGGGGACCGGCCAGCCCATGCACCGCCCCCAGACCGGAATTGGCCAGCGCCAGCCCGCCACACAGGCTGACCCATGCCATCTCGTCCCGTGCGGCAGCATCTTCGCCCTGCATCAACCGCTGGATCGCAGCCAGGCCACGTGGAATCGCGTCACGGCACAATGCGTCGGTCATAGGATTGGCGCGGGTGCAGACATAGGGTTCGATCACCTGGGTGATCGCATCCAGTCCCGAGGCCAGCGTCACGTCGCGCGGGCAGCCATCGGTCAAGGCAGGATCCACAATCGCCAGACGCGGCAACATGCTCGGGTCGCGCAAGCTGACCTTGCGCCTGTGCCGGGGAACACCAATGACGGCGTTGCGCGTGACCTCGGCCCCGGTTCCGGCGGTCGAAGGCATGGCAACAAAGGGAAGCGGCGGGCAATCCAGCGGCAGGCCCAGCCCGACGACCTCAAGATGATCCATCAGAGGCCGGGTCGCAGGCACCAGCGCGGCAATCGCCTTGCCTGCATCAATGGCCGCACCACCTCCCAGGGCAACGACAGCCTGAACCCCGGCCTGACGGGCCTGCCGGACGCCTTGTTCGATCAAGGACATTTCAGGCTCGCCGGGCACCGGAAATTCGACGATCTCGCAGCCAAGTGCGACCAGCTCTTGCACCAGATTGCGGCTGCGGCCTTCACCCCGACCGCGCACCAGCAGCAGCTTCTGCCCCAGGGCATGAATCCGCGCAGCAGCGCCATCGGCCTGACCGCGCCCGAACAGGATTTCCGTGGCGGTGGCAAAAGAAAATGCGGTGGTCATGGGCGTCATCCTGTTCAGTTGGCTGCACCTGCCCTATCGCAATTGCGACCGCCGCGGTCAAACGGCCACGCCATGACGGCGCGACCGTTTGGTGTCATCATGCAACGGCGGCGCGATCCTCGGCTGCCAGCGCGGCATCAAGTTCCAGCACCTGACGCACGGCTTCGGCAGCTTCGGCACCTTTCTTGATGAAATGCTCGCGATAAAAGCCCGTCAGCGCGTCAACCTCTTGATAGTTGTGGGGCGTCAGAGAGACCGAGAAACAGGGCACTTCGGTTTCCAGCCCGACATTCATCAGGCCCGTCACGACCGCGCCCGCGACGAAATCATGCCGGTAGATCCCGCCATCCACCACGAAGGCAGCCGCGACGATGGCGTCATATTTTCCGGTCTTGGCCAGTTTCTTGGCCAGCAGCGGCATTTCAAAGGCGCCGGGCACATCAAAGGCATCGATCACGGCATTGGGCAGCAGCGACTTTGCCTCGGCGGTAAAACCGTCATGGGCGCGGTCGACGATATCCGCGTGCCAGCGTGCCTTGATGAAAGCGATACGGGGAGTGGTGGTATTGGTCTTCATTTCGGAACCTTCCGTTACTTGCGTCAGGTCCCAGAGCACGAGCCATAACCGGCCTTGGGCAGGCACGATCACGGTTCTCTTCCATCCGGACTATACCGTCGGCCCCGGAATTTCACCGGATCTGCTGACCCTTCCCGAATGGAAGGCGCTCGCGGGCTATCACCGCCGGTGGGGAATCACACCCCGCCCTGAGAACATCATTTCGATAGCACGGGATTCGATTCTGTCCAAGATACCGAAACGAACTGTTTTATCCCATTCGCGACATGGTCAGCGAATCACCTGCGGACGATATTTCAGCCGCTGGCGCGCGCCGGGCAGATGCCGGTTCAGGCGTCGGTTCACCAGGCCAAACAGGGAAATCAGCAGCAGCGTGAACAGGATGAAATAACCCGCGACGATCGGATAGGCGACAAATGGATTGAAGGTCTTGTCAGCGAAATAGCTGGCGTAATACAGGCTGTCGCCGCGCTGCTGAAATGCCGGAAAGCCCGAGAAATAGACCAGCGCCGTGGCATGAAACAGGAAGATCGCCTCATTGGTATAGGATGGCCATGCCAGCCGCATCATCGTTGGCCAGATGACCTTGCGAAATTTCTTCCAGCCGGTCAGCCCATAGGCATCTGCGGCCTCGATATCGCCCTTGGGCACCGACATCAGGGCACCATGGAAGATCTGCGCCGAATAGGCAGAGGTGTTCAGCACCAGCACGATCAGCGCCCCCGCCCAGGCCTTGGTCAGCCAACTGGTGGCGACGGTGAAGCCGAAGATCTCGATCCCGGCACGGGGCAGCATGACCAGCGCCTCATAGGCCAGAAAGAACTGGATGAACAACGGGCTGCCACGGAACAGGAAGATGAAGGCATCGGCGGGCTTGCGTAACCAGGGGTTGCGACTGGCCTTGGCAATGGCCAGCGCATTGGCAAGGAAAAAGCCGATGAACAGCGCAAGAATGGCGAAATAGAGGTTCCAGATCAGCCCCGAGCCGATCAGCGTGAATTGCTGACACAGTGTGAAATCACTGCGCGGCAACAAGCGTTCGCCTATCCCGATGGACCGCAGCGCATAATCGGCGATCGTCTGCGTGCAGCTCATGCGGCCCCCTTGCGCAGCGCTTCGCCGCCCATCGTTGCCTGCCCCGAAGACAGCCGGCGTGTCAGTCTGGCGATCAGCCGTTCGGATATCCAGGTCATCAGCAGGTAGAACACCAGAATGCCAAGGAAGTAATACAGCCGCCAATCGGGGTGCGGATAGGCAAAGGCACTGGTCTTGGCCCCGCCCAGTTCACGCGCCCAATAGACGATGTCCTCGACCCCCAGCAGGAACAGCAGCGGTGTGGCTTTCAGCAGGATCATCCACAGATTGGACAGACCGGGAATGGCATAGCTCCACATCTGCGGAATCAGCACCCGGCGGGTCACCTGACGCGGGCTCATGCCATAGGCCTCGGCCGTTTCCAGCTGGGCGCGCGGCACAGCCTGCATCGCCCCGTAGAGAACATTCGAGGCGAAGGCGCCGAATACCACCGAAAAAGCCAGCACCGCCAGAAACAGCCCATAGGCTTCATGCACCCAGGGCGCGGCCGAGGACAGCGGCAGCTTGGCCGCTGCGCAAACCACAAAGTCATTGCCCTGCCGGACCGGTTCATCGGTATCGCACAGCACCTGATGGCGCATCCATTCAAAGCCCTGATCCAGCGCGATCGGCACGAACAGGAAAAAGATGATATCGGGCACGCCGCGCACCATCGAGGTATACAGCTTGCCCCCCCAGCGCAGCAGCCGCAGCCGCGAGCGCGAGGCCATCGCCCCGCAGAACCCGAAGAACAGCGCGACCGGCGCCGTCACGGCCAACAACAGCAGAACCGTGCCGAAGCTGGCGTAAAACAACATGTTCTTGCCCGATGTGAGATAACACATCAGCCAGGCAAAGCCCTCCAACTGGGCGGGGTCGGCGCATTGTGCAAACATCGGGACACCTGCTTGCCGCCGCCGAAAGCGGATCCGGCGGCGGCATGTTTCAGATCATTCGAAGATCAGCGCGTCCTCGCCAAACCATTTCTTGATCAGCTCGTTCAGGCTGCCATCTTCCTTCATTTCGGTGATGGCGGCGTCGAATTTTGCCTTCAGCTCGGTATCGGACTGGCGCAGCCCCATGCCGATTCCCTCGCCCAGAGGCACGGTGTCATAGCCATCGACCCAGACCAGTTCTCCGCCCGATTCCTCGACGATCGGCACAAGAAAGTCCTTGTCGGCAAAGACCGCATCGGCCTCGCCATTGCGAACGGCGGCGACGGTCTCGTCGGGAGTTGCATATTCCAGCAGTGTCGCACCCGATTCGGCCACATGTCCGGCCTGAATGGTGTTGGTCTGTGCCGCGACCACGCCACCCATGATATCGGCGTCACCCGACAGCGCCGCATAGGCCGAAGGCATGGCAGGCGTATAGGGTTGGGTGAAGTCGATGACCTTCTTGCGTTCCTCGTTGATGTTCATCCCGGCCATGATCGTGTCATAGTTCGAGGACACGAGGTTGGGAATGATCGAATCCCAGTCATTCTTGACCCAGGTGCAATCCAGTTCCGCGCGTTTGCACAATTCATCGCCCAGATCGCGCTCGAAACCGTCTACCTCGCCGGAATCATTGACGAAATTATACGGAGGGTAAGCACCCTCGGTTCCCATGCGGATGGTCTGAGCAGTCCCCAAGCTGGCAGTCATGGCCAGAGCGGCGGCGGCAAACATCAGTTTTTTCATTTTGTTGTATTCTCCCGTTGGTAGAAATCAGGCAGCCATCGTGGCGCTGAGAAACTGGCGCAGCCGATCCGTCTGCGGTGCGCCAAACAGTTGGTCCGGCGGGCCTTCCTCGCAAATCACACCCTGATGCAGGAACACGACGTGATCGCTGACATCGGCGGCCAGACGCATGTCATGGGTCACGATGATCATGGTGCGATGTTCGCTGGCCAGATCCTTGATGACCTTCACGACTTCTTGTTGCAGTTCAGGGTCCAGCGCGCTGGTCGGTTCATCGAACAGCAGCGCCTTGGGGTTCATGCACAGCGCCCGCGCAATTGCGGCGCGCTGTTGCTGGCCACCCGACAGCTGGGCCGGCCAGGCATCGCATTTGTCACCGATGCCGACCTTGTCCAGCAGCATGCGGCCACGGGCCTCGACCTCGGCACGGTTCTCGCCCAGCACGGTGACCGGGCATTCGGTGACATTCTGCAGAATGGTCATATGCGACCACAGGTTGAATTGCTGAAACACCATCGACAGATTGGTTCGGAATCGCGTCACCTGGGCGCGATCGGCGGGATGGCGATCAAGCCCCTGCCCACGCCAGCGCACGGCCTCTCCGTCGAACAGGATATCGCCCTGCTGGCTGTCCTCCAGCAGGTTGCAGCAACGCAGCAGGGTCGATTTCCCTGACCCGGAAGAGCCGATCAGGCTGATGACATGACCGCGCGGTGCGGTCAGCGACACCCCCTTGAGGACTTCCAGAGGGCCATAGGCCTTATGCAGCCCCCTGATCTCGATGACAGGGGGCGCATTGGTGGAAACGGTGTTGTCTTGGCTATTCATCAGGGTATTGGGCGACAAATCAGTCCCGATTGCAACGATTTCACGCATCCCGTCGCGAAACGGGCGCCCGTGACCCTGCGTCAGGCGATTTCAACCGAGTATTTTTCAATCACGGTATTGGCAAGCAGACCCTTGCACATCTGTTCGACTTCGGCGCGCGCGGCTTCGGGGTCGGTGGCGTCCAGATCCAGTTCGATCAGTTTTCCCTGACGAACGCCGGACACATTCTTGTGCCCCAGCCCGCCCAGAGCGTGGCGGATCGCCTCGCCCTGAGGGTCCAGAACACCGTCTTTCAGCATGATGGTGACGCGGGCTTTCATCGGCGCATCCTTCAATTGATCGCAGTCGGTTTGAGGCTGGTGGTGTTGGCGGGCATCAGGCCCAGACGGCGCGCGACCTCGGTATAGGCATCGGTCAGATCGCCCAGGTCACGGCGGAACACGTCCTTGTCCAGTTTCTGCCCTGTCTTCATATCCCACAGGCGGCAGCTGTCCGGGCTGATTTCATCGGCCACGATCAGGCGCATGAAATCGTTGTCCCAGACCCGACCGATCTCGATCTTGAAATCGATCAGCTTGATGCCGACTCCGAAGAACACACCCGACAGAAAGTCGTTGACGCGCAATGCCAGCGACACGATGTCGTCCAGATCCTGCTGCGTGGCCCAGCCAAAGGCGATGATATATTCCTCGGAAACCATCGGGTCGCCAAGTTCGTCATTCTTGAAGCTGTATTCCACGATCGGGCGCGGCAGCAGCGTGCCCTCTTCCAGGCCCAGACGCTTGGACAGCGATCCGGCGGCGAAATTGCGCACGATCACCTCAAGCGGAACGATCTCGACCTGACGGATCAGCTGTTCGCGCATGTTGATGCGACGGATGAAGTGATTGGGCACGCCGATATTGGTCAGCCCGTTCATGAAGAATTCGGACAGGCGGTTGTTCAGCACGCCCTTGCCTTCGATCACCGCCTTCTTTTGGGCGTTGAACGCCGTCGCGTCGTCCTTGAAATACTGGACCAAAGTTCCCGGCTCGGTGCCTTCGTAAAGGATCTTTGCCTTGCCTTCATAGATTTTCTTACGCCGCGGAGCCATGGGCAGTCCGTCCTTTTGCATCTGACTGACCTGCGCCATAGCCCAGAACAGGGGCAAGGGGCAATACAGGCTTGCGGCAAAGGCCAGCAATGGGCATACCTGATATAACTGCAACAGGAGGCCGTACATGACCACCTTTGACGACCGCGAACGCGCCTATGAGGCGAAATTCGCACATGATGCCGATCTGCGCTTCAAGGCAGAAGCCCGCCGCAACCGCCTGCTGGGCGAATGGGCTGCGGAACTGCTTGGCAAATCCGGCGAGGATGTGCGGACCTATGCAATGAGTGTCGTGAGCTCCGATTTCGAAGAACCGGGCGACGAAGACGTCTATCGCAAGCTGGCAGGCGATCTTGAAGGTCGCGCCGATGCCGAAACCATCCGCGCCAAGATGGCCGAAATGATGGCCGAAGCACGCCGCCAGATCATCGAGGAACTGGACTGACCCACCGATGACGGAACAGGAATTCGGGGGGCATTCGCCCCCCCTTTTTCATTTTCGTTTCAGCCAGATATTGGCCGGGCGGCAGATTCGGCCCGGGAATACAGCCGCGCCATGGTCAGCCCGCGCGCGACATTCAGCACCATCAGCGCGGCCCACAGGCCGTGATTTCCCCAAAGTGGCGGCAGCACAAGCACCATCACCACATACAGCGCAACGGCCTGTATCATCGCGACACGCATTTCGCGCGTCAGCGTCGCGCCGATGAAAATGCCGTCCAGCATCCAGCTGGCGATGCCGATGATCGGCGCAAAGCCCATCCAGACCAGATACTGTCGGGCCTCGGCCCGAACCTCGGGTGCGGTGGTCAGCAGGTCGATGATCGCCCCGCCGGCGAACCAGAAGACCAGCCCCAGCAGCACGGCACCGCCCAGCCCCCATTGCGAGGTCAGTATCGCCGCCCGACGCACCTGCGCCGGACGCCGCGCCCCGACCGCCTGCCCGACCAGCGATTCGGCGGCAAAGGCAAAGCCATCCAGCGCAAAGGCGGTGATCGACAGGAACTGTACCAGCACCTGATTGGCCGCCAGGGTCACATCGCCCTGCGCCGCCCCCAGGAACAGGAATGACGTAAAGCAGGCCTGCAGCAGCACCGAGCGGATCATGATATCGGTATTCACGCGCAACAGCCGGTCCAGCTTGTCACGCGCAAACAGGGTCGCCATGTTGCGCGCCGCCCCCACTGCCGCCGCCAAGGCATGTCGCGCCATGAACAGACCCAGCGCCAGACCCGCGCTTTCGGCGATCAGGCTGGCCCATGCCACGCCGGCAACGCCCCAGCCCAGCGCCAGCACGAACCACAGATCCAGCAGGACATTCAGACCGTTCTGCAAGACCTGCAGGGCCAGCACCGCGCGGGTTCGCTCTATGGCGATCAACCAGCCGGTGATGGCATACAAGCCGATGGTGGCCGGGGCACCCCAGATGCGCACCGCCAGATAGCCACGCGCCAGCGATTCGACTTCAGCCGAGGCTGGCGCCAGTTGGAAGGCCGCCCAGAACAACGGCACCTGCAGCACGATCAAGGTCAGACCCGCCCCGCCCGCAACGGTCAGCGCCCGCAGCAGATGTGCCCCGACCTGCGGACCGTCACCCGCTCCATGACTTTGCGCGACCAGCCCGGATGTTCCCATCCGCAGAAAACCGAATACCCAATAGATCGAGGTCAGGATGACAGCCCCGATCCCGACCGCGCCGATCGGCTCGGCCCTGCCCAGTTGTCCCACGACTCCGGTATCTACCAGCCCCAGCAGCGGAACGGTTGCATTGGACAGCACGATCGGCAGGGCAATATTCAGCACGCGCCGATGGGTCAGCGACTGAACGGGATCGGACATGCGGCCTCAGCCCCGTGGCATCAGGAAATGCGCCGTCGCCTGCGCGATCAGCTTGGCGCGATTGTCCTGCCAGGCCTCGATCTGCACCGACGCATAGCGCCGCCCCGCGCGCACCACGCGACCACGCGCATAGACATCGCGCGGCAGGCCGCTGCGCAGATAGTCGATGGTGAAATCAATGGTCTTGGGCAATCGGGGCAGGCTGTCGGGCACATCGGCATCCGGCGCGATGCGCCCGGATTCAAGATCTTCCCACATGGTGGACCACGACAGTTCGATGATGGCGGTCATCTCCAGAAAGGCTGCCGTGACCCCGCCGTGAATCGCTGGCAACGCGGGGTTGCCGATCAGCTTTTCGTCAAAGGGCAGAACGGCTGTCAACTCGTCCCCGCGCCGGTCGAACTGCACACCCAGCCAGTTCATGTAGGGCACGCCCGACACCAATGCTCGCAAGGCCGAATCGCGCCGGTTCTTCACCTGATCCAATGGCTCTTTCCGGTCCATGACGCCCCCCTACCGTTCCACGGTGAAGGTTCCGGTCGCGGCGGCAACCGGACCGTCCCCGTCCTCATCCATCGCCACGGCCCGCAGAAAGGCCACGCTGCGCGTGATATGATAGCATTCCGCCTTGGCCGTGATCCGCTGCCCCGCCCGGGCTGCGCGCATGTAGTCGATGCGCAGGTCAATCGTTGCCGTCGATCTTGGCCGCTCGGGATGGGCCATGACCGCCGCGCCGCAAGAGGTGTCCATCAATGCCGAGACCACCCCGCCGTGGACGACATTGCGACGCGGATCGCCGACCAGATGCGGGGCCCAGGGCATGCTGATCGTCGCCTTGCCGTCGCCGATATCCTCGACATGCATCCCAAGGGCACGCGCATGGGGAATCGCTTCGATGAATTGTCGGGCGATCCGGGCCCGATCTTCCCGTTTGGCGTCATCGGCTCCGACAGTCATGCGCTTCTCCGATCATCTGATTGCCAAGGCTTAGCGCCTGTGCGTGTATTTCCTCAACCCCTGTCGCAGCAACGCGCCTTATGGTTGAGAACTGCTGGTGGAACAGCTAGCGTGCCATTGTGGCAAAAGTCGGAGGACCAGCAATTGCCGGACGAGCAAACGATCAGCTTCAAGGATATGTGCGCGCGTTTCGATGTCACACCTCGCACCCTGCGCTATTATGAATACATTGAACTGCTCAGCCCCAAGCGTGAGGGCCGCAGCCGGTTTTACGGCCCGCGCGAAGTCGCACGCATGACATTGATTCTGCGTGGACGGCGCTTTGGCTTTTCGCTGGAAGAGATCCGGCAATGGCTGTCGCTCTACGAGGAAAAGGGCAGCCGGCAGCAATATGAAAGCTGGCTGGCCCTGGCCGAACGGCAACTGAAGGTTCTGGATGAGCAGATCGCCGAGCTTCAGGCAGCGCGTGCAGATCTCGAATCCCTGCGCGACATCAGCAAGAAGGAAATGCAAGACATGACATGAGCCGACACGACGGCAGGACAACTTGTGACGTGGCGTCTTCCTTACGTTCACGTCAACCTGTGCATATACCGGTTTCGAGGGCAGTCGCTGACTGAGAGAGGAAACGCATCCATGCAAGAGGAACTGATGACAATTCGCGAGATGTGCGATGCGTTTGACGTTACGCCGCGCACCTTGCGTTTTTACGAATCCCGCGAATTGATCTTTCCTGAACGCAGGGGCCAGCGACGGCTCTATGACCGCCGCGACCGGGCCCGTCTGACCCTCATTCTGCGGGGCAAGCGCTTTGGCTTCAGCCTCGAACAGATACGACAGCTTCTGGAATTCTACGAGCCGGGGGGAAGCAACGTGACCCAGATCGCCGCGACATTGAAGGTCGGGCGCGATCGACTGGCCGATATGGAACGCCAATATGCGGAACTCGGTGAGGCCATCCACGATCTGAAAGCCCAGATCGCCGAGGCGACGGCCCGCCTTGCCGCCATGACACGCGACACGCACGAGGATTGATCCCATGCCGACTTACAGCGCACCGATACGCGATTTCCAGTTTCTGATGCATGATGTCCTGAAACTGCAAAACCAGAACTTGCCGGGCTATGCGGATCTGGACCGCGAATTCACTGCCGCCGTGCTTGAAGCCGCCGACAAGCTGGCCTCTGACATGCTGGTCCCGCTGAACAAGGTGGGTGACGAACAGGGCTGCACCCTGAAAGACGGTGTCGTTCACACGCCAGACGGCTTCAAGGAAGCCTTCGACGCCATGAAGGCAGGCGGCTGGACCGCATTGGATGCCGACCCCGAATATGGCGGCCAGGGTATCCCTTATCTGCTGGCCATTGCCACCAACGAGATATTCACGGCCGCCAACATGGCTTTTTCCATGTATCAGGGCCTCACCCATGGCGCCTATTCAGCCATCCACACCCATGGCACCCCCGAGCAGAAAAAAACCTATCTGCCGAAAATGGTCAGCTGCGACTGGACCGGCACGATGAACCTGACGGAGCCACATTGCGGGACCGATCTTGGCCTGCTGCGCACCAGGGCCGAACCCCAGGACGACGGCAGCTATCTTTTGACCGGACAGAAGATCTTCATATCTTCGGGCGATCATGATCTGGCCGAGAATGTCATCCACCTGGTTCTTGCCAAGGCCCCCGGCGGCGGAGAGGGCACCAAGGGCATATCGCTGTTCATCGTTCCCAAGTTTCTGGTCAATGAAGACGGCTCTCTTGGCGAACGTAACGCGGTCAGCGTTGGCAGCCTCGAAGAGAAGATGGGCATCCACGGCAACGCAACCTGTGTAATGAATTACGACGGCGCCAGGGGATGGCTTCTGGGCGATCTGCACAAGGGCATGCGGGCCATGTTCACGATGATGAACGAAGCTCGTCTCGGTGTCGCCATGCAGGGCTATGCCTGCGCCGATGCCGCATATCAGAATGCGGTCATCTACGCCAAGGACCGGTTGCAGGGTCGCGCGGCCACAGGCGTGGTCAATCCGGCAGGCGCGGCTGATCCCCTGATCGTCCACCCCGACATCCGCCGCAGCCTCATGGACCAGAAAGCCTTTATCGAGGGCGGACGTGCCTTGGTCATGTGGGGGGCGCATCTGATGGATCGCAGTCATGCCGGCGATGAAGATGCCGATGGACTGATTTCGCTTCTGACCCCGGTGGCCAAGGGGTTCCTCACCGACAAGGGATTCGAATCCACCGTGATGGCGCAGCAGGTGTTCGGCGGGCATGGATACATCGAGGAACATGGCATGAGCCAATATGTCCGCGATGCCCGGATCGCCATGATCTACGAAGGCGCCAACGGCGTGCAGGCGCTGGATCTGGTCGCACGAAAGCTGCCCCAGGACGGCGGACGCCAGATGATGGCCTTTTTCGAGAGGATCAAGGCATTCTGCAAGAAGCATGGTGACAACGACGCGATGGCCGAGGACTTCATCGCCCCACTGAAGGCCGCGTCCAAGGATCTTCAGACCGCAGCCATGTACTTCATGGAACGCGGCATGAAGAACCCGAATGACGCTTTGGCCGGATCGCATGATTTTCTGCATTTGTTCGGTCATGTGACATTGGGGTACATCTGGTCGCGCATCTGCCTGACGGCGCATCACGCGCTTGAAAACGGCACCGGGGACACCGAATTCTATCAGACCAAACTTGCAACCGGTCGATATTACATGAGCCGGGCGCTGCCGATGACCGCAACACATCTGGCGCGCATCCAATCCGGTTCCAGGCATGTAATGGCTCTGCCTGCAGATGCCTTCTGATCGCGGTTTCTGACCGAAAGGGCGCATGGGTATTTGGACGAAGAAGAAACGAAATGCGCCCCGACCTCGCCCGTGGACAAGCACGGGTACGGCGTATTCGGCCCGCAGGCCGGGGCGGCTTCTCCTTCGACGGTCATCGGCTCCCCAGCCTGTACCGCCCGAATTGTCTGGCATGGCGAAGTTGAAAAAAGGTTAACGCGCCTTCTTCTTTGCCCAAATACCCTGCGGGGTCCCGAGGGCGCAAAGCCCCCGGCTGCGAGGAGCAAACATGACTGCAAAACTCTGGTGTTTCGGCGAATCCGGCAATGCTTACAAGGCAGCACTGACCCTCGAGATGGTCGGTTATGATTGGGCGCCTGTCTATGTCGATTTCTTTTCCGGTGCGACACGCAGCCCGGAATTTCGTGCCATGAATGAAATGGGCGAGGTTCCAGTTTTCCGTGAAGATGATCTGATTCTGACACAATCTGCAGTGATCCAGCTTCACATTGCAAATCGCAGCGGCCGGTTCCTGGGGAAAGACAGCAATGAAACTCTGCGTTGGTTGATGTTCGACAATCACAAGATGTCTGGTCAAGCCGGAGCCCTGCGTTTCATGATGAACTTTCTGCCGCCCCGGAAACGCGCGCAAGGGGCAATCGACTATCTGCATGGCCGGGTCCAAGCAGCACTGCAGGTGCTGAACAACCGGCTTGAGGGACGCAATTGGGTTGCCGATGACGAGCCGACAATCGCCGATTTCGCATGTTGCGGATATCTTTTCTACGAAGAGCCCTTCGGTTTCGACCGCAAGGAATGGCCCAATATTGACCGTTGGCTGAACGGCATCACCGCTCTGCCCGGCTGGAAACACCCCTATGATCTGATGCCCGGAAACCCGTCCGACCGGGCAGTGAAGGAGGACATATGACCGACGCATATATCTATGATGCCGCCCGCACGCCGCGCGGGAAGGGACGCACTGATGGCAGCCTGCATGAGGTGACATCGCTTGCCCTGTCCGCACGGCTGCTGAATGCCGTCAAGGAGCGCAACAATCTCCGGGGTCACGCGGTCGAGGACGTGATCTGGGGCAATGTCACGCAGGTCAAGGAACAGGGCGGCTGCCTTGCCCGTTCGGCAGTGCTGGCCTCGGATCTGGATGAATCCATTCCCGGCCTTTCGATCAACCGCTTTTGCGCAAGCGCCATGGAGGCCGTCAATCTGGCTGCCAATCAGATCAAGGGTGGCGCGGGGCAGGCCTATATCGCCGGTGGCGTGGAAATGATGGGACGCGTCCCCATGGGCAGTGATGGCGCCGCTATCGCCGTCGATCCCAGCCTTGCGATGAAATCCTACTTTGTCCCGCAAGGGATCAGTGCCGATATCATCGCCACGGAATACGGGTTCACGCGCGAGGAGGCCGATGCCTTGGCCGCGGAAAGCCAGCGCCGCGCCGCGATCGCCTGGCAGGAAAACCGCTTTGCCAAATCGATCGTTCCGGTTCGCGACCAGAACGGGCTGATCATCCTTGATCGTGACGAACATATGCGCCCCGGCACCACCGCCGAGGATCTGGGCAAGCTGCGCCCCAGCTTCAAGGATATGGGCGAGTCCATGCCCGGTTTCGACAAGGTGGCCATGCTCAAATACCCGCATCTGGCCAGTATCAACCACATCCACCATGCGGGCAATTCTTCAGGGATCGTCGATGGGGCCGCTGCCGTGCTGATCGGCAATGCGGAATTCGGCAAGGCCCATGGCCTGAAACCGCGTGCCCGCATCCGCGCGACGGCCAAGATCGGAACGGACCCCACCATCATGTTGACCGGTCCCGTGCCGGTCACGGAAAAGATCCTGAGAGAAAGCGGCATGTCGATCAGCGACATCGACCTCTTCGAGGTCAACGAAGCCTTTTCCGCCGTGGTGCTGCGCTTCATGCAGGCCTTCCAGGTCGATCATGACAAGGTCAACGTGAATGGCGGCGCCATCGCCATGGGTCACCCCCTGGGTGCAACCGGGGCAATCATCATCGGCACCTTGCTGGATGAGTTGGAACGGCAGGACAAGAATGTGGGACTGGCGACCCTGTGCATTGCGTCCGGCATGGGCGCGGCAACAATCATCGAGCGCGTATAGGAGGAGATCGAAGACATGACCGATTTCACGATGGAAAAGAGCTCCGAGGGTCTCGCGACGATCACCTGGGACGTGCCCGGAAAATCAATGAATGTGCTGTCCATGGACGGCGCGGCAACGCTGAGCGATCTGATCGATGACGCGCTGGCCGATGACGGGGTCAAGGGCATCATCATCACCAGCGGCAAGAAGGATTTCGCCGCCGGGATGGACCTGAATGTCATCGCCGGCATGCGCGACAATGGCGGCGCTCAGGGCGTTTTCGATGGTGTCATGAGCCTGCATCACCTGCTGCGCAAGATCGAACTGGCCGGCATGGACCTCAAGACGAAAAAGGGCGGCAAGCCGATTGCCAGCGTCCTTCCGGGCACGGCGCTTGGCATCGGACTGGAGTTGCCGCTAGCGACACATCGCATCTTCGCCGCCGACAACCCCAAGGCCAAGATCGGCCTGCCCGAAATCATGGTCGGCATCTTTCCCGGCGCGGGCGGCACCACCCGCCTGTCACGCAAGCTGGGTGCGATGATGGCCGCGCCTTTCCTGCTGGAGGGCAAGCTGTCGGACCCGAAAAAGGCCAAGGCCGCCGGTCTGATCGACGAAGTGTCCGACGACCCTCTGGCCGCGGCAAGGGAATGGGTGCTGAATGCCAGCGAGGCCGATCTGGTCAAACCCTGGGATGCCAAGGGCTACAAGATGCCGGGGGGCGGACCGTTCCATCCGGCGGGCTTCATGACCTTCGTAGGAGCGTCGGCCATGGTCCATGGCAAGACCATGGGCGTCTATCCGGCGGCCAAGGCCCTGCTTTCGGCTGTCTATGAAGGTGCGATGGTGACATTCGATCAAGCCCTGAAGATCGAGGCGCGCTGGTTCACCAATGTGCTGATGAACCCCTCCAGCAGCGCAATGATCCGCAGCCTGTTCATCAACAAGGAAGCCCTTGAAAAAGGCGCGAATCGCCCCGAAGCCCCCGATCAGAGCGTGAAAAAGATCGGTATCCTTGGGGCTGGCATGATGGGTGCAGGCATCGCCTATGTCAGCGCCAGGGCCGGGATCGAGGTGGTGCTGATCGACGCCAGGCAAGAGGCTGCGGACAAGGGGAAGGCCTATTCCGAAGCCCTGCTGGACAAGGCAATCAGCCGCAAGAAATCGACCGAAGCGAAAAAGACCGAGCTTCTGGCCCGCATCACCGCCACGACCGATTATGACGCGCTTAAGGGTTGCGATCTGATCGTCGAGGCCGTGTTCGAGGACCCTGCCGTCAAGGCCGAGGTCACCCAGCGCGCCGAGGCAGTCATCCCCGAGGATGCAATCTTCGCCACCAATACCTCGACCCTGCCGATCAGCGATCTGGCCCGTGCCAGTGCCCGGCCCGAACAGTTCATCGGCATCCATTTCTTCAGCCCGGTCGACAAGATGCTGCTGGTCGAGATCATCAAGGGCAAGGCCACCGGCCCCCGTGCCGTGGCCAAGGCGCTGGATTTCGTGCGTCAGATCCGCAAGACCCCGATCGTCGTCAATGACGAGCGCTTCTTCTACGCCAACCGCTGCATCATCCCCTATATCAACGAGGGCATCCGGATGGTGGGCGAAGGCGTGAACCCGGTTCTTGTCGAGAATGCGGCCAAGATGATGGGCATGCCGCTGGGACCGCTGCAACTGGTGGATGAAACCAGCATCGATCTGGGCGTCAAGATCGCCAAGGCCACCCGCGCGGCCATGGGCGATGCCTATCCCGATGACGCTGTCGATCAGGTGATCTTCGCCATGGCAGATGAGGGTCGTCTGGGTCGCAAGACCAATGCCGGTTTCTACGACTATGACGACAAGGGCAAGCGCCAGGGCCTGTGGTCGGGGCTGGACAGCCGCTATCCGCGTGCAACGGATCAGCCCGAACTGACCGATGTCCAGCACCGGCTGATGTTCGCGCAGGCGCTGGAGGCGGTGCGGGCGTTGGAATCCGGTGTTCTGGAAGATATCCGCGAAGGCGATGTCGGCGCGATTCTGGGCTGGGGCTTTGCCCCGTGGTCAGGGGGGCCCTTTGGCTGGCTGGACATGATGGGCGCGGCCCGCGCCGTCGAGATCTGCGACGGGCTGACAGCAAAATACGGCGATCGTTTTGCCAGCCCTGCCCTGCTGCGCGACATGGCGGAAAAGGGCACCAGCTTCTATGACCGCTTTGGTGCAGCCAAGACTGCCGCCTGAAGCAGCAAATAAACAGGGCCGTTGCAGGACTGCACGGGGGGCGGATAATTCGCCCCCCGTCCCCGTTGAACGTCCCGCGAATCAGCATATGCTGCGGTGCATGTAGATGCCGCAGTTGCAATCGACAAAAGGATAGCCTGGATGACCGAAGACACCCGCCGTCGTGCCGAGGCAGCTCAGAAGGACATCGAGGACGTGACATCGGTGGTGCTGCCCGAACCGGGCCAGCCCCCGGTTTTGCTTGACGCGGCCGATCCCCAAACCAGCGAGGAAATCCGTCGTCGCATGGACGAACTGGACATGTCCGACAGCGGTTCCATCGTTCGCTTTGGCACCCGTGCACAGGCCGAACTGCAGGAAATCAGCCAGCGCATGCTGGCCGATGTCAAGAACAAGGATGTCGGCCCCGCCGGTGAAAGCCTGCGCGAGATCGTCACCACGATCCGAGGCTTTTCGACCGCGGAACTGGACATGCGGCGCGAACGCAGCTGGTGGGAAAAACTGATCGGGAAATCGGCGCCCTTTGCGAAATTCGTCGCCAATTACGAAGAGGTCCAGACCCAGCTTGACCGCGTGACCGCCGATCTTGAAAGCCATGAGCAGCGTTTGCTCAAGGATATCAAGGCACTTGATCTGCTGTATGACCGCACGCTGAAGTTCTATGATGAACTTGCGCTCTATATTTCGGCAGGCGAGGCCAAGCTGAAGCAATTGGATTCCAACGACATTCCGGCTCTGGAGGCGAGGGTTGAAGAGGGTCAGGAGGCCGAGCAGGTCATGCGTGCGCAGGAATTGCGCGATCTGCGCACCGCCCGCGATGATCTGGAACGGCGTGTCCATGATCTGAAGCTGACTCGCCAGGTGACCATGCAGTCGCTGCCCTCGATCCGTCTTGTGCAGGAAAACGACAAATCGCTGGTAACCAAGATCAATTCGACCCTGGTGAACACCGTGCCGCTGTGGGAAACCCAGCTGGCGCAGGCCGTCACGATCCAGCGCAGCGCCGAAGCTGCGCAGGCGGTGCGCGCGGCCAGCGATCTGACCAATGACCTGCTGACCCGCAATGCGGAAAACCTGCGTCAGGCAAATGCGCAGATCCGTACCGAGACCGAACGTGGCGTTTTTGACATCGACGCTGTGCGCACAGCCAATGCCGAACTGATCGCCACTATCGAGGACAGCCTGCGCATTGCGGATGAAGGCCGGGCACGCCGCGCCGCCGCCGAAGAGGATCTGACCCGCATGGAGGGCGAGCTGCGCGACGCGCTTGGTGCAGCTTCGGCCAGCCGCCAGCCCGACACGACAGGAAAGGTGACGCAAGCATGACCCTTTGGGCGGCAGTTCGACCTGCAGGCCTTTGCCTGCTGCTGCTTGCGGCCTGTGCAACACAGCCGTCCATTACGGCTGTTCCCCCCCTGCCCCGTCCCAGCCAGCCCGAGGAGCCCGAAGAACAGCCCAGTCAGGCTGATATCCGCATGGCGCGGGCTGAACGCAACCGCGCCGCAAATGACGCCGCGCATCGCGCGGCAAGCGCGCCCGATGAAGAACTGCGCCGCTATTATCAGGGCATGGAGGCAAGCCTGCTGTCGCATGGCCGGCTGCGGCGCGATCGCGTCCCGCAGGACGCCCCCATCGATGTGGACAGCCTGACCCGTGATTTCATCCAGATCGCCCTGCATGACGAATACAGCCGCAGCGGCGAAAGGCTGGTCGCAGATTCGCCCTCGGCTCCCCTGCGGCGCTGGAAGGATCCGGTCCGCCTGCAACTGAGCTTTGGTGACTCGGCGGATCAGGCGCTGCAACGTATCTATCGCGGTCAGGTCGCCGCCTTTTCGACGCGGCTGCAGCAGGCCACGGGACATCCGGTCAGCCTGACCGCCAGCAAGGGGAACTTTCACATCCTGGTCCTGAGCGAGGCGGAACGTCGCGATATTTCCAGCTATCTCGCCACGACCGTCCCCGACCTGCCCGCTGCGGATGTCGCGACCCTCAGTCAGTTGGATCGGGACAATCTCTGCACGGTCTTTGCCTATTCGCGCGGTGACCAGCAGTATTACGTTCGCGCAGTCGCAATCATGCGAGCCGAGCTTCCCTCCTTGCTGCGCAGTTCCTGCATCCATGAAGAACTGGCCCAGGGACTGGGTCTGGCCAATGACAGCCCCTCGGCAAGACCGTCGATTTTCAATGACGACGAAGAGTTCGCGCTGCTGACCCGCCATGACGAGCTTTTGCTGCAGATCCTTTACGATCCGCGCCTGCGCCCGGGCATGACCGCAGCCGAGGCAACGCCGATCGTGCGCAGCATTGCGACGGAACTGCTTGACGGCAATTGATCCCGGATGATGATTCCGCCGCAAGCGGCAGGCCTGCGAGGCAATTTGTCACCACCGAAACCTTATGTCATGGTCCGGCGGTAACATCGGGCTGCAGGGCCCGCCATGTCATATGAGGTCGAGATGAATATTCGCTATCTGCACACGATGGTTCGGGTCAAGGATCTGGATGCGACGATCCGCTTCTTCAAACTGCTGGGACTCGAGGAAACCCGTCGCATCGAGAACGACAAAGGCCGCTTTACACTGGTGTTCATGGCCCCTCCGGGGCAGGAGGAATGCCCGGTCGAACTGACCTACAACTGGGACGGTGACGAAGGGCTGCCTTCGGACAGCCGCCATTTCGGCCACCTGGCCTATCGCGTCGAGAATATCTACGACATCTGCCAGAAGCTGCAGGATGCGGGCGTGACCATCAACCGCCCCCCGCGCGACGGGCATATGGCCTTTGTGCGCAGCCCGGACAACATCTCGATCGAGCTGCTGCAAGAGGGGGAACATCTGCCCCCGCAAGAACCCTGGGCCAGCATGGAAAATACCGGCCACTGGTAAGACAGGGCCATTGGCAAGATCAGGCCAGTCGACGGGACGCATTGCCTTTGCGAACGGAAAGGCAATGCGTCCTGTTCAGTAGATATATCTGATCTGCTCCGTCCAGAAACGTTCGATACGCCTGCTTTGCATGTTCACCTGATCCAGCGGCGGATCGTCCAGGATACCCGATACGGCCAGACCCTCGGCATGGCGCTGGAACAGGTCATGCACGGTCCTGCGCACGTCCTGCCCGCTTTCGGTCAGCCTGACCCGCACCGAGCGTCGATCCAGATCACAGCGTTCGTGATGGATATAGCCCATCGACACCAGCTTCTTCAGATTGTAGCTGACATTCGATCCCTGATACATGCCGCGCGACCGCAATTCCCCGGCCGTGACCTCGGCTTCGCCCAGATTATAGATGATGAGGGCCTGCACGGGGGTCAGGTCATGGCGGCCGAGACGTTCGAATTCATCCTTGACCAGATCCAGCATCAGGCGATGCATCCGCTCCAGCAGTTGCAGCGATTCGAAATAGGCCTCGGTCTGGTCCGCGACCTCGTCAATAGCCGGGGCCTTGCGGCGATCTTGTTGATATTGTTGCATGTAACTCAGCATGACGGCTTGGGTTCCTGTAAGAACTTCCTTGCCGTCATCCTAGTCACAAAAGACCGAATCTTCGGTTAACGTCCCTTGCGGATGTCAGGCCGGGCTGCTTTGCCCGGCATGCGTGGCGATCCGGTCCAGAATTGCCGACAGTTCCTGCGGTCCGCGATCAGCGGAATCGGTGCCGGTCACACGACGCGTCACCCACAGATACAGATCCTGATCGTTTTCGGACAACAGCAGTTCATAGCTGGCCAGTTCCGCCTCGGACAGATCGGCCAGGCATTCGTCGGCGAAACGCCCCAGGATCAGGTCCATCTCTTTCATGCCACGGCGCCAACTGCGCATGGTCAGGCGCCGCAAACGGATGTCGCGGGGCTCTGTGGCGTCATTCTTGTCCAAGCAATCGCTCCAATCTTTCGATGCGCTGTGCGCTTTCTTCCAGCGTTCTTTGCAGGTCACGCAATTCACTTCTTAGCATCTGCCGCAAACCGTCGCCATCCTGCGGCCCCTCGCCTTCACCGGTCATCAGCCAGACCAGGGAAACCCCCAGCATGCCCGACAGACGCCCCAGAAAGGCGGCCCGAGGCTCGGCCTGATCGGCCTCCCAGCCCTCAAGCGTTTCGATCCGCACCCCAAGGCGCTCGGCCAGGGCGCCCAGATCAAGCCCCGCTCCCTCACGCGCCGCTGTAAGGCGGTCACCCAAAGTAGCCTGACCCTCGCCATATTCATCCTGATCCATCACACCCTCGCTTGTCGCGGCAATGGGGTCAGCGTAAGCCATGCAGGCACACAGTTCAAACCACCGAGGCTTCCATGAGCTTTCTTGCCAACCGCCTGCAGCGGATCAAGCCATCGCCCACGATTGCCATGACGACCCGCGCGGGCCAGTTGCGGCAGGAAGGGCGTGACATCATCGGCCTGTCTGCGGGCGAACCTGATTTCGACACGCCCGAACATATCCGCGAGGCCGCCAAACAGGCGATTGATGCGGGCCATACGCGCTATACGCCCGTGGATGGCACCCCTTCGTTGAAACAAGCCATCAGCCAGAAGTTCCAGCGCGAGAACGGGCTGGACTATGCAGTTTCGCAGATCACCGTCGGAACCGGCGGCAAGCAGATCCTGTTCAACGCCCTGATGGCCACGCTGGACGAAGGCGATGAAGTGATCATCCCTTCACCCTATTGGGTCAGCTATCCCGATATGGTGTTGCTGGCCGGCGGGCAGCCGGTCGTCGTGGAATGCGGGATCGAGAGCGGCTTTCGCCTGACCGCCGAAAAGCTGGAAGCCGCGATCACCCCGCGCACCAAATGGATCATCCTGAATTCGCCCTCGAACCCTTCGGGGGCGGGCTATGGCCGTGATCAGATGCGGGCACTGACCGATGTCCTGCTGCGTCATCCGCAGGTCTGGATTCTGGCCGACGACATCTATGAACATCTGGTCTTCGACGACTTCCAGTTCGTGACCCCTGCACAGGTCGAGCCGCGCCTGAAGGATCGCGTGCTGACCATGAATGGCGTCAGCAAGGCCTATGCGATGACCGGGTGGCGCATAGGCTATGGGGCCGGCCCCGAACATCTGATCAAGGCGATGGGCAAGCTGCAGTCGCAATCGACCTCGAATCCCTGCTCGATCAGCCAATACGCCGCCGAGGCGGCCCTGACCGGCCCGCAGGATTACATCCGCGACAGCCGCCGCGCCTTTCAGCGCCGCCGTGATCTGGTGGTGGCCGGGCTGAACGAATGCCCGGGGATCGAATGCCCGACCCCGCAGGGGGCCTTCTATGTCTATCCCTCGATCCGCGAGCTGATCGGAAAGACCTCACCCGATGGCACGCTGATCGACAGTGATGAGGCCTTTGCCAACGCCCTGCTGGATGAAAAGGGTGTTGCCGTGGTCTTTGGCGCGGCCTTTGGCCTGAGCCCGCATTTCCGTATCTCTTATGCGACCAGCGATGCGCAACTGACCGAGGCTGTCGCACGTATCAAGGCGTTTTGCCAGGGCTGCACATGAAAAAGGGGGCCCAGAGCCCCCTGTTTCGGCTTCCACGGGCCGCGCGGATTACAGCGCGGTCCAGCCACCGTCCACGCTGATCGTGGTGCCGGTAATCTGCGCCGCAGCGTTGCTGCACAGGAATGCCGCCGTATCGCCGATTTCCTCGACCGTGGCGAATTCCTTGGACGGCTGACGTTCCAGCATCACCTTCTTGATCACCTCGTCGCGGCTCATGTTGTATTCCTTCATCGTGTCGGGGATCTGCGCCTCGACCAGCGGGGTCAGGACATAGCCCGGACAAATGGCGTTGCAGGTGATCTTTTCCTGCGCGGTCTCCAGCGCCGTCACCTTGGTCAGCCCCACCACGCCGTGCTTGGCGGCCACATAGGCCGATTTGAACGGGCTGGCGGTCAGCCCATGGGCCGAGGCAATATTGACGATCCGCCCCCATCCCGCCTTGCGCATCATCGGCAGGGCCGCGGCGGTGGTGTGAAAGGCCGAGGACATGTTGATCGCGATGATCGCATCCCATTTCTCGGTCGGGAACTCCGGAATCGGCGCGACAAACTGGATCCCTGCATTGTTGACCAGCACATCGCAGGCCCCGGCCTTCTCGATCAGGGCGCGGCATTCCTCGCCCTTGGACATATCGGCCTTGATATAGCGCACCGTCACGCCATGCTGATCCGCCATCTGCTGCGCCAGGGCATGGTCCTCGTCACGGTCGGTAAAGCTGTTGAGCACGATATCGGCGCCCGCGCGCGCCAGCTGATGCGCCACGCCCAGACCGATCCCGGAATTGGAACCGGTCACAATCGCCGTCTTGCCTGTCAGAAACTTCTCGAACATCGGGTCCCCCACTCATGGTTCATGTTCTCCCGTAGCCTAGCCAGAGGGAAACCAAGTTCCAGCGCGAAAGGCCGGGATTTTCAGCAATGCCGGGAAATTGTGCGGGATGCGCCCTGCAGATAGCGAAGACTTGATCGGCATAACCCCAAAAAAAAACGCCCGCACAAGGCGGGCGCAAGTTATGAGGCAGGTTTCATACAGGCAAGAAACCTATCGAGCAGTGAGTTATTTATACGCGACTCGACGCCCGAGTCCAACAATGAAGTTCACCGTCGCATTGACGCTTGACGGGCAAGCCTGTTGAAATCGCGATCAAACAAGAAAAGTCGAGGCGAGCTGTGATGCGATTCTTAACAATTATTAACAAATACGCGACCAGATACGCCCTGATCCTTTTCCTGGCGCTGTCCGGCAGTGTTGCATCAATGCCTCTGGCAAGCCTTGCAGAGCCTGCGCATGGTATTGCAATGTATGGAAAACCAGCGCTTCCTGCAGGTTTCACACATCTCCCCTATGCCAATCCCGATGCTCCGAAAGGCGGCACGATTCGCCTTGCCGAACCCGGGGGATTCGATTCGCTGAAACCATGGATCCTCAAGGGAAACGCGGCATGGGGCGTGGGGGTGCATGTCGTCGAATCGCTGATGTTCCGGTCCATCGACGAACCCTTCACGCTCTATGGTCTGCTGGCCGAGTCGGTCGAAACCGATCCCGACAGGACATGGGTCGAATTTACGTTGCGTCCCGAGGCCCGTTTTTCCGATGGCTCGCCGGTGACGATCGAAGACGTCATGTGGTCCTACAAGACCCTGGGAACTGTCGGGCACCCCCGCTATCTGGCCGTATGGTCAAAGGTTGCCAAGATGGAAAAGACCTCGGATCGCAGCGTCCGCTTTACCTTCAAGGAACAGGATCGAGAACTGGCGATGCTGATGGGGATGCGCCCGATCCTGAAAAAGGCCCAATGGGAGGGACAGGACTTTGCGCAGTCGGGGCTGGAACCGCCGATCGGCTCGGGGCCCTATGTGATCGACAAGGTCGATCCCGGCCGCTCGATCACCTTTCGTCGCAATCCGGCCTATTGGGGGCGTGACCTGCCGATCAATCGCGGGCTGAACAATTTCGACGAGATCCGATATGACTATTTCGGTGATGCGAATGCCATGTTCGAGGCCTTCAAGGCCGGCGAGGTCAATGTCTGGCGCGAGCTTTCCGCCCAGAAATGGGCCTCCGAATATGATTTCCCGCTGATGACGCAGGGCGAAGTCACGAAATCGGAAATCAGGAACGAACGCCCCTCGGGCATCATGGGGCTGGTCATGAACACGCGAAATCCTGTGTTTCGCGACTGGCGCGTCCGTCAGGCGATGATCGAAGCCTTCAATTTCCAGTTCATCAACAAGACGCTGAACGGTGGACTGGACCCGCGCATCACATCCTATTTCTCCAACTCGGTCCTGGCCATGCATCCCGGCCCGGCCGAGGGGCGGGTGCGCGACCTGCTGGAACCCTTTGCCGCGGATCTGCTGCCGGGCACGCTGGAGGGCTATACCCTGCCCGAGGGCAGTGACCGCCCCTTTGATCGTCAGGGCCTGCGCCGCGCGCTGAAACTGCTGGAAGAGGCCGGCTGGACCGTACAGGACGGCGCGCTGAAGAATGCCGATGGACGCGATTTCAGCTTCGAGATCCTGCTGAACCAGTCCGGTTCCTCGATGCGCAGCGCGTCCGAGACTCAGCAGATCGTCGACATCTATCTGGAGGCGCTGAAAAATCTTGGCATTACACCGACGGTCACATTGCTGGATTCGGCACAATATGTGCAGCGCACCAACAATTACGATTTCGGCATGACCTGGTATGAACGCGCGCTGTCGCTGTCGCCCGGGAACGAGCAATTGCTGTATTGGGGCCATGATGGCGTGACCCTGCCGGGCAGCCGGAACTGGATGGGGATGAACGATCCGGTGGCCGAGGCGATGATTGCCGAAATGCTGGAGGCGAAATCTCCCGAACAGTTCAATGCCGCGACCAGGGCGCTGGACCGGGTGCTGACAGCGGGGCGCTATGTGATTCCGGTCAATTTCTCGCCAGTCTCAAGGCTGGCTCATTCGACCTGGCTTGAATATCCTGAACAGACTCCAATTTATGGTGACTGGCCCGGATTCATGCCCGAGGTCTGGTGGCAGGAGGCGAAAGAATGAGAGCAGTCGCAAAAATCATGCTAGCCTGTGCGTTGCTTGCTGGATGCAATACCATCGCCGGCGTCGGCGAGGATATCACCGGCACAGCCCAATGGTTCCAGCAGGGGCTTCCCGGAGGGTACTAAATGAAATGGCATCACGTACAGGAGAACTGGTCGGCCTTCTATGAGGCCATCCAGGAGAAATGGCCCGAGGCCGATGAGGCGGAACTGGACGAGATCGACGGCGACCAGAAGGCCTTTATCGCCTATCTGGCCGAAGCGACCGGACAGGAGCCCGTCGAGATCCGCGATGAATTGCGTGAATGGCTGACCGGAGAAATTCCCGCAGATATCGTCATGGACCCGATCCACGACAATCATTCCATCGCGCTCAGTTCCAAATATGTGAACGAGGGCGAGGACGAATATGACGATGACGCGCGCTTCGGCGATGACGGCAATGATTCGGATGACGAATGATCCGCCGCTGAGGCGCCACTAGGCGCCGATGTACGTCCTGTCCGGCACAAGCGGGTTGAGACAGGGCACGCGATCTGGCACATCCGCCCTGTCGCCAGACCGGGCGGCGCCATGGCGGTGCGGCAGATGAACAGCACTTTGAAAATTGCATCCGGCAGTATCGCTGTCGGAGTGGTGGTTCTGCTGCTGAAGCTTGCCGCGTGGCGGCTGACTGATTCCGTTGCCCTGCTGTCCGATGCGCTGGAAAGCACCGTGAATGTTGCCACGGCGATTGCTGCGCTGATCGCCATTCGGGTCGCCGCCCGCCCCGCGGATGAGGGCCACCCCTACGGCCATCACAAGGCCGAATTCTTCAGTGCCGTGCTTGAGGGCGTGATGATCATTCTCGCCGCGCTGCTGATCATGCACGAGGCCTGGAAGGGATTTTTCGCCCCCCCGGCCCTGAACGCGCCCTTTCCCGGCCTGGCGGTCAATGCACTGGCGGGGCTGATCAACGGTCTCTGGTGCTGGGTCCTGATTTCGCGGGGACGCCAGCTTGCCTCGCCCGCGCTGGTGGCGGATGGCAAACATCTGCTGACCGACGTGTTTTCATCGCTTGGCGTTCTTGCCGGGGTCTGCCTGGCCATTGTGACCGGCTGGGCAGTCCTGGACCCCTTGCTGGCCGCGATCGTGGGCCTGCATATCCTGTGGTCAGGCTGGAAGGTGACCGCAGCCTCGCTGAGCAGCCTGATGGATGAAGCCGTCCCCGAAGCCGAGCTGGCGCAGATTCGCGCCATCATCACGGATCAGGCATTCGGTGCCATCGAGGTTCATGACCTGCGCACCCGACACGCCGGCAAGGTGTCCTTCATCGAGTTTCATCTGGTCGTGGATGGCGAGACGACGGTCAATGCCGCCCATGCGATCTGCGACCGGATCGAGCATTCGATCCTGGCCATACTCCCAGATGCCGAGATCACCATCCATGTCGAGCCGGACCATATGACCGAACATTCAGGCGTTCTGGTGATCTAGGGCGCGCCACCGCGCGCCCCGACCCTGTGCCGCAGGTCAGAACAGACCGCGCGCGCCGTTTTTCCACAGCGATTTCAGCACCACGACCCGCGCGCCATGTTCGACACGGTCGTAAAGATCGATGGCGTCCTGATCCAGCAGGCGGATACAGCCCGAGGATACGGCCTGCCCCAGATATTGAGGTTCGCAGGCACCGTGAATCCGATACAGAGTGTCCTCGCCATTCTGGAACAGATACAGCGCCCTTGCCCCCAGAGGGTTGCCCGGACCGGGGTCCATGCCGCCATTGGCAATCGAATAGGGTTCCAGGTCGGGACGGCGCGCAACCATTTCATCCGGAGGCGTCCAGCGCGGCCATTTGCGCTTGTATTGCATGACGGCGTCACCGTCCCAGCCAAAGCCTGCCGCACCCACTCCGACGCCATAGCGCAGGGCACGGCCCTCTTCCAGAATCAGATGCAGCAATGCCCGATCGGGATCGACCACCACGGTGCCCGCTTCATAGCTGGGGAAGGGATTATCGACCTCCTGGCGCAGCAATTCCGGCGGAACCACGCCTTCAGGGACCGCGGGGACCGGATAGGGCTCGTCGGTGATCGCCCCATATCGCGCCGGCAAGAGCGGAATCTCATGTCCTTCCAACGGTTGCGGTTCGGGCTGGGGCTTGGCACATGCGGCCAAGGCGGCGGCTGACGCAGCGGTCAGGAATACTCGTCTTTTCATATTGGAAATCCTGGATGGTCTGACTGTGGGGAATGACCGCGCGGGGCGGTCGGGTCTCGGTCGTCAGACAGGCTTGGGAGGATCAAGTATCGCCAGCACCGCCCGGCCGTCGCGCCGAATTGCTTCTGCCGGCCAGAGGCGCAGGCCCGTGGGCAGATCCGTCAGCCCAACCGAGATCGGCAGCAAGACGCTGTCCGGCTGACAGGGCGACCCCACCATCGCAGGACCATGACAGCCGCGTTTCGCACGCAGTTCCGGGGCAGGCACTGCCTGATCACCGGTGGATGCGCTGGACTGCTGGACGACCGCCATAGAGCGCGCTGCGAACCCGTCAGCCCCGTGGCCGCCCGCAAAGGCCCCCCAAGGCAGAATCAGGGCCATCGCAGCCCACAGGACAAGGGTTCGCAAGAATATCATGTCCCGCTTGTCGCAAAGATTTGGCCCGGGGTCGATCATCAACGGCCTCACGCCCTGTCACGAGACCGTCAGCCGCAGGGGTCAGGCTGCCAGTCGCACCCAGACCGGCACGTGATCGCTGGGTTTCTCGCCGGCGCGGGCCTCTCGGTCGATGCCGGTTTCAACCATCAGGTCCGCAGCCTGCGGCGACAGCAGCAGATGGTCGATGCGGATGCCGTCATCGCGGTTCCATGCCCCGGCCTGATAATCCCAGAAGGTAAAGGGACCGCGCTGCGCCCAGGGATCGCGAATCCGGATTGCATCGGTCCAGCCCTGCCATTGAATCGCCCGCAGCGCCGCCCTGCTTTGCGGCAGGAACAAGGCGTCATCGACCCATTTCTCTGGCTTGGCGGCATCGCGCGCCTCGGGAATGACATTGTAGTCGCCCAGCATCACCACGGGCATTTCCAGCGCCAGAAGCTCGGCTGCCCGGTGGCGCAAACGCTCCATCCAGGCCAGCTTGTAATCATATTTCGGGCCCGGCACCGGGTTGCCATTGGGCAGATACAGCCCGGCAAGCCGCACGGCCTGATCACCGACCACGGTGGCCTCGATATAGCGGGCCTGTTCATCGCTGTCGTCGCCGGGCAGACCACGCGAGACATCCTCCAGCGGCAGGCGCGACAGGATCGCGACGCCGTTGAAGCCCTTTTGTCCATGGGTCTCGACATTCCAGCCCAGGTCCGAGAAATGCTCGCGCGGGAAACCTTCGTCCACGGATTTGATTTCCTGCAGCACGACGACATCGACATCGGCCCCGGCCAGCCAGTTTGTCAGCGCCTCGATCCGGGCCTTGATTCCATTGATGTTGAAGCTGGCAATCTTCATATCGTCCCCTCGCTTGCAGCCCTCGCGGTTTCGCGGCGGGACCATCTGCGGTTCAACCAGTTCCGCGCGGGTTTTTCAATCAGATGGTAGCTCACCGAGGATGCGGCCAGAATGATCAGGAAGACGATGATCGCGTGCAAGGTCATTGGCACCCTGTCCCAGAACCCGAAAATGCGCGGACCGGCATTGGAATAGATCAGCAGGATCAGCGTATGGACCATATAGGTCGAATAGGAAATCTCGCCCAGATAGACAAACAAATTGACCCCGGGCATGCGGCCCAGATGGTGCGACAGCCGCGCCGCCGCCAGGATAAGCCCGGCGAAAAGCGGCAACAGCACATAGCCCGCATCCGGGTTCTGCACGACGAAAAACAGTCCTATCAGTGCAATGCCGCCCACGATCGACGCGCCGCGCGTTCCGACATGATCGGCCACCATTCGCGTCAGAACCCCAAGGGCGAAACTGGGCAGGATGCGCAGCGCGCCAAAATCCCATGTGGGATGCATGAAGCCGGGATAACCCTCACTGCGCGCGACCAGATGCGCGACGATGGCGGTCGTGGCCAGCGCGACGGACCAGAATTTCCAACCCGGCGGAACGCGCGAGACGCTCATCAGCAGGCCAAAGGACAGATAGGCGGTCATTTCTGCCGAAACCGACCATGCCACACCGTTCAGCAGCAACCCGTCGGTCACATGCCATGACTGGATCAACAGCACAGAGGCCACCAGATCCCAGAGCGTCACCGATCTTTCCAACTGGACTCCGATACGCGCAAGGCCGACCAGAAAGACCAGCCAGACCAGCAACAGGACGAAATGAAGGGGGTAGACCCGCGCAAAGCGCCGCCACATGAACTTGGCGAAATTGAAATCGCGCCCGGTCCCGCTCTGACCATAGACGTGAAAGATCACGAATCCAGACAGCACGAAGAAAAGGTCGACGCCTCGGGCGCCCGATCCGGCCGCCCGCCACAACCCCGTGTCGGGCAGGCCCAGCCAACTCCAGAAATGGAAGGAAAACACCCACAAGGCCGCGAAGAAGCGGATCGTGGTCAAAAGTTCAAGGTCACCTGTCAGGGGCGGGGGCCGCGCAGTTGACGAAGACTTCTGACGTAGGATTGACGATATCGACATGTGATGAAACCGAAAAACTGACACTCAAGGTTTGAAACCTAGCAGCTTTTTCGATTCCGGGAACCTGTTCTGTCAGCAGTATCGCCAAATCCGCAGCCTTGTTCGACTACATCGAGAATGACGTTCCGCAACCACAACTTGAGGATGCATTCGGATTGTCGATCACAAAGCGCGCGCCAATCAACTCATCGGTAAAATCGATCACCGCGCCCGCCAGATAGGGCAGCGAGACCGGATCGACGACGACCTTCTGGCCGCCGCTTTCCAGCACAAGGTCATCCTCGGCGACATCATCCAGCCGGATCTCATATTGGAATCCGGAGCATCCGCCGCCAGCCACGGCAACCCGCAGAGGGCGGCCGGCGCCATTTTCATTGATTTCGGCCAGACGCGCAAAGGCGCGATCAGTGACTTTCGGTGGCAAGTTCATGGGGCGTTCCCGTTTTCGTCCGTTGACCCAGAATATAGGGTTCACAGGCATCACTCGCAAGGAAGGCCCCGCATCGTGTCCACCGCGCCCTATGCCTGCCACCCCGAAGACAGCCGCGGCCGTCTGTGGCCCGAACGGATGTCCACCTTCAGATCGCCCTGGCAACGTGACCGGGATCGGATCATCCATTCATCTGCCTTTCGCCGCCTCAAGCACAAGACACAGGTCTTCGTCGAACATGACGGCGATGCCTATCGCGGCGATTATTTCCGCACCCGCCTGACGCATACGATCGAGGTCGCGCAGGTCGCCCGGACCATCGCCGGGGCGCTGGGGCTGAACACCGATCTGGCCGAGACCGTGGCGCTGGCCCATGATCTGGGCCATCCCCCCTTTGGCCATACCGGCGAGGACGCGCTGGCGGCGCTGATGGCACCCTATGGCGGCTTTGACCACAATGCACAGGCGTTGCGGATCGTGACCCGGCTTGAACGCCATTACGCCGATTTCGACGGGCTCAACCTGACATGGGAAGCCCTGGAAGGCATTGCCAAGCATAATGGCCCCGTCACCGGCGAATTGCCCTATGCCCTGGCCGAGGTGAACGCCGCATGGGATCTCGAGCTGCATACCAATGCCAGCGCCGAGGCCCAGGTTGCCGCCGTGGCCGACGACGTGGCCTATAACCACCATGACCTGCATGACGGGCTGCGCGCCGAATTGTTCACCGAAGAAGAGCTTTCCGAACTGCCGGTGATCGGCACGGCCTTTGCCGAGGTGGACAAGCTGCACCCCGGCCTGGCCCCGATGCGGCGACGCCACGAGGCGCTGCGGCGTGTCTTTGGCGTCATGGTCGAAGATGTCATCGCCGTCGCCCAGAACCGGCTGGCCGGACTGCAGCCGCAATCAGCGCAGGAGATCCGTGATATGGACGGGCCGATCATCCGGTTTTCCAAGCCGCTGTATCAGAACATCAAGGCGATCAAATCCTTCCTGTTCACGCGGATGTATCGCGCCCCCTCCGTGGTGGATGAGCGCGTTCGCGTCACTGATATCCTGAACCGGATGTTCCCCCTGTTCCTGAACGATCCGACGCAACTGCCCGATGGCTGGCGCATAGCCGCCGAACAGGCCGCGGATGAAACCCAGCGTGCGCGTGTCGTTCTGGACTACGTTGCCGGGATGACCGACCGCTATGCGATTTCCGAGGAACATCGCCTGTTCCCGCGCTGATATCTTTTTGCCGTGCCGGCGAACTCTCGGGTCCGGATCTGCGTTGACGGGCTGGACAAGCAAAGGAGAGCCATCATGATCACCCGCACCCGCACCGGCATGGCGAAATGGAATGGCGGCCTGAAGGATGGCGGCGGAACGGTTGCAACCCAATCCGGCGCGCTGGAAGATCTGCCCTATGGGTTCAACACCCGTTTCGAAGACACACCCGGCACCAATCCCGAGGAACTGGTCGGCGCGGCGCATGCCTCTTGTTTCTCGATGGCACTGGCCATGATGCTTGAACATGAAGGCATCACGGGCGTCAGCATCGACACGAAATCCCGCATTGCCCTGGATCAGGAGGACGGCGGCTTCACCATCAAGACCGCGCATCTTGTCACCCGCATCAGCGCTGAGGGCGACGAGAAGAAAATCCTCGACATCGCGGCAAAGGCCAAGGCCGGATGTCCGATCTCGAAACTGCTGAATGCAGAAGTCACCATGGACGCCGAGATCGCGTAAGACCTTCTCCCTCGGGATCATCCCGAGGGAGAAGCCAACCGTCAGATCATCATTTCCTTGGTCGCCGTCAGTTTCAGGCTGGGGTGATCGCGTTCGATGCGATCGATATCCCATTGCAGCCGGGTCAGATAGACGACATCCCCGTCATGGTCCTGCGCCATGTGGCCCTTGTTGGCATTGGCAAAGGCATCGACATCATCCTTGGGCCCGGTCACCCATCTGGCGCTGGTGAACTGTGACCCCTCGAAGCGCACCGGGATGCCGTATTCCATCTCGATCCGGCTGGCCAGCACCTCGAACTGCAGGGCACCGACCACCCCGACGATAAAGCCCGAACCGATCAACGGCTTGAAGACCTTGGCCGCGCCTTCTTCGGCAAATTGCATCAGCGCCTTTTCCAGATGCTTGGCCTTCATCGGGTCCGTGGCACGCACGGATTGCAGCAATTCCGGCGCAAACGACGGAATGCCGGTAAAGCGCAGCGCCTCACCCTCGGTCAGCGCATCACCGATACGAAGCTGTCCGTGGTTGGGGATGCCGATGATGTCGCCAGCCCAGGCCTCTTCGGCCAGTTCCCGGTCCGCGGCAAGGAACAGCACGGGATTGCTGACCGCCATGGGCTTTTTCGTCCGCACATGCGTCAGCTTCATCCCGCGCGCGAAATGACCGCTGGCCAGACGCATGAAGGCAACCCTGTCGCGGTGCTTGGGGTCCATGTTGGCCTGAACCTTGAAGACGAAACCCGTCACCGGCTTTTCTTCGGGCGCGATTTCACGGCTGGCGGTGTTCTGCGGCTGCGGCGGTGGGCCATAGTTGCGGATTCCGTTCATCAGTTCGCGCACGCCAAAGCTGTTGATCGCGCTGCCGAACCAGATCGGGGTCAGGTGACCTTCAAGGAAGGACTGGCGGTCGAAGGTCGGCAACAGTTCGCGCGCCATCTCGACTTCTTCGCAAAGCTTCTCCAGCAGATGCTCGGGCACATGTTCAGCCAGCTTTGGATCATCCAGACCTTCGATCTGGATCGACTCGGCCACCTTGTTGCGGTCTGCGCGATCCATCAGTTCCAGCCGGTCGTTCAGCATGTCATAGCAGCCGATGAAATCACGACCGACCCCGATGGGCCAGCTGGCCGGCGCCACGTCGATGGCCAGGTTCTCCTGAATTTCATCGATGATCTCGAAAGTTTCGCGGCTTTCCCGATCCATCTTGTTACAGAAGGTCAGGATGGGCAAATCCCGCAGGCGGCAAACCTCGAACAGCTTGCGCGTCTGGCTTTCCACCCCCTTGGCACCGTCAATCACCATGATGGCGGCATCCACTGCGGTCAGCGTGCGATAGGTGTCTTCGGAAAAATCGCTGTGGCCCGGCGTATCGACCAGATTGAAGCGATGCCCGTCATAGTCAAAGGACATGGCCGAAGCCGAGACCGAGATCCCGCGATCCTGCTCCATCTTCATGAAGTCCGATCGCGTGCGGCGTGCCTCGCCCTTGGCCCTCACCTGTCCGGCCATCTGGATCGCCCCGCCATACAGCAGGAATTTTTCGGTCAGTGTCGTCTTGCCGGCATCGGGATGCGAAATGATCGCAAAGGTCCGGCGGCGGGCGATTTCGGGCGGAAGATCAGGACGGTTGCTCATTGCCGCGATGTAGCGCGACGGCGCTGCTTGCGCAATTGCCCAACCGTCCCCAGATGTCGGGTTGCAGGTCGTGAAGGCCGATATTAAAACTGCACAAATATTAAAAATCTATCGACAAACTAAAATTGGGAATATTTTTCCACCGCTTACAGTTGATTTCCCCGGAAAAGACGCGATTATCGAAATTACAGTTTAATCACGGCGAGGCAGAACTTCCCCCACTATCTCCGTTGTGCCCCAGCGCCCCCAAAATGAACGAGTATTGATGCCATATGACGCCTCTTATGAACAACTGATGCGCTTGCTGGCAACGCGGGGGCTGGAATGGTTGCGCAAACAGGTTCTTGAACTCCCGGATCCCTTGCCCGCGGACCATCCGGCTGTCCCCCATTTGTCCTTTATCGCGCGGATCGCCCCAGTCCTTTCTGGTCTGCGCGGCCATGTTTCGCCTCTTGAGGACATCGTTTCGCGGCGCCTCTCGCGCGATATCGTGCGGCATGCTGCAAAGCGCTATCTGGCAGGCAATTTCAATTACACAACTATTGGTTGTATTATCGGTGGGCGGATTATTGCCGGTGACGAGCCAGTATGGCAATTGGCAGTCCACGCTATTGCCAGCGATCGCGGAGTTGCGCCGGTCGACCGCCTGGCAGCAGGGGCCGAGGCAAGTGGCGATCTTTTGAAGGAAATAGAGATCGATTTATGCCGGCCAGTTCCGACAGAAATCCTGACCGAAAGTATAGTCGATCGCTTCGCTTTTCAGATCATGCAGGTTTATCAGTTTGGCGCCTCGCGACCAAAGTTCTCACACCCTCGTGTTTACGGAGAACTTTTTTCCAAGCTCACCCAATTCAAGGAATGGGCGACACGAAACTCGCGGCTGAGCGCCATGTGCCAGATCGCCTATTGCTTGCGGCTCATCGACCCGGATCACGATATTTCCGACCTGCTGGCCGATGTCATTGCCCATCAGCGTCCGGATGGATCCTTCCCGCGCAAGGCGGGATATTCGACACGGGATCAAGGTCTTGAAGCGGGCACATGGCCCACCCTCATGGCGTTGACGGTGCTGAATTTCACGGCCTGGCGCAAGTGGCGCGGGCCGCGTCCAGATCTTTCCGCCATTCGGCCCTTCACGACCAGCCGGGCCAGCTATGCGGCGGCTATTGCAGGATATGGCAAGGCATGGGCGAACAAGGCCAACAGCGGCCTGAGATTGAAGCTGGCCTGCGGGTTGAGCCGTGCAACCGGAGAAAACTGGTTTGCGCAACTGGGCTTGCGTGGATTCACCCCGAATCGCCGCCAGGTGCTGTCCCTGGCGGGCGAACTTTACGGCGACATCTATGCGGCGCGTGACGCGCGCCATACACTGAACCTTGCCCGAAACTGGCCCTCGGAAATGGAAACAGGCGAGTATGCGGACATGCTGCGTTGGCTGCGCGGGGCTCCGGTCGAGTTGTCCTATCAACTCAACTCGCCCCAACAACCTTCGGAGGAGCCTGTCGATTTCGATGTTCAATGTCGCAATCTGGCCGCAATCGCACAAGAACCACCAGATTCGGCCCTGAAAACCGAAGGGCTTCGTCAGGCGTGGCAGGCGCTGATGTTGCTGGAACAGGACGGCGACCCCGAACCGGACGATGCCGTGCTGCACTTGGAACGGCTCAATCGTCTGGTGCAGATTTTCGAATCCGCACCGCTTCTGTCTGCCGCAGCCTGATCCCCTTCCGGCGGAGACCGTCAGAACAGGCCTTCGACCTGCCCCTTGCCATCCAGCCCGATGTTTTCCGCTGCTGGAGTTCGGGGCAGCCCCGGCATGGTCATGATGTCCCCGCAAATGGCGACAACAAAGCCCGCACCGGCATTCAGCCGCACCTCGCGAACCGGCACGACATGATCTTCAGGCGCACCCAGCCGCGCGGGATCGGTGGAAAAGGAATACTGGGTCTTGGCGATGCAGACCGGCATGTGACCGTGACCTGCTCTCTCCCATGCCTCCAGTTGTGCCTGAACGCCCGGGGCCGGTTCCACGCCAGAGGCGCGATAGATCCGTCGACAAATCGTTTCGATCTTGTCCCATAGCGGGATCTCGTCGCCATAAAGCGTCTGAAAGCCGGTCTCGCCTCGCTCGACCAGATTCACCACCTCGCGCGCCAGATCGGTGGCCCCTGCCCCGCCCTCGGCCCAGTGGCGCGCGACAATCATCTTGACGCCCTGCATCGCGCAGAAACGCGAAACTTCCGACAGTTCGGACTCCTGATCGGCATCAAAATGGTTCAGCGCCACCACCACCGGCAGTCCGAAGGCGCGCAGGTTTTCGATATGCCGGCCCAGATTGGCGCAGCCCCGCCTGACGGACGCCGCATCTTCCTGTGCCAGATCGGCTTTGGCGACACCGCCGTTCATCTTCAGCGCCCGGATTGTGGCTACCAGAACAACGGCCGAGGGTGTCAAACCAGCCAGGCGGCATTTGATATCGAGGAATTTCTCGGCCCCCAGATCCGCGCCGAAGCCCGCTTCGGTCACCACATAGTCCGACATCGCCAGTGCCGTGCGCGTCGCGATGACGCTGTTGCAGCCATGCGCGATATTCGCAAAGGGCCCGCCGTGCACCAGCGCCGGATTGTTTTCAAGCGTCTGCACCAGATTGGGCTGCAAGGCATCCTTCAGCAGCACCGTCATGGCACCATCGGCCTGCAAATCGGCGGCAGTCACAGGCCGGCGTTCCATGTCATAGCCAATCACGATCCGCCCCAACCTGTCTTGCAGATCGCCCAGATCGCGCGAAAGGCACAGGATCGCCATCACTTCCGAGGCCACGGTGATGTCGAATCCGGTTTGACGCGGGAAACCGTTCGTGCTGCCCCCCAGCCCGACAACCATGTCGCGCAGGGCGCGGTCATTCATGTCCATGACGCGGCGCCAGCTGATGCGGCGTGTATCGATCCCAAGCTGGTTGCCCCAATAGATGTGGTTGTCGATCATCGCCGCCAGAAGGTTATGGGCCGAGGTGATCGCATGGAAATCGCCGGTGAAATGAAGATTCATTTCCTCCATCGGCACGATCTGCGCCCGCCCGCCACCGGCGGCACCACCTTTCATGCCGAAATTCGGGCCAAGACTTGCTTCACGGATACAGATCGTGGCGCGCTTGCCGATCCTGTTCAGCGCATCGCCCAATCCGACCGTGGTCGTGGTCTTGCCCTCTCCTGCAGGAGTCGGACTGATGGCAGTCACAAGGATCAGATGGCCCGAAGGCTGCTGTCCGACGCGCGTCACGGCCGCATGCGATATCTTGGCCTTGTCATGCCCGTAGGGCAGAATATCTTCGCCTGACAGGCCCAGCCCCTCGGCGACTTCAAGAATGGGCTTCTTCCGTGCCTGACGGGCAATCTGGATATCGGAGGTCATGCGGCCTTCGTCAAATGGGCGCGGTGAGGCCATGGCAGCACCGCGCGAAGTTTCTTTACCGCACGATCATGACTGATACCGGCGAATGCCGCGCGACCGAATGGGCGTGACTGCTGACCAGCAGGCTGCGCAGTTCGTCCGGCTTGTGGCTGGCCATGACGATGGCGTCCACCCCCAGATCGGCAGCCTGCTTGAGGATCGTTTCAGAGACATGGCCATGTCCGACGTGGATCTCGACCCTGGCATCAGCCGGAAACTCGCGGTCTACGAAAACCGCAAGAGCCTCTTTCATGTCCTGCAACGCCTTGACCTCGAACCCCTTGGGCAGGAATGTCGCGACAAGCGAGCTGCCGATATCGGGCACGATCCCCAGCAGATGCAAGGTGCCGCCCGGTTTCAGCAGATCACGCGCCTGAGGCAGCGCCTTGTTCCAGCTTTCTTCATGTTGCAGGTCGATGGGTAGCAGAACACTGTCAAGCATGGCTCAGCCCTTCCTTGGTCTTGGGAGCCGAACCCTCACCGGGTCCGGCACGCCGCCGCTGCATCCAGATGACGAACGCCAGAACCAGCATGGCGGGAATATAGATCAGATATTTTGACGGAGCGGGTGCCGGAGCACGCACCAGCAGCACCTTCTGATCCCAATCCAGACCAGCGGCCTTTGCCGGGCTGTCAAAGGCAACATTGTCAATAATGACCTCATCGCCATTCTGAATGGTATCGATCCCCAATGCCGCCAGACGATCGGCACCGGTCTCGCCCTCGGGCACCTCCAGCAGGGCCGAGAATTCGATCGGATCACCCAGCTCGTTCAGGCCGGCAATGCGCAGACGCAGCGGGGAACCCGGCTCGGAATCCTCGAGTGCCTGAGCGAATTGTGCCGGCGGCAGATCGGTATAGGGCGGATAGACCATGTCCATGAAGAACCCGGGACGGAAGATGGCAAAGGCCACACCCAGCAGAAGCACGCTTTCCCAGACCTTGTTGCGCACGATGAACCAGCCCTGTGTCGCCGCCGCGAAAAGCAGCATCGCAAGGGTGGCAGTCACGAAGACGAATATCCCGTGAATCCAGTCCACATTGATCAGCAACAAATCCGTGTTGAAGATGAACAGGAACGGCAGGGCGGCGGTGCGCAGGCTGTAGAAGAAGGCCACGACACCGGTGCGGATCGGATCACCGCCGGACACGGCGGCCGCGGCAAAGGAGGCCAGACCGACCGGGGGCGTCACATCCGCCATGATCCCGAAGTAGAAGACGAACAGATGCACGGCAATCAGCGGCACGATCAGCCCGTTCTGCTGACCCAGGGTGACGATCACAGGCGCAAGCAGGGCCGAGACAACGATATAGTTCGCCGTGGTCGGCAGCCCCATCCCCAGAATCAGCGACAGCACAGCCGTCAGCAACAGGATCGCCATCAGGTTGCCACCCGACAGGACCTCGACCACATCGGCCAGGGCCGAGCCGACGCCCGTCTGACTGACCGCGCCGACGATGATCCCTGCGGTCGCCGTGGCGATGCCGATGCCGATCATGTTGCGCGCGCCGGAAATCAGCCCGTCCACCAGATCATCCAGACCGGCGCGCATTGCCGCGCCAATATTGTCATTTCCGGTCCGGTCCGCGCCCCGCAACATGACCATCAATGGCCGCTGCGTCAGCAGGATAAAGATCATGTAGGCGGTCGCCCAGAAGGCCGACAGCCCCGGCGACAGCCGATCCACCATCAGCGCCCAGACCAGCACGATCACCGGCAGCAGGAAATGCAGCCCCGAGCGGACCGTCGGTCCCGGCAGGGGCAAGGCGGTGACGGGTTCGTTCGGATCGTCCAGCTCCAGCGGCTCTTCACGCGATGCCACCCAAAGCAGACCGACATAGGCTGCGGTCAGAAGCGCAAAGACGACATAGATCGACGACGCGCCAAAGGTGGGACGTATCCAGCCCATGGTGAATTTCAGCAGGAAGGCCAGTACCCCGACCATCACGATACCGAACAGGAAACCGATCATGCGGCGCATCAGCGGTCCGGGCTCATAAGCACGCGGCAGCCCCTGCATATTGGCCTTCATCGCCTCGAGATGGACGATATAGACCAGCGCGATATAGCTGATCGTGGCAGGCACGAAGGCATGTTTGACCACGTCGAAATAGGGGATGCCCACATATTCGACCATCAGGAAGGCGGCCGCCCCCATCACCGGCGGCATGATCTGCCCGTTGACCGAACTGGCAACCTCTACCGCGCCCGCCTTTTCGGAACTGAAACCGACCTTCTTCATCAGCGGAATGGTAAAGGTCCCGGTCGTCACCACATTGGCAATCGAGGAGCCGGAAATCAGCCCGGTCATGGCCGAGCTGACAACAGCCGCCTTCGCCGGTCCGCCACGCATGTGGCCCATCAGCGAGAAGGCGACCTGAATAAAGTAGTTCCCGGCCCCGGCCTTGTCCAAAAGCGCGCCGAACAGCACGAACAGAAAGACGAAACTGGTCGAAACGCCCAGGGCAATGCCGAAGACGCCCTCGGTGGTGATCCACTGGTGATTCACCACCTCGGCCAGTGAATTGCCCTTGTGGGAAATGATGTCCGGCATGTAGGGGCCAAGGAAGGTATAGACCAGAAAGATGCTGGCGACGATCATCAACGCCGGCCCCAGGCTGCGACGGGTGGCTTCCAGCAGCAGCATGATCCCGATGACCGAGACCACATAGTCCTGCATGATCGGCGCGCCCACGCGCGTTCCGATTGAATCATAGAAGATGTAGATATAGAGCGCCGAAGCCGCCGCGACCAGCGCCAGCCCCCATTCCCATGGCGGCACCCAGTTTTTCGGACTGCCCATCAGGATTGCGGCCACGACGACGACACCGATCAGCGGCACCCACCAGACTGGAACGCCGGTCTTGGCCCCCATCATGAACATGACGGTCATGAGAACCGGAACCGCCACGCTCAGCCCGATCTGAAAGGGCGAACGTTCGGCGGGATAGGCCATATAGGCCAGGAACAGCGCAAAGGCGAGATGGATCGAGCGGGTCTCGGTATCGTTCAGAACCCCGAAACCGACCATGAAGGGAATCGGAGAAGCGATCCAAAGCTGGAACAGTGACCAGCACAGCGCCACGATCAGGATGATCTTGCCGACTGCGCCCGGCGGGGTGCGTGCTCCGGTATCAGAAGATGCGACCAGTTCGTCCAGTTCGGACTGAGACAGGTTGCCATGTCCGGCCCCGCCCATCTCGACGGCGCTGGCTTCAAACTGATCCTTGCCGCTCTGGTGCTTCTTGTCTTCTTCACTCATCACGTCACCCCCCATGAATGGGCATTATCTTTGTTGCTCTACGGGTGAAGGGCGGCCCTGCGGACCGCCCCCATGACCGACCGGATTATTCGATCCAGCCTTGTTCCTTGTAGTATTTCGCGGCGCCGGGATGCAGCGGCGCGCTGTTGCCCTCGGTCACCATCGACTGGGGATCAAGATTGGCAAAGGCCGGGTGCAGACCCTTGAAGCGGTCGAAATTGTCGAACACGGTCTTCACGACCTGATAGACGGTGTCCTCATCCACATCCGCCGATGTCACGAAGGTTGCCTTCACGCCGAAAGTTTCGACATCCTCGTCATTGCCGGAATACATGCCACCGGGAATGGTCGCCTTGGCGTAATAGGGATTGTCGTCAACCAGCTTGTCGATGGCTTCGCCGGTGACGGGGACCAGCCGGGCATCGACCGTCGAGGTCGCTTCCTGGATCGAACCGTTCGGGTGACCGACGGTATAGATGATCGCATCAACCTTGTTGTCGCCCAATGCCGCGGACTGTTCCGCCGGCTTCAACTCGGAGGCCAGCGAGAAGTCGTCCATGGTCCAGCCCAGAGCGTCCAGAACGACCTCCATCGTGCCGCGCTGACCCGAACCGGGGTTTCCGACATTGACGCGCTTGCCCTTGAGATCCTCGAAGCTGCTGATTCCGGCGTCGGCCCGCGCAACCACGGTAAAGGGCTCGGGATGCACCGAGAATACCGCGCGCAGGTCTTCGAAATGCTTGTCGCCCTCGAATTCCGGCACATCGCCTTCATAGGCATGATACTGCCAGTCCGACTGGGCAACGCCCATCGTCATGTCACCTGCCTGAATGGCGTTGATATTGGCGATCGATCCGCCGGTCGACGGAGCGGTGCACTTGATTCCCGTTTCCGAAGTCTTGCGGTTGACCAGGCTGCAGATCGACTGACCGACAACATAATAAACGCCGGTCTGGCCGCCCGTTCCGATGGTAATGAAGCGTTCTTCCTGCGCGGCGGCGGCGGTGGCCCCAAGGGCAAAGGCCGTCGTCAGCAGGATCGGTTTGAGCTTACTCATGCAGGTTTCTCCCATGTCATTCACGAATTGATATTCAGGAATTGGCATCACAATTTTTCCCGCAGCTCATGCGCGGGTTATACCTCACGGTAACGCGATAGCCTTGTTTGGCAATCCCTAAACCAATCAATTCGTAATGTTGCCTATATGTCAGAGGTTTAGGAACAATCAACCTGCGCCGACGCAATCCCGTGCAACGCAGGTGACTGGCGGGATTCGCCGGTTCAACCCAGAGGATCAACCCTGCCCAAGCACCTCTTGCATCGCTGCATCAAGCCGGTCGACCAGCAGAGTGATTTCCTCGTCCGAAATGATGAAAGGCGGTGCCAGCAGCACGTGATCACCCCGCCGCCCGTCGATGGTGCCCGACATCGGATAACAGATCAGCCCATGCGCGAAGGCGGCCTTCTTCAGTCTCGCCGCGATTTTACGCGAGGGATCAAAGGGTTCCTTGGTCCCTCTGTCGGCCACAAGCTCAATTCCACGAAACAGCCCCCTGCCCCGGATATCTCCGACATTGGGGTGCTGACCAAAGCGGGATTCCAGCGCCTTTTGCAATGTCGCACCACGGCTTTGCACCTGAGGCAGCAGGTTCCGGTCCAGGATCGCCCGCAGCACAGCCAGCCCCGCAGCCGTAGCGACCGGATGCCCGATATAGGTGTGCCCGTGCTGGAAGAATCCGCTCCCCTTGGCAATCGCGTCATAGATGCCGGCACTGCACAGCATGGCACCGATGGGCTGGTAGCCCGCGCCCAGCCCTTTGGCGATACACAGGATGTCGGGCGCAACATCGTCCTGCTCGCAGGCGAACAATGTGCCGGTGCGCCCCATGCCGCACATTACCTCGTCAAGGATCAGCAGGATGCCATATTCATCGCAGATCTCACGGATTCGCTTGAAATAGCCCGGAGCAGGTGCCAGTGCGCCCGCCGTCGCACCCACGACCGGCTCGGCCATGAAGGCCATGACCGTTTCAGGACCGACGCGCTCGATTTCCTCGCGCAGCGCCTCGGCCGCGCGCAGACCGTATTCCTCGGGTGTTTCGCCCTCTTGCCGGTCACGATATTCGTAACAGGGATCGATATGGCTGACATCCAGCAACAGCGGTCCGAACTGCTGGCGGCGCCATTCATTGCCGCCGGCAGACAGGGCGCCAATGGTGTTGCCGTGATAGCTTTGACGCCGTGCAATCAGGCGCGAGCGTTCTGGCTGACCCTTTTCGACCCAATACTGCCGGGCCAGCTTGATGGCGGCCTCGGTCGCCTCTGACCCGCCGGAAACGAAATACACCCGGTCCAGCTCTCCCGGAGCATGGGCAATCAGCAAATCGGCCAAAGCCTCGGCAGGTTCCGAGGTGAGGAACCCAGTATGGGCAAAAGCCAGCTTGTCCAGCTGCGCCTTGATCGCCTCGGTAACTTCGGCGTCACCATGCCCCAGGCAGCTGACCGCCGCCCCGCCCGAGCCATCCAGATAGCGCCGGCCTTCGGAATCGATAAGCCAGATGCCCTCACCCCCGACAGCGGTCGGCAATTGGGCGTGGCAGTGACGGGGGAAAACATGCGACATGACATTTGTTCCTGAGTCGAGAGTCACGTGAGGATGCTCTGATGAGCAAGAAAATTGAACCCCTGTCAGACAGTGATTGGCCCGCTGAGATCGCGGCGCTGAACGGGGGCTTTGCGGGCAAGCTGAATGTCTATCGGACCATGGCCCATCATCCCGGACTGCTGGCTGCATGGGCTCCGCTGCGCCAGCATGTCGTGCGCGATCGCGCCATGACCGACCAGCAAAGCGAGGTGGTCATCTTGCGGACGGGGCACAACCTCGGCTCTGCATATGAATGGGCGCATCACGTCACCCGCGGCCGGGCCGTCGGCATGGATGACGCGCGTATCGCTGCATTGGCCGGTCCGCTGGAGGGGATCGACGAAGACGACCGGGTGCTGGCCGCAGCGGTGGATGAGCTTTTCGCCAATGCCCGCCTTGGCCCCGACACGCAAGAGGCGGTCACGGCCGCCATCGGCAAGGCAGGGATGTTCGACCTGATGGCAACGGTCGGATTCTATTCCGTGCTGGGCTTCATCGTGAACAGCTTTGACGTTCCCGTCGATGATGACGTTGCCACCCGGCTTCAGGCCGACCCCGCCCCCTGAGAAAGCTCTGCCGCGACCGCCGCGCGCAATGCCGGCAGCAGATCGGTTTCGAACCAGGGATTGCGGCGAAGCCAGCCCGTGTTGCGCCATGACGGATGAGGCAACGGAAAGACCGATGGCGCATATCTGCGCCAGTCGCGCACGGTTTCGCTCACCTGCCGCGCGCCCAGATGCCAGCGCATCGCATGTCCGCCGATCAGCAATGTCAGGCGCGGCTGCAACAGCGCCATCACCTCGTCGCGCCAGGTTCTGGCACATATGGGCGGAGGCGGCAGATCCGCGCCCTTCGCATCATAGCCGGGAAAGCAGAAGGCCATCGGCACAATGGAAATGCGGTCACGGTCGTAGAACTGCGCCTCGTCAATGCCCATCCAGTCGCGCAATCTCTGGCCCGATCTGTCATCGAAGGGGCGTCCGCTTTCATGCACCCGCATGCCCGGCGCCTGCCCTGCGATCAACAAGCGCGCCCTTGGCCGGAACCAGACCACCGGCCGCGGGGCATGGGCCGTCGCCGTTTCCGCGAAGCGCGCGACACAAATCCTGCAGGAGCTGATGCGGTGCGAAAGCGACATGGACCTGATACTAGTGAAAATGTAGCGGGAAAGAAGGGTGACAGAATACAACTTATGGGGCATCAGGGTGGAAACTGGACAGCTTGCGTTGACGCGCCTATGGTCCGGGCGGTTGTCCGGCACCCCCCCGGCATGGCAACCGGCCCAAAATCACGGATGGTAGCAAATCGCCATGCTGGAATTCGATAATGTCTCGAAGTCGTTCTGGACCGGGACGCAGCGCAAAGTCATCCTTGACCAGGCCTCATTCCGGGTCGAACTGGGGCATTCCCTTGGCATCCTTGCGCCCAATGGCACCGGCAAGACGACGCTGGTCAACATGATGTGCGGGCTGGAAAAACCCGACGAGGGCGTGATCCGGCGCGAATGCAGGATATCGTTCCCGCTCGGCTTCATGGGCGGCGTGGTGAACAAGCATTCGGCCAATGAAAACGCCCGCTATATCGCCCGCATCTATGGACTGGATCCCGATTACGTGTCGGCCTTCACGCGCTGGCTGACCGATATCAACGAATATTTCGACATGCCCGTGGGAACCTATTCGGCGGGCATGCGCCAGCGATTCACCTTTTCCCTGCTGCTTGCGCTGGAATTTGACATCTACCTGATCGACGAGGGCATGCCCCAAACCACCGATGTCGAATTCAATCGCAAGGCCGGTTCGGTATTGTTCGACCGTCTGCGCAACTCGACCGTGGTCATCGTGTCGCATATGCCCCAGACAATCGAGAAATTCTGCCAGAGTGCGGCAATCCTGCGCGACGGAAAATTGTATATGTTCGAGTCCCTTGAAGAGGCCAAGCAGTATTATGACTACACCGCCTAAGGCCCGTGGTTTTCACACATCGCCGTCCGATTCGATCAACCCCGGAAAACAGGAGGATGGCGTTCGGATCGAAGTGCAAAGGCGCAGCGAATCCAATGCGACGGGCGATCAGCCTCGGCCTCAGGGTGACAGCGAATCCGAACAGGCCCGCCGCGAAAGATTCATGCGCACCGATCCACCGCAGGACGGCTTTGCCGGCATGGATCCCGACGAAAGCCCCGCCCCCAAGGCCGTGGACCCGGATCTCGAGAAGAAACTGCAGGCCATTCGCGACGAGAAACTGACCGAGCGCCAGTTGCGAATTGCCCGCCGGATCGCAACCCTGCACCAGATAGAGGTTCAATCCGACGAAGAAGCCGTGCTGCGCCTGCGCGAGCGCGGAATCGATCCCTCGCAGCGGGCGGCACTTGGCAAGCTGCTCTCGGCCGCGGGCACGCAGGCAAGCACCGCCCCGGGCCGCAACACCCCCGCCCTGGTCCCGCAGGCGCAGCCCCCCTCTGCGCCCGGCACGGGCCTGGGACCGGCACGCCCGCCCCTGCCGTCGCGCGAAGCCCTGACCGAGGAACGCCGCGCTGCCGAAATCTATCGCATCCAGCGCGACATCGCCCGCCGCCGCCGTCGGCGCCTGATGATGCTGGCGCTGCGATTGCTGTTCTTCATCGCGCTGCCGACGCTGCTGACGGGGTTGTATTACTTCCGCATCGCCTCGCCGCTTTACGCCACCTATTCGCAATTCCAGATCCAGAGCGCCGAAAGCAGCGGCTCCTCGGGGCTGGGCAGCTTGCTCAGCGGCTCACAACTGGCGACCAACCCCGACTCCGTCGCGGTTCAAAGCTATCTGACCTCGCGCGATGCCATGTTGCGACTGGACGCGGACAAGGGTTTCAAGCAGGCTTTTCAGGATCCGGATCTGGACCCGATCAAGCGCCTGCCGCCTGATGCGACCAATGAGGCCGCCTATGAAGTCTATCTGAAATCGGTGAAGATCGGATATGACCCGACCGAAGGCGTGCTGGACATGGAGGTGATCGCCCCTGACCCGCAGCTCAGCAAAGAATTTTCGGTCGCGCTGATCGCCTATGCCGAAGAACAGGTCGATCGCATGACCGAACGCCTGCGCGATGACCAGATGGCGGGTGCCATAGAAACCTATCACGACGCCGAGGAAAAGGTGCTGGCCGCCCAACGCCGTGTTCAGGAATTGCAGCAGAAACTGGGCGTCCTTGACCCCGTGGCCGAAGGCACCGTGGTCATGAACCAGATTGCCACGCTTGAAGGGCAATTGAACCAGAAGCAGCTAGAGCTGGGCCAGTTGCAGGCCAACCCGCGCCCGCTGCAAAGCCGCGTGGCAGCCGTTCAGGGTGATATCAAGCGCCTGCGCGAGTTGATCGACATCACGCGCTCGCAGCTGACCGAGGGCAATGAGACCCGCAGTTCACTGGCGGCGGTATCGGGCGAGTTGAGAATCGCCGAAAGCGAACTGGCGACGCGTCAGGAATTGCTGGCCGCTGCCGCAGCCCAGATGGAATCGGCGCGTATCGAGGCCAACAAGCAGGTCCGTTACCTGTCGCTATCCGTGAAACCGGTGGCACCGGATGAAGCCACCTATCCCAAAGCCTTCCAGAATACGCTGGTGGCATTCCTGATATTTTCCGGTATCTACCTCATGCTGTCGCTGACAGCCTCAATCTTGCGTGAACAGGTATCCACATGACCAAAGCAAAACACATTCGCATCGGCAATCTGGAATGTGGCAACGACCTGCCGCTGACCGTGATCGCCGGCCCCTGCCAGCTGGAAACGCTGGATCACGCGTTGATGATCGGCGAGAAGATGGCCGAGGCCTGTGCCAAGGCCGGGGCCAGCTACATTTTCAAGGCCAGCTATGACAAGGCCAATCGCACCTCGCTGAAAGGTCGTCGCGGCGTCGGCGTGCAGGAAGGTCTCGACATGCTGGCCACTGTGCGTGAGCGTCTGGGCTGCCCGGTGCTGACCGATGTGCATGATGCCGAACAGGCTGTCCTGGCCGCGAAACATGTCGATGTCATCCAGATCCCGGCCTTCCTGTGCCGTCAAACCGATCTGTTGCTGGCGGCTGGCAAGACCGGCGCAGTCATCAACATCAAGAAAGGCCAGTTCCTGGCCCCATGGGACATGCCCAATGTCGCCGACAAGGTCGCCTCGACCGGGAATGAGAACATCCTGCTGACCGAACGCGGTGCCAGCTTTGGCTATAACACGCTGGTGGCCGACATGCGCTCGCTGCCGACCATGGCAAAGACCGGCTATCCGGTCATCATGGATGCCACCCATTCCGTGCAACAGCCGGGCGGACAGGGTGGCTCTTCTGGCGGGCAGCGTGAATTCGCACCGGTCATGGCCCGCGCCGCAGTTTCGCTTGGCGTGGCGGGTGTCTTCATTGAAACCCATCAGGATCCCGACAATTCGCCCTCGGACGGGCCGAACATGATCCCGCTGCATGAAATGCCGGCACTGATCGCGACGCTGATGCGCTTTGACGCCCTGGCCAAGGCCGAGCCGATCACCATCTGATCCCTGCCGGGGGCCATGTCCCGACCGCCTGCGCCTTTCGGCACAAGCGGCGCCGGCCATGGCCCTCAGCCTGTCAGGGCCGCACGCCCTGCCGCATCGGCCGACGCCCAGGCCCACTGGAAATTATATCCACCCAGCCAGCCGGTCACATCCACACATTCACCAATGAAATGCAGGCCGGGAACCTTGCGCACCTGCATCGTCTTCGCGTCCAGTTCGCGGGTGTCCACGCCACCCAGGGTCACTTCGGCAGTGCGATAGCCCTCGGTCCCGACGGGACGCAACTGCCAGCGATTGATCCGCGCAGCCAGTTTTTCCAGCATCTTGTTGGGCTGATCGGCAAGGCGCGCCGAAGCCAGCCCAAGCTCTGCCGCGATTGCCTGCGCCAGCCGCTCGGGCAGCATCCGAGACAAGGCCGTGGCGACGGCAATGCGTCCGGCTTCGCCGCGCTGACGTTTCAAATGCCCGGCAATATCGACATCCGGAGCCAGATCGACTGTCAATGTCTCTCCGGGCCGCCAAAAGCTGGATATCTGCAGGATCACCGGCCCGCTGAGGCCCCGATGCGTAAACAGCAATGCATCCTTGAAGGTTGCGCCACCATGGCGGATTCGCGCCTCGACAGACACCCCGGCCAAGGGCCGACACAGCGCCAGATCCTGTTCGGCAAATGTCATTGGCACCAGCCCCGGCAAGGTTTCCTGACATCGCAGATCGAAATCGCGTGCAATATCATAACCAATTCCCGACGCACCCATTTTCGGGATCGATTTCCCGCCGGTGGCCACAACAACGCAAGCCGCGCTGACAGGCCCTGTGGCTGTGTCCACAAGAAACCGGTCGCCGCCGTGGCGGACCCCGGTCACCGCACAATTCAGCCGCAGTTCCGCGCCTTCCATCCGGCGCAGCAGCATATGGGTGATCTGCGTCGCCTTGCCGTCACAGAACAATTGTCCCTGCGTCTTTTCGTGCCAGGCGATTCCCGCCCTGTCGACCAGTTCAACGAATTGTGCCGGGCGAAAGCGAGCAAGCGCGCTGGCACTGAAACGGGGATTGGCCGAAACAAAGCGTCCGGGCTCGGTGGCCAGATTCGTAAAGTTGCAACGCCCACCTCCAGAAATCCGAATCTTTTCGGCCGGTTTGCCTGCATGGTCGAGGACCAGAACCCGTCGCCCCTGTGCCAGAGCCGAGCCTGCACAGAATAATCCGGCTGCTCCGGCCCCAAGAATTGCGAGATCAACATGTTCCATGGGGCGGCCATAGCGGCCTGAAGGAAAACAAACAAGATTCTTTGAATTTTCGACTTGCACCCTCCGTCAGCATTGGATATTTCCCGCTCCACAGTTGGGGCGTAGCCAAGCGGTAAGGCATCGGTTTTTGGTACCGTGTATCGTAGGTTCGAATCCTACCGCCCCAGCCAATATCCTCCAAGTCGTTGATCTGGATCGTCTTATCGAAGACGGACAGCCAATCTGGACCATTGTCCATCACGGCGCCGCCATCCAAAGTCAGGGGCCGCGCCATGGACATGGCCCAATTCATCATCCGTCAGGGTGCGAGCTACACCAAAGACAAACTCACAACGGCTTTGATCGCGCGATACAGGCGGCGACCCGGATTCGGAAAGGGAAGATGCCTGCAGCGCCCCCTCCTGCGCCACGGGCCTCAGTCGAACCGTGAACCTGCTTTCTATTCTTGTCAGACTGTCGCGCCCGGCCGACAAGACCACCTGCCAGATATACAAGACAGCCGAGGGGATAATGCTGCCTATGCTGCCCCCCGATCCTTGGACCGATCCGGTCTCGAGGCGAGGCTTTGACTGGTCCGCCCCCGAAGCTTCGATCGTTCTGCGCGAGCAGTTTTCCGACCATTGCCCTGCTTCCCAAGGTTGGTGCGCCAGAATCTGGAAGGCAGGTCTCTGTTTTGTCTCGGCCCCGTCAGATGTTATGGATGCGGCAGAACCGGGGCCGTCTTTTTCCGTCGCATCAATCCGACCCACACCAGAAGCCACATTCCCGGCCCTGACATCCGACCAATCGCGTTCTGGCCGAATCGACCTAACTCTCCAAGAGAACCAGTTGTTTGTGGTTCCGCTTATGCCTGGCCAAAAGCTTGCTCACCTGCGCCTGTTTCCGAATCGTGAGATGTGCAGGAGATGCGCCCTGACCCGCGGTTTCCAGTTCGGGAAAAATCTCGAAAATCTCCCTGCGCGCCATTTCGGGCAGCGCCTTCAGCGCCTGAACGCCGGTGTAAAGGCTTTCGGCCGGCGCGCCATTAGCGAAGACGATCTGATGCGCCTCAAACAGCATGTGAACATAGGTGACAGGGGCGAATGAAGCCACTTGCTCGATACCCTCTGCTTCGACCAGCTTGATTGCCGGGACAAAGATCTCTCGTTGCCCGAACATCCGCTCGGCTATCCTTGACGCGATTAGAATGCGATGCTGCGGCGAAACCAGGAGGTCGGAATGCGGGACGCCCTCTCCCAATGCGCCAGCACTGATGCGAATCGGTCTCAGATGCGGTGAGGCCACAAGTTCAGCAGTCGACAGCTTGCGCCTGCCAATCCAGACGATCTTTTGCACGCCGTCTCGGACTGTCACGACATCATCGCCCGCAACCAAAGAACTGATCTGTCGTTCGCCGGTCGGCGTTTTGACCAGTGTTTTTTCGCAAAAGCACACGACCGAGTTCGTGATCTCGTTCATGTATTGTCGTTGATTGTAGAAGTTATCAAATCCGGTGCTGAATCGGCCAAGCGTGATGGATTGGATTTGGTCAGATGCTGCATTGATACCTGCAGCCGCATCTTCGTTTACCAAGATGGCCTGCGAGCCATCCGACAGGGTGATCAGTTCCAGGGTTCCAGTCGACGTGGAACCGTCGGCATAGGTGAATGTCGAGCTGACATAACGGTCATTGTCTACCTGCGTGGTTGCGGCTTCGTCCGAGAAATCGCCGTCACGGTCGGTATCAACGACAAAACTGTCCCCGATATCAATTGATCCGTTATTCGGCTGAATGGTGCCATCCGTCTGGATATCGATGAACTGGCCAAGGTTGCTGGCGGTCAGCACGGTACCTTCAGCGGCAGTTCCTCCAACACCTAACGCTGCGTTCAGGTGGAATCCGCTACCTACCATCGTTGCCATAGAAGTCCTCGAATATTAACGTTATCAAGATGTTGCCAGTTCTGCTTCCCGAGGCAGTCCAGCGAAATCCCGTTTCAAAAGCTGGCCCGACATCGCAGCCGCACATCGCATGGATCCGCCCTACATGCAAACATCCCTGCCTTCGACGGCAAAGGAAAGAAGGCAGCGACAAGGCCAGCCGCTTGCTTGAAACGCAGGAAAGGACAGCAACTGCAAACAACAGGCCCAAGGCCTTTGGGCAGAGTGACCATACGACCTTCAGCCATCCGCTCGGGACGCGATGAATGTGTCGCTCAAGCCGCGATGCAGATTACGACAAACTGGAAATCCTGCAGAACGCATATGTCATCTGTCGAGGTCGTATCATGGCACTGCCCCGGCCGATCTCTTTTCAGGTGATGGACAGATGATCGCCGAGGCCTTGCGGCCCACAGCGGTTCACACACTTACAGATATCTGGGGAACTCGATCTTTGGACAGCGGTTCTGAATGACCGTGATGCCGCGCGCTCTGGCCTGCTCTGCCGCCTCATCATCACGCACGCCCAGTTGCGTCCAGATCACCTTGAGGTCGGGCAGGCAGTCCAGCGCCTCTTCGACGATCCCTGCAACAGCTTCCGACCGACGGAAGATATCAACCATCTGAACCCCGGCCTCGGGGGGAATTTCGGACAGATGGCCATGGACCTTCTCTCCGAGGATGGTCGAGCCTGCATGACCGGGATTGACCGGGATGACACGATAGCCTTGTGCCTGCAGGAATCGGGCCACGCCCCAGCTGGGGCGCGCCTCTTTGGGTGACGCCCCGACCATCGCGATGACCTTCACGGTCCTGGCGATATTGGCAATGTCCGTGTCTTCATCAAGTTCGAGATTCATGGCGGGTCTCCCCTCCTCAGCCATAAGTTGCATGCAACCTGACATAGAAAAGGCGCCCGGTCCAGAATTCTGGCCGGGCGCAAGTCGCGGAACGAGGGACAGTGATCCGAACATGACCGTTCCGATGGTCATGCTCTAAGTAGTAAATGTGCATCACACGGAAAAAGTTCCAGAGGGATCGCGTTTTTGTGATAACGAAACAGGAACATCGGTATCGTCGAATCAGCGTTTCCCTGACCAGTTCTTCCGCGCCCTGGACAGGATTGAGCGCGGCCTGGTCCTGATCCGATGTTCGGCATTCCTTGACCGCATCAGGTAGAGCCGGTCGCCAATGACCATGAAATGATCGGGGTCGCCCGCCTCCTGACGCCCCTCCGAAAGACCAACGGGACACAGGCCATCAAAAGCCGGAGCATAGCCGCGCGGATCCGCCTCGAAGCGGGCGCGGTTCTCCTCGCTGGAAAAATACCACAGCTTGCCATTCCACAGGGTCGCGATGTCGCTTCGGCCTGCCACGGGATGGCCACGGTCCGAATAGGCCACCACATCATAGCCACCAACCGCCCAGTTCTCGGCCGCCGCGGGACATGCGGCAGCCAGACAGAACAACAGGGGAAAGGCGAAATGTTTCATCGAATCTCGGAAAAACCAAGATCTCTCAATGCCAGCCTTTGCACTGATTCTCAACGAATCAGATGGTGGATCGCAGGGAAGTGAACTTAGCCGTTCGCCGCAGCATAGAGAGCCACCGCTGCTGCATTGGAAACATTCAGCGACCCGAAATCCGCCGCGAAGGGAATGCGCGCCAGATGATCACAGCTCTTTGTCGTCAATTCGCGCATGCCCGGCCCCTCGGCGCCCATCACCAGACAGATCGCCCGGCCCGAGAGATCACTCAGAACCTGCGGCAAGGTCTGCTCTGCCTGCCCGTCCAGCCCGATGAGGATGAAGCCCATGTTCTTGAGCTGGTTCAGCGCCTCGGCCAGATTGGGCACGCGCAGATAGGGCTGCCGTTCCAGCGCACCGGAAGCGGTTTTTGCCAGGGCCCCGGTTTCGGGCGCGGAATGACGCGAAGGTGCAATCACGGCCCGGGCCCCGAAGACCTCGGCCGAGCGCAACACCGCACCGATGTTATGCGGGTCGGTCACACGGTCCAGCGCGACAAGCAGCGGCCGCTGCTCTCCGGGGGCTTCGCGCAGCGCCACCTCGCTCAGGCTGCCCCATTTCAGCGGCCGCACCTCAAGTGCCGCCCCCTGATGGACGCTGTCGGGCGCAAGCGGAACTGTTTTCCCGAACACGCGGGGATCGGTAATTTCCGGCGTCATGCCATGCAGATCACCCAGACGGTCCACCGCGTTGCGCGTCACCACAAGCCGCAGTTTCTCGCGCGAGGGATTCTGCAAGGCGTCACGAACAGCATGCAGGCCGAACAGCCAGACAGTCTCTGCCGCCGCAGCCCTGCGCGCGCGCTCCTTGTCGATGACCCATGTGGGTTTTCTGTTCCTGCCCGAATTTTCAGCCATATTGCCATCCTTATCTCGCCATCTCTCTCTGCGCGTCCAAAAGCTTTCGCGCAAGTCCCAGAAATCCGCTTGACGCCTCCTTTCACTGCAGTTAATCACGCCCCACGCCGACGGCGATCGGCGGGCGACGTGCTGCAAGGTGCGGCAGCGGACTGTAACTCCGCCGGGGAGACCCATGCCTGGTTCGATTCCAGGGTCGCCCACCATTCCCCCTCTTTTCAGATGATTACCTGAAACAGGTTCCCGGATGGTGATGCTGGTCCTGAAGGGCCAAAGCCTTCACGGAACGTGCGATTCAGCCTGGTTCAGGGTCGGGCGCCTCGCCCAAGTCTTCCCGCAATTGTTCTGCTCGGTGCCGCGCTGCGAATCACTTGGGCACGGCAAGAAGATCTGCAGATTTCCGGCACGCCATCGTAAAAATGAGAACGCCCGCCGGTGATGAGACCAGCGGGCGCGATGATATCCGGACGTCAGATCGCTTACATGCGCGAGGCGACATTTTCCCAGTTGACCAGCTTTTCAAGGAAGTTGGTCAGATAGGCCGGACGCTTGTTGCGGAAGTCGATGTAATAGGAATGTTCCCACACGTCGCAGCCCAGCAGCGCGGTCTGACCAAAGCACAGCGGGTTCACGCCGTTTTCGGTCTTGGTCACCTTCAGGCTGCCATCGGCGTCCTTGACCAGCCAGCACCAGCCGGAGCCGAATTGGCCTGCACCGGCAGCGGCGAATTCTTCCTTGAACTTGTCAACCGAGCCAAAAGATTCGGTCAGCGCCTTTTCCAGCTCGCCCGGCATCGGACCGGGATTGGGGCCCATCATTTCCCAGAACTGGGTGTGGTTCCAATGCTGGCTGGCATTGTTGAAGATGCCATTCTGCGCCACGGCGCCGGCCTGGTAGGTGCCCTTGATGATCTCTTCCAGAGACTTGCCTTCCCACTCGGTCCCGGCAATCAGCTTGTTGCCATTGTCGACATAGGCCTTGTGGTGAATGTCATGGTGGAATTCCAGCGTCTCCTTGGACATGCCGCCGGCAGCCAGCGCATCATGTGCATAAGGAAGATCGGGAAGGGTAAAAGCCATGGTCCTCTCCTTTCTGAAAGGTTCGCTCTGTATATCCGGGCGCACAGTCCCGCATTCGCCGGTTCAACGCAAGGGGGGCAGAGCGGTTCCGAGGCACCCATCAGGGACATCCCCGCAACCGCTGATGCGCCCTGGGCAGGTCATCGCGGCGCCAGATAACTGCCCGGCAAGGCTGCGTTTTTCAAGAGCAGACCCAGATAGTCGGCAGAGGAACGGAAGCCGATGATCCGGAAACCGCCGTCAATCCGCCAGAATGCCGCCGCCGTCTGTGCCGCCCGGCTGCGGCGCAGTTCATGCGGCCCCAATGCACCCAGATTGGCCGGGCTCAGCTTGGCCAGAACGTCATCGGCATTGGGACCGGTGACATCATAGATGACCCGCGCATCCGACATGTCGACGGCCAGCGCATGCTGTTGTGACAGCCCCTGCTCCAGAGCCTGCAGCACCTGTGCAACCTCTCCCCTGGGCATCAGGCAGAGGAACTCGTCCGGGGACATCCAGCCGATCCGGCGATCTCCGCTTCCGGTGATCTGTCGCGCTTCAGGGGCGGCAAATCCCATGACATCAGACAGGACCGGGCCCGCCTGTTCCGGGTCTGCGCGCAGCGAAATCATGCCAATGCCGTCAACACGGCTGACGGTTGCCAAAGCCTCAGCCATTCAGACGGCTCCCTTCCTTGTCATAGAAGACCGGATCGACGATCCGCCCTTTCAACACCTCGCCCGAGGGCAATGGGAATTCCAGCACCTGCCCCATGCGTTCGGGTCCGTGGCGCACCAGTGCCATGGCGATCGGCCGGTCCAGCGTCGGCGAGTGATAGCTGGAGGTCACGCGGCCCTGCATCTTGCGCTGCCCATTGGCGTTTACGCCCTCATCCACGGCATAGGCACCATCGGGAATCACACGCCCGTCCAGACTTTCCAGACCGACCAGCTGCCAACGCGAGCGGTCGGTCATATGGCTGCGCGCCTGCGCCCGTTTGCCGATATAATCCGACTTTTTCTTCGAGATCGCCCAGCCAAGCCCCAGGTCCTGCGGGATGATCGTGCCGTCGGTCTCGTCGCCGATCATGATGAAGCCTTTTTCGGCACGCATCACATGCATGGCCTCGGTGCCATAGGGCGTCACGCCCAGATCGCGTCCGACCTCATGCAGCTTTTCCCACAACTCCAGCCCGCGCCCGGCCGGAACCGAGATTTCATAGCTGAGCTCGCCCGAGAAACTGATCCGATAGACGCGCGCCGGAATGCCGGCAATCTGGCCCGACGCCCATGACATGAAGCGCAGCGCCTCTTGCGAGAGATCAAAACCGTCATCCGCCAGCCGCATCAGCAGTTCGCGCGATTTCGGTCCGGCAACGGCGATCTGCGCCCATTGCTCGGTGACATTGGCGGTATAGACCTGCCAGTCCCACCATTCGCATTGCAGCCAGTCTTCCATATGCGCGTGGATATGTTCAGCGCCACCAGTGGTGGTGTGACACAACCATGTGTCCTCGGACAGGCGCGCAACGACACCATCATCCATCAGGAAGCCGTTTTCATTGCACATCAGCCCATAGCGGCAGCGCCCGACCGGCAGACTGGACATCATGTTGGTATACATCATGTCCATGAAACGCCCGGCATCCGGCCCCTTGACGATGATCTTGCCAAGGGTCGAGGCGTCCAGCGTTCCCACGCTGCGACGAACCGCCAGAATTTCGCGCTGAACGGCAGCATGGCGATCCTCGCCCGCTGCGGGATAGCAATAGGGCCGACGCCACTGACCTACGGGCTCCCATGAGGCACCATGTCCCTCATGCCAGTCATGCATCGGGGTCTTGCGCAGAGGCTGGAACGCCTCGCCCCGCGCATCACCTGCAATCGTGGCAAGGGTCAGCGGCGTATAGGGCGGGCGGAAGGTCGTGGTGCCGGTCGCGGGAATTTTCTGCCCGAGCGCCTTGGACAGAACCGCAAGCCCGTTGATATTGCTGACCTTGCCCTGATCCGTCGCCATCCCCAGTGTCGTATAGCGCTTGGTATGTTCGACGCTGGCATAGCCTTCACGGGCGGCCAGTTCGACGTCGCTGACCTTCACATCATTCTGGTAATCCAGCCACATCTTGGCGCGCAGCTTGTAGGGAGCCTCTTGCGGCATGCACCAGACGGGCATCGTCGGGCCTTCACGCCGTTCCAGCGTGCCTGCGCAGCGCAGGTCGCCATTCGCGGCCCCGACCGCGCTGGCATTGCCCTGGCCATTCGCGCCCAGAGGCGGACGTTCAGGATTGGGCCGGAACATCGCCTGCGCCTCATCCCAGATCAGCTTGCCGCCGCAATGGCTCCACAGATGGACAACCGGAGACCAGCCGCCCGACATGGCAACAACATCGCAATCTATCGCGCCGGTCGGCTTGCCTGCCCCGGACTGATCGCACAGCACCACGCCCTCGACATGGCGGCTGCCCTTGACCTTGGCAATGGCGGTGCCGGTCAGAACCGGGATATTCTGCGCCCGGGCGGCCTGTGGCAGATCACCATCGGCGGCGAAGCGGGCATCGACAATGGCGGCAACATCCAGTCCCGCAGCCTGCGCTGTCAACGCGGTCCGATAGGCGTCGTCATTGTTGGTGACCACCACGATACGCTGGCCCGGCGCCACGCCGTAATCAGTGATGAAGTCCCGCACGGCCGAGGCCAGCATCACACCGGGCACATCGTTGCAGGCAAAGCTGATCGGCCGTTCCAGCGCCCCGGTCGCCACGACAACATGTGCCGTGCGGATCCGCCACAGACGCTGGCGTGGAATGCCCTGGTCAGGATCGTGATCGGCCAGTGCCTCGCGCGCCAGCAGATAGCCGTGATCGTAGAGCCCGGTCGCCATGGTGTTGCGGCGCAGGGTGACATTGTCACGCGCTTGGAGATCGGCCAGCAATTCATCGATCAGGGCCTGACCGTCATGGTGATCGACCGGCGTACGCCCACCCCAGACGGGGTTCTGTTCCAGCACGATGACCTGCTGCCCCTTGTCTGCTGCCGCTCTGGCAGCCTCGAGGCCCGCGATTCCGCCACCCACGACGACCAGATCGGCATGACCATAGGCCTGTTCGTAGAGATCGGGATCGGGATCGGTCGGTGCCGCGCCCAGCCCCGCGCTGTGGCGGATGATCGGTTCGAACACATGTTTCCAGAAGGGCCGCGGATGAATGAAGGTCTTGTAATAGAAGCCCGCCGGCAGCAGGGGCGACAGCCAGTTGTTCACAGCGCCGATATCAGCGTCCAGCGAAGGCCAGCAATTCTGGCTGCGCAGGGTCATTCCCGGCACCAGCGAGGTCGTGGTAGCCCGCTGGTTGGGTTCGAACCGTCCGCCCTGCCCCAGCCCGAACAGGGCGTTGGGTTCCTCGGCACCACTGGCGACAGGGCCGCGCGGGCGGTGATATTTGAACGACCGGCCCATCATCATCTGGCCGTTGGACAGCAATGCCGAGGCCAGCGTGTCCCCTTGCAGGCCGCGCAACGACCGTCCGTCGAACTGGAAGGGAATCTGAAACGCGCGATCGATCAGGCGGCCACCCTTGGGCAGGCGGAAAGGAGGCGTGTGTTTCATTCGGCAGCGTTCCGATCAAAGGTCCAGTCAGGATAGGTCTGGCGGATGGTTGTCACGATGGCTTCTGGCGGCTCATGGGTCTGGGCGGGATATGAGCCGAAGACCTGCAGCGTCGCGGTGTCCCGCGCGACATGGAACCATTTTCCACAACCATAGGAATGGCGCCAACGTTCCAGATGGACGCCCTTGGGGTTCTTGCGCGCGAAAAGATAGGCTTCGAATTCTTCATCCGCGCCACCCGGCCCGACGCGCTTCAGATGCGCCTCGCCTCCGGGGTGGAACTCGGACTCTTCGGCAGTGATGCCGCAACAGGGACAGGTCAGGGCCAGCATTCAATGATCCTTGCGCGGTTGAGAAAGAAATTCGGTGGTCATGCGGACATGAAAAGACCGGGGACCAGATGCCCCCGGAGACAGGCTCGCTGACGGCCTGCGACAGGCCGCAGGTGCTCGGTCAGGGCGATCAGTTCCCTTCGGGCGTGACCGGTGGTTCGGGTGCTGTGCTTTCGGCGACAGGCGCGCCACCGTCAGGCGACATCTCGCCCTGGTCGGCCGCCATGAAGAAGAACAGCAGCGCCGCAACGACGACGACCGCCCCGACGATGAAATACATTCCGTTGTTCTTGCCTTCGGCCATGGGACATCCTTTCGGTCAGAGGGGTGATGCAAACCCAATCCTTCCGACCGCAAAGGGTTTCCGGCGATATCTGGCATACGCGACACTCCGCCTAATGGGCCACGCCGGCGGCCACCGATTCGTCGATGAAGCGCCCTTCGCGGAACCGGTTCAGACCGAAATCGGCGGCCAGCGGGCCGGGCTGGCCATTCGCCACCAGTTCGGCCATCGCCCAGCCCGAGCCGGGAATCGCCTTGAAGCCGCCGGTGCCCCAGCCGCAGTTGACGAAAATGTTCTTCACCGGGGTCGTGGACAGGATCGGCGAACGGTCCCCGGTCATATCCACGATACCGCCCCATTGCCGCAGCATCTTGAGGCGGGAAATCATCGGGAAGGTCTCGACAAGCGCGCGAACGGTTTCCTCGACATGGTGCCAGCTGCCGCGCTGGGTGAAATTGTTGAAACCGTCGGTGCCGCCACCGATGACCATCTCGCCCTTGTCCGATTGCGACAGATAGCCATGCACGGTGTTGGCCATGACCACCACATCCATGCAGGGCTTCACCGGCTCGCTGACCAGCGCCTGCAGCGCGACGCTTTCGATCGGCAGCCGGAAGCCCGCCATTTCCGCCAACTGGCTGGAATGACCGGCCACGACCATGGCCAGTTTCTCACAACCGATCCGCCCCTTGGAGGTATTGATCGCTCGCACCTGGCCGCCTTCGGTCTCGACCCCGGTCACCTCGCAGTTCTGGATGATATGCATGCCCATGTCCGAACACGCCCGCGCATAGCCCCAGGCCACCGCATCATGGCGCGCCGTGCCCCCACGGGCCTGATACAACCCGCCCAGAACCGGATAGCGCGGCCCGTCAAGATTGATGATCGGCACCAGTTCCTTGACGCGCGCTGGCTCGATCCATTCGGTGCTGACGCCCTGCAGGTTGTTGGCATAGACCGTGCGCTTGTAGCCGCGGACCTCATGTTCGGTCTGGGCCAGCATGATCACCCCGCGCGGACTGAACATGACGTTATAGTTCAGCTCCTGAGACAGGTTTTCATACAGTTTCAGCGCCTTGTCATAGATCGCCGCCGAGGGATCCTGCAGATAGTTAGAGCGGATGATCGTGGTGTTGCGTCCGGTGTTGCCACCGCCCAGCCAGCCCTTCTCGATCACCGCGACATCGGTGATGCCGAAGTTCTTGCCCAGATAATAGGCGGTGGCCAGACCATGTCCGCCAGCCCCCACGATCACCACCTTGTAGCGGTCGCGGGGCTGAGGGTTGGCCCAGGCGCGGTTCCACCCCTGATGTTGACGCAACGCCTCGCGCGCAATGGCGAAAACGGAATAGCGGCCTGAGCGCGGCGCAGTCGGCATGGACAATCCCCCTGGCTGAATCACCAGCTACAATGGCCGCAGCTTCGGCACGGCTCAAGACATGATGCGGCACATCAAATCAAAATGCGACATCGACGCGTTTGATTGCCACCAACTGCCCCCGGAGGGATCATGATTGCCTTCGTCCCGTGCCGCCCCCGTGTCGCCCATGACAAAGCCGTGAACAGCCCCCGGACACGCGCAAACCCGCCGGGCTGCGGCAAGGCACCGCTTTCAGAGCGGCGCGAAGCAGATTACAGGTGGGGCAACTGGAGGAATGCGATGTTCTGGATTATCTGCCTTGCGCTGCTGGTGATTGTGGCTGTGGCGATCCTTGCCCCCGTCTGGCGTCAGCGCGGCAATGCCGATGCGACCGTGCCTGCCGCCTCATTCGACATGCAGGTCTATCGCGACCAGATGCGCGAGGTTGAACGCGATCTGGAACGTGGGGTGATCCAGCAGGATGATGCCGAACGCCTGCGGGTCGAGATCGGCCGCAAGATTCTGGACGCCGATCGCAGGATGACGACCGCGCCCGCGATTCGTCGCGGCGGCGCGGCCATTGCGGCAATGTTGGCAATCGCGGTGTTCTTCGGCGGTGCCGTCGCCCTCTACATGCGCGAGGGCGCACCGGGCATGCCCGATCTGCCCATCGGCAAGCGCATCGCCATGGCCCAGAGCGCCTATGAAGACCGCCCGGACCAAACCACTGCCGAGGCAGAGGCCCCCGCCCGTCCGCAGCAGCCCCAAGCAGATGCCGAATATCTTGCGCTGGTCGAACGGCTGCGTGAGGCCGTGGCCAAGAACCCGGAAGACCCGCAGGGGCTGACGCTCCTGGCCAACAGCGAAATGCGGCTGGGCAATATCATCGCCGCGCGCGAGGCCCAGCAGCGACTGGTCGCCCTGCGCGGCAACGAGGCCAGCGCGCAGGAGTTGATGCAACTGGCCGCGCTGATGATGGAAGCGGCGGGTGGCCTGATCACCCCCGAGGGCGAAGAGGTTCTGGCCCGCGCACTGCAAAAGAACCCGCGCCAGCCTCAGTCCCGCTATCTGCTGGGCCTTCTGCAATTGCAGAACGGACGTCCCGACCGCGCCTTCCCGATCTGGCGCGAACTGCTGGAACAAGGCCCTGATGACGCGCCATGGATCGCTCCGATCCGCAACAGCATCCTGGACCTGGCATGGCTGGCCGGACATCCCGACTATGTGCCACCACGCGCGGCCAGCGCCATGCCCGCCCTGCCCGGCCCCGATCAGGACAGTGTCGCCGCCGCGCAGGACATGACCCCAGCCGAGCGTCAGGAGATGATCCAGGGCATGGTAAGCCAGCTTGAAACCCGGCTGGCCGAAGAAGGCGGAACGCCCGAGGAATGGGCGCGGCTGATTTCCTCGCTGGTGATTCTGGGGCAACAGGACCATGCACGCGACATCTGGGGCGAAGCCCAGCTGCGTTTCGCGGCCTCGGCCGAGGCGCTCGCCCCCATACGCGCCGCCGCGCAGAATGCAGGACTGATCGAATGATCCATGAAGACCTTGTAAGCTTTGCGACCGAACTGCCCGACTTCGGTGCCGTGGCCGGGCTGGACCTGGGGACCAAGACCATCGGCGTCGCGATCAGCGACAATATGCGTCAGGTCGCCTCGCCAATCACCGTGATCCGGCGCAAGAAGTTCACGCTGGACGCCGCCGAGTTGCTGAAGATTGTCGCCGAACGAAATCTGGCTGGTATCGTGCTGGGGCTGCCGCGCAACATGGACGGCAGCGAAGGGCCACGTGCGCAATCGACCCGTGCCTTCGCGCGCAACCTGTCGGGGCTGACCGCGCTGCCGATCTCGTTCTGGGATGAGCGCCTGTCGACGGTCGCCGCCGAACGCGCCTTGCTTGAGGCAGATACCTCGCGGCGCAGACGGGCCGAGGTGATCGATCAGGTCGCCGCCGGTTACATCCTGCAGGGCGCACTGGACCGGTTGCGCCACCTGGCCTGAAACCCCGCCCGATCATGATTCTTGCGCATCGTCGTACCGCCTTTTAGGAATGCTTCGCATGAACACTGCCGAGCCAATCTGGTCGCGGGACGAACCGCAAAGCCCCTGCGTGAATATCTGCGTCATTCATCCGCATGAAGGTCTGTGCGTGGGCTGCCTGCGCAGCCTTGAAGAGATTGCCAACTGGGCATCCCTGTCCCCTGACGCGCGCCAGCAGATCATGGCGCAACTGCCAGAGCGCAAACCGCTGCTGAAGAAACGGCGCGGCGGGAAACGCGGGCGGCCGCAGTCCTGATCGCCATGATCTGTTCGGGTGCCACGGTCAGCGCAGGCTGCGCCAGGTGACCAGCAAGGCATCCAGCAGATCTCCGGCACGGGCCAGCAGATGTTCGCGCTCCAGCGCCGGGATATCTGCCTGCTTGTCCAGCCGGTCCAGCATCCGCATCAATCGCCGCCGATGCGTGCCCAGCCATGTCTGCACCGGATCGGCCAGCAGTCCCGCGAATGTCGTGATGACCGAGGCCGCTACCGCCAGAGCCACCCCGGTCGCAAGAATCTGGGCGGCAGATGGCTCGGCTGGAAACAGGCCTTGCCAGATCCTTCCCAGACCCGAACCAAGGGCAAATTCCTCGATGGCGCGGGAGCGCGCGCGAAGCTCGGCAATCGGGCCCGCCAGGGATATTACCCCCGGCGTGGGCCTGTGAAAGGCAAAGCTGCCCAGGGCCAGAACAATGGTCGAGGTGGTGATCTCTGCGACGGCATTGCGGGTTTCGGTATAGCCGTCCACCGCCTTGCGGATCAGTTGCGGGTCATCCTGCGCCAGCAGCCCGCGTTGATGCATCTCGTCCAGGAAAGAGATCAGATCCGCGTCAATCTGCCGCCCGATATCCGAGGGCAGAAAGATCCGCCGCGCCCCCAGCCAGCGCGACAGCGCCTTCAGCCGGACCAGCCCGGACAAGGCTGCGCCCAGACGGGTCAGCAGGAACACCGGCGACAGGGCAACATTGATCGGCGCACGCAACAAATCCAGCCCCAGCGCGGCGCGATGCAGCCGCAAGGTACCACCGGGCCCGAAACGGCGGGATACGAATTCATCCACGGCCTTGCGCCGCGCGATCAGCATGTCCGCACTCTCTGTCATCCCGGCCCCCGCCCGCTATATTCCCATAGATAAGCAGTGCCATGGCCTGATGCCAGTATTGCGACAGCACCCGCCGGGATCCGCGCCCGCTGCAGGCCTAGAAGGCGTTGCGTTCGTGATAGGTGCGCAAAAAGCCCTGAATGCGCGGGTCCTGCGGATGATGCAGAAGGGTCGAAGGCGTATCCACCGCGACCAGTTCGCCGCTTTCCAGAAAGGCGACCTGATCGGCGACATGGGCCGCAAAGCCCATTTCATGGGTGACGACGGCCATGGTCATGCCCTCCTGCGCCAGCGTTTTCATCACGCTCAGCACCTCGCCCACCAGTTCCGGATCCAGCGCGCTGGTCGGTTCGTCAAACAGCATCAGCTGCGGCTCCATGGCGATCGCCCGCGCAATGGCCACGCGCTGTTGCTGACCGCCCGACAGGCGGGCGGGATGATTGGCCATCTTGTCAGCCATGCCCACCTTGCGCAGGGCTTCGGCGGCGCGTTCATCGGCCTCGTCCTTGCGCAGACCGCGCACCCGGACCAGCCCTTCGGCGACGTTCTGCTGGGCCGTCATATGCGGCCACAGGTTGAACTGCTGGAACACCATGCCGATCGAACGGCGCATTTCCCGCAGCTTGCGACCCGACATCAGCTTGCCGGGGGCATCATAGCCAATCATCTGGCCATCAATGCGGATCTCGCCCGAGTCATAGGGTTCCAGAAAATTGATGCAGCGCAGCAGGGTCGATTTCCCCGAACCCGAGGGGCCGATCAGGCAGGTCACCTTGCCCGGCGGAATGGTCAGATCAATATTCTTCAGCGCCTGAAACGGGCCATAGAACTTGTTGACCTTGCGGATCTCGACAGCGGATGCCTGAACCATCTCAGACCCTTTCGATCAGATGTTTCGTGATGCGGGTTTCCACCCTGCGCCCCAGGCGCGAAATCGCCTCGACCAACCCCCAGAAGAACAGCGCCAGCACCAGATTGGCCTCAAGATAGCGGAAGGTTTCGGTCGACATGCGGCTGACCTGATACATCAGCTCGGGCACGGTGATGATCGACAGAATCACGGTTTCCTTGGTCAGGATGATCGAGAAATTCACCAATGCCGGCAGGGCCGAGACCAGCCCCAGCGGCAACAGCAGGCGCCGGATGATCACCGGCTCGGTCATGCCGATGGCGCGTGCGGCCTCGATCTGGCCGATGGGCACAGCATTGAAGCCCGACCGGAAAATCTCGGCGAAATAGGGGCTGCCATAGATGGTCAGCCCCAGCAGACCGGCAGGCAGCGCGTCCAGACGCAGGCCAATCAGCGGACCGCCATAATAGAGGACGAACAGCTGCACCAGAAAGGGCGTGCCGCGAATGATCTCGATGTAGATCTGCAGCAGCCAGCGGACCGGTTTGCTGCCATAGCGCTGCGCCAGCGCGATCAGCAGGCCCAGGGCCATGCCAAGCACGGTGCCCACCAGCCAGCAGAAGATGGTGATGCCAAAGCCGCGCAACAGCATCGGCGCATATTGTTGCAAGACATCCATATCCATCAGACGGCCGTCCTGTGTTCCAGCCAGCGCCCGATCCCCGCCAGGCAAAGATTGATGGCCAGATAGATGCAGGCTGCGGCCAGATAGACCTCCAGCGGGCGGAATGTCGTCGCCGCCTGCGCCTGGCTGGCACGGGTGATTTCCAGAATCCCCACGACCGAGACCAGGGACGAGGCCTTGACCAGCAGGATCAGTTCATTGATCAGCGCGGGCAGCGACATCACCACCGCCTGCGGCAGGATGATCCGCCCCCAGATCGTGCGCGCAGACATGCCGATCGCGACGGCGGCCTCGGATTGTCCGCGAGGCAGGGCCGAGATCGCCCCGCGCCAGATCTCGCTTATATAGGCGCTGGCGCATATGCCGACGCTGATGACCGCGGCGGCAACGGCCGGAACATTGATCCCGACGACCGGCAGCAGATAATACATCAGCAGCAATTGCACCAAGAGCGGGACACCGCGCAGAAAGCTGACCCAGATGGCCGCCACCCGGCGCAGCGCCTTGCTGGGCGAAAGCGCCGCCGCACAGACCAGCGCGCCGATCACCAGCCCCAGCGCGATACCAAGGCCCGATACAAGCAAGGTGTATCGCGCCGCCCAGGCCAGCGGGCCGAAACTGTCAATGAAGGTCGGGATACTGAACATCGGCATTCCGATTGATCGAAGCAGCGGGCAGGGTCAAGCCCCTGCCCGCGCCAAAATCACTGCGCCGGGACGGTCAGCGGCAGCTCGGTATAGACACCCAGCCATTTTTCCTGAATCGCCTTGATCCGGCCATCCTCGGTCATCTTGGCGATGGCATCCGCAATGGCCTTGGCAAAGCTCTCGCTGGCCTCTTCCTTGCGCAGCGCCCAACCGAAATAGGTCGGTTCGCCGAACTGGGCCGGTTCGAACAGCGCAAAGGTCTCGGGACGGTTCTTCACCAGATAGGTCAGGTTCGGCAACGAACCGGCAACCGCGTCCAGACGACCGACCGCCAGATCGGCATAGGCTTCATCGGTGGTGCCATATTCCTTGATCGAGATCCCGCCCAGGGTCTCGCCAAAGGCTTCAAGCTGACGAAACTGCGCGGTGCCCTGCTGAACGCCGATGGTCTTGCCGGCAATATCCTCGGGTTTCTGCAGGTCGTCATTTCCCGCAGCCTTGACCAGCGACACCGTGGCATCGGCAATCGGCGGCGTGAAGGTGTAACGCTCTTGCCGCTCGGGGGTGATGGTGACCGGGGCGATGATGATGTCGAACTTGCCGACCTCCAGACCGGGCAGTTCCGCCGGCCAGGGAATGTCCTGATAGACAGGCTCGACGCCCAGTTCCTTGCTGACTTCGTCGAACAGATCCTTGGTCATGCCCTCATAGGTGCCGTTGGTCAGCATGTCGAAGGGCGCGTAATGCATGTCGGTCGCGGTGACGATCTTGCCCGCCGCCTTGATGTCGGCCAATTGGTCGGCCATCGCAGGCACGGCCAACCCCGAAGCGACAAGCCCGAACAGCGCGCCTGTCAATGTGGTCCTGAGGGTCATGACGATCTCCTTGTTGGTATGTCGCGGTTATCGCCCGATTATCGCAGGAAATCCATGGGAACCAGCACCTGCATGACGCGCAACAGGAACTGCATGGGCATTGCGACTGCCTGCGTAAGGTTTCGGCAGAGGGTGCCAGCCCCATCGTCACCGCATTGGGCCGCGCGTCATCAGATATAGTTATGGTAGAGATCAGAAACTAAAATTTATTCCTATCGCATTCCTCTGCTAGCGTGATTTCATCCGATCGGGACAACACCTGCCCCGTCACAACCGCCGCTAGGGAGATGAAGATGGACGGAAATGATGTACCCACCGGCAAATGCCCGGTGATGCACGGCAGCGCACGCCACGTCAGCTTTGACGGGCGTTCGAATCGCGACTGGTGGCCCAACCAGCTGAACCTGAAAATCCTGCACCAGAACACGCCACTGTCCGATCCGATGGGAGAGGACTTTGACTATCGCAAGGAATTCCAGAAACTGGATATGGAAGCAGTCAAACAGGACCTGTTCGCACTGATGACCGACAGCCAGGACTGGTGGCCGGCCGATTATGGCCATTACGGCCCCTTCTTCATCCGCATGGCCTGGCACAGTGCCGGAACCTATCGCTCGGGCGATGGACGCGGCGGGGCTTCCTCGGGATCGCAGCGATTTGCACCGCTGAACAGCTGGCCTGACAACGGCAACCTGGACAAGGCGCGCCGCCTGCTGTGGCCGATCAAGAAGAAATACGGCAATGCGCTGTCATGGGCTGATCTGTTCATCCTTGCCGGCAATTGCGCCATCGAATCGATGGGTGGCAAGATATTCGGCTTTGGGGGCGGTCGCGAAGACATCTGGGAACCCGAAGAGGACATCTATTGGGGCGCCGAGGAAGAATGGCTGGCGACCAGCGACAAGCCGGGCAGCCGTTATACGGGTGATCGCTCGCTGGAAAACCCGCTTGCCGCTGTCCAGATGGGTCTGATCTACGTGAACCCCGAAGGCCCTGACGGCGTGCCGGACCCGGTTGCCTCGGGCCGTGACATCCGCGAGACCTTTGCCCGTATGGGCATGAATGACGAGGAAACCGTTGCCCTGACCGCAGGCGGCCATACCTTCGGGAAATGCCATGGCGCCGGGGATGCCGCCCTGCTGGGGCCTGAACCCGAAGCCGCTGACATCACCGCGATGGGGCTTGGCTGGCTCAGCAAATACGAAAGCGGCAAGGGCATTCACACGATCACCTCGGGCATCGAAGGCGCATGGACGCCCAATCCGACGCAATGGGACAACGGCTATTTCGACATGCTGTTCGGCTATGACTGGGAACTGACCAAAAGCCCCGCCGGCGCATATCAATGGACGGCTGTCGGCGTTGGCGAGGACCACATGGCCCCCGCAGCGGATGATCCGAACAGGAAGGTCAAGACGATCATGACCACCGCCGACATGGCGATGCGCATGGACCCGATCTATGAACCGATCTCGCGGCGATTCCACGAGAACCCCGAATTGCTGAAAGAGGCTTTCGCGCGGGCCTGGTTCAAGCTGACCCACCGCGACATGGGACCGAAATCGCGCTATCTGGGCCCCGATGTCCCTGAAGAGGATCTGCTCTGGCAGGATCCGCTGCCCCGGCGTGACCATGCGCTGATCGACGCGCAGGACATTCAGAACCTCAAGGCACAGATCATGGCCACCGGGCTGAGCGTGGCAGAACTGGTGCAGACCGCATGGGCCAGCGCCGCGACCTTCCGCGGGTCGGACAAGCGTGGTGGTGCGAATGGTGCGCGTATCCGTCTGGCCCCGCAAAAGGATTGGGACGTCAACCAGCCCGAGCAACTGGCGCGGGTTCTGGCACAGCTTGAGGCGGTGCAGTCGGAGTTCAACGCCTCGGCGACCGATGGCAAGCAGGTTTCACTGGCCGATCTGATCGTGCTGGGCGGTTGTGCCGCAATCGAACATGCCGCGAATGGCGCGATCGAGGTGCCCTTCACGCCGGGCCGCGTGGATGCCAGCCAGGAACAGACCGATATCGACGGGATGCAGTTCCTTGAGCCGGAAGCCGACGGGTTCCGCAACTATGTGAAGGCCGATTACAGCGTCCCGACCGAGAAGCTGCTGATCGACCGCGCGCAACTGCTGACGCTGACCGCGCCCGAGATGACGGTTCTGATCGGCGGGCTGCGGGTGCTGGGCAACAATCACGGCCAAAGCAGCCATGGTGTCTTTACCGACCGCCCCGGACAGTTGACCAATGATTTCTTTGTCAATCTGGTGGATATGGGCACGGAATGGAAAGCCGTCGAAGGTGCCACCGATCTGTACGAAGGTCGCGACCGCGCCACGGGCGAGGTCAAATGGACCGGCACCCGTGTCGATCTGGTCTTTGGCTCGAACTCGCAATTGCGGGCCCTGGCCGAGGTCTATGCATGCGATGGCAACCAGTCCAAGTTCATGGCCGATTTCGCCCGCGCATGGGCCAAAGTGATGGACGCCGATCGTTTCGATCTGGTCTGACCTGACAACAATCGGGCGCGGCGGCACCAACCGTCGCGCCCGTTCCCGACTTATGCCGCGCGCTAGCTGCGCATGCGATGCACGATCTCATGAATCTGCTGACGAACCTCGTCGGGTTGTTGCGCGACCGCATGCATGAGCGCGCGCATGTCCCCCCGAGCGGTGTTCAACTGGTCGATCAGCGACATCACGAGATGCATCGCGTCGCTTTGCAACTCATAGCCTTCACAAAGATCGCACAGCAATTGCAGCCGGGCGACATCGGCCTCGCGAAAGGCCGGCCCATCGCCGGTCTGCACCGGGCTGACGATGCGCTCCTGAACAAAGACCTGCAAGCGAGGCTCGGTCAGATCATCGATCAGTGTGACCACTTCGGTCTGGGAACAGTAGCGCGTCATATCTATGCCCCCTTGCGCGGATCATAGGCGTGGTCCTTGCGCCAGTTCGCCATGAACTCGGCCAGCGCATCGTCGATCTTGGGCGGCATGACGATCTTCAGTTCGACATGCTGATCGCCGCCCTTGATCCCGCGACCGCGCAGGCGCAGTTTTTGCCCCGTCGTTGCCCCTTTCGGGATCGACAGGTTGACCGGACCGTCGATCGTGGGCACGGGAACCTTTCCGCCCAGCACAGCCTCGTCAATCGAGATCGGCAGGGTCACCAGGATGTCGTTTCCGTCCCGCCCGAACTGCGGATGCGGCGCCACCGAGACGGTCAGATAGGCATCACCGGCTGCGCCCTTGCCCATGCCCTTGCCGCCCTTGCCGCGCAGCCGGATCGTCTGGCCGTCGCGCACGCCTTCGGGAATAGCCACCTCCAGCGTACCACCCTCGGGCAGGGTGATGCGCGTCTTGCCGCCCTTGGCCGCGGTCAGGAAATCGATTTCAAGATTGAAGCGGTAATCCTGCCCGCGCATGTCATAGCCGCCCGCCCGCGCACCGAATCCGGCACCGGCACCGCCACGACGTCCGAAGAGATCGGCAAAGACATCCGACAGGTCGGGATCGCCTTCGAATCCATAGCTTTGCGCATAGGGATTCCCGGCGGCCTCGGCATGTTCGCGATAGTAGCGCCGCTGCTGGTTCTCCTGACCCTGACTGTCGATTTCGCCCGCATCATAGCGGCGGCGCTGCTCGGGATCCTTCAACAGGTCATAGGCCGAGGCAGCAGCCTTGAAGCGTTCGTTCGCCGCCGGATCCGGGTTGAGATCCGGGTGGTCTTCCTTGGCAATCTTTCGATAGGCTTTCTTGATCTCGGCGTCGGTGGCCGATTTCGTCAGCCCCAACGCCGCATACGGATCACCTGCCATGTCATATCCCCGCTTCCTGTCTTTCATATCAGAAACATAGGCAGCGGGGGCATTACATCAATAGGGCATGGGATGTTGCCGGTGCAGCTTGTTGATGCCGCGAAGCAGTTCATCCGGCAGTTCCCTGCCGAAACCGTCAATCAGATGCTGCAACTGGGCAGTATCGGTAGCTCCGACGATCGGCACGACCTTGAAGGGACGGGTCAGCTGCCAGGCGATGGCCATATGCACCGGATCCCAGCCATGCTGCCCGGCCAGATCGGCATAGGCATCGGCAGCAGTCAGGGCCCGGGCGGTCAGGCGACCACCCAGATTGCCCATGCCACCCACGGATTTATCCACCGCCACGCGGCTTTTGTCAGGAATGTTCCCATTGGCATATTTGCCGGTCAGGATACCCGCCGCCAGGGGCGAATAGGACAGCAGGGTGACATCTTCGTTGACCGCCACCTCGGCAAGATCGGTGTCATAGGCGCGATAGAGCAGCGAATATTCGTTCTGGATCGCGGCCATGCGCGGCGCATCCAGCGCCGTCGCTACATCGCACCACTTGGTCAGCCCCCAAGCGCTTTCATTCGACAGACCGGCGGCCCTGATCTTGCCCGCCTTGCGCGCCGTTTTCAGGGCTTCCAGCACATCGGCCATATGATCCAGCGTTTCCTGCCGGGATTGCGCCGAGGGATCATAGGTCCAGTTCTGCCGGAAGGCATAGGAGCCCCGGACCGGCCAATGCAGCTGATACAGGTCGATATAATCACTTTGCAGCCGCGACAGGGACCTATCGATGCAGTCCAGCACCGTCTTGCCATCAAAGGGCGCGCCATCACGGATCAACTGGGTCGGCCCGGTGATCTTGGTGGCGATCTGCACGCGGTCGCGCGACCCGCCCCTGGCCAGCCAGCGGCCAATGACCTCTTCGGACCCGCCAAAGGTTTCCCTGCGGACCGGGTTGACCGGATACATCTCGGCGCAGTCGAAAAAACTCAGGCCAATTTCGACAGCCCGGTCCATCTGCGCATGGGCATCCGGTTCGGCCGTCTGATTGCCGAAGGTCATCGTTCCAAGGCAGATTTCGCTGACCTCGACATCGCTGCCACCCAGCCTTACGCGCTTCATTTTCATCTTTGCCATTCCTTGCGTTCCGGCGCGCAAGCTAGCGATAACACCGTTGGGCGCAACCCTTGCCCTGGCACCACCCCTTGCGTCAGGCCCGGGAATATCCCGCCGAGGCCTTGATCAGATGCCTGGTATAATCCTGCTTGCCCTCGCCACGACGCAGGGCATCGCCCGACATGATCTCGACGATCCGGCCATGCTGCATGACGGCCAGCCGGTCGCACATATGCGCCACCACCGCGAGGTCATGGCTGACCATCACATAGGTCAGATCATGTTCGGCGCGCAGATCGGCCAGCAGATTGAGGATCTCGGCCTGTACGCTGACGTCCAGCGCGCTTGTCGGTTCATCCAGCAAAAGCAGCCGGGGCTCTGCCGCCAGAGCGCGCGCGATCGCCACCCGCTGGCGCTGCCCGCCTGACAGTTGATGCGGATAGCGGAAGCGAAAACCGCGCCCCAGCCCGACATCGTCCAGAAGTTGCACGATGCGCCGGTCGATATCCTGCATGCCTTGCAGCTTCAGGGCCTCACTGAGCACAGAATCGACAGAATGGCGCGGATGCAGGCTGGCATAAGGATCCTGAAAGACCATCTGCACGGTTTTGTAGAAGCCACGGTCGCGCCTGCGGCCGATGACCTGCTGACCCGCGACGGTGATCTGGCCGGACCACGTGTCGATCAGCCCGGCGATGGCGCGCAGGATCGTGGATTTTCCCGATCCGGATTCCCCGACGAGACCGAAGCTTTCTCCCTGCGCGACATCAAAGGAAGCCTGTTTGACGGCATCGACCCGGTCGGGCGGGAAGCCGAACCAGACGTCGAGATCCCTGACGTTCAGCATGGGCGCACCGGAGTCATCGGGGTATTTTCACGAAGAAGAAGCGGCATGGCTCACAAGCCTCCGGGAAATTCGGTTTCAAGGCTATCCGTCAGCGGGTCACCGTCGCGCCAGTTGTCCTGTCGTGTCAGGACAGGCAGGCGATCCACCGGTGCGTCAAGGCGTGGCAGGCTGTTCAGCAGACCGCGCGTATAGGGGTGGCGGGCCTCATGCAGATCCTGTGCCGCCAGGGTTTCGACGATACGACCCGCATACATGATCAGCACACGGTCGCAGAACTGCGCGACCAGATTGAGGTCATGGCTGATGAAGATCAGCCCCATGCCGCGATCGCGCACCAGCCTGTCCATGATGTTCAGCACCTCGGTGCGCACCGAGACGTCAAGGGCCGAGGTCGGTTCATCGGCGATCAGGATTTCCGGGTCCGGCGCCAGCATCATGGCGATCATGATACGCTGTCCCATGCCGCCTGAAACCTCATGCGGGTAGGTCTCCATGACGCGTTCGGGATCGCGGATCTGCACGGCCTCGAGCATTTCCAGCGCCTTTTGCCGTGCCGCATCCTTGCCGCCGCCGGCATGCAGGCGATAGGCTTCCATGATCTGGTTGCCGATCTTCATCACCGGGTTGAGGCTGAATTTCGGATCCTGCATCACCATGCTGATACGGCTGCCGCGGATCTTGCGCATCTGCCGTTCGGGAAGATTGAGGATCGCGCGGCCGTGAAACTCCATCCGGTCGGCCTGCACCTGTCCGGGCGGGCGGACCAGACCCAGAAGGGAGCGCCCCGTCATGGATTTTCCCGAACCGGATTCGCCCACCACGCCCAACCTTTCGCGACCAAGATCGAAGCTGACCCCGCGCACGGCCTCGAATACCCCTTGGCGGGTCGGGAATGTCACGCACAGGTTTCGAACAGACAGCAGGGGATCGGTCATTCCCTGGCTCCTTTCGGATCAAGAACATCGCGCAGCCCGTCCCCCAGCAGGTTGAAGGCAAGGCTGACGATGAAGATGGCCAGCCCCGGCATGGCCGCCACCCACCAGAAATCGAGGATATATGTGCGCCCGTCCGAGATCATGGCCCCCCATTCAGGCATCGGCGGCTGCGCCCCCAGCCCCAGAAAGCCCAGCCCCGCTGCCGAAAGGATGATCCCGGCCATGTCCAGGGCCACCCGCACGATCAGCGAACTGACGCAAAGCGGCCAGATATGGCGGATCAGCAGCCGCATGGGACCAGCCCCCTGCAAGCGGGCGGCCGAGATGTAATCGGCATTGCGGATGGTCAGGGTCTCGGCCCGGGCAAGGCGGGCATAGGGGGGCCATGCTGTCAGTGCCAGCGCCAGCACGGCGTTGCCGATGCTGGCACCAAGCGCGGCCACGAAGGCCAGCGCGAGGATCAGCTTGGGGAAGGCCAGAAAGATATCGGTGATCCGCATCAGGACCTGGTCGACCCAGCCGCCGGAAAACCCCGCGACGGTGCCGATGAACAGGCCGATGATGGGTGCGATCAGTGCCACCGTGCCGACGATGAACAGGGTGATGCGCGAGCCGTGGATCAGGCGCGACAAGATATCGCGCCCCAATGCGTCCGTGCCAAGCCAATGCGCGCGCGAAGGTGGCTGCAGGCGCCCGGCAAGATCCTGGGCATAGGGATCCTGCGGTGCCAGCCATGGGGCGAATAGCGCCATGGTGATCAGGATGATCAGGATGATCAGGCCCAGCATCGCCAGCTTGTTGGCGCGAAAGGTCAGCCACCCCTGATAGAGCGCCCCGAGCCGGGCCTGCCTGCGCGTTTGCGGGGCGTCCGACAGCAGCCATTGGCGTCTGGTCATCTGGCGGGCTTCATTCATTTCGACCTCGGGTCCAGAACGCGATAGAGCAGATCGCTGAGAAGATTCAGGGCGATAAAGCAGGTGCCCACCACCACCGTGCCCCCAAGAACGGCATTCATATCTCCGGCCAGCAGGGATTTGGTGATATATTGTCCCAGTCCGGGCCAGCTGAAGATGATCTCGGTCAGCACTGATCCTTCCAGCAGAGAACCAAAGGACAGCGCGATCACCGTAACCAGCGGAATCGCAATATTGCGAAAGGCGTGACGCCAGATCACCGCGGTTTCCGACAGGCCCTTGACGCGGGCGGTGGTGATATATTCCGCGCTCAGCTGTTCCAGCATGAAGCTGCGGGTCATCCGGCTGATATAGGCCAGGCTGAAATAGCCAAGAAGGCTGGCGGGCAGAATGATATGGCTGAAGGCATCCTTGAAGGCGGCCCAGTCTCGGGCCAGCAGGGAATCGACAAGCACCAGACCGGTCACCGATGGCAGCATCCCGTCATAGATGATGCCCTGACGCCCCGGTCCGCCAACCCAGCCAAGGATGCCGTAAAACAACAGCAGCCCCATCAGCCCCAGCCAGAAGATCGGCATGGAATATCCGACCAGTGCCACGACGCGGGCGACCTGATCGATGATGCCGCCACGACGCGCGGCGGCGATCACCCCAAGAGGCACACCGGCACAGACACCTATCAGCGTGCCTAGCGCGGCCAGTTCCAATGTCGCGGGAAACACGCGCTTGATGTCATCGATCACCAACTGCCCCGTCGAGATCGAGCGTCCGAAATCTCCGCCAAGGACATCGCCGATATATCCGATGAACTGGATGTAGAGCGGCTTGTCCAGGCCCATCGCCTGATAGGCCGCGTCGTATTGTGCCTGGCTGGCACGGTCGCCCACCACCTTCAGCACCGGGTCGATCGGCATGACCCGCCCGATGATGAAGGTGACCAGCAGCAGCCCCAGCAAAGTCAGCACAAGAGAAAGCACTGTTCCGGCAATACTGCGGAAACGGCGGCCGCGTGCGGCACGCCGGTCGGCAGAGGAAAGCGGCGGAGTCTGGCCCCGCCCGCCTGAGTCGGTATGTGCCAAAGCCTATTCGCCCTTGGTAACCTGACGATAGATCACCGAGGCCACGGCTCCGCCCGAGTTCCAGTTCTGCACGTTTTCCTGCAGGCCGGTATTCTCGATACGCTGGAACAGCGGCACGATCGGGGCCTCGGCCTGATACTGGCGCTGGATGTCCATATACATCTGGGCGCGTTTCTCGCCATCCTGTTCCAGAGTCGCGGCAACGGTGGCCTCGTTCATTTCCTCGGGCACGGCATAGGCGTTGCGCCATGCCAGCAGGCCGGTCGCGCGGGCCTCGTCGCTGTTGTCGGGATTATAGGCAAAGGTCGCTGCATTGGTGTTGGGATCCGAATAATCCGGCCCCCATTCGCCAAGGAAGATGGGCACTTCGCGAGCACGATAGGCATCCAGCACCTGCGCGCCGGTCATCTGTTCGATATTCAGCGTCAGCCCGGCCTGTGCCATCGATGCCTGCAAGGCCTGCGCCACATCCACATATTCGCGCAGATCACGAACCTTGGTCGTGATGGTGCCGCCCTCGATCCCGGCATCTGCAAGGATCTGCTTGGCCTTTTCGACATCATAGGTCCAGGGCTGTTCCTCCAGCGCACCCAGATATCCCTTGGGCAGGAAGGACTGATGGGTCATGAACATGCCCTTCAGGAAGCTGTTGGTGATGCCCTCGTAATCGACCAGATATTTCATCGCCTCGATCACGGCGGGGTTGGACAGAAGCTCATCCTTCTGGTTCAGACCCATATACAGAATCCGACCGCGCGGCTCGTCCTGAATTTTCACGCCATCGGTGCTGGACAAGGATTCGACATCGGTGGGCGTCAGGTTGCGCGCCGCATCGATATCGCCTTTTTCCAGCAGCAGGCGTTGCGCACTGGATTCCGCGACATTGCGCACGACGATGCGTTTCATCGCCGGGGCACCCTGCCAGTAATCCTCATAGGCGGCCAGTTGCACCGCCTGATTGGGTTGCCACGCCGCCAGGGTAAAGGCACCCGAACCGGCCTCATTGGTGTTCAGCCAGGTATTGCCCAGATCATCGCCTTCGGCATGGCTCATCACCGTTTCCTTGTCGATGACGCTGGCGACATCGGCGGTCAGGCAGTTCAGCACGAAGGTCGGCGCATAGGGCTGATCCAGCGTCAGCGTCAGCTTGTTGCCGTCAAAGGTGATCTTTTCCTCGACGTTCTCGGGGGTAAAGCCGAATTGCGTCAGGATGAAGGCCGGTGTCTTGTTCAGCTTGACGACGCGTTGCAGCGACCATGCCGCATCCTCGGCCCGCACCGGATTGCCCGAGTGGAAGGTTACGCCATCGCGGATGGTGAAGGTGATCGACAGGCCATCCTCGGACACCTCCCAGCTTTCTGCCAGCGAGGGTTGAAAGCCCTTGTCCATATCCAGCGGATCGAAATCGACCAGCCGGTCATAGGTGTTGTTGTTGACGTCATTGCCCGAGAATTCAAAGGTCTGCGCCGGATCAAGGCTGATGATGTCGTCAATGGCGGCAGCCACGACCAGCGTATCGGCGGGCGTTTCAGCATAGGCGGCCGGAGCAAGCGCAATCGCCGAGGCCAGCAACAGCGCGCGCGGTGTCAGAAGATGTTTCATGATTTGGTTCCCCGTCGTCTTGTTGGCTCCCGGCGGGACCGGGGCTGCATGGAATGCAGGTTGGCGCAAGGCGCCTGCGCTGGCAAGGGGCGCGGTTCCGAACCGCAGCCCCGGTCCGGAACTGCCTGCAAGACGTTCAGTCGGCCTCGAAACTCCAGCTTCCGCCACCCAATGCGGGGGCGGCGCGTTCCACCGTCAGCGGGCTGCGCGAAAAGCGGATCGGGGTTCGCAGCCCGGCAATGCCTTCGGGCGCGATCCGCATACCGCGTGCCGCAACCTGGGGGTCGGCCAACGCCTCGGCCACGTCATTCACCGGCCCCGCCGGAACCCCGGCCTTTTCCAGCGCGGCGATCAGTTCGGCGCGACTGCTGCGCCGGGTGGCATCGGCCAGAATCGGGATCAGCCGTTCGCGATTGGCGACACGCGCGGGGTTGGTCGCATAGTCGGCATCGCTTGCAAGGTCATCCAGCCCCAGCGCCGCGCAGAGCATCGCGAACTGACGGTCATTGCCACAGGCGATGATCATTTGACCGTCGCTGGCCGGGAACAGCTGATAGGGCACGATATTGGGATGTGCATTGCCCAGCCGATGGGGCACCTTGCCGCCCAGCAGGTAGTTGGTTGCCTGATTGGCCAGCACGGCAACGCCACAATCCATCAGCGACAGGTCGAGATGCTGCCCCATGCCCGATCGCGCCCTTTCGGCCAACGCTGCCTGCACGGCGACAACGCCATACAGTCCGGTGAAGATGTCGATCCAGGCCACGCCGACCTTCTGGGGCTCGCCCTCGGGATCGCCGGTCAGATCCATGATTCCCGTCATGCCCTGAATCAGGAAATCATAGCCCGGCTGCGCCGCACGCGGGCCATCCTGACCAAAGCCGGTGATCGAGGCATAGACCAGGCCGGGATTGCGCGCAGACAGGCTGTCATAGTCCAGCCCGTATCGCTTCAACCCGCCCAGCTTGAAATTCTCGATCACCACATCGGCCTGATCGATCAGCCCGATCAGCCGATCCAGATCGGCCTTGTCCCTGAAATCGCAGGTGACCGAGCGTTTGCCGCGATTGGCCGCGTGGAAATAGGCGGCCACGGTTTCGGTACTGCCATCTGCGCAGGGGCGTTCGATGAAAGGTGGCCCCCAGCGGCGGGTGTCGTCACCTTCGGGAGCCTCGATCTTGATGACCTCGGCGCCCAGATCGGCCAATGTCTGACCGATCCAGGGACCGGCCAGAATGCGCGCCAGTTCGACGACCTTCAGTCCTTTCAGCGGAGCCTCAGCCAAAAGCCTGCAACCCCGTCTGAGCGCGACCAAGGATCAGCGCGTGAACATCATGCGTGCCCTCGTAGGTGTTCACCGTCTCGAGGTTCTGGGCGTGGCGCATGACATGATATTCGACCTGAATGCCATTGCCGCCGTGCATGTCGCGGGCCATGCGGGCGATATCCAGCGCCTTGCCGCAATTGTTCCGCTTGACGATGGAAATCATCTCGGGCGCGAAACGGCCTTCGTCAAACAGCCGCCCCACACGCAGAGAGGCCTGCAGGCCAAGCGCGATCTCGGTCTGCATGTCGGCCAGCTTTTTCTGGAACAACTGTGTGGCGGCCAGCGGCTTGTTGAACTGATGGCGGTCCAGACCGTATTGCCGGGCGCGGAACCAACAGTCCTCGGCCGCCCCCATCACGCCCCAGCTGATGCCATAGCGCGCGCGGTTCAGACAGCCGAAGGGCCCGCCCATGCCTTCGATATTGGGCAACAGCGCGTCTTCGCCGACCTCGACATCCTCCATCACGATCTCGCCGGTGATCGAGGCACGCAGCGACAGCTTGCCGCCGATCTTGGGCGCGGACAGACCCTTCATGCCCTTTTCCAGCACGAAGCCGCGCACCTTGCCGCCATGGGCTTCGGACTTGGCCCAGACCACGAAGACATCCGCGATGGGTGCATTCGAAATCCACATCTTCGAACCGTTCAGCACATAGCCGCCCTCGGTCTTCCTGGCGCGGGTCTTCATGCCGCCGGGATCGGATCCGGCATCGGGCTCGGTCAGGCCAAAGCAGCCGATGAACTCGCCCGAGGCCAGCCTGGGCAGATATTTCTGCTTCTGCTCTTCGCTGCCATAGGCTTCGATCGGGAACATCACCAGCGAGGACTGGACCGAGGCCATGCTGCGATAGCCGCTGTCGATCCGCTCGATTTCGCGCGCAACAAGGCCATAGGACACATAAGAGGCCCCGACGCCACCATATTCCTCGGCCACGGTCACGCCCAGCATGCCCGCAGCGCCCATTTCACGGAAGATCTCGGGGTCGGTGTGTTCATCCATATAGGCGTCCTGCACCCGCGGCGCGAGGCTTTCAGCCGCAAAGGCCGCCGCGCTGTCGCGGATCATGCGCTCTTCTTCGGTCAGCTGGTCGCTCAGCAGGAACGGGTCGTCCCAGGTGAAGGCGGCGCCCTTGTGCGATTTCGTGGACATCAATTTCCTCCTAAACGGACCCAAAGCTTTCTGCCGCCCAGTCTTAACCTTTTGCAACCGTCGCACAAAACGCATAATGCACATCAGTTCATGCATGGAATGAATGATCATGCGCCAAAGACGCTTTCTGCCCAATCTCAGCCTGCTGCTGGCTTTCGATGCGGTGATGCGCAACGGGTCGGTCACGGCAGCCGCCCATGACCTGTCACTGACCCAAAGCACGGTCAGCCGCCTGATCCAGACGCTGGAGGCCCAATTGGGTCAGGTTCTGTTCACCCGCCACCGCAAGCGGCTGATCCCGACCGAGGCTGCCCAACGCTATTTCCGTGAAATCTCGAATGCGCTGGATATCGTGCAGCGGGCCAGCATGTCGGTCATTGCCAATCCCGATGGCGGCGCGCTGTCGCTGGCGGTCCTGCCGACATTCGGCACCCGGTGGTTGGCACCGCGCCTGCCCGACTTCATGTCGGCCAATCCCGGCATCTCGATCAATCTTTCGACCCGTTTCACGCGGTTCAATTTCGACACCGAGCCGTTTGACGCGATGATGTGCTTTGGGCAGGACGACTGGCCCGAAGCCAGCCACATGAAGCTGTTCGACGAAAAGATGACAGCCTGTGTTTCTGCGGATTTTCTGCAACGCCACCCGATCCACCACGCCGAGGATCTGCATGATTGCCTGCTGTTGCAGCTGGAGACCCGCCCGACGGCATGGAACGCCTGGTTCAAGGGACAGTCCGCCCCGCCCCCGCCGGTGTCCAACGCCATGCTGATGGATCAGTTTTCCATGATGATCCAGGCCGCGATTTCCGGCATCGGCGTTGCACTGCTGCCCGATTATCTGGCCCGGATCGAGATCGCACAGGGCCGTCTGCACCCGGTGTTGCGCGAGGCGGTCCCCGGACCCGGAGCCTATTGGCTGGTCTGGCCTCAGGCCAAGGATGACTTCGGGCCGCTGCGCGCCTTCCGGCAGTGGATCTCGTCCAGCCTGGCGCAGCAGGAGCCATAGGAAAACAGCGACGACAGGGATGCAGTGACTTTCCCCTGACATGATTGCAACCTATTGTCCGCGCAAATCAATGGAACAGACAAAATGCCCGCAAAGCCTCTGAACATCCGCCCTGTCCGCGATATCGCGACACAACCCAATCTGCTGATCGTGGCGCAGGCCGGACGTCTGGAATACGAGGCGCTGATTCTCGCTGCCAGCCTGCGGCATTCCTCACCGGGCTGGAAGGGCAAGCTGATCGTCGCCGAGCCCCGGCCCGAAGGCGCATGGCTGGGGCATGAAACACTGATTTCCGAGCCGGTGCGCGGGGCGCTGCAGCATCTGGATGCCGAGATACGCCCCTTCACCGCGCAGCATTTTGGAGCCGCCTATCCCTATGGCAACAAGATCGAGGCGCTGTCCGTCCTGCCCGAAGAGGAGCCCTTCCTGTTTCTGGACAGCGACACATTGATCACCGGGTCACTGGACAGGCTTGAATTTGATTTCGACCGGCCTTCGGCCTCGATGCGGCGCGAAGGAACATGGCCGGTGCCGCCGCTCTATGGCCCCGGGTATGGGGCCATCTGGAAGTCGCTCTATGATCGCTTCGGACTGGATTTCGACAGTTCTCTGGACCTCTCGCAGCCGGATGAGCATTGGGAACGCTATCTGTATTTCAACGCCGGCTGGTTCTTCGGCGCCGATCCGGCCGAATTCGGGCGCAGGTTTCTGGAATGGGCGCTGGCTGTGCGCGCCGAACCCGGCGATGAACTGGCCTGCCAGAGTCTGGACCCCTGGCTGGATCAGGTGGTCCTGCCGCTGGTCATCCATTCCCTCGGTGGCGGTCGCCCCGATGAAGCACTGGCCGGTCTGGATGGGGCAACGACCTGCCACTATCGCAAGTTGCCGCTGCTTTACGCCACGCAACCCGATGAGGTGCTGGATGTCCTTGAACAGGCGGTCGCGCCCAACAAGATCAAGAAATGCCTGCGTGAATGGGAACCCGCCCGCAAGCTGATCTATCAAGGCAAAGGGCGCAGCAAGGTGCGCCCCATGTTCGATCGTGATGCCCTGCCTGCGCGCGAACAGCCCATTCGGAACCAGTTGCGCAAGAAGGGCTGGTGGCTGGTCTGACGATCAGCCCTCGCCCGCGCTTTCCGAAGACCGCGCCCAAAGGTTCACATCGCCCGAAGCCGACAATTCGTCGATCCGGTCCAGTTCGGCCTGCGTGAATTCAGTGTTGTTCAGCGCGCCGACGCAATCCTCGACCTGCGAAGGGCGCGATGCCCCGATCAGGGCACTGGTCACGCGTCCGCCGCGCAGCGTCCATGCCACAGCCATTTGTGCCAGCGTCTGCCCGCGTTCGGCGGCAAGATCGTTCAGCCCGTTCAGCCGCGCGATCATGTCGTCGCTCAGCCAGTCGGGTGACAGCGATTTCCCCTGCGCCGCGCGACTGTCCTGCGGCACGCCGTTCAGATATTTTCCGGTCAGCATGCCCTGCGCCAGGGGCGTGAAGACGATGCTGCCCACGCCCAGATCGTCCAGCGTATCCAGCAGGCCGTCATTCTCGATCCAGCGGTTCAGCATGTTGTAGCTGGGCTGATGGATCACGCAGGGGGTGCCCAGATCCTTGAGGATCGCCACGGCCTCGGCGGTGCGTTCGCTGTTATAGCTGCTGATCCCGGCGTAAAGCGCCCGCCCCGACCGCACGATGTGATCCAGCGCACCCATGGTTTCTTCCAGCGGTGTGTCCGGGTCGAAACGATGCGAATAGAAGATATCGACGTAATCGACGCCCATCCGCCTGAGCGACTGGTCACAGCTTGCAATCAGGTATTTGCGGCTGCCCCATTCGCCATAGGGCCCCACCCACATGTCGTATCCGGCCTTGCTGCTGATCAGAAGCTGGTCGCGATAGCCTGCGAAATCATTGCGCAATATCTCGCCAAAGGCCTCTTCGGCGCTGCCCGGAGGCGGCCCATAGTTATTGGCCAGATCGAAATGGGTGATGCCCAGATCAAAGGCCGTCCGGCAGATCTCGCGCTTGGTCTGATGGGGGGTGTCATGCCCGAAATTATGCCACAGCCCCAGGCTGATCGCGGGCAGTTTCAGCCCCGACCGGCCACAGCGGCGATAGCTCATACGGTCGTAGCGGTCACCCGCCGGTTGATAGCGCAGCTCTTCAACCATGGCTCAGAACCTCGTCACAGCGGGCACAGACGCCCGGATGGTCATGTGTTCCCACATCGGGAAGGATTTTCCAGCAGCGCTGGCACTTCTGGCCTTCGGCCAGTTCGAAGACCACGCCCAGACCGGGAGCCTCGGTCATGCGGAAGGCCTCGTTCGGGATCGGATCGCCGCTCAGCGACAGATCCGAGACAATGCAGATATCGGCGAAGTTCACCGATTTCAGCGCCTCGAGCATATCGCCATCCTCGACATGAACGACCGGCGCGGCCTCGAGGCTGGCACCGATGGTCTTGTCGCTCCGCTTGACCTCCAGCGCGGCGGTCACCACGCGGCGGGCGCGACGGACATGATCCCACTTCGTGGCCAGAGGCTCATTCAGCCAATCCGCAGGGGTCAGCGGGAAGTCATGCAGATGCACGCTGTCATCCTCGGACGGATGGCGCGACAGCCAGACGTCCTCCATCGTGAAGGGCAGGATCGGCGCCAGCCATGTCACCAGTCGGTGATAAACGATATCCAGAACCGTGCGCGCCGCACGGCGACGTTCGCTGTCGGGCGCATCGCAATACAGCGTGTCCTTGCGAATGTCGAAATAGAAGGCCGACAGATCGACCGTGCAGAACTGGAACAGGACCTGGAAGACGCCCTGGAAATCGAACTGCTCGTATCCGCTGCGCACCGTGTGATCCAGTTGCGCCAGACGGTGCAGAACCCATTGCTCCAGTTCGGGCATCTGTGCCGGATCCAGCCGTTCAGCCTCATCGAAACCGGCCAGGGCCCCCAGCATGAAGCGCAGCGTATTGCGCAACCGGCGATAGCTGTCCGCCGTACCTTTGAGGATTTCCTTGCCGATGCGCTGATCGGCGGTGTAATCGGCCTGCGCCACCCAGAGCCGCAGGATATCCGCGCCATATTGCTTGATGATTTCGGCGGGCACGACGGTATTGCCCAGCGACTTGGACATTTTCATGCCCTTTTCATCCAGCGTGAAACCATGGGTCACGACGTTGCGATAGGGCGCACGCCCCTTGGTCGCACTGGCTTGCAACAAGGAGGACTGGAACCAGCCGCGATGCTGGTCGGTGCCTTCCAGATAGACATCCGCGATGCCGTCGCTGGCCCCATCCTTGCGGTCGCGCAAGACAAACGCATGGGTCGAGCCACTGTCGAACCAGACATCCAGCACATCCATGACCTGTTCATAGGCATCGGGATCAACGATGCCGTCCAGCACGCGGGCCTTGAAGCCATCGTGATACCAGACATCGGCACCCTCGGCCTCGAAGGCTTCGATGATGCGATCATTGACGCGCGAATCACGCAGCAGGAAGTCGGGATCGGTCGGTCTTGCCCCCTTGCGCACGAAGCAGGTCAGAGGCACGCCCCATGCCCGCTGGCGCGACAGCACCCAGTCAGGACGGCTTTCGACCATTGCGTGAATGCGGTTGCGCCCGGTCTGGGGCCACCATTTGACCAGTTTGTCGATGCTGGTCAGCGCGCGAGAACGAATGGTGTCGCCATATTCGCCCATGCCGTCTTCCAGCTTCTCGTCGATGGCGGCGAACCATTGCGGAGTATTGCGATAGATCAGCGGTGCCTTGGAGCGCCAGCTATGGGGATAGCTGTGCTTGATCTTGCCCTTGGCCAGCAACTTGCCCGCCCATGCCAGCTGCTTGATGACGCTGACATTGGCCGGGCCGTCCTTGCCATCCGGGGCCACGATGGTTTCGCCCCCGAACAGCGGCAGATCGGCGCGATAACTGCCGTCAGGTTCGACGTTATAGGTCATGGGCAGCTTGAATTTCAGACCAAGCTGATAGTCGTCATCACCGTGGCTGGGCGCGGTATGCACGAAACCGGTACCGGCATCATCGGTGACGTGATCGCCCGGCAGCATTGGAACATCGTAATCCCATTCACCCTGCGCACCTTCGACGCCGCGCAGCGGGTGGGCCATTACCATCGCCGCCAGATCCTCATGCGACACATCACACAGGCGGCGCACGCAATCCTCGCCCGACAGCTTGGCCTGGGCCAGAACCGACTCGGCCAGAGCGTCGGCAAGAATCAGGCGGTCCCCGATGTCGGCCTTGGCATCCTCGGGTCGGCCGATGATCTCATACAGGCCATAGGTGATCTCGGGCCCGAATGCGACGGCACGGTTCTGCGGAATCGTCCAGGGCGTGGTGGTCCAGATCACCACATCGGTCGGCGTCTTGGTAAAGACCTCGTCCGCTGCCTGCACGACCCGGAAACGCACCCAGATCGTGTGGCTGGTGTGATCGTGATATTCGACCTCGGCCTCGGCCAGCGCGGTCTTTTCGACCGGCGACCACATGACGGGCTTGGAGCCCTGATACAGGGTGCCATTCATCAACAGCTTCATGAATTCAGCCGCAATCACCGACTCGGCATGAAAATCCATGGTCAGATAGGGATCATCCCATTTTCCGGTGACGCCCAGACGCTTGAACTCGTCGCGCTGGATAGAGACCCAGTCATCGGCAAAGCGGCGGCACTCCTGACGGAATTCGACCACATCGACGGCATCCTTGTCCTTGCCGGCCTTGCGGTATTTTTCCTCGATCTTCCATTCGATCGGCAGGCCGTGACAGTCCCAGCCCGGCACATAGCGCGCATCACAGCCCATCATCTGGTGGCTGCGCACGATGATGTCCTTGATCGTCTTGTTCAGCGCGTGGCCGATATGCAGATGCCCGTTCGCATAGGGAGGACCATCATGCAGGATGAACGGACGGCGGCCTTCGGCACGCTCGCGCAGCCGGTCATAGATGCCGATCCGCTCCCAGCGGTCCAGCCATTCCGGCTCGCGCTGGGGCAGACCCGCGCGCATCGGGAAATCGGTCTGGGGCAGAAAAACGGTGTCGCGGTAGTCAGGGGCGTCGGACGTGCTTGCGGCGCTCATCGGGGTAATCCTTCGTCATGCATTCGGACAGATGTAACCCGGCGGCGTAAGACCTTACGCCACCGGGCTGCTAATTCGATGTCCAAACGCCGGAAATTCCATGCTGACCTCTATAGAAAGGCGATGGCAGCGCTGCAAGCGCAGCCCGCGAAAGTTTCAGCCTTTTCCCGTGAACGCCTTGCCTTGGCCAGGAGACAGCACCAGATTGTCCCCATGTTGCCACCGCGTTTCGCCATAACCGCCGAACAGATCGACCGAGTCGTGGCCGTATTTTACGGTGCCGTGCGTCGTCATGAGGTTCTGGGACCGGTCTTTGCCGCCCATGTCACCGACTGGCCGCAGCACGAAGACAAGATCGCGCGGTTCTGGAAGAAGGCGATCCTTCACCAGCCCGGCTATGACGGCAATCCGATGCAGGTGCATATGGCAGCGGGCGATGTCCGGGCCGAGCATTTCGCCATCTGGCTGGCATTGTTCGACGAGACCCTGCGCCGCAGCCTGCCTGCCGAAGCCGCTGCCGGCTGGTCGGCGCTGGCCCATCGCATCGGGCGCGGGCTGCGCATGGGGGTCGAGGATCTGCGCAATCCGGTCAGCGGGCCGCCCGTGCTGCGTTAGCCGCGCATCCGGGGCGGGCGCGGTTTATATGTGGGCAGGCGCCAACCCCAGACAAGGCTGCCCGCGCGCAGGATCCAGACGACCACGGCACAGGCGATCAGCGCCTGACTGCGCTCGAACCCCAGCCAGCCCAGCAGAACCGCGGCCATTGCCCCACAGAATGCAGCCGTCAGGTAAAGTTCGCCCTGCTTCAGGATCAGCGGCACCTCATTTCCGACCACGTCGCGCATCAGACCGCCAAAGGTTCCGGTCACGAAGCCCATGATGATCACCACGACCGGTCCGAAACCACTTTCAGAGGCAACCCCGACACCGGCGGCCACCGCCACGGCCAGAGCCACGCTGTCCAGCCAGATGATGACGCGGTAACGGCTTTCGAACAGATGCGCGGTCCAGAAGACCAGCAGGGCCGCACCGGCAGCGACCAGCACATACGAGGGTTTGGAAACCCAGAAAACCGTGTCACGCCCCAGCAACAGATCGCGCAGCGTCCCCCCGCCCACGGCGGTCAATGTGGCCATGAAGATGAAACCGACCGGATCAAGCTGGGCGCGGCTGGCCACCAAAGCGCCGGTCAGGGCAAAGATCAGCACCGAGCCATAGTCCAGTCCGGCGACAAAAGCCTCGGGCGTCATTTGAACGGCGCCATGCCCGCACGCGCCAGTTCGTCGGCCCTTTCATTCTCTTCGTGCCCGGCATGACCCTTGATCCAGCGCCATTCGACATCATGGGTGCGTTGCGCCTCGTCCAGACGCTGCCACAGCTCGACATTCTTCACCGGCTTTTTCGATGCCGTGCGCCAGCCATTGCGCTTCCAGCCGTGGATCCACTGGGTCACGCCATTCTTCACATAGGCGCTGTCGGTGGTGATCACGATCTGGCTGGGACGCTTCAGGGTCTCCAGCGCCGAGATCGCCGCCATCAGCTCCATCCGGTTGTTGGTGGTCTCGGCCTCGCCGCCCTGCAGTTCGCGCTCTTTCAGGATCTCGTCATCCTTGATCGCGCGCATCAGCACACCCCAGCCGCCGGGGCCGGGATTGCCGCTGCATGCGCCGTCGGTCCACGCAAAAATCTTGGTCATTTGCTGCCTGTCATCCAATTTCACTGCGGGGCTGTCCCGGCGACCGGAGCCCCTGCCCTCAGGCCGGTTCGCGCAGAACCCGAGGCACCTTGAATTCGACATTCTCCTGCGCCGTCTCGACGATCTCGACCGTCAGATCATAGCGGGCGCGGAAAGCCTCGATCACCTCATCGACCAGAATTTCCGGCGCGCTGGCCCCGGCGGTAACGCCAACGGCACGCGCGCCCTCGATGGCACGCCAATCGATATGCTCGGCCCGCATCACCAGTTGCGAATAGTTGCATCCCTCGGCGCGGCCGACTTCGACCAGACGCTTCGAGTTGCTGGAATTGGGCGCACCGATCACCAGCAGCGCATCGATCAGCGGTGCAACCGCCTTGACCGCCGCCTGCCGGTTTGTCGTGGCATAGCAGATATCTTCCTTGGCCGGACCGATGATCGCCGGAAAGCGGGCCTGCAGCGCCGCGACGATTCCCGCCGTGTCATCGACCGAGAGTGTCGTCTGGGTGATGAAGGCCAGCCGTTCGGGATCGCGCGGCGCGATATGGGCGACATCCTCGGCGGTTTCGACCAGGATCACCTCGCCTTCGGGCAGTTGGCCCATGGTGCCCAGAACTTCGGGATGACCCTCATGTCCGATCATCACCATCTGCAACCCGTTGGCATGGTGGCGCTCGGCCTCGACGTGAACCTTCGAGACCAGCGGGCATGTCGCATCGACAAAGACCATCTCGCGACGGCGGGCCTCGGCCGGAACCGCCTTGGGCACGCCATGGGCCGAAAAGATCACCGGGCGGTCATCGGGGCATTCATCCAGTTCCTCGACGAAGACCGCGCCTTTTTCGCGCAGCGTATCGACCACATATTTGTTGTGGACGATCTCGTGACGGACATAGACCGGAGCCCCCCATTTCTGCAGCGCCAGTTCGACGATCTTGATGGCACGATCCACACCGGCGCAGAAACCACGCGGTGCAGCAAGGTAGAGGGTCAGGGGCGGCTTGCTATGTTCCATCCGGCTGAGTTAGCGCGACAGGCCCCTCTCGTCCAGAGAAAGCAGGGTCACGATTGTTTCTGGCCCGCCACAGCCAGCAATGCGTCGATATCCAGATATCGCTCGAGATGATCGGCCAGATCGTCCAGCGCCTGATCCACGCCTGCCTCATATCCCGGCTGCGATGTCACACCCAACCTTTGCAGATAGGCAGCGCGGAAGGCATCATCGGCAAACAGCCCGTGCAGATAGGTGCCCACGACCCGCCCATCTGCACTGATCGCGCCGTCAGGCTGGGGAATATGGGCAAAGGGGCGTGCGCAATCCGGCCCCTGACTGCGCCCCATATGGATTTCATAGCCCGATATCGGGCAATCCAACGCCTGCCCCTGAATGCGCTCCAGCCGCTTGTCGGCCGCCATGTCGGTCTCGACCTGCAGCAATCCCAGTCCGGCCACCTGCCCCGCAGGGCCATCGGTGCCATGCGGATCGCGGATCAGTTGGCCCAGCATCTGATATCCGCCACAGATTCCCAGCACATGCCCGCCGCGGCGATGATGCGCCGCCAGATCGATGTCCCAACCTTGCCGTCGCAGGAACTCCAGATCGCCGATCGTCGATTTCGTGCCCGGAATCACCACCAGATCGGCATCCCCGGGAATGGGACGTCCCGGCCCCAGCATGGTCAGGCGAATGCCGGGCTCGGCCGCCAGCGGGTCGAGATCATCGAAATTCGCAATGCGCGACAGGGTCAGACAGACGACATGCTTCCCGCCCCCGCCCGATGTGCGCAGGTCCACCGCATCCTCGGCGGGCAGGCGATGGGCGCCCGCGAACCATGGAACCACGCCAAAGCCCGTCCAGCCGGTGCGCTGCCGGATGAATCCATAACCATCATCGAACAGGCTCGGATCGCCACGGAACTTGTTGATCAGAAAGCCGCGAATCAGCGCCGCATCCTGCGGATCGATCACGCTTTGCGTGCCGACGATCTGGGCGATGACACCGCCACGATCGATATCTCCGGCCAGCACGACCGGCACCTGCGCGGCGCGGGCAAAGCCCATATTGGCAATGTCGCGCGGACGCAGGTTCACTTCGGCCGGGCTGCCCGCCCCTTCGATCACGATCAGCTCATGAGCTGCAGAAAGGCGGCCATAGCTGTCCAGAACGGCCTGCAGCAATTTCGGTTTCAGATCGCCGTAGTCGCGCGCCTGCGCCCTTGCGACGGCACGCCCCTGCACCACCACCTGCGCGCCGGTATCGGTTTCCGGCTTCAACAGGACCGGATTCATGTCGGTATGGGGCTGCAGCCCACAGGCGCGCGCCTGCAGGGCCTGGGCGCGGCCGATTTCGCCGCCATCGGCGGTGACAGCGGCATTATTGGACATATTCTGCGGCTTGAAAGGCGCGACCGAGATGCCGCGACGTCGCGCGACCCGGCACAAACCTGCAACCAGCAGCGATTTGCCAACATTCGAGCCCGTTCCCTGAATCATTAGTGCCGGCATGGGGGACACTCTGCTTGCCATCATCCGTATCGGTGACTAGATAGGCCCGTCCGCAAATGAAAGGCCGAATTCCGTGGAAAACGTCGTGCTGACCATACATCTGATCCTGGCGGTGCTGCTGACCGGGGCTGTTCTGCTGCAACGTTCCGAAGGCGGCGGCCTTGGCGTGGGCGGCGGCAGCGGTGGCGGCGTCATGTCCGGACGCCAGGCCGCGAACGCGCTGACGCGCCTGACCTGGTTCTTCGGCATTGCGATTTTCTGCACCTCGATTGCGCTGACGATCATTGCAGCCCGGCAGACCGCGAACAGCTCGATCATGGATCAGCTTGGCGTGCCCGAGCAGCAGCAGGACACCGATTCCAGCCTGCCGAGCCTGCCGGCCTATACACCTCCGCCCTCGACCGGCGGTGACCCGCTGACCCCGCCCGCACCCGATGCGCCCGCGACCGGTGCCACCGCACCTGCGGCTCCGGCAGCCGAGGCCGTTGTGCCCGAGGGCGATGCGGTTACCCCGCCCGCGGCGGAAACGGCACCAGCGGCAGAAACAACCGACTAAGTCACACGAATAACCGGGGGCAGTGTTATTCTGCCCCACATGAACTTGCGGTCCGTTGCGACCACGGGGCGAATCGCCTATAGCTCGAGTCCCGTGGCACAGGTCGTTCGGCGGCCCGCAGATCACAGAATCTTTGCATCTCACGGGGTCCATAATGGCGCGTTATATCTTCATCACCGGCGGGGTGGTTTCGTCCCTTGGCAAGGGGCTGGCATCCGCGGCGCTGGGGGCGCTGTTGCAAGCGCGGGGTTTCACCGTGCGATTGCGCAAGCTGGACCCCTATCTGAACGTCGATCCAGGCACGATGTCGCCCTTTGAACATGGCGAGGTCTTCGTCACCGATGACGGCGCCGAAACCGATCTGGATCTGGGCCATTACGAACGCTTTACCGGCGTCAGCGCCCGGCGCACCGATAGCGTCTCTTCGGGCCGGATCTATTCCAACGTGCTGGAAAAGGAACGCCGCGGCGAATATCTGGGCAAGACGATCCAGGTCATTCCTCATGTCACCAATGAAATCAAGGACTTCCTTGCCGTTGGCGATGACGAGGTCGATTTCATGCTCTGCGAGATCGGCGGCACTGTCGGCGATATCGAGGGCCTGCCCTTCTTCGAGGCGATCCGCCAGTTCACTCATGAACGCCCGCGCGGCGAATGCATCCTGATGCATCTGACGCTGCTGCCCTATCTGGCTGCCAGCGGCGAGCTGAAGACCAAACCGACCCAGCACAGCGTCAAGGAATTGCAATCCATCGGTCTGGCGCCTGACGTTCTTGTCTGCCGTTCGGAGCAACCGATCCCGGAAAAGGAACGCGCCAAGATCGCGCTGTTCTGCAATGTGCGCCCCGATGCGGTCATCCCGGCCTATGACCTGAAGACGATCTACGAGGCTCCGCTGGCCTATCACCGGGCCGGTCTGGACCGCGCGGTTCTGGACGCCTTCCAGATCAGCCCCGCCCCGCGCCCCGATCTGTCGCGCTGGGAAGACGTGATGGACCGCCTGGAACATGCCGAGGGCGAGGTTCGCATCGCCGTTGTCGGCAAATACACCCAGTTGGAAGACGCCTATAAATCCATCGCCGAGGCATTGACCCATGGCGGCATGGCCAACCGTGTCCGGGTTCGCGCGAATTGGGTCGACAGCGAAAAGCTGGAAGGCGAAGGCGAACATCTGCTGGATGGCTATCATGGCATCATCGTGCCGGGTGGCTTTGGCGAACGCGGCACCGAGGGCATGGTCACCGCCGCCCGCTATGCGCGCGAAAAGAAGGTGCCCTATCTTGGAATCTGCCTGGGCATGCAGATGGCCGTGATCGAGGCGGCACGCAATCTGGCCAATATGCCTGATGCCGGGTCCGAAGAGTTCGACCACGAGGCCGGCAAGACCCGCTTTACGCCGGTCGTCTATCATCTCAAGGAATGGGTGCAGGGAAATTACACCATCCAGCGCAATGTTGCGGATAACAAGGGCGGCACCATGCGTCTGGGCGCCTATACCGCCGTCCTCTCACCTGATTCGAAAATCAGCAAGATCTACGGCGGCGCGCTGGAGATGGAAGACCGGCACCGGCACCGCTATGAGGTCGATGCCACCTATCGCAAGAAGCTGGAAGAGGCCGGGCTGCATTTCTCGGGCATGTCACCTGACGGCAAATTGCCCGAAGTCATCGAATATCCCGACCATCCCTGGTTCATCGGCGTTCAGTCCCACCCGGAACTGAAATCCAAACCCTTCGCCCCGGCGCCGCTCTTTGCCGGATTCGTCCGCGCGGCAATGGAGGAAGGCCGGCTGGTCTGACGCAGAAGGTTACTGGGCCAGTTCCAACAGACGTTCGCGGTTGCGGAAAATCGACAAGCATACCGCCGCCGCGAACCAGGCCCATCCCAGGAATGGCACCGCCCGTGCCGCCAGCGAACGCAACAGCTTTTGTGCAAGTTGCCCGTCAACGGTTTCAATCACCTCTGCGATGACCGCGCGCGAGAACACCTTGCGAATGATGCGCTCGACGATACGTCTGGCCTTGACCCACTCGCCATTCGCCAAGGCAGAACGTAGCTGATCGAGTTCTTCGACCAGATCAGCGAAGGGCAGTTTCTCCATCAAAGTGGCGCGCTCGTCACTGTTGAAGCCCATCGCTTCCAGCAAGATATCCTTGATTGCCAAAGACCAATTGTCCTGGGCTTCCCCCGTATCTGCCGCCGCCAGGACGGTCTCGAGAACTTTCGGATCAGGCGGAGTGAACGCTTCCATCTCGGCGATCTGATCCGCCAAAACGGCATATTCAGTCCGCGCCAGTTCCCGCATTTCGTCGGAGGATTGGACCTTGGATATCTGTTGGATCGCATCGCGAATACCGCTTTCGGCGGCGTCGGCCTCGGGCCTGCCATCCGCATCCAATATGCCGGTCAAGGCATCAATCGCGTATTCCAGCTGCATCACCGCATCATGGAAGAAATCAGAGAATTCCTGTTTGATTTCCGATAATTGCGCCTCGGCGGATCCGCCTGACATTCCGACTGCAAGCGCCGCGCCCGACACGCCCAGCAGAACCTCTCTTCTTTCGATATGCATCGCCGCCTCCCCTCAGAAAGACGGATATGTTAACATGAAAAGCCCGTTTCCGCTCAGGCCCTATCGCCGTCCGTGAGCAAGGCGGCTGGCTTCGGGCATGCGTCGCAGGGTCAGCATGGCCCAGGCGCCGACCACCGGTCCGGGCAGCAAGGCAAGAAACGCCCATTGCCATCCGCCCAGCAGAACCGCGACATGGGGCATCAGCCAGATCGCGAATACGGTCAGCGCAAAACCGATACTGACCTGCAGGGTCAGCGCGGTTCCGACGAAACGTGAATCGGCCAGTTCGGTCACCGCCGCCGAGAATTGGGCACTGTCCCCGATGATCGAGATGCCCCAGACGATCGCGATCAGCGCCAGCAACCAGACCGGCCCGTCAAAGGCAAATCCGATCAGCAGCGCACAGCCCCCCGATAGGGCCATCATGCCCGCCGTTGTCAGACATCGCCCGATGCGGTCGCTCAGCAAACCACCGATCACGCAGCCCGCCACGCCAGAGGACACCACCACGAAGGCGAACATCGAGGGCGAGCCAAAGGGGGATGTCCCGGCCTGATCCGCAGCGCTGGCAAAAGCCAGGAACCATGCCCACATGGCATAAAGCTCCCACATATGGCCGAAATACCCCATATTCGCCAGGAAAACGGGCCGGTTTCTCAGCAGGGCCACCACCTCGCGCGGGTTGAACGTGGCGCGACCAAAGGCATTGGGCCCCTCTTGCACCAGAAGGCCGAAGATCAGTGCCGAAGTGATCGTCGCCAAGGTCGAGGCAATGACCACCACCTGCCAGTCCAGCCCGCTGCCCAGGGCGCGGAACAGATGCGGCATCGAGGATCCCAGCGTCAGCCCGCCGATCAGCAGCCCCATGGCCAGTCCGCGACCGCGCAGGAACCATGTCGCCATCAGCTTCATCGCCGGCGGATACATTCCCGCCAGCGCGACTCCCGTCACGAAACGCGCGGCCACCGCGCCCGGAAACCCCGGCTGCAGCAGCAAAACGGCATTGGCCGCTGCCGCCAGAAGCGCGGAAATGGTGATCAGTCGCGTCAGCCGCATGATATCGGGCAGATTGACCAATGATGCCGCCAGCGCTCCCAGGACAAAGCCGATCTGTACGGCATTGGTCAGCCACCCGGCCTGCGCCGCGGTCAGCGACCAGTCACGGATCAGTTCAGGCATGATCGCCGTCGCCGAGAACCAGCAGGTCATCGCGCCGATCACCCCGGCGCATATCAGCGCCAGGGCCGTCCATTGCCCCGCGATCGCGGGGGGCACGGTCATGGGGAACCCGGTCTCATGCTTCGTTGGGCGCGTCACGCGGCGGGCGACCGATAATGTCGCGCAGCGCCTCGAGCTCTATGAAATTGTCAGCCTGACGACGCAATTCATCGGCGATCATGGGCGGCTGGCTGCGAATGGTCGAGACCACCGACACCCGGACCCCCGCGCGCTGAAGTGATTCGATGAGGGGTCGGAAATCACCGTCACCCGAGAACAGCACCGCATGATCCAGCCTTGGCGCCAGTTCCATGGCCGTCACCGTCAACTCGATATCCATATTGCCCTTGACCTTACGGCGGCCCATCGAGTCGGTATATTCCTTGGCCTGTTTGGTCACGACACAATAGCCATTGTAGTGCAACCAATCGACCAGCGGACGGATGGGCGAATATTCCTCGCCATCCATCAGTGCCGTATAATAGTAAGCACGCAAAAGCTTTCCCCTGCGCTCGAACTCCTTGCGCAGCAACTTGTAATCTATGTCAAACCCCAACGATTTCGCAGCGGCATAAAGATTGGCGCCGTCTATGAACATCGCCAGTCTGTCGTCCTTGTAAAACATCAATGTTGCCTTCATTCAGACTTTTTATTGTCGGGCACGGCAGCGGGCCAAAGTGAGGGTCTTGGCAATTCACTTTCGTTACGCGAATTTCAGGATGGCGCAATGAGCAGGCACCTATGAGCAGTTTTACTTTCGCATTTATCGGCCTGGGTGCAAATCTGCCATCCGCCGAGGGCAGCGCGAGTGAGGCGCTGATCACGGCAGCAGGCATTGTGCACGCTGAACCGGATATTTCAATCGTTGCCTTCAGCAGGCTTTGGAGAACTCCGGCTTTTCCTGCCGGCTCGGGCCCGGATTTCGCAAATGCGGTTGCAAAACTGCAGACAAATCTTCCGCCCGAGACCCTGCTGGACAGATTGCACAAGATAGAGGCAGATTTCGGCCGGGACCGCAGCACCGGACGCTGGTCGGCACGGGTGCTGGATCTGGACCTGCTGGCAATGGATGACCTGGTGCTGCCCGACCCCGACCTTCAGCAGCACTGGCGCGAGCTTGCACCGGATCGCCAGCGTGTCGAGACCCCCGACGAACTTCTCTTGCCGCATCCGCGCATTCAGGACCGCGCTTTCGTGCTGGCACCCTGGGCTGAAATCGCCCCGAACTGGCGCCATCCGCTGTTGAGGCAAAGCGTGGCACAGATGTTGGCGGCGCTGGGACCGGATGCATTGACCGGCATGACGCCGATGTCCGGCCACAATATCCGTGCTTTTCCTTGACAATTGCCGCGCATGCGATCAGTAATCCGATTTCGCCCCGGATTTCCGATTCGCAACTGCACAGGTGAGATATGGCCCGCGTAACGGTTGAAGACTGCGTCGACAAGGTTCCCAACCGCTTTGATCTGGTGATGCTGGCCTCGCATCGCGCCAGAGAGATCACCGCTGGCAGCGCGCCTACGGTGGATCGCGACAATGACAAGAACCCGGTTGTCGCGCTGCGCGAAATCGCTGACGAAACCCAGCCGGTCGACGATCTGCGCGAACGGATGATCGAATCCAGCCAGACCCAGATCGAGGTCGATGAACCCGAAGAAGACGCAATGGCATTGCTGTTGGGTGCAGAGAACGACCGCCCGAAACCCGCCGACGAAGAGTCGGAGGAGCGTATGCTGCGCATGATGCTGGAAGCCAGCCAGCGCTAAGCAGAGACAGACAAAGAGGTTTTCGGCAGAATATGATCGACGTCGAAGACCTCATTGCGCTTATTCGCAACTATAACCCCCACTGCGACGCCGGGCTGATACGCGATGCCTATGCCTATGGCATGCAGATGCATGAGGGGCAGTTCCGCCATTCCGGCGAACCCTATTTCACCCATCCGATCGCCGTTGCCGCCATTCTGACCGAAATGCGGCTGGATGATGCGACCATCGTCACCGCATTGCTGCATGACACGGTCGAGGACACGCGCTCGACCAAGGAAGACGTCGGGGCACGTTTCGGGGCCGAAATTGCCGATCTGGTCGATGGCGTCACCAAGCTGACCAATCTGGAACTGTCTTCCACCCAGTCCAAACAGGCCGAGAACTTCCGCAAGCTGTTCATGGCCATGTCGCGTGATCTGCGGGTCATCCTGGTCAAGCTGGCCGACCGCCTGCACAACATGCGCACGATCCGCTCGATGCGGCCTGACAAACAGGTCAAGAAGGCTCGCGAGACCATGGACATCTATGCCCCCCTTGCCGGGCGCATGGGGATGCAATGGATGCGCGAGGAGCTGGAGGATCTGGCCTTCAAGGTCATCAATCCCGAAGCGCGCAATTCGATTATCCGTCGTTTTGTCAGCCTGCAAAAGGATTCCGGCGATATCATCGGCCAGATTACCGCCGATATCCGGGTCGAACTTGAAAAGGAAAACATTGACGCCGATGTTTTCGGTCGCGCCAAGAAGCCTTTTTCCGTGTGGCGGAAAATGCAGGAAAAGCAGCTGGCATTTTCGAGACTGTCCGACATTTATGGTTTCCGGATTATCACCCGCAGCGAAATGGATTGCTATCGGGCGCTGGGGGTGATTCACCATCGCTGGCGCGCTGTGCCGGGGCGATTCAAGGATTATATCAGCCAACCGAAATCGAATGGCTATCGCTCGATTCACACCACGGTTTCAGGGCGGGACGGAAAACGGGTCGAGGTGCAGATCCGCACCCGCCAGATGCATGAGGTCGCCGAGGCCGGCGTTGCCGCCCATTGGGCCTATCGCGATGGCGTGCGTGCCGCGAACCCCTTTGCCGTAGACCCGGCCAATTGGATCGACACGCTGGCCTCGCGCTTCGAGGGCGAGGATCACAATGAATTCCTCGAGCATGTCAAACTCGAGATGTATCAGGATCAGGTCTTCTGCTTCACGCCCAAGGGCGATGTGATGCAATTGCCCAAGGGCGCGACCCCGATCGATTTCGCCTATGCGATTCATACAAGGCTGGGAAACAGCTGCGTGGGCGCCAAGGTCGACGGCATCCGTGTGCCGCTGTGGACCCGCCTGAAGAACGGGCAATCGGTCGAGGTCATCTCGGCCTCGGGGCAGCGCCCGCAGGCGACATGGCTGGATATCGTCGTGACCGGACGCGCCAAGGCCGCGATCCGCAGGTCGCTGCGCGAGGAAGACCGCGACCGCTTCATCCGTCTGGGCCGCGAGTTGGTGCGCGTCAGCTTTGAACATGTCGGGCGCAAACCCACCGACACGGCGCTGCGCACGGCGGCCAAGCAGATGGGGCTGACCAGCGCGGACGAGCTGCTGGCCCGCATCGGCAGCGCCGAGAACTCCGCCAAGGAGGTTCTGGCCGCGCTGTATCCCGAACTGGCCGATCATCAGGATGAGGTCGACAGCGACCGCCCCTTTGCCGGGTTGGCTGCCGATGCCGAATTCCAGCGCGCGCCCTGCTGCAATCCGCTGCCGGGCGAGCGGATCGTCGGCATCACCTATCGCGGGCGCGGCGTGGTCATTCACGCCATCGACTGCCCGGTTCTGGCCGAATTCGAGGACAGCCCGGACCGCTGGGTCGATCTGCACTGGCGCGAGGGGCGTCATCCGGCCGCCTATTCGACCCTGCTCAGTCTGACGATCCGACATGATGCCGGTGTCCTTGGGCGCATCTGTGGGTTGATCGGAACGCAGGGTGCGAATATCTCGAACCTGGAATTCATTGATCGAAAGCCGGATTTCTACCGGATCGAGATCGAGGTCGAGTTGCGGGACCATGAACATCTGCACAATCTGCTGACCGCGCTGGAGGCGGACAGCGATGTCGCGCAGATCGCAAGGATCCGGGACCCGGCGCTGAAGCCTTAAGGTCGCCGCGACCCGGCACTGGTCGCTCAATATCGGGTGAAGTCTTGTTCAAGCGCCGAAAGCCTCGCAGTTACGGCCAGTTGGCCAGCGACATGATCTATCCGCGTGGCGGATGGCGGCGGGCGGGCACCTATGTCCTGCATCGGCTGCGCCGTCTTCCCGATCACCCCCATCGCATCGGGCGCGGCGTGGCAGCGGGCGTCTTCGTGTCGTTCACGCCGCTGTTCGGGCTGCATTTCCTCTCTGCCGCCGGATGCGCCTGGATCATCGGTGGCAATCTGCTGGCGGCACTGCTGGCAACCTTCATCGGCAATCCGATCACCTTTCCCTTCATCGCCATGCTGGCCGTAAGCATCGGACGATATATCCTTGGATTGAAGGGGGACCTTTCTCCGCATCGCATCCTTGGCGAATTCGGACATGCCGGCGCCGAGATCGGGCACAACATCCGGTCGATATTTGGGCCTGAACGCGCCCATTGGGGGCAACTGGCAGAGTTTTTCACGCAGATCTATTGGCCCTATGTCGTCGGCGGCGTGATCAGCGGGCTTGTGGCCAGCGTGGCGGCCCATTACCTGACCGTTCCGGTCATCCGCGCCTATCATCGCCGCCGCACCAAGATCATGGCCGAGCGGATCGCACGGGTGGGCAACATGCAGCCAAGGCCCCCCGCGCCGCCATCCGATTCCCCCTCTGCGCCCGGATCGTCGGACAAGGGGCGTGGAACTCAGTAACCTTTTTCGCGATCAACCAGATGCAGGATCGGCCGCCCCGACATCGCCCGGCGCAGGTTCTCGGCCACCACAGCAGCAGCCGATTCCGATCGGGTTGCCGCGGCGATATGAGGCGTCACGGTCACGCCGGGCGCTGCCCACAGCGGATCGGCGGGGTCCAGAGGTTCGGCCCGGAACACATCCAGCACCGCATGGCCCAAATGCCCACGCGCCAATGCCTCGCACAATGCAACCTCGTCAATCAATGTCCCGCGCCCGGCATTGATGATCCATGCCCCCTGCGGCAGCATGGCCAGATGTTCTGCATCCAGCAGGTCGCGTGTTTCCGGCGTATCGGGCAACAGGCAGATCAGGATTTCGGCCCGAGCCAGGGCCTGCGCCAGCTCGTCGCGGCCAAACATCCTGACACCCTCGACAGCACGCCCCGAGGCGCTGTAACCGTTCAGATCGAAGCCGATCGGCTTCAGCATCGCGGCCACGGCCTGCCCCAGCGCACCCATGCCCAGAATCGTCACCGCCCGTGAACTGGCCAACGGCGGCATCTCGGTTGAACGCCAGACACCGTCCTGTCGATAGCGATCCATCTGCAGATGGGCGCGCATGGTCCAGCCGGTGCAGAATTCGGCCATGCCCTGCGCCAACCCCGGATCGACCATTCGGGCCAGAGGCTGTGTCAGTGTGGGATTGGAAATGATCCGCTCGACCCCGGCCCAGAGACTTTGCACCAGTCGGGCATTCACATAGGGCGACAGATCCTCGATCTCGCCGCCCGCAGAATAGATGATGGCATCGAACTGTGCCGGATCGCCCTCTTCCAGAAGCTCCATCTCGGGACAGGCAGCGGTCAGCGGCGCGTGCCACTCGGCCCTTATGTCGTCTGGAGCGGCGAACAGAACCTTCATCAACTTACCTCATTCGGTGGACATGTGCGGATTGCACCATGCCAAACCCCATCAGCAGAATCATCATGGCGGTGCCGCCATAGCTGACCAGCGGCAGGGGCGAGCCAACCACCGGCAACAACCCCATGACCATGCCCATATTGATGGCGAAGTAAACAAAGAATGTCCCACTGATTCCGATGGTTAGCAAGGAACCGAAACGGTCGCGATTGCTCAGGGCCGAATAGAGGCAGAAACCGATGATCAGCGTATAGAGCGCCAGCAAGGAAATCGCCCCGACAAAGCCGAATTCCTCGGCCAGAACCGTAAAGATGAAATCGGTGTGCTTCTCGGGCAGAAAGTTCAGCCGCGACTGCGTGCCCTGCATGAAGCCCCGGCCCGACCAGCCGCCCGAACCCAATGCAATCTGTGCCTGGGTGATATTGTAGCCCGCCCCCAATGGATCGACCGAGGGATCCAGAAAGGTGTCGATGCGGCGATACTGGTAATCCTTCAGCAACTGCCAATCGGTTCCCCGGCTTTCCAGCACGGCGACAACCATCCCCACGACAACGCCAATCACCGCGCCGAAATACCATAGCGAGACCCCTGCCGCGAACATGACAATCCCGCCACCGGCCATCAGCATGAGCGAGGTTCCCAGGTCAGGCTGCTTCAGGACCAGGGCCGTGGGCAGCAGGATCAGCGCCACCGGGATCAGCACCCACAGCGGTCGAGACACCCGTTGCAGCGGCAACCAGTCGTAGTAGGCAGCCAGAACCAGAACCAGCGCGATCTTCATCAATTCCGAGGGCTGCAAACGGAATGGCCCGAAATCGATCCAGCGCTGCGCGCCCATGCCGATATCCCCGATCAGTTCCACCGCGACCAGCAACAGCAGACAGATCACATAGGAAATGGTCGAGACTCCGCGCCAGAACCACATCGGCACGAAGGCCAGGGCGAACATCGCCGTCATTCCGATGGCGAAACGATACATCTGCGGCTTGGCCCAGGTTTCGGCATCGCCCCCCGCGACGGAATACAGCATCAGAAAGCCGATGCAGGCAACCGCGCTGATCAGCAGTACCAGGGGCCAGTTCAGAAACAGCGCCTTGCGAAACCCTGTTGGCGCGGGGGCAACATTGTAATCAAGATAGGACATGCCGGGCTCCGCTTGCGATCATGCCCGTGTCCGTCCCGGCTTGGGGGGATCGGGCGTATACAGATGCATGGCGTTGTGCCGCGCCTCCATGGCTCCGCGTTGATCCGATGGCACGGCATCCAGCGGCGGCAGGCCTCCAGCCAGCGCGAACAGCATGATGTCCCGGGCGATCGGGGCGGCAGCCGTCGAACCGCCGCCGCCATGTTCCACCACGACCGAGACCGCATAGCGCGGCGCGTCAAAGGGCGCATAACAGACGAACAGCCCGTGGTCGCGACGGTTCCAGGGCAACTGGTCGTTGGAAATCACGCCGCGCGCACGTTCGGCCGCAGTGATGTTCCGGACCTGACTGGTGCCGGTCTTGCCGGCCATACGCCATTCCTCCGGCAGGATACGGGCACGGCGTGCGGTGCCGCGCGGGCTGTTCATCACCGCATCCATTCCGGCGCGGGCCAGACGCAGGCTCGATTCGTCCAGTCCCAGCGATTCGGGTTCGGGCAGAGGTTCGGGCACGCCGTCGATCGCCCGCACCAGCCGCGGCTTCACGGCCATCCCCGAGGCCACTCGCGCCGTCATCACCGCCAGTTGCAGCGGCGAGGCCAGCACGAAACCCTGCCCGATCGAGGCATTCAGACTGTCGCCGATCTGCCAGTCCTGATCATAGCGCCTGCGCTTCCAGTCGCGATCCGGTGCCAGACCGGTGGCCACCGCAGACATCGGCAGATCATGATGCACACCTATGCCAAGCCGACGCGCCATTGCCGCGATCCGATCGATGCCGACGCGCTGTGCCAGTTCGTAATAATAGACGTCACAACTTTGTTGCAGGCTCTGCACGGCATCGAGGGAACCATGTCCGCCCCGCCGCCAGCAATGGAAGCGCCGGCCGCCCACCTCGACATGACCGGGGCAATAGAACCGTGTCCCGCCATTGATGACCCCGGAATCGAGCCCGGCCAGCAGTGTCACCAGCTTGAAGGTCGAACCGGGAGGATAAAGCCCCTGCACGGTCTTGTCCGCCAATGGCCGGTGATCGTGACTGGTCAGCGCCCGGTAATCGGCCGAAGAAATCCCGCGCACGAACTTGTTGGGATCGAACGTCGGCGAGGAACAGATGCTCAGCAGATCACCGGTCTGGGTGTCCATGACTACAGCAGCGGCACTTTCCACCCCCAGGCGTTGGGCGGCATAGTTCTGCAGGCTGGCATCGATGGTCATCTGGACAGTCGCGCCCTGCTCACCCTCTTGCCGGCTCAACTCGCGCATTTCGCGACCCGCGCTGTTCACCTCGACCCGGCGGGCGCCGGCCTTGCCGCGCAGGATCGGCTCCAGCTTTGCTTCCAGCCCGACCTTGCCCAGCTGGAACTCGGGCAGCATCAGCACCGGATCGGGGTTTTCGATCTTGGACAGGTCATAATCGGACACCGGCCCGACATAGCCCATGACATGGGCGAAATCACCGGCGCGCGGATAGACACGCGACAGCCCCGCCTCGGGCGTGACGCCCCGCAGCGCGGGCGCATTGACCGCAATCGAGCCGAATTGCTCCCAGGTCAGGCGGTCCGCCAGGACGATGGTCGTGATCGCACTGCGTTTGGAAAATTCTTCCAAAAGCTCGGCCATGCGCTGATCGCTGATCGGAATCAGCCTGGACAGCTGCCGCAGCACCGGTTCGACATCGCCCCCGGCCTCTTCCCGGGTCAGGGTGACGCGGTAATTCTGTTCATTTCCGGCAATCAGCAGGCCATTGCGATCATGGATCAGCCCGCGCGCCGGCGGCAACAGGCGGATCTTGATCGAATTGCCGTCGGCCAGCAGCCGGTATTCCTCGGCATGTTCCAACTGCATGGACCGCAGCCGCAGGGCCAACGTGCCCACGACCCCCAGTTGGATCGCCCCCAGCATCAGCCCGCGCCGTCCAATGCCGCGTGTTCCGTCCTGCGCCTCACGCTGTGATTTCTTCATCACCTGTATCTCATCATTTCGGCGTCGGACGCGCTGATCCGGCGCAGCCCCACTGTCCACCGGGCAACGAACACGACCACGGGATAGGCGGCAAGCGTCGCAAGATATTGCAGGAGCACCTGTCCCAGGGCCGGAGGCGACAGAAGGAACAGGAACATCACCGCGCGATAGGCCAGCATCATTACCCCAATCAGGATCGCGACCCGCAGCCATTCAATCATGAACGCCTGCTCGCGCCAACGGTGTTCACGCAAGCGTGCAGCCTCGGTCGCGATCAGCACCAGCGCGGTCCACAGCCCAAGCGGGCGCAGCAGAAAGATATCCTCGACCAGAAAGGCCGCCACGATGACCGGCGCCGCAAGCTGGTCCGGGCGGCGCAGCACCCAGGCAAAGACCAGGCAGACCGCAATATCCGGCCCCGGCCAGCCGACCATGCCAGAAGACAGTGGCAGCAGGCGCAGGAACAGCAACAGCGCCATGCACAGCGCGAAGACCGCGGATCCGATCAGCGCCTGCCGGCCCGGTCCCTCAATCATCAAGCCTGACCCCGGATGGCAGTTGCGGCCCAATCAGCCCCTGATCGCCGGGGGTGATGATGGCCCCGGAATCAAGAACCTGTTCGGCGGGATGGGCACGCAGGACCCGCAGGAACTTCAGACGCCCGTAATCGGCCGCCATGCGCAGGCGCATCCGCCCGTCGCTGCCCTGCACCACCTGTCCGACCAGCAGCCCCGGCGGAAAGACCCCGCCATCACCCGAGGTCACCACCCGGTCTCCGGGGCGGACATTGTCCATGCTTTCGATGAAATCCAGAACGGGCAGCGCCGTGTTGTCGCCAGTCAGCAAGGCGCGATCACCCGAGGGCTGCACGGTGACGGGAATGCGCGACGAGGGGTCGGTCAGCAGGATTACCCGGCTGGTGCGCTGGCCGACGCCCGATATCCGCCCGACCAGTCCAAGGCCATCCATCGTGGCCCAACCATCGACGATGCCGTCCTGTGCGCCGACATTGACCAGAACCGACTGGCGAAAGGCCGAACCGCTATCGACCATCACCACGCCTGTCACGCTGGTCAGCGCCGGATCGATGCGGACATTGTTCTGGGCCAGAAGTTTCGAGTTTTCCTGCTCCAGCTGCACAGCGGCCTCTTTCCAGGCCTGCATTTTCTGCAACTCGCGGCGCAGTTCCTGGTTCTGCTCGTAGATCCGCACATAGGACTGAAAGCCCGCGACCATCTGGCTGGCCTTGGTCACGGGCGCCAGCGCCCATTCAAAGCTGGGCACGAAGCGGTCGATCAGCACCATCCGCATCCGTTCGGCGCGCGGGCTGTCGATGCGCCAGAACAGGAACAGCGCGATCAGCACGATCATCATCAGCGCGATCAATACGCGCCGGATCGGACTGGCAAAATCTGGTCCCTTGCGCGCCATTCAGGGCCTCCGCGCGGACAAGATCAACTGTCGTAATCGATGACGTGCCGCAACTGCTTTTCGAATTCCAGCGCCTTGCCGGTCCCCAATGCGACACAACTCATGGGCTGGTCGGCAAGGCTGATCGACAGGCCGGTCTGCTCGCGCAGCGCCAGATCCAGCTCACCCAACATCGCTCCGCCCCCCGTCAGCATCACGCCGCGATCGACGATATCGGCAGCCAGATCCGGCGGCGTGGCCTCCAGCGCGACCATCACGGCCTCACAGATGGCCTGCACGGGCTCGGCAAGGGCTTCGGCAACCATGGCCTGACTGATTTCGATTTCCTTGGGAATGCCGTTCAACAAATCGCGACCACGCACCATGATCGTCGCGCCGCGCCCGTCATCGGGCATCCGCGCGGTGCCGATGCTTGTCTTGATCCGCTCGGCCGTGGAATCACCGATCAGCAGATTCTGGTTGCGGCGCAGATAGTTGATGATCGCCTCATCCATGCGGTCGCCGCCGATCCGCACCGAGCGCGCATAGACGACATCCCCCAGCGACAGCACGGCGACCTCGGTCGTACCACCGCCGATATCGACAACCATGCTGCCGGTCGGTTCGGTAATCGGCATCCCTGCCCCGATGGCGGCGGCAATCGGTTCGGCGATCAGGCCAGCCTTGCGCGCACCGGCGGACAGGACCGATTGACGGATGGCGCGCTTTTCAACCGGGGTCGCGCCATGGGGAACGCAGACGATGATCTTGGGCTTGGAAAAGGTCGTGCGCCGGAACACTTTCTTGATGAAATGCTTGATCATTTCTTCGGCGCTGTCGAAATCGGCGATGACGCCTTCGCGCATCGGACGAATCGCCTCGATGCTGCCGGGCGTGCGTCCCAACATCAGCTTGGCATCCTCACCCACGGCCAGAACCTGTCGTTTGCCGTCCTTGACGTGATAGGCGACCACCGAAGGTTCGTTGAGGATGATGCCCTTGCCCTTCACATAGATCAGCGTGTTCGCCGTTCCGAGGTCGATTGCGATGTCGGTCGAAAACAAACCGCCGAATGCCATGCCTGTAATCCTTTTCGCGCCGGTTTGCCCGGCCTGCCCGTTTCTTTGCACCTGGGTCGCGCCGTCATTGCGTCGCCGGCACACCTCACGGCGTTCTTCCATATAAATGGGTAAATGCAACGGGGAAAGCCCTGTCACGCGCCTATGCGCGATGTCATGCCGTCACGAAAGTGGCGCCGCGAGGGCCGCGGCGCCGAATGTTTCAGTGCGAATACATGCTGATCTGCTTGTCATCGCGGCCGATCTGGGCGCGACGCATGATCAGGTGGTTCAGCGCACCGACATAGGCCTTGACGCTGGCAAGGATGGTATCGGTATCCGACGACTGCCCGTTGACGATGCGTCCGTCCTCTTCCATCCGAACGCTGACGGTCGCCTGCGCGTCGGTGCCTTCGGTCACGGCGTGAACCTGATACAGCTGCAGCCGCGCGTCATGCGGGAAAATCTGCTTCACGGCATTGAAGCAGGCATCGACAGGACCGTCGCCGGTGGCATGCACGGTCTTTTCCTCGCCATCGACAATCATGGTCAGATCGGCAGATTGGCCGTCGCTGCCACAGACGACACGCAGATGCTTGACCTGCAGGTGATCGTCGCCGGTATTGGCCGAAGCATCCTGAACCAGCGCGATGATGTCTTCGTCATAGACCTCTTTCTTGCGATCGGCGAGCGCCTTGAACCGCACAAAGATGTCCTTCAGCTGGTTGTCGGCCACCTCGTAACCCAGATCCTTCAGCTTGGCGCGCAGCGCGGCGCGGCCGGAATGCTTGCCCATGGCAATATTGGTATCATTCAGGCCGATATCGGCGGGACGCATGATCTCGAAGGTTTCGACATTCTTCAGCACGCCATCCTGATGGATACCCGATTCATGCAGGAAGGCGTTCTTGCCGACGATGGCCTTGTTGAACTGCACCGGGAAACCCGAGACCTGCGCCACGCGACGCGACAGGTTCATGATCTTGGTGGTGTCGATTTCGGTATCGAAGGGCATGATGTCGTGACGCACGCGCAGGGCCATCACCACCTCTTCAAGCGCAGTGTTGCCCGCGCGTTCGCCCAGCCCGTTGATCGTGCATTCGATCTGGCGGGCACCCGCCTCGACAGCCGCCAGGCTGTTCGCGGTCGCCATGCCCAGATCGTTATGGCAATGGGTCGCAAAGATGATTTCATCGGCACCAGGCACGCGTTCCAGCAGCATCCGGATCAGATCGGCGCTTTCACGCGGCGCGGTATAGCCCACGGTGTCGGGAATATTGATCGTCGTCGCGCCACATTTGATGGCGATTTCCACCACGCGGCACAGATAGTCATGTTCGGTGCGTGTCGCATCCATCGGCGACCATTGCACATCGTCGCACAGGTTGCGGGCGTGGGTGACAGTCTGTTCGATCCGCTCGGCCATCTGATCCATATCCAGATTGGGAATCGCGCGATGCAGCGGGGATGTACCGATAAAGGTGTGGATGCGCGGGCGTTTGGCGTGTTTCACCGCCTCCCAGCAACGGTCGATGTCGGGCAGCTGGGCACGCGCCAGCCCACAGATCACGCTGTTGCGGCTTTGCTTGGCAATTTCGGAGACGGCGGCGAAATCACCTTCCGATGCGATCGGGAAGCCGGCTTCGATGATATCGACATTCATGTCGTCCAGCATCGAGGCGATTTCCAGTTTTTCGGCGTGGGACATCGTGGCGCCGGGCGATTGCTCGCCATCGCGCAGGGTCGTATCGAAAATGAATACGCGGTTCTTGTCAGTCATGATTTGATCTTTCTTACGCTGCTGTGTTCCGGAAACCCGGGCCCTGACCAGACTGAGCGGCGGCCCGGAAGACCCGCTCAGCGCAGCGTAAGAAGCAGCAGACCACGGAGGTTCACGGCCAGAAGCGCACCGGAAGGTGCGGTCGAGGCAGTGGCGATATGGCGCATCCGAGTCATGGGGGGAATATGCCGCCCTGAATCGGCTTTGAAAAGAGAAAAATCGACGGCTCTGATCAATTGCCTCACATTCCGCCGCAACCCAGCCCTTTCAGCGCGCAGACATGACGGGATTGCGCCGTTTTCCCGAAGAGTTCACATTGGTGTCAAATTTTCTCTAGTCTCACCGGCCCTGTCGTGCCTATCATTTGAACACTGACGTGAACAATAAAACCAACCACAGGGGGTAACATGTCACGCAAGATCGTCGTCGGTTTCGACGGCAGTGAAGCTTCACGCCGTGCGCTTGATTTCGCGGTCAGCCGCGCCAAGCTGCAGGGTGACAGCATTCTTATCGTCCATATTCTTGAGTGGTCGCCCTACAGCTTCCTTACACCCAATGAAATCGAAGAGCGTCACCGCCGCCGCAAGGAGGAACTGGAACGCGCGGAAAATGCCATCATCACGCCCGTGCTCAAGGAAATCGAGGCCCAGGGTGTCCAAGTCAGCGCAGTGATGAAATATGGACATATCGCCGACACCATCTGCAAGATTGCCAAGACCGAAGATGCCGCACTGATCATTATCGGGCGGATGGGCAATTCGGGATTGTCGACGCGCATCTTCGGTTCTGTTGCCGGAACACTGGCACAAATCGCGCCCGTTCCCGTGACAATCGTTCCCTGAGCATCGGCAATAGGAGACTCGACATGAGCACATTCGCACAACGTCTATTCCCGGCCGCATTGCTCTCGGGCCTGATGGCAGCAGCACCGGTCGCGGCGCAAACCCTGGACGAAAAGGTGAATGCCATTTTCGCCAGTTCGACCGGCTGGTTCGTCAGCCTCATCTTTGCAAATTTTCCCGGCACCACATTCCCCTGGATCGTCGCATGGCTGGTGATCGCCGCGACGGTCTTCACGCTCTATTTCGGCTTTGTCCAGTTCCGCGCCTTTCCCCATTCGATCTCGCTGGTGAAGGGTGACTATTCCGATCCCGATGACGCAGGCGAGGTCAGCCATTTCCAGGCACTTGCAACGGCACTGTCGGGCACGGTCGGGCTGGGCAATATCGCCGGGGTTGCCGTCGCTGTCGGCATCGGCGGGCCGGGGGCGACATTCTGGATGATTCTTGCCGGCCTGATGGGCATGGCATCGAAATTCACGGAATGTACGCTGGGGGTCAAATACCGCAACGAATATGCCGATGGCACCGTCTCGGGCGGCCCGATGTATTACATGACCAAGGGCTTTACCGAGCGCAATCTGCCCGGCGGCAAGTTTCTTGCGATCATGTTCTCGATCTTCTGCATCCTGGGGTCGCTGGGTGGCGGCAACATGTTCCAGGCCAATCAGGCACATGCCCAGATTACCAATGTGCTGGGCGATTATCCGGGCTGGATCACCGGAATCATCTTTGCAGCCATCGTCTTTGCGGTGATCATCGGCGGCCTGAAATCCATTGCCAGCGTGACCGAAAAGATCGTGCCGCTCATGGGCGTGATCTATGTCGGCACTGCGCTGATCATTCTGCTGATGAACTTCCAGCATATCGGCGCGGCCTTCGGTCAGATCTTTGAAGGTGCCTTTACCGGGCTTGGCGTCGCAGGCGGCATGGTCGGAGCGCTGATCCAGGGTTTCAAGCGCGCCGCCTTCTCGAATGAAGCAGGCGTCGGTTCCGCAGCCATCGCCCACTCGGCCGTTCGGACCAAGGAACCGATCACCGAAGGCTATGTCTCGCTGCTGGAGCCCTTCATCGACACGGTGGTGATCTGCACCATGACCGCGCTGGTGATCATCATCACCGGGCAGCTGATGACCGACCCCGAGACCGGCTTGCTGGTTCTGAACGAGGCCGGCACGATCCAGACCCTTGGCGGCAACAGCGGTGTGGAACTGACTTCGGCCGCATTCAGCAGCGCCTTCAGCTGGTTCCGCTATGTTCTGGCCATCGCCGTGATCCTCTTCGCCTTCTCGACGATGATCTCGTGGAGCTATTATGGCCTGAAAGCCTGGACCTTCCTGTTTGGCGAGGGCCGGACCAAGGAGATCACCTACAAGATCATGTTCTGCATCTTTATCGTGATCGGTGCTGCGGCCAATCTTGGTCCGGTTATCGACTTCTCGGATGCGGCGATCTTTGCCATGGCCGTGGTCAATGTCTTTGCCCTGTATTTCCTGATGCCGCTGGTGAAGGACGAGATGCACAGCTATGTGGCGCGGCTGCGTTCGGGCGAGATTCGCAAGTTCGTCTGACCCTGACGCACAGCGTGAAAACCGGAACGGGCGCCCGAGGGCGCCCGTTTCAATTCCACGTCACTTGCGGCTTCAATCGACCCAGCGCACCCCGGTCAGGTCATTCGCCTGTGTCGGCGCATTCTCCCACAGGCCTTCCAGACGCGCGTTGGCCACCCCGGTCTTGGCCAGCTGGAACAGGAAGCCATTGACATAATCCTCGGCAATAAGCCGTTGCGCCTGCTGATACAGCGCACTGCGTTCCTGCGGATCGACCGCGGTTTGAAGCTGTGCCATGACCTCGGCCAGCCGCGCGCCGTCGTAATGGAAATAGTAATCGGGCCGGGCATAGATATCGATATCCAGCGGCTCGGTATGGCTGACGATGGTCAGGTCGAAGTCCCCACCCTTGAAGACCGTTTCCAGCCATTGCGCCCATTCCATGTTGGTGATCTCGGTTTCGATTCCGACCTCGCGCAGTTGCGAGGCCACAATCTCGCCGCCGCGCCGCGCATAAGAGGGCGGCGGCAGCGCCAGACGCAACGGGCGTGGTGCCTCGTCCAGTTCCGCCAGCAGAGTTCTGGACAGTTCGGGATCATAGGCCGACAGCCCCGCCAAATCGACGTAATCGGGGTGATGCGGCGCGAAATGGCTGCCGATCGGCGTGCCATAGCCAAACATCGCGCCATTGATGATATCCGCACGATTGATCGCATGCGCAATAGCTTGCCGGACCCGGATATCGTCCAGAGGCGGCTGGCTGTTGTTCATCGCCAGAATGGTCTCGCCCTCGGTCGTGCCGACGATCACCTCGAATCGCGGATCGGCCTGCAGTTGCGGCAAGGTTTCCGGCGCGGGGAAATTCGGAAAGGCATCCACATCCTCGGCCATCATTGCCGCGAAAGCCGCCGTCGGATCGCTGATGAAACGGAATGTCGCGCGGGTCAGCGCGGGTTTCTCGCCCCAATAGCCGTCATAGGCCGACAACTCGACTCGATCGCCCTGAACCCAGCGCTCGAATCGGAACGGTCCCGTCCCGACCGGAGCGGTGGCGATATCGGCGATGCTGTCCTGCGACACCATGACGGCATCGCCCCAGGCCATCTTGAAGGGGAAGTTTCCGTCGGGCCGTGTCAGCCTGACCCGGACCGTCAGCGGGTCCACGATCTCGACCGCTTCGATCCCGGCAAAAAGCTGCTTCTGGGCATTTGTCGAATCCGCGGCGCGCGCGCGATCAAGGCTGAAGCGCACATCCTCGGCATCAAAGGCAGTGCCGTCATGAAAGGTGACACCCTCGCGCAGGTGGAACAGATAGCTGCGCCCATCGTCCTCGACATCCCAACTGGCCGCCAGGGCGGGCCTGACCGAGCCATCCGGTCCGAAACGCGTCAGCCCCTCGAACAGATTGGCATAGACGACCTCGTCTGTCGCCGCAGCCGCAACACCGGTCGGGTCGAGATTGGGCGGCTCCAGCACCATGCCGATCGTGATGCTGTCCTGCCCCCAGGCCGCGCCCGTCAACAGCGCAACTGCCGCCACGGAAGATTTCAGAATGTCCCACATAAGCCGTTCTCCGGATCCCTGTCGGAAGGGATCATCGGTCGGAACGGCGTAACAGGCAACCCCGCCGGATCAGCGCCTTGCAGGCCAGATCTGTTGCGCGGCCCCAGCCAGAAGCAACCAGACAGAAGTGCCCACCAGCCCCCAGATCGCCCAGCTTGCGGGATGGAAATCCACCCAGGCAGCCCATGCCGCAAAGACCACCCAGGCCACCGCGACGGGCAGGGAAATGCTGCGCCAGCGTTCGGTCCGCACCGGGTGGATGAACTTGATGTTCGTGAACATCGCGGCCGTCAGCGCCACCACGATCGCAAGAATGACGATCCCATGCGGCTTGGTCGCGAACAGCACGATCACCACCATGTTCCAGCAGCCGGGAAATCCGGCAAAGGAGTTGTCGGTGGTCTTCATGCGCGAATCCGCGAAATAGACGACGCTGCCATAGACGATCAGGATGATCGCGAGCCAGCCCGCCCAGCCGGACAGCAGCCCCGATTCGAACAGCGCAAAGGCCGGAATGAACACATAGGTCAGATAGTCGATGATCAGGTCCATCAGGACGCCGTCATACTCCGGCCAGTTCTTCTTGACGTGATAGCGCCGGGCCAGGGGGCCATCGACACCATCCACCACAAAGGCAAAGACCAGCCAGAGGAACATCAGCGACCATTGCCCATGCACCGCGGCCAGCATCGCCAGCATGGAAAGGACCGCGCCGGTGGCGGTCAGAAGATGAACGAGCAAGGCCTTGTAACGAATTTGCATTTGCACGTTCTGTCAGGTTGCGATCCGTGACGCAACCAATACCCGTGTCAACGCAGGATCGGTGGTCCGTCGCGGCGCCTGGGCCGGGCCGGCTCGGGCGGCGACAGGTCAAATTGCAGCGCGGCAGGGGGCAGCGGCCCATCGCGGAAGGTGATATCGACGCCGCCGTCTTGCGGGGGCAGAAAGGCCAATGCCTCGGACAGGGCCTTGGCAATGGCGTCCTGATGTCCCTCGTCAGCGCCCGCGATCACGACAACATGGCCGGCAAGCTCTTCGGATGAGCCATCGCGACCGACACCGGCCAGCGCCGCACCCGAAACAAGCTCGCGCATATCGGCCAGCCGCTCAGCCAGCGGCAATGCCAGATCTGCCACGACGCCGGGGGCCGGGGCCAGCAGACGCAGGCGTGCCTGCGCAGCTTCGGGCCGGGCCGCCAGGGCGCCCGCCAGCCAATCCAGAATGGCCGCATCCAGCATCATTTCCGACGGGTGGCCCGGATTGATCAGAAGCCCTGCCCCTTCATCGCGCAACAATCCGGCCAGCACCCGGCCCGGCATCGCCGCATAGGCAACCGCTTCCCCGAAGAAATCGGCCAGCCGGTCCTCGGAATCGCAGGCCAGCGCAACCGGCCCGTGTTCCAGCGGGAACATCCGCAGTTCGATCTGATCGCCGACCGGCTCACCGACCAGCGCCACCGAAAGCTGCGTATCGGCAAGCCGCGACAGCATCCGTGCCCGCTGCGCCTCGCCGGCATCGTGGAAAGGCTCCACGGCAAGATCGTCCAGCGCACTCAATTTATGAAGTCACCGGCCTGGAAGTTGCCAAGGTTGCCAAGCAGCTGCCCGATAAGCGAGATCTCGGTGATGCTGCCCTCGGTGACCCGGCGCGACAGAACGACAACTCGACCGCGTTCAAGCCCGAAACGCTCGACATTGCTGACCGTGCCCGAAGGCGAGAAGGATACGGCCACCACCTCGCGGCTGACCTCCTCGGGCTCATAGGGGCCATAGTGGCGCCAGCGTGAGCCGACGTAATACCACCCCGATCCGGTCAGCAGCCCCTGCGCCGAGGGACGTCCGATCAGGCCTTCCAGTTCGCCCATGGTGGTCTGGCCGACGACAACCTGTTCCAGATCCTCGTCGGGGGGCACAAATCCGTGATTGCGATAGACCGCCGAGCAGGCCGCAAGGCCAAATGCGGCTACGAAAGCCAGGATCAACAGGTTCCTGATGGTAGCCATATATCGTGTTTCCTCTGCTCGGACGGTTGACGCGGCCTGCCTGCCTTAGCAAACTCGGGCACCGCGCTCAAGAATATCCATTCACGGCGGGGGCTTGTCGGCAGCTTGTCGTCATCATATCCGCCTCATGAACCCCGGAGACCCCAGAATGCCCGCCCCGACCCCGAATACGCAACGCCTGCGCGTCGCGCATCTGAACCCGCGCGCGGCCACGCCGTTCTTATTGACCCCGGATGAAAGCACCCGCAAGGCCATTGCCGAAGAACTGCAGATTTCGGACCTGCCGAAACTTTCGTTTCAAGGCGAGATTCGCGCGCGTGGTGGTGATGCCTGGGCGCTGACCGGCCAGCTGCGCGCAAGGGTTGTTCAACCCTGCGTGATCACGTTGAAGCCAGTCCGGACCGGCATCGACGAACCGGTCGAGCGGGTGTTTTCGCCCCATCTGCGCCCGCCCGAGGAAGAAGAGGTCGAAATGCCGGATGAAACCCTGGAACCGCTGGGGCAATTCATCGACCTGTCGGCCGTGATGATCGAAGCCCTGGCGCTGGCCCTGCCCCAGTATCCGCGGGCCAAGGATGCCGCACTGGGGGATTCGGCGATCGAGGATGATACGCCGGACACGAAAAAACCCTTTGCCGGGCTGGACAAGCTGCTGGGCGGCCTGTCGGGGCCGGGCGGAGAAGATTGATGCAGCCTGCCGCCCGGCCCCTGCAGCGTTGCAGCAAGACCACAACCGGGGTGTTCGATGCCCTGGAAATGAACGCGGGGCTGGTTTTTCGGCGGCCATTCGGTGCAATTAGGGCGGGCCGCCTGCTGCAAGGGCTTGCGGGCCGGCATTTCATCGCGTATCTGCGCGGTTCATTTTCGAATTCCATACACACGGTGCGAAGGCGTTTGATCGCCGCACCCCGAAACGAGGTCGTGACATGGCTGTCCCCCAGAACCGCGTAACCCGCTCGAAACGCAACATGCGCCGCGCGCATGATTCGCTGGTTGCGGGTAACCCGAATGAATGCCCGAACTGCGGCGAACTGAAGCGCCCGCATCACGTCTGCCCGTCCTGCGGCCACTATGCCGACCGTGAAGTTGTCGCGCAGGCAAACGAGATCGACCTGGACGACGACGCGGCCTGATCCGGGCCCGCCCGCGCCAATTAAATGACCGTCGATTCCGCGACCAATTCAGATCCGCGCGCCCCCGAAACCGGGGGCAGCGTGGTCATTTCGATTGATGCGATGGGTGGCGACCGAGGCCCCTCGGTCATCGTCGCCGGCATGGCTGAAAGCGCGCGCAAGAATCCCGACATCCGATTCATCGTTCATGGTGACGAAGCCCAGCTTCGCCGCCTGATCGGTCGTCGCAAGGACCTTGCCGGACGCTGCGACATCCGCCACTGCGATGATGTGGTGACCATGGAGGACAAGCCCAGCCAGATCGTGCGCAAGGGCACGGGAACCTCGATGTGGTCCGCCATCGATTCCGTCAAGAAAGGCGAGGCCGGGGCCGCGATTTCCTGCGGGAACACCGGCGCGCTGATGGCCATGTCGATGCTGCGGCTGCGCAAGCTGCCCGGCGTGAACAGGCCCGCGATCGCCTGCCTGTGGCCCTCGAAAAGCCCGCAGGGTTTCAACATCATGCTGGATTGCGGCGCAGACATCCGCGCCGATGCCCATGATCTGTTGCAATATGCGATGATGGGGGCGTCCTATGCCCGCAATGGCCTTGGGGTCACCTGCCCGCGAATCGGGCTGCTGAATGTCGGCACCGAAGAACACAAGGGCCGGGCCGAGCTGAAACAGGCCAACGACCTGATCGCCGCAACTGCCGAAAGCGGCAATTTCGAATATGTCGGCTTTGTCGAAGGCGGCGATCTGCCCTCGGGACGCGTAGATGTGATCGTGACCGACGGTTTTACCGGGAATGTCGCCTTGAAGACCGGCGAAGGCACAGCCAAGCTGGTCGGAGATTTTCTCAAGGAAGCCTTCGCCAATTCGTTCATGTCCAAATTCGCAGCCCTTCTTGCCATGACGTCGCTGCGGCGGCTGCGCAAGCGCATCGACCCGCGTCGCGTGAACGGCGGCATCTTCCTGGGGTTGAACGGAACCGTGGTCAAATCGCATGGGTCCGCGGATGCAACAAGCGTTGCGGCGGCGATCAAGCTGGCCTTCACATTGACTCAATCCGGCTTTCAGGACCGGCTCGCCGCCCGGGTCGCCCAAAGCGTCGTGGCAAACCCGGGCGATACCGACGAGACCGAGGTAACATCATGATTCGCAGATCCATCGTCGTCGGCACCGGGCACTACCTTCCCGAACGTGTTGTGGAAAACAGCTGGTTCGAAGAACGGCTGGACACCAACGACGAATGGATCCGCTCTCGCTCAGGGATCGAGCGGCGTCATTTCGCGGCAGATGGCCAGACCACCAGCGATCTGGCCATCCGCGCCGCAAAGGCGGCGCTGGAAAATGCCGGGCTGACCGCCGATGAAATCGACGGCATCGTTCTGGCCACATCGACCCCGGATTTCACCTTTCCCGCAGTCGCCACCATGGTTCAATCGGGACTGGGGATGACACGTGGCTTTGCCTATGACGTGCAGGCTGTTTGCGCAGGCTTTGTCTTTGCGCTGGCCAATGCCGACGCCATGCTGCGCGCCGGAATGGCCAATCGTCTTCTGGTGATCGGCGCCGAGACCTTTTCACGCATCATGGACTGGACCGACCGCAGCACCTGCGTGCTGTTCGGGGACGGGGCCGGGGCCGTGATTCTGGAGGCACGCGACAGTGCCGGAACCTCGGATGATCGTGGCATCCTGTCCTCCGACCTGCATAGTGACGGCACCTATCGCGATCTGCTCTATGTCGATGGCGGCGTATCGACCACGGGCACCGCGGGACAACTGCGCATGCAGGGCAATCTGGTGTTTCGCCACGCGGTCGAAAAGCTGACCAAGACCGCCCATGCCGCGCTGGACAAGGCCGGGCTGGAAACCTCGGACGTGAACTGGCTGGTGCCCCATCAGGCCAACAAGCGCATCATCAGCGGCACCGCCCAAAAAATGGGCCTGCCGATGGAAAAGGTCGTGCTGACGGTGGCCGATCACGGCAATACATCGGCGGCCTCGATCCCGCTGGCCCTGTCGATCGCCAATGGCGAAAACCGCTTCAAACCCGGCGATGTCCTGGTCACCGAGGCCATCGGTGGCGGCCTCAGCTGGGGATCGGTCGTCCTGCGCTGGTAAGCCGCAAAGCGCAGTTGCGGATCATTTCAGCAGTGAATCCTTGCTGGCGCGCCGGTTGAGGCCGCCTGTCTTCCGCCCTGCCCTGTCATGGCCAGACTGACACTCGACGCAAAGCTGCACCCCCGGCATTGCAATCCGTCGCGGTTCGGGAATCGGTTCATCGCATTCGCGGCAGAACTCGGCCGACGGACGCGCCGGCGCCGCACTGCGCAATCGCGCCCGCGCTATCGCCTCGGCCGTGCTGATCTCGATCTGTTCATTGACCGCATCGTCGCGGGCCCATCCACCTGCCATGGCTCACCCTCCTGTAAAGCCCCAAGATAGGCAGTCCGGTCATCAAATTCAAATTTTCACCGATTACGTTCAATCGGTTGACAGCCTCGCCACCAGAAGAAACACTGTCTTCAAAGAGGCGCGTGAACCTCAAGCCTCTGACCTTGGGAGGGTCCATAGTTTGCCGATTATTCGTGTGATCGACGGCATCAACGAAGTCGTCGGCCGGATCGTGTCGATCGTAGCGATCGTCTTCGCCGGTATCATTATCTATGACGTTTTCATGCGTTATTTCCTTGGCGAGCCCACACGATGGGCCTTCGATCTGACCAAGCAGCTTTACGGATTCTACTTCATCATGCTGGGGGGCTATGCGCTGCGCCATCAGGCCCATGTCCGGGTCGACCTTGTGACCGAACGCCTTGGCACCCAGGCCAGACGCTGGGTCGAGGTTGCCGGATACCTGATCTTCTTCTTTCCCTTTTCATGGGTCTTTGCCCGGCGCAGCTTCGATTTCGCGATGACATCCTACAAGCAGGGTGAACTGACCTATGGGGCGGTGCAGCTTCCGGTTTACCCGCTGAAAATCGCAATGTTCCTTGCCGCCGTGCTGCTGCTGATTCAGGGCCTCAGCGAAGTGTTGAAACTGGTCTTGAGCAAGACCGGACATGTTGAACCGATGGAGCCTATGGATGTCCGGTGAATCGATTGCACTGATTATGTCGGGCCTGCTGCTGCTGGGCCTGTTCATGGGGCATCCGCTGGCCTTCGTGCTGGGTGGCACGGCGGTCCTTGGCGCGATCATCGCCGGCAAGCCGATGGTGCTGGGCATCGTGATCAACCGGATTTTCGGCGATGTGCTGGACAATTACGTGCTGATCGCCATTCCCCTCTTCGTGCTGATGGCACGCTTTCTTTCCGACAGCGGCGTGACCGACAGGATGTTCGAGGCGCTGCGCCACCTGATGGCGCGCGTCACCGGCGGACTGGGCCTGGCGGTGGTGTTCATCTCGATCCTGCTGGCGGCGACCACCGGCATCATCGGGGCCTCGATCACGGTCATGGGCATGATGGCGCTGAAACCCATGCTGCAATATGGCTATGACAAACGCCTGGCCACGGGGCTGATTGCGGCCTCGGGCTGTCTTGGCATTCTGATCCCGCCGTCGATCATGCTGATCCTGATGGCCTCCTATGCACCGGGGCTGTCGGTCGGGCAGCTGTTCGCAGGGGCGATGATTCCCGGCATGGTTCTGGGCGTCATGTATGCGCTTTACGTGGCGGCAATCGCCTGGATGCGACCCGACTGGGCACCGCCCATCCGCGATGACGAGCAGATCAGTCGCAGCGCCCTGTGGCGCATGCTGATCGCCGAGGCCGTGCCGCCCCTGGTCCTGATTCTCGGCATTCTGGGGTCGCTTCTGGCCGGTATCGCCACCGCAACCGAAGCCAGCGCGATCGGTGCCGTTCTGGCCCTGCTGATCGTCATCTTCCGCGGTCGCTTTGAATGGAAGACCTTCTATTCCGCGCTGCTGGAGACCGGTCGCACCTCTGCGATGATCCTGTTCATCGTCGTCGGCGCAACCGCATTTACCGGTGTCTTCAACATCACCGGCGGCCTGCGCGCCAGCCAGGACCTGATTCGAGGGCTGGCGGATGATCCCTATACGCTGATCGCGGTCATGCTGATCGTCGTCTTCATCCTTGGCATGTTCCTTGACTGGACCGGCATCGTGCTGCTGTCCTTTCCGATCTTTCTGCCGCTGGTCAGCGAAATGGGCATCGAACCGCTGTGGTTCGTGGTGCTGATGGCAGTGGTCCTGCAGACCAGCTTTCTGTCACCGCCCTTCGGCTATGCGTTGTTCTACATGCGCGCAATTGCACCATCCGAGGTTTCGACCACGGATATCATCCGCGGCGTGCTGCCCTTCATTGCCCTCATCGTGGTGATGTGTGCGCTGATCATCCTGTTTCCCGGTCTGGTCACATGGCTGCCGACACGGCTCTACGGCGGCTGACGCGATCAGGCATTTCAACATTACTGAGGAGGTATAACGAATGAAAACACTGCTCACGACCACCGTTCTGGCCCTGTCCGTGGCGGCACCGGCCCTGGCCGAAAACTGGACCATGACCACCACCTGGCCGTCGAGCCTTGAGCTTATCGAGATCGACAAGCACTGGGCGCAGCTGGCAAACGACCTGATCGACGATGACAAACTGACCATCGAATTCTACGAAGGCGGCAGTCTGGTTCCCGCCGGCGAAGTCTTTGGGGCCGTTGAATCGGGCACCATTCAGGCGGGTGGAGACTGGCCGGGCTATTGGGCGGGCCGTGACAGCGCATTCTCGCCCCTTGCCACCACGGCAAGCCTGTTCAACGCCGTCGATTATGTGAACTGGATTCAGGAATGGGGCGGCGCGGATCTCTATAACGAGGTCTATGGCAAATTCGGCATGGTCTATCTGCCCTATGGCGTCACCAACAATGAATCCGGCTTCCGCACCGTCGACAAGCCGATCAAGACGGTCGAGGATCTCAAGGGGCTGCGGCTGCGCCTGTCCGGTCTGGAACAGGGCAAGCTTCTTGAAAAGCTGGGCGGCAATCAGGTCAGCATGGCCGGCGGCGAGATCTATCAGTCGCTGGAACGCGGCGTGATCGACGGTGCCGAGTTCTCGACCCCGAATGTCGATTTCTCGGGTGGCTTCCAGCAGGTCACCAAATATTGGTCGACGCCGGGCTGGCACCAGTCCTCCTCGGTCTTTGGGGTGATGATCAACAAGGCCGCATGGGATGCATTGGACGAGGAAACCCAGGCACGTCTGAAGACTGCGGCCGATGCCACGATGCTGTGGAGCCTGGCCTTCACCGAAAAGCGTGCGACCGAAGCCTTTGCCAAGTTCCAGGAAGCCGGCACCGAGATCAACCGCCTTGACGATGCGGCGCTGGAAGAGATCCAGAAGATGGCCAATGAGACCATCGAGGAAGTCGCCTGTGAAAACCCGCTGTCGGCCAAGGTCTATGCCAGCCAGGTCGGCTATCTGCAGGACTATGCAATCTGGCGTGACGCCTCGGCGCCCTTCAACCTGGGGAGGACTCCGAACGGGCCCGATCTCGCCAAAATCGAAAGCTGTGCGCAGTAATCCGCAGATTTTGTCGCGCAAGTGTCGGGCGGGGAACGATTCCCCGCCCTTCACGTTGACAGTAGGCCCTTTCGGCCTCATCCTGTTAACGCAAAAGAGGATCAATCATGGGCGAAAAAACGCTGACCCGTATGGACTTGGCTGAAGCTGTGTTCCGCGACGTGGGCCTGTCGCGTCACGAGTCCGCGCAGCTGGTCGAAAGCGTTCTGGAGCATGTCTCGGACGCGTTGGTGCGTGGCGAACAGGTCAAGATTTCTTCCTTTGGCACATTCAGCGTTCGTGACAAGAACGAGCGGATTGGCCGAAATCCCAAAACCGGTGAAGAGGTTCCGATAACGCCGCGCCGGGTGCTGTCCTTCCGTCCTTCCCATCTGATGAAGGAGCGGGTGGCCGCCGGTAACAAGCGATAGGGCGCATTTCCAAAAATGAACAAGGGAGCAGATGCATTCCGCTCGATCGGTGAGGTCGCCAAACTGATCGGTGTTGCGCCGCATGTCCTGCGCTATTGGGAGACACAGTTCACACTGCTGCGCCCCATGAAGCGCCCCGACGGGCGGCGCTATTACCGCCCGGATGATCTGCGCCTTGCAGCCGGATTGTGCGAAGTCCTGCGCGAGGATGGGCTGACCATTCGCGGAGCCAAGAAGCTGATGGCACAGGATCGCGGAGAAGCGGTCCGCCAGCGCGGGGCGGAACGTCTGCGCATGCTGGAACCCGCTCCGCAGGGCGAAACCGATTCACAGGGCCAAACCGGCTCAACAGAGCGGATCACCCGCCATGATGCTGCGCCGGACGCGCCAGATGCTGTCATCGGCAATGGGGCAGAGACCGCAGCCCCCGACCGGCCTCTTGGCCAGCCAGTTCGCCCCGCCGAGCCGCCCGAACTGCCCCTGCAGCAGGAACCGTCACGCGACGATGCCGGGGCGAACTGGCTGGCGCGATTGGTTTCGACAGCCGCGATCCTGCGGCGCATCACGGCCGATGACCCGCGTCTGCCCGCCGCGCGCACGACGATTTCCGCGCTGAGCCAGAACATCGGCGCAAATTATTACTGATTGATGGCCCCTGATCACAAATTTCCGCGTCCTGGGCCTTGTGCATCCCTGCCGCTTCGATCTATATGGCCGGCGTCGGGCCGTGGCGCAGCCTGGTTAGCGCGTCCGTCTGGGGGACGGAAGGCCGCGAGTTCGAATCTCGCCGGCCCGACCACTTCGAAAACGCCCACTCCTTCGCGGGGGTGGGCGTTTCCGTTTCTGCCAGCCAGTTTACCGGGGGAAGAGTGATGAACGGCGTTCTGCCTGACAGCGAGATCCGCGACCTGATCCATCAAGGTGCGATTTCCGCCCAGACCGAGATCATCCCCGAACAGATCCAACCTGCCAGCCTGGACCTGCGGCTGGGCCACAAGGCCTATCGCCTGCGCGCCAGCTTTCTGGCCGGACGCGGGCAGCGAATCGAAGATCGGCTGAACGATTTCCAGATGCATGAAATGGATCTCGGCGGCGGTGCAGTGCTGGAGCGCGGCTGTGTCTATCTGGTCCCGCTGAACGAACGTCTCAGCCTGCCGCCGGGATTGACCGCCGTCGCCAATGCCAAATCCTCGACCGGACGACTGGACCTGCTGACGCGGCTTGTGACCGATGACGGCACCGAATTCGACCGCCTGCCCGATGGCTATAGCGGCCCGCTCTATGCGGAAATCTGCCCGCGCAGCTTTTCGGTGCTGGTTCGTCCCGGCATGCGCCTGAACCAGTTGCGCCTGCGTCGCGGACAGGCCGTGCTCAGCGATCAGGAACTGCGTGATCTCAACGCCCGTGAACCACTGGTCGAGGGCGAGGCCCTGATTGACCACGGGCTGGGCTTTTCGGTCGATCTGCGCCCTGCCCGGGGCGATCTGGTCGGCTATCGCGCCCGCCCCCACAGCGGCGTGATCGATCTGGACCGCATCGCGCAATATCCCGCGGCGGATTTCTGGGACGAATTGCACACGACCGAGGGCCGGCTGATCCTTGATCCCGGAGCCTTCTATATTCTGGTCAGCCGCGAATCCGTGGCCATCCCCGCTGATTGCGCCGCCGAAATGGCGCCCTATCTTGCCATGGTCGGAGAGTTTCGCGTGCATTACGCGGGCTTTTTCGATCCCGGTTTCGGCATTGGCAGTTCCGGCGCCGGGTCACGCGGCGTTCTGGAAGTGCGCTGCCACGAGGCCCCCTTCGTGCTGGAACACGGGCAGGTCGTCGGACGGCTGGTCTATGAACGCATGGCAGCCCGCCCCGACCGTCTTTACGGCGCCGGGATCAAGTCGAACTATCAGGGGCAGGGCCTGAAGCTGGCTAAGCAGTTCGTCTGAGGGTCAACCCAGAGGCGCGGTCTGCCACAGCCGGATCTTCAGCCCGCCATGGGCCACGATGGGTCCGGCGGGCAGGAATTTCAGCCCGGTCGCCTTGGCCAAGCCGGCCTCGCTGGTGATGATGCCGATTTTCCAGCCCTTGAAACGCTCGCGAAACACCTCGCCCATGGCGGCATGCAGCCCATATAATGGGCCCTTGTTGCCGATCCGCGTGCCATAGGGCGGGTTCAGGATCACCAGCCCCGGATCGCAATCGGGGGGTTGCAGATCAGCGATCTGACGGCATTCAAAGCTGATCGCCTCTGCCACACCTGCGCGCATGGCATTCGCCACGCTCATGCGAATTGCCCCGGCATCACGGTCGCTGCCATAGAAGCGCGCCGCAGGGGGGCGGTTCGGTGATTCAGCGCACAGATCCTGCCAGATTCTGGGACGGAAACTCGCCAGCGTTTCAAAGGCAAAGCTGCGCGAGCGCCCCGGCGCCATTCCGGCGGCCATTTCGGCGGCCTCGATCGGGAATGTGCCTGATCCGCACATCGGGTCCAGCACCGCCTGAGATCCGTCATAACCCATTTCGCGCAGGAACATGGCTGCCATGGTTTCCCGCATCGGAGCCTTGGCCACCGCTTCCTTGTGACCGCGCTTGTGCAGCGATTCGCCTGTCGTATCCAGACTGATGGTGACCAGGTCGTCTTCGATCCGGACCTTGACGACCACCTGCGCATCGGGCGCGATCGTCGCGCCCAGTTCTTCCTGGATGGCCCGTTCGATCCGTTGCGTGGCGGCCTTGGCGTGATAGATCCGGCTGGCCTTGCAAGTGGCCTCGACGCGCACCGCAACGTCCTTGCGCAACACCTCGGCCCAGGGAAACTTGCGCGAGCGCTTGTCCAGCTGCGCCAGATGCATCGCCCGAAAACTGCCAACCCGCGCCAGCACTCGCGTCGCCCCGCGCAGCCACAGATTCGCGCGCCAGACATCAGGCCAGCCACCGCGAATGGCCACACCGCCCGGCTGCACGACCGGCTGCCAGCCCAATTCCCGTGCTTCCGATGCCAAGGGCTGTTCCAGCCCTGGCGTCGCCACCAGGAAAATCTCGAAATCTTCATTGCTCATGCATCCGCCTTAGCCGCTGGACGCCCCAATGGCGAGGCTTAGCGACCAATTCTCCGGATTACGCGCATCGCCTGCCGAATGCGTTTTACGGTCTGCTGCTGGTTCCGGGCGGTTTGTGGCGATGCCCTGGACCCGGTCTTGCCCGGGTTCTGCCCCATCCTGTTGACGCCCTTGCGAATGCCCCACTGCATGGCCTGCCGAAGAATCTGGCGAAGAATCATGTTGATGATCTGGCCCATGTCTTCTTCCTATTCTTCCTCGAAGAAATCATCCGCCGGGTCGGCGGGATCTTCCTCGGCTTCGTCATCCTGACCCGTCCCCGGCAGCGCCAGCCCATCCTCGGCCGGGCGGGACTCCAGCAGACCGGCTGCGCGCAATTCCGACAGACCCGGCAGGTCGCGCGCCGATTCCAGCCCGAAATGGTCCAGAAAAGCCTCGGTCACGACAAAGGTGGCGGGGCGTCCGGGGGTCATCCGCCGACGCCCCATGCGGACCCATTCCATCTCGATCAACTGGTCCAGCGTGCCGCGACTGACGCTGACACCGCGGATTTCCTCGATCTCGGCACGGGTCACGGGCTGATGATAGGCGATGATGGCCAGGGTCTCGACTGCGGCGCGCGACAGGCGACGCTGCTCGACGGCCTCGGCCTGCATCAGAAAGCCCAGATCTGCGGCCGTGCGAAAGGCATAGCCGTCGCCAATGCGCTCGATCACGACACCGCGCCCTTCATATTGGATGCGCAACAGCGCCAAGGCTTCGGCCGGGTCGCTTCCAGCCGGCAAGCGGTTCTTCAGTTCATTGAGGCTGATCGGCTGGGCGGCAGCGAACAGCACGGCCTCAACCATCCGCATCTGTTCGGACATGGGCGGAGGCGTCACATCACCTGCCCGCACCCTGTCGGCGGAAATCTGGTCTTGGGTATGATTTGGCTCGGTCACGTCAGTTCTGATCGGATATGGGTCTGCGCCGAAAGCTGATCGGTGCGAAGGTTTCGCTCTGGCGTATCTCCAACCGACCCTGTCGCGCAAGCTCCAGCGAGGCAGCAAAGGTCGCGGCGGTCGCTGAACGGACCCTTGCGCCCGGCCCGCCCCATCCCTCGGGCAGGAAATCGGAAAGCTCGGTCCAGTCCCCCACATAGCCGATCATGCGGCGCAGGCGTTCCAACGCCTGCTCCATGGTATAGATGTCCTGCCGGTCAAAGGCATAGGGGCGGAATTCATCCTTGGTGCGCAGTCGTGCATAGGCGCGCATCAGGTCCAGCAAGCCGGCCTGCCATTCGGTGCGCCGCTTGCGCGCAACGGTTTCAGGGGCCCCGCGTTTGAAACGATCGATCCCCAGCCGGTCACGCGCCATCAACTGGGCCGCTGCCTGCCGCATCGCGTCCAGCCGTTCCAGCTGAAAGGCCAGATGCGCGGCCATGTCTTCGGCCGAAGGGCCTTCGGCCTCGGGATCTGGCGGCAAGAGCAGGCGTGACTTCAGGAAGGCCAGCCAGGCTGCCATGACCAGATAGTCGGCCGCCAGCTCGATGCGCAATTTGCGCGCCTGCTCCACAAAGGTCAGATATTGCTCGGCCAGATGCAGCACCGAGACCTTCATCAGATCGACCTTCTGTGTGCGCGCCAGTGTCAGCAACAGATCCAGCGGCCCCTCATAGCCGTCGACATCGACGATCAGCGCCTCTTCCGCGCGCCGCTGAGCGACCGTTATCGCATCGTCACCGCCCTCGGCGGGCGACGTCGGAACGGGCTTCAGATAGGGCACTTCGCTGCCGGAACGGGTCACGCGACCTCCAATCAATCAGGCAGACAGAGTCGGGCCAGCAACGTCGCAAGTCAAGTCAGGGCCAGTCCCGCGACCAAGGCCTGCCATTCGGCCTGCAATGCGTGGCGATCCAGATCCTGCGGCGCCTGACGCATCTGCAGGGCCGCATCGGCGCGGCGTTGTGCCTGCGGGGTCATCTGCCCCGCTGCGGCGACCACCGGCTCCATGCTGGCAACGCTGCCATTGCAATGCAGAACCAGATCGCATCCGGCGGCAATCGAGGCCTGCGCCCGTTCCGCCTCGGTTCCCGACAGCGCCTGCATGGTGATGTCATCGGTCATCAGCAGCCCGTCAAAGCCGATCTGCTGCCGAATCAGCTGCACCGCCGGGGCCGAGGCCGTCGCTGGCGCATCATCCACCGCATCAAGGCAGATATGTGCCGTCATCCCCATCGGCAGATCTGCCAGCGCCCGGAAAGGCGCGAAGTCCAGCGCATCCAGTTCCTGCAGGCTGGAGCTGACGCGGGGCAGGTCGTGATGGCTGTCGGCCACTGCACGCCCGTGACCCGGCATATGTTTCATGACCGGCAGCACACCCGCCGCCAACAGCCCCTCTGCCACCGCGCGTCCCAACGTGGCAACCTGATCCGGGTCGCTGCCCAGACAGCGATTGCGCAGGAACGGATGCGTGTCGGCCTGCGCGACATCCAGTGTCGGCGCACAATCGGAATCGATCCCGACGTCATGCAATTCACGGCCAATCAGATAGTAGCGCAACCACATGGCGCGCGCGCCTGCCTCGGCCTGATCCAGTGGCGCAGGCCATTCTGCCCAATGCGGTGCGCGCAGGCGCTGCACCCTGCCGCCCTCCTGATCGACGGTGATGACCGCATCACGGCCGACGGAATCGCGCAACTGCCCCGTCAGACGACGCAGTTGCTCGGGCGATTCGACATTGCGGGCGAAAAGAATGAAGCCCCAGGGATCGGCGGCACGGAAGAAGTCACGTTCCTCGGGGGACAGTTCGGTCCCGGCGATGCCGCCCAGAATGGTCGCGCCATGTGCCATCCCGCTTCGGCTCAACGGGCCAGCGCAAGGCAGTCGGTGCCACCCGATTTCAGGGCTGCACAGAATTGACGTGCCTCGCTGATCGAACCGAATCCGGCAACCCGCAGCCGCCAGAAGGTCCGGCCATTGGATTGGTGCTTCTGGATTACCTGCCCCTTGCCCGAAAACAGAGAGCCGAACTTGCCGGTCAACCGGTTCCATTCGCCCGAGGCAATGGCATTGCTGTCAAATGCGCCGATCTGCACCAGTGGACCACTTGCCGCCGCTGCGGGAACCGGGGCCGCCGGAGGCGCGGCAGGGCGGGCATCGGTCGCGGTGGTGCCCGCAGAAGCCACGCGCATGTGACGCGGGCGCGGCGCCGGACGCGAGGAAGCCCGCAGGATCCCCGGATTCGCGGCGGCCTGCGCCTCGGCCAGCGCGGCGGCAATCGCATCGGTCTGGGCCGGCTGGCCGTTCTCATCCGTGATGACCTCATTCACCGGGCCTTCACTGGCCGGAGCATCGATGATGGCGGCTTTTTCGACATCTGCCGCAGCAAGGGCCAGACGCTCGGCTTCTGCAGCCGCCCGTGCCTCGGCCAGGGCCCGCGCTTCGCTGTCAGACAGCGGCACGACAGGCGCCCCATCGAAATTCAGTGGCGCATCCTTGGGATTGGTCGGTTCATGGGCGGCAATGCCGAAGGCCCCCATGGGAACATCCTCATCGGTCAGTTCACCCCCGTCAGGAACGATCGCGACCTGCTGCACCGGCTGCTCTGGTGCGCCTTCCGCGACGCTGTTGACGGCATAGCCGGTATAGCTGGACAGTTCTCCGCCGGGATCTTCCGGCGCGGTCCGTGCATCGCCGGCAACCGCGCGGATCACCGGAACACCCGAAACATCGCGCGAGACCAGTTGCCAGCCCCAGGCCATCAGGCCGACCATCAACGCCACCGAGGCCAAAGCCCCAAGGTAATGGGTCAACCGCCCGATACGGGACGAGAAGCTGTCGGTGCCATCCGGGTCGGCGACAAAACGGCTGTGATCATGGTTGGACTGACCGTCATCAGAACCATGCTGATCATAGGAGAACTCGCGCCGCACCTTGTGGCGCGAAAACACATAGCCGCCTTCGCGGAAATCCATCACTGCCATAGCCTGCCTGTCTGCCGGTTAACCCGACTTTACCGTTGACTGCTCATCACATCCCGAGGCGGCGCCGTTTGTTCAGCGCATTTCTTCCGCCGGAGTGACCCCAAGGATAGCGAGACCACTTGAAATGACAACGCCAACGGCCCGAACCAACGCGATTTTTGCTTGTGTCGTTGCCGAATCGCCATCCTGCACAAAGCGCAGACTGGTGTCGTCATTGCCCCGATTCCAAAGGGAATGCAGGTCCGAGGCGATCTCATAGAGGAAAAATGCGACGCGATGAGGCTCATGCGCGCGGGCCGCATGTTCGATCAGGCGTGGCCATTCGGCAACTTTCCGGGCCAAGTCAAGCTCGGCGGGATGGGAAATTGCACCAAGATCGGCGCCGATCAGCGCCTGATCGGACACATCAATTCCCGAATCCCTGGCGCGGCGCAGCACCGAATGCACCCTTGCGCTGGCATATTGCACATACCAGACCGGGTTGTCCTTGGACTGTTCCAGAACCTTGGCGAAATCGAAATCAAGCGGCGCGTCGTTCTTGCGGTTCAGCATGATGAAACGGGTCACATCGGCCCCCGCTTCCTCGACCACATCGCGCAGGGTCACGAATGTGCCCGCGCGCTTGGACATCTTGAAGGGCTCGCCATTCTTGTACAGCTTGACCAGCTGGATCAGCTTGACGTCCAGCGGCACACGCCCGTCCGACAGTGCTTTCACCGCAGCGGTCATGCGTTTGACATAGCCGCCGTGATCGGCCCCGAAGACGTCGATCAACTGGTCAAAGCCACGGTCGATCTTGTCCCAGTGATAGGCGATATCGGGTGCGAAATAGGTCCATGCGCCATCCGATTTCTGGATCGGGCGATCCACGTCATCGCCATGGGCGCTGGATTTGAACAACAGTTGTTCGCGCGCTTCCCAATCCTCGGGCAGTTTGCCCTTGGGCGGTTCCAGCACGCCGCGATAGATCAGGCCAAGGCTGTTCAGCCGTTCGATCGCCGCCTCGATCTTGCCTGTGCCATAAAGTGCCTTTTCGCTGGAATAGACATCCATGCGCACACCGAGCGCGGCCAGATCCTGCCGGATCATTTCCATCATCGCCTGAGTCGCGAATTCACGCAGTTCGACCAGCCATTCGCTCTCCGGTTTGTCCAGCAGCGATTCGCCGTATTTTTCCTTGAGCGCCTCGCCGACGGGGATCAGATAATCGCCCGGATACAGCCCTTCACGAATCTCGGGTTCCAGCCCGTTGGCCTCGCGATAACGCTCATAGGCCGAACGCGCCAGCACATCGACCTGTGCGCCGCCGTCATTGATGTAGTATTCGCGGGTGACATCATGGCCCGAGAAATCCAGCAGATTGGCCAGCGCATCACCGAATACCGCGCCGCGCACATGGCCGACATGCATCGGCCCGGTCGGGTTGGCGCTGACGAATTCGACATTGACCTTCTGGTTGCGGCCGATGTCGGACCGGCCGAATGCCTTGCCTTCGCGAATGGCAGTGGTGATCACCCCCTGCCAGACCGCAGGCGACAACCGCAGGTTCAGAAAACCCGGCCCCGCCACTTCGGCACTGGCGATCCGCGGATCGGTCAGGCGGGCGGCCAGCTTGTCGGCAATCTCGCGCGGCTTCATGCCGGCGGGTTTGGCCAGCACCATGGCGGCATTGGTGGCCATATCGCCATGTGCGGGATCGCGCGGGGGTTCCACGGCGACATTGCGATAATCAAGCCCTGCGGGCAATTCGCCCGCAAGCGACATCTGATCCAGCGCCTCGACAACGACGCCGCGAAGATCGGTGAAAAGGTTCATGATCTGCTTCCTGACTGACCATCGGGGGTTAACGCCTGCATGCGGCAAAGGTCAACAGCATGAAGGCCTGTTCCCCGACGGATCAGTCCTTGGGCAAATCCGCGTCTGGGTCCTTTTGCGGCGGTTCGCGCGGGGTTCTATCCCCGTCCGAGACATCGCCCTGCGATTCCATCAGATCGGGGTCATCCTTCGATTGATCACGCAGCCGGTCAGCCGCAGTAGCATTTTCGCCGCCCGGCACGCTGCCACTTCCCTCGCCGCGGCGGACGGCCTCGGCCTCGGCGCGGGCGACCTCTCGGGCGCTATCCTTGGGCGCTGTCTGTGCCTCGTTTTCCTGCTCGATCTGCTGGGCGACATCGGGGGGCAGCATCGACACGATATATATGTCGGGCTTGTCGACCAGATCATCCTCGCTGTTGACCAGCCACAGCTGCCCGTTCTGCACCACGGCCAGGGGAATGGCGCCGGGACGCGCCTCGCGCCATGCCTCCAGACGGTATTCCTCGGTCAGCCGTGTCGTGCGAAAGATCCAGCCCTCGCCAAGCAGTTCAAGATATTGTGCCAAGGTGCGATTGCCCTCGATCGTCTGCCCGCCCAGTTGCGTCGGCAAGGCATGGCGTGCACGGTCTTCCTTGTGGCGCGCCAACTGCCAGATCGAATCACGTCCGAATTCAGGTGCCAGATCCGTGGCCACCAAGGTGTTATAGGCATCATTGTCAGATGCGGCCAGAATCGCGCCATAAGCGATGAACTCGACATTATGTTCGGCAGCATCCCCCAGAATGTCGCCATAGAAAGTCTGCACGCCGACGGCGCGCGCGGTGCGCAGGTGGTCACGGTTGGTATCGGTGATCAGCACATTCACATCGGCCTTTTCCAGCGCCTTGGCCAAACCGGTTGCGAACAGCGATCCCCCCACGATCAACAGACCCGGACGGTCGCCCGAAGTCAGCCCCATGCGTCGCGCCAAAGGCGCCAGCGTGAAGCCGTGCAGCACCACCGTCACCAGCACCAGCACGAAGGCCAGCGGAGCGATCAGCGCACCATCCTCGATCCCTTCATTGACCAGCCTTTCGGCGAAAATCCCTGAGACCGCGACCAGAACCACCCCGCGCGGCCCGGTCAGGGCAATCAGCAGGCGTTCCTTGATAGGCAGATTGGTCCCGATCAGTGACAGCATCACCGTCACCGGCCGCGCGATCAACACCACCGAGGCGACGAACAGCCCTGCCCGCCACCAGTTCAACTGGGCCAGGGTTTCAAAGCGGATGCTGGCCGCCAACAGGATGAAAACACCTGACACCAGCAGGATCGTGGCATGTTCCTTGAAACGGTGCAGTTCATGATAGCTGGGCAGATCGGCATTCGCGATGACCAGGCCCATGACCGTCACCGCCAGCAATCCGCTTTCATGCAACAGGCTGTCGGCACCCGCGAAGACCCCCAGCACCGTCACGAACAGCAGGGGCACCTTCATGTATTCGGGCACCCAGCCGCGCCGGAAGGCCTGAACCACCATGTAACCGGCCAGAACCCCGATCACCGCCGCAAAGCCGATGCCCAGCACCAGTTGCGCCAGGGCCTCACCCCAGGTCACCCCGGTATTGCGGACCAGCACGATCTCAAGCGCGAACACAGCGACCAGCGCACCGATCGGGTCGTTGACGATACCCTCCCATTGCAGGATCTGTGCTGGGCGCGAGGTCAGCTTGGCCTGTCGCAACAGCGGTGCGATCACGGTGGGTCCGGTCACGATCATGATGCCGCCGAAGACAATCGCCGATTCCCAGCCCAGCCCGGCCACGAAGACCAGCGCCAGCGATGACATCAGCCATCCCAGCGGCGCACCGATATAGACAAGCCGTCGCACGCCGGGGCGCGCATCGGCCAGTTTCTTGAAGCTCAGCGTCAGCCCGCCCTCGAACAGGATGACCGCCACGGCCAGCGCGATCATCGGCGGAATCACATCCCCGATGTCACGCGAGGGAACGAATATCTCTGTCACCGGACCCAGGAACAGCCCCGCCGCCAGCATCAGCACGATTGCCGGCAATCTGAACCGCCATGCCAGCCATTGCGCGCCGACCCCTGCGATTCCGACCACAGCAAAGGCCTGCATTGCACTCAGCCCGCCTGTCAGTTCCGTTGCCATACGCGCCCCTGCCCCTGATGATACAGGCGAACACGCCCCAAAGGGGATAGTTCCGCCCGACCTGCCCTTTCAGCAGGGTTTCTGGTGAAATCATTGACGTTATAGCTGCTTTGGTCTAGGCGAAACATGGCGCGCATCCGGCGTGCCAACCGAAGGGGCGTGCGGAATTGCGTCCCACAAAGGCCGCACGACTGCATTTATGCCCGGCGGCATGGAACGCGACGCGCATCTGGCGCGAGAGCTTGGAAAGCCCCGAATGACGAAATTTACCGATCTGAAACTTGACCCCAAGGTCCTGCAGGCAGTTGTCGATGCCGGATATGAACATCCGACCCCGATCCAGGCTGGCGCCATTCCGCCCGCTCTGGAAGGCCGCGATGTTCTGGGCATTGCTCAGACGGGAACCGGCAAGACTGCAAGCTTCACCTTGCCGATGATCACCCTGCTGGGTCGTGGACGCGCGCGCGCGCGGATGCCGCGCTCGCTGGTTCTGTGCCCGACACGGGAACTAGCCGCGCAGGTCGCCGAGAACTTTGACACCTATGCCAAGAACACCCGTCTGACCAAGGCGCTGCTGATCGGCGGTGTCAGCTTTGGCGAACAGGACAAGCTGATCGACCGCGGCGTTGACGTGCTGATTGCCACTCCCGGCCGCCTGCTGGACCATTTCGAACGCGGCAAGCTGCTGCTGACCGGCGTGCAGATCATGGTCGTGGACGAAGCCGACCGGATGCTGGACATGGGCTTCATTCCCGACATCGAACGGATCTTCCAGCTGACGCCCTTCACGCGCCAGACGCTGTTCTTCAGCGCCACCATGGCCCCAGAGATCGAGCGCATCACCAACACCTTCCTGCACGCCCCCGAGCGAATCGAGATTGCGCGTCAGGCCACCGCCAGCGAGACGATCACCCAGCGGCTGATCGAAATCGCCCCCGCGCGCCGCGACCAGACCGCCAAGCACAAACGCGACCTGCTGCGCGCGCTGATCGATGCCGAAGGCGAGAAGCTGACCAATGCCATCGTGTTCTGCAACCGCAAGACAGATGTCGATATCGTTGCGAAGTCGCTGAAAAAGCATGGCTATGATGCCGCTCCGCTGCATGGCGATCTGGATCAAAGCCACCGCACCAAGACGCTGGAAGGTTTCCGCGATGGCAATCTGAAGCTGCTGATCGCCTCCGACGTGGCGGCGCGCGGTCTGGACATTCCGGCCGTCAGCCATGTCTTCAACTTTGATCTTCCCAGCCATGCCGAGGATTATGTTCATCGGATCGGCCGGACCGGTCGTGCCGGTCGCTTGGGAACCGCCATCAGCATCGCCTCGCCCGCAGATGAGAAATATCTGTCGGCCATCGAGAATCTGGTGAAACAGACCCTGCCGCGCAGCAAGGAGCCGGAAGGCTTTGCCGTTTCGGCAAATGCCCGCCCCTCCTCGCGTTCGGATCGCCCGGATCGCAATGAACGGCGCGGTTCCAGCCGCGATCGCCGTCGTGGCAGCCGCAATGACGACGAACAGCCCAAGACCACGGCTCAACCCGAGCCTCAGCAAACACGCAGCGAAGAGCCCGTGAAAAAAGAAGCCACCGTCCCCAGCCCCCGCCGCGAGGAACAGCCTCGTCCCGAAAAACGCGAACAGAATCGCGATGATCGTCGGCGTGGCCGCGGGCGGCACGATGACCATCGTGGCCCGGCAGTCATGGGCATGGGCGATCATGTGCCGCAGTTCATGCTGGTCGAATTGCGTCCCGCCTCGCTGACCTCGGGCTCCGATGCGTCGGATGACGGCGAGGACAAGGCCACCGTCGTGACCACGGCGGAAGCGCCCGCCCCTGCCCAGGCCGAAAAGCCCGCGCGCCGCAGTCGCAGCCGTCGCCGCACGAAGCCCGCCGAGGATGTGACAGCAACCGAAAGCACGGAAAACAAGGCCGAAGCACCGGCAGCTTCCGAGGCAGAGGCCGCTTCCGCCCCGCCCCCGGCCGAGACCGGCGCAGCCGAAACCACCACGGCCGAAGCCCCTGCCGCCGAAGCACCAGTCGCGCAAGCCCCCGTCAAACCCAAGCGGACACGTCGGCGGAAAAGCGAAACCGCCGCTGCGGCAACGACCGAGACCGCGACAACGGAACCCGTGACGGAGGCCGCAGCCGAGACAAGCACAGAAACGGCCGCAGCCGAAGCCGCGCCTGTCGAAGAGAAGGCCAAACCCGCGCCGAAACCCCGCAAGCCGCGCGCCCGCAAACCCAAGAGCGAGCCCGCAGCCGAGACAGCGGCACCCGCCGCGACCGAAGAAGCGGCCAGCCCCGTGGCGGAACCGGCGGCGGAAGAAAAGCCCAAGCCCAAGCGGACCCGGCGCAAGAAAGCCGCTGAACCCGCCGCGGAAGCCGAGGCAGAGACTGCCTCCGAGCCCAAGCCCGCGCCGAAACGCACGCGTCGCAAAAAGGCCGAGCCTGCCGCCGAAGAGCCCACCAAGGCTCAGGGCGAGGGCGCGGATCAGGCCGACGCCTGATCCCTGCCGTGCGCGCGTTGCACAGAAGCCTGCTTGATCCTCCGCGCCTGACGCGGGGGCATCGCCCCGCATTCGCGCAACTGCTGGCAGACCTGCTGCTGGGCATCATTGCTGCGCTTGGTCTGGCGCCATTCGGGGTCTGGGGTGCCACCATTGCCGCGCTTGCGATCCTGCTCTGGCGTCTGGGTCGTGCCTCGCGCAGTGCGACCTTCTGGCATGCCTTGGCCGCCGGGTTCGGCTGGTTCGGTCTGTCGATGAGCTGGATCGTCGAACCTTTCCTGGTAGAGCCGGAAATCTATGGCTGGATGGCGCCCTTTGCGCTGGTCCTGATGGCGGTCGGAGGCGCGCTGTTCTGGGCCGTGCCGGTCTGGATGGCCAGCAGGCTTACCGTCGGCTGGCGCAACCGGATGGTGGCTGCTGCGGCGGCCCTGCTGTTGTCGGACTGGCTGCGAGGATGGATATTCACCGGGCTGCCCTGGTCGCTGACCGGACATATATGGGCCGACACGCCGGTGGCACAGCTTGCAGCATGGGGCGGCGCTATCGGGCTGAGCCTGATCACGATTTCCATGGCCCTGCTGCCGGGATTGCTGTGGCGGCGCATGACCCCTGTCGTTCTTGGGGTGCTGCCGGGCATTCTGGCCTCGATCCTGCTGCTGGGCATGGGCTGGGCCGCCGGACTGGCACGACTGAGCGCGCCTTTGCCGCCCGATCACGATATCGTCCTGCGAATCGTTCAGCCCGATGCCGAACAACATCTGAAATGGGATCCGGAATGGTCGGCAGTGTTTTTCCGCAGGCTGATGGATCTGTCCTCGGAACCCGGACGGCGCGATCTGGTGATCTGGCCGGAAACGGCGGTGAATTTCCTGCTGGACGATGCGCCTGACCTGCTGCCCCGCATGACGGCCAGTGCCGGCGCGCCATTGGCCCTGGGCATCCAGCGGCGTGATGGCATGCGCTTTTACAACAGCCTTGCGCTGCTGTCCCGGGACGGCGGGATACAGACCGTCTATGACAAGTTTCACCTGGTTCCCTTTGGCGAATACATGCCATGGGGCGACGCGCTGGCCCGAATCGGAATCACGGCCTTTGCCGCGCAAACGGGCAACGGCTATTCTGCCGGGGCCGGCCCACGCGTCCTGTCCCTGCCCGGCTTGCCCGGTTTTCAGCCTCTGATCTGCTATGAAGCGATTTTCCCGCAACATCTGCGCGGACTGGACGAACGCCCGCAATGGGTCCTGCAGATCACCAATGACGGCTGGTTCGGCACATTCTCGGGCCCTTATCAGCATCTTGCGCAGGCACGGCTGCGCGCCATCGAAAGCGGCCTGCCGTTGATTCGCGCCGCCAATACCGGCATCAGCGCCGTCATCGACGCACATGGTCAGCTGCGCCAGACACTGGCCCTGGGCAAGACGGGCAAGATCGACGCACAACTGCCCGGCGCCATGGCCCCGACATTATGGCTGCGTCTGGGCCCATGGCCGGTGGTGCTGATCGCGCTGCTGGCGCTGGGACTGGCCTTCGCTGCGCCGCGTCCTGTCCAGCGCGGCACAGATCGCCGGGGCTGAACGGGCCTCAGTCGCGGATGTAGCGGCTTTCCTTGACCTGATCCCAGGCCCAGACCACCTCGGCAAGACGCTCTTCGTCGGAACGATCGCCGCCATTCATGTCGGGATGCAGAACCTTGACCAGCGCCTTGTATTGCTTGCGAATCTCGGCACGGGTCCAGTTGTCCTTGGCCTCGAGGATCTCGATCGCCTTGCGCTCGGCAGGGGGCAGCTTGCGGCTGATCTTGGCGCGCGCCTCGACCGAAGTCCCGTTGGCGCCCAGGATTTCCAGCGGATCATTGACACCATGGCGGGCCCAGGCCTGTTCCTTCGCGCCGCGGCTGAAGGGCTTGGTCGGGCGCTCCCATACGGTGGCATTGTCCAGAAAGTCCTGAAACTCTTCTTCGCTTTGCCCCTGGAAATAGTTCCAGTTCGCGTTGTATTCGCGAACATGTTCTTTGCAGAACCAGAAATAGTCGTCCAGATTGCGCGGGTTCTTCGGCGCGCGATATTGGGCAGGCTCATTGCAACCCGCCTTGTCACATATACGGGTCGAAGTCTCGAACGCACCAGACATGCCGCGGCGGCCCTTGGACCGGCGCTTCTTGTCTTTGGCCGCGGAAATGTCGAAACCAAACGGGTCGTTACTGCTCATTCTAAGGGACCTTTGCGACTCGGAGGCAGCAGTTTAGTCTATTTCGAGGGACATGAAAGGTCTTGAAACAAGGAATATTCGGATGATTGCCGATGAAATGCGCCAAAGACTGGCCGTTCTGAATCCCACGCAGCTGGAAATCATTGATGAAAGCGAGAGCCATCGCGGTCACGCCGGTTTTCGCGAAGGTGGTGAAAGCCATTTCCGTATCCGCATGGCCAGCCCGGCCCTTGCGGGGCTGTCGCGGGTGGCGCGCCACCGGCTGGTGCACAAGACCCTGGGGGATATCGTCCCGCGCATCCATGCGCTGGCGCTGGATCTGACAGAAAACTGATCAGTTAGCGCCCCCAGTCTTGCCCGCGTCACAGTGGAAGCGTAGAACCCCACGGAACTTGCCGTCGAGAGGAAAACGAACATGACCGCGCCCAAGGATTTCAATGATCGCATGCTGTCCTTGGGGCTGGCCCGCGTCAGCGAGGCCGCAGCCCACGCATCGGCCCAACTTATCGGTCGTGGCGATGAAAAGGCCGCAGATCAGGCCGCCGTCAACGCCATGCGTGACCAGCTGAACATGCTGGACATCAAGGGCGTCGTCGTCATCGGCGAAGGCGAGCGCGACGAGGCCCCGATGCTGTATATCGGGGAAGAGGTCGGAACCGGCAACGGTCCCGAGGTGGATATCGCGCTGGACCCGCTGGAAGGCACGACGCTGACCGCCAAGGACATGCCCAACGCGCTGACCGTCATTGCCATGGCGCCGCGCGGCACCCTGCTGCATGCACCCGACGTCTATATGGACAAGCTGGCCATCGGTCCGGGCTATGACAAGGATGTCGTCAGCCTCGACATGTCTCCGGCCGAGCGCGTGCGCGCGCTGGCCAAGGCACGCGGCTGCAAGGACAGCGACATCACCGTCTGTATTCTGGAGCGCCCCCGCCACGAGGACATGATTGCTCAGGTCCGCGAAACCGGCGCGGCGATCCGCCTGATCACCGATGGCGATGTCGCCGGGGTTATCCACACTGCCGAGGCCGCTCTGACCGGCATCGACATGTATATGGGTTCGGGCGGCGCACCCGAGGGCGTGCTGGCCGCTTCGGCGCTGAAATGCATGGGGGGTCAGATGTGGGGCCGCCTGCTGTTCCGCAATGATGACGAAAGAGGCCGCGCCCGCAAGGCCGGCATCACCGATCTGGACCGGGTCTATTCGCGAGACGAACTGGTGACGGCCGATGTCATCTTTGCGGCAACCGGCGTGACCAATGGTTCGATCGTGGCCGGGGTCAAGCGCGAGCCGGGCTTCCTGCAGACCGAAACGATCCTGATGCGTTCGAAAACCGGCTCGGTCCGGCGCATGATCTATCGCAACCCGGTTCGCTGATTTCAGGGCGGGGTCATCCATCCCCGCCCATCCCCTCTGCCTGCGGCAGAACCCTGACTGAAAAGAGGCATCTTGGCATTTCTGGGCATCGAGCAATCGCTGACCGGTCGGTGCTGGGTTGGCCCCGACGCCGCGCTGGAACGCCTGGCCGAAGGGCTGGCACAGCAAACCGGCCTGCCGCTGGCTGTTGCCCGGGTTCTGGCCGAACGCGGCGTTGATGCCGAGGCAAGCGCCGGTTTCCTGACACCGAAACTGCGTGACCTGCTGCCTGACCCGCTTTCGCTGCGTGACATGAAGACCGCTGCCGAGCGTCTGGTTCAGGCGACCGTCGCGAAGGAACGCATCGCGATTTTTGCTGACTACGATGTCGATGGCGGCAGTTCGGCGGCACTGTTGCTGGATTGGCTGCGCGGTCAGGGACGTGATGCGACCCTGTATATCCCCGACCGGATCGATGAGGGCTATGGCCCCAATGAACCAGCCATGGCACAGCTGGCCGCCAGCCATGACCTGATCATCTGCGTCGATTGCGGCACGCTCAGCCATGATGCGCTGGCCGCTGCCAAAGGTGCTGATGTGTTGGTTCTTGACCACCATCTTGGCGGCGAAACCCTGCCCCCCGCCCTGGCCGTCGTGAACCCGAACCGCGCCGATGAAGACGGCGCGCTGGGGCATCTTTGTGCTGCGGGCGTCGTGTTCCTGACGTTGGTTCAGGCCGGGCGTGTGTTGCGCGGCATGCAGCGCGCCGAGCCTGACCTGATGGCAATGCTGGATCTGGTGGCCCTGGCAACAGTGGCCGATGTCGCCCCTCTGGTTGGCGTCAACCGTGCCTTTGTGCGTCAGGGCCTGACAATCATGGCCCGCAGGCAGCGCCCGGGTCTTGTCGCCCTGTCCGATATCGCCCGGCTTGACGGACCACCGAACGCCTTTCATCTGGGCTTTCTTCTGGGCCCGCGCATCAATGCCGGGGGGCGTGTCGGACGCGCCGATCTGGGCGCACTCTGCCTGTCGGCCCGAACCCCCGAAGAGGCCGTGAAACTGGCCGCACAGCTGGACGAGTTGAACCGGGATCGCCGTGCCATCGAGGCCGCTGTGCGCAACGAGGCGTTGGCTCAGGTCGAGGCACGCGGCGAAGCGCCGCTGTCATGGGCCGCGGGCGAAGGCTGGCATCCCGGCGTGGTTGGCATTGTCGCCGCTCGCATCAAAGAGGCAACGGACCGCCCCTCGGTCGTGATCGGTATCGAACATGGAATCGGCAAGGGTTCGGCGCGATCCGTGCCCGGCGTCGATCTGGGCCGCGCGATCCAGCGCCTTGCGCGCGAAGGCCTGCTGCTGAAAGGCGGCGGACATGAGATGGCGGCCGGGCTGACCGTCAGGGAAGATCAGATCGCCCCCGCGATGGAGCGCCTTGCCGAATTGCTGGCCCGTGATCTGGAAAATCGCAGCAGCACCGGCGAAATGCGCGTCTCGGGCCTGCTGGAACCGACGGGTGCGACCCCGGCCATGTTCCGCCAGCTGGAGGATGCCGGACCCTATGGGCAGGCCGCCCCCGCGCCGCGATTCGTCTTTGCCAATCAGTTGATCGACAGCGCCAGCACCATGGGCGAAAGCCACCTGCGTCTGAATTTCCGCAGTTCGGGATCGGCCAGGATGGAAGCCGTGGCATGGGGCGCCATGAACGGGCCGCTGGGACCGGCGCTGATCGGCGCCAAGGGCCGCCGGTTCCATCTGGCGGGCAAGCTGGAGCTGTCCACTTGGGGCGGACGCGAACGTCTGCGCCTGCGTCTGGATGACGCCGCCCTCGCCGCGTGAATGCCACCTGCCAGCCTTTCCCGCATCGGGTGCTGGCCTGTCGTCAAACTCGCCGCTAACCTGCCTTCAAACTTGCTTTAGGAGGCAGACATGAAACTGACCTGGCTTGGACATTCCGGCTTTCGTCTGGAAATCGAGAATGCGGTAATTCTGATCGACCCCTGGCTCTCGGGCAATCCGGTCTTTCCCGAGGATCAGCGCGACAATGCCATAAGGGGGGCAACCCATATCCTGCTGACGCACGGCCATGGCGACCATACCGGAGACACGCTTTCGATCGCACGCGAACTGAAGATACCTGTGGCCGGCATCTATGATCTGATCAACAGCTGGGCCCAACATCAGGGCATCACCGGAATCGGCTTCAACAAGGGCGGAACGATCGATCTGGGCGGCGCCCAGGTGACGATGGTCAATGCCTCGCATTCCAGTTCGCTGGAAGGTGCGGATGGTCCGATCTATGCCGGTCATGAATCGGGCTACATGATCGCCGGGGAAGGGCACACCATCTATGTCAGCGGCGACACCGACATCATGGCCGACATGCAGTGGATGGGCGAATACCACCAGCCCGACATCGGCATTCTCAGCGCCGGAGGCTATTTCACCATGGACATGAAACGCGCCGCCTTTGCCGCGAAAAAATATTTCGATTTCAAGACCATCATCCCCTGCCATTACCGCACCTTCCCGCTGCTGGAACAATCCGCGGCCGAGTTGCAGAAGGCGCTTCCGGAGGTCGATGTCATCGAGCCTGAGGTCATGAAGGCGCTTGAACTTTGACCTATCAGAGCTTTGACGACGCGGCCCAGCAGGGCCATCACGCCACAAGGCTGGCCGATCTGCGCAACCGGATGCGGCAAGAAGGGCTGGATGCCTTCATCATTCCGCGTGCTGACGCCCATCAGGGCGAATATGTCGCCGAAGCCGATGCAAGGCTGGCCTGGCTGACCGGCTTTACCGGCAGCGCCGGCTTTGCCATCGTCACCCAGCGGCAGGCGGGCGTCTTTATCGACGGCCGCTATCGCGTGCAGGTCAAGGATCAGGTCGATCTGGCGCATTTCACCCCAGTGCCCTGGCCGGAAACCCGCCCGTCTCATTGGCTGCGCGAGGCTTTGCCCGCCGGGGGGCGCATCGGCTTTGACCCATGGCTGCACAGCCGCAAGGAAATCGAGGCGATGGACAGCGGGCTGGAGGGCAGCGGCCTGGGTCTGATCGCGACCGAGGAAAACCTGGTCGATGCGATCTGGCCCGACCGCCCTGCCCCGCCTGTCGGTCGCGCAAGGGCCCATGACATCGAACTGGCGGGCGAAACATCTGCGGACAAACGCGCAAGGTTGGCTGCCGAGTTGAAGCGTGACGGCCATGCCGCTGCCTTTCTGTCGCTGCCCGATTCGATTTCATGGCTGTTGAATATCCGCGGCAGCGATCTGCCCAAGAATCCGGTCGTGCAGGGCTTTGCCGTGCTGGCGGATGACGGTCATGTCACCCTGTTCAGCGATCCGGCGAAATTTGACGATGACCTGCGGCGTTTCCTGGGCAATGACGTATCGATCCTGCACCCCGAAGGGCTGACGCCCGCCCTGCTGGATCTGCCCGGACCGGTGCGGATTGATCCCGCAACCGCGCCCGAAGCCGCCTTCAGGCTGCTGGAACAGGCATCGACACATATCGCGCCAGCCCCCGATCCGGCGATTCTGCCGAAATCCCGCAAGAACTCCGCCGAGCTGCGTGGCATGCGCGAAGCCCATCTTGCTGACGGGGTCGCCATGGTGCGGCTGTTGTCATGGCTGGACCAGCAGCCCGCCGGCTCTCTGACCGAAATCGACGTGGTCCGGAAACTCGAGGCATTCCGCAGCGAGGCCGGGATCTATGACATCAGCTTCGACACGATCTGCGGCGCTGGTCCGAACGGGGCCATCGTGCATTACCGCGTCACCCAGGCGACCAATCGCAGGATTGGCGATGGAGAGATGCTGCTGATCGACTCCGGTGGCCAATATCCCAATGGCACAACCGATATCACCCGCAGCCTGCCCATGGGCGCCCCGCCGCCCGAGGCCGTCGCACCCTATACGGCGGTGCTGCGCGGCATGATCTCGTTGAGCCGGGCACGCTTTCCGGTGGGGGTCTCGGGTGGCCATCTGGACGCGCTGGCGCGTCAGTATCTGTGGCATCACGGACAGGATTACGACCATGGCACGGGCCATGGCGTCGGTGCGGCGCTCTGCGTCCATGAGGGACCGATCCGCATCAGCCGGACCAGCGATCTGCCCCTGCAGACGGGCATGATCCTGTCGAACGAACCGGGATATTATCGCGAAGGCAGTTTCGGCATCCGGATCGAAAACCTCGTGGTCGTGACCGAGGTCGAGGCCGAGGCAGGCCGCAGGATGTTGGGGTTCGAGACCCTGACCCTCTGCCCGATAGACACGCGCTGCGTAGATTTGTCGGCCATGGCCCGTGATGAGATCGACTGGCTGAACGGCTATCATCAGCGCGTTCGTGAGGCCCTGACCCCGCATCTGGATGACAGCACCTGCGACTGGCTTGATCAGGCGACCCGGCCTCTGGGCATCTGACCCGCCCTTGCCAAGCCATGAACAGCGCAGGTCACATTCGGCCTGCGCTGTTTGCATTGCGGCACGGTCATTGCGATACGGTCAGAGCGTCGCCGCAAGGATCCTTTCGGCCTCATCCCTGCAATTGGTCAGCCCGGCGCGATCTTCGCCGGGGAAAAAGCGCGCCCGCACGGCCGTGGGCATGGGCGCAGGTTCGGCAATGACGACGCGCGGCACGATGGTCCGGGTTTCGGCCTGCCAACTGCGCGCCAATGCGATCTGTGCCGCCTTGGTGGCCCCATAGGCCCCAAAGAACTTCTGCCCCGCCCGATTGTCGTCAAAGAACATCGCTGTGCCCGAACGCGCGCGCAACGATGGCTCGAGCAGCGCGATCATCCCGCGCACCGCCTCGACATTGATCAGCATCGACTTGGACCAGTCCTTGCCGTCGATATGGGGCACGGGCGACAATGGCGCCGCATGCACGGCACAATGCGCCCAGAAATCCAGCCCACCCCAACGATCCTGCACGGCCTGCGCCAGCTGCTGCATGGCGGGGGCCTCGCCGACATCCATCGGTGCCAGCGTGGCCGAGCCACCCGCCACCCTGATCCGGTCATCCAGCTCTTCCAAGGCGCCCACGGTGCGCGCAACGGCAAGAACATGATAGCCCCGCGCCGCCAGCCCTTCGGCCAATGCTGCGCCCAGACCTCGCGATGCGCCGGTCACCAGCGCCAGTTTTTCTGTCTTGTCACTCATGCAACACCCCATGCCACCGGCATCGCAACCATGCAAGATGCCCAAGGAAAAGGGGCCCCCGAAGAGGCCCCGATTCCGTTTCTGTTTTCGTCACGATCAGCGGTTCGCGACGTCGATATAGTCGCGTTTGCCCGAACCCACATACAGCTGACGCGGACGACCGATCTTGTTCTGCGGATCGCCGATCATTTCCTTCCACTGCGCGATCCAGCCGACCGTGCGCGACAGGGCAAAGATCGGCGTGAACATCGAGGTCGGGAAACCCATCGCTTCCAGAATGATGCCCGAATAGAAGTCGACATTCGGATAGAGCTTCTTGGACACGAAATAATCGTCCTCGAGCGCGATCTTTTCCAGTTCCTTGGCAACCTGCAGCGTCGGGTTGTCGTGGATGCCCAGCAGGTCCAGGACCTCGTCCGCCGATTCCTTCATGACCTTCGCACGCGGGTCGAAGTTCTTGTAGACGCGGTGGCCAAAGCCCATCAGGCGGAAGGGATCGTCCTTGTCCTTGGCGCGCTTGATGAATTCGGGAATGCGCTCGACGCTGCCGATTTCACGCAGCATTTCAAGGCAAGCCTGGTTGGCACCGCCATGAGCCGGACCCCACAGGCAAGCGATACCCGCAGCGATACAGGCAAAGGGATTGGCGCCCGAAGAACCTGCCAGACGCACGGTCGAGGTCGAGGCGTTCTGTTCGTGATCGGCATGCAACGTGAAGATGCGGTCCATCGCGCGGGCAAGGGCCGGGTTCACGTTGTATTTCTCGGCCGGAACCGAGAAGCACATGTTCAGGAAGTTCGATGCGTAATCCAGTTCGTTCTGCGGATAGACGAAGGGCTGGCCGATCGAATACTTATAGGCCATTGCGGCAATCGTCGGCAGTTTCGCGATCAGACGGATCGAAGCCACCTCACGCTGCCACGGATCGTTGATATCGGTGGAATCGTGATAGAAGGCCGACATCGCACCAACCACGGCAACCATGGTCGCCATCGGATGTGCATCCCGGCGGAATCCACGGAAGAAGTTGTGCATTTGCTCATGCACCATGGTGTGACGGGTCACACGGTTCTCAAAGTCGAACATCTGCTCTGCGGTCGGCAGCTCACCGTAAAGAAGCAGATAGCAGACTTCGAGATAATGCGATTTTCCGGCCAGTTGCTCGATCGGATAACCGCGATACCACAGCTCACCCTTGTCACCATCGATGAAGGTGATGGTCGAATCACAGCTGGCCGTCGAGGTAAACCCCGGGTCATAGGTGAACACATCCGCCTGCCCGTAGAGCTTGCGGATATCCAGAACGTCAGGCCCCTTTGTCGGGCTGAGGATCGGCAGCTCGTATTCGGAATCATTAAGCAATAGTTTGGCGGTCTTCGTATCGGCCATCCAAAACGTCCTTTCCGGCTAAGCCGGGTCGTCCAAAGCGAAATCGCATGGTCCGACCCTGGCAAGTGAGAGCAGGCTTCAGCCTGCCAGTTCTGTCTGATCCTGAAGCCGGGCCAACGATTCCTCGCGGCCAAGCGCCGTCATCATGTCAAATACGCTGGGTGTCGCAGTTCGGCCGGCCAAGGCAGCGCGAAGGGGCCCCGCAATCTTGCCCAACCCGACGCCGTTCTCTTCAGCAACCTGTTTGGCGGCCTGCTCCAGCTCGTCTCGCGTCCAGCTAGCATGCTGCAATACGGCAGTCAATGATTTCAGCATACCACGGGATACCGTATCCAGCGCCTTGGCAGCCTTGGGTTCGATCTCGATCGGGCGCGAGGTCAGCGCAAAGCGTCCCTGATCCAGCATTTGCGGCAGGGTTTTCGCCTTTTCGCGCAGCGCCGGCAGCGCAGAAACCAGCCGCTCCTTCTGCTGTGCGGTCAGTGCCGGCTGATCGGTATCGGACAGGAAATTTTCCAGAGCCGCCAGCAGATCTGCCTCTGGCATGGTTTTCAGGTGATGGCTGCTGACATGTTCCAGCTTCTTGAAATCCAGCCGCGCGGGGGCCTTGCCGATTCCGTCCAGATCGAACCATTCGCGCGCCTGTGCATCATCGAACAATTCGTCATCGCCATGGCTCCAGCCCAGACGCGCCAGATAATTGCGCATCGCGGCGGGCGGATAGCCCAGCTGTGCGAATTCATGCAGACCGACCGCCCCGTGACGCTTGGACAGCTTCTTGCCATCCTCGCCATGGATCAGCGGGATATGGGCAAAGACCGGACGTTTCCAGCCCATGGCGTCATAGATCTGGATCTGGCGCGCGGTATTGGTCAAATGGTCGTCACCCCTGATGACATGCGTCACGCCCATATCATGATCGTCCACAACGACAGCCAGCATGTAGGTCGGTGTACCATCGCTGCGCAACAGGATCATGTCGTCCAGCTGATCATTGGCGACGCGTACATCGCCCTGCACGGCGTCAGAGATGATCGTCTCACCCTCGCGCGGAGCCTTCAGCCGGATGGCAAAGGGCGCATCGGGGGTTTCCCTGGCATCGCGCCAGGGGCTCTGGAACGGTTGCCGGGGATTGGCTTCGCGCCATGCGGCGATCTCTTCGGGCGTCGAATAGCACTTGTAGGCATTGCCCGCCTCCAGCATTTCTTGCGCGACCTCGGTATGACGGTCCTTGGCAGCAAACTGGCTGAACGGTTCGCCGTCCCAGTCCAGACCCAGCCAGGTCAGCCCCTGCAGAATGGCGGCAGTTGCCTCGGGGGTCGAGCGCGCGCGGTCGGTGTCTTCGATCCGCAACAGGAACTTGCCGCCGCGTCCGCGCGCATACAGCCAGTTGAACAGAGCCGTTCTGGCGCCGCCAATATGCAGATAGCCGGTCGGAGACGGGGCAAAGCGGGTAACGATCTGGGTGTTTTCGGACATGGAGGCCTTCATGAGTGGATTGTCACTGCAAGACATGCGCCCATTAACGCTTTGGTAAGCAGCCCATGTCATCTTTCAGGGCATGACATAATTAACCGCCGTGGAAAGGACAAGAATGACCATCCAGACCGGCCTGCCATACAGGACCGGCCCTGGAAAGCTGTCGCCGCCCGCATCCGCACCGGGTTCCGGTTCTGCTCCGACCGGTTCCGGGGCCGCCGATCACGGGATGGACGCAGGGCCCCGCCCTCCCTCAGCGGGAAAGGCGGGGCTGTTTGCCTGGGTGCCGCTATGCCTCTCGGCCGGAATCGTGATCTGGTTTGGCTGCCCCATGCCGGAACCCGCAATCCTGTGGCCATTACTGTCATTGCCGATGCTGACGGGCGTCCTCCTGTCCCTTGGCGCGAAGTTCTGGGCCGAAAGCGGCGGAACGGCGGGTATCTTGGCGGACCGGCTGCGCCTTGGTGGAATGGCCATTGCCTTGATTGCCGCGGGCACGGGGATAGCGGCCTTCCGTTCGGCCATGGTGGCCGCACCTGTTCTGGAATGGCGCTATTACGGCCCCATCGAGGGCCGGCTGGTCGCGATCGACCGTTCGGCACGGGACCGAATTCGCCTGACGCTGGATCAGCTTCGACTGCGTGATCTGCCGCAGCAGCTGACTCCGCACCGCGTGCGCCTGTCCCTGATCGGGGTCGACGACAGGGATCTTCCGGCTCTGGGTCAGCGCGTGATGATGACCGGCCATCTCGGACCGCCCCCCGGACCTGCCGCGCCCGGCAGTTTTGATTTTCGCCAGCATGCCTGGTTCGCAAGACTGGGCGCCGTCGGCTATACCCGCAACCCGGTGCTGACGATGGCACCGCCCGAGGGCGGCATATGGCGGATACAGCGCGCACGTCTTGACCTCGCTGCTGCCATTCGTGCGGGTATTGGCGGGCAAGAGGGCGCGGTGGCGGCCGCCCTGATGACCGGCGACCGCTCGGGCATTCATGAGAGCACCAATGCCGTCATGCGGGCCTCGAACCTGTATCACATCATCTCGATTTCCGGCCTGCACATGAGCATGCTGGCCGGTTTCGTATATGCCACCCTGCGCATTGCGACGGCGGCGCTGCAGGCAACGGGCCTGCTGGCCGCCCTCCCCGCGCACAAGTTGGCAGCGTTTTGCGCCCTGCTGGCATCGGCCGGTTACCTGTGGCTGTCGGGTGGCGGCGTCGCGACCGAGCGCGCCTTCGTCATGGTCGCGGTGATGCTGGGCGCCATACTGGCGGACCGGCGCGCCATATCGCTGCGCACCGTCGCCCTGGCGGCCACGATCATCCTGATCTTCAGCCCCGAATCGCTGGCCTCGCCGGGTTTCCAGATGAGCTTTGCGGCGACCGTCGCGCTTATCCTTTCCTATGGTCCCTGGTCACGCCTTGCCCCGCATGTCCCGGCATTGCTGCGACCTGTGGCGATGTTGCTGATATCTTCACTGGTGGCTGGTCTGGCGACCTCTCCGATTGCCGCCGCGCATTTCAACCGGATGGCGCAATACGGGTTGCTGGCCAATCTTCTGGCCGTGCCGGTGATGGGCACCTTCGTCATGCCTGCCGGGGTCGTTGCCGCGCTGCTGGCCCCTTTGGGACTTGCAGATCCGGCGCTTTGGGTGATGGGCCTTGGCACCGCATGGATGCTGAAGGTCGCCGCATTTGTCGCCGGGCTGGGCGGTGCCGTCACCGCCATCGCCCAACCCCAGGCCACAGTGATCCCCTTGATGGGATTCGGCGCTACGCTTTGCGTTCTGTGCTGGCGGCCCCAGCTGCTGACCGGGCGGACGCCCGCACTGTTGGCCGGTTTCATCAGTGGGGGGGCAATGCTGGCGGCGGGGGCGATGCTCTGGCTGACGGTGCAACGCCCCCTGCTGCTGATCGCCCCCCAAGGCGAGGCTGTCGGACTCATGACCGGTCGGGGCCGCGCAATCTCCAAACCGTCAGGCGGCGCCTTCGTCGTCAAGTCATGGCTGCTGGAGGATGGCGACACGGCCCGGCAGGCAGATGCTGCACAGCGCCCCGCCTGGACGGGCGACAAGCGCGACCGCCATGCCAGATTGCCTGCCGGCTGGCAGGTCTGGCATCTGACCGGCAAGGGGTCGGGCGAACGCGCGGCGCGGAAATGCGGCCCCAGAACCATTCTTGTCTCCACCGAAGCCATCAAGGACCTGCCCCGGACCGCGCCCTGTCTGACACTGGACCCGAAGCGCCTGCGAGACACCGGGGCGGTCGCCATCGATTTCCGCGATTCGATGCCGGTGCCATCGACCGTGGATCAGCCCTTGGAAATGTCGCCCTGAATCAGGCCCCATTCAGGGCTTGCGCAGGCCGATTTCGTCCAGAGCCGCCTCCAGCCCGCTGAGCGAGGGTTGACGCGTTTCTGCCACCAGAGCGTCGAAACGCAACCGCAAGGCCTCTTTCTCGGGACCACGGCAGTCATTCCAGGGCCGCCCTTGCAGGGCCATATGCATCACGTAATACCAGACGAAATGCGGTTTTTCCCCCGCCAGCAACAGGGCGCGATAGGCCTCATGCGCGCCCAGCCTGCGCAATGTCGCGGCATCTGGCACCCCCGCCGCGATCAGCGCCCTGGCCGTCGAGGGTCCGATATGCTTGATTGTGACCAGATCGCTGTCCATCCCGACCTTCCCAAATCGCCTGCTTTCCTGTATCAGCCCCGCAACCTCAAGGACAGCATGGCATGAGTGATCACGACACCACCGCCCCGGCGGCCAAGAAGCTTTTCATCAAGACTTATGGCTGCCAGATGAATGTTTATGACAGTCAGCGCATGGCAGAAGCCATGGGCAGCGAAGGATATGTCCTGACCGAGGACCAGTCCGAGGCCGATATGGTCCTGCTGAATACCTGTCATATCCGCGAAAAAGCCGCCGAGAAACTGTATTCCGATCTGGGCCGGCTGAAGCCGCTGAAGGCCGCAAGACCCGATCTGAAAATCGGCGTGGCCGGCTGTGTCGCGCAGGCCGAGGGCGAAGAAATCGTGCGCCGCATGCCCGTCGTCGATCTGGTCGTCGGACCGCAGACCTATCACCGCCTGCCCGCCATGGCACGCGGCGAGGCCCCCAATATCCTCACCGATTTCCCTGAAGAGGACAAATTCGACCACCTGCCCGAGCGGCGCGCCACTCGTCGCGCGCCGGCCGCCTTTCTGACGGTTCAGGAAGGCTGCGACAAATTCTGTGCCTTCTGCGTTGTGCCCTACACGCGCGGGGCCGAGGTCAGCCGCCCCGTCGAACGCATCATGCGCGAAGCCCGCGATCTGGTGGCGCGCGGCGTGCGCGAGATCACCTTGCTGGGCCAGAACGTCAATGGCTGGCATGGCTTGGGCGAGGACGGGCGCGAATGGGGCTTTGGCCGCCTGATCCGCGCATTGGGCGAATTGGACGGGCTGGACCGCATCCGCTATACGACCAGCCATCCCAACGACATGGCCGATGATCTGATCGAGGCACATCGCGACGTGCCGCAGCTGATGCCCTATCTGCACCTGCCGGTGCAATCGGGCAGCGACCGGATCCTGAAGGCGATGAACCGCAAGCATACCGCCGAGCAATACCTGCGCCTGATCGACCGCATTCGCGCCGCCCGCCCCGACATTCTGCTGACCAGCGATTTCATCGTCGGCTTTCCCGGCGAGACGGATCAGGATCATCAGGACACCCTGCGCCTGATCGAAGAGGTCGGATTTGGCACGGCCTTCAGCTTCAAATACTCGCCGCGCCCCGGCACTCCGGCCTATGACCGCCCCGAGGTTGACGGCGCCGTGGCGGATGCCCGCCTGCAGGAACTGCAGGCCCTGCTGACCCGTCAGCAAAAGGCCACGCAAGAGGCGATGGTCGGCCGCACGGTTGGCGTCCTGCTGGAAAAGCAGGGCCGTCAGCCAGGGCAGATGATCGGCAAATCCGACTATCTTCATTCGGTCTTTGTCGATACGACCGAGGCCGAGATCGGCGACCTGCTGCAGGTCCAGATCGTGGAAAGCGCGTCGAATTCGCTGCACGGAAAGATTGTTTCCTCGCCTGCGAATGCCTGACTTTTCCCGTTTCGGCCCGGGAACTCAAGGGCCGAAGGGAAAAGTTGCCGGTCCCCTTGGAACGCGCGAACAGGAGGGGACCGGCATCTTTCACGCCAGCGAGGCGGCGCGAAGGCGTTTGATCACATCGACATCTCGCATCTGGCGATATCGGGATCATGAATAATTGGCCGCCCCCATTGGAACGCGCGAACAGGACTGGGAGCGGCCGTTCCACCCCGTTGCTCACAGGGTGAACCGAGGATCACGATGACTATTCTCCGCCACCCAATCCGTGAACATAGGCGGCAACAGCACGAATATCGGCTTCGCTCAGCCGCGAGGACCATGACGGCATGACGCCGAAAGGGCCTTCGCTGACGATCCGCGTCAGGGTCTCGCGGTCATTGCCATACAGCCAGACCGCATCCGCCAGATTGGGCGCCCCCTGCGAGCGATCACCGGTTCCGTCCTCCATGTGACAGACCGCGCAATTGTCAGCAAAGATCTCGGCACCGGCCGCTGCCTTGCCGCCGTCATGGGGCAATTCGGACAGGGACAGGACATAGTTCACGACCTGATCGATCTGAGCGCGGTCCAGCAATTCATCGGTGCCGAAACGCGGCATCTCGGAATAGCGGGCGTCATCATCCAGCGGATCGCGGATACCATGCTGAACGGTCGTATAGATTTCTTCCAGCGAGCCGCCCCACAACCAGTCATTGTCCAGCAGGTTGGGATATCCCTTGGCCCCCGCGGCGCCCGAGCCATGGCATTGCGCGCACCAGGTGCGGAACACCGCGCCCCCGGCGTTGGCTGCATAGCTGGACAGTTCCGGATCCGTCGGGATCTCGTCCAGTTCGACCGAGGCCAGCCGGGTCTGAATCGCCGAATTGGCCTGATCGAAACGCTCGATCTCCTCGGCGACCTGCTTGCGGGTGCTGGTCTGCAACAGGCCGCTGGTCGTGCCGCTGATCAGCGGAAACGCCGGATAGACAATCACATAGCCGATCGCCCAGACGATGGTTGCATAGAAGGTCCACAACCACCAGCGCGGCATCGGGTTGTCGAACTCGGTGATGCCGTCCCATTCGTGACCTGTGGAGGGGACCTCGTTCATGGCAACGCCATGGCGCCCCTTGCGACGTTTCTTCGGCGCTGCAGGTTTGTCAGGCGCGTCACGCGAAGGAATATCGCCGGCGATCTTCGCGGCATGTTCGCTGTCCGCGGCCTGACGTTCCAGGCCGATCCGTTCATCCTTGCCCGGATTCTGATCCTTTTCACCGGCCATCAACGGTCCTCCTTCTGTTCCGCCTCGGCGGGACGACTTTCATGTCGAAAGATGCTTTCGGCTGCCTCTTTTTGCAGGGCGCGCGATCCGGGCCGGAACACGAAGAGGATCATTCCGACAAAGAACAGCGTCAGCGCCAGCAAGACCCAGCTGTCGGCAACTGCACGCAGGAAGCTATAGGTTTCCATCTCGACCTCCTCAGCGCACGGCGTCGGGTTCGAAGGTCGAGAAGTCGACCATCGTTCCCAGAACCTGAAGATAGGCGATCAGGGCATCCATCTCGGTCAGCTGCGGCTGGCGGTCAAAATTGCGCTGCTGTGCCCCCGGATAGCGTTCCTCAAGGCCAGAGGCATCGGCATCGATATCGGCCTGCGCGCGGAAATCCTCGGCTGCCGCGGCGATCATGTCATCGTCATAGGGCACACCCAGCAGGGCATCGGTCTTCAACCGTTGCTCGATATGCTCGGGGCGGATGACCCGATCCATGAGGAAGGCGTATTTCGGCATGATCGATTCCGGCACCACCGCGCGGGGATCCTTCAGGTGGTCGATATGCCATTCATCGGAATAGCGGCCACCCACCCGGGCCAGATCCGGCCCGGTTCGTTTCGACCCCCACTGGAACGGGTGATCATACATCGATTCCGCGGCCAGGCTGTAATGTCCGTAGCGTTCGACCTCATCACGCATCGGACGGATCATCTGGCTGTGACAGACATAGCAGCCCTCGCGCACATAGACATCGCGCCCGGTCAGTTCCAGCGGGGTGTAGGGACGCACACCTTCGACCTTTTCGATGGTGTTCTGCAGGTAGAACAGCGGCACGATCTCGACGATGCCGCCAATGGTCACGACCAGAAAGGAAAACACCAGCAGCAACGAGGCGTTCTTTTCGAGGATCTTGTGTTTGGACAGAATAGACATGTTCAGATCCCCTTATTCGGCCGGCACGGCAATGGCCGTGCTATGCGCCTTGGGCTGCCGGTTGACGGTGGCCCACAGGTTCCAGGCCATGATCAGCCCGCCGGTCAGATACAGCACACCACCCAGCGCACGGACCACATTCATCGCGAATTTGGCCTTCACGGTGTCGGCGAATGCGTTGACAAGGAAACCCTGGCTGTCGACTTCGCGCCACATCAGCCCTTCCATGATGCCCGACACCCACATCGAGGAGGCGTAGAGAACCAGACCGATCGTCGCCAGCCAGAAGTGCCAGCTGACAAGGCTGAGGCTGTACAGCCGCTCGCGGCCCCAGAGACGCGGCGTCAGGTAGTACAGGGCGCCAAAGGTGATCATGCCGTTCCAGCCAAGCGCACCCGAATGCACATGACCGATGGTCCAGTCGGTGTAATGCGACAGGCTGTTCACCGCCTTGATCGACATCATCGGACCTTCAAAGGTCGCCATGCCGTAAAAGCCCACGGCCACGACCATCATCCGGATGATGGGATCGGTGCGCAGCTTGTCCCAGGCCCCCGACAGGGTCATCAGACCGTTGATCATGCCGCCCCAGCTGGGCATCCAGAGCATGATCGAGAAGACCATTCCCAGCGTCGAGGCCCAATCCGGCAGGGCCGTATAGTGCAGGTGGTGCGGTCCGGCCCAGATATACAGGAAGATCAGCGCCCAGAAGTGGATGATCGACAGCTTGTAGCTATAGACGGGACGTTCGGCCTGTTTGGGAATGAAGTAATACATCATCCCCAGAAAGCCTGCGGTCAGGAAAAAGCCCACCGCGTTATGGCCATACCACCATTGCACCATGGCATCTTGCACGCCGCTGAAGACCTGCACGGATTTGCTGCCGAAAATGCTGACCGGGACGGACAGATTGTTGACCACATGCAGCATGGCGATCGTCACGATAAAGGCCAGATAGAACCAGTTCGCAACATAGATATGGGGCTCTTTCCGCTTGACGATGGTGCCAAGGAAAACCGCCAGATAGGCCAGCCAGACAACCGTCAGCCACCAGTCCACATACCATTCAGGCTCGGCATATTCCTTGGACTGGGTCGCACCGGCGATATAGCCCGTCGCCGCCAGAACGATGAACAGCTGATAGCCCCAAAAGACGAACCAGGCCATGTTGCCACCCCAAAGCCGCGCCGCGGAGGTCCGCTGCACGACATAGAAAGAGGTGGCGATCAGCGCATTGCCGCCAAAGGCAAAGATGACGGCGCTGGTATGCAGCGGTCTCAGCTTGCCGAAATTTGTATAGCCCTGAAAGGTGTCGCTCAGGTTCAGCGCCGGAAATGCCAGCTGAAAGGCAATGACCACCCCGACCAGAAAGCCGACAACGCCCCAGAACACCGTGGCGATCACACCGGCGCGCACGACGCCATCCATATATTCATTCAGATTGGGCCGCATTACGGGCTCGTCAATCTGACGCAGCACCCAGACGAACAGCGCTGCTGCCACAACCATTACCGTCAGCGCATTGACCATATAGGCCGGATCATGCGCCAGATTCGCTCCGATCGCCGCCGCCAAGGCGACAACCCCAAGCAGGATCAGCTTGACGTAATTCCCCATGATTCTCCGCGTCCCGTTCCAATTTCCATGAGCCGCACGAATCAGGCGCGGCCGACCATGCTGCTCGCATGGTTCACGATTACGGGATCATCACGCAAAAAACATTGATCTGGGTCAAGAACGCGCTTTGACGCAGTTTGACACGGATCAATGACGGGGGTGCCATTTGCCGGCATCCTGAGGGCAGAAGGCTCAGGAGGGAATGATGGCATACAAAACGATATTGACGGTGCTGACCGCGGAAGATCACATCTCGCATCTGGAAGCGGCCACTGTCCTGGCGGCCCGCGAGGACGCGCATCTGGACGTTCTGTGCATCGGTGCCGACCACAGCAACGCCGGCTATTATTTCCCCGGTGCCGCGCCATATGTCTATCAGAGCGCGATCGATGATGCGACGAAACGCGCCAAGGATCTGGAAGAAATGGTGCGCAACCATATGTCCGGGACAAGCGATATTCGCTGGTCGGTGGAATCGGCGGTGGCCCAGACCGGCAGCATTTCCTCTCTGGTCGCCATGCAGGCGCGGTTCTCGGATCTGACGGTTCTGGGCCGCCCCTATGGCGAAGGCGCGGGCGGAGACCTTGAGGTGGTGATCGAAGCTGCCCTGTTCCAGGGCGGATGCCCGGTGCTGGTGGTGCCCGAAACGGGCCTGCCGGCGGAACCTCCGCGTCATATCATGATCGCCTGGAACCAGTCTGCCGAGGCGATGACCGCAACGCGCCGCGCCCTGCCGCTGTTGAAACAGGCCGAAACGGTCGAGGTCACGCTTGTCGATCCCAGCCCCAGCGGCCCCGAGCGTTCCGATCCGGGCGGTGCCCTGACCCAAATGCTGTCACGTCATGGCGTGCGCGCTGAAATCGCCGTTCTGGCACGGATGGAGCCCGCGATCAGCGATGAACTGATACGCCGAGCCGCTGAAATCGGGGCCGATATGATCGTGATGGGCGCCTATGGCCATTCGCGTTTCCGCGAAGCGATCCTGGGCGGGGCAACCCGCAACATGCTGAAAAAGACAGCATTGCCGGTGTTGATGGCGCATTAGACGCCGTCAGTCAGCTGATCCAGCCGCCATCCGAATCATCGCCCGCTTCCTGCAAGAGGCGGGCGAATTCGGGCAGGACCACATGGCGCTTGCCCGACAACTCGAGAATGCCCTCGCGCTTCAGGGCGTTGATCTGGCGGCTGACGGTTTCCAGCGTCAGCCCCAGGTAATCGGCCATCGCCTCGCGCGTCAAAGGCAGTTCAAGCGTGATTCGTCCATTCAGTGGCCCCGCATCGATTGCGGCCTGACGCCGCGCGATGATGGCAATGAAGGAGGCGATCTTTTCACGCGCGGTCTTGCGCCCCAGAAGCAGCATCCATTCGCGGGCGGCATCCAGTTCGTCCATCGTCATCTCAAGCAGACGTTGGGACAGATGCGGCACCTTGCGAATCATCTCTTCAAAGGGCTGACGGCGGAAACAGCACAGTTTCACCTTGGTCGTCGCAACCGCGTCATAGGCAACGACATCGCGACCCGGCCGCCCCATGAAATCACTGGGCAGCAACAGGCCGACCATCTGCGTGCGTCCATCTTCCAGCCGCTGCGACAGGCATGCCACCCCGCTGACAACCGAGGCAACGAAATCCATGCGATCCCCGCCCCAGACGATCGGCTGGCCGGGTTCGAAACTGCGGTAGAACTTGATTCTCTCCAGCGCGGCCAGCTCATCGCCCACGCAGAGCGAACAAACGGCGCGATGCCGGATCGGGCAGCTGTCGCAGCCCTCGATGCCCGAGAACAGGTTCCCAGCTTCGTTCCTTTTGATCTGGGTCAATGACTGCGCGCTCATGGTCATGGATTGTATGTGCATGAAACAGGTTTCGCAACTGCAGGAATATGGTCTGTTTGACGCGCGCGTGCCGCGCTACACCAGCTATCCGCCTGCAAATCACTTTGCCGCAGAAGGCATTTCCGACCTCGCGCAGGACTGGATCGCCGCGATACCAGCCGGTTGCGAGATTTCCCTATACGTGCATGTGCCATTCTGCCGCCGACTTTGCTGGTTCTGTGCCTGCCGGACGCAGGGAACACAGTCCCTGGATCCGGTGCGCATTTACGTGGAAACGCTGCTGAGTGAATTGCGGCAATTGCGCGCACGAATGCCCGAAGGCGTGCGCCTGTCGCGCCTGCACTGGGGGGGTGGCACGCCAACCCTGTTGCCACCCGATCTGATCATGCAGCTGGCCGGGGCGATTTTCGATACATTCCCGCTGTCGGAACAGGGTGAATTCTCGGTCGAGATCGACCCCACGGAGATAGATGCGCCGCGCATGGCAGCACTGGCCGCGGCGGGGATGAACCGTGCCTCTATCGGGGTGCAGGATTTCAACCCCGACATTCAGGCCGCGATTGGCCGCCCGCAAAGCTTTCAGGTCACAGCCCAAGCCGTCTCGATGATCCGCGATCACGGCATTGAAAGTCTGAATGCCGATATTCTTTATGGCCTGCCCCATCAGGACAACATGCGCATGGCCGAAACCGTGCAAAAGCTGATGGCATTGTCACCCGACCGGGTGGCGCTTTACGGCTATGCCCATGTTCCCTGGATGTCCAAACGGCAGGTCATGATCCCGGAACAGCATCTGCCCGACCCGCGCAGCCGACTGACATTGTTCCAGACCGCGCGCCAGCTGTTCCTCGCCGACGGTTTTTCGGAAATCGGCATCGACCATTTCGCCCGCCCCAATGACAGCCTGGCACGGGCACGCAATCTTGGTCGGCTGCGGCGCAATTTCCAGGGCTATACAGATGATCGCAGCCAGATCCTGCTGGGACTGGGAGCCTCGTCCATTTCACGCTTCCCTCAGGGCTATGCACAGAACGCCCCGGCCACCGGTGCCTATACCGCGCTGGTCCGCGCCGGCAGGCTGCCCAGCACGCGCGGGCATGTTTTCAGCGCCGAGGATCGCTGGCGCGGTCGGATGATCGAATCACTGATGTGCCATTTCCACATAGAAACCGCGGAAATGGTGCGCGATTACGGCATCTCGCCCAGCCAGCTGACGCATCTTTACGGGCCGATCCGGGCGAAGTTCCGCAATCTGGTCAGGGTCACGCCCCACGCCTTTCACATCACGCAGGAAGGACGTCCCCTGACGCGAATCATCGCGCAGCAATTCGACGCCTATGCCTCGGGGCCGAACAGTCATTCGCAGGCAGTCTGAACAGCAAGCCGAGGCCTAATGTGCCTCGGCCCAGTTCATGCCGCTGCCCGCATCGACGACCAGGGGCACCGTCAGCTTGGCCACCGGCTCGGCAGCCGATTCCATGACCTGTCGCGCCACGGCGATCAGGTCGTCCACGGCATTCTCTTCCACCTCGAAGATCAATTCGTCATGCACCTGCAACAGCATGGTCGCGGGCAGATCGCGAATCGCTGCGGGCATACGGATCATCGCACGCCGGATGATATCGGCCGCCGCGCCCTGAATCGGCGCATTGATTGCCGCGCGACGCGCCCCGCCCGCCGCCGGGCCGGACTGGTTGATCGCCGGGGTGTTGATCCGCCGCCCGAACAGGGTTTTGACAAAACCGTCCTGCTTGGCGTCGGCCACCGTCTTGTCCATATAGGCGCGAATCTCGGGGAAACGTTCGAAATAGGTGTTGATGAACTCCTGCGCCTCGGCGCGGGGAATGCGCAGATTGCGCGACAGACCAAAGCCCGAAATCCCGTAGATGACGCCGAAATTGATCGCCTTGGCCTGACGTCGAATCATCGGGTCCATGCCCTCGACCGGCACGCCGAACATCTGGCTGGCGGTCATGGCGTGAATATCCACACCTTCCCTGAACGCCTGCTTCAACGCCGGGATATCGGCGACATGGGCCAGGATGCGCAGTTCGATCTGGCTATAGTCCAGGCTGACCAGACGATGCCCCTCGGTGGCCACGAATGCCTCGCGGATGCGCCTGCCTTCATCACTGCGCACCGGGATGTTCTGCAAGTTCGGATCGCTGGAGGCCAGCCGCCCTGTCTGCGCCCCTGCGATGGAATAGCTGGTATGCACCCTGCCCGTTTCCGGATTCACATAGGTCTGCAACGCATCGGTATAGGTCGATTTCAGCTTGCTGATCTGGCGCCAGTCCAGCACCCGCGCCGCCAGATCGGTGCCCTCGGCAGCCAGATCCTCCAGCACATCGGCACTGGTGGAATAGGCGCCGGTCTTGCCCTGCTTGCCACCGGCCAGCCCCATCTTGTCAAACAGGATTTCGCCCAATTGCTTGGGCGACCCGACATTGAACCGTTCGCCCGCAAGCTCGTGAATCTCGTCCTCAAGCTGCGCCATCTTCTGGGCGAAGGCATTGGACATCCGCTTCAGCGTATCGCCATCCACGCGAATCCCGGCCATTTCCATATCCGCCAGAACCGGCACCATCGGCCGCTCCAGCGTCTCATAGACCGTCGTCACCTTCTCTACCGGCAAGAGCGGAGCAAAATGCTGCCACAGTCGCAGGGTGACATCGGCATCCTCGGCGGCGTAAGGCGTGGCCTTGTCGATGGCGACCTGACCAAAGCCGATCTGCGATTTCCCCGAGCCGATCAGTTCCTTGATCGGAATGCACTTGTGGTCCAGATAGCGCTCGGCCAGTTCGTCCATACCGTGGTTATGGGTGCCTGCATTCAGCGCATAGGACATCAGCATGGTATCGGCGACCGGTGTCATGCGAATCCCCGAACGCGCCAGGATCTTCCAGTCATATTTGATGTTCTGGCCGATCTTCAGAATCGCCGGATCTTCCAGAATCGGCTTCAGCGCGGCCAGAACCTCGTCCTTGGCAAGCTGACCCGCCACCAGCGCCGCGGCCCCGAACAGATCGTCTCCGCCCTCGACATGGCCGACAGGGATATAGCAGGCCCGCCCCGCGCGGACGCAAAGCGACAGACCGACCAGATCCGCCTGCATTTCATCCAGCGAGGTGGTTTCCGTGTCGATGGCGACATGCCCGGCATCGCGGATATCGGCAAGCCAGCCCTGCAGCGCATCCATATCGGTGACACATTCATAGCCAGCGGGATCGAAACCGGGCGTCTCGGGCGCCGCTGGGGCGGCAGAGTTGGCCGGCGCGGCGCTGATCACCGGAGCCTCGGCACCCAGTTTACCGGCCACGCGCTTGGTCAGGGTGCTGAATTCCATTTCGGTCAGGAAGCCCAGCAGGGCCTCGGCATCGGGGTCGCGCACCTCCAGGCTTTGCAGCGTGAAGTCCAGTGGCGTGGCACAATCCAGCTGCACCAGTTGCTTCGAAATGCGGATCTGCTCGGCATGGTCGATCAGGGTCTGGCGCCGCTTGGGCTGCTTGATCTCGCCCGCGCGGGCAAGCAGTGTCTCGAGGTCGCCATATTCATTGATCAGCTGCGCGGCGGTCTTGATGCCGATCCCCGGTGCGCCGGGCACATTGTCGACCGAATCACCGGCCAGTGCCTGCACATCCACGACCTTCTCGGGGCCGACGCCGAATTTCGCCTGAACCTCGTCAACACCGATCATCTTGCCCTTGATCGGGTCCAGCATGTCGACCCCATCGCCCACCAACTGCATCAGGTCCTTGTCGCTGCTGATGATGGTGGCCGACCCGCCGGCTTCCCGCGCCCGGCAGGCCAGCGCCGCGATGATGTCATCGGCCTCATAGCCCTCCAGCTCGATACAAGAGATATTGAAGGCGCGGGTAGCCTCGCGGGTCAGCGGAAACTGCGGCCGCAGATCCTCGGGCGGCGCGGGACGATTGGCCTTGTAGAGGTCATAGATCTCGTTGCGAAAGGTCTTGGAGGAATGGTCAAAGATCACCGCCGCATGCGTGGGTGCATTGCTGCCATGTTCATCCGTCACATATTTCCACAGCATGTTGCAGAAACCGGCGACAGCGCCAACGGGCAAGCCATCGGATTTGCGCGTCAATGCAGGCAGCGCGTGATAGGCACGGAAAATAAAGGCCGAGCCATCGATCAGATGCAGATGGCAACCCTTGCCGAAGGCAGGCGCGTCCGAGGTCATGAAGCGGTCCTTTCGCGATGTCGCCGACCGTTCTGACAGAATCCACCGGCGGGCGCAAAGGGGCAGCGACAGATATGGGGTGCGACGGGGCGTCAGCCCCAGCCTTGCCGGTCCCCCTCGATGGGGGCCGTCAAGGCTTTGCCGCGCCGGGACGGAGCCGGCGCAACGTCAAGATCAGTGATCGGCATCCACGTGGTTGGGATCCAGCACGAAGCGCTTGTCACAATAGCCGCAATCGACGAATCCGGTGTCCGGCGAAATCGCCAGCCAGACCCGGGGATGACCCAGACCTGCGGCATCATTGCCGTCACAGGCCACCTTGCGGCTGGTGACGATTACTTCTTCCGGCGCGGGCAATTTCAGTGCCTCGGCTTCCTGACCGGTTGAAAGCGGGTTTTCTGGCATCACATATTCGGTCATGTCTGGCCTTCTTGTCGCGACGTGCATCATCTGCTCTAAACCCATTACCGCAGCGCCGCCTGCCTTCGCAAGCTCTGCAAGGATAACCAATGACAAACGCCATAGAAATTTCGGGTCTGCGCAAGGTTTATGCCGCCCAAGGGAACGCTCCGGCCAAAGAGGCGCTGAAAGGCGTCGACCTGGCAATCCCGGCCGGCAGCATCTTCGGCCTGCTGGGACCGAATGGCGCTGGCAAGTCGACCATGATCAACATCCTTGCCGGGCTGGTCAACAAGACCGCCGGAAAGGTCGAGATCTGGGGCTTTGACCAGGATGTAAACCCGCGCCAGTCGCGCGCCGCGATCGGGATCATGCCCCAGGAACTGAACATGGACCCGTTCTTCACGCCGCGCGCCAGCCTCGAGGTGCAGGCGGGGCTCTATGGCGTTGCCAAGGCCGACCGCTGGACGGATGAACTGCTTGAACTGGTCGGTTTGACCGATCAGGCCAACGCCTATGCGCGCAACCTGTCGGGCGGGATGCGCCGCCGGCTGCTGCTGGCCAAGGCACTGGTTCACCGCCCGCATATCCTTGTGCTGGACGAGCCGACTGCCGGTGTCGACATCACCCTGCGCGAGATGCTGTGGAACAATGTCCGCAAGCTGAACGAGGCCGGGATGACGATCATCCTGACAACCCATTACCTCGAAGAGGCCGAGGAAATGTGTGACGAGATCGCCATCATCAATCACGGCGAACTGGTCGTGCGCCAGGGCACGCGCGACCTGCTGGCCCGCACCGATGGCAAGACGCTGGTTCTGGATACCGGCGGCAGGGTCGATGTCCCGTCGCTGCCCGAGGGCGCACGCGCCGACTGGCGCGCCGATGGACGGTTGGCGATCACCTATCCGCCCTCGACGATCCGTGCCGACGCGCTGCTGGATGCGCTGCGCGCCGGCGGGGTGCCGATCGTCGATGTGGCCACGGAACAGCCCGATCTCGAGGATGTCTTTGTCGAGATGACCCGCGACCGCTAAGCGCTGTCCGGGATCAGTCGTTCAGGCTGATCATCGGCCCCATCATGCGTCCGCCCATGATGTGCAGATGGAAATGCGGGACTTCCTGCACGCCATGAGGTCCGGAATTGGCAATGGCGCGAAAGCCCTGGTTTCCGCTGCCAAGGGAAATGCCTTCGCTTTCGCAGACCTCGGCGCAAAGCCTCATGAAGCCAACCATCTCGGCCTCCGAGGCATTGGCCGCGAAATCGTCAAAGCTGACATAGCGACCCTTGGGAATCACCAGCACATGGCTGGGTGCCTTGGGGGCGATATCGCGGAAGGCCAGCGCATGGTCATTTTCCGCCACGGTGTCATTGGGAATCTCTCCGCGCAGGATCTTGGCGAAAATATTGTTGTCGTCGTAGTCATAAGCCATGGGCACGCAGGGTCCTTGTCAGTCGAACAGATTGGGTGTCGCGGCCAGATTCTGCGCCATCTCGGGCGACAGGTCCAGAAAGCGCTTCAGCGCCTCGGCGTTTCTCTCGATGGTCCGATCCGCCGCAATGGTTTCGAAATGGTCGAGTCCCATGTCCTTCAGAAGCTCGGCCTCATGTTCCAGGTCGCCCCTCACCACGGGAATCAATTGCGCGTAAAGATCCGGCGCCGTGGTGTCATTGGCCAACCCGATTCGCCGAATATGACCACGCAGGTAATCGTCGTCGAACTCTGTCTCGACAAAGAGAATCCGCGTCTCGGCGCGATCTGCGGCGAAATCGCTGATCATGCCCAATGCCGAAGTGTCCAGGCACAGGACCAGATTCGCTGTGTCATATTGCTCGAACAACAGCTTGATCAGCGCCCGGCGATGCCGTTCCCGCTTGGCCAGACTTGAAGCGACCCCGCCCAGATCCGGCATTGCCGCATCCAGTTCGTTGAACACGAAATCAACCGCAGGAATTGCTGTCAGGCTGCGAATCCGCTCGGTCAGTCGCTTGGCGACATGCCATTTCTTGCACACGATCAGATGCACGACACGGGATCGGCCCAGACTGCCATCCGTCTCCCAGAAGCGTGGCGCGAAACGCCTGCCGATTCGTCCCCGGCCGGTCAGAAAATGGTAGAGTCGCGGACCTTCCGCCGAGATCGGAAAGTCCCGCCCGGTTTCCTGCCATGTGAATCCCAGCCTGCGCCGCAACTCCAGGGCCTCGGCACTGATCTTGCGCGCAAACAGGAAATCCTGGCGCAGCAGCAGATCAAAATGATCGTCATGGAAGGTGACGGGCATGCCGTAATCGGTGAACAGCAGGAAGGTCAGAGTCCGGGTGCGCATCTGGGTCTTGGGAACCAGATGCGCCACCAGAGTCTGGAAAAAGGTTTCATCCGGAATCCAGGTGGTACGAAAGAACCGCAGCAAGGCGGGCCATTCCTCGATCAGTTTCAGGATCGCCTCGACGGTCTGACGACGCAGGCACCACCATTGCGACCCGATCATGATCTGCAATCCCTCGGGGGTCTTGCGCGCCAGGCCCAGCCGCTTTTGCCAGTCCATGCTGGCGTAAAACAACTTCTTTTGGGTGCGTTCGTTGAACCAGTGCCGATAGATCAGCCGCTCTTCCTTGATGCCGGTCTTGATCCAGTCGCTGTCAAAGAAATCGAAGCTTTCGATATAGTCGCAATCATCGGCATCCAGAAAGTCATGGGCATATTCGGCCGATTTGATCGGCATGCAATCCCCGGACAGCATGTAGAAATGCGTCGCATGCTGAAATGCCCGTTCGGCCGTGCGCAACGCCTCCAGCGTCGCGGCAACCAGTGACCATTCGCCCCAGCCGCAGCGAAGCCGGCGATTGGCGAACACGACCGAAGGGTTGTCGGCCAGCGCCTCATGGATCATCTGGAAATCTTCTGCGGGTGCGCTCTTGTCATAATGGATCGAGACAAAATCGCCCGTGGCCGTCAGCCGCCGCGCCTGATCAATAACCCCTTGCGGGTCCTTGTGGGTCAATAGAATGAACGCAATGCGTGCCATGACGGGCAGTTTTTCCTGTCATTTCGGATCAAATTTTCAGAAGGCGTTGATAATCCTTCCGGCATTTGCTTTCTGTCTCTAACCATTTTCAGCGCGCGAACAAGCCGAACGGTACCTGTCAGCCAGCCTCGGCACTGCGAATCGCATATAGGAGTATCGAAAACATGGGCTTTCCGGGTGTCTGGATGACTGAAAGCGAAAGCATGGTTTATCGCGTGGTGCCCAAATGCGCCTGCTCGACCATTGGCCAGATCATGTTCTATTCGGACCATGGCCGTTTTTTCGATGGAGACATCCACGACTCGACCACCGGCCTGCACAAATGGTCGCAAGGCGACAGCCAGCCGCTGATAGACAAGGCCGTGCGCGCCCACAAGGCGCTGACCTATACCTGCGTGCGCAACCCCTATAACCGCATCCTGTCGTCGTTTTTCGACAAGATTGCCGGTATCCAGCGCAATGGCCGCCGCTATCGGGGCAATCTGGTACCGCAGCTGATCCAGCGCTACGGCGTGGATGTCGGCAGCCCCGAGAATGGTTTCGAATTCGACCAGATCGCCAGCTTTCGTCGCTTTCTGCTGTTCGCGCGCGACACGATCCGCTTTCGCCGTCCGATGGAGCCTGACATCCACTGGTCCGCGATGTCGGGCCATATCTCGACATTCATCGTGAATGGCGGACGCTACGATCAGATCTTCTTTACCGAGAAATTCAACGAGGGCATGCAAAAGGTTCTGGATGCCTGCGAAACGCCCTTTGCCGTCGATCTGGAATCGGTGCCGCGTTTCAATGAATCCGAAGGTCACGGCCCCAAACGCGCGCATAAGGTCAGCGAATATTTCGACGACCTGTCACGCCATCTGGTCTGGGAAATCTACAAGAGCGATTTCCAGCTGTTCCGCTATGATTTCGACGATCCGGACAACAAGCTGCCGACCGGCGAGGTCGATCTGGACGAGGTCCACGCGAAACTGGGCCGCTGACAAGGAAGGGGCGCAACCTTATGGCTGCGCCCCTTTTGCCGGATGATGATCCCGATCACTCAAGATGGCTTTCAAGGAACCACAGGTCCTTGTCGGCAGTGCGCGAGGCGGCGGTAAAGATATCCGCCGTATTGGCATCCCCTGCCTCATCCGTCGTGTCGATTGCCGCGCGCAGTTTGCCACCGTGATCACGCATCCGCTCGCAGATGGCCTTCAGGTGATCCGCCGTCGAGGTCAGATCGGTCGGGTATTCCTTGAGTGTCGTGTTCTTCGCCACGACCTCGGCCGTGCCCTGCGCAACGCCATCCAGGATCTGGACGCGTTCGGCCATCACATCGATATGCTCTTGCAGATTGGCGTAGACGCTGTCCAGCAGCTCATGCACGGCGATGAAACCGGGGCCTTTGACGTTCCAGTGGGCCTGCTTGATCGCCATGCTCAGGGCCAGACTGTCGGCAAGACGTGCGTTCAGTTCGGACACGGCGGTTTTCCGGGCGTTGTCTTTCAATCCTTGGATCTTCACGGCCATTGTCGGCTCCTTTCCTACATTCGCAGGACCAACACGTGCCGGACCGATGGGTTCCATGGCCGCCAATGACACCATCGGACATGGAAAAACGGCGCCTTCCGATCAGGAAAGCGCCGTTTCAAAAGCAGTCGATCAACCTGATGGTCAGGTCAGACCGCCCCTTTGATGAAGCTCACCGCATCACCGACGGTCTGAATGGTTTCGGCGGCGTCATCGGGGATCTCGATCCCGAATTCTTCCTCGAAAGCCATGACCAGTTCGACAGTGTCGAGGCTGTCTGCGCCCAGATCGTCGATGAACGAAGCGGCCTCAACCACCTTGTCCTCGTCGACGCCCAGATGCTCGACAACGATTTTCTTCACGCGATCAGCGATATCGCTCATGTCACATCCTCATTCTCACGGGCATCCGCCCAAGATTTGCGCGGGCACAGTGCCCGGTTCAGCACAGGGCGGTTCCCCTGCAGCTAAAGGCGGGGATATAGCACCCACGAACCCTCATGCAACCAGTTTTCAACGGATTCTCGTGCCGCAATGCAGCACGGCAGATTCCGCTCAGACCATCGCCATGCCGCCATTCACGTGCAAAGTCGCCCCCGTCACATATCCGGCAGCCGGGCTTGCCAGATAGGTCACCGCCGCAGCGATGTCATCGGGCGCGCCCATGGCACCCGCCGGAATCTGGGTCAGGATCTTGGCTTTCTGGTCATCGGTCAACTTCTCGGTCATGGCGGTCGCGATGAAGCCCGGCGCAACGCAGTTGACCGTGATCCCGCGACTGGCAACCTCATAGGCCAGCGATTTCGACATGCCGACCAGACCTGCCTTGGCGGCGGCATAATTGCCCTGCCCCGGATTGCCGGTCGTTCCGACAACCGAGGTGATATTGATGATCCGGCCCCAGCGCGCCTTCATCATGCCGCGCAGAACCCCGCGCGACAGGCGGAAAACGCTGGTCAGATTCACATCCAGAACCTGCTGCCATTCCTCGTCCGACATCCGCATGAACAGATTGTCGCGGGTGATCCCGGCATTATTGACCAGCACATCGACCGAGCCCATCGCCTCGGCAGCGGCTTTCGGCAGCGTGGCGACGGCATCGGCATCCGACAGATTGGCCGGCACGACATATGCGCGTTCGCCCAGTTCGGCGGCCAGTTCCTGCAGTGGCGCCTCACGCGTGCCTGACAGTGCCACCGAGGCCCCCGCCCCGTGCAACGCTCTGGCGATCGCGCCGCCGATTCCGCCGGAAGCCCCGGTGACCAGCGCATTCTTGCCCGTCAGATCAAACATGTCTGCCTCTTTGATTGTGTCATCCCAGTCATAGCCGGTTCAGCCTTTCAGCGCAGCAATATCGGCAGGCGCACCGATATTGCGCAGCCTGGCATCCTTGGCGATTCGCTTGATCATCCCCGACAAGGCCTTGCCGGCACCGATTTCCCAGAATTCCGTGACGCCTGCCTCGACCAGATTGGCCATTGATTCGCGCCAGCGCACGGTGCCGGTCACCTGCTCGACCAGCAGGCGGCGGATCGCGCCGGGTTCGCTTACCGCTTCAGCGCGGACATTGGCGATCAGCGGCACGGCAGGGGCATGAATATCCACCCCGGCCAGGGCATCGGCCATGACGGCGGCAGCAGGCTGCATCAGCACCGAATGGAAGGGTGCGGACACCGGCAGCATCAGGGCGCGACGGGCTCCGGCCTCTTTCATGGCGGCAGCGGCGCGTTCCACGGCGTCCTTGTGGCCCGAGATCACCACCTGGGCGGGATCATTGTCATTTGCCGCCTGAACCACCTCGTCACCGGCGATATCGCGGGCGATGCGGTCGACGGTGTCGTAATCCAGTCCCAGAATCGCGGCCATCGCGCCCTTGCCGACCGGAACGGCCTCTTGCATGGCCTGCCCGCGCAGGCGCAGCAGACGCGCCGTATCCTCAAGCGTCAGCGCCCCGGCGGCACAAAGCGCCGAATATTCACCAAGCGAGTGTCCCGCGACATATTCGGCATCGTGAATCCCGAACCCTTCGGCCTCCAGCGCCCGGAATGCCGCCATCGATGTCGCCATCAGCGCGGGTTGGGCATTCTGGGTCAGCGTCAGGGTCTCGATATCGCCGTTCCAGATCAGATCGGACAATTTCTCTCCCAGGGCATCATCGACCTGATCGAATACCTCGCGCGCCGCCGGATAAGCCTCGGCCAATTCGCGCCCCATACCGATGGTTTGCGCCCCCTGTCCCGGAAAGACGAATGCCCGCATCGCGGCCTCCTGATCTGGTTTCCCTTGCATCTGCCCATATCGCGCAGGCGGCCTCGCCGCAACTGAACCCGTCATCCGGCCATGAAAAAGGGGTCCCGAAAGACCCCTTTTCCGATCGAAACTCTGATCGATGCAATGTCTGCCGCGATCAGCCGACCAGTTCCAGACCCGAGAAGAAGAAGGCGATTTCTTCTTTTGCGGTTTCCGGGGCATCCGAACCGTGGACCGAGTTCTCGCCAACCGACAGGGCGAATTCCTTGCGGATGGTGCCTTCAGCAGCATCGGCCGGATTGGTCGCGCCCATCACTTCGCGGTTCTTGGCAATGGCGCCTTCGCCTTCCAGAACCTGAACGACGACCGGCTCGGAGGCCATGAATTCGACCAGTTCGCCATAGAAGGGGCGATCCTTGTGCACTTCGTAGAACTTGCCGGCCTGCTCGGACGACAGCTTGATGCGCTTTTGCGCAACGATGCGCAGGCCCGCATCTTCGAACTTGGCGTTGATCTTGCCGGTCAGGTTGCGCTTGGTGGCATCGGGCTTGATGATCGAGAGGGTACGTTCGGTGGCCATGGGTCTACCTTGTCTGACTGTGGCGGGCAGCCCCGCCAGTTCTGAAATCCGCGTCCCGTTATCAGGCTTGCCCGCTGGCGGCAAGAACAAGCGCGCGTCGAGGCGGCAGCCTATGAGGCTGAATCGCAGGAAAACCGGCGTTCTCCCGACAGGGAAAAGCCGCCCTTGGCAGGGCAGCGCGGCACTGCTGCCACGCAACGTGGCATTGCATCCCGGTGACACGCCTTGGCGATTGATCTTTCGCAAATCCGATACATGATGGTGCTAATGTCCGGGACATGACAGCAGAGGGGTTGCCATCATGCAGCCATTCATCCGTGGCCGATATCAGGCCCGATTGGCCGGGACCGCCGACGACATCCTTGCCGCGCAACGGCTGCGCTGGCTGTGCTTTGTCGCTCGAAACGGCGACGAAGACGACGGCAGCCAGATTGATTGCGACGCGCTGGACGCACAATGCCAGCACATGCTGATCGAAGAGATCGCCAGCAAGCGGCTCATCGGATGCTTCCGCTTTCTGCCGCTGTCGGGCGGAGCCGAAATCGCCCGCAGCTATTCCGCGCAGTTCTACAATCTTGCCGCTCTGGAGAGCTTTGAGGGCCCGATGGTCGAAATGGGTCGCTTCTGCATCCACCCCGATATCCGCGACCCCGATGTGATCCGCACCGCCTGGGCGGCCATGACCCGCTTTGTCGATGATGCCGGAATCGAGATGCTGTTCGGCTGTTCCAGTTTCGTCGGGACCGAACCCGAGGACCATGCCGAAGCCTTTGCGATGCTGAAGGAACGTCACCTTGCACCGCGCCGCTGGCTGCCCCGCGTCAAGGCCCCCAAGGTCTTTCGCTTTGCCCGCGCCCTGCGCTTGCGCAAACCCGACCCGAAACGCGCCATGGCCGCCATGCCGCCCTTGCTGCGCAGCTATCTGGCGATGGGCGGCTGGGTCAGCGATCATGCCGTGGTCGATCCCGCCCTGCGCACCATGCATGTCTTTACCGGCGTCGAAATCCGTGCGATTCCCCCCGGGCGTCGTCGCCTGATGCGGGCCGTGGCCGGCTGAAACGCGACCGGCTTCGATCCGCCCGATTTATCGGCACTCAGCGATAAATTCAGGCAGAACGGCACGCCCTGCCTGCCTGACATGCAGACAAATGAAGCGCTCTCGTTGACCCGGAAGCCTGCGCGGCGCCCTCTGCCCATATGTTTGACAGTGACGCCCTTGCCCAAGCCATGCAGCGCAGCCGCGGTCACGCCGCGGTGATCATGGGGCCGCGTGGCCTGATCGATCTGGCACAATCCGGTTCGGCCAAGGCGATGCTGCCGCGCGTCACCTCGGGCTTGCCCGAGGTCGTCTTTCTGAACACCTCGGGCGGTCTGGCCTCGGGCGACCGTCTGGGCTTCTCTCTGGATCTGCGCGCGGGCACCCGTGCGCAGGCGACCACGCAGACCGCTGAACGCGCCTATCGCGCCAAGGGCAGCCCTGCCCATGCCGAGGTGTCAGTGACGGTCGGAACCGGCGGCTGGCTGGACTGGCTGCCTCAGGAAACCATCCTGTTTGACGGCGCGCGGCTGGAGCGTCACACGCGGGTCGACCTGCAGGGCGACGCAGGCTGCATGATCCTGGAAACCGTGATGCTGGGACGTCTGGCGTGCGGCGAACAACTGCGCCACCTGCATCTGCGCGACCGGCGCGAGGTCCGCCGCGACGGGCAGGTCATTCACCATGACGCACTGGCGCTGGATGACGGCGTTCTGGAACGCAGGGCAAATCCGGCCCTGCTGGGCGAGGCGCGGGTCATGGCAACGCTGGCAATCATCGCCCCCCATGCCCCCGACCTTCTGCATAGCGCCCGCGCCGAACTGAATGAACCCGGGGTCATCGGGGCGGCAAGCGCCCCGCCCGGCCGACTGGTGCTGCGCCTTCTGGCCCGTGACGACTGGCCGCTGCGGCGGCAACTCAATCGTTTGTTGGACAGGCTGCGCCCCGATCCCCTTCCTCGTATCTGGCAGATCTGACATGAATCTTACCCCTCGCGAACGCGAAAAGCTGTTGGTCTCGGTCGCCGCCATGGTGGCGCGCAACCGGCTGTCGCGCGGCGTCAAGCTGAACCACCCCGAAGCCATCGCCCTGATCACCGATTTCGTCGTCGAGGGTGCCCGCGACGGGCGCAGCGTCGCCGATCTGATGCAGGCCGGCGCGCATGTCATCACGGCCAGCCAATGCATGCCCGGCGTTCCCGAAATGATCGAGTCCGTGCAGGTCGAGGCAACATTCCCCGACGGCACCAAGCTGGTCACCGTCCATCACCCCATCCGAGAGGAGGCCTGAATGAAAAGATTTTTCACGGCTCTTGCCCTGATCCCCTCTGCCGCTTTCGCCCATGTCGGCGATCACAGCCATGTGGCCGCAACCCATTTGCTGACCGAACCCGATCACCTGGGTGTCATCGGCGTGGTGATCGTCATCGCCCTGGGCGCATGGCTGTGGCGGCGGGGCCGGTCATGATTCCGGGCGAGGTTCTGACCGCAAGCGGGCTGATCACCCTGAACGCAGGGCGTGACGAGATCACCCTGATGGTCGCCAATCGCGGTGACCGCCCCATTCAGGTCGGCAGCCATTATCATTTCGCCGAAACCAACCCTGCCCTGCATTTCGATCGCAAGGCCGCGCGCGGCATGCGCCTGTCGATCCCTGCGGGCACTGCCGTGCGCTTCGAACCCGGCCAGTCCCGCGAGATCCGGCTGATCCCCTTTGCCGGGGACCGCGTCGTGCAGGGCTTTCGCCAAGACATCATGGGGGCGCTGTAGATGGCCCGAACCCTGTCCCGCGCCGATTACGTGGCGCTTTACGGCCCGACCGCGGGTGATCGTATCCGGCTGGCCGACACCGAATTGCTGATCGAGGTCGAACGCGATCTGACAATCCCCGGCGAAGAGGTCAAATTCGGCGGTGGCAAGGTCGTGCGCGATGGCATGGGGCAATCTCAGGTCACGCGCGAAGGCGGTGCGATGGATACGGTCATCACCGGCGTTGTCGTCTTCGACCATCAGGGCATCACCAAGGCCGATGTCGGGCTGAAGGACGGGCGCATCGCCGGGATCGGCAAGGCCGGCAATCCCGACACCCAGCCCGGCGTCACGCTGGTCATTGGCCCCGGCACGGAAATCATCGCTGGCGAGGGGCGCATCCTGACCCCCGGCGGCTTCGACTGCCATATCCATTTCATCTGCCCGCAGCAGGTCGAACATGCGATTCACTCGGGCATCACCACCATGCTGGGCGGCGGCACCGGTCCGGCGCATGGCACCCTGGCCACCACCTGCACGCCCGGACCCTGGCATATCGCCCGGATGATGGAGGCCTGCGCCGAACTGCCGGTGAATATCGGCATCGCGGGCAAGGGCAATGCCTCGCTTCCCGCGCCGCTGGAGGAACAGGTCCGCGCCGGGGCCTGCGCGCTGAAACTGCACGAGGACTGGGGCACCACTCCTGCTGCCATCGACAATTGCCTGACGGTTGCCGATGACATGGATGTGCAGGTGATGATCCATACCGACACGCTGAATGAATCGGGCTTTGTCGAAGATACGATGGCCGCCATCGCCGGGCGCACGATACATGCCTATCACACCGAGGGCGCAGGCGGTGGCCATGCCCCCGACATCATCCGCATGGTCGGCATGTCGAATGTGCTGCCCTCCTCGACCAATCCGACGCGACCCTATACGGGCAACACCATCGAAGAGCATCTGGACATGCTGATGGTCTGCCACCATCTGGACCGGCGCGTGCCCGAGGATGTGGCATTCGCCGAATCCCGCATCCGGCGCGAGACCATCGCCGCCGAGGATATCCTGCATGACCTGGGTGCCTTCTCGGTCATTTCCTCGGACAGCCAGGCGATGGGCCGCGTGGGCGAGGTGATCATCCGCACATGGCAGACCGCCGACAAGATGCGCCGCCAGCGCGGGCGCCGGCCCGAAGAACAGGGCGAAAACGACAATCTGCGCGCGCGGCGCTATATCGCGAAATACACGATCAACCCGGCCATCGCCCATGGGGTCGGCGCCCATATCGGCAGCATCAGTCCCGGCAAACGCGCGGATCTGGTCCTGTGGTCACCGGCCTTTTTCGGAGTCAAACCCGAAATGGTACTGGTCGGTGGGCAGATCAGCGTGGCACAGATGGGCGATCCCAATGGCTCGATTCCGGTGCAGCCGGTCTTCACCCGTCCGATGTGGGGCCATACCGGGCGCGCCTCGGCACTTTTCGTCAGTCAGGCCGGGCTTGACGCCGGTGCCGGCGATGGGTTGTCCAAGACCCTGATCGCCGTGGAAAACACCCGTGACATCGGCAAGGCGGACATGGCTCTGAACGACGCCATGCCGCAGATCGAGGTTGACCCCGAAAGCTATGAGGTCCGTGCCGACGGTCAGCTTCTGACCTGCGAACCCGCGACCGAGCTGCCGATGGCGCAGCGTTATTTCCTGTTCTGAGGTTTCGATGACATTGCATTGCCACCAGATCATTCGCGCCGCAACCGGCCCCTTTGCAGGCAGCATTTCGCTGGATTACGACGCCCGGCTGCTGCGCCGCAAACGGCTGAGCCTTGACGGCGGAGACTTCCTTCTGGATCTGCCCGAGGTGACCAGCATCGAGGATGGCGATGCTTTCGCGCTGTCCGATGGCCGCCTGATCGTCATGCGCGCCGCCCCCGAACCGGTGCTGATCATCAGCGGCGACCTGCCGCGTCTGGCGTGGCATATCGGCAACCGCCACACCCCCTGCCGGATCGAACCGAACCGCCTGATCATCCGCCAGGATCATGTGCTCGAGGCCATGCTGCGCCAGCTGGGCGCGATGGTCGAACCGGCCCTTCTGCCCTTCACCCCCGAAGGCGGCGCCTATGGCCATGGCCGCACCTTCGGGCATGAACACGGACACAGTCACGAACAGAGGCACGACCACGGGCACAACCATGACCATGAACACGCCTGAAGCCGCGCGTCTGCGCCTGGCCCAATATCTGTCGCCCGCCTTTCCGGTGGGCGGTTTTGCCTGGTCGCAAGGACTGGAATACGCGATGGATCAGGGCGCGGTGTCGCGTGCCACTCTGCCACTCTGGCTGGCTGACTGGCTGGATCATGGCGCCGGCTGGAGTGACGCGGTGCTGGTGGCCCTGGCATTGCGCGCGGATGACCGCGAGACCGATGATTTGGCCCGCGCCGCATGTCCATCTTCGCAACGGCTGACCGAAACCGTCGAACAGGGCGCGGCCTTTGCTTCCAATGTCGCGGCGCTGACCGGACGCGACATGCCTGCAGCCGCCCTGCCGGTGGCCTTTGGGCGTGCCTGCGCCGAGATGCCCCTGCCCGCGCCCGAGATCATCGCCGCCTATCTTCAGGCGCAGACCGCCGCCCTGATCAGCGCCGCCGTCCGCTTTCTTCCGCTTGGCCCGGTGCAGGGGCAGATCATGCTGGCCCATCTGCAACCCGCGATACTGGCCACCGCCACCCGTGCCGCCCCTGCCACGGCGGCCGATCTGCACAGCGCCACATGGGCGGCCGATATTGCCGCCATGCGCCATGAAACCATGACCACGAGGATCTTCAGATCATGAGCCTGAACGGACCCCTGCGCGTCGGCATTGGCGGCCCCGTCGGTGCGGGCAAGACGACCCTGACCGAAAATCTGGCCCGCGCCCTGGCCCCACGCCTGTCGATGGCTGTTGTCACCAATGACATCTACACCCGCGAAGATGCCGAGGCGCTGATGCGCGCGCAGGTTCTGCCCGCCGAACGGATCCGGGGCGTCGAAACGGGCGGCTGCCCCCATACCGCCATTCGCGAGGACGCCAGCATCAATCTGGCCGCCATTGCCGATCTGACCACGACCTTCCCCGATCTGGAACTGGTGCTGATCGAATCCGGGGGAGACAATCTGGCCGCAACCTTCAGCCCGGAACTGGCCGATCTGACCATCTATGTGATCGACACCGCCGCCGGACAGGACATTCCGCGCAAACGCGGCCCGGGGCTGACGCGCTCGGATCTGCTGATCGTCAACAAGACCGATCTGGCCCCCCATGTCGGGGTCGACCCCGTTCTGCTTGAAAACGATGCGCGCCATTCGCGCGGTGCCCGTCCGGTGATCATGGCGTCTCTGCGCCATGGCAGGGGTATCGAGCAGATCGTGGATTTCCTGATTCACGAAGGCGGATTGTGTCTCGCCACGGCCTGACTCTGCCCAACCTTCAGGCAACCCGCGCCGCCTGTGCCATTGACGGCGGCAAGCCCGGCGTGACCCGCTTCAAAGCTGCCTGAATACTGTTCAGCCATTCCGTTTCATCCTTGGCTATTCCTGCAAAAGCCTCGGCTTTTCAGAAAATCACAACAGGGATCCCGGCCAACGCGCCGGGTGGAAAGGGTGATAATGAACAAACTGACAAAAGTTCTGATGATGACCAGCGCCATGGCGCTGGCCCATGCGGCCCATGCGCAGGACGGCGAACCCATCAAGATCGGCGTGCTGCATTCGCTTTCCGGCACGATGGCGATTTCGGAGACCACGCTGAAGGACACGGTCCTGATGATGGTCGAACAGCAAAACGCCAAGGGCGGCCTGCTGGGGCGCCCGATCGAGGCCGTGGTGGTCGATCCGGCGTCGGACTGGCCGCTGTTCGCCGAAAAGGCGCGCGAACTGCTGACCGTCAGCGAGGTGGATGCGATCTTTGGCTGCTGGACCAGCGTCAGCCGCAAATCCGTCCTGCCGGTGATCGAAGAACTGAACGGGCTGCTGTTCTATCCGGTGCAATATGAGGGCGAGGAATCCTCGAAGAACGTCATCTATACCGGTGCCGCCCCCAACCAGCAGGCCATTCCGGCTGTCGAATACATGACCGAGGAACTGGGCGTCGAGAAATGGGCGCTTCTGGGCACCGATTACGTCTATCCGCGCACTACCAACAATATCCTGGAAAGCTATCTTCAGGAACAGGGCGTGGCCGAGGATGATATCTTCGTCAATTACACGCCCTTCGGCCATTCGGACTGGTCCAAGATCGTCTCGGATGTCGTCGCCCTTGGGGCCGATGGCAAGAAGGTCGGCGTGGTTTCGACCATCAATGGCGATGCCAATGTCGGTTTCTACAAGGAACTGGCCGCAGCGGGCGTCAGCGCCGATGATATTCCGGTCATGGCCTTCTCGGTCGGCGAAGAGGAACTGTCGGGTCTGGATACCGCCAATCTCGTCGGTCATCTGGCCGCCTGGAACTATTTCCAGACCGCTGAATCGGATGAAAACGCCGCCTTCATCGAAGAATGGCACAAGTTCACCGATGACAGCCGTGTCACCAATGACCCGATGGAGGCGACGATGATCGGCTTCAACGCATGGGTCGCGGCGGTCGAAAAGGCCGGCACCACCGATGTCGACCCGGTGCTGGATGCCATTGTCGGTGTCGAGGTGCCCAATCTGACCGGCAGCACGGCGCAGGTTCTGCCCAACCACCATCTGACCAAGCCGGTGCTGATCGGTGAAATCCGCGAGGATGGCCAGTTCGACATCGTCAGCCAGACCGATCCGGTCCCCGGTGATGCCTGGACCGACTTCCTGCCTGAATCCGCCGTTCTGGATGCGGATTGGCCGGGCAAGGACTGCGGCATGTTCAACACCGAAACCGACACCTGCGTTCAGGTTCAGTCGAACTACTGATCCACAAGACCCGAAGGGGCGTCCTCGCCCCTTCCCTCCTTCGGATTTCAGGAAAGACAGCGCCATGACCAAATGCTCCCACAGGCTGATTGTGACCCTGCTGGCATGTCTGCTGCTGATCCCCGCACTACCGGTCCGGGCGAATGACGCGCTGCAGGCGGTCGTGACGGACAATATCGCGCAGATCAAGAAGCCTTCGCGCCGCACGGTCGGCCCGCTGATCGAGCAGATCGCCGATACCGGCCCCGAGGGTATCTCGCTGCTGACCGCATGGGCGGACCGACGGCTGGGCGTCACCGAAGACGGGCGTCTGCTGATCCTTCACGATGAGGACATGACCGATGCGATCACCGGCGTGGTGGCTGCCGATGCCGACCCGAAGATGCTGAGGCCCAATTCCGGCGTGCGCGGGCTGATCGAATCGGCGCTGGTCGCCAGCCAGATTTCCGCCCCCGACCCCGCCATTCGCGCCGCCGCGCTGGACAGCATTGCGCGATCGGGCAGCGCCGAACATCTGATCGCCCTGACCGAGGCCCCACCCGACCCGGATGCGCAATTGCAGGCCCGCCGCGACCGGCTGCAAACCCTGCTGACCATTCAATATGGCGATGATCCGGCCCTTCGCGTCGCTGCCATAGAGGAACTCAGCGGCGACATCTCGCTGGATTTCCGTGCCGTTCTGAACCCGCTGCTGGCAACCCGCCTGATCGCCGCGACCGGGGAACCCACCGGCGTCAATATCGCCCGCGAGCTGGAACCGGGCAGCGACGAGCTGCCGCGCGAAGCCGCCTATGATCTGCTGAAGGCCGATGGCGTGGCCGAGCCGCGCCTGACCCCGACGGCTCAGCGCGAGGCGCTGGCCGCCCATATCGTCGATGGCAAGGTTGGCGGCGTCGCTCTGGCAAATCTGAACGACCCACAGGCCCGGGACCGCGCCTATATGGCGCTGGAGGCCGAGGGCGGCGTTCCCCCTGCCGCAACCGAGGCCGAGGTTCAATCCGCCATCGACGCCTATCGCTATTTCGAAATCTATGCCGAGGCCGATTCCAGCGTCACCGATGCCGCAGCAGCCGCACAGCGCGCCGCGCAGACCCGCCTTGTCACCATGAAGGGCATTGATCTGGGGCTGGACGCGCTGTCGCTGGCCTCGATCTATTTCCTCGCGGCCATCGGGCTGGCGATCACCTTTGGCGTGATGGGCGTGATCAATATGGCCCATGGCGAGTTCATCATGATGGGTGCCTATACCGGCTATGTCGTGCAAGGGTTGATCAGCGACCGCACCATGTCACTGATCGTGGCGCTGCCCGCGGCCTTCGCCGTGACCTTTGTTGCCGGAGTGATCCTTTATCGGCTGGTCATCCGGCATCTGGCGAAACGCCCGCTGGAGACCCTGCTGGCGACATTTGGCGTCTCGATCGCGCTGCAGCAGTTGGCCAAGAACATCTTTGGCACGCAGGCCCGACCGCTGACTGCGCCGGGATGGCTGGAGGGCGCCATCACCATCAATGACGTCATCTCGATCAGCACCATCCGTGTGGCGATCTTCGTGCTGGCGTTGCTGTTTCTGGGCCTGTTCCTGTTCATCATGAAACGCACGCGCCTCGGGCTGGAGGTGCGCGCCGTCACCCAGAACCCCGGCATGGCCGCTTCGATGGGCATCAATCCCGACCGCATCGCGATGATGACCTTTGGCCTTGGTTCGGGCATCGCGGGGATTGCGGGCGTGGCCATCGGCCTGTTCGCTCAGGTCACATCCGAGCTGGGCCAGCAATATATCGTCCAGAGCTTCATGACCGTGGTCGTCGGCGGAGTCGGCAATATCTGGGGCACCCTGGCCGGTGCCGGCCTGATCGGCGTGCTGTCAAAAGTGATTGAATCCTTCAACCCGTCGAACACGCTGGCGGCGCAGACCTTCATGATCCTGTTCATCGTGATCTTCATCCAGTTCCGGCCGCGCGGGATCATTCCGCAGCGTGGCCGCGCCGCGGAGGCATGACATGAGCCGCAAACCCCTTATCCTGCGCAACCCTTCGATTCTTGTCGTGCTGGCAGTGCTGGCGGTCTTTACGGCGACCGTCACCCTGCTCAGCCAGGCCTATGGCACCGGGGCGATTCCGACCTCGATGGTCAAGGTTCTGGGCAAGACCCTGTGCCTTGCGCTGGCCGCCGTCGCCATGGATCTGGTCTGGGGCTATCTGGGCATCCTGTCGCTTGGCCAGATGGCATTCTTCGGGCTGGGAGGCTACATGATCGGCCAGTGGCTGATGTATGCCCGCACCGAGGCCATCGTCGCGACCTCGATGGCGCAAAGCCCGATTCCCCCCACCCCGCTGGAATTGCAGGAGGGCGTGGCAAATCAGATATTCGGCGTGGTCGGCTCTGCCGATCTGCCGCTGGTCTGGAGTTTCGCCCACTCCCTGTCTGCCCAGCTTGCGCTGGTCGTGCTGGTGCCGGGGCTTCTGGCGCTGGTCTTTGGCTGGCTGGCCTTTCGCAGCCGCGTCAACGGCGTCTATCTGTCGATCCTGACGCAGGCCATGACCCTGGCCCTTGCGCTGTGGCTGTTTCAGAACGACAGCGGTTTTCGCGGCAATAACGGCCTGTCCGGCCTGCAGAACATTCCGGGGCTGGAAGATGTCGGTCAGGCGCGCCTGTCGGTCTGGTTCCTCTGGGCCTCGGCCGCGATGCTGGGGCTGGTCTATCTGCTGGCGGCATGGGTGGTCAGCGGCAAGTTCGGCAGCGTCGTGCGCGCCATCCGCGACGATGAAACCCGCGTGCGGTTTCTGGGCTATCCGGTCGAGGGCTTCAAACTGGCCGTCTTTACCCTTGCCGCGATGATTACGGCCATCGCCGGGGCGCTGTATTATCCGCAGGCCGGCATCATCAATCCGGCGGAAATGGCCCCCATCGCATCGATCTATCTGGCGGTCTGGGTGGCCATTGGCGGGCGCGGGCGGCTGTATGGCGCGATTGTCGGGGCGGTGGTCGTGTCCCTGCTGTCCAGCTGGTTCACCGGTGGCCGCGCCCCGGCCATCGAGCTGCCTTTCTACACGGTCAACTGGGTCGATTGGTGGCAGGTGCTGCTGGGATTGAGTTTCGTTCTGGTCACGCTGTTCGCGCCACGCGGCATTGCCGGAATCGTCGACTGGCTGGGCGGCGTGCTGCCACCGCGCCGACATGGCCGTGACCTTGGCCCCGATCAGGGGGCCCTGCAGGAAAAGGAGGCCAAGGCATGAGTGCGCTTCTGGAAGTAGACGGTATCTCGGTCAGTTTCGACGGGTTCAAGGCGATCAACGGTCTGTCCTTCAGCATCGGTCCGGCCGAGCTGCGCGCGGTGATCGGCCCCAATGGCGCCGGCAAGACGACCTTCATGGATATCGTCACCGGCAAGACCCGCCCGGATGAGGGCCGGGTGCTGTGGGGCGAAAGCTCGGTTTCGCTGCTGAAGCTGAACGAGGCCCAGATTGCCCGTGCGGGGGTCGGGCGCAAGTTCCAGCGCCCCACCGTCTTCGAGGATCAATCGGTCGCCGACAATCTGACCATGGCGCTGAAGGCCAATCGAAGCCCCTTCCCGGTGCTGTTCTGGAAGCCCTCGCCGCAATCCCGGGCGCGCGTGGCCGAACTGGCCGAAGAGGTCGGCCTGGCCGGACAGACCGCGCGCAAGGCTGGAGAATTGAGCCACGGCCAGAAGCAATGGCTGGAAATCGGCATGTTGCTGGCGCAGGAACCGCGCCTGCTGTTGGTCGACGAACCGGCGGCAGGGATGACTCTGGCCGAGCGCGAACAAACCACCACCCTGCTGAAACGGCTGGCCGAAACGCGGGCCGTGGTGGTCGTGGAACATGACATGGATTTCGTGCGCCGGCTGGATTGCAAGGTTACCGTGCTGCATCAGGGCGCAGTTCTGGCCGAAGGCTCGCTGGACCATGTCACCCGCAATCCCGACGTGATCGAAGTCTATCTGGGGCGCTGATATGCTGGAAGCAAGAAAACTGACCCTTCACTATGGTGGCAGCCAGATCCTGCATGGCATAGACATTGCCGCCCGGCCCGGTGCCGTCACCTGCGTCATGGGCAACAACGGCGTGGGCAAGACCTCGTTGATGAACCTGCTGGCGGGCCGCCATCCGCGATCCGGCGGCAGCTTGCGTTTCGCCGGCAGGGAACTGGGTCGCGTCACCGCCCAGGGCCTTGCACGAATGGGAGTTGGCTATGTTCCGCAAGGCCGCGCCATCTTTCCCATGCTGACGGTGCGCGAGAACATGGAAACCGGCTTTGCCTGTTTGCCACGCGGCGCACGCGTGATCCCGGACGAGATTTTCGAGAGCTTTCCGGTTCTGGCCGAAATGGCCCATCGGCGCGGGGGTGATCTGTCAGGCGGGCAACAGCAACAGCTGGCCATCGCGCGGGCGCTGATTACCAAGCCACGTGTCCTGTTGCTGGACGAGCCGACCGAGGGGATCCAGCCCAATATCATCGCGCAGATCGGCCGGGTGATCGCCGATCTGCGCGATCGCGGCGACATGGCCATCGTTCTGGTCGAGCAATTCTTCGATTTTGCCTGGGATCTGGGGGATGAATTCCTGGTGCTGGAACGTGGCCGCGCGGTGGCCCAGGGGGCCAAGGCGGAATTGCGGCGCGAGGATCTGCACGCTCGCCTGGCGGCACATGCGGCGGCGTGAGTTTCCGTTCGGGTATTTGGACGAAGAAGAAGGCTAGCGCTTGCGCTCCCAGCGGCCGGATTCCTCGGACCAGTATTCAGCGGTGACGCCCGCCGCGGTCAGGGCCTTCCACTGGTCACGTGCACGTGCCACGGCCTGAGCGTCGGCGCCATCGAAGATGATGCAGCATCTTTGCAAGGGCTCGCATTCATCCGCGGCGACTTCGGCACCGTCCAGCGCCATCAGGCAGGCAGGTCGATTGGGTGATGCCTGCCCGGCGATGGTCAGCAGGACAGGCTGGCGCGCATCATGGGGACCGCCTGCCAGCCCATGTGGAAGGAAGCCATTGCCCTGCCACAGATGACGGTCAAGCCGGTCCATGCGGTCGGGATCAGTGCCGCGCAATTCGACCCGCCATCCCTGCTGAAGCGATTTGCCGATCAGCACCGGCAGCAGCGTTTCGGCGGGCTGGCGGGTGAGATGGTAGAAAAGCGCATTGCCCATGGTTTGCCCCGTTCAGTGCCACCGGGACCAGCACCATGCCGTCCCGGCGGCGATCCATCATTCCGATTCGAACTGATCGCGAACCAGACGGTCCAGAGTCATCACACCCCAGCCGGTCGCGCCCTTGGGGGCCAGATCGGTGGCCGAAGGCGGCAGCGCGACCCCGGCGATGTCGATATGCGCCCAGGGCTGATCCTCGCGAATGAAGCGTTGCAGGAACTGCGCGGCCGTGATCGATCCTGCCGCACGGCCACCGGTGTTCTTCATATCGGCCAGGCGGGACTTGATCAGCTTGTCATAGGCCGGGGACAGCGGCAGACGCCAGGCGCCCTCGCCTTCCGAAGTAGCAGCCTTGAGGATGTTTTCCGCCAGTTTGTCGTCATTGGCAAAGACACCGGCGTTGTCGTGGCCCAGCGCGATGATGACCGCGCCGGTCAGCGTTGCCAGATCGATCACTGCGGCAGGCTGGAAGCGGGTTTGCGCATACCAAAGCACATCGGCCAGCACCAGGCGGCCTTCGGCATCGGTATTGATGACCTCGATCGTGTCGCCCTTCATGGACTTCACGATATCGCCCGGACGTTGCGCCTTGCCGTCAGGCATGTTCTCGACCAGCCCGACCAGACCGACGACATTCGCCTTGGCGCGGCGCAGGGCCAGCGTGCGCATCACTCCGGCGACCACTCCGGCGCCGCCCATATCCATGGTCATCTCTTCCATGCCGGCTGCCGGCTTGATCGAAATGCCGCCCGTATCAAAGACGACGCCCTTTCCGACCAGCGCAAGCGGGGCCTCGTCGCCGCCGCCATTCCAGCGCATCACCACGACTTTCGAGGGGCTTTCGCTGCCCTGGCCCACGGCCAGGAGGGCGCGCATGCCCAGTTCGGCCAGTTGCTCTTCGTCCAGAACCTCGACGGTCAGGCCAATTTCCTCCATCGCCTTGAGTCGGTCGGCGAAATCGGTCGTGGTCAGGACATTGGCCGGTTCATTGACCAGATCACGGGTAAAGAACACGCCCTCGGCCACGGCAGCAGCCGCACCGGCGGTCTTGGCCAATGCCTCGGGTTCCTGGGCCATGAAGGTCACGCGCGGCGCTTTCTGGGCGCTGTCACCTTCGTCCTGAGCGGATTTCGACTGATAGACGTCAAACTTGTATCCGCGCAAGGCAATGCCCAGGGCGACTTCATCGGCACGTCTGTGATTGCCGGCCAGGACAAGCGTATGGGACTTGCCCAGCTTTTCGCCGATGGTTGCACCGGCCTTGCGCGCCTCGACGACACTGGCCCTGTTGGACAGCATCACCAGCTGGATCGCTTCGGCAGACATTCCGGCGGGGAAAGCCAGTTCCAGTGCTTCGCCGGGTTTCAGCGCCTCCCAGGCCTGAGACTGGGTTGCGCGCTGGACGGCACTCCGGGCATGACGCGGCAGACCGCGGGGCAGCCTGGCCTCGGGCGTCATGAGCAGGACCACCCGTCCATCATGCGCGGAGACCTGCTCGACGTCGGTTTCAGTGAAGGCGATTTCGACGGGTTGGGTCATTTCTTGTCCTCAAAGGTTGTTACCCGAGAACCTAGACACACTGCCAACCCTTTTCCAGAGCCTCCCTTCGGGCTAATCAGGGCGCAACGCCCGCGCAGAAAGCCCTTGCACACCATGCCCCGGATCGATCGCTATCTTCTTGGACTGTTGCTGACCCTGTTCGGCTTCTTTGCGCTGGTGCTGGTGTCGGTCTATTGGATCAACCGCGCCGTAAGCCTGTTTGACGACCTGTTGAACGACGGACAGTCGGCACTGGTCGTGCTGGAGTTCACCGTGCTGACCCTGCCGCTGGTGATTTCCGTGGTTCTGCCGGTGGCGGCATTTGCTGCCGCGGCCTATGGCACCAACCGGCTTTCGGGGGAATCCGAACTGGTCGCCATGCAGGCCGCCGGGCTGTCACCCTGGCGGTTGGCACGCCCGGTTCTGGTCTTTGGCCTGTTTGTCGGCCTGCTGGTCGCCATCCTGGTGCATGGGCTGGTTCCAATGGCGCGCGCCAAGCTGGCTGAACGGCAAAGCGAAATCGCCGAAAACATCACTGCACAGTTCCTGCGGGCGGGCACATTCCAATATCCGACTGATGGTATCACCCTGTTCATTCGCGACATTGCCAGTGACGGGCGCCTGCTGGATCTGTTCATCGAAGATGCACGCGATCCAGAGAACCAGACCACCTATACCTCGGAAGAGGCCCTGGTGGCGCGCAATGATTCGGGGCCTGTGCTGATATTGCTGAACGGCATGACGCAGAATCTGCGCTATGACGACGACAAGCGAAATCTGTCGGTGACCCGGTTTGAACAGCTCAGCTATGACCTTGGGGCGATGCTGACCCCGAGAAGCGGCAAGAAGCGCGATCTGCGCGAATTCGGCACCCTGGCCTTGTTGTTTCCCGATCAGGAACTGCTCGACGCCACAGGTGCCGATGCCGGAGCGGCGCGCCGCGAGGCCCACGAGCGCATCGCGCAGCCCCTGCTGTCGCCTATCGCCGCGATGATCGGCTTCGCGACCCTGCTGATCGGCAGCTATTCGCGCTTTGGTGTCTGGCGACAAGTGATCTGGGCGATTGTCGGCCTGATCGCCGTGCAGTTCCTGACCAATGCCGCAGCCAATCAGGTCGGGCGCAATCCAGACCTGTGGCCGATGCTGTATCTGCCCGCCGCCATGGGGGGATTGCTGTGTGTCATGCTGCTTTGGCTGGCTGCGCGGCCCCGCCGCATCTGCCCGCGCGTGGCACTGGCTACTCGCCCGGCAGCCAAAAGGAGCGCGCCATGATCCTTGCGCGCTATATCGGGCGGCGTTTCCTGCGCAGCTTCCTGCTGATCGCGGGCGTCTTCCTGATGATCCTGTTGCTGATCGACATGATCGAGATGATCCGCCGGTTTTCCGAGCGCGGTATCGGAGTGTCAGGGGCGGCGAAACTGGCGGCGCTGAATATCGCCGGCAGCTTCTATTCCATCTTGCCGCTGATCACGGTCCTGGCCGGGATTGCCCTGTTTCTGGGGTTGGCGCGCAGTTCGGAAATGGTCGCCATCCGGGCCTCGGGACGCTCGGCGCTGAAGGTTGTCGCGGCCCCCTCGATCGCCGCCATCATGCTGGGCGCGATCACGGTCGCCCTGGTGAACCCGATGGTCGCCGTCACCGGCAAGAGGTTCGATGACGAGGTCGCAAATATCGAAAGACAGGGCAGCCAGACGGTTTCCATCAGCGACAGCGCCATGTGGCTTCGTCAGGCGGTGATCGAGCGCGGGCGGGAGGCCGGGCAGATCGTCATTCGCGCCCGACGTGCCAGCCCCGATGCCACGACACTTTATGATGCTTCGTTCCTGGTGTTCGACCAGAACAATGGCCCGGTGCGCCGTATCGAAGCCCGCGAGGCGCGACTTTCGCCGGGAAAATGGGATCTGATCGATGTGCGCGACTATGCGCTGGACCGCCCCAACCCCGAGGCCCAGGCCGAAGCGCGCGAAACGCTGTCACTGGCGTCGGATCTGACCGCGCAGCGCATCCGCGAAGGTTTCGGTCGCCCCGAGGCCGTGCCGGTCTGGCAATTGCCAGGCTTCATCGCCGGGCTTGAGCGCGCCGGTTTCACCGCCGCGCGACATCGCGTCTGGTTCCAGATGGAGCTGGCGCGGCCGTTCCTGATGGGAACGATGATCCTGATTGCGGCGGCCTTTACCATGCAGCATGTGCGCGGGCGCAATACCGGCGTCGCGGTTCTCATCGCCTTTGCCGCTGGAATCTGCCTGTTCTTCCTGCGCAACCTGGCGCAGGTGCTGGGCGACAATGGCCAGATCACGCCGGTCATGGCGGCCTGGTTTCCACCTCTGGTGGGAGGATTACTGGCCCTTGGGGTCATCTTGCAGCGAGAGGACGGATGATGCTGAAGCGACTGACCACGGCCACAAGCCTGTTCGCCAGCGTCGCGGTCTGGCAGTGTCTGCCACAATCTGCGCTGGCACAGTCATTGTTTGATGATGCGACAAGCTCCGAGTCGCAACTGGGGGCTGCCCCGCTGTCCAGCACAACCGGCAGTTCGGCATTGGCCCCGACCGCGCCTGCACTGGATGACGATCTGCTGGGCGATGGGACGCCGGACCGGGCAGAACTCAAGGTCGTCGAGCGCACCGCCGATGTCACATTGTCCGGCGATCGTCCGGAACTGAACGACAGCGACGATGCGGCGACAGTTCTGGCCGACAACATGGTCCTGCAGGGCGACCGGACATTGATCGCGGCCGGCGGCGTGGTGGTCTGGTATCAGGGGACACGACTGGTCGCATCGCGCCTGATCGTGGATGGCGCCAGCGGCGATCTGACCATCGAAGGCCCGATCCATCTGTCCCGACCCGGTGCAAGCGACCCCGACAGCGAATCCATCCTGATCGCCGATTCCGCACAGCTGGACCGTGAACTGCAGGATGGGATCATCCGCGGCGCAAGGCTGGTGATCGCGCGCGAATTGCAACTGGCCGCCGACGAACTGACCCGCAGCGCCAACGGGCGCATGACCAGCCTGACCCATGTCGTGGCCTCCAGCTGCCAGGTCTGCGCCAGCAACCCGACCCCCCTGTGGGAAATCCGCGCACGCAGCATCACCCACGACGCAGAGACCAGCCTGCTGACCCTCGACCATCCGCAATTGCGCGCCTTCGGGGTGCCCATTGCGGCCGTTCCCTTCACGATCACGGCGCCTGACCCGACGGTCGAGCGTCGCTCCGGCTTTCTGCGCCCCGAATTCCGCACCACATCCAGCCTGGGCTTCGGCGTGAAACTGCCATATTTCCAGACGCTTGGAGACAGCGCCGACATCACGCTGACGCCCTATGTCTCGGCCAGCCAGACCCGGACTCTGGAGTTCCGCTACCGTCAGGCCTGGACGAGCGGCGAGGCCGAATGGGAAGGCGCGATCACCCGCGACGACATCGAGCCCGGCGAGACCCGGGGCTATCTGTTCGGCAATGCCACCTATGAGCTGCCGCGTGGCTATCGTCTGGGCGTTCAGGTCCAGGTCGCATCGGACCGCGCCTATCTGCTGGATTATGACATCTCGGACGCCGACCGTCTGTGGAGCGGCTTTACGCTCGAGCGCATCACCCGCGACCGGCTGGTCTTCGGTCGCGTGGGGAACTACGAATCACTGCGTGATGACGAGGACAATTCGACCTCGCCCAATCAGGTCGCCGATATCCTGTCGCAGCGTCGCTTCACCCCCGCGCTTATCGGTGGTCAAGGGGTGATGGAATGGTCGTTCCATGCCCATCGCCGCCCGTCGGATGAAAACATCGTTGGTCGCGACGTCGCCCGAGGGTCGGTCGGCGTGGACTGGCGCCGCAGCGAGATCCTGCCGGGGGGCCTTGTCGGAACCGTCATCGCGGGGCTGGATGCAGACCTGTACCGTATCGCACAGGATGACCGCTATGACGATTACGTGACCCGCGTGGACCCGGTCCTGGGCACCGAATTGCGCTGGCCCTTGATGACAAGCACGGGAGGCGCCACGCATATCGTCGAACCCGTCGTCCAACTGTTCTGGTCACCGCGCGGCAGCAATGACGACATTCCCAATGAAGACAGCCAGTTGATCGAGTTCGACGAAGGCAATCTGTTTTCGGACGACCGCTTTTCCGGATGGGACGCGCGCGAGACCGGGCTGCGTGCCAATATCGGGGTCAGCTGGACAAGAATCGACCCCGATGGCTGGTCATTGGGGCTTACCGGCGGACGGGTGCTGCGCGCACATGAAGATGACGATTTCCCGACCGATTCCCCCCCAGCGGGCAAACGGTCAGACTGGCTGCTTGCGGCGCATTATGACAGCGGCAAGGGATTGGCCCTGTCCAACCGGGCGCTGTTTGACGATTCCTTCGATTTCTCCCGAAATGAGCTGCGGCTGGGCTGGCAGCGCCAGGGGCTCGAGGTGTCGGCCGGATATCTGTGGATCAACAGCGATGAGGATGAAGGGCGCGACAGCGACGCGAATGAGCTGACCGCAACCGTCGGCTGGCAGATTTTCGATGGCTGGTGGATCAATGCCGAAACCCGCTATGATTTCGCGGCCGACAAGGCGCAGAAGGCGACCTTTGACGTGGCCTATCAGAACGAATGCCTGACGCTGGAAATGGGTCTGTCGCGTCGCTTCACGGAAAGCTACAGTGTCAGTCCGGAAACCAGCTTCGATCTGTCGGTTCGGCTGGGCGGTTTCGGCAGTCAGAAAGACAGTAGCGGCACGGTGGCGCGTCGCAGTTGCATGCGCTAGTCTCGCCGCGACAAGTGATTTGGGGGCCTGCAGATGCGGCATATTCTTTCCAGCGTTGCCATTGCGGCGACCTTGATCTTTGGCGCGGCCGGACCGACTGTCGCGCAGAATCCATTCGCGCCCGTCATCTATATCAATGACAAGGCCGTGACCCGCTACGAGGTCGAGCAGCGCATGAAGTTCATGCAGATCCTTGGCTCGCCCGCAGATCAGGCCGAGGCCGAGGATGCGTTGATCAACGACCGGCTGCGCATCTACGCCGCCCAACAACTGGGAATCGAAGTCACGGAGCAGGGGCTGCAGGCCGGGCTGGAGGAATTTGCCAGTCGCGCCCGCATGTCCGCCGCCGAATTCACTGCGGCACTGGAAAAATCAGGTGTCGAACCTCAGGCCTATCGTGATTTCGTCAAGGCTGGCGTTGCCTGGCGCGGCGTCATCCGTCAGCGCCTGCTGTCGCAGATCAGCGTGTCCGACGCCGAGGTCGATCAGGAGATGAAGCGCCAGATCGAGACGCCGATCATTTCGCGCGTGCTGTTGTCGGAACTGATCATTCCCGCCCCGGAAGGTCAGGAAGAGGCCGCGATGAACCGCGCCCGCGCGATTGCGGCATCTCAACCGAACGAAGCGCAATTCGCCGCCGCCGCGCGCAAATACTCGGCGGCTGGCACTGCCTCATCGGGTGGGCGTCTGAACTGGATCGGGCTGGACAACCTGCCCCCGGCGCTGCGCCCGGTGCTGACCAATCTGTCCACCGGCCAGATCACCCAGCCCCTGACGGTGCCCGGAGCGGTGGTGCTGTTCTACCTGCGCGACAAGCAGGGCAATCTGCGCCCCGGTGCCAAGGAGCAGGTGCTGGAATACATGACACTGCGGATGCCTTCGGCCGCCGAGGCCACGCAGTTGGCGGCACGGGTGCGCAACTGCGACGATCTCTATGTGCAGGCCGGCAGCGATGCCGCGCCGATGGTCAACCGTCAGACCCAGTCGCAGAATGCCATTCCCGCCCTGATCGCGACCCGTCTGGCCTCGATGGATGACGATGAAGCCGGCATCGTGAATTACGGCAATGCCGCCGATGTCGTCGTCCTCTGTTCTCGTCAGCCGGCCCTGCTGGCCCGGGCGCAACAGGACGTTCCGACCACCGCACTGCCCGATGACGGCGTCGAGGCGGCACTGCCCGACACGCAGGGCATCCCCAACCGCGAGGTCCTGCGCGAGGACATCTATAGCCGCAAGGCGAATGCCGCCGCCGATGCCTATCTGGCCGAGTTGCGCGCCGATGCGATTATCCGGCGTCCGTAAGCCATGATCAGCCGTATCCTGCTGACCTGCGGCGAACCCGCCGGCATTGGCCCCGAACTGGTGGTTCCCGCCATGGAGTCCGGGGTCGATTTCGCCTGGATCGGCGACCCCCGGCATTTGCCCCAAGGCACAGCCTATTGCGAGATCGTCGCCCCCTCGGACCCGGTGCCTGCCGGCCAGCTGCCCGTCCTGCGCCACGATTTTGTCGCTCCCGTGACACCGGGGCGGCCCGATCCCGCCAACGCGCAGGGCGTGATCGAGGTCATTGCCCGTGCCGTTGAACTGGTCATGCGTGGCGAAGCGCAGGCCATCACCACCCTGCCCATCAACAAGCAGGTTCTGAAAGAAGGCGCGGCATTCGCCTTTCCCGGGCATACCGAGTATCTGGCCGATCTTGCCGGGGATGTCCCGGTGGCAATGATGCTGGCCTCGACATCGGTGCAGCCGCCTTGCCGCGTCGTGCCAGCCACCATCCATATCCCGCTGGCCTCGGTTCCCGCCGCGCTGACGGTCGACCGGCTGGAGCAGGCCATCCGCATCACGCATGCGGCATTGATCCGGGATTTCGGCATTGTCGCCCCGCGCCTGGCCGTGGCCGGCCTGAATCCGCATGCCGGCGAAGGTGGTGCCATGGGCAGCGAAGAGAACAGCTTCATCCGCCCGCTGCTGGCACGGCTTCGCGGCGAAGGCATGGATATCGCCGGCCCCCTGCCCGCCGATACGATGTTCCATGCCAATGCAAGGTCGCGTTATGATGCCGCCATCTGCGCCTATCACGATCAGGCGCTGATCCCGATCAAGACCCTGGATTTCGCGGGCGGCGTGAATGTCACGCTTGGCCTGCCCTTCGTGCGGACCTCGCCAGATCACGGCACCGCCTTCGACATCGCCGGACAGGGCGTGGCCGATGCCACCTCGACCATCGCGGCGCTGCGGATGGCGCAGGACATGGCAAGGTCGCGCGGATGAGCAGCATCGACAATCTGCCCCCCCTGCGCGAGGTGATCGCGCGCCATGAATTGCGCGCGAAGAAGCAGCTTGGCCAGAATTTCCTGTTGGACCTGAACCTGACCTCGAAGATCGCGCGTCAGGCCGGGGATCTGTCGCAATGCGACATTCTGGAAATCGGTCCCGGCCCCGGCGGGCTGACCCGTGGTCTGCTGGCCGAAGGCGCGCGGCGCGTTCTGGCGATTGAAAAGGATGCCCGTGCCCTTCCGGCTCTGGAAGAGATTGCACAGGCCTATCCGGGTCGCCTGCAGGTCATCAACGGCGATGCGCTGGCCATCGACCCGCTGGAGCATCTGACCCCGCCGATCCGTGTTGCCGCCAATCTGCCATATAATATCGGCACGGAACTGCTGATCCGCTGGCTGACACCGCCGCAATGGCCGCCCTTCTGGCAATCGCTGACGCTGATGTTCCAGAAGGAAGTGGCCGAACGCATCGTCGCAAGGCCGGGCAGCAAGGCCTATGGACGGCTGGCCCTGCTGGCGCAATGGCGCAGCGATGCGCGGATCGTCATGACCCTGCCGCCCGAAGCCTTTGTGCCAGCGCCCTCGATCCATTCGGCGGTGGTGCATCTGACGGCGCTGCCGGAACCTCGCTTTCCCGCCGACCCGGCGGTTCTGTCACAGATCACCGCGGCGGGTTTCAACCAACGGCGCAAGATGCTGCGGGCCAGCCTGCGCGGCCTGCATCCGCAGATCGAAGGCCTGCTGGAGCAGGTGGATATCGCCCCCACCGCACGCGCCGAGGAAATCGACCTCGAACGTTTCTGCGCCCTGGCTCGGGCGCTGAAGGAAGCGCGCAAGGCGGGCTGACGTTCACGGCACCTTGTAGACATGACACAAAAGAAAGGGCCGCAAAAGCGGCCCTGTCAGTCTGGTGATGGATCTCGTCTCAGCCCTGTTCGGCACCGTTTTCCGGCGCAGCATCCGGCGCCGGGGTCGCCTCGGCTTCTGCGGGCGCGGTCTCGCCATCGCTGGCCTTGCGCTTGCTGCGGCTGGTGGTGCTGCGCGGAGCGCGGGGCGCGCGGGTGGTTTTCGCACGCGTCTTCTTGGCCGGTGCAGCCTCGGGGGTCTCGACCGGTCCGGCTTCGCCCTGCGGCGCCACGGCATCGGGCAGACCCAATTGCGGCTGCACCTCGGCTTCAGTTTCGGCGCTGGTTGCGGGCTCTGCCTGGGCTTCGGGCTCGGGCTTTGCTGCAGTTTCCGACTTGGTCGAGGCGCTGCGGCGTGAAGAGCTGCGACGCTGGGGCGCAGGCTTGGACTCGGCTACGGACGCCGGGGCCGCCTCTTCCTTGACGACAGGCTGCTCATCACTGCTGGCAGTCTGCGCACGCTCTTGCTGATTGCGCTCTTGCTGGCCGCGATCCTGCTGATTGCGATCACCCTGCGCCGTATCACGCTGACCGTTGTTATGATCGCGGTTGCGGTGGTCGCGGTGACCATTGTCGCCACGCTGGCCATTCTGCTGGCCATGCCCATCGCGGTCATCATCGCCATTCTGGCGCTGATTGTGATGCTGCTGTTGCTGCGCCTGACGCTCGGCCATTTCGCGCTGCGCTTCGCCCAGCATGCGCGTGTAATGCTCGGCATGCTGGAAAAAGCTCTGCTCGGCCACGCGGTCATTGGAAAGCTGCGCGTCCCGCGCCAGCGTCAGATATTTGTCGATGATCTGCTGAGGCGTGCCCCGGACCTTTCCTTCAGGACCCGAGCTGTCAAACACGCGGTTGACTATATTCCCCAGCGAGCGCTGGCGATTCGACTTGTTACGCGAACGGGATTTCGATGATCTCATCAGTCTGTCTGTTATGGTTCCAGGGTAGTCTGGGTGGCCGGAGCGGTCCGGTCTGCGTTTCGGGCGGCGTCGGCGGAATTTACTCGCAACCTGCCATTCAAGCCCAGTTCTTGCCTAGCAAGGCGCTGTGCGCACCCGGTCGATCATGGCAATTGTCAGGCTGACCCGTGTGGCGGCTAGGGCCCCCGACACGCAGCTGACTAATCATGCAGTCAGCGGCGTTACAAGGAAAAAGTTGTCATTTTGGTGAAATTCGCCGCAATTTTCGGGATTCATCCGTGAAACCAAGCCTGAACGACACGATCCCTTCCGTCAAGATCGGCGATCACACGGGTTCGTGCGCCCGCGGCCTGAAACAGCGCCGAGACCGCCTGCCCCTGCCGGTGCCCGATCTCGACCAGGACATGGCCGCCGGGGTTCAGATGCGCCTGTGCCCCCGCTGCGATGGTCCGATAGGCGGTCAGCCCGTCTGCACCATCTGTCAGGGCCAGATGCGGTTCCCAGTTCAGAACGTCGGGAGACAGGCCAGACATCTCTTCCGCGGCAATATAGGGCGGATTCGAGACGATCAGATCAAAGCCTGCATCGATGCCCTGATACCAGTCGGCCTGCGCGAAATCCGCCGCCACGCCGATCCGGCGGGCATTGTCCCTTGCGACCTCAAGGGCCTGCAGAGAGATATCCGTGCCCTGCCCCCTTGCGCCGGGCCGCGCGGCCAGAAGCGAAATCAGGATGGCGCCGGTTCCCGTGCCCATGTCCAGCACCGAGCTCCACGTCAACTGCAGCGCCGCATCGATCAGGGTTTCGGTTTCCGGGCGCGGGTCCAGCGTGTCGGATGTGACCCGGAAGCGATGGGCATAGAAATCGCGATAGCCGACGATCTGCGCCACCGGCTGATGCGCCGCGCGGGCGGAAATCGCCGCGGTCAGGCGCGTTGTCTCGGATTCGGTCAGGGCGCGATTGTCCATGATCCGCAAGCGGCCCGGCTCGACATCCAGTATGGCGGCCAGGATACGGTCGCCATCGCGTGCAGCGCCGACGATTCCGGCCGCGCCCAGCCGTGCGGCCGCCACCCGCCGCGCCTCGTCGATGGTCATTCCTGCGCAGCCAGACGCGCCGCCTGATCATGCGAGGTCAGTGCGTCGATGATATCGCCCAGATCCCCGGCCATGACCCGGTCCAGCGAATAGAGCGTCAGATTGATACGGTGATCGGTCATCCGCCCCTGGGGAAAGTTGTAGGTCCGAATGCGCTCGCTGCGATCGCCGCTGCCGACCTGGGACTTGCGGTCTGCGGCACGTTCGGCATCGGCCTGCTGGCGCTGCATGTCATATAGCCGCGCACGCAAGACGGCCATGGCATTGGCGCGGTTCTGGTGCTGGGATTTCTCGGACGAGGTCACCACGATGCCGGTCGGGATATGGGTGATCCGCACCGCCGAGTCGGTGGTGTTCACATGCTGCCCACCCGCGCCGCTGGCGCGCATCGTGTCGATGCGGATATCGCCTGCAGGAATGTCGATTTCCACATCATCGGCAGCCTCGGGCAGAACCGCAACGGTGGCGGCGCTGGTATGGATGCGCCCTCCGGATTCCGTCTCGGGCACCCGCTGGACGCGATGCACGCCCGATTCATATTTCAGCCGGGCAAAGACCCCCTCGCCTGCGACGCGGACCATGGCCTCCTTGACGCCGCCCAGTTCGGTTTCCGCCAGTTCCAGCACCTGAAAGCTCCAGCCCTGCGATTCCGCATAGCGGCGATACATCGACAGCAGGTCACCAGCGAACAGCGCGGCTTCGTCACCACCGGTTCCGGGGCGGATCTCGATGATGGCCGGGCGCGCATCCGCGGCATCCTTGGGCAACAGCGCCAGCCGCAACTCCTGTTCGATCCGGGGAAGCTCGTCCTGCAGGCGTGACAATTCGTCCTCGGCCAGTTCACGCATCTCGGGATCGGCCAGCATCGCACGCGCCTCGGCCATGCCATCGCGCGCCTCGCGCCAATGGGCGATCTGCTCGACCACGGGTTTCAGCTCGGCATATTCGCGGCTGATCCGCGCGATCTGGTCGGGCGCCGCGCCGGCATTGAGCTGCGCTTCGAGAAACTCGAAACGCTGGGTGATCTGGTGAAGGCGGTCTTCGGGAAGCATGATGTGCGGATTTATAGCCCCGCACGCCCCCCGTAAAGCGCCTATCTGCCCTGGCCGCCCCCTCATGCGGGGATTTGCCTTGCATCTTCAAGATCGCCCGCTATAAGGCCCCATCCTTCCGCCGAGATTTGTGCAACCGGCAACCTCTCGTGGCGGGTGCGGAAGGCTGAAGCCCGCCTATGAAGTGGCCATTGATGAAAGGATCGCCATGCCTCTGTATGAGCATGTGCTGATCGCCCGTCAGGACCTGTCTAACACGCAGGCCGAAGGGCTGATCGAACATTTTTCGACCGTTCTCGCCGACAATGGCGGCAAGGTCATCGACAACGAATACTGGGGTGTCCGCACCCTCGCCTACAAGATCAACAAGAACCGCAAGGGCCATTACGCCTTCCTGCGCACCGATGCCCCTTCGGCAGCCGTGCAGGAGATGGAGCGTCTTGCCCGTCTGCATGACGACGTGATGCGCGTGATGACCATCCGCGTTGACGAGCACGAAGAAGGTCCTTCGGTGCAGATGCAAAAACGCGAAGAACGTGGCGATCGCCGCGAACGTCGCGACCGGAACTGAGGAGATCTGAACCATGGCGAACAAACCGTTCTTCCGCCGTCGCAAGGTCTGCCCGTTCTCGGGTGATAATGCGCCGAAGATCGACTATAAGGACACCCGTCTGCTGCAGCGCTACATCAGCGAGCGCGGCAAGATTGTGCCTTCGCGCATCACCGCAGTCTCGGCAAAGAAGCAGCGTGAACTGGCCCGTGCCATCAAACGCGCCCGCTTCCTCGCCCTGCTGCCCTATGTCGTGAAATAAGGAGACCTGATCATGCAAGTCATCCTTTTGGAACGCGTGGCCAAACTGGGCCAGATGGGCGAAGTGGTGAAGGTGAAAGAGGGCTATGCCCGCAACTTCCTGCTGCCCCAGGGCAAAGCCCTGCGCGCATCGGACGCCAATATCGCCGCTTTTGAAGAGCGCAAGGTGCAGCTTGAAGCACGCAACGCCGAAACCAAGGCCGAAGCACAGAAGGTCGCCGACAAACTGGACGGCCAGACCTTCGTCATCATCCGGTCGGCATCCGATTCGGGCGCTCTTTACGGTTCGGTCACCACGCGCGACGCCGCCGATTCCTCGACCGAGGCCGGCTTCACCGTCGATCGCAAGCAGATCGTTCTGAAAACGCCGATCAAGGACCTGGGCCTGCATGACGTCACCGTCGTGCTGCACCCCGAGGTCGAGGCAACGATCACGCTGAACGTTGCCCGTTCGAACGAAGAAGCCGAACTGCAGGCACAAGGCAAGTCGATCCAGGATCTGGCTGCCGAAGCCGACGCGGAAGCAGAATTCGAGATCGCCGAACTGTTTGACGACATCGGTGGCGCTTCCGAAGACGAAGGCGACGACGCCTGAGGCATCCATCTGATCCCCGTGATCAGGACCACGATCGACGCCGCGCCGGACCACCGGCGCGGCGATTTTCTTTTGCCGATGATTTGCACTCCCTGACAGGGTTCATGTTAGGATTTGACCACCGGCCTGGGTTGTGACACAGGCGCGCAACCTTGACGTGATAGATCCGAGGATATGCAGATGACCGATCCCCTGACCCGCCTACTGACGGAGCGCGACTGGCTGCTGGCAGATGGGGCGACCGGAACCAACCTGTTCAACATGGGGCTGGAATCCGGAGAACCGCCGGAATTGTGGAACACAGATCACCCCGACAGGATTCGCGCGCTGTATCGCGGCGCGGTGGATGCCGGCTCGGATCTGTTCCTGACCAACAGCTTTGGTGGCAACGCCAGCCGCCTGCGCCTGCACAAGGCCGATTCGCGCGTGGGCGAATTGAACCGCGTGGCCGCCGAACTGGCGCGTGAGGTGGCCGACAGCGCCGGTCGCAAGGTCATCGTTGCGGGCAGCATGGGCCCGACCGGAGAAATCATGGCCCCGATGGGTGCACTGACCCATGAAGGCGCCGTCGAAATGTTCCATGAGCAGGCCGAAGCCCTGAAGGATGGCGGCGTGGATGTCCTGTGGGTGGAAACCATCAGCGCCGCCGAGGAATTCCGCGCCGCGGCGGAAGCCGCGCGTCTGGTCGGGATGCCCTGGTGCGGCACCATGAGCTTTGACACCGCAGGCCGCACGATGATGGGGCTGACCTCGGCGCAGCTTTCGGCGCTGGTCGAGAAGCTGCCCAATCCGCCGGTTGCCTATGGCGCGAATTGCGGTGTCGGCGCATCTGATCTGCTGCGCACGGTCACCGGTTTTCTGGCCTCGGGCAATGAACGCCCGCTGATCGCCAAGGGCAATGCCGGCATTCCGCGTTTCGAGGCGGGGCATATCCATTACAACGGCACGCCCGAACTGATGGCCGATTACGCCTGCCTGGCACGTGATCTGGGCGTGCGGATCATCGGCGGATGCTGCGGCACCATGCCCGAACATCTGCGCGCGATGCGCGAGGCGCTGGAAACCCGGCCCGCAGGCCCGCGCCCCTCGCTGGAACTGATTGCCGAACGTCTGGGCGGCTTCAGCTCCAGCAGCGACGGCACGGATGATTCCGGCCCGACCCGCGAACGTCGCGGCCGCCGTCGCGGATAACCCGATCTAGAACAGCGACAACTGATCCCCCGTCCGCGGCGGGGGGCCAAAGCGCGTGCAGTCCAGTGCCGGCATGCCTTCGTGATAGCCCAGCCGGCGCCGCGCCAGCCGGAACCGCTGACGCGCCAACTGTGCCTCGGTCCCTTCACCCTTGAAACGATGGCCAAAGCGGGAATCATTGTCGCGCCCGCCGCGCATGGCCTGAACCCGGTTCATCACATGCGCGGCCATATCCGGCTTGTGTCGCTGCAACCAGTCACGAAACAGCGGCGCGACCTCATGGGGCAAACGCAGGGCAATCATGCTGGCAGTGCTTGCCCCGGCTTCGCGCGCAGCGGTCAGGATCGACTCGATCTCGGGCTCGGTCAGCACCGGGATCACCGGGGCGACCATCACCCGCACGGGCACACCGGCACGCGACAATTCGCGGATCATCCGCAGCCTGACCTCGGGCGTGGGCGCGCGCGGCTCCAGCGCACGGGCCAGCGCCGCATCCAGCGTGGTGATGCTGATGCCGATCAGCGCCTGATTGCGCGCCGCCAGTTCCGCCCAGAGATCCAGATCCCGCAGCACCGTCCTGCCGCGCGTCACCAATGTCACCGGATGGTTCCAGTCGCGCAGGACGCGCAGGATATCGGGCATGATCGCCAGACGCGCCTCGACCGGCTGATATGGGTCGGTATTGGTGCCCAGGGCAATCGGCGCAACCTTGTAGGACGGGCGCGCCAGCTCCCGCTGCAGCAATTCAGCGGCATCGGGCTTGGCGGTGATCCGGGTTTCGAAATCCAGCCCCGGAGACAGGCCCAGATAGGCGTGGCTGGGCCGGGCATAGCAATAGATGCAGCCATGTTCGCAGCCGCGATAGGGATTGATCGAACGGTCAAAGGAGATATCGGGCGAGCTATTGCGCGTGATGATGCTGCGCGGACGCTCGGTCACGACCTCGGTGCGCAGCAGTTGCGTTTCCTCGACCAGATCCCAGCCGTCGGATTCATGCTCGCGGACCAGATTTTCGAACCGTCCCGCAGGGCGGCTGGCGCTGCCGCGCGCCCTTCGTCTTTCTGTCGGATCACCTGGTGGAAGCATGGCGAGATACTAGAACATAAACGGAACACATGCCAGAGATTCCTGCGAAAGGTCGCGTCAGGGCGATGGGAGGTCGTTTTGCATCACCCGTTTTCCCTGCACTGGGGGCAACGCTGGAATCACGCCAGCAGGAGTCCCGAGATGACCGAAGAGAACGACGAAATCATCCTGTCCGAATTGAATGACGAAGATCTTGTCCTGCAGATGATGGATGATCTTTATGACGGCATGCGCGAAGAGATCGAGGAAGCCGTGCAGATTCTGCTGGATCGCGGCTGGGCACCCTATGATGTGCTGACCAAGGCCTTGGTCGCAGGCATGACCATTGTCGGCCATGACTTCCGTGATGGCATCCTCTTCGTGCCCGAGGTCCTTCTGGCCGCCAATGCGATGAAGGGCGGCATGGCGATCCTGAAGCCGTTGCTGGCGGAAACCGGCGCGCCCCGGATGGGCAAGATGGTGATCGGAACGGTCAAGGGCGACATCCATGACATCGGCAAGAATCTTGTCTCGATGATGATGGAAGGTGCCGGCTTCGAGGTCGTCGATCTGGGCATCAACAATCCGGTCGAAAACTATATCGAAGCCGCGCAGCGCGAAGAGGCGGATATCATCGGCATGTCCGCCCTGCTGACCACCACCATGCCCTACATGAAGATCGTGATCGACACGATGAAGGAACAGGGAATCCGCGACGACTTCATCATTCTGGTCGGCGGTGCGCCCCTGAACGAGGAATTCGGTCAGGCGATTGGCGCAGATGCCTATTGCCGCGACGCCGCGGTCGCCGTGGAAACCGCCAAGGACTTCATGTTGCGTCGGCACAACCAGATTTCGGCACATTGACCCGGCAGGGCGGGGTAGAATTCCGGGATTGCAGATTCAGGGCGTTGAAATCGGGCGGCCGCAGGCACAATTGTCAGGTGGCAAGCACAGCAGAACGCAGGATATGCCATGACCGAAGAATATACGCCGCCCAAAGTCTGGACCTGGAACAAGGAAAACGGTGGCACCTTTGCCAGCATCAACAGGCCGGTCTCTGGCGCGACCCATGACAAGGAACTGCCGGTCGGCAAACATCCCCTGCAGCTCTACTCGCTGGCGACGCCCAACGGTCAGAAGGTCACAATCATGCTGGAGGAACTGCTGGCGCAGGGACATTCCGGCGCGGAATATGATGCCTGGCTGATCAGGATCGGCGATGGCGACCAGTTCTCCAGCGGCTTTGTCAGCGCCAACCCGAACTCGAAAATTCCGGCACTGATGGACCATTCGGCGTCACCGGCACGACGGGTCTTTGAATCCGGTTCGATCCTGCTCTATCTGGCCGAAAAATTCGGTGCCTTCCTGCCCAGAGATCCCGCCGCGCGGACCGAGGCCATGAACTGGCTGTTCTGGCAGATGGGCGCGGCACCCTATCTGGGCGGTGGCTTTGGCCATTTCTACGCCTATGCACCGGTCAAGATCGAATATGCCATCGACCGCTTCACGATGGAGGTCAAACGCCAGCTGGACGTTCTGGACAAGCATCTGGCTGACAACCGCTTCATGGCGGGCGATGAATATTCCATCGCGGATATGGCGATCTGGCCCTGGTATGGGCGTCTGGTCACGGGCGGTGCCTATGGCGATGCGGCAACCTTCATCGACGCCCAAAGCTACAAGAATGTGCTGAGATGGCAGGCAGAAATCGCAGAACGCCCTGCCGTGCAGCGCGGCGTCATGGTCAACAGGACTTCGGGCGATCCGTCCGAACAATTGTGGGAACGTCATGACGCATCGGATTTCGACACCCGCACGCAAGACAAGCTGGAACCCCAGTCCTGACATGAAAAAGCCCGGCGCAAGCCGGGCTTTCCAATTTCATCGCAATCAGTTGCGGCTCTTGTCGACCATTTTGCCCTTGCTGATCCAGGGCATCATTTCGCGCAGCTTCGCACCGACCTGCTCGATCTGGTGTTCGTCGTTGATGCGACGGGTCGCCTTGAAGGACGGCTGACCGACAGCGTTTTCCACCATGAAGTCGCGCACGAATTTACCGGTCTGAATATCGGTCAGAACCGCTTTCATGCGTTTCTTGGTTTCTTCATAGGGCAGAATCCGCGGACCGCTGACATATTCGCCATATTCCGCAGTGTTGCTGATCGAATAGTTCATGTTGGCGATGCCGCCTTCATAGATCAGGTCGACGATCAGCTTCACTTCGTGCAGGCACTCGAAATAGGCCATTTCAGGCTCGTATCCGGCTTCGACCAGCGTTTCAAAGCCCATGCGGATCAGTTCAACCAGACCGCCGCAGAGAACGGCTTGTTCACCGAACAGGTCGGTTTCGCATTCTTCGCGGAAATTGGTTTCGATGATGCCCGAACGACCGCCACCGATGGCCGAGCAATAGGACAGACCCAGATCCATCGCCTTGCCGGTCGCATCCTGATGCACGGCCACCAGACAGGGCACGCCGCCGCCCTTGACATATTCGCCACGCACGGTGTGGCCGGGGCCCTTGGGGGCCATCATGATGACATCGACGCCGGGCTTGGGCTCGATCAGGCCGAAATGCACGTTCAGGCCATGGGCGAATGCGATCGCCGCGCCTTCGCGCAGATTGTCATGCACATATTTCTTGTAGGTGTCGGCCTGCAGTTCATCGGGCATGGTGAACATGATCAGGTCGCACCAGGCGGCGGCTTCGGCGATGCCCATGACCTTCAGGCCTTCGCCTTCAGCCTTGGCAGCCGAGGCGCTGCCTTCACGCAGGGCAACGACGACGTTCTTGGCGCCCGAATCACGCAGGTTCAGCGCATGGGCATGGCCCTGGCTGCCATAGCCCAGAATGGCGACTTTCTTGTCCTTGATCAGGTTCACGTCGCAATCGCGGTCATAGTAAACGCGCATGTGGAATTCCTTTCGTTCCGATGCGGCTGTTCTAGCGGCTTTGCCCGCGAAAGAAATCTGCAATCGTCACGAAAATTCGACCATAGCCGAATAAATCATGCCGTGATAAATAAGATCACATGAAATTCATGCCTGATCCGACTGATCGACGCATATTGCGTCAGATGCTTGCCGATCCCTCGGCATCAAACGCTCAACTGGCCGAACGCTGCGGCGTCACCTCGGCCAGCCTGTGGCGCAGGCTGGAGCGCCTGCGCGAGGCCGGAATTCTGGGGGGTGTGCAGGCCCGGATCAACTGGCGTGCGCTGGGGTGGGAAGTTGAGGTCAGCATGCGCTTCACTCTGGACAAGACCGATCCCCGCGCCTTTGACGATTTCATTGCCGCGCTGCGCGAGGTGCCCGAAATCACCGAAATCCAAAGCTTTCTGGGCAGCGTCGACTGGCGGGCCACGGTCATCGCGCGGGACATGGCGCATTGGCAGCAGATCTATCGCGACAGGATCCTGACCCTGCCACATCTGGCAGAACTGGATGCACTGATGCTGATCTCGACCATCAAGGATAGCGGAGAATTGGCGCTATGACCGAGCTGGACAGCACCGATCTGGCGATCCTGCGCCTGCTGGCCGATGACGCGACCCGCAGTGCGGCCGATATCGGCCGGGCCGTCGGCATCGGCCAGCCAGCCGCATGGCGGCGCATCCGGCGGCTGACGGATCAGGGTGTCATCTCGGGTCGACGGGTGGTTCTGGATGCCGCGGCACTGGGATTCGGGGTAACGGTCTTTCTGGGGATCAAACTGGCCGCCAAGGGCCGCATCAGCCTGGATGACTTTGAACGTGCCGTCACCGCAATTCCCGAGGTGCAGGTGGTTCAGCATGTTCTGGGCCAGTTCGACTATCGGCTGCGGATCACCGCCCGCGACATCAGCGATTTCGAGCGCATCCTGCGTCGGCGCATCATGACCCTGCCCGGCGTCGGTCAGGTCGAGGCCAATGTCATGCTGTCCGAGGAACGCAGGCCAGGACCTCTGTCGGCCATGGACTGAATGGAAATGGCCGCGCAAAAGGCGCGGCCATTGCAATATTCGACAGAAACCTGACGGCTTATTCCGGAATTATCCGCACCGCACCCTTGGCGGCGCTGGTGGTCATGGCCGCATAGGCGCGCAGAGCGGTCGAGACCTTGCGCTGGCGCGGCTTGGCAGGCTTCCAGCCTTCGGCATCGCGGGCCTTGCGACGCTCGGCCAGGGTGGCCTCATCCACCACCAGCTCGATTTCACGATTGGGAATGTCGATGCGGATCGTATCGCCCTGCTCGACCAGACCAATGGTGCCTCCCTCGGCTGCCTCGGGGGATACATGACCGATGGACAGCCCCGAGGACCCACCCGAGAAGCGGCCATCGGTGACCAAGGCACAGGCTTTGCCCAGCCCCTTGGATTTCAGATAGCTGGTCGGATACAGCATTTCCTGCATGCCGGGTCCGCCGCGCGGCCCTTCATAGCGGATCAGCACGACCTCGCCTTCCTTGACCTTGCCGGTCAGGATGCCGCTGACCGCATCGTCCTGGCTTTCGAAGATATGGGCCGGGCCGGTGAAGGTCAGGATCGATTCATCAACCCCGGCGGTTTTCACGATGCAGCCGTCTTCGGCAAGATTGCCATACAGAACCGCCAGGCCGCCATCCTTCGAGAAGGCATGTTCGGCATCCCGGATCACGCCCGTCTCTCGGTTGAGATCGACCGAATCATAGCGGCGATCCTGCGAGAAGGCCGTCTGTGTCGGCACGCCACCCGGCGCGGCACGATAGAATTCATGCACGCTGTCGGCCTGGGTGCGCATGACATCCCACCGGTCCAGAGCCTGCCCAAGCGTTCCCGCATGCACGTTGTTCACCGATGTATCCAGCAGCCCTGCGCGATCGAGTTCGCCCAGAATGGCCATGATGCCACCGGCGCGGTGAACATCTTCCATATGCACATCCGCCTTGGCCGGGGCGACCTTGCACAGAACCGGCACATTGCGCGACAGCTTGTCGATATCCGACATGGTGAATTCCACCTGGCCCTCATGGGCGGCGGCCAGCAGATGCAGGACCGTATTCGTGGAGCCGCCCATGGCGATATCCAGCGTCATGGCATTCTTGAAGGCGTTCAGGCTGGCAACATTGCGTGGCAGGACCGAGGCATCATCGCCTTCATAGTAGCGGCGCGCCAGATCGACGATCAGATGCCCTGCTTCGACGAACAGACGCTTGCGGTCGGCATGGGTGGCCAGCGCCGAACCATTGCCCGGCAGCGACAGACCCAGCGCCTCGGTCAGGCAGTTCATCGAATTGGCAGTGAACATGCCCGAGCAGGAGCCGCAAGTCGGGCAGGCCGAGCGTTCGATCGCCGCGACATCCGCATCCGACACATTGTCATCGGCTGCCGCGACCATGGCATCGACCAGATCGAGCGCCTTGACCTTGCCATCTTCCAGAATGACCTTGCCGGCCTCCATCGGACCACCCGAGACAAAGACCGTGGGAATGTTCAGCCGCAGCGAGGCCATCAACATGCCCGGTGTGATCTTGTCGCAATTGCTGATGCAGACCATGGCGTCGGCGCAATGCGCATTGACCATATATTCGACCGAATCCGCGATGACCTCTCGCGAGGGCAGCGAATACAGCATGCCATCATGCCCCATTGCAATGCCGTCATCCACCGCGATGGTGTTGAATTCCTTGGCAATACCGCCCGCAGCCTCGACCTCGCGCGCGACCAGCTGGCCCAGATCCTTCAGGTGGACATGGCCGGGCACGAATTGCGTGAAGCTGTTCACGATGGCGATGATCGGTTTGCCGAAATCGCTGTCCTTCACGCCGGTCGCGCGCCATAGACCGCGTGCGCCCGCCATATTGCGGCCGTGTGTGGTGGTGCGGGAACGATAGGCGGGCATGGCTAATCTCCTTTGGCTCGGCGCATGTCTTTATCACTGCTTGAAGCGGAAGGAAATTGCCGAAAGCATCTGTCAGGCGGTGCAATCTGTCCCGAATGCATCGCCAGAACCTCAGCCGGCAATTTTCATGACCAGGATTCCTGACACGATCAGCCCGGCCGCAGCCATCCTTGCCGGTGTCAGCGCATCACCGAACATGACGACACCAAGGATGAAGCTACCGATCGCGCCGATCCCGGTCCAGACCATATAGGCCGTGCCAAGGGGCAGTTGGCGCATGGCCGCAGCCAGCAACCAGAAAGAGCCGATCATGCCGATGACCATGACAGCGGTCGGCCAGGGCCGGCTGAATCCTGCAGATTGTTTCATTGCGGTCGCCCAGACGACTTCGAGCAGTCCGGCGACAAAGAGCATGAGCCAGGGCATGGTAACCTTTGGTCTCGGGGCCGGGCCGTCCCGGCGATTCTTCCCATTCTGGGGAGGTCGTCCTCTTGTAGCGTGAGATAGAGATCACCCTTGACCGGGTCAAGAAGCCGACAGCGGCGGATGTGATGGGTTCATGGGTATTTGGACGAAGAAGAAGGACGCGTTCAGCGCAACCCCAGGCCCGCGCGCATCATGAGCCGGCGCAGGGGCGCAATGCCGTAAAGCCCGCCAAGGGTCGCTGCGCGAATATCGCGCAGCGGGCGGATGCCGGCCTGACTGGCACGGTTCAGGGCGTCGATCCCGATAAGGCGGGCATAGGCTTCGGGCCGGCGGGCACGTTCATAGCTGCGCAGGCTCTCGGCGCTGCCCGGATCGGAGCGGGACAGATCAACCAGAGTCGAGAGATCGGCCAGGCTCATGTTCAGGCCCTGCGCGCCAATGGGGGGCACGACATGGGCGGCCTCGGCGATGAGGGCTGTCCTTGTCGCAACGAAGCGATCCGCAATCTGGCTGATGATCGGCCATTGCGTCAGCGGGGTCACCCGCGTCAGCAGCCCAAGGACTCCGGCCGAGCGAATGTTGAGCTGCTGATTGAATTCATCATCAGACAGGGCCGCAAGGCGGGCGATTTCCCGCCCGTTTTCCATCCAGACCACAGCCGAACAGGGTTTCCCATCACGGTCCGGCAGCGGCACCAGCGTGAAGGGTCCGCCCGAGCGATGCACTTCGGTCGAAACATTTTCATGCGGCAGTTCATGGGTGACCGCAAATGCCAGGGCCTTCTGCCCATAGCGAAATGTCCGGACACCGATCCCCAGTGCCTGGCGCACCGGCGAGTTGCGCCCGTCTGCCCCGATCAGCAGTCGCGCGCGCAGTTTTCGCCCGTTGCTGAGCGTGACCAGGGCACCCTCGTCGCGCGCGATCACATCCTGGGTTCCGGTTCCCGGCAGAAAGCTGACCGATTGCAGCTGTTGCAGACGATCCAGGATTTCACGACGCAGCAGCCAGTTGGGCAGGTTCCAGCCAAAGGGCTTGTCGCCGATCTCGGCGGCATCGAATTCGCGCGTCAGGCGCGGTGTCGCGCTGCGCCCGCCCGCATCGACGATACGCATGATCTGAAGCGGGGTCGCATGGGGGTCAAGTCGCTGCCAGAGGCCAATCCGGTCCAGCAGATCAACGGAGGGGGTCAGGAATGCGGTCGTGCGCAAATCTGCGCCAGCCTGATCCTCGCTGGTGACAGGGGGGGCGGGATCGACACAAACGGTCGTCAGCCCCTCGGCACCGAAGGCCGCGGCCGTCATCAGCCCCGCGATACCGCCGCCTGAAACCAGGACGTCAACCTGTTCGATATCCGCCGTCATCCTGTCGCCTTCTGCCTGTCAGGCACTGTGCCGCACATCGGGATCGGATCAGTTCCCGGCCGTGAAGGTCAGCATGACCACGAAGACGGCCAGCGTCAGCACCAGGCCGACGATTCCCAGCACTGGCAGCCCGAACATCGCGACAAGCGCCGCGACGACCACGATGACAAGCAGGAGGATGGCAAAGATTCGATAGGCAAGGCGATTGTCAGCCGAAGTGGGATCATTGGTCATGGACAGAAATCCTTGGTGGGTCGGCGCGTTCCACGGCCATTTAGCCTGCTTCAGCCTTCAAGGGCAATCGCTGACAGAAAGGCGAAGAGATCATCGCTGCGGTACATCACATGCGCAAGGTCCTGCTCTGGCTGGGCATTTCCATCCCCGGTTACATCGGGTCCGCTATGGCCGCGACCTATCAGCACAGTGCGCATCCCCAGCGCATGGGGCACGATCAGATTGCGCGGGTCGTCCTCGAACATGGCGGCGCGCCCGGGATCGACGCCGGACTGGCGCAGCACGGCTGCATAGGCCCGCTCATCAGGCTTGGGATGAAAGCCGGTTTCCTCGACGCCATAGATTTCTTCGAACAGATCCAGCCCGCGCGCGGCCAGAACCTTGCGGGCATAGCGCGAATCGCCATTCGTGTGGATCAATTTGCGTCCGGGCAATGCCGAAATGACCGCCGCCAGTTCCGGGGCCGGCACCAGCGGGGTGAAATCGATGTCATGCACCTCGTCCAGATAGGCCACGGGATCAATGGCATGTTCCGCCATCAGCCCGGCCAGCGTCGTGCCGTGCTGGCGCCAGTAATCCCTTCTCAGCCGGTCCGCGTCCTGGGGCTCGACCCGCAGCAGACGCATCACATAGCGGGTCATGCGGGCCTCGATCTGGGGAAACAGCGCCATTTCGGGCGGATAGAGCGTATTGTCCAGATCGAAGATCCAGGCATCGATATTTGAAAAATCCATGTCTTTACCGATAGCCTGCGTGTCTCTGGCTTGCAATTGGCGCGCGACCGGCCAATCGTGTCGCCATGAAAGATGATGCCTATTCCCTGATCCTTGCCGCGATCGAAGCCGGCACCTATCGGCCCGGAGACCGGCTGGTTGAATCCGAACTGGCCGAACGTTTTGGCGTGTCCCGCACCCCGGTGCGCGAGGCGTTGCAGCGTCTTGAAACCCAGGCCATGCTGGTGCGCGATGGACGCAGCCTGATCGTGGGGTCGCTGGATCACAACCAGCTGGCCGAACTTTACGTGGTGCGCGCCGAACTGGAGGCGCTGGCAGCGCGGCTGGCGGCACGCCACGCCACGCCCGAAGAGGTGCGCGTACTGGCGCAGATGGTGGCCGAGGATCAGAAAGCCATCGGCGATCCCGAATTTCTGGCCCGTGCCAACCGGCGGTTCCATCACCAGCTGCATCTGGCCTCGCACAACCGCTATCTGGTGCAGCAGCTCGATCTGGTTCACCGGACCATGGCGCTGATGGCAAAGACCTCGCTGGCTGCCGAAGGGCGCAGCGAAATGGCGCTGTCCGAACACAAGAATATCGTCGATGCCATTGCCGCAGGGGATGGCGATGCCGCCGATGCCGCCCTGCGCCAGCATATCTCGATGGCATGGGAAACGCGGCTCAAGCTCGAGGCCAATAACGATCATGGCTGAACGTGCCCCCACCACCCTTGCCGAAGCCGATCCCAAGAACCTGATCCGCGAGAGCTTTGCCATCGAGGGGATCGGCATCGGGGAATGTCGGTCGATCTTCCTGGACTGGGCGCTGTCCCTGCCGGACGGTCAGGACCAGATCCTGTCGATCCGCTTTCTTCTGAATCACTACGCGCCCAAGGCATCTTCGCAGGATCAGAGCCATCCGATGGTCACGGTGCTGATCGAGGGCGCGCAGGCCCACAGCTCTACCGCGCGACGGCGCGGCGGGCGCGCCGCACGCATGACGGACCCCGGCTGAGCCCGATGCGGCTGATCGAAACACCCGAGGATCTGGCCGAAGGCGCTGCCTATCTGAGCGCGATCTGCCCGGTCTGGGCGCAGGTCCTGCCCCAGCTTGGCCCCCTGCCCCTGCGCAGGCGCAGCGACGGTTTCGAAGCCATCGCCAGCGCCATTGTCGGCCAGCAGATTTCCATTGCCGCCGCTGCCGCCATCTGGAGCCGGATGGAAGCCGCCGGTCTGACCGATCCGCAGACCATGGCCAGCGCAAGCGAGGACGATCTGCGTGCCGCCGGCCTGTCGCGCCCCAAGGCTCGCTACCTGCAGGCCATCGCCAAGGCGCAACCCGATTGGCAGGCGCTGCGCGAGATGCCCGATGACGAGGCCCAGAAGCAATTGGTCGCCCTGCCGGGAATCGGGGTCTGGACCGCCGAGATCTATCTTAAATTCGCGATGGGGCGGGCCGATGTGCTGGCCGCCGGCGACCTGGCCCTGCAAGAGGGCGCGCGCATGATGTACGGGCTTGAGGCGCGCCCGACGGCGGCGCAATTGCGTGACATGGCCAAGGCCTGGAGCCCATGGCGCGCGGTTGCGGCGCGGGGACTCTGGGCCTATTACCGGCAGGCAAAAGGACGTGAGGGAATTCGATGACAACGCTGAAATCCGCCCGCAAGGGTCCAGAAAAGGCCGATGCGGTCGTGGTCTTTCTTCACGGCTATGGTGCGGATGGTGCCGATCTTCTGGGGCTGGCCGATCCCTTGGCCCCGCATCTGCCGGGCACGGCATTCCATGCCCCCGATGCCCCGGAAAAGAGCGTGAACAATCCCTTTGGATATCAATGGTTCCCGATCCCCTGGCTCGACGGCTCTGACGAGGCCGAGGCCAGCGCCGCCATGGGCCGCTCGATCGAGGCATTGAACGTCTATCTGGACAAGATACTGGCTGATGAGGGCCTGACACCCGACCGCATGGTCGTCATCGGTTTCTCGCAGGGCACGATGATGGCGCTGCATGTGCTGCCCCGTCGCGACAAGGCGGTGGCCGGGATCATCGGATTTTCCGGGCGCCTGCTGAACCCCGAGACCCTGCAGGCCGAAGCGCGGGTGAAACCGCCGGTCCTGCTGTTGCATGGCGATCAGGATCCCGTCGTTCCCTTCGAGGACATGGGGCTTGCGGGCACGGCATTGGAACAGGCGGGCTTCACCGTCTATGGCCATGTCATGAAGGGCACCGCCCATGGCATCTCTCCGGACGGCCTGTCCGTTGCACTGGGTTTCCTGAAGGACCGGCTGGGGAAATAGGCGCCAGGGGCATTCAGCTCCACAGATGCGGCTCGGCCAGTTCGATGGAATTCCCCGCCGGATCGCGGAAATACAGCGATCTGGCACCATTGGGCCATTGGAAATCCGCCTCGATCGCGATTCCATGGGCGATCAGATGTTGTCGCCAGCGATCCATCTGATCGGCCGCGACCGCCATGCAGAAATGCCCCGGCCCGCGTGCGCCATGGGGCGGCACCGGCAGGCGGGCGGTGGATGAGGGCGGCTTTTCCGTCGCATCGGGGCAAAAGACCAGCAGGACCTGCGGGCGCGGCCTGTCCTGCACACGAAAGAAGACATGCCGTCCCGGGACGCTTTGAAATGCCTCCAGCCCCATGACGCCCTGCCAGAAGTCACGCGCAGCCGTCAGATCCGCAGCATATAGCGCGGATTCCATCACTCCCAGAACTGGCGGCGACGTCTTGGTCATGGCCGTCATGATGCCATCGGGGCCCGATCAGGGCAATCTGTCACGAGCTTGTCATCCCGGAGGGGTATTTCATCCCCATATCGAATACATGCGGGGACTTGTCAGACGCACGACGCGATATATAGTCGAAATCATGGATCTGACGGGCCTTCAGGCATTTCGCACGGGGGCAAGCGGGAAAGCAGCATGCTGGACAAGCATCATCAGACGGAATTCAGAACGCAGTTCGTACGCGAGCCTGCAGGCCTGAGACATCACCCGGCACTTGTTCTGAATGCCGATTATCGACCTCTCAGTTACTACCCTCTGTCGCTTTGGCCCTGGCAAGAGGCGATCAAGGCGGTGTTTCTGGATCGGGTCTCGATCATCGCCGAATATGACGAGGTCGTGCGAAGTCAAAGGCAGGCCTACCGGATCCCCTCGGTTGTCGTCCTGAAAGATTATGTGAAACCTCAAAAGCGCGTGGCCTTCACGCGCTTTAATCTTTTCTTGAGGGATGAATTCAGCTGCCAGTATTGCGGCGCCAAGGGCGATCTGACTTTTGACCATGTGGTCCCCCGCTCTCGTGGCGGCGTCACCAGCTGGGAAAATGTCGTGGCGGCCTGCAGCCCCTGCAATCTGAAAAAGGCCAATCGCAGCCTGCGCCATTGCGGGCTGACCCTGCGCCGCAAGCCCCGACGCCCAAGCCCCGAAGAGATGCACGCCATCGGCCGGCGCTTTCCGCCCAACCACCTGCATGAAAGCTGGATGGATTTCCTTTACTGGGACGCCGAACTGGACAGCTGAGCCAGAATATCCGGCAGATCGCCATATCCGGTCAGGCGCCTTTCATAGGCCAGACCCAGTCGCGCGGCGGCGACCCTTGCGCGTTCATCCAGTTCGGGATCATCGGTCTGCGCCAGGTAGATCAGCCGCTCATAGTGCTCGAAATACATGTCCCGCAATTGCGGATGCCGATCCAGCCCCATGGCGCGCCAGACAAAGGCGTCGAACTGCCGCACCAGGAAATCGGTCAGATAAAAGGATGTGAATTCCTGTTCGGCGCGGGCGGCATGGGCCGCGATACCGTCGAAAAATGCATAGCAATGCGGGCCGGGGATCATCTCGACGCCCAGTTCCGCGCAACGCGCCTGCAACAAGCCGCCAGTGCCGCAATCGGCGTAGACGACAATGATCCTGTCATATTTCTGCTGGAAACGCCGCACCGCAGCCTCGACCGCATCGGGGATTTTCTCGGGGCGCAGGTGCAGATCGGCGGGCAGACAATGAAGATCCAGATGCCGCCAGCCGTTCATGTCGCGAATGGCCATCAACTCGCGCGCCAAGGCACCGCAGGCCAGCATCAGGCCGGAAGGCGGCGCAGGGCTAGCCTTCGTGGTCATGCCTGTTGCGATGTCCCAGATGGATCACGGCCGCCGCGGTCAGAACCACCAATGCCAACGCCACCTCGGGCACGCCTGCCGTGAAGGAAACCCAAAGGGTCAGAACGGCTGCAACGATGACAGCAAGAACCAGCAATAGAAAATGCGTTAGCGGCATGACGACAAGGCCTCCTTATGACCAATATGGGTGCCCATTGGCCGGTTGGAAAGACCATCTTGTGAATGCTGGCAAAATTCAGCCTGCGGCCAGCATGTGCCGTAACGTAAATTCTCTGCGATTCCACGGCATTTCCGGCCTTGGCTCAGGGCAAGGCCGGTTTTCACAGTCTCGCGATCATGCGATTCGCACTACCAGCGCAGTTGAACGCGCCCGATCAGTGCCCCAAGCGCGCCGGTGATCAGGATCGCCAGCCCATACCATGACAGGAAGAACAGCGGCGCATCCTCATTGCAGTGCAGGGCATAAAGCGCGGCGCTGAATCCGCCGACGGCAAGACCCAGGAACAGGCCGCTGCGCAAAGGCGAAGGACTGGCTCCATCTTTCAGCACCATCATGCCCACTGCCATCGGAATCATCGACAGCAATGTGATCGAGGTCAGACAGATGGCAAGCGTATTGCCCTGCATCTGCACCCACATATTCCCCTCTCTGGCCGAGATCATCGCGCTGACCAGCCACAGCAGGGCGGCACCGCCGACAAAGGCCAGCACGGTCTGTGCCGGAACCCGCGTTACTTCGGGCCGCGACAAACGCATACAGGCACGCATTGCCAGAAGCCCGACAGTCAGCGGCAGCACCCATTTCATCAGCGTCACAGGATTGGTCAACGCCTGTCCCAGATCGGGCCGAATCCCCAGCGCCGCAAGCAGGGCAGTGCCGACGACAGCCAGGGCCAGCCCGGCGCGCAGCATCACGCGGGGGGCTATCGGTCTTGGCGGCGTGTCATCCTGAGACAGGATCGCGATCAGTTGATCGGTTTTCATAATTCACCCTCCTGCCGCAAACGGGCAAGTCTTTGTAAGGCGCGATGCAGGGCGACCCGCAGGGCACCGGCACTCAGGCCCAGCCGCGCGCCGCATTCCTCATTGCCTCGCTCTTCCACGGCCAGACAGCGCAGCAAGGCACTGTCTCGCTCGGGCAGCCTGGCAATCAGGACATCCGCATCGCGCTTCTCGAAGCTGTCCGGTTCGGGCTCGGCCTGAAGCGTCTCGGCGAAATCCTCGACCGGCACGTGAACCGAGCGGCCCCGCCGACGGAATGCATCGACCAGCTTGTGACGGGCGATGGCATAGACCCAGGGGCGCAGCGGTTGATCGCTGTCCCATGTCGCCCGTTTCAAGTGGATCGCCAGCAAGGTTTCCTGCACTACATCCTCACACCAACTCATGTCCATTCCACCTGCACGCGCCCTGATCAGCCCGCGCAGGACCGGCGTCATGGCCGTCAGCAATTCCTGATAGGCACGCTGATCGCCCGCAATTGCGAGACGCATCAGATGCGACCAATCCTGACCGGCTTTTCCGCCATTCTTCATCTGTGACCGTCCTTACGCATTGCGACCTTCATTCGTTACAGCATCGCCCGCTCAAAGTCTGCACATCACGAATTCGTGTAGCCTGTAACATCTGCCCCCTTTGGCGCGAATGGCACTGCAGGACGGCGCCGCCGCCCTTCAACAAAGGAGATAGAAGATGAGCCCGAAACTAGCAGCAGCCATTGCCACCGCCGTCAGCCTTGCCGGTGTCGCCGCCCATGCGGACGACATGAAGAAAGATGGCGCCATGGAAAAATGCTATGGTGTCGCCCTTGCTGGCGAGAATGACTGCGCGGCCGGCCCCGGCACCACCTGTGCCGGCACTTCGACCAAGGATTATCAGGGCAACGCATGGAAACTGGTTCCGGCCGGAACCTGTGAATCCATGGAGACCCCAGCCGGGCACAACGGTTCGCTTGAAGCCATCGAAATGTGATCTCGACCTGGGCGGGCCGGTTGGTCCGCCCATTTCCATTCCCGTTTCCCCCTGCGTGACGCCCCTCGGAAAGGACAAGTGATGGCCCTGCCTCGATCCGCCGGCCTTGGTTTCAAGGCACAGCATTTCCCCGCGATCCGCGACACACAGCCTCGATTGGGTTTTTTCGAGGTTCATGCCGAAAACTATCTTGGCGAGGGCGGCGCACCTCATGCAATGCTGACCGCCCTGCGGCGGGATTACGCCATCTCGATTCACGGGGTTGGATTGTCGATCGGCGGCCCCAGCCTGGACGAGGCCCATCTGGCACGGGTCAAGGCCCTGTGCGACAGATATGAACCCGACAGCTTTTCCGAACATCTGGCATGGTCCAGCCATGGGGCGGAATATCTGAACGATCTGCTGCCCCTGCCCTATACGGCGCAGACATTGCAGCAGATCTGCGATCATGTGGATCATGTCCAAGAGGTCATGGGCCGGCGATTGCTGCTGGAAAACCCGTCGACCTATGTGATTTTCGCACAGAGCGAGATTCCCGAGACCGAATTCATGGATCAGATCGCTCAGCGGACCGGCTGCGGCCTTCTGCTGGATGTAAACAATGTTTTTGTCAGTTGCGTCAATCACCGTATGGACCCGCTGGCCTATCTGAATGCCTTTCCCCTGCATCGCGTCGGTGAAATCCATCTGGGTGGCCATGACGAGGAAGAGCTGCCCTCGGGGCCGTTGTTGATTGACTCGCATGGCAGCGAAGTCGCCGATCCGGTCTGGGCGCTTTATGGCGAAGTGCTGTCACGCGCGGGCACATTGCCCAGCCTGGTCGAATGGGACAACGACGTTCCCGACTGGCAGGTTCTGCTGGCCGAGGCACAGCGTGCTGAAACCATGATCAGAGATCAGAGCCGCCATGCCGCCGCACAGTGATTTTACCCAAACTTTCCGTCAGGCCCTGTCCGGTGGCGATATCCCCGATTTCGTCACCGCGACCGATCCAGATGAGGCCGCACAGCGATTTGCGGTCTATCGCAACAATGTCGCCCACAGCCTGCGCGAGGCGCTTGCCCGCCGTTTTCCAGTCATTCGTCGCCTGGTCGGCGCCGAGTTTTTTGACGCCATGGCCGGAGAATTCATCGCCGCCCACCCGCCCGGATCCCCCGTTCTGCAGGAATGGGGCGGAGATTTTGCCGGTTTTCTGGGCCTGTTCCCGCCGGTTTCCGGCTTGCCCTATCTACCCGATGTCGCCCGCGTCGAATGGGCCCGAGGGCGCGCCTATCATGCCGCCGATCTGCTGCCCTTGCCTGCAGAGCAGTTGCGGGACGACCAGCCCCTGCATCTGCATCCTTCGGTTAAGATCCTGCGGTCCTCATATCCCGTCGTCAGCATCTGGCAGGCCAATCAAAGCGGCCAGGACGGCAGGCTGCGGGCCGGTGGCGCAGAAATCGCGCTGATCTGGCGCAAAGCGGATTTTGACGTGCCGGTTGAACGGCTGTCGCCGCAGGATGCTGATTTCATCACGGGGCTGTTGCAGGGCAAGACATTGGGTCTTGCCGCAAGTGACAGGGATCCCGTTCCCATGCTGACGCTGCTGTTGCGCGACGGCTTGATCTGCAAGAAGGAGACCACCCAATGACCACGTCATCCATGGCCGCACGGGGAATCTCCTTGCTGCACAAGCTGAACGGAATCGCCGGACATCTGCCCTATGCGATTGCCGGGCTGGCGGCGCGAATCTTTCCGGCCGCAGTATTCTGGACCAGCGGACAGACAAAGCTTGACGGGCTGACGCTGAAATCCTCGACCTTCTATCTGTTCGAACACGAATATGGCCTGCCCCTGATCCCGCCCGAGATCGCCGCCCGCCTGGCCACCACGGCCGAACATGTCTTTCCGGTCCTGCTGGTGCTGGGCCTGTTCACGCGACTGTCCGCACTGGCCCTGCTGGGCATGACGGCGGTGATCCAGATCTTCGTCTATCCCTCGGCCTGGCAGACGCATGGGCTGTGGGCGGCCTGTTTCCTCGTGCTGCTGTCACGCGGACCCGGCGCCTGGTCACTGGATCGGATTCTGGGTCTGGACCGGGCGCGCGACTGATATCAAGGCAAAGGAAAAGCGAAACCCGCCCCCCATCGAGAGGGTCGGGTTTCGCCGGGGGCCAAGGCTCCCGGACTCCAGCGCGAGGTCGCGAAGAATCAGATCAGGCCGGCATGTTCCAGCGCCGCATCGATCAGGCGACGAGTCGGATCCGTCAGCGGCGTCAGCGGCAGGCGCACGCGTTCATTGCACAGCCCCAGCCGCGACATGGCATATTTCGCCCCCGCCACGCCCGGTTCGACGAAAATGGCATTGTGCAGCGGCATCAGCTTGTCCTGGATTTCCAGCGCAGCGGCGTAATCTCCGCGCAGGGTCGCCTCCTGGAACTGGGCGCAGAGTTTCGGCGCGACATTGGCGGTCACGCTGATACAGCCAACCCCGCCATGCGCGTTGAAGCCCAGTGCCGTTGCATCCTCGCCCGACAACTGGATGAAATCCGTGCCGCAGGTGATGCGCTGCTGGCTGACACGCTCCAGTTTGCCGGTGGCATCCTTGACCCCGACGATCTGTGGCAGACGCGACAGGACGCCCATCGTCTCGGGCAGCATGTCGATGACCGAGCGGCCCGGGATGTTGTAGATGACGATCGGCAGGTCCACCGCCTCGGCCAGCGCCGTGTAATGGGCGATCAGGCCGGCCTGCGTGGGCTTGTTGTAATAGGGCGTGACGACCAGCGCCGCATCCGCCCCGACATCCTGCGCATGGCGGATCAGCCCGATACCCTCGCGGGTCGCATTGGACCCGGCCCCGGCAATGACCGGAACACGGCCTGCGGCCAGTTGCACGACCTCTTCGATGACCTGGCGATGCTCTTCATGCGTCAGCGTCGGGCTTTCGCCTGTCGTGCCGACCGGAACCAGCCCGTGGCTTCCCTGATCGATATGCCATTCGACCAGCTTCTTCAGCGTGTCCAGATCCAGATCGCCGTCCGCTGTGAACGGCGTGACCAGGGCAGGCAGAGACCCTTTGAACATGACACGCTCCTCGATGTTTCAATGTTGTGACCGTTTAACTATCCTCGCCCAACGGTCTTGCCAAGGATGTGAATTGCCTATGTGCTGCAAGACAGACACACAGGTGCCCGATGCGACTTCTGCGCGACATGTTCACCCTTGGCCTTCTGGCCACATTGCACCTTGCCACGCCCGCCGCGGCCGAGGACAGGGGTGCGATGGCACTGGCGCTGTCAGCGGCGGATGTTCATGACTGGAAAACCGCGCGCGATGCCGCGCGGCGGTCCGGCCCGATGGCAGAAACCCTGGTCGGATGGCAGGCGCTGCGGGCGGGTTTCGGAAAAATCGAGGATTATCTGGGCTTTGTTCGTGCCCATCCCGATTGGCCGGGACTGGCGCTGCTGCGTCAGAAAGGCGATCAGAAACTGCGCCCCGATCTGCCCGCCGCGGATATACGCGAATGGTTCGGCAGCCGACTGCCCGAACGGATGCAGGCGGAAACTGCCTATCTGACAACGCTGAGCGCGGAACAGGCCGTGGCCGAGCGCGCGCGATTCTGGCTGAGCACGCCTCTGACCGCGACCGAGGAAAGCGCCTTTCTGGCAGATCATGCGGCCGAGCTGACGCCTCTGCTGACAGCGCGCGCCGTGGCAATGCTGGATCAGCGTGAATGGCAACAGGCCGAGCGCCTGCTTCCCCAACTGCCGGAAACGGAGCGCCCGCTGATTGCGGCGCGAATCGCCCTGCAGGCCCGGCGTACAGGTGTCGACGATCTTATTCTGGCCCTGTCCGAGGATGAACGCGCCGATCCCGGCCTGACCATGGACCGCTTCAGCTGGCGCGTACGGGCCAGGCAACATGATGGCGCGCGCGAACTGATGCTGCAGGCCTCGACCAGTGCCGAGGCCTTGCGCGTGCCGGAAATCTGGGCGCAGATGCGTGTCGATTACGCCCGGCTTGCCATGCGCCAGGGCGACTGGGCGCTGGCCGAACAGCTGGCCGCCGCGCATTTCCTGCCCGAAGACAACCGGCATTATTCCGACCTTGAATGGCTGGCGGGCTTTGCCGCGCTGAAACAGGCCGCCCCGGATCGCGCTCTGGCCCATTTCGAGCATCTGGAAACCGTGGTGGGCAGCGCCATCAGCACGGCGCGGGCACTGTATTGGCAGGGGCGTGCGCTGGAAGCGCAGGGCAATCTCAAGGCCGCCGAGCAAGCCTGGCGCAGGGCCGCCGCCCATCCGGGCGTCTATTATGGTCAGCTTGCCATGGAAAAGCTGCGTGGCGTCATGCCGCCGGAATTCGCGATCACCGGTCGCGGGGAAACCACCCTCCCCGACTGGCGTGGCAGCACGCTGAGCGAGAACAGCGTTTTCGAAGCGGGGCTGTGGCTGCTGGCGACGGGCCGCCTGAATGACGCGCAGCGATTCTTCCTGCATCTGTCGGAAACGGCCGCGCCCGAGGATATCGCCCGCATGGCACGGCTGATGATCGAGGCCGGCGCGCCATGGCACGGGCTGCGCCTGTCCAAACGCGCCGCGGATCAGGGCGTGATCTATCCCGCCGCGCATTTCCCTCTGACCGGGCTGGAAAAGGCCGATCTGGGCCTGCCGCCGGAACTGGTCCTGTCGATCGCCCGGCAGGAATCGGAATTCAACCATACCGTCAGCAGCCATGTCGGCGCACAGGGCCTGATGCAGTTGATGCCGGGCACCGCCAAACAGATGGCCCGCAAATTGGGCGAACCCTATCAGCCCGAACGCCTGACCACCGACCCCGCCTACAACGCCCGGCTGGGCAGCGCCTATCTGGCAGGGTTGCGCGACAGGTTCGGCACATCGACCGCCTTGACCGCTTCGGGCTATAATGCCGGACCGGGGCGGCCCGCCAGGTGGTTGAAAGATTTTGGCGATCTGCGCCGCGATTTCGATCCGGTGGATTGGGTCGAACTGATTCCCTTTGATGAAACCCGCAATTATGTCATGCGCGTCACCGAGGCGATGCCGATCTATCGCGCCCGCATCCAGGGCAAACCTGCCCCCATCGTGCCGACCTGGGATCTGACCGGAGGCGGATTGATGCCGCCGCCGCCCCTGCGCCTGACGCTGGCGCTGTCATCGCGCCCGCCGGTCAAGCCGCTGATCGGCCCGCAATTGCCCGAAGGCTGGGTCAGGCCGATTTCACCTGTGCCCGCCACAGAGTGAATATGCCCGCTGCGACAACGATCACGGCACCGAGGACCACATTGGGGCGCAGATGCTCGCCAAAGGCCACCACCCCGATGATGGTCACCCAGACAAGCTGGGTATAGGCGAAGGGCTGCAGGGCGGATGCCTCGGCGACCTCATAGGCACGGATCATCAGGTAATGGCCGGCCGTGGCGCAGAGGCACAGCCCCGCCATCCAGATCCAGTCAACCGGCGCCAGCCATTGCCAATCCCAGATGCCGATCAGGGTAATGGCCACGCCACCCGACATCGCCGTCCAGAAAAAGCTGACCATGGCCGGATCGTCGCGCGACACATGGCGCGTCAACAGACCATAGAGCGCAAACATCAGCGCCGCCGCAAAGGGCAAGAGCGATTCGATCTGCATGACACCGCCCCCCGGCTGCAGGATGATCAGGATCCCGGCAAAGCCGACACCCACGGCCATCCAGCGCCGCCAGCCGACCTTTTCTCCCAGAACCGGCCCCGACAATGCGGCAACCAGCATCGGACAGGCGGCAAAGACGGCATGCGTTTCCACCAGCCCCAGCCGCACGAAGGCCTCGACCATGAAGACTACTTCGACGACCAGCACGATTCCCCGCAGAACCTGTGTCTTTGGTCGCGTCGTCCGCATGGCACGGCGCAATCCGCCAGGCTGGCGCGACACCAGCGCCAGAACGAAGATCATGAAGGCCCAATAGCGCAGCATCACCACGAAGATCGGCGGATATTCCGCGCCAAGCACGCGCGAGAATCCATCCTGTATGGCAAAGATCAGACAGGTGGCGCAAATCAGCAGAATGCCCAACCCGGTGCGCTGAGGCCCGGCCGGCGGCTTGCGCGGGGCCACCACCGGCGGCGCCGAGGCCGCTGATGCGGCATAGGTCTGGGTGCTGCGATTGTCAGGCATCGGAACCTCCTTGCTCGGACCCGCCCTTGCGCCCATCGGGACGCAAGGTCAAGCCATGCAGGAAGGCAGATCCCGCCGCAAAGGATGGCGGCGGGATGCGGATCAGTCCCGGGTGCGGATGACCTTGGAAAAGGCTTCGAAGACCTGCGGATTCGCGGCGATCATGCGTCCGGATTCAAGCGGGTCGTCTCCTTCGCGGATACCTTCGACAAAACCACCGGCTTCACGCACCATCAGGATACCGGCGGCAACGTCCCAGGGCTTGTTGCCCCGTTCCCAATAGCCGTCATAGCGCCCCGAGGCGACATAGGCCAAATCCAGCGAGGCCGCCCCAAGACGACGCACGCCCGAGGTCAGCGGCATCAGCCGCGCCAGATCCTTCAGCGCCGCAGGCAGCGGACCGCGTCCGGCGAAGGGAATGCCCGTTGCGAACAGCGAATCGGTCAACTGGCGACGGCCCGAAACCCGCATCCGCTGGTCGTTCATGAAGGCGCCCGAGCCTTTTTCGGCCACGAACATCTCGTCCTTGGCGGCGTCAAAGATGACCGCCGCGACGATTTCCTTCTTGTGCTCCAGCGCGATGCTGATGGCCCAATGCGGCAGGCCGTGCAGAAAGTTCGTCGTGCCGTCCAGCGGATCGACGATCCAGCGCCGGGTCGGATCCTCGCCGGCGGCCTCGCCGGTTTCCTCGCCCAACCAGCCATAGGTCGGGCGCGCACCGCGCAGTTCTTCCTTGATGATCCGCTCGGCTTCCTGATCGGCCTTGCTGACGAAATCGCCCGCGCCCTTGACGCTGACCTGCAGGTTTTCGACTTCGCGGAAGTCTTTGACAAGGGCGCGCCCGGCCTTGCGGGCGGCCTTGATCATGATGTTCAGATTGGCGCTTGCCATCACATGCTCCGGGTAAGGTTGGTGCCTCATAGGGCGAAGCGGCGCAAATGTGAAGCACAAGGCGGCGTCAGGCGACGGATCCGCGCAGCATTCGCAAGGGCTCGGTGCGCGAAAGCCTCAGGACATGGGCCATATAGGGCTGCGACAGGTCGTCTTCGCGCACCGCAGCGAACAGTCGCCGCAGGATTCCCCCGCGCCCCAGCGGCAACATCGCCAGCTCGTCATTGGCGACCTCGCGCCGCAAGACCCAGTCGGGCATGACCGCCACGCCCCGCCCCGAAGCCACCAGCATCAGGGTCACGGCGGTCAGTTCCACCTGCCGGTGATGCGCTGGTTCGACACCTGCCGGGGTCAGGAACTGGCTGAACACATCCAGTCGGCCGCGCTCCATCGGATAGGTGATCAGGGTCTCTCCGGCCAGATCCTGCGGCTCGGCAAATCCCTTGGCGACCAGCGGATGTCCGGCAGGCACAACCAGGGTGGGCGCGTAATCGAATAGCGGCTGATAGGTCACGCCCGGTACATCCTCGGGATCCGAAGAGATGACCAGATCGACCTCTTCGCGGGCCAGCGCAGGCAGGGCGCCAAAGGCCAGCCTTTGCCGGATGTCGACATCGACATCGGGCCATGCGCGACGAAAGATATCCAGAACCGGCAACAACCAGTCAAAACAGGCGTGACATTCCATCGCAATGTGCAGCCGCCCGACCCGACCTGCCTCGACGCCCTTGAATTCAGCCTCGGTGGCCGCCACCAATGGCAGGACCTGCTCGGCCAGCCGCAGCAGCCGCATTCCCGCCGCGGACAGGCGCATCGGCTTGGCGCGACGCACGAAAAGCTCGACCCCAGCCTGCTCTTCCAGCGCCTTGACCTGGTGGGACAGGGCCGATTGCGTGATGTTCAGCGTCTCGGCCGCGCGGGCCAGACCGCCCTGTTCGTGAATGGCGCGCACGGTCCGCAGATGTCGCAATTCCAGATGCATATGAAACAGGCTCAACTTTATCTTGAAGATTATGAATTTGTCTCACAGCCAATAGCATGACACAAGGGCGGCAACTGAAAGGAAACCCAATGTCCCGTGCCACGCCGAAAATCAGCTTCGAGTTCTTCCCCCCGAAGACGCTGGATGCCTCGTTCCGGCTGTGGGACACGGTGCGGGCGCTGGCGCCTCTGTCCCCGGATTTCGTCTCGGTGACCTATGGCGCGGGCGGCACCACCCGGCAGCTGACCCATGAGGCCGTGACGACGATCAACCGCCATTACGGCCTGAATGTCGCCGCGCATCTGACCTGCGTCGAGGCCACGCGCGAAGAAACACTGAAGATCGTTCAGGATTACGCCGATGCCGGGATTCGCGAAATCGTCGCCCTGCGCGGCGATGCCCCCAAGGGTCAGGATCACTTCATCCCGCACCCCGAGGGCTTTGCCCATTCCGTCGAATTGATCGAGGCGATTGCCGCACGGGGCGACATGACCATCCGTGTCGGCGCCTATCCCGAGCCCCATCCCGACAGCAACGGGACTGATGCCGATGTGACCTGGCTCAAGCGCAAGATCGACGCCGGGGCCAGCAGCGCAATCACGCAGTTCTTCTTCGAGGCTGAAACTTTTTTCCGTTTCCGCGACAGATGCGCCGCGGCGGGCATCGACGCGCCGATCATTCCCGGCATCCTGCCGATCCAGGGTTGGGCGGGCGCCAGACGATTCGCCCAAAGCTGCGGCACCTCGATCCCGCAATGGGCGGAAGAGGCATTCGAGGCTGCGATCCGCGACGGCGGCGACCGCGAAAAGCTGCTGGCGACCGCGATCTGCGCCGAGCTTTGCGACAAATTGCTGGATGGCGGTGTTGACCGGCTGCATTTCTACACGCTGAACCGGCCCGAGATGACCCGCGACGTTTGTGCCGCTTTGGGTCTTCACCCCGCCCGCGAACTGGAAGCCGTCGCCTGAGCTTCGCCGCCACCCGGCGGAGCCGGGGGTCCGGCGGACGCTGTGTCACGCGGGACAACCGCCCCCTGATCCTGCGGCGTGGTTACGCCCTTGTCTTGCGGTGGCGATGACGGCCTCCGCCTGGGCCGCCTCGATCTGGGCGCATTTGCCGGGGCAAACCTGTTCACCAGCAAGGCCGGCCCATCATAGCTGTCAGGATCGATCGAGGAATGCAGTTCCTCGCATTGATAATGTCCTGCGGTGCGTGGCGCACGGGCCAGAAAGGCCTTGCCCCAGCCGCGCCAGCTGCCCACCGAAGGAGCCGCCGGATCACAGGGGAACAGATTGCGCCAGTTCTGCGGCAGCGGCAGGCCGACCGCTTCGGCGCGCTCAAGCATCCAGACCAGCGGAATATTGGCCAGCGGCCGGGCGAACTCGCGACCACTCAACTGGCCGCCGACATCGGGATGCACACCTCGGAACCACATCTGCTGGATACGTCCCTTGCATTTGGTGTCATCCCACAGGATCGGCGCAAATGCGGCCCGCGTTTCATCCAGCGCCAGCGCCTGAAACCCATGTTCGACCTCGGGCACAAGATGGGCGTCGTGAAAGCGGAACAGCGGCTCGGTCAACATCCACAGCAACGGCAGTCGCAGCCCCAGCGCCATGACGGTGTCGAAACAGCCGACCATGCGGATCGTGACACCGGGATGCGAACGGCGATTGCGAAACATCTCGCGATGTCGGTCCGAGCCACCATTGCGATAGTAATGCCAGGCCAGCCGGATATTGCGCTCGGTCGCGGCCTCGGCCCGCAACAGGCCGACGCGGCCGATCATGCCTGCCAGACTGCGCACCGCAAAGGCCCCGCGTGAATAGCCGATCAGGAAGATCTGGTCGCCGGGACGATAGCGTGATGCCAGCCAGCCATAGGCATTGACAATCCGCCGCTCCAGCACCCGACCCATGGCCAGATCCGGCAAGGTCTGCCAGCGGTTCCATTGCTGGCCGACGCCATAATACAGGCGGATCTGCCCGGCAGGCAGGGTCGGCAGGCCTTCCTTGCCGCTGAGCAATGAATGAATGCGGCCTATGGAACTGCGCCGCCCTTCGGCCAGCGAGGCAAATGTGCCGTCCATCAGCACCACGTGATATGTCGTCGGGCGATTCCCATTCATCACCCGACGCTAGCACGCCATTCCTTCGATGTGGTTAATCGAAAGCCATCACTGTCGCATTTGTCAGCAATCCGAAACCGTTGAAGCGCGTATTGGTCACGGTCGAATAGGCCCCCGCACCGTGGAAGACGACATAATCCCCTTCCGCAATGTCGGACGGCAGGCTCAGTTCGCCGGGCAGGCGGTCTACCGAATCACAGGTCGGACCAAAGACGACGCGACCGGTCAGTTCTCCGCTGCGCGCGATACCCTGCGGCGTCAGCACATCGATGCGATCAAGATTGCCGACGATCGGCAGTTCGGCCAACCCGCCATAGACGCCGTCATTCAGAAAGACATCCCCGCCGTCGCGCACGCCCTTGACCCGTGCGATCAGGGAAAACGCATCCGCACAAAGCGCCCGGCCGGGCTCGCATACCAATGCCGGGGCCTCATCGGCGAAAACCTCGTTCACGGTGTCTGCGATCTCGGTAAAGATCGAGGTCAGGTCGGGCTCGACCCCGCTGACCCGATGCGAGGGAAAGCCGCCGCCGACATTCAGCCGCCTTGCCCGCACACCCGCGGCATCACAGATTTCCCGCGCAACGCTGATATAGCTTTCCCAGGCGATCGGATCGACACATTGCGTGCCCGGATGAAAGGTCAGCGACGGCACATAGCCCCGCGCAGCGACCTTGGCCAACAGTTCTGCCGCCAGTTCGGGTGTCGCCCCGAATTTCGAGCCAAAATCATAGACCGCCCCCATCACCGGCAGCTTGAAGCGCGGCGAGATCTCGACCCTTCGATCACCGATGGAAACGGGCACCTGCGCAAACAGCTTGTCCAACTCGCTCTGGCTGTCCACCGACCATGAGGTGATCCCGGCATCGACCGCTTGCGCGATCTCGGCGGTGGAACGCACCGGATTGTGGTAATGGCGCGCAGCCCGTGGCGCCATCCTGCCAACGAGGTCGATTTCATGGGGTGAAGCCACGTCAAAGCCGGTCAGCCCGGCCGTCACCAGGTTCTGTATCACGGCTTCATCCGGATTGGATTTGACCGCATAGGTGACCAGCCCCGGAAAACCGGCAATAAACCGACGTGCCTTTTCCTGCAGCACGGTCGGCGCAAAGGCCAGAACAGGATTTTCAGGCTGCAGCTGACGGATCAGTTCGGCCGGATTATCCCAAACGGTCTTTTGTTGTCCCATAGAGGATCCTTTCGCGGATTTGTGGGCCCGGGGCGGGGCCAAGGCGCTTGCACAACAGAATGGCGCTTTTGTGGCGCGGTTTCACCGATGAAAAGGATAGATTTGCCGCATCGCTCCGTTAATATGACGAAAAATGTATCAATTTCACGAAACATGCGGAGTCGACAGCCCTTGGACGACCTGGACCAGAAGATTCTGATGCTGCTGTCACAGGATGCGCGCATGTCGGTGACATTGCTGGCACGACGCATGAAGGTCGCGCGTTCGACCGTGCAGGCCCGTCTTGAACGCCTGGAAAAGACCGGAGCCATCGCCGGCTATACGCTGCGACTGGGTGGAAACGCCCGGCTGGCCCATATTCGCGCCACCGTCATGGTGGCCATCGAACCACGCAGCCTGCCCGCGATCCTGGGTCGATTGAAGCAAATGCCGCAGGTCGAGCGGATCCACACCACAAGCGGTCGCGTCGACCTGTTGCTGCAATTGGCAACCAGTTCGACCGCCGAACTGGACGAGACGCTGGACCGGATTGGTGCGTTGGAGGGCGTGCGAAGCTCGGAGAGCCTGATCCATCTGTCCACCAAACTGGATCGGGCCCTGTGACTGGGTCCGGTGATCAAGTCCGGCGCAACTGGAACATATCGACAAAGTCCTGTGCCGCCGCGACATCTCCTGACAGAGAGATTCGGCCTTGACTGACATGATCGGTCAGGGCGAAAGGGCCATAGACGGCATGGGCCAGCGCATTTCCGCTACCCGAAAGGACAAAGGGCGCATCAGGCGTTTCGACAGCCTCGACCTCCGGCGCCCCGGATGATCGCAGCCGAAACAGAAAACGCTCTTCACCGAAATCAAAGCCCGCATCGACGCAAACACCTTGCCTGACAGGTTGCGCCATCGCGGCCATCGAAATCATCAGGGCAGTCGGGCTGATGAACCGGCACGGATCATGGCCGGGATGCTGCGCCCCCCATCGACACATGGCTTGCAAAACCGGCAACAACCCCCGGCCCGAATCCGTCAACGCATAGCTGGTGCTATGGGGCATCCGCCGAACCACGCCACTCTCGACAAGTTGGGCAATCCGCCGCGTCAGCACGCTGGCCGTAATTCCGGGCAGGCCGGCACGAATGGCCTGAAACCGCTTGGGCACAAAGATCAATTCGCGCACCACAAGAAGCGCCCAGCGATCACCAATGACGTTCAGAGCATGGGCCGCCAGACAGCCTTCATCATACCGAATTTGCGTATCTCCGCCGATCTTGGTCATTTTTTGATACTATTGGTTGCTTTTTGATACTTCAAGGTTCAGCCTGATCTGGTCAGACTGAATTTCCGTCCTGGGAGGACAGAAGAATGACCTATTACTCCGGCTTCATCGCCGCCGTTCCCAACGCCAACAAACAGGCCTATCTGGACCACGCCCGGAAATCCTGGCCGATGTTCAAGAAACGTGGCGCCCTGCGCATGGTCGAATGCTGGGGCGAGGACGTGCCCCATGGAAGCGAGACCGATTTTCATCGTGCCACCAAGGCCTCAGAGGATGAAACCCCGGTCTTCTCATGGATCGAATGGCCCGATCGCGCCACCTGCGACGCCGCATGGCAAGACATGATGAACGATCCTGACATGCAGGAAATGGGCGACATGCCCTTTGACGGCAAACGCATGTTCTGGGGCGGCTTTGCCCCGATTCTGGATGTCAGTTGAGGCCCGCGATGAGCAAGATGCACGGAAGGCCGATCTGGTATGAGCTGGCGGGCACGCCCGCCCAACGCAAACAGATCGAAGATTTCTATTCGCAATTGCTGGGCTGGGAGGTGCAGGACTCTGGCATGGAAGGATTTTCCTACCGGCTGGCGCGATTGAAAGGCGATATGGTTGCAGGCATGATGGACATGCCCGCAGAAGCTGGCGACATGCCCCCGTTCTGGATGACCTATTTCGCGGTCGAGAATGCCGATGTCGCAGCGTCGGTGGCCATAAAGGCAGGGGCAAGCCTGCACCGTGCCCCGGCCGATATTCCCGGCACCGGCCGTTTCGCCATTCTGGTCGATCCTCAAGGTGCCGCCTTTGGCATTCTGCAACCCGAGGAGATGAAGGATGAACCGGCAGGCACAGCCTTTGATCAGGACAAGCCCGGTCATGGCCACTGGCACGAGCTGATGACCTCGGACCCACAGGCCGCGCTGACCTTTTATGGTGATCTGCTGGGCTGGTCGAAATCAATCGAAGTGCCGATGGGCAGCGAAGGGATCTACCATCTGTTCTCGCAGGACGGGCAGGATATTGGCGGCATGCAGGGCATGGCCCATGCGTCGCACCCGATGTGGTTGACATATTTTGGCGTGAACAGCGTCCGGAACGCGGTTGATCGCATCTCGGCATTGGACGGCACGGTGATTCACGGACCGCAAGAAGTTCCCGGTGGCGGGTTCATCGCCATCGCCCTTGACCCGCAAGGTGCCATGTTTGCAATCGTCGGGCCGGAAAGCCTCATCGAATAGGCCCCTATCGCGAATTTCTTCCGCTCAATGGCCCCGCGTCGACCGGGAAGCGCGCGCTATCCCTTGGCCTTTCCGCATTGCTTCGGTAATCCGGGGGCAAGCAAGGGGATTTGCCAAAATGAGCATGGAAAAGAGTTTTGACGCCAAGGCCGCCGAGGCCCGCATCAGCGCAGAATGGGAAAAGACCAACGCATTTGCAGCCGGGGCCAATGCCACGCGCGACGAAACCTTTACCGTGATGATCCCGCCGCCCAATGTCACGGGCAGCCTGCATATCGGCCACGCCTTCAACAACACCTTGCAGGATATTCTGGTCCGCTGGCACCGGATGCGCGGCTTTGACACGCTGTGGCAACCGGGACAGGACCATGCCGGCATCGCCACCCAGATGGTCGTCGAACGCCAGATGGCACAGCGTGGCGAACCGAACCGGCGCGAGATCGGGCGCGAGGCCTTTGTCGAGAAGATCTGGAACTGGAAGCGCGAATCCGGCGATACGATCATCAACCAGCTCAAGCGGCTGGGTGCCTCCTGCGACTGGTCGCGCAACGCTTTCACCATGTCCGGCGCTCCCGGCGCGCCCGCGGGTGAAGAGGGAAATTTCCACGATGCGGTGATCCGCGTCTTTGTCGATCTCTATGACAAGGGCATCATCTATCGCGGCAAGCGGCTGGTAAACTGGGACCCGCATTTCGAAACCGCGATCAGCGATCTCGAGGTCGAAAACCGCGAAGTTCCCGGCCATATGTGGCATTTCAAATATCCGCTGGCCGGTGGCGAAACATATGAATATGTCGAGCGCGACGAGGACGGCAATGTCACCCTGCGCGAAACCCGCGACTATATCAGCATTGCCACGACCCGCCCGGAAACCATGCTGGGCGACGGGGCCGTCGCGGTCCATCCCGACGACGCGCGCTATGCGCCCATCGTCGGCAAACTGTGCGAAATCCCGGTCGGCCCCAAGGAACACCGCCGCCTGATCCCGATCATCACCGATGAATACCCCGACCCCGATTTCGGTAGCGGCGCGGTCAAGATCACCGGCGCGCATGACTTCAACGATTACGGCGTCGCAACCCGCAACAACATCCCGCTTTACGCGCTGATGGACACCAAGGGCGCAATGCGCAGTGACGGGCTGTCCTACGCCGAAAGCGCGGAAATCGCCTCGCGCGCCGCGCGGGGTGAAGATGTCGGCGATGTCAGCAATGTGAACCTTGTTCCCGAGGATCTGCGCGGGCTGGACCGCTATGAGGCACGTCAGCGGGTGATCGACCAGATCAACGCCGAGAAGCTGGCCGTGACCTATCTGCACAAGGAAATCGACAAGGAAACCGGCGCCGAACATCTGGAACGCCGCCCGGTTGTCGACAACAAGCCGATCATGCAGCCATTTGGCGACCGCTCGGGGGTGGTGATCGAACCGATGCTGACCGACCAGTGGTTCGTCGATACCCAGCGCATCGTCGGGCCTGCGCTCGAGGCCGTGCGCTCGGGCCGCACCGAGATTCTGCCAGAGCAGCACAAGAAGGTTTACTTCAACTGGCTGGAGAATATCGAACCCTGGACCATCTCGCGCCAGCTGTGGTGGGGCCACCAGATCCCGGTCTGGTACGGGCTTGATCTGGCCGTCGAGAACTTTACCGACGATGAGAACGACGGCGCGCTGGACGAGGTCGAGCTGTTCGGGCTGCTGGCCGACGGGCTGGTCCATGCAGGTCAGAAACAGCATTGCGCGGCAAGTTTCGACGATGTGCGTGCCAAGTTCCGCGATGACATTGCCGGCCTTCCCGTACCGCTGGAAGCCAGCCGCGTCGTAGAGGTCGCCGACCGCCACGCGGCCATCGAGGCATTGGCCAAGGCGCTGGCCGATTACAATGTCAGCCAGGACCCGACCCATCTGATCTATCCTGTCTGGCGCGACCCGGATGTTCTGGACACCTGGTTCAGCAGCGGTCTGTGGCCCATCGGGACATTGGGCTGGCCCGAGCCGACGCCCGAAATGGAAAAATATTTCCCGACGGATGTTCTGGTCACCGGCTTTGACATCATCTTCTTCTGGGTCGCCCGGATGATGATGATGCAGCTTGAGGTCGTCGGCGAGGTCCCCTTCCACACCGTCTATGTTCATGGCCTGGTGCGTGACGAAAAAGGCGCGAAAATGTCCAAGTCGAAAGGCAATGTCATCGACCCGCTGACGCTGATCGACGAATATGGCGCTGACGCCATGCGCTTCACGCTGACCAGCATGGCAGCCATGGGACGCGACCCGAAGCTGGGTCCGAAACATGTCGAAGCCAACCGCAATTTCGTCACCAAGATCTGGAACGCCACCCGATTTGCCGAAATGAACGGCGTGCGCGGTGGTGGCCAGCGGCCCGACCCGAGCCATACGGTCAACCGCTGGATCATCGGCGAGGTCGCCCGCATCCGTCAATCGATCGATGCAGCCCTGGAAACCTATCGTTTCAACGATGCGGCAACCGGGCTCTATGCCTTTGTCTGGGGCAAGGTCTGCGATTGGTATGTCGAATTCGCCAAGCCGCTGTTTGATGGCGAAGATGCCGAAGAAACACGCGCAACGATGGGCTGGGTTCTGGAGCAGTGCTATCTGATGCTTCATCCGATCATGCCCTTTGTCACCGAAGAACTCTGGGCCCTGACCGGTGATCGCAGCAAGATGCTGGTTCATGGCGAATGGCCAAGCTATGGTGCCGAGCTGATCGACGCGGAAGCCGACCGCCAGATGAACTGGGTAATCTCGCTCATTGAAGCCGTGCGCTCGGCCCGCGCACAAATGGGCGTTCCCGCCGGAGCACGGCTCGATCTGATCGTGACCGAGGCTGATCAGGCCGCGAAAGACGCACTGGCAGCCAATGCACCCTTGATCGAGCGACTGGCCCGCGTCAACACACCGCGCGAAGGCAGCATGGCCAAGGGCATGATCTCGGTCTCCAATCAAGGTGCCAGCTTTGCATTGCCGATTGGCGATGTCATTGATGCCGCAGCCGAGACAGCCCGTCTGACCAAATCCCTCTCGAAAGCCGAGAAGGACCATGCTGGCCTGACGAAGCGGCTGGAGAATCCGAAGTTTGCAGCCAACGCAGACCCCGAAGTCATCGAAGAAACCCGCAACAAGCTTGCTGCTCTCACGGACGACATCGACCGGCTGAAAGCCGCGCTGACCCAGCTTGCCACCTTCTGACAGAAACTGCATCGGAGGCGCCCGTGACAATCGGCAGGTGCCTCCGGCGGGGGTATTTAATCAAAAGAGAAGACGCAGAGCCTTCTTCTTCGCACAAATACCCGAATATTGAATCTGACTGTCGTGGCGCGCTATCGCAAGCGCGCCAAGGCAGCAGGCAGCGCCCTTTCGAAAACGGCAAGTTCAGCCTCGGGAGCGCAGCTGACCCGAATACAGCGATCCAGCGGTGGCGTGCCCGGCATTCTGATGAACACCCCATTCTCCTCGAGAACCCTGACCAGGGCTCTTGCGAATCTCCCGTCGCGCCCCGTATCCAACGTGACGAAATTGGTCGCCGAGGATAGTGGAAGAAGACCGTTTTCCTTGCCGATTTGCGTGATGCGCTCCCGCGCGGTGGCGACTTCGCTACAGGTGAAGCGCAACCAATCCTGATCCTGCAGGGCCGCCAGCGCCCCATGTTGGGCGATACGATTGACTCCAAAGTGGTTCCTGATCCGTTCGAAGCCGGAAATCAGTGTCGGATGCCCGATCGCATAGCCGATGCGCGCGCCAGCCAGACCATAGGCCTTGGAAAAGGTTCGCATACGAATGACACGAGGATCATCAGCCGCGATCTGCGGCACGGCACCCTCAGGAGCAAATTCCACATAGGCCTCGTCCAGAATCAGCAGTGTGCCGTCGGGCATCCTGTCCAGCATGGCCTCAATAGTGCGGCCCGAATGCCAGCTACCCATGGGATTGTCCGGGTTGGCCAGATAGATCAGCTTGGCGCCGGTCTGATGCGCCTTGGCAAGCAAGGCCTCGGGATCTTCGGCATCCTCCCGATAGGGCACCCTGTGCAACACCCCTCCAAAACCGGCAACATGGAAGTTGAAGGTCGGATATGCACCTTCGGAGGTCACGACGGCCTCTCCCGGTGCCAGCATCAGCCGGACCAGCAGCCCCAGCAAACCATCGATTCCCTCACCGACGATCAGCGATTCAACCGGCACAGCACAATGCGCTGACAGGGCCTGCAGGAGGTCATGGCTGGTCGAATCGCCATATTGCCAGACTTGCGCGATGGCGTCGCGCATGGCGGACAGCGCCTTGGGGCTGGGGCCGAAGCCGTTTTCATTGGCACCGAGCCGGGCGACGAAGGGTCGCCCGATCTGTCGTTGCAATGTCTCGGGACCGACGAAGGGAACCGTGTTCGGCAGGGAAGCGGGGATCGGGGCGAAGTCGGGCAATTTCATGTGCACAGCCTTCGCCTATTTCCGATTCCTTCGCAAGCGTCAGTCTGAACCAGACCTGGACCGGCCTTCCAGCATGTCACGATCTTCCTGCAATTCCAGCCACATCGCGTTCACCACGGCGAACAATGCGGCCAGAGGCAGGCCCAGCATCCATGCAAAATACCACATGATTTCGTCCTTTTCAGTATGCGTGATGATCGGGATCGGTCACATCGTCTTCGGTCACCTTGCCCCACAGAACCCGATAGACCCAGGCGGTATAGACCAGGATCAGCGGAAGGAAGATCACCGTCGCCATCAACATCACGAACAATGTCAGATGCGAGGAAGAGGCATCCCAGATGGTCAACGAGCTGTCAGGATTGGTGTTGGACGGCAGCAGGAAGGGGAAGAGCGTCAGCCCGACTGAAGAGATCATGCCGAAGATCGCCATTTTGGACCAGCCAAGCGGGGAAAGCTGTCCACCGTTTTGCAGGGCGCGCCATGCCATGAATGTGCCCCCAAAACCCATGAGCGGCGCAATTGCGATCCATGGTCGATCGGCATAGGCACGAAGCCAGCTGTGGTCATGCAGCACCTCTGACGCCAGCGGGTTGGAGGGGCCATCATGGGCCACCTGCCCGACCAGGGCATAGCCATCAACCCCAACAGCCAGCCAGAGCCCGGCCAGCGCATAGCCGGCCAGCACGACCAGCGCCGCACGGCTGCCCAGGACTCTCGCCCGCTCGGCAACGGCACCTTCGGTCTTCAGCACCAGCCAGCCCGCGCCATGCATGACCAGCATCGCCACCGACACGATGCCACAGAGCAACGCGAAGGGCCGCAGCAGGCCGAACAGCTTGCCCAGAGCACTGCCCTCATAGATGGCGTGCAGATCAGGCGTCAGGTGGAACGGCACGCCCAGCAGGACATTTCCGACCGCCACGCCAAACAGCAGTGCCGGTGCCACGCCACTGAAGAACAAGGCCTTGTCCCAACGGTTGCGCCATGTGGGATCTTCGCGCTTGCTGCGGAACTTGAAGGCTACCGGGCGAATGATCAGCGCCGACAGGATCGCGAACATTGCCAGATAAAAGCCCGAGAAGCTGACCGCATAGAGCGGCGGAAAAGCCGCAAAGATCGCCCCGCCACCAAGGATGAACCAGACCTGGTTGCCCTCCCAGACGGGGCCGACGGTATTGATGACGACGCGCCGTTCGACATCGGATTTCGCGACGAAGGGCAACAACATGCCCACGCCCATGTCGAAACCGTCGGTCAGGGCAAAGCCGATCAGCAGCAGGCCCAGAAGCAGCCACCAGATCAGGCGAAGGTTTTCGAATGAAATCAGTTCATGCAGGATCATGGCTTTACTCCGCCGGGGTCAGACGGGCGCGATGGTTCGCCTGCCAGTCATCGGTCATTTGCACATCCTCATGCGGGCCCTTGCGGATATATTTCAGCAAGAGCTTGATCTCGATGAGGAACAGCACCGTGTAGAAAAGCGCGAAGCCGGCAATCGTCAGCAACAGCTCGGTCACGCTGAGCGCGCTGACCGACATGGCCGTCGGCAGGATGCCGTCCACGGTCCAGGGCTGACGCCCGTATTCGGCGACAATCCAGCCCAGTTCCACGGCGATCCATGGCGCGGGGATCAGGATAACCGCCGCCCCAAGCGCCCATCGCGGGTAAACTCCGCCACGGAAAGAGGAGCGATAGAAGAAATACCCCATGACCGCGACAAAGAGGAACCCCAGCCCGACCATCAGGCGGAACGCCCAGAAGATCGGCCAGACATGGGGTATAGTGTCCTGGGCCGCCTGCGCGATCTGCGCGTCGCTGGCGTCTCGCGGGTCATCCAGATAGCGGCGCAACAGCATCGCATAGCCCAGATCGTCCGAATGCGCCTCGAACTGCTGGGTAATCACAGGGTCGGTGGCTTCGCGGTCTTCGCGGATGGTCATCAGCGCGTCATAGGCGATCAGCCCCGAGCGGACACGTTCCTCGGCCTCTTCCTCCAGTTGGTCGATGCCCGGAATCACCTCGTTCAGCGAGCGCGTGCCGATCAGCCCCATGACATAGGGCACATGCAGCGCCCATTTGGTTTCGCGCGCTTCCTGGTCGGGCAGGCCGAACAGCGTGAAGGAGGCCGGAGCAGGCTCGGTTTCCCACATCGCCTCGATCGCGGCCAGCTTCATCTTCTGGTTCATGCCGGTGTCATAGCCGGATTCATCCCCCAGAACGACGACCGACAGGGCCGAGGCCAGACCAAAGCTGGAGGCCACGGCAATCGAGCGGCGCGCCAGCGCAATATGACGCCCCTTCAGCATATACCAGGCTGAAACACCAAGAACGAAGATCGAGGCGGTGACATAGCCCGCGCTGACCGTATGCACGAATTTCGCCTGTGCGACGCTGTTGAACATCACCTCGAAAAAGCTGGTCAGCTCCATCCGCATGGTCATCGGATTGAACTCGGACCCGACGGGGTTCTGCATCCACGCATTGGCGATCAGGATCCACAGGGCCGAAAAATTCGACCCGATCGCCACCAGCCAGGCGACCATCAGATGCCCCCGTTTGGACAGGCGATCCCAGCCAAAGAACCACAGCCCGACAAAGGTCGCCTCGAGGAAGAAGGCCATCAGCCCTTCGATGGCCAGCGGTGCACCGAAAATATCGCCGACATAATGGCTGTAATAGGACCAGTTCATGCCGAACTGGAATTCCATGACCACCCCGGTCGCCACACCCATGGCGAAATTTATGCCGAACAGCAGCCCCCAGAACTTGGTCATCTGCCGCCAGATCGGACGGTTGGTCATGACATAGACCGTCTCCATGATCGCGACCAGAACCGACAGGCCAAGCGTCAGGGGAACGAACAGAAAGTGATACAATGCTGTCATGGCAAATTGCAGCCGTGACAGTTCGACGACACCAATATCCATGGGTGCGCTCCTTGATGATGCAAGCGTGGACTTACATCGTCAGCTTACGCAAGATCTGCCGCAGACCCAATAGTTTCGCACGTGGCAGGCTGTCGCTGCGACAGCCTGTCTCACACAGAAAACACGATGAAAAGAGTCAGAATGCCCGGAAGGTCATGGTGGTCAGCGTGCGGCTGATATGGGGAATGTCGAAAAGTTTCTCGGACAGGAAACGCCCGACATCCTCGTCCTCGGGGATATAGATCTTGGCGATCAGATCGAAATCTCCCGAGGTCGAGAACAACTCGCTGACCACTTCGCGGTCATAGATGGCCTCGGCAACCTGATAGGTCTTGCCGGGCTCGCAACGGAACTGAACAAAGACGGCGCGCATCCCAGACCTCTTGCTGAACGGTTTTGCCGGCAGGTTAGACCGCGACCTGCGGGCGGGTCCAGTCCCCCCGGGCATGACCACGCCAGAAGCGCATCATCAGCAGCACTGCGGCAAGGGTCAGCCCGACCACCAGTCCCAGCCAGAGGCCTGCCGGACCGACATCCAGCACGAAAGCCAGCCCATAGGCGACCGGCATGCCGACCACCCAATAGCTGAAACCCGCGATCCACATCGGCACGCGCGTGTCATGCACGCCGCGCAACAACCCCAGCGCCACGACCTGCAATGCATCGGTCAGCTGGAACAGCGCGGCAAAGAACAGCAGATGGGCACCGATGGCGACAATGGCGGGCGTCTCGGGGTCCAGGGGGTCCAGATACAGCCTGACCAATGGCTGGGGAATCAGCAGATACAGCGCCATGGCGCATACCGCGAACCCCAGAGACATGCTGATCACCGTCACCGCGGCATCGCGCATCCACAGCGAATCCCCCCTGCCCTTGGCCTGACCGATCCTGATCGTGGCGGCATTGGACAGGCCAAGATGCGCCATGAAGGTGATCGAGGTGATCTGCAGCGCGATCCCATGGGCCGCCAGCTCTTGCGTGCCGATCCAGCCCATCATCACGTTCGAAGCCACGAACAGCCCGCCCTCGGCCAGCATCGTCACGCCGATCGGCAGACCCAGCGTGAAAATCGCCCCGAATGCCTGCCAGTCCGGCTTCCAGAAGCGCTGGAACAGGCTGTATTTTCGCGCCATCGGCAGCCAGCCCGCATAGGCGACCAGCATGACCAGCTGGGTCACCTGCACCGAAAGGCTGGCAATGGCCGCACCGCGCACGCCCAGTTCGGGCGCGCCCAGATTGCCGAAGATGAAGACCCAGTTCAGCGCGACGTTCAGCGGCAGCCCGGCCAGGGTCACCCACATCACCACCTGCGTGCGCTCCAGCGCCGCCAGATAGGAATTCAGAGTCAGCCCGGCCAGCATCGGCAACAGCCCCCAACCGGCGATCCGCAGATAGTCCTGCGACAGTTCCGCCGTCACCGCGGTCTGCCCCAGTGCCAGCAGGATCGGTTCAGCATACCACATCAGCGGCATGACAAGCAGCGCATAGAATCCCGACAGCCACAGCGCCATGCGGGTGCCCCGGCGAACCTCGGTTTCATCCCCGCGCGCGATCGAGGTGGCAATCAGCCCCATGACCCCGGTGCCGAATCCCATCCCCAGAAAGAACAGGATGATCAGGAAGGACGTCGCAATGACCAGCGCGGCCAGGGGCTCGACCCCATACCATCCGATCATTACCGTATCGCTGACACCGATGATCATGCGGGCAAGATGGCTGCCGATCAGCGGCAGACCAAGCGACAGCGTCGCCACGACATGAGGGTGATAGCGGGTCCAGAACATCAGTCTGCCCTATCCTTGCCTTGCAAATTGGGCAATCATCAGATTCACCAAATGCTGAAATTCCGGGCACGTCCGAAGGACCGCATACCCCTCCTCGGTGCTTGCCGCATGGCACACCATCTGCGATAGAAGAGCCGTTCCCATATCAGCCAGAGGCCGCTCATGACTTTTCGCGCCCGACATCTTCTGGGCATCGACCATCTCGCGCCCTCGGACATCACCGCATTGCTGAATCTGGCCGAGGAATACGTGGCCCTGAACCGGCGCACGGTGAAACATTCCGATGCGCTGGCCGGCATGACCCAGATCAACATGTTCTTTGAAAACTCGACCCGCACGCAGGCCAGCTTTGAGCTTGCGGGCAAACGCCTGGGTGCCGATGTCATGAACATGGCCGTTGCGCAGTCCAGCGTGAAAAAGGGCGAGACGCTGATCGACACCGCCTTGACGCTGAACGCCATGCAGCCCGACCTGCTGGTGGTGCGTCACCAGAATTCCGGTGCGGTCAATCTGTTGGCAGAAAAGGTCAATTGCGCCGTCATCAATGCTGGTGACGGCCGCCATGAACATCCGACCCAGGCCCTGCTGGACGCGCTGACGATCCGCCGCGCCAAGGGGCGTCTGCAGCGGCTGACCATCGCCATTTGTGGCGATATCTCGCACAGCCGGGTCGCGCGTTCGAACCTGATCCTGCTGGGCAAGATGGAAAACCGGATCCGGCTGATCGGTCCCGCGACCCTGATGCCCTCGGGCGTCTCGGAAATGGGGGTCGAGCTGTATGAGGACATGGCCGAAGGACTGAAAGGCGCCGATGTCGTGATGATGCTGCGGCTTCAGAAAGAGCGCATGGACGGTGGCTTCATCCCCTCCGAGCGCGAATATTACCACCGCTGGGGACTGGATGCGGACAAGCTGGCGCTGGCTGCGGATGACGCCATCGTCATGCATCCCGGCCCGATGAATCGCGGCGTGGAGATTGACGGCACCATTGCAGACGACATCAATCGCAGCGTCATTCAGGATCAGGTCGAGATGGGCGTTGCCGTGCGCATGGCGGCGCTGGACCTGCTGGCACGGAACCTGCGTGCCGAACGTGGACGCGCCGCGGCAGGGGTGATGGCATGAACATGAATACGACCGTTTTCACCAATGCCCGCCTGATCGACCCCGAGGCACAAAGCGACGAGATCGGCAGCCTGCTGGTCCGCGACGGCTCCATCCTCGATCGTGGGGCCGCCGATGAAACCCCGCCCGAAGGCGCCAGTGTCATTGATTGCCAAGGCCGCGCGCTGGCCCCCGGTCTGGTCGACTGGGGCGTCAAGATCGGCGAGCCGGGCGAGCGTCACAAGGAAAGCTTTCGCAGTGCCGGACTGGCGGCCTGCGCCGGGGGCGTGACCACGGTGATCGCCCGCCCCGATACGCTTCCCCCGATCGACACGCCCGAGTCGCTGGAATTCGTCACCCGCCGCGCGCTGGATGCACCGGTGAACATCCGCCATATGGCCGCGCTGACCAAGGCGCGCGAGGGCCGCGAGATGGTCGAGATCGGGTTCCTGAACGATCTGGGGGCCGTGGCCTTTACCGATGGCGTGCGCGTGATCACCGACACAAAGGTTCTGTCGCGTTGCATGACCTATGCGCGGGGGCTGAATGCGCTGATCGTCGGTCATCCGCAGGATGCCGGGCTGTCGCGCGGCGCAGCGGCGACCAGCGGCAAATTCTCGTCGCTTTATGGTATCCCTGCGGTTTCGCCCATGGCCGAAGTCATGGGGCTGGACCGCGATCTGGCGCTGGTGGCGATGACTCGCTGCCGCTGGCATGCAGACCAGATCACCACCGCCGCCGCATTGCCCGCGCTGATCCGCGCCCGCGAGGCCGGGCTGGATGTGACGGCAGGCATCTCGATCCATCACCTGACTCTGAATGAATTTGACGTCGGCGACTATCGCACATTCTTCCGCTTTACTCCGCCACTGCGCACCGAAGAGGACCGTCAGGCAATGGTGCAGGCGGTGGCCGACGGGGTGATCGACGTGCTTGCCAGTTTCCACACCCCGCAGGACGAAGAATCAAAACGCCTGCCCTTTGAAGAAGCCGCGCCGGGTGCTGTCGGGCTGCAGACGCTGTTGCCGGCGTCTCTGCGCCTGTATCATCAGGGCGGGCTGAGCCTGCCGCAATTGTGGCGGGCGCTGTCGCTCAATCCGGCGCGCCGGCTGGGCCTTGAGGCAGGCCGTCTGTCGCGGGGTGCCCCTGCCGATCTGGTGCTGTTCGACCCGGATACCCCCTTCGTTCTGGATCGCTTCAAGCTGCTGTCGAAATCCAAGAACACCCCATTTGACGGGGCCCGCATGCAGGGTCGCGTGCTGGGCACCTGGGTGGGCGGAGCGCGCGTTTACGGAGATCCGGCATGAGCATGATCCTCTGGAGCATTCTGGGCTATCTGCTGGGTTCCATCCCCTTCGGCATTGCCATCACCCGCCTGCTGGGGCTGGGCGATCTGCGCCAGATCGGGTCGGGCAATATCGGCGCGACCAATGTGCTGCGCACCGGCAACAAGCCCGCCGCCCTGGCCACATTGCTGCTGGATTCCGGCAAGGGTGCCATCGCGGTTCTGCTGGCGCGCCATTTCGCGGGGGAAAGCGCGGCAATCCTTGCCGGTTGCGCCGCCTTTCTGGGGCATTGCTTTCCCGTCTGGCTGGGCTTTCGCGGCGGCAAGGGCGTGGCGACCTTTCTGGGCACACTGATCGCCTTTCACTGGCCACTGGGTCTGGCGGCCTGCGCCGTCTGGCTGCTGACCGCGGTGATCAGCCGGATCAGCAGTCTTTCGGCTTTGCTGGCAGCCATTGCCTCACCGCTTCTGGCATGGGGAATGGGACGCAATGACCTGATCCTTGCATGCCTGTTCATGGTGGCGCTGATCCTGCTGCGCCACAAGGCCAATATCTCCCGCCTTCTGGACGGGTCCGAACCGCGCATCGGCCGCAAGGATTGAGGGCCGCTCGGATCAAGATGCTATCGCTCGGCCACCAGCTTGCGCCCCGTCGGCCGGGGCGGCAGGCTTGAACCCGCCGCAGCTGGCTGCACGGCCGCCTTCTGGACCAGATCGCGAAACGGCGGTGACGAGAACGGCCTGACCGGCGCGACAGGGGAGACAGCCTTGCCGCCCTGCGCGGCGATCTCTTGCAGGACATCGGCGCTGCGCGCGGCCGTCAGTGCAAGCGAGATCAGCGCCATGCAGGCACCGGTCAGCAAAAGCAGAACCACAAGCCCAAGCAGCCCCAGAAAAACCGGCAGGGGCGGGATCCCCTCGGCCTGATATGTGACCGAGACAACCGCTGCTCCCAAGGCAACCAGCCCCATCAGAAAGACCAGACCGACCAGCCGCTGCACCCATTTCATCGGTTCCGCCCGCATCGCTTGCACCTCACAGTTTTTCTTTCCGGTGCCATTGTGGCCGGGTCTTTTCAAGCACCGAGCGGTGATTTCCCCTCACCTTGTCGTGCAACGGGTCAGCTTCTGGCGACCAGTTGCTCGACAGCTTCAGCGGTCCTGCGGGTATTATTGTAGATTCCCAGACCCAGATAGATCAGCCCGGCCACCAGGAACAGATACAACGCGCCCACCAACCAGACCACAAGCGCCATCAGAAGTCCTTCCCCTCCGGGAGCTTCCAGAAAGACGGTGCCGCCCGCAAGAAAAACCCCGATCGCACCCAGGATGACAGCGACATTGATCAGTCGCTCCATCCAGCGAATGAAGAAATCACGCATGATGAGCCACTTGCTCCACGACCGAACTGCAATGATAGCGTCTTGATGCTACGAGGCAGACAAATCAATCAATAAGAATATTCGGCATAGATCCGCGACAGATCGCCCTGCCATTCTCCGTGATAGGCTTCCAGCAGTTCATCGGCGGGCACCTTGCCGGAATCGACGCTTTCCTTCAGCGCATTGAGGAAATGCGTCTCGTCGGGAACCAGACCGCCAGCACCGGCGCGAGCACGGTTTTTCAGGCCCTGATCCGCAATCGCCAGCACCTCCCGCGCCAGATCATGCAGCTTCACGCCGCCAGCCTCGCCCTGCAGGGCCGAACGACCCGCAGCGCGGCGCAGCCCCTCGCGGGTCTCGTGGTCCCAGCCCTTGACCAGATCCCAGGCAGCATCCAGCGCCTCCTGATCGTAGGTCAGCCCCACCCAGAGCGCCGGCAGCGCGCAGAGACGACGCCACGGGCCGCCATCGGCACCGCGCATTTCAATGAATTTCTTGACCCGGGCTTCGGGGAAAACCGTTGTCAGGTGATCGGCCCAATCCGACAGGGTAGGAATTTCCCCGGGCAGCGCGGGCAGTTGCCCCTTGAGGAAGTCGCGGAAGGATTGCCCCAGCGCATTGATGTATTTGCCGTCGCGATAGACGAAATACATCGGCACATCCAGAACGTAGTCAACCCAGGCCTCATAGCCGAAGCCATCCTCGAACACGAAGGGCAGCATGCCGGTGCGGGCATCATCGAGGTTCTGCCAGATATGGGCACGCCAGCTTTTCATGCCGTTGGGCTTGCCGTCCAGAAACGGTGAATTGGCGAAAAGCGCCGTCGCCACCGGCTGCAGGGCCAGCGCGACGCGCAGTTTCTGCACCATGTCGGCTTCGCTGGAGAAATCCAGGTTCACCTGTACCGTGCAGGTGCGATACATCATCTGTTTTCCAAGGGTGCCGACGTCGTCCATATAGTCGGTCATCAGTCGGTAACGGCCCTTGGGCATCATCGGCATCTGATCCTGCGACCAGATCGGCGCCGCCCCCAGACCAATGAACCCCGCGCCGATCTCGTCGGCGACGGTCTTCACCTCGGCCAGATGCTGGTTCACCTCGTCGCAGGTCTGGTGAATGGTCTCCAGCGGCGCGCCCGACAGTTCCAGCTGTCCGCCCGGTTCAAGGCTGATGTTTGCGCCGTCGCGCTCGAGCCCGATGATATTGTCCTGCTCCAGCACAGGCGTCCAACCAAAACGCTGCTGCATGCCGGTCAGCATCGCCTTGATCGAACAATCGCCCTCATAGGGCAGCGGCAGATTGCGAGATTTGCAATATCCGAATTTCTCGTGCTCGGTCCCGATCCGCCATGCCTCGCGGGGCTTTTCGCCCTCGGCAAGATAGGCTGCCAGTTGATCGCGGCTTTCAATCGGGCCACCGCCCTGTTGAGGAATGGACATGCGACGGGGCCTTTCTGGGTTTCCGGTCGCTCACAGGTGGCAATGGTCGCGGCGCAAGTCAACCCGCCTCAGGCATCTCTGCGCCAAACGGTGTGTATCGCATCACTCTGTTCGGCCACATGAGCCAGCGCAGAAGAGACTGCGCCCATCTGCAACCCCGGCAAGGCCGTGAAGGCATGGGCCAGCATGTCCGCGCCCGCGGCATCCACGGGAATCAGCAGGGCCTCGCCGCCAATGCTGCGCAAACGCCAATGTCCCTGACCGTTCAGCCGGATCAGGCGGATTTCCACCAGATCGCGCAGCGCGATCTCTCCGCCCAGTTCATTCGCACCGAAATAGCGCACGGCGCCTTCGACGACCTCGACCACGCCCGGCGCGGCGATCTGGCGACGAAAGGGAATGCGCCGCCAGGCCCCGATCAGCAGGACCAGCCCGACCATCGCCACCATGCCGCCCAATGCCAGAAAGAACCAGCCGCCCAGCCAGATCAGCCAGAGCCCGCCAAGGGTGACGCAGGCAGCGGCAATGGCTTCGCCCCAGCGCGACAGCAGTTGGCGCACGGGTTCACGAATCATTTCGCCCCCGGCCATATGCCGGATCCGGCATCAGTCCGCAGCCGGCCGTCACCAACGGGAAAGGGAATCTTCATCGCTGCTCTTGGCCTCTACCCAGCGGGCCGAGCCATCCGTGCCGATTTCACGTTTCCAGAAGGGTGCACGCGATTTCAGCCAGTCCATCAGGTATTCGGCCCCCTGAAAGGCCGCCTTGCGGTGACGCGCGGCAGTGGCGACCATCATGATCTGCTCGCCGACTTTCAGACGCCCGTAGCGGTGCACGATGCACCAATCCAGCAATTCGAAGCGTTCCGCCGCCTGTTGTCCATAGGCCATCAGCGCCGATTGCGTCATCGCGGGATAATGCTCGATTTCGAGTGCGTCCAGTTCTCCGCCATCGTCGCGCACGATGCCGGTGAAAGTGACCAACGCCCCTGCCCCCGGACCAAAGCCACGCAGGATGTCTTCGGCGTCAAAAGGTTCGGACTGGACCCGTGCCGACATGATCAGCCACCGGTCATCGGAGGGAAAAAGGCAATCTCGCGGGCGCCTTCGATCGGGGTCTCCATCTCGGCAAGTTGCTGGTCTACCGCGCAGCGCACTGCTGACATGTCCGCAAAGGCCGCCGCATGCCAGTCATCCTTGGCCGCAAGCTCGGTGACAAGTTCGCCAACCGTGCGCGCCGAACTTTCGATCCGTTCCGAGGGCTGGCCGATACGTTCGCGCAGCCAGGCAAAATACAGGACGTCAAAGCTCATTCTTCGGCTCTTTCAAATAGGGCAATGCCTTCACAAAGTAATCCCATCCGGTCCAGCCTGTCAGCGCCGCCGCGATCCAGATCAGCGCCAGACCGATCTGATTGGCCAGATCCGACCAGCTGTCAGACCAGGGCAGGCGCGCCTCACCGACCAGCGGCGCCTTGCCATGTTCGACAAAGGCCAGCCCCGTCCCCAGAAACAGCGTGGCGATGGCGACCATCTGAAAGGTCGTTTTCCACTTGGCCAGCTTGGTGACCTTCAGCAGCTTGGCATTCGATCCCAGGAATTCACGCAGGCCCGACACGAAGACTTCGCGAAACAGAATCACCGAAACCGGCAGGATCAGCCAGGGGTTCATTCCCGAATAGCCGGTGATCACAACCAGCGCGATCACCACCATCGCCTTGTCGGCAATGGGATCCATGGCGGCACCGAATTTGCTTTCCTGCTGCCACGCGCGGGCAAGATATCCATCGAACCAGTCGGTGATGGCCGCCAGCATGAACAGCGCCAGCGCCGCCCAGTCAGCCCAAGGTCTTTGAAAATAAAGGAACATCAACGGCACGGCAGGGGCCGCGATCAGCCGTATCAGGGTCAGGATATTGGGAATGGTCCAGCGCATGGGGGCAAGCTAGTCCCTGTATGCGCGCTTGGAAAGAGTTCTTGCAGATCAAAGGCAAAAAACGGGCACGCCATGCCCGTTTATCACCAAGTTGTCATGCTGGCCGGTCTCTAGGCGGGGACAGGCTGATCGGGAAACAGGTCGAAGATCCGATCCCCATGTCCGATTTTCAGCGCCTTGATGCGGGTTTCCCCGAAATGATGCGACTGACGACCCCAGATGATCACCGCATCCCCAAGACACGCGCCGGAATCCTCCAATCCGACCTCGCGATTGCGGACATGTCCGGCCAGTTCGACCGTCCAGTTGATGCCATCTTCGGCCCGCACCTGCAGCGTGGGGTCGGTTCCGGTGATGTAGATATCGGTGATCACGGCCTCCAGCCGGGTCACGTCAGATTCGTATTCCGCCCAATGATCGCCAGAGATCACGTCGTCGCGGGCAAAGACCGGTCCGCGATATGCGAACAGGCCGGTATTGGCGAAACGGGGCATGGCAGCCTCCTCCTCCATGTTGCGAGCAGGTCACAACCATAACGCGATTCTGCCCGTTTCGCGCGGTAGCACCTTACCTAACGTAAGGTTCGGCGGCGAACCGCAGAGGCTCACCCCTTGCTGTGGAAGTGGTCATAGATCTTCTGCGCCATGGCCGCCGAAATCCCCTCCACTGCTTGCAGATCCGCCAGTCCGGCACGGCTGGCGGCCTTGGCGCTGCCGAAATGGGCCAGCAGGGCACGTTTGCGCGCCGCGCCGATGCCGGCGATCTCGTCCAGAGGATTGGCCATGACCGATTTCGCCCGCTTGGCGCGATGCGTGCCAATGGCCCATCTGTGCGCCTCGTCGCGCAGGCGCTGCACGAAATACAGCACCGGATCATTCATTCGCAGCGCAAAGGGACGCCTGCCGATCCGGTGGAACTCCTCCTTGCCCTGATCACGATCCACCCCCTTGGCGACACCGATCATGGGAATATCCTCGACCCCCAGATCAGCCATGATCTCATGCACGGCCGAGACCTGCCCTGCCCCACCATCGATCAGCAACAGATCGGGCCATGCCTCGGTCTGCCGGTCGGGGTCATCCTTCAGCAAGCGCTGAAACCGGCGGGTCAGCACCTCTTTCATCATCCCGAAGTCATCGCCGGGCGTGATCTCGGTGCCCTTGATGTTGAACTTGCGATACTGGTTCTTGATGAAACCTTCGGGACCGGCCACGATCATGCCGCCAACGGCATTGGTGCCCATGATATGGCTGTTGTCATAAACCTCGATCCGGCGCGGCGGTGCCGGCAGATCGAAGGCATCGGCTAGCCCTTGCAGCAATTTCGCCTGCGCGGCGCTTTCCGACATCCGCCGGGCCAGGCTTTCGCGGGCATTGCGCAACGCATTGGTCACAAGCTCGAATTTCTCGCCACGCTGGGGGACCAGGATTTCAACCTTGCGGCCCGCGCGTTCAGACATGACATCGGCCGCCAGTTCAGGATCTTCCAGACCATGGGACAACAGGATCTGACGCGGCGGCGGCTTGCCGTCATAGAATTGCAGCAGAAAGGCCTGCATCACCTCGTCGGGGGATTCCGCCCCACCCAGGCGCGGATAGAAATCACGGTTTCCCCATACCTGATTGCCGCGAATGAAGAAGACCTGCACGCAGGCCTGCCCATGTTCCATATGCAGGGCAACAATATCCGCCTCGGACACGCCACGCGGATTGATGGCCTGCACCGATTGCACTGCGGTCAGCGCCTTGATCCGGTCGCGCAGGGCGGCAGCGCGTTCATATTCCATTGCCTCGGACGCCTCGGCCATCTCTTGCGCCAGCGAGGCCTGGATCGAGGTGGTCTTGCCCTGCAGGAAGCGTTCGGCATCGCTGACCAGCTTGGCATAGTCGGACTGCGAGATCCGCCCAACGCAGGGGGCGCTGCACCGCTTGATCTGATACAGCAGACAGGGCCGCGTCCGGCTTTCGAATACGGAATCGGTGCAGTTGCGCAGCAGAAAGACCCGCTGCAACTGTGTCAGGGTCCTGTTGACCGCCCCGGCACTGGCAAAAGGACCATAGTAGTCACCCTTTTCCGATTTCGCGCCGCGATGCTTCTTGATCTGCGGAAACTCGTGGGACTTGGCGACCAGAATATTGGGAAAGGATTTGTCATCGCGCAGCAGCACGTTGTAGCGCGGCTTGAGCTGCTTGATCAGGTTCTGTTCCAGCAGCAGCGCTTCGGTCTCGGTCCGCGTGGTCAGGAACATCATCGAGGCGGTCTCGCGGATCATCCGGGCGATCCGCGCCGTATGCCCCAGCGGTCGGGCATAATTGGACACCCGCACCCGCAGTTCGCGCGCCTTGCCGACGTAAAGCACCGCCCCCTGTGCATCCAGCATACGGTAAACCCCCGGGCTGGTATCCAGCGTCCGGACATAGTCCTGAATAAGTGCGTGGCCTGTTTTCTGGGTCATGACGTCAAGAAAGTGATTCCTTCACCCGGCTGCAAGTTCCCGGCGTCGAGCGCAAGATTGAACATGTCCACCGCTCCTGTGGATAACTCTGTGGGTCTCCTGTGAGGCAAGCGTTTCCAGTCCAGCAATCGTTACAGTTTCATGACTTTGCCTCAATTTTAGGCAGCAATTCAGGGCACTGAAAACAAAGGCTTTTTTTATTTTTCAGAACGCCATCGCCAAAAAAACGTTACGATTCAGTCCGGTTAGGAAGGTCGGCCTGCCGGGGTGGACAGATGGTGTGGCATGGCTGCATCCACCCTCTCAATATTGATCGATATGCCTAGGCAAGGGGTGCGACGGCTGACAGGTGATTCGTCTAGAACAAGGCCCAGAGATAAGCGCCATAAAGCGCCAGAAAAACCGCTCCGACAGCTCGCGAGACCGCAATTCCGCGAAACAGAAAGGGCGCCAGCAGCAGCGAGCTGCCCAGCATCACCCACATATCCAGCCTCAGCATCTGTTCCGGCACCGGCAACGGCTGGACCAGCGCGGTCCCCCCCAGGATCGCCAGCAGATTGAACAGATTCGAGCCGACGACATTCCCCAGAGCCATATCGGCCCTGCCCCGCAGGGCCGAGGCAATCGAGGCCGCCATTTCCGGCAGGGATGTGCCGATCGCCACCAGGGTCAGCCCGATGACAGCTTCGCTGATTCCAAAGAGCCTTGCGATATCCGACGCGCCACTGACCAGCAGATTGGCGCCAAGCGGCAGCCCGATCAGCCCGCCCGCCAACCAGAACATGATCTTCAGCCATCTTGCTCCCAGCACAACGGCTTCCAGGTCTTCGGCTCCGGCATCATCCTCGCCAGAGGTCAATTGCCGCCACAGCACGACGAACAGTGCCACCAGCAGCACCACGCCCTGAACGCGCCCGATCACCCCCATGAAGCCCAGCAGGATCACCAGCGCCGTGGCCGCGATCATCATGGTCCAGCTTTCGCGCAGGTCATGGCCCTTTGTAGGGATGACCGCCACTATTGCGGTGGTGCCGACGATCAACAGGACATTGGCAATATTCGATCCGACCACATTGCCGATGGCAATATCGGATGATCCCTTCAATGCCGCCGACAGCGACACCATAAGCTCGGGTGCCGATGTGCCAAAGGCAACCACGGTCAATCCGACCACCAAAGGCGACAACCCGATACGCAGGGACAGGTTTACCGCGCCCTTGACCAGCAGGTCCCCACCAAAGACCAGCAGGGCAAGCCCCGCCAGAACCAGCACAAGATCAACGATCACGTCGCGACAACCCCAGCAGTTTCAGCATGAACTTCCGAACGCCCGGACCGCTGAACAGGGCAATCGCGACCATGACCAACAGAAACAGGATGACGAAACGAACGCTCACGATCCGGCACCGAAACGGGCAAAGGCCACCCGCTCCTGTGCATTGTCCAGCACGGCATCGGCCGACAGGCCCAGGCGGCGAAACAGGGACTGGCGCGGGCTATGCGTCATGAAACGGACCTTGTCGCCATAGCGGCGCTTCATTTCGGGGACCAGATGTCCGATCCCGTCCGCCAATCCCAGGCGCACGGCTTCGCGACCAGCCCAGAACTCTCCGGTGAACAGATCGCGCTCTGAGGCCAGACGGTTGCCCCGGCGCGTGCTGACATGTCGTTTGAACGCCTCGTGAATAGGTTCAAGCACGTTTCGCAGCCTTTCTACATCCTCGGGGTTTTCAGGTCGGAATGGGTCCAGCGTGGATTTGGACCGGCCCGCCGTATGAACGCGCCGCTCGATCCCCCAGCGCGCGATCAGATCCTGAAAGCCGAAACCGGCAGAGATCACGCCGATCGAACCCAGAACCGAACTGTCATCCGCCCAGATGTCATCTGCGGCACAGGCCAGCCAATAGCCCCCCGATGCGGCGACATCCTCGACGAAGGCATGCACGGGCACGCCGGTTTCATCCGCCAGCCGCCGGATCCTTGCGGCAATCAGCGATGACTGGACGGGGGATCCACCCGGGGAATTGATGGCCAGCGCCACGGCGACCGGTTTGCCACGCCGGAAGGCGCGTTCGATCATCGAGGCAAGCGCCACATCACTCAGGCCGCCACCGCGCCCCGACATACCGATTGCGCCACTCAGCCGAATGACGGAAACCCGCGGGCCGCGCCGCAGGAGCCGCTGAACAAATGGAATTTTCATACCGCCAGAGATAGTGGCGCAACCACCCCGTCACAAGGCGCAGAAGTCACGAGGAGACCGCCCGGATCGTATCGCCCGGCATGAATGTCGGCGTCAGGGCGATAATCCGGTCCTCGGGCGTTGCATCCTTGCCTGCGACCAGCCGCGCAGCGCGGCGACCGATATCGACACGGCGGGCATCCGTGGTCGTCAGACGCACGGGCAGCCCGTCCAGAAGATCGACACCATTGAAACCCGCCAAACCGATCCGGTTGGGAATGTCATAGCCCTTGTCGAGACAGTAGAGCAGCCCCCCTGCACCAATCATGTCATTGGAATAATACAGGAAATCCAGATCAGGCGCGCGTGTCAGAATCCGTTCGGTCAGCTCTCGCCCCTTCAGCAGGGACGAACCGCCCTGATAATATTCCCGCGCTTCCAGTTGAACGCCGGATTCGGCCAGCCCCTCTTCAAAGCCGACCAGCCTTTTGCGGGCGCGATGGTCTTCGGGCATATGCGTGCCCACAAATCCGATGCGGCGATATCCGGCCGCCACGATCCGCGCCGCCATTTCGCGACCGGCGCGCATATGCGAAATGCCGACAAGCGTATCAATGCCCTCGCCATCCGTATCCATGATCTCGACCACCGGGATCCCGGCATTCGCCAGCATCGCACGCGAGGCATTGCTGTGTTCGACTCCGGCCAGGATGACGCCCGAGGGCCGCCATGACAGCATGTCATAGAGCACCATCTCTTCGCGCGCGGGCGAATAATGGGTAACGCCGATCACGGGCTGCAACCCGGTATCGTCAAGTTCGGCCGACACCCCGCTGAGCACATCGGGGAAAACCAGATTCGACAGCGAGGGAATCACCACGGCGACCAGATTGACCCGCTGGCTGGCCAGCCCGCCGGCGATCTTGTTGGGCACATAGCCAAGTGTCTTCGCCGCGGTCAGTACCTTTTCGCGCGTGGCGGCAGAAACATCGCCGCGGTTGCGCAAGACCCGGCTGACCGTCATTTCCGACACCCCCGAAGCCTCGGAAACGTCACGCAGGGTGAGGGGGCGGCGGGGGCGAGGAATTGTCATGTGATGCCAAATATAAGAACGACCTGCTGAATGTTAGCGGACAGCAACCGGCACGACAAGCTTGCCAAATCGGCCCGATGACGGCAAAAGGTGAAGCAGGCGGCCCCGTGGCTCAACTGGATAGAGCAGCCCCCTCCTAAGGGGCAGGTTAGTGGTTCGAATCCACTCGGGGTCACCAGCATCTTCCTGATGCCTGCGTGAGAGAAACCGCCTGTCCGACATTCTCGGGGAATACCCTATCAGGTTTCTGAATTGGTCGCTGATCCGGAACGCTGTCCCTTCACCGGTGCCGGTTCGGGCGATCTTCACAGCTGTCGACGGGTCGGTGGCGCGCAGCCGGCGGCGTGCTTGCGCCTCATGCTCGCAGCAATCTGGGCAGTCGGGCCAGGTTATTGGCGGCCATCGTCAGAATAAAGCGGGATCGCACCCGTTCGACACCGCGATAGACGGCTTGCGCCATACCGCCGACGGTTTTGGCCCGGCCGAATGCCTTTTCGATCTTCTTTCGGTGCTTCTGGGACAAGATAAAGCCTTCATGTCGGGCGGTTCTATCGCGATTTCCGGGCGACATGTGGCGTGACACAGGCCCTGCGCAGCTCGGACACGAACCCGCCCGCGTCATGGCCGTCGCCATTGTCGCTCAGACCAATGGCGCTCTCAATAGCAACTCTGCTCCAGACGTCAGTCGCCGGGTCGATCCTGGGGCATGGCGATGCACCATGTCCAATGCCGCGCGCCTTTCCGCATGACCGTCGGCCTGGGTCAGGTCGCCCTGCACGATCAAGCCGTTGCGGTTCTCCATCAGCGCATGGCCGATGAAACACGGCATGGCCCCGGTGTCGGGAGATTTCTCGTAAAGCTGCGCGGCGGGATCAATGCGCGAGACATGAGTGGCATTCGAGCGCTTCTCGCCTTTACCGCGCCGAGGGCTCATCATGTTCTCAATCCGCTGTAGAGGTAGGGCTAATTCAGCAACCTGCTAGACCTTGTAGCTGGGCAGTTTCTGGAAAGCGTCCCGCAATGCATCCCCCCAGCCCGTGGCGATGGCCTGATAAATGGGATCGTCCGCCTGGATGCGCTTGCTGCGATCCGAGGTGAAGGAATCGGTCTCATAGATCTGAAGGTCAAAGGGCAGACCAACGGACAGGTTCGATTTCACCGTTGAATCGAAGGAAACCAGCAACAGCTTGATGGCATCGGCGAAATCCATCTTGGGATCATAGGCACGCACGATGATGGGCTTGCCGTATTTGGTCTCACCAATCTGGAAATAGGGCGTATCTTCCGTGATCTCGATGAAATTGCCCTCGGGATAGACCAGAAAGACCGTCGGTTTTCCGCCCTTGATCTGCCCCCCCACGATGATGGAAGCGCCGAACTGGTCGGCAGAGGTCTGCCCTGTTTCAGAGGCTCCGATGATGATTTCGCGCAGCGTCGCCCCGACCAGTCGCGCCACCTGGAACATGGTGGGTTGATGGAGGATGCTGGGGTCGCGTTCCTCACCCGAAACCGAACGTTCGTCCAGAAGGCTGATCAGCGATTGCGTCGTGGCCAGATTCCCGGCGGTCAGGATCGTGATGCTGCGTTCGCCCTCGACCTGCCAGGTAAACATCTTCTTGCTGACGGCAAAATTGTCCACGCCCGCGCTGGTGCGCGTGTCGGACATGAACACCAGTCCCCGGTCAAGTCGCATACCAACGCAATAGGTCATGTCATTTTACCCGAAAGGAATCACCACAGTGTTCTACTGCTGGACCTGCAAAGATACCATGAGCGTTTCATCGGCACTGCCCATGCGCAGCCCTTCGATGGGTGCCGCATCGCGGGCATCGCGCCCCACGGCGATGCGGACATATTTCCTGTCCGGCGAAACGCCGTTCGAAACATCAAAGCCAACCCAGCCCAAACCGGCAAGATGAACCTCGGCCCAGGCATGGGTCGCATCCTGTGCAATCTGGTCATTGATCATCAGGTATCCGCTGACATAGCGCGCCGGCAGCCCGGACAGGCGGGCCGCAGAAATGAAGATCTGCGCGTGATCCTGACAGACGCCGTGATCGCCCTGCATGGCCGTTTCCGCAGGCGTATCGACGGCGGTGCCACCGGATTGATAGGGCAGCGCATCAAGGATTGCAGCGGACAGGTCATGCAGCCCGGCAAGCTGCGTCTCGGGATTGTCGGATACCCGCGGCAGCGCCCTGATGGCCTCTCCTGCGGCAGTCAGCGGGGTTTCCTGACAGAACAGCCACAATGGCGTGCGGCCGTTCACCGTTCCCAGAACACCCGTGTCGTTCAGGGTCGTCACATGTCCGCCGGCATGAATGCGCAACACCTGGGCACCGGGCGTGATGCTGACCAGATCAACATGATTGCCATATTGATCGGTATAGCTTGTCTCGACCTTGCCGCCACTCACCTCGACGGACCAGTCATGCACCGTCTGGACCGGCGAGTTCATCGGCCTGAGACGGACCTTCTGCAACGCATAATCCACGGGCGCGCTATAGGCGTATTCGGTTGTATGGCTGATGCTGAGTTTCATCTAGCTGGTAAACCTGTAATCGAGTTCCACCTGACGGGCGATCTGCGCCGTGCTGTCCAGCACGGAGTTGACGAACTCATGCAGGCCTTCGTCGAAGATCGAGTTGATGTCGCGGTCCATCAGTTGTGCGCAAAGCGTTTTCGCCATCTGATATCCCTTCCCCTGAGTTCCGCAATCCTCGACCAGATTCGCCAGGCTACGCACGATCTGCTCGGCGCAAAACGCCAGTGATCGCGGCATCCGGCGATCGAGGATCAGGAATTCCGCAATGGCCGGCGCGGTGAAATCATCTTCGACCGCCCAACGGAAGGACCGATGGGCCGAGACCGAACGCAGGATCGTCTCCCACTGGATATTGTCCAACCGGCTACCGACAAAAGAGGGCGAAGGCAGCAGCGAATAATATTTGACGTCGATGATGCGGGCCGTGTTGTCCATCCGCTCGATAAAAGTGCCCAGGCGGCAGAAGTCATAGGTGTCATTGCGCAACATGGTGCCGTGAAGCGCCCCGCGCACCAGCCCCGACTGCTGGCGGATGGTGGCCAGAACAGAGGGCAGCTCGGTCTCGGAAACCGGCTCCTTCAGCAGCTCGGTGAAGAGCATCCAGGTCTCGTTCACGGCCAGCCAGACCTCGGTGGTCAATGCGGTGCGCACCATGCGTGCATTGTCACGGGCAGATTTGATGATCGACAGCACCGAGCTGGGATTCGTCCCGTCGCGCAAGAGAAAATCGACCACCTGTCTGCTGTCATAGCCGGAGTGTGACGCCTCATAGGCGGACTGCGCCGCCAATGTTGCGATCACCGAGCGCCATTCCGTTTCGGCATTCGTCGAACGGGTCAGGGCAATGCGGAACCCTGCCTCGATCAGGCGTGCCGTATTTTCGGCGCGCTCAAGCGAGCGAAACATCCAGTAAAGACCACCTGCAGTTTTTCCCAGCATATCAGTCTTCCAGCACCCATGTGTCCTTGGTGCCGCCGCCCTGGCTTGAATTCACCACCAGCGACCCCTCCTGCAGGGCAACGCGCGTCAGCCCGCCCGGCGTGATATTGATCCCTTTCGGCGAAACCAGCGCGAAGGGCCGAAGATCCACATGTCGCGGCGCCAGACCGCTTTCTGTAAAGATCGGCACGGTAGACAGCGCCAATGTCGGCTGCGCGATGTAATTCGCGGGTCGGGCACGCAGCTTGGCCGCGAAATCCGCCAATTCCTGCTTGCTGGCCGTGGGCCCGACAAGCATCCCGTATCCCCCCGAGCCATGCACCTCTTTCACGACCAGTTCCGAAAGGTTGTCCAGCACGTATTTCAGGCTGTCCGCCTCGGAGCAACGATAGGTTTCGACGTTCTTCAAGATCGCAGGTTCGCCCGTATAGAACCGCACGATATCCGGCAGATAGCTATAGACAGCCTTGTCATCGGCCACACCCGTTCCGGGGGCGTTGGCAATGGTGATATTACCTGCCCGATAGACGTCCATGATTCCCGGAATGCCCAGCATGGAAACCGGATTGAAGGTCAGGGGGTCAAGATATTCATCGTCGACCCGCCGATAGATCACATCGATGGTCTTGTAGCCCTTGGTGGTGCGCATCGCGATTCGGCCATCCACGACCTTCAGATCGTGGCCTTCGACCAGTTCGACGCCCATCTGGTCGGCCAGGAAGCTGTGTTCGAAATAGGCCGAATTGTGGATCCCGGGTGTCAGGATGACAACGCATGGCCGCCCCGAACAGGAGGAGGGGGCGCTGGCCTCCAGCGAGCGACGCAGGTTCTTGGGATAGTCGCTGACGGGCTGCACCTTGATCGCGCTGAACAGCTCGGGGAACATCTGCAGCATCGTCTCGCGGTTTTCCAGCATGTAGCTGACACCTGAGGGCGTGCGCGCATTGTCCTCCAGCACGAAGAAATCATCCTCGCCGGTGCGGACGATATCGGTGCCGACAATATGCGTGTAGACATCTCCGGGCGGGCTGAACCCCATCATCTGCGGCAGAAAGGCATCATTGCGGGCAATCAGATCCACCGGAATGACGCCCGCGCGCAGGATTTCCTGCCGATTATAGATATCATGCAGAAAGGCATTGATGGCATAGACGCGCTGCTCGATGCCCTTGGACAATCTCGTCCATTCCCGCGAACTGAGGATACGGGGCACCAGGTCAAAGGGGATCAGGCGCTCTTCGGCATCCGTCTGACCATAGACATTGAAGGTAATACCGGTGCGGCGGAAGAAGGCCTCGGCCTCTTGCGATTTCTTGGCGAGACGTGCGTTGTTCTGCCCGGAAAACCATTCATCATAGGTCTTATAGGGCGGGCGTGCTGTCCCGGCGTCATACATTTCGCTGTAGAAGGACGGTTTTTCGTTCATGACCTCAAGACTACGCCTCCCCCCGAACCATACAAGCTGGCCGCTGCAGCGGTGCGCCCTGCCTCTGATGATTGCACGAAAAAGGGCAGATTTCCTGATTTATGCTCATGATTTCATCAAAAAAGCTTGATGAATGCCCGAATCCGTTCAGCTGTCCATTCGCGTTCACGGGCAATATCCAAGGAAAGTGGCATCGGTGATCCTCACGGCGCGACCTCACGACATGATGAACATTCTTCTTCGGCTTTCATCTGGACGGCATGTGTCTGCCGATCCCGCAGCAGAAAAAATGCCGATCTCGGCGGGTATCCGCGCCGTTCCGCCCCGGTCTGTTTCACGGTGAACCGCAGTGCAAATGAACGGTTGCTCTCCGGGCGCTGCAGAAGACCGCGCCCGACTGCGAAAGAAATAGGAGAACCACATGTTTCGCCAAACCGCATTTGCCCTGGGTCTCGGCCTTGTCGCAACCGCTTCGGTCGCTCAGCAATCCGACGCCCCTGCCCCGGCACCCAACCGTCTGGATGCAGCCCAGACCTATGAGGCGGCACGCAACCAGCTGGGCATCCTGAAATATTGCCAGGCACAGGGCCATTCCGGCGGCGAAGCCGTCGCGGCTCAGGAGAAGATGGTGTCGATGCTGCCCCAGGGCGACGAAAGCAAGGGCATGGCGGCCGAGGAAAAAGGCGCAAACGGCACCGTATCCATTGCGGGGGCGGAAATTTCGCTGAAGGATGCCTCGGAACGTGATGGCATTTCGATCCAGGATCAATGCAAGCAGATCGAATCCGCGGTCAATGAGGTTGCCAAGCAGTTGCCCGCAGGCTGACCCGGGCAATCCGTGTGAACGGATCGGGGCGGCGCGTGACGTCGCCCCTTGCAGGTCACGCGTGGCGGGGTGGCTCCTCATCGTCATCGACCATTGGCGCCGTCGCCATCCGCGCCGCATCTTCGTCCTCGGCGAATGCACCCGCCTGCACGATATCGCGGGCATCGGATTCATCTTCGTCCTCAAGCCGTGGAGGATCCTCTCCACCAAGGAAGTTGCCGAATTTCTCCCAGCCGGGAACATGCTCGGTCAGGACGCTGATCACCACCAGGACCGGCACCGCGATGACCATGCCGATCACCGACCACAGCCAGGCCCACAGGGCCACGGCCAGGAACACCACGACAGCATTCATCTGTAGCCGGCGTGACACGAAGTAGGGTGTGATCAACTGCCCCTCAAGCGAGGTCAGCCCCAGATAGGTCAGCGCCACCATGGCCGGCCAGAACAGCCCCGGCATGACCACCAGCGCCACGATCGACGCGATGCAGACGCCCGCTATCGCGCCCAGATAGGGAATGAAATTCAGCAGGAAAGCCCCAAGACCGAACAGCAGCGGCCCCGGCATCCCCCATGCCCACATGGCCACACCTACCGTCACCCCAAGGCAGGCATTGATGACGGTGATGGCGCCGAAATAGCTGCCAAGCGAATCCTCGATCTCACGCAGTGCCAGATAGGCCGCGCGCTTGTCTCGCATGGTGTCAAAGCTCTGAACGATCTTCAGATAAAGAAGATCGCCCGAGGCCATCATGAAGAACATCAGGATCAGCGTGAACACCACCTGTCCCAGAAGCTGGGGCGTCAGCTTGATGACCGTTTCAAAGGTGGATTGTTCGTTTTCTTCGACCTTGATGGTCGCGGCCGGGCTTTCACCTTCATCGACATCCACCTCTTGCGCATCGTCGATCTTTTGCGCAGCCTGTCGGAAATCATGCAACGAGGCCTGCACGCGCTGGAATTTCTGCTCCAGCTGCGTCGATATGGTGGGAATGTTTTCCGCCGCGCGATTGATCGGCCCGCTGGCAGCATAGGCGATCACGGCAACCATGATCAGGATGCCCGTGGTCACGATGGCTGCCGTCACCACATCGGCGATACCGCGACGACGCGCGAAACGACGCAGCGGTGTAAAGACAAAGAACAGCAGCAGGGACATTGTGACCGGCATCAGAAAGTCACGACCTGCGGCGATGGCAGAAAAACCCATGATCACGAAAATGCCGATGATGGCCCAATTGGCCATGCGCGCCGACATGTCGCTGCCTTGAAGCGTTCGGGGAAAGTGATGCCCGCCCGGTCTTGCCATGATTGCCCCCCGTCAATGCGGCTGCATTCCCCGCGTGCAATCAACGCAAAAGGCGGACCGAACGTTCCGGCCCGCCCCATTGCAGTTGTCCTGTCCGGCCCATCCGGGCCAGCCAGCTAGATCGGATGATCGCCATTCGCGTCGATGACGCGGGTCGGCAGGCCCATTTCGCCCAGCAGTTCAAGGAAAGGCCGTGCAGGAAGTTCCTCGACATTGACCATTTTCTTGACGTCCCAGATGCCACGCGCGATCAGCACGGCCGCAGCGACAGGCGGCACACCGGCGGTATAGCTGATGCCCTGACTGCCGACCTCTTCATAGGCTTCCTTGTGATCGGCGACATTGTAGACGAAGACCTCGCCTTCCTTGCCATTGATGCTGCCCTTGACCAGATCACCGATGCAGGTCTTGCCCTCGTAATCGGGCGCAAGGCTGGCCGGATCGGGCAACACGGCCTTGACGACCTTGAGGGGCACGACCTCCAGACCTTCGGCAGTCTTGACGGGCTGTTCCGACAGCAGCCCGAGGTTCTGCAGCACGGTGAAGACATTGATGTAGTGATCACCAAAGCCCATCCAGAAACGGACATCGCTGTCCTTGTAGCGGGCCGAGAGGCTGTGCACCTCGTCATGTCCGGACAAATAGGCGGTTCGCTTGCCGACAACGGGCAGATCCCATTCGCGGCCAACCTCGAACATCTTGTTGGTTTTCCATTCACCGCCCTGCCAGGAATAGACAGTGCCGGTGAATTCACGGAAGTTGATCTCGGGGTCGAAATTGGTGGCGAACCAGCGACCATGGCTGCCGGCATTGATGTCGACGATATCGATGCTGTCGATCTTGTCGAAATACTCATCCTCGGCAAAACGGGCATAGGCGTTCACAACCCCGGGGTCGAAGCCGGCCCCCAGAATCGCCGTGATCCCGGCCTTTTTCACGTCTTCGCGACGCTTCCATTCATAGTTTGCGTACCAGGGCGGCGTTTCGCAGATCTTGGTGGGATCTTCGTGAATGGCCGTGTCGATATAGGCGGCACCGGCACGGATACAGCCTTCCAGAACCGTCATGTTGATGAAGGCGGTGCCGACATTGATGACGATCTTCGCGTCGATCTTGCGGATCAAAGCCTCGACCGCATCAGGGTCCATCGCGTCCAGCGCATGGCTGGTAAAGGGCATCTTGTGGCCCTTGTCGCGCAGCGAAGCAATGATCGCATCGGCCTTGGCCTGGGTGCGGTTGGCGATATGCAGATCGCCAAATTCCGCGGCCCGTTGCGCGACCTTATGTGCGGATACTTGCGCGACACCGCCGGCACCAATGATGAGGACGTTCTGTTTGGCCAAGTCTGTCTCCTTTCGGGGTGGCAGAGGTTGGAGAGCCTTAGGAAAGGCTGTCTTTGTAATCGTCGTAACCGAAGCTGCGCACCATGCGGATGGCGCCGTCTTCCTCGCGGATGGCGATGGCCGGCATGGCCACGCCGTTGAACCAGTTCTTCTTGACCATGGTATAGCCCGCCGCATCGGTGATGCTGATGCGGTCACCGATATTCAGCGGCGCTTCGAACCGCCCGTCACCAAAGATATCGCCGGCCAGACAGGTCTTGCCCGCGATCTGGTATTCATGCGCACCCTGCTGCGGCAGCTTGGCCGTTTCGCGATAGATCAGCAGGTCCAGCATATGCGCCTCGATGCTGGAATCAACGATGGCGATCTTCTTGCCATTGTCGATCACATCCAGAACCGAGACCTCAAGCATGGTCGATCCGGTGATGCTGGCCTCGCCCGGTTCAAGATAGACCTGCACGCTGAACTTGCGGCTGAATGCGGCCAGACGGTCGGCCAGACGGTCCAGCGGATAGTCATCGCCGGTAAAATGGATGCCGCCCCCCAGGCTGACCCAGTCAAGCCGGTGCAGGATCTCGCCGAATTCGGATTCGATCCGCGTCAACTGCTGGTCGAACAGCTCGAAATCATCGTTTTCGCAGTTGTAATGGATCATCACGCCGCTGATGCGATCCATCGCCGCTTCCAGGCGCGACAGATCCCATTCGCCCAGGCGGCTGAAAGGCCGCGCGGGATCGGCCAGATCGAAGCCGCTGGTCGAAAAGCGCGGATTCAGCCGCAGGCCGATCTGGATGCCGCTGGCCTTGTCGGCAAAGCGGTCCAGCTGCCCCAGGCTGTTGAAGATGATCTTGTCGGCATAGGAAATCGCCTCGTCGATTTCATGATCGGCCCAGGCGACCGAATAGGCATGGGTTTCCTTGCCGAATTCCTCGCGGCCCAGACGCAATTCATACAGGGATGACGAGGTCGTTCCATCCATGAAGTCGCGCATGAAGTCAAAGACCGACCATGTCGCAAAACATTTGAGCGCCAACAGCGCCCTGGCCCCCGACCGCTCGCGCAGGCGGGCAATCTTTTCCATATTGCCCCGCAGCCTGGCCTTGTCGATCAGATAATAGGGCGTCTGAAGCTGGGTCATGGCTGTCCTGCGGCGAAAAAGTTAATGGCTGGGTATAGGCGAATGGGCCGCTTTTCGCAAGAAAGCGTAACAGCAAGATGAAACCGAAATGACATCTCAGTCGCGCGCGCAGCAGCGCCGGAACTCTCGCTTCAGCAATTCAAGTTCGGCCCGGATCTCGGCGATCTCGGCCGCGATGTCGTGATCCAACGCCTTGCCCGCAACCAGGTTCAGCCGCCCCAGATGAAAGGACGCGTCATCGGGAAAGGCGTCGCTGTCACAGGCAACCAGGATCAGGCTGGTGACACCATCGCACAGGACCGATCCCGGAACCTCGATCCGCAGGCTCCAGCCGTCCTCTTCCCGTTCGCCCAGCACCGCCTCGGCCACGATATCGCCGTGACATACGGCACAAACGCGTCCCGGACGCTCGGCCCCGCGCAGATGGCCCGACCAGACCCCTTCATGAATTCCGTAGTCTTCGAACTCGAGCATCGAAAATCCTTACATCTCGGCGCGGACATGGCGCGACAGCAGCGCATCTGACAGGGTGACGGCATTCATGTAGGGAGCCTCGAAGATCAGGTCCAGCCAAACCTTGTCCACGGGCCGTCGGTTCAGATCGACATAGCCCAGATCGAATTCCGCAACGCGCTGACAGTTCTGGCCCGAAATCGGCTCACCCAATTGTCTCAGCACGGTTTCGGTATTGGGGCCCTGGGCGATGTTCAGTCGACCATAGACGGTAATGTCGCGCTCGGCCCCCAGTTGCGCGTCCAGACGCAGAACGTTGTGTTTGCCCAATCCCTGCCCGACCTCCGAAGGCAGATCCAGCGACAGGGACAGATAGCTGCCCGAAAAGCCCATCACCTCCAGCGCCAGCCCATAGGCGGCAACATCGGTCGCGCGCCGGTTGCGAATCTGCCGCAGGATCAGGGCGCGATGACTGCAGTCGTGATAGATGGCCAGCTCGTCACCCAGCCGCCGCGCCGTTTTCGGCGCGGCCAGGGCCGTCGGGGTCAAGCGCCCGCGCAGGCAAAGCGGTCGCCAGTGCCAGTCGGTGCCCGAAGGCAGATCCAGCAGATCGGCCCGGCTGCCCGCACGCGAAACGCGGGAATCGGACAGCTGCAGGAACCGGCTCAGGGTCCGATGCAAATCGGCCGCCTCATCCATCAGTTCGGGGGCAGGCCTGCGCTGCGACCTGCTCAGCTTCTCGGTCTGCCTGGCCCACTCGGTTGCCGCACGGTCGCGAACCATCTGCGAGAGACGTTTCAATCCAAGTTCGGCCATGTGCTACGCAGCCCCCCAAAGCAATCCGGAAGGCCGCAACTTTTCAGGATCATGCGTCATCATGTCGTCCCCGGAAAGCGGTCATCTCTCACCCGATAAACCGCTGGCCGCGCGGGAACAAGCATCAGGCGACCAATGCGTCCAGTCTTGCGGCACAAATGAAGTCGTTTTCCGTCAGGCCACCGGCCTCATGGGTCGTGAAAGTCACCTCGCAATATCCCCAGCCAAAGGCGATATCGGGATGATGGCCCTGCTTGTTGCCCAGCCAGGCGGCCAGATTCGCCATTTCGACCGCCTTGAGAAAGCCCTTGAATGCAAAGCGCCGTCTCAGGCTGGTCTTGTCGTCAGACAGGGTCCAGCCCTGAAGGCGCGGCATCATCAAGTCGATTTCCTCGGGCGTCATGGGGGCAATGCCGCCCTTGCAGGGTTCGCATTCCTTGCTGGCAAGATCGCAACTGCTCATCATCTTCTCCTCATGCGGCATGTTTGGGCGGATATTTCGGCGCATGCAGCCCCAGTTTGCGCGCCTCGGCCACATCGGACAACAGGTCACGTTCGGCTGCGGCGAACAGGTCGTCCAGGTGGTCGATCACGAAATAGACCGGCTGATGAATGTCGATCCGATAGGGGGTGCGCAGGATATCCAGGACATCGAAGGCGCGATGTTCGGGGCGGTCGGAAATCGACCAGGGCAATTCCGTCACCGAACTGGCCAGCCCCGAGCCCAGAGCCTTCAACTGCCCGTCCTCGCGCATCAGTCCGAACTCGATGGAAAACCAGTAAAGTCTAATCAGCCAGCTGTAGTCCGCCTTGTCGCATCTTGTCCCGGCCTCGCCGATGGCCTGCGAAAATGCCGCAAAGGCCGGATCGGTCAACAGGGGCGTATGGCCGAAAATCTCGTGAAAGATATCCGGCTCTTCGATATAGTCGAAATGCTTGCGCTTGCGGATGAAGCTGGCTGCGGGGAATGTCCGGTCGGCCAGCATCCCGAAAAAGCGCCCGAAGCCGATCAGCGCGGGCACCGGCTCGACCCGCCACCCCGTCAAGCTGCCCAGCTTCTGCGAGATTTCCGGACATTGCGGCACGCGATCCCGCGGCATGTCCAGCAGATCCAGCCCTTGCAGATAGGGGCGTGCCATATGTTGGCGCACCGCGGGCATCTGCCGCGCAATCAGATCGCGCCAAACCGCGTCTTCCTCGGCGTCATATGAAATATGGCCCTCGGCATCGGCAACCTTGGCTTCGTATTCCGTCGATTTTGGCATGATCAATTCCTCCTCGATGTAATTATACCCCGAAAGACGAAAAATTCTTGCCTATAGCCGTCACCAACGCCCTAAATCAGAAATCATAATTCGCGAAATTTCATGATAGAGGAATCTCATGCCTGAACTTGAAGACGCAGATCTTCGCCTTTTGCGCCTGATGCAGGCAGATGCCACGCTGTCGACTCAGGCGCTGGCCGAACGGTCCGGCCTGTCCACCTCGCCGGCCTGGCGCAGGGTCAAGCGGATGACGGAGGAAGGGATTATCGAAAAGCAGGTCGCGCTGGTCTCGCGCAGCCGGGCCGGTTGGCACGCCATGGCCTATGTGCAGGTCTCGCTGCTGGATCATCGCGAAGAATCCCTGATGCGCTTTGACCGTTTCGTGCAGACCGAGGACCAGATCCTGGAATGCGCGACGATCACCGGCACATCCGATTACCAGCTCAAGATCGTGGCGCGCGACCCCGAGGGGCTGGAGCATTTCATCATGCGGCGCATGCTGGCATTGGGAATCGTGCGCTCGACGGTGACGAATTTCGTGCTGCGCCAGACCAAGTTCACCACCGCACTGCCGCTATAGCAGCGGTGACGCCAGTGCCAGAAGGTTGTTGCGCAACCGGCGCAATGCGCCCCAGTTCTGCACGTCCTCAAGGGTCAGCTCGTCGGAACGCTCAAGATAACTGGCCTGGCGCGCGTCAATCCCTGCGATCAGTTCGTCGCCGAACAGGGCCATATTGACCTCGTAGTTGAGTTCGAAACTGCGCCGGTCCAGATTCGCGCTGCCGATCAGGGCCATGCGCCCGTCCACCGTCATGATCTTGGAATGCAACAGACCATCCCTGAACAGATGCAGCTTCACGCCCGCCGACAGAAGATCGGCATAAAAGCCCTGACTGGTCGCGCCGACCACCAGCGAATCATTCCGTTCGGGCAAAATCATCGTCACATCGACACCACGGCGCGCAGCGGCCCGGACCGCTGCATCCAGCGAGGCGTCAGGCACGTAATAGGGCGTCGTGATCAGCACATGCTCCCGTGCGGCATAGAGCATGCCCATCATGCAATCGGCGATGCTGCCTGCACGCAGATCGGGACCGGTCGCGACCACCTGGGCCGCACAGCCGGGGGTGTCGACGACGTTGACCAGTTGCAACATCCCGCCCAGATCCTCGCCGGTATAGCTCATCCAGTCGCCCAGAAAGACCGATTGCAACTGCCGGATGGCAGGGCCTTCGACGCTGAACAGCACATCCACCCATGGCGCGTAGCGTGGCTTGATCGCAAAGGCCATATCCGCGCAATTGCGGCTGCCAGTAAAGGCGATCCGGTTGTCCACGATCAGGATCTTGCGGTGATTGCGCAGATCCAGACGCCGGAACAGCATGCTGAAAAGGGGCACCCCCAGCGGAAAGGCCGTCACGCATTCCACGCCGGACCGTTTCATGTCCTGCCAATGTTGCGATCGCACCATGCTGCGCGAGCCGAGGGCATCAACGATCACCCGGCATGAGACGCCACGCAGCGCAGCCCGAATCACCGCTTCCTTGACCTTCAGCCCGCTGGCGTCGGACAGCCAGATATAGAACAGGATATGGACATGATCCTCTGCGCCGTCGATGGCCTCGACCAGCCGGTCGATGGCACCATCCGATTCCTCCAGCAGGTTGATGCGATTGCCCGTCAGAACCGGCATCCCCCCCACGGCCTCATTGGCCGCGATGACCGGGCGCGCGAAATTGGGTGGCTCCCATAGAATATCCGGGCTGGGAATGCGCAGCCCGGTCAGCCGGTCGCGCACATCGGCCATGCGCAGCACATCGGCCTGGTTCATCCGCACTTCACCAATCAGCAGATAGGCCAGGATGCCCAGAACCGGGACAGCCTCGATGACCATGATCCATGCAAATCGGGTAGAAGGGTCCAGCCGCGGACGCAGCAAAATCCGGACAATCAGCGCCCAGCCTATGAAGGTGTGAATGAAAACGCTAATAGAGGCCCACATGCTGGCATCTTCCCTTGTGGTTCGGGCAATTGCAATTCCTTCGCGTCCGGCCTATCTGATGCCCTGAAACAGCCAAGGTCGCCCGCGATGAACTGGATCACCAACTATGTCCGCCCGCGCATCAATTCGCTGTTCTCGCGGCGAGAGATGCCCGAGAACCTGTGGACCAAATGCCCCGAATGCGGAACCATGCTGTTCCATCGGGAACTGGCAGACAATCTGAATGTCTGCACGAACTGCGATCATCATCTGGCGATCACGCCGCGTGAACGCTTTCGCGCCCTGTTCGATGGCGGCGTATTCGTCGAGGTCAAGGTGCCCGAGCCGGTCGCCGACCCGCTGCAGTTCCGCGATCAGAAGAAATACCCCGACCGCATGAAGGCGGCGCAGAAAGCCACTGGCGAACGCGACGCCATGCTGGTGGCCGAAGGCGAGATCCTGCGCACGCCGATTGTCGCTGCCGCGCAGGATTTCAGCTTCATGGGCGGATCGATGGGCATGTATGTCGGCAATGCCATCATTGCCGCCGCCGAACGCGCGGTAAAGCTGAAGCGCCCGCTGGTGCTGTTCTCGGCCGCTGGCGGCGCACGCATGCAGGAAGGCATCCTGTCGCTGATGCAGATGCCCCGCACCACCGTTGCGGTGGAAATGCTGCGCGAGGCCGGACTGCCCTATATCGTTGTCCTGACCCATCCGACCACCGGTGGCGTCACCGCCAGCTATGCCATGCTGGGCGATGTGCAGATTGCCGAACCCAATGCGCTGATCTGCTTTGCAGGGCCGCGTGTGATCGAACAGACCATTCGCGAGAAACTGCCCGAAGGTTTCCAGCGCGCCGAATATCTGCTGGAACACGGGATGCTCGATCGTGTGACCCATCGCAAGGATTTGCGCGACGAACTGGTCTCGATCCTGCGCATGCTGGGCGGCATGCCGGCACCGACCAAGGGCGATCTGCCAGCCCCGGCACCCGCCCGGATCGAGCCCTCGGCCGAAGCACCGGCACAGGTCGAAACGGCCGAGCCGGCCACCAAGGGCAAGACGGACAAGTAATCCGCCCCACATCACATCCATCCAGCCATCAAGGCGTAGTCAGCTTCCATGACCCATTCCGACGCGATACTGGCTCGCCTGATGGCGCTGCACCCGAAGGTCATCGACCTGTCACTGGACAGGATGCACCGCATTCTGGCGGCGCTGGACAATCCGCAGGACAGGCTGCCAGCGGTCATCCATATCGCGGGAACCAATGGCAAGGGCTCGACTCAGGCGATGATCCGTGCCGGGCTCGAGGCTGGCGGAGCGCGCGTTCACGCCTATACCTCGCCGCATCTGGCGCGGTTTCATGAAAGGATCCGCCTTGCGGGAGAGTTGATCCCCGAGGCCGATCTGGCCGCGACACTGGAAGAATGCGAAGCCGCCAATGACGGCGCGCCGATCACCTATTTCGAGATCACCACCGCCGCGGCCTTGCTGGCCTTTTCACGCGTTCCGGCTGATTACACGCTGCTGGAGGTCGGACTGGGCGGACGTCTGGACGCGACGAATGTGATATCCGACCCGGCCCTGACGGTGATCACCCCGGTCAGCATCGACCATACACAGTTTCTGGGCGACACGCTGGAACAGATTGCCGGCGAAAAGGCCGGCATCATCAAGCCCCGCGTGCCCTGCGTCGTTGCCGACCAGCAGGATGGCGCGCTGCGCGTGATCGAAGCACGCGCGGCAGGTCTGACCGCCCCGCTATCGATCAGCGGACAGCATTGGCATGTCGCGCAGGAACGTGACGGCATCCTGTTCCAGGACGATCATGGCGTCTGGGATCTGCCCCGTCCGGTTCTTGCCGGCGCGCATCAGATCCGCAATGCCGGCACCGCGCTGGCCGCCCTGCGCCAGTTGGGGGCAAGCCATGCCCAGGCGCGCGCGGCCGTGACCCGCGCCGAATGGCCCGCGCGGATGCAGCGCCTGACACATGGTCCGCTGGCCGAGACCGCAGGTCCGCAGGCCGAACTATGGCTGGACGGCGGCCACAATCCCGCCGGCGCCGCCGCACTGGCGGCCACATTGGCCGATCTGCCTGAGCGTCCGACGCATCTGATCTGCGGGATGCTGAACACCAAGGATGTCAAAGGCTATCTGGACCTGCTGCGACCTGTCGGCGAAAGCCTGACCGCCGTCAGCATTCCGGGTGAGGCCAATACGCTGCCCGCCGCGGAAACCGCCGAACTTGCCGCCTCGGTCGGCATGAAGGCCTCGGTCGCGGATGACGTCCTCGACGCGGTCAGGAAACTGGTTTCCGAGGAACCGCGCGCCCGGATCATGATTTGCGGCTCGCTCTATCTGGCCGGTCAGATCCTGCGCGACAACGGCTGATCCGCGTTCCGGCCTGAACTCAGGCCGCGCCCCATGTGGCGTCCTGCATCTCGCGCAAGCGGCTGGCGGTGCGTTCGAATTCAAAACTGCCCTCGCCTTCGTTGTACAACTGTTCAGGCTCATCTGCCGCCGAGGCAATCAGGCGCACCTCCGCCTCGTAGAGAGCATCGATCAGCGTCACGAAACGCTTGGCCTCGTTGTAATTCGTCATGGACAGCCGCGGGATGCCGTCGATCAGCAGGACGTCGACGGCCTGGGCCAGCGCCAGATAATCCGCCGGACCCAACGGCTTGCCGCACAGATCCCAGAAGCCGGCGCGCCCGATCCTGCCCGCAAAGGCCGGAATTTCGACCTTGCGCCCCTTGACCGTCAGTTCCAGCGGCTGAACCTCGCTGCCCTGTGTCAGCTCGGACCAGATCGCATCCATTGACGCGCGTGCATCGGCATTGGCAGGAGAAAACCAGACCTGTCCACCACCCTGACGCCCCTGCCGGTGATCGACTTCGCTGTCCAGACAGACGACCTGCATCCGCTGGCGGATCAGATCAATGAAGGGCAGGAACAGCTGCCGGTTCAGCCCGTGCTTGTAGAGGTCTTCGGGAACGCGGTTCGAGGTGGTCACGATCACCACGCCCTGTTCGAACAGGACCTGAAACAGACGACCGACAATCATCGCATCAGCGATATCGGTGATCTGCATCTCGTCAAAACACAGCAATCGGGTGGTGCGGGCGACCTCCATCGCGACGGGCCGCACGGCATCCTGATCGCCACGCTTGCGGGCCTGTTCCAGCCCGGCCTGGATTTCCTGCATGAACTCGTGGAAATGCACGCGGCGGCTGCTCTGATCCGGTGCTGCATCGGCCATCAGGTCCATCAGCATGGATTTCCCGCGACCGACACCACCCCAAAGATACAACCCCTTGACCGGTGGCGCGGGCTCCGGTGCCGGATTGCCCACACCCAGCAGCGCGCGCCACGCCGATCGCGGCTTGGTTGCGGCGGGTGCAGGCGCGGCCTCCATATCGGCCAGAACCCGGTCCAGTTCCGGCAGCACCGATTGCTGCGCCGGATCGGGTTTGATGCGGCCTTCCTCGGCGCGCTGGCGATATAATTCACTGACCTTGCCCATGTTTCGCAAGTGCCACAGACCGGCGACCAACAGCAAGAGGCATTGGCGCCTGTCCTGAAAACATAGTAGCCAACGGTCGATGCCTTCCTTTCCATGACAGGACAAGATGATCTCAGCCCCCCAAATCGAACAGATCGCAGGACGGACCGTACTGTTCGTCATGGCCGCCAAGCCGGAATACGGCCCCGCCCTGCAATCGCGCATCAAGCCCGTGATGACCGGCATCGGCCCCGTCGAGGCCGCAATCAAGCTGACAGCCGCACTGACCGCCCTGCCAAAGTCACCGGATCTGGTGGTGTCGCTGGGTTCTGCTGGGTCGAATCGACTGGAACATGCGCAGGTCTATCAGGCCACAGCTGTCGCCTATCGCGACATGGATGCCTCGGCGCTTGGCTTTGAACGGGGCTGCACGCCATTGCTGGACCTGCCCGCACGGGTCCCCCTGCCCCATCGCATTCCCGGCATCGCGCAGGCCACGCTGTCCACCGGCGCCAATATCGTCAGCGGTGCCGCCTATGCGGATATCGCCGAAGACATGGTCGATATGGAAACATTTTCCCATCTGCGAGTCTGTCAGCATTTCGGCACCGAACTGATCGGCCTGCGCGGCATTTCGGATGGCAAGACCGAGCTGCGCGGCATGTCGGACTGGACCGAATATCTGCATGTCATCGATGAACGGCTTGCGCAGGCGCTGGACCGGCTGAATGCGGCGATGGAGGACGGCAGCCTGCCAATCTAGGCCCCATGCTTGTTCTTGCCGCAGCAAGTGCCTAAACCCGACAGCGCGAAACCAGACAGGCACAGGCGAAAATGGCACGCGGCACAACCACCCTCGAAGACCGACCCCGCAGCAAGAAGGTCGGCGCATTGCGAGCGCTGGGACCATTCATGCGCCCCTATCGTGGACAGGCCATCCTGGCGCTGATCGCATTGACCCTGACCTCGGGGATCAGCCTGATCCTGCCGCTGGCCGTGCGGCGCGTCATTGACAATTTCGATGATGGCGCGGGCCTTCTGGACAAATATTTCACGGCAGCGCTGGTCATCGTGGCCGCATTGGCGATCGGCACCGCGATGCGCTACTTCCTGATCACCCGTCTGGGAGAGCGTGTCGTCGCCGACATCCGCAAGGCCGTGTTTGCCCGCGTCATCACGCTGAGCCCCGGCTTTTTCGAACGCGTCATGACGGGCGAGATCCTGTCACGCATCACCACCGACACAACGCTGATCCAATCGGTGATCGGCTCGTCACTGTCCATCGCGCTGCGCAACATGATCATTCTTGCGGGCGGCATGGCAATGCTGGCCTATACCTCGGTCAAGCTGACGGGGCTGGTGCTGCTGATCGTGCCGGCAATTCTGGTTCCGATCATCGTGCTGGGACGCCGCCTGCGCAAACTGTCGCGCCAAAATCAGGAATGGATCGCGACATCCTCGGGCAAGGCATCCGAGGATTTGCTGTCGGCGCAAACCGTGCAGGCCTATACGTATGAACATCGCAGCATCGCGCAGTTCGACAAGGTCACCGAGCAATCCTACGAGGTGGCGCGCACCCGCATCACGACCCGCGCGGTGATGACCGCCATCGTCATTTTCCTGATCTTCGCGGGCGTCATCGGCGTCCTGTGGATCGGTGCGCGTGATGTCAGCGCGGGCCTCATGACGCCGGGCCAATTGGTGCAATTCGTCATCTATGCCATCCTTGTCGCCGGCTCGACCGGGGCCTTGTCCGAAATCTGGGGCGAACTGCAACGCGCCGCCGGAGCGACAGAGCGTCTGGCCGAGTTGCTGAGCGCACGCGACGATCTCCGCGACCCGGAAAACCCGGTCGTGCTGCCCCGGCCCGTGCGTGGCGAAATCGCGCTGGAAGATGTCAGCTTCCACTATCCCAGTCGGCCAGACACTTCGGCACTTGAGGGCGTGACGCTGCATATTCAACCCGGTGAAACGATTGCGCTGGTCGGCCCCTCGGGCGCGGGCAAGACCACCGTCATCCAGATGATCCAGCGTTTCTGGGACCCGAATTCGGGCCGCGTGACGCTGGACGGGATCGATCTGCGCGACATGCGGCGCGATGATTTCCGACAGGCAACTGCGCTGGTCTCGCAGGACCCGGTTATCTTTGCCGAAAGCGCCAGCGACAATATCCGCCTTGGCCGGCCAGATGCTTCGGATGCCGAAGTGCAGGCGGCGGCACGCGCGGCCCATGCTGATGACTTCATTCAGGCGCTTCCCATGGGTTATGACACCCAGCTGGGCGAACGCGGCGTCATGCTGTCAGGCGGACAACGCCAGCGGATCGCCATAGCCCGCGCGATCCTGCGCGATGCCCCGGTGCTGTTGCTGGACGAGGCCACCAGCGCCCTGGATGCCGAGTCCGAGGCATTGGTTCAGGCCGCCGTCAACCGGCTGTCCGAGGGCCGCACCACCATCGTCATCGCCCACCGTCTGGCGACGGTGAAAAAGGCCGACAGGATCGTGGTCTTCGATCATGGCCGCATCGTCGCGCAGGGCAATCACGCCACGCTGGTTGCCGAGGGCGGCCTGTATGCGCGTCTGGCCCGGATGCAATTCACCGACGGCACCCTGTCCGAACAACCTGCCAAACAGACCGAAGTCGCGACGGGTTGAGCCGGCCTATCCTGGTGCCGCGTAGATCGCGGCCCAGAACCGGGTCCGCCCATCCGAGCCGACGGCATGGCCGATCCCGAAATCACGCACCTGCGGGATGGTGATATTGTCCAGATGCCCCGACGAGACATTCCATTCATGCAGCACGCGCTGCAGGTCGAATGGCCCCGCCGCGATGTTCTCGGCCGTCAGCCTGGGGGCGTATCCTCTGGCCTTGACCCTCGCCCCCGGACCGCTTGTCCTGCTGCCCCGATGGCTCATCAGCCCCCGGCGCGCCATGTCACAGGCATGTTGAGCCGCCACCTCGGCCAACAGCATGTTGGCACGGACCGGGGGCAATCCCCGGCTCAGCCGTGACGCATTGGTCGCCTGTGCCGCAGCCTGCACCTCGGCAGCGCTGGGGCTGGCACAGGCCGCGCGCCCCGGAGGAGCCGCCTGAACATCATGGGGATCGCGAGCGCCCTTTTGAGCCGGGGCGGATGCGCAGGCCGTCACCAGAACTGCCGTCGCCAGAATGCCTGTCCATTGCCCGAAATCGATCATGCGCGCCATCTGCAACCTATCGTTGAACTGAACTGGACAGTTAAGAACCCGGCGCGATTCCGGCAAGCGCCGTTTACCGCACATTTTAATGATCGGCGGCAAGACGCCGGATTGAGGCTTGACCTCGGGCCGCGCATTTGTGTCCCTATGAAGCATGTTCAGCCGAAAGGAATACCGATATGGCTATCTGGGACTTTGCGAAGAACGCAGGAAAATCGATTTTTGGAAAGGCCGAGGCCGCAACGCCCGCCCAGCCCACGGCTGCCGAGGACAGCGCCCGCAAGGTCGAGGCGCTCAAGAACGAATTGCGGGCGCTTGATCTGGATTCCAGCGATGTGCACCTGACCCTCAGGGGCGATACGGTCAAGGTTGAATCCCGCGGCGCCGATCGCGAAACCATGGAAAAACTGGTGCTGGCCGTCGGCAATATCGACGGCATCGCCAAGGTCGAGGCCGAAATGCCCGATGCGGTGACGCCGGTTTTCCACACCGTCCAGAAGGGTGAAACCCTGTCGGCCATTGCCAGCAAATACCTGGGCAGCGCAAACAAATACCCGGTGATCTTCGAGGCGAACCGTCCCATGCTCAGCGACCCTGACAAGATCTATCCGGGCCAGACGCTGCGGATTCCCCAGGAGGGCTAAGTCCGGGATCTGACGCTGCGTTTCGGGGCAGGCGGCGGCATCGCCCCTTGCTCCAATTCTTTGCTTTACCGCATTGTGACGGCCGGGGGAGAAGGCATCGCGTAGAGATGCCCGGGGAGGAAGAATGGGAAATTTCCGACATTATCAGGACCGTGACGACATCGAAGCCGAAGGTCCTTATGAAGACCGCGACCTGCCGAAAACCATCTATGCCATGCTGTCGCGCACGGCGGATCGCTTCGGGGATCGCCCGGCCATCAGCTTTCAGCTTCTGTCCGGCCCCAAGGATCCGGCGACGACGCTGACCTGGAATGAGCTGCGCGAAAGGGTCACGGAAACGGCCAATCTGTTCCGCAGTCTTGGCGTCGGCCCCTCTGATACAGTGGCCTATCTGCTGCCCAACAGCATCGAGACACCGGTGGTTCTGCTGGCCGGGGCCACGGCGGGCATCGTCAATCCGATCAACCCGCTGCTGGACCCCGAACATATCGCCGGCATCCTGCGCGAAACCAATGCCAAGGTTCTGGTCACGCTGAAATCCTTTCCCAAGACGGATGTCGCCCAAAAGGCCGCCAAGGCGGTTTCGCTGGCACCGAATGTCACCCATGTTCTGGAAATCGACCTCAACCGGCATCTGCGCGGTTTCAAGAAGCTGCTGGTGCCCCTGCTGCGCCCCAAGGTCAAGACCCGCCATCATGCGCGCGTCATGGATTTCGAGGCGGCGACCAGCAGCCAGAAACACACGCGGCTCGATTTCGACGACCCGCAGCAGGACCGCGTTGCCACTTATTTCCATACCGGTGGCACCACCGGCACCCCCAAGGTCGCGCAGCACAAATATTCGGGGATGATCTACAACGGCTGGCTGGGGGGCACGCTGCTGTTTGACGAGACCGATGTGCTGATGTGCCCGCTGCCGATGTTCCACGTCTTTGCGGCCTATCCGATCCTCATGTCCTGTCTGGCTTCGGGGGCACATGTCGTCATGCCGACCCCTGCAGGCTATCGCGGCGACGGGGTCTTCGAGAATTTCTGGAAACTGATCGAACGCTGGCAATGCACCTTCCTGATCACGGTGCCGACGGCGATTGCCGCGCTGATGCAGCGGCCCGTCGATGCCGATGTATCCTCGCTGCGCACGGCGATTTCCGGCTCGGCCCCGCTGCCGGTCGAACTGTACAACCGCTTCAAATCTGCCACCGGTGTCGAGATCGCCGAAGGCTACGGCCTGACCGAGGCCACCTGCCTTGTCAGCTGCAATCCCATCGACGGCGTCAAGAAGGTCGGCTCGGTCGGCATCCCCCTGCCCTATACCCATGTCCGGATTCTGCGTCACGATGATGCGGGCCGGATCCATGCCTGCGACACCGATGAAATCGGAGAGATCTGCGTCGCCAACCCCGGCGTCTTTCCCGGCTCGACCTATACCGAGGCCGACAAGAACCACAATCTCTTTGCCGAGGACATCTACCTGCGCACTGGCGATCTGGGGCGTATCGACGAGGATGGCTATCTCTGGATCACGGGGCGCGCCAAGGATCTGATCATTCGCGGTGGCCACAATATCGACCCCGCCGAGATCGAAGACGCCCTGCTGGGCCATCCGGCCGTCGCCTTCGCCGGCGCAATCGGTCAGCCCGACAGCTTTGCCGGTGAATTGCCCTGCGTCTATGTCGAGTTGGTCGATGATGCCAAGGCCACGGTCAAGGAGTTGATGGAGCACGCCCGCAACCATATCCACGAACGGGCCGCGATCCCCAAGCATCTGGAAATTCTGCCCGAGTTGCCCAAGACGGCAGTAGGCAAGATCTTCAAACCCGATCTGCGCCGTCTGGCGATCACCCGCGTCTACAACGCCGCGCTGGAAGGCACCGGCGCGCGCGTGGTGGAAGTCGTTGATGACAAGAAACGTGGGCTGGTCGCGCGGCTGGAACGGGGCGAGGGTCTGGACGAAGAGGCCGTCTGCAAGAGGCTGGGCGAATTCACCCGCCCCTGGGAATGGGCCTGACAGGCCCCCTCCCGCCGCGCGACGCTGCGGTCAGCCCAGTGTCGCGCGCGCCCGCGCGACAAGTTCCCGTGTCTCCGTCAGGCTCATTTCCCCGAAGACGCCTTCGTCGCCCGCGATAAAGGTCGGTGTGCCCATCAGCCCCATGTGATCGGCCAGCGCAAAGGATGTCGCGATATGTTCCTCGATATGGGGGGCCTCCATATCCTTGCGCAGCTTGTCTTCATCCAGCCCGACCTCGCGGGCGATCCGCATCACCGTGGCCTCGACCGCCTGCCCCTTCATTCCCAACAGCGCCGCGTGGAACTGCCAATAGCTGCCCTGCTCCAGCGAAGCCAGCGAGGCGCGGCTGGCAAATTCCGATCCCTCGCCGAAAACCGGCCATTCGCGATAGACCACGCGCAACTGCGGATCGCTTGTCACCAGCGCCTGTATCGTGCCCAGCATCTTGCGACAGAACCGGCAGTTATAATCAAAGAATTCGGTCAGCGTGACATCACCCTGCGGATTGCCCAGCACCGGCGCATTCGGGCTGCGCTCCAGCACCTTGCGCAGTTCCGGCGGCATCGGGTTGGGCCTGTCGGCCGATTGCGAGAATGCGGGCAGCGCAGCAGAGGCACCAAATGCCGTGGCGCTGATCAAGAGATGACGACGAGTGGTCATGACGCGTCCTTCCGCTGTCTGGGTTCAGACAAGGATTTCATATTCCAGCCCCGCGATACAGCCCTGATCCTGCACGATCACGTGGGCATCGACCATGTCCCGGACCGCGTCGCCCCACAGCTGTGCAGGACCGCCGGCCGCTAGGCATTCAGGCGCAGCTGTGCAAATTCCGAAGGTGGGAAAATTTCCGCATTTTCGCCCCAATCCGGCCATCTCCTCGCCATTCGAGAGCCTTCGTGAACGGTCTGTGAGCAGATCACCATGCGCCCGACCAACAATGCCTGAACGCCTCCCGGGCTCAATGGCAGAATATCGTGTCAACCCCTCACGGATATTCAATGATACGTGGTTGCACAAAAGGCACAATCCAACCTCTGCAGGCGGTGACAGCGCTTCATTCCCTCCGCCTCCGGGCCTAATTCAGCCGAACAACAAAGGACCAGGAGGTCATCATGAAACTTGTTATCGCAGCAGTTACCAGTTCCCTGATTGCAGGTTCGGCCTATGCCGGCGGCTATACTGCCCCCGTCGTTGAACCTTCGCCCGAGCCCATCACGGTCTCGCCCGTCGTCAACGACGTGTCGAACTGGACCGGTTTCTATGCGGGTGCGCAATACGGTCAGGGCAGCGCCGATTTCAACAACGGCTTGGGCGACAGTGACGCAGACGCCTATGGTGTGCATGCCGGTTACAACTATGACCTGGGCAACTGGGTCGTCGGTGGTGAACTGGACTACAACAAGGTCGATGCCGATGATCTGGACGACAAGGGCGACATGACCCGCCTGCGCGCCCGTGCCGGCTATGACATGGGCAAATTCATGCCCTATGTCACCCTTGGCGCCGCGCATCTGTCGCAGGACATCCCCGGTGGCGATATTTCGGAAACCGACGTGACCTATGGTATCGGTGCCGAATACAAGGTTACCGAGCAATTCACCGTCGGCGCAGAATACACCAAGCAGGACTTCAGCGACGTCGCGGATGTGGACGGCCTGGATCTGGACACCGACATGGTGCAGATGCGCGCTTCGTTCCGCTTCTGATCATTCCGCCCTTCAGGGCATGAACGCAAAAGCGGCCCCGAGGGGCCGCTTTTTCATTTGGGAAACCGCAGGTTCAACTATGCGGCCGGCGGGACGCCGACCTCGGGGCCATAGCGTCCCTTACCGCGAGAATTTCTTGTATTTCACACGTTTGGGCTCGATGGAATCTGCACCCAGGCGGCGGACCTTGTCTTCCTCGTAGGCCTCGAAGTTGCCTTCGAACCATTCGACATGGGCATCGCCCTCGAAGGCCAGAATATGCGTGCAGAGACGGTCAAGGAAGAAGCGATCGTGCGAGATGATCACCGCGCAGCCCGCGAAATCTTCCAGCGCCGCTTCCAGCGCCTGCAGGGTTTCGACATCCAGATCGTTGGTCGGTTCGTCCAGAAGCAGAACATTGCCGCCAGATTTCAACAGCTTGGCCATATGGACGCGATTGCGTTCCCCGCCCGAAAGCTGGCCGACCTTCTTCTGCTGATCGCCGCCCTTGAAATTGAAGGCGCTGCAATAGGCGCGGCTGTTCATCTGCGCGTCGCCAAGCACGATCTGCTCGGCACCACCGCTGACTTCCTCCCAGACGGTCGCATTGGGATCCAGCGCGTCGCGTGACTGGTCCACATAGGACAGATGCACCGTGTCGCCATAGGAAATCTCGCCCTCGTCGGGCTGCTCCTGGCCGGTCAACATGCGGAACAACGTCGATTTACCCGCGCCGTTGGGGCCGATCACGCCAACGATGCCACCGGGAGGCAGGCTGAAATCCAGATCTTCGATCAACAGCTTGTCGCCCATGGCCTTCTTCAGACCGTTGACTTCGATCACCTTGCTGCCCAGGCGTTCGCCATTGGGGATGATGATCTGGGCGCGCGACAGCTTTTCACGCTCGGACTGGCCGGCCATTTCGTTATAGGCGTTGATCCGGGCCTTGGATTTGGCCTGACGTGCCTTGGCGCCGGCGCGGATCCATTCCAATTCGCGCTCCAGCGTTTTCTGCTTGGATTTGTCTTCGCGCGCTTCCTGCGCAAGACGCTTGGCCTTTTGTTCCAGCCAAGCCGAATAATTGCCCTCATAGGGAATTCCCCGACCGCGATCCAGTTCGAGGATCCAGCTGGTGATATCGTCGAGGAAATAACGGTCGTGGGTCACGCAGAGGATCGTGCCCTTGTATTCGATCAGGTGCTTTTGCAGCCAGGCGATGGTTTCCGCGTCCAGGTGGTTGGTCGGTTCGTCCAGCAGCAGCATGTCGGGCGCTTCCAGCAACAGCTTGCACAGCGCCACCCGGCGACGTTCACCGCCTGACAATGTGTCCACATCGGCGTCATCGGGCGGGCAGCGCAGGGCCTCCATCGCGACGTCGATCTGGCTGTCCAGATCCCAAAGGTTCTCGGCGTCGATCTCGTCCTGCAGGGCCGCCATTTCATCGGCGGTCTCGTCGGAATAGTTCATCGCCAGTTCGTTATAGCGCTCCAGCTTGGCCTTTTTCGCGGCGACACCCAGCATGACGTTCTCACGCACGTTCAACGAGCTGTCCAGCTGCGGTTCCTGCGGCAGATAGCCCACGGTCGCGCCCTTGGCGGCCCAGGCTTCGCCGGTGAAATCCTTGTCCAGACCGGCCATGACCCGCAGCAGCGTGGATTTACCGGCGCCGTTGACCCCAACGACACCGATCTTCACGCCGGGAAGAAAGTTCAGACGGATATTTTCAAAGACCTTCTTGCCGCCGGGATAGGTCTTGGACACGCCGTCCATGTGATAGACAAACTGATAGGACGCCATCGGAATCTCCTGCAAAGCTTTGGCGCTATGTAGGCGAAAGCGGCGGCAGGGAAAAGGTCAGCGTATGTCCGCGTTGAAATCGGCAGACATATGGTGTTCCAGAAACTCGAATTGCGGTTCCAGTTTGGCGCGCAGGGCGGCGCGAGCCTCGTCGGGGACGGAAATATCGCCCGGTGCCGCGAAGACCTTCTTGTGCAATCCGCTGTAATTTGCGGCAGGCAGGCCCAGGAATTCCTCGACCTCGCGGATCAGCCCTGCGGGATCGCGCGCGATCCGGCCAAAGGGCAGAACCAGCAGCCGGTCCGGGGGAAAACGCGCCTGCCAGCGCGGCAGATAGGCGGCGTAATCGCCACGGTCCATCAGAACCGGGTCTTCGATTTCGGCCAGCCAGTCCTCCAGCGAGGCCGGTGTGCGTTTCTTGCGCCGCAGGTTCATCTTCAGTTGCGAGATCGCGCGATCAACGGGATGGCGGATGATATAGATGAACTTTGCATGGGGCAGGAAATCACGAATGTAATCCACGCCTTCATCGGGCAGCGTCGAATATTCCGGCGTGATGTCGATGGGGCGCGTCCCCGCCGGCGCAGGGGCGAAGATGCTGCGATACCAGCGTTCGGTGAACATCTTGCCGCTGGTCACCTCGGACAGATAGGTGGCCTTTTCGGGCGACAGCGGAACGCCGCGATCCAGATGCCGCTTGACGATGTTTTCCTTGCTGCGCCGGAAATGCCAGGGCAGCCATTCGCGATGTTCAGGCACGAAGCGGTGATTGAAGAACTGCACTTCCTTGAAGGGCGGGGTCCAGATCTTCGGGTGCTGGGCCAGAATGGTGCTCAGCCAGCTGGTGCCGGCCTTCTGCGCGCCAATCCCGACAATGCGCGGCTTGCGCGGCTTGCCTTCCGGATCCCAGCGCGACACCGCATCATTCATAGCCGTCCCCACAGATCATATTCGCCTGCCTCATCCACTGTCACGCTGACGATATCGCCGGGCTTGAGTGATTCGAAGCCCTCATCGATGAACAGATTGCCATCGATTTCGGGGGCATCGGCCTTGGTGCGGCAGGTCGCGCCTTCATCATCGACGGCATCCACGATGACCTCGACCACCGTTCCGACCTTGTCGGCCAGTTTCGCCTCGCTGATCGCCTGAGCCTTCTGCATGAAGCGTTCGAAGCGTTCCTGCTTGATTTCATCGGGGACGTGGTCGGGCAGATCATTGGCTCGTGCCCCGGCCACGTTCTCATATTGGAACGCCCCGACACGATCCAGCTGCGCCTCGTCCAGCCAGTCCAGCAGGGTCTGGAACTCCTGTTCGGTTTCGCCCGGATAGCCGACGATAAAGGTCGAGCGCAGGGTGATCTCGGGGCAAATGCTGCGCCAAGCGGCGATTTCATCCAGAGTCCTGGCCGCCGCGGCCGGACGCGCCATGCGCCTGAGCGTATCCGGATGGGCATGCTGGAAGGGGATGTCCAGATAGGGCAGAACCAGCCCCTCGGCCATCAGCGGGATGAGGTCGCGCACATGCGGATAGGGATAGACATAGTGCAGCCGCAGCCAGGCACCCAGGCTGCCCAGATCACGGGCGAGATCGGTGATATGGGCTCGATGACCGCGCTCCTCGGCAAACTTGCGGTCCACGCCATAGGCCGAGGTATCCTGGCTGATGACCAGCAACTCCCTGACCCCGGCCTCGACCAGCTTTTCGGCCTCACGCATGATGGCATGGGCCGGGCGGCTGACCAGCTTGCCGCGCATGTCGGGGATGATGCAGAATTTGCATTTGTGGTTACAGCCCTCTGAAATCTTCAGATAGCTGTAATGGCGCGGAGTCAGGCTGACACCCGAGGCCGGCAGCAGATCGATATAGGGATCGGGACGGGGCGGCACCGCGCCATGCACGGCATCCAGCACATCCTCATATTGATGGGGGCCGGTCACCGCCAGCACCTTGGGGTGCGTGCCGGTGATATATTCGGGTTCGGCACCCAGGCAGCCGGTCACGATCACCCGCCCGTTTTCCTGCAGCGCCTCACCAATGGCTTCAAGGCTTTCCGCCTTGGCGCTGTCCAGAAAACCGCAGGTGTTCACGATCACCGCATCCGCACCCTGATATTCGGGGCTGATGGCATAGCCCTCGGCGCGCAGGCGCGTCAGGATGCGTTCGCTATCCACCAGCGCCTTGGGGCAGCCAAGGCTGACCATGCCGATGGTCGGCTGTCCATCGCGCCGCTCCTGGGGGATGCGGGCGCGGGCGAGGTCGGGGCGCAGATCGGGCGGGTTCGTTTGCATCCGCTGCAGATAATCCATTCCGTTGCGTGGGAAAAGCACGCAGTGCACATATTCTTGCGACCTGTCGCATCGTCACGATGCTTGCGACAGGCATTGTCATCCCGGCACGGTTCAATCCGCTGCGGCGCGCGTGCCCGCCAGGGCGATCATCGACACGCCACTGGAAATCAGCTCTACCGCCAGCAACAGCCCCAGGATCGTGGCCGCCGCAGCGGGAAAATTGCCAAGGATCATCACCGCCAGCAAGACCGAAACAGCCCCGCTGATCAGCAACAGCCAGAAGGCGACCGTGCCGCGCAGGGCAAATGATATCAATATCTTGAACAGGCCCGAGACAAGAAAAACAAGGGCCACCATCAACGTCAGCGATATGATCCCCGCCATGGGTCTGGCCAACAGCCACACGCCCAGCACTGCGAATGCCAGCCCCAGCATCATCACCCAGGCCCGGCCGTCCCAACCCGGCGCACGAAAGGCGGCCCAGAGCAGCAACACGCCAAGGAACAAGAAGGACCAGCCGGTCAGCTGTTCAACCGTCAGTGTTGCAGCCAGCGGGTTCATCAACGCGAAGATTCCGGCAATGATCGACAGCCCTCCCAGGGCGACCCAAAGAAATCTGCTGTTCATCGGTGCAACTCCTGCCTGACAATCCGCCGCGATGATCGCATATGGTGCCGAATCTGGCGAAAAAAACTTTACCGATGGTTTCTTTTGGCGCCGCCCTGTCACAAAAATGCGGCGAGGCCTGATCACGCAGCCGTGGCTTTCATGGCAGGTCCGGCTATTGCAGATTGACCGAATGACCAATTGCCTGCGCCCGCTCCTGTCCGTGATCGCCATGCTTGTCCTGACCCTTGCCGCATCTGCGGCAAATGCAGAGATACGCGCACACGGGCCATATATCGACATCATCAACGACAAGGGGGGCAATGTCATGGCCATGGCGCAACGGCGGGGCCAACTGGCGCGCTCGGGCAAGCAGGTGCGGATCCGGGGCTATTGCCGCTCGGCCTGCACCATGCTGGTCACGCTGCCCAATGCCTGCATCGGCCCCAAGGCACGCATCGGCTTTCACGCCCCGCGCCTGCCGAACACGAATATCATTCCGCCGATGGTGGATCAGATCATGGGAAACTTTTATCGCAACGGCATCCGCGAACGCTGGTTCGGCGGCTGGAACCGGTCACTGGAGATGACGGTCATCTCGGCCCGCGATTATGTCAGACTTGACCCCCAGACCCGCATTTGTTCCAGCCTGGGGGGCAAGAAAAAGTAAGCTGGTCAGGGTTATTCCCGCAGACGCCAGCCAGTGGCGAATATCCAGCGGATGATTGCGAAGCAGACGGCAACCATCAGCGCCACGGCCAGCAGGGACACGCCGACCGGCACATCGGCCAGACCGAAAAACGACCAGCGGAAGCCCGAGATCAGGTAGAGAACCGGGTTCAGCTTGGCCACGGCCTCCCAGAAGGGGGGCAGCATGCTTGCCGAATAGAAAGCCCCGCCCAGAAAGACCAGCGGCGTGATGACCATCATCGGAATAATCTGCAGTTGCTCAAAGGATTTGGCCCACAGGCCGATGATGAAGCCCAGCAGGCTGAAGCCGATCGCGGTCAGGAACAGGAAGGCCAGCATCCAGAACGGATGCAGGATATGCACCCCGACAAAGAAGAAGCTGGTCCCCAGAATGATCAGTGCGATCAGCATGGCCTTGGCGGCAGCAGCACCGACAAAACCCATCGTCACCTCGACCCAGCCAACGGGCGAAACCAGATATTCATAGATCGTGCCGCTGAATTTCGGGAAATAGATCCCGAAGCTGGCATTGCTGACCGATTGCTGCAGCACAGTCAGCATCATCAGGCCTGGCACGATAAAGGCCCCATAGGGCACCCCGTCCACGGACTGGATCCGCCCGCCGATCGCCGCGCCGAAGACGACGAAATACAGCACCGTGGAAACCACCGGAGAGGCCATCGACTGCCAGATGGTGCGGAAGAACCGCATCATTTCATGATGAAAGATGGCCCAGACACCGGGCCAGTTGATCGACGCATTCATGCCCTGTTCTCCGATTTGTCGTTCTCAAGCAACGAAATGAACACCTCTTCCAGACTGGACTGCCGGGTCGAAACGTCCCTGACGGTGATGCCCTGTTCGGCCAGATCACCCAGCAGTCGGGCGATACCGGTGCGCTCGGCGCGCGTGTCATATTCATAACTGATGCAGCTTCCGTCCCTGGCCAGTTCCAGGCCGCGACCGGCCAGATCTTCCGGGATTTCCTGCAGGGGCGTATCGACCTCTATGGTCAGGGTCTTCTTGCCGAACTCGCCCATCAGTTCATCCTTGGACTTCACCAACAGCAGCTGTCCGTGATTGATCACGCCGATACGGTCGGCCATTTCCTCGGCCTCTTCCAGATAATGGGTCGTCAGAATGATGGTGACGCCATCGCGACGCAGCTGTTCGACGACCTCCCACATTTCACGACGCAGCGCGACATCGACCCCGGCGGTCGGTTCGTCAAGGAACAGAACCTTGGGCCGATGCGAAAGTGCCTTGGCAATCAGCACCCGCCGCTTCATGCCCCCCGACAATTCGCGCGTCGCCGCGTTGCGCTTGTCCCACAGCGCCAGACTGCGCAAAACCTTCTCGATATAGGCCTCGTCAGGCCCTTCGCCATAAAGGCCACGGGTAAAGCGGACGCAGTTGATGACCTTTTCAAAGGGTTCCAGCGCGATTTCCTGGGGCACCAGCCCGATCATCTTGCGCGCGGCGCGCCAGTCGGTGCGCAGGTCATGCCCGCCCACCTTGACCGAGCCGCTGCTGGCTTCGACCAGCCCGCAGATGATGGAAATCAGCGTTGTCTTGCCCGCGCCGTTGGGCCCCAGAAGGGCAATGATCTCGCCCTCTTCGATGGACATGCTGACATTGTTCAGGGCCTTCGTGCCACTGCCATATTGTTTCGACAGATTGTCGATTTCGATGATTCCGGCCATGTTTCCGGTTCCTCGTTTCATTCCTGATGCGCCGGACGCTTCGTGGCATGCAGCGGATTATTCGTGGATTTCGGTCGTTGCCGCAATGTGACGGCCAGCAGAGAGCCAAGCAGCCCAAGGGCCATTGCCCGACACCGAACGCGCACAATTACCCCAGATGGGAAAGCAATCGCCAAGATGCCAGAGGTGAAAGATGCAGATCCTGAAAAAAGACGCGCGCGAGGTGAACACGGCCCGTTTCCTGCAAAGGTCCCGCCGCGGGCAGCGAACTCTCAGACCTCGAAGTCCCCGGCCTCGGGTCGGTCATAGGGGCGCGCAATGCGCGCATCGGCAAGGGAGTCGGTCCACCAGCGCAGCCGGTGGGCAAAGACCGCCATGGCAGCCTCGGCCGCGGCGCGGTCATCGGCGTCCAGAATCCGGCCCAATTCGTCAAAGCGTCGCCAGGGAGATGCGAAACTCAGCGTGTCGCGGATCGTCACCGTATGCAGTTCGGCCAGGATGACCCGCAGGGCCTCGATCGCGCGCAGCCCGCCCGAGATGCCGCCATAGCCGATCAGCCCCACGGGGCGCGCCCACCATTCGGCGGTGACGGAATCGATCAGCGTCTTCAGATGTCCCGGTTCGGCATGATTGTATTCCGGTGTCACGATGACGAAGCCATCGGCCCCCTTCATGCGTTCCTGCAGGCGCTTTATGGCCTGTTTGTCGCCGATCTGGACCGGCAGGATTTCGGGATCGGCCGGATCGAGGATTTCGGGCGCGAAGCCGTGATCCGACAGCTGCGCGGACACCCAGGCCGCCACGCGATCATTGATCCGGCCTTCGCGGATCGAACCCAGGATCACCACGATCCGATTTCCCTGCGTCATGCAAACATCCTTGCCCATCGTCACGGAACGCCACCAGCATTCCCTTAATCACGCCTCATATTCCATCCCGGACAGCTACCCCGATCAGGAACCGACACCAGTCACCCTCGCGCCAAGGCAGCCATATAGCCACTTTGCCAGAGCTTTGCCATGAAAGCCGCACATGCTTTGCAAATCGTTGTTTCACAGCCTTGTGCAGCCCCCTAGGACCAAGGACTCTGTCCGTGTATCCTTGCGAGACAGGCTCCTTGCCCCGTTTTCGCAGATACAGGCCGATATGTTTCCCATTCGCGATCACAATCCCTCGCTGCGCAAGCCATATGTGACATGGCTGCTGATCGCCGCCAATATCGTCATGTATCTCTTGACCCTGCCCGACACCGGGGGCGGGCAGACCCTCTGGGCCCATCTGGCGCTTTACCCGGTGGCGATCATGCATGGGGAATATCTGTGGGGTCTTGTCAGCCATATGTTCCTGCACGCCGGTTTGCTGCATCTGGGCGGCAACATGCTGTTCCTGTGGATTTTCGGCGACAACCTGGAAGACCAGATGGGGCATGGCGGCTTTCTGGTCTTCTATCTGCTGGCCGGGTTGCTGGCCGCCGCCGCACAGATCGCGACCGCGCCCATGTCATCGGTCCCGATGGTCGGGGCCTCGGGCGCAATTGCCGGGGTGATGGGGGGCTATCTTCTGATGTTTCCCCGTGCGCGGGTCGATGTGGTGGCGATCTTCCTTGTATTCTTCAAGGTTTTTTCCCTGCCCGCATGGCTTACGCTGGGGCTGTGGCTGGCGCTGCAGCTATTTGGCGGATTCAGCATGACCGGATCGGAAGGTGGTGTCGCATATTGGGCCCATGCCGGGGGCTTCCTTGCCGGAGCACTGCTGTGCCTGCCGTTGTTCCTGAAGCGGGGCGGCACGCATTTCTGGGCCGTGACCCACGGACATCCGCCCCATGCCGCCGCGACCTATGCCCCCACGCGCATTCCTCGCGTCAGGCGCTAGGCGAGCCGAGAGGTTCGAAACGCCCCACCGACATATGCCGTTTGGAGCCGAAACCGGGCCTGCGCTCGACCTGGAATCCGGCATCGGCCAAGGCACGACGGACATGGCCTGCCGCGGTATAGGTGGCGAATGTGGCCTGTGGCGCACTATGGGCGCCGACCTGCGCCATGACCTCGGGCGCCCACATCTCGGGGTTCTTGGCAGGCGAAAACCCGTCCAGAAACCACGCATCGGCGCGCCCGTCCCAGGCTGGCAAGGTCTGGCGCACATCGCCGATCTGCAGGTGCAGTTCAACCTGCCCCACCTGAATGACCGAGCCACCCCAGCCCTGCTGCAGCTGCGTCGCCAGCGGCGCAAGCTGGGGAAAGGCCTCATGCGCCTGCGCCAGTTGTGCCGGATCCATGGGAAAGGCCTCGAAGCTTGTCATGATCACCGGCATTTCCGCGACAGCCGCAAGTGCAAGACAGTTCAGCCCGGTGCCAAAGCCCAGTTCCGCCACGTGGAAACCGGGGCGCAGACGAGCAGGCAGGTCATTGCCCTGCAGGAAGACATGCCGCGTTTCCGCCAATCCCCCCGCCAGGCTGAAATACGGATCGTCAAAACGGACCGACACCGGCACGCCGCCGTCGCGCCATGTCAGCTGCGGCTGGTCCGCCTGCGTGATATCGGTTAGATCGCCCATTCGGTTCTGCTATGGGAAAGGCATCCTGCTTGGCAAGTGTAACCATCATCGGCGCAGGCATCTTCGGATTGACCTGCGCATGGGAAATCGCGCGGCGCGGCCACAGGGTCCGCGTCATCGAGGCAAGACATGTCGGTGCCGGTTCATCAGGCGGACATGTCGGTGCGCTGGCCCCGCATGTGCCCGACAACTGGAACCCCAAGAAAGCCTTTCAGCTGGACAGCCTGCTGATGGCACCCGAATTCTGGCAACAGATCGAGGAAGCCTCGGGCCTGCCCTCGGGCTATGCACGAACCGGACGGCTGCAGCCCCTGCCCGATCAGGCTGCTGCCGACAGGTTGCAGGACCGCATACAGGCCGCCAAGACCCGCTGGCCTGCAAGCATGGGCATGCATGTGACGGATGCACCGGCGACGGCGCTGCGACCGCTCAGCCCATCGGGCCTTTGGCTGCAGGATGGCTTGACCGCCCGCATCGCTCCGCGCCCGGCCCTGCGCGCCCTGGCCGAGGCCATCAGCCGAAAGGGCGGCGAGATCGTCGAGAACAGCCCCGTCCGGCCCGAAGATGTGACCGGACTCACGATATGGGCGACCGGATCGGCCGGGCTGGACGATCTGAGCGCCCGGCTGGAGCGCCCGCTAGGCAAGGGCATCAAGGGGCAGTCCGCCTTGCTGGATTTTGCCGCCCCCGACGCACCTCAGGTCTTTGCCGACAGCCTGCACATCGTGCCCCATGCCGATGGCACGACGGCAATCGGTTCGACATCGGAAAACAGCTTTGAGCATGATCAGCCCGATTCGCAGCTGGACGACATCATTGCCCGCGCGGTCGAAATCTGTCCGCAACTGCAAGAGGCGCGCGTGATCGACCGTTGGGCCGGGCTGCGCCCGCGCGCGAAATCCCGTGCGCCGCTTCTGGGTCACTGGCCAGACAAGCCGGATCACTTCATCGCCAATGGCGGTTTCAAGATCGGCTTTGGCATGGCCCCCAAGATCGCGATCATCATGGCCGATCTGATCCTGCAGGGGCGCGACCAGATCCCCGAGGCATTCCGGCTGACCTGATCACACGCCTATGGCAGCGGCGAAAAACCGGTCACCAACGGATGCAGCAGGATCAGCCCCGCCCATGTCCCGATCGCCAGAAACAGGCGCCGCGCAGTGAACTGCAGGTGCCTTGGCAAGCCGGCGCGGGCCAATCCGCCAAGGGCAAAGACCAGCATGCCGCCGAACAGCAGCACATGCGCGACATCGCCATTGGCGATCAGATGGGCACTGGCCCAGATGGCGAAAGCAGCGACCAACCCCGACAGGCCCGCCGCGACCGCAGCCAGCAGAATCGCCAACGGCATGGCCAGATTGACCAGCCAGCGCCCCGCATCGCCAAAATCCCACAGCGGCAGGTAATCCACCGCTCCGGCGGCCCGAATCAGCCAGAACAGCAGCAGCAGGGACAGCAGGCTGAAACCGGCGATATAGCCGCGCCGGCCCAGCCGCGCGATCAGCCAGCCCCGCATCGCAGGACGCATGGGCAGGATATGTGCGCCCAGAAAGCACAGCCATGCCAGAAGATATGTGAACCACGCCATCATTCCCCTGCGATACCCGCTTGCGGGCGGACATGCCAACAGGTGACACTGTGACAAAACCCGGAGAACGCGCATGACCACCCGCCTAGACACCGCCTTCGCCGCCATAGATGCGGCAAATGCCAAGGACCCCCGACAGGAAGACGGCCAGCCTGCGAACTTGCTCTATGGCCAACGCATGACCGCCGAACAGCAGCGCCTGTTCCCCGATGCCAGCGATCCGCTGCGAATCGCCTGTCGCGGACAGCATGTCGAACGCTGGCTTCTGCCGCGCGACAGTTTTCCCATGGATCGCGCCGGATATCTACAGTGGCGCCAGGAACAGGGGCGCCGCCACGCCAATCGCATTGCCGGAATCATGGAAGAAGCCGGATATGACGGCGAAGAGATCGACCGCGCCCGCAAGATGCTGACCAAACAGGGGTTGAAACGTGACCCCGAGGTTCAGGCACTCGAGGATGTGATCTGCTTTACCTTCATCCGCTGGTATCTGGGTGATTTCATGGCCGAGCAACCGGACGAGAAAATGCCGCGCATCATCGAAAAGACCGCGCGCAAGATGTCGGCCGAGGGTCGCGCCAAGGCCCTGGCCGAATTCGACATGCCCGCGCATTTCGCGCAATACTTCCGCGATCCGGCCTGATGCGGGCCGTCATCGTCTCGCATGGTCAGCCGGGCGATCCCGCCCCGCAGGAACAGGCGATCCGCGCACTGGCCGCGCGGGTTGCCGCCCATGATCCGGGCTGTGAGGTTCTGGGCGCGACATTGGCGATGCCCGGCGCATTGGCCGCCGCCTGCGACGATGACAGCCTGATCTATCCGATGTTCATGGCCGAAGGCTGGTTCACCGGCAAGCAATTGCCAGGAAGACTGGCCGAGGCAGGGGCTGCCAAGGCGCGGATCATGCGCCCCTTTGGCACTGATCCGGCGCTGCCCGCGTTGATCACCACCAAGGCAAGTGCCGCCGCCATCGGACAGGGCTGGGCCCCGCGCGACACGACCCTGCTTCTGGGCGCCCATGGCTCGCAACGTTCGCAGGCCAGTTTCGAGATCACCACCGCGCTGGCGAACAGGATCGCGCCGCATTTCGCCCGCGTCGTCACCGGCTTTGTCGAACAGGAACCCTTTATCGCCACGGCCGCGCGCGACCTGACACAGGCCGTCAGCCTGCCGTTGTTTGCGCTGGCAGCCGAACATGTGCTGCTGGATCTGCCGCAGGCGCTGGACAAGGCTGGATTCACCGGCCCCCGACTTGACCCGATCGGACTGGCACCCGAAGTTCCGCCCCTGATCGCGGCCGCGATCCGCAGAGAACTTTTAAACTTGAAATAATAATCGACCCGTGCCAGCTTCTTTCGGAACAGGAGGTGACACGACATGAAGGTTCTATGCCTCGGCGGCGGTCCCGCAGGTCTGTATTTCGCGATTTCCATGAAGTTGCGCGATCCGTCCCATCAGGTGACGGTGATCGAACGCAACCGCGCCAATGACACCTTCGGCTGGGGCGTCGTTCTCTCCGATGATGCACTGGAGCGCATGCAGAAGAATGATCCGCAATCCACGCAGGCCATTCGGGACAATTTCATCTATTGGGACGACATCGCGGTTGTCCGCGAAGGCCGGCGCGATGTTTCGGGCGGTCACGGTTTCGCCGGCATCGGTCGCAAGAAGATGCTGACCCTGCTGCAGGATCGTGCCCGCGAGCTGGGCGTCGACATGCAGTTCGAAACCGAATTCGCCAGTGCGGAAAGCTATTGCGGCGATTACGACCTTGTCGTGGCGTCGGACGGGCTGAACAGCAGGGTCCGCAGCGAATACAGCGATGTTTTCAAGCCCGATATCGACACCCGCCTGTGCAAGTTCATCTGGTTGGGAACGCATCAGAAGTTCAACGACGCCTTCACCTTCATCTTCGAAAAGACCGAACATGGCTGGTTGTGGGCGCATGTCTATCAGTTCGACGATGACACCGCGACATTCATCGTGGAATGCTCGCAAGAGACCTGGGACAGCTTCGGCTTCGAGGGCATGACCAAGGAAGAGATCGTCGAGACCTGCCGCGCTGCTTTTGCCGATCATCTTGATGGCCATGAACTGATGTCGAATGCCGCCCATCTGCGCGGTTCGGCAGTCTGGATGAATTTCCCGCGCGTGATCTGCGACCGCTGGTACAACGGCAATGTCGTGCTGATGGGGGACGCCGCGGCCACGGGGCATTTTTCCATCGGCTCGGGCACGCGGCTGGCCATCGACAGCGCCATTGCGCTGGCCGATTACCTGCATGCCGAGCCGACGCTGGAAGGCGCCTTCGAACGTTATCAGGAAGAAAGGCGGCTGGAGGTCCTGCGCCTGCAATCGGCCGCCCGCAACAGCCTGGAATGGTTCGAAGAGGTCGAACGCTATTTCGACCTGCACCCGATCCAGTTCACCTATTCGCTGCTGACCCGCAGCCAGCGCATCAGCCATGAAAACCTGCGCCTGCGCGACCCCGACTGGGTGGCCCGAGCCGAAAACTGGTTTCAGGAACAGGCCGGCGGTCAGCCGGGCCGTGCACCGATGTTCGCGCCCTATCGCCTGCGCGACATGGAACTGAAAAACCGCATCGTCGTGTCGCCCATGGCGCAATACAAGGCCGTGGATGGATGCCCGACAAACTGGCATCTGGTGCATTACGGCGAACGGGCCAAGGGTGGCGCCGCACTGGTCTATACCGAAATGACCTGCGTTTCTCCCGAAGGGCGGATCACGCCGGGCTGTCCCGGCCTCTATGCGCCCGAACATGAAGCCGCCTGGCGCGAGATCACCGATTTCGTGCATCAGGAAACCGACGCCAAGATCTGCTGCCAGATCGGTCATTCCGGCCGCAAGGGCAGCACGAAGATCGGCTGGGAAGGCATGGACCAGCCCCTGGATGAAGGCAATTGGCCGCTGATCTCGGCCTCGGCGATCCCGTGGTCCGCGAAGAACGCCGTGCCTGGGGAAATGACCCGGGCACAGATGGACGAGGTGACCGCAGAATTCGTCGCCGCGACCGAAATGGCCGAGCGTGCTGGCTTTGACATGGTCGAACTGCATGCAGCCCATGGCTATCTGATCAGCAGCTTCATCTCTCCGGTCTCGAACCAGCGTCAGGATGATTATGGCGGCAGTCTGGAAAACCGGATGCGCTGGCCTCTGGAAGTGCTGGCCGCGATGCGCGCAGCCTGGCCCGAAGGCAAGCCGCTTTCGGTGCGGATCAGCGCCAATGACTGGGTCGGCGATGACGGCGTGACCCCGCAGGAAGCTGTGCAGATCGCCCGTCTGTTCCGCGAAACCGGCGCAGATATCATCGATGTCTCGGCCGGGCAGACGACACCCGAGGCCCGCCCCGTCTATGGCCGGATGTTCCAGACGCCCTTCTCCGACCGGATCCGCAACGAAGCCGGCATCGCCACCATGGCCGTCGGCAATATCTATGAACCTGACCATGTGAACTCGATCCTGATGGCGGGTCGCGCCGATCTGGTCTGTCTGGCACGGCCGCATCTGGCCGATCCCTACTGGACCCTGCATGCAGCGGTGGCACTGGGGGATCAGGCGACTGAATGGCCCCTGCCCTATCTGGCAGGTCGCGATCAGGCCCGCAGGCTGGCCGAACGCCAGACCGAGGAAATCCGGGCATGACCCGCGTTCTGATCACCGGTGGCGGCAGCGGCACGGGCGCCGATATGGCCCGCGCCTTTGCCTCGGCAGGACATGAGGTGGTCATCACCGGACGCAGTCTGGACAAGCTGTCCCGGCTGCAGGGCGACAGGATCAGCGCCGTGGCGGGTGATGTCAGCGACCCCGATCAGGTGCGCGCCATGTTTGAACGCGCCGGTCCCTGCCAGATCGTGATCGCCAATGCCGGAGTGGCCGATGCGGCCCCTTTCGGCAAGGTTGATCTGGATCACTGGCAGCGCATGATCGCGACCAATCTGACCGGCACCTTCCTGACCTTCCAGCAGGGCCTGGCACAGATGCAGGATGGCGGGCGACTGATTGCCATTTCCTCGATTGCCGGATTGCGCGGTGCGGCCTATGCCGCGCCCTATGCCGCCAGCAAACATGGGGTGATGGGGCTGGTCCGCTCACTGGCGCATGAGGTCGCAGGCAAGGGAATCACCGTGAATGCGATCTGTCCCGGCTTTCTGGACACCGAGATGACCCGGCGCAGCGTCGCCAATATCATGGAAAAGACCGGTCGGAGCAAGGCGGAGGCATTGGCCTCATTGACGGCAAGGAACCCGCAGGGTCGGCTTGTCGCGCCATCGGAAGTGACGGCCGCGGCGCAATGGCTGGCCTCATCCGCGGCGGCCAGCGTCAACGGTCAGGCCATCATGCTGGACGGGGGGGAAAGCGCATGAGCGACCTGTCCAAACGCAGACTGAAGACATGGGTCCGCCTGCTGGGCGTGACGCGGGCGGCCGAGAACCGGTTGCGTGACTATCTGCGGCGCGAACATGCCACCACCCTGCCGCGCTTCGATGTGATGGCGGCCTTGTGGCGGCGCCGCGATGGCGTGACCATGTCGGAACTGTCTCGGATGCTGCTGGTCTCGAACGGGAACGCAACTGCGGTCGTGGACCGACTGGAAAAGGACGGGCTGGTCCGGCGCGAGGCCGAGGATGGCGATCGCCGCCGCATCCGTGTGCGCCTGACTCCCGAAGGATTGACCGCCTTTGAATCCATGGCCGAAGGCCATGAAGCCGCGGTCGATTCGATCTTTGGAAACCTGACCGAAACCGATCTGGACATGATGCGCGACATTCTGGCGCGCGCAGGGAGACACGAATGAAGCCGATCCGGATGGCGAATCTGACGCCCGAACATTTTCAATGGCAGGTCATCGACCGTATCGCGGTCATTCGCCTGAACCGCCCCGAGCGCAAGAACCCGCTGACCTTTGAAAGCTATGCCGAACTAGGCCGGACCTTTCGCGACCTGGCCCATGCCGAAGATGTTGATGTGGTGGTTCTGGCAAGCAATGGCGGCAATTTCTGTTCGGGCGGCGATGTGCATGAAATCATCGGGCCGCTGGTCGGAATGGACATGCCGGAACTGCTGGCCTTTACCCGCATGACCGGCGAGTTGGTCAAGGCCATGATCCACTGCAACAAGCCGATCATTGCAGCGGTCGAGGGAATCTGTGTCGGAGCCGGGGCGATCATGGCCATGGCCAGCGACATGCGGCTGGCTGCGCCTTCAGCCAAGGCAGCCTTCCTGTTCACACGCGTCGGACTTGCCGGTTGCGACATGGGGGCCTGCGCGATGTTGCCACGCATTGTCGGACAGGGTCGCGCGGCCGAGCTGCTGTACACGGGCCGCGTATTGCGCGCCGAACAGGGCGAAAGCTGGGGCTTTTGGAACAGCCTGCATGAGGATGTCGAGGCCGCCGCGATGGAGATGGCGCGCCAGATCGCCGCCGGTCCCGTCTGGGCCCATGGCATCACCAAGACGCAGCTGGATCAGGAATGGAACATGGGTCTGGACCAGGCCATCGAATCCGAGGCGCAGGCGCAGGCGATCTGCATGCAGACCCGCGATTTCGAACGGGCCTATCGGGCCTTTGTCGCGAAAGAGCAGCCGGTCTTTGAAGGCAACTGACGGCTATGTGGGTATTTGGGCGAAGAAGAAGATGACGGATCGAAGTTTCCTGGATTGGCCGTTCTTCGAAGAGCGACATCGCGAATTGGCGGGCGCGCTGGACGAATGGGTAGCCACGGCGCTGCCAGCGGATCACGGTGATGTGGATGCGGCCTGTCGCGATCTGGTTCGTGATCTGGGCAAGGGCGGCTGGCTGCGCCATTCGGGCGGAGACTCGCTGGATATCCGCAGCCTTTGCCTGATCCGGGAAACCTTGGCGCGCCATGATGGTCTGGCCGATTTCGCCTTTGCCATGCAGGGGCTGGGCATGGGAGCCGTGACCCTGTTCGGAAGCCCGGAACAGCGGTCGTGGCTGGACAGGACGCGGGCGGGAGAGGCCATTTCGGCCTTTGCCCTGACCGAACCCGGATCGGGATCGGATGTGGCGCGCACCGCGACATCTGCGCGGCGCGAGGGAGACCACTGGGTTCTGGACGGCGAAAAGACCTATATTTCCAACGGCGGAATCGCGGATATCTATGTGATCTTTGCCCGCACCGGCGAAGCCCCCGGAGCAAAAGGGCTGTCGGCCTTTCTGTTGCCCGCTGACACGCCCGGATTGAGCGTCGTCGAACGGATCGAGGTGATCGCGCCTCATCCCCTGGCGCATCTGCGGCTTGAGGGGGTTCGGTTGCCCGAAGCCGCGCTGATCGGGACGGCAGGTTCGGGCTTTCGCATTGCCATGACGGTATTGGATCATTTCCGTCCGACGGTCGGTGCCGCGGCGCTGGGATTTGCGCGTCGCGCGCTGCAGGAAGGTGTCAGCCGCGTGCGCGACAGGCAGCTGTTTGGCGCACCCATGGCGGAATTGCAGATAGTTCAGGGGCATATTGCGGATATGGCGCTGAAGATCGATGCGGCGGCCTTGCTGGTCTATCGGGCGGCCTGGACCAAGGACATGGGGGCGGCCCGCATCACCCGCGAAGCCGCGATGGCCAAGCTCTATGCGACAGAAGCCGCGCAGCAGGTCATTGATCAGGCCGTGCAACTTTGGGGCGGTGATGGCGTGCGCAGCGGCACGATGGTCGAGAGCCTGTATCGCGAGATACGCGCCCTGCGGATCTATGAAGGCGCAAGCGACGTGCAGAAGCTGATCATCGCCCGCAGCGTATTGGAGGCCTCATGAGCTATCACCGGGTCATTCCGATCGAATTTGCCCATTGCGACCCGGCGGGGATCGTCTTTTATCCGCGCTATGCCGAGATGGTAAACTCGATGGTCGAGAATTTCTTCCTCGACGAGGTGCGCTATTCCTTTGCCCGGATCATGGCCGATGGTTTCGGCATTCCGACCGTCCGGCTGGAGGTGGATTTCCACAAGCCCTCGCGCCTTGGGGAACGGCTGGAGTGGATCCTGCGCGTCGCCGGTCTGGGTCGCACAAGCGCAGGTTTCCATCTGACCGCGCAGGACCGGGTCGAGGCATCCGTGACGGTGGTCTGGATCGACAGGAACTTCGCCCCCGCCCCATGGCCCGACCAAATCCGCAATACGCTGGAGGCCCATCATGCATGAGCAACTTCACCCGTCAAACTGGAAGCGCGCCATCGGCTATGCCAACGGGATCTCGGCCCGCGGGCGGATGATCTTTACCGGCGGTCTGGTCGGCTGGGACGCGGATCAGCAGTTCCGGACCGATGATTTTGCCGGGCAGGTCCGGCAGGTTCTGGAAAACATCGTCGACGTTCTGGCCGAGGGAGGCGCCGGACCGGAACATCTGGTCCGGCTGACCTGGTATGTGACCGACAAGCAGGAATATCTGGCGGCCCTGCGCGATGTCGGCGCAGCCTATCGCGATGTGATCGGACGCAATTTCCCGGCGATGGCCCTGGTCCAGGTCGCCGGACTGGTCGAGGACCGCGCCAAGGTCGAGATCGAAGCAACAGCAGTCGTTCCGGACTGAATTCAGCAACAGGAGGACAAGATGATTCAATTGGGACCAAGCGGGCACATTGACAGCTTTACCCGGGATCATCTGCCCCCGGTTCAGGAATGGCCCGAAATGGATCTGACAGGATTCGACTATCCCGAATGGCTGAATGTCGGGGTCGAACTGACCGACCGCATGGTTGAACGCGGCCTTGGCGACCGGATCGCGCTGGTCGGCAACGGGCGGGCACGCACCTACAAGGAACTGTCCGACTGGACCAACCGGCTGGCCCATGCGCTGGTCGAGGATTACGGGATCAGGCCGGGCAACCGTATCCTGATCCGTTCGGCCAACAATCCGGCGATGGTTGCCTGCTGGCTGGCGGCGACCAAGGCCGGGGCCGTTGTCGTCAACTCGATGCCCATGCTGCGGGTCAAGGAACTGGCGCAGATCGTCGACAAGGCCGAAATCACCCATGCCCTGTGCGATTCACGACTGATGGATGAACTTGTCACGACAGCCAAGGAATCCGCCCATCTGAAAACCGTGGTCAGCTTTGACGGCACCGCCAATCACGATGCCGAACTGGACCGCGCCGCGCTGACCAAATCGGTGACATTTCAGGCGGCAAGGACCGGGCGGGATGATGTTGCCCTGTTGGGTTTCACCAGCGGCAGCACCGGCATGCCCAAGGCCACGATGCATTTTCATCGCGACCTGCTGATCATCGCCGATGGCTATGCCAAAGAGGTGCTGGGCGTGACGCCCGATGACATCTTTGTTGGCAGCCCGCCGCTGGCCTTTACCTTTGGCCTGGGCGGGTTGGCGGTGTTTCCGCTGCGTTTCGGGGCCTCGGCCGTGCTGCTGGAGAATGCCTCTCCGCCGAACATGATCGAGATCATCCAGCGCCACCGCGCCACAATCTGCTTTACCGCGCCCACTGCCTATCGGGTCATGCTGCGCGCCATGGACGAGGGCGCCGACCTGTCCAGCCTGCGCGCCGCTGTCAGTGCCGGAGAGACCCTGCCCGGCCCGGTCTGGGAGGAATGGCGCGACAAGACCGGCAAGCCGCTGCTGGACGGTATCGGCGCGACGGAAATGCTGCATATCTTCATATCCAACCGCCTGAATGACAGCCTGCCGGCCTGCACCGGCCGCCCGGTGTCCGGCTATCGCACCCGCATTGTCGATGAGAATGGCGATGAACTGCCCCGGGGCGAATTGGGTCATCTGGCGGTGATCGGGCCAACCGGCTGTCGCTATCTGAGCGATCCGCGCCAGGCTGAATATGTCCGCGATGGCTGGAACCTGACTGGCGATACCTTCTGGCAGGACGAAGATGACCGCTTTCACTTCGCCGCGCGATCGGACGACATCATCCTGTCCGCAGGCTATAATATCGCCGGACCGGATGTCGAGGCTGCCCTGCTGGCCCATCCCGATGTGATCGAATGCGCCGTCATTGGTGTGCCGGACGAAGCGCGCGGGCAAATCGTTCAGGCACATGTCGTTCTGGCTGCCGAGGTCGAGGCCGATCAGGTCATGATCGAACGACTGCAAAACCACGTCAAATCGCTGATCGCGCCCTATAAATATCCTCGCCAGGTCATTTTCTGCACCGAATTGCCAAAAACCCAGACCGGCAAGATCCAGCGGTTCCGGCTGAAGGAGTGATTGCCGCCTTGATCAGGATCGCGAATGAATTTTCAACATCGACAGAAGACCGGGTAAGAGATGTCAAAAGCATATGACCCCTCGACAGAAGGCGCACGCATGTCCTTTGCGGGCCGGATGTCCTATGGCGACTATCTGGGGCTGGACAAGATCCTCGGCGCTCAGCATCCGAAATCGGATGCCCATGATGAGATGCTGTTCATCATTCAGCATCAGACCGCCGAACTGTGGATGAAGCTTGCCCTGCATGAAATGTCGGCAGCACGCGACGCCATTGCAGCGGGCCGACTGCAACCGGCCTTCAAGATGCTGAGCCGCGTGGCGCGGATCATGGAACAACTGAATTCTGCCTGGGATGTCCTGCGCACCATGACCCCCAGCGAATATACCCAGTTCCGCGAAGCTCTGGGCGAAAGCAGCGGCTTTCAGTCCTATCAGTATCGGATGATCGAATTCGTCGCCGGCAACCGCAACACCGCGATGCTGGGCCCGCATGAGCATCGCCCCGATCTGGTCGAGATGCTGCGGGCCGAACTGACCCGACCGTCGCTGTATGACGTGGTCCTGACACGGCTGCGCAATGCCGGTTTCGACGTGCCCGCCCGCAGCCAGCTGGACCAGCCGCATCAGCCTGACCCCAAGGCCAGTGCCGCATGGGCCAGCGTCTATCGCGAGCCCGAACGCTATTGGGAGTTGTATGAACTGGCCGAAAAGCTGGTCGATTTCGAAGACTATTTCCGCCGCTGGCGTTTCAACCACGTGACCACCGTGGAACGTGTCATCGGGTTCAAGCGTGGATCAGGCGGCACCTCTGGCGTCAGCTATCTGCGCCGGATGCTGGAGGTCGTGCTGTTCCCCGACCTTTGGGAAATGCGAACCGAACTGTAACCAAGGAGACAACCATGACCCAGCCCGACCCCGGCATCACCCTCAGCGATCAGGCCTATGGTGGCACATCGTGGAATGTCGTCGGACATACCTATACGCCCAAGCTGCACACCGAAAATGCCATGATCTGGCATGCGGTGATCCCCGCGGACACCTTTGTGCCGCCCCATATCCACCCCACCCAGGACGAATGGATCGTCATGCTGGAGGGCAACCTCGAAGTCGAAATCGACGGTGAACTGCACAAGGCCGGGCCCGGTGACACCGTCCGCATGCCGCGTGGCATCGTGCATGGCATCTTCAACCGTTCGGGACAAACCGCGACCTGCGTGTTCGGCGTTGCCCCGTCGCGCAAGATCTTCGCCCTGTTCGGGGCACTTGATCGCGTGACCGATCCGGCGGAACTGGCCCGAATCTCGGCCGAGCACGAGGTTGACTTCCTGCCGCCGCCCGACGCCGGCTAGGCGGACGGCTGGGTGAAATATCGATAGCCCGAGGCTTCGGCAAAACCCATGGTCTGGTAAAGGCTCAGCGCCGGTTTGTTCGAACGCAGAACCGCCAATGCCAGGCGACTGGCACCGTTCTCTGCCGCCCAAAGGGCCGCCCGCCGCATCATCCAGCCCGCCAGCCCCTTGCGGCGCAATTCTGCCTGAACCTCGACCGCATGAACCATGGCGACCCCGCCATGGATGGCGACAAAGGCGGCACCGGCAGCCCGATCATCCACCCGCCCCAGGATCGAGGTTCTGGGGCGGGCCGCACGTTCCATCACCGCCAGCCGGTCAGCTCCGATTCCGCCCGCCTGCCAGATATCCTTCTGGATCGCCAGGGCAGGCCAGAGGTCAAAGGCCGTGACCGGTGGAATCTCCAGTCCGGTCAGCCGCGCAGTCTCGATCTGCAGGATCGCAGTCGCGCGCGCGGGCTGGAACCCCAGCGCGGTCAGGGTCGCGGCCAGCGGCTCATCCTCGTCGAGAACCAGAAAGCGGGAGGGCTGCTGCCAGTCGCGCTGCAATCCGATGACCCCGGCGATATCGGCGTCACGCCAGCCCCCGACCACATAGGCCGAATTGACCCGATCGCCCCCGCCATGGCCATGCGCCACGTGAAATCCGCCGACTTCACGCACCGATTCCGCCGGCCATGTCGCGTGAAATGCCGCCGCCAGCGCCGGATCCATCACAGATCAAGGCGTTGTTTCAACGCCGCCACGGCCTCATCAACGCGGGCCTCGTCCAATCCGCGAACGACCAGATTGGTGCCCCAGCCCGTTTCATCGTGAAACGGATAGGACCCCAGCGACAGATCGGGGAATTCAGCCGCCAGTTGCTTCAGGTCTTCGGCAACTTCGCTTTCGCCGCGCCGAACCTCGATGGACCTCGACTGCACGGGCCGTCCTGCCTGCAATCGTGGAAGCAACCAGGCGACCATGGCGCGAAATACTTCGGGAACGCCTGCCATGACATGGGTATTGCCGATCGAGAACCCCGGCGCGCCGGATACGGCATTTTCGATCAGGCTTGCCCCGATCGGAATCCGTGCCATCCGCAACCGGCCTGGTGTCAATTCGGTCCCCATCCGGTCGCACCGCGCCTGCAGGATGGCACGGGCCACGTCATTCACCACGACCGTCGTGCCATGCGCCACGGCCACCGCATCGGCGGTGATGTCGTCATGCGTGGGACCGATACCGCCCGAGGTGAACAGCAGGTCATATTTGCCGCCAAGGCTGGAATCCAGGGCACGAATGGCCTCGACGATATCGTCCTGCTCGTCGCGGACCACCCTGATCTCGCACAGATTGATCCCGCTGGCGGTCAGAACCTGCGCCAGATGATGGGCGTTTCCCTCGCGGGTACGCCCCGACAGGATCTCGTCGCCGATTACCAGAATCGCGGCAGTGGGATTGTCTGATTGCATCATTTTCGGCCCCCGATCATATCAGTTTCTTCTATGCTGTCGCGTGGCACTGGAACAAGGGGCCGGTCGGGTCTATCTATGCGACCAGATGAAAGGATCAGCCATGGACGATGAAAGCCGCATAACCAAGGAAGGTATCCGGATCCATAACCCGCAGGATTATGCGGGCATGCGAACTGCTGGAGCAGTGGCCGCGCAGATACTGGACGAGGTCGGCCCGATGGTCGAACCGGGTATCAGCACGGGGGACCTTGATGCCTTCATAACCCGCAGGGTCGAGGAACTCGGCGCAACCTCGGCGACGATCGGCTATCGCGGCTATCAGCACGCCAGCTGCATCAGCGTCAACCATGTCGTCTGCCATGGCATTCCCGGCAGCAAGCTGCTTCAGAACGGCGACATCCTGAATATCGACGTGACCGTCATCGTCGATGGCTGGTTCGGAGATACCAGCCGCATGTATGTGGCGGGCAAGGCGTCGATCAAGTCGCAACGGCTGATCCAGGTCACGCATGATTGCCTGATGAAGGGGATCGAGGCTGTGCGCCCCGGCGCAACCTTCGGCGATATCGGCCATGCCATCCAGCAATACGCCGAGAAACACCGGATGTCCGTGGTTCGCGATTTCTGCGGTCACGGCCTTGGCCAGGTCTTCCATGCCCCGCCCAATGTCCTGCATTTCGGTCGTCCGGGCAAAGGCCCCGTGCTCGAAGAGGGCATGTTCTTTACAATCGAGCCGATGATCAATCTGGGCCGCCCGGAAACCAAGGTGCTGGCCGATGACTGGACCGCCGTGACCCGTGACAAATCCCTCTCGGCGCAATTCGAACATTCCATCGGCGTCACCGCAGATGGCTTTGAGATCTTCACGCCCTCGGACAAGTTCATGACCGTCTTTGGCTAGAAGCCCCTGTCAGGGGCCATGCCCCTGACCGCTATCTCTTGCGGACGGGCCACCGGCCCGGACGCGCCGCCAGGTTCCGGGTGACGGGGTGACGGAGGTCAGGCGCGGCCTGCAGCGGCTGACAAGAGCGACGGGTCAATGCCCTGCGCACGCAAGGCAAGCTGCCATTTCTCCTCATGCGCGGCCCCGAAGATCAGTTCCTCGACGCCATCACCGGTCAGCCAGCCGTTCTGCAGCATTTCCGCCTCGATCTGCCCCGGCCCCCAGCCGGCATAGCCCAGTGCCAGAACCGCGTCCTCGGGGCCCTGCCCGCGCGCCAGATCCTCAAGGATGTCCCGGGTCGATGTCATCGCCAGGGCCGAGCCAATGCGCAGTCGGCCCTCGGGATCATCGCCATGTTCGGGCACGCTGTGCAGGACGAAACCGCGCGCCGGTTCGACCGGCCCCCCGAATCGTACCTCGATATGGCGGGCGGTATCCTCGACATCGATCCCCAGCTGTTCCAGCAATTCCGTGAACTTGATCTCGGGCAACGGATGATTCAGCACCAGCCCCATCGCCCCCTCTTCCGAATGGGCGCATATCAGCACAACGGACCGTTGAAATCGCGGATCGGCCATGCCCGGCATGGCGATCAGGACCTTGCCGGTCAGATTCTGTGTTTCGTCCTTTTGATCGGGGCTGCTCATCGTGCCTCCTTTTCCCTCAAGATTGGCTTTCCACGACCGTGATGCAAGCCCCCGCGTGAATGTGACTTCTGCGCAGGCGGTCGGCGGGTTAAGGATTGGTCATGAAATTCCTGATCCCTTCGACCCTCTTCCTGGGCCTGTCTGCCCTATCGGCCCTGGCGTCCGATCTGCCACCCGGAGTTGTCTCTGCGCGGCTGCTGCCGGGCTGGGTAGACCAGGCCGGAAACCGCATGTCCGCAATCGAGTTGCAATTGGAACCGGGCTGGAAAACCTACTGGCGCCAGCCGGGTGATTCAGGGTTTCCGCCCAGTTTCGACTGGCAGGGTTCGACCAATCTCGAAAGCGTCACCCTGCATTGGCCCGCACCCGAGGCGATATGGTCGGGAGATGAGCTGACCCTCGGATATCACGACCGGCTGGTGCTGCCATTTACCGCCAGTCCGCAGATGGCCGAGGCAGGATCGGAACTGCAGCTCGCCATGGATTTCGGCGTCTGCGAGAAGATCTGTGTTCCGGCCCATGTGGTGATGCGGGCCGATCAGCCCGACGTCCGACCCGACCCGCAGATCCTGACGGCACTGAAGCGCGTGCCGGTGCCTTCGGATGTCGTTCCAGGCTGTCACATGACCCCGATCGAGGACGGTCTGCGTCTTGTGGTCGAACTGCCCCAAAGCAACGTCGATGTCGCCGCCATGGAGGTGATCGGTCAGCCCGATATCTGGGTCTCGACACCGGCCCTGCATTCCGGAACACAGGGCACCTCGGCCACCGTCGAACTGGTGCCTCCGTCCGCCAGCCCCTTCGATCTGGACACGGAAGATTTGCTGATCACGCTGATCGATGACGCCGGTGCGATCGAGATGCAGGGCTGTTCGACCGCAGGCTGAGCACGGCCACGATGGCCAGCACGCCCAGCAATCCCAGCGCATAAGAGAGCAGCGCCATGGCGATCGAGGGCGCCGTGGGCCACCACTGCGGCAGGCCAGCGCCATCAGGAAACAGCGCCACGGGCACCAGCGTCACCGTGAATACGGCCAGCGCCAGCACGACGCCGATGCGCGTGGGCCGCGCCAGGGCCGGACTGCGCAGGCTGCGCCGAAATCCCTTGCGCAGCGATGCGATATCGGCCCCGATGCCCATCACCGCCGGCACCACCACCAGCACGACCAGCATGCCAAAGCCCAGCCCATAGGCCAGCGTCACGACGGTCGGCTTAAGAAACAGCGCCTGAGAGGACCGCTCATACAACAGCGGAGCCAGCCCCAGAACCGTTGTTGCCGTCGTCAGCAGAACAGGTCGAAAACGGTTGCAGACCGCATCCACGATGGCCGGGCGCAAACCGCGATCTCGGGCGTATTCGTCAACCGTGGAAATCAGCACGATGGAATCATTGATGACGATGCCGGACATGCCGATCAGGCCGACGACCGAAAACATCGACATCGGCAGGTTCCACAGATGATGCCCCCAGACCGCGCCGATCAGACCGAAGGGAATGACCGACATCACCACGATCGGGCGGCTCCAGCTGGCAAAGATGAAGGCCAGCACCATGTAGATACCGCTCAGCGCCAGCCCGAATCCGGTCATGGCGTCATTCAGGAAATCGCGTTCCTGCTCGGCCAGCCCGGTCGTTTCGAAGTTGATGCCATATTCGGCGGCGATCTCGGGCAGAATACGGGTCTCCAATAGGTCCGAAATCTGCGCCGCGCGGGCAGGATCATCCTCGGAGATATCGCCGGTAACGGAAATCATCCTCTCACCATTTTCCCGCCGCACGACGGAAAATCCGACATCACTGTCCACCGTGACAATATCGATCAGCGGCACCCATTGCCCATTCGCGGTCCGCATCCGCATCCGTTCCAGAAAGTCCCCGCGACGTTCGCTTTCGGGAAGTTCGACACGAATCGCCCCGGTGCGCGTGCCGACCGGGAATGTGGCCGCCTCGATCCCGCCCAGACGCTGACGCAGATCGCGGGCCAGACCTTCGGTCGTAAAGCCCAGGGCCTTGCCCTGCGGGGTCAGTTGCAGCGCCAGTTCGTCCTTGTCATAGGACATGCTGTCTTCCAGCGCCGATACCTCGGGGAATGCGGCCAACCTTGCCTTCAGCGCCTCGGCCGCATCCTTCAGCCTTTGCGCCCCGGCACCGGTCATGCGCACCGAGATCGAGTCGCCCCCCGGTCCGGACAGGAACCCGCGAAAGCTGATGGTCTCCAGCCAGGGATCCTGTGGCATGGCGCGCTGCAGCGAGGCGACGAAATCAAAGCTGGAATAGGGCCGGAAATCGGGGTCGATCAGCTCAAGCTGCACCGCGCCCAACAGGTCGCTGTCCTTGGTGTCCGCTCCCGGCAAGGGTCGCCCCGAATTGCTGCCCACCATGGTCATGGCATGGGTGACGGGATTGACGCCGTATTCTTCCTCATATTGCGCGGTCACGCTGTCCACCGCCCCCTGCACCAGCCCCATGACCCGCAGGGTATCCTGACGCGTCGCTCCCGGCAGCATCGCGAAATTTCCCGCGACGCTGCCCTGTTCGGGCGCATTGAAGAACCGCCACGGCACCTGCCCCGACATCAGCGACCCGACCGCCCAGGCCAGCATGGCAATCGTCAGCGCCAGCACCGGATAGCGCAGCTTCAGCACCCATTCGGTCAGCGGGCGCAGCAAATGCAGGACCAGCCAGTCGAGACCGCTGTTCACCAGTTTCGAGGGCCGGTCATACCAGTGACGCCGCGCCGCCCGCGTCAGCGCATGGGACATGTGATTGGGCAGAACCAGAAAGCACTCGATCAGCGAGGCGATCAGCACGATGATCACCGTCAGCGGGATATCGGCAATCAGATTGCCGAAACGTCCGCCGATCACGACCAGCCCGGCAAAGGCGATGATCGTCGTCAGCGAGGATGAAATCACCGGGGCCGCCATGCGCCGCGCCGCGCGCTCTGCCGCGATGGCAGCGGCTTCGCCCAGCTTGCGCGCCCGATAGTCGGCATGCTCTCCAACCACGATGGCATCATCGACGATGATCCCCAACGTCAGGATCAGCGCGAACAATGAAATCATGTTCAGCGTCATGCCCGTGGCATACATCAGCCCCGCCGCAGCCAGCAGCGAAGCCGGGATTCCCATTGCAACCCACAGGGCGGTGCGGGCATTCAGGAACAGGAACAGCAGCGACACGACCAGCACCAGCCCGATGGCGGCATTGTCCAGCAACAGTTCCAGCCGCGCCGCGATCCGTTCGGCCCGCGCACGCACCAGTTCGATATCCACCGAAGCAGGCAGAAAGGGGCGCATCTCGGACGCCACGGTCTCGACAAGGCGCTGCATTTCGATGGCATCGCCCGAGGCGCTGCGCTGGACCCGTACCATGACTGCCGGCTCGCCATCGACGTAATAGGCGGTGTTGCGATCCATCCCTGCCTGTCGGACATCGGCGACATCGCCAATGGTCAACTGCGTGCCATCGGGGCGCGCGGCCAGCGACAGGGCCGCCACTGCTGCAGGATCGCGGGCTTCCGCACCGGTACGCACCCGCGACGCCCCCGAGGCCACATCCCCCGCAGGGCTGACCGTTGCAGCGGCAGCCACCACCTGGGCAATCTGGTCCATGGTGACATCATGGCGCAGCATGTCGCCGATACGCAGCTCGATCAGGGTTTCCGGCGCGGCAAGCCCCGTGATGGTCAGCCGGGTAATCCCCCGCGCATAGAGCCGGTTGACGAAATCATCCGCGATCCGCCCCAGCTGATCCAGCCCGACCGGCCCCGAGATGATCACATCGGCCACCCTGTCGCGCCAGGAGTTGCGGGTTATTTCAGGATCTTCCGCCCCCTCCGGCAGGTCTCCGGCACCGGATATCGCGCTTTCCACGTCAGCCGTGGCACGTGACATGTCCCAGCCCGGCTCGAACTCGATCTCGATCCGCGCCGCGCCCTGAACCGCACGGGACGAGGTCATCGTGGCACCTTCTATCCCCATCAGCGCGGGCTCCAGAACCGCGACGATGGCGCTGTCCACATCCTCGGGACCGGCACCATCCCATTGCACCCGGACATCGACCTCCTGGATGACCGTATCGGGAAAATATTGCGCGCGCAGCTTTGGTGCGCCGTAAAGCCCCCCGACCACCATGACTGCCATCACCAGATTCGCCAGCGTGGCGTGGCGAACAAAAAGCGACAGCAGCCCCCGTGGTTCAGCCATTGCCCTGCCTTTGTTCCTTGCCGGCCTGATGATCGGCAGGCGGCACCGGCGCGGCCGCATCGCGCACCCGGATGCCCGCACCAAGCTGTGGGGCGCGTTCGGCCACGACTCGCGCGTCATGCAGATCGGCCGTGACCTCGATGATCACATCGTCTCCCTGTCGCCTCAGAACCGTGACGGAATGAGCGATCAGCCGTCCCTCCGGCCCCATGACCAGCACCGAACCATCTGCCCCGATGGCCGTCGCGGGCAGGATGGCGGCGTTTTCCAGAACCGGTTCGGGGATCTCGAGACTGACGAAATCTCCGGGCCGCATTGTTTCGCCGCCACTTGTGATGCTGGCATAGATGACCCGCCCGGTCGTGCCCTCGGCAACCGAGGCGGCGGCGCGATCCAGCCGCGCCGTCGCCGTCAGACGCCCTGCCGAGCCATCCAGCACCACGGTCGCAGGCCGCCCCTCGAAGCCGCCATCCGGCCCGGAAAGACGGGAAAACTGATCCAGAGACAGGGGGGCTTTGACCTCCAGAACCTTGGGGTCGATGATTTCGGCCAATTGTTCATTCAGGCTGACCAGACCGCCCTGAACTGCCGTCACATCAGTCACCCGCCCCGAGAAATCGGCGCGGATCTCGGTATCGGCCAGCGCGCGTCTTGCCTCGGACAGGTCGATCTCGGCGCGGCGCAGGGCGTTTCTGGCTGCCGTCACCGCAGATTCCGCCGCTGCAAGGGCGGATCGTCCGGCAATGACCGCCTGCTCGGCCGCGGATGCCGCAAGCTGCGAGGCCTCGCGCTCGGCGCTGGTGCCCAGCCCCCGCTCTGCCAGGGATTCCTGACGTGAGACGGCGGCATGGCGCAGTTCTGCCTGACGTTCGGCGGCGGCCAGGTCATCGGCAGCCACCAGCACATTGCGTTGCGCATCGCGTAGCGTCGCCTCGGCATCGTCGCGGGCAGCAATCTGATTGTCCAGCGCCGCCTGCGCCGCCGCCGGATCAATGCGCACCAGCAACTGGCCCGCCGTCACGGTGCCACCTTCCAGCATCTGCGGATCAAGAAAGACGATCTGCCCGCTGGCCCCTGCGCGCAGTTCCAGCCTGCGTCGGGCCTCGACCGTCCCATAGACCTTCATCCGCGGCGTGACCGGCTGCGGCTTCACTGTCAGCAATCGCGCCGTGTAAACCTGTTCTGCCCGACCATCGCCCGGACGCCCCGGCCCGTCCGGCGCCGTGCTCAGCCGCCAGAGGTGGACCCCCGCCAGGAACAGCAGGCCAAGCGTCAGAAATGTCAGGAACAGCCCCATAAGGCTGCGAAACAAAAAGCGCATGCGAATATGTCGGTCCCTTCATGTTCAGGGTTACCACATGATGGGGAAACATTTCCTAAACGGAAAGCGATTCCATCCGCGCCGACAGTGACAGCAGATCCGCCCAGGCCTCGCGCTTGGCGACCGGAGTGCGCAGCAGATAGGCGGGATGGGTCATGGGCAGGGCCGGGCGTTCGAAAGCCTGCGTCCATTGGCCGCGCAAACGCAGGATGCCGCGCCGCCCGATTGCAGCCTGGCAGGGCACATTGCCCATCAGCACCACCAGATCCGGCGAAACCAGCTCGACATGCCGTCGAACGAAAGGCATGCTGAGGGAAATCTCGTCATTGCTGGGGTCACGATTCCCCGGCGGACGCCATGCCAGCACATTGGTGATATACAGCGCCTTCTCGGCGTCGACTTCCTGTCGCGACAGGCCGATCGCCTCGAACATGCGATCCAGCAACTGCCCCGCCTGCCCCACAAAGGGGCGGCCCTGCCGGTCCTCCTCATCGCCCGGTGCCTCACCCAGAATCAGCACCCGCGCCTTGGGATTGCCATCGGCAAAGCAGAAATTCCGCGCGCCCTTCTTCAACTCGATCCCGTCAAAACCCGCCTGGGCAGCCGCCAAGGCCTCAAGGCTCTGGGCCCGTGCGGCAAGGGATTCGGCCTCGGCGACTCTGGCCTGCAGATCGTCCTGGACCGAGGGTTGCGGGCTCGCCACGGCCGGGGCCTGCATCTGCAAGGGCGGCATCACCGGAGTGTCAGCCGCGCGTGATCGCGGGGCCAGTTCGAAACGGTCTACCGGCGCATCCAGCATGGCTTCATCCGCGCCCATCTCGACCTGCCATTCCAGCAGCGCCAAGGCGGTGTCGGCGTCAATCGCGATGCCCTGATATGTCGGAAGAGAATCCATGCGTTGCCAAGCTAGGCCGCTTCGCAGCGGCGAACAAGATCAGTCGGCCATCAGCATGTAGCCGGTGCCGCGCACGGTCTGCAGGAATCGCGGCTCTTTCGGGTCGGCCTCGATCTTGCGACGCAGGCGGGTGATCTGCACATCGATGGCGCGTTCGGAATTGTCGCCATCCTCGCTGCCGCCCCGGCCCAGGTCCTCGATCAGTTCCGCGCGACTGACCGGTTCGCCAAGACTTGCGGCCAGCTTGCGCAGCAGGGCCTGCTCGGTGCCGGTCAGGCGCATGATCGACTCGCCCTGCCACAACTCTCCCTTTTCGGTGTCATAGCGCAGCTGACCCAGCGACAGGAATTTCGGCTGCGCCGTCTCGGCCGCCGGGATGCGACGCAGGATGGCCTCGATCCGCAACAGCAATTCGCGCGGCTCGAAGGGTTTGGGCAGATAGTCATCCGCGCCACTTTCAAGCCCGGTAATACGGTCCTCGATATCGCCCCGCGCCGTCAGCAACAGGATCGGCGTCTGAATTTTCTGGCGCAGCGCACGGGTCAGGGCAAAGCCATCCTCGCCGGGCATCATCACGTCCAGAACGATCAGGTCGAATTCCAGCCCGCTCAACAGCCGCCTGGCCTGCGCGGCATCACGCGCCATGGTCACCATGAAAGCATTCTTGCGCAGAAACCGCCCCAGCAAGGCACGGATACGTTCATCGTCGTCAACGATCAGGATATGGGCATCCGGGCTGTTCATGGTTGGGCCTCAATCTTCCTCGGGCAGATCCTTCATTGCCTGATACTGTGCCCGGGTCTCGGGGTCCATCATCGCTTCCAGCACCTGCCGGAAACCCGCCACCGCCTGCGGGCCGGCATTGCGATAGGCCGTGCGCATCCGCGCCCGCTGCGCCGCGGACAGCCTGCGCTCCAGCGCGGTGCCCGCCTCGGTCAGATACAGCAATCTTTCGCGCCGGTCACGCCGCCCGACGCGGCTTTCGACCAGCCCGTCCTCGATCAGGGTGCGCAGCACCCGGTTCAGGGATTGCTTGGTCACCCCCAGCACGGCCAGCAGCGCGGTGACGGTCAGACCGGGACTGCGATGGATGAAATGCAGGGCCCGGTGGTGGGCGCGCCCGTAATCCATCTCTGCCAGAATCAGGTCGGGATCCGCGGTAAAGGCGCGATAGGCGAAAAACATCGCCTCGATGCCACGGCGCAGCTGGTCATCGGTCAGGAACAGCAGATCCTCGCCGACCATTGTCTGCATGCGCGCCTTGTTCTGCATTCGTCATCCTTCCGTGGTTGTTGACGTGATAGGGCAGCGTTGTTGACTTTCCAAGATTCGATTGCTAGCCGTCAAGTGCTTCGCGCAACAAAAAGGCCGGAATCGGGCGGTCTTGCGCAAGATATGCAAAACCCGACCCTGATGGAGAATAAGATGACGGCGGCATATGACGATCGCGACGGCAAGATCTGGATGGACGGTGAACTGGTCGACTGGCGCGACGCAAAGGTGCATGTGCTCACCCACGCACTGCATTACGCCAGTTCGGTTTTCGAAGGCGAGCGCTGCTATGACGGCAAGATTTTCAAGGGACATGAACATTCGCTGCGCCTGATCGAATCGGGACGGCTGCTGGACATGCCGATTCCCTATTCGGCAGATGAAATCGATGCGGCGAAAGAGGAAGTCCTGAAGGCCAACGGCTTCGAGAACGCCTATGTGCGCGTCGTCGCATGGCGGGGGTCAGGTCTGGACATGGGTGTCTCGGCCAAGCGCAACCCCGTCCGCATGGCCGTCTGCGCCTGGGAATGGGGCAGCTACTACGGTGATGCAAAATGGCAGGGTGCCAAGCTGGACGTCGCCAAGTGGAAACGCCCCAGCCCGGAAACCATCCCCACTGCCGCCAAGGCTGCCGGTCTGTACATGATCTGCACCATGTCCAAACATGCCGCCGAGGAAAAAGGCTTCTCGGACGCGCTGTTCATGGACTGGGAAGGCTATGTGGCCGAGGCGACCGGCGCGAATATCTTCTTCCTGAAGGACGGTGAAGTCCACACGCCGCTGGCCGACCGCTTTCTGAACGGAATCACCCGCCGCACCGTCATCGAGATGATGAAGGAGAAGGGGCTGACCGTGCATGAGCGCCGGATCAAACCCGAAGAACTGGACGGCTTCCAGGAATGCTTCCTGACCGGTACCGCCGCCGAGGTCACCCCGGTTGCCCAGATCGGCGACTGGAACTTTCAGGTCGGAGAAACCACCCGCGCCATTGCCGAAGATTACGAAAAACTGGTGCGCGCCTGAACAAGGCCCTGCCCGGGTAATCAGGACAGCAAACCGAGAAAGGCCACCGGAAAGAGATCCGGTGGCCTTTTTCCATTGCGGGGCCTTATTTCCATTGCAGGTCGCTGCCATCGGGGACAGCCCCTGCGATCGCTCAGACCAGATGGCCGCGCTCGATTCGCAGATATTCGGCTGTCCGGCGACCTTCATCGCCACGTGACTTCGGCCGCGACCTCAGTTTGGCAACGACCGGGTGAAGCCCGGAAAAACGTTCCCGACGGGTGTATTCACGCAGCCTCTGGCCGCCGTGATGACGTGGTTGGTCACTGATATGCTTGGTCATGATGAACCCTCCTCAAGACCCATGAGGCATGATTATAGGGCCGAATCGGACCAAATAAAACCGTCATGCGGCCCTTATGCCCTGGGCGGCGGACAAAACGGCGTAAAGCGCCGCCTGATTGTCATTGGCACGCAGCTTGTTGCGCAGATCGCCATCGCGCAGCGTTCGAGACACCAGGGCCAGTGCCTTGAGGTGATCGACACCGCTGGTTTCCGGCGCAAGCAGCGCAAAGACCAGATCGACGGGCTGACGGTCCACCGCATCGAAATCCAGCGGCTTTTCCAGCCGCAGGAACAGGCCGACGACCTTGTCCAGCCCATGCAGCCGCGCATGTGGCAGTGCCACCCCCTGCCCGACGCCGGTCGGCCCCAGGCTCTCGCGCTCTTGCAGCGCATCCAGAACCTCGGATTGAGGCAGCCGGTATTCGGCATTGGCCAGTTCGGACAGTTCCTGAAACAGGCGTTTCTTGGATGTCACCTGTCCAAGGGAACGGACGGCTCCGGGCTTGAGAATTTCGCTGAGTTGCATCGCGACACGTCTTTCCTAAGCTATCCGCCCCCGGACGGTATCATCCGGGGGCGGTGCATTCTGTGTGGCGTGGCGGTTTCGGCGTCAGCCGTTCCCGCGCGGGTCGATCCATCCGACATTGCCGTCTTCACGGCGATGGACAACATTCACGCCGCCATGTTTCTCGTTGCGGAACACCAGAAGCGGCGTCCCTGCCAGTTCCATCTGCATGACCGCGTCACCAACCGACAGCGTGGGCACGCGGGATTCCATTTCGGCGATGATGATTGGTTCCAGACCATCGGCCCCGGTTTCCCAATTGCTCTCATCAGACGAAAGCACATACATTCCCGCCTCACCGAATTCAACAGGCTCGGACCGGTCCTTGTGATGGTCTTTCAGACGCCGTTTGTAGCGGCGCAGCTGCTTGTCCATCTTTTCACGGCAGGCTTCGAATGCATCATAGACTTCGTTGGCGATTCCGCGCGCCTGCACCGTCAGACCGGTGGACAGATGCACGACGGTATCGCAGACGAACTGATGCGCATCACGGGAAAATGTTACCGCCGCGTCGGTCGGACGTTGGGAGTATTTGGTAATCGTTTCCCCAAGCTCTGTCTCGACATGCGTGCTGAGGGCATCGCCAACATCAATGTGTTTTCCGCTGATGGTATAGCGCATCGTGTTTCCTCTTCGGTTGCCCGTCTCCGCATGCGCCGACCCGTTCGAGTTGCCGGCGCGCGGCGGAAAACGGGGGTGGCGGGGCACGGCGTGATACCGCACCCGCATGTCTCAATTTGGTGACAGCAAAACGGATCTGTCAACGGCAACACACGCCACAGTGACATTTTTCCCCAGAAGAATCATCCCAGATGGAAACTTTCACCCAGATAGACTTCGCGCACCTTGGAATCGGCGACGATCTCCGAGGTGGTGCCGGACATCAGCACATGCCCGTCATGCAGGATATAGGCACGATCGACGATGGCCAATGTCTCGCGCACATTGTGATCGGTGATCAGAACCCCGATCCCGCGGGATTTCAAGGCATGAACCAACTCGCGAATCTCTCCGACTGCAATCGGATCGACACCGGCAAAGGGTTCATCCAGCAGCAGGAAGCTGGGATCCGAGGCCAGACAGCGCGCGATCTCGACCCGGCGCCTTTCCCCGCCCGACAGCGCCATGGCCGGGGCACCGCGCAGATGCGTGATCGAGAAATCGCCCAGCAATTCCTCCAGCCGGTCACGGCGATGGCGCGGGTCCCGCAGCGTCACCTCCAGCACCGCCATGATGTTCTGCTCGACCGAAAGCCCGCGAAAGATCGACATTTCCTGCGGCAGATAGCCGATGCCCATGCGCGCGCGCCGAAACATCGGCAGGCGCGTCGCGTCCTGACCGTCGATCAGGACCTGCCCGGCATCGGGGGGCACCAGCCCGGCAATGCAATAGAAACATGTCGTCTTGCCCGAGCCATTGGGCCCCAGGAGCGCCACGACCTCGCCACGCTTGAGCGAGACCGACACATCGTGAATCACCGGACGCTTGCGATAGGATTTGCGCAGCCCATGCACCTGCAACCCGTCGCCATCCATCTGCGCAGCCGGAACCTGCATCAATTGCCGCCCTGCTGCAGGATCGAGCGCACCCGCCCGTCAACCCGGGCGGTGCCATTGACCAGATCCACGATCATCTTGTCACCAGTCAGCACGCTCTCGCCCTGCGCCAGAACGACATCGCCGGTCAGCGTCACGCCGCCGGTTTCAACCTGATAGACCGCCTCGCGCGCCTCGGCCGCATCTCCGCCCGAGACCAGAACCACATTGCCCACCGCATGCATCGAACGGATGCGCGATTGCTCCTCATTGGCATATTCAACCGTCACGCGATCGGCGGACAGGCGCATCTCTCCCTGCCCGATCACCACATTGCCGGTGAACACCGCATTGCCATCCGCCTGATCGACCTCCAGCCGGTCCGCCGCAACCTCGACCGGGGCCGAACTGTCCGCTTGCATGCCGCCGAAGGCGACGCTTTGCGCGAAGGCAGGGCCCGATGCAAGAAGCAGGGCGATCATCAGGGGGCGCAACATATGACGGTCCTTTGCTAGATCAGGGTTGGTATAGCAGACGAACGCTGCCGGAAAAGCTCAAGACCGCAGGATTTTCGTCTTCGGTCGCATCAGAGGGCGCGACCTTGGGCTGAAGTTCCATGTCGTCCGAGGTGATCCTGCCGAAGGGTCCGGTCGCCACCACGCCATTGCTGGCACCCAGATGCGAACGGTCGGTGGCGGCCTCGACCTCGGGCGCGGATAGTGTCCAGCCCGAAGACAGCGAGATGTCCACCCCGCCGCTGAGTGCGATCAGATCCTGCCCGACCCCCGCATCCGGTGCAGTCAGATGTGCCGACAACCCATCGGGCCGGACCCACTCCAGCGCCACCTGCTGCAGGGTCGCATCCCGTTCATCGGTGGCCGGCGTCGCATCAAGCGCACGCAGGGTCACCTCGGCGCCGTCACCGGTCACGCCCGCATATTCGGGCGCGACGATACGCGGCTCACGTGCCATCTGCTCGGCATCCACCTCGGCATAGGGAATGCTGGCATCCCCGTCCGGCTGGCGCGAAAACAGGAACATGGTCGACAGGATCGCCAATGCGACAAGCGGCAACAGCACGCGCAACCATCTGACGATGCGGGTGCGGGTCATGGGATCAGACCATGCCGGCGCGCAGGCAGTCATGGATATGCAGGATCCCGCGCGGCGTGCCGTCCTGAACCGCGAACAGGCAGGTGATCTTGCGCGACTGCATCTCTGCCAGGGCAGCCTCGGCCAGCGCGTCGGGCGCAATGACGCTGGGGCCATGGGTCATGACCTCGCCCGCCGTATGGTTCAGCAGGCCGTCCATGTGGCGCCGCAGGTCGCCATCGGTGATGATGCCCGTCAGCCGGCCATCCGCATCGGCAACCCCGGCCACGCCATAGCCCTTCTGGCTGATCACCAGAAGCGCCTCGGTCATCGGCGTGTCTTCACGCACCAATGGCAGGTCGTCATGCATCAGGTCGCCCACGGTGGCCAGCAGCGCACCCAGCTTGCCACCGGGATGGAAAGTACGGAAATGTTCGGGCGTAAAGCGGCGATGTTCCATCAGCGCAATCGCCAGGGCATCACCCAGGGCCAACGTCATCGTGGTCGAGGTGGTCGGCACGATCCCGTTGCCACAGGCTTCCTCGGCCGGGGGCAGCAACAGCGCCACATCCGATTGCCGCAGCAACGTCGAATTGGCCCGCGAGGCCACGCCGATCAGCGGAATCTGGAAACGCCGGGTATGGGCGATCAGATCGGCCAGTTCCGGCGTTTCGCCGCTGTTTGACAGGACCAGCGCCACGTCCGACTGCGTCACCATGCCCAGATCGCCATGACTGGCCTCGGCAGGGTGGACGAATTGCGCGGGCGTTCCGGTCGAGGCCAGCGTCGCCGCGATCTTGCGGGCGATGTGACCCGATTTTCCCATGCCCGACAGGATCACGCGCCCCTGCGCGCCCAGAACCAGGTCGATCGCCTTCTGGAATTCCGGGCCAAGCGAACCGGCCAGCAACTGAAGCGCCTCCGCCTCGGTCCTGATCACACGGGCAGCGGTTTCTAAGTATGTCGTCATGGAAGTTACCTAATGATGGAATATGTCTTTTTCATCCCCCCAGCCCAGCAGATCCAGATGGGCCCGGGCCGGAAGAAAATCGAAACAGGCCTGTGCCAGTCCCAGTCGGTTCTCGCGGCGCAGCCGCTCTTCCAGCGCCTCTTTCAGCTTGTGCAGATGCAGAACATCCGATGCCGCATATTCAAGCTGGGCGTCGGTCAGATCATCCGCGCCCCAGTCGCTGCTCTGCTGCTGCTTGCTGATATCCACGCCAACCAGCTCGCTGAGCAGATATTTCAGCCCGTGACGGTCGGTAAAGGTGCGCACCATCTTCGAAGCGATCTTGGTGCACCAGACCGGCGAGGTCACGACGCCAAAGGCATTTTCCAGTGCCGCGATGTCAAAACGACCAAAATGGAACAGCTTGACCACCTTGGGATCGGTCAGCATCCGGCAAAGATTGGGGGCCTCGGTCTGGCCCCGCTCGATCTGAACCAGATGCGCATCTCCGTCGCCAGACGACATCTGCACAAGGCAGAGCCGGTCACGCCTTGGATCAAGTCCCATCGTCTCGGTGTCGATTGCGACGATCGCGCCAAGGTCGAGATCGTCGGGAAGGTCATTCTGGTAAAGATGAATACTCATCGCTTCGTCCGCTTCTGGCTGGCTCGGGCCTCTCTGAACAGAAACCGCCGCTACGTTCCACCAAAATCCGCAAAACGGCCCGATGCTGTGGCGTCATTGCCCGATACAGGGCAGGTGCGACAGACCCGGAAACAAAAAATCCCGCAGCTCTGACGAGCCACGGGATTTTTTTGGTGCCCAGGAGAGGACTCGAACCTCCACGCCTTGCGGCACACGGACCTGAACCGTGCGCGTCTACCAATTCCGCCACCTGGGCAGGTGGTGTAGGCGGGTCTCTAAAGCCAGTGATCGGGGTCGTCAATGGCCTGTTTTACTTTTTTCTTCCGGAAGGCGAAAAAAATTTGCCGCGCCCCGCAAATCGACGAAACTGGCTCAAATGACAGATATAAATACCGGTGTTTTCCGGACATATTGCAGAGCATGTATCTGGCGCGGCGCCGACAAGACCGTCAGCGGCGCAAATGGGACCGAGTGAATGTTGGACGAGTACCTGAATACGCAATGGGATGTCATCGTGATCGGCACCGGGATTGGCGGGGGCAGTATCGCCCGCCGGCTGGCCGAGGCGGGACTTTCGGTCCTGATGGTCGAAAAAGGCCCCGACCTGGACGGCAGCACGGGCACCGAGGTCGAAACAGGCGTCACCGATCCGACGGCCCGGCTGGAGGAAGGGATCTGGCCCTACCCGCTGGAAGCGCGAATCGACGGGCGCGATTCCCAGTTGTTCGGAATGGTCGGTGCCTGCGTGGGCGGCACCTCGACCTTTTACGCGGCAACCCTGGAACGCCCCGAACCCCATGATCTGGACGATTCAACCGAACGCCCCCACCCGACGGGCGGCTGGCCCGTCAGCTATGCCGAGATGCGCCCCTATTTCGACCTTGCCGAAAAGAACTTTCGCATCAGCGGCGAGATTGACCCTCTGGGCGGTATCGATGCGCCCGAACTGCGCCCCGCGCGCAGGGTGACAGAGGTGGACGCAACGCTGCGCGCCGCGTTCAGCAAAGCGGGGCTCAATCCTTATCAGACCCATATCGCCGCCGAATTCCCGCCTGACTGCCAGCAATGTTTCGGACGCCGCTGCCCGCGCCCCTGCAAGATGGATGGCCGCTCGGCAGGCGTTCTGCCCGCGCTGGCGACCGGCCATGCGAAACTGCTGGATCGCTGCAATGTGACCGGCATCGAGGCAGGCGACAGGGTCAGCAGGATCAACTGCAGCCGAGACGGCCAGAACTTCAGCCTTCACGCCAGACATTATGTCCTGTCGGCCGGCGGGCTTGGCTCGCCCACGCTGATGCTGCAATCGCGCAGCGAGGCATGGCCCGACGGGCTTGGGAACAACAATGACCTCGTGGGCCGCAACCTGATGTTCCATCTCAGCGAAATGCTGGCAATCTGGCCCGGACATGGCAGCAAATCCGATGCGCCCAGCCGCGCCATCAGCCTGCGCGACCTTTATCATATGGATGGTCAGCGCTTCGGGTTGATCCAGTCGATGGGAATCGACGCCGGCTATGGTGAGGTTCTTTATGCGCTGAACGAAATGTTCGACCGCTCGTTCCTGCGCAAGATCCGCCCGCTGCGCCATTTTCTGCGCCTGTTGCCCCATGGGATCCTGCCGCTGCTGGGGCCTGCCAAGATCTTTGTCGGCGTACTGGAAGACTTGCCCTACAGCGAAAACCGTGTGCTTGCCGATCCCGCGCAGCCGGACCGGCTGCGCTTTGAATACAGCATTCACGACGAGTTGAAAGATCGCCGCATGGCTTTCCGGCGCGCCATGAAACAGGCCTTTCGCCAGCACCGGCGGATTTTCTTCAACCATATGCCGACGCTGAACTTTGCCCACCCCTGCGGCACGCTGCGCTTTGGTGACAATCCCCGCAGCAGCGTGCTGGACCGGAACTGTCGCGTTCACGGCATCGACAATCTGACGGTGGCGGATTCCAGCTTCATGCCGACCTCGAACGGGTGCAATCCCAGCCTGACGATCGCGGCAAATGCCTATCGCGTGGCCGATACATTGATCAAGGAACTGCGGGCACGGTAACCACGTGGCTTGTCGCGCCAGCTCTGCTTGGGTATTGAACGCTGGTATGCTGCACGAAGGAGGCGAAAAGCCAATGGCGAAACTGGTCACGATCTTTGGTGGGTCGGGCTTTGTCGGTCGGCATGTTGTGCGACTGATGGCCAAACGCGGATGGCGGGTGCGGGTCGCCGTGCGTCGCCCGGACGAGGCATTGTTCACGCGCACCTATGGCGCCGTCGGACAGGTTGTGCCCGTGCTGTGCAACATTCGCGACGAAATGTCGGTTCGCGCGGCGATGTCGGATGCAGATGCGGTGGTAAACTGCGTCAACATCGAACGCCCCGAAGGCAAGAGCAATTTCACCAATGTCTTTGAACAGGGCGCCGAACATATCGCGCGCCTGTCTGCCGAGATGGGCGTCGCCCGAATCGTGCATCTCTCGGGCATTGGTGTCGATCCCAAATCGGCCAGCCGTTATATCGCCTCGAAAGCGCGGGGCGAAGCCGCCGTGCTGAAGCACCGCCCCGATGCGGTCATCCTGCGACCCTCGGTCATCTTCGGTCCCGACGACCATTTCTACAACCGCTTTGCCAGCCTTGCACGGCTGGGCCCGATCACGCCGATCATCGGCGGACGGACCAGGCTGCAGCCCGTCTATGTCGAGGACGTGGCACTGGCCGCCGTGATGGGCGCGACCGGCGAAGCCGAAACCGGCATCTACGAGTTGGGCGGACCTGACGTCCTGACGATGCGCGAGGTGATCGCCCAGGTTCTCAAGGTCACTCACCGTCGTCGGCTGGTGCTGAACATGCCCTTCTGGCTGGCCCGGATCGGGGCAACCGTTCTGGATGGCGTGCAATTTGCCTCGTTCGGGCTGTTCTCGAACAAGTTCCTTTCGCGCGACCAGCTTCCCTTGCTGCGCAATGACAATGTGGTCAGCCCGGATGCCAGGGGATTCGCCGATCTGGGTCTGCAGCCGATCGCGGCCGAGGCTGTCATCGAGGACTACCTGTGGCGCTTCCGTCCCTCGGGACAATATGACGCAATCAAGGACTCGGCCAAGAATCTTCGCGAGTTCTGATGGAACCCAATACCATTGTTGCAGCGGTTCTCGGCATTCTCGAGGGCCTGACCGAGTTCATCCCCGTGTCGTCAACCGGCCATGTCCTTCTGGCCGGGCGCTTTCTGGGATTTGACTCGCCGGGCCGCGCCTTCGAGGTCGTGATTCAACTTGGTGCGGTGCTGGCGATCCTGGGCGTCTATTCGACGCGTCTCTGGGCCATTTTCTCGACCGCAGCGCATGACGCCGCCTCGCGCCGCTTCATCGCGGCAGTGCTGCTGGCCTTCATGCCGGCCGTCGTGATCGGCGTCATGGCGCATGACATCATCAAGACGATACTGTTCGAAACCCCGGTCCTGATTGCAACCATGCTGATCCTGGGCGGGATCGTCCTGCTGCTGGTCGACCGTTGGGCACAGAACCCGCGCTATTCCCGGGCCGAGGATTTCCCCTTGCCGATGGCCTTCAAGATCGGCGTCATCCAATGCCTTGCAATGATTCCCGGCGTCTCTCGTTCCGGCGCGACCATTGTCGGCGCGCTGGCGCTTGGCGCGGACAAACGCTCGGCGGCCGAATTTTCGTTCTTTCTTTCGATGCCGACGATGCTGGGGGCCTTTGTCTATGACCTCTACAAGAATCGCGACGTGCTGGACGCGGCGGCGATGGGCAATATCGTCATCGGTTTCATCTGCGCCTTTTTCAGCGCGGTTGTCGTCGTACGCTGGCTGTTGGGATATGTGTCTCAGAACGGATACGCCTTGTTTGCATGGTGGCGGATCATCATCGGAAGCGTTGCCTTGCTGGCGCTCCTGATAGGTTAGTCAGCAATGCTGACCTAAAATGACCCCGTCCCGAAAAGAAACTGCGGGGCGGGTGCAAAAATTCCACATATAGGTCAGCATTGCTGACTTTTCATTACGGGTGGCATGGTTTATGCGGACTGCGGAAGTTCCCGACAGTTGGAAGGTTGCGCAGCTATGGCCACGCAGAAAATGCTCAAATTCGTCTCAACTCCGCGCGAAATGCCGGAGAAACGTTCGGCCTCCGAACGCAGCGAAGACTTCCACGAGATTTATCGCGAGTTCGCAGCCCAGAAGGCGGCCGAGCAGGCCAGCCGTTGCAGTCAATGCGGCGTGCCCTATTGCCAAAGCCACTGCCCGCTGCACAACAATATCCCCGACTGGCTGCGCCTGACGGCTGAAGGACGTCTGGAAGAGGCCTATCGGGTCAGCCAGGCCACCAACACCTTCCCCGAAATCTGTGGCCGCATCTGCCCCCAGGATCGCCTGTGCGAAGGCAATTGCGTCATCGAGCAGTCCGGTCATGGCACCGTCACCATCGGCGCGGTCGAGAAATACATCACCGACACCGCATGGGAAGAAGGCTGGGTCACGGCCGCCACCCCAGCGCAGGAACGGGCGGAATCGGTCGGCATCATCGGTGCCGGGCCGGGCGGTCTGGCGGCGGCGGACATGCTGCGCCGTCAGGGCTTTCAGGTCACAATCTATGACCGCCACGACCGTGCAGGTGGTCTGCTGACCTATGGCATTCCGGGCTTCAAGCTTGAAAAAGACATCGTGATGCGGCGCAACAAGCTGCTGGAAGACAGCGGCGTGGAATTCGTGCTGAACTGCAATGTTGGCGAAGACATCAGCTTTGACGCCATCCGCGGCAAACATGATGCCGTGCTGATCGCGACCGGCGTCTACAAGACCCGCGATCTGGATATCGACAATGCCGATGCCCGTGGCGTCGTTCGCGCCATCGACTATCTGACCGCCAGCAACAAGGTCGATTTCGGCGATGACGTGCCCGATTATGAAGACGGCGAGCTGAACGCCAATGGCAAGCGCGTGGTCGTCATCGGCGGCGGCGACACCGCCATGGACTGCGTGCGCACCGCCATCCGTCAGGGCGCGGAATCCGTCAAATGCCTCTATCGCCGCGACCGCGCCAATATGCCAGGATCGCAGCGCGAAGTGCAAAATGCCGAGGAAGAAGGCGTCGAATTCGTCTGGCTTTCCGCCCCCGGCGCCTTCAGCGGCCATGTTACCGGCGAAGCCGCCACCTCGCAGGAACGCGATGTCGACGGCGTCGATCAGATTGCCAGCGTCCGCATCCAGAAGATGCGCCTGGGCCAGCCTGACGTGACCGGCCGCCAGTCGCCCGAGCTGATCGAGGGTGCCGATTACGACGAACCCGCCGATCTGGTCATCAAGGCGCTGGGTTTCGAACCCGAAGAACTGCCGCGCCTATGGGGTGCGGACGGTCTGGAAGTGACCCGCTGGGGCACCATCAAGGCCGATTTCCAGACCCATCGCACCTCGATTCCCGGCGTCTATGCCGTGGGCGACATCGTGCGCGGAGCCAGCCTTGTGGTCTGGGCCATCCGTGACGGGCGCGAGGCTGCCGAGTCCATCGCCGATTTCCTGACTGGCGATGCCCGCGTCGCGGCCGAGTAAGGCGGTGGCCATGGCAGTCACCGCAAGTTTTTCCCATCAGGTGCAGCGCAGTGCCCTGGCCGGGGCCTTGCTGCCCCTGCTGTGGGCGATCGGCGCGATGCCGATTGAGGCCGCGACCTTTACCGTGCCACAGGGATGCAAGCTGGAAGTCACGGTCCAGAACCGCGGCTGCTCGGTCGGACAGTATTACCGCTGCTCGGCCGACCCCGAAGGCCATCAGCGCAGCGCGCTGTTCGGGCAGGACGGGCTGACGCATCTGTCGCGTATCGACGCCGAAACCCGCTGGATCGAAAGCTCGGACCCCGATACCGGCCTTGAGGACATGCTGGTCGAGGAATCCCGCGATCATGCCAGCTTCACCACGCTGATCGAGACCGGGCGCGATGATTTCGATTTCTGGACCGTTTCGGGCACCGGCGAACGCCTGCATCACGTCGGCGAGGACATCCTGACCGGCGAGACCGTCACCATTGACGGGGTCGAGCTGGAAAAGACCCGCTTTCGCCTGACCACAAGCGATGCCAATGGCGAGGTTCTGATCACCCGCGAGGGGCAGCAATTCATCAATCGCGCCATGCGCCGCTTTTTCGGCGGCATCGAAACCCAACGCGACTGGACCGGCGAGCGCCGCGAAACGAATGACAGCCCGGTGCTGTTCAGTTTTCCCGGAGAGCCTGGTTTTGGCGACACCACACCTCAATTCGACTGCGATCAGTTGATGACGCAGCTTCTGCACGAAAGGGCCCAGCTATGAGCAAGGATTGGCAGCAAGAAGAACAGGCCCGCCGCGACTGGATGGCCGAAAACAGCCTGTATCGGTCCGAGGACGAACATTCGTCCTGCGGCGTCGGCTTTGTCGTGGATCTGGGGGGCAAACCCAGCCGCCAGGTCGTGCAGAACGGCATTGATGCACTGAAGGCGATCTGGCACCGCGGTGCCGTGGATGCCGATGGCAAGACCGGCGACGGTGCCGGCATCCATGTGCAGATCCCGGTGCCCTTTTTCTACGACCAGATCCGCCGCACCGGGCATGAGCCTGACAAGAACAAGCTGATCGCCGTGGGCCAGGTATTCCTGCCGCGCACCAATTTCGCCCAGCAGGAAACCTGCCGCACGATCGTGGAATCCGAAGTCCTGCGCATGGGTCACAACATCTATGGCTGGCGTCATGTCCCGGTAAACACCGCAGTTCTGGGCGAAAAGGCCAATGCCACCCGCCCCGAGATCGAACAGATCCTGATCCGCTGCGAAAAGGACATCGACCATATCCAGTTCGAGCGTGAACTCTATATCATCCGGCGGCGGATCGAGAAGGCGGCCGTCGCAGCACAGGTCACGCAACTGTATTTCTGCTCGTTGTCCTGCCGCTCGATCATCTACAAGGGCATGATGCTGGCCGAGCAGGTCGCGGAATTCTATCCCGACCTCAAGGACGAGCGCTTCGAATCCAGCTTCGCGCTGTATCACCAGCGTTATTCGACCAACACCTTCCCGCAATGGTGGCTGGCCCAGCCCTTCCGGATGCTGGCCCATAACGGCGAAATCAACACCCTGAAGGGCAACCTGAACTGGCTGAAAAGCCATGAAATCCGCATGGCCAGCAGCGCCTTCGGTGACATGGCCGAAGACATCAAGCCGATTGTCCCGGCCGGTTCATCTGACAGTGCGGCGCTGGATTCGGTGTTCGAGGTTCTGGTGCGGTCGGGCCGAAGCGCCCCGATGACCAAGACCATGCTGGTGCCCGAAAGCTGGTCCAAGGCCACGACCGACATGCCCAAGCCATGGGCCGACATGTATGCCTATTGCAACTCGGTGATGGAACCATGGGACGGGCCGGCGGCGCTGGCGATGACCGATGGCCGCTGGGTCTGCGGTGGCCTGGACCGCAACGGGCTGCGCCCGATGCGCTATGTCGTCACTGGTGACAATCTGCTGATCGCGGGCTCCGAGGTCGGCATGGTGCCGATCAATGAAGCCAATGTCCGTGAAAAGGGCGCGCTTGGGCCGGGCCAGATGATTGCCGTCGACATGTGGGAGGGCAAACTCTACCACGACACCCAGATCAAGGACCGTCTGGCCGGCAGCCAACCCTTTGGCGAGTGGATCGAAAAGGTCGTCGACCTGAACCACATCATGCGCGATCTGCCCGAACAAACCCGTTTCGCGGGCGAAGAACTGCGCCGCCGGCAGACCGCCGCCGGCTACACCATGGAAGAACTGGAACATATCCTCTCGCCCATGGCCGAGGATGGCAAAGAGGCCATCGCCTCGATGGGCGATGACACGCCACCCGCGGTTCTGTCCAACCAGTATCGGCCCATGAGCCATTTCTTCCGCCAGAACTTCAGCCAGGTGACCAACCCGCCGATCGACAGCCTGCGTGAAACGCGGGTGATGTCGCTGAAAACGCGCTTTGGCAACCTCAAGAACGTTCTGGACGAATCCAGCGCGCAGACCGAGATCCTGACGCTGGAAAGCCCCTTCATCGCCAATGGCGAATTCGACGAGATGTGCAAGCTGTTCGGGGACAGTGTCACCCATATCGACTGCACCTTCGCAAGCGACGGCGGCTCCGAAGCTCTGGGTGAAAACCTTGCACGCATCCGGGCCGAGGCCGAGGACGCTGTGCGTTCGGGCGCCGGACATCTGGTCCTGACCGACGAGCACCAGAACGAGAACCGCATCGCGATGCCGATGATTCTCGCCACAAGCGCCGTGCATTCCTGGCTGACCCGCAAGGGGCTGCGGACCTTCTGCTCCATCAATGTGCGTTCGGCCGAATGCATCGATCCGCATTACTTCGCGGTGCTGATCGGCTGCGGTGCGACCACGGTGAACCCCTATCTGGCGCAGGATTCGATCAACGACCGGATCGAACGCGGATTGCTGGGCGGCACGCTGATCGACAATATGCGTCGCTATCGCGATGCCATTGACGCCGGCCTGCTGAAGATCATGGCGAAAATGGGCATCTCGGTCATCTCGTCCTATCGCGGCGGGCTGAACTTCGAGGCCGTCGGCCTGTCCCGTGCCATGGTCGCGGAATATTTCCCCGGCATGCACAGCCGCATCAGCGGCATCGGCCTGCATGGCCTGCAAAGCAAGCTGGTGGAAACGCACCGCAAGGCCTTTGCCGGCGAGAATGCCGATCTTCTGCCGGTTGGCGGCTTCTACAAGCTGCGGCGCTCGGGCGAAAAACACGCCTGGGAAGCCAACACCATGAAGCTGTTGCAGATGGCCTGCGACAAGGCCAGCTATGACATCTGGAAACAGTTCAGCGCCACGATGCGGGCCAATCCGCCGATCCATATCCGCGACCTGCTGGACATCAAGCCGCTTGGCAAGCCGGTCCCGATCGAGGAAGTCGAAAGCATCACCTCGATCCGCAAACGCTTCGTGACTCCGGGCATGTCGCTGGGTGCGCTGTCGCCCGAGGCGCATATGACGCTGAACATCGCCATGAACCGCATCGGTGCGAAATCCGACAGCGGCGAAGGCGGAGAGGATCCGGCGCACAGCCAGCCGCTGTCCAATGGCGACAACCCCTGCGCCAAGATCAAGCAGGTTGCCTCGGGCCGTTTCGGCGTCACCGCCGAATATCTGAATGCCTGTGAAGAGCTGGAAATCAAGGTCGCGCAGGGTGCCAAGCCCGGCGAGGGCGGCCAGCTGCCCGGCATGAAGGTCACCAAGCTGATCGCTCGCCTGCGTCACTCGACTCAGGGCGTGACGCTGATCTCGCCGCCGCCGCATCACGATATCTATTCGATCGAGGACCTGGCGCAGCTGATCTATGACCTGAAACAGATCAACCCGCGCGCCAAGATCACCGTCAAGCTGGTGGCGTCCAGCGGCGTCGGCACCATCGCCGCAGGCGTCGCCAAGGCCAAGGCCGATGTGATCCTGATCTCGGGCCACAATGGCGGCACCGGCGCATCGCCCGCGACCAGCGTCAAATTCGCCGGCCTGCCGTGGGAAATGGGTCTGACCGAGGCGCATCAGGTTCTGGCCATGAACCGGCTGCGCGAACGCGTCACCCTGCGCACCGATGGCGGTCTGCGCACAGGCCGCGACATCGTCATGGCGGCCATGATGGGGGCCGAGGAATATGGCATCGGCACCGCCGCGCTGATCGCGATGGGCTGCATCATGGTGCGTCAGTGCCAGTCGAACACCTGCCCCGTCGGGGTCTGCACGCAGGATGAAAAGCTGCGCGCCATGTTCACCGGCAGCGCCGACAAGGTCGTCAACCTGATCACCTTCTATGCGCAGGAAGTGCGCGAGATCCTGGCCAGCATCGGGGCCCGCAGCCTTGATGAGGTCATCGGTCGCGCTGATCTGCTGACGCAGGTCAGCCGTGGCGCCGCGCATCTGGACGATCTGGACCTGAACCCGCTGCTGATCACCGTCGATGGCTGGGACAAGATCGTCTATGACCGCACCAAGCCGCGCAACGCGGTGCCCGATACGCTGGACGCAGAGATCATCCGCGACGCTGAACGCTTCTTTGCCGATGGCGAGAAGATGCAACTGTCCTATGCCGTGCGCAACACCCTGCGCACCATCGGCACCCGCACCTCCAGCATGATCGTGCAGCGCTTCGGGATGCGCAACACCCTGCAGCCCGATCACCTGACCGTCCGTCTGACCGGCAGCGCCGGACAGTCGCTGGGGGCATTTGCAGCGCCGGGTCTGAAGCTTGAGGTTTCCGGCGACGCCAATGACTATGTCGGCAAGGGCCTGTCGGGCGGCACCATCGTCGTGCGCCCGCCCATGGCCAGCCCCCTGACCGCTGCCGACAACACCATCATCGGCAACACGGTGCTTTATGGTGCCACGGATGGCTATCTCTTCGCGGCGGGCCGCGCGGGCGAACGTTTCGGCGTGCGCAACAGTGGTGCCAAGGTCGTCATCGAGGGCTGCGGCACCAATGGTTGCGAATACATGACCGGAGGGACAGCCGTCATCCTTGGCTCCATCGGGGCGAACTTCGGGGCCGGCATGACCGGGGGCATGGCCTATCTGTATGACCCCAAGGGTCTGGCGCGCGATTACATCAACGCCGAAACCCTGGTCCTCTGCCCGGTCACGCAAGAGCATTGGGAAAACGAGCTGAAATCCCTGATCGAGCGGCATTACAAGGAAACCATGTCCCGCAAGGCCGAACAGATCCTTCAGGATTGGGATGAGGAAAAAGCCAATTTCCTGCAGGTCTGCCCCAAGGAAATGCTGCCCAATCTCAGCCATCCGATCATGCCGGTCGAGGAAAGCAGCGCGGTTCCGGCAGAATAAGCCCGAATCTTGGCCAGAAAATCCAGCGCGGCCCCCTTTGCGGGGCCGCGTTTTCATTTGAAAGCGGCCCCCGACAACAGCCGTTTTCGCAAATATGCGCATCGTGAAATTCCAAACCAAAGTCGGAGGCGCTTTTTTCGTTCAGTCGCGTAATCTGATCCGGTGACGGGTGCCACAGCTTCGCCCGTCGCGACGGGAGGAAGCAATGAACGACATGACGACAAGCAGCCATGCCGTGGCCCGACTGGGGGCCGAGGTCGGCGCCGCCCTGATCGGCCATGAAGTTCTGGTCGAACGCTTGCTGATCGCCCTGTTGGCGGGGGGGCATGTCCTGATCGAAGGGCCGCCGGGAATTGCCAAGACCCGCGCGGTGAACCAGCTGGCCGCGCATCTGCCCGGCAGCGATGCGCGGATTCAATGCACGCCCGATCTTCTGCCTTCGGATCTGACCGGGACACAGGTATATCGCCCCGAAACCGGCCAGTTCGACTTTATCGCCGGACCGATCTTTCACAGCCTTGTTCTGGTGGACGAGATCAACCGCGCACCGCCCAAGGTTCAATCCGCCTTGCTGGAAGCGATGGCCGAACGGCAGGTCACCACCGGCGGCGTCACACGTCCCCTGCCCGACCCGTTCATGGTGGTGGCCACACAGAACCCCATAGAGCATGAGGGTACATTCCCCCTGCCCGAGGCCCAGCTTGACCGCTTCCTGCTGCATCTGCGTCTGGAACTGCCTGACGCGACGAATGAGCGCGCCATTCTGGACCTGATCGAGGCCGAAGGCACCACCCCGCCGCCCGCCAGCACGGCCGTCACACCCGATCAGTTGAAACAGGCCCGCGCCGAGGCAGCCAAGGTATTCCTGTCCCCCGCACTCAAGGATTTCATCGTCCGTCTTGTCATGGCGACCCGCAGCGGCGGCGCGGTGGCGCAATGGGTTGAACATCCGGTCTCGCCGCGCGGCACCTTGGCACTGGCGGCGGGGGTGCGGGCGCGGGCCTGGCTGCATGGACGCGATCACGGCCTGCCGGAAGATGCCGAGGCCCTGGCCGCTGATGCGCTGTCGCACCGACTGGTTCCCGCATGGCAGGCCGAGACCGAGGGCCGCGATTCTCGCGCCCTGGTCGATCAGATCCTGCGCGAGGTGCGTCCTTGGTGACATTGGCCAGCCTGCCCGATGGACCCGGAATCCGGATCAGCCGCGCGGAACTGCTGGCCTTGCGCGACGATCCCGACACAGGCGGGCGCATGCGTCCGGCGACACGCAGACCCGGCGCAGTGGCAGGGCGCAATCAGGGCAGCGGCATGGACCTGCGCGAGATCCGCGCCTATGTGCCCGGCGATGATCCCCGCCGTCTGGACCCGGCCGCCACCGCGCGCACCGGTCATCCCCATATCCGCAGCCTGCATGAGGATCGCGACGACATCACCCTGTTGCTGGCCGATTACCGGGCCGCAATGATCTGGGGCACCGCGACGGATCTGCGCTCGGTCCGGGCCGCACGGTTTCTGGCCCGCGCGGGCTGGCAGGCCGCCAGACGCGGCGGCAGCACTTCCGCTGTCACCGTCTCCGCCGCCGGTGTGGCCCATCTTGCACCGGCAACGGGCGATCGGCAGATGGCCGATATTGCAGAATTGCTGGCGCATCAGCATGATCGGGCACTGACCGAAAGCGCGATGCCCGATCTGGGCGAGGCACTGGCACTTGCCGCGCGGCTGGTGCCTGCGGGCGGGCGGGTGACTCTGGCCACCTGTCCGGGCGGCTGGCGCAGCGCCGAGGCCGGGCTTGCGCGGCTGGCAAGAAAGCGCAGGGTGACGGTCGCGCTGATCCTGGATGAATCCGAAACCGCCCCGCCCAAGGGGGTCTTCGCCATCAGCAATGGTACGACCAGCCATTTCGCCCGGCTGACCCCGCCAGAGCTGTCGGCAGAAAGCGCGCGACTGACCGCACTGGGTGTCCGGGTGCAGGAGGTGTTGCCGTGACACATGAAGAGATGCTGGCTGCGCTGAAACCCGCACGGCTTCCGGCAACAATGGCATCGCCGGACTGGCACGAGATTGTCGCCCTGATCGCCCTTGGCATGTTGCTGGCGGTAATGGCCCATCTCATTGCCCTGCCCTTCCTTCGCCCGCGTCCCTCTCGCCTTGGCCGGATCCGCGCCACCCGAGGTCTGGCCCCGCAAGAACGGTTATTGGCGATTGCAAGGATTCTGGGCTATCTGCCTGCCCGCCTGCGCCCCGCCGCCTATGGCGCAGAACCTGTTCCACCTGATGATCAGATCGAACGGATCATCAAGACATCGCGCAAGCCCAGATGAGTTTCGCCGCCCCATGGCTGTTGATCTTGCTGCCCTTGCCGCTTTTGCTGCGCAAATGGCTGCCCGCCAGCGCCATTTCGCCACCGGCCCTGCGCCTGCCCGACCACCTTTGGCGGGGTGCCATCAGCATCGAAAACAGCGGCGCGGGCGGGGGCAGATGGCTGGCCGGGTTGGCATGGGTGGCCCTGCTGGTGGCGCTGGCCGGTCCGCGAACCGAGACTGTCACCGACATGATTCCTGCCTCGGGTCGCGACATCGTGCTGGCACTGGATCTGTCGGGCAGCATGATGAAGGAAGACTTCCAGTTGAACGGTCTGCCGGTCACGCGGCTGGAGGCCGTCAAGCAGACCGCTTCGGCCTTTGTGACCTCGCGCAAGGGCGACCGGATCGGGTTGGTCATTTTCGGGGAACGCGCCTATTTCGCCTCGCCGCTGACCTTTGATGTGGATGCCGTGGCACGCGCGATCGACGAAGCCCAGATCGGCATTTCCGGGCGTGGCACGGCGATTTCGGACGGGCTGGGGCTGGCCATGAGACGTCTCGGCGACAGCAACGCGCCGACGCGAGTGATCATCCTGCTGTCCGATGGCGTGGACACTTCGGGCAATGTTCCCGCTGTCGAGGCCGCGCGGCTGGCCGCGACCCATGGCATCCGTGTCCATACCATTGCCCTTGGCCCCGAGGATCTGGAAAATCAGCCACGCTCGCGCGATGCCGTCGATGTGGCAACGCTGCGCGCGATTGCTCGCGAAGCCGATGGAGACAGCTTTCGCGTCCGCAGCACCGGTGACTTGCGGCAGGTCGCCACGGCGCTGGACCGTCTGGAGCCGAACCCCTCGGCCCGCCCACCGATGCGTTACTGGCGTTCCTATTGGGTCTGGCCCGCCACGCTGGCACTGGTCTGCCTGACCCTTCTCGCCGTCAGGAGGCGCGCATGGACGGGTTGATCCTGTTGCGCCCGATGTGGCTGTTGGGGCTGGTGCCATTGGCCATGATCGCCTTCTGGCAGCATCGTCGGCAAGCTGATGCAGGGGGCTGGGAACGCGTCATGTCCCGCGACATGTTACGCACCATGACCACCCTGGGTGTGCTGAGCGGGCGCGAAACCGGCTGGCAGCGATCCCTTGCGCCGCTGGCCCTGCTGGCGCTGCTGTGCGGCATGTCCGGTCCCGCCATTCCACGCGCCGACACGCCGGTTCTGGCGCAGGACGATGCGGCGATCATTGCCATCGACATGTCGCGCTCTGTCGCTACCGGGCCGGATCTGCAACAGGCGCAACTGGCCGCCGCCGGGCTGCTGCAGGGGCTGGCCGGCCGTCCGGTCGGGCTGATCCTTTACGCGGGTGAGGCCTATCTTGCCGCCGCCCCCACCGCCGACCCCGCCACGCTGGAAACTCTGGTCGCGGTGCTGGAGGCCGACACCATGCCGGGCCGTGGCAGCCAGCCATCAGCCGCGTTGGGAATGGCGGCCACGCTGCTGGCCGATGTGCCCCATGGCGATGTCATCCTGATCAGCGATGGCGGCGGCATCGATGCCACCACGCTGGCCGCTGCCGACAGACTGGCCGCCCAGGCAGCGCGGCTGTCGGCCCTGACACTCGACAATCCCGCCCCCGATGCCACGCCTGCTGCGCCAGAGGAACTGGGCAAGCTGCTGCGCAACAAGGGCGCGATCATGCCTGCTGACAAGGCCCCCGAACTGGCCGACATGCTGTCGCGCGGACATTCGTCGCGGCGCGACCCTGATCTCACCACGCTGCAATATCGCGATCTGGGGCCTTTTCTCGCCGCACTGGCCCTGCTGCCGTTGATGGTCATGTTGCGGAGGCGCGCATGAGGTTCCCGCTGCTGATCGCGACAGCCGCGCTGATGCTGCTGGGGCTTGCCGGACCGGATGCCCTTGGTCGTTTGGCGTTGCGCGCAGAATGGAATGGCGCCGCGGCAGCTTTGCTGAGTGATCCCGCGGCACGTGGCGTTGCGCAATACCGGCAGGGCCAATATGCCGACGCCGACGCCGGTTTCGCCATGGCCGGACGCTCGCAGACCTATAATCGCGGCCTCAGTCTTGCGGCCATGGGCGACTACCCGCTGTCGGTAGCCTATTTCGACGCCATGCTCTTTGCCGATCCCGCTGACGAACAGGCCCGCCACAACCGCGAGATCGTCGCCACCATGTATCCGCCCGTGCGCGGCCAGACCGTCGTGCCGGGGCGTATCGCGGGGGGTGGCGGAATCGAGTCGGACAAGCCGGTGATTGCCGACCTGCTGGCCAATGCCTCGGGGCCGGAATGGGAACGCAAGCTGGACAGCAAGGGCATTGCCGCCAGCGACTCATGGCTGGAAACCATCAGCGACGATCCGGGCGAATTCCTGCGGCTGCGGCTGCGCGCCGAATATGACCGGCGCGCGCGGCTGGGCCTGATCCGCCCCGCCGAGAGCGACCCATGGTAAGACTGCTGCTGATATGTCTGGCGTTGCTGATGCCCGCGCCTGCCATGTCGCAAGAGGCGCGCCTGATGATCCTGCATGACCACGGCAACCCGGTGCAATCCGAAATGGTCCGGCTGCGGATCCGTGGCGAATATGATCTGACGATATCGCTGGAGGACATGCAGTTCCCGAATTCGTCTGCTTATGACTGGATCCAGATTGCCCGCGATGACTGGCACAAGGAACGCGTGAACGGACGCCTGTTGCAGATTTTCGAACGTCAGGTGGCTGTCTTTCCCCGCCAGCCAGGTCCGGTTACCGTCGGCCCGCTGAGCCACGATCTGACCTATGTCACCGCCGGAGGCGGGCGCGAGAACACCACCGTCACGGCCCCAGAAATCACCCTGAACGTGCAGCCATTTCCGGCCGATCACCCCGCGCTGTCGGCGCGTGATCTGACCTTGACGGATGAACTCTCTGCCCGGCCCGGCGCGCTGAAGAAGGACGAGGTTCTGACCCGTCGCGTCACCATCGAGGCGCTTGGAACGCTGGCACATTACCTGCCGCCCCGCCCCGATATCCGCCAGCCCTGGATGATCAGCTATACCAAGCCCGAAATACGCGAGACGGTGCTGACCGAAGACGGGCCGGTGGCGCGGGTTGAATGGGAATGGCAAATGCGCCCCCATACGGGCGAGCCCGCCATCCTTCCCGGAATCGGCTTTCCCTGGTTCGATACCGACAGCCGCCAGATACGTATCGCGCCCCTGAAACCGATACCTTTCGGCTTTGCGGGCTTTGGCACGAATTTCGGGGCGACGCAGGCCCCGGCCTCGGTCTGGCTGCTTGCGGGGGTGCCACTGCTGTCCTTTCTGGTCACCTTGCTGGTGCTGCTGTTGCGGCGCAGGCCGGCGCGCAGGCGGCAGCTTCGCTTGCGTCTGCGCCGCCTGCTGCCCTCGCCCCATGTCAGGGCAATGAAAGCCGCCGCGCGTCGCGGTGATCTGCCGGACCTGCGCAAGGCGATCGCCCTGCATGAAGACCGCAGCGGCACGTCAACGGATACCAGCAGGCTGGATCGGCAGATTTACGCATGCGACCATCAGGCCGATTTCAATCCGACCGTCTGGCTGCAATCCTATCTTGCGGCGAATCGCTCGGCGCGATGGCGCATGTTCTGGCGCGATCACCCCGGTGATGACAGCCTGTCGCCGCCGCACGCAGCCACTCGAAGGGAAAACCGCCATGTCTGAACTGATTGTTGTCGCTTTTGACGATGAAGCCTCCGGCTTTGATATGCGGGCCGAACTGGTGAAGATGCAGAAGGAATATCTGATCGAAATCGAGGATGCGGTCGTCGTGACCCGCGCCAGCGAGGATGACATCAAGCTGCATCAGGCGGTCAATCTGACCGCGACCGGCGCGGTTGGTGGCGGCTTCTGGGGTGCCCTGATCGGAATGGTCTTCCTGAATCCGCTGCTGGGCGCGGCGGTCGGCGCGGCCTCGGGCGCGCTGGCGGGAAAATTCACCGACATCGGCATCAATGACGATTTCATGCGCGAGGCCGCCCATGCCCTGCAGCCCGGCGGCTCGGCGGTATTCGTGCTGCTGCGCAAGATCACCGCCGACAAGGTGCTGGAACGGCTGGAACAGCTGCACAAACGCGGGCGGGTTCTGCAGACCTCGCTTTCCCATGAGGATGAGGAAAAGCTGCGCAACGCCCTGTCGGGTGGAACAACAGACAACACCGCGACGGCTTCGTCCTGATCGCTCCGGCTTGACGTCGCATGACGGGACGTGACAAATCCGGGCCATGTTCCTGCGCGCCCTGTTCCGCCCTCCGGCAACCGACCTGCCCCCGGCACCGGGCGGAAAAGCCAAGACGATTCGCTGGCGTCCGCTGCGACGCCTGCTGATCTGGACGCGCTGGTTCGCCCTGCGTGTGCTGGCCCTGATGGCTGCGCTGGTGGCGCTTTACGGTCTGATCAACCCGCCCACGACCTGGACCATCGTCGCACAGTCGCGGCAATATCAGATCAAGCCGCGATCCTGGGTGGATATCGAGGATATCGCCCCCGTCATGCGCCGGTCCGTGGTGGCGGCCGAGGACGCGAATTTCTGCCTGCACTGGGGCTTTGACATGGCAGAGATCCGAAAGGTCGTGGCCTCGGGCTCCAGCCGCGGCGCTTCGACGATCACCCAGCAGACCGCCAAGAATGTCTTTCTGTGGCAGGGGCGCAGCTGGCCGCGCAAACTGCTGGAAACCATCTATACCCCGATGATCGAGGCCATGTGGTCCAAGTCGCGCATCCTGGAAATCTATCTCAATGTGGCGGAGTTCGGCCCCGGCATCTTTGGCATTCAGGCCGCTGCACGGGAATTCTATGGCGTCACCCCCGCCAGATTGACGCCAGTGCAGGCCGCCCGGCTGGCCGCAGTCCTGCCAGCTCCGAAATCGCGCGATCCGCTGCATGCATCACGCCGCTCACGCGCAATCGCCGATGGGGCCGCCACAATCGCCCGGGATGGCCGCGCCAGTTGCCTGTAACACGCAGCCCGCAGTTGAAACGGACGGGGGGCGCGCTTATCAAGGCGACGTTGCGAAACGAAGAGGTCTCGAGCAGGCGATGAACAACAATAATCAGACCACGCGACTTTACCATTCCATGCTGTCACCCTTCTGTCGGAAGGTGCGGCTGGTTCTGGCCGAGAAAAAGATCGAGGTCGAACTGGTCGAGGAACGCTACTGGGAAAGCCCGCCCGATCTGAAACGCCGCAACCCGGCCGGAAAACTGCCGGTTCTGCGCTATCGCGGCAACATGCTGGCCGAAAGCCAGGCCATCATCGAATATCTGGACGAGGCGGTGCCCAACCCGCCGCTGATGCCCCAGTCACCGCTGGAACGCCACGAGGTCCGGCGGCTGTGTGCCTGGTTCGATGACAAGTTCAACAGCGAAGTCACCCAGCCGATCATGAACGAGCGGGTCTGGAAGAAGATCATGCGCACCGGCTATCCCGACAGCCGCGAGGTCAAGAACGGGCTGCGCGCCATCAAGGAACATATCGATTACCTGACCACCTTGCTGGAAAGCCGTCGCTGGCTGGCAGGCAACACCCTGTCCCTGGCCGATTTCACCGCAGCCGCGCATTTTTCCTGTCTCGATTACATTTCGGATGTCGATTGGGATCGCTCGGAAATGCTGCGCGACTGGTATGCAACCATCAAGTCGCGCCCGGCCTTCCGTTCGGTTCTGGCCGATCAGGTGCCCGGAATTCATCCGGCCCCGCATTATGCCGAACTCGATTTCGGATAGATCCCCCGAACCCGCCGCACCTGCGGACGGGGGGCGGGATGACAAGGGTTTGCATGAGTTCAAGCAGGCTCTTGACGTCCAGGCCCGCGAGATGGGCTTTGCGCAGATGCGGGTGACGCGGCCCGACTCCGTGCCCCGGATCGCCGAACGCCTGCAAGAGTTCCTGCGTGCCAACCGTCACGGACAGATGGGCTGGATGGCCGAACGGACCCATTGGCGGGGCGATCCCGCGGCCCTGTGGCCCGAAGCAAGATCGGTCATCATGCTGGCCGAACTGTATACACCCGATCACGACCCTCTGGAGGTGCTGAAACATCCCGGGCTTGGCGCGGTCAGCGTCTATGCCCAGGGGCGAGATTACCATGACATCGTCAAGAAGCGGCTGAAGCGGCTGGGACGCTGGCTGCTGGAACATCACCCTGACGAACAGATCAAGGTCTTTGTCGATACGGCACCGGTCATGGAAAAACCGCTGGCACAGGCGGCAGGACTTGGCTGGCAGGGCAAGCATACGAACCTGCTGTCGCGCGAATTGGGCAGCTGGTTCTTTCTGGGTGCGATCTTTACCACCTGTGCCCTGCCGCCCGATCCGCCAGAAACGGAACGCTGCGGATCCTGCCGGGCCTGTCTCGACATCTGCCCGACCTCGGCCTTTCCCGCGCCCTTCCAGCTGGATGCCCGGCGCTGCATCTCTTATCTGACGATCGAGCATCGCGGGCCGGTCGATCCGGATCTGCGCGCCATGATGGGCAACCGTATCTATGGCTGTGATGACTGTCTGGCGGTCTGCCCTTGGAACAAATTTGCCCGACAGGGGCAGGAAATGCGTTATCGCGGCATCATCGACGCCCCCCCGCTGACCGAACTGGCCGCGCTGGATGATGCGGCGTTTCGGGCACGTTTTTCCGGAAGCCCGATCAAGCGTATCGGGCGCGACCGCATGGTTCGCAATGTGCTCTATGCCATCGGCAATTCCGGCCAGCCACAATTGCGACCCGTGGCTCAGGGCCTGACGGATGATCCCGACGAAGCCGTCGCAGATGCGGCGCGATGGGCCGCCACCCGTCTCTCGGTGCCGGACTAGAAAAGAAAGTCATCTGCAGACAGGTCTAGATGTCCGGTCATGCGCAGGGCCATGTCGGTCCGCCCGTCACCGTCTGCATCGATCTGGATCCTTGTCTCATCCCCGACATAGGTCCAGCGCAGCTGGTGGTCGTCCGAAAATTCACGCCCTCCGATATAGGTCAGGTCCAGTTGCCTCAGGTCCACCAGGTCCTGCCCCGGCACGAAGTTCACGATCACATCGGCATCGCCGCCCCGATCGCTGTCCTCCCAATCGGTATATCTGAACACATCCTTGCCACGCCCCCCATAAAGCCAGTCCGCGCCCTCTCCGCCGATCAGCGTGTCATCTCCGGCTCCTCCCTTCAGGGTATCTGCGCCCTTGCGCCCCAGCAGCAGGTCATCGCCAGAGCCGCCATCCAGAATGTCGGCGCGCTTTTTCCCGTCAAGGCGATCGTCGCCGCGACCGCCAGACATCCGATCCTCTCCCGATCCTCCGATCAGGGTATCCTTGCCGCCGCCGCCCTCGAAGCGGTTCTTCCCGCCGGGATCCTCCAGCCAGTCATGACCACTCTTGCCGACAAGGGTGTCATTGCCAAAGCCACCGTAAATCCTGTCGTTTCCATCCCCGCCACCAAGGTAGTCATGGCCCTTTCCTCCCTTGAGGAGATCCCTGCCATCCTGCCCGTAGAGCGTGTCACTGCCCTGTCCCCCCGACAGACAGTCTGCACCAGCACCCGCCTTCAGGACATCGTTCCCTCCTTCGCCATACAATGAATCCGCGCCCGATCCGGCGATCAAACGGTCATTCCCGTTCCTGCCCCACAGCTCGTTGTCGCCGAAAATGGCTTCAAGCGTGTCGTGCCCAAAGCCGCCCAGCAGCGTGTCATCGCCGCTTCCGCCCAAAAGCTGGTCCGAGCCTCGCCCCCCGTAGAGCAGGTTCCGGCCGGAGTTGGCGCTCAGGGTGTCGTCGCCATTCTCTCCCATAAGCGTGTCATTGCCCGAGCCACCGTCCAGCAGATCATCTCCGTCCCCGCCGTAGAGGGCATCATCTCCTCCCTGACCATATAGCCTGTCCTGTCCGCTGCCACCGATCAGCGTATCGCGGCCATTGCCACCAGCCAGAAGATCATCGCCCCCGTCGCCCGACAGGACGTCATTGCCGCCTTCGCCATACAGCTTGTCGCTGCCACTGCCGCCGTAAAGGCGATCATGGCCCGTGCCACCATGGAGATGATCATTGTCCGCACCACCATACAGCAGGTCGGTGCCGGTCTCACCCCACAGGCTGTCCTGTCCTGAATCTCCGAAGAACGTATCATTGCCTGCGCCGCCATACAGCCCGTCCTGCCCATCTCCCCCGCGCAACAGGTCATGCCCTTCATCCCCGTGCAGGGTGTCATCCCCGCCCGAAGCCGACAGCGTGTCATTCCCGGCCTGACCCTGCATATTGTCCGGGCCCTGGCCGCCAAGCAGTTGATCGCCACCGGCCCCGCCAAACAGCCAGCGACCGACCGTCGTCGGGGCGTCATCCGCTGACACGGCTTTCGGGTCCAGTTCGGGCAGCAGATAATGGGACAGCGGAAACATGGCGTTCGTAAACGCGCCGGCGGACAGGGGCCCGCCATCGCTGCTGTAGATATCCACATGGCTATCGCCATAGCTGATGCGCATGCCGTAATTTCTGGGCTGAAACGTCAGCTGCCACGTGCTGCGGATCATGCCCAGCATGGACATGTCCAGCCGGTCCTGATCCGGCTGGAAGTCCTTGATCACGATCCGCCCGTCAACGCGCGACAGCACGAAGGTATCGGCCCCCGCCCCGCCAATGAGGGTAAGCCCCTCATCACCGGCAACCAGAATGTCATCTCCATCGCCGCCCTCGAGCCGCGAGGTTCCGACCCGCGCCACCAGCAGATCGTCCCCCGCCCCACCACGCGAGATGCCCGAGCCTGCGAATGCGGTGACGCCGATCTCGCCGGGATCAAGGGACAGCTGTGTCACCCCCGCCTCTGTCGCGCTGGAGACGAACAGGGCGATCTTGTCCCCGATCACCTGCGCCTCGATATCGCTGACATCGGACAGGCTCATCGCGGTATCATCGGCGATGCTGGCCAGATGCAGCAGACGGCCATCGGGCAAGAGCGCAAAAGCCGAGATGCCGTCATCCGCGCCTCCGGCGAAAACATAGCCGCGCCCCTCCACCACCGCCGTCGCAAGGGCAGTGGCAGATTGAAACCGCGTGGTCCGCTCATCGATGACATGATCCGTGACCTGCAAATCGCCATTCTGGCGCAGTTTGAACACCGTCAGAGACGAGGAAGATGATCCTGCCACCACAAGGAAATCCCGCCCTCCGAATTGCAGAACCTCGGCCTCGGTGGGGATGAAATAGCCGGTGCCCTGCGCCGCGACATGCATTGCCCCCGGCCCCAATACGCCGTCCTCGCCGACTTGATGCGTCGCGATGAAGTTTCCACCCGCCGAAACGGCCACCAGCAGGCGCTGACCGGCGACCTCGACATCCAGAACCCGGTCCAGCGAGGCCCCCGCAAGCGCGCCGGACTGGGGCAGATCAACCGAGGACAGCTTTGTGATCGCCCCGCCTGCCGACAGCCGATAGACGGTCAGCCCCAAATCCGAGCCGCGCCCGGTATAGATGAACTCTCCGGCGGCGGTCGAAAACTGTCCCAGCGCGGTCAGCTTGGTGCCGATCGTCGCTGCCGGAAAGACGCGCGCAAAGGAAGTCAGCCCACCATCCATGCCGATTTTCGGTGCCAGCCCCTGAGAACCCGCAATCATCCCGGGATACAGGAAACTGTCACCCCCGATCTTCAGGAGCGATATCTCGGGGTCACCCTGATAGGCGAAACTCTTGGGAAAGGCCTGGCGGTCCACGACCTCAAGCGGGATGTCGGGGTCGCGAAATGAATAGCTGATGATGCCGCCATCATGCTGCGTCGTCGAAAACAGCAGATAGCCCCCTTGCCCGACCTTCCCGATGACCAGATCGGTCATTGTCTTGGGCCAAGCTGCCAGGGCGGCCCCATGGGTGACCACATGGCGATAGGTCAGCATCTGTTCCTCGGACGCGTTCTAAGGTTCGCCATGACCCTAGTCCGCGCGGATTAACAATCGCCCCCGCTATCGGGAAGGAAATACTTTGAAGTTTAATGGAATTCTTACGATCTGACGTCAGACCGTCTGCGGCTCTGCGCCGATCTGGAAAGCCAGGGGGCCGTAAAGGATGATACCCGGCTGGACCACCTTGGCATCCGCCATCATCTGCGCCAGTTCACCGATGGTCGTGCGGACCAGTCGCTGATGGGGATGCCCCACCGCCTCGGCAAACAGCGCCGGGGTCTCTGACGGCAGTCCATGCGCCCGCAGCTCTTCGGCCAATCGCGGGAAACTGCGCTGGCCCATGAAGACGACAGTCGTGACGGCAGGATCTGCCAGAGCCGCCCAGTTGATGTCTTCGGGCAGATGTCCCGTCACATCGGCACCGGTGACGAATTGCACCCGACGCGAGGTCAGCCGACGGGTCAGCGGAATGCCTGCCGCGGCCGCCGCAGCACTTGCCGATGTCACGCCCGGCACGATCTCGAAGGGGATACCCGCCTGTGTCAGCGCCACAAGTTCCTCTTCCAGCCGACCGAAAATTCCCGCATCGCCAGACTTCAGGCGAACGACCCGACGACCGGCCTGCGCATGGCTGACCAGCAATTCATTCACATGTTCCTGTCGGGCCGAGGGGCGCCCCGCACGCTTGCCGACCGATATCAGTTCGGCCTGGGCCCCAGCGTGATCCAGAACCGGCCCCGATGCGAGATCGTCGAACAGCACGACATCCGCCTGTGCCAGCCTGCGCACGGCCTTCAATGTCAGCAATTCGGGGTCTCCCGGACCAGCCGAGACAAGGGAAACAAAACCGGAGGACAGAGAAGATTGCGTCACGAGAGCGGCCTATATGGGCGATACCTGCCCTTTGCTATACCACCCGTTGGCGCACTGACAATGCCGCGCGGCGACGGCCCGGCCATGGAACTGCGGCGCCGCATGCAACTTTTGGCGGTTTCGCGCGTGTATCAGGGGCATAGCAAGGAGAATTCCATGACGGTCATCTGCTGGTTCAGACGGGTCTTGCGACTGGACGATCATCCGGCGCTGAATGCGGCCTGCGCGGCGGGCAAGGTCATCCCCCTTGTCATTCTGGACCCCGATGAGGCCCGTGATCACCCGGCCAGCGCGCAGCGTCAGGCCATGTCGCTGCCGCATTTGCAGGCCGCCCTGAATCGCCATCACAGCCAGTTGATCCTGCGCCGGGGCGATCCGCAGAAGGTGATCACCCGGATTCTGTCCGAGACCGGCGCGACACAACTGCATACCACCCAAGGCTTTCCCTTTGCCAATGACCACGGATTGCAGGAAACGGTCCGGGCCGCAGGCGCGGAACTGCATTTGCATCCCTCGGCTGATCTGGTGCCACGTGGCTCGGTCCGTACCGGTCAGGGCGGCACCTACAAGGTGTTCACGCCTTTCTGGCGAGCCTTGAGGAGCCAGGACATCGCCCAGCCGCTGCCCGTGCCGACCCTCTCCTCGCCCGAGAACTGGCCGGCCAGTGATTCCATCGACTGGCCCGAGGCGCGCAGCGCGATGGCGCGCGGCTGGACGGTTCTGGCCGAGCATGTAACTGCAGGGGAAGACGCAGCGCATGACAGGGTGAACCGCTTCCTGGAAGAGGCTGTGCCCGGCTATGTCACCCGCCGCGACCTGCCCGGCCAGCCCCAGGCGACATCGCAGATCTCTGATGCGCTGGCTGTCGGGGAAATCAGCGCCCGCCGTATCTGGCGCATGGCCATGGATGCCCGCATGCAGGGCCAGGCGGGCACGGATGATTTCCTGCGCGAGATTGCCTGGCGCGAGTTTGCGCGCGACCTGTTTCACGCCGCCCCCGACATGGCAACGCGCTGCTGGCGATCAGAATGGAATGATTTTCCGTGGAAGCCGGACAATACCGATGCGCAGGCATGGCGAAAGGGTCAGACCGGTATCCCGATCATCGATGCGGGCATGCGCGAGTTGTTCGTGACCGGACGCATGCACAACCGCGTCCGCATGATCGCGGCCAGCTATCTGACCAAACATCTGCTGACGGATTGGCGCCTTGGTCGGCAATGGTTCGAACGGACACTGACCGATTGGGACCCGGCGTCAAATGCCATGAACTGGCAATGGGTCGCGGGATGCGGGCCGGATGCCTCGCCCTATTTCCGGATATTCAACCCCGAGACGCAAGCAGGGAAATTCGACCGGGGCGCAGGCTATAGCGATCTATGGCTGGACCCCGACAGCCCCAATGCCCGCGCCTTTGCAAAGGCGGCCCCGCTCTCATGGAGGATCGACCTGCGTCACAAACCTCTTCCCGAGATGTCGCTGGCCCATGGCCGGGCGCGGGCGATGACCGCCTATGAGGGCTTCAAGAAGAGATGATGGCATGGCTCATGGATGATCCGGGTCCGTCACAGTCCGGCGGGCGCGCCATGCAATCAGCCCGATGGCCATCATGCCCAGCCCCGCAACGATAACCGTGGCGGGGCTGACCGGCGACAGATTGGCGACAATCACGCCAAACAGCGCCCATATCACCGCCAACGCATAGGTCCAGACCATGGGGCGCTGAACCTGAACGGCCAATGTAACCGCACAGACCAGGATCAGACACAGGATGGCGGCCCAGACCGGCGACATGATTGCATATCCGCCCAGCACGATGCCGATAGAAACGCCGCTGGCCGCCGTCAGCCAGCCGGCATAGAGCCCGAGCGGCAAGACCTGCCACCACTCGTCCCCCGTGCCCGCCCGGATCATGGCCAGAATGGCACAAGCCGTCATGAGCAGAATCAGCAATGTCGCCCAGACCGGGGCATGGCCCGCCAAGGGAATCCAGAAAAATCCCATCACCAGCGAAGCCAGCAGCGGCAGACGCATCGCGGTCCAATCCGGGGTGCTGCGTCGCGCGACAAGGCCAAAGGCCGCGCTCGCCACAAGCCAGGCATAGATCACACCCCAGATTGAAAAGGCCCAGCCGGCGGGCTGTACCGGCGGGTCATCCTGCGGCACCGGGAACAACTCCGGCGGATAGCCACCAAACTGACCAAACAGAAAGGGCGATGCCACGAAAGCCAGCACGGCAATCACCACCAGCAGCGAAAGATGTCGGGACATTGTGACTCCTTTGGGTTCTGACATGGCGCAACACCGGTCATTCCGCCTTGCCAACGTCCGCTGCGGCCATGCGTTCCGCGACATCACGGAAAATGCCGCAGGATGCGGTCAGACCCGTGCCAGCCGATATTGAATCACATCGGTGCGCCCCACCGCGAAAGAGGCCGCACAGGCCGCAAGGTAAAAGCGCCAGATCCGGATGAAGGCATCGTCAAAGCCCAGATCGCGGATACGCGGCAGATTCGCATCGAAACGACCCAGCCATTCCCGCAGCGTCCGGGCATAATCGCGACCAAAGCCAAAGCTGTCCTGCACGGCCAGACCGGCGCGCTCGGCCTCGGCCTGAAATCGCGCGGGTGAGGGCAACATGCCACCGGGAAAGATAAAGCTGCGGATCATGTCACCGCCCTTGCGATAGCGGTCGAAATAGCGGTCGGCCACGGTAATGGTCTGAATGACGGCCCTGCCACGATCTGTCAGCACCTGTGCCAGCTTGCCGAAATAGGCGGGCCAGTAACGCTCGCCGACGGCCTCGAACATCTCGATGGAGACGACATGATCATAGCGTCGGCCCTCATCCCGGTAGTCCTGCAGCGCGATATCGACATCATTCCCCAGCCGCCTGCGGGCAAACTCTGCCTGTTCCACCGACAGGGTCAGCCCCTTGGCGGCGAAATCGCCCCGCGCCAGCGCGCGTTCGGCAAATCCACCCCAGCCGCAGCCGATTTCCAGCAGCCGCCCGGAAGGCCGGGTCAGGTTGTCGATGATCCGGTCATATTTGCGCTGCTGGGCCGCCGTCAGATCGTCGCCTTCACCAAACAGTGCCGAAGAATAGGTCATGCTGCGATCCAGCCAGAGCGCGTAAAAGTCGTTCCCGAGATCATAGTGCGCGGCGATATTGCGTCGCGCGCCCGCGCGGGTGTTACGGTTGAACAGATAAAGCGCCCGCATCGCCAGCGCCTGCAGACGACGGCCATAGATATACCGATCCAGCACGTCTTCATTCATCAGCGCCAGCCGCAGCAATGCTTCAAGGTCGGATGTATCGCACCAGCCGTCACGATAGGCTTCGGCCAGCCCGATATCGCCCTTGGCCGCCAGCGCCGGAATGGTACGCCAGTCATGCAGAATGAAATCCGCTTCCGGTCCGTTTTCCTGCCCCCCGAAATGGCGAAGCTGTCCGTCAGGAGTGGTCAGCGTCAGTTTTCCGCGCCGGATCCCGGCAACCGTGGTCAGAAATTCCTTGGCCAGCCTTCGGTTCAGCATCTGGTGCCCCCTTCCCCTTGCGATATCCCTCCTGCCTCCCTTGCCAGAGTCTGCATGCGGGCGGCACAAGACATCTGCCTCTATCTGCCCGATGCCCGGACAACGGGTTCAAAGGTATGAAAGCACATCTTTTGCCGTGGCGGAAATATCTTGTAAGCACGTCACGTGGTTCAGGACATATCCCGCTCTGCCATCAGCCTCTGGGCCAGCATCAGATCCTGTGGCGTATTGATATTGAAGAAAGGATCGACCCCGTCACCATGCCAGGACACATGTCTGGCTTGATGGGCGCGGGCCAGATCGCGAACCCGGCGCTCTCCGCGCAGCAGCCTTGCGCGCAACTCGTCGCGCAGGGCGGTCGGCCACATCCCGAAAGTCGGATGCTCGTGGATCTGCCCCGATCCATCGGTCGAGGTCGCCAGCGCGATTCCCCCCGAAGGGGTGGCTGCGGCAAGCCGCGCCACCAGGTCGCGCGGCAGGAAGGGCGTATCCGCGGCCGCGCTGACAATCGCTGCATGGCCCTGCGCGGCCGCCCAATCCAGCCCCACCAGAATCCCTGCCAGCGGACCGGGACGGTCGGGCAGGCTGTCGGGCAGAACGGGCAGGCCGAATTCCGCAAAGCGCTGCGCATCGCCATTGGCGCTGAGTGCCAGAGCCGCGCATTGCGGTGTCAAACGGTCGATGACATGGGCGATCATCGGACGCCCCCGCAGCGGCAAGAGCCCCTTGTCGCCACCGCCCATCCGTGACGAGCGCCCTCCTGCCAGAATGATCGCGGGAAAAACTGCCATGGAAACAACATGCCCGGTTCCCTTCCCTGCCTCAAGCGGAGACGGGAAATTCACCGGATCCACATTCTTGACATATTTAGTCGGAAACTTTAGGCGATTGATATTGGCCATCCCGCGCTGCCCCAGGCGTTTCGATGCGCCCGGACAAGACAAGGTTCCGATGATGCGGCATGATCCCTCTCTCAACCGTCCGGCCAGCGCGCCGGCGACACCGCCCAGCTTCAGTCTGGGGCGGGTCGCCTCGGTGAAGCCGCTTGGCCGGGACTTTCTGCGGATGCGCATCGAATCGGACGATCTGTTCCGCTTTGCCGAAACCCTGATCCATTTCCGGCTGGTGCTGCAGCCCCAGGGCGTCACCACCCCGTCCTGGCCGGTGATGGACGCCGAAGGGCGCACGGTCTGGCCCAAAGGCGCGGCCGCGCTGCATCGCCCCGCCTATACGGTGCGCCATATCGACGCCGCGGCCGGTTGGATGGATACCGATATCTTTGTCCATGACGGCGGCCGCATCTGCGAATTCGCCCGTCAGGCAGAAAGCGGCGACATCATCGGTCTGAACGGGCCGGGCGGCGGTGGTGTCCCGACCGGCGCACGCCTGCTGATCGGCGGCGATGAAACCGCCTATCCCGCACTGGCCCGCGCAATCGAGGCCGCCCCCGCCAATGCCGGCGGCGATTGCTATCTGTTCGGGGACAGTGCCGATTATCCGCTTCCCGAACATCCCGGCATCACGCTGCATGTCACCCCGCGCGGCGAGGCCGAACTTGCCGAGAAACTGCGCAGAACCGGCACCAACGCGCAGGCGATCTGGATCGCCACCGAAAAATCGCGCCTTGGGCCACTGAAATCGACTATTCTGGACGAACTTGGAATTCCCAAAGGCATGACCCATCTGGCCGCCTATTGGTCCGCCCCGAACAGCACGGAATCCACTCCGGACGGAGACACGAGATGACCTCTTTTGCCACCATGATCGAAGCCATTCCCCTTTTTGCGATGATCCGCGACGGCGGCTGGACGATGTGGCTGATTGCCGCGCTGTCGGTCGTGACGCTTGCAGTGGTGCTGTGGAAGATCTGTTCGCTATGGCAGCTGGGTGTCTGGGGCGGTCGCCATTCGCAACGCGCGCTGGAGCTCTGGACCCAGGGCCAGCAACGACAGGCGCTGGCCGAGGTCAAGGGCCGGCCGTCGGCGCGGGCACGCGTGGCGCAGGCCGCGATCGGCACCACGCTGGACCCCTCGATCGACGAGAAGACCGCGCGCGAAGAAACATCGCGCATCGCGCGCCAGACGCTGTTTCGGGCCCGCGAAGGGCTGCGCGCGCTGGAGCTGATTGCAACGATTGCGCCCCTGCTTGGCCTGCTGGGCACGGTGCTGGGCATGATCTCGGCCTTTCAGGTGCTGCAGGAAGCGGGCAGCCGTGCCGATCCTTCGGCACTGGCTGGCGGCATCTGGGAAGCCCTGCTGACCACCGCCGCAGGCATGACGGTCGCCATCCCTGCCGGTGTCGCGCTCAGCTGGCTGGAATCCGTGGTCGACAAGCTGCAGGCCGACATGGAGGATCTGGCCACCCGCATCTTCGTCAAGGCACCCGTCGCCGATCAGCCCGCCGCGCGTCACCTTGAGGCTGCGGAATGACCGAGGACGGCTTTGATCTGGGACCTCGCCGACATCCGCGCCGGATGTCGCTGACGCCGATGATCGACGTCGTCTTCCTGCTGCTGATCTTCTTCATGCTGTCCTCGCGTTTCGGAATGGATGCCGTTCTGCCCATTGCCGGAGGTGCCGAAGGCGCGGCAAGCGAATGGCAGGGCCCGCCCCGTCTGGTCGATGTGGCGCCGGACTCGATCTCGCTGAACGGCGTGCCGACCGATCCCGATGAACTGGTCGCTGCGCTGAAGGCGCTGATGCCCGAGGACGGCGGTGCCGTGGTCCTGCGCGCCCGCGATGATGCCGATCTGCAGCAGATGGTCGATGTCATGGACCGGCTGTCCGCTGGCGGTTTATCCAATCTGATCCTGATCGAGTAAGCCGATGCAAATCGACATGCCGCCCCGCAAGCCCAAGGCCGAATCGATCATTCCGATGATCAATGTGGTGTTCCTGCTGCTGATCTTCTTTCTGCTGACGGCACAGATCACCCCGCGCGAGCCCTTCGAGATCACGCCCCCCGAAAGCAAGTCCGAACTGGCCGCGCAGGATCGTGGCGTGCTGTATATCTCGGCCGAGGGCGAGTTGGCCTACGACGAGGCCCGCGGAGAAGACGTCTGGCCGTTGATTGCAGCGCGCGACGATGGCGAGGATCTGGAAATTCGTGCCGACAGCGCCATGCCCGCCCATCATCTGGCCGCAGTTCTGCGGCAATTGCGCCAGACAAGCGATATCGGCGCGCAACTGGTCGTGAACGGAGGCTGAGATGCCCTCAAGACGTGTCATCGAGACAGCAGCATTCTTCGTGATCGCCGCAGCCCTGCATGTCTCGGCAGCGGCCCTGATCCTGCCCGAGCAGGTCAAGCGCGGCGCACCGCAGGACGCACCGCCCGCAGCATTGGCCGCAGGTTCCACCGACATGCAGGAGCTTGTGGCCCAGTGGGATGCCCCGCCCGCGCTTGATCCCGAACCGGTCCAGCCCGAACAGATCCAACCGCCGGTCGACGAGACGGCGGATGTCACGCCACAGCCGATGCCCCAGCCCGAACCCCCGGCCATGACGCAGCCCGATCCCCTGCCACAGCCCGAGGCCGTGGCCCGCCCCAACCTGCCGCCGCCACCGGAAGCGCCGCGCGTGGAAATTGCCAGGGAAAACCTGCCCGAACTGCGCAGCTTCGAACCGCCCGAGATCAAGGCAGAGCCAGCGCTGACGCTCAGCGCCTCGGCGCGCCCTGAAAGGCGACCGGCCAAACCCGAACCCAAACGTCAGGTCGCCAGGAAACAACCGGCCAAGCCCAGGGCACAGCCGCAAAAGCGCACGACCGCCCAAAAGCAGCAACAATCCGCCGCTGCCTCACGCGCGGGTCAGGGCGGACAGGCCAAGGCCACGCGTTCCGGCGGTGGCGGCGGTGGCATGAGCGCCAAGCAACGCGCCAGCCTGCAGGCCCAATGGCAGGCGCAGATATCCTCTTGCCTGCTGCGCAGCATCGCGCGGACCTCGGGCGGTTCGGGCCTGCGTGCCACGCTGAGCATACGCATGGGCCGCAACGGCCGGGTTCAGGCCGCTCAGATCTCTGGCTCGTCGGGCAATGCGCGGGTGGACCGCGAGATCACCCGTGGCGCCAAACGGGCCCGCTGTCCGGCGGCCCCCAAGGCGCTGACCAAAGCCAGCTACTCGTTCATCCAGCCGATCAGCATCCGCTGAAGCCGATCAATCTCTGGCGGCGGGTGTCCGAATGACCAGTCGGGGCAGATACCCTGACTGGTCTTTTCATTTGATATGGCTTTGTTATCCTGCGCCAAAGCTGGCCATGCCGCGCCCGCAAGGAACCGATCACGGCCCCGTCCCATCTGCGCAGATTGATATTACCCAGCGGGCCGGAAGCCATGTCTCGACCAAGAGAGCCGAAGGAAAGCCAATGACCCAAAGCCATATGGCGCGCGAAGTTCTGGAAATCCCCGTCGCAGCCGCGCGTTTCCTGTCGGGATCCGGCGATGCCGTCCGATCCGCGGCCAGGGCGCTGCGCAACAGCGATCCCCGCGTGATCGCCACGGTGGCACGCGGCTCATCGGATCATGCCGCCACCTACCTGAAATATGCCATTGAATTGCAGATGGGCGTGCCCGTCGCCTCGGTGGGCCCATCGGTTGCCTCGATCTACAAACGCCCGCTCAGGCTGAAGGACGGTGTCTGCATCGGCATTTCACAATCCGGTCGCAGCCCCGATCTGGTCGACATGATGAGAACCGCAGGTGCCGGTGGCGCCTTGTCGCTGGCCATCACCAATCACGCCGACAGCCCGCTGGCACAGGCATCCGAACATTGCCTTGCGCTGCAGGCCGGAGCGGAACAAAGCGTCGCCGCCACGAAGACCTTTGTCACGTCGGTCATGGCCGGTCTGGCATTGCTGGCGGAATGGTCCGAAGACGATGCGCTGCGCCGCGCGGTCACGGATCTGCCGGATGCATTTTCACAGGCGGTCGCGCTGGACTGGTCGCCCCTGTCGGCGCGTCTTGCGCGGGCCTCGCAGGCCTATGTGCTGGGGCGCGGACCGGGCTTTGCCATCGCCAGCGAGGCTGCGCTGAAGTTCAAGGAAACCTCGGGCATCCATGCCGAAGCCTATAGCGCCGCCGAGGTGCTTCATGGTCCCTCGGCCATCGTGCAGGCGCATTTCCCGGTGCTGGCACTGGGCCTGGACGACATGGCCCTGCCGCAGGTGAAGGCCACCGCCGAGCGGCTGGCCGCACAGGGGGCCGATGTCTTCCTGACCGGTGCCGATGCAACAGGGGCCACGCGGCTGCCCTCGGTCCCCGACCTGCATCCGCTGGTGGCGCCGCTGGTGATGTCGGCCAGCTTCTACGCCTTTGTCGAGGCCCTGGCCCGTCGGCGCGGATTTGATCCGGATACGCCGCCGCATCTGCGCAAGGTCACCGAAACCGTCTGAGACCGGCCTGGCCCCCGGCGCGCCGTCATGCCATCGCGCGGCGGCTGCGCCCGAATAGCTCTGGTTCACGGACCGGGCGCAGGATAAACCGGAGTCATGCAAAAGATTTCGCTTCCCGAGCGCCCCGACTGGCGCCAAACCGCAAGAGACGCCGGCTTCACCTTTGCCGACATGCATGGTGAACCCTATTGGGAGGAAAGCTCGGCCTATCGTTTCGATCTGCGCCAGATCGAAGATGATATCGAGGATCCTTCGACCGAACTGCATGCCATGTGCCGCGAGGCCGTGGCGGCGATCATCGCCAGCGAAAGACTGATGACGCGACTGGGCATCCCCGAGGCCCATCACGATCTGATCGCCGACAGCTGGAATCGCGCGGAACCGGAAATCTATGGCCGCTTCGATCTGGCCTATGACGGCAAGGGTCCCGCGAAGCTGCTGGAATATAACGCCGACACACCGACATCACTCTATGAAGCCGCCGCCTTCCAGTGGCAATGGCTGGAAGACCAGTTGGCCAATGGCGTCCTGGCCGAGGGCAGCGACCAGTTCAACGGCATTCACGAGGCTCTGGTCGAGCGTTTCAGGGAATTGTTCCCCAAGGGCACCGATCTGCATTTCACCGCTGCTGCAGGCAATCCCGAGGATTACGCCACCGTCGAGGCCATGGGCTGGGCCGCGCGCGAGGCGGGCATGGGCGCGCATTACTGCGATCTGGACAAGATCGGGATCAGCGCCGAGGGCCAGTTCCTCGACGGCGAGGATCGTGTGATGGAAACGCTGTTCAAGCTGTACCCATGGGAGGATCTGCTGCAGGACGACTATGCCAGTCACATCGTCGGCTCGGGCTGCATGTTCCTGGAACCGGCATGGAAGGCGGTCCTGTCGAACAAGGGGCTGTTGCCGGTGCTGTGGCAGATGTTCGAGGGCCACCCCAATCTGCTGCCCGCCTATTTCGCCGATGATGTCGCCGATGCGCTGGTGGCCTCGGGCCGCGCCGACCGCGCCATCGCCGACAGCTTTGACCGTGCCGCCGATGCCATGCGTCGGGGTCATGTCGTCAAGCCGATCTTTTCGCGTGAAGGGGCCTCGATCAGCATTGTCGAGAACGGCGAGGTCAGTGAAACCTCGCCGAATACGGATTACGACCATCATCCGCGCATCGTGCAGGCCTATCATCCCCTGCCCGAATTTGACGGCTTCCGCCCGGTGATCGGAGCCTGGATCGTCGGGCAGAACTGCGTTGGCATGGGGGTGCGCGAAGACCGGTCGCGCATCACCCAGGACCTTTCCCGCTTCAAACCCCATTTCATCGCCGGCTGATCTGGCCGAGGGAGGAAACATGAGAAAACGTTCCAGAACCGTCGCATTGACCATCCTTGGCGCTGCATCTTTCGCCGTGGCAGGCTGTCGCGAAGAACAGGTCGATGCACAGGCCTTTCCTGATCTGGCCAGTTGTCAGGCCGAGGCGGCCAACGGCGGGTTGTTCACCGCCGAGGAATGCGAGGCGGCCTTTGCCGAGGCCGAGGCCCTGCACGTCGAGGCCGCGCCCCGCTATGAAAGCCTCGAGGTCTGCGAGGAACAGCATGGGCAGGGCAATTGCGGTTCCGAAGCGGAGCAGGTCTCCAATGGCGGATCGGGCAGCATCTTCATGCCGCTGCTGGCCGGATATCTGATCGGCAACATGCTGGGTCGCGCCGGCGGCGGGATGGCGGCGGCACAACCGATGTATCGCAATGCCAGTGGCGGCTTTACAAATGCCGCCCGCACCAGCAGCTTTTCCTCGAACAGCGGGCGTGGCACGATGGGCGCGCAACAATTCACCCGCCCCGCCAGCACCGTCGGCAAGGCTCCGATGAGCCGCGCCACCGCGACCTCGCGCGGGGGCTTTGGCAGCCGCACGGGTTCGCGCGGGATCGGCGGCTGAGTCGGGTCAATGGACAGACAACCCGTTCTGGTCATGGGAATCTGTGGCACCGGAAAATCAACGCTGGCGGCGGCGATTGCCGCACGTCTGCAGGGCAGCTTTATCGAAGGCGATGACTATCACTCGCCGGAAAACATCGCCCATATGGCCGCCGGACAGCCATTGACGGACGACATGCGCCTTGGCTGGCTGGACCGGCTGGGAGAGGCCATGCGCGAGGCCCCCGCGCCTGCCGTGCTGTCCTGCTCGGCCCTGCGCCACAGCTATCGCCAGCGGCTGGCCCGCATGGCCGGGCCGATGCGGATCATCTTTCTGCACGGGCCACGCCCGCTGATCGAGGCGCGCATGGCGGCGCGGGCCGGACACTTCATGCCCGCCACCCTTGTCGACAGTCAGCTGGATACGCTGGAGCCCCCCGATCCCATCAACGAAGGCGCAATCTGGATAGATATCTGCAACAGCCCCGATATCATGCTGCACCATGCAATGACCGCACTGGCGGGAAAGGCTTTGTCTTGACCGATATCCCCTCATGCCCACAGATTTCGAACCATGTTCGGCTTTCGTGACATTGAAATCATCCATGCGATCGCACGCCATGGCGGCTTTCGCGCGGCATCAGACGCGACCGGACTGGCGCAATCCGCGATTTCGCGCCGCGTCCGGCATCTGGAAGACCGGCTGAAAGTCGTATTGTTCGAACGCGACGGCCGGGGCGTGCGGCTGACGGCAGCCGGGCGACGGCTGTGCGATGAAACCGAAATCCTTGTCGCGCAGCGTGACCGCATTCTGGAAGAGCTGACCCAGGATGTCATGGCCGGAGTTGTCCGGCTGGGCGTTGCGGAAACCATGACACATACGGTCCTGCCCCGCCTGCTGACCGATCTGCGCAACCGCCACCCCTTGCTGCGCTTTGAAATATCGATCGACACATCGGACCAGATGGCGCATCTGCTGCAAAAGGACGGGCTGGATGTCGCCATCATGATGCGCGATCAGGCCCCACGCGGCGTGAATCTGACCCCCCTGCCGGCAGTCAGCCTGGGCTGGTTCGTCTCGCCCGAACATTTCGACCTGCCCGATCCCGCGGATATCGACGATCTGGCCGCACTGCCCATCGTGTCCTTTCCCAAGGCCACCCTTCCGCACCGGCGGGTCGTGGACCTTCTGTCACCGGCGCGCAAACAGGCCGCCGCCATTCATGGCTCGGCCTCTCTGGCAACGGTGCTGCATCTGGTCTCGCAGGGCTTTGGTATCGGAACCATCCCGAGCGACATCGTCGCCGCCTGGCCCCATGCCGGGCTGAAGGAAATCAATGTCCAGCCACGGGCCATGCTGCCCGACCTGGAATTCGCGATCTGCTACATGCCCGAACGCAACGAGAAAATAGGTCGCGAAGTCACCCGTGCCGCCCTGCAGGCCGCAAATGAGTGATGCCAAAAACAGATCAATACTGGGAAAAACTGAACTATTGATTGAATAGGTCACTTTGTTGAATCCTTGACGCCAAGCCGGAGGATCTATCAATGCCAGACAGTTCGAACCCATTTTCTGACCCGCAGGTCTTGCGCGCCGCCATTCGTGCTGGCGAATTCGAAGGGCCGACCTCGGGTCTGGGCGGCGATGCGCTGCAGGCCAATCTGGTCATTCTGGGCGGAACGGATGCAGCGGATTTCCTGCGCTTCTGCCAGGCCAATCCGCGTCCCTGCCCGCTGCTGGCCGTAGGTGAGCCCGGCGACCCCTCGTTGCCGACACTCGGCCGCGACATCGATCTGCGCCACGACCTGCCCCGTTACCGCCTCTGGCGCGATGGCGCGCTGGTCGATGAGCCCACCGATATCGCCGCCTATTGGCGCGACGACATGGTGTCCTTCGCCATCGGCTGTTCCTTCAGCTTTGAAGACGCGCTGACACGGGCCGGTATTCCGGTGCGCCATCAGCAGAACGATCGCAATGTTCCGATGTATCGCACCAAGCTGCCAACCCGCCCCGCCGGGCGTTTCGGCGGGCCGCTGGTGGTCAGCATGCGCCCCATGCTTGCCGCCGATGCCATCGAGGCGGTCAGGATCTGCGAGCGGTTTCCCCTGGCCCATGGCGCTCCGGTCCATCTGGGCGATCCCGCACAGATCGGAATCGGTGATATCATGGCCCCGGATTACGGCGATGCACCCGAGTTTCGCGAAGGAGAGATCCCCGTCTTCTGGGCCTGCGGCGTCACCCCTCAGGCGGCGATCGACGCGGCCAGGCCGGAACTGGCCATCACCCATGCGCCCGGTCACATGCTGGTCACGGATATCCCGTCAGGGCGTGCCGAAGCCATGCTGACCGGCGTCAACAACAACAAGACTTGAAACGACCCAACAGGAGAAACATCATGAAACGCACCGCTCTGAGCCTGCTTGCCGGAACCGCGCTGATTGCCTCGCCCGTCATGGCCGAAGAACTGGCCGTCGTCGGCAGCTGGAGCAGCCTGCCGCTGTATCAGGATTTCGAAACGCCCTTCTGGACCGAGAAACTGCCGGAAATGACCGGTGGCGAATTTACCGCGCAGCTGACCAGCTTTGACCAGATGGGCATTGCGGGGTCCGATGTCTATCGCATGCTGGGTGATGGTGTCTTTGATGTCGGATCGACCGTGGCCGACTACACTGTCGGCGACGCGCCTGAACTGGAAGGTCTGGATGTGCCGCTGGTCGCTACCACACCGGCCGCCGCCAAGGCCATGGTGGAAGCCGCGCGTCCGATGGTCGAAGACATCATGCGCGACCGCTTTGGGTCCGAGGTTCTGGGCATCGCCCCCTATCCGCCGCAGGTCGTGTTCTGCAAGGGCGAGATCACCTCGCTGGCCGATCTGGAAGGCAAGAAAGTCCGTGGCTCGGGCCGCATGACGACGAAATTCCTTGAGGCGCTGGGGGCCCAAGGCATCAATATCGCCTTTTCCGAAGTGCCCGGCTCGCTGGAGCGCGGCGTGATCGACTGTGCCGTGACCGGGGCCGGGTCGGGCTATTCCGCGGGTTGGTGGGAGGTTTCGGACCACCTGATGACGCTGCCGCTGGGTGGTTGGGATTCGGTGGTCATCGCGATGAATGCCGACCGCTTTGACGGGCTGAGCGCCCAACAGCAGCAGACGCTGAAAACCGCCGTCGCCGAAGGCCTGGAAGGCCCGGCATGGGACGCCGCCGAAGGTGGGTTGACCGATGACATCGCCTGCCTGACCGGCAATGGTGAATGCCCCTCGGGTGACTCGGCCTCGATGGTGCTGGTCGAGGCCAGCGAGGCTGACACCGAAACCGCCCGCAAGATCCTGACCGAGCAGGTTCTGCCCGAATGGGCCGAGCGCGCCGGCGACGACTGGGCCGCACGCTGGAATGACAGCGTCGGACAGGTTGTCGGCCTGACCATCGGACAATAGGGCGACAGGAAAGGCCATCGCCATGATCGATAACCTGCAAGGCGCGGTCATTCGTGCCAATCGAGCCGTCGCCCTGCTTCTGGGGGTGGGGCTGGTGCTGACCGTCCTCTTCATCCTGACCGATGTGATCCTGCGCAAGTCGGGTGCCGGATCGCTTGGCGGGTCGGACGAAATCTCCGGTTACGTCATGGCGGCGGTCGCAAGCTGGGGCATGGCCTGCGCCATGGTCGAGCGCGCCCATGTCCGCATCGATGTGATCCGCCACAAGCTGGCCCAGCCCGGCCGCATCGCCATGGATCTGTTTGCGATGATCGTCACCAATGCGACGATCATCCTGATCGCCTGGCATTGCTGGCCGGTGCTGCAAAAGACGCTGGAACGAGGTTCGCGCGCCAATACACCGCTGGAAACGCCGCTTTGGATCCCGCAGGGCATCTGGTTTTCCGGCTGGGTCTGGTTCGCGCTTTGCGCCACCGCGCTGACCCTGATCGGCATTGCCCATCTGCGGGCCCAACGCAGCGACGCCTTCGACGCCACGCTGGGAATCGGATCGGAGCTCGAAGAATGATCTGGACCGTCGCAATCTCGCTGCTGGGGCTGATGGCCCTGTCCATTCCTGTCGGCATCGTGCTGTTCCTGCTGGGCATCGGAGTCGGGGAATTCTATTCCGCCTTTCCGCTGCTGCGCGGTCTGGGCCAGGTCGTCTGGTCATCCTCGAACAGTTCGACGCTGATCGCGATTCCATTGTTCGTGCTGTTGGGCGAAATACTTGTGCGAGGGGGCGTGGCCGAACGCACCTATGCCGCGCTGGACAAATGGCTGTCCTGGCTGCCCGGCGGGCTGGTTCATGCCAATATCGCAACCGCCACCATGTTCTCGGCCACTTCGGGGTCTTCGGTGGCCACCGCTGCTACCGTTGCAACCGTCGCCATGCCGCAAGCCGAGCGGCTGAACTATGACCCGCGGCTGTTTTCCGGCGCGATTGCCGCGGGCGGCACGCTTGGCATCCTGATCCCGCCTTCGATCAATCTGATCGTCTATGGCTTTCTGACCGAAACCTCGATTCCGCAACTGTTTTCGGCCGGCTTGCTGCCGGGCCTGCTGATGGCATTGGGCTTCATTGCCATCACCGCGCTGATCTGCACCCTTCGCCCCCATCTGGGCGGCCCCTCGCGCAGCTTCGACTGGCAGGAACGTCTTGGCAGCCTGCTGCAACTGGTGCCTATCATCGTTCTTTTCGCGGTGGTGATCGGTTCGATCTATGCCGGCTGGGCAACGCCGACCGAATCCGCCGCCATTGGTGTGGTGATGGCGGCACTGATTGCCACGACGCTCGGCAGCGGGCTGAACCTGGCCGCAATCTCTCAGGCGCTGCATGGCACGATCCGCATTTCCGCAATGATCATGCTGGTGGTCGCCGGGGCCTCGTTCCTGAACTTCGCCATGACCTCGGCAGGGCTGGGGCGGCAGCTGACCGAGATGATCGGGGGGTCGGGCCTGTCGCCTTTTGGCACGCTGCTGCTGGTCATCGCGCTTTATCTGGTGCTGGGCTTCTTCATCGAAACCCTGTCGCTGATGGTCGCCACGATCCCTATCGTGGTGCCGATCATCGCCGGGCTGGGATATGACAAGGTCTGGTTCGGCGTGCTGATGATCGTGCTGATCGAAATGGCGCTGATCACCCCTCCGGTCGGTCTCAACCTGTTCGTCGTGCATGGCGTGCGCAAATCCGGTTCCATGAATGACGTGATCATGGGGGCCATCCCCTATGTGCTGGTGATGATCTGCATGATCGCCGCGCTGATCGCCCTGCCCGGCCTGGCGCTGTGGCTGCCGTCAATCCTGTGACCGGCCCCGATAACCTGAAAGGAATGACGATGCGTTTCATCGTGAACGACACACCGCTGGATCTCGATCCGGCCCATCTGATCATCGCGGGCTGGACCGGTCGTGACGCCGCCGCGATCCAGCACCATATCGACGAGCTGGCCGAACTGGGGGTCAAACCGCCCTCGACGACGCCACTGTTTTATCGCGTTTCGGCGGGATTGCTGACCACCGGTGACTCGATCCAGGTCGTCGGCAATGCCTCGTCGGGCGAGGTCGAGCCGATGATCCTGCAATCGGGCGGGCAACGCTGGCTGGGGCTTGGTTCGGACCACACCGACCGCGCGCTGGAGGCACATTCCGTCGCCATGTCGAAGCAGGTCTGCGCCAAGCCCTGCGCCGCCCGACTTTGGCCCTGGGAGGACGTCGCGGATCGTCTTGAGGATATCCGGCTGGAAAGCTGGATCGAAGAGGATGGCGAATGGGTTGTCTATCAGCAGGGAACGCTGGCCTCGATCCGCCCCCTGGGCGAGTTGATCGACGGCGGCAGTCTGGATGCGCTGTCCCGCGATGGTGCCGTGGCAATGATGTGCGGCACTTTCGGTGCCATTGGCGGTGTGCGCCCCGCCACGCGGTTCCGCATGACCATGACCGATCCGGCCCGCGACCGCAGCATCAGCCACGAATACAGCATGGTTCAACTGCCTGAGATCGCTTAGGTCAACGGTCGGGATCAACACAACTGCAGGAGCTTCAGCATGGGCGATGATGACAGCCTGACCCCGGAAATTCATCCCGCCGGGCCTGACGCATTGCTTTTGCGCTTTGCGCTGACGCCCTGCCCCGCCGCCATGGCTGCCGCGCAGGTGCTGGCGGCGCAGCTTGAACGCGATCCGCCGGAGGGCGTTGTTGAAATCGCCCCGGCACTGGTCTCGGTCCTGCTGCGCTTTGACCCCGCCATCACGCAACGCGCCACGCTGGCGCAGGCGGTGCTGACACGGGCCGATGCCATCGCAAGCCGGCATATGGCGCCGCCACCGCCGACACGGCGCTGGACCATCCCCGCCGCCTTTGGCGGGGAAAACGGTCCGCATCTTGAGCAGGTCGCCCGGAAGCTGTCCATCACCCCCGCGGCCGCCATTGCGCAGGTCTGTGACAGCGAGCTGCGCGTTCTGGCCATCGGCTTTGCACCGGGGCAGCCCTATATCGGCCTGCTGCCCGAACCATGGGATCTGCCGCGCCTGTCCGATCTGACGCCCTCGGTTCCCGCGGGGGCCGTGGTGGTGGCCGTGCGCCAGATCGTGATGTTTGGTGCACCCTCGGCCACCGGCTGGCGCCAGATCGCCCGCAGCGCCTTTCGCACCTTTCTGCCCGAGCGCGCCGAGCCGATGCCGCTGCGCCCTGGTGACGCCATCCGCTATGCACCGGTCTCGGATTCGGAAATTGCCGCTTTGGCCCGTCACGAGGACGGTCTGGGCGGCGCCAAGCTGGAGGTTCTGGCGTGACACATCTGACGATCGAACGCGCCGACGGCCTGCTGACCGTTCAGGATCTGGGCCGCCCCGGATATCTGGCCCAGGGCCTGTCGCGCGGAGGCGCCATGGACCGGCGTGCCCTGTTCGAGGCCTCCGCCCTGCTGGGGCATGACAGCCCTCTCGCGGCCATCGAGATGGCTGCGGCAGGCGGCGTGTTCACGGTTTCCCAGCCCACACGGGTCGCGCTGACCGGCGCGCCGATGATGGCAACACTGGATGACTCGCCGTTGCGCTGGCATGCGACGCATCTGCTGCAGCCGGGCCAGAAGCTGCGCATTGGTGGCGCCCAGGCGGGGGTCTATGGCTATCTGACGCCAGCAGGTGGCATCACCTGCGCCCCCTGGCTGAACAGCCGCGCCGCCCATCTGACCTGCGGGATCGGTGCCTTGTTGCAATCGGGCCAAGGCCTGCCCTGCGGCGTGGATGACACGCCCGACGCCCCGCCCCGCATCGTTGACGCCCAGCCCCGCTTCAATGGCGGCCTGCTGCGCATCGCACCGGGGCCGCAGACCGACCTGTTCGACACCGAGACGCTGGAACGTTTCCTGGGCGCGGAGTTCACCCGGGGGGCGCGCGGCAACCGGCAAGGGGTGCAGTTGGACGCGGACGCTCGTTTTACCAGCCGTTTCGCTGCCGGGCTGGCTTCGGATGTGATCGGGCCGGGCGATGTCCAGATGACCGGCGATGGCATTCCCTATGTGCTGATGGCCGAATGCCAGACCGTTGGCGGCTATCCCCGTATCGGCAGCGTCGTGCCCGCCGATCTGCCGATCATCGCGCAGGCTGCACCCGGCACGCGACTGCGCTTCCAGATGCTGACCACCGAACAGGCCGATGCCAGCTTTCGCAGCGACACCAGCCAGATCGCCGAGACACGGGCGCGCTGCCGCAACCTGATCCGCGACCCGGCGACGATCACCGACCTGCTGTCCTATCAACTGATCGGCGGCGTGACCGCCGGAACGGAACTGGAAGAGAACACATGCGCGTAGATCTGAATTCCGACATGGGTGAAGGTTTCGGCCCGTGGAATATGGGCGATGACGCCAGCTTGCTGGATATTGTCACCTCGGCCAATATCGCCTGCGGCTTTCACGCCGGAGACCCAGATGTGATGGCCCGCACCATGCGCCTTGCATCAGAAAACGGCGTCGGCATCGGTGCCCATCCGGGCTTTGCCGATCTGCAGGGATTTGGTCGCCGCAGGCTGCATCTGTCGGCTGAAGAACTGGGCAATATGGTCGCCTATCAGCTTGGCGCGGCCCGGGGCATCGCGCGCAGCATGGGCACGAATGTCCGGCACCTGAAGCTGCATGGCGCCCTGGCGAATATGGCCAGCGAGAACCCCGATATTGCGCGCGCCTGCTATTCGGCGGCCCTGCGCGTTGACCCCGAGTTGATCCTTGTCGTGCTGTCGGCCACCCCCATGCAGGCCGTGGCCGAGGATCTGGGTGCCAGATGGGCGGGCGAAATCTTTGCCGATCGCGCCTATAATGACGATGCCACCTTGCTCGACCGCAGCAGGCCGGGCGCAGTGCTGCATGACGCCACCGAGGCCGGACAGCGCATGGAGGCGATGATCCGCGCCGGGGCGATCATTACCGCCAGTGGCAAGCAGATCCCCTGCCGGATCGACACGATCTGCGTGCATGGCGACAGCGCCGATGCCGTGGCCATGGCCGGGGCCGTGCGCAACCACCTGACGGGCGCAGGCATTGCGGTGCGGCGATTTGACTGACCCGCGCGACTAACCGCGCGACAGTATCCAGGACATGACAACCTCGACCGCCTTGCCCCGTGCCGGTGACAGCCGCGACAGCAGGTAAAAATCGCGCTGGCCATTCAAGGCCCCGTCATGCACCTGCACCAGGCGGCCCGCGGCAATATCGTCAGCCACCAGAAAGCGCGCGGCAAGGGCGATGCCCTGCCCCGCCAGCGCCGCATCAATCGTCAACGATGTCTGGTTCAGCCGCATTGCAGGGGCGGCCAGCCCCCCGACATGACCCAGCACGTGCCGCGCATATTCCGACCACAGGTCATGAGCATCATGCAGCAGCGTGAAAGAGGCAAACTGACCGGCATCCAGAGGCAACTCATGCCCGGCAACCAGGGCTGGCGACGCCACCGCAATGACATCCTGGGAAAACAGCAGCCTGGCGTCCAGACTGGCACCAAAGGGCGGGGTGCCCTGCCGTATCGCCAGGTCGATACCATCTGCGCGAAAGCTGGACAGCGCCTCGGTCGCCAGAATACGCAATTCGATCTCGGGATGCTGTCGGGTGAACTCTGGCAGCGCCGGGATCAGCCATTTCGAGGCCAGGGTCGGCGTGACGCTGATCGTGACCACCGCCGTGCGCGGGCGCAGGTCATCGGTGGCCTGCAGCAGGATATCGAAGGCGCGGGTGACCTGCTGATGATAGGCGCGCCCCGCTGCGGTAAAGGCCAGCCCCTTGGGTTGCCGCTGGAACAGGCGCAGACCCAGACGCTCTTCCAGGCCCCTGACCTGCTGGGCCACCGCGCCCTGGGTGACGCCCATTTCTTCGGCGGCAGCCCGGAAATTCAGATGCCGCCCCGACATTTCAAATGCCTTCAGCGCATTGAGCGGGGGGAGTTCAGGCTGTTTTGACAATAGTTTTTCTACACTCAGATTGTAGGGCTTCTCTCTCGCACTGCGCCATACCGCAGCATATATTCACCTTAACCGAAACGGATGAATTCAGGGAAGCGCAAAATGACTGTAGAAAAAGTAGCATTGGTGACGGCCGGCGGCAGTGGCATGGGTGCAGATGCAGCCCGCAGGCTGGCCGCAGACGGTTTTCATGTGGGCATCCTGTCCTCCTCGGGCAAGGGTGAGGCCCTTGGCAAGGAACTGGGCGGTTTTGGCGTCACCGGTTCGAACCTGTCGCAGGCCGATCTGGAAGCGCTGGTCAACGGCGCCGTGGAACGCTGGGGCCGCGTCGACGTGCTGGTGAACTCGGCTGGTCACGGCCCCAAGGGTCCGGTTCTGGAAATCCCGGACGAGGACTGGCATCAGGGCATGGAAGTGTATCTGATGAATGTGATCAGACCGACCCGTCTGGTCACGCCGCTGATGCAGGCGCAGGGCGGCGGCGCGATCATCAACATCTCGACCTTCGCCGCATTCGAACCCGACCCGCTGTTCCCCACCTCGGGCGTGTTCCGCGCCGGTCTGGCCGCATTCTCGAAACTGTTTGCTGACAAATATGCGGCTGACAATATCCGCATGAACAATGTGCTGCCCGGCTTCATCGACAGCCTGCCCGAAACCGAGGATCGCCGCGCCCGCATCCCGATGGGCCGCTATGGTCACGCGGCCGAGGTGTCTTCGCTGATTTCCTTCCTGGCTTCGGAAGGCGGCGGCTATATGACCGGTCAGAACCTGCGTGTCGACGGCGGACTGACCCGTGCAGTCTGAGCTTGCCCCATCGGCCCGTTCCGAGATGCTGGTGTTTGTCGTCAAATGGGCGGCATCACTGATCCAGATCGTCGGCTATGGCGCCACGGCCTTCGGCCTGACTCCGTGGAACCTGTATTTCTTCGTTGTCGGCGTGCTGGGATGGTTCGTGGTCGGGGTTCTTTGGAAAGACCGGGCGATCATGCTGATCCATCTGGTCGCCTTGGCGGCCATGATTGCCGGCATGTCCAACGGCTGAGTCCTGGACAAGCAAGTAACTTCGGGCGCGATTTTTTCGCGCCCGATTTCCGTTTCTGATCCGGCTATCGTGGCGGAAGACGCCATGGGGACTGTCTCCCCCGGCATGAACGCGGCAAGTTGGATGTCATCCTCGTCGATGACGTCCGGTTCGGTGCGCATCCCCTTGCCCTTGTCCCGAGCGTCACGTCAGGAATCGCATGTTCAGATTTCAAGCGGTGAGACGACCGACCAGACATTCCCCATAGATTTTCTCAGGATTGACATCGCCAAAAGGTTTTGTCAGGTCTTTTGCAATCAAGGTCGCCTCGATCAGGCGGCTGACAAGCCGAATCGAGAGGACATCATGAAAACGACCCTCGCCATCTCTGCGCTGGCCTGCGCCGTCGCGGCCCCGGCCTTTGCCGGAAAAACGGAAGTAGTCGCCAATTATGTCGCCATCGGACATGCGGCCTATGAAGACAGCCTGCTGAAGGCGCGCGAACTGCAAGCCGCTGTAGACGCCCTGCTGGCAGAGCCCTCGGCGCAAACGCTGAATGCCGCCCGTCAGGCCTGGGTCGCCGCCCGCGTTCCCTATCTGCAGACCGAGGTGTTCCGCTTTGGCAATGCCATCGTGGACGACTGGGAAGGCAAGGTGAACGCCTGGCCGCTGGACGAAGGTCTGATCGATTACGTCGATCCCTCCTATGGCGGTGCATCTGATGCCAATGAATATGCGGCGCTGAATGTCGTCAGCCATCCGGAATTCACCCTGTCGGGCAAGACCGTGGACGCCAGCGAGATCACTCCGGCGCTGCTGTCGGACACCCTGCATGAAGCCGATGCAATCGAGGCCAATGTCGCCACCGGCTATCACGCCATCGAATTCCTTTTGTGGGGTCAGGACCTGAACGGCACCGACCACGGCGCCGGGCAACGCCCCTGGACAGACTTCGCCACGGGCGAGGCATGCACCGGCGGCAACTGCGACCGCCGGGGCGCCTATCTGCAGGCGGCGACCGAACTGCTGATCAGCGACCTGGAATGGATGACCGAACAATGGGGTGACGGCGGCGAGGCGATGGCTGCGCTGACCTCGGACCCGGATGCGGGCGTCATTGCCATGCTGACCGGCATGGGCAGCCTGTCATATGGCGAACTGGCGGGCGAGCGGATGAAGCTGGGCGTCATGCTGAACGATCCCGAAGAGGAACAGGACTGCTTCTCGGACAACACCCACAACAGCCATTACTACGATGGACTGGGCATCCGGAATGTCTATCTGGGCGAATACACCCGAGTGGATGGCAGCATTGTCTCGGGCGAAAGCCTCTCTTCACTGGTCGCGGCCACCGATTCCGATGTCGATCAGGCGTTGAAGGCCGGGCTGAATGACAGCGTCGCCAAGCTGGGCCGCATCAAGACCGCTGCAGAAGCCGGCACCTCTTACGACCAGATGCTGGCACGCGGCAATGATGCCGGCGAGGCGCTGATCATGGCGGCCGTTGATGCGCTGGTTGCACAAACGCAGGACATCGAGCGCGCCGTGACCGCGCTGGGGCTGCAGGAAATCGGATTTGAAGGCTCGGACAGCCTCGATTCCCCTGATGCCGTCTTCCAGTAAGAAGATCTGGCGGCTTCTGCCGCTTCTGTCGCTCTGCGCCGCACCGGTCCTTGCTCTAGGGCCGGTGTTGCCGGATTTGCATCTGGAGGCCACGCCACGCACGGCCGGGGAAAGCGCACGGATTTCCGCGGTCACCGCGCCGACAGACGATTTTTCCAAGCCTGAACGTTTCGAAACGAACCCCGGCGGGGCGGCGACAGTGCGGGCACGTGATGATGCCGACGCCTTTTCGCTGCCTTCGGGGAATATCTCTTTCGAAGGCGAGTTGAAGTTCAAGGTGGGCAACGGCTTGTTTCGCAAGCTGTGGGTGTCTTCGCCCTCGTCGACGCTGGCATCCGACGGGCTGGGGCCGTTGTACAATTCGCGCGGCTGTCAGAATTGCCACCTGAAGGACGGGCGCGGTCATCCGCCCGACGATCCCGATGCGCCGGGAGGGTCGATGTTCCTGCGCCTGTCTGTTCCCGCGTCCGAAAATGACGACAGCAGCGAGATCGAGCACTATCTGGCCGGGACCGGCAATCCCTATACCCCGACCAGGCCCGACCCCGTCTATGGCGGACAGTTGCAGGATCTGGCCGTGGCCGGACATCCTGCCGAAGGGCATATGGAAATCACCTATCACGAGGTCGAAGTGCCTCTGTCGGGAGGCGAAACAGCCAGCCTGCGCGTGCCCGAGTATCGCATTGCCAACCCGGGCTATGGCGAACTGCGCGAGGATCTGATGATCAGCCCGCGCGTGGCCCCGCCGATGATCGGGCTGGGCTTGCTGGAAGCAATTCCGGCACAGGACATTCTTGCCGGGGCCGATCCGGATGATGCCGATGGCGACGGCATTTCGGGGCGCGCACAGATCACATGGTCGGCGCGCTATCAGCAACCGATGCTGGGGCGCTTCGGCTGGAAGGCCGGAATGCCGACCATCGAGGAACAATCCGCCTCTGCCTTCTCCGGCGATATCGGCATCTCGAACCCGCTGCACCGCTCACCGGCCGGTGACTGCACCCAGGTCCAGCAGGATTGCCTTGCAGCACCCCATGGTGCCGATGACGTCCGGGGCGATGAAATCGACGCCGAAGGGCTGGAGCTGGTGACATTCTACAGCCGCAACCTCGGCGTTCCCGCGCGCCGCGATGTCGATGATCCGCAGGTTCTGCAGGGCAAGCAGGTGTTTTACGACACCGGCTGCGCCGATTGCCACCGCCCGAAACATGTCACCGCCCGCATGGAAAACCGCCCTGAACAAAGCTTTCAGCTGATCTGGCCCTATACCGACCTGCTGTTGCATGACATGGGCGAGGGGCTGGCGGATCATCGCCCCGAAGGTCTGGCAAACGGTCAGGAATGGCGCACCGCGCCGCTTTGGGGTATCGGTCTGACGGAACAGGTCAACGGGCACAGCATGCTGCTGCATGACGGGCGCGCGCGCTCGGTCCTCGAGGCCATCTTGTGGCATGGCGGCGAGGCCCAGGCTTCCCGTGATGCCGTTATCGCGATGCCGCCCGAAGACAGGGCAGCACTGCTTCGGTTTCTGGATAGCCTGTAATGCGCCTGATATATCTGCTTGCCTTTCTCCCCCTGCCCGCCATGGCCGATGTCGCCACTGCGGTTGACAACCATATCCTACCGGCAACGGAGCAGTTTGCCTCTTCCGCCCATGCGCTGGCCGAGACGGCCGCCGCGGATTGCACGCCCGAGGCCCTGCGCCCGGCCTATCAATCCAGCTTTGATGCATGGATGGGCCTGTCGCATCTGGGCTTTGGTCCCCTGGAAGAGGATGGCCGTGCGCTGACCATCGAATTCTGGCCCGATCCGCGCGGCCTGGTGGCGCGGACGGTGCGCGGCCTTGTCTCGGATTCCGATTCGGTCGTCGATGATGCGACGGAATTCACCGAAGTCTCCATCGCAGGGCGCGGGCTGATGGCGCTGGAGCAAATGCTTTACGATGCCGATCTGCGCGCGCTTGCGGGCGAGGATTATGCCTGCCGCTATACCCGCGCGCTGGCCGTCGACCTGGCCGCGCTTGGCGATGCCATCGCGCAGGACTGGCAAAACCATGCCCAGCTGATGCTGTCTGCCGGAGAGCCGGACAACAGCCGTTATCTGTCTGACAAGGAACCCACGCAGGTTCTTTATACGGCACTGCTTTCGTCGCTGGAATTTGACGCCGACCAGCGGCTGGGTCGCCCGATGGGCAGTTTCGACAAGCCACGCCCGAAACTGGCCGAGGCCTGGCGCTCGGACCGACCGCTGCGCAATATCCAGCTGTCGCTGGCGGCACTACGCGATCTGGCCACGACCGTGTCGGATCATCCGATTCCGGTGACAGATGCCGCTTTCGCCACGGCCCTGGAAACCACTGAAAAACTTGACGATCCCCGCCTGAGCGGTGTCGAGGATCCCCAGCACCGGCTGAAGGTGGAAATCCTGCAACAGCAGATCCGCGCGATCAGAACCGCCGTCCAGGCCGAAATCGGCGGCGAACTTGGCCTGACGGCCGGATTCAATTCAAAGGACGGGGACTGAGATGCTGGGGCGGCGCAATTTTCTGGCCGCGCTGGCGGCGGGGGCGATGCTGCCGCGCCTGTCATGGGCCGATGCCGGAGCGCCCGCCATTCTGGGTGCCGCGCGCGAGGCTGATGGCGGCTATGCGTTGTTCGGAATCGGTGCCGATGGGTCGGATCGCTTCCGCATTCCGCTGCCCTCACGCGGTCATGCCGCCGCCGCCCATCCCACAGCGCCCGAGGCCGTCGCCTTTGCGCGCAGCCCCGGCACCTTTGCCGTGGTTCTGAACTGTGTCACGGGCGCGGTCATTGCGCGGCTTGACGCGCCAGAGGGACGACATTTCTACGGCCATGGCACCTTCATTGCCGATGGCGAGATCCTCTGCACCTCGGAAAACGATTATGCGACGGGACAGGGCCGGATCGGGCTGTGGTCGCGGCGCGAAAACTGGCGTCGCGTCGGCGAAATCGCAACCCATGGCATTGGCCCGCATGAGATCAAGCGCATGGAGGGCGATGTTCTGGTCGCTGCCAATGGCGGCTATCGCAGCGATCCGGCACGGCCCGGCGAAAAGCTGGATGTGGCGCAGATGCGTCCGAACCTGTCTTACATCAGCCCCGATGGCGAATTGCTGGACCAGATCGAACTGGACGCTGACCTGCGCCTGAACTCGATCAGGCATATCGCCTTTGGTCAGGACGGTCTGGTGGCTTTCGGCATGCAATGGCAGGGCGATCCCGCCGACGGCGTTCCTCTGCTGGGCCTGCACAGGCGCGGCGAGCCCGTCCGGCTGGATGGCATGCCGATCTACGAGGCCATCGCCATGCAGGGTTATGTCGGCTCGGTCGCATTTGATGCCGACCGCAGGCGGGTCGCCATCAGCTCGCCACGCGGCGGACGTGTGCAGGTCTTTGACGACCACGGCACCCATCTGCAAACCATCCTGCGCGAGGATGTCTGCGGCATCGCCCCCGCCCCTCATGGATTTTTCCTGTCCGATGGTCTGGGTGGTCTGATGCAGGCCGACAACGAACTGCGCCCGCTTGCCAAGGCCCGGCAGCGCGCATGGGATCATCATCTGGTGCCCGTGCACGCATGACGGATCGGTCACGCCCTAGGGCGTGACCGGTGTGACATCCCAGATGTCGCGCATATAGCCACGAATGGTCCGGTCCGAAGAAAAATAGCCCGAACGCGCGATATTCAGTGCCGCCATCCGGTCCCAGTGGCGGGTGTCGCGAAAGGCGCTGTCCACCCGGCGCTGGGTGGCAAAATAATCGCCGAAATCCGTTGCCACCAAGAAGGGATCATCATTCCATGTACGATCCAGCAGCGAAAAATAGGGATCGGCACGCCCACCCGAAAAACGCCCCTCGGCAATCATGTGCAGCGCCGCCTTAAGGTCCTCATTGGCCTCGATGGCCGCGCGGGCGTGGCCCGGTGTCGCCAGAACGCCGCCCACCTCATCCGCCGTCAGCCCGAACAGAAAGAAATTCTCGGCCCCGACCTGCTCGCGAATTTCGACATTGGCCCCATCCAGCGTACCAATGGTCAGCGCCCCGTTCATGGTGAATTTCATGTTGCCGGTGCCCGAGGCCTCTTTTCCCGCGGTCGAAATCTGTTCGGACAGATCCGAGGCCGGGATCAGATCCTCGGCCATCGAGACATTGTAGTTTGGCGGATAGGCGATCTGCAGGAATTTCGAGGTCACCGGATCCTTGTTGATCGTCGCGGCAACATCATTGATCAGATGGATGACCGTCTTGGCCAACCAATAGCCGGGCGCGGCCTTGCCCCCGAAGATCTTGACGCGCGGCGTCCAGTCGCCATTGGGGTCGTCATGGATTCGACGCCACAGGGCAATCGCCTCCAGAATGTTCAGCAACTGGCGCTTGTATTCATGGATACGCTTGACCTGAACGTCAAAGATCGCATCCGGGTCGGCGCTGACGCCCAGATCGTGCAGCAGCCCGTCCGACAGCCAGACCTTGTTGGCACGTTTTGCGCCGCGCAGCCGATCCAGAAAGGCGGCGTCTTCGGCAAAGGGTTCCAGCTGGCGCAATGCGTCCAGATTTGCTGTCCATTCGGTGCCGATGCTCTCATCCAGCAACCCGGCCAGAGCAGGATTGGCCATGCGCAGCCAGCGCCGGGGCGTCACGCCATTTGTTTCGTTCAGGATCCGGTCGGGATGCAGCTTGTGCAGATCGGCAAAGACGGTGCTCTTGACCAGCTCGGTATGCAGGGCCGACACGCCATTCACCTTGCCCGCCATGACAAAGGCAAGCTCTCCCATATGCACCTGATCGTGCTGGACAATCGCCACCCGCTCCGGTCTGCCGGTGGTCTTGCGGTGATCATCGTCGATCATCTGGATGATCTGCATGTGACGCGGCAGAACCCGCCCCATCAGCCATGTCGACCAGCGCTCCAGCGCCTCGGGCAGCAGGGTGTGATTGGTGTAGTTCAATGTTCCCCGCGCAAGGTCGCGCGCATGTGCGAAATCCAGCCCGTGTTCGTCCATCAACAGCCGGATCAGTTCCGGTCCGGCGATGGCGGGATGGGTGTCATTGAGCTGGATGGCGACCTTCGAGGGCAGCAGGTCAAGATCGTCATATTCGCCAAGGAAGCGGCGCAGAATGTCCTGCAGGGCAGCCGAGGTCAGGAAGAATTCCTGCTTGAGGCGCAGTTCCTTGCCCGATTCCGTGCCGTCATCGGGGTAAAGCACCCGCGACAGGGTCCGCGCCAGGGCCTCGGGTTCCGCAGCCGCGGCGTGATCCCCGGCATTGAAGCGATGCAGGTCGAACAAGGTCGTCGGATGCGCCCCCCACAGCCGCAGGGTATTGGCCCATTCGCCGCCCCAGCCGACCACCGGCGTGTCATAGGCGCGCGCGATCACGCTTTCGCCGGGATGCCAGACCTCGCGCCCGTCAATCTCTTCGACATGGCCCTTGAAGCCGATGGTATAGCTGTAATCGATACGCACGAATTCCCAGGGATGGGGCTGGTTCAGCCAGTCCTCGGGGGTTTCGACCTGCTGTCCGGCCTCGAAACGCTGGCGGAACAGGCCATGTTCGTAGCGGATGCCATATCCGAAGGCCGGCACGTTCAGCGAGGCCAGGGATTCCATGAAACAGGCCGCCAGACGCCCCAGACCGCCATTGCCAAGGGCCGCGTCGGGTTCGTCGTTCAGGATCTCCTGCTTGTCCAGCCCCAGAAATTGCAGGGCCTCATCCATGGCGCTGTCCAGTTTCAGATTGATGATCGCATCGCCGAGGATACGGCCGATCAGAAACTCCATCGACAGGTAATAGACCCGCTTGGCCCCCTGTGCATGGGCGGCGCGATGAGCGGCCATCCATGGCGTGACGATCAGGTCGCGAATGGTATAGCTGACCGCCAGCCGCCAGTCGAACGTCGTGGCATGTTCGGGCGCACGGCCCTGCGTATGGGTCAGATGATAGAGAATCCGGTCTTGAAGCGTCTGGGCGGAAGGAAGCTGCATCAATTGGGCCTCACGGACTGTGATCAAATGGCGCGCTGGCCTGTTGGGGACAACTGAACCACAGTTTCCAGCCCCCGCGCAAATGCCATGCCCGCCCCTGTTGGCAGCTTTGCAGCCTATTGCAAGGAATTGTTGTCTGTCAGGGGCCCGTGAATGGGCAGATCACGTGGTTTCAGCCTTTCTGCCCGTTCAATCCGCACAGGGTAAAGGCCACCACGCTGTCGCCCGAGATGCTCTCGTGCGATTTCGCCACACGGTCGGGTTGGGTGAGCGTGGCACTGTCCAGTTGCCGGCGCCAGCGCCCGCCCTGCCGCGTTTGCGGCAGCCTGACCTCGGTGGCCGGACCGGCATTGAAGACGACGAAGACCGCCCCCGGCAGCGCCGCATAGACCGGCGTTCCCGAGGCCATCCGCATCTCTGCCGCCAGCAGGCGCAGCTCGGGATCGGCCCAGTCCCCGGCTGTCATCAACTGCCCGTCCGCGCGACGCCAGAACAGATCGGCCAGACCATCCTGTGCGCGCGGCTTGCTGTGCAGAAAGCGTTTCTGGCGCAGGATCGGATGCGCCTTGCGAAAGGCGATCACATGGCGGCAAAAGTCCAGGAAGGGCAGATCGGGATCCTGCCAGTCGATCCAGCCAATCGGGTTGTCCTGACAATAGGCATTGTTGTTGCCCTGCTGCGAATTGCCGATCTCGTCGCCCCCAAGGATCATCGGCGTGCCCTGCGACAGCAGCAGCGTTGCCATCAGATTGCGCCTTCGTCTTGCACGGCGTTCCAGAATATCGGGATCCCTGCTTGGTCCCTCGACACCGCAATTGTCCGAGACATTGTGATTGTGGCCGTCGCGATTGTCCTCGCCATTCGCCTGGTTGTGCTTGTCACTATAGCTGACCGTATCCGTCAGCGTGAAACCGTCATGGGCAGCAATGAAATTCACCGAGGATGTCGCATGTCGCCCGTCATGGTCAAAGCGCGCCGCCGATCCGGCAACCCGCTTGGCCAGCTTGCCCAGCAGACCCGGATCGCCGCGCCAGAAGCCCCGGATCTGGTCACGGAAGCGGTCGTTCCATTCGGCAAAGGGTGCCGGATAGGCCCCCAGTTGATAGCCGCCCTCGCCCAGATCCCATGGCTCGGCGATCAGCTTGACACGGTTCAGCACCGGATCCTGCCGGATGGCGCGAAAGAACGGCCCGTCGCGATCAAAGACACCGCCACTGCGCCCCAGCACCGAACACAGATCGAAGCGGAAACCGTCGACATGCATGACCTGCACCCAATAGCGCAGCGAATCCATGACCAGCCGCTGCGCAAAGGGGTTGTCCAGATCCAGCACATTCCCCGTTCCGGCATCATTGACATAATAACGCGGATCTTCGGCCAGACGGTAATAGGCAGCATTGTCCAGCCCGCGCAGGGACAGGGTCGGGCCCAACTCGTTGCCTTCGGCGGTGTGGTTGTAGACGACATCCAGAATGACCTCGATTCCGGCCTTGTGAAAGCGGGCCACCATCTGCTGGAATTCCGAGATGTCACCGCCACGCATATAGCGCGGCTCGGGCGCAAAGAACCCATAGGACATATAGCCCCAGTAGTTGGTCAGATTCCTGTCGGTCAGAAAGCGGTCATCGGCAAAGGCGTGGACCGGCATCAGTTCGATCGTGGTGATACCCAGCCTGGTCAGATGCTCCAGCACCGGATCGCTGGCCATGGCCAGATAGGTGCCACGATCGGCGATATCCTCTCGCCCTGCCGTCATGCCGCGAACATGGGCTTCGTAAATCACCGTATCGCTCATCGCATGGCCCGGCGGGCGGTCCTCACCCCAGGCGAAGCTGGGATCGACAACGACCGAACGCGGCATATAGGGGGCGCTGTCACGGGGATCGAAGCTCAGATCGGCCTTCGGGTCGTCGGCGCAATAGCCGAACAGCGCGTCGTGACTGCACGGCCCGCCGGTCAGGCTTTTGGCATAGGGGTCCATCAGCAGCTTGTTGGCGTTGAAGCGATGCCCCTCTTGCGGGCGATAGGGACCATGCACCCGATAGCCGTATTTCTGGCCCGGCCGCAATTCGGGGATATAGCCGTGCCAGACATGGCCTTCGCGCTCGGGCAGGTCGATCCGCGTTTCGGCACCCCTGGCATCGAACAGGCACAGCGTCACCCGTTCGGCATGTTGCGAGAAGATGGCGAAATTCACCCCCGCGCCGTCATAGCTGGCCCCCAAGGAAGTCGGGCGGCCGGCTGAAATCTGGGATGGCTGCTTCATCAACCGGCAACAAGCTCGGCATAGAGCGCAGCATAGGCCTTGGCAGACTGATCCCAGCCGACAGGTTGCGACATGGCGTTCCTTTGCATGCGCAGCCAGGTCTTGCGATCCTTGTAAAGCGTGCACAGCCTTGCCATGGCGTGGCGCAAGGTGTCGCTGTTGATCGGCGAAAACTGCAGCCCCGTGGCCACGCCACGCGCCAGCGCCGCGGGCGAGGCATTGATCACCGTATCCGCCAGCCCGCCAGTCAGCGCGACCAGGGGAATCGTGCCATAGCGCAGCCCGTAAAGCTGTGTCAGCCCGCATGGTTCGAAGCGTGACGGCACAAGAATGGCATCCCCTCCCGCGATCATCAGATGCGAAAAGGCCTCGTCATAGCCGATGCGCACTGCAACATTCGGGCCAAAGGCGGCATTCACAAAGGCGTTCTGCAGTTCGGCATCCCCAGAGCCCAGAAGGGCCAGTTGCCCACCGCCTTCCAGCAGCGCCGGAAGGGCCTGCAGAACCAGATCCAGCCCCTTCTGATGGGTCATGCGCGAGACGATCACGCACAGCGGCCCCTCGCTCTCCGGCAGGCCCATTTCGGCCCGCAGGGCGGCCTTGTTCGCCGCCTTGCCCTTTGGGTTGTCATAGGGGGTGATCATCGGATCGGTGGCGGGGGTCCAGATCGACTGATCGATCCCGTTGAGAATGCCGACAAGCGCGTCGCGACGATGGCGGATCACACCGTCCAGCCCCATGCCGAATTCAGGCGTCATCAGTTCCTCGGCATAGCGCGGGGAAACCGTCGTCAGCCGATCAGCCCCCATCAGCCCGGCCTTCAGGGCCGAGATCGCGCCCCAGAATTCGAAGCCTTCACTGTGAAACCGCGCCGGATCCAGCCGCAGCGCATGCATCCGGCCCGGATCGACGGTGCCGGTGAAGGAAATATTGTGGATGGTCAGCACGGTATGCACGTCGGCACCCTGCATCTGGCGCAGGTATTCGGTGACCAGTCCGGCCTGCCAGTCATGGCCATGAAGGATCTGGGGCTGCCAGCCGCCTGCACCCCGGGCACCGATCATCGCGCCTACCCATGACAGGGCGGCAAAACGTTCGGGGTTGTCGGGCCAGTCCAGCCCGTCCGGTCCCAGGTAGGGATTGCCCTCGCGCTGATACAGATGCGGCGCATCAATGACCAAGAGGTCCAGGCCCTCCGCCTGTCCCGCAAGCAGTTGTGCGGGACCGCCAAAGAGATCGTCGAAACTTTCCAGATGCGATGCTCCGCTCAGGCTGGACATGACACCCGGATAGCCGGGCAACAGGGTCCGCATCTGCACGCCCTGCCCGCTCAGCGCGGCCGGCAGGGCACCGGCCACATCCGCAAGCCCGCCGGTCTTGACCAGGGGCGCACATTCCGAAGCAATGGATAGAACCTGTATCACAGCTTGGCCGCCCTCTTGTCCAACATCGGTTGCGTGATCAGGGTCACGCCCCCCTCGCTGACACGAAACCATTTGGCATCCTCGCGCGGGTCCTCGCCCACGACCAGCCCCTCGGGAATGACCACACCCCGGTCGATGATGACATTGGTCAGCCGGGCCGAGCGCTGCACCGTCACATAGGGCAAGGCCACCACGTGATCCAGCGAGGCATAGGAATTGGTATGTACATGCGTGAACAACAGCGAGTTCCGGATCTCGGTTCCCGAAATGATGCAGCCGCCAGACACCATCGAGGATACGGCGATCCCGCGGCGGCGCTTTTCATTGTGGATGAACTTGGCCGGGGGCACGCTTTCCGAATAGGTCCAGATCGGCCAGTCACGGTCCCACAGGTTCAGATCGGGCGTGAAATCGGTCAGGTCGATATTGGCCTTCCAGAAGGCATCCAGCGTGCCGACATCCTTCCAATAGGCCGGTTCATCGGGCGCCCGCACGCAGGATGTGTCAAAGCGATGCGCCATGGCCTTGCCGTGGCGAACGATCTCGGGGATCAGGTCGGTGCCGAAATCATGGGTCGACTCGGTGCTTTCGCTATCCTTCAAGAGCAGGTCGCGCAGGAAGGCCCAGTTGAAGACATAGATGCCCATCGAGGCCAGTGACTTGTCGGGATCGTCCGGCATGCCGGGCGGATCGGCTGGTTTTTCCAGAAAGGACGTGATCCGCCCCGAGGCCTCGACCGCCATGACGCCAAAGGCCGAGGCCTCGGCGCGCGGCACGGTCAGACAGCCGACGGTGACATCGGCGCCGCTTTCGACATGCTCGCGCAGCATGATCTCGTAATCCATCTTGTAGATGTGATCCCCGGCCAGGATGATGACGTAATCCACGTCATAGCTGTCGACGATGTCGATGTTCTGCGTCACCGCATCGGCCGTGCCGCGATACCAATGTTCGTCCGAAACACGCTGAGAGGCGGGCAGAATGTCCAGGAACTCGTTGCGTTCGGCGCGAAAAAAGCTCCAGCCACGCTGACAATGCCGGATCAGGCTGTGGGCCTTGTATTGCGTGGCCACGGCGATCTTGCGGATACCAGAGTTCATTGCATTGGACAGCGCGAAATCGATGATCCTTGTCTTGCCGCCGAAATAGACCGCCGGCTTGACGCGCCTGTCCGTCAGTTCCTTCAGGCGGCTGCCACGGCCGCCGGCTAGAACAAAGGCCATCGCCCGACGGGTCAGTCTTTTGGTTTCTGCCATGTTGAAATCATCCCCCTGAAACTTGCGAAACTGCGGTCAGGATCACCACCGACAGCGGCGGCAACGTCACCGACATGGATACGGGTTGGCCGTCACAGGGCGGGCCGTCCGCCTGCACCTGGCCCAGGTTGCCCATGCCGCTGCCGCCATAGATCGCGGCATCGGTGTTGATTGCCTCATGCCATGCGCCGGCCACCGGCGCACCGACCCGGAACGCCTCTCGCGGCACCGGCGTGAAATTGCACAGGACGATGACAGGCGCATCGCCTTCCCCGCCCCGGCGGATCCAGGCAAATGTCGACTGCACGGGATCGGTCGCGATCCACTGGAACCCCTCGGGATCGCAATCCTTCACATGCAGCGCCGGTGTATCGCGATACAGCCGGTTCAGATCGCGCACCAGGGTCTGCACCCCCCTGTGCATCGGCTGTTGCGCCGCCAGCCAGTTCAACTCGCCATTGTGGTTCCATTCCTCGGGCTGGCCGAACTCGCAGCCCATGAACAGCAGCTTCTTGCCCGGATGCCCCCACATGAAGGCATAATAGGCGCGCAGGTTCGCGAATTGCTGCCATTCATCGCCCGGCATCTTGCGCAACATGCTGCCCTTGCCATGCACCACCTCGTCATGGCTGATCGGCAGGATGAAATTCTCGGCAAAGGCATAGGACAGTCCAAAGGCGATCAGGTCGTGGTGATACTGGCGATGGACGGGATCGCACTGGATATAGCGCAGGGTGTCATTCATCCAGCCCATGTTCCACTTGAAGCCAAAGCCCAATCCGCCCGCATCGACGGGGGCCGAAACCCTGGGGTAAGAGGTGCTTTCCTCGGCCACCGTCATGATGCCCTGCACCTCGCCATAGGTGGCAATATTCATGTTCTGCAGAAAGGCGATGGCTTCGTAATTCTCGCGCCCGCCATCGCGATTTGGCACCCATTCGCCCTGCTGGCGTGAATAGTCGCGATACAGCATCGAGGCCACGGCATCGACGCGCAGGCCGTCCAGATGATATTCTTCCAGCCAATACAGGGCATTGGCGATCAGGAAATTCTGCACCTCGGTGCGGCCATAATTGTAGATCAGCGTGTTCCAGTCCTGATGGAACCCCTCGCGCGGGTCTTCATATTCATAAAGCGCAGTGCCGTCGAACCGCACCAGCCCATGGGCATCCGTCGGGAAGTGCCCCGGCACCCAATCCAGCAACACCCCCAGACCTGCCTGATGGGCGGCATCGACCAGATCGCGAAATTCATGCGGCGGCCCGAAGCGGATCGTCGGTGCGAACAGCCCCACCGGCTGATAGCCCCATGAGCCGTCAAAGGGAAATTCGCTGATCGGCATCAACTCCAGATGGGTAAAGCCCATCTCCTTGACATAATCGACCAGTTCGACCGCCATTTCCCTGTAGGACAGCGGCCGCCCATGTTCGTCATGGCGCCGCCGCCAGCTGCCCGGATGGACTTCATAGATGCTGATCGGCGCCGACCGGTCCTGCTGGCCGGCGCGGCTGGCCATCCAGCCATGATCATCCCAGCCATAGCCCGAGATGTCGCGGATGACGCTGGCCTTTTCAGGCGGATGCTGGCTGCCAAAACCCAGGGGATCGGCCTTGGGCATGACCGCGCCATCCGCGCCCAGAATTTCATATTTGTAAAGCTGACCCTCATGCAATCCCGGCAGAAAAATCTCCCATACGCCGCTGCCGCCACGGCGGCGCATCGGATGGCAGCGACCATCCCAGGCATTGAACTGCCCGATCACCGATACCCGTTGCGCATTGGGGGCCCAGACTGCGAAATGCACGCCATCCACGCCCTCATGAGTCATCACATGAGCGCCAAGCGCGTGCCACAGCTGGCGATGGGTGCCCTCATTGATCAGATGCAGATCCATATCGCCCAGAACCGGCCCGAAACGATAGGGATCTTCGAACTCATATTCGACACCACCACCGGTGCGGGCCTGCAGCCGGTAAGGCCCCGCACCGATCCGTCCCGTGAACAGATCGCCGTGGACCCGGGTCAGTTCCACCACGCCCGCACTGCCAAGGGCGCGCAATTGCGCAACACCGGGCACAAGGGCGGTCAGCCAGATCTCTTCATCATGGCGATGCGGGCCAAGGATCGAAAACGGATCACCATGTCGCCCGGCCTGCAGCAGGATCAAGGCGTCATCGTCATGCGGATGTGGTCGCGAGATTGGGTCCATGACCCCACCATATCTGTCGTGAAGATTCGGGCAATCCACAGCGTGACGCCAAATGTTGCTTTGGTGCCCCGCCGGAATTGTGATTGAGTGCAAACATATCCCTTCAGCGACAGAGGTGGCCAATGGCGGAATGGTGGCGCGACGCGGTGATCTATCAGATCTATCCCCGCAGCTTTCAGGACGATAACGGTGACGGTATCGGTGATCTGCGCGGCATTGCCCGTCGGCTGGATCACGTGGCCGCGCTGGGTGTGGATGCGATCTGGCTGTCGCCCATATTCACCTCTCCGATGAAGGACATGGGCTATGACGTGTCGGACTATACCGATATCGACCCTCTGTTCGGAACTCTGGCCGATTTTGACGCGCTGGTGGCACGGGCGCATGAACTGGGGCTGAAGGTCATCATCGATCAGGTGATCAGCCACACCAGCGACAAACATCCCTGGTTCGCCCAGTCGCGTCAGGATCGCAGCAATCCCAAGGCCGACTGGTATGTCTGGGCCGACCCCAATCCCGACGGCACGCCGCCCAACAACTGGCCTTCGGTCTTTGGCGGTCCGGCCTGGGAATGGGAACCGCGGCGCAGACAGTATTACCTGCATAATTTCCTGATCGGGCAGCCCGACCTGAATTTCCATCACAGGCCGGTTCAGGATGCCCTGCTTGAGACGATGCGCTTCTGGCTGGATCGTGGCGTGGACGGATTTCGTCTGGATACCGTCAACTATTACTTTCACGACGAAAAGCTGCGCGACAATCCCCCCAACCCCGACCATGACGGCCCGGAAACCTATGGGTTTCAGCGCCATATCTATTCCAAGAACCGTCCCGACAATATCGCCTTCCTCAAACGTCTGCGCGCGCTGACCGATGAATATGAGGCCCGCATGATGGTGGGCGAGGTCGGTGATGGGGGGCAGACCGCCATCGACATCATGGCCGAATATACCCTTGGCAGGGACCGGCTGCACATGTGCTATAGCTTCGAGATGCTCAGCCCCGAGTTCACCGCACGCCATTTCCGCCACACGATCGAAGGTGTTCAGAAAGGTGCGCCGGACGGCCATGCCTGCTGGAGCTTTTCCAACCATGACGTCATCCGCCATGTCTCGCGTTGGGCCGAACACGGTGCCGACAGCGACCTGCTGGCGCGGCAAGCCATTGCCATGCTTGCCTCGTTCCCCGGCACCATCTGCCTGTATCAGGGCGAGGAACTGGGCCAGACCGAAACCACGCTGACCTATGAAGAGCTGACCGACCCGCCTGCCCTGCGCTTCTGGCCCGAGGTCAAGGGCCGTGATGGTTGCCGCACCCCGATGGTCTGGGAAGACGACCAGCCCAATGCCGGCTTCACGACCGGAACACCCTGGCTGCCTGTCAAATCCGAACAGGCCGCCCGCGCGGTGTCGCGTCAGCAGCAGGACAATGACAGCGTTCTGGCCGCCTATCGCGCGGTTCTGGCCTTTCGCCGCAGCCAGCCCGCATTGCGTTGGGGGCAGACGCGCTTTCTGGATCTGCCCGAGCCCGTGCTGGGATTTCAGCGCCAGCATCAGGACGGGGGTCTGACCTGCCTGTTCAACCTCTCTCCGCGCGCCACCAGCCTTGAGCTGAAGCATGCCGAAAGGCTGCTCGGTCCGTCCCATGCAACGCTTGACGGGCAGAGCCTGACCCTGCCCGCGAATGGTTTTGCCTGGATCGAGGGGACCTCAGTCCGCGTCGCGGCAAAAGAATAGCTGGTATCCCAGATACAGGCCCGATGCCCCGAACAGGATCATCCAGAAAGGGCTGCCCATAATCAGTTCGAACACCGCCCAGGCCAAGGGGAGCACCACACAAAGAATCCGCACCCAGAGATGGCGGAAGAACGGGGCATTGGGATCGACCAGCATATTGTTTTCCTTCACCGACAGGTCATGCTCTACCGCAATCCGGGCGCAGTTGCAGCCCCTGCTGCCAAGTCGGTTCAACCAGAAAGCGGACAACGGATGATCGACAGGCCGGATTGGACGCGGCTGATTGAACCGGGCGGGATTGATTGTGACCACCTCCTGCGACACAATCGGGAAAGACTTGTCCCTGCCGCCGATCGCGCACCCGCCGCAGGTTCGGGTTCAAGCCGCGCGATCGAGCGTTCTGCCGGGACGTCATCACCCGGACCACCACATCAGGAACACCACAAGGAACAACCGCATGATTACCCTGTTCGGCCTGAGCGGCAGCCTGCGGCGCGCCTCTTTCAATTCCGGGCTGTTGCGCGCCGCGCAAGAGGTGGCACCCCAGGGCGTGCAGATCGAGATCGGCTCGATCGCCGGGGTGCCGCTTTATGACGGCGATCTGGAAGCGGCCGAGGGCATTCCTGCGGCCGTGTCGCGACTGACGCAGGCGCTGGCCGATGCCGACGGCCTGCTGCTGGTCACGCCGGAATACAACAACGGCATTCCCGGCGTGTTCAAGAATGCCCTGGACTGGATGTCGCGCGGCGATGGCCTGCCCCTGTTCAAGGGCAAGCCGGTTGCCGTCATGGGGGCCTCGCCTGGCAATTTCGGCACCACCCTGGCGCAGACGCATTGGCTGCCGGTTCTGCGGGCGCTGAACATGCGCCCATGGTGGGACGGTCGCCTTATGGTCTCCAGAGCCGCAGATCTGTTCGATGACGACGGCAATCTGACCGACGAAAAGACACGCGCCCGGCTGAGTGATTTCATCGCAGGCTTTGCCGGTTCGATCTGACATCCCGGTCCGCAATTGTTCGACATGGAGAGGAAGATGACCATCAAGACCCCGCAGGACGTCAGCGATTTCTGGTTCTCGCCCGCCGTGCAGCCCTATTGGTTTCAGGTATCGGATGAAATCGACCGCCAGATCATCCAGTTGTTCGGCGCGACCTATGAGGCCGCCCATTCCGGAGAGCTGGCCGATTGGCCCAAGGATGCTGCCGGTGCCTTGGCCCTGAGCATCGTTCTGGACCAGTTCCCGCGCAACATGTTCCGCAACTCCTCCCGCAGCTTTGAAAGCAATGATCTGGCGCTGGCGGTCGCGCGGCGGGCGCTTGAGCGGGGCTTTGATCAGCAGACGGATCCAACGGCGCGGCAATTCTTCTATCTGCCCTTCATGCACAGCGAGGATCTGGACGATCAGGAACATTCCGTCGCGCTGTACGAGGCGCTGGGAGACGCCAATTCGCTGCATTTCGCAAGGGAACATCGCAACATCATCGCGCGATTCGGTCGATTTCCCCATCGAAACGCAGTGCTGGGCCGCAGCAACACCGCCGAGGAGGAGGAATTCCTGAAAACGCATTCGGGTTTCTAGCAGGTTTGCCGCAAACCACCCCTTCGCGCCCTGCAACCTGCCTATAATGACAGGGCAGGTGGTAAACCATTGCGTGTATTAAAGATTGCGACGAACCGGCCATGACGGTAGGTTTCCCCTGTGCATTGTTGCGCGTTTTGGTTGTGTCACGAGTTACCGTCCGCCCCGTTGCGGACCCAAGGAATTGTCTGATGTCCGCATTGTTTTCCGCCCTGTTGCCAAGTTCCCGATCCAGAAGAGGCGCGGATGATGAATGAACAGCCCGATCTGCTGGATTCCGGTGCCGGTCAGGAGTTCGCACCCGATGCGGTGCCCCTGATCGTCGATCTGGACGGCACGCTTTGTCGAACGGACACCCTGCATGAAGGGCTGTTGGGTCTGTTGGGGCAGGATCCTGCGCAGGTCCTGCGTCTGCCCTTGTGGCTGCGCAAGGGAAAGGCAGAATTCAAACGCCATGTTGCCGATGCACATGTCGTCGATCCGGCCTTGCTGCCCTATGATCAGGATGTGCTGGAGCTGATCGAGGAGGCCCGCGCGCAGGGCCGACCCGTCGCCCTGATCTCTGCCGCCGATCATCGCCAGGTCGAGGCCGTGGCCCGGCATCTGGATCTGTTCGATCTGGCGCTGGGAACCGGCAGTCCCGTGGCCGAAGGCAACCTGCGTGGCGAGGCCAAGGCACGTTTTCTGGCCGAGAATTTCGGCGAAGGTGGCTTTGACTATATCGGCGACAGCAGCACCGATCTGCCCGTCTGGGCGAAGGCGCGACGGGCCTATGGCGTGCGCACGAATGCCAGGGTTCAGCGTGCCGCCGCTGATCAGGGCACGACCCTGCAAGCCCTTGGCGCCGACAGGGGCTGGCCGATCAAGGCATTGATCCGCGCCTGCCGCCCCCATCAATGGGCCAAGAACCTGCTGATCCTGCTGCCGGTCCTGACCGCCCAGGAATTCTCGCAACTGCCCGCCGCACTGCTGGCGATGCTGTGTTTTTCGCTGGCCGCCTCGGCGATCTATATCGTCAACGATCTGGTCGATCTGCCCTCGGACCGGGCCCATCCGCGCAAGAGGCTTCGCCCCTTTGCCTCGGGTGCCGCCGATGCGCGGCAGGGGCTGGTCGTCGCCGCCGGATTGTTGCTGATATCGCTGCTGATGGCGGTGACGCTGTTGCCCGCTGCCTATGTCGGCACCCTGCTGATCTATCTGCTGGCGACCTCTGCCTATTCCTTCTGGCTCAAACGCAAGATGATTGCCGATGTGCTGGGGCTGGCCGGCCTTTACACGCTGCGCATCGTCGCAGGCGCCGCAGCAACGGAAATCATCCTCTCGCCATGGCTGCTGGTCTTTTCGATGTTCCTCTTCTTCTCTCTGGCGACGATCAAGCGTCAGGCCGAGCTGGAGGACATGGCCAGGCGTGGCGTAGACAAACCCGCCGGGCGCAACCTGATCGTCTCGGATCTGCCGATTCTGCAGGCCATGTCCATTGGCGCAGCCCAGGCTGCGGTTCTGGTCTTTGCGCTGTATTCGCAAGATCCGGATGTGCAGGTCCACTTCGGTCGTCCCGACGTTCTGCTGTTCATCTGCCCGGTGCTGTTCTTCTGGCTGGGCCGGATGCAGCTGATGACCCGCCGGGGATTCATGACTGATGATCCGATCGTCTTCACCTTCCGGGACCGCGTCAGCCTGCTGAGCGGCATGCTGATGCTGGCGATCTTTGCCCTTGCCGCCTGGGGAGAAGCCGCATGACCCTCCATCGCGCCTTCTGGCTGATCCTCTGCGCGGGCATGGCCCTGCGCATCATCTGGGCCGGGCTGGTTCCGGTCCAGCCGATGTCGGACAGCTGGGCCTATCATCAATTCGCCCGCAATCTGGTCGATCACGGCATCTATGGATGGACCGCAACCGAGCCGACGGCCTATTGGGCGGTCGGCACATCGGCGGCGATTGCCTTCACCTATCTGTTCACGGACGGGTTCTGGGGCGTCGTGTTGCTGAACCTTGTGGCGGGGCTGCTGTCCATCATCCTCACCTATCATCTGGCGACGCGCTATTTCGGAGCGGCCGTCGGCATCGTGGCCATGGCCATCGTTGCGTTCTGGCCGAATCTGATCGTCTTCACGACCATCCTGTCCAGCGAGCTGTTCTTCATCGCGCTGATGCTGGCGGGGCTGTATTTCTGGCAACGCCCTGCCGGTAATGCGATGGCCAACCTGCTTCTGGCGGGGGTGATCTGGGGAATTGCGGGCTATGTCAGACCTGTGATCCTGCTGGTGCCGGTGGCGCTTGCGCTGGTCGACCTGGCCCACGGCCCGCGCCGCCTTGTTACCACCGCGTTGGAGGCCGCAATTGCGATCCTGCTGATCTCGCTGGTCGCCCTGCCATGGACCATGCGCAATGACAGGGTTCTGGGCGCGCCGGTCATGGTCTCGACCAATTTCGGCCCCAACCTGTGGATGGGCAACAACCCCGATAGCCATGGCGGTTACATGCCCCTGCCTGCCGAGGTCGCATCCATGTCCGAAATCGAACGCGCCGAATATCTGAAGGACAAGGCCAAGCAGTTCATCGCCGAACAACCGCTGGCCGCATTGAAGCTGATGGCGGTCAAACTGGTCAAGCTGAACAATCGCGAAACGATCGGCGTGGTCTGGAACGGTGATGCGCTGGAACCGCGCATCGGCAAGACCGGGATGACACTGCTCAAGCTGATTGCGACCGGCTATTGGTATCTGGTCTTCCTTGGCGGTTTTGCCGGGATCGCGGTTCTGGTCGCGCGCGGCGGCTGGATCACGGCGCTATTCACCCCGCCGGTGGCGCTGTGGGGCTATTTCACCTCGCTGCATGCGGTGGTGGTGGCCGAGGATCGCTATCACATGCCCAGTTCGGCCTTTATCGCCATGCTGGCAGCCGTGGCCCTTGTCGCGCTGGCCGACTGGCGAAGCGGTCGTGAAACCAACTTACAGGCAGGCAGAGCATCATGAACCACTGGATATTGATCATCGTGGCCGCCGGGTCGAATGTGGCGCTGAACCTGTTTCTGAAAAAGGGCGGTCAGGGGCTGGACACCAGCGGACTGCTGCCGCTGATCCTGTCCATCCTGAAATCGGGCTGGATGTGGTTGGCGGTCTTCAGCGCCGTCGCCCTGCTGACCGCCTTTGTTTCGGCAATCCGGATCTATTCGCTCAGCCTGACCTATACCGCTGTCACGGCGCTGGCGATGGTGACGCTGACCATGATCGGCGCGCTGTTTCAGCAAGAGGTGATCGGGCTGACCCGGGTGGCCGGGCTGGGCCTGATCATTGCCGGGCTGGTCGTGACCGCCATGGCGGGCAACGCCGGCTGATCACGACGCCCCCGCCAGCGCGTCCAGATAGCGGGCTGACCACCAGGAAACGTCATGTTCGACCACGTCGCGCAGCAGCACCGAATGGCGCTGACGCCGTTCGTTTGCCGTCATATGCATGGCCTGCGCCATGGCCTCGGCCATTTCATGGGGATCATGGGGGTTGACCACCAGCGCATCCTGCATGGTTTCGGCGGCGCCGGCAAAGCGCGACAGGATCAGCACGCCGGGGTCGGATACATCCTGCGCGGCAACATATTCCTTGGCGACAAGGTTCATGCCATCCGCCAGCGGAGTCACAAGGCCGATCCGCGCCTGACGATACAGCCCGGCCAGCACATTGCGCGGCAAAGGCCGGTGGATGAAGCGGATCGGGGTCCAGTTCACGGTCGCGAACTGACCATTGATCCGCCCGGCCAGATGCTCGGTTTCCTCACGGATATCCTGATAGGCCTCGACCTCTTCCCGGGTCGGCGGCGCGATCTGGAGGAACGAGATCTTCTCGTGAAACTCGACGTGGTTTTCCAGCAATAGCTGAAAGGCCCGGAAACGCTGAGGGATCCCCTTGGAATAATCCAGCCTGTCCACACCGATCATCATCTGCGCCCCGGTCAATGATCGCATCCGGTCGACATCCTGCGCGGTGCGGGCCTCTTCGATGAAAGAAGCCGTGTCGATGCCGATGGGAAATACATCGCGGCGCAATTCACGGCCGCACAACCGGATGCGGTTGCCCTCCAGAGGGATCAGTTCAGCCAGCTGCCGCGCGCTCTCGGTAAAATTCGCCAGATCGCGATGCGTCTGAAAGCCCAGCAAGTCATATTGCGACAGCCATTCGAACAGCTCATGCGGATCAGGCATGACAGCGCAATTTTCCGGACCGGGAAAAGGAATATGAAGGAAATGCCCGATGGGATTGCCGATCCCGCGGGCACGCAGTTCCGCAGCCAGCGGGAACAGCTGATAGTCATGCACCCAGATCCGGTCATCTGGTCTGATATGGGGGGCCACCAAGGCAGCAATGCGGGCATTCACGCGCCGATAGCCCTCGCCATAATCCGGGTCGATATCCGTGAGGTCGGCGCGACCATGACACAGGGGCCACAGCACCGAATTCGAATAGCCCAGGTAATAGGCCTCGTGATCGGCCGGGGTCAGATCGAAAGAGGCACGTTGGTATTCGGCACCGGGATGGTATTCCAGACTGTCAGCCGGTTCCGAAGGGGTTTCGCCCGAAAAGCCGATCCACAGCCCGCCCGAATTGCGCAGGGAATCCTGCAGCGCCACCACCAGCCCTCCCGAAGGGTTGTCCCCCAGCGGCAATCGATTTGAAATCACGACAAGGCGGCTCATATCGTGGTCCCCACACCCAGAACGGCATGGGTCAACCAATCGGCCAGCGCCGCGGGGTTCGGCAGGCGATAGCTGGCGCAGCTTTCCCCTTCGCCTATCTTGATCGCAAAGCCGCCCTGGCGCTGCGCTTCCAGCATGGCCACCTCATCTGTCAGATCATCTCCTGCATAAACGGGTTTTCGCCCCCGGAAATTGGGCATGGACAGCAGCCGCGTCAATGCCTTGTCCTTGCCGACACCATCCGGACGCAATTCAAATGCCATCTTGGCGGGTTGCAGCACCAATCCGGGATAGCGCGCCATCAGTTCTGCAGCCATGGCTGCGACCTTGTCAGCCAGAGACGGATCGGCGCGGTAATGCAACCCGACACCAAGGGGTTTGCGCTCGATCAGGATTGCCGGTTCCGCGGCGCACAGACGGGCGGCATCGCGATGCAGCGCCGCGACATCCAGCGTCAGATCATGGGCCGCCTCGACAGGTTGCCCCGCCACAGACAGCTCTGCGCCATGGCTGCCCGAAACGGCACCGGGAAAATCAGGCAGATAGCGACGCAGATCCGCGACATCACGGCCCGAGATCAGCGCCAGCGCTCCATTCTGGCGATGATACAGCCGGTGAAGCAGCCCGGGCAGGTCCGGCGGAACGGTGATCGCATCTGGCCGTGGCGCGATCTCGACCAGACAGCCATCGAAATCCAGGAACAGGGCGGCGTCGACCGGAAGCTCGGGCGGAATCATCTGCGGGGCATCTCCTTTGATTTGACCTGCGGGTGTATAGCACAAACGCGCGTGGCGCGGTTTGGTTCACAGCCGCGTCAGACCAGCCTGCCGCCAGCCCCGCCGAACCGCAAGTTCAATACTCGACGCCGGCCTGAGCTTTGATTCCCGCCTTGAAAGGATGCTTGATCATGGTCATTTCGGTCACCAGATCGGCAGAATCGATCAATACTTCGGGGGCACCACGCCCGGTCAACACCACATGTGTCATCGGCGGCTTCTCGGATTCGAGGAAATCCACGACCTCCTGCGCGTCAAGATAGCCATAGCGCAGCGCGATATTGACCTCATCCAGCAGCACCATCCGGATCTCGGGATCCCGGATCAGATCCCTGGCCTTGTTCCAGCCTGCCTGTGCGGCGGCGATATCGCGCGACTTGTCCTGTGTTTCCCAGGTGAACCCTTCGCCCATGGCATGAAACTGGCACAGATCCGCGAAATGCGTGGTCAGCATGCGCCTTTCGCCCGTGTCCCATGCGCCCTTGATGAATTGCACGACGGCGCAGGGCATCTCATGGGCGATACAGCGCATGATCATCCCGAAGCCCGAGCTGGATTTCCCCTTGCCCGGTCCCGTATGCACGATGATCAGACCCTTCTCGCCGGTCTTCTGCGCCATCATCCTGTCACGGGCCGCCTTTTTCCGCGCCATTTTCTGCGCGTGGCGGGCCTGATCCTCTGCTGGAAGGTCATGGGTTTCGTTCATTCGATCGCCCCTTTTGCTTGACAAAACACGCCGTCCTGCCTCAGGTGAACGCGCGCTGGTTCCTGTCCTATGACAGGCGAAGAGGGAATGCGACAGGTGTGACACCTGAAAGCAGCCGCCCCCGCGACCGTGACCGGAAAGGTCGCCCATGTCCACTGGCCAAGGCCGGGAAGGAGGGGCAACCGTTGGGGAAACCCTGAATCCGCAAGCCGGGAGACCTGCCAGCGCCGAGTTTTGACGGGCGAACGGGGTGTTTCGCAACCGGCAGGCAAAGTCTGGCGCGATGTCCCCTTTGTCCTTCTGGCCCGGATCCCCGATCCCCACAAGGAAAGGGTCCGCGATGCGCGCGATACTACATGTCTGCACCACCTGCCGCGGCCAGTCGGCAGAGCCGGTCGAACCGCGTCCCGGTGCCAGCCTGCATGACCTGCTGTCCTCATCCCCGCTGCCCGAAGGGGTCGAACTGCGCGCGGTCGAATGTCTGTCCGCCTGTTCCCAGGGATGTTCGGTCGCGCTCAGCGCGCCGGGCAAGTGGAGCTATGTCTACGGACGGCTGACCCCGGAAGACTATCCCGAAATCCTGAATGGTGCCGCCGCATATGCCGCCACCGAAGACGGCCTTGTTCCCTGGCGCGAACGGCCCGTGATTTTCCGCAAGCAGAGCCTTGCACGCATCCCCCCGCAGGAGTGAGCCATGACCGATCTGACCAAAACCCCCGTCACCGTGATCACCGGCTTTCTGGGTTCGGGCAAGACGACCCTCATCCGGCATCTGATGCAGAACCCGCAGGGCAAGCGGCTGGCGGTTCTGGTCAATGAATTCGGCACGGTCGGGGTGGATGGAGAAATCCTGAAGGGCTGCGCCGATGACAACTGCCCGGCCGAGAACATCCTCGAACTGTCCAATGGCTGCATCTGCTGCACGGTGGCCGATGATTTCATTCCCACGCTGGAACGACTGATGGCGATGCCGCAGAAACCTGATCACATCCTGATCGAGACTTCGGGGCTGGCTCTGCCCAAGCCCCTGCTCAAAGCCTTTGACTGGCCCGCCATCCGCTCGCGCATTACAGTCGATGGCGTGATCGCGCTGGCCGATGCCGAGGCCGTCGCCGCAGGACGATTTGCCTCGGATGAGGCCGCCGTGCAGGCTCAGCGCGAAGCCGATGACAGTCTGGACCACGACAGCCCGCTGTCCGAGGTCTTTCAGGACCAGATCTCCTGCGCCGATGTGATCCTGCTGACCAAGGCCGATCTGGCCGGGTCTGCCGGGCTGGCGGCGGCACGCGAGGTCATCGCGGCCTCGGCCCCGCGTCCGCTGCCCGTGCTGCAGGTCACTGACGGTCAGATAGATCCCGCGCTGATCCTTGGCCTGTCGGCAGCCGCCGAAGACGATCTCGAGGCCCGCCCCAGCCATCATGACGGTGCCGATGATCACGAGCATGATGATTTCGACACGGTGGTGATCGACCTGCCCGAATTCGACGATCCGGCCAGCGTCACCGCCGCTGTCGAACGACTGGCGCGCGAACAGAACATCCTGCGCGTCAAGGGGCATGTGGCGATTGCCGGAAAACCGATGCGGCTGTTGGTCCAGGCCGTTGGCACTCGCGTGCGCCATCAGTTCGACCGCCCCTGGGGCGATCTGCCGCGACAGTCCCGCCTGGTGGTGATCGCCGAACATGACCACATCGACCCGGATGCCATCCGTCAGGTGCTGCAGGGGGCCGTGCCAGTCTGATGCATGTCGTCTTTCGCGAAAGCCATGGGCTGGAAGAGGCGGACACTCCCTTTGATCCGGGGCAGACGCCGGCCGATCTTGTGGTGCTGTCCTATTCCGACAGCGACCTTGGCGCTTTCGCGGCCGGCTGGCATCGGGCCGCAGGCAGCCTGCCCTCGTTGCGCCTGTGCAACCTGGTTGCGCTGCGCCATCCGGTTTCGGTCGATACCTATCTGGAGCGCACCCTTGTCGGGGTCAGGGCCATCCTGGTTCGTCTGATCGGCGGAGAGGCCTATTGGCCCTATGGTCTGGCCTCGTTGCGTGACCACGCGATGCGCCACGACATTGCGCTGGCGGTTCTGCCCGCGGACGGGCGCGACGACCCGCGTCTGGATGCGGCATCCACCCTGCCGCAACCGGTTCTGCGCCGCCTGCAACGCCTTTGCGATACCGGCGGCGCAGTGGCGGCCCAGGCCGCGCTGGCCGAGCTGTCGGCCGCGGCGGGACTGCCGGCCGGCCCTGTCGATGGCATGACCGCGATCCCCGACTGGGGGTTCTATGATCCCGATGCAGGCGTCATCCCCCACCCTCCCAAGGGCAACCCGGTTCTGGTTACATTTTATCGCAGCTATCTGACCGCTGCGGATACCGCGCCGGTCGATGCGCTGATACGAGAGTTGCGGCAGGCCGGTTTCACCAGTTGCGGCGTCTTTGCGCCCTCCCTGAAGGCGACGGGTTTCGCAAAATGGCTGTCTGAGGCCATGGGAACGCGCCCCGTCGCCATCGTGAATGCCACCGGCTTTTCCATGCGAAGCGAGAACGGCACGACGCCCTTCGACGGTTTCGACTGCCCCGTGTTTCAGGTCGCCCTCTCCACCAACAGGCGGCGCGAATGGGCCGAGGCCGAACGCGGGCTTTCGCCAGCCGATCTGGCCATGCATGTCGTTCTGCCGGAAATCGACGGGCGGATATTTCTGGGCGTGGTCAGCTTCAAGGCCGCCGAAACCCGCGATCCCGCTCTGCAATACAGCCGCTTTGTCCACAAGGCCCAGCCCGATCGCATCGCCGCAACGGTGCGCAAGGTGCTGGCGTGGCGCAATCTGGCACTCAAACCGCGCGGTGCGCAAAAGCTCGCCCTCGTGCTGTCCACCTATCCGGGGCGCGACTGGCAGATGGCCCATGCGGTCGGGCTGGACGCGCTGGCCTCGGCCGATCACGTCGCACGGATACTGGCAGAACATGGCTATGATGCGCCTGCCGAACCGGACGCGACGGCCTTGCATCATCAGATATCAAGCTGGCCGTTGCAGAACTATCTGGACGCGCTGCTGCAGTTGCCTGAATCCCTTCGCGCGGCATTGCAAGATGCCTGGGGCGAACCTGAATCCGATCCGTCGTTCAGCGATGGCTGTTTTCACTTCGCGGCGCTCTGGCGCGGCAAGCTGTTGCTGGCATTGCAGCCCGAACGCAGCCATCCCCACCAGCGCGACGGGGATTATCACGATCTGAGCCGCGTGCCGCGCCATGCCTATGTCGCCTTTTATCTGTGGCTGCGTGCGCAGCGCATGGACGCGCTGGTGCATATGGGCGCGCATGGCACGCTGGAATGGCTGCCGGGCAAGGCGGTCGCCCTGTCGCAGGATTGCTGGCCCGAGGCGCTGACCGCCGATCTGCCGGTCATCTATCCCTTTATCGTCAATGATCCGGGCGAAGCCGCACAGGCAAAACGCCGGATCGGAGCGGTGACGCTTGGCCATATGCCGCCGCCCATGGTCAGCGCCACCCTGCCCGAGGGTCTGCTGCATCTGGAACGGCTGCTTGATGAATATTCCACCGCAGACGGGCTTGACCCGTCCCGGCGCGAGCGCCTGACCCAAGGCATCCGCGACGAAGCCATGGCCGCCGGGCTTGCCCAGGATCTGGGCATTCCCGAAGAGGCCGGACTGGCCGAGGTGATCACCCGTATCGACCGCTTTGTCTGCGACATCAAGGAAAGCCAGTATGGCGAAGGTCTGCATGTCTTTGGCACCGGCCCTTGCGGACAGGAGGAGGTAGACGGGCTGCTGGCGGCGCTGCGCGGCGCCTTTGTGGCCCCCGGCCCGTCCGGTTCTCCGTCACGGGGACGGCAGGATGTTCTGCCCACCGGGCGCAATCTGTTCAGCGTCGATCCGCGCGGCGTTCCCACTCGCGCGGCACATGCTCAGGGCGTCAAGCTTGCCGAGGAATTGCTGCGCCGCCATCTGCAGGATCACGGCGACTGGCCCAGGGGGCTGGTCGTGGATCTTTGGGGCAGCGCCACCATGCGCACCGCAGGCGAGGAATTTGCCATGGCGCTGCATCTGGCGGGGCTGACGCCGGTCTGGGATCCGGCTTCGGCCCGGGTGACAGCTGTCGAGATCATTCCGCTGGCCCTGCTGAACCGGCCACGCATTGACGTGACGCTGCGCGTGTCAGGCCTGTTCCGCGATGTCTTCCCGGTTCTGGCACAGCTGTTCGAGACCGGGGCCACCGCGCTGGCACAGCGGGAAGAAGACCCCGCCGACAATCCCTATCTCATTGCCACGCCACGGGTTTTCGGGCCGGAACCGGGGCAGTACGGGCTGGGAATGGGCGTTGCCGCCGATCACTTCACACCCGAGGCCCGGCGCGCGGCCGGTGAGGCCTGGCTGAACGCCTCGAGCTGGGCGATCGGGCAGGATGGAACCGCAACCCCACGCAGGCCCGCATTGGAGGCGCGCCTGGCGCAGGCAGACAGTTTCGTTCACGCGCAGGATCTGCCGGAAAGTGATCTGTTGCTGGCGGCGGATTATGCCGCGCATGAAGCCGGATTCGCCGCTGCAATGGCACGCATCGGGGCCGAGAAACCCGCGCTCTATCATCTGGACAGCACCCGCCCCGATCGCCCCCGCGCACGCAGTCTGACCGAGGAAATCGCACGCACTGTCCGCGCACGGGCCAGCCAGCCGCAATGGGCCGATGCCATGACCCGCCACGGCTTTCGCGGCGCCGCGGAAATCGCCGCGACGCTGGACCATCTGGCCGCCTTTGCCCATCTGGCGCAGGCCGTGCCGCCGCATCTGTTCGACCTCTATCATCAGGCAACCCTGGGCCGCCCCGAGATCGTCGCCTTCATGGAACAGAAAAACCCCGAGGCCTTGCAGGCGATGCGGGATCTGTTCGCCCGCCTTGCGCAGGCCGGACTTTGGGTGACGCGCAGCAACTCGATTGCCGCCACGCTGGAGGTAACACCATGAGCAGGATCAAGGGATGGTGTCCCGGTGCCCTGCGGCCCATGGAAAGCGGCGACGGCTGGATTGCCCGGATCAAGCCACGCGGCGGGCGCATTACCTCAGCGCAAGCCAATGCCATCGCCAGCGCGGCCATGCGTCATGGCAACGGGCTGATCGATCTGACAAGCCGCGCCAATCTGCAGATCCGTGGTATCGCGCGCGACAGTTACCCGACCCTGATCGCAGAGTTGCGCGATGCCGGTCTGATCGACAGGGACATCGGCGCAGAAACGCGGCGCAATGTGATCCTGTCGCCCTTCGCGGATGCCCGGGCGGAAGAGCTTGCCGCGAGGCTGGAACAGTTGTTGACCGAATGCGATCTGGAACTGCCCGCGAAATTCGGCTTTGCCGTGGACTGCGGCGCCCAGCGGGTTCTGTCGGACACTCCGGCAGATATCCGGATCGAGCGCGGCGAAACCGGCGATCTGATCCTGCGCGCGGACGGCTGTGAAACGGGAAACGCCCTTCTGGACATGGAACAGGCCCTGCAACTGGCGCGGTGGTTTCTGGACCAGCACGGGGCACCAGACGGGCGGGGGCGGATGAAGGCGCTGATCGCCACCGGTGCACGCCCTCGGGGCGCAGATCTGCGTCCCGTGCCCTCTGCCGCTCCCTTATCCGTCGGTCCGGTCCCGCAGGGGCGCCTGGTCGCGCTGGAATTCGGGCAATGCGATGGCAGGACGCTGGCAGCACTGGCCCGGTACGGATCACTGCGGATGACCCCGTGGCGGATGTTGCTGGTGCCTGCCTTCGATCCGCTGCCGGGCATGTCCCATCTGATCCAAAGCCCTGATGATCCGCGCCTGCGGGTCTATGCCTGCTCGGGTGGCCCGGCCTGTCCGCAAGGACATGCAGCGACCCGCCCCCTAGCCCGCGATCTGGCGCCCCATCTGCCGAAGGGTGCGGTTCTGCATGTCTCGGGCTGCTCCAAGGGCTGCGGCTGGCCGCGCAAGGCGGATATCACCCTGACGGCCACACCGTCGGGTTTCTTCGATCTTGTCCGGGGCGGCACGGCCTCGGACCTTCCCGAGCAGCGCGGTCTGAGTCCCGCCACAATCTCAAAGGCGCTCTAATGCCATATGATTACGAAAAAGACGGTGCGGAAATCTATCGCCGTTCCTTTGCCACCATCAGGGCCGAGGCCGATCTTGACCGTTTCACTGCGGCCGAGGAAATCGTCGCCGTCCGCATGATCCATGCGGCGGGCATGATCGGGCTGGAACGCCATATCCGCTTTTCCCCCGGCATGGCGATTGCCGCACGCAAGGCGCTGCTGGATGGTGCGCCGATCCTCTGCGATGCACGCATGGTCAGCGAAGGCATCACCCGTGCCCGCCTTCCCGCCGAAAACGAGGTGATCTGCACCTTGCAGCACCCCGACGTTCCCGAACTGGCACGCAGCATGGACAACACCCGCTCGGCCGCGGCGCTGGAACTGTGGCGTCCCCATCTGGACGGCGCGCTGGTGGCCATCGGCAATGCGCCCACCGCGCTGTTTCACCTGTTGAACATGCTGGAAGATCCCGCCTGCCCGCGCCCGGCGGCGATCATCGGTTGCCCTGTCGGCTTCATCGGCGCGGCGGAATCCAAACAGGCGCTGATCACCGACCTGCCGGTCCCCTCCATGATCGTCGAAGGGCGTCTGGGCGGATCGGCCATGACTGTCGCAGCCGTCAATGCGCTGGCCGGACGGAGGGAGTAAGACATTGGGCAAGATCATCTGTGCGGGCCTTGGCCCCGGCGATCCCGATCTGATTTCTGTTCGCGCCGACAGGGCGCTGCGCACCGCCGCGCATGTGGCCTATTTCCGCAAGGCCGGACGGCGCGGACAGGCCCGCCAGATCGTGCAGGACCTGCTGCCGGCAGATGCCGCCGAATATCCGATGGAATACCCGGTCACCACGGAAATTCCCTTTGACAGCCTCGAATACAACGACCTGCTGGCCACGTTCTATGACGACTGGGCCGCGCGGCTGGAGGAACTGGCGAAGGATCGCGATATCGTCGTGCTTTGCGAAGGCGACCCTTTCTTCTACGGATCCTTCATGCATCTTTATGTCCGCCTGCGTGGTCGGGTCGAGATCGAGGTGATCCCCGGCATTCCCGGCATGACCGGATGCTGGAATGTCACCGGAACCCCCGTCACCTGGGGCGATGACGTCATGTCGGTGCTGATGGGCACGCTGCCCGAGAGTGATCTGACGCGCCACATGCAGGGGGCCGATGCGCTGGTGATCATGAAAACCGGCCGCAACCTGCCCAAGATCCGCAGTGCGCTGGCCCGCGCTGGCCGATTGCAGGACGCCTGGCTGATCGAGCGCGGCACCATGCCCGGAGAGCGTGTCATCCGCCTGCAAGAGGTCGAGGACCGCGATTGCCCCTATTTCGCCATCGTCATGGTGCATGGGCAGGGCCGCCGCCCCGAGTTGCAGATATCAGGGGCTCGGATATCGGGGGCAGCGCAATGAGCGGCCGGATTACCGTTGCGGGTCTGGGGCCGGGTGCCGAAGGGCTGATCACCCCCGAAGCACAGGCCGCGCTGCAACAGGCCACCGACATCATCGGTTATGGCCCCTATGTCGCGCGGATTGCGGCCCGGCCCGGCTTGAACCTGCATGGATCGGACAACCGCGTCGAACTGGACCGCGCGCGCCACGCGCTGGAACTGGCCGCCACGGGCGCACGGGTGGTGATCGTATCCTCGGGCGATCCGGGTGTCTTCGCCATGGCATCGGCCCTGTTCGAAGAGCTGGAAGGCTGGACCGGCCCGGTTCCGGACATTCGCATCCTGCCGGGGATCACCGCCATGCTGGCGGCCGCAGCACGGGCGGGCGCACCGTTGGGCCATGATTTCTGCGCCATCAACCTGTCGGACAATCTCAAACCCTTTTCGCTGATCGAGAAGCGGCTGCGCCATGCCGCGCGAGGCGATTTCGCCATGGCGTTCTACAATCCGCGTTCAGCCTCGCGCCCGCATCAATTCGCGCGCGTTCTGGAAATCCTGCGCGAAGAATGCGAGCCGAACCGGCTGATCATCTTTGCCCGCGCCATTTCAACCCCGGATGAATCCCTGCGCAGCGTGACACTGGATCAGGCCACCCCGGAAATGGCCGATATGCGCACCGTGGTTCTGGTAGGCAATTCCGCAACCCGGCGCATCGGCCCATGGATCTACACCCCCCGTCATGCCGAGGTGGAGTGATGCAGCCAGTCAAGGGCATCTTCGGGGCGATGCACGATCCTGCGCGAGGGCAGCGCGGGCCGGTCGATCATCACCACCGGCAGGCCCAGTCGTCGCGCCGCGATCAGCTTGGCCTCGGCCCCGCTGCCACCAGAGTTCTTGGCGACCAGATGCGTGACACGATGACGCGTCAGCAAGTCGAAGTCATCCTCGGGCGTAAAGGGGCCGCGCGCGATCACCGCCTCTGCGTTGGGCAGGGGCAGCGGGCCTTGCGGCGCATCCACCAGCCGCAACAGATATCGGTTCGCCCGGCTCGCAAAAGGCTGCAGGTTCTGCTTGCCGATGGCCAGAAAGACCCGCGCCCCGCCATCGGGCAGCGCCGCCGCGGCCGAGTCATAATCCGCGACCATGGTCCAGTTGTCGCCGTCACCCGCGCGCCACGCCCTGCGCTGCAGGACCAGCAGATCCACCCCTGCCCGTTCACAGGCCAGCATGGCATTGCGGCTGATCCGTGCGGCAAAGGGATGGGTGGCGTCGATCACATGGCTGATCTCTTGCTGCCGCAGATAATCGCTCAGCCCCGCCACGCCGCCAAAACCGCCCACCCGCATCGGCAGGGGCTGGGCGCGCGGCGCATCGGTGCGCCCGGCATAGGAAAAGATCGCGTTCATACCGGCACCGGCCAGCAATCCCGCAAGACGACTGGCTTCACTGGTGCCGCCCAACAAAAGGATGCGTGTCATGACTAGGCCCTGGCTGACGATTATCGGCATGGGCGAAGATGGGCCAGAGGGGCTGACAGATGCAAGCCGCCAGGCACTGGCGCAGGCGCGGCTTGTCTTTGGCGGCGCCCGACATCTGGCGCTGGCAAAGATTGGGGACAGGGGCCGCCCATGGCCGGTTCCCTTCGATATTTCACAGGTTCTGGCCTGCAAGCCCGATCCAGTCGTGGTGCTGGCCTCGGGCGACCCCTTCTGGTTTGGCGTCGGCGGAACACTGACCGCGCATCTGGCCCCCGAGGAATGGCAGGTCTTTCCTGCGGCGGGCTGCTTTTCGCTGGCCGCCGCGCGGCTGGGCTGGCGGCTTGAGACAACCCGCTGCATGGGGTTGCATGCGGCAGAATTCGCACGTCTGCGCCCGTTTCTGGCCCGCAAATGCCGCATCCTTGCCACCCTGCGCGACGGGGCGACCCCTGCACGTCTGGCCGATTGGCTTGTAACGCAGGGCATGGGCAGGATGGAACTGGCCGTGCTGGAACGTCTGGGCGGCCCGTCCGAGCGCATCCGCTGGACCCGCGCCGATCGATTCGACCTGACGGATATCCAAGCACCGGTCGCCGTGGCCCTGCGCGGGGATCATCTGCCACGCGGAGAAGGCCTGCCAAATGCCCCCGGACGTCCGGATGAATATTTCACGCAGGACGGCCAGATCACCCGTGCTCCGATACGCGCGATCAGCCTTGCCGCCCTGGCCCCGCGCCCCGGCGAACTGCTTTGGGATATTGGCGGAGGCTCGGGCGCGATCAGCGTCGAATGGGCACTGGCGGGCGGACGCGCCATTTGCATCGAACCCCGCGAAGACCGCACCGACAATATCCGTCAGAACATCGCCTCTTTCGGTCTCTGCGATGCAATCAACTGTCTTCAGGGTGCCGCCCCCGCCGCGCTGGAGGGCCTGCCCGAACCCGATGCAGTTTTCGTCGGCGGCGGGGCCAGTGCCGCGCTATTGGACATGCTGTGGGGTCTGATGCCTGCTGGCGCGCGGCTGGTCTGCAATGCCGTCACGCTGGAAACCGAGGCCCTGCTGATCGCACATCACGCCGATCTGGGTGGGGATCTGACGCGGATCCAGCTGTCCGCTGTGGCGCCCCTCGGCCGGATGCGGGGCTGGCAAACCGCCCGCGCCGTCACTCAATGGAGCGTGACACGATGAAGATCGCTGGAATCGGATGCCGCCCCGGCGCCTCGGTCGAAGCCTTGCGCGATGCGCTGCTGCGCGTCCTGATGATCGCCGGACCGGTCGAGGGCGTCGCCACCATTCCCGCCCGCGCCGCCGAGTTGCGCGCCCTCAGCCTGCCGCTGATCCTTGTCGAGGTGGCGGGCATCGAAACGCCCACCCAATCGCCGCGCATCCAGGCGCTGCATGGCACCGGTTCGGTGGCCGAGGCTGCTGCCATCGCCGCCTGCGGAAAGGATGCCGTGATCATCGCGGCGCGCGTCACCAGCGCCTGCGGAACCGCCACTGCCGCAATTGCAGAGAGTCCCGAAAGCCCATGACCATACATTTCATCGGTGCCGGCCCCGGAGCGCCGGATCTGATAACCCTGCGCGGTCGCGACTTGATCGCAGCCTGCCCGGTCTGCCTCTATGCCGGCAGCCTCGTCCCCCCGGCCTTGCTGGATCACTGCCCCGCCGGTGCCCGCATCATCAACACCGCGCCGTTGACTCTGGACGAGATCATCGCGGAAATGTCGCGCGCCCATACAGCGGGTCAGGACGTGGCGCGACTGCATTCGGGCGATCTGTCTGTCTGGTCGGCAATGGGCGAACAGCTGCGCCGCCTGAGAGCGCTGGACATCCCCTTTGACGTGACACCCGGCGTGCCATCCTTTGCGGCGGCCGCAGCAGTCTTGCAGAGCGAGTTGACCCTGCCGGGGCTGGCGCAATCCGTGGTGCTGACGCGCACTTCGGGGCGGGCCTCGCAAATGCCCGATGGCGAGACATTGCAGAATTTCGCCCGCACCGGCGCGACATTGGCCATCCATCTGTCGATCCATGCCTTGCCGGATGTGGCCGAGGAACTGATCCCCTTCTATGGCGCGGATTGCCCCGCCGCCGTGGTCTGGCGCGCCAGTTGGCCGGACCAGAAGATCATTCGCGCGCGCCTTGCCGACATCGCCACGCAGGCCGAGGGAATCGACCGGACCGCGCTGATTCTGGTCGGTCCGGCTCTGGCGGGACAGGATTTCGACGACAGCCGTCTTTACGCCGCCGATTACGACCGCCGCTATCGCCCCATTGGCCCAGAACCGAGGTTCCCCGAATGAGCAATATGCCCCTGACACCGGGCCTGATGATTTCCGCACCCTCCTCGGGCACCGGCAAGACCATGTTGATGCTGGGCCTGCTGGCGGCCCTGCGGGCGCGCGAAATTCGCGTGCAGCCCTTCAAGTCCGGGCCGGATTACATCGACCCCGCCTTTCATCTGGCGGCCGCCGGGCAGCCCTCGTTCAATCTGGACAGCTGGGCGATGGGACAGGCGCAGATCGTTGCGCATCTGCAAGGACGCGAACCTGCCGATCTGGTGCTGGCCGAGGGGTCGATGGGGCTGTTCGACGGGGTGGCGTCGCCTGGGGAACATGGCATCGGTGCCAGCGCCGAGATCGCCATGATGACCGGCTGGCCCGTGCTGCTGGTTCTGGATGTCTCTGGGCAGGCGCAATCGGCGGCAGCCATCGCACATGGATTTGCCACGCTTGCCCCCGATCTGCCCTTTGCCGGCGTGGTGCTGAACCGCGTGGCCTCGCCCCGGCACGAGGCGCTGATCCGCGAAGGCATGGCGCGCGCCGGGATCGCGGTGCTGGGATCACTGCCCCGGCGCGGCAATATCGAACTGCCCGAACGCCATCTGGGTCTGGTGCAGGCCGAAGAGACCCCGCATCTGCGGGCGCTGCTGGATCAGGCGGGCGAATTTGTCGGGCAGCATTGCGATCTGGACGCGATTCTGGCTGCCGCCGCGGCACGCCCCCTGATGCAAGTCGCCTCGCATCACCCCGTGCCGCCACCCGGTCAGCGGATCGCTCTGGCACGGGATGAGGCATTCAGCTTCGTCTATCCGCATCTGATCGACGAATGGCGCCGGCAGGGCGCGACCATCCTGCCATTTTCGCCACTGGCGGATCAGGCCCCCGATGACAGTGCCGATTGCTGCTGGCTGCCCGGCGGTTATCCCGAACTGCATGCCGGTCGCATCGCCGGGGCAGGCAATTTCTGCGAGGGGCTTGCCCGATTCGCCCGCAGCCGCCCGGTGCATGGTGAATGCGGCGGCTATATGGTGCTGGGCGCGGGGCTGACGGATGCCGAAGGCAAGCGCCATGCCATGACCGGCCTGCTGGGGCTGGAAACCAGCTATCACAAGCGCCGGATGCATCTGGGCTATCGCATGGCGCGGCTGGATGCGCCAATGCCCGGGCTGCAAGCCGGGGCAACCCTGCGCGGTCATGAATTTCACTATGCCTCGATCCTGTCGCAACCGGATGAGCCGCTGGCGCGCGTCAGTGACGCCAACGGAAATCTGGTCGCGGAAACCGGATCGCATCGCGTGATGCCCGGTGGCGGGCATGTCACGGGCACCTTCTTTCACCTGATTTCGCGCAGCCAGAATGCTTGACCGCGCGCGCGCAATGCAATTTAGCTGAAACTCTGATCGGTGCCCGTACAGACGCCAAGCGTCGGGCTTCATCGGGAATGGGGAAGGGTGGACCAAATCGCGGCACCCGAAGCCCCAGCCGCCCCCGCGACTGTATGCGGAGAGCGTGCTTCAACAAAGCCACTGGCCCATCGGGCCGGGAAGGCCGAAGCGACGCCTTGACCCGCGAGCCAGGAGACCGGCCGTCAGCCCATAACCAACAGCCGTCGGGTGGGACGGCAAAGGAGACTGACATGCATATCGAACCCGGAATTGTCACCGGCGCAAAGCTTGCGCTCAGCTATGCCACGGCCGCGGCTGCCGGAGCCTATGGCCTGAGGCTGGCCTTCCAGACCGCACAGGAGAAGGGCTGGACCTCGCTGGCCCTGCGCAGCGTGCTGACCACGGCGCTTGTCTTCGTGTTCTTCGAGGTTCTGCCCCATTACCCGGTCGGCGTTTCCGAAGTCCATTTCATCCTCGGCTCGACATTGTTCCTGCTGTTCGGCGCGGCGCCCGCGGCCATCGGCCTTGCGCTTGGTCTGCTGACACAGGGCCTGCTGTTCGCACCCTTCGATCTGCCGCAATACGGCATGAACATGACCACGCTGCTGGTGCCGCTGTTCGGCCTGTCGGCTCTGGCCAACCGGATCATCGCACCGGGCACCGCCTATGTCGATCTGCGCTATGGACAGGCGCTGGCCCTGTCGACGGCCTATCAGGGTGGCGTCGTGGCCTGGGTGGCCTTCTGGGCGATCCTCGGTCAGGGCGTTGCCGGTATCGAAGGGGTCGCGACCTTTGGCGTGGCCTATATGACCGTGATCCTGATCGAACCACTGGTCGATCTGGCGGTGCTGGCTGTGGCGAAATCCATGCGCAGCCTTCAGGGCAGCGCCCTTGTCACGCCCCGTCTGTTCGCCTGAGCAACAGGAGGCGCGCGGGCTGAAACCGGCCCGCGCATACCAAGGCATGAGGTCGCGATGATCGAACTGAGCCTGATCGGCATTGGCACCGGAAACCCCCGGCATCTGACCCTGCAGGCGATCGATGCGATGCGTTCGGCCGATCTGATCCTGATACCTCTCAAGGGCGCCCAAAAGGACGATCTGGCCGGGCTGCGCCGCAGGATCTGCGCTGATCATTGCGCCCCCGATTGTCAGGTGATCGAATTTCCGCTGCCGGTCCGCGACGCCAGTCACGCCGATTACCGTCAGGGCGTCGATGACTGGCATGATGCCATCGCGCAGGCCTGGCTGGGACAGATACGACAATATCTGCCCGAGGGCGGGAAACTGGCCTTTCTGATCTGGGGTGATCCGTCACTCTATGACAGCACCCTGCGCATCGCCGAGCGGCTGACCGCGCATCTGCCACTGCAGACGCAGGTCATCCCCGGAATTACCGCCATTCAGGCGCTTTGCGCGGCACATGCTATTCCGCTGAACACCATCGGTGCGCCGGTCCATGTCACCACGGGCCGCAATCTGCGCGACCACGGCTGGCCGGCGGAGAGCGATTCGGTCGTCGTGATGCTGGATGGGTCCTGTTCCTTTCAGACCCTGCCGCCAAAGGATCTGTATATCTGGTGGGGCGGCTTTGTCGGCATGCCCGAACAGATCCTGCTGAAAGGTCCGCTGGCCGAGATCGGCAGCCGGATCATCGAGACACGCGCGCAGGCGCGAGCCGCCCATGGCTGGATCATGGATATCTATCTGCTGCGGCGGGTCTGAACCGGACCGTCAGCCCAAGGGCGGAGAATGCGGGATCAGCACGCGCTGCGAGCCGGTCACGAAATGATCGAAACTATGGGTCCAGACGTGATGGGGCCACCAGACCTGCATCATCTGATCGGCGGGCATATAAGCCGCCGTATACAAGGTGCCGAACCCCGAAGAAAACGCAGTGGAATACAGCGGTGGGCGCAGGAACATGCTGATGAAGCGATCCTGGGTTTCCGGGTGCAGGGTCAGCCGGTTCAGCAGGAACCGCTGACGTTCCACCGTGGCGGTAAACCTGGCATGACCGGGCCATTCCACCCGCTCCTGATGATTGGTGGCGACCGGAGTCTGCGAGATGATCGTCGGGCGGTCCGGCGTCAGATAGGCGGTGAAATAGCGCCTCTCTGCGTCAAGAACGGTGACGTTATAGCTCATGTGGCAGGGCACGCGGCGCAGCACTTCGGCGGCCTCGTCCAGCGTTTCGCAGGTCTGCAGGATATAGCGCAGGATCAGCGGAATGCCGAAACCATCGCCGACCTCGCGCCGCCCTCCGAAGGTCAGGGACAGAGCCAGCCCGGCGTCATTCATGCCGTCGATCAGCCCGAACATGCCATCGCTCATCCCGATGACACGCCGTCCCTGCCAGGCTGTGCGCATCAGGATGGCGTCAAAGGCATCCGGGCTATAGTCGTAATTGCGCACCAGCAGCGGCCTGTCGCCCTGCCAGATTGCCTGGCTGCAGCCCGACAGATAGCGCGGCGGGCAATAGAAACTGAGAAATCTGGCCTGGCTGTCCCCACCGCCAACCAGTTCGCAAAGCTCTTCGTAAAGTGGCAGGATTTCCGGCATATGTTGTGCCAGCGCAAGACGGCACTCGCGATAGGTGGGACGGCCGGACAAACCTTCCGAAGCCCACCATTTGCGATAGGACGGCCAGTACAGGTTGAACAACCCGGCCCAGATCGGGCCGGGCTCGTCTTCGCTGATCGCCTGAAAGTTCAGGGACATGTCCTGGCTTACATGATCTTGAAGGCAGGCGGCTCCATGGCCTGCGCCGCCGGAAGCGGCTGGGCGGAAAATGCGTTCTTGATGCCGTGGATCCATTTCTGGGACCGTTCGGTCAGCTTGAACCCGGCGGTCATGGACCGGCCCCGCGTCACCAGAATGCCCAGATCGGCGCCTTCATAGCGATAATCACCCGGTGCCGAGATCCGCAGGAAGAAGGCCTCATTCTCGGCCTCGACCGCGCGGCGGTGGTAATCGAAGCGGTCAAACACCACGCGCCCGTCATCAAGCATCTTGTAGATGCCGCTTTGCGGGGCCTCGGTGATGATATCGACATTGTCGTCGGTATGCTTGATGACCATCTGCGACCAGCTGTCGATCATGTCGGGGTCAGCCCATCTTGCGTTCAGTTCGGCGACATCCAGTTCAAAGGGCTTTTTCGAGAACGCCAGCAGATGGAACAGGAAAAGCGGCGCATCGGCATGGGCGAAAGCCGCATGATTGGTCATCGAACTGGCACCGGTGATCCTTGGGTTCAGCTCTCCCAGCCACAGGTCGCCGGTCTTCTTGTCGATCAGGAAATCCAGTTCGAAATAGCCGCGATAGCCCTCCTTGCGCAGTTGTTCACCGAACTTGAAGGTCAGATCGCGCGCCTTCTGACGCACGGCAGGCGCAAACGAGGTCGAGAAGATCTCGTTCCCGCACCACCCGCCGCGATAGGGCGTCAATTCCTTGAAGCCGACCAGTTCGGTCATCAGCGGGCCCACGATGGTCCCCTGCTGGGTGACACAGGCTTCGATGGCTGATCCGCGGCAATTGATCCGCTTCATGATCTTGATCTCGCCCTGGCCGACGATTTCATGCTGGTGCTTGCGGAAATCGGCCTCGGACTTGATGAAGAAGGTCGTATGGCCGCTGTCACCAAAGGCCGATTGCAGCACCAGGTCATGGCCCAGACCGGCCTTGTCGCAGATCTTTTTCAGATCGGCATAATCCTTGATCACCGACAGCGTATTGGGCACCGAGGGCACGCCGGCCTTGTTGCCGATGCGGACGGTTTCGATCTTGTTGTCACAGCGTTCGCGCAGCTTGGCCTTGGGGAACCAGATTTCGCCGCCCAGTTCCTTGACCAGCATCTCGGTCTTTTCATCGAACATCAGAAAGACGAATTTCGGCTTGCCGCCCCGACGCTTGATCAGGTCGATGACTTCCTTGTGTTGCAACAGATAGTTGTTGATGTCCTCGATCGACTGGAATTCCTCATGCGGGACTTCGGACGGCACGAAGACATTCGGGTGACGCCCGTCAAAGCAATCCATGTAGCAGATATACTTGAAGTTCTTGACCCATTCATCGATGCCCAGAAGATTGAAATTCGTGGCCGAGACGAAATAGATCGGATCGCTATTGGTGTGAAAATAGCGACGGATCTCGGAAATGTTCTTCAGCGTCTTTTTCGGCATGGGCGGCTCCCCCCTGTTGCAGGTCCAGCATTTTGCTTGTCGTTACCGAAACGCTGGCACAGTGGGACAGTTCTCACAAGCCTGATACGCCACAACCGGAAGGGCTTTGCTTCGCGATGGCTGCGACCTGCCGCGCAAACCTGCGCGACAGGGCCGTGTCAAGGATCATTCGACGCGATGTGCGACCTTGGGCGGCACCGCCGGAACGATCTCGGGTTGGGCCTGGGCGGCAACCGGTGTCATGGGAACATGTGTCGGAGGCGTGGCCAGCATGCTGCGCGGATCCGCGCCATGCAGCCCGGCGGGCGACCCCTGACCCGGCGTCTGCAGCGGTCCCAGCTTTTGCAGATAGCTGTCGGTGCCGCTGCTGCGGTCATAGACCGAGAAATCCACGCTGCGGTCGCGGAAGCTTTTCAGAACCTGACCCAGTCCCTTCATGCCGGTCTCGCGCTGTCGACGGACCTGATCCAGATCGACCTCTATGGGGAAGATGTCTTCCTGTCCGCCCGATTGGTGCAGCACCGTTGCCGAAGGATCGACAACCAGCGACCGTCCGACGCCACCGGCACTCAGCCCGTTCACATCGAAGACATAGCACTGGAACTGCGCCGCCGTTGCCCGCGCGATGGCCAGTTCTGCGTCACGGTCGGTGGTGCCGGTCAGGACCGGATGCAACAACACTTCGACGCCCTGGCTGGTCAACTGTCGGGTCGTTTCAGGGAACCAGATATCATAGCAGATCGACAGGCCAAAGCGCCCGACATTCGGCACGTCGAAGACGCAGAATTCGGTTCCGGCAGCAATACCCTCTTCGTAAGGCCGGAAGGGGAACATCTTGGAATATTTGGTGACGATCTCGCCATCGGGATTGATCACGACCGAAGTGTTCAGAATACGCCCGTCCTCGGTCTGTTCGAACATCGACCCCGGGATCAGCCAAAGACGGTGCTGACGGGCCTTTTGCTGGAACTGTTCCAGAGCGGCATTGGGAAACGGCTGCGCGAATTTGTTCAACGGGCCGAATGGAGACAATTCGCTGAACAGCGCCATCTGCGTCCAGGGAAAGCGCGCCATCAGAATATCGACGCGCTGCAACATGGCTTCGACATTCGACTGCAGCGCCGAAACATGCATCTGTATGCCTGCAATCGCAAAGGGGGTCATTCTGTTCCAAATCTCCTGTTAGCGCGCGCAGCGTTCCTGCCGCGAACGACCAGATGTCGTTATCTATGTGTAGTGCCCCGCCCCGTTTACAATGCGGAACGGAGCATTCATCCGGCCCGCAGCCGTATATGCCTGAATTTCGGGCAAAAGAGATGTCTCGTCCCCCGCCCGAAATATTTCATATGGCCCGTCCCATTGCGGACTGCGGCCCTGAAGGCGGGAATCCGGCTCAGGCAGCGCGGCTTTCGGTCACGGCTTTTCGGGCGGCACGCAGCGATTCGGTCAGGATATCCAGCGATTCAGCGAATACCTCGTCCTCGATGGTGATCGGCGACAGGAAGCGGATGACATTGCCGTAAACGCCGCAGGTCAGCAGGATCAGCCCGCGTTTCAGGGCCTCGTCGCGCACCGCTGCAGTCATTTCGGGCAGCGGGGTGCCGTCGGAATCGATGAATTCGGCGGCGACCATGAAGCCGGGGCCACGAACATCAGCCATTTCAGGCACTTCGTTCTGCAGACCCTTCAGGCGCGCCTTCAGCTGATTGCCCAGGGTTTCGGCACGTTCGCACAGGCCCTCATCCTCGATGACATCCAGAACCGCCAGTGCCGCCGCGATTCCCAGCGGGCTGCCGCCATAGGTTCCGCCCAGACCACCCGGTTGCGGGGCGTCCATCACCTCGGCCCGGCCGACAACGGCCGACAGCGGATAGCCACCTGCAAGGCTCTTGGCCATGGTCATCAGATCGGGCGCCACATCATAGTGTTCCATGGCAAACAGCTTGCCGGTGCGCGCGAATCCGGTCTGCACCTCGTCCGCGATCAGCAGGATTCCATGCTCGTCGCAAATCTCGCGCAGGCCGCGGACCAGTTCGGCCGGAGCGGGGTAGAAGCCGCCCTCGCCCTGCACCGGTTCGAAAATGATCGCGGCAACGCGGGTCGGATCGACATCCGCCTTGAACAGATTGCCAATGGCCGCCAGCGAATCCGCCACCGTGATGCCATGGGCCTCGGTTGGAAAGGGCACATGCCAGACATCTGCGGGCAGCGCCCCGAAACCGGCCTTGTAGGGCTGAACCTTGCCGGTCAGCGCCATGCCCATGAAGGTTCGCCCATGGAAACCGCCCGAAAAGGCAATGACGGCCTGGCGACCGGTATGGGCGCGGGCAATCTTGACGGCATTCTCGACGGCTTCTGCACCGGTGGTTGCGAACAGTGATTTCTTGGCGAAATCACCCGGAGCGGCGGCGTTCAGACGCTCGGCCAGTTCGACATAGTTTTCATAGGGCGCAACCTGATGGCAGGTATGGCTGAAGTGATCGATCTGGTTCTTGACTGCTTCGACCAGACGCGGATGACCGTGGCCAGTGTTGACCACCGCGATCCCTGCGGCAAAGTCGATGAAACGATTGCCTTCGCTGTCCCACAGTTCGGCATTCTTGGCACGGGTCGCGAAAAGAGGCGTAGAAACCCCGACTCCACGAGAGATGGCGCTGGCACGGCGTGCCGAAAGTTCTGCATTGGTCATGGCATCTGTCCTTAAACTGTGATCAATATATTAACCAAAGTGATCTTAGTGACAAGATGCCTTGAATAGGTGAAACCGGCCCGGCCCGTTTTCACCTCGGGGCAAGACAACGACAGATGAAGTGGACAAGCATGGCCGACGACGACGATTTCGACATTGGAACGCGACTGCGCAATCTGCGGCAACTCAAGAAACTGTCGCAACGCCAGCTGGCCGCACGCGCGGGCGTGACCAATGGTCTCATCTCGATGATCGAACAGAACAAGATCAGCCCCTCGGTCGCGAATCTGAAAAAGATCCTGGGCGGGCTGACGACCAGCATGGTCGACTTCTTTCAGGAAGATGCCGAGGAACCCAAGACCTTCTGGCGCGACGGCGAATTGCCCTCGATCCGCTCGGCCGCCGTTCATGGCCCCGAGGCGACCGGTGCCAAGCTGTCCCTGCTGCGGGTCGGGCGTGCGGATCAGAACAATCTGATGCTGCTGCATGAAACCTATGACCCCGGCGCCGATACCGGACCGACGCTCTACAGTCATGAATCCGAGGAAGCCGGTTTCGTTCTGGAAGGCGAAATAGAGATCACCGTCGGGGAAGAGGTCGAGGTTCTGGGCCCGGGCGACGCCTATATCTTTGACAGCCGCCGCCCGCACCGGTTCCGCAACATCGGCAAGAAGCGCTGCATCGTGGTCAGCGCCTGTACGCCGCCGACCTTCTGACAGACCGCCCTGCCCTGTCGGCTATTTCAACTGTGCCGCGACCGCATTCAGGGCATCGGCGGTAAAGATCCGCAACCCCAGATCGGGCCGATAGCCGTGGATCTCGCTGACATCCAGCGCCCGCATGAAGGTCAGGATTTCGCGGCTGATGACCTGACCGGGCACAAGGATCGGAAAGCCCGGCGGATAGGGAATGATGAACGAGGCCGAAACCAGTTCTTCCCCCGTCTCCAGCTTTTCCTGCAGGGCCTGATCAAGGTCCAGATAGTCGCAGTTGTCCTCGTTATAGGCCAGGAAGAAGGCGCTGCGGATATCGCCTTCCGAGGTATTGCCATTGCGAAAGGCGGTGTGGAAGCGGCTGAAATCGGGCAAGGGCGGCACATGTTCGACAAGGCTTTTTACGCGTGCATCAAATGACCGGCGCTCCATCTTGGAAGCATCGTCCAGCAGATCATCCAGATCCTTGGCGATGCTGATCAGCACTTCGATCAGATAGGCGATGGATGATCTGGTCGTGCCGATATTGGTCATGAACAGCACGGTATTGCGCGAGGTCTTGTTGATCTGGATACCGTGCTTGTCCATCAGGATCTGGGTCTTGAAGGTATCGCCATCCCAGCCCGTGCCGCCGACCGTGACGGTGACCTTGGTCGGGTCCAGAACGAATTCATCCGTGGCCCAATAGTCCCAGGTGTCGGTCCAGCCACGCTTGGCATCGTAATAGGCCTCGACCCCGCTTTCGCGATATTGCGAGGGAATCATGTCGCTCAGCGTCAATATCTTGAAGTATTTGCTCAGCAGCGGATGGGTGGTGACGGCACGGCGCAAGGACATCGCGCTTTCGATCTGGCGCTGGACGAATTCATAGCCCTCCAGCTCGACCTGCCGCCGCCCCACATCCAGAGAGGCGATGATCTGATAGTTCGGCGAGGTCGAGGTATGGGTCATATAGGCCTCGTGAAAGGCCTGCTCTGTCTCTCCCTTGAAATCCTGATCATAGACATGGATCATCGAGCCCTGCCGCAGCGAGGTCAGCGTCTTGTGGGTCGATTGGGTGGCATAGACCCGCACCCGCGCATCCGGCGGCGCGATCAGCCGGGTGTCCAGCCATGCCTCGTCATCGGCGTCCTTCAGGGCTTCGCTCTGGGCAATCCATTGATCCTTGCGTTCCGGATCGCGCAGCTTGCGGCGCAACCCGCAGGCGGAATGCATGGCGGTGCGCTGGCGGAAGGCCGGGTTGAATCGGGCATAGGCGAACCAGGCCTCGTCCCAGAGGAAGACCAGATCCTTCTTGATCGCCAGACATTCCTCCATGACCCGTTCGACGTTATAGATCAGCCCGTCGAAGGTGCAGTTGGTCAGCAGCACCATGCGCACGCGGTCCAGCTTGCCTGAGGCACGCAATTCCAGCAGCTTGTGCTTGATTTCACGGATCGGCACGGCCCCATACATGGAATGCTCATGCAGCGGGTAGCTGTCCATATAGACCACATTGGCCCCGGCCAGCACCATGCCATAGTGATGCGACTTGTGGCAGTCGCGGTCCACCAGAACGATGTCTCCGGGACGGATCAGCGCCTGAACGACGATCTTGTTGCAGGTCGAAGTGCCATTGGTCGCGAAGAAGGTCTGTTTTGACCCGAAGGCCCGCGAGGCGGCTTCCTGCGCCTTCTTGATCGGCCCGCGCGGTTCCAGCAGGCTGTCCAGTCCGCCCGAGGTCGCCGAGGTTTCGGCCAGGAAGATATTGGGGCCATAGAACGCGCCCATATCCTGAATCCAATGGCTGCGGGCAATCGATTTGCCGCGGCTGATGGGCATGGCGTGAAATACGCCGGTCGGCTGTTGCGAATATTCCTTCAGCGCCGTGAAGAAGGGGGTCTTGAAGCGGTTGTTCACGCCGCGCAGGATATTCAGGTGCAGTTCGAAGAAATCTTCCTGATTGTAGAAGACCCGCCGGCAACCGCCCAGATCCTGTGCCGCGACCCGCTCGACCGAGCGGTCGGTCACCAGATAGGTGTCCAGTTCGGGTCGAATGCTATGGACCAGCCGACAGGTCTCGGCGCCATATTCCTCGGGGTCAAGCGCATCGACGTCCTCATCCGCGCCGCCTCGACGCAGGTATTTGTTCAGCAGCTTCACATTGTTGCGTGATTTCAACGCCAGCCCCGGCCGCACCACCACGGCCTGAACATTGTGGTTGAACAGGATGCCGATCAGCGCGTCCTCAAGACTGGGCACGATCACGGGCTCATAGATATAGGCGTCTTCGGGACGGCGCGCATTCTGCAGACGAGAGCGCAGCCAGCGTTCCTGATGTTCGTTCAGGTCATCGACAATCAGCACCTCGAAATAGGGCCGCCCCAGCGCACGGGCGTCCGGCGACAGCGAGGCTTCATCCTCGAAATCCTCGTTCTCGCTTTCTTCGGCCGTCAGATGGATGGTGCGACGCCGATATGCGCCGGAAATCAACGCCCGCGCCGCGCGCCGGACGGCATGGGAAAAATCCGCGATTTTCCGTTGTTCCAGCAACCGATGCATATAGGAAAAAGCCGCCGCGCCGGGAAAGGCCCAATAGGTTTCGATCGGCGTCAGCGCGATGATCAGGTCTTCGGCCTGTTTCAGCAGCTTCTTGCTCTTGCGCCCGTCGACACCATGCACGGCCAGTTCCTCGGCCACATCGCTCAGAACGCTCCAGCGGTCCGCGCGCAACTGGGTCGCGCTATAGTAGTCACCGATTCCCGGCAGCGCGCCTGTGGCGAAATCGGACAGCGCCTTGCCCGGCTCGGGCTCTTTCGGGTGGGACATGCGTTGTTACCTCCAGATTGGTCGCAGCCCGTGGCTGCCCGGTACTTTTCGTACTTCGTGGAGGTCAGGATGGCCTGGAAAGCCTCTTTGGCACAATGACCAAGGTGATCTGGCACATAAGAAACTGATGGCCGCGCCAAAGCGGGGCGATGATCGGCAGTTTCGCCTGCCAATCCGCCGATCCGGGCCGCACCAGGGAAAAAGGATCTGGCGCAGCCCGGCAGGTGGTTACATGAACAGATCCGCGACGAAGGCCGATCCGACATAGGTGCCCGTCATCACCAGCACGGCGACGATGAAGATCTTCCAGCCCGATGTGCGCGCGATGTCGATTTCGCGCCGCGCGATGGCGATCCCGGCATAGGCCAGACAGGGGGTGGCCAGTGTCAGGAAGTTCACATGCGAGACCTTGTCCAGAACCCAGGCGCTGCCCGGCGTCCATGGCAATGTCGCAACGATCCCCACCAGCGAAATCCAGGCCACCGAGGGCAGCTTGAAGGGCACGGTCAACGTCAGCAGAAGACCGATCATCGAAATGACGAACAGCACCAGCATTCCGACCAGCCCCTGCATCAGGGTGTTGTCGGTGGCGACGGTATTGCCGATCAGGCCGATCACGCAGACCACGGCAAGCATCGCCGCATTCTGCGCCAGATCGGGTTTGAATTCGGATTCGTGATCGACGGGGATATCGGAATCGCTCATCTTCATTCTCCCAGCTCAGAGGTTGCAGGCGTCTTGCGCCCCAGCAAGGCATAAAGCTTCTCGGTCACGGGCAGCGCGACAAAGATGCACAGGTAAAGTCCGGTGGCATAGGTCAGCACGTTGCTGGCACCGGCCAGCGCCAGGATGGTCTCTTCCATATCCGGCACGGCATGCGCCAATGCGCCCGAACAGGCCGCCATCATGGAACCCGAGCCGATGCCGCAGGCCATCGCCAGCGCTTCGATGCTGAACAGGCCGCTGGTCGCCAGCAGCGATGCCAGAATGGCAAAGATGAATGTGCCAAACAGCGTGCCGATGACATAAACCCCCATGACGCCGGCACCTTCGGGCGATTTCAGGCCGTATTTGTCGGCAATGATGGCGATATTGGGCTCACGCGCGACCGAGAAACTGGCCCCGATGGCCTCGCGCCCCATGCCCAGAACCAGAACGGCGATCGGGAAAGCCAGCACGATCGTACCCAGGTTTCCCAGCTCCTGCAGGATCAGCGCCGGACCGGCATCGATGATCCGCTCCATGGACGGGCCGATGATGGTGCCGAATTTCGCGATGAAGGGCATGATCGCGATGACGATCAGGGGCGAGGCAGCGCGCACCTCGCGCTGGCCCATCCAGGCCCCCGCCCTGCGCACCACATTGGGGTTGATCAGCAGCCCCAGCACAAAGGCGTAAAGCAGCGGCAGCAGCAGAATCGAGCCGATGCCGATCGGCACCTTGATGACTCCGATCAGCTCGGAAATGATGGTGATGATCAGGACGCTTGCATGCAGGCGCCAGTCAAGAAGGATATCCTTCGCACTGTTCATCGTAGACCTCTCTGTTGTGACCGGCCCGTTATCTGGTGGCAGGACGCTTGCGAAACGGACGGGCCTTATCCACGTCGCAAGCGAAAAGCTCAACCCGGTGCGTATCCGAAGGCAATGACCGGTTCGGCCGCGGTTTCCACCCAGACCGATTTGGTCGTGGTATAGGCCGCCAGGGCCTCGCGCCCCGAAGAACGACCATAGCCCGACTGTCCGAAACCGCCGAAGGGGGACATGACATTGATGGTCTTGTAGCTGTTGATCCAGAAGGTTCCGGCCCTGACCCTGTCGGCCATCCGATGCGCGCGCCCGACATCGCGCGTCCAGACCGCTCCGGCCAGACCGAAGGGCGTTGCATTGGCCAGCGCGACGGCCTCTTCCTCATCCTCGAATGGAATGACCGACAGCACCGGCCCGAAGACTTCCTCTTGTGCGATCACCATATCCTGCGACACGCCGCCAAGGATCGTGGGCGCATAGAAATAGCCGCCACTGTCGCGCAGATGCTCGGGGCATGCTCCCCCGGTGACGATGCGCGCGCCTGCGGCCTGGGCCTGATGCACCATATCGTTGATCTTGTCCCATTGGCGCGCATTGTTGACCGGGCCGATCTGCGTCGCGGTGTCCAGCGGCAGCCCGACGGGGATCCGCGCGCTGGCCTCGGCCAGTTTTTCCAGAAGCTGGTCATGGATGCTGCGCTGCACCAGCAACCGCGAGCCCGCCACGCAGCTTTGCCCGCAAGCGGCAAAGATGGCTGCCTGAGCCCCGACAATCGCGCGGTCCAGATCGGCATCCTCAAAGACGATATTCGCCGATTTTCCGCCCAGTTCCAGAATACTGGGGATCATCCGTCTTGCGGCCGCGGCAGCAACAGCGGCCCCGCCCTGCGCCGAACCGACAAAGACCACCAGCCCCGTAGCCGGATGGTCGATCATCTTCTGCCCTGCCGATGCGCCGCGACCGGCGATCACATTGACCAGCCCCTTTGGCGCGCCCGCGCGTTCGCACAGCGCAGCCACGACCAGCGATGACAGGGGCGTCAGTTCCGAAGGCTTCAGCATCACCGCGTTGCCCGCTGCGATGGCCGGCGCGACCTGCCAGCAGCAGGTGAACAACGGCGCATTCCAGGGCGTGATCTGCGCCACCACGCCGATAGGTTCATGGCGGGTATAGTTCAGATGGCTGCTGGGCACCGGAATCACGTCACCGGTGATCTTGTCGCACCAGCCGGCGTAATATTCGAACATCTCGGCCATGCGTGCCGGTTCACCACCGGTATCGCGAATGGGACGTCCCGCCGAGACCGATTCCAGCCGCGACAGAGGTTCGGCATGGGCGCGAATCTGACGTGCGATCTCGAACATGATGCGGCCGCGCTCGGATGCGGTCTTGGCCGCCCAGATGCGCTGCGCCTCTTGCGCGGCATCAGCGGCGGCATTGACCACCTCGGCACCGGCATCACGAAATTCGGCCATGACCCGCCCGGTCGCCGGATCGGTCAGTTCCAGCAATTCGCCATCGCCGGCCATCGCGTCACCGGCAACATGACTGGCAACCTCGGGGTGGCCGAGAAGTTCGGTCAGCAGGCGCGCGATTTCAGCGGCGCTGTTGGGGGCATGTTTCATGTCATTCGCCATCGTGTTCCACCTTTCCGCGCAGATCCGCGATCTGCATGAAGTCATCGCTGTCTTTCAGTCCCGATTGTTCCGGTGCCCAGAGCCTTGCGGCCAGTTCCGCCACCGGCAGCGTGCATCCGGCCTCTTGCGCCAGTTCCAGCGCCAGTTTCATGTCCTTGCGCATCAATCCCGCCGAGAAGCCGCTGTTCAGGCTGTTGTCCAGAACCCAGGTCGGGAAATGCACCTCGCTGATGGCGCTGCGCCCGGTGGCGCTGTTGATGACGCGCAGCGCGTCCTCGGCGGGCAGGCCCGCGGCCTCGGACAGGCGCATCGCCTCGGTCGTGGTCAGCATGTGGCAGGCCACCAGCATGTTGTTGACCAGCTTGGCGATATTGCCCGCGCCGCTTGGCCCGACGTGAATGATCTTGGCCGCAATGGCATCCAGCACGGGTCGGGCGGTCGAAACGAATTCTTCCTCCCCGCCGATCATCGTTGACAGGCTGCCACTGGCCGCACCCTGCGGGCCACCGCTGACCGGTGCATCCAGAAAGCCATGCCCGGCCTGCTGCAGCCGCGCGGCCAGCTGACGGCTGACCGAAGCCTCGGAGGTCGATGTGTCGATGAAGATCTTTCTGCCGGTGTCAAAGGCATTGGCGTCAAAAGCCGCATCAATCGTTTCCTGCACGTGACGCGCCAGCGGCAGGGACAGGACAATGATATCCGCCACAGCGATCACATCGGCAGCACTGTCTCTGGCAGCAATGCCATGTTCGGCGATCTGCGCGCGCGCCGTTTCCGCCAGATCATAGGCCGATACGGCGAATCCCTTGCCCGACAGGGTCCGGGCCATCCCCGCCCCCATCGCGCCCAACCCTATCACTCCGACATTCAACGCCATGAGACCCTCGTCCATTTTCACTTTGGCCAAGTTTCCTAGACGGAAGTGTTCTTGAATAGTTGGTTAAAATGCTACATCGCGTTGCACATATGGCAACGCCTAGGCTTGGAATGCCGCCATATTGGCGGCCAGAAAACCTGCCGTGGTTTCTACCGAGCCGGACAGCCTGCGCCGCGCGCGCACGAACAGATGGGCGCTGACATGCTGCAGCATTTCTTCGTTCAGATCGGCGATGACCACCTCGCCCCGCGCGGCCTGTATCGAGGCCGAGAAGCGCGGCAGGAAAGTCGCCCCCATACCTGCCCCGACATAGCGCAGCAGGGCCGCGATGGATGAGGTTTCCACCTGCGGGCGCAACGCCAACCCGCGATCGCTGGCCGCGCGGGCCACAAGGCTGCGAATGGCGTGCCGGTCGTCCAGCATCGCCACCGGCCCGGCCAGCACCTTCATCAGCGACAGCGGTGCGGACCCAAGCAGATCGGACCCCACCGGCACCACCGCGCAAAGGGGTTGCCGCATCGTCGCCAGCGAGCGGGTGGCCGAGGTCGTCAGCGGATCATAGGCAATGCCGATATCGGCCTCGCCCTCGATCACGCGGCGCTGAATCTCCTCGGTCCCGGCCAGATCAGCACGAAACTGCATCGCCGGATAGGCACGCCCCAGAGGGGCCAGCCCGTTCTGCATCAGATCGGCGGCAAAGCCTTCGCCAAGCGCGATGCGGACGACCTGTCCGCCCTGCTCGCGAAAGCGCCCCAGCTGGTCCAGCAGAAAGGTCTGTTCATCCTGCAAGTGCAGCGCATGTTCCCGCACCAGTCTCCCCGCCTCGGTCAGCACCACGCCCTGCGAACTGCGCAGGATCAGCATGACGCCCAGACGGCGTTCGGCCTCGGCCAGTTTGCGACTGACGGCCGAGGGGGCGATATTCAGCCGCTCGGCAGCGCGCCGGATCGACCCTTCCTGCGCGACAACCAGAAACTCACGCAGGAAACGTCCATCCAGCCCCTCCATCAGGCCAGGGCCTGACGCACAAGCCGCACCCAGTATTCCGCCCCCACCGGCAGAACGTCATCATTGAAATCGAACAGCGCCGAATGCAGGCCCGGATTGGCCCCCTCGCGCGCCGCGCCCAGCCAGATATAGGCGCCGGGACATTCATTCAGCATGAAAGCAAAATCTTCCGAAGCCATGCTGGGCTCGGCCTGCGGCAACTCCAGCCCCATTTCCTCGCCAATCCGGCGCGCCAGCGCGGCCTGCGCCGGGCTGTTGGTCGTGGCGGGATAGCGGCGCTGATAATCCATCGTCGCGCGACACCCCTGCGAGGCCGCAACCCCCTGAACCAATTCACCAAGCCGCGTTTCCAGAATATCGCCTGCCTCGGGGCTGAACCAGCGCGCGGTGCCCCGGATCGCGGCCTGATCAGGGCAGACATTCCAGGCCGAGCCGGTATGGATCTGCGTGACCGAAATGACGCCGGGATCAAGCGGTGACAGCCGACGTGCCGGCAATTCCTGCGCCGCGGCCGCGATGCGCGCGGCGGCAGCAACGACTCCATCGCTTTGCTCGGGCATGGCCGCATGGCCGCCCTTGCCCTCGACGGTGATCTCGAAAATGGCAAAGGCCGCCATCATCTTGTCATCGCGCGCCACCAGACGCCCCGGCGCCAGCCCCGGCCAGTTGTGGATGCCAAAGACCGAATCGCAGGGAAATTCGCGGAACAGCCCGTCTTCGATCATCACCCGCGCGCCGCCGTCATTTTCCTCGGCGGGCTGAAAGATCAGCCTGACGGTGCCGTTCTGCACGCCCTCGGCCGCAATCTGGCGCGCCGCCAGCAACAGCATCGCCGTGTGCCCGTCATGACCGCAGGCATGCATCTTGCCCGGATGGACCGAGGCATAGTCCAGCCCGGTCGCCTCTTCGATGGGCAGGGCGTCAATATCGGCGCGCAGCCCAACCACCGGGCCTCCTGCCCCCAGCGTCGCCACGACACCGGTCTGCGCCAGCCCGCGATGCACCTGCCAGCCCCAGCCGGTCAGCAGTTCGGCGATCATCGCCGAGGTCCGGGTTTCCTGAAATCCCAGCTCGGGATGGCGGTGCAGATCGTGACGCCATGCCACCGCCTGAGAGATATGATCGCTGTCGAACATGGTTATCCTTCCTGAAATGTCAGCAACAGGCCGCCCAGACGGTCGATCTGCGTCAGCACAAGGCCCGTCCCCGCGACATGATGGGCAAAGCCGCCCGCTGTCAGCAACGCGTTGATCCGGCCCAATGCCTCACAACGGAAATCCAGCGACACGACCGAGGGTGCGCCATCCGCCGCCAGCCCCTCGGGCATCGCCCCGAACAGATCACCCGCCCGGCCTCGGCTGACAAGTCGCCAGCTTCCCCTGCCTGTCGGCACGCGAAAGCCCCAGGGCGTCGGCTCGGCCTCATGACCATGCAGGGTTTCCAGCCATTTCCGCACGGGGTGCATCTCATCATCACCGGCCATGATCGTGGCCGAGGCAATTCCGCTGACGCCATTGGGATGGCGCATCCATGCCGGGTTCTGGATCAGATCGCGGCGGTGCTGCTGGCAGGCGAACATCGTCAGACGCTCCAACCCGGCCCGGTGAAATACCTTGAGCGTGGTCGAGGTCCGATCGGCACGCCCATCGGCGGTCTGGACGTCGCGACCGAAATGAATGGTTCCCGCGCACTCCCCGCCACGTTCCTGCACGGCGGCGGCATCGCCCTCGGCGTCATCGCTGTAAAGCGCGGTCAGTGCCACCCCCTGGCGCTGCTCCAGATGGTGGGCCACATGCCGCCCGAAGCGGAAATCACCGGCGCTGAAATCGTCAAGCAGGCTGGCATCGCCAATGCTGACCAATTCCAGCAACTGTTGATCAAAGACCGCCAATACCGTCGAGGTTCCCCAGGGGTGTTGCGATGTCGGGCGCAGCGAAAACCCCAGCGCCTCATAGCTGCGCCGGGCCGCATCGATATCCTCGACGGCAATCAGCGGATGATCGATGCCCAGCACATTCGCCATTGTCTGTCCCCTGCGTGTTTCAACCCTTGTCGCGCTGCGCGGCCAGTTCGAACTGACGCTGCCTTTCGCGGAATCTCTCGCGATCGGCCTCGTCATATTCATCCACGCAGCGATGACAGCAAACACCCTCTTCGAATTCGGGTCGCTGCCTGTCCTCATCCGACAGCGGACGTCGGCAGGCATGACACAGGCCATAGCGCCCCTGCTTCAACCCGTGCTTCAGGCTGACCCGTTGATCGAACACGAAACATTCGCCCTGCCAAAGGCTGTCCTCTTCGGGGACTTCCTCAAGATACTTGAGGATACCGCCTTTCAGGTGAAACACGTCCTCGACCCCCTGGGACAGCAGGAAATTGGTCGATTTCTCGCAACGAATGCCACCGGTGCAGAACATGGCGATCTTCTTGTTGTGGAAGCGATGGGCATTCTCGGCCCACCATGCCGGGAAATCACGAAAGGTTTTCGTTCCGGGATCGACGGCGCCCTCGAATGTGCCGATGCCGACCTCATAATCATTTCGTGTGTCGATCACCGCCACATCCGGGGCCGAGATCAGCGCGTTCCATTCCGCCGGTTCGACATAGTGGCCCACCGCTGCCTTGGGATCGACATCGGGTTGCCCCATTGTCACGATCTCTTTCTTGATGCGAACCTTCATCCGCCCGAAGGGCATGGTTTCGGCACTGCTTTCCTTCCACTCCAGATCGGCGCAGCCGGGCAAGGCGCGGATATGGGCCAGGACGGCATCGATCCCCTCGCGCGTGCCCGCGATGGTGCCATTGATCCCTTCCTTCGCCAGAAGCAGGGTGCCCCGGACGCCCTGCGCGCAGGCAAGACTGGCCAAGGGCGCCTGCAGCGCCCGAGGGTCGGGAAAGCGGGTAAAATGATAAAGTGCGGCAACTGTCAGCATGGGCGCGGCATATGCCAGCCAGCCCCCGTATGGCAAGGGCAACCCGTCGTTGCACGCCCTGGTCATTGACGCGCGACGGTGCGCTTCGTACCCATGAGGAGAAAGCCAAAGGGAGACCGGAACATGGCAAAGGCCCTGATCGTCATCGACATGCAGAATGATTTCTGTCCCGAAGGCGCCCTTGCCGTCGCAGGGGGCGATCAGATCGTTGCGCCGATCAACGCCCTGATGCAGCAAGCGGATGCCGTGATCCTGACACAGGACTGGCACCCTGAAAACCACAGCAGCTTTGCCGACAACCACCCCGGCGCGAGTGCTTTCTCGACCATCGACATGCCCTATGGCCAACAGGTCCTGTGGCCGCGTCATTGCGTGATCGGAACTGCAGGCGCGGAATTCCACCCCGGCCTTGACCTGTCGCGGGCGGATCTGGTGCTGCGAAAAGGGTTCCGGCCAGATATCGACAGCTATTCGGCATTCTTCGAAAATGACCACAGCACACCGACGGGGCTGGCGGGCTATCTGCGGGAACGTGGTCTGACCGAACTGACCTTCGTGGGGCTGGCCCATGATTTCTGTGTCAGCTGGAGCGCCATCGACGCCGCGAAGCTTGGGTTCTCCGTATCGGTCATCGAAGAGGCCACCCGCGCCATTGATCTTGACGGCAGCCGCGACGCGGCAAGACGCAGCATGAAAGAGGCCGGCGTCACGCTGGACTGATCCAATCCGCCACAGATCGTGACGCGGGCTTGCAGGCGGTCACGATTTCAGGGCACCAGCAGAAAGCTGTCTTCAGGAGGTCGCGACATGGTCGACATCGCCACGCGAGTGTATAACCACAAATGGAAGATCGATCCGATCGTGCGATCCCTGATCGACACCGATTTCTACAAGTTGCTGATGTGCCAGTCGGTCTTTCGCAACCGGCCGGACACGAATGTGACCTTCAGCCTGATCAACCGCAGCAAGCAGATCCGGCTGGCGGAACTGATCGACGAAGGCGAGCTGCGCGAACAGCTGGACCATGTCCGCAACCTGTCACTGTCGCGCGGCGAAAGCACCTGGCTGCGCGGTAACATGTTCTATGGCAAGCGACAGATGTTCCGCCATGATTTCATGGAGTTCCTGGAGGGCCTGCGGCTGCCCGACTATCATCTGGAAAAACGCGACGGCCAATATGAGCTGACATTCGAAGGCAAATGGCCCGAGGTCATGCTTTGGGAAGTTCCGGCGCTGGCCGTGATCATGGAGTTGCGCTCGCGCGCCGTCCTGAAGGATATGGGCCGCTTCGAATTGCAGGTTCTTTATGCCCGCGCGATGACCCGGCTGTGGGAAAAGATCCAGACCCTGCGCAAGCTGCCGGATCTGCGCATCGCCGATTTCGGCACCCGGCGCAGACACAGCTTTCTGTGGCAGGACTGGGCCGTGCAGGCCATGATCGAGGGGCTGGGCACGGGATTTACCGGCACCTCGAACTGCCTGGTGGCCATGCGCCGCGACATCGAGGCCATCGGCACCAATGCCCATGAATTGCCCATGGTCTATGCCGCGCTGGCCCCCGATGACGAAACCCTGCGCCGTGCTCCCTATGACGTTCTTGCCGATTGGCACGAGGAACATGAGGGCAACCTGCGCATCATCCTGCCCGACACCTATGGCACCAAGGGTTTTCTGCAGCGTGCGCCCGACTGGCTGGCCGGCTGGACCGGCATTCGCATCGACAGTGGCGACCCCGCCGAAGGTGCCGAAACCGCGATCCGCTGGTGGAAGGAACGCGGCGAGGATCCGCGTGACAAGCTGGTGATCTTCTCGGACGGGCTGGACGTCGACAAGATCGTCGAACTGCATCAGGCATTTCACGGCCGGGTCAAGGTCAGCTTTGGCTGGGGGACTCTGTTGACCAATGATTTCCGTGGCCTGGTGCCCGATAACGGGCTGTCACCCTTCAGCCTGGTCTGCAAGGCGGTTGCGGCCGACGGACATCCGACCGTCAAGCTTTCCGACAATCCGCTGAAGGCCAGTGGCCCGGCCGAGGAAATCCGCCGCTATCGCAGGGTCTTTTCGGTCGAGGATCAGCAAGAACGGCCGGTCGTGGTCTGAATCAGACCGAAAAGGCCAGAAAGGCAAGGCACAGCCCGGCACCCAACAGGGCCGTCAGCGGCACGGTTACCACCCAGGCGGTGGTGATCGTGGCGACATGGCTGCGCCGGATCAGCAACCTGCGCCGGGTCTCTTCGACAGGCAGCGGAGAGCGACGCTTGTTCTTGTTGCGATCCATCCATTCGCGCGCAAAGCCGACACCGAATATGCCGCCGATGGCCACATGCGTGGTAGACACCGGCAGCCCCAGAGAGGACGATACCAGCACCACAAGGGCCGTCGCCAGCGACACGCAAAAGGCCCGGCCGGCGTTCAGCCGGGTGATCCCGCTGCCGACCATGACCACCAGACGCCGACCGAACAGCACTGTGCCCAGGGCAATCGCGACTCCGGCCATGGTCAGCACCAGCACCGGCACGGTAGCTGTCGCGCCCCATGCTGGACCGGTCAGGATGACCGTCAGCGGGCCGGCGATATTGCCGACATCATTGGCACCATGGGCAAAGCCCATCATGGTCACAGCAACCAGCAGGGCCGGGCGGAAAATGCGTTTGACGCTGGCCTTGTTGCCCGATCCGATCAGCTGCGTTGCCAGGACCCGGCGCATGACAAGATAGCCAAGGACCGTAGCGGCGGCCCCTGCGGGCAGCACCAGCCTGCCGCCGAAACGCTCTTGCACCAGCAATGCGACATAGGCTGAAAACAGGCCGAACATGAGCGCGCCGACAACGGGGATATGCAGCCGTGCGGCGGCCTCTCTGTCCTTGGCATCGACCACCCGCTGACGCAGATAGATCAGGACCAACCCCGCGATTCCACCGGCGACAAGCGGTGCCACGACCCAGGTCGAGGCGATCAGCGCCAGGGTCGGCCAATGGACCGCATGCATGCCGAATGCCGCCACGCCCGCCCCGGCAATTCCACCCACCATCGAATGCGAGGTGCTGACCGGCAAGCCGATCCCGGTCGCGGTGGTAATCCAGACCGCGGCACCGATCAGTGCCGACAGCATGACGATCGGGGCCTCGGGCCCGGCGGTCAGGCCGGCGAAATCGAACAACCCGCTGGCCAGTCGGTCGGTTACCGCTCCGCCTGCAAGACTGGCCCCGCCGATTTCGGCACAGGCCACCAGGATCAGACCGGGAAGCAGCCCGATGGCCCCGGCACCAACCGCCGGACCCAGCGAATTCGCCACATCGTTCGAGCCAATGGCCAGACCCAGCCAGCCTGCGACCACCAACCCGGCACCCAAGCCGACCATTGCGGCATTTTCGCCGGACATGCCGACCGACAGGAACACCCCAAGGACCAGTGCCAGAACCGCCAGTCCCAGCCACCAAACGGGACGAAAGGCATATCTTTGCGCGGACTCGGCATGTGTGATCCGCCGCAAATCCTTGTCCAGGGTATGAAAACTGCGCAAACCGGTCTTCATGTCGGGTCGCCGGGCACCGATGCGCCCCCGTCAGCCGCCATCATGGGTGTCCTTGTTGCAGCGCGCAGCGGCGTCGAAACAGGCCGTCTTGCCCTGCAGGGCGCGCAGGATGTCCTGCAGCCCCCTTTCATCGACAAGTTCGGCCGCCTGCCCGGGAAAGAACCATTCACGGCGTCTTTGACAAACCTCGGGAAAATCATCGGCGACATGCTCGACCTCCAGCAGGAACACCCGAACCTCGACCGGAAAGGCAAAACCGACGTCCTGTGTCTTGTCATAACGATAACGCCCCAGTTCGGTTGCCCGGATCTTTCCCCTGATCCCGGCTTCTTCCCATGCTTCCTGCGCTGCGGCCCCATGCAGGGTGCGTCCCGCCATCGGCCAGCCCTTCGGCACGACCCATCGACCGGTGCCACGACTGCTGATCAGCAAGACCTTGCCCGAACTCCGGTCCAGACAGATGGCTGCAACCTGCATCGCGGGCGGACGCTTGCCCAGCAACATGCGAAGTGATGACCGTATGGCGTTCATTCGTCGTTATCCACCCTTCCCCTCAGACTCTTGACCTGACCGCGAACCGCCTTGGCCTTCAGCCTTCGTCTCTGGCTGCCCAATGTCGGCCGCGTCGATATGCGTTTTTTCGGCGCGACCGTTGCCCGCCGGATCAGCTCGGCCAGCCGCTCACGCGCGATTTCGCGATTGCGGGCCTGACTGCGCGTTTCCTGGCACATGAGAAGCACCGCGCCATCACTCGTCCATCGCCGCCCCGCCAGTTTGCGCAGCCGCGTCTTGACCGGATCAGGCAGATTGGGTGATCGCGCAGCTTCAAACCGCAATTCGACGGCGGTCTCGACCTTGTTCACATTCTGCCCCCCCGGGCCCTGTGAACGGGTGAACTGCTCGGATAGTTCCCACTCTTCGATCGCAATATGATCAGTCACATGTAACATCACTGCCAAACTATGGCGTCGCTCCGCCAGAGTTTAGCCCCAATGAATAAAGCTTGTGTAAATTTTTGTTATGAATGATGTCGCAGCATCAAATTCGCCGCGCATCCAGCGTTTCGGGCCAATGCGCATAGGGCAGGACAGCCCCTTCGCGCCGGCTTTGCGCCACACGTGACAGATCGACCTCGGCCGTGACCCAACCGGGTCGATCCATCTCGCCCTGTGCAATGACGCCGTCTTCGGGCCAGAACCCGTCGGGCGGACCATAGATCGCGGCCCTGCCGCGGTTTTCGTCGATCGCCGGATTCCATGCGCAATCGCCGACCGTCGGTGCCTGCACGACAATGCATTGCCCCTCCAGCGCGCGGGCCATTGCGCCGATACGCACCCGGTTGAACCCTGCCACCGTATCCGTGCAGCTGGGCACCAGCAGGATTTCCACCTCGGCCTCGGCCAGAACCCGGCCCAACAGAGGGAATTCACTGTCATAGCAGATCAGAATCCCGATCCTGCCCGCAGATGTCTCGAAGACCCGCAGCCCCTGCCCGCCCACGACATCCCAGTCCTCGCGCTCAAAGCGGGTCATCACCTGCTTGTCCTGCACTCCGAGCAATTCACCCGATGCATAAAGCGCCGCGCGATTGACCGGACGCTCTGCGCCGAAATACGGGCCAGAGGCCGCCAGGATGACGCAATCATGGTCGCGCGACAGCCGCCTGTGCAGATCCCTGACCCGATCCGCATGGCGCGCGACCTCGATCAGGCTCAGCTGCAGATCCCCCGCAACATCACGCCCCCCCAGCGAGGCCAGCTCCATCGCGCCATATTCGGGAAAGACCAGCAGATCGGCCCCTTCGGCGGCTTCGACCCAGCGGGTGATCTTGGCTTCATATTCGGAAAAACCATCAAACCAGTCAAACGGATAGGCAGCGGCGGCAATCTTCATATCTCGCGAATCCAGAATTGCAGATGCTTCTCGGTTTCCTCGCGCTGGCCGACATCCTTCCAGGAAAAACTGGCCTGAACGCCCTCCAGCGGAGCATAGCCGCGCTTGCGCCAGAAGCCGTCCAGTGGACGGTAATCCGCCGGACGGGCCGGGTGGTCCTGCGGGCGGATGACGCTGCAAAAGGCGCAATAGCGCATGCCCAGGGCACGCGCATGCGCCTCGCGCGCATCAAAAAAGGCGTGACCGATGCCCTGCCCGCGATATTCGGGCAGCAGGATCGATTCCGCGCAATAAAAGATGCTGGACATGGGTTCAGGGCGACCGGCAAAGGCTTCGGCGAAATCCGAGGCATGATCCGACATCGGTGCCCCCGTCGCCGCACCGACAACCCGATCACCATCACATGCCGCCACGACGACCGCTCCGGGCGATTGATATGCCTTGAGGTAATCGCGTTCGTAGTCTTCGTCGCCGTCATAGAGATAGGGCCAGTCGCGAAAGACCGAAATGCGCAGCCGCGCCACATCGTCCAGCGCCGCAGCCAGATCCGCGCCGGTCAGAACCTTGGTGGAAACCGTCATCCCGTAACCTGTGCCATCCAGTCCGAAAGATTGTAATAGGTCGTCACCCGCGCAATCTTGCCATCACGGATCGAGAAAAACGACCCCGCAGGCAGGCAATATGTCTGTCCATTGGCGTCGGGCAGGCCCTCGTCCGTATTCAGATAGGTGCCATTGACCACGAATTCGGCAGCGGCACGATCGCCGGCCTCATTGGAAAACACCACCAGATCGGTCAGTTGCTCGTGATAACAATGCGTCATATGCGCATTGAACTGGGCGAACAGTTCCTTGCCCTTGCGAATCTTGCCCTCATTCACGTGATGTTCGACATCATCATGCAGCAATTCCAGCATCCGGTCGGTCTGTCCGGCGTTGAAAGCCTTGAAATAATCGTTGATCAGCTGTTGTGCGCCCATGGCGGCCCTCCTTGTCTGAAAACGCCATAGCGCGGGAATTCGGTCGCGTCACCTCAGCCGTAAGGACCAGTGCGTGCTTGAATTCTGCCGGCAAACTGTTAGCCGTTCTGGCAACAGTTGCGTAGAGAGGTTTTGTCCCAATGACGAATGATAACAACCTTGGCCGTCGCGAGGTGACCTGTTTCAAGGCCTATGATGTCCGAGGAGAACTGGGCAAGAATCTGGACCCTGACATCGCCTATCGGATCGGTCGCGCCTTTGCTCAGGCCCGCAAGGCCAAGCGCGTCGTCGTGGGCCGCGACAGCCGCGAATCATCGCCGGAACTTGCCAAGGCCCTGATCGAAGGCCTGACCGATGCCGGCGCGGATGTGCTGGATCTGGGGCTGGCCGGCACGGAAGAGGTCTATTTCCATACCGGCTTCCAGAACACGGATGGCGGAATCGAGGTCACGGCATCGCATAACCCGATCAATTACAACGGCATGAAGATCGTCGGGCAAGGCTCTGCCCCACTGGATCCGGCGACCGAACTGCCGCCAATCATCGAACTTGCGACATCGGGAGATTTTGCGCCCGCGGCCAAGGGCAGTGTCAGCGACTTCAGCCATGCCCGGGCGGATTACGCCAAGGCGATGGTCGATTTCGTCGATGTCGATCTGCTGAAACCAATGAAGATCCTGGTGAACGCGGGCAATGGCACTGCCGGCCCGACCTTTGACGCCATCGCCGAGGAATTGCAGCGCCGGGGCGCGCCGCTGACCTTCGTGCGCATGCATCACGACGTCGATTCCAGCTTCCCCAACGGCATCCCCAACCCGCTGCTGCCCGAGAATCAACCACCCACGGTGGAACGGATGCAGGCTGAAAAGGCTGATCTGGGCGTGGCATGGGATGGCGATTTCGACCGCTGCTTCTTCTTCGATGAAAACGGGCGCTTCATTCCGGGCGAATATATCGTTGGCCTGCTGGGCGCAGCTTTCCTCGAGAAATCACCGGGCGAGAAGATCGTTCACGATCCGCGCGTGGTCATGAACACCCGCGCGATGATCGAAAGCTCGGGCGGCGAAGCCGTCGTCAGCAAGACCGGCCATGCCTTCATCAAGCGCAAGATGCGCGATGTCGGCGCGATCTATGGCGGCGAAATGTCAGCGCATCATTACTTCCGTGATTTCTACTACTGCGACAGCGGCATGGTGCCCTGGCTGTTGATGGTGGAACTGCTGTCGCGCAAGGGCAAGACGCTGGCCGAATTGCTTTCCGAGAGGATGCGGCTCTATCCATCCTCGGGCGAAACCAACTATCACATCGAAGACCCCGATGCCGCGATCGCGCGGCTGATCGACGCCTATGCCGATCAGGCCCAGAGCCGCGACGATCTGGATGGCGTTTCGCTGGATTTCGGCAACTGGCGCTTCAATCTGCGCAAATCCAATACCGAGCCTGTCGTCCGCCTGAACCTGGAATCCGACGGCGACGCGGAGCTGGTCGCGCGGAAACAGGCCGAACTGGCCGCCCTGCTGAAGGGCTGAACACTTTGCCCGCCATCTGCAATCAGCTGGCGGGCGTCAGTTCCACATCGAAACCAAAGGCGATGTAGTCGCGCAGATAGGCCGCGCGGGCCGCAACGGCCAGTTTCCGATCCGACAGGAATTCCGGCAGCGGCTCTGGCGACAGCAGATCACTGCGCGGATCGTCGATGCCGGTCTGATGGCACAGGAACTCCAGATCCGTCGCCAGCCGCGTTTCGCGGATCAGCATGTCGGGCTGGGCAAAACGCGCAAATCCCGCGACAACCTCTGACTGGCTGGCCCAATTGGGATGGGTCGGCAGGGTCGTCTGGCCGTTGAGGTTGCGTCGCAGGAAATCCAGGAAATCCGCAAAGAGCGCCGCGGCAGCGTCCTCGCTCAGTTCGGACAGTTCTTCATCTGCAGGCAGGGGCACGCGATGGACGTCACGCATTAACTGGCGCAGCTCGGGCTTGGCATGTGTCATCAGATGCAGAAATGCGTCCCAGGCGCGGGCCAGCGGATGGCGCAACACGCTGAAGCTGCGATGCCCCGGATGCTTGCGTTTCCACTGACGCAGGCTGTTCTGCGTATATTTCCCGGACGGATTTCCCAGAGCCTCCAGCCAGCTGCGCAGCATGTCCGTCGGCCCGCCCTGCACCGGCATGAACAGCAAGCCCGCTCCGGCCTCGCTGGTGGCAAAGCTGGGCACCGCGGGCCCGCGACGGGGTTCGAAATTGGGCACCCTGCGCAGGGCAAAGGGGTCAAGCTTGTGCAAATCGGCCTGCATTTCGTCGAAATTGTCGACCTTCTCGGCCAGTTCGCGCGGATTCTGCGGCACCTGATCCCTGGCGGGATGGACCTGTTCGACATCCGTCCGTCCCAGCCAATGCAGCAGGCCGGTCATCACTCCTGTGTCACGCAGATCCTCATAGCCCAGCCAGAAGGCCGTCTGGCCGCTGGCCTGCAGACGGTTCAGGATCGACAACTGGAAGGATTCGATCTCGCTGAGGTTCTGGCGGAACTCGACCGGGTCATAGCTGGTGACCGCGGGGATGGCGGTTTCGGTCTCATTCAGCTTCCACTGGTTGGTCTCGCGCGCCAGACGGGTCGAAATATAGCTTTCCAGCGGGTTGCGGGTCAGCACGATCTTGGCGCAAGCGTGATTGTCGATGATTGCGTCCAGAACGCGGGGATCGTGGTCGTGGAAATAGCGGAAACCCGGCAGATGCCCAGGCTTGTCAAACAGCTTGTCCAGCAGGCGCTGCGGATCTTCCTCGCGCTCGGCACGGGTGACGCCCAGCAATTCCTCCTTGTCCGGCCAGCCCATCATGAAGGGATTGAAGGCCTCGCCAAAGCAGGTCACCTTGCGCACACCGTTCAAAGTCGCCTCAAGAAGGTTGGACCCGGTCCGCATCTCGGCGAAAATCACGAAACTGCGAAATTGCTGTGTCATTCTGCGGCAGTCCTTTGAGTATCTGGCAAGGTGGACAAGAGCAGGTCATCCCCGGTCAAGCGCGGTGGCAGCCCCGAATTGCGCAACCGGCGCAGCAACTCCTCGAGTCCGCTCATGTCGCGCATCCGGGGCAGATCGTTCAGATCCGGCACCTGAGGCTCCAGCTGCTGGACCGCCTCATTCAGGATGGCCTGCGGACGAGCCAGGAAATCCGACAGGTCATGCAGTTGCAGCCGCGCCCTGACCCAGACCGATTTCAGCACCTCCAGCTGCTCCAGCTCGGCCCGCTGCAACCGCGCGGCCATGCGGCGCACATCGTCAAAGGGCATGCCGGATTGCAGCAGGGGCAGCACCCATGCGCCTGTCACCACGAACAGATGCGCATTGGGGTCGGTGGCAATGAACCAGTTCAGAACCTGATTGTCGCGGGGGCTGAACTGAAACACCTGCATTTTCGGGGTAATCCGGATCAACGAGGTCAGAAAGCCCTGCGCATCCCGGTCGCGCATCGCAACGCTGTCGGGGATCGCTCCGGGTCCGATCTTCGGCCGGCCCGCGAATTCAACCGATTCAGGCCCCAGAAGATGCCCATGCACATCCGCCGACAAATGCCCTGTCAGCCATGATTCGAATTCGGGAAAGATGTCGCTGAATCCCTGAAACACGGCATAGGGCGCCGAGGTCTTGCCGTTCTCGGCATCCTTGCGGGGATAGCGGCTTTGCATGTACAGGCCCGGTCGCCCGCGCTGCCGGCGGTTGACGGTTTTCTTGATGGCGCGTTCGATGCTGGCCGGCTGAGGGGGCGAAAGATCGGGCGCACCAGAAAGCGGGGTCGGGAAATACCCCAGCAGCTTCGTCGCGCCGGACCATACCTTGCGCGCCACGAAACAACGCGATTCCTCCAGCATGGGAATATGGTCGTCATACAGCTGGTAGGGCCGCCCCTTGTGGTCGAACTTCGCCATGGTCAGGGAACGGCTTTCGATCCGGGCCGAATGACGCCGCGCCAGAGTCTGGAAATAGCTTTCATCCGGAATCCAGGACAGGCGGAAATAGCGATCGAACTCGCGTCGCCGCGGATCCTTCAGGATCGCGCGCAGGGTCGTCGCGGTCAGGCACCACCATTGCGACCCGAGATGTGGCGTGATTCCTTCGGGCAGCTTGCGCCGGATGCCGCGACGGCGCTGAAACTCGACACAGCGGTCAAAAAGCCGACGTTGCTTGCGCCAGTCAAAGGGAAACCACAGGGTGAAACGTTCCTCATTCAGCCCGCCGACTGTCCAGCCGACCTCATAGGCACTGACGCTTTCGATATGGTCGCGATCGGGCGCAAGGCCCAGATACCCGATCAGTTCGCGCACCGGCCGCAGCGGCAGGCAGGACCCCGAGGCAAGATAGACATGCGTCACTTCGGGAAATCGCTCCAGCAGGGATTCGGCCGCGTCCTGAGTGGCCTGAACCAGGCTGAAGCGCCCCCAGTCGCACCGATGGCGCCGGGTGAAAATGACCCCGTCCAGATCGGCCATCGCTGCCTGCATGGTGGCAACCGCATCGGCAGGGGCTTTCGCATCGACATGCACGGCAACCTTTGCCCCGCCTTCAGCCCAGATCCGCGCCATGCGGGCCGCCATGTCCAGATCGGCATGACACAACAGGATCACCCCAAGCTCGACGGCCCCGGTCATGCCCAATTCCCCCGCGAGATCAGGCCCAGATCTTCCAGTTGCCGCCAGTCCTGATATTGTCGCGACTCTTCGCACCACAGGCTGATGCCGCTTTGCAGCCCTGCATCATAGGCGCGGTATTCCTGACTGTTGGCATAATGCTGACGGCGCTTCAGTTCCTCGGCCGATTTCTCGACGAAGGTGGACAGGAACTTGGCATGCAGCAGGCAGCCCGAGGCCATCTCTCCGCCATCCTCGTCATAGACCTGATTCAATTGCCGGGGCAGCAGCATATGGGTCGAACTGACATAGGCATAGCGCCAATGCCATTTGACCAGCGGCGTCTTGTTCAGGGCCGGTCCGCTCAGCGGATCATGCGAGAAAAAGGCGCGCGTGCGCGGCCCGCCCTGGATCCACAGATTGCCGAAATAATGGTTCTTGGAAATCGCGTAATTGGCCGGATCGAACCAGTTCACGATCTCGAAGGGATTCTGACCTTCATGATAGGGTTCCTCGTCCAGCATGCCGCGGGGATACATGTCCAGCAGCATGGCCGGAAACGACCTGCGCCCCGAGGCATCCAGCCAGTTCGTCAGTGCCGGCAGGGACCTGCTGTCGCAATGGGGATAGACCAGAAACTCATCCGGATCGACCGTCAGGCACCAATGGTTGCGACCATAGCGCATCAGCAGCCAGTTGATCCAATCCATGCCGAAACGCGCCCGCTTGTAGCTGGCCTTGGTGGTCCAGAAGGACACATCCCGCTGCTGGCGCAGAAAATCCGCGCTGCCGTCATCGCTGTCATTGTCCACAAAGAGGAAATGCGACACGCCCAGATCGCGGTAATAGTCCAGAAAATAGGGCAGACGGACCCGTTCATTCCTCTGGGTGACAAAGGCCAGGATATCGCCAGGCTTGATATCGGCGGTCCTGTTGGAAACCGATTTCAGCGCGCCACGCCGGTTGACGGCCCGGCCGATCAGCCACTGGCGTTCGACCCGACGACGAAAGCGATCGGAAAGAACCGGTTTCCGAAAGGCCCTGATCACTGGCAAGCACCACCGCTGCGTGTCACGTTAAAATACATTGCTTCTGACATGCTGTTTCAAAGTTCTTCCTGCAAGGTTCCCCACCCCGGTGTTGCGGTTCAGCCTGCCTGATCGCGGGTACACCAATTTCCCGCTTTCATCAAACCAAGCCGCACCAATTGCTCTGGCCCATCATAGCGTTGCGACTGTTCTCGCCACAGAACCGGAGCCTCGGCAAGGGCCTGATGATAGCCGGCATAGGCGTCGGGATCATTGAAATGTTGCCGACGAACCAGTTCTTCCCGCGATTTCGAAACGATCTCGGGCAGGAACTTGCTGTGCAGCAGCACGCAGGACAGCCGGTCATCCTCCGGCCCGTCATAAAGGTCATTCAGGGTTGGCGGCAGCATGGAATGGGTCGAGTTCACATAGACGTATCGCCGGTTCCAGAAGATCAGCGGCAGCTTGTTCAACGTCGGCCCCCGCTCGGGCCGTTCGGAAAAGAAACACCGCTCGCGCACGCCCCCCTGGACCCAGCGATTGCGCCTTGGGCTTTGAACGCGGCAACGATAGGGTCCGGCATCGAAATAGGGCAACCGTTGAACCAGCGGTGCATCTTCATCGGCATCGGCCCGGTCCAGCCGCCCGCGCGGATAAAGGTCCAGCATCAACCCGCCGATCCCGCGGATGTTCTGCCCTTGCAGATATGAAGTCATCTCGCGCAGGTCGCGCTGGTCACAGTCGGGATAGACCAGCAATTCATCGGCATCGACGGTCACACACCAGTGCCCGTGACCATGGCGGAACAACAGCGCCCCCAGCCAGTCCATGCCAAAGCGTGCCTGCCGGTAGGACGCCCCTGTCCGCCACAGGGACACATCAGGTTGCGCAGCCAGAAGCCGGGCCGAGCCGTCATCACTGTCATTGTCCACCACGAGGAAATGCGACACGCCCAATGCGCGATAATGGGACAGGAACTCTGGCAGCCGTCCGATTTCATTGCGGATGGTGGCAAAGACCAGAATATCCCCCGACCGGATCCCGGACGTGCGGTCGGTCAGCGGAGTCAACTGTCTGAATGCGCGGATGCAACGCCAAAGCAGTTCTCGCCGCTTCCAGCGCAAACGATATGCCGCCCAGCCTCGCCGGAAGCGGCCGCCAATCCGGGCGGCCGCGCCGGTCACGACGAATAGGATCCGTTCTGATGCCACCGCCAGGCGTCACCGATCATCTGTGGCATTGTCGAACGCGAAGGCTCCCAGCCCAGCTCCTCGCGCGCTCTCTTGCTGCCGCAGACCAGCTTGACGGCATCGCCACCGCGACGGGGGCCATCCTGCATCGGCACCGCGCGGTTCGTGACATGACGCGTGGCATCAACCACCTCGCGCACCGAGAACCCGTCACCCGTTCCAAGGCAGAACACCCGGTCACCCTTGCCCGCGCGCAGCCATTCCAGCCCGCGCACATGCGCATCGACCAGATCCGACACATGCACGTAGTCGCGGATACAGGTTCCATCCGGCGTCGGATAGTCCGTGCCGTGAATGGTCAGCGCAGCACGCTTGCCATCCACCGCATCCAGAATCAGCGGAATCAGATGCGTCTCGGGTTGATGGAATTCACCCACTTCGGCATCGGGGTCGGCACCTGCGACATTGAAATAGCGAAAGATGACATGGCGCAGCCCATGAGCAGCGCTGAAATCGACCAGCATATCCTCGATGGCGCGCTTGCTGGCACCATAGGCATTCAGCGGTGCCTGCGGAGTATTCTCGTCCAGAACCTCTCCATCGCGATCACCATAGGTCGCGCATGTCGAACTGAAGACAAAATTCATGCAACCCGCATCCACCGCCGCTTCGATCAGGTTCAACGAGCCCGACACATTGTTGCGCCAGTATTTCCCCGGTTGGGACATGGCTTCGCCGACCTGACTCAGCGCGGCGAAATGCATCACCGCAACGGGTTCATGTTCGGCAAAGGCACGGTCCAGCGATGCCCTGTCCAGCAAGTCCGCCTCGACCAGCGGCCCGAATTTCACCGCATCCCGCCAGCCGGTTGACAGATTGTCCAGCGTGACCGGCGTATAGCCCGCCCGCGCCAGCGCCTTGCAGGCATGCGAGCCGATATAACCGGCACCACCGGTCACAAGAACTTTCTTTGACATTATTCGGCAGCCCGTCCCATTCCCACGACATCGCTCAGATATTCCATGAACTCTGCCTGAAGCTCTTCCCGTTCCAGCCCGAATGCCACGGTCGCCTGCAGGAACCCGGCCTTGGACCCGCAATCGAACCGCTGTCCGCGGAAGCGCAGGCCATAGACGCCGCGCCCAGCCTCGATTTCATCGGCGATGGCGTCGGTCAGCTGGATCTCTCCGCCGGAACCGGCCTTCAGCTTGTTGAGGTTCTGCATCACTGTCGGCGCCAGGATATAGCGCCCGATCACGGCAAGATTCGAAGGCGCGGTTCCCTCGGCAGGCTTTTCGACCATGCCGCGGACCTTGACGATGGCGCCCATATCCTCGCTGACATCCAGAACGCCATATGACTTTGCCTTTTCCGCAGGCACTTCCATGGTGGCGACCATGCTGCCACCTGTTTCGCCATAGGCCTCGATCATCTGTTGCAGGCAGGGCGGTTCGCCCTTGATGACGTCATCCGTCAGGATCACGGCAAAAGGTTCATCCGCAGACAGAAGACGGCGAGCGCACCAGACTGCATGCCCCAGCCCCAGCGCCTTGTGCTGACGGATATAGGCGATCGCACCCGACTCCATATTGGTTTCGCGCAGCAGATCCAGCAGTTCCGTCTTGCCGGATTTCTTCAGGCTGCGTTCCAACTCATGGGCGTGATCGAAGTAGTCTTCCAAGGCACCCTTGCCGCGCGACGTGACGAAGATGAACTCCTTGATCCCGGCTGCGCGCGCCTCGTCAATCGCGTACTGGATCAACGGACGATCAACCAAGGTCATGATTTCCTTTGGAATACTCTTTGTCGCAGGCAGAAAACGCGTTCCCAGACCGGCCACGGGAAAGATAGCTTTTGTTACCTTGCGACTCATAGCACATCACCTTTGCTCAACTTCAAAACCCCGAGGACGGATTACCCGCCCCCTCAATTATCAACCAATTACGCGGCGATTGGTCCCGCCCGTACACTACAGATTTATTGTATCAGGCACGAAATCGCCAAGATGTTCCACCCAAATCAACCAGTGGGTGTGGAATGCGCCAGAAAGATCTCCTTTCCGGCGCATTTGCTCAGTCGATTGTTCAGTCGATTCCCATTTCCTGCATCATGGCTTCGAGACGGGGAACATCTTCAGGATTGTTCAATTCCCAGAATTGACGTCCGCGCGCCTCGACCTCGACGCAAAGCAACCTCCGTCCCCGCTCGAGGAAGCGCAGTTGCTCCAGGCCTTCCAGCCGCTCCAGCGGCCCCTCGCCCCATTCCGCATAGGATGCAAGCGCATCGGGACGATAGGCATAGACGCCCACATGGTGAAAGACCGGGCTGTCCTCGTCATCGCCGAAGGTTCCGGCTGCATAGGGCAGGACTTCCTTCGAAAAATAGAGCGCCTGCTTGTCGGCCCCGAACACGGCTGTAGTTCCGCCCACGCGTCCGGCCATGCGATCCGCGATCAGATCGGCCCGCATTTTCCCCGAACACCGCAGCACCGGCGTCGCAACGCCGGCCTGCGGATCGGCACGCAACCCGGCAACCAGATCCTCGACGAACCAGGCGGGTGTCAGCGGGGCATCACCCTGCAAATTCACCACGATTTCGGGCGAGATGCCCAGATTCGCGATGGCCTCGGCGCAGCGTTCGGTGCCGTTGCGACATTGCTCCGAGGTCATCACCACCTCGGCGCCGAAACCTTCGGCATGTTCCTGAATGCGCGAGTCATCGGTTGCAATGACAACCCGATCAGCACCGCTGACGGCTGACGCGGCGTCCCAGCTGCGGCGAATCAGGCTGCGGGCCTCTCCACCGGCGCCGCGCAGATCCACAAGCGGCTTGCCGGGATATCGGCTGGAGGCATGGCGGGCGGGAATGATGATCACGACCGACATATCAGTTCTTCACCAACAGGACGCCAGGTGCGAAGGCGATGAAAAACGGGTTCTCGAAACCGGGTTTGCCATAGGTCAGCGTGCTGTGATCGTCAAAGCGCACGACTTCGCCACCGGCACCGCGCAGCACGGCATCACCTGCGGCCGTATCCCACTCCATGGTCCGGCCCAGCCGCGGATAGAGATCCGCCTCACCGGTCGCCACAAGGCAGAATTTCAGCGACGACCCCGCGCTGGTCATGTCGCGTACGCCGTATTTGGAAATATAGTCGTCCGTGGCAGCATCGCGGTGCGATTTGGACGCAACAACCATCAATCCACGGTTGTCCGGCGTCGGATTGACGCCTACCGGTGCAATTTCGCCCGGTTCTTCCCCGAAGGGCCCGCGTTCCTCGACCGAGCGGCCATCGGCCGTGGTGTAGAACAGGCGCTGCTTGGCCGGCGCATAGACAACGCCGCGCACCGGCACGCCGTTCTCGACATAGGCAATGTTCACGGTGAAATCGCCACGACGCTTGATGAATTCCTTGGTCCCGTCCAGCGGATCGACGATCAGGAAGGTCGAGATTGCCTGTTCATGGGTCGCAGACTGCTCTTCGGTCACAAGCGGAATATCGGGAAATGCCTCGCGAAGACCGGCCGAAATGATGGCATCGGCGGCTTCATCAGCCTCGGTGACGGGTGACGCATCGGACTTGGCCCGCACATCGAAATCGTCAGAGGCATAGATTTCCATGATCCGCTCACCGGCCCGCAGCGCAAGCCGGCGCATTTCGGCGGTCAGTCGGTCAAACTGCATGTAATATTCCTTCTTACCAGTCACCTCGGGACGGACGCGTGATTGTCCGGCCGGCCAACCTCCCTTATGGTCGTGCCAAGTGGCTTGGGCAAGGACTGCCACGCCCAAAGACTTTTCGCCGCGCCCATTCGAGGGCTTTGTGTCACAGTCACAACAAACGGAACCGTCCAAGTGTTCAGACAAAGACATACCCGCAACATCCTCGAAGCCGCGGGCACCACGCTGACCCTGATCTATCACCAGACCGTCTACAATCTTCGCACCGACCACAGGAATGCTGTGGTGGGACTGCTGATCACGATTGCCCAGACCATGATCTTCATGGCTGCCTTCCTTGTCATCTTCATGGTGCTGGGCGTCCGGCAATCTCCGATTCGCGGCGATTTCATCCTCTATATCATGTCCGGCATCTTCATGTTCATGACGCATGTCAAAACCGTCAGTGCGGTCTCGGGCAGCCATTCGATTTCCGGCGGATTGATCAAGCACGAGCCACTGAACCCTGCCGTTCTGATCGCAGCTTCATCGATTGCGGTTCTCTATCGCCAGACGATCAGCTGTCTGGCCATTCTGTGGCTGTATCACGTCCTGTTCGGGCCGATTACCATCTCTCAGCCGATCGGGGCGGTCGCCATGTATCTCGAGGCCTGGTTTTCGGGCGTCTGCGTGGGGCTGGTCTTTCTGGGCATGCGGCCCTGGGCGCCCCGGGCGTCAACGCTGCTGGCAACGGCCTATCAGCGCATCAACATGTTCGCCTCGGGCAAGATGTTCGTCGCCAATGTCCTGCCCAATTTCATGATGCCCTGGTTCATCTGGAACCCGCTTTTCCACATCATCGATCAGGAGCGCGGCTTCTTGTTCGTCAACTATTCGCCGCACAAAACCGATCCGCTCTACGCCATCTGGTTTTCTCTGGGGGCGCTGCTGATCGGGCTGCTGGTCAATTTCTCGACGCGCAAACATGAATCCCTCAGCTGGTCGGCGGGGCAATAGCCGCGCCGCCTGCCTGGTTTTTTGCATGAACGAAGCCCCGAATTGCGCAAATTTGCGGGTTCAGAACGCTTGCGGGCCGGAAAACCATCCCTATATACACCCCCGAAGCGTCCGGATGCTTCCGGACACATACAATCTCAACGGGATCGGGCTACGGGGGCCATAACGGACCCAAGGTCCATTTTATCGCCGCAAGAAAGGTTACATCTATGTCCAAAGTCATCGGGATCGACCTCGGCACAACCAACAGCTGCGTGGCCATCATGGATGGCAGCCAGCCGAAGGTTATCGAAAACAGCGAAGGCGCACGCACGACGCCCTCGATCGTCGGCTTCACCGACGGCGAGCGTCTGGTCGGACAGGCCGCGAAGCGTCAGGCCGTGACCAATCCAAGCAATACCGTATTTGCCGTCAAACGCCTGATCGGCCGTCGCACCACCGACGAAGCCGTCGAGAAAGACAAGAAACTGGTTCCCTACGCCATCGTCGATGGCGGCAATGGTGATGCCTGGGTCGAAGTCAAGGGCGAGAAATATTCTCCGGCACAGGTCAGCGCGATGATCCTTCAGAAAATGAAGGAAACCGCCGAATCCTATCTGGGCGAGGACGTGACGCAGGCCGTCATCACCGTTCCGGCCTATTTCAACGACGCTCAGCGTCAGGCCACCAAGGATGCCGGCAAGATCGCGGGTCTTGAAGTCCTGCGCATCATCAACGAGCCGACCGCAGCCGCACTGGCCTATGGTCTGGACAAGAAGGAAACCAAAACCATCGCGGTCTATGACCTTGGTGGCGGCACCTTCGATATCACCATTCTGGAAATCGACGACGGCCTGTTCGAAGTGAAATCGACCAACGGGGATACCTTCCTTGGCGGCGAAGATTTTGACATGCGCATCGTCAGCTATCTGGCCGACGAGTTCAAAAAGGAACACGGCGTCGATCTGACCAAGGACAAGATGGCTCTGCAGCGCCTGAAAGAGGCCGCCGAGAAAGCCAAGATCGAACTGTCCAGCTCCAGCCAGACCGAGATCAACCAACCGTTCATCTCGATGGACAAGGATTCGGGCACGCCGCTTCACATGGTGATCAAGCTGACCCGCGCCAAGCTGGAATCGCTGGTTGGCGACCTGATCAAGCGCACCATGAAGCCCGTGCAGGAAGCGCTAAAGGATGCTGGCGTCAGCAAGGGCGAAATCGACGAGGTCGTTCTGGTTGGCGGCATGACCCGCATGCCCAAGGTCATCGCGGAAGTGACCTCCTTCTTCGGCAAGGAACCCCACAAGGGCGTCAACCCCGACGAAGTCGTGGCGCTGGGTGCCGCCATTCAGGCCGGCGTGCTGCAGGGTGACGTCAAGGACGTGGTGCTGCTGGACGTGACGCCGCTGTCCCTGGGGATCGAAACCCTGGGTGGCGTGTTCACGCGCCTGATCGACCGCAACACCACCATTCCGACCAAGAAGAGCCAGATCTTCTCGACCGCCGAAGACAATCAGAACGCCGTGACGATCCGGGTCTTCCAGGGCGAGCGTGAAATGGCCGCCGACAACAAGATGCTGGGTCAGTTCAACCTCGAGGACATTCCGCCCGCACCGCGCGGCATGCCCCAGATCGAGGTGACCTTCGACATCGACGCCAACGGCATCGTCTCGGTCAGCGCCAAGGACAAGGGCACCGGCAAAGAGCAGAACATCACCATTCAGGCTTCGGGCGGCTTGTCCGACGAGGATATCGAACGGATGGTGAAAGACGCCGAAGCCAATGCCGAGGCCGACAAGGACCGCCGCGAACTGGTCGAAGCCAAGAACCAGGCCGAAAGCCTGATCCACAGCACGCGCAAGTCGCTGGACGATCACGGTGACAAGGTCGACGCCTCGACCGTCGAAGCGATCGAACTGGCCATTGGCGCGCTTGAGGAAGCGCTGAAGTCCGAAGACGCCGGCAAGATCAAATCGGGCATCCAGAACGTGATGGATGCATCGATGAAGCTGGGCGAAGCGATCTACAAGTCGCAACAGGGTTCGGAAGAAGCCGCTGGCGACACCGGTGCCGACGCGCCCCGCGATGTCGATGATGATATCGTGGATGCCGATTTCGAAGATCTCGGCGACGACAAAAACCGCGGCTGATCTGGGCCGCTCCCCTCTCGGGCCGGTCCGCAGTCTCTATGCGGGCCGGCTGTTTCGTTGGGGCAAGTGAACAGGAACGAAGATGGCCAAGCGTTGCTATTACGAGGTTCTGGGCGTCTCGCGCGGGGCCTCTGCGGAAGAAATCAAGAAAGCCTATCGCCGCAAGGCGAAAGAGCTTCACCCAGACCGCAACAAGGATGATTCACAGGCCGAAGCGCGCTTCAAGGAAGCCAATGAAGCCTATGACTGCCTGAAGGACGAACAGAAGAAAGCCGCCTATGACCGCTTTGGTCATGCCGCATTCGAAAACGGCGGCATGGGTGCGCGTGGCGGCGGCGGCGGTGGCCATCCGGGTGACTTTGGCTCGGCTTTTGCCGATGTGTTCGAGGATCTGTTTGGCGACATGATGGGTCGGCGCGGCGGTGGCGGCGGACGATCGCGTGCCCAACGCGGTCAGGATCTGCGCTACAACCTGCGTGTTTCCCTGGAGGACGCCTATCGCGGCGTGCAGAAAGCGATCAGCGTGCCGGGTTCGGTCGCCTGCGAGGAATGCGAAGGCACCGGGGCCGAAGGCGCAACGCAGCCGGCCACCTGCCCGACCTGCGGCGGCATGGGCAAGGTGCGCGCGCAACAGGGCTTCTTCACGGTCGAGCGGACCTGCCCGACCTGCGGCGGACAAGGCCAGATCGTCAAGAACCCCTGCAAGGCCTGCCATGGTGCCGGCCGGATCGAGCGCGAAAGAACACTGTCGGTCAATATTCCCGCCGGTGTCGAAACCGGCACGCGCATTCGTCTTGCCGGCGAAGGCGAGGCGGGATTGCGCGGCGGACCTGCGGGCGATCTGTATATCTTCATCGAAGTCGCCGAGCACGAGATCTTCCTGCGCGAGGGCAAGACGCTTGCCTGCCAGGTGCCGGTCAGCATGGCCACGGCCGCCCTTGGTGGCGAGGTCGAGGTGCCGACGATCGACGGCGGCCGCACGCGCGTGAAGGTGCCTGCCGGCAGCCAGTCCGGCCGCCAGATGCGCCTGCGTGGCAAAGGCATGCCGCCGTTGCGTCATGGCGCCGGGGCACAGGGTGAAATGGGCGACATGCTGATCGAACTGGTCGTCGAAACCCCCGTCAACCTGACCGGACGTCAAAAGGAATTGCTGCGCGAGTTCGAAGCCGTCAAGGCGGACAACAGCCCGCAATCCGACAACTTCTTCAACAAGGTCAAAAGCTTCTGGGACGACATGACCCGCTGAAGCCCTGATGGCGCGTTAACCAGTTCTTCACGGATATCGCGCCATCTTTCGGCATGGACAAGAATCATGCCTTCGGGGAAATGCCCCTTCCTCTGTTCGCACCGGCCGAAGACGACGTCGCCATGCCGCGGCGCGATTCACGTGGCCGTGCCGGGTCGCAGCTGTCCTATCTTGCCGATCATCGCGCCCGACTGCGCGAACGCTTCATGAATGGCGGCGCGGCTGCCATGCCCGATTACGAGCTTCTCGAACTGGTGCTGTTTCGCGCCATCCCGCGTCAGGATGTCAAGCCGCTGGCGCGGCGGCTGATCGACAGCTTTGGTGATTTCAATCGTGTTCTTTCTGCCCCCGCCGCGCGGCTTTCCGACATCAGTGGTGTCGGGCCCGCCGTCATCACCGAACTGAAGATCGTCGAGGCCGCCGCACAGCGTCTGGCCCGGGCCAGGGTCATGAACCGTCCCGTGCTGTCAGGATGGCAGGAATTGCTGGACTATTGCCACACCGCCATGGCCCATCGCGAGACCGAACAGTTTCGGGTTCTTTTCCTGGACCGCAAGAATGTTCTGATCGCCGATGACGAACAGGGCCAGGGCACGGTCGATCACGTGCCGGTCTATCCGCGCGAAATCATTCGCCGGGCCTTGGAGTTGAACGCCTCGGCACTGATTCTGGTCCACAACCACCCGTCGGGTGACCCGACTCCATCAGAGACAGATATAACCATGACCGCGCGCATCGCACAGGCCGCCGACTGCATGGGAATTACCATTCACGATCATCTGATTATCGGAAAATCACGGGAACTCAGCTTCCGCGCACAGGGATTGCTGTAGGCGCGGCCATCCCGCAGCAGTTCGCAAACGGTCCGTCACGGGCGTATCATCCGGGTCGCTCTGGTCCGGCCAGCGACATATTTTCAACATATGCGTCGATATCTCACACCGAGGAAAGGGTTATCGGCTGGACTGACGCATATTTGAACGCTAGAACCGCGACGCGAAGGCTGCAATCACTTGCCGCCCAGAATGTCGTATCGGCCGGGCTTCCGGCCCGAAATGGAGTATGATCCGTGTCCCACGCAGATGACCACGTAGGCACCCGGAGGGATTTCCTCTATTATGCCACGGCGGGCGCAGGCACGGTGGCCGCCGGAGCCGCCGCCTGGACGCTTGTGAACCAGATGAATCCCTCGGCTGATGTTCAGGCATTGTCCTCGATCCAGGTCGATGTCAGTGGCGTCGATGTCGGCACCCAGTTGACCGTGAAATGGTTGGGCAAGCCGGTGTTCATTCGCCGCCGGACCGAAACCGAGATCGAGGAAGGTCGCGCCGTTCCGCTGAACGAGCTGATCGACCCGGATGCCGAAAACCTCAACAAGCCGGGCGAGCCCGCCACCGACGAGAACCGCACGCTGGACGAAGCCGGCGAATGGCTGGTCATGATCGGCGTCTGCACCCATCTGGGTTGCGTGCCGATGGGCGACGGTGCCGGTGATTTCGACGGCTGGTTCTGCCCCTGCCACGGATCGCATTACGACACGGCCGGACGTATCCGCAAAGGTCCCGCGCCGCAGAACCTGCATATTCCTGTCGCTGAATTCGTCAACGACACCACCATCAAGCTGGGCTGAGGAGGGCACTGCATATGGCCGGAATTCCGCACGACCATTACGAGCCCAAATCGGGCCCCGAACGCTGGCTGCACCGCCGTTTGCCGGTGGTCGGTCTGCTTTACGACACATTGATGATCCCCACCCCCAAGAACCTGAACTGGATGTGGATCTGGGGCATCGTCCTGACATTCTGCCTGGCGCTGCAGATCGTCACCGGCATCGTTCTGGTGATGCATTACACGCCCCATGTCGATCTGGCCTTCGCCAGCGTCGAACATATCATGCGTGACGTGAATGGCGGCTATATGCTGCGCTATCTGCATGCCAATGGCGCATCGCTGTTCTTCCTTGCGGTCTACCTGCATATCTTCCGCGGCCTCTACTATGGTAGCTACAAGGCCCCGCGCGAGGTGACATGGATCATCGGCATGCTGATCTATCTGGCCATGATGGCCACGGCGTTCATGGGCTATGTGCTGCCCTGGGGTCAGATGTCCTTCTGGGGCGCGACGGTGATCACCGGCCTGTTCGGCGCGATTCCGGGCATTGGCGAACCCATCCAGACCTGGCTGCTTGGCGGACCGGCGGTGGATAACGCCACGCTGAACCGCTTCTTCTCGCTGCATTACCTGCTGCCCTTCGTGATCGCGGCGCTTGTCGTCGTCCACATCTGGGCGTTCCACACGACCGGCAACAACAACCCGACCGGCGTCGAAGTGCGGCGCACCAGCCGGGAAGAGGCCGAGAAAGATACCCTGCCCTTCTGGCCCTATTTCGTCATCAAGGACCTGTTTGCACTGGCTGTCATTCTGGTCGTGTTCTTTGCCGTGGTCGGCTTCATGCCGAACTACCTGGGACACCCGGACAACTATGTCGAGGCGAACCCGCTGGCGACTCCGGCGCATATCGTGCCCGAATGGTACTTCCTGCCGTTCTACGCCATCCTTCGTGCCTTCACCTCGGATGTCTGGGTCGTGCAATTGGTCAACTTCCTGTCCTTTGGCATCATCGACGCCAAGTTCTTCGGGGTTCTGGCAATGTTCGGTGCCATCATCGTCATGGCGCTGGTGCCCTGGCTGGATACCAGCCGCGTACGCTCGGGCCGTTTCCGCCCGCAGTTCAAGTGGTGGTTCTGGCTGGTCGCCGTCGACTTCGTGATCCTGATGTGGGTCGGAGCCATGCCGGCAGAGGGCATCTATCCCTATATCGCTCTGGCCGGTGCGGCCTATTGGTTCGCCTATTTCCTCGTCATCCTGCCCCTGCTGGGCGTGATCGAGAAGCCCGAGCCGATGCCCGCGACGATCGAAGAAGATTTTCTCGCCCATTACGACGCGCCCAAGCGCATGGCCGAGTAAGGAGTGCCATCAATGACCTTGAGAACCAAGACGCTCACGGCTGTTGCGGCCCTGACCCTCTCTGCGACCGGCTTTGCGCTGGCGCAGGAGACCGCGACACCTGCGCCGACCGAGCAGGCAGCGGAGCAGGCGCCGGTCGCCCCCGCCGCTGAAGCCGCCGCTCCCGAAGCGGTCGAAGCCCCCGCAGACGCGGCGGCTGACGGCACGGCGGATGACGCTGCACCGGAGAGCACCGTCGCCGAGCAGCAGGACGCGGCCGAACTGCAGCCCACGGAATCGGCGGATCAGCCCGCCGCCGAGGAAGAACTGCAGGATGAAGCTGCCCCGTCGGCTGACGAGATGGCCATCGAAGAAAGCGCTGCCGAGCAGGACGCTGCGGCAGGCGATGACGCCGAAACCGCGGTTGAAGAGGAATCGGCAGCGGCTCCGACGGAAGCCATGGAAGCCGAGTCCCATGCTGAAGAGCATGCCGAGGAACACGCCGAAGAAGAAGAACACGGCAGCAGCCATGGCGGCGGCCATATCGAGGATATCTCCTACAGCTTCGAGGGCCCCTTCGGCAAATTCGACCAGTTCCAGCTGCAGCGCGGCCTGCAGGTCTATACCGAGGTCTGCTCGGCCTGCCACGGCATGAAATTCGTGCCGCTGCGGACCCTGCATGACGAAGGTGGCCCGGCACTGCCGGAAGATCAGGTGCGTGCCTATGCTGCCAATTTCGACATCACCGACCCTGAAACCGGCGAGGATCGTCCGCGCCTGCCGACCGATCACTTCCCCACGGTCACCGGTGACGGCATGGGCCCGGACCTGTCCCTGATGGCCAAGGCCCGCGCGGGCTTCCACGGCCCCTATGGGACCGGGATCAACCAACTGTTCAAAGGCATCGGCGGACCCGAATACATCCATGCGATCCTGACCAGCTATACCGGCGAGGAAATGGAACAGGCAGGCAGCGTCTTCTATGAAAACACCGCCTTCTCGACCGGCTACATCGCCATGCCTCCCCCGCTTTCGGATGACTTGGTGACCTATGAGGACGGAACTCCGGCCACGGTCGATCAGATGGCACGCGACGTCGCGGCCTTCCTGATGTGGACGGCAGAGCCGAAGATGATGGACCGCAAGATGGTCGGCCTGGTCTCGGTTCTGTTCCTGATCGTTCTCAGCGCCCTGCTCTATCTGACCAACAAGCGGATCTGGGCACCGCACAAGGGCAAGAAGCAACACGCCTGATATTCCGGCCATTGCATCGACACAAAGCGCGCCCCATCGGGCGCGCTTTTTCTTGTCTGGACAAGCCCAGGCTGCGGCGGTCAGATAACTTCAACAAGGGAATGAACCATGGCAATCTGGAATCTGGGTTCGATCAATATCGATCACGTCTACCGTCTGGCGCATCTGCCCCAGCCCGGCGAAACCATCGCGGCACAAGGCTATGCCCTTGGCCTTGGCGGAAAGGGTGCCAACCAGTCGATCGCCGCAGCGCGCGCGGGCGCGTCAACACTGCATCTTGGCGCCATGTCGGATGGCGATGATTGGGTGCCCCGACGCCTTGTCGACTATGGTGTTCAGACCCATCTGATCCAAAGGCAGCCGGGACAGACAACGGGCCATGCCATCATCTTGCTGGAAAGCTCGGGCGAGAATTCGATCGTGATCCATCCCGGCGCGAATCGTCAGATCGATTCCGCCGCCCTGATGGCAGCCATGGACGAAATCACCGCTGCCGACACGCTGCTGCTGCAGAATGAAACCAGCCTTCAGGTCCAGGCCGCACAGGCTGCGCGCGCCAAGGGAGCGAAGGTCATCTACTCTGCCGCGCCTTTCGACCTGCAGGCCTTGCGCGAGGTTCTGCCCTATGTCTCGGTCCTGGCCATGAATGCAGGAGAGGCCGAGCAATTATTCGCAGCCATGCCCGGCGAGATTCCCGTGGAGGGGTTGCTGATCACGCGCGGCGCCGAGGGCGCGGAATATCGCGACCTGACCACAGGCGAGACCACCCATCAGCCTGCCTTTGCCGTACGCCCCGTGGACACGACCGGGGCCGGAGATACCTTTGCCGGCTATTTCGCCGCCGCACGGGATGGGGGCGCAACCATTGCAGCGGCGCTGGAACTGGCCGCAGCTGCCGCTGCGCTGAAGGTCACGCGCGCGGGCGCGGGCGATGCCATCCCGACATATGACGAGGTGCAGGAGTTTCTGCAGAGCTTCCCCGGCTGACGCCGGTCTCAGCCCAAGGCATATCCGGTGCCGCGCACGGTGCGAACCGGATTGTCACCGCCATTCTGCATCAGCGCCTTGCGCAGACGCCCGACATGAACATCGATGGTGCGGGTATCGACATAGATGTCACGCCCCCAGACCCGGTCCAGCAGTTGTTCACGCGACCAGACCCGCCCCGGCTTTTCCATCAATGTGGACAGCAGCCGGAATTCGGTCGGCCCCAGATGCAGCGGCTGACCACCGCGAAAGACGCGATGTTCGGCGGCATCCAGAATGATATCGCCGAAGCTGAGCCGTTCCCCCATGCTGGCGGGACGGGTGCGGCGCAGCTGCGTGCGCAGCCGTGCCATCAGCTCGACCACGGAATAGGGTTTGACGACATAGTCGTCGGCCCCGGTTTCCAGCCCGCGCACGCGGTCGGTTTCCTCGCCACGTGCCGACAGCATGATGATGGGAATGCCGCGGGTCGCGGGATCTGCCTTGACCTGACGGCAGACTTCGATGCCGCTGACCTTGGGAAGCATCCAGTCCAGAACCAGCAGATCGGGCTGCTCCTCCTGAACCAGCAACAGCGCATCCTCGCCGTTGTCGGCAACCACAACCTCGAAACCTTCGGCTTCGAGGTTGTATTGCAGAACCTCGCGCTGTGCGCCCTCATCCTCGACGACCAGAACACAGGGGCTTTGTCGCGCCATAGACTTAGTCTCCCGCCAGGGCCGCTCCGTCACCGGTCGGAACGTTGTTTGATTTTGGGCGTGGATCATCCGGAAGTTCTCCCGTGACAAGATATATGACCTGTTCGGCAATCGATGTCGCGTGATCGCCCATCCGTTCGGTGTTCTTGGCGATGAAATGCAGATGCATGCAGGCGGTAATGTTGCGCGGGTCTTCCATCATATGGGTCAGGAACTCGCGGAACAGCGCGTTATACATCTGGTCGACCTCCAGATCGCGCATGCGGACATCTTCGGCCAGTTCCGCGTCGCGGCGGATATAGCTGTCCAAGGCGTCCTGAAGCATCTTGTTGACCGCCGCACTCATCCGGCGCAGCGCCAGCCCCGAGCCCTCGATTGCGGGCATATGCGACAGGACATCGGTGCGTTTGGCGATATTCTTGGCATAATCGCCGCAGCGCTCCAGCGAAGCGCCGATCTTGATCACCGCCAGAACCATGCGCAGATCGGTGGCTGTCGGTGCCCGCAGCGCGATCAGACGGGCGGCATCCTCGTTGATCTGCGCTTCCATCAGGTCGATGGCCTTGTCGCGGCGCCGGACCTGTTCGGCCAGTTCCTCGTCACGGTTTTCCAATGCCGTGGCTGCGTCATTGATGGCGGCCTCGACCATGCCACCCATCTTGACGACCAGCGCCTGGATGGTTTCCAGATCGCGGTCGAATGCCGAAGAGATATGTTTGTCGCGGTTCATTGTGCCAGCCTCCTGATCGTCAACCGATCCGGCCCGAGATATAGGCCTCGGTCCGCGAATCCTTCGGTTTGGTAAAGATGTCGTCGGTGTCGCCATATTCCACCAGATTGCCAAGGTGGAAGAAGGCGGTTTTCTGACTGACCCGCGCTGCCTGCTGCATGGAATGCGTGACGATCACCACCGAAAACTGCGTGCGCAGCTGCTCGATCAGCTCCTCGACCTGACCGGTCGCGATCGGGTCCAGAGCCGAGCAGGGCTCATCCATCAACAGCACCTCGGGCGCGGTCGCCACAGCCCGCGCAATGCACAGACGCTGTTGCTGACCACCCGACAGGCCGGTGCCCGGTTCCTGCAGGCGATCCTTGACTTCGTTCCATAGGGCTGCGCCACGCAGCGACTGTTCGACGATATCATCCAACTCGTCACGATTGCGCGCCAGACCGTGGATACGCGGCCCATAGGCGACATTGTCAAAGATGGATTTCGGGAAGGGATTCGGCTTCTGGAACACCATGCCGACGCGGGCGCGCAGCTGCACCGGGTCGATGCGGCGGTCATAGATATCCTGGCCGTCCAGCCTGATCTCTCCCTCGATGCGGGCAATCGGAATGGTGTCATTCATCCGGTTGATGCAGCGCAAAAAGGTCGATTTTCCGCAGCCGGACGGACCGATAAAGGCGGTGACCGTCTTGTCCAGAATTTCGACATTCACATCCTTGATGGCATGTTTGTCGCCGTAATAGACCTGCACATTCCTTGCCGAGATCTTGATTTCGTCCTGGTCCACGGCGTTCTCCACTCGGTCTCGGTTCATGTCATACATCTCTGGCCTCCTTTCAGCCCTTACCAGCGGCGCTCAAAACGGCTGCGCAGGAAGATGGCGATTGCGTTCATCATCACGAGAAAGCCCAACAGCACCAGAATAGCGGCCGAAGTGCGTGCAACGAAACCCCGTTCCGGGCTGTCGGCCCAGATGAAGATCTGCGTCGGCAGCGCTGTCGAGGCATCAAAGGGCGTTGCCGGTGCCGCCGTCACAAAGGCATTCATGCCGATCAGCAGCAGCGGTGCCGTTTCCCCAAGGGCCTGCGCCAGGCCGATGATCGTGCCGGTCAGGATGCCCGGCATGGCCAGAGGCAGGACGTGACCAAAGACCACCTGCTGCTTGGAGGCGCCGATTCCCAGCGCCGCCTCGCGGATCGAGGGCGGCACCGCCTTCAACGCCGCACGGGTGGCGATGATGATCGTCGGCAGCGTCATCAGCGCCAGCGTCAGCCCGCCGACAAAGGGCGCAGACCTTGGCATCCCGAACCAGCCCAGAAACACCGCCAGGGCAAGCAGGCCGAAAACGACCGAGGGCACGGCGGCCAGATTGTTGATATTCACCTCGATCACATCGCTGAACCGGTTCTTGGGCGCGAATTCCTCAAGATAGATCGCAGCGCCGATTCCCAGCGGAAAAGAGATCAGAAAGCAGACAAGCAGCGCATAAGCCGAACCGATGATCGCACCGCGCAGACCGGCGAGTTCAGGAAAGCGGGAATCCGCATTGGTGATCAGCCCCCAGTTCAGCGGCAGGGTGATGCGGCCCTGATCCTTCAATTCCTGAAAGGCGGCAATATCCGCATCGCTGAGGCGTCGATGCGATTCATCCGAATCGACATCCACATTGCCCTTGTTCAGCTGATCATAGGGGTCCGAGACCGGCACATTGATTTCGACCGATCTGCCGATCAGCGAGGGATCGGCCACGACCTCGTCACGCACCAGGAACTGGGCGGCATTGGACAGGATGCCCGAAAGCCCCTTCAGTTCCGAACTGTCTGCCTCGGGGAAAGTCCCCTGCATCGCGTCGCGCATGATGCGGCGATAATTTCCCTTTGCCGGGTTCTCGGGATCGACCAGTTCGGCCGAAACCGGAACCTCGATTGCAACATGGGTCTGACGGAACGCCTGCGTCCCACCCGAGATCAGCGTCCACAGCAGGATCGCCAGCATCAGGAATGCCAATCCGATCGCGCCCAGACCAAGACCGCGAAGGATCGTCTCGTTCCGGCGACGGCGGGACAGGTTCTTGCGGAACCGCTCCGAGGTCCAGTCATGGTTGCGCGCCAGAGAGCCGCTTGATTGATCGGTCATGTCGCTTCGAGCCTCAGTCATAGAGTTCACGGTATTTGTGCACGACGCGCAGGGCGACGATATTGATCAGCAGGGTCACGATGAACAGCATCAGACCCAGCGCAAAGGCGGCCAGTGTCTTGGGGCTGTCAAAGGCGGTGTCGCCGATCAGCAGGGTCACGATCTGAACGGTCACCGTGGTGACACTGTCCAGCGGGTTGATCGTCATCTTGGCAATAAGACCCGCCGCCATCACCACGATCATGGTTTCACCGATGGCACGGCTGATGGCCAGAAGAACGCCCCCGACGATGCCCGGGATGGCCGCCGGGAACAGCACCTTCAACACGGTTTCCGAGCGCGTCGCACCCAGGGCCATGCTGCCGTCGCGCAGGCTGCCGGGAACCGCTGACAGCGCATCATCGGCGAAGGAGGAAATGAACGGGATCAGCATGATCCCCATGACCCCGCCCGCGGCAAGCGCAGTATTGGGGGCCACCGGAATCCCCAGCGCCTCGCCCCAGGCGCGGATTGCCGGGGCCACGGTCAGAATGGCAAAGAAGCCGTAAACAACGGTCGGGATGCCCGCCAGGATCTCGAGGACCGGCTTGGCAACGGCGCGAAAGCGCTTGCTGGCAAATTCGTTCAGATAGATCGCCGACATCAGCCCGACCGGAACGGCGATCATGATCGCGACAAAGGTAATGACCAGCGTGCCCATCAGCACCGGAAGCCAGCCGAATGCGCCTTCTGCGGCAATCTGATCGGCACGGATCGGCATCTGCGGTTCCCACTGGGTGCCAAAGAGGAAATCGGTTAGCGGCACCATCTGGAAGAAGCGGATCGATTCAAAGACCAGCGACAGGACGATGCCCAGGGTCACGAAGATGGCCGCGACAGAACAGGAAATCAGCAGCCCGAGAATGATCCGCTCGACCGCCTGACGGGCCCGGAAATGGGCCGAGACCGACCTGCGCGTCACGTAGAGCGCGGCGGCAATCACCGCGGCAACAACCGCGACCAGCAACCAGCCCGAAAGCGCCCACAGCAGGTTCAGCCGCGCGGCGGCATCGATCTTCCACTGCTCGGGGGTGCCAAAGATCCGTCCCTGCGAAATCGACTGGATCTCGCTTTGAACCAACTGGCGTGCGCCATGGTCCAATGAATCCAGCGCTTCATGGGGCAGACCTGCCATCACGATCGAGTTGATGACCGCCCCCTGCAGGGCCAGCCACAAGAGTGTGACCACGATGGCGGGCACCAGAACGGCCAATGCAGCATACAATCCGTGGAACATTCCCAGAGAATGGAGACGTTGCCCGCCGTCGCGCAGGGCCAATGCGGCCCGTCTGTTCATCATATATCCAGCAAGCGCCGCCGTAAGCAGCATCGCAAAGGCTATTCCCGTCATCGCGACCTCGTGCAAAATTGCCCCGCCCGGATGGTTCCGGGCGGGGCTGGTAAGAAATGGTTACTCGGTCACTTCAAGCTTGACCGAACCGGTCGTGACAGCTTCCTGCAGCGCAGCGCGTTCGGCGTCATCCAATGCGACCAGACCACGCTCTTCCAGATATCCACCGGGTGCCAGGGCGTTTTCCGACATGTATTCCTCGACGAATTCCTGCAGATTCGGGATCACGCCGCGATGCGCGTTCTTGACGTAGAAGAACAGCGGACGCGACAGCGGATAGTCCCCCGAAGCAATGGTCTCCATCGTAGACTCGACGCCGTTCAGCTTGACGTCTTTCAGCGTGTCCCGGTTTTCGAACAGGAAGGAATAGCCAAAGATGCCCAGGGCGTTGGGGTCGCTGTTCAGACGCTGCACGATCAGATTGTCGTTTTCACCAGCTTCGATGAACGGACCGTCGGTGCGCATGCGCGAGCAGTTTTCCTTGACCCAGTCGTCATTGCCCGAAGCTTCGGCGATGGCCTCGATTTCCTCGATCGATTCACAGCCGGCATGCATGGCCAGCTCGACGAAAGCATCGCGGGTCCCCGAGGTCGGGGGCGGGCCCAGAACAACGATATCGGTGTCGGGCAGCGAGCTGTCGATTTCCGACCATTTCGTATAGGGGTTCGCAACCATCTTGCCGTCCTGGGGCACTTCGGCGGCCAGAGCCATGAAGACCTGGGCCAGCGTCAGGTTCCAGTCGGTCTCATTCTCGCGGCTGACGGCCAGCGACAGACCGTCATATCCGATCAGGGCTTCCGAGATATCGGTCACGCCATTGCTGACGCAGAGATCGTATTCCGATTTCTTCATGGCGCGCGAAGCACCGGTCAGATCGGCGGTATCTTCACCAATGCCCTCGCAGAAGATCTGCATGCCACCACCGGTGCCGGTCGATTCGACGATCGGCGCGGGCGCTCCGGTCTGATTGGCGAATTCTTCTGCCACGGCTTGGGTATAGGGGAAAACGGTCGACGAACCGACGATGCGGATCTGGTCGCGTGCAGCGGCGGCGGTCGCCGAAACCGCGATCAATGCAATCGCCGATACGGTGAATTTCGTGGTGTTCATGGATCACTCCTGGGTCGGTCATTTCCCTGAAAGGGCTGCCCCCGACCTAAGCGTGAAGAATGACGCTCACACGACAAATAGATGACAGTTATGTAACAGCACCGACCAGAAGCCCGGCCGACACCCTGCGGTTGTCACATTCAGCCGATTTCACCACGTTTCCCGCCGGTCTGGGCACGATCCATCATCAGATGATCCAACAGGACGCAGGCAGCCATGGCCTCGGCCACCGGCACGGCACGGATTCCGACGCAGGGATCATGACGGCCCTTGGTGATCAGATCGACCTCCTGCCCATGCTGGTTGATCGTCTTGCGTGGCGTTGTGATCGAACTGGTCGGCTTGACCGAAAAGCGCACCGCGATGTCCTGCCCGGTCGAGATTCCGCCCAGAATCCCCCCCGCGTGATTGGACAGGAACTGCGGACCGTCCGGACCCATGCGGATTTCATCGGCATTTTCCGTGCCCGTCAGCGCGGCGGCAGCCATGCCTTCGCCGATTTCGACGCCCTTGACCGCGTTGATCGACATCATGGCTGCTGCCAGATCGGTATCCAGCTTGGCATAGACGGGGGCACCCAGCCCGGCGGGACAGCCCTGGATCAGCACTTCGAGCGCCGCGCCGACGCTGTTCCGGGATTTGCGGATGCCATCCAGATAATCCGACCATGCCTGGACTGCGGTCGCATCGGGCAGAAAGAACGGGTTGCCGGAAATGGCCTGCGGATCAAAGCGGGCGCGATCCAGATGCATCTCGCCCATCTGCACCATGTAGCCGGTGATCTTCAGTTCGGGCAGCAGATGCGCCAACACCGCCTGCGCCACACCGCCCGCCGCGACCCGCGCAGCGGTTTCGCGCGCGCTGGAACGCCCGCCGCCGCGATAATCGCGCAGGCCGTATTTCAGATGATAGCTGATATCGGCATGGCCGGGGCGAAAGCTGGTCGCGATCTCGCCGTAATCCTTGGAGCGCTGGTCGGTGTTTTCAATCATCAGCTGGATCGGCGTGCCGGTGGTGCGACCCTCGAACACGCCCGACAGGATGCGCACCTGATCGGGTTCCTTGCGCTGGGTCGTGTGTTTCGACGTGCCGGGGCGCCGACGGTCCAGGAACTGCTGGATGAACTCTTCGCTCAGCGGCACGCCGGGCGGTGTCCCATCGACGGTCGCGCCAAGCGCAGGACCGTGGCTTTCTCCCCAGGTGGTGAACCGGAATTCGCGACCGAAAGTGTTATAGCTCATGCGGTATCTCCGGACAGGGATTTGAGTTCATAGATCAGTTCCAGCGCCTCGCGCGGGGACATTGCATCGGGATGCACGTCTTTCAACCGCGCGTCCAGAGGGCTGGCCTGACTTTTGGCGGGCTGGGCCACAGGGGGCGCGGCGCGAAACAGCGGCAGATCATCGATCAGGGCTGCCGGGCGCGAGGCCCCCTGGCGTTCACCAGATTCCAGCGCATCCAGAACTTCGCGCGCGCGCTCGACCACCGAAGCGGGCAGCCCGGCCAGCCGCGCCACCTGCACCCCATAACTGCGATCTGCCGCGCCCTTGCGCACCTCGTGCAGGAAGATCACATCGCCTTCCCATTCGCGCACGGCCACAGTCGCATTTTCAACCCCGTCCAGACGCGCGGAAAGGGCCGTCATCTCGTGGTAATGGGTGGCAAACAGGGCGCGACAACGATTGGCGGCGTGCAGATGCTCCATCACCGCCCAGGCAATGGACAGGCCATCCCAGGTCGCCGTGCCGCGCCCGATTTCATCCAGAATCACCAGAGCATGATCATCGGCCTGATTCAGGATCGCCGCGGTTTCCACCATCTCGACCATGAAGGTCGACCGCCCCCGTGCCAGATCATCGGCGGCCCCCACGCGGCTGAACAGCTGGCTGACCAGACCGATATGCGCGCGCCGGGCCGGCACGAAAGAGCCCGCCTGCGCCAGCACCGCGATCAGGGCGTTCTGGCGCAGGAAGGTCGATTTACCCGCCATGTTCGGACCGGTCAGCAGCCAGATTGCAGGTGTTTCCCCGCTGGTCAGGTCGCAGTCATTGGCCACGAAGCTTTCCGATTTGCGCTTCAGCGCACGTTCGACAACAGGGTGACGGCCACCCTCGATCTGAAAGGCACGGCTGTCATCCATCTGCGGACGCGTCCAGCCCTCACCTGCGGCAATATCGGCAAAGGCGGCTGTCAGGTCGATCTCGGCCAGCGCCCGCGCCGCTGTCCCGATCGGACCCGCCTGCGCCAGCACCGCCGAACGCAGCCGGGCGAATATCTCTCGCTCGGTCTCCAGTGCGCGGTCACGGGCATTGAGGATGCGTGTTTCCAGCTCGGACAGTTCCACGGTGGTAAAGCGGATCTGATTGGCCGTGGTCTGGCGATGGATGAAGGTCTCATTCAAGGGCGGCGCCAGCATCTTTTCAGCATGGGTGGCGGTCGTCTCGATGAAATAGCCCAGCACGTTGTTATGCTTGATCTTGAGGCTGCTGACCCCCGAGAGTTCCGCATATTGCGCCTGCATTCCCGCAATCACCGCGCGACCTTCGTCGCGCAGACGCCGGGTCTCGTCCAGATCCTCGTCAAAGCCCGGCGCAACGAAGCCGCCGTCGCGGGCCAGCAACGGCGGTTCGGCGACCAAGGCATCATCCAGAAGATCGATCAGTTCGTCATGGCCGGTCAGATCGGCGGCGGCCTCGCGCAGGATCTGCGCGGAATCCGGTGCCACCGTTTCGGCAATCAGCGCCCCCTGCGTCAGACCAGCGCGGATCGCAGCCAGATCACGCGGGCCGCCGCGCTCCAGCGCCAGACGTGACAGCGCACGGTCCATATCGGGCACGCGGCCAAGGGCCTCGCGCAGATCAGTGGCCAGCCGCCGATCCTCGACCAGTTGCGCCACGGCGTCCTGCCGGGCCTGTATCAGCGCCAGATCCCGCGACGGCGCACTGATGCGCCGCTCCAGCAAGCGTCCACCTGCTGCCGTCACCGTGCGGTCAATCGCCGTCAGCAGCGAACCTTCGCGGCCACCGGACAGGGCCTGCGTCAGCTCCAGATTGCGCCGGGTTGCCGCATCGATCTGCATCGCCCCTCCCGCGGATTCGCGGACCGGTGGGCGCATCAGCGGCAGTTTGCCCTTTTGAGTCATATCCAGGTAGTCGACGATCGCACCCATTGCCGACAGTTCGGCGCGTTCAAAGCTGCCAAAGCCGTCCAATGTTTCCACGCCGTAAAGCGCACAAAGCCTGCGCGCGCCGGCGGTGCTGTCAAAGGCGCCTGCAGGCAGATCGGTCAGTTGCGCGTCGGATTCGGCCGCCAGATCTTCCAGCCCCGATCCCTCGAGCGCCAGCAATTCGCGCGGTGCCAGCCGCGCCAGTTCCGGCGCAAGGCGCGACAGGGGACAGGGCATGACCTGAAATGCGCCGGTCGAAATGTCCACCCATGCCAGCGCTCCTTCCTCGCGGATCTGCGCGAAGGCTGCCAGAAAGTTGTGACGCCGCGCCTCCAGCAGGGTTTCCTCGGTCAGCGTGCCCGGCGTCACCAACCGCACGACATCGCGCGCCACGACCGATTTCGAGCCGCGCTTGCGGGCCTCGGCCGGGTCTTCCATCTGTTCCGCAATGGCAACGCGAAAGCCCTTGCGGATCAGGGTCAGCAGGTAACCTTCGGCCGCATGGACCGGCACGCCGCACATCGGGATCGGCTGTCCGCCATGCGTGCCTCTCTTGGTCAGGGCGATGTCCAGCGCGGCGGCGGCCTGCACTGCGTCATCAAAGAACATCTCGTAGAAATCGCCCATACGATAGAACAGAAGCGCGCCGGGGTTCGCCTCGCGGATCGCAAGATATTGCGCCATCATCGGGGTGGGCTGATCGCTCATGGGGGTCCTTCATCTGCGGTTAGAGGCGGTTCTAGCTGTCTGCGCCCGGCTTGAAAACCGCGCTTTCACCTTGCAGCATTCATCCGCCGCACTATGTTCATCGCATACCTCGGGGGGCCCGGCACCGGGCTGAGACGCGATTCGCGGACCCGTTGAACCTGATCCGGTTAGCGCCGGCGGAGGGAAGGTTTCGCTGTCCTTTCTTTCGCAATCAGAACCTGAAAGGAGGCCCGGCGATGTTGAAACCGACTGTCCTGACCCTTGCCCTGCTGACCGCCACGTCAGCAGCCGCGCAGGAAAAGCCCGTTCTGACCGTCTATGCCGGCGATTACATCGCCAGCGAATGGGGTCCCGGCCCGCAAATCGAGGAAGGTTTCGAATCCTTCTGCGAATGCGATCTGAAATTCGTCACTGGCGACATCCTGCCCCGCATCCTGATGGAGGGCGAGAAGACCGAGGCCGATATCGTCTTTGGCCTGAACACCGACGTCACCGCCCGCGCGCGTGCCTCGGGGCTGTTTGCGCCGCATGGTCAGGATGTGTCGAATCTGTCTCTGCCCGTCGCATGGCAGGATGACATCTTTCTGCCCTATAACTGGGGTGAAACCGCCTTCATTTATGACGACACGCGTCTTGAAAACCCGCCCGCAAGCTTCGAAGAGCTGCTGGCAGCGCCTGACGACCTGAAGATCGTCCTGCAGGACCCACGTTCCTCGATTTCAGGGCTGGCACTGCTGCTGTGGGTCAAGGCCATCTATGGTGACGACGCCGCGCAGGCCTGGGAAAGGCTGGCGCCCAAGGTGCTGACCGTGACCAAGGGCTGGTCGGAAAGCTATGGCATGTTCACCGAGGGCGAGGCCGATATGGTTCTGTCCTACACGACATCGCCCGCCTATCATATTGCCGCCGAAGACGATCAAAGCAAACATGCCGCGATCTTTCCCGAAGGGCATTACTTCATGGCCGAACTGGCCGCGCAGCTTGCCTCGACCGATCAGCCGGAACTGGCTCAGAGCTTCATGGACTGGATCCTGACGCCCGATTTCCAGAAAACCATTCCGCTGGCCAACTGGTCCCTGCCCGCCAAGCTGGATCAGGACGCATGGCCCGAGGTGATGCGCAACCTTCCGCGCCCCGAAAAGACCCTTTTCTATAGCGAAGACGAGGCAGAAGAGCTGCGCAAACCGGCGCTGGATGAATGGCTGCAGGCATTTTCGCGGTAAGGCGCGATGCCGGGGGAATCGCGGTCGCTTCGGGGCTGGCCGCGCTGATCCTGGGCACGCTGGCCGCAGTTGCATGGCAGGCCAGGGGTCTGTCGGCACTGCAGATATGGGATTGGCGCGCCGTCTGGTTCACGATCTGGCAGGCAGCCCTGTCGGCGGCGCTGTCCGCCATTCTGGCGGTGCCGGTGGCCCGTGCGCTGGCTCGGCGGCGCTTTCCGGGACGCAGGGCCCTTGTCACCCTGCTGGGGGCCCCTTTCATCCTGCCCGTGATCGTGGCGATCATGGGGCTGATCGCCGTATTCGGCAGGACTGGCGCAATCAACGAGACGCTGCGTGCCATCGGCCTGGGCGAATTTTCTGTCTATGGCTGGCAAGGGGTGATCCTGGCCCATGTCTTCTTCAATCTGCCCCTGTCGGTTCGCCTGATTCTGCAGGGCTGGCAGAGCATTCCGGTCGAACGTTTCCGCCTGGCGGAAAGCCTTGGCTTTGCGCCCGCCGACATGAGCCGCCATCTGGAAAGACCGATGCTGCGCGCGGTCCTGCCGGGTGTCTGTCTGGCCGTGTTCCTGGTCTGCCTGACATCCTTCACGGTAGCGCTGGCGCTGGGGGGCGGTCCTTCGGCCACCACGGTTGAACTGGCCATCTACCAGGCGTTCCGTTTTGATTTCGATCTGGGGCGCGCGGCCGCGCTGGGACTTGTGCAGATCGCGCTGAGCCTTGCAGCCTTGCTGATGGCACGCCACATCGTGGCACCGGCTGCCTTTGGCGCGGGACTGGACCTTGATCGGGGTCCGGCTGCTCCGCGCGGCTTTCACCGCCTGGCGGATGCCATTGCAATCACGCTGGCGACGCTGTTCCTGCTGTGGCCCATCGGCGCGGTGGCCGTTCAGGGCCTTCCCCGAATCCCTGCCCTGCCCGCCGATGTCTGGGCTGCCGCGCTGCGTTCCATCGTGATGGCCCTGCTTTCGGCTCTGCTCGCGGCGGGGCTATGCCTGACCCTTGCACTGACGATTGCCCGGAGCAACAAGAGCTGGCTGGAGGCCGCAGGCATGTTGCCGCTGGTCGCCTCGCCGCTGGTGCTGGGAACAGGGCTGTTCATCCTGTTGCGCGGCCATCTCTCGACCGATGATCTTGCACTGCCGGTCACGGTTCTGATCAACGCGGTCATGGCGCTGCCATTCGGGCTGCGCGCACTGATACCCGCAGCACAGACATTGCGGGCCGACTACGGGCGGCTGGCCGAATCGCTGAACATGACCGGCATGGCGCGCCTGCGCCTGCTGACCCTGCCAAGACTGGCGGCCCCGCTTGGCTTTTCATCCGGGCTGGCAGCCGCGCTGGCAATGGGGGATCTGGGTGTGATCACCCTTTTCGCGACGGATCAGCCGACCTTGCCATTGAAGCTGTACCAGCTGATGAATTCCTATCGCATGGCGGATGCTTCGGCATGTGCGGTGTTGCTGATGGCCATCAGCTTTGCCCTGTTCTGGCTTTTTGACCGCGGAGGCCGCCTTGCTTGAATTGCTGGACTTGCGCCTGACGCGAGAATCCTTTCGGCTGATGGCCGATCTGACGGTCGAACCGGGTGCCCGCATTGCGGTGATCGGCCCGTCGGGATCAGGGAAATCCACCCTGCTTTCGATGATCGGCGGCTTCCTGACGCCGGATGCCGGGCACGTCCTGTGGCGGGGCAAGGATATCACCGAAACGCCGCCCGGTCAGAGACCGGTATCCTTTCTGTTTCAGGACCAGAATCTCTTTCCACATCTGAGCGTGGCACAGAATATCGGGCTGGGCCTGCGTCCCGATCTGCGGCTGGATGCATCTCAAAAGCGCCGTGTCACACAGGTCATGGAACAGGTCGGGCTGGGTGGCATGGCCCGACGGCGCCCCGCTGATCTGTCCGGCGGTCAACAAAGCCGGGTCGCCCTTGCCCGGGTCCTGCTGCGAGCCCGCCCCATCTTGTTGCTGGACGAACCCTTCGCCGCCCTTGGTCCCGCGTTGAAAGCCGAGATGCTTCGGTTGCTGAGCACTATCGCCGCCGAAACGCAGGCCACTGTGCTGATGGTCACACATGACCCGGCAGATGCCCGCAACTTCGCCCCCCACACCGTCTTGGTCGATGATGGCACCGTACATCAGCCCGCCCCGACGGCAGAACTTCTGGCCTCGCCGCCCCCAAGCCTGCGCGCTTACCTGGGATAATATGTCGACGTACATGCGTCGCTCCGACCTTTGGCGACCATGCCAAAGCGATCAGGCCGTACCCGAGAGCAAGGTCAATGCGATGCTATAGCGGTTCTGGGCCGAGGAGTTGTTCATCTCTGATCGGAGCAGAAAGCTGTCGATCAGACGCTCGATCCCATCTGCGGTAGTCAGATCGGAAAAGGACGAGCTTCCCAGGAACCGCTCGGCGGCCTTGGTAAATTCTTCATACTGTCGGTCGATCGACAAATTCGCATAGCCGTCACCAAAGCCGAAGGCCCCTTCAAAGACCGTTTTCAACGGCGTATTTGCAAGGACTTCGTACCACAGGGTGCGATCCGACGACTCACGCCCTGACATCCCCTGCAGTTCGCGCTGAGCATTCAACGCCAGACGCAGATTCTCATCGGCTTCACCCACCCTGTATTCGAACTCGCGCTGCAAATAGTCCCGTGACACCGTATCAATGATACTGTCTGCATCTGCGCCCCCAGCCTGAAAATCAAAGGTGGTGGCAAGGCGCAGGTAGCGTTTGTCGCTGAGCCGGTTGGCCAGGGAGTTTTCATCCTGCAGATCGGATTCGAGTACCTTTTGAATGAACGCCTTATTGCCTATGTCGTCGTCCAGACCAAAGGCCCGCAGGGCGACGTGAAGCATTTGGTAGTCCCGAACCAGATCGGCTGCAGAATCGATCGAGCTGATGTTCTTTTCGAACTCTTGGGTGGAACGTTGCACAACAGGATCTTGGGACAGAACTTCAAGATGTCGCGCGGCCTGATCCTGAAGAATGCGCCATCCCTGCAACCCAGTTGCGCCGATTGCCAATGTCGCCATCCCATGCTCCCTATTGCCTGACACTCAACAAACGGGCCTCGCGTGGCAGCAATTCGCGAAGCCGCCGCAATGATTGATAAGCGTTGCCGCGGACAATATGTTCGGTGGCTTCTGTCAGAATACGCCGACTATCCCGGTCATCGAAAACCCGGCTTAGTTGTTCGATCGCCATCGACAGTTGCTTCTTTCCCTCGGCCAGGTCTGCATCTCCTGACAGGATCAACTGAGCGATATAGCAGGCGCGGGCAACTGGCGTGTTGGCCTTGTCAGGATGAATCGCGTCACGCAGGCGCAGCACATTCACGTTCGGTGTCACGATCGACAGCTTCGTCCGCCGCTCGCCATTCTCTATGACAGCACCATTGATCAGAACGCGTTCGCCCGGGGCAAGCTTCAGCACAAGGCCCGTCATCACTGCACCTCTCCGCGCAGCCCTTTCAGGATCGACATGTTCACCTCGATCAAGGCATCCGTACTGACCTCTCCTGCCAACACCCTGTGCCCATGGCGGATCGAAAAAGCCGCCAGGGACAGCAATCCGGCTTTGAGTTCATCCGACAACCGGTTTCCAGGAGCTGCCAGATCCGTGGCAAGAAGGGTCCAGAGTTCGTTATTCTTGTGGACCGCCATGATTGCCTCGGCCGAGCGACATTCCCGGTCAGACTGACGCAAGAGACGAGTGACACGCGAGATGACGTCATATTCTGCGTCGCGCGCTGTGCGGACAGCATTGGCACCATAGCCGGTCTGGGGCAAAGGAGTTACCGCATTCAATGTTTCAGTTCCCGATTTGCATTGAGCAGAGAAAGATGGGGCGCCCGAAAGCGCCCCGCAGGATCATCACCGGAACAGCGACAGGATTGCAGACGGCGCCTGGTTGGCGATGGACAGCGCCTGGATGCCAAGCTGCTGCTGGGTTTGCAGCGCCTGCAGACGCGCCGAGGCCTCTTCCATATCCGCATCGACAAGCGATCCGATGCCCGCGTCCAGCGAATCGGCCAGTTTGCCAACAAAGTTGGCCTGATCCGAGATACGCTTGCCCGCCGAACCAAGGGCAGCCGCACCGTTGACGGCTGTATCGATCAACATCTCCAGCTCACCGACAGCAGTTTCCGCCGTGCTCTGATCCGCGATGGCAGTCAAGGTGCCGCCCACGATAGTGCCCTCGAAATCGAGCGATGCGACGCTGATGCTGTTTACCGTTGTCGTTGCCGCACCAACCTCCCGATCCAGCGAAGCCATCACCGTGAAGGACGTCCCACCATCGACACCGTTGGTGCTGAGCAGATTGATACCGTTCATTTGCGTGCCAGACACGATCGACGCGATCTGTGCCATCTTGGCAGTGATGTCGGTCTGAACCTTGGTGTAGTCGAACCCGTCGGTTCCGGCATTCAGCGCCAGATTTTTCATCTCTTTCAGCAGATCGACGACCTGTTCGGCGCCGACACGGGCGGTCGCCACCGTCGCCTCGGCAACATTCAGCCCGCTTTGAATGGCCTTGAAGGCTTCCTGGTCGGTCTCCATGACCTTGGAAATCGCCCAGATTGCCGAGTTGTCCTGCGCATTCGCGACCGATTTTCCGGTCGAGATTTCAGACTGGGCCTTGTTCAGATCGCTATTGATCGATTTCAGGGTTTGCAGCGCGACAATGGCGCCATTATTGGTCAGAATGCTGGACATGTTGTCCTCCTGTGATGGGGATGCTTTGCATCCGCGATTGAGACAGATGGCCTTCTGACCTGACGGCGGAATTATCCGCCCCGCATATTTCTTATGCGCCGCACCCTTTTACGTGGCGCCCTCTTTACAAATAGTGAATTCACCGCCTTTCTCAAACACGCTTCAATGCAAATTTTATTCAATATCTCTTTCCGACCGTCGCGGGCGTAAAGGTAACCTGGCGCTGTCCGCTGTTGTCATATGTTTGCAGACTTCGGGCCGCCAGGATGATCGCACGGACATCCGCGGCCCCCTTGCGGGCACCGCGTAACGAGGATTCGGCGAGTTCATGCAGTTCCGAAATGCGTTTCCGAAGGATCGGGCGCAGATGATCTGGAACACCTTGCTGACGGACACGATTCGAAAATTCCTCAAGCCCGACAAGGGCATTTCCGGCATGACCTTTCATGATCTCGGCCCTGGCCCGATCAAGGATGTGCAACAGATCAGCCACATTTGCCTCCTTTCGACAGGACCGATCCGAATCCGAAATCGAGCTTCTGCGCCATAAGCCCGGCATATTCACGGGTCAGAAAGCTGGAGAACTGCTCCTCTCCAGGTCCACCGGAAAAGCCGCCACCGGATTTAGAGGCTCCGCAATATTTCAGCATTTCCTCCAGAAACATCGCCTCCAGCCCGTCTTCGAGCTTGGTTGGATTGACCGGGTTAATATTGGTGAAAATTTGATCTACCTGCATCTCACCTCCAGAAATATTGATAGAACCGCATTTAATTCACACGGGTAAATATTTGGTAATCGTTTCGGATTAATACGGCCATGAACGAGGAACAGAGTGCATGAGTGGTGAACTGCTGACACATGGCTTGCCGACACCCCCCGCGGTCCGCAGCGGGGGGGGCGTTTCGGCCAATTCAGATGGAAATCCGGACGAGGTAGATTTCGAAGAGACTTGGGAAGAGGTCACGCGGATCAAGGCAGCACCGGAAAGCACCGTGCCATCCGAGGCCGAACAGACGGAAGACAGCCCCTCATCCAATGCCGACCAAACCGCCGTGGGGGATAGCTCGGACGATCCCCATGCCTTGTCGCTGTTCATCGAACAGATCACCGGCATCACTGCAGCGGTCGCCGATCCATCCGGTCCGGACAGGGCAGTCGTCATGGACATTCCGGCCGGGACATTGCGTGAGGAATTCTCTGAACGACGGTCGCCCCAGACCTCTGACGTGGCGGATGTTCGGGGCGTCGCGAGCGATCCAGAGGGCGATCCGGCAACGGCAACGGCTTCGAAGGCCGCTGGTCAAGTTGAACTTGCCGGGGAAGCGCCGGACTTTCAGGAACCTGCCCATGAACCCCGCGCAACATCTCTGATCGCTTCCCGGCCCCCCGAGGAAATGATGCGGAGCTTGCCATCTGGCGAAGCGGTCCGAAACATCGGACCTGCCTTACAGCCCGTCGCTGCAATCAAGACGGTATTGGGGCAAATTGCCGACGCCCTCGTCACCGCTGCGGACGATCGGATCGAGATCACGCTGTCCCCGGAAGAACTGGGCCGAATCCGCCTGATCGTCTCTGGCCCGGATCGCGCGCCCCATGTTTCGGTCTGGGTAGAACGTCCCGAGGTCATGGATCTGATCAGGCGCAACACCACCCTTCTGCATCAGCATTTTTCCGCGGCGGGATTCGAAGGGGCGGCGTTCGATTTTCAAGATGGCCAGCAGGAATGGCACGACAACCCACCCCCTGCACGCGCCGAATCGGTTGCCATTGCGCAGATTGCCCCGGTGATCTCGGGCGGCTCCGCGCTTCATCCTGCCCGAATTGACGGTCGACTCGACATCCGATTGTGAAAGGACCCCCACATGATCCAGGCAACAGGTGCAACTTCAATTACGGCCACAACCGCCGCGACAACCAGCACATCAGCGACAAGCACGGCCGATTTCGACACTTTTCTGCAAATGCTGACTGCACAGTTGAAGAATCAGGATCCGCTCAACCCGATGGAGGGCACTGAATTCGCCGTTCAGCTGGCAACATTCTCAGGCGTCGAACAGCAAACCAGAACCAACCAACTGCTGGAAGAGATGCTGGCCCATACCAGCGGAGACCTGGGACAGATGGCGCAATGGATCGGCAAACAGGCCCGCACGACGCAACCCGTCTGGTTCGGCGATTCGTCCCTGACGCTGGAAGTCACCCCCGATCCCTCGGCTGACAGTGTTCTGCTGGTCACCCGCAATGCCGCCGGCACTGAAATCAGCCGCGAGGAAATCGGCCCCGGATCAGGTCAGATCGAATGGTTCGGCCGCGATGGCAAAGGAGATCGCCTTCCCAAAGGGCAATACAGCTTTGAAACCATCAGCATCCGCAATGACGAGGTGATCGGCATCGATCCCGCCAGCGCCTATGGCCGGGTCGTAGAGGCGCAGCTTGGCCCACAGGGCACCGAGGTCATTCTTGAAGGTGGGTCCGTCGTGCTGGCCGATGAGGTCACGGCGCTGCGTGAAATGGACTAGCTTGCAGACGGACAGCAGACTTGACGCAGGTTCCACAACGGGGCAGGCCCTGACATGCCAAGCTGCATGCGACCACAAGGGACACCGCCATGACTTTCGACCGCAAGATCAAGATCGCCCCCTCGATCCTTTCCGCAGATTTCGCCGATTTCGGCCGCGAGATTCAGGCGGTCGAAGCGCAGGGGGCCGATTGGGTGCATGTCGACGTGATGGACGGGCATTTCGTTCCCAACCTGACTTTTGGCCCGCCCGCAGTGAAGGCATTTCGCCCGCATGTGAAGACCTTCATGGACGTTCATCTGATGATCGCGCCCGTCGATCCCTATATCGAGGCCTATGCCGAAGCCGGGGCCGACATGATCACCGCCCATGTCGAGGCCGGCCCGCATCCGCACCGCACGCTTCAGGCGATTCGCGCAACCGGCAAGAAGGCAGGCATTGCGCTGAATCCGGGCACGCCGCTGGAGTCGGTCGAATATCTGCTGGACCTTTGCGACATGGTGCTGATCATGACCGTGAACCCCGGCTTTGGCGGCCAGAAATTCATTCATAGCCAGATCGACAAGATCGCGCGTCTGCGCGGCATGATCGGCGACCGCCCGATCCACATCCAGGTCGATGGCGGCGTGGATCCGAAAACGGCGCCGCTGGTTGCCAAGGCGGGCGCGGATGTTCTGGTTGCAGGTTCCGCCGTCTTCAAGGGCGGATCTGTCGACAAGGCAGACATCTATGGTGAAAACATGCGTGCACTGCGCGAGGCGATCGAATCCGGGAATTGACCTCGCGGCTGTCCCGGCGTCAGTTGATGGGCAGTCATCAAGGATCATTGTGGCCGGCACGACCTCTGCCGCGCGGCACAGGGCATATCCGGGCCCATTGCAGGGCAGAAGGTCAAAGCAAGACAGGGTAACAACAGGAGCAGGGCAATATGGATCTGGGCATCAAGGGGAAACGAGGGCTGGTCTGCGCAGCCTCGAAAGGTCTTGGCCGGGGATGTGCCGAAGCCCTGGCCGAAGCCGGGGTCGATCTGGTGATCAACAGCCGCACCGAGGACGACGTCACCCGAACGGCGCAAGAGATATCCCGAAAATACAATGTCAGCGTGACCCCCGTGGCCGCCGATATCACGACCGATGAAGGGCGCGCCAAGGTTCTGGCTGCCGCCAGTGGCGTGGACATTCTTGTCACCAATGCGGGCGGTCCGCCGCCGGGCATGTGGACCGACTGGACCCGCGATGATTTCATCAGGGCCATCGATGCGAACATGCTGTCAGCCATCGCGCTGATGCAGGCTCTGGTTCCCACCATGATGGACAGGGGCTGGGGCCGCGTGGTCAATATCACCTCGCAATCGGTGCGTTCCCCCATCGCCGTTCTGGGGCTGTCAAATACCGCGCGGGCAGGTCTGACGGGTTTTGTTGCGGGCATGGCGCGTCAGGTTGCCGACAAGGGCGTTTGCGTGAACAACCTCCTTCCCGGCATTCATGCCACCGACCGGGCAGACAGCCTGGACAGCGCCGTGGCGCAAAAGGAAGGCATCAGCATCGAGCAGGCGCGTCAGAACCGCATGGCCGCAATCCCCGCCAAGGCCTATGGCCAGCCCGAGGATTTCGGCGCGACCTGCGCCTTTCTGTGCAGCCAGCATGCACGTTTTATCATCGGTCAGAATATCCTGCTGGATGGCGGCGCATTGAACGTCACGATCTAGCGCAAACTTGCGACCCGCGCCTGCCCCTGCTAGGGCAGGCGAAATCTTGGTAAATGAAACGGCAAAACTGTGACCACTTCGCCGCGATTGCAGGTTCGGAACCTGATCCGCGCCTTTGATGGCCAACGGGTCGTCAACGACGTTTCATTCACCGTCTCACCCGGTGAAGTCGCCTGTCTGCTGGGACCTTCCGGCTGTGGGAAATCGACGACCCTGCGCATCATTGCGGGCGTGGACATGCAGGACAGCGGCAGCATTCATGTCGATGGCAAGCTGGTCTGTGACACGGTCTACCGGGTTCCCCCGGAACGTCGCGCCATCGGCCTGATGTTCCAGGATTTCGCGCTGTTTCCGCATCTGCCGGTCTCCGAGAATGTCGCCTTTGGCCTGAAAGGCGGCTATCGGGCCAATCGCGAACGTGTCGGTGCCTTGCTGGAGCGGGTGCATATGTCGCGCCATGTCGACAGCTATCCCCATGAATTGTCCGGCGGCGAACAGCAGCGCGTCGCCCTGGCCCGCGCGCTTGCGCCGCAACCGCGCGTGCTGTTGATGGATGAACCCTTCAGCGGACTTGATGAACGGCTGCGCGACGGAATCCGCGACGACACGCTTGCCCTGTTGAAGGATGAAGGAACGGCAGTTCTGCTGGTCACCCACGAACCGCATGAAGCAATGCGGATGGCGGACCAGATCCTGTTGATGCGCAACGGGTCGATTGTCCAGCAAGGCGCACCCTACAATCTCTACAATGCACCGGTTGACCGCATGGCGGCGGCGTTTTTCAGCGATATCAACGTTCTGACCGGGCGCGTGCAGGGCGCATTGACGCAAACCCCATTCGGGCAATTCCTGACTCCGGGTGTCCCCGATGGCAGCGAGGTCGAAATCGTCATCCGCCCGCAGCATCTGAAGATCGATTTCGATCGTGGCGGACATGGCCCGGCCCCCACGCGCGAGAACGGCACTGCCGCCCTGGCCCGCGTCACCCGCGCGCGTTACCTGGGCCGCGAATCGCTTGTCGAATTCACCACGGAAGCCGGAGCGATCGCCTTGACGGCCACGGTCCCCGGCGTTTTCCTGCCTCCGCCGTCGACGCCGATGTGGCTGATGCTGCGTCGCGACAGGGTCTTTGTGTTCCCCAAGAACTGAAGCCGCGGCCCATCATGCAAGGATCAGAGACGACGGTTTCGGCACGATTTGCGACAAAATGCTTGCCTCGCGCGCGGGCTGCGGCTAGCAGTCGGAAATGAAATTCGGGAGAAGCCGGCAGGAATGCCGGTGCCGAAGGAGCAGCCGCCCCGGCGAACTCTCAGGCAAAAGGACCGTTTTTCACAAGAACTCTGGAGAGTGGCCGCAAGGCCCGCCGAAGGGATAACGATCTCAGGCGCCCGTCATGGGCACGGACAGAGGGGGCATCGGAACGCGGGCGCTTCCCGCAATCACGGTGCCGGTCCGTCCGGCGAGGACCTGAGGAGGCCATATGGCCCAGACATTACGCCAAACCGGTTTACATGACCTGCATGTCGCCCAGGGAGCCCGCATGGTTCCCTTTGCCGGATGGGAGATGCCCGTCCAATATCCGATGGGGGTCATGGCCGAACATCTTCACACACGCGAAAAGGCCGGACTGTTCGATGTCAGCCATATGGGACAGGTGCTGGTGCATCCGCAAAGCGGCAATCTGGCCGATGCGGCGCTGGCGCTGGAAGGCGTGATCGCTGCCGACATCCTTTCTTTGCCCGAGGGACGCCAGCGCTATGGGCTGTTCACCAATGACGCGGGCGGCATTCTGGATGACCTGATGTTTGCCAATCGCGGCGATCATTATCTGCTGGTGGTCAACGCAGCCTGTGCCGATCAGGATATCGCCATCCTGCAGGCAGTGCCGGGGGTCGAGATCACAGCGGTCACTGATCGCGGCCTGCTGGCCCTGCAGGGCCCCTTGGCGGTTGAGGTTCTGTCCCGCCTTGTCCCCGAGGTCGCAGAGATGCGCTTCATGGACAGCCGGGCCCTGACCTGGAATCATGCGGAACTGTGGATTTCTCGTTCTGGCTATACGGGCGAGGACGGGTTCGAGATTTCCATCCCCGATGCCCTGTTGGTCGAATTTGCCCAAGCCCTGCTGTCCTGTGCCGAAGTTGCACTGATCGGGCTGGGGGCGCGCGACAGCCTGCGGCTGGAGGCGGGGATGCCGCTTTACGGGCATGACATGGACGCGACCGTATCGCCGGCCGCTGCGGGTCTGGGCTGGGCAGTTTCCAAGGCCCGCCGCACCGGTGGCAGCCGCGAAGGTGGATTTCCAGGCGCGAGCGTGGTTCTGCCGGAACTTGCGACAGGCGCCGAGACGGTCCGGCGCGGATTGCGCCCGCAAGGTCGCGCTCCGATCCGTGAAGGCGTCGAGATATTTGCCCTGCCCGAAGGTGGCACGCCGATTGGAAGCGTCAGTTCAGGTGGATTCGGGCCCTCGATCGGCGGACCGGTCGCGATGGCGCGCATTCCCGCCGAGATCGAGGAAGGCGCCACGCTTTACGCCGAGCTGCGCGGCAAGCGTCTGCCCGTCACTGTCACCCCACTGCCCTTCATCACCCCAAGCTACAAACGCTGAGGAGCCGACCCATGCTGAAATATACCGCCGAACACGAATGGTTGCGCGCTGAAGGCGACGAGATCGTCGTCGGAATCACCAAACATGCCAGCGAACAGCTGGGTGATGTGGTGTTCATCGAATTGCCGGAAGAAGGCCGCGAGGTCGAAGCCAATGAAGAGATCGTGGTGATCGAATCGGTCAAGGCTGCCTCGGATATCACTGCACCGGTGGCTGGCGTCATCACCACCGTGAATGGCGATCTGGCCGACAATCCCGGCGATGTGAATGAAGACCCGATGAAGGCCTGGTTCTTTCGCATGAAGCCCGCCAGCATGGATGCGCTGGAGGAATTCATGGATGAAGCTGCCTATGCCGAGTTGATTGGCTGAGGCCGGATACGGGGGCCGATGGCCCCCGGTTTGGGTATTTGGACAAAGAAGAAGGGGCCGTTCCGCCCCGATGGATACGCGCATGACCCGTTGGACGCCGAGCGACTATAACCCCGATGATTTCGCCAACCGTCGCCATATCGGCCCCTCGCCCGACGAGATGGCCGAGATGCTGAAGGCGGTCGGGGCGGATAGCCTTGATGCCCTGATCGAACAGACCATTCCGGTGGAGATCCGGCAGGCTGACCGCCTGGACTGGCCCGCCCTGTCCGAAGCTGCCCTGTTGGCCCGGATGCAGGAGGTCGCCCGCAAGAACCGCGTGATGACCAGCCTGATCGGGCAGGGCTATTACGGCACGGTGACCCCGCCGGCAATCCAGCGCAACATTCTGGAAAACCCGGCCTGGTACACGGCCTATACCCCTTATCAGCCCGAAATCGCGCAGGGCCGGCTGGAAGCATTGCTGAACTTTCAGACCATGGTTGCAGATCTGACAGGACTGCCGATTGCCAATGCCTCACTGCTGGATGAGGCGACAGCGGCCGCCGAGGCGATGGCCATGGCGCGCCGCCAGTCCAAGTCGAAGGCCGAGGCATTCTTCGTCGCCCATGACCTGCATCCGCAAACCATCAGCGTGATCGAGACACGGGCCGCGCCCTTGGGGATTCGCATTGTCAGCGGTTCGGTCGATGACCTGAACCCTGAAGAGGTCTTTGGCGCGATCTTCCAGTATCCGGGCACCTATGGGCATATCCGTGACCTGACACCCGAGATCGAGGCCCTGCATGCGCAGAAGGCGCTGGCCATTGTCGCCACAGATCTGCTGGCGCTGTGCCTGCTGAAGGAGCCCGGGGCGATGGGGGCCGATATTGCGGTGGGTTCGGCACAGCGATTTGGCGTGCCCATGGGTTATGGAGGACCGCATGCAGCCTTCATGTCCTGCACCGATGGCCTGAAGCGCGCCATGCCGGGCCGGATTGTCGGCGTCAGTGTCGATTCCGCCGGCAACAAGGCCTATCGGCTGTCGTTGCAGACGCGCGAACAACATATTCGCCGCGAAAAGGCGACCAGCAATGTCTGCACGGCGCAGGCACTTCTGGCGGTGATGGCGTCTTTCTATGCCGTCTTCCACGGACCTGTGGGGCTGCGGGCGATCGCGCAGCGCGTGCATCTGAACGCGGTGACCGTGGCCAATGCACTGCGCGCCGCCGGAGCCGAGGTTGCGCCCGAAGCATTTTTTGACACGGTGACGGTGAAGGTCGGCGTCGGCCAGCGTGGCATTCTTGCGGCCGCGCGTCATCGCGGGTTGAACCTGCGCAGCGTCGGACGCGACCGTGTCGGAATCAGCGTTGACGAAACGACTGACGCCACCGTCATTTCGCGTCTTCTGGACGCCTTCGGAATCGAAGACGCGACCGGTCAGGCCGAGGCCCCCGCAATCCCCGAAGATTTGTTGCGCGACAGCGATTACCTGACCCATCCGGTCTTTCACATGAACCGCGCCGAATCCGAGATGATGCGCTATATGCGCCGTCTGTCGGATCGGGATCTGGCGCTGGATCGCGCAATGATCCCGCTGGGATCCTGCACCATGAAGCTGAACGCGGCCGCCGAGATGATGCCGATCACCTGGCCCGAATTCAGTGCCTTGCATCCTTTTGCTCCGGCAGATCAGGCTGCGGGCTATCACGAGGCGATCTCGGATCTGACCGAAAAGCTATGTCAGATCACGGGTTATGATGCCTTTTCCATGCAGCCCAACAGCGGCGCACAGGGCGAATATGCCGGGCTGCTGACGATCAAGGCCTATCACCGCGCCAAGGGCGACGATCAGCGCGACATCTGCCTGATCCCGGTTTCGGCCCATGGCACCAACCCGGCTAGCGCGCAAATGTGCGGCATGAAGGTCGTGGTCGTGAAATCGGCGCCCAATGGCGATATCGATCTGGAAGATTTCGCGGACAAGGCTGCTGCTGCGGGCGATCGATTGGCGGCGGTGATGATCACCTATCCAAGCACCCATGGCGTATTCGAGGATACCGTGCGCCGGGTCTGTCAGATCACTCATGAGCATGGCGGGCAGGTCTATATCGACGGTGCCAATATGAACGCGCTGGTCGGTCTGGTTAAGCCCGGAGAGATCGGCGGCGATGTCAGTCACCTGAACCTGCACAAGACATTTGCCATTCCCCATGGCGGTGGTGGACCGGGCATGGGGCCGATCGGGGTGAAATCCCATCTGGCGCCCTTCCTGCCAGGCGATCCCCGCGGCGGCGAAGGCGCGGTCAGCGCCGCCCCCTATGGCAGCGCGTCGATCCTGCTGATCTCATGGGCCTATTGCCTGATGATGGGGGGCGATGGGCTGACGCAGGCGACCCGTGTGGCGATCCTGAATGCGAATTACATCGCCAGCCGATTGTCGGGTGCCTATCCGATCCTGTTCATGGGCAACCGCGGACGCGTGGCACATGAATGCATCATCGACACCCGCCCCTTCGCGGAACATGGGGTCACTGTGGATGACATCGCCAAGCGGCTGGTCGACAACGGCTTCCACGCGCCGACCATGAGCTGGCCGGTTGCCGGAACACTGATGGTCGAACCGACTGAATCGGAAACCAAGGCCGAGATTGATCGCTTCGTGAGCGCACTTCTGGCGATTCGCGAAGAAATCACCGATATCGCCGAAGGGCGTATCGCGGTCGAAGAAAGCCCGCTGCGCCGCGCCCCCCATACGGTCGAGGATCTGGTCGCGAAATGGGACCGGCCCTATTCACGCGAGCAAGGCTGTTTTCCGGCAGGCGCGTTCCGGGTGGATAAATACTGGCCGCCCGTTGGGCGCGTCGATAATGCTTATGGCGACAGGAACCTGATCTGCACCTGCCCGCCTCTGGAAAGCTATTCCGACGCGGCAGAGTAGATCACAACGCAAAGAGGCAAGATGTCCTTCAGAAAACTGATCTGCCTTTCATGCGGTCAGGCGAACCGCGTCGATGAAGACCGGCTGACCGCCGACCCCAAATGCGGGGTCTGCGGGGCCGGGCTGCTGACGGCGAAACCACAATCGATAGACGTTGCGATCCTGGCCAAGGCGGCAGGCTTTGACCAGGTGCCGCTGCTGGTGGATTTCTGGGCGCCATGGTGTGGTCCCTGCCGTGTCATGGCCCCCGAATTCCAGAAGGCCGCGGCGGCGCTGAAGGGCCGCGTCAGGCTGGCCAAGCTGGACACGCAGGCGAATCCTTCGGCCACCGGACGATGGAATATCCGTGGCATCCCCACCTTGGTGCTGTTTCAGAACCAGCGCGAGATCGGCCGGCTGGCGGGCGCGCGCAAATCAGCCGAGGTGATCCGCTTTGCGCAGCAGGCACGGAAGAGCTAGTCGAACAGGTCCAGCGTCGCGAACAATTCGTCGCGATCAAGGTAAAATTCGCTGTCGCTGCCCTCGGCGACAATCAGGCCGAAACGTTGCCCCAGCCGGTCGCTTTGCTGCTTGAGCGTGGCGGCAACGCGCTCGGGCGGCTGGATCGGCAGGACCGCCGCGCCTTCGGGTGCAACCGTGATGCCATGGACCAGATGGCTGCCCTCGACCCCGACAATGGCGCGGGCAGCACCACAAGCCTCGATCAGTTCATCGACCGTGGCCTCCAGCGGGTCCATGATCAGAAAGCCACGCTCGCGCGCCAGGCTCTCGGCCAGTTCACGTTCATTGACCAACAGGCGCTGATCCCCGGCATGGCCGCGCAGCAAGAACACGCCCGGCACCGCCCGCGGGCTGCGCCCGGCCAACAGCTTCTCTCGCAAGGCCACCGCACGCGCCGCCTTTCCACCGTTGTTGGCCAGATCATCGAACAAGGTCAGATCAGAGAAATGAGCGTCGCCTTCCAGCACCCGTGGCGACATCCCGGCAAGTTCCTCGTAGCGGGCCTGATGGCTGCCGGAGCGCGCGGTGGGCATGGTGGTAACCGGCTGCCCGAAGGTCGCTGCCAGATCATAGGTGACACAGGCGTCCATCAGCCAACTTCCGAACCAACGATTCGTGGTCCAGCTTTCATAAAGCGTCGCGCTGAGTTCCAACCGTGGACGGCGCGCCAGTGACAGGGGGCGGCGCTTCTGGCGCAGATGATGTTCACCGCCCTTGTGATAGAGCACACCATCGATCAGATCGACGCCCTGAAAACGCCAGGCGCGCGTCGGGCCTTCATGGGTCAGCCCTTCGCGGGTCAGCGCCTCGATCGTGTCCGGCAAGGGCGCAAAAACCGAAGCCCGGATCCGCTCGACCTGTCCCGGCAATGCCAGGGACGGGCGATATTGCAGGGTCTGGGCGGGGTGAACCTCCCAGCTTTCCTCGGCACCTTCGAAGAAATCGGGCTGCGGCAGCCGGACAAGACGGCGAAACCGGGCGTTGAAGGGTCTGAACAGGTCTTTCATGAGGCTCCGCAAGGCTGTTGAAACGGGGGGCTGGTGTTGCCCAAGCTTTCAGCCATTCCGACCGAGGCGCAATTGCAATTCATGCAAAATGCAGTCGATTTCGGTTGCGATACCGGCAGCGTGACGAAACAGTTGCCCGGTGTTCGTGTTTTTCCCAGAGACAGGGGGCCACATGTTGGTTCAGATCGTCAGTATTCAGGTCGTGCCAGGCCACCGAGAGGCCTTTGTCGAAGCCTTTCGGATCAACTGGGAGGGCACGCGGAACGAGCCGGGAAACCTGCGCTTTGACCTGCTGGTCGATCCCGAAGATGAAAACAGCTTCACCGTCTACGAGGTCTTTACAGGACCAGATGCGCTGAAACTGCACGGCCAGACGGAACACTATCGGCGCTGTATCGAATTGATCACCCCGATCACGACCGGTCAGCGCAGCAAGCGCTATTTCCAGCCGGTGCTGATCGAGGACACCGCTCCGGCAGGCCGACCCTGACGGCAAGGCCGGTGCCGAAGACACCGGCCCGACATGGGGTCAAAGCCCTTGGGCCTCATCCAGATCCAGCATGATGTTCAGGTTCTGAACCGCTGCGCCCGAGGCCCCCTTGCCCAGGTTGTCCAGGACTGCAAAGACCGTGCCGCAGCCATTGTCATCGCTGCCACAGACGCCGATCTGCATCTGGTTGGTGCCATTCAGCGCCGTGGGCACGATCCGCGAACCGACCTGGTCCATGGCGATCATCTGCACGAATTGCTGTCCCGCGTAGTGATCTGCCAATGCGTCGAACAGGGCCTTCAGACTGCGCTCATCATCCAGATGCAGGGGAATCTGCACCACCATTCCCTGCGCAAAGCTGCCGACCGAGGGGGAAAACACCGGCTGGGTCGTCAGACCGGCATAGGTCATGATCTCGGGAATATGCTTGTGCGCCTGATTCAGCCCATAGAAGAAATGCGCGGGGGCAGAGCCATCCTCGTATTCGGCGATCAGCGCCTTGCCTCCGCCCGTATAGCCGCTGACGGCGTTGATCGAGATCAGTTCGTCATCATCGACCAGACCGGCTTCGATCAGCGGTGCCAGCAATGCAATGGCCCCGGTCGCATAGCAGCCCGGATTGCTGACCAGTTGCGCTTCGGAGATATGATCGCGCATGTCTGCCGACAATTCGGGGAAACCATAGACCCAATCGTCATCGACCCGATGCGCCGTCGAGGCATCGATCAGCCGGACATCCAGATCCTGCGTCAGCTCGGCTGCTTCAATGGCGGCGGCATCGGGAAGGCAGAGGATGGCGACATCGGCCTGCGAAAACGCCTCGCGCCGGGCATCGGAATCCTTGCGCCGTTCGGGGGCGATCTGAATCAGCTTGATATCTTCGCGCGGCGCAAGGCGCTCACGGATCTGCAGACCTGTGGTACCGGCTTCGCCGTCGATGAAGATATTATACGCCATGATCGGGCCTCCAATGGAACGCCCTGCTTATAGGTCAATCATGGTGCCAAAACAATCTGGCCCGAAGGCTCAGATCGAACAGATTTCCGAGCGGGTCAGGAATCGCTTTTCGCGCCCGTTGTCCAGGCTGAACATCCCGCCGCGACCATCGACAACATCAATGATCAGGTCGGTATGTTTCCAGGTCTCGTACTGGCTGGCGGAAATATAGAAGGGCATGCCGCCGATCTCGCCAATCTTGACATCGCGATCGCTGACCTTGAAGTCGTCCTGCGGATAGCACATCGGGCTGGAGCCATCGCAACAGCCGCCCGACTGGTGAAACAGCACCGGACCATGATCCGCGACAATTTCCGCAATCAGCTTCAGCGCGCCCTCGGTGGCGGTGACAGTGCTCATGGTATCGACCTTTCTTGCCGTTGCTGCGAAATCGCGCATGGCGCGGCCCGCAGGGGGCCGCGCCGCTGGCATGTGCCGATCAGAAGAAGCCCAGTTTCTTGGGGCTATAGCTGACCAGCATGTTCTTGGTCTGCTGGTAGTGGTCCAGCATCATCCGGTGGTTTTCGCGCCCGATGCCCGACTGCTTGTAGCCACCAAAGGCCGCATGGGCCGGATAGGCGTGATAGCAGTTGGTCCAGACCCGACCGGCCTTGATGGCGCGGCCAAAGCGATAGCAGGTGTTGGCCTCGCGCGACCAGACACCGGCACCCAGACCATAAAGCGTGTCATTGGCCAGAGAGAGCGCCTCGTCCTGATCCTTGAAGGTGGTCACGGACACGACCGGGCCAAAGATTTCCTCCTGGAAGACCCGCATCTTGTTGTGGCCCTTGAGGATGGTCGGCTCGATGTAATAGCCGCCGGACAGATCGCCGCCCAGATCAGGCGCCTTGCCGCCCGTCAGCACCTCGGCACCTTCCTTGCGGCCGATGTCGAAATAGCTGAGGATCTTTTCCTTCTGTTCGCTGCTGGCCTGCGCGCCGATCATCGTGGCACTGTCGCGCGGATCGCCCTGCACGATATCCTTCACCCGCTGCAAGGCGCGTTCCATGAAACGATCATAGATCGATTCCGCGATCAATGCGCGCGAGGGGCAGGTGCAGACCTCGCCCTGATTCAGCGCGAACATCACGAAGCCTTCGATGGCCTTGTCGAAATAGTCGTCATCCTCGCGCGCGACATCCTCAAAGAAGATGTTGGGCGATTTGCCACCCAGTTCCAGCGTGACCGGAATCAGGTTTTCCGATGCATATTGCATGATCAGGCGGCCGGTGGTGGTTTCACCGGTAAAGGCGATCTTGGAAATGCGCGGGTTGCTGGCCAGCGGCTTGCCAGCCTCAAGCCCGAAGCCATTGACGACATTCAACACGCCCGCGGGCAGCAGATCCCCGATCAGATCCATCAGCACCATGATGCTTGCAGGGGTCTGTTCAGCGGGTTTCAGAACCACGCAGTTGCCGGCGGCCAGAGCGGGTGCCAGCTTCCAGGTCGCCATCAGCAACGGGAAGTTCCAGGGAATGATCTGCCCCACGACACCCAGAGGTTCATGGAAGTGATAGGCGACCGTGTCGTGATCGATCTCGGAGATGCCACCTTCCTGCGCGCGCAGAACACCGGCAAAATAGCGGAAATGATCAATGGCCAGAGGCAGGTCGGCGGCCATGGTTTCGCGGATCGGCTTGCCATTGTCCCAGGTTTCCGCCGTCGCAAGCAGTTCGATGTTCTGCTCGATCCGGTCGGCAATCCGCATCAGCACATTCGAACGTTCCGCCGCCGAGGCCTGCCCCCATTGATCCTTGGCCGCATGGGCGGCATCCAGCGCAGCTTCGATATCTTCAGCATTCGAGCGCGCGATTTCGCCGATGGCACCGCCGGTGATCGGCGTCGTGTTGACGAAATACTTGCCCGATTTCGGCGGCATCCATTGCCCGCCGATGAAGTTGTCATACCTGCTGGCAAAGGGCATGACGCCCACGCCCTTGAATTCATGTGTCTGATCGTTCGGCATTGGTTTTCCTCCTCTGACATCGCCCGAAATCTCCCGGTTTCGGGTGCTGTGTCACAGCTTGTCGCAACAAGGTTGCAAATCAATGGGTCGTTCCCCGCCCCACCTGTCTTGCTGTCTCAGGGATGAGACAGTTCAATCTATTTTTCGCCCAGACCCAGCCGCTTCATGCGCCGGTACATGGTCGCGCGACCAATCCCCAGCGCCCGTGCCGCGGCCGAGACATTGCCTTCGGCGCGTGCCAGCGCGCGGGCGACAGCAGCGCGTTCGGCCCGGTCAAAGCCGCTCAGTTCGTCGTCACGCCCCAGCAGGTCGGCGGCGGGACGCGGGCGCAGATCGCCCTCGCGCTCCAGTCCGAATGCGCGCCGCGCCGCCCGCGTGGCACCGACAGCCAGATCATCCTTGTCCACCGCCAGCAGCATGGCGGCTTCGGTCATGTCCCCGCCCGAGGCGACGACAATGCGGGCCCTGGGAAAGCTGGCGCGGAAGAAGGTTGCCTCGATGCTGCGCGCCGCCTGTGCGACCTGCGCCGCGATCAGGCGGTTATAGCGCTCGGTCTGATCGGCCCGCGCGCTGCTGACATCCAGCGCCGCCAGCAGCCGCCCGTCCGGCCCCCAGATCGGCGCATCCATGCAGGACATGCCGGTATTGCGGGTGTGGAAATGCTGGTCACGGTGAATGATGACCTGTCGTCCCTCGGCCAGACAGGTGCCGATGCCATTGGTGCCCTGCATCCTTTCGGACCAGTCGGCACCCTGCCATAGCCCCCAATCCTGGAATTGTGCGGCATCGCTGTCGCTGACACGCTGGTCCAGCACGATACCATCGGCATCGGTCAGCATCACGTTGCATCCCGACATGCCCACCAGCCCGTAAAGCTGGTCAAGCTGCGGCCCCGCAACATGCAGGAAACGTTCGCGGGCGCTGCGCCTCTGCTGCAGTTCCGATTGCGACAAACGCTCGGGTCGGCGCCGGTCAGCCGGATCGAGCCCATGCTTCAACATCGACCGGCGCCAAGACGCCGCCAATGCCGATGTTGCTGATTTCGATTGCGACTGTTCGGCCACCATATCGGCGTGGCTGCGGTTCGTCATGTTCGCTCTCCCCTTGGGGGGAGTATATCAAAATCGCGGCGCGATACGTTACAACTTTAGTTGTAACCCCGGCATATTGGCGGACCGGCCCTTCAGGCCTGCCGATGCCCGAAGTCATTTCGGTCCTCCCACCGCGGATGTCACCCCGGCAGCGAGGCCGCGCGCGGCACATAGGGGCCAAGCTCGACCCCGTCACGGTAAAGCATGGAGCGGCCTTCGTGAAACAGGTGCAGCGCCTCGGGATCGGCGGTCAACCGCACGTTGCGCCCATTCATACCGGCATGGATGCCGGGCAGCTTGGCAATGACCGGCGTCACATCTCCTCGGGTGCCGAAATACAATAGTGTCACTTCGCCAAGGGCTTCGGTCATATCGACCTCGCCCTTGAAGATGGCGGGGCCATCGGTGATGCGCATATCCTCGGGGCGCACCCCGAGATTGACCTTCAGCCCCATCTCCTCCGGCCGGGTCGAAATGGCGACCTGTGCCTCACCACCGCCATCCAGCGTGACGCCCGTCATCTCTCCGGTCGAGGAAATGCGCCCCGGCAACAGGTTCATCGCAGGGCTTCCGATGAATTGCGCGACGAATTCGTTCACGGGGCGCTCATACAGTTCCAGCGGCGCACCGACCTGGGCAATGCCGCCCCCGGCCAGGACCACGATGCGGTCCGCAAGGGTCATCGCCTCGGTCTGATCATGGGTCACATAGATCATCGTGCGATCGGGCATCGATTCCTTCAGCTGCGCAATCTCGATCCGCGTCGCGACGCGCAGGGCAGCGTCCAGGTTCGAAAGCGGCTCATCGAACAGATAGACCTTGGGATCGCGCACGATGGCCCGTCCGATGGCCACCCGCTGACGCTGCCCGCCAGACAGGGCCTTGGGCAGACGATCCAGATAGGGCGTCAGCTGCAGCATCCTGCCCGCGCGGTCGGTCGCCTCGCGGATCTGCTGCCTTGATTGTCCGGCGATCCTCAGGGCAAAGGCCATATTGTCGCGCACCGTCATATGCGGATAAAGCGCATAGGACTGAAACACCATCGCGATGCCGCGCTGGCTGGGCGGGATGTCGTTCATCTTCTGGCCGTCGATTTCAAGCGTGCCGCCGCTGATCCGTTCAAGCCCCGCGATCATCCGCAGCAGCGTGGATTTCCCGCAGCCCGAGGGGCCGACGAAAACCACGAATTCGCCCGAGCTGATCTCGAGGTCGATATTGCTCAGAACCTCGACCTCGCCATAGGACTTGGCGACTCCCTTCAGTTTCAATTCGGCCATTGCCGCCCCCTCCCAGTGGCTTGATCACCCTTCGATGACCTGAACCTGCCACGGTGCCAGATCGGCCACCGTCTCATCGGACAGATTCGCCCGTATCAGCAATGTCTGCTTGCTGTCGGCACGGACGAAGGACAGGATCGGCCCGTCGGCGCGCAGATCCCTCATCTCGCCCTGCCGCAGGGCGCTGTGCTTGTTGCGCAGACCGATGGCCCATCGATAGTGATGCAGCATCGATTGAGCATCGGCCTCTTGTCCGACCACGGTGCGCTGCAGATGCGCATGCGGCACCGGCAACCATGGCTGACTGGTCGAAAAGCCGCCATTGACGCCCATGTCCCAGACCATCGGCGTCCGGCATCCGTCGCGCCCCTTGTATTCGGGCCAGAACTCGATTCCGTATGGATCGCGCAGATCCTCGAACTCCAGTTCGGCCTCGGGCAGGCCCAGTTCCTCGCCCTGATAAAGGCAAACGGAACCGCGCAGGCACATCAGCACCGTGCAATAGGCCTTGGCCGCATCATCGGACAGGTTCCAGCGACTGACATGGCGGGTGACGTCATGGTTCGACATCGCCCAGCAAGGCCAGCCATTGGGCGCAATGGTGTGCAACTTGTCAAAGACATGCACAATGCGTTCCGCGGTCAGCGTGTCGCCGGACAGAAAGTCGAAGACATAGGACATCTGCACCCGTCCCGGCACGCCGGTATATTGTTCCAGCAGTTCCAGCCCGCGTTCACTGTCACCGATCTCGCCCACTACCACGGCACCATGCGGTGCCAGCCTGGCGGCAAAACGCTCCAGAAAAGCCAGGTTCTCGGGCTGCGATTTGTCGTATTTGTGGCTTTGGTGATTATAGGGGTTCACCGCCGGCGCAGTATCGGATTTGCGCAACTCGGGTGCCAGAGGCGGATTGTCGCGCAGCTGGGCATCATGGAAATAGAAGTTGATCGTATCCAGCCGAAAGCCGTCCACACCCTTTTCCAGCCAGAAATCCGCCATCTCCAGCAGGGCATCCTGAACCTCGGGATTGTGAAAGTTCAGATCCGGCTGCGCGGTCAGGAAATTATGCAGGTAATACTGCTCGCGCCGCGCATCCCAATGCCAGGCACCGCCGCCGAAGATGGACAGCCAGTTCGTCGGCGCGGTTCCATCGGGCTTGGGATCGGCCCAGACATACCAGTCGGCCTTGGGGTTGTCGCGGCTGGACCGGCTTTCGGCAAACCACGGATGCTGGTCCGAACTGTGGGACATGACCAGATCGATCATCACCTTCAGGCCCAGATCATGGGCACGCTCGACCAGCCAGTCGAAATCTTCCATGGTGCCGAACAGCGGATCGATGCCGCGATAATCGCTGACATCATAGCCGTAGTCCTTCATCGGAGAGGTGAAGAAAGGCGAAATCCAGACTGCGTCCACCCCCAGAGAAGCGACATAGGGCAAACGCTGCGTGATCCCGGCAAGATCGCCGATTCCATCTCCGGTCGTGTCCTGAAAACTGCGCGGATAGATCTGATAGATGATCCCGCCCTTCCACCAGTCCTGTTTGTTTTCCTTCAAATCAACCACCTTTCACCGACCCGGCCAAAAGACCTCGTACCAGATATTTTTGCATTGCGAAGAAGACGATCAATGGCACCGAGATCGAAATGAATGCCGAAGTCGCCAGAATTTCCCATTCGCCGCCCTTTGACCCCATCAGTTCCCGCAGAACACCGGTCATGACCAGTTGCTCACGCGTGTTGCCAAGGAAAACCGTCGCCACCAGCAGATCGTTCCAGACCCAGAGGAACTGAAAGATCGCGAAAGAAGCCAGCGCCGGAAAGGACAGCGGCAGAATGATCCGCCGGAAAATCTGGAATTCGGTCGCGCCATCGACACGTGCGCTTTCGATGACCTCGCGCGGCAGGCCAACCATGTAGTTTCGCAGCAAATAGATCGCCAGAGGCAGGCCAAAGCCGGTATGGGCCAGCCAGATTCCCAGATAGCCCTTGCCGATGCCAATATCGTTGTGCAGCCGCAGCAAGGGGATCAGCGCCACCTGCAGCGGAACGACCAGCAACCCCACCACTGCCGCCGTCAGCAACGCGCGCCCCGGGAATTCCATCCATGCCAGCGCATAGGCGGCAAAGGCCGCGATGAGGATCGGGATCACCGTCGCGGGCACCGTCACCGTCATGGTGTTCATGAAGGCCCGTCCCAGCCCTTCGGCGGTCAGAACACGCTCATAATTGCCGGTGGTGAATTTCGGCGGCGCCATGGTGGTCGTGAAGATACGTTCGCCCCGACGCATCTCGAAAGGTTGCCGCGAGGCCAGGCGATAGCTGCCATCCGCCCTTACCGTCAGCTGCCAGCCCTCCTCGATCTCGACAGTATCGCCGGGTTGGTATCTGGCCGGTTCACGCGCCCCGGTGCCCCAGGCGACCAGCTTCTGTTCGCCCTTGAGCACATTGCCCTCGATGACATGCAAGCCGTCCATCTGGATCGCGTCATCCCCGGTACCGGTGCGGACAAAGCCGGTCTGTTCGGACCCGGAAAACGACTGCCACCAGCCACTGGAGGCAATCTGGTCGCGGTCACGGAAGGACGACACGAACAGCCCCAGCGTCGGGATCGTCCACAGCAGAACCAGCAGGAAGGCGCTGATATTGACCGCCCAGACCAGTGAGGATTTCTGCCCGGCCATCCCTTCCATCAGCGCATCTCCCTGCGGGTGTTGCGGATGTTCCAGATCATGATCGGCGTCACCAGAACCATCAGAACCATCGCGATCGCCGAGCCGCGCCCGTAATCGGGCGTGCCACGGAACATCCAGTCATACATCAGATTGGCCAGAACCTGGGTTCCCCACTGCCCATTGGTCATGACGAAAACGATGTCGAAGACCTTCAGCACCACGATGGTGATCGTCGTCCAGACCACCGCGATCGTGCCCATGATCTGGGGCACCTTGATGCGGAAGAACACCTGCCAGGGAGAGGCCCCGTCCAGAATCGCCGCCTCTATGGTTTCCTCGGGGATGCCACGCAGTGCCGCCGACAGGATGACCATGGCGAAACCCGTCTGGATCCAGACCAGCACGATCATCAGAAAGAAATTGTTCCAGGGCATCAGGGTCAGCCAGATTTGCGGCTCGCCCCCGAAGCGGGTGACGATCCAGTTCAGCAGGCCGATCTGCGCCTGATCTGCAGCGCGGTATTCATAGATGAATTTCCAGATGACGCCGGCCCCGACGAAACTGATCGCCATGGGCATGAAGATCAGTGATTTGCCGATATTGCCCCAGCGGATCCGGTCCGTCAGCTGCGCCGCGATCAGCCCGAACAGTGTGGACAGCGCCGGCACCACCAGCAGCCACAGCATGTTGTTCAGCATCGATTCCCGGAACTTGTCGTCGCCCAGCAGCCAGACGTAATTCGCACCCCCGACAAAGCGGCTGCCATCGGAACTGTGCAGCGACCGCCAAAAGCTGTCGATCACCGGATAGACCAGATACAGCCCCAGAAACAGAAGCGCCGGTCCCAGAAACAGCCAGGGACGGATCTGATTGGCCCTGCGGATATTGTCTCCGGCGTTTTCACCGCGCGGCGGATAGATGGCGTCCAGAACCATGTTCGAGCCCCAGAACCAGGCGACGCAGCCAAACAGACCAATCGCAATCGTGCTTATGGCAAGCCACATCAGTTCCATCGCATTCTCCCTGTCTGGCCGTGACGGCAGGCCAGAGGGATTGCCGCCACGGAAGCTTGGGTCAGACCGAAAGCGGAATCTGCCCTCAGTTCAGCGTCGCCCAGGTCTGCTGGATGCTGTCGGCGACCTCTTGCGCGGATTTTCCGCCGACGAAATCGACCATTCCGGTCCAGAATGCCCCGGCACCAATGGCACCCGGCATCAGGTCCGAACCGTCAAAGCGGAAGGTCGTGGCGCCCAGCAGGATATCCCCCATCTTCTTCAGGGTTTCGTCGCCATAGGCTTCGGGATTGACGCCCTGATAAGGTGTCAGAAAGCCCTTTTGCGCCATCCAGATTTCATGCGCGGCCGGCGTTTTCAGGAAATCGACAAAGGCCATCGCGGCCGGATTGTCGGACAGAACCGCAAACAGCGTCCCCCCGCCAAGCACGGGCTGCCCCATGCTGCCATCGGCGGGTGCGGGGAAATAGAAGAAATCCGCATCCAGTCCGATCTCGGTTCCCTCGGGAAAGAACGAGGGGATAAAGCTGGCCTGACGGTGCATGTAGCAGGCCGGGGGACTGTCGAACAAACCCTTGGGGCTTTCGCGGAAATCGGTCGAGGCAACTGCATCCGCGCCATTGGCGACGAAATCGTCATTCTTCGAGAACCAGCCGAATTCCTCGATCGCCTTGACCACCTTCGGATCATTGAAGGCCAGGTCATTGGTGGTCCAGGCATCGTAATCCTCGGGGCTGTTCAGACGCAGCATCAGATCCTCGACCCAGTCGGTCGCGGGCCAGCCGGTCGCACCGCCCGAACCCAACCCGATACACCAGGGCGTCTCGCCGTCGGCCACAATCTGTTCGGTCAGCGCCTTGAGGTCTTCATACGACCGGGGAACCTCGTATCCGGCATCCTCGAAATTCTCGGGCACATACCAGACCAGCGACTTGACATCGGCCTTGAAGGGAAAGGCATAGACATGTTCGCTGCCGTCCTCGCCCATATAGGTCGACAGGGCGGCCCAGCTTTCTCCGGCGGCGTAATTGTCGCGCAGCCATTGCCCGGTTTCATCACCCAAGGGCCGCAGATGCCCCTTTCTGGCCAGGTCCGCCGCCAGTCCCGGCTGCGGGAAGATCGCGATATCGGGGGGCGATCCGGCCTCGCTGTCGATCACGATCTGCTGTTCGAAGCTGTCGGACCCCGAGTAATTCACCCTGGCGCCGGTTGCCGCCTCGAAATAGGGCAACAGCGAGGTGAACAGCTCCTGATCAGGACCAAGCCAAGGCCCGAGAAGGTCGAGTTCCTGTCCCTGCAGATCGCCATGCGCGGCCTTGAAGTCATCCAGGCTCTGCCAGTTGATCCGGTCATCGCTGCCCGGTTCGATCACCATCTCGGCCAGGGCATGCCCTGTCGTCAGGAACATCAGGGCAGTCGTCATGAGCATCACTTGTTTCAACGTCTTCCTCCCTTCCTCAAAGGCGGTGTCGACAATCAAGTCCGCCGATGCCTCAAACGTTGGACAGGGGCGATACATATGTCAAAGGTTATTGCTCCCATTCCAGTTCCTTGAAGGATGCTGTCGCATCACGCGCCACTGTTGCCTCATAGGACTGCCAGCCATTGCGCCAGGCAGACATCCCCTCAACGATCCGGGGCACGGCCCGGGACATGGGCAGCCCGTCGCGAATGGTTTCGCGCGTGGCGTCGCGCAGCGCCGTCAGAAAGTCCTGCTGTGGCTTCACCGCCTCTGGCCAGTTCTGCGCGACCCGCCCATGTCCGGGCACGATCAGCGAGGGCACGGGTGAAGGCGGCATCTCTGCCCAGTCGATCCAGCCCAGAAGCGATCCGTCCACGACCGGCGTCAGTTCCCGGAACAACAGATCTCCGGTGAACAGCGTGCCGCTGGCGTCATCGAAAACTGTCAGATCATTGTCCGTGTGTGCAGTTCGGGCGGTGCGCAGCAACAGGCTGCGCCCGCCCAGATCTATGGTCATGCTGTCCGTCACCACCATATCGGGCAGGACGATTTCGGTGCCCAGCATCTGTTCGGCTCCGAACAGCCGCAATGCGTTGTCAAGATAGCTCTGCGCCCGCACGGCCAGCGCCCGCGGCAGCGCATGATGGGCCACGACCTGCGCCCCCGCCTCGGCAAAGACGGCGGCGCCCAGAACATGGTCGGGATGCATATGGGTCAGGATCACATGGCTGATCGGCTTGTCCGATATCTGCCGGATGGCGGTCAGAAACTCTTGCCCCTGCCGTCGCGACACGCCGGAATCGATCACGGCGATCCGGTCCTCGCCGATCACCACGCCCAGATTGGCGATCCGCCCGTCCGCCGTATCTTCCATCTGTGCGGGACGGCCCTGATAGACATGAACCCCCGGAGCGATTTCGCGCAGGTCCAGCGCCGGAAGCTGATTGCCGGCGACACAGCGAAATCCGTTCCCCGTCAGATCCGGGTGATCCTGCAGCCAGTCCTGCGTGATTCGCGCCGCGCCATGGCGACAGTCTTCCCTTGTCGCCGCGCTGCCCGCGGGCAGCAGAACCGGCATGCACAGCGGGGAAGAAGCGGCAAAACAGGCAGTCAAAACAAGATGAAACATGAGCATGTTTTCCTGCATTTGCATGGAAAGACGGCGTTTGGCGCCCTGCTACCTTAGTAGTGTTGACCTATCCTGCCCCTCATCTAACATGAAATCCAGTCGCTGTGTTGCGACATGGCTTTCGGAGGAGAACGAATATGGCCTGGACCAAACCGATCCTGAAGGAAATCGCCTGCGGCATGGAAATCAACATGTATGCCCCGGCAGAGGACGAGCCCGTACTGTTCTAAGGGTTCCTTGGAAAACAGACGTGATACACGGCCCTGTCCGATCCCCTCGGGCGGGGCCGTCTGCCTTGGTGAAACATGAAAATCGTCATTCTGGGTGCGGCTGCCGGTGGCGGCCTGCCACAATGGAACTGTGGTTGCGCCAATTGTGACGCAGCAAGACAGGGGCGCATCCCGTCCCTGACGCAAAGCTCTGTCGCGGTCAGCGCGGATGGAACGGATTGGGCGATCCTGAACGCCTCTCCGGACATCCGCATGCAACTGGCCGCGACGCCGGCTCTGCACCCCACGGGCCCGCGTCGGATGCCCTTGCGAGCCGTGCTGGTCACGAATGGCGATATCGATCATGTCGCCGGATTGCTGACCCTGCGCGAAAGCCAACCCTTTGCGTTGTTCGCCACCGCAGCCATCCATGACGCGCTGGCCGCCAACCCGATGATGGGGGCGCTGCAGCCCGATATCGTGCCGCGCCGCACCCTCGCGCTGGATCAGACGATCGATCTGCTTCCGGGTCTGACGGCAACCCTGTTTGCCGTGCCGGGCAAGGTACCGCTGTATCAGGAAGGCGAGGTCGTCGAGACCGGGTTGATGGGCGAGACGACCGTGGGCGTGGAACTGCGCAGTGCCGAACGGCGCGCCCTTTATATCCCCGGCTGTGCCGAAATGCCGGGCTGGCTGAAGGCGCGCATTTCCGGCGCCGATGCGCTGCTGTTTGACGGTACGCTGTGGCAGGACGATGAGATGATCCGCATGGGGCTGGGCAAGAAGACCGGCCGCCGCATGGGCCATATGGCCGCACAGGACAGTATCGCCAGCCTGGCCGATGTGCCGGTGGGACAACGCCTGTTCGTTCATATGAACAATTCCAATCCGCTGACCGACCCGTCCAGCGCAGAATCCGATGAGGCCGAACGGCAGGGCTGGCGGATCGGCCGCGACGGGATGGAGATCGCCCTATGAAAGACATGCCCGACGCCCCGCAAAGCCGCGAGGAATTCGAAGCCCGTCTGAGGGCCATTGGCGCACAGCGCTATCACGACCGCCATCCGTTCCATGCCCGCCTGCACGGAGGAGACTGCACCCCTGACGAGGTGCGCGCCTGGGTCATCAATCGCTGGATGTATCAATCGCGCATCCCGATGAAGGATGCCGCCTTCATGAGCCGGGTCGAAGATCCCGACCTGCGCCGCGCCTGGCGCAAGCGGATCGAGGATCATGACGGCGGCAGGACCGAAGGCGGCGGGCTGCGCCGCTGGCTGGCCTTGGCCCGTGCTGTGGGGCTGGATCCCGACTATGTGGCCAGCGGAGTCGGCATCATGCCGGCCACCCGGTTCGCCGTGGAGGCCTATGTGCGCTTCGTGCGCGACATGCCGTTGCTGGATGCGGTGGCGGCCAGCCTGACCGAATTGTTCGCGCCCAAGATCCATGCCCAGCGCATCGAAGGCCTGCTGGCCCATTACGATTTTGCGGATGACAGCAGTCTGGCCTATTTCCGCAAACGCCTGACCGAGGCCCCCGAAGACGTGAAATTCGGGCTGGATTACGTGCTGACCCATGCCGATACCCGCGAAAAGCAGGATGCGGCGGCAGCGGCGCTGATCTTCAAGACCGATGTTCTCTGGGCGCAGCTTGACGCCCTTTGGCATGGCTATGTCGAGGGCCACATCCCCCCCGGCGCATGGCGTCCCGGTGAAGGCATGGCGACATGAACAGCCCTTCCTCCCCGCTGATCGGCATGGATGACATCCCCTATCTGCCACGCGGGGTGCGGCTTCAGGACGACAGGGTGCGGGGCATTCGCGTGTTGCAGGCCCCCGAACGCGCCATACAGCTGGACCAGATCGGCGATGCCATCCTGTCCGAACTGGACGGAAGCCGCAGCCTGTCCGTGATCGCGGCTCATCTGGCCGCCCGCTATCAGGCCCCCCGGGATCAGATTGCGGCCGACATGCGCGAATTCCTGACCGGGCTGATCGAACGGCGCATGGTTTTCGTGAAGGACGCGCCATGAAGGACCAACCTGCCCCCCACGACATCGATGGCAACCCGGTCAGCTCTGGCCCGCCCATGGCCATGCTGGCCGAGATCACCCATCGCTGCCCGCTGGCCTGTCCCTATTGCTCGAACCCGGTCGAACTGACCCGCGCGCAGGCCGAACTTCCCGCCGAGGACTGGGTGCGGGTCTTCCGTGAGGCGGCGGACCTGGGCGTCTTGCAGGTGCATATATCGGGCGGGGAACCCGGCGCGCGCCGTGATCTGGCGCAGATCGTCGCTGGCGCGAAGGATGCCAGGCTCTATGTGAACCTGATCACCTCGGGCATTGGTATCTCCCGTACGCGACTGATCGAACTGGATCGCGCCGGGGTCGATCATGTCCAGCTGTCCCTGCAAGGCATCCGCCCCGACATGGCCGATCGCATCAGCGGTCATCCGGGATCATGGGACAAGAAGATGGCCTTCGCCGACTGGGTGACGGAAATCGGTTTTCCCCTGACCATCAACGCGGTGGTGCATCGCCAGAACATGGATCGCCTGCCCGACATGATCGACTTGGCCGAAGAACTGGGCGCGCGCCGGATCGAGGTCGCGACCGTGCAGTTCCACGGCTGGGCCGATCTGAACCGCGCCGCACTGATGCCAACGCGCGAACAGGCCGCCATTGCGCGACAGGTGGTCAACGCAGCGCGGATTCGGCTGCGCGGACGCATGGTGATCGACTATGTGCCCGCCGACCATCACGCCATTTACCCCAAGGCCTGCATGGGTGGCTGGGGCAGCACCGGGCTGAATGTCGCTCCTGACGGATCTGTCCTGCCCTGCCACGCCGCACCGTCGATCCCCTGGATGCGTTTTGACAATGTCCGCAATCGCAGCCTGTCGGACATCTGGCACCTGTCTGATGCCTTCAACGCCTTTCGCGGCACCGAATGGATGGCCGAGCCATGCCGATCATGTGAGCGGAAAAACGTGGATTTTGGCGGCTGTCGATGTCAGGCTATGGCATTGGCGGGAGAGGCGCGGGCGACCGATCCGGTGTGCTCGAAATCGCCGCTGCATGCGCAGGTCGTCGCGCGGGCCGAGGAGGACGCGGCCACCGACAGGGATGATTTCATCTATCGGCGCATGAAAAAGGGAGGATGAGAGATGAAGGCATGGCTTTTGACCGGGCTGCTTCTGGCGTCGCCCGCATTGGCGCAGGAAAACCCGTTGCTGCCATCCGAAACCTGGGAAGATCTGCGCCAAACCGTCGTAGGCCTTGACGAGGAGCCGCCTCTGAACAGCGCGATCCTGGACCTGGAGGCACCGATGCGCGCCAATGACGCCGCCATCGTGCCCATCCGGCTGACCCAGCCGACAGATGCACCACCGATTGACGGCCTGACGCTGGTCATTGATGAAAACCCCGCGCCGGTCGCCGCAGAATATGAATTCGGCCCGGCGCTGATGCCGCTGGATTTCGAAGTCCGAGTTCGCGTCGATGCCTATTCCGATGTTCGTGCCATTGGCGATCTTGCCGATGGCGGCAAGGTCATGTCAGGGCGTTTCGTCAAGGCATCGGGCGGATGTTCGGCTCCGGCGGGCAAGGATATGGCCGCGGTCGAACAATCCATGGGGCAGATGCGCTGGAAAAGCACCATGCAGGACGGGCGCAGCATCGGCACCCTGATGATCCGTCATCCGATGTTTTCGGGCCTGCAGCGTGATCAGGTCACATTGCTGAATATTCCGGCGAATTTCATCGACCGGCTGCAGGTTCGCCAGGGAGATGAGCTGCTGTTCTCGATGCAGGCGGGCATCTCGGTCAGCGAGGATCCGGTGTTCCGCTTTGCCTATGATCCCAACGGCCAGCCGATCACGGTGCATGCCGAGGATCTGGATGGCCATGTCTGGGATCAGACCTTTGGTGCAAAAGGCTGAACCGCGACAAGGGCCGCCCGGAACCGGGCGGCCAATTCGCATTCCCGCTGTTCATTTCCGGGACTTCTTGTGGGCTTCAGCCATATGCGCAAGCTCGCCTTTGGTCACCACGCCATCCTTGTTCTGATCCAGACGGGCGAACATCTTTTCGGGGTTCATGTTCGGGCGCTTGCCACCTTCATGCTTGCCCTTGGACCGGTCGCCCTTTTTCGCTTCGCGTTGCTTGGCCCCCTGCATGAACTCTTTCTTGCTGATCTTGCCGTCCTTGTTTGCATCAAGATGCTGCATCATGGCAGCCGGGGCCATCTTCGGGCGCTGCTGCTCGGCCGATGCGACCCCCGCGAACAGAACTGACAACCCGGTCATGGCGATGATGATTTTCTTTTGCACTTTGTCGTCCTTTCAAACATCCGTCGGCATTGCCGCGGTTGAAGGAGGTTTAGACCCATCGGAATAAACGCAGGGTAAACGACGAAACCTGTCGCCAAATTTGCATGACTGTGCCCACAGCAGGCTTGCTTTACCTTCCACCGCCTCTACAATCTAAGTATGAGTTGCAGCGGAGGAGGAGCCTGACTGCACTCTTCTAACGGGAGGAATAACCATGATCACCGCAGCCACAACGGCGCGCGTGTCAAATCCGCCACGACTGTGCGCAGATCAGGTCAGAGAAATCCTGATCGTGGATGATCATCCACTCATGTGTGACGCGCTGGCGCTGACATTGAAGATCAGTTTCGGACTGAAACATGTCCGTACCGCACGCAGCCTTGCCTCGGCCATCGAACAGATCAAGGCGCAAGGGGCCCCTGACGCCGTCATCCTGGATTTGAACCTGCCCGATGCGCGCGGATCCGAAGGGATCGTCGCGCTGCGCCGGCAACTGCCCGACGTGCCCATCACGATGATTTCCGCCGATCTGGAGGCGGCAATGATTTCGGCGGCCATGGCGGCTGGCGCTCAGGGATATATAAGCAAATCGCTCAGCCGCGAGGCTCTGGTCGACAGCCTGCGGCGCATGTGGGATGGCGAGCATGTCACCCCCGAGGGCTATCGCCCCGAAGAGGCAGATGCCGATGAACAGGCCAAGGCGGAACTGATGCGCCGTTTCGCCTCGCTGACACCGCAGCAGATGCGCATCCTGCGGCTGATCTGCCAGGGCAAGGCCAACAAGGAGATCAGCTACGAACTGTCGATCGCCGAGGCGACCGTCAAGACGCATATCACCGCGATCATGTCCAAGATCAACGCACGCCGCAGGACTCAGGCAGTCCTGCTGGCAAATTCCATCCGGCTGTTCGAGGCTGGTTGATGAATACCGGCCTGATTGCAAAGGAGGGTGCCATCGGGCCGGTGGCTGTGCAGGCCGACCGCGACGCAGACGACGCTCAGGAGTCTCTTTTGGCCGGCCTGCGCGGCATCGATCCCGCATTGGTGCTGCTGTTCACCGACGATCAGACCCGGCTGCGCGATCTGGCAAGGGGGCTGCGCGACGCACTGCCGCCCGGCTGTCTTGTCGCAGGCTGTTCCTCGGCCGGGGAGATCGGGCCTTGCGGCTATACCAGCCAGAGCGTGCTGGCCATCGGATTTCCGGCTTCCGAATTCCGCGCCCATGCCCTGCAGTTGTCCAATCTGTCGGGGCTGCCGGTCTCGGAATGGATGACGGCACTACGCCGGATGCACAAGGATTTCTGTCCCGATCCGGATCGGTCGTTGTTCGGCCTGTTGCTGGTGGACGGGCTGGCCGGACAGGAGGACGCGCTGGTCGCCACCATCGACGCGGCGCTGCCCTCGGTTCCCACGCTTGGCGGCTCGGCCGGGGACGGGCTGGAGTTCGGACATACCTCGCTGCTGCTGAATGACGAGATCATTTCGAATGCAGCCATATTCCTGATGGTCGAGACCGGCTTGACCATCAGCGAGGTCACCTTTGCCCATTTCAGCCCCACCGCGACGCGCGCCGTCGTCACCGCCGCCCTGCCCGACAAGCGCCGGATCCTGGAACTGAACGCCGAACCCGCCGCCGAGGAATACGCCCGTATCATCGGCGTCCCCCAGGATCAGCTGACCCCGACCGAATTTGCCCGCCATCCGCTGTTGCTGCGCATGGGACGACGCCACCATGTCCGCGCCATCAGCGCCATCACCGAGGATGGCGGGCTGTCGCTGATGTCTGCAATCGACACCGGCACCGTGCTGACGCTGGGGCGGGCCGACGATCTGACACAGGGATTCGCCGATGCGCTGGACGATCTGCCCCATGCGCCGCTGATGGTGCTGGGCTTCGACTGCATTCTGCGACGGCTGGCACTGGAGCGCGCGGGACTCAGCGACCGGATGGGCGATCTGTTTGCCAAATATCGCGTGGCGGGTTTCAACACCTATGGCGAACAGCACAGCGGCATGCATGTGAATCAGACCTTTGTCGGACTGGCCTTCATGGCGCCGGACAAGGCTGCGCAGACTGGCAATCCCGATGCTGCGTGAGGACGATTCGGCCGCGCGCAAGGTCGAAAAGCTGACCCGCATCAACCAAGTGCTGATCGACCGTATCGACCGGCTGGAAGAATCGCGCGGCTCGGCCTGGTCGATGTTTCAGGCCGCCGTCGCACTGGAACAAGAGGTTCTGACCCGCACCCGCCAGTTGGAACAGGCCATGGCCGATCTGTCACAGCGCAACCGTGAACTGGCCGTGGCCCGCGCGGCCGCCGAAGAGGCCAACCGCTCGAAGACCCGGTTCCTGCGTGCAGCCAGCCACGATCTGCTGCAACCGCTTTCGGCCGCGCGGCTGTTCCTGTCGGCATTGACCGATACGCCGATGGATCCCCAGCAACTGGAGTTGACCGACCGGCTGTCAGGTGCCTTTGAATCGGTGGAACAACTGATGCATGCGGTATTGGATATTTCCCGGCTGGACAGCCAGCGGATCGAGTTCAACCGCCAGCCGGTGCCGCTGCACGATCTGTTTCGCAAGCTTGCGGCCGAATATGCCCCGCTGGCCGAGGCCAAGAACCTGAAACTGTCCTTCGTCCAGACCGATGCCGTCGTCGAAAGCGATCCGGTGTTCCTGCGACGCATTGCGCAGAACCTGATATCGAATGCGATCAAATATACCAGCCGCGGGGGTGTCGTGGTCGGAGTGCGCCGGCAGCGAAACACCTGCTGGCTCTGCATCTATGACACCGGCGCGGGAATACCTGCCGTGGATCGCAACCGCATCTTCGAGGAATTCCAGCGTCTCGGCCATGATTCCGGCACGCCGGGGATGGGGCTGGGCCTGTCCATCGTGCGCCGGGCCTGCAACAAGCTGGGCCATCCGATAAGCCTGAATTCCGAAGCCATGCGCGGCACCGTCTTCAAGGTCGGCCTGCCCCCCGCCGAGAGCGACCACTGCCCCCGCCCCGCCGTCAAGGATCTGCTGACCACCACGTTGCGCGGGCGCGTAGCCCTGATCATCGAGAATGACGAAGCCATGCGGCGAGGCTATGAGCTGACACTGCAGGATCATCTGGGCATGGTGGCGCGGCTTTGCGGCAGCACCGCCGAAGCGGTTGCAACCATGGGCGAAGAACCCCCCGAGGTGATCATCGCGGATTACCACCTGGAACATGGCGATACCGGCGTTGCCGCGATCGAGGCCCTGCGCTCGCGGTTGAACCAGCCGGTTCCCGCAATCATGGTCACCGCCCATCGCGATCCCGATATCGCGCGCACCTGTGCCGCCATGGGCGTGCATCTGATGGAAAAGCCGCTGCGTCCGTCCGAACTGGGAGAGACATTGGCACGGGTTCTGGGCTGAGCTCTGCGACCAAGGGCTGATGGACGACAGGCGGGGGCTTGCCCTGCGGCGCACACCCCGCAACTGTGAGATGGACATGGAGGAGAGGTCAATGAGACGCCTATTCGCAATCATGCTGGTATCAATGCTGGCGGGGCTTGCCAGCGGGCCTGTGGTGGCGGGCGAGGCGGGCGATATCGTCTTTGCCAATCGGGGCCCATGGTCGCTGCCTGACAGTTCGATCGCCTGGACCGTGAATGTCGCGGGCCCCGAGGCACCCGGTTTCCTGCCAGTGCATGATGGGTCGGTGACGCTGGCGGAAATCATCGACCCGTCAGATCAGCAACCCGCGCTGCAACTGATCCGCAAGACGGATGCACGGAGCCAGAAGATCGGTCCCTTTCCGATCTCGGGCGGCGATCCGGTGCTGACCTTTTTCCTTGAACAGACCTCGCGCGACATGGCGCGGCTGACCGGCGGAAGCCCGTTCTACATCCGCAACCGCATCAAGGACGCGGTCTTTCGCGGCGGGCAGATCGCACGGGATGGCGATTCCGTCGTCGCGACATTCCAACCTTTCGCTGCCGATCCCAATGCCGCGAAGATGAACGGGTTCCAGACACTGAAGCTGACCTTCGTGCTGGATGATCCGGCCGCGCCCATCCGCGAGCTGCGCGCCGAGACAGAAGGCGATATCCCCGGCTATCTCAACCACATGGTTCTGCAATGAAGAAACGGCTTGCGACGGCCTGCCTGGCGCTTGCGGCGGCGACCCCGGGCTGGGGTCAGGCGGTGAATGACTATCCGACCAATGCGCGGGCAGAATATGTCTTTACCTGCATGGCAACCAATGGCCAGAACCGCGCCATGCTGGACCGCTGTGCCTGCGCCATCGACCAGATTGCCTCGGTTCTGCCCTACGAGGATTACGTCAATGCCGAAACCGTGCTGCGCATGCAGCAGATCAGCGGCGAACGCGCATCGATGTTCAAGGGAATGGCCGAGATGAACGAATTCGTCGCACGCCTGCGCCGGGCCGAGGCTGAAGCAGAAATCCTCTGCTTCTAGCCGCCTATCCCAGCGCCAGCCCGATGGCCGCGCCCGCCGCCAGCGACAGCACCGTCACCAGCCACAGCGGCACCTGCGTCTTCGCGCGGCTGTCTGCCTCGGCCGCGACATCCTCGGGATGTGCGCGCTCCCACAGGGCCTGTTCGACCATCTGCGGCAACAGCGGGCCATAGCGTCCGACGGTCTGGACGATCTTGCTCATATCGGCCGCCACGGCCTTGGGACCCAGATTGGACTTGATGTAATCCGAGACCACCGGCTTGGCGGCATCCCAGATGTTCAACTGCGGATCGACCGAACGCGCCACGCCTTCGACGACCACCATGGTGCGTTGCAGCAGGATCAGTTCGGTCCGCGTCCGCATACCGAAACGCTCGGTCACCTCGAAGAGATAGCCCAGCAGATTCGCCATGGAAATCTGGCTGGCATCAACACCGAAGATCGGCTCTCCGACGGCCCGAAGGGCGCGGGCAAAGGCGGCCTCGTCACGGTCGCGCGGCACATATCCGGCCTCGAAATGAACGCGGGCGACGCGGCGATAGTCGCGGCGGATAAAGCCCATCAGGATCTCGGCATAGACGCGACGCGAATATTCATCGATTTCACCCATGATCCCGAAATCATAGGCAATGACATCGCCATTCGCCGCGACCTTCAGATTGCCGTGATGCATGTCCGCGTGGAAAAAACCGTCCCGCAAGGCATGTTGCAGGAACAGTTGAATGACCCGTGTCGCGATGCGCGTGACATCATGGCCCGCCGCGATCAGCGCCTCGCGGTCGCCCATCGGCAGCCCCTCGGCCCAATCCGAGGTCAGAACCCGACGACCCGACAGATGCCAATGCGGCGCGGGCACCGCAAATCGTTCGTCATCCCTGGTGTTTTCTGCAAATTCCGAGGCGGCAGCGGCCTCCAGCCGCATGTCCTGTTCACCGGCGACGACGCTTTCGAAATGGCTGACCACATCGCGCGGGCGCAGACGGCGACTGCCCGGTGACAGGAATTCGATGATCCCCGCAGCGAAATGGAATGCGTCGATGTCACGGCGAAAGGCGGCCGCGATTCCGGGGCGCAGCACCTTCACGGCAACCTCTTGCCCGGTTTCGGCAATGCGCGCCCGATGCACCTGCGCGATCGAGGCCGCTGCAACCGGTTCCGAGAACTCGGAAAACAGGCTGTCGACCGGCTGGCCCAATTCGGATTCGATGGTACGCTTGGCGATCTCGGTGGGGAAAGGCGGCAGACGGTCCTGCAGCATCCGCAGCTGATCGGCCAGTTCGGTGCCCACGACATCTGCCCGGGTCGAGAGAATCTGCCCGAACTTGATATAGGCCGGTCCCAGCGCGGTGATTGCCCGCGTCAGCGGCGGCAGATTCGGGTCCCCCTTGTAGCCCAGCCAGCGAAACGGCCAGCCCAGCACGCGCGCCGCGATGCGCAGACGCGGCGGAGCCTCGACCGCGTCCAGCGCGACCTGCATGGCTCCGGTGCGCTCGAATGTGGCGCCCGTCCGGATCAGGCGCAAAAGATTGTGAGGGCCGCGCATCTAGAGCTTCCATCCTGAATGCAACGCCGCGATTCCCATCGACAGGTTGCGATATTGCACACGGTCAAAGCCTGCCGCGCTGATCATGTCGGCAAATTCCTGCTGTTCGGGAAAACGGCGAATCGATTCGACCAGATACTGGTAGCTGTCACGATCCCCGGTCACCGCCTGTCCCATGGCGGGAATCACGTTGAAGCTGTAGCGGTCATAGGCCCATTGCATCGCCGGGACCGGGATCCTGTTGAATTCCAGGACCATCAGCCGCCCGCCCGGACGCAGCACCCGGAACGCCTCGCTCAGCGCATCGGAAATTCGGGTGACATTGCGGATGCCGAAGCTGATCGTATAGCGGTCAAAGCTGTTGTCCGCGAAAGGCAGGGCCATGGCATCGCCCGCGACCCAGGCCAGGCGGTCGATCTTTTCCGCGGCATCGGCACGCTTGCGCCCCTCGACCAGCATGGATTCGGTCATGTCGCAGACCGTGACACGCGCGCCCGGTGCGCGGTCCAGGAAACGAAAGGCGATATCGCCCGTGCCGCCGGCGACATCCAGCAGATGCTGACCGTCGCGCGGCGCCAGCCAGTCCATCATGGCATTCTTCCAGACGCGGTGGATTCCGCCACTCATCAGGTCGTTCATCAGGTCATAGCGTGACGCGACGCTGGAAAAGACCTCATGCACCATCCCTGCCTTGGCGTCCTCGTCGACCGTCCGGAAACCGAAATGTGTCTGCTTCTTGTCACTCATGCCGCTTGCCGTTCCTTGCCTCAGCCGCCAGATAAGTCCCGTGCGACGCGCGCACAATGCAGCGAAAGGGAACAGATTGCCAGAACTGCCGGAAGTCGAGACCGTCAGGCGTGGCCTGATGCCGCATCTTGAAGGGCAAAGGATCGCGCGCGCCGAGGCGCGCCGTCCCGATCTGCGCTGGCCCCTGCCGCCGGATCTGGTTCAGGTGCTGACCGGCGCCACCGTCACCACCCTGCGGCGGCGATCGAAATACCTGATGGCCGATCTGGATCGCGGCGGCATCCTGCTGCTGCATCTGGGCATGTCGGGGCGGATGCTGATCGAGAACGACCAGCTTGGCGGCTTTCATCGCGATCCCTCGATTCTGCCCCGCCACGATCATGTCGTGCTGACCACCGAGGCCGGCACGACGATCACCTTCAATGATGCACGCCGTTTCGGCATGGTCGATCTGATCCGCGACGGGCAATCCCATCCTTTGCTGGACCACCTGGGACCCGAACCCTTCGACCTTGAATTCACTCCTGATTATCTGGCCGGGGTCTTTTCCGGCCGGCGCCTGCCCGTGAAACAGGCGTTGCTGGATCAGAAGATCGTCGCCGGTCTGGGCAACATCTATGTCAGCGAGGCCCTGCATCGTGCCGGTATCGACCCCCGCCGCGCGGCGGGACGAATCGGGCGGGCGCGGCTGGCCAGGCTGACCGGCCATATTCGCGACGTTCTGACCGAGGCCATTGCCGCAGGCGGGTCATCCCTGCGCGATCATCGGCAGGCGACAGGCGAGCTGGGCTATTTCCAGCACAGCTTTCACGTCTATGATCGCGAGGGGCGGCCCTGCCCGCGAACCGGCTGCGACGGACAGATAAACCGAATCGTTCAATCGGGCCGATCCAGCTTTTTTTGCCCGCGATGTCAGCGGTAACGACCCACCCGCGCCAAGTGCTTGGCTTTCACTCCGCCATGCTGATAGGAATCGGCACAACGCTTATTCGCAACGAGGTCCAGGCCTATGGCTTATGAAACCATCATCGTGGAAATCGACGACGAGGTCGCCCTTGTGCGACTGAACCGGCCCGAGGCCCTGAACGCGCTGAATGCGACGCTTCTGGGCGAACTCTCCGAGGCGCTGACCGAAGCCGACAGGAACGACAAGGTGCGCTGCATCGTTCTGACCGGCAGCGAAAAGGCTTTTGCCGCCGGAGCCGACATCAAGGAGATGGCCGAGAAGAGCTTTGTCGAGGTCTACTCCGAGGATCTGTTCGGTGCCAAGATCGAGGCCATCCAGCGGATTCGCAAGCCGATCATCGCCGCCGTCAGCGGCTATGCCCTGGGTGGCGGCTGCGAACTGGCCATGGTCTGCGATTTCATCATTGCTGCCGAGAATGCCAAATTCGGACAGCCCGAAATCAACCTTGGCGTCGTGGCCGGAATCGGCGGGACCCAGCGCCTGACCCGCTTTGTCGGCAAATCCAAGGCCATGGACATGAACCTGACCGGTCGCTTCATGGATGCAGCCGAGGCCGAGCGCTCGGGTCTGGTCAGCCGCGTGGTCCCCACGCCCAAGCTGATTCCCGAGGCGATGAACGCGGCGCGCAAGATTGCCGAGAAATCCGCCGTGGCCACCAAGGTGGTCAAGGAATCGGTCAACCGCGCCTATGAAACCACGCTGCGCGAAGGCCTGCTGTTCGAACGTCGCGCCTTCCATTCGCTGTTTGCCACGGATGACCAGAAAGAAGGCATGGCCGCTTTCCTTGAAAAGCGCGAGGCCCAGTTCCGCGACCGCTGATTAGGGGTTCCCTTTCCGGCTTTCTTGCCTTAAGGACCCACGCTTACATGCGCGTGGGCCCGCTTAGGCAAGAATCATGTCCGTTTCATTCGAAGCGGCAGGAATGGGTCTTTTGCGCAATTGAAATGTCAAAGACCCGATAGGACCTGTACCATGGCCAATACGCCCCAATCCAAAAAGCGCGCACGCCAGGCGCTGCGCCGCACCGACATCAACAAGGCACGTCGCTCGCGCATCCGCACCTATCTGCGCAAGGTCGAGGAAGCCATCGCATCGGGCAATGCCGATGCCGCACGTGACGCCCTGAAGGCAGCCCAGCCCGAACTGATGCGCGGCGTGACCAAAGGCGTCGTCCACAAGAATACTGCAGCGCGGAAAATCTCGCGTCTGGCAGCGCGCGTGAAGGCGCTGTCGGCGGCCTGATTCCGAACGGCAAGCCAGCCAAAAAACCCAGTGAATAGGCCTGCCAAGGCCCTGAAACCCAGATCGGGCGCAAGCATGCAGCTTGCGCCCGATTCCCGTTGCCGCACGTGCGAAACGACTTAATAAATCGTTAATTTTCAATGCCTTTAGGTTTTTTTACTGTAGAGTCAAAGGCATCCGAGATTCGAATTCGTAAACAACCTGTCAAGCGCATAGTTCGGTTGCGCGACGCCTGAAGCTGTTGCTAGTTTCACCCTGCGATTCACGTCGCTTTTGGGGGACGGGCCGCTCCACCCATCGGGTCATCACGCCCCGATCAGGACCGGCCAGGCGACGAAGCAGAGTCATCTCTCTTCTGCCCTCGGATTCATATGGCCGGCTGCCATCGGCCCTGTGAATTCCGTGTCTATTATGGTTGAGGGCTTGTGGCCCACTCATGCGTGCCGGTTTTGGTCGCAGGGGTGATCTGTTGCGTGCCTCCCCCCGGACAGGTCGTGGATCCATCGCCCAGCCGCATTTTCGGCTGGGTCGGGGACAGAACAGATAGGGCAAGAAG